>NZ_JAOCKJ010000001.1 GCF_029844725.1 Pantoea sp. GD03673
CTGAACGCCGGTGCAGTTACAGCATGATGGTCATCAGATAACCGATGAACAGCGCCAGGTGCGCAGCCCCGTTCAGGACATTAGTACGACCGGTCGAGAAGGAGATCTGACAGAGGATCAGCGACGCCATCATAATCACCATCTGCGGCGGCTCCAGCCCGAATATCAGCTCCTGTCCGGTCAGCGTGGCGATAATGGTCACCGCCGGAACCGTTAAGGAGATGGTCGCCAGCACGGAACCAAAGAACAGGTTCATGGCACGCTGCACCTGATTCATCAGCACGGCCTTAATCGCGCCCAGGCCTTCAGGTGAGAGGATCAGCAGAGCCACCAGGAAACCGGTGAACTGTGCCGGAGCATTCATCTCCGTCAGCAGGCTTTCCAGCGTGTTAGCGTTCATCTTGGTCACGGCGATAACCGCAATCAGATGCACAATCAGCCAGAAGGTGTGCCAGACGCTGCTGTGGGCTGAGGGTTTACCGTGATGCGGGTCACCATCATCGCTGTCGTCTTCATGCTCATAGACAAACAGATTCTGGTGAGTCTTCGTCTGGATCAGCAGGAAAACGCCGTACATCGCCGCTGAAATCGCAGCAATGAGCAGGGCCTGGGTGACAGAGAAATTACCGCCCGGCAGCGCATTGGGAAACACCAGCACCAGAATCGCCAGCGGGAAGATAGCGATAAGGTATTGCTTTACGCCTGCCAGATTAACGTACTGCGTCGCAAACTTATTCCCGCCCAGCAGCAGGGCAAAACCAACCAGCCCGCCGGTCACAATCATCACTATCGAATAGAGCGTATCGCGCATCAGGCCGGGTGCGGCATCTCCGGTCGCCATCAGCGCCGAGATCAGGCTCACTTCCAGAATCACCACCGACAGACTCAGGATCAGCGAGCCATAAGGCTCACCCAGCCGGTGGGCCAGAACGTCTGCGTGACGCACAACGCTGAATGCGCTGCTCAGAATGGCAACCAGTGCCAGTAAGTTGATACCGACCACGACCGGAAATGCGGTATTTGCACCAAAAAAATAGAGTATACCCAGCGTGATAATGGGAAATATCAGCGAGAATTCCTTGTGACGTGTTTTTTCATGTGAAGGCATTCACCATCCTCTCTGGTTAATGATTGTCCGGACGCAGCGGATGCTGCAGTTAGAAATATAATCAGTTTTAAGGCAGGGCGCAGTTTATCTTTTCACCGGTCCGGGCGGGAAAAATTTACTGCTCTTTACTTAAACACAATACCGGGCCGAAGGGGAGTTAACCTGAGGTTATCTCAGATATTGCAATATTAATCAGGCAACAACAATCTCCGTTTTTTTGCCTGGCCGGGATTAATCTGCCGAATATTCTGCAAATCATTGCGATTTGCAGGGTCAGATTCTGCTTTTTGTGATGAAGCGGTGATAAGTTGCTGTTTGTGTTTTTCCTGTCCTGCGCCAGGCTTAGTATGAATCCATAAAAGCAGGAGTTGTTATGCCTTACTCTAACCGAGCCGACTTACCTGACAATGTAAAACATGTGCTTCCCGCGCACGCGCAGGACATCTATCAGCAGGCCTTTAACAGTGCATGGGATCAGTATAAAGAGGCTGAAGATCGACGCGGCGATGACTCACGGGAAGAGGTCGCGCATAAAGTCGCCTGGTCAGCCGTGAAGAAAGAGTATGAAAAAGGCGATGACGATAAGTGGCATCCTAAGCGTTAATTCGGCGGCTAGCCTGTTCTCACCAAAGGGCCAGGATTATCTGGCTCTTTTTTTCGTCTGTGCTATCAGGTTTATCTGGTTTTTTTTAACCTGCGACCGGAATCACGCTTGAAACCCCGCGCGTAAATAGATTACTGTCATTTTAATGAACGAAACGCAGCGCCATTTTGGCGGTCGTGTTACAGGAGCCATTCTGCAGGACGCTGTTGAAGTTGAGGAGGTCGCATTGCTTACCCGGGAATTTCTATTAAAAGCGGATTGTAAAACATCGTTCGGGGATATCGATGAGACGCTGCTCTGGAGTTGCGAGCAGCGCGCGGCCTCGCTGGCAGCCACGCTGGCCTGCCGTCCCGATCACAGCCCGGTATGGATCTTTGGTTACGGCTCGCTGATGTGGAACCCGATTTTTGAGGCGGATGAAGTGGCCTCTGGTTCGCTGGAGGGCTGGCATCGCGCTTTCTGCCTGCGGTTGATTGCCGGACGAGGCACTGCCACGCATCCTGGCCGCATGCTGGCGCTGAAGCAGGGTGGCCGCACGACCGGACTGGCGTTTCGTCTGCCGGAAGCGCGTTTGCATGAAGAGCTGGCCCTGCTGTGGAAGCGTGAGATGATCACCGGTTGCTATCTTCCTACCTGGTGTGAGCTACAGCTGGAGGATGGCCGCAGCGTAACGGCACTGACCTTTATTATGGACCCGCGCCATCCGCTTTATGAATCGGACTCCTGCCCGGAGGCGATTGCGCCGCTCATCGCCGCCGCGAGCGGGCCGCTGGGATCGAATGCGCAGTATCTGTTTGCGCTGGAAGAAGAGCTGACCCGGCGCGGCATGGAAGAAGAGAGTCTGAGTCGGCTGGCGCATCAGGTGCGGACGCTGCAGCAATCCTGCCTCAGGCAGGCCTGAATCCTGCTACAGATAACAAAAGGGCGCGTCCTCATGACGCGCCCTTTATTGTCTGTGCCGCGGATCTCCGTGGCCTGCCTGTTAATCCGGTTAGCTAGTTGCCGGGATTGATCAGCCAGGTGCCGGGCTTATCGATAGTCAGGGATTGCGTGTGCATCTCACTGCCATTTTTAACGTCGATTTTATAGTGTCCCGCCGCCAGATTCAGCGCGGCAAATCCGCTGCTGCCAGGTTTGAGCTCAACCGGCTGCCCATTAAGCACCACGCTTTCACCGACCTCCAGCTTAAGATAAACCGTCGCCAGCGCGGCGGGTACCGCAGCGGCGGGCGGGATCGATGCGGGGGCCTGGGTCACGGCTGCGGGAGCGTTAACCCCCTCCGGTGTCGCACTGTGGCGATTAGCCAGCCAGACGGCGACGACAACCGCCACAAGGGCGACGGCAGCCAGCCCCAGCAAGCCTGGCGACAGCCGCCGCACCGTGCGCGGCGTGACGGGCTCCGCTGACGCTGCAGCATGATTCATCGCCATCACCACTGGCGGAGCCGCCTCAACCGGCTCCTCCACGGGCAGAGCAGGCGGTTCGCCCGGCACCGGGAAGCTGTTTACCACGGCCTCCACATCACTGACCGGCAGATCAATCAGCGCCGCAAACGCATCAATCGTTTGTGGACGATCGCCGGGTTTCATGGCCAGCGCACAGTCAATGGCATGCAGCAACGGCAGCGAGTAGCCTTCAGGCTGGCGCTCCACCAGCGGCTGATAATTATCTTCAATGCAGCGCACCACACTGACTGGCGGTGGATTGCCGGTAATCAGGCTATGCAGCACCGCGCCCAGCGCGTAAATATCGGTCCAGGGCCCCTGTTCGACTTCACCTTCTTCGCTGTACTGCTCAATCGGCGCAAAGCCAGGTTTAAGCATGATTTCAGTTTCGTCAGAGAGGTTGCCTATCTCTTTACGCGCCGACCCGAAGTCCAGCAGTACCGGCAGCTGATTCTCCTGAATCTGGATATTGTCGAGTGAGATATCACGATGCAGATAACCGGCCTGATGGATGGTGCTGATGGCCCCCAGCAGCGGCGGCAGCAGGCGGCGGATCCAGGCTTCAGAGATCGATGCCGGGCTGGTCAGCTGCCACTCTTTCAGCGTCATCCCGCTGTAGTAAAGGGTGCCCATGTAGGCGGTGCCGTTCTGCTCCCAGAAGCGCAGCACGTGCAGCAGTCCGGGATGATTAAAGCGGGCCAGCAGTCGTGCTTCCTGAATAAAGCTGGTCAGCCCGGCATTAAATAGCTTCTGGAAACGCTCACCGCGCAGCTCCAGCGTTAAATCGGCGGCACGGACTGCCAGCGACACCGGCATATACTCTTTAATGGCAATAGTACGTTCAAGCTGGTGATCCCACGCACGATAGACGATGCCGAAGCCGCCGCCTCCGATCACTTCCTTGATCTCAAATTCATTAAAACGGTATCCGTCAGGCAGGGCATTCGGAACGGTTTTCGGATTATCATTTGCCGACATAGTGAACTCTCTGTACACGGCCTGCTCGTCAGGCTGCGCGGTAATTAATTGATGTTACGCCAGGCACCAATGGCAGGATCGACCAGATCCGCGTGCAGGGTGTCAATGAGTAACACATTCACTTTTTGCTGTGGCATGAAAGAGGGCGCCCACTGGCTGCGCAATGTATCGACTCGCGATTTCACAGCGTCAGCATCCTGCTGCGCAGCATTCTTATCCATCTTTATTAACAACGCTCCATTGAAGCGCCAGACATGTTGCCGGGCATCAAAAGGCAGTACCAGCCAGCTATCCGGCGTATCCGGGCGTGTCACTATCATGCGCTGATTATTTGCGGCGATAACCTCCAGCTTACTGTCCGGAATAGCCAGATTAGCGATGGGGTAACCCTGATAAAAGGTGACCGCCACCGGCGTAGGGTGATCCGGTGTCGCCAGCGTCAGTTCACTTTTGCCTTCTGCCCAGCCATCCGGCGAGCACTGCTGCTTGCTGACATCGGGTATAAACAGGGTCTGCGCGTTCTCATCCCAGGCGGTGCGAAAATGGCAGCCGCTCGGAAGATCGAAATGTTGCAACGGCGTACTGTTCGCGGGCCGTGACAGGTCGAGCGGGGCAGCATTGCTGTCACTGGCGCTGGCTGTAGCATCTGCCATCACAATGGGTCGCCAGTTCTGCAACTTGCTGGCGCTGCCGCTGGCCAGCACGCCCCCCTCTTTACTGGTCATCTGCCACGGCAGTTCGTCCAGTAAGCCGCACTGATTCGCGAGCAGGGTGCCTACGCGCGGTAAAAAGGTGGTCAGCACGGACGAATCCTTACTTTTGCCAGAGACGATGCGCAGCGGCAGCGTCTCTTTACACCAGTCGTCAGGCGCTTTACTCACCACATTATCGATGTAGACCTCCAGCGCCAGGCTGGGGGAATAGACCACACGATAATTTTCAGCCTGGGCGTTAAAGGCACTCAGCAGAGTGATGATGCCGGGCAACCACAGTTTCATAAGGATCCTTGGAATCAAAAACGAGGCGGCAGAAAGCGCGCCGAATCAGCCAGTGAATAGAGCAAGGTTGCCTCCTCCGGCTCACCAATCCAGACCGCCAGTGCGCTGAGATTATCTTTCTTAACGTTGCGGCTCACCGCCTGTTCCATCAGAGCCAGCCACTCTTCGCAGGCATTGACCATGCGCAGAGCCTGTTCCATTTCAACACTGGTCAGGTTCAGCCAGAAGCCATCGGTGCAGACCAGAAAAGCGTCACCATCCTCCAGCGCAATTTCCTGCGAAAAGCTGACTAAGCGAGGCGGCTCAGCGCCGAGCGCATTATAAAGTAAATTACTGTTAATGCCGGTATTTTCATAGCCCGCTTCTTTCATCTGCTGGGCCAGACTGTGGTCACGGGTCACCTCGTGAAGCACACCCCGCCGGAAGTGGTAAACCCGGCTGTCACCCGCGTGCGCCCACCATGCACGCTGTTTCTGGCGGTCAATAAACAGGGCTGCCAGCGTGGTGCTCATGCGTGAAAATTTCGGATTTTTACCCTGTGCTTCCTGCAGCGCTATGCGGCACTGCTCGACCGCCTGGCGGGTACTTTCCGGCGTAAAGTCGGTCTGCGCCTGTATCTGGCTCAGCAGGGTGTCGCGCACCAGTTGCGCCGCCATTTCGCCGCCGGGCAGACCGGCCACGCCATCGCAGACCACAAAACAGGCTTTGCGCTCATCCAGTTCAGCACCCGTGCGATCCTGATTCTCATCGCGCAGCCCCTGCTGACAGCGGCTGGCAAAAACGATTTTCATGCGTCATCCACCCGCGTCTGAGAATCCTTATACTGATTCACCTCCATGTCATAGGCATGAAGGAAAGCTTCACCAAACAGCGTATGGAAATCATCTTCGATTTCACCGGCAGTGCGCTGGTAATTACGGGTGAAGTAGTCCCACAGCGCCGCTTTTTTCACGGTGGAAAACGGCAGTTTTGACACCAGGCCATCGGCGCGCGCCTGCTCTTCCAGCCGCTGCGGATTAAAGGATTGCAGCATCGCCGCGATAATGGCGCGAATGCCGGCGATCATGCCCAGCTGGTGGGCCTGCAGATCGACCAGCGCATCACGCACGGCCTGTTCCGGCGGCATAAAGCCGGGCATCTGGCTCTGGTACATCTGCATCAGCACGGTTTTGCCGGAGGGCAGAATCTTGAACGGGTTGTTGGCCTCATTCAGAATCATGGTCATGTCCGCTTTCACGCCACGTTTGAGAATAGAACGTGAAGATAGCAGCGCCACCGTGCCCTGGGAAAAGAGGCTCAGCATCCGGCCGGTAATGCGCATCTGCTCTTCGTCAACCGGCGTGGCGTGGCCGTTACTGAGGCCCATGCCGTCCAGCAGGGCGGCGATAAGCCGATCCTGATCCACCGGCTGTGCCGCCAGCGCCCGACGCGGCTCGCTGGCCTGCGGATCGATCGCCAGCCGTGCATCATTGTGACGCTCGTGGCGTGACGGCGGCACATCATTGACCAGCAGCCGGTCCTCAACGTCATGATGTTCATGAATGCCCAGAGGATTCGCAGGCTGGGCGCTGTCACCCGCAAACAGCGCCAGCGGATCGCTCTGCGCGCTCTGGCAGGCAGGATCGCGCACTTCCAGCGCATAATCACCGATGCGCAGGGCGTCGCCATGCTTCAGCAGCACCTGCATGCCGCGACCCAGCGTGATGCCGTTATGCTCGACCGGCGTTACGCTGCCCTGGTTGGTCAGACGGCATTCCCCGTCATGGGACAGGTGAACCAGCGCCTGCAGACGCGAAATAGCCCGTGTCTCATCTGGCAGCACCAGATCGTTGTCCTGACTGCGGCCAATGGTGCCGCCAGGCGGCTGAAACGCGACGCTTCTGACCGGAACATCCGTAGTGCATTGCACAATGGTAAATTGCATGAGTTATCCCAGATTGAACGGCAAACGCATCCGGCCTCACTCGAACATCGGAGGATAGAGGCCATTACGTCCCGGCTGAGAACCTGCCGCCGGGTTAAACAGTAACGAAAACAGTTGCGCCGTGAGGTTGCCGCTGTGCTTGTGGGTCGCATGGGCAAAACCATCACTGCGATTACTCCACCAGTAGCTCATGTGCTGCTGAGGGTCGAAACGTTCGGCCACTTCACGCCAGCTCAGCGTGCAGGGCAGATCCTGAAAACCGATCACATCCATGATTTCAGAGGGCTTCCTGGCGGGCACCAGTAGCGGCGGCAACGCCTGTATCTGCTGTTCTAACTGCTCGCCGTTCAGCGGCGTCTGAACGGCCCGTAACAGGGTCGCGCCCAGATCCTGAAACCAGTCACCGGAGATGGTCAGCTGAGCCGGATGCCACTGCGCCAGCGGAAAGCTGTGCAGTGCCAGCAGCGGCCAGGCGCGCCCGACGCGGTCACAGGAGGGCAGCAGACAGCCCATCTGGATGTGTGGCCGGGTCGCGGTCACCGGCAGGACAAAGTTCCAGACCGGCGCGTGGAGAAAGTTCGCGCTCCAGGACCAGGCCTGCTGATGCCAGTGCATTAATCCCTGCTGGAACCAGTGATTCCACGGGCTGATCTGTTGCTCGCTCAGACGACGGTGCAGAAAGTCACCGGTCGACGGCAGCTTGCCATACCAGCCGGGGGCCGTGTAAGCAGCCATGTTCACCTCACCATTACTCGCTCTGCGAGTTTTCTCGCGGGGCCGGGTGCAGCGGTGCTGCCGCCAGCACGCTGCCCGCCTGGCCCGCCATTTTCAGATTGTCCGCCAGCTTGCGCATCATCAGTGCATTATCACGCGCATAAGGCGATGACTGAATTTGCTGATCCAGCAACTGGCTCAGGTGCCAGTCAAGTTGCTGCAGATCGCGGGCGCTTACCGTATCGGGCAGCGAGCGCTGTAAGTTCTGCAGCAGCCAGGCCCGTAAAAATTCACCATCGTAATTGCGCGGTTGATAGAGCATCTGATAGGCGCGCAGCGCATTGCGGCTGTAGGCGTTATCATCACCCGGATCGTTGCGCAGGATGTTGGTGATCTGCTGTGCCACACGCGGCAGCAGCAAAGACTTAAGCGCATTTTGATAAAGCACCCAGGCGGCATCGCTGACCTGACTGCCGCGATACAAGCCAGCACGCATAGTAAGCGGTGGATTATCGAGAGAAAAACGTTCCGACAGCGGCAGCTTCACCAGGTTATTCAGAAAGGGTAGCAGATCAAAAATATTATCAGCAGGCTGATGAATCACCTGCTGACTCTGCTCACGAATGGCCGGAACACGTGCAGCCACCTGCTGAAGATAGTGCTGATTCTGGTAGTAGCTGATGCTCCAGAGGCTGGCGGCAATCAGCAACGCGCCTGCCAGTACGCCGTAGCCAATCCAGTGGAACAGCTGGTTGCGATACTCCCAGCGACGGTTGCTGCCCGCCAGGCCGCTCTCTTTAAAGATCAGATTGCTCAGCAGATCACGAATAAAGAAGCTCTGGCCTTTGTTGCCGGGAATCGGACTGTTGCGGTTAACGCTGTCCCAGGCGGCAATGGAGTGCTCGCCCGCCTGACGTAACTGGAGTTTACGGCTCAGTTCACCCATCACCCGATCAAACGGCAGGCCTTCCTGCGTGCCGCTGGTGAAGAAAAGGCCGCGTGGGCTCCAGGCAACGGCATCCTGATGATCGGAAAAAACAATATCCAGATATTCATTCAGCAACGGACGCAGCGAGGCAAACTCCTGCGGAAAGAGGAAGCATTCAGCGCGCTCATTCAGGTCACGCTCCTGCGTCATCTGCTCCGCCAGCTGCTGCTGTAGCTGCGCTTCCAGCCGCTGAAACTGCTGGCCAAAATGACGATGCCAGTCATCTTTGTGCGGCTTGCTCAGCTCCCGGTTAAACGTAAAGCCCCAGATAGCATCACGCCGCGCTTTGTCTATGTTGCCAAAATAGCTCATAAAGCCTTTCAGCAGATCGGTTTTGGTCACCATCACATAGACCGGGAAGTGAATGCCGGTCTGCTGATGCAGTTCCGCCATGCGCTCACGCAGCGCACTGGCCTGGGCGAAACGGGCTTCGGCAGAATCACTCAGCAGATCGGCAACGCTGATGGTCATGATCACGCCGTTAATCGGCTGGCGGGTGCGATAGCGTTTCAGCAGATTGATAAAACTGTGCCACTCTGCGGCATCGCGCACGCGCTGGCTCTCCTGCAGCGCGTAACGTCCGGCGGTATCAATCAGCACCGCGCTGTCGGTAAACCACCAGTCGCAGTTGCGGGTGCCGCCGACGCCACGAATCGCCTGTTTGCCCAGCGTATCGGTCAGCGGAAAATCGAGGCCCGCATTAAACAGCGCGGTCGTTTTACCGGCACCGGGCGCACCCATCACCAGATACCAGGGCAACTGGTAGAGGTAATGGGCATTAAAGCGCGACAGCAGGCTCCCGCTGTGACGCCGGCCAAACTGGGTGCGTTTCAGCTGCAACACCGCTTCGCTGAAGCGCTGATTAAGCCGCTCTTCAGTCATCTGACGTTCCGCCGGATCGTCAGTTTCCGCCTGCTGAAGCTGAGTCAGTAAGCGGCTGTTAAACCAGGCACGATAAAGCGACGGGATCAGCTGAAACAGGATCCAGAGAAAATAGAGAGCGCTCACGGTGAGCTGGCGAGGCAGCACCGGTTCCAGGGGACGCGACTCGCCCCATGACCAGAACGGACCCAGCATCCAGACCAGACAGCTGAGCGCCGTGACGCCAATAAAACTCCACAGCAGGCGATGCGTTAACAGCAGGCGAAGGGACGCGCGCATTATTGTGCTCCTTGATGATTACTGAGCGTTTCAGGCGCGGCAAACAGGGTGATTTCAACGCGGCGGTTGCGGGTCCGGTTTTCGCTGCTGTCGTTGGGCAGCAGCGGGTCGCTGTCGCCCCGGCCTTCAGAACGCACCGTATGACCTTCCTCCAGCTGTGACTGCAACAGCTGGGTGATGGCACGGGCGCGGGCAAATGAGAATTCATAGCTGGAGGCAAAGCGGCTGTTATCCACCGGATGATCATCGGTAAACACGGACACCAGAATGGTGCCTTTCACATCTTTCATCGCGGTTGACACGCGGGCCAGCAGCGCACGGCCCACCGGATTGATCACCGTACCCTGCTCAGCAAACAGTTTGTCGGCCGGGATAATCACTTTGCTGCCAAAGGCACCGTCGCTGACTTCGAGCTGTCCGGCAGCGATGACATCATTCAGGCGCTGACGCAGATCGAGCAGCGCCTGCGGGGAAGAGGGACGGCGGCCCGCAGTAATCTGCGGCAGCGGCGTCTGGTAGATGGTGCGCAGCAGCGGTTCGGCAGCATTGCCGAGACGCCAGTTCAGGCCGCTGTAAATCAGGCAGCCAATCAGCGCGACCAGCATGGCGCAGGCCCAGAGCGGCACCATCGGACGGGCAAGGGTACTGACCAGCGGATGGACCTCGACCAGCGGCGGTTGCGGCGTCTGGCGCTGGGCGCGCGTCTCGTCAATCAGGCTTTTCAGGCGTTTGCGAATGCCGTCGCACTGGGCGCGGCCATTTTCACTGCCGCGATAGCGGCCTTCATAGCCCAGCAACAGGCAATATTGCACCACTTCCAGCAGCCAGAGGTGTTGCTGAGGACTTTGAGAAATGCGTGACAGCAGCTGAAAGAATTTTTCGCCGCCCCAGCTTTCATTGTGAAAGGTCACCAGCATGCCGTTGCCTGACCAGACGCCACGGGTGCCCCAGGGGGTTTGCGCCGCAGCTTCGTCCAGCGCGCTGCAGATGCAGTAACGTGCGCCGATAATCATCTCAAACGGCAGCCCTGCCTGTTTACAGCGTTGTTCAAACTGGCGGATTTCATCGATCAGAGACTGGCGCAGACCCGCAGGGTCGTCATGAGTAGCTGCCTGACGAATTTGCACCACCGCGTTCAGCAGTGGCGCAGCAGCCTGAAGTAATAGATTCTCATTGCCTGAGGGGGTTGCCTCACGCGCAGGGGATTCCACAGTCATTAATTCGTGATCTTCCAGCCAATGGCAAATCCCTGTACCCGCAGCACAGGACGGTGCTGCGGGCAATATGCGCCGGATTTCATATTCAGTCTAAGATCCAGGTCGCGGTATCGTTAGTCCGACAGGCTTTACTCGCGCCGCCGACGGCAACGCAGACCTGTTTCGCTTTGCGCGGACGGGGACGATCGCTCTGCACCGTGGCATCGTAACGACTGCTCTCTACGCCCGCTTTTAACGGCACATAGCCAATTAACGGGCCATCAGCCTGGTCAGCAATCGCCAGCCAGTTGTGTTCCACATTACCTAATACTTCAAACGGTTTACCCGTTTCGAGATAGCGAACCACTTTGCCGCCGTAATCCGGCGAGGTCATGACCGAGGCACCATAGAGCGCCCGCCAGGTCTGATTGACCGGCTCAAATTCAGTCGGTGCCGCGACAGCGTGTCGATGGACCAGTTTGACGCCGTTAATTTCGCTGGTGACCAGCGTATCGTCAGTGACGGGCGGCGGCGGGGCCTTACAGCCTGCCAGGGTAAGTACCGCCAGCAGCGTTAACGCAAGACTCTTTTTCACCATGTTCCTCGTGATCTCATCAAAGTATCTGCATATTGCCGGGCCCGATGCAGGAGACGCTGTTTTTCGCGCCGCATCGTGCCGAAAGTCTGTTTTTCAAAAAAAGTTCAGATTACATCAGGATAGTTACGCGTTTAGTCTACCTAAGACTTTTGAGAATTCAAACCATTGCACCCACTGGCGATGCGTGATAGCACGCGCTTTGGGGGCGGGCCGCGGTATAAGAAAAGCGCCAGACAATGTGATAGTTAAAGCGAACTGAATTATCGCAGGGACAAACTGCATGAGAACATTGCAGTGCATTCTGACATGCAATGGATCCGATTGGAAACTATTAAGACTTTCTAATCGTTAGTTACCGATAAAATTTATCCCTTCAGCGAAAGAATCTTATCAAAATCAGAATTTACGCGCCTGATACGCCCTCCTTTTTTCCGGAAAGCGGCACGCCTTTTGCTTCAGAAACCTTTTAACGGTGAAGAGGTGAGCAATGAGTGATGCCCTGACCTGGCTGCAGGCATCGCGTGACAGCGATATTGCCAGCCTGCAAAGGCTGCTTGAGACCGGCGAGCTGATGGCTGCCGTCAGTGAGCTGGTTCATCGGCTGCAGCGGGAACGCGGCGCAAACAACCTCTGGATCTGCTCAGACGGCGCGCTGTTCAGCGCCGAGCGTCACGCCCGTCAGCAGGAGGTCAGCGCCGGTCTGCAGCACTTTTATCAGGCGCTGCCGCACGCCCTTGCACAGCCCGGCTACAGCCGCTTCTGCAACCTGATTGCCGCGGCCCTGCAGGCGCTGGATGGACTGCCCGCGCTGCGTCTGCAAATCAGCCAGCGTGAGCGGGATCAGGCTGCGGTGATGGCCGCCTTTAATCAGATAATCCGCACCCTACTTAATCTGGTTTTTGAGGCAGCGGACACCGCCAGCCATCCCGATATCTCCCGGGCGCTGATCGCGCTGTTCAGTTTTATGCAGGGCAAAGAGCTGGCCGGACAGGAGCGGGCTATCGGCTCCGCTGGCTTTGCGGCGCGGCAGTTCACGCCTGAACAGCGCAGCCAGATGGTGGCGCTGATTGCAGCTCAGGAGCAGAGCTTTACCATTTTCCGCGAGTTTGCCGACAGCGCCGCCTGTGAACGCTGGCAGCCGCTGGCCCAGGCCTGCCGGGATATTGAACGGCTGCGGCGTATCGCCTGCACCGGTGGCCAGTATGATGAGACCTTCGCGCTGGCGTGGTTTTCCCTGCTTTCCGGGCGTCTGGACCAGATGAAAACCCTGGAGGATGCGCTGACGGCCACGCTGATGCAGCGCTGTCGTGAGGCGATTAATCAGGCGCAGCAACAGGCGGCGTTTACGGTGGCGCAGGGCGACAGCACCTTTTCACTTTACGTCTCCGGGGCTGACTGGCTGCCCGGTGCCGCTGCACTCAACAGCGATGGCCTGGCCCCGCAGCTCGGCCGCTCGGTACTGTCGCTGATTGGTGAGCAGTCGCAGCGCCTGCAGCAGCAGGCGGATGAACTGGCGTCGATGCGTGCGTCACTTGATGAACGACGGGTGATCGATCAGGCCAAACACTGGCTGATGCAGCAGCAGGGTTTTACCGAAGAGGCCGCCTGGCAGGCGCTGCGCAAAAGTGCAATGAATCAGAACAAGCGGGTACTGGAGATTGCGCAGGCGGTGCTGGCAGTAGCGAAGACCCTGGGTAACTAACCCGGATGAGGTATCTGCACAACCTTTGTGCGTGATCTGCGTCAGAAATGTGCAAAAACGGTTAATTTTCCAGCACTGCATCCCCGCAGGCCGGGGTTATCGGTGCTTCAGCAATCTGGCACACCCTTTGCTTTAACCTTACAGAGAGTACGCATTGCTCCTGCCAATGGCGGTGGGATCAGTGCTTTGGATAAAGGCGTCCATCCGCAGGCTTCGGCTTGTCGGAGGACGCCTTTTTTTATTTCTGTTCAGGGGCAACATGATGAGCAAAACGCCATTTTCACTGACACGACGTCAGGCGCTGATCTCCGGGGCGGCGCTGGGTGCAGCCTGGATCGTTCCGGGTTTACGAAATGCAGTCTGGGCAGCAGGATCCGACGCGCCAGAAAAAGCGCAGGTGCGGGTCGGTTTCATTCCGCTCACCGACTGTGCGCCAGTGGTTATGGCGTCGGTGAAAGGTTTCGACAAAAAGTATGGCCTGACGCTTGCGGTCAGCAAAGAGGCGAGCTGGGCGGCGGTGCGCGACAAACTGACCTCCGGCGAGCTGGACGCGGCCCATGTGCTCTACGGCATGATCTACGCACTGCAGCTTGGCGTAGCGGGGCCGCAGCACGACATGGCGAACCTGATGACGCTCAACCACAACGGCCAGGCGATCACCCTGTCGAACCAGCTCAAAGCAGGCGGCATCACCGATGCGGCCAGCCTGAAAAAAGCCGTTGATAGCGGCCCCAAAGGCAGCCTGACCTTCGCGCATACCTTTCCCACCAGTACG
Source organism: Pantoea sp. GD03673 (assembly GCF_029844725.1). Taxonomy (GTDB): domain Bacteria; phylum Pseudomonadota; class Gammaproteobacteria; order Enterobacterales; family Enterobacteriaceae; genus Pantoea. The sequence goes on from NZ_JAOCKJ010000001.1 coordinate 14,192, forward strand.
CACGCCATGTGGCTCTACTACTGGCTCGCCAATGCCGGTATTCATCCGTTTGACGATGTGCGCACCGTGGTTGTGCCACCGCCGCAGATGGTGATGAACATGAAGATCGGCAACATGAGCGGCTTCTGCGTCGGTGAGCCGTGGAACCAGCGTGCCATCAGCGACAACATTGGCTTTACCGCGGCCACCAGCCAGCAGATCTGGCCGGAGCATCCGGAAAAAGTGCTCGGCACCCGCGCACAGTGGGTGAAAGAGAATCCCAATACCGCCCGTGCGCTGACCGCTGCCGTGCTGGAGGCAGCACGCTGGATCGATGCCTCAGACGATAACCGCCGTGAAACCGCGCAGGTGTTAGCCGGACGGGCCTGGATCAACACCAGAGTGGAGACGTTACAGGGGCGCATGCTCGGCCAGTACCAGAACGGCCTGGGTCAGACGTGGCAGGACGCCCATCCGATGCGCTTCTTCGACAACGGCAACGTCAGTTTTCCGTGGCTCTCGGACGGGATGTGGTTCCTGACGCAGATGAAACGCTGGGGCCTGCTCGCCAGCGATCCTGACTACCTTGCCGTGGCCCGCCAGATCAACCGCATCGACATTTACAAACAGGCCGCCAGCGCCGTCGGACAGATTGCACTGCCCGCCAGTGAGATGCGCAGCAGCACCCTGATTGACGGCAAAGTCTGGGATGGCAGCAATCCTGCTGCCTACGCCGCCAGTTTCGCCATTAAACGTTAAGAGAGGTTGTTATGAAAACTGACGCGCGTGCGCTGGCTCAGCCGGTGCAGACTCACAACAGTGCCACCGTTATTCCGTTACAGGTCACCCCGAAAGCCGCCGTTCGTCCGGCGCGTCTGCGGCCGCTGTTGCAGCGCTGCATTCCCGCAGCGGGCGGCCTGCTGCTGCTGGTGCTGGTGTGGCAGATCGCGGCCCTGTCAGAACCCTCTTTTCCCTCGCCATACGCCACCTGGCAGGCGGCACAGGTGCTGTTCGCTGACCCGTTTTACAGCAATGGCCCCAACGATCAGGGCATCGGCTGGAACGTACTGGCCTCGCTGCAGCGCGTGGCTATCGGCTTCGGCCTTGCTGCGCTGGTCGGCATTCCGGCAGGTTTTCTGCTGGGGCGCTTCACGTTTACGGCGCGGATGTTCAATCCGATTATCGCCCTGCTGCGGCCGGTGAGTCCGCTGGCCTGGCTGCCGATTGGACTGCTGCTGTTTCAGCGCGCTGAACCTGCTGCCAGCTGGACCATTTTCATCTGTTCAATCTGGCCGATGATCATCAATACCGCCGAAGGGGTGCAGCGCATTCCGCAGGATTACCTCAACGTGGCGCGGGTGTTACAGCTTTCTGAATGGACGGTGATGCGCCGGATCCTGCTGCCCGCCGTGCTGCCAGCGGTGCTTACCGGGGTACGCCTCTCGATCGGCATCGCCTGGCTGGTTATCGTCGCTGCCGAAATGCTGACAGGCGGTTTGGGCATCGGTTTCTGGATCTGGAACGAGTGGAACAACCTCAACGTGGCAAACATTCTGATCGCCATTCTGATTATCGGCGTCGTCGGGCTGCTGCTGGAACAGGCGCTGATGCTGCTGGTACGTCGTTTCAGCTGGGAAAAATAGGGGAGAACACCATGCAACACATTATTCGCGTTCAGCAGGTCAGCCAGCGTTTCAACACCGCCAGCGGCGAGTTTCTGGCGCTGGACAACGTCAGCTTTGATATCCATGAAGGGGAAACCCTGAGCCTGATAGGCCATTCCGGCTGCGGCAAATCAACGCTGCTGAACCTGATTGCCGGATTAACCCGTCCCAGCAGCGGCGTGCTGCTGTGTGATAACCGCGAAATCACCGGCCCTGGCCCGGAGCGCGCCGTGGTCTTTCAGAACCATTCGCTGCTGCCCTGGCTGACGGCGTTTCAGAACGTTGAGCTGGCGGTGCAGCAGGTGTTTAAAGGGCGCTTCAGCAAAGCGGAGATGCGCGACTGGATCGAGCACAACCTTAACCGGGTGCAGATGAGCCACGCCATGCACAAGCGACCCGGCGAAATCTCCGGCGGCATGAAGCAACGCGTTGGCATTGCCAGGGCGCTGGCGATGAAGCCGCGTGTGCTGCTGCTGGACGAGCCTTTTGGCGCGCTGGACGCCTTAACCCGCGCCCATCTGCAGGACAGCGTAATGCGCATTCAGCAGGAGCTGAACACCACCATCGTCCTGATCACCCACGACGTGGATGAAGCGGTGCTGCTCTCCGATCGGGTGCTGATGATGACCAACGGCCCGGCGGCACAGGTCGGCGAGATCCTCACTGTCGACCTGCCGCGCCCGCGCTCGCGGGTGGCGCTGGCAGATGAGCCGCGCTACCACCAGCTGCGGCAGAAGGTGCTGCATTTTCTTTATGAAAAACAGACTACCGCGGCGTAAGGAGCAGACCATGAGGCAACGGTTGCTGGTGATAGGCAATGGCATGGCGGGGATGCAGATGGTGGAGAGCCTGCTGCAACGTGCGCCGCTGCGTTACGCCATCACGGTCATTGGCCGGGAGCCGCACGGCAACTACAACCGCGTGCTGCTGTCGCCGGTGCTGGCGGGTGAAACGGCCTTTAGTGACACCCTGATCCACGATCGTGACTGGTATCAGCGGCAGGGTGTCACGCTGCTGACCGGTGAAACCGTGCAGCAGGTCGATCTGGCGGCCCGCACGGTGCAGACCGATCAGCGCCAGCTTGGCTGGGACAGGCTGGTGTTTGCCACCGGTTCACAGCCCCGTCTGCCTGCGATACCGGGCATTGATGCCCCTCACGTACTGGGCTTTCGCAGCATCGCCGACGTCAATCAGCTGCTGGCGGGTCAGGGACCGGTGGTGGTACTGGGCGGCGGCTTTCTCGGCATTGAAGCGGCGGCGGCACTCCGCGCCAGGGGACGGACGGTGACGCTGGTGCATCACAAACCCTGGCTGCTGGATCGCCAGCTGGATGCCAAAGCGGGCGAACTGCTGCTGACGGCATTAGAACAGCGCGGCATTAACTGCGTGCTGAACAGCGGCCTGACGGCGATTGACCGGGCAGGCGTAACGCTGACCCGCGGGCATCACTGCGCCGCCACGCAGGTGTTGATCGCCATTGGCGTTGAGCCGGAAGCCACGCTGGCCCGGGCGGCGGGCCTGGCGTGTCAGCGCGGCATTCTGGTGGATGGTCAGTTGCGCACCGCCATTCCCGATGTTTACGCCGTGGGTGAATGCTGCGAAATCGCGGGCGAAACCTTTGGTCTGGTCGCACCCTGCCTGGCGCAGGCGCAGGTTCTGGCGGCGCAGCTGGCGGGATCGCCACAGGGCGATTTTGTCAGTGAGCCGCTGGCAACACGGCTTAAAGTCAGCGGCATTTCGCTGTTCAGCGCGGGGGAGATCCGCGAAGCGCCGTCCATCAGCAGTTTTGATCCACTCTCCGGCCACTATCGCCGTCTTTTTCTTCGTCAGGGCCGCCTCTGTGGCGTGCTGCTCTCTGGCGACACCCGGCAGGGCGCGGCGTGGCTGGCGCGTCTGCAGCGCGCCGAACCTGTCACGCTCGCTACCCTGTTCGACAACGATCAACCTGAACCGCAGCCGCAGGCTGCAGAGAGTCCTGAGATGAGTAAACCGGTTTTAGCCGTGATAGGTCACGGCATGGTCAGTCACCACTTTCTTGAGCAGCTGGTTGCCCGTGACCTGCATCAGCACTATCACATTGTGGTGTACGGCGAGGAGCGCCAGCAGGCTTACGATCGGGTGCATCTGTCGGACTATTTCAACGGCAAAACGGCGGCCGATCTTTCGCTGGTCAGCGCGGACTTCTTTACCCTGCACGGCATTGAACTGCGCAGCGGCTGCACGGTCGTGAACCTCGATCGCCAGCAGCGCAGCCTGCGCGACAGCGCGGGCAATGAGCTGGCGTGGGATAAGCTGGTGCTGGCGACCGGCTCACGCGCCTTTGTCCCGCCGGTGCCGGGCCACGACGGTGAACGCTGCTTTGTTTATCGCACGCTGGACGACCTTGATGCGATTGCCGCCTGCGCCCGCCAAAGCCTGCGTGGCATTGTGATCGGCGGCGGGCTGCTGGGTCTGGAAGCCGCCAATGCACTGAAGCAGCTCGGGCTGGAAACGCACGTGGTGGAGTTTGCGCCGCGCCTGATGGCGGTGCAGCTTGATGAGGGCGGGGCATTGATGCTGCGCCAGAAGATTGAGGCACTGGGTGTTACCGTTCACACCTCAAAACAGACCGAGCTGATCGAACGTCAGCCCGACGGCAGTGTGGTGCTGCGCTTTGCCGACGGCAGCAGTTTACCCGGCGATCTGGTGCTGTTCTCCGCCGGTATCCGGCCGCGGGATGAGCTGGCGCGTGAGGCGGGCCTGACGCTTGGACCACGCGGTGGCATTGAGATTAACGACAGCTGCCAGACCAGCGATGAGAACGTATTTGCTCTTGGCGAATGCGCCCTCTGGCACGGTCAGATTTTTGGTCTGGTCGCGCCAGGTTACCAGATGGCGCGGGTGCTCGCCGGACATCTGGCGGCAGAACCCGCCGCCTTCAGCGGTGCCGACATGAGCACAAAACTGAAGCTACTGGGTGTGGAGGTGGCGTCGTTCGGTGATGCTCATGGCCGCACGCCAGACAGCCAGCACTATCACTGGACTGACGGCCCCAAAGGCATCTACAAGAAAATCGTGGTCACTGCTGACGGCACCCGGCTGCTGGGCGGCGTGCTGGTCGGCGACAGCAGCGATTACGCTACGCTGCTGCAGATGATGCTGAACGATTTACCGCTGCCAGCGGCACCCGAAAGCCTGATCCTGCCTGCACTGGCCGGTGTGCCGAAAGCGCCCGGCGTCGCGGCGTTGCCCGACAGCGCCCAGGTCTGCTCCTGTCACAACGTCAGCAAAGGCGACATCTGTGCGGCGGTACAGGCCGGATGCGGTGAGATGAGCAGCATTAAGCACTGCACCAAAGCGGCCACCGGCTGCGGCGGCTGTGCGGCGCTGGTGAAGCAGGTGATGGAGTATGAGCTGGAAAACCTTGGCGTCGAGGTGAAAAAAGATGTCTGCGACCATTTCAGCTATTCGCGGCAGGAGCTCTATCATCTGGTGCGGGCCGGGGAGTTCAGAACCTTTGATGCGCTGCTGGCGTCGCACGGCCAGGGACAGGGCTGCGAGATCTGTAAGCCGCTGGTGGCGTCGCTGCTTGCCTCCTGCTGGAATGATTATCTGCTCAAACCGGCGCATCTGCCGCTGCAGGACACCAACGATCGCTACTTTGCCAACATCCAGAAAGATGGCACCTATTCCGTGGTGCCACGCGTGCCGGGGGGAGAAATCACGCCAAAGGGGCTGATCGCCATCGGGGAAGTGGCAGCGCGTTACGATCTCTACACCAAAATTACCGGCGGCCAGCGTATCGACCTGTTTGGTGCGCGGCTTGATCAGCTACCGGCTATCTGGCAGACGCTGCTCGAAGCCGGTTTTGAAACCGGTCACGCCTACGGCAAGTCGCTGCGTACCGTGAAGTCCTGCGTCGGATCGACGTGGTGCCGCTACGGCGTGCAGGATTCAACCGCCTTCGCCATAGCACTGGAGAACCGTTACAAGGGGCTGCGTGCGCCGCATAAGATCAAGATGGCGGTCTCTGGCTGTACCCGCGAGTGTGCGGAAGCGCAGAGCAAAGATATCGGGGTGATCGCCACCGAAAAGGGCTGGAACCTCTATGTCTGCGGCAATGGCGGTATGAAACCACGCCACGCCGATCTCTTCGCCAGCGACCTCGACGACGCCACGCTGGTGCGCTATGTCGATCGCCTGCTGATGTTTTACATCCGCACCGCCGATCGTCTGCAGCGCACCAGCGTCTGGATGGACAATCTGGAGGGCGGTCTGGACTACCTGCGGCAGGTGGTGATTGAGGACAGCCTCGGGCTGGGTGCAACGCTGGAGCAGGAGATGCAGCGGGTAGTGGATGCCTGGCAGTGCGAATGGCAGACCACGCTGGCCGACCCGTCGCGTCTGGCGCTGTTTACGCCAACGGTCAACAGCGACCAGCCTGATGAGACGCTGCACTACAGCCGGGTGCGCGGTCAGCGTCAGCCTGAACCCGTGGCGGCTCGTCCGCTGTTACAGCTGCCCGCCGAGCCGTGGAGCGCGGTCTGCTCGCTGGAAGCGATTCCGCCAGAGGCGGGAATCGGGGCGCGACTCGGCAGCGAGCGTGTTGCGCTGTTCCGCTTTGGCGACGCGCTTTATGCGCTGGAGGATCGCGAGCCTGGCTGCGATGCCAGCGTGCTGTCACGCGGGATTCTGGGGGATGTCGGCGGCGAGCCGGTGGTGATCTCACCGCTTTACAAGCAGCGGGTGCGGCTGCGTGACGGGCAGAGTCTGGATAATCCACAGCACCAGCTGCGTTGCTGGCCGGTGAAGCTGGAAGCGGGGCAGATCTGGCTGGCAAACCGTCCGCAAAATCCGCTGGCGCAGGCATCATGAACAGCACCTGTCCCTATTGCGGCGTGGGTTGTGGCGTCTGCGTCACGCCGCAGGACAATCATCAGACAACGGTGAAGGGCGATCCGTACCATCCCGCCAACGCTGGCCGGTTGTGCGTTAAAGGCGCGGCGCTGGGGGAGACGCTGACACCGCAAGGTCGTCTGCTGGCAGCCGAGGTTAACGGGCAGCGCGTCAGCCTTGATGCGGCGCTGGATGCGGCGGCGGCGGGATTACGTGCGGTGATCGATCAGTATGGTCCGAAGGCGGTGGCATTTTACGGCTCCGGCCAGCTGCTGACGGAGGATTACTACGTCGCCAATAAGCTGATGAAGGGCTATATCGGTGCCGCCAACATCGATACCAATTCCCGGCTCTGCATGGCGTCGGCGGTGGTCGGCTACCGGCGGGCGCTGGGGGCGGACGCGGTGCCCTGCTGTTATGAGGATCTGGAGCAGGCCGATCTGGTGCTGCTGGTGGGATCCAATGCCGCCTGGGCGCATCCGGTGGTCTGGCAGCGGTTGATGCAGGCGAAGCTGCAGAGACCGGCGATGCAGATTGTTGTCCTCGACCCGCGCCGTACCGCGAGCTGTGACCAGGCCGATCTTCATCTGCCTCTGCGGCCCGGCAGCGATGCGGCCCTGTTTTCCGGTCTGCTGAACTGGCTGGTCCGGCACGATGGCATGGATGCCAGTATGCTGCCGCACCTGAATGGCGTGAGTGAAACACTGGCCGCCGCCGCGCAGTGGGATGTCACGCGGGTTGCGCAGGCCTGTGATTTAACCGAGCAGCAGGTGACGCACTTTTTCCAGCTGTTCAGCCAGTACGATCGGGTGCTGACGCTGTGGTGCATGGGGATTAATCAGTCTGCCACTGGCAGCGACAATAACCAGGCGATTCTTAATCTGCATCTGCTGACGGGCAAAATAGGCCGTGCAGGCTGCGGGCCTTTTTCGCTGACCGGACAGCCGAATGCGATGGGCGGGCGTGAGGTGGGCGGTCTGGCGAATCAGCTGGCGGCGCACATGAGTTTTACGGACGAGGATTGCGATCGGCTGCAGCGTTTCTGGCGCAGTCCGGCGATGGCCCGTGAGCCGGGACTGACCGCGCTGGATCTGTTCAGGGCGATTGCGGACGGTGAGGTGAAGGCGGTCTGGATTATGGGCACCAATCCGGCGGTGTCGATGCCGGAGGGCAACCGGGTGGCACAGGCGCTGGCGGCCTGCCCGCTGGTGATTGTTTCAGATGTGATGGCGCAGACCGATACCAGCGCCTTTGCCGATATTCTGCTGCCCGCCCAGGGGTGGGGTGAGAAGAACGGGACCGTGACCAATTCAGAGCGGCGTATTTCGCGTCAGCGCGCTTTTGTCAGCGCACCGGGCGATGCCCGCCCTGACTGGTGGCTGCTGGCGCAGGTAGCGCAGCGGTTAGGTTTCACTGAGGGGTTTGCCTGGCAGCATCCGTCGGCGATTTTTCGCGAACATGCTGCACTGTCGGGGTTTGAGAACGGCGGCAAGCGGGCGTTTGATATCAGCGGGCTGGCACAGTTGAGCCAGGCCGAATGGGATGCGCTGCGTCCGGTGCAGTGGCCCGTGAATGCCGATCATCCGCAGGGCTGTGCGCGGTTGTTTGGCGATCGCCGCTTTTTCCATCCGGATGGAAAAGCCCGGCTGCTTGTCCCGGCAATACCCGATTTTGCACCGCAGGATGCGGCTTATCCGCTGTTGATGAATAGCGGTCGGGTGCGCGATCAGTGGCATACCATGACGCGGACCGGGCTGGTGCCGCGTCTGATGCAGCACTGTGATGAGCCGTTTGTGGCGCTGCATCCCGCTGACGCCGCACGCTATGGCGTGACGGCAGGCGGTCTGGCGCGGGTGCAGTCGGTGCAGGGGTGGATTAGTGCGCGCGTGCGCGCGGATAACGGGATGCGGCGCGGTGAGCTGTTTGTGCCGATGCACTGGAACCGGCAGTTCAGTCAGCAAAGTCACGTTGATATGCTGGTCGCCGCCCGGGCCTGTCCGTTTTCAGGGCAGCCAGCGCTGAAGCAGACGCCGGTGCGGATTTTGCCGCTGACGGTGAGCTGGCAGGGCTGGCTGTGGCAGCGCAGGATTACGCAGCCCGCAGGTTTGCGCTACTGGTCGCGTGCGCCCTATCCGGCAGTGCAGCGCTATGCGGTTGCAGGCGAGGGCTCGCCGCAGGATTGGCTGGCGGAACAGGGGGAGGTGTCAGGTTGTGATTTGCAGGTTGCCAGCGGCAGCGGCTGTGATTATCGGGTGCTGGCCTGGCATGACGGTGAGTTGCAACTGGCGTTTTATGCCGGTAGCGCGTTGCCGTTGCTGGATAGCGCGTTTGTCGCGGCGGCCTTTGTTGATGCGCCGCAGGATGCTGCCGGGCGACACAGCCTGCTGGCGGGTCGGGCGATGCAGCACAGCGCGGCGGGCCGGATTATCTGTAGCTGTATGGCGGTGGGTGAGCAGACGATTTTGCAGGCAATCGCGCAGGGGTGTCGCAGCACTCAGGCATTGGGCGAGAAGCTGAAGTGCGGCACGCAGTGCGGCTCCTGTATTCCGGAGCTGAAGCAGTTGTTGCTGTCCGACGTGGTAGTGGAGGAATGATGACGCGAGCAATTGATTCTCTGGATAAGTTACTGACCCCGGCCGGTGTGGCAAAGCAGCAGGGTGCGGTGTGGCTGGTGGGTGCCGGGCCGGGTGATGTGGCGTTGCTGACGGTGAAGGCGTTGCGGTTGCTGCAGGGCGCTGAGGTGGTGGTGTATGACCGGCTGGTGAGTGAGGCGGTGATGGCGGAGGTGCCGGAGAGCGCGTTGTGTATTGATGTGGGTAAGCAGCCAGGGCAGCACGGACTGAAGCAGGCGCAGATTAATCAGTTGCTGGTGGATCTGGCGCGCAGCGGGCGTGATGTGATTCGGCTGAAGGGGGGCGATCCGTTTATTTTTGGTCGCGGTGGCGAAGAGATGGTGAGCCTGCAGGAGGCCGGGGTCCGCTGTGAGGTGGTGCCGGGGATTACGGCCGCCGCAGGCTGTGCGGCGGCCAGCGGGATTCCGTTGACGCATCGGGATTGCGCGCAGTCGTTGCGGTTGATTACCGGGCATGGCCGGAGCGGCGAACCGCAGCTGGATGCCGCAGCGCTGGCGTCGGTGAATCAGACGCTGGTGTTTTATATGGGGCTGAGCTGGAGTGCGTCGATCAGTGCGCAGTTGCAGGCGCAGGGACGTGATGCAGATACGCCGGTGGCGATTATTGAGAATGGCACCCGGCCGGATCAGCGGGTGCTGATTACCACGCTGGGTGGGCTGGCGGAGACGGTGGCGCAGGACAAGCCTGTGTCTCCGTCGTTGCTGATAGTGGGTGAGGTTGTGCGGTTTTATCGGGCGGATTTGCAGGGGCGGGGTGGGGAGACCGGTGCGGATCTCGGAAACCGTTGCGTCGTGCAGGAAAGGCCTGCTTAGGTGAATAGGGTGAGCTGATCAGCTGATGGCCGGTGCGTCTGTGAGACGGTGCGTCGCGCAGGAAAGGCCTGCTTAGGTGAATAGGGTGAGCTGATCAACTGATGGCTGGGTGCGTCTGTAAGACGGTGCGTCGTGCAGGAAAGGCCTGCCTGACCGCAAAGGGATCCCGCATCCCTGCGGATTGGGCTCGCCATCCCTGGCTCGCACACTTTGCTCTTCAGGCAGGCCTTACCTGCACGTTTGGCAGCGGTGCGGCGTTCAGAGGACGCGGGGCTGGGTAAGTGCGGGGTGGGTGAGAAGGCAGGAGCGGTTTGGTGCATCGCGCAGGAAAGGCCTGCCTGACCGCAAAGGACCCCCGCATCCCTGCGGACTGGGCTCGCCATCCCTGGCTCGCACACGTTGCTCTTCAGGCAGGCCTTACCTGCACGTTTAGCATTGGTGCGGCGTTCGGAGGGTGAGGGGCGGGGTTGTGCCGTATCGGCATGTTTCACCAGATGTGCTGCACGGGCCTGGCTCCCTGCACAGAGAAAAGCGGGAGCGATGAGGATTACATCGCCCGCTTCAGCGCCAGCGGAGCCACCAGCACTTTCACGCCTAAGGCTTCAAACGCCTTAACCTGCGCGGTGCTGATGCCGCTGTCGGTGATCAGGTAGTGGATGTTGCTCCAGTCACAGGGCAGCGCGAACATCGAAACTTTGTCGATTTTACTGGAGTCCGCCACCACATAAACCGTGCTGGCAGATTTGATCATCGCCATTTTCACCTTGATGTCGGTTTCGCTGGGGAAACTCAGGCCCAGACGCGGTGAGATGCAGGCGGTGGCCAGGAAAAGTTTTTCGGCCAGCACGTTTTCGAAAAAGCTGGCCGCTTTCTCGCCAGAGGTGGAGAGCGTCGGAAACTTAAAGGTGCCGCCGGTCAGCAGGATGTTGATCCCCGGCTCGCCGCCCAGTTTCAGGGCGATATTCACCGCGGTGGTCACCACGGACAGACGACGGATGTGGCTGATGGCCTCGGTAATCGCAGTCGTGGTGGTGCCGGAATCGAAAATCACCGTGTCGCCATTTTCGATATGCTGCGCCGCCAGGCGGCCAATCGCCTCTTTCTCTTCCAGATGGGTCTGCCGCTCCAGCAGCATTGCCCCGGTATTCTGCTTACCCGTCATCAGCGTCGCGCCACCGTGGTAGCGCTGCACAAAGCCCTGTTTTTGCAGCATACGCAGGTCACTGCGCAATGTGGCCTCGGTCAGTCCAAAGGTCTCGGTCAGCGCTTTGACCGTGACCGTTCCATCCTCACGGATCATCTCCAGAATTTTCTCGCGGCGTTGCTGCATGTCAGCGAACTGCTCACTTTTGCTTTTCAATCGAAATGCTCCCTTTTCCAGTAACCTGATGGTTCGGGCGAACAAGGTCTCTGTGGCTGAGTTTAACGCGCCATTTTTATGAATGCGAGATAGCCTGACGGGTCGATCGTTTTCGAACGAAAGTGATTGATATGCAGGCTATTGAATCTCACCGCGTTTCACGGCTGGAGTCAGCAACCTTTATTTCGGGACTGGAAGCCAGATCACGTCTTTTCAATCAGATAAACGGCTTTGAACGGGAGATGGTCGAAATTTGATCTGCTCCACATATCATTTCTTTTCGATAGCTTATATTTTTGTTCGAAAATGATTGAATCATGGGCATCAGCGAAAATCTGAGGGGAAGAGTGGGATGAGTGGTGAATATGACGTAAACCTGCGCTACGGCGTGGATACCGCACTGAATCTGGCCGGTAAAGTGGCGGTGGTGACGGGCGGACTGGGCGGCATTGCGATGGCCACCAATGGCATGCTGCTGGAGAAGGGCGCGCGTCTGGCGCTGCTCTACCCGCCGTTTGAAGCGGAGAAAGTTGCCAGCCTGCAGGCGGATTTCGCGGCTGACCGGGTGCAGTTTGTCTGCTGTGACGTCACCGATCCCGCCTCGGTGGACGCGGCGTTTGACGCGGTAGTGTCCCACTATGGCCGGATTGACATCCTGGTGAACTGCGCAGGCTACGTGATGCTGCAGCCGGTGATCGAGACCGATTTTGCCGAGTGGCAAAAGCAGATTGCGGTGAATCTCACCGGACCGTTTCTCTGCTCACAGGCGGCGGCACGGCTGATGATCCGTGCCGGTGCGGGCGGCAAAATTATTAATATCGCCTCTCAGGCGGCCTCCATCGCTATCGATAACCATGTCGCCTATACCTCAGCCAAAGCGGGCCTGCTGGGCATGACCAAAGTGATGGCCAAAGAGTTTGCCCCGCATCGCATCAACGTGAATACCCTGTCGCCCACCGTGGTGCTGACCCCGATGGGTGAGAAAGCCTGGCGCGGCGAGAAAGGCGAGCAGATGAAAAAGCTGATTCCGCTCGGTCGCTTTGCCTATACCGACGAGATTGCCGCCGCCGTGCTGTTCTTCGCCAGCAACGGCAGCGACATGATCACCGGCGCGGATTTGATGATCGATGGTGGCTTCACCATCTGGTAAAGCTAAGTCAACACCCGGGACTTCATACCCTGCCATAACGATAAGAGAGAACATCATGAAAAACCGTACCCTGCTGTGTACTGCCGTGGCTGCCTGTCTGGCTTCGCAGGCGGCTTTTGCCGCCGAAAAAGGCACCATTATGATTCTGGTTAACTCACTCGATAATCCCTACTACGCCTCGGAAGCGAAAGGCGCCAACCTTAAAGCGCAGGAGCTGGGGTACAAAACCACGGTGCTGTCGCACGGCGAAGATGTGAAGAAGCAGAGCGAATTGATTGACGCTGCTATCGGTAAGAAAGTGCAGGGTATCGTGCTGGATAACGCCGACTCTACCGCCAGCGTGGCGGCGATTAAAAAAGCCAAAGATGCCGGGATTCCGGTGGTGCTGATCAACCGCGAAATTCCGGTGGATGACGTGGCACTGGCGCAGATCACCCACAACAACTTCCAGGCCGGTTCAGATGTGGCCAACGTCTTTGTCGAGAAGATGGGTGAAAAGGGCAAATACGCTGAGCTGGCCTGTAACCTGGCAGACAACAACTGCGTCACCCGTTCTAAATCGTTCCATCAGGTGCTGGATCAGTATCCCGACATGCAGAGCGTAGCGCGTCAGGATGCCAAAGGGACGCTGATCGACGGCAAGCGCATTATGGACAGCATCCTGCAGGCGCACCCGGATGTGAAAGGGGTGATCTGCGGTAACGGCCCGGTGGCGCTGGGTGCCATTGCGGCACTTAAGGCGGCCGGTCGCAACGATGTGATTGTGGTGGGGATTGATGGCAGCAACGACGAACGTGATGCGGTGAAAGCAGGCACGCTGAAAGCCACGGTGATGCTGCAGGCGCAGGCGATTGCCGCCGAAGGGGTGACCGATCTCGATAATTTCATTCAGAAGGGCGTGAAACCGGAGAAACAGCGTGTGATGTTCCGCGGCATTCTGATTACCCCGGAAAACGCCAAAGGCGTCCAGGACTTTAACTACAAGTCGTAATTAACCGCTGCCGCGCCTGCGAAAGCGGGCGCCAGGGAGAAGAAGATGTCCCGAAGAGTCTGGCTGACGCTGGTTGTCATGCTGTTAAGCGGCTGCCGCATTGTGTCGCAGCAGGAACTGGCTGATCTGAAGAATCCCCCTAACCCCAAAATGGCAAACATCGACCAGCTCTGGCAGCAGAAGCTGGTGCCGCAGGTTCAGGCCGAAGCGAAACCCCTGGCGACGCTGATGACGTCGTTGCAGTCTGCCAAAGATTTTGACAGCGCCTGTCAGACCTACGGCTACCGCAGTCAGGCTGAGAACCCCTGTGTCTTCAGCGTCTCTGTTCGCGGCGATGTCACCGCCGTGAATACCACTTCACGCAGCGGAAAGATGACGGTGAAGGATGAATCAGGTGACAGTGTCACTATTCAGGTCGGGCCGATCATTCGCGGCACCGCGCTGCGGGATGTCTACCGGGGGGCGAGCTATCAGGACTTCAATGACCAGGTGCTGTTTGGTGATTATGGCAAAGCCATCAATCAGCACGCCTCCACGCTGATGCAGCAGTTTGCGCCGAAGGTGGGGGATAAAGTCATGGTGACGGGCGTGTTCAGCAGCTGGGACATTCCGCAACAGCTGCCGGATATTACTCCGGCTGCCATCACCCGGCAATAAGGAGCGGCTGATGCAAAATTCTCAAGGTCAACCGTCCGGCGACGTGATCATCGAAACGCGTAACGTGTCGCGTCTTTATCCCGGCGTGACCGCGCTCGATCAGGTCAGCTATCGGGTTTATCGCAACAAAGTCAATGTCCTGATCGGGGAGAACGGTGCCGGTAAGTCCACCATGATGAAGATGCTGGCCGGGGTGGAAACGCCGTCGTCGGGCGAGATTCTGCTGGATGGCAGGGCGGTGTCGCTGAACTCAACGCATCAGGCGGAGAAACAGGGGATCAGCATTATTTTTCAGGAGCTGAATCTGTTTCCCAACATGAACGTGATGGACAACATTTTTATCGCCAACGAGTTTTTCCAGCGCGGCGTCATCAATGAAAAGTATCAGTATGCGCTGGCGAAGTCGCTGCTGGAGCGGCTTCAGCTGGATGTCGACCCCTATGCGCCGCTCGGCGAGCTGGGTATCGGTCATCAGCAGCTTGTGGAGATTGCCCGTGCGCTGTCGAAAGACACCCGGGTGTTGATCATGGATGAACCGACCAGTGCCCTGAGCCAGTCGGAAGTGAAAGTGCTTTTCAGCGTTATCGACCAGCTTAAGCGGCGCGGTGTCACCATCATCTACATTTCTCACCGGCTGGAAGAGCTGATGGAAATCGGCGATCACATCACCATTTTTCGTGATGGCCGTTTCATCAGCGAGCGCGAGGTGCGCGACGCCAGCGTGCCGTGGATTATTGCTCAGATGGTGGGCGACAAGAAGAAACAGTTCGACTATCAGCCTGCGCCACAAGGGGAAACAGTGCTGGAGGTCGAAGGGCTGACCGCGCTGCATCAGAACGGCGGCTACAAGCTTAATGATGTCAGTTTCACCCTGCGCAAAGGTGAGGTGATCGGCATTTATGGCCTGCTGGGGGCCGGGCGCACGGAGCTGTTCAAGGGACTGATTGGGCTGATGCCCTGTCAGTCGGGCCGGGTCCGGCTGGCGGGCAGGGATCTGGCGAAGCGCAGCTTCCAGCAGCGGCTGAAAAGTGGCATCGCGCTGGTTCCCGAAGATCGCAAAGGCGAAGGGGTGATTGAACTGATGTCGATTACGGCCAACATGACGCTCTCTGACTTCAGCCTGCGCGGTTTTCGACGGGCGCTCGGGCTGCTGAATCCGGGCCGGGAGCAGCAGCGGGTCAATGAGATGATCGGCCATCTGGCGATCAAAGTCAGCGATGCTGACCTGCCGGTTACGGCGCTCAGTGGCGGTAATCAGCAGAAGGTGGTGCTGGGCAAAGCGCTGATGACCGGGCCGCAGGTGGTGCTGCTGGATGAGCCGACGCGCGGCATCGATGTGGGTGCCAAAACCGATGTCTATCACCTGATTGGCAGTCTGGCACAGCAGGGGCTGGCAGTGATGTTCTCGTCATCCGAACTGGATGAGGTGATGGCCCTGGCGGACCGCATTTTAGTGATGGCCGATGGCCGGATAACGGCCGATCTGCCGCGTGCAGCGGTGACGCGGGAGCAACTGATCGCGGCTTCAACCCCGCAGGATTAAGAGCCTATCCCAGGCCATTTTATTTGTCAGTCTGAACCGGGGCAGTGTTCACACAGGCGGCTTTAGCAACCTGAACGCCCGTCAGGGCGGCCCTGAAGGGGCGAGCACAGCGAGTCATCCTCACGTACTGCGTGTACGTTCGGTTGTTTCGCGCTGTCCGTGTCCAGACTGCCTGCAACAATAACGCCTGTTGGGCCAGGCGCTACGCTGGCCGGAGAATGTCATGAACCAAAAATATCTGCTCTATATGTACCTGCTTAAAGCACGCACCTTTATTGCACTGCTGATTGTGGTCGGCTTTTTCAGCGTGATGGTGCCGAACTTTCTTACCCCCTCGAACCTGCTGATCATGACGCAGCACGTGGCGATCACCGGGCTGCTGGCGATTGGCATGACGCTGGTGATCCTCACCGGCGGTATCGATCTCTCGGTGGGCGCGGTCGCCGGGATCTGCGGCATGGTGGCGGGCGCACTGCTGACCAGTGGCATCCCGTTGTGGGGCGGCAATACGCTGTTTCTCAACGTGCCGGAAGTGATTCTGGTGGTAGCGATCTTTGGCGTGCTGGTGGGGCTGATTAACGGCACGGTGATCACCCGGCTGGGCGTGGCTCCTTTTATCTGCACCCTTGGCATGATGTATGTAGCGCGCGGTGCGGCATTACTGTTCAACGATGGCGGCACCTACGCCAATCTGGTCGGGATGCCCGCGCTGGGCAACACCGGGTTTGCCCTGCTGGGTTCCGGCACGGTGCTCGGCGTTTATCTGCCGATCTGGCTGATGCTCGGCTTCTTACTGCTCGGTCTCTACCTGACGCGCAAAACCCCGCTGGGGCGTTACATTTACGCCATTGGCGGCAATGAGTCCGCCGCACGGCTGGCAGGTGTGCCGATCATCAAAGTGAAAATCTTTGTTTATGCCTTTTCCGGCCTGTGTGCGGGTCTGGTCGGTCTGGTGGTGGCGTCGCAGTTGCAGACCGCGCATCCCATGACCGGCAACATGTTTGAGATGGACGCCATTGGGGCCACCGTGCTGGGCGGCACGGCGCTGGCGGGCGGGCGTGGGCGGGTGTCCGGCTCGATCATTGGCGCGTTCGTTATCGTCTTCCTGGCCGATGGCATGGTGATGATGGGCGTCAGCGATTTCTGGCAGATGGTGATTAAGGGTCTGGTGATTGTCACGGCGGTGGTCATCGACCAGTTCCAGCAACGTCTGCAAAGCAAAGTGGTGCTGCTGCGTCGCCATGAAAAAAAGCAGCAGACCGTCCCTCTCACTGATGTTCGTCACAGTTAACAGGAGCGATTATGAGCCGCGAACAACGTGGAAAAACAGTGGTGATTACCGGTGCCTGTCGCGGTATCGGTGCCGGCATCGCGGCGCGTTTCGCCCGCGACGGGGCCAGGCTGGTGATGGTGTCAAATGCTGACCGGGTCTTTGCCACCGCCGACCAGCTTCAGCAGCAGTACGGCAGTGAGATTCTGGCGCTGCAGGTCGACGTGACGGATGAAGCCGCAGTACAAAAGCTCTATCAGCAGGCCTTTGAACGCTTTGGTCAGATTGACGTCTCGATTCAGAATGCAGGCGTGATCACCATCGACCGCTTCGACACCATGCCGAAAAGCGACTTTGAGCGGATTCTGGCCGTGAACACCACCGCCGTCTGGCTGTGCTGTCGGGAAGCCGCGAAGTATATGGTGCAGCAGGGCAGCGGCAGCCTGATTAACACCTCATCGGGGCAGGGGCGGCAGGGCTTTATCTACACGCCGCACTATGCCGCCAGCAAAATGGGGGTGATTGGTATTACCCAGAGTCTGGCACTGGAGCTGGCTCCGTGGAACATTACGGTCAACGCCTTCTGTCCCGGCATCATTGAGAGTGAGATGTGGGATTACAACGATCGCGTCTGGGGCGAAATCCTCAGTAGCGAGGCGAAAACGTACGGCAAAGGCGAGCTGATGGCGGAGTGGGTGAAAAACATTCCGCTGAAACGTGCCGGTCAGCCGCAGGATGTCGCCGGGCTGGTGGCGTTTCTGGCGTCAGACGATGCGCGCTATATCACCGGACAGACCATTAATGTGGACGGCGGTTTAATCTTCTCCTGATAACGCCCGCGATCGTCCGGGCCTGCTGTGTAGCAGGCCTTTTTTTGTGCCAGACTTTTCTGGTATATGCACAATTTGCCGCTGTTGTCCTGCATCGCCGTCACAATATGTTAAGGTAACGGTCAATGAATTTGACTTTAATCGCAGCGACAAATTAATCAATGTGCCGGGTGACATGATAAGGACTACAGGGGTTCTCTCTTTGATTGCGCTGTCGCTGACTGCCATGCAGAGCGCCCGCGCGTTCCAGACTGAAACGGCCGTGTCAGAGACGCCATTCGACAATCCTGCGCGCTACACGGCGTCACTGCCGACGCTCGGCAGCGTCAGCGATCAGGATGAAGCGTGGAGTAAAAAGCTGGCGGCCGTGGCGAAAAGCATCGGTGAAGCGAGTAATAACAGCGACAGCAATGTGACATTTGGTCAGCAGGCGGGCGTCTGGGCGTTCAATCATCTGCGCGATGAAGTGGCCGATCGGGTCGAGAGCGAAGGGCAGTCACTGCTTTCCCCCTACGGCACTGCGCAGCTCGATCTGAACGTCGACATGGACGGAAACTTCACCGGCACGGGTGGCGATCTCTTCAGCGCACTGGCCGACGAGAACAGCCTGCTCACCTTCAGCCAGCTTGGCCTGCATGAAACGGATGATGGCCTGGTCGGCAATGCGGGACTGGGACAGCGCTGGGACGCCGGTGACTGGCTGCTGGGCTACAACGGCTTTGTCGATCGCGTCTTCAGCAGCGGCCTGCAGCGTGCCTCGGTGGGCACTGAAGCCTGGAGCGATTCGATGCGTTTCTCGGCCAACTACTATGAGCCGCTTTCCGGCTGGAAAAACCTTGGCCATTCACAACAGCAGCGCATGGCGCGCGGCTATGACATCACCAGTCAGAGCTATCTGCCTTTTTATCGTCAGCTGGGCGTTTCACTGAGCTATCAGCACTATCTGGGTGACAATGTCGACCTGTTTAACAGCGGCAACCGGTATCACAATCCCTCTGCCATGTCATTTGGTCTCTCTTATACGCCAGTACCCCTGGTGACGTTATCCGCCACCCACAAAACCAGCAGTGCCGGTGAAAGCCAGGATCAGCTGGGGCTAAAACTCAATTACCGTTTTGGTGTGGCGCTGAGCCGTCAGCTTGATGCCGGTAACGTTGCGGAAGCACGCTCCCTGCGCGGCAGCCGCTACGATACCGTGACCCGCAGCGATACGCCGGTGCTCTCATTCCGCCAGCGCAAAACCCTGTCGGTGTTCCTGGCAACCCCGCCCTGGCAGTTGCGCAGCGGTGAGAGCCTGCCGCTGAAGCTGCAGATACGCGCCAGCAATGCGATCAAAGCCGTGAGCTGGCAGGGTGACACGCAGGCGCTGAGCCTGACGCCACCGGCTAATAACGCCGATCCTCAGGGCTGGAGTGTGATCTTACCGCAGTGGGATCCGTCGCCAGACGCCAGCAACGAATATCGGCTGTCGGTAACGCTGGAGGACAGCAGGCAACAGCGCGTCACCTCTAACTGGATCACGCTGAAAATTGAGCCGCCGATGGCCATGGATGCGCCTGTGCAGAACGATCGTTACGATTTGATGGCACCCACTGATACGGCGCTCTAGCGGGTAAATCTGCCCGCGTTGTAGGCAGTAGGTCCGCCCGGCTTCCTCACAGAATCGTGTTGATGACGGGCGGCAGTCACCCATGTGTGTCGATAGTAACATCATGTTGCAATCATCAGCCGCAACTATCGCAGCGATGCATAATGGCGGTCGACAAAATGCCGATAACAGAAGCAATTCCAACGTTTAACGGTCTTGCTCATGCGCCTGAATTTACTGAAATATCTCGTCCCTTCTTTTCTTCGTCAGCGTGGCGTACACGCTGCCGCGTCATTCCAGTCGCTGGGGCACGCCATGCCCGTTATTGAATTCACGCCAGAGGGCATTATTCAGAAAGCCAGCCCGCTGTTTCTGTCGGCAATGGGCTACCGGGCGGATGAAATCATTGGTCAGCATCACAGAATGTTCTGCCCGCCAGCGCTGGTGAACTCGCCGGAGTATCGACGCTTCTGGCAGCGTCTGGCGGCAGGCGAAAGTTTCAGTGACAAATATCTGCGGCTGGCCAGCGGCATGCGGCCAGTCTGGCTGGAGGCGAGCTATATTCCGGTGAAGGACCGGCGCGGACGGGTGTTCAAAATCGTTAAAATAGCCGCTGATATTTCAGAAAGAATGCAGTCATCACTGGAGCAGGCGTCGATCATCAATGCGATCAGCCGATCTATGGCGATGATCGCCTTTAGCCCTGACGGGCACGTGCTGGAAGCAAATGATAACTTTCTCAGGGCGACCGGGTATGAGGCTGCTGAGGTCATAGGGCAGCATCACCGGCTTTTCTGTTCGGATGAGCTCTCTCAGAGCGAGGAGTACCGGCAGTTCTGGGTCAGGCTGAATCAGGGCGAGTTCTTTTCGGGCCAGTTTCCCCGCCTCAACCGGCGTGGCGAACCTCTCTGGCTCAGGGCAACTTACAACCCGGTCTTCAACAGTGACGGCCAGCTCACTAAAATTGTTAAATTCGCCACCGACGTGACAGAGCAGGTGCTGCGTAATCAACAGGAATATGACGCGGCGTTAAATGCCTGGAACATGGCGGTTCAGACACGGGGAAGCGCCCAGGCGGGCGCGGATGTGATCGACAACAGCATCCGGATGATCAGCCAGATTGCTGAAGAGATGAGCGTCGTTTCGGCAGATGTTACGCGGCTTAACAGCCAGTCGGACAGCATTGATGGCATGGTTGAAACCATCCGACGCTTTGCGATGCAGACCCGGCTGATTGCACTGAATGCCGCCATTGAAGCGGCGCGGGCAGGCACCTCGGGCCGGAGCTTTGCCGTGGTGGCGGCCGAGGTCCGCAGCCTGGCGGCCAGCGTCAGTAGCGCGACTGAAGAGATTGAACGGGTGGTGGCGGGGAATAATCAACTGGCCAGAGACGTCCTGCGGGGCATTGAAACCTCGCTGGCGAACACCGGCGAGGGCGTGCTGCTGATGCGTGAAGCGGGGGCGGTGATTGCCAGCATTCAGAAAGATTCAGAGCGGGTGGAAAGCGCCGTCAGAGACGTTGCCCGGGCGGCACATGGGGAATAACCTCCCTGAACCGGCCGCATCATCAGGGCCGGTGAAGGCTGGCCCGGAAGAAAAATATTAACCAGGCCACGTGCGGCGTTTGTACAAACAGGGTACATGACAGTAGAGGGGCGACGGTTGTTGCGGGGATCTAAACCGCACCGTTCAGCCCGGTGGCCCAAAATCAGTTAACCAGTTTCGACACCACACGAACGGCTCTGGCGTAAACTTCTCTCTGTCCGTTTACTGACTGCGCTTCCTGTTGTTTCAGGAAAGCGATAATTTCCTGTATCCCAGCCGTCTTACCTGACTTTAGCAGGCTGGATACGGCATGTCCTACCACGGCATGGACATCATCCATATCTGCCGGTTTATCGGTGCCCAAAAGAAACTCCAGTGCAACAATTCTGCTGTAAAGCATCTGAACGGGTAACGCGCCGGTAATTCAGCCCGCCCGCACGTTTATCGAAAGCCAGCATCATGGCAGGGCCTTAAGCAGTTTTTCCCGCAGGGTAGCCACCTGGGTCGTCAGTTCGCCGAGCTCACTGCAGGCGGTATCCATCACTGAAATCATATCTGCCGGAACGCCAGCCGCAGTAACTTTAAGCTGGTGGCCCTGTTCTGTCAGGGAGACCACCACCCGGCGCTCATCCTTTCCGGTGTCACGCTGGCGACAGATCAGGCCTGCACTTTCCAGCCGCTTCAGAAGCTGACTGAGCGTGCCGGAGTCCAGACGGACACGTGCGCCAATCTCCGAGACGGTCAGACAATCTTTTTCCCACAATACCAGCAGTACCAGATATTGCGGATAGGTCAGCCCCAGCGGTTTCAGCCGCGACTGATAGAGTTTCGTCATGGCGAGGGAGGCGGAATAGAGCGCAAAGCAGAGAAACTGGTCGATGGTTTCAGGTGCTGCACTGGCCGGAGGCGTCTCAGTGCTCCCCGCAATTTCATCATTCATATCTTTACTCATTCTGAGTCCGGGGCAGGAGAGCCAGACCACCGGCGGCTTGCCAGCCTTGACGCCTTGCTAATGGTGTCCTGGGGAGAGGCTGACGGCGGCAGCTTCTCTGTAGGGGGTCAGACACCCAACCGTTAAGCGCTATCACGGCACGTGAAAAAGCCTTTGGCTGCGCCACCGGGTGAAAGGGGGTTCAGTATTGAGTCAAATTAAATTGAAGTCAACATAACCGGTTGCAGCCTCTGGCGCACAACGTGCGCCAGAGGCAACACAGCGACGATTTGCCGCAAATTTTCAGCGTTTAGCTCAGGGCTAAACGCTATCTGCGCAAAGATCGTGTTATCGGGTAATGACCGCGCAGCGCAGAAAATTATCCATGACCGCAATCATTCTTCCTACCGCCAGCAGGTCAGCGGCCAGCAACAGGTCACTGTGTACCAGTTTATCCATCAGGGCGCGGTTACTCATGTGCTCCTGAATCCGGCTGTAAAGCTGGGTCAGATGAATCCAGTTATTGGCGAAGGTATCCACACTCAGATACTCCCCTTCACTCAGCTGCTGCAGCAGAATGTCCACATCCTGTTTGAGTCCACCGATACGGCTGATCAGATCAGTCGTCCCGGCAGAACCGTTTCCGCCGGACAGGTTCATACGGTGAAGGTCCCGACCATGCCACGCAGGTCGCGTGCCTGCGCCAGCAGGGACTGTGAGGCCGTCGAGGACTCTTCCACCAGCGCAGCGTTATTCTGCGTGACGCCGTCCATCTGACTTACTGCAATGCTGACCTGTGAGATACCCTGCATCTGTTCACCGGAGGAGAGCGAAAGGTTGTCCATGGCATCGGCCAGCTCACCCACGCGGCTGACAATTTTCAGGATGCGTTCACCCGTTCCCGCCGCCACGGTGACACCTTCTCCGACCTGCGTTACCGCCTGCTCAATCAGCTGCTTGATGTCACGCGCCGCCGTCGCGCTGCGCTGGGCCAGCGAGCGGACTTCACCCGCGACCACGGCAAATCCGCGACCGTCTTCACCGGCACGTGCTGCTTCGACGGCGGCGTTAAGCGCCAGAATATTGGTCTGGAAAGCGATGCCTTCAATCACCGACGTAATGTCTCGCACCCGCACGGCACTCAGCGAAATGTCATGCATTGTTTCTGACAGGCGCTGAACATCCGCTTCACCCGCATTGGCCAGCGTGGCGGCCTCGCGTGCGGAATCTGCCGTCTGCTGCGCCCCCGCCGCATTGCTTTTTACTGTGGCAGTGAGCTGCTCCATGCTGGCTGCGGTTTCCTGCAGCGCTGCCGCCTGCTGCTCGGTACGGGATGACAGCTCACTGTTGCCCTGGGAAATCTCATCGGCTGCCAGCGCCACCGCAGCGGAAGCATCCTTAATTTGCGTCACCAGCCCGCGCAGATTGGTCTGCATATCACTTAACGAAGCAAGCAGGCTGGTGCTGTCGCCCCGGCGCAGCGTAACCGGCGAGGTGAGATCGCCAGCGGCAATGGCGGCAGCCAGCGCCTGGGCCTGAACCGGTTCGCCGCCCAGCTGTCGCATCAGCATACGCACAATAAACACGCAGGTGACGACCGCAGCCAGCACCGAGATGAGTGCCAGGATGATCAGTATCCAGGTGGTGCGGGCGATAGCGTTCCCCTTGTCCACCACCGTGTCCCGGCTGTTTCGCATTTCAAGCTCGGTCAGATCGTTGATGGCTTTGAGCAGACTCTGCTGCGCAGGGCGCGCCACGGTTAACAGATAGTCGGTGACCTCCTGCTGACGGTTTTCCAGCCCGAGTTTTCCGGCATTCATGAGTGTGGACAGCGCGGCCGCTTCGGAAGATTCAATTCTGCTCATCGCCTCCCGTCCATCCTGCCCGGTGTCGGTCTGCATCATGCGCGACAACGCTTCACGATTGCTGATGTAAAGCGCCCGCTGTTTTTGCAGGCGTTGCCATTCTGGCTGCATAGCGACAGGGTCGGTCATCAGGGCAAGGTTGCGTACCGCTATAGCCATATCCCGCACGCCGCCACGCATGTCCAGCACCGTCTGGTACTTTTTCAGCCGGACATTGACCACCTCGTCCATACTGTTACGGGCGCTGTTCAGCGCCTGAATCGCGGTGCCAGCACAAATAATAAACAGCAAAATCAGCAGGCCAAAACCTGCGCTAAGGCGCGTTGAAATTTTCATCTGTCGTCCGGAAGAGTTCGTTAGGTAATACGGTATCGGCAGCCGGGGAGGGTTCTGTAGGGTTGAACTTAACTAAATTGAGTGCTATTTAATTTTGTACAACGGAAGGCGGTCCTGCCGGAATCGGATCGGTGCGATTTCAGCGCCAGTCAAAAATAAAACAGCGTCATGCTCCTCACTTCGGCCACGCAAATTTCCACAACAGCTCTCTTAAGTTCGTGTGAGTTAATGGCCTGATAACTAAGACCTTAACTGACCTCCCGTGATGCGCCCTGATGTGCTGAACGTGGTCTCAGCAGCGCGGGTGCCGAACCTGTTGCAACCGGCGTAATGCACAAATTTAACCGCACGGGCCTGTTAATCTGGCCGCCGCTGCCGATAGAACACTCATCGATATCGATGACGCACCGGCACGCGTCGGTCAGAGCAGATCGTCTGTTTTGCTGACGCGAGGCGGCTGGGAACACGTGATTTCTATGAGCAGAAATAGCGGAGGGGTGATAATCATCGGCAGTTAAGCAGACAGGCTATGAGACATACACCCCGGTTTTTTTACTGATAATTACAACAACACTCTGACACTCTTCATCACCGGGAACTAACGCATGCGCCTGAAACTCTTCTGGCTCGCAGTGCTGAATATTGCGACCATCATTTTACTTGCCACGCTGTGGGAATTCGGGCTTGAGGCGCGGATTTCCAGCCTGCTGGGCCTGGGCTACGACTCTGGTTTTGAAACCAGTGAGCGGGTACGGTTTATCCTGACGTCCACCTCGTTTGCCAGCATAGCGATGATTATTCCGGCGCTGCTTATCGTGAATTTAATCCGCAAAATCCTGGCTGCGGAGAAAAATGCACTCAGGCTGGCCGGGACTGATGCGCTGACCGGGGTCATGAATCGCCGATCATTCAACGCACATCTTGCTGCGCTGAATGCCGGGGATGCCCCTTACACCCTGACGCTGCTCGACATCACTGATTTCAAAAGCATCAATGACATGAACGGGCATCGTCAGGGTGACGCCACGCTGATAGCGCTGTCCGGGCTCCTCACCACCTCGGCGGGCACACAGAGTAAGGTGTTTCGCATTGGCGGCGATGAGTTTGCTATCGTTACGCCGTCGTCCCAGGCTGAGCAGGCGCTGGCCGATGCGGAACGACTCTGTCAGTATGCGGCAGCCATCCGCACCGGCCCGCATACCTTTCTGAGCCTGTCTGCAGGCATTGCCAGTTCAGCCTGCACGGGGCAGGCCGACGTGGTGCGGGCGGCGGACCTGGCACTTTATGAAGCCAAGCAGGATAAGATTTCCCGTCTGGCGCGATTCTCGCCAGACATGGAGCTGCGGTTTCGCCAGCGGGAAAGGCTGGAGCAGGAGGTGGTCGCCGCCGTCAGCGGTCATGCCATCGTTCCCTTTCTTCAGCCGCTGGTGTCGCTGCGTACCGGGAATATTACCGGTTTTGAAATACTGGCACGCTGGATCACCGCGTCGGGTCAGACGGTTTCACCCGCAGAGTTTCTGCCGGTCGTGGAGCGGCTGGGGCTGATGGACAGCATGACCGTGGCGCTGCTGCAGGATGCGGTCAATGCCACACGGGCATGGCCTGCCGGGCTCTGCCTGTCGCTGAATATAACCCCGGAGCAGCTGCTGAGACCGTCGCTGACCGGCTGTTTGTCCCGCATTATGCAGAATGCCGGACCGGTGATGCTGGAACTGGAGATCACGGAACAGAATGTTATGGCCATCTCCGATGATGCCCGCGAAGCGATCCGACTGCTGAAAGAGGCGGGTATCGGCGTGGCGCTGGACGATTTCGGTACCGGCTATTCCAACCTCTCCGTATTGCTGGGGCTGGGAATTACTAAAATCAAAATTGATCAGACGTTTATCGCCGGTATCGTGACCGGATCAGAGCAGCGGAAAGTCGTGGAAACGCTGCTGGTGCTCTGTCAGGGACTGAATGTGGTGATCACGGCAGAGGGAATTGAGGATGTCGCCACGCTGAGGTGGCTCAGAAAACGCGGCTGTGATTACGGTCAGGGCTATCTCTTCAGTCGTCCGGTGCCTGCCGGGCAGGCAACCACGCTGCTGGCATCGGCTAACGCAGAGGCGCTGATGCAGGATGAAGCAGTGGCTGTTAACTTAGTCAGGGCGCTGGGCTGAGCTCAGGGCAGGAGCGGATTCCCCCTGGGCTGAGTCAGTAACAGGCCCGGCAGGACGCGCCGGGCCTGCTGTAACATCAGAACTGGTAAATCAGACCCAGCGCGGTGATGTCGTCGGTTGCCAGACCGAGCGGATTGTTGTCTTTCAGCAGGTTGATGCGGTATTCACCGTACACCGACATGTTCTTGTTGAAGTAGTAGGTGGCACCCACGGCGGTGTACTTAACAATGTCGGCATCGCCGATGTTTTCAATCTCTTTGCCCTTCGATGAGACGTAACCCACGGATGGACGGAAGCCATTCAGGAACTGATACTGCGCCACAGCTTCAAAGTTCTGTGCTTTGTTGGCGAAGCCGCCGCTGATCGGCGTGGCGTTGAGCGTTTCACCATACATCGCTGCCAGATAAACCTGGTTCGCATCATATTTGACGGACGTTGCCCAGTGCTGCGCTTTTTCGCCTTCACCGCGTGCGGCTGCATTCTGTGCCGTGGTGCGATCCAGGCTGGCAAATGCGCCAGCAAAGCTCAGGCCGAAATCGAAGTCATACGAGGCAGAGAGGGCAAAACCATCGCCATTAGAGCGACGCACGCCGTCGATGTTACTGCTGCGATCGTTTTTACCCTGATACTGTGCAGCAAGGTTTAAACCGTCTACCAGACCAAAGAAATCAGTGTTACGCCAGGTCAGCACGCCGGTTGAGCGGCCGGAGAGGAAGGCGTCGGTGTAACCGGAATCGCCACCAAAGAACGGCAGCATATCGGTGTAACTCAGCGCGTCATAGACCAGACCATAGTTGCGTCCGTAATCCAGCGCACCGGCCTTGCCAAATTTCAGGCCAGCATAGCCCAGACGGGTACGGTTACTGCTCTGCGCATCGCTGCCTTCGGAGTTGTGGAGGCTGTACTGATACTGCCAGAAGCCATAGCCGGTGAGCTGATCGGTAATCTTCGTTTCACCCTTGAAACCAAAACGGGCATAAGAAGAGGTATCACCGTTGTTGTTGTCGTCGTCAGAAAAAAGGTGAGACACGTTAATCTTGCCGACCAGATCCAGCTTATTGCCATCCTTGTTATAAACTTCTGCGGCCTGTGCGGAGGAGAGACCGATCAGTAACGGCATAACAGCCGCCAGTAAAGTGCGCTTCATCATTTAATTATTACCCTGTATTCATTAATTATTATTCCCCTGGTGCGGGGCGAAATGAAAATGACACAAAAAGTTAAAATTACAAAGTGCAATAAAAGTAACAAAATGTGATGTCTATATTCAGCTAATGAATAACAGCGGTTAACAGAAGATAAAATGACAAGGTAATAAGATTTTCTTCTGATGGCGTACTTAAGCGGGAGAGTGGTATTTTTAATAAAATCAGTAACCTGAACCTATTTTTATAATGTTTCCTGTCATTTAACAGTACATAAAAAAATCAGCTTCATGTCTGGGATAATTAGAGGGGTTTTCTTTATAAAGATAATTCCACAAGGATTTTACTCTAACCATTAGTCTGCTTATTAATATCTGTTCATCATTACAGAAATAAGCTTGCCGCACCAATAATCACATCAGAAATAATCTGCCTTTCCGCTGATTAAACCCTAATCATCTTGTTTATAAAGTAAACACTATTCGGTGGGCTTCTTTATCTGCCCGTCGTGATAAATGAAAACAGGTTGTTAAGTTTAGCCAGTGAGCGCTTCATTCTCAGGCGAAACCCGGCAGCGTCAGCCGCACCATTGAGAAGCAGACTGCGCTAAAACAGGGCAGAGAATGGGCATTTCTGGAGAGATAATTTATCAGCGATCACAAAAGCGATATTTCATCCCGCGAATGCATAATTCTGCTGTTTAAAACCCGGCCGTGGCGCTGCTATCAGACAATTATTCACTATATATGCAAATTAAGTGAATATTGTCAGCGTCTAACTCATTGATATTGCGTTGTGAAGACCATTTTATGCATTAATTCTCTGGCTGGCACGTTAACTGCACTCTACAGTAGGGCTGCACTACAACATCCTTTAACAATTTTAAAACATAAGCTTTACCTGGCCGGTAAAGTAAAGCAGGAGAGTGGGTTATGGCACTGCACGTTTCACGTCACGATTTCGATCAATGGATGATGCCGGTTTATGCGCCTGCAACCTTTATACCGGTCCGCGCAGAAGGCTCTACCGTCTGGGATCAAAACGGCAAAGATTACATCGACTTTGCCGGTGGCATTGCCGTCAATGCGTTAGGGCACGCGCATCCGGCGTTACAGCAGGCGTTGCAGGAGCAGGCCGCACGTTTATGGCACACCGGTAATGGTTACACCAACGAACCGATCCTGCGGCTGGCGAAGCAGTTGATCGACGCCACCTTTGCTGACCGGGTGTTTTTCTGTAACTCCGGGGCGGAGGCGAACGAAGCGGCGCTGAAACTGGCGCGCAAAGTGGCACATGACCGTGTCGGGCCGCACAAGAGTGGCATCGTGGCCTTTAAGAATGCGTTTCACGGCCGCACGCTGTTTACCGTGTCAGCGGGCGGCCAGCCTGCCTACTCCAAAGATTTTGCACCGCTGCCGCCAGAGATCCAGCATGCGCCATTTAACGATCTGGCGGCTGCGGCAGAGCTGATCAATGACCATACCTGCGCGGTCATTGTTGAACCGATTCAGGGTGAGGGCGGCGTGCTGCCTGCCGACCCGGCGTTCCTGCGCGGCTTGCGTGAACTGTGTGATAAACATCATACCCTGCTGATTTTTGATGAAGTGCAGAGCGGCGTTGGCCGCACCGGCTCGCTGTACGCCTATATGCATTATGGCGTCACGCCGGACGTGCTCACCAGCGCCAAAGCGCTGGGCGGCGGCTTCCCGATTGGTGCGATGCTGACCCGCGACGATCTGGCGCAGGTGATGGGTGTCGGTACGCATGGCACCACCTATGGCGGTAATCCTCTGGCGGGTGCGGTTGCCGGTAAAGTCATGGAACTGATCAATCAGCCTGAACTGATGGCGGGTGTTACGCAGCGTCACCAGTGGATTGTCGCGGCCCTGGATGAAATCAACCAGCGCCTGCATCTGTTTAAAGAGGTGCGCGGTCTGGGTCTGCTGATTGGCGCGGTGCTCAGCGACGATTTTGCCGGTAAAGCCAAAGAAATCAACCTGGCTGCCGCTGAAATGGGCGTCATGGTGCTGATTGCCGGTGCTAACGTGGTGCGCTTTGCCCCGGCGCTGAACATCAGTGAGCAGGAAGTGAAGCTGGGTATGGCGCGTTTTGCTGAGGTGTGTGAGCGCCTGGTACGAGGGTCCGCATCATGATGGTAATCCGTCCGGTTGAACGCGATGATTTAAGCCAGCTGATGGCGCTGGCCGGTAAAACCGGCGGCGGGCTGACCTCGCTGCCCGTCGATAGCGCCACCTTACAGGCGCGTATTGATCGATCGCTGCAGACCTGGGAGGATTCACTGCCGCGCGCTGAGCAGGGCTATGTCTTTGTACTGGCCGACAGTGAAGATAATCGTGCCGTGGGCATCTGTGCTATTGAAGTGGCGGTCGGCCTGCAGGATCCCTGGTACAACTTTCGCGTCGGCACGCAGGTGCACGCCTCGAAAGAGCTGAATGTCTATGCCGCGCTGCCAACGCTCTCCCTGAGTAACGATCACACCGGCAGCAGTGAACTCTGCACGCTGTTTCTCGATCCCGATTACCGTGACGGTAAAAACGGCTATCTGCTCTCGAAGTCCCGCTTCCTGTTTATGGCCAGTTTCCGTGAGCGTTTCACCAACCGGGTGGTAGCTGAAATGCGTGGCGTCAGCGATGAGCAGGGCCATTCGCCGTTCTGGGAAAGCGTCGGCAGCCGCTTTTTCTCTATGGCGTTCAGCAAAGCCGATTTCCTGAGCGGTACCGGCCAGAAATCGTTTATCGCGGAGTTGATGCCGAAGCATCCGCTCTATATCGACTACCTGACGCCACAGGCGCAGGCCGTTATTGGGCAGGTGCATCCGCAAACCGCACCGGCCCGTGCCGTGCTGGAGGCGGAGGGCTTCCGCTACCTTAACTACGTCGACATCTTTGATGGCGGCCCGACGCTGGAGTGCGATATCGACCACATCCGTGCCGTGCGTAAAAGCCGTCTGCGCAGCGCTGAGCGGGGTGAAAACCCGGCTGATGCGCCGCTCTGCCTGGTTGCCAACAACCATTACCGCCAGTTCCGTGTAGCGCTGATCCCGGCACATGCCGACAGCGACAGCGTGCAGCTCACGGATGAACAGATGCGGGCGCTCCACTGCCAGCCGGGCGACAGCCTGCGCGTGGTGACGCTCTGCAAAGAGGAGAAAACAGCATGACGCACCTGATAAATGGACACTGGCTGAGCGGTGACGCTGAGATCCTGACGAAAGCAGATCCGGTCAGCGGCGAGACCCTGTGGCAGGGGCACGCGGCCTCTGCCGCGCAGGTTACGGCGGCCTGTGAGGCGGCGCGCACTGCCTTTCCCGCCTGGGCCAGACGCCCGCTGGCGGAACGGCAGGCGATCATTGAAAAATTCGCGGCCGGGCTTGAGGCACACAAAACAGAATTAGCAGAAACCATCGCCCGTGAGACCGGCAAGCCGCGCTGGGAAGCGCTGACCGAAGTGGGCGCGATGATCAATAAAATCAGCTTTTCGGTGAAAGCCTACCATAGCCGCACCGGTGAGCAGCATGAGGGCGAAAGCTCACTGCGCCACCGTCCGCACGGCGTGCTGGCGGTGTTTGGTCCCTATAACTTCCCCGGCCATCTGCCAAACGGGCATATCGTTCCGGCGCTGCTGGCGGGCAACTGCGTCGTATTCAAACCCAGCGAGCTGACGCCGCTGACTGCTGAAAAAACTGTTGAGCTCTGGGTCGCTGCGGGCCTGCCTGATGGCGTGCTGGGGCTGTTACAGGGTGGACGTGAAACCGGCCAGGCGCTGGCAACCTGTAGCCAGATCGATGGCCTGCTGTTCACCGGCAGCGCCCATACCGGCTATCAGTTGCATCGTCAGTTTGCCGGTCAGCCTGAAAAAATGCTGGCGCTGGAAATGGGCGGCAATAACGCCCTGATTGCAGAGGATCCGGCTGACCTGGATGCGGCCGTCAACATCACGTTGCAGTCAGCCTTTATCACCGCTGGTCAGCGCTGCACCTGCGCCCGTCGTCTGCTGGTCAGACGCGGCGAGGCGGGTGATGCGTTTCTGCAGCGGCTGGTTGAGGTGGCGGGGCGGCTCGAACCAGCTGCCTGGAATGCTGAACCGCAACCGTTTATGGGGAGCGTGATCTCCACCGGCGCGGCAGAGAAGATTATGGGTGAGTGGCAACGCCGGGTTGAGGCGGGCGGTAAGGTACTGCTGGCGATGCGCTGGCCGGATCGCCACAGCGCCATTCTGACGCCCGGTATTATCGATTTAACCGGTACAGAGGGCATCCCGGATGAAGAGGTTTTTGGCCCGCTGCTGGGCGTCGTCCGCTATGACACCTTTGATGAGGCGATTGCGCTAGCGAACCAGACCCGCTACGGCCTGTCTTGCGGCTTGATCTCGCCTTCGCGCCAGCAGTTTGATCAGCTGCTGCTGGAAGCACGTGCCGGTATCGTCAACTGGAACAAACCGCTGACCGGTGCAGCCAGTACCGCGCCGTTTGGCGGTGTGGGTGCGTCGGGCAACCACCGTGCCAGCGCCTGGTATGCGGCGGATTACTGCGCCTGGCCGATGGCCTCGCTGGAGACGCCGGATCTGACGCTGCCTGCCACGCTGTCGCCGGGCCTCGATTTCTCCGCACCGGAGGCGACACGATGAAGGCAACGGAAGCAAACTTTGATGGACTGGTGGGATTAACGCACCACTATGCCGGGCTGTCGTTCGGTAACGAAGCCTCAACCCGCAACCAGCTGCAGCCCTCCAATCCCCGACTGGCGGCAAAACAGGGATTGCTGAAGATGAAAGCGCTGGCCGATATGGGCTATGTGCAGGGGGTGATCCCGCCACACGAGCGCCCCAATATTGCGGCGCTGCGTCAGCTTGGATTCAGCGGCAGCGATGAGCAGGTGCTGGCCGCAGCCGGGAAAACCGCGCCGGGATTACTCTCCGCGTGCAGTTCCGCGTCGGCAATGTGGGTGGCAAATGCTGCCACGGTCTCGCCCTCTGCGGACAGCCTGGATGGCCGGGTTCATCTGACGGTGGCAAACCTTAACAACAAATTTCACCGGGCGATGGAAGCGCCGGAAACGGCCTGGCTGCTGCGTTCGGTTTTCCGCGACGATCGTCATTTTGCGGTGCATGATGCCTTGCCGCAGGTGGCCATGTTTGGTGATGAAGGGGCGGCTAACCATAACCGGCTTGGCGGTGCCTATGGCGAGCGCGGCGTACAGCTGTTTGTCTATGGCCGCGACAGCAGCCATGAGGGAAAAGCCCCGCAGCGTTATCCGGCGCGGCAGACCCGCGAGGCCAGTGAGGCCGTCGCCCGTTTGCATCAGCTTTCACCCGAAAGCGTGCTGTTCGCACAGCAGAATCCTGCGGTGATCGATCAGGGCGTATTTCATAACGATGTGATTGCGGTCAGCAACCAGCAGATGCTGCTCTGTCACCAGCACGCCTTTGTCGATCAGCCTGAACTCCTGGCGCAGCTACGGGCGCGCGTGCCGGGTTTTGTGGCACTCGAAGTGCCGGACAACCGGGTTTCGGTGAAGGATGCGGTGGACACCTATCTGTTTAACAGCCAGCTGTTGAGCCGTCCCGACGGCACCATGATGCTGGTGCTGCCGGAAGAGTCCCGCCAGCATCCTGAGGTCTGGCGCTACCTGTGCGAACAGGTTGAAGGGGACTCGCCGCTGAAAGCCCTGAAGGTGTTCGATCTGCGTGAAAGCATGTACAACGGGGGCGGCCCGGCCTGTCTGCGTTTGCGGGTGGTGCTGACGCCACAGGAGCTACAGGCAGTTAATCCGGCAGTGCTGATGAATGACAGGCTCTTCACCACGCTGAATAACTGGGTCGATCGTCATTACCGCGATCGCCTGACCCAGGCCGACCTGACTGACCCGCAGTTGCTGCGTGAGGGACGCGACGCGCTGGATGAACTGACGAAGCTGCTAGACTTAGGAAATGTATATGCATTTCAGCAGTGAAGGTGGGGGCAGCTCAGGCTGCCCCCTGTTCAGGGCGAAAAGGAGGAACGATGCAGGACTTTTTGCAGCAAACGCTCTCCGGCGAGGTGCCGCGTACGCGTCAGGGTGAAACCGCGCATCTCCGCTGGCAGTGGTTGTATCACGGCATACTGCTGATGGAGCCAACGGTGCCGGTGAAACAGGCGCTGGTGCTTTCTGCCGGGATCCACGGTAATGAAACCGCCCCGGTTGAAATCGTAAACCAGCTGATTACTCCCTTGCTGCGCGGCGAAAAACCGCTGCAGCAGCGCATGCTGGTGATTCTGGGTAATCCCTCAGCGCTTCGGGCTGGCAAGCGCTATGTGCGCTATGACATCAACCGGCTGTTTGGCGGACGCTGGCAGCAGATTGATGACAGCGATGAAGCCCGCCGCGTGCTGCGGCTTGAGCAGACGCTGGAGACATTCTGGCAGCTGGGGGCATGCGATGAAACTCGATGGCATCTTGACATGCACACGGCGATTCGCGGCTCTTATCATACTCAGTTCGGCGTGATGCCGCACAACGAACGCCCCTGGCCGCCAGCGTTTCTTGACTGGCTGGCCGCAGCCGGTCTGGAAGCACTGGTGTTTCATCGTGCGCCGGGCGGCACCTTTACCCATTTCAGCTGTGAGCACTTTGGTGCGGCCAGCTGTACCCTGGAGCTCGGCAAAGCGCTGCCGTTTGGTGAGAACGATCTGAGTCAGTTCAGGGCGGCACAACAGGCGCTGGCGTCTTTACTCTATGGTGAAGCAATGCCGGTCGCTGCGGTTAAGCCGCGTCACTATCGCGTCGTGCAGCAGATCACCCGACTGAGTGAGCACTTCACGCTGCATATGTCGCCGGAAACGCTGAACTTTACCGTGTTTCCACAGGGGGCGTTGCTGGCGGAGGATGGCGACACCCGCTATTACGTGCAGCAGGCGCAGGAATATGTGCTCTTCCCGAATCCCAGCGTTGCTGCCGGGTTGCGTGCCGGATTGATGCTGATAGAAGAGGGCGAACAGACCCGGGCACTGCCGCTCTGATACCTGAATTTACCGGGGCATTGCATCGGTGCTAAAAAATCGACAGGAAAAACGGGAGAGCGCCTTCCGCTTTCCTGTCATAACCATTACACTCCTCCATCATTTCTGCGAAATTCGCTGTTAATTCATAAACTTTTTCAATTCCTCACGCTTTTCTTCTCATTCTCTTCATGATTGCCCGATTTTTATCTTTTATGCTTTCACGGCTTTACTCAGGTTCTGAGTAGTTGACGTTCAGCGTCGTATGCTTGGTTCCGAAGACGCGACAGAGTGCTGTCGTCATTATCATGAAATATAAGGACTCGATTATGCGCAAACTGACTTCCCTTTTACTGGCTTCTTCGCTGGCGTTTGGTGCAGCCAGCGCCGTCCATGCAGCTGCAGATAACCTGACCCCACCGCCAGCAGGCAGCGAAAAAGCGATGCATAAACCGCCAATGCGCCATGGCCCGGAGATGATGTTTAAAGGTCTGAATCTGACCGACGCGCAGAAAACCCAGATGCGTGACATCATGAAAGAGAGCCGCAAAGATATGCAGCGTCCATCGCTGGATGAGCGCCGCGCAGCCCACAGCATCATTGCATCTGACAGCTTTGACCAGAGCAAAGCAGAAGCGCAGGCAGAAAAAATGTCCGCTAATGCGAAAGAGCATGCGCTGAAGATGCTGGAAACCCAGAACAAGCTTTATAACGTGCTGACGCCAGAGCAGAAGAAGCAGTACAACGCAAACTTTGAAAAGCGTCTGACTGAGAAAGGCCCGCACGATGACAAAATGGCCCCGCCAGCAGAACCGGCTGAATAACCGTAGTTAAGCCAACGGTCTGAGACCGCCGACGCTGTCCACTGATGTGAGTGGGCAGCATCGGCGGTTTTTTTATAGCGGAAGAATAGGGTAGGCACCCGACAGAATCGGACGGCAGAGGATTTTGTAGCCGTCGTGGTCAAACCCGCCTTTGGGCCGCTGCAGTTTTCGGGCTTCGTCCATGCTGTTCACCGACCCGAGATAGAACCAGTGGTCAATGACGTGGATCTGCGTCATCTCTTTGCCTTCTTCCACCAGACCTACGGCACCCTGCCACGGCCAGCAGAAGACACGGACATTTTCCAGCGCTTCCAGCAGACGATCCTGGTGATCGCTGACCGGCTCTTTGCCGCAGCAGGCACCGGCACAGCGTCGCAGTGCCGAGCGGAAGCAGCCTCGTCCCACACTCAGCGCTTCCAGCCCCAGCAGGCCGTGACAGAGCTGATACTCATCTGCAAGCTGCTTGAGCCGTTCAAGTGCAGCAAAGCGACTGCGATAAAGCCCAAACAGGTTGGGAGACTGACTGAAATCAAGATCTTTTGCGTAAACCACCTGCGGTTTGCTGTCGGTAATCTGCAGCGAACAGAGCTGCCGGTTTTTGCGCAATCGCTTATTAAACAGCGGTTGCTGCGTTTTAATCATCTGCGCTTCCAGCAACAGCGCGCCGAGATCGCCTGCGGTAGGGATCCAGCTCACACGCCGCGACTGGCGCAGCATTTTCGCCTCATCAGGGGTGCGGAAATGGGACATGACCCGTGAACGCAGATTCACACTTTTACCGATATAGAGCGGCAGCGACTCACTTTCACCGTGGAAGGTATAGACGCCAGGGTGATTCGGCAGGCCTTCCAGCCATTCACGCAGGTGTTCGGGATATTGATAAATCGCATTCGCGTCGGGTTCCGGGCGAAGGATGGCAGCACGTCTGACCAAGATGGACTCCATTTACTGGTTGTCCATACAGCATAACAGGCAGGTGAAATGATCGCCAGTCGTCTGGTTAAAGGCGTCGTGTTGCCAGCCAGCAGATCAGTGAGCCCAGGGTGATCATTGCCACGCCCTGCCAGAAGGCCAGCGGCGGGGTCAGGCCGAACCACAGCGATCCCAGCAGGGCCGACAGCACCGGCGTAAAGTACGAGGCAGTGGCCAGCAGCGTCAGATTGCCCTGCTGAATGCCGTAATTCCAGGCAGAATAAGCAATGGCGGTGGAGAGGCCGACAAACAGCACTTCCAGCAGCGGCACCACTGCGAACGCCATCGGTTCAGGGCGATCGCTGAAGGTATATTTCAGCCACAGCGCCAGTGCGGTCAGAATAAAAAACAGCGTGACGCCGTTCGCCCCCCGGGCATAGCGGCGGGTAAGGTTGTTGTAAAGCGCCCAGGTCAGGGCGGCGATAAAGGCGAGGGCATAGGCGACAGGGTTGCTCTGCATATTCTGCCACACCCGCAGGGACGACCCGCTGCCGTGGCCTTTCATCACCCAGACGATCCCCAGCAGCGACAGCAGCAGTCCGGGCCATAGCCAGAGACGGAAACGCTGCTGATTAAACGGGATCGCCAGCACGATGGTCAGGCAGGGCCAGAGATAATTAATCATGCCCAGCTCCAGCGACTGGCTGCGATCGCTGGCCATTCCGATAGCCAGCGCCAGGCAGATTTCATACCCCACAAACAGGGTGCCACCCAGCCACAGATAGCGTGCAGGCAGCGCGCCGGGTCGGGGAAAACCACGGGTCAGGCAGAGCAGGATTGCGGTGGTGGAGTAGATGAGCGCCGCGCCGCCGGTGGCACCAAAGGCTTCACTGACGCTGCGTAGCAGGCCAACGGTAGTGCTCCAGAGCAGAATAGCGACAAGGCCGATAAGAGTCGCGCGCGAAACGGTGGCAGGCATGCAGCAATCAACAAAGTGAGTGAAAGGTGCCTCCTCTGCCGGTGCAAAGGAGGCGCGGTATTACTTCCAGAAGTCGTCGAATACCGTGATGGGCGGGCGACGTTTATGCTCGGTTTTCAGATACCAGCCTTCGATGATTCGGGCACTGTCAGGATCGATGCTTTTGCCTTCCAGATAATCATCGATCATCTCGTAGGTGACGCCCAGCGCAACTTCATCCTGCAGGCCTGGACGATCATCTTCCAGATCGGCGGTCGGTTTCTTCAGATAGAGATGTTCCGGGCAGCCAAGGTGTTTCAGCAGCTGTTTGCCCTGGCGCTTGTTCAGGCGGAACAGCGGGTTGATATCCGTGCCGCCATCGCCATACTTGGTGAAGAAACCGGTGACCGCTTCCGCCGCGTGATCGGTGCCCACCACCACCCCTTTGGTCATGCCCGCGATGCTGTATTGCGCTTTCATTCGCTCGCGTGCTTTTTCATTGCCGCGCACGAAATCAGACAGCGTAATACCGGCCTCTTTCAGCGCACGCTCACTGGCCAGCACCGACTCTTTGATATTGACCACCAGCGAACGGTCAGGTTTGATGAAGGCCAGCGCATCCTGACAATCCTGCTCATCGGCCTGGACGCCATAGGGCAGACGAACGGCAATAAAGGTGTAGTCGTCATCACCGCTCTCCTGACGCAGCTCCGTTATCGCCCGCTGCGCCAGTGCGCCCGCCAGGGTCGAATCCTGACCGCCGCTGATCCCCAGCACCAGCGTTTTCAGCCCGCTGTGGCGTTTCAGGTAGGCTTTAAGAAAATCGATGCTGACGCGCACTTCCTGGTCGGCGTCGATAGCGGGTTTCACACCCAGTGCTTCAATAATGTCCTGCTGCAGTGACATGAACTTCTCCTCAGGTCAGTGGCCTGTCGGCTCGATGCGAACGTTTTAATAAAGCTAACGTGCCTGAGCCAAAACAACAAGCTTAAGCGGCAACTGATTGCGGCTAAACGTTTCGAAATCAGTGAGTTTTTACCTGTGGCTCCGGTTTTTTCGCCAGCACGCTGAACATCAGAATGGCCATCATAAAGCAGCCAAAAATGGTGGCGCACATGCTCAGTACCGACGTGCCGCCGATGCCGGTGATCGGTACGGTAATCGCACCCAGCGTGAACATCGTGACGCCAATCACCGCAGAGGCGCTGCCCGCGCGGTGACCCTGACTCTGCATTGCCAGCGACGAGGCGGTGGTGGCGATCACGCCATTACTGGCGATGGTAAAGAACAATGCCACCAGCAGCAGCGGCAAAGGCGCATGGAGCAGCGCGGCCAGCAGAAGCAGGCTGGAGGCGACAAAAGCCAGCGTCAGCCCGCCTTTCAGCACCCGATACTCGCCCCACAACGGACAGAGGCGGGCGCTGGTCTGCGAAGCAATAACCAGACCTATGCCGTTTGCCGCAAAGCAGAAGCTGAAGGCCTGAGGGGAAAGACCATAGAGCTGTTGCAGCACGAACGGCGAGGCACCAATGTAAGCGAACATGCCGGACATCATAAAGCCCTGAGTCAGGCAGAAACCCATGAAGGGGCGATGGGTGATGACCTGACCGAGTGCCGCGTAAGCGGAGAAGATCGAGCCTTTACTGCGACGCGCTTCGGGCAGGGTTTCATGCAGCTTCCAGCGTGCCAGCAGGATGAGCAGAAGGGCAATGCCGCCCAGCACCATGAAAATGCCGCGCCAGTTTAATACCGTCATCAGCACACCCCCCAGAACCGGTGCGCCAATCGGGGCCAGACCGTTGACCAGCATCAGCAGCGCGAAAAATCGCGTCAGCTCGTGACCGCTGTACATATCCCGTGCAATCGCCCGTGACAGCACTGCGCCGCCTGCACCTGCTAACCCTTCAAACAGTCGTGCCAGCAGCAGCTGGTGAATATCCTGCGCCAGCGCACAGCCCATCGAAGCGATAAACAGCAGCACCAGCGACAGCGTTAGCGGGCGCAGGCGGCCGAACTTATCGCTCATGGGGCCAAAAAGCAGCTGACCAAAGCCCAGACCTAACAGACCTGCGGTCAGGCTCAGCTGCGCGGTTGCGGTTTCGGTATGCAGATCCTGCGCCATTTGCGGCAGTGCGGGCAGATAGAGGTCGATGCAGAGCGGGCCCAGTGCGGCCAGCAGGCCCAGCGTAATGGCGTAAACCAGGCGGTTGGAGTGTACAGGGGTCATTTATCCTCGGAGTCGTCAGCAAAGGGGTGAACAGAAAGTGGGTAAGGCTGTGAAAGACAGGGACCCTTAACGCCGCTATCACACTGATCAACGCCCTCGCAGATGATGGCCGATGAGTCTGAAAACGGGTCGCCAGCGGGGGCCTGTTTTGCGGGGAAGTATACGTCTGCGTTGACAGCAAAACAGCCTTCTTTACGAAATCCTGACGTTTATCGTGCCATGAATTGTTCGTCATAAACTTGATAAATCAGCATTTATGTTCCAGGCTTGTTTCCACATGGATAATAAACGAGGAACAACAAGATGAATAAAGTGATGGGATGTATCGCTGCGGCGCTGACGCTGGCTGCACTGTCTGGTTGTACGACTTACGATCGTGCTGAAAGCTACGTGACTAAGCCAGTGGTTAAGGATGTTAAAAAAGGCATGACCCGCGATCAGGTTCGTCAGATTGCCGGAACGCCGTCTACTGAAATCACCATGGTTCACGCGCGCGGCACCTGCCAGACTTATGTGCTGGGTCAGCGCGACGGTAAAGCACAGACTTACTTCGTGAGCTATAACGACACTGGCCGTGTGATGAACTACGGCTTCCAGAGCTGTGCAGAATATGACACCGATCCGCAGGTTCAGCAGTAAGTCATCGCACCTCTGAATAGTAAACGGCCCGTCATCATGACGGGCCGTTTTTCGTTGTGGCGCTGACTACAATCCTGCCGGGCGCGGCACCTCGACATAGTCACCGTCTATCTGCCGCTGGTAGTAGTGGCCGTCCTGCACATAGAAACGCTTGCCGTTGAAATCGAGTACCCGCATTTCACCGCTGACCCGCGACTCTGCTGGCGGCTCGACCACCACATACTCTTCCCCGTGACGCTGATAATAATTGCCGTTCAGCAGGTAGTAGGTCAGTCCGCCAATCAGCACTGCAGTCGCGGCTTCAGGTAAAAAACGCACCGGGCCGGGTCCGCCCCAGTGTGGTCCGGGGCCGCCATGCCGACCCCATCCACCCTGCGGGCCCCAGTCGCCAGGGTGGGCGAAGGCCAGCGCGGGCGTCAACAGCGCCAGCGTCAGAAGCGAGGCAATAATTTTTTTCATCGGATGTCCTCCTCATAAGACCGGATGCAGAATTCGCTTTTTACCGGGTAAAGACAAGCACTAAAGCGGCGATTTTTCGCCTGTTTACCATGCTTAACGCTTTCTTAACGGCATCGCCATCAACAAGGGGGATTATGGAGAAGAAGGGCGGGAATAACCTGGCGCGGGCGCGCCAGGTTTACAGCAGATTAACGATGCGCCAGCTCGGCGTTGTCGTCACTTTCCAGCACGCGCTTATCGGTCAGACCTAACCAGCGGCTGGTCAGGGTACCGGCGGTCATGGAACCGTTGACGTTCAGTGCCGTACGCCCCATGTCAATGAGCGGTTCAATCGAGATCAGCAGCGCCACCAGCGTCACCGGCAGACCCATAGCAGGCAGAACAATCAGCGCGGCAAAGGTTGCACCACCGCCAACACCGGCAACGCCTGCCGAGCTTAGCGTGACAATGCCGACCAGCGTCGCAATCCACAGCGGGTCAAACGGGTTGATGCCGACCGTTGGCGCAACCATTACTGCCAGCATGGTCGGATAGAGACCAGCACAGCCGTTCTGGCCGATAGTGGCACCAAAGGAAGCAGCGAAGCTGGCAACGGATTCAGGCACACCCAGACGACGGGTCTGGGTCTCAACACTCAGTGGAATGCTGGCCGCGCTGGAGCGACTGGTAAAGGCGAAGGTGATAACCGGCCACACTTTACGGAAGAAGCGCAGCGGGTTGATCCCATTGACCGACAGCAGCAGGGCGTGAACACCAAACATGATGGCCAGACCGAGGTAAGAGGCGACCACAAAGCTGCCCAGCTTGATGATGTCCTGCAGATTTGAACCGGCAACCACTTTGGTCATCAGCGCCAGCACCCCATAGGGGGTCAGCTTCATCACCAGACGAACCAGCTTCATGACCCACGACTGCAGCGTGTCAATCGCCACCAGCACGCGCTGCCCTTTCTCTTGATCATCTTTCAGCAACTGCAGGGCAGCCACACCCAGGAAAGCGGCAAAAATGACGACGCTGATAATCGACGTTGGATTGGCTCCGGTCAGATCGGCAAACGGGTTTTTCGGGATAAAGGAGAGCACCAGTTGTGGCACGCTCAGGTCAGAGACCTTGCCGACATAATTGCTCTGGATGGCACTCAGACGCGCGGTCTCCTGCACGCCCTGCACCAGACCTTCTGCGCTCAGGCCAAACAGGCCGGTCACAAAGACGCCGACCAGCGCCGAAATGGCGGTGGTAAACAGCAGCACGCCAATAGTCAGTACGCTGATCTTCCCCAGCGACGAGGCATTATGCAGGCGGGCAACAGCACTCAGAATGGATACGAACACCAGCGGCATGACCACCATCTGCAGCAACTGGACATAGCCATTACCGACGATGTTAAACCAGCTGATAGACGTTTTTACGACTGCGCTGTTTTCGCCGTAGATCAACTGCAACACCAGGCCGAACAGCACGCCTATCACCAGACCGGTCAGGACTTTTTTCGACAGGCTCCAGTTCCGGCGGCTGAAGCGGGAGAGCAATACCAGCAGCACGACAAAGGCGGCGATATTGAGCGTAAGAGGAAGGTCCATACTGAAACTCCAGAGTAATGCGGCCTTCCCAGCAGGGAAAGCCGCATAATGTTAATCACGAATTAAGACAGCAGGAATGGTAACAGCAGGCAGAGAGGGGGCCTTATATCCAAATGGCATGGTTTATAACTTAATGGCGTTTTTCGCTGAGTTATTGCGCAGTATGGCTGGAAATCAACCGTCCGACGCCATTTTGTAGCGTATCAAACAGCTGAGCCGGCCAGCCGTTTGCACCAAAAGATGGCATGCCTGCCGGGAAACACAGCGCATAGCCCACCAGTCCCAGACACAATGCCCGCTCAAGCTGATTGCCTTTCTGGCTGCGGAGAATCGGCAGACGGAAGCGCCAGCGGCAGGGCCACAGCAGCGGTACACCGGCTGGCGTCAGCATATCGGCCAGAATATGGCTGAGATAG
The DNA here is from genome assembly GCF_029844725.1 of Pantoea sp. GD03673. GTDB lineage: Bacteria > Pseudomonadota > Gammaproteobacteria > Enterobacterales > Enterobacteriaceae > Pantoea. The sequence continues at coordinate 56,540 of NZ_JAOCKJ010000001.1, forward strand.
CCCAGCGTCAGACCCTGCAGTACATCTGGCGGTATCGGCGATGACTGCGGCAGGTTAATCTGAAAAAGCCACAAACCCGCGGCCACCGCCAGTAAACTGTGGGTAAAGCCCCGATGACCAAATGCGCGCGCAATCGGATGAGAAAGCCAGCTCAGTCGCTGTCCCAGCAGAGATTTGGGATGATCGATATCGGGCAAGAGACAGGTCAGCAGGGCTGAGGGAACAAGATGCCACCAGTCGGCCTGCGCCAGCACGGGTGTCAGTTCAGCACGTTTGGCAAAAATAGCGCTGGCAATGGCAAAAATGATGTGGCCTTCGCCCGTCATGAGAGAACCTGGTTGCAAAGAAAACTGTCAATGCATCCAGTATAGGGATTTATCCAGTAAATGAGAACATGTGACGCTGTAACGAAGCGTGAATTTTTTAACAGGGCGGACAGTGATTAATCACTGTCCGCCAGGAAGATTAACGTGCCAGCCAGCCGCCATCTACCGCCAGGGTATAGCCATTAACGTAGTCGGACGCGGAAGAGGCCAGGAAGACCACCGGGCCCATCATGTCATCAGGCACACCCCAGCGTCCTGCCGGAATACGGCCCAGAATCTCTTCGCTTCGGGCCTGATCTTTGCGCAACTGTTCGGTGTTATCGGTAGCCATGTAGCCTGGTGCAATCGCGTTCACATTCACGCCGTGCTTCGCCCACTCGTTCGCCATCAGACGGGTTAAACCCATCACTGCGCTTTTTGACGCGGTATAAGAAGGCACGCGAATGCCGCCCTGGAACGACAGCATAGACGCGATGTTAATAATCTTGCCGCCGTTACCCTGAGCAATAAACTGCCGCGTCACCTGTTGTGACAGGAAAAAGACCGTTTTACTGTTGATGTTCATCACATCATCCCAGTCCTGCTCGCTGAAGTTCAGTGCATCTTCGCGACGGATGATCCCGGCGTTGTTGACAAGGATATCAATTCTGCCCGCGGCTGCGACAGCCTGCTCAACAACCTGCGAGGCAACATCAGAACGCATCAGATCAGCCGACACCGACCAGAAACGGCGGCCAAGTGCTTCAACTTTACGTTGCGTCTCATCAGGCTCGAAACGGTTGACGCCGACAATGTCGCAGCCAGCCTGAGCCAGTCCCAGAGCCATACCCTGACCCAGGCCGGTATTACACCCGGTCACCATTGCCACTTTGCCTTTTAAATCAAACGTGTTCAGTACCATTTATGCTTCTCCTCTGCTTAACGCAGTTCGCTGATTTTGACGTGGTCCATGTCATCAAAGACCTGATTCTCACCCACCATGCCCCAGATAAAGGTGTAACGCTGGGTGCCGACACCGGCATGAATTGACCAGCTGGGTGAGATGACCGCCTGCTCGTTATGTACCAGCAGATGGCGGGTTTGCTGGGGTTCTCCCATCATGTGGAAAACCGCGCTTTCTTCGCTCATGTCGAAGTAGAAATAGACTTCCATGCGCCGTTCATGGGTGTGGCAGGGCATGGTGTTCCACAGGCTGCCTTCCTCCAGTCTGGTTAAGCCCATGGTGAGCTGGCAGGTGGGCAGGACATCCGGCACGATGAATTTGTTGATGGTGCGACGATTGGCGGTAGCGGCATCGCCCAGGGTGGTGGTTGCTGCTTCCTGCAGCGTGATCTTCTTATCCGGGAAGGTGCTGTGTGCCGGTGCGCTGTTGTAATAGAATTTGGCGGGCTGGGCCGGATTCAGGCTGCGGAACAGCAGATTGCGTGCGCCTTTGCCAATGTACAGCGCTTCTTCATGACCTATTTCCCACGCTTTACCGTCGACCTCTACCAGGCCCGGACCGCCAATATTGATCATGCCCAGCTCGCGGCGTTCAAGAAAGTAACTGACACCCAGCTGTTTTCCCATCTCATCGCCGATGGTGACGGGCTTATTAACCGGCATGACGCCGCCAATAATAATGCGGTCGATGTGGCTGTAGGTCAGGGTGTAATTGTCAGCGGAAAATATCGTTTCAATCAGAAACTCGCGGCGCAGCGCGTCAGTGTCGAGTTGTTTAGTGTGATCGCTATGAATGCTTTGACGAACGTCCATCTCAGGCCTCTCTGCAGGTCAGGTTATTCATGCCCCGAATGGGGACGCTTCGGGCATCTTAGGCAGAGCGGGATGGGAATTCAATAAAAATGAAACGTTGTTTTATTTTTTGAGGGGTAGATCAACTGGCAGATGTCACGGGCAAAAAAAAGCCCGCTGTGCGCGGGCTGTTTATCATCCCTGCAGATGCTGCAGGTTAAGCTGTGTCAGATCGTCCAGCCGGACATCCGCCAGCGCCCAGCGCGGGTCGTCACGATGTTCAGGGGCGGGTACCACAATCGACCGCATACGGGCGGCTTTGGTTGCGATCATGCCATTAAACGAGTCTTCCAGCGTGACGCAGTTAAGGGGATCGATCGCCAGGCCATTGGCGGCGTTAAGGTAGACCTGTGGATGGGGTTTGCTGTAGGGCAGTGCTTCTGCTGAAGCCAGCACATCAAAATAGTGGCGCAGGTTGAAGATCTCCAGCACCTGTTCCAGCATCATCAGCGGCGAGGCGGAGGCCAGGCCGATTTTCAGCCCCTGCTCCCGGCAGAGTTGCAGCGCGGTTTCCACGCCAGGCAACAGGGGACGCGTCTGATCCACCAGCGTCATGGCGCGCGCAATGATCCGCTCCGTGACCACCTGCTGCGAGGGACCCTGCCACGGCATCGTTTCGTACCACATCCGCACCGTCTGATCGATGCGTAAACCCAGCGTGTCGGGCATTTCACTGCGACGTGACAGGTCAACATCCAGCGTTGAAAAGATATCCAGCTCAGCCTGATCCCACAGTGGTTCTGAGTCGATCAGTAAGCCATCCATATCAAACAGGGCAGCAAGGACAGGGCGGTGCCAGGTCATCAGCGGTCTCCTTATAATTAAAGTCGGCTTTACCATAACATCATTCGCCGCTGACGCACGTTTCACGCGGCTGGCCACGCTTTATTTGGGAAATTTCTTCATTGGCAGGTAGACTTACGGCAAATCGGATTTCGGGTTCAGGAGATATTATGACCTATCAACAGGCTGGCCGCATCGCCATCCTTAAGCGAGTGGCAGGCTGGGTGCTCTTTCTGGTTGCGCTGCTGTCGACCATTATTTCTGTGCTGAGCTTTATGTTTAAGCACAGTGAAAAGCAGCCGGGCATCGACGCGGTTATGCTTGATTTCGTTCATGTCATCGTCGATATGCTGCGTTTTAACACGCCGTTCCTGAACGTTTTCTGGCATAACTCACCCGTACCGGAATTTAATGGTCAGATGAACCTGGGGTTCTGGCTAATCTATATCCTGATTTTTGTCGGGCTGGCGCTGGAGTCGTCAGGCGCACGGATGGGACGCCAGGCGCGTCACGTCAAAGAGGGCATTGAGGATCAGATGATTCTGGAGCAGGCAAAGGGCAGTGAAGGACGCAGCCGTCAGCAACTGGAAGAGAAGGTGCGCGTACCTCGCCACACCATCTTTCTGCAAATCTTTCCGCTCTACATCCTGCCGGTCGTGATTGCGATAGCCGGGTATTTTGTCTTGTCGCTGCTCGGCTTTCTCTGACCGTGAACGCCGTCAGGCCGGTCTGGCCTGACGGGCACCGAGCGCATCCTCATCCAGCAACTGACCAATGGCAAACTGTGCATCGCCGGGCCAGTGCCCGCCAAAAACGTTAGCCCGGTTCAGCAGATAGTAGAGCTGGTAGACCGGCAGACGCTGCGAAAAACCGTCCGGTAATGGCCACACAGCCTGGTAGCCGTCGTAGATCTGGCGCGGCAGGTCAGGGTACCAGCTCAGCATGGCTAAGTCGCACTCGCGGTCGCCCCAGTAGCAGGCGGGATCGAACAGCCAGGGCCCCCCGCCACTGCTGGCGCAGTTAGCGGGCCAGAGATCGCCATGCAGCAGTGACGGCTGCGGATGATGTGACGCAAGCACCCGCTGTACGGAGGCGATAATCAGCTCAGTATCCCCGTACTGAATCCCCTTTTCCGCCGCCAGCTGCAGCTGCCAGCCGATGCGCTGCTCGGCAAAAAAGACCGACCAGCGTCGCAGCCAGCTGTTAGGCTGGGGCGTGGTGGTAATGTTGTTGTCAAAATCAAGGCCAAACTGCGTCTGTTCGCTCCACTGGTGCAGGTGCGCCAGTTGCTGACCCAGCTGATATGCACTCTGCTCATCAAGCGGCTGTGGCCTGATGTACTCCAGTAACAGAAAGCTCTCCTCACGATGGTGACCCACACCATACACTTTTGGCACACGAACCGTGCCGGTGCGCGCCAGCAAGGCCAGCTGATCGGCTTCCCATGTAAAAAGCGACAGCATCTCGCGGCTGTTGCTTTTGACAAAGACATCGTGATCACCGTAGCGAATATGCCAGGTGGGATGGATATCGCCACCCGCAAGGGCGTGACGTTGCGTGATTTCGGCGTTACCTAACTGCTCGCTTAACAGACGACTAATGGCTGACCACATAGGGCTATCCTCGTTATTCGCTGCGTAAGTCCGATGCTGATGCCTGAATATTCACCAAATCCAGCGTGATTGCACCTTTTATTCTGGCGCTGGGGTGGCGGGGCGATGACTGGCGGTGTCCCGCAGATATTCTTCGAAGGTCATGACCGTCACATCAGGCTTCTGACCCAGTGCATTTTCACCGGCTGCGGTAACCTGCTGTCGCAGATCGTCAGCGTCCAGCGTGCTGACAATGCCATAACTGTTCGTGCCCAGTTCATGGGGATGGCCGTTTTCATCCGCCAGCGTGGTGGTAAAACCTGCGGCGGTCATTGCGCTGGTTAGCTCCAGGATGTCACTTAATCCCGACTCCTGATAATGAAAGGTCACGATATAGCGGGTTAAGTCAGTGTTGCTCATTGGGCACCTCCGGGAAAGAGAAACTGAACTGAGCGTAGACCATGGTGAAAATTCAGGCGAATTATGAAGGAGATGCTGGATGTCTGTCGTGACGCATAGCGTAAATCAGTGTCAGGGGCCTTGCCCGTGATGTAAAAATCTTCTGTCGTAACGGCTGGCTTTTCAGTCGGGCAGCACTATAATGCGCGACGTTAATAAGATGAGTCCCAATTAACATGGGTTGTCAGGGTGATTCCAGGCATTTTGTGTAAGTTAATAATTTTTTACAAAACTTACCGTAAATTGCGTTGAACGCCGGGCAAAACGCTTCAGACTCTCTGTTTTTTAAACTGTCGCACGGATCACATTTAATGAAAGCCTATAACAAGCTGTCTGCTGTTCTTCTGCTCTCCGCCGGAGCATTTTGCCACCAGGCACTGGCCGATAACGCCGTATTCACCTCAATGGATGACCCTTCCACGGCGAAAAAGCCCTTTGAAGGTTCTGCTGCTGCGGGATACCTGGCGCAAACCGGTAACACCACCAGTTCATCACTGACTGCGCAGACCAACATGACCTGGTATCAGTCATCTATGGCATACAGCTTGTGGGGTAACGCAGCGAACACCTCCTCAAACGATGAACGCTCTTCTGAGACTTACAACATCGGCGGTCGTTCACGTTACAACGTCAGCAACTATGACTACCTGTTTGGTCAGGCGAGCTGGTTAAGCGATCGTTTCAATGGTTACGATTCGCGTGACGTCCTGACTGCCGGTTACGGTCGTCAGATTCTGAACGGGCCGGTGCATTCACTGCGTGCGGAATTCGGTCCGGGTGTGCGCTATGACGATTTCCACGATGGCGGCCACGAAACCAAAGCGCTGGGCTATGGCGCGGTCAGCTATCAGTGGCAGCTCACTGACACCACCAAATTTGTTCAGGGTGTTTCTGTGCTGAGCAGCTTCGGTGAAGATACCACCGTGAACTCCGAAACCGGTCTGCAGGTGGCAATTAACAGCCACTTCGCGCTGAAACTGGCTTACAACGTCACCTGGAATAACAATCCGCCTGCCTCTGCGCCGGATCGTACCGATACCAAAACCTCGGTCATGCTCTCTTACGCGATGTAAGCGCATTTTAACCTGTGGTCTGCCCGGCGGCCTGACATCAGTCAGGCCGCTTTTTTTTGATCTCTCCATGGCTTAGCGAAAAGGGGATGGTTTTTCTCCACCAGGAAAACTGCTATCATCTGCCCCGCACGGCAATCCTGGCGGCATTCCGACAATGTGGGTCTGATGTTACGCCAGGTCACCCATTTTACATGACGTTGCATGTAGGCTTTCGTGTGGCCTACCACTGCAAATAAGGATTAGAAATGCCTGTAATTACGCTTCCTGATGGCAGCCAGCGCGTGTTTGACCGCCCTGTCAGTGTGATGGATATTGCGCTGGACATCGGTCCGGGTCTGGCGAAAGCCTGTATCGCTGGCCGTGTTAACGGTGAACTGGTTGATGCGGTTGATCCCATCACCGAAGACGCCGCCGTGGCGATTATCACAGCTAAAGATGAAGCCGGTCTGGAAATCATCCGTCACTCCTGTGCGCACCTGTTAGGGCACGCCATTAAGCAGCTGTGGCCGGATACCAGAATGGCGATTGGCCCGGTCATTGATAACGGCTTCTATTATGATGTCGATATCGATCGTACCCTGACCCAGGAAGATATCGACCTGCTGGAAAAACGCATGCATCAGCTGGCTGAGACCAACTACGATGTGGTGAAGAAAAAAGTCAGCTGGCAGGAAGCTCGCGACGTCTTTGCGGCGCGCGGCGAAATTTACAAAACCACCATTCTTGATGAAAACATCAGCCATGACGATAAGCCTGGCCTGTATCATCACGAAGAATATGTCGACATGTGCCGTGGTCCGCACGTGCCGAACATGCGGTTCTGCCATCATTTTAAACTGCAGAAAATCTCCGGTGCCTACTGGCGCGGCGACAGCAACAACAAAATGCTGCAGCGTATTTATGGCACCGCATGGGCAGACAAAAAGCAGCTGGCGGCCTATCTGCAGCGTCTGGAAGAGGCGGCGAAGCGTGACCATCGTAAGATTGGTAAGCAGCTGGATCTCTACCACATGCAGGAAGAAGCACCGGGTATGGTCTTCTGGCATAATGACGGCTGGACCATCTTCCGCGAGCTGGAAGTGTTTGTCCGCAGCAAGTTAAAAGAGTACCAGTACCAGGAAGTTAAAGGTCCGTTCATGATGGACCGTGTCCTGTGGGAAAAAACCGGGCACTGGGAAAACTACAAAGAAGCGATGTTCACTACCTCCTCTGAGAACCGTGAATACTGCATCAAACCGATGAACTGCCCTGGACATGTTCAGATCTTCAATCAGGGTCTGAAATCCTACCGTGACCTGCCACTGCGTATGGCCGAGTTCGGCAGCTGTCACCGTAATGAGCCATCAGGCGCACTGCACGGTCTGATGCGCGTTCGTGGCTTTACTCAGGATGATGCACACGTCTTCTGTACTGAAGAGCAGGTGCGTGACGAAGTTAACAGCTGTATCCGCATGGTTTACGACATGTACAGCACCTTTGGCTTTGAAAAGATTGTGGTGAAGTTATCCACCCGTCCTGAGAAGCGCATTGGTACAGATGACATGTGGGATCGTGCTGAGGAAGATCTGGCCGCCGCGCTGAACGAAAACAATATTGAGTTTGAGTTCCAGCCGGGCGAGGGCGCGTTCTACGGTCCTAAAATTGAGTTCACGTTGTACGATTGTCTTGATCGCGCCTGGCAGTGCGGAACCGTTCAGCTAGACTTCTCTCTGCCAAAACGCCTTGAAGCAACCTACGTGGGTGAAAACAACGATCGTCAGACGCCAGTGATGATTCACCGTGCAATTCTGGGATCAATGGAGCGCTTCATCGGTATTCTTACCGAAGAATTCGCCGGTTTCTTCCCGACCTGGCTGGCACCGCTGCAAGTTGTGGTAATGAATATTACCGATGGACAAGCGGAATATGTTGAGTCTTTGACGCGTAAGCTGCAGAATGCTGGCATTCGTGTGAAGGCAGACTTGAGAAATGAGAAGATAGGCTTTAAAATCCGCGAGCACACATTACGTCGCGTCCCTTATATGTTGGTCTGCGGTGATAAAGAGGTGGAATCTGGCAAAGTTGCCGTTCGCACCCGCCGTGGTAAAGACCTGGGGTCGATGGATGTCGATCTGTTTGTTGAGAAATTGCAACAAGAGGTTCGCAGCCGAAATCTTCACCAATTGGAGGAATAAAGTATTAAAGGCGGAAAACGAGTACTACCGACGCGTCCGAACAAAATTAACAGTGAAATCCGCGCAACTGAAGTGCGCTTAACGGGCATGGATGGCGAGCCGATTGGCATTGTCTCATTACGCGAAGCTCTGGAAAAAGCCGAGGAAGCGGGCGGCGACTTAGTCGAAATCAGCCCGAATGCCGAACCGCCGGTCTGCCGTATTATGGATTACGGCAAGTTCCTCTATGAAAAAAGCAAATCTTCTAAGGAACAGAAGAAGAAGCAAAAAGTTATTCAGGTTAAGGAAATTAAATTCCGTCCTGGAACCGATGATGGCGACTATCAGGTCAAACTACGCAACCTGATTCGCTTTCTGGAAGATGGCGATAAAGCCAAAATCACGCTCCGTTTCCGCGGTCGTGAGATGGCGCACCAGCAGATCGGTATGGAAGTGCTTAACCGCGTCCGTAAAGACCTGTGTGAAGATCTGGATTTGGCCATTGTCGAATCCTTCCCTTCGAAGATCGAAGGCCGCCAGATGATCATGGTGCTCGCTCCTAAGAAGAAACAGTAGGCTTTCAAGTAGCATCTGCCGCGCAGCGTTCGCGCTGTGCGGTTATTTGTTCGCCTGTCTGGGTCATGTTATTAACAATGCGAAGTGGATATTTTTAAAATGCCAAAGATTAAAACTGTACGTGGCGCGGCTAAGCGCTTCAAGAAGACCGCTTCTGGCGGCTTCAAGCGTAAACACGCAAACCTGCGTCATATTCTGACTAAGAAATCTACTAAGCGTAAACGTCACCTGCGCCCTAAAGGCATGGTGTCAAAAGGCGATCTGGGCCTGGTTGTTGCCTGCCTGCCGTACGCATAAGTAAATTTTTTTCATTCATTCAGAATATTAAACAGGAGAGCTAAATGGCTCGTGTAAAACGTGGTGTAGTTGCTCGCGCACGTCACAAAAAAATCTTAAAACAAGCTAAAGGCTATTACGGTGCACGTTCACGTGTTTACCGTGTTGCTTTCCAGGCTGTTATCAAAGCTGGTCAGTATGCTTACCGTGACCGTCGTCAACGTAAGCGTCAGTTCCGTCAGCTGTGGATCGCGCGTATCAACGCAGCGGCACGTCAGAACGGCATGTCTTACAGCCGTTTCATCAATGGTCTGAAAAAAGCAGCCATTGAGATTGACCGTAAGATCCTGGCCGACATCGCAGTATTCGACAAAGTGGCATTCACTGCACTGGTCGAAAAAGCGAAATCAGCCCTGGCGTAAGTCAGATAGAAAAGGGAGCTTGCTCCCTTTTTTATCGCCTGTAACCTACGCAAAAGATTGACATTTTCGTCGCTGAGCATTTCAATAGACCCCCATGTATAGCATGACAAGGTAACCGCAAGCATGAATGCTGCTATTTTCCGTTTCTTTTTTTACTTTAGCGCCTGACATTCGGGGGCTTTTGCGCATAAGAGAAGAAACGAAAAATCGCGCTGAAAGCCTCCCTCGTGGAGGCTTTTTTGTTTCTGGCGCTAGCATATTGGACCGGCAGGTCCCAACGAGAACTGACCAGCCTGACTGGAAAAAGAGGAAACTATGTCCCAACTCGCAGAACTGGTGGCCAGCGCCACGGCGGCTATCGACGGGGCGACGGATATCGCCGCCCTTGACGCGGTGCGCGTCGAATACCTGGGTAAGAAAGGACATCTGACACTGCAGATGACCACATTACGCGAGCTGCCAGCAGAAGAGCGCCCTGCAGCGGGTGCCGTGATTAACGACGCGAAGCAGCAGGTTACCGAGCACCTGAATGCGCGCAAAGATGCGCTGGAAGCAGCAGTACTGAATGCCCGTCTGGCTGAAGAGACCATTGATGTCTCTCTACCGGGTCGCCGTATTGAGAATGGCGGTCTGCATCCGGTCACCCGCACCATGGATCGTATTGAGACCTTCTTTGGTGAGTTGGGCTTTGGCGTCGTGACCGGGCCAGAAATTGAAGATGATTATCATAACTTTGATGCGCTGAATATTCCTGCGCATCACCCGGCGCGTGCCGATCACGATACCTTCTGGTTCGACGCCACACGTCTGCTGCGTACCCAGACCTCGGGTGTGCAGATTCGTACCATGCAGGCTCAGCAGCCGCCAATCCGCATTATTGCGCCGGGCCGCGTCTACCGTAACGATTACGATCAGACACACACGCCAATGTTCCATCAGATGGAAGGTCTGATTGTTGATAAAAACATCAGCTTCACCAACCTGAAAGGCACGCTGCACGATTTCCTGAACAACTTCTTCGAAGAAGATTTGCAGATTCGTTTCCGTCCATCCTACTTCCCGTTCACTGAGCCATCGGCAGAAGTGGACGTTATGGGTAAAAACGGTAAATGGCTGGAAGTACTGGGCTGCGGCATGGTCCACCCTAACGTGCTGCGCAATGTCGGCATTGATCCGGAAGTTTATTCCGGTTTCGCCTTTGGTATGGGCATGGAGCGTCTGACCATGTTGCGCTACGGCGTGACCGATCTGCGTGCTTTCTTCGAAAATGATTTACGTTTCCTCAAACAATTTAAGTAAGGGCAGGATATCCAATGAAATTCAGTGAACTCTGGTTACGCGAATGGGTAAATCCAGCCCTGGACAGCACTGCGCTGTCAGAACAAATCACCATGGCCGGTCTGGAAGTGGACGGTGTTGATGCCGTCGCCGGTGCGTTCCACGGTGTCGTGGTTGGCGAAGTGGTGGAGTGCGGTCAGCACCCGAATGCAGACAAGCTGCGGGTGACCAAAATCAACGTCGGTGGCGATCGCCTGCTGGATATCGTTTGTGGTGCGCCGAACTGTCGTCAGGGACTGAAAGTCGCCGTTGCCACCGTAGGCGCGGTCCTGCCTGGTGATTTCAAAATCAAAGCGGCCAAACTGCGTGGCGAGCCGTCAGAAGGGATGCTCTGCTCGTTCTCCGAGCTGGGCATTTCCGACGATCACAACGGCATCATTGAACTGCCTGCCGACGCGCCCATTGGCACCGACATCCGTGAATACCTGCAGCTGGATGACAACACCATTGAGATCAGCGTGACGCCAAACCGCGCCGACTGTCTGGGCCTGATCGGTATCGCCCGCGACGTCGCCGTGCTTAACGGCATGTCGCTGAACGTGCCGGAGATGCAGCCGGTCGCGGCGACGCTTAACGATACGTTCCCGATTCAGGTTGACGCGACAGAAGCCTGCCCGCGCTATCTGGGCCGCGTGGTGAAAGGCATCAACGTCGCGGCTGCCACGCCACTGTGGATGAAAGAGAAACTGCGTCGCTGTGGCATTCGCTCTATCGATCCGGTTGTGGATATCACGAACTACGTCCTGCTGGAGCTGGGTCAGCCGATGCACGCCTTCGACCTCGACCGCATCGACGGAGGCATCGTGGTGCGCATGGCGAAAGAGGGCGAAACGCTGACGCTGCTGGATGGCACGGAAGCGACCCTGCAGAGTGACACCCTGGTCATTGCCGACCATCAGAAAGCGCTGGCGATGGCCGGTATTTTTGGTGGCGAACATTCAGGCGTAAACGGCGAAACCCGAAACATCCTGTTTGAGTGCGCTTATTTCGATCCGCTCTCTATCACCGGCCGCGCCCGTCGCCACGGTCTGCATACCGATGCGTCACATCGTTACGAGCGTGGCGTTGACCCGGCACTGCAGCACACCGCGATGGAGCGTGCTACTCAGCTTCTGCTGTCTATCTGCGGCGGTGAAGCGGGCCCGATCATCGATCAGACCCATCAGGCCGCCTTGCCTGTACCGGTCACGATTACGCTGCGTCGTGAAAAGCTGGATCGTCTGATTGGTCATGTGATTGCGGATGAGCAGGTCACTGACATTCTGACGCGCCTTGGCTGTGACGTGACCGTGGGTGAAGGGCAGTGGCAGGCCGTCGCGCCGGGCTGGCGCTTCGATATGGCCATTGAAGAAGATCTGGTTGAAGAAGTGGCCCGTATCTATGGCTACAACAACATTCCGGATGTGCCGGTGCAGGCCGGTCTGGTTATGACCCAGCACCGCGAAGCCAGCCTGTCGCTGAAACGGGCTAAAAATCTGCTGGTCGATAAAGGGTATCAGGAAGCCATTACCTACAGCTTCGTCGATCCAAAAATCCAGCAGCTGCTGCATCCGGGTGAAGAGGCGCTGCTGCTGCCAAGCCCTATCTCCAGTGATATGTCCACCATGCGTCTGTCACTCTGGACCGGTCTGCTCAGTGCTGTCGTCTACAACCAGAACCGCCAGCAGAGCCGTGTGCGTCTGTTTGAGAGCGGCTTGCGCTTTGTGCCAGATACTCAGGCCGATTTGGGCATCCGTCAGGATCTTATGCTGGCTGGCGTGATCAGCGGTAACCGCGTTGAAGAGCACTGGGATCTGGCGCGTCACACAGTTGACTTCTATGATTTGAAAGGCGATTTAGAGTCGCTGCTCGATTTAACCGGCAAACTGGATGAGATTAGTTTCCGGGCTGAAGCTAATCCGGCGTTGCATCCGGGACAGAGCGCGGCGATTTATTTGCGTGATGAACATATCGGATTTATCGGCGTTGTACATCCTGAGCTGGAACGTAAGCTTGATCTCAATGGCCGCACCTTAGTCTTTGAACTGCTTTGGAATAAGGTCGCAGACCGCGTCCTGCCTGACGCGCGCGAGATTTCTCGCTTCCCGGCGAACCGCCGTGACATTGCCGTTGTCGTGGCTGAAAACGTCCCTGCAGCAGATATCATCGCGGAGTGTAAGAAAGTTGGCGTAAATCAGGTAGTTGGCGTAAACTTGTTTGACGTGTACCGCGGTAAGGGCGTTTCTGAGGGCTACAAGAGCCTCGCAATCAGCCTGATTTTGCAGGATACCAGCCGGACACTCGAAGAAGAGGAGATTGCCGCGACCGTTGGCAAATGCGTTGCGGCATTAAAAGAGCGATTCCAGGCAACCTTGAGGGATTGAACCTATGGCGCTTACAAAAGCTGAGATGTCAGAGTACCTGTTTGAGAAACTCGGGCTGAGCAAACGCGATGCCAAAGAGTTAGTAGAGCTGTTTTTCGAAGAGGTACGTCGCGCTTTGGAAAATGGAGAACAGGTAAAACTGTCTGGGTTTGGTAATTTTGACCTGCGCGACAAGAACCAGCGTCCTGGCAGAAACCCGAAAACGGGTGAAGATATTCCGATTACTGCGCGTCGCGTAGTAACGTTCCGTCCAGGACAGAAGCTGAAAAGCCGCGTAGAGAACGCTACACCCAAAGAGTCTGACTGAATTTCAGCGTTTCAAAAAGGCCGCGAAAGCGGCCTTTTTTCATGGTTTCAGCAGGCAGAACGCCCGCCTTCCTCGCCCGTTAATGTCCACGCCAGCCCATCACAGGCCGTCTCATCAGCCTTTCTTTTTTCAGTAATCTCTCTACAATCAAATCACTGTTTTCTCAGCTAATCCCGCTTATGTCCCTGCTCGACACGTTCGCGCGCCACGCCGATAAACGCGGCCAGAAATGGCTGATTGTGCTCGCCCTGATGCTCTCTGCACTGCTCTGTCTCAGCCTCTGTGCCGGAGACAGCTGGATTACGCCCTCCGCGTGGTTCAGCGACAGCGGCCGACTTTTTGTCTGGCAGTTGCGGCTGCCCCGCAGTCTCGCGGTGGTACTGGTGGGGGCGTCACTGGCGGTTTGCGGTGTCGTGATGCAGGCGCTGTTTACCAATCCGCTGGCGGAACCGGGTCTGCTCGGCGTCTCGAACGGTGCCGGTATCGGCCTGGTGCTCGGCGTGCTGCTGGGCAGTGGCTCGCTGTGGAGCCTCGGACTCGCCGCCATGGCCGGTGCGCTGATTATTACGCTCATCCTGCTGCATTTTGCCCATCGTCAGCTATCGGTTACCCGGCTGTTGCTGACCGGCGTGGCGCTGGGGATTATCTGTAGTGCCATCATGACCTGGGCGGTCTACTTCAGTTCCAGCCTCGATCTGCGTCAGCTGATGTACTGGATGATGGGCGGATTCAGTGGAATTGACTGGCGCTATGGCTGGATGATGCTGGCGCTGCTGCCGGTGATGCTGGCGCTGGGGGCGACCGGCCAGATTCTCAATCTGCTGGCGCTGGGCGAGACCTCCGCCCGTCAGCTCGGGCTGTCACTCTTCTACTGGCGTAACCTGCTGGTACTGGCCATGGGCTGGCTGGTGGGTATCAGCGTCGCTATGGCCGGTGCTATTGGCTTTGTCGGGCTGGTGATCCCGCATCTGCTGCGCCTGAGCGGCATCAGCGATCACCGCTACCTGTTGCCCGCGTCGGCGCTGGCGGGCGCGGCTGTGCTACTGGCAGCCGATATCGTGGCGCGTCTGGCACTGACATCAGCGGAGTTGCCGATAGGGGTCGTGACAGCGACACTGGGCGCACCGCTGTTTATTATTCTACTGGTGAAATCTTCGCGCTAGCTCAGGCTGGCTACTCTGCTGCATCCACAACAGCATCCACAACAGGAAAAAGCATGAACATTTATCAGACTGAACTGGTTACGCTCGATGGGGAAAAAACCACGCTCTCACAGTGGCAGGGCAACGTCCTGCTGGTGGTCAACGTTGCCTCGAAATGTGGCCTGACGCCGCAATATGAAGAGCTGGAGAACCTGCAGAAAGCCTGGCAGGATCAGGGCTTCAGCGTACTCGGTTTTCCCTGCAACCAGTTTCTGGAGCAGGAGCCGGGCAGCAGTGAGGAGATCAAAACCTTCTGCAGCACCACCTATGGCGTAACGTTCCCGATGTTTGCCAAAACCGAGGTCAATGGCGCAGGGCGTCACCCGCTCTATGCCCGGCTGATTGCGGCCCGGCCTGACGCGGTGCGCCCGGAAGGCAGCGGCTTTTACGCGCGTATGGAGAGTAAAGGACGCGCACCGAAAGAGCAGGGCGACATCCTGTGGAACTTCGAGAAGTTCCTGATTGGCCGTGACGGCAGCGTGATCCAGCGCTTTGCGCCTGACATGACGCCGGAAGACCCCATCATTCTGGAAACCATTAAACAGGCGCTGGCAAAATAGATGCTGCTGCGCCTGCAACATGCAGCCGTCCCCGGACGGCTGCTGCCACTGACCGGCGAGCTTGCCGCGGGTCAGCTGCTGCACATTGCGGGTCCGAATGGTGCCGGTAAAAGCACGTTACTCAGCGTCATTGCGGGATTGCAATCCGCCTCCGGTACGGTATTGCTGGACGAACAGCCGCTGTGTCACTGGAAGGGGGCAATGCTTGCACGGGTGCGCGGCTGGCTGCCTCAGCAGCAGGCACCGCTAAGCCAGATGCCGGTCTGGCACTACTTACGTCTGCATCTGAAACCATCGGGGCCGCAGGCCGATGCGCGTCTCAGCATGCTGCTGCAGGTGCTTCAGCTGCAGGATAAGTTATCGCGTTCATTGACCCGGCTTTCCGGCGGGGAATGGCAGCGCGTCAGGCTGGCAGCAGTCTGTGCCCAGATTGATCCTCACATCAATCCCCACGGGCGTCTGCTCATTCTTGATGAGCCGCTGACGGCGCTGGATATCGGCCAGCAAAAAGCGGTGGACGATCTGATTGCGGCGCTGTGCGCATCGGGTATCAGCGTTATCGCCAGCAGTCACGATCTCAATCACAGCCTGCAGCAGGCAGACAGGGTCTGGCTGATGGATGGTGGAGAGGTGATAGCGCAGGGTGAACCTTCAGCGGTTCTGACGCCGCAACGCCTGACGCCGCTCTACCAGATTGCTTTCCGGCAGCTTGAGCTCGAAGGACGCACGCTGCTGACCGTTCTGCCCTGACACTTGCTACCCGGCGGGCTTTACCGCTACATTATGCCGGTTGCAACTTCTGATAAGGACATTTGGCGATGCGCCTGGGTTTGCTGATATTAGTTCTGCTGCTGACGGGATGCAGTCATCACGCCCCGCCGATTAATGGCCGTCTCTCCGATTCCATCACCGTGATTGCGGAGCTGAACGATCAGCTCGGTCACTGGCGCGGTACGCCTTACCGCTATGGCGGCATGAGTCGTAACGGCGTGGACTGCTCCGGCTTTGTCTATCTGACCTTCCGCGATAAATTTGCGCTGCAACTGCCGCGCACCACCTCAGCACAAAGCGATATTGGTACCCGGATCAGCAAAGATGAGCTGCTGCCAGGCGATCTGGTTTTTTTCAAAACCGGTCGCGGTGAGAATGGCTTACATGTCGGCATTTATGATACCGATAATGCCTTTATTCATGCCTCCACCAGCCAGGGTGTCATCCGCTCTTCCCTCGACAATGTCTACTGGCGAAAAGTGTTCTGGCAGGCACGCCGTATTTAATCTCAGGCTCGCTAAATCAGACTTAAGTCCAATTTTAAATAGAGTTAAAACAAAGCGTAAAAGTATTATTTTAAATGAACGTTATCAGGTGCGTTTTTTAATTAACGAATAAGCGCTGGTTTTATTCCACTAATAACCGGTGTTTTATCATCGCTATTTGGCTTAAGCGTGATCGCCTGTTGCCAAACGCCAGTGGAAGGCTAAAGAAGGTCGTCTCTTCAATGATTTGGCACTATTGCCTGCGGCTGATCATTACTATACGATATGATCATCGCCGCATATTCTGGCATTAAAATGAAAATTCATCTCTCGGCCGACTATCAGTCGGAAATCTGGTTTTATCCTGTCTGTGATGTTGACGGGCGGTTGACCGCTGTCGAGCTGGTAACGCAGTTAGTGCATGAAAGTGCCCCTATCACGCTGCCGCAGGATCTGCTGCTGCCCCAGCTCGATGAGTCGCAGCAGCTGCGCCTGCTGCAAAGTCAGATTAGCTTACTGGAGCAGAATCGCGGATTATTTGAAGCGCATTCAGTGTCAGCATTTATCCGCATTGATGAAGGCATGGCCCGGACGCTACTTGCCAGTGAATTAGTGATGCGCAAAATAAAACAGCTGCCCTTCATTCTGTTGAATATCACTGAAACGTTTCCGCAACTGAAGCTGGGCAAAAATAATCCGCTGCTGGCGAGCCTGCATGCTGAATTTAATTTAGCGCTCTCACATTTTGGCGCGGGCAAAACACCGTCCAATGCGGTTTACGATAATTTATTCAGCTGCATCTGTCTCGACAAAGAATTTAATCACTCCCTGGCAAAGCGTGCTTCGTTTGTGCCATTCATACAGAGCATTATCGATAATTTTCGCGCCCACTGTGACCGGCTCATTATTTGCGGCATCGATGACGAACGCTTGCTGGATAAAGTCAGCCAGCTGAACGGTGCCGATTTTCAGGGCGCACTCTTCCCGGTGGTCAAGTCTGACGCGCTGCGCTCGCTGCTTTGCGCCGACGATCGTATGCCATCCTCTCAGCATCCCGGCTGACAGAACCTGTTAATCCCGGCTATCAGCGTTACACTAGAGGACTAACCTACGTATCGCTGAGCATCGCATGGGAGAAACAATGTCCTCAGGCAAGGTATCGTTTGACAACACCTGGTTCCGTGAGCTTTCCGGGTGCTACACCGCGCTTAACCCCACGCCGCTGGCAGGCGGACGCCTGCTGTATCACAATGCACCGCTTGCAACCTCAATGGGCCTGGATAGTGCGCTGTTTGAAGGTCAGGGTCATGACGTCTGGCACGGTGCTGCACTGCTGCCTGGAATGCAGCCGCTGGCGCAGGTTTACAGTGGCCATCAGTTTGGTGTCTGGGCGGGTCAGCTGGGTGACGGGCGCGGTATCCTGCTGGGTGAACAGCGTCTGGATGATGGCAGCAAGCTTGACTGGCACCTCAAGGGCGCAGGGCTGACACCTTATTCACGGATGGGCGATGGCCGTGCCGTGATCCGCTCCAGCGTGCGGGAGTTTCTCGCTTCAGAAGCGCTGCACCACCTGGGCATTCCCACTACGCGGGCACTCACCCTGTCGATAGGCGATGAGCCGGTCTACCGCGAAACCACAGAGCGTGGCGCGATGCTGATGCGCATTTCACCAAGCCATCTGCGTTTCGGTCATTTTGAGCATTTCTTTTACAGCCAGCAGCAGGAGAAAGTGCAGCAGCTGGCCGATTACGCCATTCGCCATCACTGGCCGCAACTGGAAGGGGAAGCAGACCGCTATCAGCAGTGGTTTACTGACGTTGTACGCCGCACCGCACGCCTGATTGCGCTGTGGCAGAGCGTTGGCTTTGCGCATGGCGTGATGAACACCGACAACATGTCAATCCTCGGTCTGACCATCGACTACGGCCCTTACGGTTTTCTGGATGATTATCAGCCTGACTTTATCTGCAATCACAGCGACTATCAGGGGCGCTACAGCTTTGAAAATCAGCCGATGATTGGCATGTGGAACCTTAACCGGCTGGCCCATGCGCTGTCAGGGCTGCTGACCACGGAACAACTGCGGACGGCGCTGAGCACCTACGAACCTGAACTGATGCAGGTCTGGGGTGAGAGGATGCGGGCGAAGCTCGGCCTGCTGACACAACAGAGCAGCGACAATCAGATCCTGACCGATCTGCTGGCGCTGATGACGCAGGAGCACAGTGATTACACCCTGACGTTCCGTCTGCTGAGCGAGACCCGGCAGGCTGAAAGCCGCTCACCGCTGCGCGACGAGTTTATCGACCGTGAGGCGTTTGATGGCTGGTATCAGCGCTACCGCCGTCGTCTGCTGGACGA
This sequence comes from Pantoea sp. GD03673, assembly GCF_029844725.1. Taxonomy (GTDB): domain Bacteria; phylum Pseudomonadota; class Gammaproteobacteria; order Enterobacterales; family Enterobacteriaceae; genus Pantoea. The sequence goes on from NZ_JAOCKJ010000001.1 coordinate 75,381, forward strand.
ACAGGTGAGTGACGCGGAACGTCAGGCAGTCATGAAGGCGGCTAACCCGGCGGTAATTTTGCGTAACTATCTGGCACAACAGGCGATAGAAGAGGCGGAGCGGGGAGAGCAGGGCGCACTGGCTCGCCTGCATCAGGCGTTACAGCAGCCCTTCAGCGATGAGACAGCCGCTGAGTATCGTCAGCGGCCGCCAGACTGGGGCAAAACCTTAGAGGTCAGCTGCTCCAGCTGATTCAGATTCAGAGGCGGTGAGAAACCGCCTCTGCCAGCAGGGCGAGCACCTGTTCGCTTTCCTGCCAGCCAAGGCAGGGATCGGTAATCGACTGGCCATAGACCAGCGGTTCGCCGCTCACCACCTTCTGATTGCCTTCTTCCAGGAAGCTCTCAATCATCACACCGGCAACGGCCCGCGAACCTGATGTAATCTGCTCCGCCACATCTGCCGCTACCTCCATCTGACGGCGATGCTGTTTCAGGCAGTTGCCGTGACTGAAGTCGATGACCAGCTGCTGTGGCAGATTAAATGCCGCCAGACTCTCCGCTGCAGAGGCGACATCACTGGCATGATAGTTAGGCTGTTTACCGCCACGCAGGATCACATGACCGTGCGGGTTGCCACTGGTCTGATAGATCGTCATCTGGCCCAGTTTATCCGGTGACAGGAACATGTGGCTGGCGCGTGCGGCGCGAATCGCATCCACCGCTATCTGCACGTTTCCATCGGTGCCGTTTTTAAAGCCGACCGGGCAGGAAAGAGCCGAGGCCATTTCACGGTGGATCTGGCTTTCGGTGGTGCGTGCGCCAATCGCCCCCCAGCTGATCAGATCGGCAATAAACTGGCCGATCACCATATCCAGAAATTCCGTGGCGGTGGGCAGGCCGAGCGCGTTGATATCAATCAGCAGCTGGCGGGCAATACCGATGCCCCGGTTCACATCGTAGCTGCCGTCCAGGTCCGGATCGGAAATTAAGCCTTTCCATCCCACGACGGTGCGTGGCTTTTCGAAGTAGGCACGCATGACAATCTCAAGCCGATCTTCATAGCGGCTGCGTAACGCATTCAGACGCGCAGCATACTCCAGTGCCGCTTTCGGGTCGTGCAGCGAGCAGGGGCCGATCACCACCAGCAGGCGGGGATCTTCACCGGTCAATATACGGGCAATACGTTTACGGGCAGCGGTGACGTTGTCGGCAATCGCCGCGGAGACAGGATGCTCAGCCGCCAGGCTGGCGGGGGTAATCAGACTACCAATGCGTGCGGTACGCAGTTCGTCGGTTTTGTTCATGAGTTTCTCGAAAACGGTTCTTCGCAGCGGTGAAATACCGGGAAGTGATGGTGGTCACAATAAACCATTAGTCTGCGAATTCAACCCGTGATTTGATAATGAAATCAAAACCCACGGCAGCGGCGCTTTACATCGTCGACCCGAATCCGTTTCAGTACATGCGGCGCGTCAGGCCCATGATGTCGAGAATTTTGGTGGCAATCTCTTCGACCGAGTAGTTGGTGCTGTTGAGATAGCGGATCTGATGGGTGCGAAACAGCGCTTCCACTTCGCCGACTTCCAGCCGGCACTGTCGCATCGAGGCGTAACGGGTATTTTCCGCCCGTTCCTGCCGTATTGCTGCCAGCCGTTCCGGATCGATGGTCAGCCCGAACAGTTTATTCTGATGGGCGCGCAGCGCGGGAGGCAGTTTAAGGTTATCCATATCGTCGGCAATAAAAGGGTAGTTGGCGGCACGAATACCAAACTGCATCGCCAGATAGAGGCTGGTGGGCGTTTTGCCACAGCGCGAGACGCCTAACAGGATCACCTGGGCATCCTCCAGCCCGCGCAGCGAGATGCCGTCATCATGTGCCAGGGCGTAATCGATTGCCGCAATACGTGCGTCATATTTACCCAGATTACTGGCGTCCAGTCCGTGGGTGCGGTGTGCTACCGGTGCGGGGGACAAGCCCAGCTCCTGCTGAAGGGGAGCCACCAGCGCCTGCACGATATCCTGACAAAAGCCCTCGCTCTGCACGATAATGTCGCGCACCTCCGGTGTGACAATGGAAAAGAACACCAGCGGCCGGACGCCACTCTGCTGATAGAGCGCGTTGATCTGGGCTTTCACCGCCAGCGCCCGCTGGACATTTTCAACAAACGGCAGCGTCAGGCTGGTGATATTGACCGGAAACTGCGACAGCACCGCGTGGCCCAGCACTTCAGCCGTGATGGCTGTGCCATCGGAGATGTAAAAAACGCTTCTGTCAGTTGTCATAACGAAATCTGCCTCAGACAAGAGTGAGTCATCAGCATGAGCTATGCGATTCAATAAATCATCTCTGATTTTAATTTCTGGAATGTCTGTCCGGATTATTTGTCTGCTGTTTCATCACGATAACAAAAATGCGAAGGGCGTTCGATTCACCGGAACGCTTATCTGAACCGCGTTTAACCTGCCCGTCGTCCGACACCTGTTGCGCAACAAAACAGACGCGTTACTGGGGGATAAATCTAACATTTCCTTGATTATCAATGCATTAACAGAAAATGGCGACTTTGCGCAACAGCAAAATAATCCGCTCACAATTCTGAAACTTCAGCTGAAATTCTGCTTTAACGATTCAACAGATCGTTATTGAGCAGGTGATATGCCAGGCTGAAAACCGCTCACGCTTTGTGTCCATTCATTGATCATTGATAAAGGATAAGCACGATGTCCACTCAAGAACAGCCACTGGTGCTCTGGTATAACCAGCTTGGCATGCATGATGTTGATCGGGTGGGAGGCAAAAATGCCTCTCTGGGTGAAATGATAACGAATCTGTCATCGCTGGGCGTTTCCGTTCCCAATGGATTTGCGACCACATCCGCTGCCTTTAACCTGTTCCTCGATCAAAGCGGGCTGAACCAGCGAATTTATGCGCTGCTGGATGAGACGGATATCGATGATGTTGATGCGCTGGCAAAAGCGGGTAAGCAGATTCGTCAGTGGGTGGTGGAAACGCCGTTTCTGCCTGAGCTGGAGTCCGCCATTCTGAACGCCTATCAGGAACTGTCTGCCGATGATGATGCCGCGTCGTTCGCCGTCCGTTCTTCAGCAACCGCCGAAGATATGCCCGACGCCTCCTTTGCCGGCCAGCAGGAAACCTTCCTGAATGTGCAGGGCATCGACGCCGTCATGGTGGCGGTCAAGCATGTCTTTGCTTCACTGTTTAATGACCGTGCTATCTCTTACCGCGTGCATCAGGGCTACGACCACCGTGGCGTGGCGCTCTCTGCGGGAATACAGCGCATGGTGCGTTCGGACCTGGCTGCTTCAGGGGTGATGTTTACCATTGATACCGAGTCCGGCTTTGATCAGGTGGTCTTTATCACTGCCGCACTGGGGCTGGGTGAAATGGTGGTGCAGGGCGCGGTTAACCCGGATGAATTCTATGTTCACAAGCCAACCCTGGCGGCCGATCGGCCAGCGATCGTGCGTCGTAACATGGGCTCGAAAAAGGTCCGTATGGTGTATGCCGACTCTCAGGCACATGGCGAACAGGTCACAATTGAAGATGTTCCTGAGGCCGAGCGCGACCGTTTCTGCCTGAACGATGAGGAAGTGCAGGCGCTGGCGAAGCAGGCGGTGCTGATTGAACAGCACTATCAGCGCCCGATGGATATTGAGTGGGCCAAAGATGGGCACACCGGCAAGCTGTTTATTGTTCAGGCACGGCCTGAAACCGTACGCTCAAATGGCCAGGTGATGGAGCGTTACACGCTTCAGGGACAGGGCAATGTTGTCGTTGAAGGGCGTGCCATCGGTCATCGTATCGGTGCAGGCGTGGTGAAGGTGATCCACGATATCAGCGAAATGAACCGCATTGAAAAAGGCGATGTGCTGGTCACGGATATGACGGACCCGGACTGGGAGCCGATCATGAAAAAGGCGTCCGCGATTGTGACCAATCGCGGCGGGCGCACCTGCCATGCGGCAATCATTGCGCGTGAACTGGGAATCCCGGCGGTCGTTGGCTGTGGCGACGCCACCGATCGGCTGAAAGAGGGTCACAAGGTAACGGTCTCCTGTGCTGAAGGTGACACCGGCTACGTCTACGATCAGCTGCTCGATTTCGACGTCACCAGTTCGCAGGTCGATTCGCTGCCTGAACTGCCGCTGAAAATCATGATGAACGTGGGCAACCCCGATCGTGCTTTTGATTTCGCCTGTCTGCCTAACGAAGGTGTTGGTCTGGCACGGCTGGAATTTATCATTAACCGTATGATTGGCGTCCACCCTAAGGCGCTGCTGGAATTTGATCAGCAGACGCCGGAACTGCAACAGCAGATCCGTAAAATGATGAAAGGATTTGATAATCCGGTGGAGTTTTACATCGCCCGCCTGACGGAAGGAATTGCCACGCTTGGCGCAGCATTTGCACCGAAACGCGTAATTGTCCGACTTTCTGACTTCAAGACCAATGAATATGCCAATCTCGTGGGCGGTGAACGCTACGAGCCGGAAGAAGAAAACCCGATGCTGGGATTCCGGGGTGCAGGTCGCTATGTGGCTGACAATTTCCGGGACTGCTTCGCGCTGGAGTGCGAAGCAGTGAAGCGGGTTCGCAACGACATGGGCCTCACCAACGTTGAGATCATGGTTCCGTTTGTGCGCACGGTTGACCAGGCGCAGGCTGTGGTGGAAGAGCTGGCACGTCAGGGGCTGAAACGCGGCGAGAACGGGCTGAAGATCATCATGATGTGCGAAATTCCATCGAATGCGCTGCTGGCAGAGCAGTTCCTGCAGTACTTTGATGGCTTCTCTATCGGATCCAACGACATGACACAGCTGACGCTGGGGCTGGACCGCGATTCGGGCGTCGTATCCGCGCTGTTTGACGAGCGTAACGAAGCCGTGAAAGCGCTGCTCTCTATGGCGATCAGGGCCGCAAAACAGCAGGGGAAATATGTCGGTATCTGCGGTCAGGGGCCGTCCGACCATCAGGATTTCGCCGCATGGCTGATGGAAGAGGGCATCGACAGCCTGTCGCTGAACCCGGACACCGTGGTAGAGACGTGGGTGAGTCTGGCGCAGTTGAATCAACACGCCTGACACCGCTTACAGCAATCGTTCAGGGCCCGCATTGCGGGCCTTTTTCTGTTTATAGCGGGTCAGATTCAGGCAAAAAAAAGCCCATCACAGGGGATGGGCAAAGACTACACACAGCAATTCTTTACTCTACTCAGGGGAATAAGGTTGTCTGAAAATCAATAGCTTGATTTCGAACATAGGAAACATGTTATTCATACCGCTGGCTGGCGTCTTTAAGAATCCTCTTATTAGTTTAAAGCCGATAATCTTTTGTCACCTTTACTCCGCCATTTGGCTTAAGAAACAGTGCAGAAAGTAATCTTTTTTGGGCCAGAAAGGTCAAATAAAGGCCAAAGATGGCTTTTTTCTTAAAAATCGCTAATGGAAAACAAAATTTAACGGATGCCAGAGAAGGGGTGCGGTTAATCATCATTAACCGCACTAATCAATGCTCAAAGAAAAGTGTGCCACGCGGCTATGGCTGTGGATCAGACGGCTGGCGGGGTGCCATCGTGATCGGCCAGCGCCTCTGCCACGGCCTGCGGGTCATTGTCCGGTGCGGGTGCTTCGTGAACCCAGACGGAAACCAGACGGTAGGATACCGCCAGAACCACCGGTCCGATAAACAGACCAATCATGCCGAAGGCAAACAGTCCACCGATGACACCAGAGAGGATAAGGATCATCGGCAAATCGGCCCCCATCCTGATTAACATCGGCCGCAGGACGTTATCCATCGTGCCGACCACACAACTCCAGACCAGCAGCACGGTTCCCCAGGTGGTATCGCCGCTCCAGTAGAGATAAATGATGGCGGGAACCAGCACCAGCAGCGGGCCGAGCTGAACCAGACAGCAGAGAATCATCAGCACCGTTAACAGCGTGGCATAGGGGATGCCGGAGATCGCCAGACCGATACCGCCCAGCACGCCCTGCACCAGCGCAGTCACCACTACGCCAAGTGCCACGGCACGAATGGACTGTGCCGCCAGCAGCACTGCGGCATCACCGCGTCGTCCTGCCATGCGAAAGGCAAAGTGACGGATGCCCTGAGCGGCCTGTTCGCCGCGCCAGTAAAGCAGCACACTGAACAGTAACATCACGCCAAGATGGATCATAAAGCGGCCGAAATGACCGGCCTGCGCAACAAAAAAGCCGGTAGTACGGCCAATGTAGGGCTGTATCTTGGCCATGATACCGGCACCGCCACTCGCCACCAGCGTGTCATAACTGACATAAAGCTTTTTGCCGACCATCGGCACATCCCTGAGCCACAGCAGCTGCGGCATCGTATGCCCCTGCGTAACCCAGGCAATGACCGGGGCGCTGTTATCAATGAGGCTGCTGACCAGCAGGGCGATGGGGATGATAAACAGCAGTAACAGCAGCAGTGTCATCACGATCACGGCCAGCGAACGGCGTCCCCATAACAGCCGCTGGAATTTCAGCATCAGTGGCCAGGTGGCAATCACGACCATGCTGGCCCAGGCAAAGCCCAGAATAAACGGCTGCACCACCCATAAACAGGCGACAATCAGCAGCAGAATGAACATCAGGGTGAAGAGTATTTGCGGTAAATCCATATCCCGGTACTGGCTTTTCATCATTGACTCATAACCTCGTCTTAATCCTTCATTTTCGGGCCTTCTGATACCCGTTTTTATCATGATCTATTTGTCCGGGATTAAACAGCGTCGCGGGGAAAGGTTTTTGTCTTTTCTGAAAAAAGGGCAGACGCAGAAAAAATATGATAAAACGAGAAATCGCTCACGTATAAACGCAAACGTTTACAACACCTTCGGTCAGACAATCATGATCCCACAGATTTCGCAGGCACCGGGCCTCGTTCAGCTGGTGCTGACATTCCTTGAGTCGCTGAAAGAGCAGGGTTTTACCGGTGACATGGCGACCAGCTATGCCGACCGTCTCTCGCTTTCCACCGATAACAGCATCTATCAACTGCTCCCTGACGCAGCGCTCTTTCCGCGTTCGACGGCAGATGTTGCGCTGCTGGCCCGCGTGGCCGGAGAAGCACGCTTTGCCAGCCTGGTGTTTACCCCACGCGGCGGCGGCACCGGCACCAACGGTCAGTCGCTGAATCAGGGAATTGTGGTGGATATGTCGCGCTACATGAACCGCATCCTGGAGATCAATACCGACGAGGGCTGGGTGCGGGTCGAAGCGGGCGTGATTAAAGATCAGCTGAATGCCTGGCTGAAGCCTTTCGGCTTCTTCTTTTCGCCTGAATTGTCCACCAGTAACCGCGCCACCATGGGCGGCATGATCAATACCGATGCATCTGGCCAGGGCTCCCTGGTCTACGGCAAAACGTCGGATCATGTCCTGGGCCTGCGCGCCGTGCTGCTGGGCGGCGAAATTCTTGATACGCGGCCGATGGCCACCGCGCTGGCTGAAACCCTGGCGCAGACGACAACACCCGAAGGCCGCATTTACCAGCAGGTGCTGACGCGCTGCCGCGAGCATCGGGCGCTTATTCTGGAAAAGTTTCCAAAGCTGAATCGGTTCCTGACCGGATATGACCTGCGCCATGTTTTCAGCGACGATATGCAAACTTTCGACCTGACGCGCCTGCTGTGTGGTGCCGAGGGAACGCTGGCCTTTATCACCGAGGCGCGTCTCGATATCACGCCGCTGCCTAAAGTGCGGCGGCTGGTAAACATCAAATATGACTCCTTTGACTCGGCACTGCGCAATGCCCCCTTTATGGTAGAGGCGCAGGCGTTGTCGGTAGAGACCGTCGATTCTAAGGTACTGAACCTGGCGCGGGAGGATATCGTCTGGCACTCGGTACGCGAATTGATCGCGGATGTCCCCGACAAAGAGATGCTGGGTCTGAATATTGTTGAATTCGCCGGAGACAACGCCGCACTCATCGATCAGCAGATCGAAAAACTGTGTGCCCGGCTTGATGCGCTGATGGTGCAGCAGCAGGGGGGCGTGATTGGCTATCAGTTCTGTAACGACCTGGCGGGCATTGAGCGCATCTATAACATGCGTAAAAAAGCGGTGGGTCTGCTGGGTAATGCGAAAGGCCGGGCTAAACCGATCCCGTTTGTGGAAGATACCGCCGTTCCGCCGGAAAAACTGGCGGACTACATTGTCGAGTTTCGCGCACTGCTCGACAGCCACGGTCTGAGCTATGGGATGTTTGGTCACGTCGATGCTGGCGTACTGCACGTGCGTCCGGCGCTGGACATGTGCGATCCGCAGCAGGAGATGATGATGAAACAGATCTCCGACGAAGTGGTGGCGCTGACCGCGCGCTACGGTGGCCTGCTGTGGGGTGAACATGGCAAAGGGTTCCGCGCCCAGTACAGTCCGGCATTCTTTGGCGAGACGTTATTTAACGAGTTGCGCCGCATTAAAGCGGCCTTTGATCCGCTCAATCGCCTGAATCCGGGCAAGATCTGTACGCCCTTTAACAGCAACGATGACATGATGCAGGTCGATGCGGTGAAGCGCGGCACTTACGACAGGCAGATTCCGTTAACGGTCCGGGATGAGTGGCGTGGCGCGATGGAGTGTAACGGCAACGGCTTATGTTTCAACTTTGATGTCCGCAGCCCGATGTGCCCCTCAATGAAGATCACCCGTAACCGCATTCACTCGCCCAAAGGGCGGGCAACGCTGACGCGGGAGTGGCTGCGGCTGCTGGCCGGGCAGGGCGTCGATCCGCTGGTACTCGAAAAGCAGCTGCCGGAAAACGGCCTGTCCCTGCGCGGGCTTATCGCCCGAACCCGCAACAGCTGGCACGCCAGCAAAGGGGAGTATGACTTTTCGCACGAGGTGAAAGAGGCAATGTCAGGCTGCCTGGCCTGTAAAGCCTGCTCGACTCAGTGTCCGATCAAAATTGACGTTCCCGCTTTCCGCTCGCGCTTCTTACAGCTTTATCACACCCGTTATCTGCGTCCGGTCAGCGATCACCTGGTGGCAGCGGTTGAGGGCTATGCGCCTCTGATGGCGAAGGCACCTAAGGTGTTTAACTTCTTCCTGCGCCAGCCGTGGGTAAAAGAGTTAAGCAAAACGCATATCGGCATGGTCGATCTGCCGCTGCTTTCGTCCCCCAACCTGAAACAGCAGCTCAGTGGTCATCCCGCCATGAACATGACGCTGGAGCAGCTTGAAGGGCTGTCAGCGGCTGAACGCGCAAACTGTGTGCTGGTGGTGCAGGATCCTTTTACCAGCTTCTATGAGGCACAGCTGGTTAATGATTTTGTCAGGCTGATTGAGAAGCTGGGTTACCGTCCGGTGCTGCTGCCGTTCTCGCCCAACGGTAAGGCGCAGCACGTGAAAGGCTTCCTGCAACGTTTCGCACGTACGGCAGCCCGCACTGCGGATTTCCTCAATCGGGTCGCAAAACTGGAGCTGCCCATGGTCGGCGTCGATCCGGCTACCGTGCTTTGCTATCGTGATGAATATCGTCAGACGCTGGGTGAATCACGCGGCGACTTTACCGTATTGCTGGTGCATGAATGGTTAGCGCGAGCCCTGGCTGAACGTGAGGAGCAGGCCACCGGCGGGGAATCCTGGTATCTGTTTGCGCACTGCACCGAAGTGACCGCGCTGCCTTCTGCGCCGAATCAGTGGCAGGGGATTTTCGCCCGTTTTGGCGCAAAGCTGGAGAATATTAATGTGGGCTGCTGCGGCATGGCGGGCACCTACGGCCACGAAAGTAAGAATCTTGAAAACTCGCTGGGGATTTACGCGCTCTCCTGGCATCCGCAGCTTCAGCGATTGCCCCGCCAGCGCTGTCTGGCCACCGGCTATTCGTGCCGCAGCCAGGTCAAGCGCGTAGAAGGCAACGGAATGCGCCATCCGCTTCAGGCATTGTTAACACTCATGTAAAAAAATTGTGCGCGACGTCACGTCGTGGCTGGATTAGAATATCCAGCCTGCGTGACGCACAAAATCACTCTGCAGCACGGTGGCTTTGTTCCACTCGCCGACCAGGGCTAATTGATGGCAGAGGCGGGTCAGGGACAATCGCGCCAGTTGATAGGCCTGAAGTCGAAACAGCCGATCGCGATCGTTGTTTCCCATCTCCTGCACCAGCCGGTGATGCAGTTTACCCATCGCATGAAGGTAACTCTGATCGTCACCGTTCAACTGGCAGACTTCTGCCATATCCTGACAGGCATCGTTAAACTGGCGTAGCTGATGAATCGTGCAGTCGGCACGGTCGAGCTTAGCCTGCGCCATATAAAAGTCGACGGTGATATCACGGACCGAAAACTGGTATTCGTCAATTTTATGCTGCAGCCAGGCGGAGACGGAAAGCATGATGGCGTTGCCTTGAATGTTAATGATAATAATTATCATAATCATCCATGCCGGGATTGCAATTGCAGGGCAGAAAAATTTATCGATTTATCCTGCCTGTCGGTATAATCGGAAATAACAATCCGTTTACATCACAGAAAGGCGTAACCTATCAATAAGCATTTTTATCAAAAATGGTTATTTCAAAAAGAGTGATTTATTAATAGGTTATCACTGGCTTATTGAGGCTGCTTCTCTTCATACAGGATGAACTGAACCAGCTATGCTTACTAATTAAGCGAATAAAACAGCACAAGATGATTATCCCTGCAAAACAAGAGGTTGAAGTGATTGGTCAGATCACTACCATAGGGGGATAGCCTGAAAAGGTCCGGACTCAAGAGGTATCAACATGGCATCCGTTAATACAGACTCTTTCTCACCCGACGATTTTGTCTGGAAAGGGCTGACGCTGACTGAAACCGCAGCGCAACAAATTCTCAATCTGGCGGCTCAGGACCCTGAAGTCAAGGGGCTGCGTCTGGGCGTAAAACAATCCGGCTGCGCCGGTTTCGGTTACGTCATGGATCTGGTCAAAGAACCCGTCGAAGACGATTTGCAGTTCTCATTCCACGGCGCAACGCTGTTTGTGCCACTACAGGCGATGCCATTCGTTGATGGCACTGAACTGGATTACGTTCGTGAAGGCCTGAATCAGATTTTTAAATTCAATAACCCTAAAGCTCAGCACGCCTGCGGGTGCGGTGAGAGCTTTGGCGTCGAGTAAGTGAAATATGTCACGACACAGCGAAGCATCTGACGATGTACAAATCTGGGAAGGCAAGCTCAACTACAAAGAGGGCTTCTTTACCCAACTGCAGACCGAAGAATTTGCCAACGGCATCAATGAAGATGTCGTGCGGGCGATCTCGGCTAAGCGTAACGAACCAGAGTGGATGCTGGAGTTTCGTCTTAAAGCGTTTCGTGCCTGGCTTGAAATGGAAGAGCCACACTGGCTGAAAGCGCACTACGAAAAACTCGACTATCAGGATTACAGCTACTACTCCGCGCCTTCCTGCGGCAATTGCGATGACACCTGTGCTTCAGAGCCGGGTGTGACTCAGGCTTCAGGCAGCGCGCCAGCCAGTGACTATCTGACGCAGGAAGTGGAGAACGCCTTTAATCAGCTGGGTGTGCCGGTTCGTGAAGGACGCGAAGTGGCGGTTGACGCCATTTTTGACTCCGTTTCGGTCGCGACCACCTATCGTGGCAAGCTGGCGGAGCAGGGCATTATCTTCTGTTCATTTGGCGAAGCCATTCAGGAACACCCGGAGCTGGTGAAGCAGTATCTCGGCACGGTTGTCCCGGCTAACGATAACTTCTTTGCCGCGCTGAACTCGGCGGTCGCCTCGGATGGTACCTTCGTTTATATCCCGAAAGGGGTACGCTGCCCGATGGAGCTGTCCACCTACTTCCGCATTAACGCGGCGAAAACCGGTCAGTTTGAGCGCACCATCCTGATTGCGGATGAAGACAGCTACGTCAGTTATATCGAAGGTTGTTCAGCACCTGTGCGTGACAGCTATCAGCTGCATGCCGCCGTGGTGGAAGTGATCATCCACAAAAATGCTGAAGTGAAATATTCGACCGTTCAGAACTGGTTCCCGGGCGGTGAAGGCGAGGGCGGTATCCTCAACTTCGTGACCAAGCGCGCACTGTGTGAAGGCGACCACAGCAAGATGTCCTGGACACAGTCTGAAACCGGCTCAGCAATCACCTGGAAATACCCAAGCTGCATTCTGCGCGGTGACTATTCAGTGGGTGAGTTCTACTCGGTGGCACTGACCAGCGGTCGTCAGCAGGCCGACACCGGCACCAAGATGATCCACATTGGTAAAAACACCAAATCGACCATTATCTCCAAAGGGATCTCGGCCGGTAAAAGTCAGAACACCTATCGCGGACTGGTGAAGATCATGCCAACCGCCACCAATGCCCGTAACTTTACGCAGTGTGACTCGATGCTGATCGGCCCCGATTGCGGCGCACATACCTTCCCGTATGTGGAAACCCGCAACAATACCGCCCAGCTTGAGCATGAAGCCACGACCTCACGTATCGGCGAAGACCAGATGTTCTACTGTCTGCAACGCGGTATCAGTGAAGAAGACGCTATCTCGATGATCGTAAACGGCTTCTGTAAAGACGTCTTCTCGGAGCTGCCACTGGAATTTGCCGTGGAAGCCCAGAAATTGTTAGCCATCAGCCTTGAGCACAGTGTGGGCTGATGCCGTCACACGCGTTGCCGGAAGCAATGTGAAGGAATAAGTATGTTAAGCATTAAAGATTTGCAGGTCAGTGTTGAAGATAAAGCCATTCTGCGTGGCCTGAATCTCGAAATTAAACCGGGCGAAGTGCATGCCATCATGGGGCCGAACGGTTCAGGTAAAAGCACCCTGTCAGCGACGCTGGCAGGCCGTGAAGATTATGAAGTCACCGGCGGTTCGGTCAGCTTCAAAGGTAAAGACCTGCTTGAGCTGGCGCCTGAAGAGCGTGCCGGTGAAGGCATCTTTATGGCCTTCCAGTATCCGGTAGAAATTCCGGGCGTCAGTAACCAGTTCTTCCTGCAAACTTCGGTTAACGCTGTTCGCAAATATCGTCAGCAGGACGAGCTGGATCGCTTTGATTTCCAGGACTTCATCGAAGAGAAAATTCATCTGCTGAAGATGCCGGAAGATCTGCTGACCCGTTCCGTCAACGTGGGCTTCTCCGGTGGCGAGAAGAAGCGTAACGACATTCTGCAGATGGCGGCGCTGGAGCCGGAACTCTGCATCCTGGATGAGACCGACTCTGGTCTGGATATCGATGCGCTGAAAATCGTTGCTAACGGCGTTAACAGCCTGCGCGACGAGAAACGTGCCTTTATCATCGTGACCCACTACCAGCGTATTCTGGATTACATCAAGCCAGACTTCGTTCATGTTCTGTATCAGGGCAAAATTGTGAAATCTGGCGACTTCTCGCTGGTGAAACAGCTGGAGGAGCAAGGTTATGGCTGGCTTACCGACGAAGAGTGATTCTGCGCTGCAACAGTGGCATCACCTGTTTGAATCGCGTGGCGACGTGCGTTCTCTGCAGGCACAGCAGCACTGGCAGCAACTGATGCGCGTTGGCCTGCCAACCCGCAAACATGAAAACTGGAAGTACACGCCGCTGGACACGCTGCTGTCCCAGCAGTTTGTGCTGCCTGACGCGCCTCAGACCCTGAGCGCTGAACAGGTTGATGCACTGGCGCTGCCGCTGGATGCAATCCGTCTGGTTTATGTCGACGGTCAGTTCCAGCCCGCCTTCAGCAGCCGCGATCCGGAGCTGTTTGAGATCCAGCACAGCGTGGCCGCCGAGCGCCGTCCGCTGCCCGCTGCGGTTCAGCCTGAAGTCTTCCTGCATCTGACAGAAAGTCTGGCAGAAGAGGTGACGACCCTGCGTCTGGCTCGCGGTAAAGCCGCTGCGCGTCCGATCTACCTGCTGCATATCACCAGTGGTCAGCAGACTGGCATGAACACGGTTCACTATCGCCATCACCTGCAGCTGGAAGAAAGTGCCGAAGCCGAAGTCATCGAGCATTACGTTTCGCTGGATGAGCGCGCCCATTTCACCGGCACGCGCTTTACCTTTGCGGTAGGCGACAATGCAAAGCTGACTTACACTAAGCTGGCCTTTGAAAGCAGCGCCAGCTATCACTTTGCGCACAACGATCTGGTGATTGGTAACGACGGCCAGGTCAGCAGCACCAGCTTCCTACTGGGTGCCGGGCTGTCGCGTCACAACACCAGTACTCAGCTGAACGGCGAAAACACCACGCTGGCGATCAACAGCCTGGTGCTGCCGGTGAAACAGGACGTGGCGGATACCCGTACTTACCTGGAGCACAACAAAGGCCATTGTGTCAGCCGCCAGATGCATAAAACCATCGTGCGCGATAAAGGCCGGGCGGTGTTTAACGGTCACATCAAAGTGGCACAGCATGCGCTGAAGACCGACGGGCAGATGACCAACAACAACCTGTTGCTGGGCAAGCTCTCTGAGGTTGACACCAAACCGCAGCTGGAAATCTATGCGGATGATGTTAAGTGCAGCCACGGTGCCACCATCGGTCGTATCGACGACGAGCAGATGTTCTATCTGCGTTCGCGCGGTATTGAGCAGGATGCCGCGCAGACCATGATTATCCATGCATTTGCAGCCGAACTCACTGAAACACTTGAAAATGAAGTGATGCGTCAGGCCGTGCTGCAGCGCATTGCACAACGCTTTCCCGGAGGCGACGTATGATGAACTTCGATCTCGAACGCATCAGGGCTGATTTTCCTATCCTGAAGCGTGAGGTCAACGGTCATCCGCTGGCCTATCTTGACAGTGCGGCCAGCGCACAGCGTCCACTCTCGGTCATCAATGCCGAGAGTCATTTCTATCAGCACGGCTATGCAGCCGTGCATCGTGGTATCCATACGTTAAGCCAGCAGGCGACCAGCGACATGGAGAACGTGCGCGATCAGGCTGCCCGTTTTATCAATGCGCAGTCCCAGGAAGAGATCGTCTTCGTCAAAGGCACCACCGAAGGCATCAATCTGGTGGCTAACACCTGGGGCAGCAGTAACCTCCAGGCTGGCGACAACCTGATCATCACGGAGATGGAACATCACGCCAATATCGTGCCGTGGCAGATGCTGGCGCAGCGTACCGGCGCAGAAGTGCGGGTCCTGCCCCTGAATGACAACGGTGAACTGGCGCTGGAGCAACTGGCGGGGCTCATCGACAGCCGCACGCGGCTGCTGGCCGTGACGCACGTTTCAAACGTGCTCGGCACCGTTAACCCGGTTAAAGCCATCGTTGCTCAGGCAAAAGCCGCTGGCGTGATTACGCTGGTGGATGGGGCGCAGGCCGTCATGCATGACAGGGTCGATGTGCAGGATATCGGCTGCGACTTCTACGTCTTCTCAAGCCATAAGCTTTATGGCCCGAATGGCGTTGGTATTCTCTATGGCCGCAAAGTGCTGCTGGATGAGATGCCACCGTGGGAAGGCGGCGGTTCGATGATTGACCGCGTCATGCTGCCTGCCGGTACGACCTGGAACAGCGCGCCGTGGCGTTTTGAAGCGGGTACGCCGAATACCGGCGGCATTATCGGCTTTGGTGCGGCGATGGCCTATGTGCAGGCGCTGGGACTGGATACCATTCATCAGCGCGAGACGGCACTGATGAACTACGCGCTCGATAAGCTGGGCACCGTACCGGATATTCAGATCTACGGTCCACAGTCACGTGCGGGTGTTATCGCCTTCAACCTGGGCAAACATCATGCCTTTGATGTTGGCAGCTTCCTGGATCAATACGGTATTGCCATCCGTACCGGACATCACTGTGCGATGCCGCTGATGCAGCATTACAATGTGCCAGCGATGTGCCGTGCCTCCTTCACGTTTTATAACAGTGAAGAGGAAGTGGATCGTCTGGCTGCCGGTCTGACGCGCATTCATCGTCTGCTGGGCGGCTGAACAGTTTTAACGGAGTCACTGATGGCGAATTTGCCTGAAAAAGAGAAACTGGTTCGCAACTTCAATCGTTGCGCCAACTGGGAAGAGAAGTACCTCTACATCATTGAGCTGGGCACGAAACTTCCGGAATCGTCTGAAACCTTACACCAGCCGGAAAACGTGATTTCGGGTTGCCAGAGTCAGGTGTGGATCAGAATGACCCCACAGGCCGATGGTTCCATCGCGTTTGAAGGTGACAGCGATGCCGCTATCGTTAAAGGTCTGATTGCTATTGTATTTAGTCTCTATCAGAACCTGCCACCCGCCGACATTCTGGCGCTGGATGTGCGCCACTGGTTTGGCGAACTGGCCCTGGTGCAGCACCTGACGCCCACCCGGTCGCAGGGGCTGGAGGCGATGATTCGGTCTATTCGCCATACCGCTCAGAACCTCAGCTAAGTTACACTCGACAGACGCCATCCGGCGTCTGTTTTTTTATCTGACGAGAAAATTGCATGAAACCTGCTTTACATTTAGCCGGTGCATTGCTGCTGACCTGTTTTGGGCTCTCTGCACCCGCATTCGCCACCGAATATCCGCTGCCACCGCCTGACAGTCGCCTGATTGGCGAAAACGTTCTGACGCAGGTTCCTGATGATAAACAACCACTGGAAGCCATTGCGGCCCGCTACAAGGTCGGGCTGCTGGGTATGCTGGAGGCGAATCCCGGCACCGACCCCTGGCTGCCCAAAGCGGGTACGTCGCTGACAGTGCCGTTGCAGATGATCCTGCCTGATACGCCGCGTGAAGGCATTGTGGTGAATCTGGCCGAACTGCGTCTCTACTACTATCCCAAAGGGGAAGATAAGGTTATCGTCTATCCCATCGGCATTGGTCAGCTGGGCGCGGCAACGCCGGTCATGGTGACGCAGATCAGCCAGAAAATCCCGAACCCGACCTGGACCCCCACGCCGAATATCCGCAAGCGCTACGCCAAAGAGGGCATCACGCTGCCCGGCGTGGTTCCTGCCGGGCCGGATAACCCGATGGGGCAGTTTGCCATGCGCCTGGCGCGTGGCACCGGCCAGTATCTGATCCACGGCACCAATGCGAAATTCGGCATCGGCATGCGCGTCAGCTCAGGCTGCATTCGCCTGCGTTCCGAAGATATCGAAGCGCTGTTTAATTCAGTGCCGAAAGGCACGCGGGTTCAGATTATCAATCAGCCGGTGAAGTATGCTGTGGAGCCGGATGGAAAACGCTACGTAGAAGTGCATCAGCCGCTATCGCGCAATGACAAAGACGATCCGCAGACCATGCCGATAGCGATTGGGGGTGATCTGAAGACGTTCATGAAAAGTAAGAAGAGTGACAGTGCGTTGATTAAAGCCAGCTTAACACGCCGCTCAGGTATGCCTGTGCTGGTCAGTAATGGCGAGCCAGTGCAGAGTGATACCGTGCCGCCTGAGGGGCTGGAGAGCGCGTCTGCGGAGGGGGATAGCCCGGTTATGTCTGCCGAAGGGAAAACTGCGCAACCCTGACCTGGTGAGTGCCTGAAAGGGCACTGAATTCAGAGCAAAAAAAATGGCGCCTTGAAGGCGCCATTTTTAAACCAGAACTCTTACTTACGGTAAGAGTGAGCCTGGTTGTCCAGACGCTGGTTAGCGCGAGCTGCGTCATCTTTAGCAGCCTGAACGTCTGAACGCACTGCGTTCACGTCGTTGCTCAGCTGGTCAACTTTAGCGTTCAGAGTCTGAACGTCTGAAGACAGCTGGTCGATTTTAGCGTTGCTTGAGCAACCAGCCAGCATAGTTGAAGCCAGAACTACCGCGCCCAGTACCAGTTTAGTACGATTCATTATTTATACCCTCTAGATTGAGTTAATCTCCATGTAGCGTTACAAGTATTACACAAAGCTTTTTAAGTTGAGAATAAATTTTTGATAAGAAGATGCTTAAACTTGATCGTTCGCTCAAAGAAGCAGCGAATCCCAGAATATGATAAAAAAATTTAGCGAAAACAGAGAGATTTAATCGGGTTAACCTTAATATTAAGATTATTTGAATAGTTATTTTCTATTGGAATTTTCCGGGATTTGGTTTAAGTGGAAATAAAAAAAGCGCCTCATTAAGGCGCTTTTAAAATAATGGCAGACGAACGTTTTACAGTACGTGTACAGAGGCGGTGTTGGTAGTTCCGCTTGGTACTAATGCACCGGATACCAGCACCACAACATCACCTTTCTGGCCGTAACCACTTTCCAGCGCCGCTTCTTTACCCAGACGATAGAAATCATCCGTTGAGGCGATCTCAGTCACCAGACGTGTTTCAATCCCTTTGCTCAGGATCAGCTGACGTGCAGTGGTCTGATTGGTGGTCAGTGCCAGAATCGTGGCGTTCGGGAAATATTTACGCACGGCTTTCGCAGACTTACCGCCTTCGGTCGCGACCACGATCAGCGGCGCTTCCAGCTTCTCAGCGGTCTCTACCGCACCACGGCAGACCGCTTCAGTGATACGCAGCTTGCGGGTATCGTTCTGGCTGTCGATACGTGATTTCATGACGCGGTCGGTACGCTCACAGATGGTCGCCATGATGGTGACCGATTCCAGCGGATAACGACCTTTAGCGCTCTCACCTGACAGCATGACTGCATCGGTACCGTCGAGGATGGCGTTTGCCACGTCACCGGCTTCTGCACGGGTAGGGCGCGGGTTCTTGATCATCGAATCCAGCATCTGCGTCGCGGTGATGACGACTTTGCGTGCTTTATTACATTTTTTGATCATCATCTTCTGCGCGAAGATAACTTCTTCAACCGGGATCTCAACACCCAGGTCACCACGCGCAACCATGATGCCATCTGAGGCTTCGAGGATTTCGTCGAAGTTATTCAGGCCTTCCTGGTTTTCGATTTTGGAGATGATCTGAATATGCTCACCGCCGTGCTGTTTCAGGTGCTCACGGATTTCCAGCACGTCTGAACGTTTGCGGATGAAAGAGGCGGCGACAAAGTCTACACCCTGCTCACAACCAAAAATCAGGTCGCGCTTATCTTTTTCAGCCAGTGCAGGCAGCTGGATAGAGACGCCCGGCAGGTTAACGCCTTTGTTCTCACCCAGATCGCCATTGTTCAGGACTTTACACACCACGGTATTTTCGGTGACTTCGGTCACTTCCATACCAATCAGGCCATCATCGACCAGCACGGTGTTACCAATTTTCAGATCCGCCGTTAAACCCGGGTAGGTTACCGCTACGCGATCGCTGTTGCCGATCACACTCTGATCTGTGGTGAAGGTGAAGGTCTGACCTGCTTTCAGTGCCGCATCGTTGCCGCCTTCCAGCTTCATGGTGCGGATTTCAGGGCCTTTGGTATCCAGCAGGATAGCAGCCTGACGACCGGTTTTTTGCATGACGGCACGCATATTGGTAATGCGTTGACCATGCTCCGCATAGTCGCCGTGAGAGAAGTTGAGACGCATAACATTCATGCCCGCTTCAAGCAGTTGGGTCAGCATCTCTTCGGATTCGGTTTTCGGGCCGATGGTACAAACGATTTTAGTCTTTTTCATGACGGATTTTCTGTAAGTTGTGATGGATGAATAAGGGCGAAATCCGATGGCAGCGCATCGAAATGAGAATTCTGATTGAGACTGAAATGGGCAGTACTGAGTAAGAATAGGTGACGAAGGCCAGGCGTGCAGGGAAGTTGTGCGGTTACGGTTGGTAACCACCACGCTGTTGTTGCGCAAATCATTTGAGTTATCGCAGTAAGCACGTGATCGCTGAAACCTTTCAAGAAAGCAACGCGGGACAGTATAGACGCTAAGTATGCGAAAACCAATCAAAAAGCAGAGGGGAAAGCGATGCAGATCAATAAAAGGGAGAGTTGCGCAAGCTGAAGAAATTCTGAAAGTGGTGCGCTCTAATGGACTCGAACCATCGACCCCCACCATGTCAAGGTGGTGCTCTAACCAACTGAGCTAAGAGCGCATACTGAATATTGGTGCGTCCGAGTGGACTCGAACCACCGACCCCCACCATGTCAAGGTGGTGCTCTAACCAACTGAGCTACGGACGCACTTGGTGCGCTCTAATGGACTCGAACCATCGACCCCCACCATGTCAAGGTGGTGCTCTAACCAACTGAGCTAAGAGCGCAACATGCTGTCAGGGCGACAGCGGGGACGAATATTAACGGCAGCGCAGAAGCCTGGCAAGGGGAAAATAGTTTTTTCGCCGTGACTGAGCAGCAACTGTGCTAACCGTCGTTTTTTTCGTCATAACGGGCCTTGATCAGCCCGCTTTTACGGCTATCGCGCCGCACGCGCCAGAATAATTTCCGCCGGTAATCGCTGTAAGCGTCTGATGCGCCAGATCATCATGACGGCCGCAGAGGTCAGACCGATAATAAAGCCGCACCAGAAACCCGCTGGACCCATGCGTGGCACCAGCCAGTCGGTCAGCGCCAGCAGATACCCGGCGGGCAGTCCCAGCAGCCAGTAGGCGATAAAAGTGATAAAGAAAATTGACCGTGTGTCTTTGTACCCGCGCAGGATCCCACTGCCAATCACCTGTATCGAATCCGAGAACTGATAAATTGCTGCCAGCAGCATCAGTTGCGCCGCCAGCGTGACCACGTCGGGATTGTCGTTATAGAGCAGGGCAATCTGATGACGAAACATCACGGTAAAAATCGCGGTCAGCGCTGCCATACTGATGCCGACACCCTGAGCAGTCCAGGCCGCGACTTTTGCCTGCTCGGCAGAGCCCTGACCGAGACGATAACCGACGCGGATGGTGGTGGCGACCCCCAGTGACAGCGGTATCACGAACATCAGTGAACTGAAATTCAGCGCGATCTGGTGACCGGCTACGTTCACGATGCCGAGTGGCGAAACCAGCAGAGCCACAACGGCGAACAGCGTGACCTCAAAGAAGAGTGCCAGTGCTACCGGTAGCCCCAGCGTCATGAGGCGGCTCAGAATCGGGCGCGAAGGCGGCGACCAGCGGCTCTCCATACGGATATCGCGCATGCTGCCCATCCGGCGTACCCAGAAGCGCAGGCAGATAAACATCACCCAGTAGACTGAGGCCGTCGCCACGCCGCAACCGACACCGCCCAGCGCGGGCATGCCGAAATGACCATAGATAAAGATATAGTTCAGCGGGATGTTGAACATCAGGCCCAGAAAGCCCAGTACCATGCCGGGTTTGGTTTTCGAAAGCCCCTCGCACTGATTACGCAGCACCTGAAAGAAGAGATAGCCCGGCGCACCGAACAGCAGCGCATGCAGATAGCCCTCGGCTTTGAGCGCCAGCGCGGGATCGATGTCATGCATCGCCCGGATAAGATAACCGGCGTGCCACAGCAGCACCATCACCAGCAGTGAGACGATAAAGGCCAGCCAGTAGCCCTGGCGGATCTGTTCGCCGATGCGTTCGCGGCGGCCTGAGCCGTTGAGTTGCGCAACGGTGGGCGTCAATGCAAGCAGAAGACCATGACCAAACAGGATGGCCGGAAGCCAGACAGAAGTGCCGACAGCAACGGCGGCCATATCCGTGGCGCTGACTGCGCCGGCCATAATGGTATCCACAAATCCCATTGCGGTTTGAGCCACCTGAGCAAGGATGACCGGAATCGCAAGGGCCAGCAATTGACGCGCTTCTGTTGAATACTTCTGCACGTTAACACCTGACTTATTGAATGAATTAAAAGGGAAGAAAACCCCGGAGAATTGCGCGGACTAGTGTAACCGGGGTAAAAGAATTCGCCAATCTTTGTCACACAATGCGTTTTGAACCCCATTAAACAGGTGACGCGGGGTGAAATCCAACAGCCGACCTGAGCTGTGATAAACTAGCGGAAACTTCGCAGAGGCAAAGACTATGTTTACCGGTATTGTGCAGGGCACCGCAGAAATCGTGTCCATTGAAGAGAAAGAACTGTTTCGTACCCATACTGTCCGGCTGCCAGCAGAACTCTTACCGGGTCTGGCGCTGGGCGCATCTGTCGCCCATAACGGGTGCTGCCTGACAGTGACGGCCATCGAAGGTGACTGCGTCAGTTTTGATTTAATTAAAGAGACACTGCGCGTCACTAATCTTGGTGATTTGCGTCAGGGCGACGTGGTCAATATTGAGCGGGCAGCGAAATTCAGCGATGAAATAGGCGGTCATCTGATGTCGGGTCATATTATGACCACCGCTGAGATCTGCAGGATTATCCAGTCAGAACATAATCGTGAAGTCTGGTTTAAAATCCAGGACCCCATGCAGATGAAATATATTTTGCATAAGGGTTTTGTCGGCATCGACGGCATCAGCCTGACGGTAGGCGATGTGACGAAGAGTAAATTCTGTGTCTATCTGATCCCGGAAACGCTGGAACGCACCACGCTGGGGGCGAAGTCGTTTGGTGACCGGGTCAATATTGAGATCGACCCTCATACGCAGGCGATAGTGGAAACCGTCGAGCGGGTTCTGGCTCAGCGCGATGCTGCGGCTGCGATGAGTATGCTGACCGGCCAGCCCGCCTCCGGGAGTTGATAAGAGGCGTGTAAGCGCCTTTACGCGTTGTGACAGGGTCTGAATTGTTTTGCTGTTACCGGGACGGCACAGCGAACAACGCCAGATCGGAAAGACGCAAAGCCGTTATCCATAGCACGCACGTCCCGCGCGATTACGCACCTCATCCCTGAGGTGCGCCCGTTGCCGGGCCAACGCGTTGCGCTGTTCAAAAACGCGCCCGGCGTTTTTGTCACAGGCGCGAGACGCTTTGCTCATCTGACCCCGTTCCTGCTCGCGCTTATTCGTTGCTGTCAGACTCAAATTTGGCGTCTGCAGGACAACTACCGCCTACCGCGCCACCCGCAATCCCCCCTCCACGCCGCGACTGAACACAATCTGCCACAGCTGAATATCACGCGCCCGGAAAGCACCGGCACAGGCATTCAGATAATAAGAGAACATCCGCTTAAAGCGTTCTCCATATTTATCGGCCAGATCCGGCCAGGCCTGCACAAAACGGTCATGCCAGGCCATCAGTGTTTTGTCGTAATCGGCCCCGAAGTTATGCCAGTCTTCCAGAATGAAATGGGGCTCGCTGGCATCGGCTACATGTCGCACTGAAGGCAGGCAGCCATTCGGGAAGATATATTTATCAATCCAGGGATCGACACTCATATCGGTCCTGATTGCGCCGATAGTGTGGAGCAGAAAAATACCGTCAGGCTTTAAATTACGATCGACCACATCAAAATAGGTGGCGTAATTTTTCGGCCCCACATGTTCAAACATCCCCACCGAAACAATGCGATCAAACTGCTCATTCAGATCGCGATAATCCTGTAACAGAATCGTGACGTCTAATCCGTTACAACGTTGCTGTGCCAGCTTCTGCTGTTCGGCAGAAATCGTGACGCCATGCACCCTGACACCGTAATGACGTGCGGCAAATTCCGCGAGCCCGCCCCAGCCACAGCCGATATCCAGCAGCGACATTCCGGGTTCCAGCGCTAATTTACGGCAGATCATATCCAGCTTGGCTTCCTGCGCCGTCGCCAGTGTTGTGGCCTCTTTCCAGTAACCACAGGAATATTGCATGTAGGGATCAAGCATCAGTGAAAAAAGATCGTTACCCAGGTCGTAATGCTCTTTACCGACAATCCAGGCCCGTTTTTTTGATTGCAGATTGGTTAAGCGGGCGGCAGCAATGCGCAGCGTATCTTTGAAATGATGAGGAAGCTGCTGGTCGAGTTTATGTTTAAGTACCTGGTGGAAGAATATATCCAGCCTGTCACACTCCCACCATCCATCCATGTAGCTCTCACCCAGCCCAAGCGAACCCTCCTGCAGCACACGCTTAAAAAAACCGGGATGAGTAACATGAATATCCCAGGGACGTGAACCATTGATTTCGATATCCGCCTTTTCCAGCAGTTCATGAACGATGCGATACCAATGGTTCTCTTCAGGACTCACTGCTTCTGCATAAGATGAACTCATAGCTTTTCCACCACCTGTCCAATCAGAACCTGAACAAAGAGTAGCCAATTTGTCAGGCATTGAGAAACGTCACGGATGACTCCGCACACCGATTATTTGTGAGATACAGAGGACTGGAACAGCCTGCTGAAGAACGGTCAGGTAAGAATAACGCGCACAAAAACCGTCCCGGCAACAGGGTGCCAATCAGATTGTTTCGTTATTATATTGTTGATTTATTGCAGATTTGTTGACCCGGATGAGTATATGCTCACCCAGGTCAATATTCAATGACTTATTGTTAGGATGCTAACGAAAAAGTCAGGGTGTCATTGATTATCCTGGCAGGCAGGTTGAGCAGAGGCAACAACAGTTTGTGCGTTTGCGGCACGCTGCATGGCATAGCCGACCAGCGCCAGCACAATTGTCAGCGTCATCATCAGCGTGGTGGTAAAGAGTGCCTGAGTCAATCCGGCTGACACCGCCAGGCTCGCGGCGAAGCAGAGTCCCAGCTGCAGCGTGTTCTGCAATGCGGCCGCTTTACCGGTAGCGTCCGGGAAGGGCATCAGCGCACTGGCAACCACAATCGGATAAATCGCACCGTTAGCCAGCGCCATACCACAGAATGGCACCATCAGACTGACCAGCGTGCTGCTGCCTGTCAGTGCAACCGCAAACAGCGCCAGAATGCTCAGGCTGTAGAGACCCAGCAGCCAGGGAAGCAGTTGAGCACCGTTAAAGCGGTTGAGCAACGCACGACAGCCGAATCCGCCCGTTAAAAAGGCGAGGGTTTGTGGCACATAGCTCAGGCCGATATCGGCGGGAGAGAGCCCCAGATCCGCCAGAATAAACGGCGATCCGGTCAGCCAGGAAAAGAAGCTGGCGGAACAGGCGGAGTAGATCAGCACGTTGCCGCTGTAGACGCGGGATTTAAGCAGCGTGAAGAAACCCGGCTGTGCGCCTTTTTGTTGCGCCACTTTACGCACGGTAGGCAGACGCAGAGTGACCAGGATCAGCGCCACCGCAATCAGGGTCAGCACCAGGAAAATCGAACGCCAGTGGAAGTGGCCGATGAGCCAGGCACCCAGTAACGGGGCCAGCGCCGGGGAGAGCGCAACCAGTGGCATAATCGTGGCAAAAACTTTATTGGCACGTGCGGCAGGATAGCGATCCACCACCAGCGCCTGCCAGCTCACGGCCGCAGCACACACGCCAATTGCCTGAACAAAGCGCAGCGCCAGCATCAGACCGATATTATTTACCCACAGCATGCCCGCACAGCCGATACCAAACATAGCCAGCCCGGCCAGCAACACGGGTTTACGGCCGATGCGATCGGAAAGCGGTCCCCAAAAAAGCTGACCCACGGCAAAGCCTCCCAGAAAGAGACTCATACTGGCGCTGATCAGGCCGGGCGAGGTATTAAAGGTTTGCTGCATCGCACCAAAGGCGGGCAGGTACATATCCGTGGCTAAAAAGCCAAGCATGCTCAGCAGGGCAAGATAGGGCATAAATCCTTTGTTCGACAACATCTCATTCTCATTTTGGCAGGATAAACGCGGCAGAGTGTAAAAGGTGCGTTTGCTGCTGTGAAACGGTAATATTTGCCTGGTGCTGTTAAAATTTTTGAAGGCAGATTATGTGGTCAGAATATGCATTAGAAGTGGTTGACGCGGTCGCCCGTGGGGGCAGCTTCAGCGCGGCCGCGCAGGAGTTACATCGGGTGCCTTCTGCCATCAGCTATACGGTGCGCCAGCTGGAGAACTGGCTGGCAGTGCCATTGTTTCAGCGTCAGCATCGCGACGTGGTGCTGACCCCGGCGGGCGAACATTTTGTCCGGGAAGGGCGTAGCGTCATCAAAAAAATGCTTGCCACGCGGCGACAGTGTCAGCAGCTGGCGAACGGCTGGCGCGGGCAGCTCAGCATTGCCGTTGACTGTATTGCAAAGCCTCAGCGCACCCGACAGCTGGTTAAAGATTTCTATCGCCACTTCCCCGATATGGAGTTGATCATCAGCTATGAAGTTTTTAACGGCGTCTGGGATGCGCTGGCCGATGGCCGGGTGGACGTGGCGATAGGTGCCACGCAGGCGATACCGGTGGGCGGACGCTTTGCTTTCCGGGATATGGGCACATTGAACTGGCGCTGCGTGGTCGCACCCGATCATCCACTGACACAGGCAAGCCAGATTGATGACGACACGTTACGCAGCTGGCCATCACTGGTGCTGGAAGATACGTCACGCGCACTGCCACGTCGTATGACATGGACGCTGGATAACCAGCGCAGGCTGGTGGTGCCGGAGTGGCAAACCGGGCTGGAGTGCGTGCAGGCGGGATTGTGCGTAGCGATGGTGCCGGGCCATCTGGCCAGGCCACGGCTCGACAGCGGCGAACTGGTTGAACTGACGCTGCCGGTGGCATTTCCGGACAGCCCCTGTTGCGTCAGCTGGGCCGAAGATCGCGCATCACCGGCGACAGGCTGGTTGCTCAGCTATCTGGGTGATGCGCAAACGCTTAATCAGGAGTGGTTAAGCGAGGATTAGCGGCGGTAGTCGCGGAACGGACCATCCGCCACTGAACGGCGCTCAATCAGCGTGGGATGTACTTCAATCGTTTGTGATACTTCGCGCTTGCTGGTGATGCGGTCGAGCAGCATATCCAGCGCTTTCTCACCCAGCTGGGCTTTAGGCTGATGCACCGTGGTCAGGGCAGGGGCGAAATAGCGGGCGTTGCGCACATTGTCATAGCCGATCACCGAAATATCCTGAGGCACGCGCAGACCCATCTCGTCGGCGGCGCAAATAGCGCCCATCGCCATGATGTCGCCGCCGCAGAACACGGCCGTCGGGCGCTGCTTCTGCGACAGAATCTGCTGCATCGCCTGATAGCCCGACTCCGGCTCAAAGTCACCCTGCACGATCCACTCGCTGCGCGGCTGGATACCCGCTTCTTCCAGTGCCTTCAGGAATCCGGCATGGCGTCCGCCGCCGGTGTTGCGCTCCATCTGGCCCGGAATGGCACCAATATCGCGGTGTCCGCGTTCAATCAGATAGCGTCCCGCCAGATAACCGCCCTGGAAGGCATTATCCAGCACTGTGTCGGTAAAGTCGGCGCGTGACTCGCCCCAGTCCATCACCACCATCGGGATGTTTCGGTTCTCTTCCAGCATCTGCAGCAGATCGTCCGGATATTCAGAGCACATCACCAGCAGGCCATCTACGCGCTTCTGCGCCATCATGCTGAGATAGGCGCGCTGTTTTTGCAGATCGTTATGCGCGTTACCCAGAATCAGCGTATAGCCTTTATCGAAACAGTGATTTTCAACCGCCTCAATAATTTCAGCGAAATAGGGTGCTTCGCTGGAGGTCGCAAGCAGGCCCAGCGTCCTGGTGTGGTTTACTTTCAGGCTGCGCGCCACAGCACTCGGCGAGTAGTGTAGCTCCTTGATAGCCTGCCAGACCGCATCGCGTGTCTCTTCAGCGACAAAGCGGGTTTTATTGATGACGTGCGAAACGGTGGTCGTTGAGACGCCTGCGCGTTTCGCCACATCTTTAATTGTTGCCATGAAAATCGGACTCCAGTGCTTACCTAACTCTATGATAAGCGTAGTGTTAAACGTTTGCGTCTGCTCAGGGTTTTTTCCGCAAAAATGCGGCTTTTCTGGCCGGTAAACGGGCTGCTGGCGGAGAAAAAACGCCTGAAAAGATGCGCAAACGGAATCAGGGTTGCGCGCGTTGCGCAACAAAGGCGGGATTCTAACAAGGCTGAACGGATAAAACGAGATTTTTACCCGCCCCTGTGGGAAAATGCAGTATCCCTACTAATTGTGTGACTAAGGAGCAAGCAATGAGTACCGATCTTAAACTGGCTTTGATGACCACTGTCGGCTGTCTGCTGATGATTGTGGCGTTTAGTTTTACTGCCATTCTGCACTAATAAAAAAAGCCGGGAATATCCCGGCTCTCTTCTGGCTGTTCTGCGGCTCAGCGTATGGTTTTCGGCGTCATTACCCGACGGGCACCAATATAATGGCGCTGCCAGTAGTCCTCGCCTAATGCACTGATCTGGATATCTTTGCCGGTACGTGGCGACTGAATAAATTTGCCATCGCCCAGGTAAACGCCAACGTGGTCCGCTGTGCCGCGGCCATTGATGCGGAAGAAGACCAGATCGCCTTTCTCCAGCGACTCGCGTTTGATTGGCGCGGCGTCACGCAGGTGATACATCTCGTTAGCAGTGCGCGGGATCTTAAATTTCACCAGATCTTTATAGGCATACCAGACCAGACCGCTGCAATCGAAACCGGTATGCGGGGAAGTGCCGCCCCACTGATAGGGTTTACCCAACTGACCCATCAGCTTGGTCATCGCGGTCTCACGCGCTTTCTGATAGCGCTGACGGTGGGACTTGCTCATTTTAATCGTGCCAGGCTCGCTGGCGGCGACCTCAGCCGTTTTCAGCAGGCGCTGATGGCCATAGCGTTTCTTCTCTTTGCTGTTGCGGGCGGTCTTGAGTGAGGTCTTCTTAGCAGGCGTCTGTTTCGCGGTGAGTTCGACTTTTTTCTGTTTTTTTGCTTTTAGTTTTTGAACCGGGCTAAGACGTGTTTTTTTGGCCGCCGTTTTTACCGGGCGACGCTTGCGACGCTCATCGTCACGCGCACTCTTTTTCTCTGCTTTATGCGTACTGACGTTCACCGGCGCGTGAGGCGACGCAGCGGCGATATTGAAAAACAGTTGCGCAAAGGCCAGCATAAAAAGCGTAATGATTAAACGCATAGTCCATTGAGTTGTTAAGTTGTCAGGGCCACTACGCACCGCGACAAAGTTGAGATTAATCTGATCCAGGATCAGTGCCCAGGTCATTCTAGTCCAGTTCGCTTAAAAACTGTAATGCCTTTTAATATTAATCTTTGCAACCCATGCCATTGCATTGAAAATGAGCATTTTCAGCATGTTATAGCAGCGGAATTATTACGAATTATTAAACTGTTACCCGCTGTTCATACCTGACGTTTAACGTCCTGCGAATGTGACTTAACAATGATGGTCATTTAATCGGGCAGCGGGCAAAATCTCATTTTCAGTCACGCTGCGAAGTCGCTACAATAAACAAACACGAAGTAACGAATTAAGGAAGGCAATTATGAGTACTGTAGAAAAAATTCAGCGCCAGATCGCAGAAAACCCGATCCTGCTGTACATGAAAGGTTCCCCGAAACTGCCAAGCTGCGGTTTCTCTGCACAGGCGGTGCAGGCGCTGTCAGCCTGCGGTGAGCGTTTTGCTTACGTGGATATTCTGCAGAACCCGGACATTCGTGCTGAGCTGCCGAAATACGCTAACTGGCCAACCTTCCCACAGCTGTGGGTCGATGGTGAACTGGTCGGTGGATGCGACATCATCGTTGAGATGTTGCAGCGTGGTGAGCTGCAGTCGCTGATCAAAGAGACTGCGGAAAAATTCAAAGAAGCAGAATAAAATAAGGCCGACATCATGTCGGCCTTTTTCATTGCAGCATCGGTTAAACGGATGCGCGGGTTTCTGTGTCACCTTCCGCGAAGGGCAGAGGCCAGCCACCTAACCGTTTCCAGCGGTTCACCAGCTCGCAGAATAGCGTCGCCGTCTGCTGAGTATCGTAGAGCGCCGAGTGCGCCTGGGTGCTGTCAAACGTCATTCCCGCCGCAATACAGGCTTTCGCCAGCACAGTCTGACCCAGCACCAGTCCGCTCAGGGCCGCGGTATCAAACGTGGCAAACGGGTGAAACGGATTGCGCTTCAGACTGGCGCGTTCTGCTGCCGCAGACATAAAGTTCAGATCAAACGTGGCATTGTGCGCCACCATAATGGCACGATTGCAGCCGCTGTCTTTAATGCCCTTACGCACCATTTTAAAAATGGCATGCAGCGCCTCATATTCACTTACCGCGCCACGGAGTGGATTACCGGGATCGATACCGGTAAAGGCCAGCGCTTCCGGATGCAGCAGCGACCCGACAAACGGTTCGACGTTGAAATGCAGCGTCTGGTCAATCTGAATCCATCCCTCTTCATCCATTTTCAGCGTGATAGCGGCGATCTCCAGTAACGCATCGGTTTGCGCGTTGAAACCAGCGGTTTCAACGTCGATCACCACCGGATAGAAGCCACGGAAACGTTGATTGAGCGCATTAGGGGAATTCGATTCAGACATCAGGATCTCGTTGCAGAAAAAGGGCAGCGCGCATTATGGCAAAAAACAGGGCCGGATGCAGCAGATGAAGCGCAGGGAAGGGGATTCAGCCTGCCCGAACGGGCAGGCTGAGAGGCAGGTTTAGTTGCCCAGGCCGTTACCGGCATCTTTGTTTTCGATCAGCTCAATTTTGTAGCCATCGGGATCTTCAACAAAGGCAATAATGGTGGAGCCGCCTTTAACCGGGCCAGCTTCACGCGTTACGTTGCCGCCATCTTTGCGGATACGTTCGCAGGCCGCGGCTGCGTCATCGACGCCAAGCGCGATATGACCATAGGCATCACCGAGGTCATACTTATCAACGCCCCAGTTATAGGTCAGCTCAATCACCGCACCTTCGCTCTCGTCGGTGTAACCCACAAACGCCAGGGTATATTTGTATTCGGTGTTTTCGCTCTGACGCAGCACACGCATGCCGAGCACACGGGTGTAGAAATCGATTGAACGTTGCAGATCGCCAACGCGCAGCATGGTATGTAATAAACGCATAACATCCTCTTTTAAAAAAACGCCATCGCCGGATGACCCAGGCGCTAAGTATAGCGATGAAAATCGCCATTGAATAATGGCTGCCGTCATCGTCCCGGACGGCAGCCCAAACCGGTTACAGCGTCGGGTAGTCGATATAACCTTCCGCGCCGCCGCCGTAGAAGCTTTCCGGACGCTGTGGATTCAGTGGGGCATCCTGCTGCAGACGCTCAACCAGATCCGGGTTAGCAATGTAATCGCGACCAAACGCAACCGCATCAATCAGACCGCGGGAAATCAGGTCATCGGCTTTCTCAACGGTGTACGCACCGGCACCAATGATGGCACCCGGGAAGAGATCGCGTACTTTCTGACGGAAGGCGTCAGTGTAAGGCTTACCACCGGCCCAGTCTGGCTCGGAAAGATGCAGATAGGCGATGTTGCGTTTTGCCAGCTCGCCGATGTACCACAGCGCCGCTTCTTCTTCGTCCGGGCCGTTGTCCAGATTCTGGAAACTGCCGATAGGCGAGACGCGGATACCAATGCGATCGGCTGACCAGTTGGCGATCACCGCATCCACCACTTCCAGCGCAAAGCGACCGCGTTTTTCGATGCTGCCGCCATATTCATCGGTACGCTGGTTTGAACCCGGAGCCAGGAACTGGTGAATCAGGTAGGCGTGCGCCGAGTGCAGCTCAAGCAGATCGAAGTCCGCTTCACGTGCGTTTGCCGCAGCCTGACCAAAATCGGCCACGATCTGCTGAATTTCTGGCACCGTCAGTTCACGCGGAACAGAGGTATCTTCGCGGTAAACGCTGCCATCTTCGGCACGCAGTGAAGTACGGGTCCCTGCAGGAATGGCTGACGGCGCAACCGGTGCTTTGCCTTCCGGCTGCACGCTGTTATGTGAGATACGACCGGTATGCCATAACTGGACTGCGGTATGACCGCCCGCCTGATGTACACCTTCGTTAATCGCTTTCCACGCGGCAATCTGCGGTTGAGTATGCAGGCCTGGCGCACCGGCATAGCCTTTTGCCTGGAAAGAGATCTGGGTGGCTTCGGTGATGATTAAACCGGCGCTGGCGCGCTGGCGGTAATATTCGGCCATCATCGGGGTAGGGATGTCGCCCGGCTCAATGCTGCGCAGACGGGTCAGCGGTGCCATAAATACGCGGTTTGGGACGGTAATTGCGCCGACTTTCAGCGGACGAAACAGCTGGGTACTCGCCATAATAGCTCCTGATTAGTAGACCAGTCGTCTACAAACACGTTTTTTAAAAATCAGTGACGTTCAAGCCACTGTTCGATGGTACTCAGTGCCAGACGCAGTGGCTGCGCCTCGCGGGAAATTTTGCTCTGCAGGCTGGCACCGAGCCACAGCAGCGACAGCAACTCCGCCATCTGCGCAGGTGGCTGCGGCAGGCTCAGCGACTCCTGTTGCTCAGCGGCAACCAGCGTCCGGGCGTAGAGTGCAGTAATCTTTGCGGCACCCTGCTGCAGCGCATCACGCATCGGCTCTGAAAGATCGCAGACCTCAGCAGAAACCTTCACCCCCAGACAACCCACGATATGCCCCTGCTGCACGAACAGCTCTGTGGCAGATCGAAAATGGTTAAGCAGACGCTCACGCGGTGTGCCGCAGGTCTGGTTTAACTGTCGCTCCACATCCTGCAGGTAACGCGCAAAGTAGCGTTCCAGTAACGCCACACCAAACGCCTCTTTAGAACGGAAATAGTAGTAGAAGGAGCCTTTCGGCACCGCCGCCTGTGTCAGCAGTTCACTGAGACCCATTCCGGTAAAGCCGCGTTGCAGACAGAGTTGCTCACCTGTCTGGAGCAGGTGTTCGCGGGTTTCATTGCGTTGTAGCGTTTTATTCATGGCAAAGAGAGTAGTAGACCAGTTGGTCTAATGCAACGCCGTCCTGTGCATTTGGCACAGAGTGTTCACCCGCCAGTGAAAGAAAAGGCGAATTCTGACCGGTCTGCGCTTATTTCCTGCGCATCCAGGCTACGCTTTTTACTGGACTGTTTATTCTGTGAATCCGGAGTCGTGGTGGCCGAGCAGCTTGAGTTTTTCCCGGTTCCCAGCCCCTGTCGCGGCATCTGCCAGACTGATGCGCGTGGCTACTGCCTGGGATGTTTACGCAGCCGCGATGAGCGGTTCAACTGGCTGCGCTTCAGCGATGCGCAAAAGCGTGAGGTCATCCGTCTTTGTCAGCAGCGCCGTCAGCGCCTGCACCGGCAGCAGAAAGGCGAGGAGCCGCACGAACCACAACAGCCGGAGTTATTCTGACGACTTCGCGCTTTCCGTTATACTCTCTGACACGCTAATTTCAGCCAATGCGCAACAGGGAGAACATCATGTCAGAACCGCAGGCCATCGCTTTACAGGGCCCCGATTTTTCACCGCTGGTTATGGGGTACTGGCGTCTGATGGAGTGGGGGATGTCACCGCAGGAGCGCGTTGCGTTTATCGAGCACCATCTGGGGCTCGGCATTACAACCGTCGATCATGCGGACATTTATGGTGACTACCAGTGCGAGGCGGCCTTTGGTGAGGCGCTGAAGCTTGTTCCCGGACTGCGCGACCAGCTACAGATTGTGACCAAGTGCGGCATCGCCACCCGCGCCCGGCCTGAGCATCAGATTGGCCACTACATTACCGACAAAACGCATATCCTGCAGAGTGCTGAAAATTCGCTGCGCCATTTCCACACCGATCGTCTCGACCTGCTGCTGATTCATCGTCCCGATCCGCTGATGGCGGCTGACGAGGTGGCAGAGGCCTTTATGGCACTCCATCAAAGCGGCAAAGTGCTGCATTTTGGCGTCTCCAACTTCACGCCCTCACAGTTTTCACTGCTGCAATCCCGCCTGCCGTTTTCACTGGTGACCAATCAGCTGGAAATCTCACCGGTGCAGCAAAGCGTGCTGCTGGATGGCTCGCTGGATCAGTGTCAGCAACTGCGCATTCGTCCAATGGCCTGGTCCTGTCTCGGCGGCGGGCGTCTGTTTAACGATCCTCACTTCCAGCCACTGCGTAATGAACTTGAGCAGGTGCGGCAGGAGACCGGTGCTACCAGTGTGGAACAGGTCGTCTATGCCTGGATACTGATGCTGCCGTCACGTCCGCTGCCGATTATTGGTTCCGGTAAAGCAGCGCGGGTCAGCGAAGCCGCCGGGGCGCTGAACCTATCCCTTTCGCGTCAACAGTGGTTCCGTATCCGTAAAGCGGCGCTGGGCTTTGATGTTCCCTGAAGCGTAAAACTGCGTCAATCTTCGGCAAAAAAGCGCAACAGCGACCAGACTTATCTCAACCCCTGGGAGATAAATGGAGTCACCATGAAAATGAAAGCAGTTGCGCTATTCGCGCTGATCGCCTGCGGCGCAGCACAGGCTGCCAGCGAGCAGGTTACGATCCATCAGGTTACCGCTGAGGGGATAGGAAAATCTCTGGGTACCGTCAGGATTGACGAAACACAGTATGGTCTGCAGTTTACACCGGATCTGCAGGGACTGAAGCCGGGCATTCACGGTTTCCATGTTCATGCCAAAGGCAGCTGTGAGCCGGGCGAGTCCGGGGGCAAAGTGGTCGCCGCTGGAGCGGCTGGAGGTCACCTTGATCCCGCTAACACCGGCAAGCATCTGGGACCGTACGCTGAGGGGCACCAGGGTGACCTTCCCGCGGTCTATGTTGATGAGAAAGGCAACGCAACTTATCCCGTGCTGGCACCGCGTCTGAAATCGTTACAGGAGATCAAAGGCAAAGCGCTGATGGTCCATGCTGGCGGGGACAATCATGCCGATCATCCTGAACCGCTGGGCGGCGGCGGGGCGCGTTTTGCCTGCGGCGTCATCTGAATATCCGGGCGGCAGGCGATGGCCGCCCGTTTTTATCCTGCCTGTTTATGAATTGTTATACCATCCCCGTCATTTCCCCCCTATGATATTGATTCAGGTAAGAAAGCGTGATGGGGAAAGGAGCAGGAAAATGAAATTCAAGGGCGCATTACTGCTGTGTCTGCTGCTGGTGGGATGCGATAAACCCAATGATACGCAACTGGTTACTGAAACGGGACGGGAGCTTCAGCGTACCATTGATACCAGCAAAATGCGTATTACCTGTGAAAAGATCGCCAAAGGCCGTGAATGGCTCAGCCGCAACATGGTGCGCAGGCTGGAAGCGCAGGGGTGCGATCAGGTCTTTCGCAGCGCGACTGAAACCAATTTCACGGACACCACTGTCTATCGCCGCACCATGACCATGGTATGCGGTGGCATTCACGGTCAGAGTTTTACCGGCACCGAACTGACGCGTCGCTTTATGTTCTCACCCGATGAGAAAGCGCTGGTGATTGAACCGATGACCGAAATGGACAAAACCCGCTTTGAAGGCCATAAAACGCTGCAACAGTTGCAGGATGATTTTAACCGCCAGCAGCAGCAATATTGCCAGTAATCATTCAGGCACGGCCTGTTTCAGTTGTGCCAGCGAACAGCGTAATCGCCAGATAATCCCCGCCAGTTCGCTGGCCTCGTTGTTTTCCCGCGCCAGTAATGCGGCAATGGTCGCTTCCAGTTCCGTCAGCATCTGATCCAGCGAACTGTGCCGTACACCGCGGCTACTGATAATCTGCTGAAGATTTTGCAGGCTGTTATCTCGGAATGTCATCAGCGCTGCCGAATCAGCGCGCCATTCACGCAACTGCCAGACGATATGCGAGCAGTTGAGCAGCACCACGCCCCAGCGCAGGAGCCAGACGCGTGCCTGCTCATCCCGGCTGTGACTGAGCTGACTGATGCGATGGTAAATCTGCGATTCAAAGCGGCTCTCGCTGAGCCGGGGCCGTTGCCGCAGCTGATCCAGAAACGCCAGCCGTAGCGCCCGGATATGCCGTCGGCTGCGTCGCGCATCGGAGCTGGGCCGTAAAATCTGGAACGCCAGCCAGGCGAGCAGCACCCCGTAGACTTTGGCGATGTTATCGTTGAAAAAATCCTGATAATCCCAGGCGGGCGGATTCGTCACCGCAATAAACGAGCCCATAAAGACGATGAACTGTCCCCACATCCCGGCACGCTGTTTCTGCTGCAGCTTGAAGAGTTGCAGCGTGACCAGCAGCGGAAACAGAAACAGTAAAAACGGCCACAGCTGATCGATCTGCACCATCAGGCCAAACTTCATCACAAAGCTAAACGCAAACAGCCACAGCAACGTTTTCAGCAGCAGGGTGACGCTGCCTCCGGGTGAGGGCGCAGAGGCATAAAGCACACAGGCAATGGCGGTTAACGTGAGCGCCGAAGCCCCTGAAGACCATTGCGTGTTGATCCAGAAGGCGCAGCCCAGCACGATAACGCAGAAGGTACGCAGCGCGCTCCAGCCCGCTTCAGCACTGTCGCTGTCGCGCGCCAGCGCCGGAACCGGCGGCGGCTGAAAGCGGGTATCGGCATCGGCGCGATCCAGCAGGCGGATCCAGCGCAGTACGTTAAGGTACATCCAGCAGAAGTAGCGCAGCCGGTGACAAAAGGCGCGCTGCCGGTAGTCGCCATTCGCGGCGGGTGTCACGCTGCGCAGGATTTGCGCCAGACGATATTTATCACACGCCGGTTTCGCCAGCTCCGCCAGCAGTTGCTGCAGCGCCTCAAACAGCGTCTCCGGCGCGTCAGGCCAGTTCAGCAGCATGCGACGCAGGCTGGAAAGCACGCTGGTAAGTCGCAGCTGCTGGTGCAGCACATAGTTCAGGACGTTGTTCTGTCGGCGAAAGCGGTAGTGGCTCCAGAATGCCTGGATACGCAGCAGATTCATGGTCAGGATCTGGCTGATGACATTTTCATGCGCGGTACGAATCGTATCGCTGGCAGAGGGCTGAAGCAGTAACACCGCATGTTCGAGCAGTCGGCTATGCATCTGTTTCAGCGAGGTAATCAGCGTCTCACCATCGGAAGTGCTCGGCAGCACCATCATCATCAACCCCGCACAGAGAATGCCGGAGATGACCTCGCAGACGCGAGCCTGAGCGATGGTCCACAGCGAGGTAATATCGGTGATATTGACGCTGCTGAAGGCGATGATGGCGGCCGTGTAGCCCGCCAGCGAAAACGCATAGGCAACGTTATTCTGATAGTGGTTCGCAATGCCGGTGCAGAGCGCCAGCCACCCGGCAATCGCAAAGGTGAACAGCCAGGGCTCATTCAGCGTATGTCCGGCAATTAGCAGCGCGGCGCTGGCCCCGAGCAGGCTGCCGACAATGCGCCCCAGACTTTTACTGATTGCGCCGCCGACGGTGGGAAAGCTGATCACCGCCGCGGAGGTCATCGCCCAGTAAGGCTCATCGAGATCCAGACCATAGGCGATGCTCAGCGCCAGACACATCGCGATAGCGTTGCGCAACGCATAGCGCCACTGACCGGCGTTCGCCTTAATCCAGGGCAGTTGATCCCAGGCCAGCCACTGAACATTCATGGCTGGATGGTGATGGTGCAGCTGGTACCGGCCACCAGACTGGCATCGGCCGGGAGCGGGTCGAGACGAATGCGCACCGGCACCCGCTGCGCCAGCCGCACCCAGGGTACGTTGGGTTTGATATCGGGCACCAGGCCGCTGTCGGTCTCAATGCTCTGGTCATAGATGGCGCGGCCAATGCTATCCACATGGCCCTGCAGCTGCATGCCATTGCTGTAGAGCACTACCTGTGCCGTCGCGCCTGCGTGAATATGGCGCAGCTTGGTCTCTTCGAAATACCCCATGACGTAGTAAGAGTGGCTGTCGACCAGTGCAAACAGGGGCGTTCCTGCCGTGGCGTAGTTGCCGGGACGGAGCGTCAGATTCGTGATCCAGCCATCTGCGGGTGCGGTCAGCGTCGTCTGCTGGAGATTCCAGCGTGCGCGTTCCAGCTCCGCCTGCGCGGCTTTAGCACTGGCGGCGGCAGCCTCAGCGCTTAAGCGTGCCGCATCAAGATCCTCCGCAGAGATGATGTTACGCGGCAGGTTGCTGCGCCGGTTGTATTCATGCTGCGCTTTCGCCAGATCCGCCTGCGCTTTGCTGAGCTGGGCGGTGGCATTGTCGAGCGCGATCTGCCACGGCACGGGATCCAGCGTTAACAGCAGCTGGCCCTGCTGCACGAACTGATTGTCTTTGACCTTCAGTTGCGTAATCCGGCCTGACACCTGAGGCGTGATATCCACCAGCTCTGCCCGTAATTTCCCGTCACGGGTCCAGGGCGACTGCATGTAATAGTTCCACAGCCAGCCACCGGCCAGCAGCGCCAGCGCAAACACAATCAGCGTTGAGAAGTATTTTACCGCGTTAAATTTCATATCGATTATCCGTGACCGATGAGCCAGAGTGCGGCGGTAACGCACAGCACAAACAGGGAGAGGTCAAACAGGGTGGGATGCCAGACGTCGCCGGAGTAGATCCAGCCGCGCACCAGCGGGTGAATCAGCAGCCAGAAAAAGAAGCCGAGCATCACCGCTTTAAAGATCGGCGGGAAAAACAGCGAGGCGCCCACGACCAGATCGGTCAGCGGTTTCGCACCGGATAAAGCAGGAGTGAGCACGTGATAACATCCTTCGTTAACCCAAACGGCAGACTGAACGCGCTGCCGCGTGATTGTAGCCTGGTCCGGGATTTGTAATTTGTCCTGTAAACTCGCAGAATAGTGTAAAATCTGGCTTGATAGCTAGCAAGCTAATTATAAGGAGATGAAATGGATACGCCCCTCGGAACGGATTTATCTCGCCTGGTGCGCATCTGGCGCGCGTTGATTGATCAGCGGCTGAAGCCGCTTGAGCTGACTCAGACTCACTGGGTGACGTTGCACAATATTCATCAACTGCCGCCCGAACAGTCACAGATTCAGTTAGCCAAGGCGATTGGTATTGAACAGCCCTCGCTGGTGCGCACGCTGGACCAGCTGGAAGAGAAAGGGTTAATTACCCGCTCGACCTGTGCCAACGATCGACGCGCCAAACGCATTAAGCTGACGCAGCAGGCGGAGCCGATTATTGAACAGGTTGAAAGTGTGATCGATGAGACGCGGGATGACATTCTGTCCGGCATCAGTCGGGAAGAGATCAGTCAGATGGTGACCCTCATCGCCCGGCTGGAGAAAAACATTCTCGACCTTCAGCACAAAGAGAAATAAAAAAACCGACGCCCAGGCGTCGGTTTTTTGTTTAGCGCTATTAGCGAGGTGAAACCGTTACCTGGCTGCCGTTGGACGCCATCACAACACGCTGACCCACGGAGTAACGCGAGGCGGCCTGTTTCTGAACCACCATGATGGTGTTGCCATCATCCTTACGGATTTCCAGCTCAACGCCATCGGTTTTATTGATTGCGCCCTGAACACCCTGACCGGCTACGCCACCCAGAACCGCACCACCGGCTGTCGCCAGGCTACGTCCGGTGCCGCCACCGATGGTGTTACCCAGGAAACCACCCAGCACGGCACCCCCGATTGCACCGATGACATTGCTCTCATCTCCGCCCTGGATTTTAACCGGACGTACAGAGACTAACGTACCGTATGACACGCTCTGCACCTGCTTAGCTTCACTGGCACTGTAGGTGTCACCCGACAGCGTACTGGTATTGCTACAACCTGCCAGCATC
This sequence comes from Pantoea sp. GD03673, assembly GCF_029844725.1. Classification (GTDB taxonomy): domain Bacteria; phylum Pseudomonadota; class Gammaproteobacteria; order Enterobacterales; family Enterobacteriaceae; genus Pantoea. The sequence goes on from NZ_JAOCKJ010000001.1 coordinate 114,560, forward strand.
ACACCGGCCAGAGCGACCACAATTACACGCTTAATCATTTGAAACTCCTTTAGTCGAGAAGGCGCCACGTTTATCGCTGTATCCTGCACACAGTATAAGACACAAAACTGGCAAATTAATCCCTGTCCGAACAAAACACGGTTGGACGAAGCATAGACTATGTAAGATCAACAATAATTCAATCGCAGTTTAAAAATAGTCACGTAACGGTACGGGTCCGCACAATCGGATAAAAAGAATTTAATCATAGAATTAGCGATCATTATTTGTCAGGCTAGCCGCAGATGAATCGCACTTCCCGCCGGAAGTAAGGAATGGCTATGAAATCAGGACGCTATATCGGGGTAATGTCAGGCACCAGCCTGGATGGAGTGGATGTGGTGCTGGCCGCCATTGATGAGAATATGGTGGCGCAGCAGGCGAGTTACTGCCATCCGATGCCTCCCGCGCTGCGTCAGGCAATTCTGGGGGTTTGCCAGGGGCAATCCCTGACGCTGTCACAGCTCGGCCAGCTTGATACCCGCCTCGGCCAGCTGTTTGCGGATGCGGTCATGACATTGATGAAGCGCGAATCGCTGAACGCCAGCGATATTACGGCAATTGGCTGTCATGGTCAGACCGTCTGGCATGAGCCCCAGAGTGACGCACCTAATACGCTGCAGATTGGTGACAATAACCAGATTGTTGCGGCAACCGGCGTCACTGTGGTCGGCGATTTCCGCCGTCGTGACATGGCGCTGGGCGGGCAGGGCGCGCCGCTGGTGCCTGCTTTTCATCAGGCGCTGCTTATGGATGCCACTGAACGCCGCATGGTGCTGAATATTGGCGGTATCGCTAATCTTTCGCTGCTGATCCCCGGTCAGCCGGTGCGCGGTTTTGATACCGGCCCCGGCAACATGTTGCTGGACGCGTGGATCTGGCGTAATCAGGGTCAGGCTTATGACAAAGATGCACAGTGGGCGCGCAGCGGATCGGTGATCCCGGCGCTGCTGGAGGCGCTGTTGCGTGAACCCTGGTTTGCGTTGCCGCCACCGAAAAGCACCGGGCGCGAGCACTTCAATCTGGGCTGGCTGGAGCAGCATCTGCGCTATTTTCCGGGTCTGGCCCCGCAGGATGTACAGGCCACGCTGGTGGAGCTGACCGCCATCACTATCACACAGCAGGTGTTGCTCAATGATGGCTGCGATCGTCTGCTGGTCTGTGGTGGTGGCAGTCGCAATCCGCTGCTGATGGCGCGGCTGGCGGCGCACCTGCCCGGAACGGAAGTGGCTACCACCGATGCGGCGGGTATCAGTGGTGATGATATGGAGGCGCTGGCGTTTGCCTGGCTGGCGTTCCGCACGCTTTCCGGCCTGCCGGGTAATCTGCCTGCGGTGACGGGGGCACGGGAGAAAAGCGTGATTGGCGCAATCTATCCGGCCAACGCACTCTACCGACGCTAAGCGGGATCCGGGGGCAATACTGCCCCCGGAGGTGACCGGCGACCGTCAGGCGGCACCGGAGAGATGCGTCAGATTACGCACCCCGGTGATGACCGTCGCGACCATCGTTTCACGTCGGGTGATCACCTCAACCTGGTAAAACCGGCTGCGGTAGGCGATGGAGTAGATGATGGGATGGTACTTATTACCTTCTCCGTAGCGGGCGTAGTGCGCTTCGAGGGCACGGGTCGCTGCCAGGATATGGGAGGGTTCTTTATCACCGCGGATGATTTGCTTCATTCAGTTCCTCAAATGCTGTCCCTGGAGTCACGTCGCACGCATGGCGCGTAGCGCTGGCCTAAACACTGAACATCTGACTGCTAAACATTTAATCACTGATGGGGGTCATGACTGACTGTGACGCGGGAAGATGACAGAAAGATGATCCTCCGGCGCTGTTAATTATTTAGCAGCAGCCGGGGGATCCAGCAAGGCAGGGGATCGTAAATTCATCCAAATCGCAAAGGGTTAAATCAGCTCCGGCCAGGCCACAGCGGCAACGCCATTCAGTTCCGGTTTTGAGAACAGGAAGCCCTGAAACTGGGTCACGCCTGCGGCTTCCAGCCACATCCACTCTTCCGGTTGTTCAATACCTTCGGCGATAACGCCAATCTCCAGTGAGGCGCAGCATTTCAGAATGGCATGAATGATCGCCTGCTTCGGTCCACTTTTATGCACATCAGAGATGATGGCACGGTCAATCTTGATCTTGTCGGGCTGAATGCGGGTCAGCAGCGACAGCCCGGCAAAACCGGCACCGAAATCATCCAGCGCCAGGCTGATGCCGGCCGCTTTCAGCTGCCGGATAGCGGCTTCAAACGCCTCAGGCTGCGAGATAATTTCATTTTCGGTGAACTCAACCATGATCTGCTCTGGCACCAGCCCCTGTGCAGCAATCTCATCCAGCAAAAAAGGGACAGCGTCGGGCACTTCCACCAGCGTCATCGGCAGCAGATTGATCGACAGCGTCATTCCCTCAATGCCCAGTTGCTTCGCCTGGGCGAAAGCGATCTTTTTCGACCTCAGATCGATCTGATAAAGCTGATCGCGTGTCAGGCGGGCAAAATAGTCGAGCGGCGATTCGCCCTGCGGGCCACGCAGCAGCGCCTCCAGCGAAACGATTTCGCAGGCGAACGGATCAACGATGGGCTGAAACGCAAAGCTGACCTCGTCGGACGCCAGCAGTGCTGCATCGCCTTCACGCTGCTCTGACGTGTTACGAATAAACGTCCAGCCGCTGGCGGCAGGAATTTCAAAATAGTTCTCTTTTTCACGCGCTTCAACAAAGGTGCGCAGGAACTGCAGTGCGCGATCGGCATAGGTCATCTGGTATTTCGTGGTGCATTTTGCCAGCACTGATTCCAGCACGGTTTCCTGATCGTGCAATCGCAGATCGAACAGCTCCATACCGACGTGACCAAAACGCCGCGCCGGTGCGAAATCGCGCAACAGTTCAACCAGATTGTGGTGGCGCGGATCCTGGCAAATCCGGCTGTAGACCGCCTTTACCGCCGTCTCGGGACCTTCCAGCAGCTGGAAAAAATGCGTGCCATTGAACAGTAAAATTCCGGTGACGCTGGACGATTTATTGATTTTATTCGCTTTCCGCGCCAAATCATTCAGGGTCTCGAGCTGCACATGTTCAGTGATGTGGCTGCGATAGATGATTGTCGACAACATAAAGGTTTCCGGAATTTTTTATTTTTTGTTAAGGCACCTTACCAGAAGCTTCTCCTGGGGAAAACGAGGGCCAGTGCGTCTTTCTTATTCTGACTCTATTTTAGTCAACCGGCGGCGTAGTATCACCTGTTCCCAGAGAACGTTGCATAAAAACGGTATCCAGCCAGCGGCCCTGTTTGAAACCTACCGAGCGCAGGGTGCCCGTTATCTCAAAGCCCGCAGCACGGTGCACGGCAATCGACCCCCGGTTCTCGCTGTCGCCAACGTTGGCGATCAGCTGGCGAAACCCGGCCTGCTCAGCCCAGGTAATGGCATGGTCTAACAGACGTGAACCGGCACCGCGTTTCTGAAAGCCGGGGTCAATATAAATCGAATCTTCCAGCGTATGCCGGTAGGCGTGGCGCGGGCGATAAGGTGCCAGATAACAAAAACCACGCACGTCGCCCTCGCTGACGACGATGAACCACGGCAGGCCCGCCTGCTGAATCTTACGCATCCGCTCACCCATCTCTGCCGCGTCAGGCGGCACGGTCTCAAAGGAGCCGGTGCCATTAAGGACATGCCAGGCGTAAATCTGCTGAATCGCCGGAATGTGGCGCTCATCTGTCTCAAAAATTTCCATCATGGGTTTCTTCCTGAGTGTCTGCAGTTGTCGAAAAATCAACGGTATAGCGGACAGTCAGCGTGCGCAATATAAATTTCATCTGCTTCAGTCATTTTATTACTGCTGCTTTATCCAGGACTATTCCTGGCAGGAAAAGGAGACGACGATTTGCCACTGTAATGCCGCTACTGAATGGCGATTAAGCCTATTCTGAAAACAGCATCAGCCGGATGATTCGCACCGGGGTTAAGGCTATTATCTCTGCCGCTTCGGTAGAATTAACGCATAGACGGGAGGCGCAGTATGATGCGATTTGTTGATTTTCTCACGAGTAAGCAGGGGCTGCGTGCCGCACGAAATCACTGCTTCGAATTAAATGGTGTGGTACTGGGCCATTTTACGGCGTTATTCCTGCAGGATAATCAGATCATATTTACCAAAGACGGTAAGCAGTGTGCGGTGCCTTATTATCTGGGACCCGATGAAGATTTACTTCAGCAAAAAGTTAATCCGCGCATTAAGAATATTCGCGCCATCTGAAATATTCCGGCGCTGCTTTTATCGGCAGAGAAAGCGTGCTGACATAATCACTCCTCCTCAGCCGGGCCGTTTATTTCACGCTGTCTGGCAAAGAACTTCAGCGATTATTTGTTTCACTCCACGCGCGTTATTATGCCATCCGGTAATGATGGCTTATTGGCCGGATGCATTAATGCTGTGCGACGGTGTAATAAACAGCAGGAGCAGGGCGGTGGCTGCAAACAGCGTCAATGCCGTACTGGCACCTGACAGGGCAGAGAGCTGACCAAACAGCAGCGATCCCGCAGCCTGACCCATCGCCAGCATAAAAAACAGGATACCGACGCCGGTCGCCGGATCTTCAGCCGTCGCGTGTGCGCCCCATACCAGCAGCACGCCCGACAGCGTGACATAACCTGCGCCGCAGCAGGCCACCGCGATCAGCAAACCGGTGGATTCACCCCGGCTGAAGGCCAGAACCAGTAGCGGCAATGCCATCCCGCACAGCGACAGCCGGTAAACGGCGTTCAGTCCGATACGGGCTGCGACCGGGCCGGTTGCTGCACCTGCAATGCCTGCCCCGCCGGCAATCAGCCAGAGTAAACGGGCGGTCTCTTCATCAACGCCGACATGCTGGCGCAGCAGGGCCGATCCAAAGCTCCACCAGGCCGCACTCACCAGGCCTGAAATCAACGCGATGCCCATCAGCCGACGCACAGCGCGACGATACAGACGCTGGTGCCAGTGGCGCACGCTGGCGGCGCGACCGGTGGCCTGAGCCGACAGCACGCGCATCACCGGCAGCAGGCAGGTCAGTGACAGCAGGGCGAACAGCAGGCAGGCGGCCCGCCAGCCGCCGGGCAGCACGCTCAGGATCACCACGGTCAGAATAATGCCTGCACTGGTGCCCGCGTTGATCAGGGTATTGATGCGCGGCTGATCGGCAACCGGGATTCGGCTGCTGACTGCCGCGGCCAGAGCGGGTGAAGCCAGGCCTGAGCTCAATCCGGCAATAAACAGGCCGGTCGCCAGCAGCAGCGGTGAGGAGGCACAGGCGAGCAGCAGCAGACCTGACGCTGCACTGAGGGTAGCCAGCAGTGCAGTCAGCCGGGCACCGTAACGCTCGGCCAGGACGGCTGCGGTGAGAATAGTGAGGCAGTACGCCACAAAGCTGCAGGCTGACAGCAAGCCCGCCTGCTGCGGGCTGAACGGGATATCTTTTACGATAGCGGGCAGCATCAATCCCCACGAGAAGCGCGCCATGCCGTACGTCACAGCAATCAGGCTAAAGCCGGTCAGCGCCAGCGCGGTGGGTGACTTCATCTGGCCGCTTCACTCTGCAGCAACTGGTCGGCGACCAGCGACGCCTGCCGGGCAGCAGCAGGACCGGTTATCAGCGCCGTGGTAATCGCACCCTCAAAGAGTATCCAGATGGCATCACTCAGCTGCTGATGGACTTCGCCGCGCCGATGCGTCACACACTGGGTGATGTAATCACGCATCGCGGCGCGAAAGGCCAGTGCCTGCGATGCCAGCTCAGCATCCCGCTCGGCATACTCTCCCCAGGCTTTCAGAAAAAAGCAGCCACGTGCGCCGTTATTCATCGTCCACTCGCCCAGCACGGCAAACAGATGCGCTATGGCCTCAGGCTGTTGTGCTGGCAGCAGGTCAGCCATAAAGCGCTGCTCGCGGGCATTAAGCACTGCGGCGGTAAGGGCTTCGCGGGAGGCGAAGTGATGATAAAGCGTACGGGTAGAGACCCCCGCCTCGCGACAGAGTTGATCGGTACTGGTGGCGTGGAAGCCATGGGTATAGAAGAGCCGCTCGGCGGCCTGAAGGATATCGTCTCTCTTTTTCATTGTTTAAAAGTAAACCGATCGTTTTACTTTTTCAAGCCAGCCGCTATTGATTGCTTGCGCCGGTATTGATAAACCCCCGACTCCGCGTGCGTCAGCGCTTCGCTAAAAGAGACGCGCTATGCCGGCTTCACCCTTTTTCAGCTTCAGTTTATCAATACTCATACGTACCCCTGCGGCGGGTAATAGCGCCTGCTGCCGTGCTAATCATAATGCGGTGTTACATGAGGTCTGCCAGAGCGTTATGTCACCTATATTTTTGTTTTTTATGGATTATTATGTTTTATCGATGCATAAGCACTGTAAATGAAAGCAGGGCGACAAAGCGGGCCGGAGCCCACGGGTACGCCGAATGGCTGAAGCGACAGGCGTGGCTGAAAAGGGCATATTCTCAAAGTCGGTTTGACTGACGCAATAAAGTGGTTTTAGGGATAATTCTCAGTTAGTTTAATAAAGCTTCAGATTACAAATAAAACCTCTTACCAATTTTGGTTCGTTTTTTTACGACACATACAGCAACTATCAGGATGACTACCATGCTCAAAGCCAGCTATTATTATCTGTGCCCGCGTCCCATGGGTGGATGGATTTTACACAAAGAAGGTTGCGTTAATCTGTCAAAGAACGATAAACGCGTTTTTATTGGTTCGCTTTATACCCGGCAGCAGGCGCTGGCGGTGGCGAAAATACACCACGCGAATGCCATACTCTGTAATGCCTGCCTGAGCACCTTTATTTGCCCGACCAGTATCAGCACGGCAATTAAACCGACCCGTTCGGCAACGCCTACCCGCCATACGCCAAAGCATTAATTCGCTGATATTAACGGGCGGCGGGAAAAGGAAATAAAGAGAATGACCAGGGCGAGGCATTCAGAATAAAAAGGGCAGCGTAACGGCGCTGCCCTGATATTTATGCCTGTTTCGGCTGACCGTTTGAGGCGGTAATTCCGCCATCAACCGGCAAATTGACGCCGGTAATATAGCTGGCTTCATCGCTGGCAATAAAAACAATTGCACGGGCGATATCATCTGCTTCACCGGCACGGCGCAGCGGGATTCGATCGTAAAAACGTTCCAGCAGCGCCTGATCCTGTTTGGTATCTTCGGTCAGATCGGTAAAGGTAAAGCCGGGACAGATCGCATTGACCCGCACGCCATCCGCGCCGTAGTCCATCGCCAGCGCACGGGTGAAGTTGGTAATCGCCCCTTTAGCTGCGTTGTAAATGCTCATACCCCAGTCACCGCCTAAGCCGGAAACGGACGAAATGTTAACGACGTTGCCTTTGCTCTTCAGCAGCGCTGGCATGAAGTAGTGTACGCCGTGGAAAACGCCGTCAAGGTCAGTTTTCATCAGGGTTTTCCATGCATCGAGATCAACTTCATGGATGCGGCCCTGCACGATAACGCCCGCGTTATTCACCAGCACGTCAACACGGCCATACTTCTGCAGCACCGTTTCTGACAGCTGTTTAACCTGCTCAGCGTCTGAGACATCGCAGGCCGCCACCAGATGATCGCCTGAGGTCATTTCAGCCAGCGTCGCTTCCAGTTTCTGTCGGGTGCGTCCCACCAGCACTACCGATGCCCCTTCTTCAGCGAAACGTTTCGCGCTGGCTTCGCCGATGCCGGACCCGGCACCTGTCACAACCACAACCTTCTGTGTAAATCTGGACATTATGCCTCCTTATCAGCATCAATTCTCACTGTTAACAACCGCTTAAGCCTGGCAGCGATCCTCAAAAAGACAAGCGCAGCGCGAAATGCGCTGCGCCTGATGTGTAGCCGTATGCGGTGATCAGGGGCGTCTGAACAGCGCGAAGCTGCGTCCTTCCAGCTCGAAGTCCTTCTCTTTGGTGATCACCAGACCCCGCTTTGCCACATCGCTGGTGGTCAGCTCCAGCACCCATCCACCCTCGCCGAACTGCGGGATACGGAAGGGCACATTGCCTTCAAACGGGTTAAGCAGCATCAGGACGTCATGCCAGATACCTTCCTCCGTCTGAAGATCCGGCCGGCCGATATAGACGCCCAGCGTTGAGCCTTCATCCCACTGCTCACTCTGCTGGAAGCCGCCACCGGCGTTGAACCACTTAATATCCATGCCGTCACGCCAGTTTTCACGGCGCAGTAACGGCTGCTCAGCACGCAGTGTCAGGATCTGACGGGTGAACGCGCGCAGCGCTTCAGCGGATTCCGGCAGGTTATCCCAGTGTACCCAGGAGATTTCACTGTCCTGACAGTAGCCATTGTTGTTGCCCATCTGGCTGCGGCCAAACTCGTCACCCGCCAGCAGCATTGGCGTGCCGTGGGAGAAGATCAGCGTAGCGAGGAAGTTACGCTTCTGACGTTCGCGCACGGCATTAATGCCCTCGTCATCGGTCGGGCCTTCGACGCCGTAGTTGTAAGAGCGGTTATCGTTGTGGCCATCGTTGTTATCTTCTCCATTCTCATCGTTATGTTTGTCGTTGTACGACACCAGATCGTTGAGGGTGAAGCCGTCGTGTGCGGTAATGAAGTTGACGCTGGCCCACGGACGACGACCGTGCTGGTCGTAAAGGTCGCCGGAGCCCAGCAGGCGGGCGGCGAAGTCGGTGGAGACGTTGTTGCCTTTCCAGTAGTCACGCACCGTGTCGCGGTACTGGTCGTTCCATTCTGCCCAGCCTGGCGGGAAACTGCCCACCTGATAGCCGCCAGGACCAATATCCCAGGGCTCGCCAATCAGCTTTTTCTGCGACAGGATCGGGTCCTGCATCACAGCATCAAAGAAGCCGCCACGGGGATCGAAGCCGTCGGGTTCGCGACCCAGAATAGTGCCGAGGTCGAAACGGAAACCGTCGATATGCATCGACTCAGACCAGTAGCGCAGTGAGTCGAGCACCATCTGCAGCACACGCGGATGCGAGGTGTTCACGGTGTTGCCGGTGCCGGTGTCGTTGATGTAATAACGATGCTGGTCTGGCATCGTGCGGTAATAGGAGAAGTTATCGATGCCTTTAAATGACAGCGTCGGACCCAGCTCATTGCCCTCGGCGGTGTGGTTGTAAACCACGTCCAGAATCACCTCAATCCCGGCATCGTGGAAGGCGCGCACCATATCGCGGAAGCCCTGAATGCCGCGCGGCCCGAAGTAGCGGGTGGCGGGCGCAAAAAAGCCCAGCGTGTTGTAGCCCCAGAAGTTTTTCAGCCCCTTATCCAGCAGGTGCTGATCGTCCGGGAACCAGTGTACCGGCAGCAGCTCAACAGAGGTAATGCCCAGACTTTTGATGTAGTCGACGGTCGCTTTGTGACCCATACCGTCAAAGGTGCCGCGCAGCGCTGGCGGCAGTGCGGTATTGAGCTGCGTAAACCCTTTCACGTGCGTTTCATAAATGACGGTTTTCGGCCACGGCACATGTGGACGGTTGTTGTCCTGCCAGTCGAATTCGTTGGGATCGATCACCCGGCACTTTGGCGTAAACGGGGCGCTGTCGCGGGTGTCAAACGTCAGATCTTTATCGTCGTGATAGAGATCGTACGCGAAGTGCGCCTCGTTCCAGGCGATATCGCCCGCCAGTTCACGGGCGTACGGGTCGAGCAGCAACTTGTTGGGGTTAAAGCGATGACCATTTTCCGGGTCATACGCGCCATAGACGCGATAGCCATAGAGCGCGCCGGGCTTCAGGCCCGGAATATAGCCGTGCCACACTTCATGGGTATATTCCGGCAGGTCCAGCCGGGCAATTTCCGTTTTGCCGCTGGGATCGTACAGACAGAGTTCAACCCGCTCGGCGTGGGCGCTGAACAGGGCAAAGTTCACGCCCTGACCATCAAAATTGGCCCCCAGCAAATGACTGTAACCCGCCGTAATTTCAAAACGCTGACTGTTTGACATTTATGCCTCGTTATTCAATGTACAGATTGACGCGTAATAAAAAGATGCCTTCGGATGTCACTGTGCCACCAGCACGGCGCACCACTGAGACGCCAGCGCTGAAAGCGACAACGTCTCACCTGCATCAAGGGTTTTACCGCTCAGCACATCCCGATAGCGGCGCTGGCCGAGTGCGGCGGGCAGGGCGATATGCGTATCAGCCCAGCGTGACGCGGGAGGATGATCGAGGTTCTCAGGCAGCGCGTTAAACACCCGGCGTGAGACAATGACAATCACCGCCTGATCCTGGCGGGTGCGGGCAAAGGCGAGCACCTTATCCTGCTGCTCCCCCGCAGCCGACAGCGCCAGATAGCCCCCCTGGCGGAACAGTTCAGGCTGCTGCTGACGCAGCGCCAGCAGTTTGACAATTGCCTGCTGATTGACCTGACCCCGCAGCCAGTGCGCCTCACTGCCGTCCTGCTGTGGCGCGTTAAGCATCGCCGCCAGCGCATCGAAGTCGGGTTCACGGCGGTTATCGGGATCGACCAGGCTGAAGTCCAGCGCCTCGCTGCCCTGGTAAATATCGGGCACACCAGGGGCGGTAAGCTTCACTACGGTCTGGGTCAGGCTGTTGACCAGTCCGGCACGCAGGAAGGGGTGCAGCGACTGACAGAAATCATTCAGGAAGGCGCTGTTGGCGGGCGCAAGCAGATGACGGGCATAGCTCAGCACCGCCTCTTCATAGGCATCGTTGTTGTCAGCCCAGTCGGTGCGCAGTTTGGCTTCACGCATCGCTTTCTCAACATAAACCACAAAGCGGGCTTCCAGCGCCGCCAGACCTTCCGCATCCTGCGGCTGCAGGGTGGTTGGCCAGACGCCCGCCAGGGCTTCATACAGCATCCACTCCACGGCCGGTTCCGGTGCCGCGCCATCTTTCAGGCGAACGACGTGATCCTGGTTCATCTCCCGCCAGCGGCTCACACACGCTGCCCAGCGCTCTGGCGCTTCGGTCAGGGTATAAAGCCGCGCACGGGCATCTTCGCCGCGCTTGGTGTCGTGCGTTGAGGTGCCCGACAGCGCATCGGGCTGATGTTCGCGCCGCGCCTGCATCTCCGCATGGAACTGATCCAGCGAGAAGTGGCGTGCCAGCGGTTCAGCGCCGACTTCATTCAGCGCCAGCGCCATGTGCTGACGGAAGAAAAGCGTGTCCTCTACCGATTTCGCCATCAGCGGTCCGGTCAGCTGCTGGAAGCGGGTGCGGAACTGCGTGGCATCATCGCGAGCAGCGTCGGCAGTCTCAGCACGCAGAATATGGGTCAGGAAGTCGAGCGCCTGACTGTCGGGCGCATGGTCACTGGCTTTGACCTCGCTGACCACCTGTTCCAGCAGCGTGGTGTCCGCAGGCGTCAGGCCTTCCGGCGTGCCGTAGGTGCGGTAAACCGGGAAAGCGACCAGCAGTTCACGCAGCGCATTTTTCAGGGCCGGTTCTGGCTGAGTCGTGCCTTCTGCGTCAGCAATTTTCAGTGCCAGCTGCAGTAACCGGTTAAATTCACCGGCAAAGTTGCGGTTCGCCATCAGCAGTTTGGCGGCGCGCAGCTCCGCTTTCATATCGACGGTTTTGCCAATGACGGCCTGGTAGGCTTTACGCAATCCGCTCAGGCGATCGCTGTCGACCAGCAGGTTGGCGAGTGCGGCCATAAACTCATAGCCGGTGGTGCCGGAAACCGGCCACTCGTCAGGCAACTGCTCATTGTCACCAAGGATTTTTTCCATGGTAAGATAGCAGTCGGGACCGGCAGCCTGGCGTAACTGTTCCAGATAGCCGCGTGGATCGGCCAGGCCATCCACGTGGTCGACGCGTAATCCCTGTACCGCACCGCTGTGAACCAGGTCGAGGATCAGCTGATGGGCGGCCTCAAAAACCTCCCTGTCTTCCACGCGCACGCCCACCAGCCCGGTCACTTCGAAGAAGCGGCGGTAGGAGAGGTCGTTAGGCGCATCGCGCCAGGACATCAGTCGCCACGGCTGCTGGTCATGCAGCCCGGCAATCTGTGCGGCATCGCGCAGGGCGAGCACGGCCTCTTCCCGGTCCTGCCAGGTTTCAGGTGCCAGCGGATAGAAATTGTCGAAATAGGCCAGCGCCGGTTTGCCGGTCTGCGGATCGCGCTGCACGCTGATGTCCCCGTTTTCCAGCACCGCCTCAAAGGTGTCGCCGAGGAATGGCAGCGTCAGGCGGCGTGACCAGTCGATATCGAAATAGTGCGCGTAGCGGCTCTGTTCGCCATGCTCAATCACGTCGCGCCACCACGGGTTCTCCAGCGAGGCGGCCATATGGTTTGGCACGATATCAAGGATCAGTCCCAGCCCGGCCGCTTTCAGCGCGGCCACCATGCGGTCAAAGCCTTCCCGGCCACCAATCGACGGCTCGATCTGGTTAACGTCGGTCACGTCATAACCGTGGGTTGATTCCGCGGTGGCGCTGAAGATCGGCGAGGCGTAAAGATGGCTGATACCCAGCGATTTCAGGTAGGGGACCAGCGCCGCCGCACGATCAAAGGTCATGCCGTTGCGGAACTGGATGCGATAGGTTGCGGTTGGAATATTCATTCTGCTTCTCTCTTAGCCAGACGCACCACGATAGAGTCAGGCGCGAGGTCGCTCGCGGCCTGCGGCCAGGCAAACAGGGTCTCGCCCGGCAGGTCGGGGATCGGCTGTGTGCTGTTGCTGACGTTCAGTGCCAGGGAGAGCGTCCCTGCCGGGAAGTCCCAGCGCACGGCAAGGAAGCCCTCAGCTGTGGCAATCACCTGACCGGCGTCGCCACCGGCGGTCTGCAGCAGCGGCACAATATGCTGCTGACGCAGGCTCAGCAGCTGGCGCGTCAATGCCAGCCACTGCTGGCCTTCCGGCGTTTCTGTGTGCTGCCAGTTAAGTTTCGACTGCTCAAAGGTGGTGACAGCGTTCGGGTCCGGCACGGTTTCACCATGACCGGCATGGCCTTCAAATTCTCTGGCGCGGCCTTCGCGCACCGCTTTCGCCAGATCGCCGTGGAAATCGGTAAAGAACAGGAACGGCTTGGTTTCGCCATACTCTTCGCCCATAAACAGCAGCGGAATATGCGGGGAGACCAGCAGGGTAGCCAGCAGCACCTGGGTGCGTGCTGTGCCTGCCAGGCTGATCAGCCTTTCGCCCTGCGCCCGGTTGCCCGTCTGGTCATGGTTCTGGATAAAGTCGACAAAGGCCACCGGCGGCTGGCTGCTGCTTTTCACGCCGCGCGGCTCACCCGACTGCTTCGACACCTCCCCCTGATAGACAAAGCCCTCTGCCAGCGCCCGCGCCACCTGCTGCGCCGGATGATCGGCAAAATCCTGGTAGTAGGCGTGATCTTCCCCGGTCGCCAGCACATGCACGGCGTTGTGGAAGTCATCGTTCCATTCGCCGGTAAACAGCGGAGCGTGACCGTTTTCATCACGCGGATGAAGGAAGGTCACATTACGGCAATCTTCGGTGGTGAGATGAATGGGGCGATCGGTAATCGCCGAGCGGATGCGTTCGGCAATCTCAATCAGCACATGCTTGTCGCTGGGATCGTCAATCTGATCGATCGCATCAAAACGCAGGCCATCCAGATTAAACTCCTGCAGCCAGTAGAGCGGCGCTTCCACAATGTAGCGACGCACGGCGTCAACGTCATAGGCGATGCCTGCACCCCACGGCGTTTTGCGCGCCTGGTGGAAGAAGTCAGGCGAGAGCAGCGGCAGATAGTTGCCTTCCGGGCCGAAGTGGTTCAGCACAATATCCAGCACCACCGACAGACCGTGGCCGTGCGCTGCGTCGATAAAGGCTTTGAAGTCATCGGGTGAACCGTAGGCGGCGTGGGGGGCATAGAGCAGGACGCCATCGTAGCCCCAGCCGCGATGGCCGCCAAACTGCGACACCGGGAGCACTTCAATCATGGTGATGCCGGTGTCGGCCAGCATCGGCAGCTTCTCAATCGCCGCCCGGAAGGTGCCCTCAGGCGTAAAGGTGCCGATGTGCAGTTCATACACCACCGACTCCTGCCACGGACGTCCGCGCCAGTCCGTGTTCTGCCACTGATACGCGTCAGGATCGATGACCAGCGAGGGACCATTAACCTCCGCTTTCTGGGCACGGGCGGCGGGATCGGGCACTGCCGTTCCATCCGCCAGCACAAAATCATAGGCGGCATTCGCGGCCACCCCGGCAACCTGCGCTTCAAACCAGCCGTCAGCCTGCGGGGTCATCTCAATGTCTTTGCCAGCGAGACGCAGCGTCACGCGTTGCTGACCGGTTGCCCAGAGGCGGAAACGCACCTCGTCACTGGCAACCCGTTCAGCGCCCCAACTTTTAGAAAAAGATTTGGATTCCATTCAGTTGCCTCATTTAGCCTTGAAATACGCGATGGCGACCACCGCGCGAATAGAATGTCGATGACGCAAGCGTCAAAAAATCATAAAGCTATCAGCGAGACCCGGATGCCAGGTGGGCTGGCGCGTCTCTTCAGCCAGGAAGCTGGACTGGTATTCAGCGTGATGCGGCGGAAAGGGCAACGTGAGACCGCTTCCACGCGGCATACAGAGAGTAATCATAGACTAAGATGTTGCAGTCGCAGGGCAGCAGGCGGTTCCGGCGCATTAATTTGCGTTAATTGCTCTGAATTGGCCTCTGCCGGGGGGGAATCAGGGGGGCAGGTCCAGAAAACCCTGCCGGATGGCGCGGATTCACTATAAGCTTAAGCGCGACCGCACAGGGCCTTACGGCGGACCGGCGGCGCTGAACATTTCAAAAGGATATTACGTGAGGAAACGCGTTCTGTTAGTCACGCTGCTGCTACTGGTTTCCGCCTGCTCTAACCGGGTCGGACACCGTCTGGACAGCGCGAATCTGCAGCATATTCATGCCGGTCAGACCACCAAGGCCCAGCTTATCGCGCTGTTTGGTCAGCCTGACAGTGAAACACCCTACCCGGACGGGCAGCGGTTGCTGAAGTGGACCTACAGCGAGGCGCGCACCCTGAACACCACCGAGGGGCAGACGCTGACCGTACAGATGAAGAATGACAAAGTGCTGAATTATGCGCTGAGTAAAAGTTAATGACCTGAGCCAGAGGGCAGTGTCGTGGCGGCGTCTGACCTGACCGCCGCCACGCATCACCGGTTATGGCGTGCCGTCTGGCCCTGCATCGCGGCTGTCGGGACGCAGAGCCAGACGGGCGAAATCAGATCCTGCCGGATGCTGGTAAATCTGCAGTTCAAACAGTCGCGCCATGGCATAGATGTACTCAAAAATCGCCGCCTGGGTATTTTCATAATCGGCCCAGAAGATGGAGGAGGTGAAACAGTAGATCTCCACCGGCAAGCCATCCGGTGACGGTTTCAGCGGCCGCACCACGATGTACATCTCTTTCTTAATATCATCACGCTGCATCAGCCAGGCGGTCAGGAATTTGCGGAACACCATCAGGTTGGTGATGCCGTTCTCCATAAACCAGCGATCGCCGACGGCGCTGATATCCCGTCCATCCAGCAGCTCAGTGATCGATTCGCTGGCAATGCGGATCTGGCTCATCGACTGCAGCATCTCCTGATTCACAAAGGTGATCGACTTCTGATCAAGATAGAAGCTGCGCATGATGCGGCGCGCGCCGGAGGAGAACATCGCCTGCCAGTTGGTGTAGGTTTCGGTCAGGAAGTTCTTGGTCGGGATGCGCGAAAGGGTGTTATCCCAGTTGCGAATGGTGATGGTGTGCAGCGCAATATCGATCACCTCGCCGCTGATATTTCTGTCCGGCATCTCAATCCAGTCGCCCAGTTGCAGGACATCGTTGGAAGAGAGCTGAATATTCGCCACCAGCGACAGCAGCGTATGCTGGAAGATCAGCATCAGCACCGCGGCGACCGCACCCAGCGAGGAGATGATAATCGCGGGTGACTTGTTGGACATAATCGCCAGAATCATGATCGCGGCGATAATATGCACCAGGATTTTGCCAATCTGGATATAGCCCTTGATCGAGTGATTCTTGCGCTTCGATTTGCGCGAGTAGGAGTTGTTAACAATCTCCAGCACTTCGTTGAAGAAGATCGACAGATAGACAAAAAACAGGATGCCGCAGATAGTCTGAATCGCCACTTTCAGGTTTTCGGGCAGGCCGGGCATGAATTGCAGGAAATTGTAGACCACAATCACCGGCACAAAATTTGACAGCTTCTGAGAGAGGCGGACATCTTTATCCAGCGGAACGTCCTTTTTATGGCCGCTGAAAAAGACCTTTCTGATCACTTTGACGATGAAAAATTTGCAGATCAGGTGAGTGACCATCCCGGCCATAATCAGCAGCAGCAGGCTGAAGCCGATCGACAGCACCCGGTTTCCCTCAATAAAACTCATCAGGCTCTGAATGTAATGCATGTTAACCACGTGCGAAAAATGTAAGGGGCGAATTCAACCACAGCACGGGTATGCTTGTTAAGCGCCGAATGCGTTCAGACTGCGTCGCCCCGTTTTTTCTGCCGTGAACGCCCTGCTGGCTGCGCCCGGCGCTGTACGGCTGATCACCTTCTCGGGTGCGGCACTCAGATAAACCCCACGCTGGCCGATAACAGTTTTATCTTCTCTGATATGAGTCTGCGGACATGCTTAAAAATCTTAAAATTACCCACGGTATTCTGGCGGTGCTTGCCGTCTTCATCACGTTACTGACCCTGACCGGATTTCTGTTTTACAACGGCGTTTCAAAAGCCGACAAAAACTTCGTGGCCGCAGAGCAGCTGACGCTGCAACAGCAGCACCTGAGTGATGCCGTGAAAACCCTGATCAAAACCCGCGTCACCATCAACCGCGTAGCGATCCGCTTTCTGAAAAACCAGCAGGACCCAAAATCCCTGGCAGCGATGGCGGCGCTGCTGGCGCAGGCGGGTCAGTCAGCGGAAAGAGCGAATGCAGACTTCAAAGCGTGGCAGGCAATGCCGCGTAAAGCGGGACAGAGCGAAGCCCAGTCGGCCCAGGTTCAGACCGCTTATCAGCAGATGCGCGACACCATGCTGGCTTCCATTACCTTTCTGAAGCAGGGTAATTACCCGGCTTATGGCAACCTCGAAGCCCAGGCGGCGCAGGACCAGCTCGACACGGCCTATGAGGCCTGGCGTGCGGTGAACATCCAGCTGATGAAAGACACTTCGTTGCACAACCAGCGCAGCCTGACGGATGCACTCTGGGCGCTGCTGACCATCGGGCTGATCACCGGCGTGATTGGCGTGGCGGTCTGGATTGGACTGCAGAAGCTGCTGATTAACCCGCTGGGCAGGCTGACCGGCCATATGCGCGCTATCTCGGCGGGGGATTTAACCTCTGCGATTCAGCATGAAGGCCGCAATGAGATGGGCCAGCTGATTCAGGAGCTGCAGCAGATGCGTGATGCGCTGGTGACGACGATTACCTCGGTTGATGACGCTACCCGCTCTATCTTCACCGGTGCCGCGGAAATCTCTGCCGGCAGCACCGATCTCTCCTCCCGTACCGAACAGCAGGCCGCCGCGCTGGAACAGACCGCTGCCAGTATGGAGCAGCTCACCTCAACGGTGAAACTCAACGCAGATAATGCGCAGCAGGCGACAACGGTATCAAAAGAGGCGTCAGCCACGGCGCGGCAGGGCGGTGAGACCGTCGCCCGTGTTATCGCTAATATGGACCAGATTAGCGAAAGCTCGAATCAGATCGCCGGGATTATCGCCATTATCGACAGCATCGCCTTCCAGACTAATATTCTGGCGCTTAACGCCGCCGTTGAAGCCGCACGTGCCGGTGAACAGGGCCGTGGGTTTGCGGTGGTGGCGGGTGAAGTCCGCTCGCTGGCCGGACGCAGCGCCAGCGCCGCCCAGGAAATTCGTGGCCTGATCGACCGCTCAGCAGAGCGGATCAAAACCGGTGCCGGTCATGCTTCTCAGGCGGGCATCGCAATGGAGAGCATTGTCAAATCGGTGAGCCGGGTGACGCAGCTGATCGAAGAGATCGCCGCTTCTTCGACGGAACAGACGCGTGGTATTGAGCAGGTCTGCATTGCGGTCTCGGAAATGGATGGCGTGACGCAGCAGAACGCCGCGCTGGTGGAGGAGTCCGCCAGTGCGGCGGCCTCGCTGGAGGAGCAGGCGAGCTACCTGCGTAAAACAGTCTCGGTCTTTAAAACCGGCACTCTGCACGCGGCCTTCGCTGCCGCCCCGACAGCGAAGGCGACCACCGTGCCAGCACGTCAGCCTGCCGCAGTGTCGGACAATGAGAACTGGCAGACTTTTTGACTGCCGAATGCCGGACTGGCGGGGCGCTTTAACGCAACCCTGCCAGTCCGGCAGCCATAACAAAAGAACCGCCACGGGGGCGGTTCTTTATTCACTCAGCATCATGCTGCTGCATCAGGCCGGGACAGACTGTGCCTTCTGGCTGCGGGACCAGACACGGTGCGCTTTCATGGCCTGAGTAAACTCAGACAGCAGCGCGATCTCTGCCGAGTCACCCTGCACAATGCCTTCTTCCTGATCGGCATCTTCCAGGCCGAACTGCGCTTTAAAGCGACGCGCGTTGCCCACCAGACCAATCACTTTGAGATGCTTATAGGCTTCCAGCAGGAAGTAACGGGCATCGCCGCTTAACAGCAGGGCATCGATATTGCCATCCGGTACGATTACCGCATCAAAGGTCAGAGACGGCAGACCGGCAAAGGTCGCATCGACCGGCAGTACAGAACCGTCATCAGCACGCACCTGACCCATATGCGGAGCCAGCAGTTTGGCGTGTACCCCTTCGGCTTTAAGCGCCTGCAAAATCGCCAGCACATCAGCGGCTTTCACGCCATCGCTCAGCAGCAGCGCCACCTGACGGCCTTTGATCTCACCATCCGGGATGGCGTAAAGGCTCAGGCTGTCATCTTTGGTCAGGCCATTCACCGCAGCCGGTGGCTGGATGTTGCGCTGCTCATCGGTCAGGGCGATGCCGAGGTTATCCGCCACGCCCTGCGCCAGTTTGAGATCGATGCGTGCCAGATGATCGACTACACGCTCACGGATGTAGGCGCGTCCCACTTTACTCAGCTCAAACGAATAAGCACCGATGATATGCTGCTGCTCCACCTCCGTCTGGCTGAGCCAGAACAGGCGCGGCTGCGCATAATACTCACCGAATGACGGGCTGCGTTCGCGTACTTTATGGCCCTCAATTCGCTCCTGGTAGCTCTCGAAGCCGCCGCCCTTCGCCGCCGGGGGCGTTTCGCGTGGCCAGTTGTCGTTGATCGAGTTCGGCTCGTAGTTCGCCGGATTCGTGTCGATATCCTGACGATGCATGCCCTGGCGCTGGAAGTTATGGTAAGGGCAGGTCGGACGGTTGATCGGGATTTCATGGAAGTTCGGTCCGCCCAGACGACTGATCTGCGTGTCGGTATAGGAGAAGAGGCGGCCCTGCAGCAGTGGATCGTTGGAGAAGTCGAGGCCCGGCACGATATGGCCTGGGTGGAACGCTACCTGCTCGGTTTCGGCAAAGAAGTTGTCCGGGTTACGGTTAAGAACCATCTTGCCTACAATCTCAACCGGCACCAGCGCTTCCGGGATCAGCTTGGTGGCATCAAGAATATCAAAGTCGAATTTGAACTCGTCTTCTTCCGGGATCAGCTGCAGACCCAGCTCATATTCCGGGAAATCACCGGCTTCGATCGCTTCCCACAGGTCACGGCGATGGAAATCGGGATCGCGACCGGTCAGTTTCTGCGACTCATCCCACAGTAGCGAGGCTTTACCGGCCACTGGCTTCCAGTGGAAACGGACAAAGGTCGCTTTGCCTTCGGCGTTAATCAGACGGAACGTATGAATACCAAAGCCTTCCATGGTGCGATAGCTGCGCGGGATACCGCGGTCAGACATCGCCCAGATCACGTTGTGCATGGTTTCCGGCTGCAGGGAGACGTAATCCCAGAAGGTGTCATGGGCGCTCTGGCCCTGCGGGATTTCATTGTGCGGCTCCGGCTTCACGGCGTGCACAAAGTCAGGGAATTTATGGGCATCCTGAATAAAGAATACCGGCGTGTTGTTGCCCACCAGGTCAAACACACCCTCTTCGGTGTAGAACTTGGCGGCGAAACCGCGAATGTCACGCACGGTATCCGCAGAACCTGCACCGCCCTGAACCGTGGAGAAGCGCACGAAGACCGGGGTCGTCTGCTCCGGATCGCTGAGGAACTGCGCTTTGGTCAGATCTTTCAGGGAGCGATACGGCTGGAAATAGCCGTGTGCGGCAGAGCCACGGGCGTGCACGATACGCTCCGGGATACGCTCATGGTCAAAATGCGTGATCTTCTCACGCATAATAAAGTCTTCCAGCAGCGTCGGACCACGCGAACCGGCACGCAGTGAATTCTGATCGTTGGCGATGCGTGTGCCCTGGTTGGTTGTAAGGGCGCGGTCGGTGCCGTTTTTGCGGCTGGCTTCAAGCTGGTCAAGTTTGGCGTTGCGGGTCTGTGGCGCTTTCAGGCTGCCTGGGGCGGTAGGCTGCTTGCCTGGCGGGGTCGGTTCGGCTGAGGGCTGATGCGAACCATCTTTCGGTGCCAGCGATCCCAGACCCGGCGCTGATGATTCCGGGCCGGTGGTGGGTGCGCGTTCGCTCAGGGGTTTCTTCTCGGTTTCTTTCGACATTAATCCATGCTCCAGCTGTTATTTTACGTTCGGCGACACTAAATATAGAACAACCTGAACAATGATGAGTATAAACAGGGGATTTAATGCCGCTGACTGCGCCTTTTTCATGCGGCTGGAAATGTGCGCTAACCAGTGGGCACGCAGTGTCGCTTCGCTTATCCATGCCTTGTGCCGTCTGGCTTAGCTGTGCGTCAGGCCGCGCCCGCTATACGAACAGTAGGGTATTTCCCTTCGCCTTGTTTGCCCGCCACGCCACCCTGTAAGGATGCTGAAAAGCCGATTTAATCATAAACAAATTTAATGTTGGTAAAGACGATTACGGGTTGAATGTAGAAATGTTATATCATAACATTTCATTTTGTAACGTTTACTGAGGAGTCAGGTTGTGGTGAATCATGCAGGTAAGTGGTTAGGGGTCATAGCGGCGTTGTTGATCGGTCAGCAGGCGCAGGCACATGGCGGTCACTCTCACGGAAAACCGCTGTCAGCGATGGAAGAGAAAGCAGCGGCTGGGGTCTTTGCTGACAGTGATGTGAAAGACCGTTCGCTCTCTGACTGGGACGGACTGTGGCAGTCGGTCTATCCGCTGCTGCAAAGCGGGGAGCTGGACCCGGTCTGGCAGAAGAAAGCGCAGCAGGACAACAGCAAAACGGCAGAGCAGTACAAAGCCTATTATCGCAAAGGTTACGCCACTAACGTCGATACCATTGGTATCGAAAATGGGGTGATGGAGTTTCACGTCGGCGAACAGGTCAGCGCCTGCCACTATCGCTATGCAGGCCATAAGATCCTGACCTACAGCTCGGGCAAAAAAGGGGTGCGCTATCTGTTTGAGTGTCAGGACGCCAGCAGTAAAGCCCCGAAATATGTGCAGTTCAGCGACCATACTATCGGGCCGCGTAAGTCTGCTCATTTCCACATCTTTATGGGTAGCGAGTCTCAGCAGGCGCTGCTGGCAGAGATGGACAACTGGCCGACCTATTATCCCTACCAGATGATGAATGCAGAGGTATTAGAGGAGATGCTGCACCACTAAGAGCAGGGCGAAGAGCGCACAACCTGCGGGTAACAACGGGTCAGGTTGATAGTCGCCGTCTTTCCCCCGGCCAGCGGCCGCCCTGTCAGCCTACCCAGACCGGGCGGCGTGAAACGGGGATGCCGCGCACTACCTGCTGATATGACTCTTCAACCAGCTGCTGAATCAGGCCTGGCGAGAGGCCGTCGCCGGGATAAACCGTGATCCAGTGGCGTTTATTCATATGGTAACCGGCGGTGATCGAGGGGTAGATCACCCGGTGCAGCTCCGCCTGCTGCGGTTCACATTTCAGGGTGATAATCGGCACACCCCGCAGTTCGGTCAGCAGTAAAAACACTTTTCCACACACTTTATAGACCTGATGTTCCGGCCCGAAAGGGTAGCCCGACTCGGCGGCGGGCAGCCGTTCAGCCGCGTCAATAGCGATGCGCTGGATCGCGTGACCTTGCATAGTCTTTCTCCCTGTCATTATTCAGCCTGCCTCTGTGGCCCGCGACTGGCTGGTCGCCAGAGGCCTGTTACACTTCTGATAAGCATAAATCAGGAGCAGACATGAAATTAGGCTTTGCATGTAAGTATCTCAATAGCGACGGCAAACAGTTTTTCCCGTTTCGCGCGACCACCCGTAAACGATTTCTGAGTTTACCGCACGCTGAACGTTATCAGCTGGTCCATGAGATCACCGTTACCAACCTTAATAACCTCTACCTGACGCTTGAGCAGCTGGCCACGTTACCGGTGTCGCTCAGGATGATGCGTATCGGCAGCGATCTGCTGCCACTTTACACGGTGCCCGAAGCGACACCGCTGTTTGCGGAATTTCTGCCTGAGCTCTATCCGCTGTTTGCCCGCTGTGGTGAGCTGGCGCGGGCGCACAACATCCGGCTCTCATTCCATCCGGGACAATATACCGTGCTGGCGTCTGATAATCCTGATGTAGTGATGCGGGCGCTGGAGGATGTGGAGTACCACACGCTTTGCGCCTGTCTGATGGGCTACGGCAAGACCTTCCAGGATTTTAAAATCAACATTCATATGAACGGCAAGGCGGGGTTCGACGGCTTTAAGCGGTCGTTTAATCAGCTCAGCCCGGAGGCGCGGCTGATGCTGACGGTTGAGAATGATGAGATCTCCTGCTCGCTGGATGACGTGCTACAGGCGGCACCGCTCTGCCCGGTCGTACTGGATATTCACCATCACTGGGTCAAAGAGAGTGAATTTATTCAGCCGGATGACGCGCGTGTTGCCAGGGTTATCGATTCGTGGCGCGGTGTGCGCCCGGTGCTGCACTACTCGATTTCGCAGGAGGGCCTTATTCCGCAGCAGGGCTGGCCCGATCAGCAGCAGCTGGGCGTGAGTAAAAGCAAACTGCGGGCGCACGCCGACTACTTCTTTAATCCGACGCTGAACGGATGGGCGCTGTCGTTTCAGGCTTTCGACATCATGTGCGAAGTGAAAATGAAAAATCTGGCGCGGGAGCCGCTCTGGCGGTGGGGAGTGGCACAGAAGCTGATAAAGGATCCCCTGACCGAAGAGGCCAGGGAATCGGCGGGCGTTAAATAATCGCGACGCCGCCCGTGACGGCGACAGTGGCCCCGGAAATGTAGCTGGCTTCATCGCTGGCCAGCATCACGTAGGTGGGTGCCAGCTCAGCAGGCTGACCGGCACGCTGCAGCGGCACTTCACTGCCAAAGTTTTTCACCTGCTCGACCGGCATGGTCGACGGGATCAGCGGTGTCCAGATAGGACCGGGTGCGACCGCATTGGCCCGGATGCCTTTCTCCGCCAGCAGGGCGGCCAGGCCGCCGGAGAAGTTAACGATCGCGGCTTTGGTGGCAGAGTAGGCGAGCAGCTTCGGTTTCGGCTGGTCAGCATTAATCGACGCCGTATTAATGATCGACCCGCCTGCAGGCATATGCTTCGTTGCCGCTTTGGTGATGTAAAACATCGCGTACAGGTTGGTTTTCATGGTCCGATCAAACTCGTCGTCACTGATCTCATCCAGCGATTCGCGCGTCATCTGATACGCCGCGTTATTCACCACAATGTTGATCTCACCAAAGGCTTCAACCGCTTTATCGACCAGCGCGTTGCAGTGTGCCGCATTGGTAATGTCGCCTGGCACCAGCAGTGCGACCGATCCAGCGGCCTCGACCAGGCGGGCGGTATCCTGCGCATCCTCATGCTCATCAAGATAAGAGATCAGCACATCGGCCCCTTCCCGGGCAAACGCAATGGCGACCGCCCGGCCAATACCGGAATCGCCACCGGTCACAATCGCTTTTTTACCCGCCAGACGGCCGGAACCCTGATAACTCTCTTCACCGTGATCGGGCTGTGGCTGCATCGCGGCGGTGCTGCCAGGCCACGCCTGCTGCTGCGGCGCGAAAGGGGGGTGTGGACGCTGCGTGGATGACATGACATTCCTCCATAAAAAGATGGGAAAAACCTGTCAGGGCAGCGGGCCCTGACAGGCGAACCTTAAGGTTTCGGCGGGGTGATGCCGTCAATCTGCTCTGACTGCGCACCGGAACCGGGACGGGCATTGCCGAGCACAGGCTCATCACCCAGAATGTCGGGCTGCTGTTTCGCGCTGAACTGACCATGACCATCGTAAGCCGGGCCATTGCTCCAGCGACCTTCCGGCAGCGGTTTATCCAGGGAGGTATTCAGGCAGTAGTAAGAGTGCTCCTGCGCCTCAAGTTCCTGCGGGAAGCTGTTCGGGATGGGCAGCGACGCGTTCAGCCCGCCCATCTCTTCAATCACCGCCAGCCACTGCTGCTGATGCATGGTGTCACGGGCGATCAGGAAGGAGAGGAAATCCTTCATGCCTTTATCTTCGGTCATGTTGTAGAGCCGGGTAGCGAGTACGCGGCCCGTGGCTTCTGCGGTGACGTTAGCCAGCATATCGGCTGCCACGTTGCCGGAGGCGTAAATATGGCTCATGTCGAACGGCACGCCGTTGGCGTTAACCGGCATCGCCGACAGACCGGAAGAGAGGATATGGCGCGGATTCATGCCGCCCAGAATCGCATTAACGACCGGATCTTTCGCTGACGCTTCCTGATAAGAGAGCGGGGCACCTTCAAGATTAAGCGCCACGGCGTAGCCCAGCATTTCGATATGGCTCAGCTCTTCGGTGGCGGTAGAGATCAGCAGATCCCGAATCCGTGCATCACCCCGTGCGCCCATCGCCTGGAAAAAGTATTGCATCGCTACACGAATCTCACCTTCGACGCCGCCGATGGCCTGCTGTAACAGCATGGCAAACTCTGGATCGGGCTTCTCTACACGAACCGGGAATTGAAGTTTTGATGAATGATGAAACATGGTTATTTTCCTCGTCTGTGTTTGCAGTGGATGCAGAAAAAGCCTGGACACAGATAACGGATAAATAAAGCGGAACGAGAGCAATTAATCGGAATTTAAGGTGAAATAAGCGGCAAAAAAGGTAAATAGTAGAGCTATATCTGGCCCGACAGGCAGGCAATGCGGGAGGTGAGAAACAGGCAGGTGGCGGGGCGCAGCAGAAATAAAAAAGCCCCTGAAAAGGGGCTAATTCCATACCGGAAAACATCCGTGCTAATTCGCGTTCCGTCATAACAGACACAGGTGTTTAGCTTTCGCTGGTGGCCGCTGAACGCTGCAGAACATGTTCAAGAGCCTGACGGTAAATATCCTGCTTAACCACGTCGCGCTCGCTCTCCAGGCGGTGAATCAGGCCCAGCACGATGTCTTTATCAGAGACATGCGCTTTCGCATGGGCAAGTTCAGCATGGACTGCGGCGATCACCTGTTTTTCAGTGGTCAGTGCGGCATCAGAGTTCATGAAATAATCAGCAATCTGAGACTCTGTATTCATCGTTGTTTGCATGTCAGGCCTCATAAAAAATGGGGGTGGAATGGGTTGATTCAGATCCGGTGACCGGCTGACGCAAAAAAAATTGCATCTGAAGGTGGAAATCCACAACACCTTCAGATGCGGTGCAAAGCACGCTCGTTACAAGTGATTTAACATCACGAGACAAAGTTATACAAGAATGACAAAGTTGTACAATAAAATCTGATAAAAAGTCACTGGTCAGAGGAGGTGGCGGGAAGATAGATCACAAGCGTGCTGCGGGTTTTTTGGTGTTATCTGATTAAATTCAGTGTGTTAATCAGAATTCAGAGGCGGTGGTCACGTCTGGCGGTGAGTGTCTGCTGTTTGCCTGTTGCCCGGTAAAAACGTTACAGGGGCCATTCAGGCAAAAGGTTTCCGTAAAAACCTGTACAGCCTGTACAGGTTTTTACGCGGGAAAGAAGCATGCGGCAACACAATTGCTGCAATCCTGGCCGTCCGGCAGGTCATGCCACATAATTCACTTCCCACGCCTGATGCAGAAGGCTAAGGTTGAGCCCTTATTTATCACAAGGAAATGATCATGGTTCACGACTATTTTGCGATTCCGCCTGCGGGCGTCACGCAGGAACAACATAAACGTTCGGTCGCTGTGGCGGCTGCGCTGTCAGTGGCAAAGGAGTCTGTCAGCGCTTCAACGTCAGCAACCGGCTCAAAAGCCTCCTGGGACCTGCAGGCTGTGGCGAATGAAATTGGTAATCTGGCCGATGCGATTCAGGATGCGCTGGAGAGTGATAGCCAGGCCTAATCACTGACCTGCTGTGTCTCAGGCTGCTGCCGGGACGGGGCAGGTCCGGGGAATGGCCGGGTTCAGGAGCGGATACCGTCCGGCAGGCAGACGCTGCCGGAACGCCCGTTTATTCCATGCCGGGTGGCTCATACTTAATATACTGACGCAGGGCGTCATGGATTGCCTGATTATTCCCTTCCTCCAGACCGCGTTCGGCATATTCTTTCGCCAGCGCGGCCAGCACATCATCAAACTTTCCTTTGTAGTTGAGATTATTCAGCGCAATTTGCTGACCGAGTATCGCTTTTAATACCGTTGTCTCAACCGTTAACTGCGCGACTGCCTCTTCCAGATGTTTGATTCGATCGTCGTCTGTCATAACCCCTCCAGGCGTAAAAAAGGCAGAATAACCAGCCCGCTCTTAATATTCAAACCTCAGCGAATGCCACAGAGCCGTTGTCAGATTTTCCTTAAGTAAAAATAATCAGCGGGTGAATTTATAAGATTAGTTACTGTAAGAAAAAAACGCTGAAGTTTCCGCGCTGCGGCGAAAGTAACCCGTTTTCGCTTACTCTCACAGCAGGGAGAAAAAAAGGGTTAAAAAAAAGGTATTACCATCAACTCCTTTGCTTAAAAACCTTCTGTGTCACTTGATTAAAAGGGGGATTAGCCATTACTGTATTTATATACAGTAATCTGAGAAAGGAGTGACATTATGGAATTCATTAAACCTGCGGACATTCGCGCCGTTCTGCCTTTACCGCTTTATATCGAACGTGTGCCGTGCGGATTTCCCTCCCCGGCGCAGGATTATGTTGAACAACGTATCGATCTCAATGCACTGATGGTGCAGCACCCCAGCGCCACCTATTTTGTTCGCGTCAGCGGCGAGTCGATGATTGAGGCGGGCATCAATGATGGTGACATGCTGGTGGTCGACAGCTCGCTCACCGCCTCACACGGCGATATCGTGGTAGCCGCCGTCGACGGTGAATTTACCGTTAAACGTCTTCAGCTTCATCCCTGCCTGCAACTGATGCCGATGAACACCAAATTTAAACCGATCGCTATCCGGACCGAAGATGCGCTGGAGGTGTTTGGTGTTGTGACCTTTGTTATCAAATCGACGCACTGACCATGTTTGCGCTGGTTGATGTGAACTGCTTTTACGCGTCGTGTGAAACCGTTTTCCGGCCCGATCTGAAAGGCAAACCGGTGGTGGTGCTGTCGAATAACGACGGCTGTGTGATTGCGCGCAGCGCCGAGGCAAAGAAAGCCGGTATCAAAATGGGCGCGCCCTATTTTAAAATGCGTGAAGAGCTGACGCGTCATGCGGTGCAGGTCTTCAGCTCAAATTATGCGCTCTATGCTGACATGAGCCATCGGGTGATGACCATCCTCGAAGAGTTGGCCCCCTCGGTAGAAATCTACTCGATCGACGAGGCGTTTATGGATCTTACCGGCGTGCAGAACTGCATGGCGCTGGAGACCTTTGGCCGCCAGGTCAAAGAGCGGATTCGCAAAGAGACCCACCTGACCGTCGGCGTCGGCATTGCACAGACCAAAACGCTGGCCAAGCTGGCGAATTTTGCGGCCAAAAAGTGGAGCAAAACCGGCGGCATTGTTGATTTGTCGGACCCCGAACGACAGAAAAAACTGCTGGCGCTGATTGATGTGGCCGACGTCTGGGGCGTGGGCCACCGGATCGGCAAACGGCTTAACGCTATGGGCGTCATGACGGCGAAAGATCTGGCCGATCAAAGTACCGAGTCCATTCGCAAACAGTTCAGCGTGGTGATGGAGCGCACCGTCAGAGAGCTGCGTGGCGAATCCTGTCTGGAACTGGAGTCAGTGACACCGGATAAGCAGCAAATTATGTGTTCGCGTTCGTTTGGCAGCCGCATCTCCGATTATGACCAGATGCGCGAAGCCGTCTGTGCCTATGCTGAGCGTGCGGCAGAGAAGCTGCGTCGCGGGAACCAGTATTGCCGTCAGGTCGGGGTCTTTGTGCGTACCAGCCCCCATGCTACAGATGAACCCTTTTATGGCAATCAGTCCACCGGCCAGCTGCTGAGCCCGACGCAGGATACGCGCGACATTATCGGCGTGGCGATGGCGTGTCTGGATAATATCTGGATTGAGGGCCATCGCTACATCAAGGCGGGTATCGTGCTGGGGGATTTTTTCAGTCAGGGTGTAGCCCAGCTTGATCTGTTTGATGAGCATCAGCCGCGCCGCAACAGCTAGGAGCTGATGCAGCTGATTGATAAAATGAATACGCTCGGCAGCGGAAAACTGTGGTTTGCCGGGCAGGGGATTAACAAAGCCTGGGCGATGAAGCGCGAGATGCTGTCACCTGCCTATACCACACGGATAACGGATCTGCCGGTGGTTGCGCTGAAATAAGCGCTGGCCCGGCTTCCTCTGCTGCTCTGTCAGCAGCAGAGGCTAAAAGCTTTTTTTATCACGTGATTAAAGAGGCAGGAAGTTATGCTTTGCCTGGCCCGATGAGTAGTTTTTCGTCGGGTATTTTAAAAAAATAACCAGGTAAATATAATGAATTTCAGCGAATTTGAAGCCAGAGTCATGCTCTGGCCCGCAATACATTTCACAGCAATCATAAAATCCCGCCATCACGACGACTATGAGATTTACGCGGTCGACGATAACAGCACGATAAAAACCCGGCTCTTTTTATGTTTTGCTGACAACGACAACCACGCCAGCCAGCTTATCAAGCAATTTATGTTATGGCTGATCAAAATAAATGCCCGGCAACGGGCAGATCGCCGCCAGGAGACAGCGTGATAATCTGAATGAATTGTGACCGGATTGCCCGTAACCTGTACCGGGTTGCGAGGCCATAACCGCTGAGCATGCCGCGACGGAAACGGACATCCGTCAGTGGCGTGCTGCTGGTTGATCTCCGCTGTGTATACTTGTTGCCTGTGCCTGGGATAGAATCCCGGCTGATTCTGACAGGAACTGACTTCCCAGACCGGTAACAATGATCACGACAGCGACAGCGCATAAAAACAAAGAGCGGGGACGTCCCAGAGAGTTCGATATCGAACAGGCTCTGGATCTCGCCATGATCGTTTTCCGACAAAAAGGGTACCACGCGACATCAATAAGCGATCTGGGTGAGGCGATGAACCTCTCCGCAGGCAGCATCTATAAGGCCTTTAAAGATAAGCGCTCGCTCTTTCTGCAGGTGTTTGAACGTTATCTGTTGCTGAGAAATACCGAACTGCGTCGTCGTCTGGCACCCTGCGTCAGCGGGCGGGAAAAAATAACCGAGCTATTGCAGTTCTACCTTGATTCGGCACGTGCGACCGAAGGACGGCGCGGCTGTCTGGTCGTCGCCAGCGCCATTGCGTTGCAGACAATGGATCAGGCGCTGGCGCAGCGCATTGATGAGGTGGTTCGGCGTAATCAACGCTTCCTGGTTTCGCTGCTGGAGCTGGGACAAGAGGATGGCTCAATCGACAACACGCTGAATCGTGAAGCGGCAGCGGGTCTGATCCTCTGCATCGCCTTTGGTATGCGGGTAACAGGAAAGGTCGGTGATGTGACGCATGAAGAGCAGACGCTGGCGCTGGCCTTGAAAGTGCTGGGGTAATCGTTACGGGGGGGCAATCAATAAACAGGCATGTCCCCCCGACCGGCGTTTTCGGACAGAAAACGTCTGCCGTGCGCTTTTTTATGTGGCGGGTTGTACGCTTTGCCCGGTAGCGTGAAGTTACGGCCTGTCTGGTGAACACCGCCATCGTACAGACACACGTGACAGCCATTGCCCTCGCTGGATGTGTGCAATCTGTAAGCCTTCGCGGTGTGAACAGAAAAACAGATGATTAAGCTGAAAGGCACCAGGCGAAACCTGGCACCCTGAACCGGCAGCGTACGCTGTCAGAGCGTTAGCGGTAATCTTTAAGGAAAACCGGAGCCTGTCCGGTCTCAACCAGCCAGTTCAGTTCAGCGCGGTCTCGCGTTGCATCTTCAATAAAGCCTTTGAGCCAGTTACGCGCATCACCAATCTGCGCGACGCGCTCATCGCTGCGCTCGTTTTCAGCCATTACACCCAGCTGCCGAATCAGTGACACCAGCGTGATCTCCTGCTCTTCGAACGCCAGATTAATAGCGGCTTCACCAAGAATGATATGACCGACTGCTTTGTCATAATAAACCATCAGCGACCTCCTGATTAAATAGCGATACAAATATTCTAGTTAAAGGCGCGCTGGACGAAAAGAACGGAAAACGCCGGTGAAATCAGTTGAAATTTTTAAAAATAAACTGAACCTTTAAGCGAAGCGATAACCTGCTAATTACAAACAATAAAAACAGCAGGTCTTTTTTCGGCAGAATCAGGCTGAGCTATTATGCTGGTTAAAAACAGTAAATCTTGCCTGAAATTCAGATAGGTAAGAAACAGGTAAATCACGCGTGTTATTATGCCACCTGCAATATTATTGCCAGGGCATAACAGATATTTCTGATTTCAGACGCAGAGGGCAGGGGGCCTGTCGAGCTATATTTCACGCAAAACGCAGGCAAAAATAAAGCCGCCCGCAGGCGGCTTTATTAAATTAGCTGAGCGCGGGGTTATTTCTTCGGTACTTCAGAGACCGCTTTAACATCCGCTTTATTAATCTGTTGCTTCACGCCATTGGCGTCGGTATAGGCCAGCAGACCGGCATCTGACTCAGAAGGCTTGCCATCACTAATAATGGTGCGTCCATCGTTGGTCTGAATCGCATAACTGGTACGGGTGCAGCCGGTTAATACGGTCATACCAATCAATGCGGCGAGAGGTAAAATCAACGCTTTTTTCATCTTATTCACCTTATATTAGTTGTCGAGTTCACTCATATTACTGATCTCATTGCGGTTGATTTGCTCAGTTTTTCCTGTCTGAGCATCGCGATAAGAAACCAGACCCGTGTCGGAATCAATCTGCGGTTTGCCATCAGTGACAATGGTGCGGCCATCGGTGGTCTTAATCGACTGATTCGAGGCGCAACCTGCCAGCGTACCTAAAGAAAGCGCCAGCAAAGCAATAGCTGACAGAGATTTCATTTTCATTTTTTTCAACTCCATGAAGTATAACCAGACGTTTAGAGCATAGACGGCTTTATAAAGTTTGCTGGCCCTGTCGCGCTTCGCTGCCGCTTTTTTAGACAAAAACAGGGGCGATCGCGCCGATTAGCGGAGATAACGGCGGGCAATAGCATTTATTGCAAATGTGCGTGGCTGTTTATACCGTTTCCGCGAAAGCATTACCGGGCTGGAATAAACGTGATGACAGCGTAGAAAACGGGTACAGCAGGCGGGGCGATAGTCTTTGTTAAAGCCAGCCTGTTTTCAGGGGGACGGGTCTGCGTCAGGGTTAACGGCGGCTGATATTTACTGGCCCGATATTCCGCTGACTATCGGGCCAGTAAAAAAAGGAATCAAAGCAGGGAGTCTTCACCCGCTTTGGCTGCCGCTTTTTCCGCTTTCATGGCGCTGACCGGGTCGGACGCGCTCAGCCAGCGGTCAAATTTCTGGTAGGTGTCGATAAAGGTTTTAAAGTAGCTGCTGGCGACGGTGGCGTTCTCTTTGTGGTTCATAAATGCCACTGCCAGCTTAAATGCATCTTCGTTATCAAATTTCATGTTTGTTTCCCTCGCTTGTGATCTATAGAGCGTAGCCTGAGAATGCGGCCTGTGCATTCAGACAACCGCCTGAAAACGCGCAATAATTCAGGTTGACTGACAGCATCCACCCGTTTGGCGTGGATTCCCACTTACTTCGCGTCAAATCCTTCTTATAATGCCAGCTTCACTCATGAAGGAGACCCGCTTATGTTGAAAGGATTAACCGTTGCCGCGGTGCTGCTGTTGTCGGGCTGTAGCCTGATGCATAAACAGCCGCCGTCGCCGCAGACCCTGCACTATCGCTGCGGAACCTTACCCCTGACCGTGACGCTGGACGAGGCGCAGCAGCAGGTGAGTTTCATCATGGATGGCCAGCCCCTGACGCTGAAGCAGACCGTATCCGCGTCCGGCGCACGCTACAGTGACAACACCTATGTGTTCTGGTCCAAAGGAAACGGCGCATTTATCGAACGAAACGATAAAATCGTTGTGAATGATTGTGAGCTGCAACCTGCCAGCTGATTTTTTATCTGAATAGGCGAGCATTATGAGCGACAGCGAAACGCTACACACCATTGCCCATCTGCGGCGTGAATATACCCGCGGCGGATTGCGTCGTAAGGATCTGCCGGACGATCCCATAGCCCTGTTTGAACAGTGGCTGAGCCAGGCCTGTGAAGCAAAACTGCCCGATCCCACGGCAATGACCGTGGCAACCGTGGATGAGCAGGGCCAGCCGTGGCAGCGTATTGTGCTGCTGAAACACTTTGATGCGCAGGGCATGGTGTTTTACACCAACCTTGGCAGCCGCAAGGCGCTGCAGCTGGCGCACAATCCGCGCATTTCCCTGCACTTTCCGTGGCACTACCTGGAGCGTCAGGTGATGGTGCTGGGCGAAGTGGAAAAACTGTCGCCGCTGGAGGTGCTGAAATATTTCCACAGCCGCCCGCGCGACAGTCAGATTGGTGCCTGGGTCTCTAAGCAGTCGAGCCGGATTTCAGCACGCGGCATTCTGGAAGGGAAATTCCTTGAGCTGAAGCAGAAGTTCCAGCAGGGCGACGTGCCGCTGCCCAGCTTCTGGGGTGGCTACCGGGTGAAATTTCACACGCTGGAGTTCTGGCAGGGGGGCGAACATCGTCTGCACGATCGTTTCATCTATCAGCGCGATCACGACGGCTGGAAAATCGACCGTCTGGCACCCTGAATCTGCACGATTCTTCCCTATCAGCGCTGGCACAGAAAGCGTCAGCGCTTTATGCTATAGCCCTCATTTTTTTCGATTCCGCAACTCAGCGGAAAGCTGTGTACCAGCATAGGTGCAGTCTGATCAATTTGGAGTCAGTAATGACCAGCAGTAACCTGATACAACAATTGCAGGAGAGGGGCCTTATCGCCCAGGTGACGGATGAAGACGCGTTAACAGAGAAACTGGCGCAGGGGCCAATTTCGCTCTATTGCGGCTTTGACCCCACTGCTGACAGCTTGCATTTGGGCCATCTGGTTCCGCTGCTCTGCCTGAAGCGTTTTCAGGATGCCGGCCATCAGCCGGTGGCGCTGGTCGGGGGTGCAACCGGCCTGATTGGCGACCCGAGCTTCAAAGCCGCAGAGCGTAAACTTAATACCAGCGACACGGTCAACGAATGGGTTGAGAAGATCCGCCAGCAGGTGGCACCCTTCCTGGATTTCGATTGTGGCAGCAACAGCGCAATCGCCGCCAATAACTACGACTGGTTTGGCAGCATGAACGTGCTGACTTTCCTGCGTGACATCGGCAAACACTTCTCCGTTAACCAGATGATCAATAAAGAAGCGGTGAAGCAGCGTCTGAACCGTGATGACCAGGGCATCTCCTTTACCGAGTTCTCCTACAATCTGCTGCAGGGTTATGACTTCGCCTGCCTGAATGAGCGTCACGGCGTGTCGCTGCAAATTGGTGGCTCTGATCAGTGGGGTAACATCACCTCCGGTATCGATCTGACCCGCCGTCTGCATCAGAACCAGGTGTTTGGCCTGACCGTTCCGCTGATCACCAAGTCTGACGGCACCAAATTCGGTAAAACCGAAGGCGGCGCAGTCTGGCTGGATGCGAAGAAAACCAGCCCGTACAAGTTCTATCAGTTCTGGATCAATACGGCGGATGCGGACGTCTATCGCTTCCTGAAGTTCTTCACCTTCCTGAGCATGGAAGAGATCAACGCGCTGGAAGAAGAAGACAAAAACAGCGGCACCGCGCCACGTGCGCAGTATGTGCTGGCTGAGCAGGTGACGCGTCTGGTGCATGGCGAAGCGGGCCTGTCGGCGGCAAAACGCATCACGGCCAGTCTCTTCTCCGGCTCCGTGAGCGACATGACCGAAGCTGACTTCGAGCAGCTGGCGCAGGATGGGATGCCAACCATCGTGCTGGGCGCTGACGATGATCTGCAGCAGGCGTTGGTAAAAGCCGAACTGGTGCCGTCCCGCGGTCAGGCCCGCACCATGATCGGCTCCAATGCCGTTTCACTCAATGGTGAAAAGCAGTCTGATGCGGAATACCGCTTCAGTGACAGCGACAAACTGTTTAACCGCTATACGCTGCTGCGTCGCGGTAAGAAACATTACTGCCTGATTAACTGGCAGTAAGATTTCAGGGCCGGTTTCCGGCCCTTTTTTATGGCAAGGCAGGACAGGGCAAACAAGTGAAAAATATTTTAGCGATTCAGTCGCACGTTGTTTTTGGTCACGCCGGTAACGCAGCGGCTGAGTTTCCGATGCGCCGCCTGGGGGCAAACGTCTGGCCGTTGAACACCGTGCAGTTTTCCAACCATACGCAATATGGCCACTGGACCGGCACGGTGATGCCTGCAACGCATTTAACCGACATTGTTAAAGGCATTGCGGATATCGACCGCCTGAAGACCTGTGACGCGGTGCTGAGCGGTTATCTGGGCTCGGCAGAGCAGGGCGAGCAGATTCTGCAGATCGTTCGTCAGGTTAAAGCGGCTAACCCCAATGCCTGGTACTTCTGCGATCCGGTGATGGGTCACCCGGAGAAAGGCTGCATCGTGGCACCGGGTGTGGCGGAGTTTCACTGCAAAATGGCGATGCCTGCCAGCGACATTATTGCCCCGAACCTGCTTGAGCTGGAGATGCTGAGCGAACGCACCGTCACCGACGTCGACGCGGCCGTAGAGGCTGCACGGGCGCTGATTGCCCAGGGGCCACGCGTGGTGCTGGTGAAGCACCTGGCACGCGCCGGTCGTCGCAGCGATCGCTTTGAGATGCTGCTGGTGACGGCGGAAGACGCCTGGCACATCAGCCGTCCGCTGGTCGATTTCGGTGTTCGTCAGCCGGTTGGCGTGGGCGATCTGACCAGCGGTCTGCTGCTGGTTAATCTGCTGCACGGGAAATCATTGCAGGATGCGCTGGAGCACGTTACCGCAGCGGTGTATGAGGTGATGCTGAAAACCCATCAGATGGGTGAGTATGAGCTGCAGCTGGTGGCGGCCCAGGATGCCATTGCCAGTCCGACGCAGCACTTCGCGGCAGAAAAGTTATAACGCATCAGGGCCGGTAAACCGGCCCTGTTCACTCAGGCTAAGCCTTCCGCTTTAAGCGCCGCCTGCACCGCAGGACGTTCCGCAACCCGATCAAACCACGCCTGCAGCGCCGTAAAGCCGGACAAATCCAGTCCCAGTGCTTTTGCCCAGCGCGTCACCACAAACAGATAAGCATCGGCGACGCTGAAATGCAGGCCCATCAGCCACTGCCTGTCGCGCAATGATTCATCGACATAGCGGAATTTTGCCTCCAGCTGGCTGCGGGTCTGCGCTTTCACTTCATCAGAGTAACCGGGACGAAACAGCGGCCCAAAGCTTTTGTGCAGCTCGCTGCTGATGTAGCTGAGCCACTCCACGGTGTGATAACGCGTCAGGCTGCCGACCGGTGCCAGCAGATGGCGATCGGGCTTGAGATCCGCCAGATACTGCACAATGGCAACCCCTTCTGTCAGCACGGAGCCGTCGTTGAGCTGCAGCGCGGGCACCTGGCCTTTAGGATTGATCTGGCGGAAGTCGTCGCCCCGTTCGGTGAGTTTTGTTGCCAGGTCAACACCCACCTGAGTGAAGTCGAGACCGCATTCGCGCATAACAATGTGTGGGGAGAGAGAGCAGGCTCCTGCTTTGCAAAACAGTTTCATGACCATGTACTCCTTGTTGCAATGGGATCACAGCATAGTAAAGGCTCAGGATGGAATTACCAGTGATAAGGATCAGGGATTGGCGAGGGAAAAAGGTCAGCGATAAAAAAAGCCGGGCAGAGCCCGGCTGATTCGTGTCAGAACAGCGATTGCCTGCACGTTATTTTTTGGCGTCAGGATCCTGCGCCATACGGTTCAGTAACGGCGCCGTAATCAGCATCAACAGGGCGATGACGGCGGTCGCAATACCAATCTGCTGGAAGACGCGGCTGTAGGTCGCCAGCGAAATCAGCGGGTCAGTCACGTTTTCAGGCACTGCCATCAGGTTAGCCACTTTACCGGCAATGACCGCCGCGCCTGCGGTGGTCAGGAACCAGGACCCCATAATGAAGCCCATCAGACGCTGTGGCACCAGCTGTGCCACCATCGCCAGGCCGAGGCCGGAGATCATCAGCTCACCGATACTCTGCAAGGCATAGCTCAGAATCAGCCAGTTAACAGACACGATACCGGCCTCGCTGGCGAACTTCGCGCCCACCGGCAGCACCAGGAACGCAGCGGAGCAGAGCACCATACCAAAGGCAAATTTGTGCGGCATAGGCAGCTTATCGCCCAGCTTGTTATAGAGCGCCGCCAGCAGCGGACTGGCCAGCATGATCCAGAACGGGTTCAGTGCCTGGAACTGCTCTGGCGCAAAGGTAATGCCGAGAATGCTGTGTTCAACGTTGCGGATAGCAAAGAAGTTAAGTGACGTTGGCATCTGCATGTAAAGCACGAAGAACAGAATCGCTTCCACCATCAGCAGGAAGGCGACAATCATCTTACGACGCGCTGCGCCGTGCAGTGCAAAGGCTTCTTTAGCGAACACCAGCACGATACCCAGCGCAATCACCGCCAGCACCAGTCGGGCAATAGCCTGATGATGCAGCATCCAGTTTGCCAGCGCGATTAACACCACTACGCCAACCAGCGTCATCAGCAGTTTTCCGACCTGTAAGGGTGCGAAGTCCGGCTTAGAACCGTAATCCTTGACCATGCGTTTGCAGAACAGGAAGTTAAACAGCGTGATGATCAGACCGATAACGCACAGCGAGAAGGCAACGCTGTAACCATATTTAGCCGCTAACCACGGGGTCAGCATCATCGAAAACAGCGAACCGATGTTGATCGACATGTAGAACATGGTGAAGGCACCGTCGATACGCGGGTCGTCTTTTTCGTAGCAGGTGGAGAGCAGCGAAGAGGGGTTGGCTTTGAACAGGCCGCTGCCCACGGCGATAGTCGCCATACCGATATAGACGATGCTGACGTTATGACCGGAGAACGCCACCAGCGCATAACCCAGCGCCAGCACCAGCACGCCCAGCACAATGACACGCTTGGTGCCCAGCACTTTATCGCCAAGCCAGCCGCCAATGGCGACCAGTCCATAAACCAGCGCGCTGAATGAAGAGAACAGGGTGATGGAGTCTGATTCAGACAACCCCAGCTGCTTCACCAGGTAAACCGCCATAATGGCCTGCAGGCCATAGAAGCCGAAACGTTCCCATAACTCAATCGAGAAGATTAAGTAGAACGCCTTTGGCTGTTTAAACGCATTGAGACTGACAGCCTCATCAGTGTGTTTGTTTGCAGTTGACACATGTACCTCAGTTTTTTCATACCCTGTTTCGGGACAGCAATTAAGTCCGCGTCATGTGAGTTTTTCATGCGCGAGATTGTTATTAGAAGGGAAAAGCGGCGACTAATTTGGCTGATTACGGGCGGCAGGGCAAGAATTTTCTCGAAACCTGTCTGAGCTGATAATCCAGGGTTAAAAACCTTATAACAAACTGTTGCTCAGATTTTAATATTGATGACAAAGATGATCTCAGTGTAGATCAACTGAATACAAGCGAGGCACTGGATGATTTTAACATTAACTGCTAATGGGGAATTATCCAGATGAAACGGTTGCCGCAGATTTTCATGGCAGCATTAACAGGAAGTTTCCGGCCATTATCCAGGCAATATGTCGAAAAAGTAAGCGTTAATGCGTCTCGTTTGACGGCAAAGCATACAATGGCTGATCCAGAGCACAAACCGGGGATTTAATTCAGAAAGCAAAACAAGAAAACGATTGCGTTGCGGCGCAGGGGGGCAGAAAAAGCCCTGTTGGCAGCCTGAATCTGAAAAAAGTGGCGCTGGAGAAACGGGAAATGGGCTGCCAGAAAGGGATGCATCATCTGAGTCTCCCTGTGCGAAGTGGCCGTGAAAGGATACGGCTTTCAGACTGCTCGACAGGTAATTAACATTCCTGTAACCTCTTAATTTCTCCGGAAAGGATCACCACATGTTATCTCCCCTGCGTTTATCTCTGGTGGGTGACTACCGCGCGGATGCGGTTGCCCACCAGGCCATACCTCTTGCGATTGAACGTGCTGCCCGCTGGCTGAACATCACTGTTAATGCTGAATGGATTGCCACCGAAAAACTCGGTGAGTCAGATCTCAGGCACAGTGACGCCGTCTGGGTGGTGCCCGGCAGCCCCTATCATGATGATGATGCCGTTTTCGACACGATTCGCTGGGCACGGGAAAGCGGAAAGCCTTTCCTGGGCTCCTGCGGTGGATTCCAGTATGCGGTGATCGAATATGCGCGCAATGTCCTGGGCTGGCACGATGCCAGTCATGCCGAAACCGACACCGGTGGGCGCATGGTCATCGCGCCGCTGAGCTGTTCGCTGGTGGAGCAGCGCGGCGCGGTAAGGTTCGAACCCGGTTCGCGTATTGCCACGGCCTATGGCACGCTGGAAAGCGATGAAGGCTATCATTGTAACTTTGGGGTTAACCCGGCATTCAGTGCTGCGCTGGGCGACAACACGCTGCGCATTACCGCCTGGGATGAGGCGGGTGACGTACGCGGGGTCGAGCTGCCGGATCATCCTTTCTTTGTTGCGACCCTGTTCCAGTCAGAACGCGCTGCGCTGCAGGAAAAAGAATCGCCTCTGGTGATCGCCTGGATGCAGGCGGCGCTGGCACATCGCTAAATGGGGTCAGCCTGTGACACTGTCACAGGCTGCAGCCTGTCAGCGCAGCAGCGCCGGGCGTTTTGCGTTATAAGACCAGTTATCGATCAGAAACTGCATGCCCAGCGCATCGTTACGATTTTTATCCGGCAGCGAATGATAAAGCGCGTGAGCCGCTTCAACCCGCGTCATATTCAGGGTGATGCCCAGCCCCGGCCCCTCTGGCAGCTCCAGGTGTCCATCCCGAATCTGTGGCGCATCCTGCGTCAGCTGTTGTCCATCCTGCCAGATCCAGTGCGTATCAAAGGCCGTCAGGCGATCGCCTGGTGCAGCAGCGCCCAGGTGCGCCACCATCGCCAGTGACACATCAAAGTGGTTATTAGAATGGCAGCCGGTGGTCAGACCCCACTCATGACAGAGCTGAGCCACCGTATGCGCATTGCGCATCGTCCAGAAGTGCGGATCGGCCAGCGGAATATCGATAGCATTGAGCTGCAACGCATGCTGCAACTGTCGCCAGTCATTGGCGATCATATTCGTGGCGACCGGAATACCGGTGGCCCGTTTAAACTCGGCCAGGGTTTCCCGGCCGGAATAACCCTGCTCCGCGCCGCACGGATCTTCCAGATAGGGAATGCGACCCGCCAGCTGTTTACCATAATAAATCGCCTCGTCCAGCGACCAGCTGGCATTGGGATCGACCGTGACCCGCGCCTGCGGAAAACGTTCGAGCAGGGCGTTAACGGTTTCGACCTCGACGTCGCCGTGATGTACACCCCCTTTGAGCTTGAAATCGCGGAAGCCATAACGTTCGGCTGCGGCCTCCGCCAGCCGCACTACGCTTTTGGTGTCCATCGCTTTTTCATGCCGCAGCTGCAGCCAGGCATCGCCGCCAGCCTGGCCTGGCTGATAGTTCATGCTGGTCAGGTTGCGGTCAGCGATATAGAACAGATAGCCAAGCACCGGCACGCGATCGCGCTGTTTGCCGCTGGCAAGTAACTCGGCAACCGGCAGATTCAGGTGCTGGCCCATCAGATCAAGCAGCGCGGCTTCAATCGCCGCAGTGGCATTGTAGAATTTTTCCGGGTTCATCTGCGGAATGTGGATGTCATCGGTATGCGCGGTCTGCTGATGTCGTGCATCACTGGCAAAAAGGGTGGCGATGGTCGCATTCAGTCGCAGCAGTTCGCTGCCCTCAATCTGTGAGCGAAAACGTTCAAGCAGCGCCAGCGTTGACGCGTGACAGGGGCTTTCGCCAACGCCTGTGCGGCCTGCCGAGTCAGTCAGGATCACCAGGATGCGGGTAAAGTAACAGTTGTGCGCGCCGCCAATGTTCAGCAGCATGCTGTCATATCCGGCGACCGGCACGACCCGCATTGTTTTAATGACTGGACTGTCTGACATGTTGATTCTCCAAAGGATCGAGGGACGGCGGGGACGGCCTGCGACGCAGCAGCAGCCACAGACCGGTCAGCAGCGAAACGCTGGTGAGGGCATAGAGGCCGCCGGTGGTGGAGCCGGTCTTCATCTCCAGATAGCCAAACACCGTCGGCGCGAAAAAGCCGCCAAGATTGCCCACTGAATTCACCAGCGCAATACCCGGCGCGACAATAGAGGCGGGTAGCTCACCCTGAGGCATCGGCCAGAAAAAGGTCGCGCTGACTTTCGAGCCGATACAGGCCACGATCATCGCCAGGAAGCCAAACCACGGAGAACCCAGCGTGGCCATAAACGTGCCGCAGGCTGCCACCAGCATGGCGACGCCCAGCGCTTTATCCAGTCTGTCGCGGTGGCGGTCTGAAAAGCGGCTCAGCAGATTGATGGCGATAAGGCGCACAGCCACGGCACAGCGGTAAGCATCCCGATGCCAAAGCTGCTGAAGCCCTGAATGCGCTGAATAATCTGCGGCAGCCAGAACACCAGCGTATAGCCGGTCATGGTCATCGTGAAGAAGAGGGCGCAGAAGAACAGCAGGCTGCGATTGCGCAACAGCGACATTTTGCCCGGCTCGCGGTTCAGCGCGTCACGCTGTGCCTCCTCATGATTAAGCTGTTGCACCAGCGCCTGTTTCTCCGCATCACTCAGCCAGCGCGCATCAGCAGGACGCGATACCAGTACCCAGGCAGCGAGAATGCCGACCAGCACCGAGGCACCACCCTCAATAAACATCACCCATTTCCAGCCCGCTATCCCTGAAAAATTGTGCATCATCAGGATTGCGCCGGTAATCGGCCCGGAGAAGAGAAACGCGCCCGCCGTAGCGCTCAGCACCATCGCGGTGGCCCGGCCGCGCCAGGCATTCGGCACCCACTGACGGAAATAGAACAGCACGCCAGGAAAGAAACCCGCTTCGGCGACGCCGAGCAAGAAGCGCAGCAGGTAAAACTGGATGGGCGAGGTGACAAAGCCGGTCATGACCACCACCGTGCCCCAGGTAATCATGATGCGGGTCAGCCAGACGCGTGCGCCAAAGCGCTTCATCATCATATTGCTCGGCACTTCAAACAGCGCATAGCCGATGAAAAAGAGGCCCGCACCCAGACCGAAGGCGGCGGCGCTGATCCCGGCATCGGTGCGTAGCTCGGCTTTAATGAAACCAATGTTGGCGCGGTCGATCTGATTGATGATCAGCATTACCACCAGCATCGGAATGATGTGGGTGAAGAATTTTTTGATGGCGGAGGCGATCAGCTCATCGTGCTGCGGGGACAGGGCGCTATCCATCGATCTTCCTCATGAGAAACGTAAAGAAGAGCAAAGTGTAGGGCGCTGAAAAGGCGGGCTCTATGGGCATCCGCCCAGGACCGGATGGGCGTCCGGCCTGGGCGGTTGTGTTATCAATATGTTACTGGAAAAGCAAGGCGCAGCGGCTGAGCAAAACTGTGGCGGCGATCAACATCACAAAGCCGCTCCTTCGCTGAGATAACAGCATAGCGTGCAGAAACGGCACGGAAAGGTGCGCCGGTGTCAGCCGCTTAACTGACGACGCAGGGCAATCTCTTCGGCACGCAGCAGCAGCGCCTGCAAATCATCCTCGTCAATATCCAGCAGTTCACCATCCTGTAACGCCTGATGCAGATCGGCACGCGTCAGCGGAACCGGCATGGCGACGGGCTCAGGTTTAACCTCTGCGGGAGCCAGCGGATGTGGATAGCGGCGACCGGCCAGATTGTTTAACAGCAGGGCCAGCAGCGCCAGCGTCAGCGAATTCAGCAGGATCGGCGTCAGAACAAAGTGATAGCCCAGCTGTTGTACTGAAGGCCCGCCCAGAATCGCGGTCAGGGCCACCGCGCCGCCGGGCGGATGCAGGCAGCGCAGCTGGAACATCAGCAGAATCGCCACACAGGCCGCAATACCGCAGGCGATGGCCGGATCGGGTATCAGATTGCTGACCGTGACGCCCGCCAGCGCTGACAGGCTATTGCCGCCGACGATTGCCCAGGGCTGAGCCAGCGGACTGGCAGGCAGACCAAAGAGCAACACCGCCGATGCGCCAACCGGGGCGACAAACCACAGGTTGAGTTCGCCCAGCACCCAGTGGCTCAGCAGGCTGGTCAGCACCAGGCCAGTGCCCGCACCCAGTGCGGCGATCATCACATGCTTTTTACTCACGGCCAGCGGATGCGGCCAGAGACGCGCCAGAAACAGGCGCAGAGGATGCCTTCCTGCAGAAGGGCTTTTGTTCATTACGTTACTCACCGGGTCATAACATTTTCTTATCGTCAGGGCGGCGATTTTCCATCATCAACGTCAATGTAACAACCCGACAAACTGTGCCGGTATTCGGGCGGGCCGTGGCGGCCGGAGAAAGTGCAGGAAAGGGGGAAAGCAGCGGTTTAGGCCCGACAATAAAAAACCCGCCGCAGCGGGTCTTTCATCAGTGATCACTCGACTTTGTCGGGATACTCGCAGAGATCTTCAATCAGGCAGGAGCCGCAGCGGGGTTTACGCGCCACGCAGGTGTAACGGCCGTGGAGAATCAGCCAGTGGTGGCAGTCAACCTTATAGGCCGCTGGCACCACCTTAAGCAGCTTCTGCTCCACCTCTTCCACATTTTTACCGGGCGCAAATTTTGTCCGGTTGCTGACGCGAAAGATATGCGTATCAACGGCAATGGTCGGCCAGCCAAAGGCGGTGTTAAGCACCACATTGGCAGTTTTACGGCCCACGCCGGGCAGGGCTTCCAGCGCCGCGCGGTCTTCCGGCACCTCGCCGTTGTGCTGCTCAAGCAGAATGCGACAGGTCTTAATCACGTTTTCCGCTTTGCTGTTAAACAGGCCGATGGTTTTGATGTATTCCTTTACGCCCTCTACGCCCAGCGCCAGCATGGCGGCAGGCGTATTGGCAACCGGATAGAGTTTTGCGGTGGCTTTGTTCACGCTGACATCGGTCGCCTGTGCGGAGAGCAGCACCGCAATCAACAGCTCAAACGGCGAACTGAAGTTCAGCTCGGTGGTCGGATGCGGATTATTCTGCTGCAGCCGGTGGAGAATTTCGGTGCGTTTTGTCTGATTCACACGGCTTTCCCGGCTACGCCCTGAGGGGCCGCGGTTTCAGCCGCCTGCGCGCGCAGCGCTGCACGCTGCTTCATCTTCTGATCGATCAGGTATTTGCCCGCCAGCATCATGCCCAGGCCGATAAACGCGCCCGGCGGCAGCATCGCCAGCAGCATCGGCGAGTCGAAATGAACCACTTCAATCCGCAGCGATTTTGCCCACGGGCCAAGCAGCTGGTCGGCACCGTTAAACAGCGTGCCGCTGCCGATAATTTCGCGCAGCGATCCGAGCACGACCATGGCGCAGGTCGCACCCATGCCAATGGCAAAGCCATCCAGCGCCGCGAGCGGGATACTGCTTTTAGAGGCGACGGCTTCAGCACGACCCACAACGATGCAGTTGGTCACGATCAGCGGGATAAAAATCCCTAGCGACTGATAAAGACCGTAGGCATAGGCGTTGATCAGCATCTGCACGCAGCTCACCACCGAGGCGATGATCATTACATAAATCGGGATACGAATTTCCGACGGCACCCAGCGGCGCGAGGCGGAGATAAAACTGTTGGTCAGCGTCAGCACCAGCGTGGTCGCCAGCCCCAGGCCGAGCGCATTGGTGGCCGTTGCGGTGACCGCCAGCAGCGGGCAGAGGCCCAGCAGCTGCACCAGCGCCGAGTTATTCTTCCACAGTCCACCAACCAGCAGACTTTTAGCTTCACTCATTTGTGTCTCCACATGCCGGTAACGAAGAGAGTTTCTCCGGAAGCGTTTTCATCAACAGCGCGGTGCGTTTGGTTGCATTCACCACCGCGCGTGGGGTAATGGTGGCACCGGTAAACTGATCAAAGTCGCCGCCATCTTTTTTCACTGCAAAGGATTTATCCGCCGGGCCATGCACCACTTTGCCGTTAAAGCTGTTGATCCAGTCAGAAATACGCAGTTCGATCTTATCACCCAGGCCGGGTGTTTCATGGTGTTCAATCACCCGCACGCCCAGTACTTTACCCTGGAAATCGGCACCGACCAGCATCTGTATCGCACCAGAATAGCCATCCGGGGCG
The DNA here is from genome assembly GCF_029844725.1 of Pantoea sp. GD03673. Lineage (GTDB taxonomy): Bacteria > Pseudomonadota > Gammaproteobacteria > Enterobacterales > Enterobacteriaceae > Pantoea. The sequence continues at coordinate 159,289 of NZ_JAOCKJ010000001.1, forward strand.
GTTGTCTCCAGTGCCGCCGCGACCGGCTGACCCCCTTTACGCGCCAGAAAGAGATGATGCGGGGCACTGTTACCCAGCGCTGCATCCGTGACAACGTAACAATCCTGTTGGATGTTGTTGTCATACAGCGCAGTGGGCACCACCTGATCCAGCAGATTTTTCTGCTGCAACTGCGTCTGGTGTTCCACCGTCGGCTTCGTCACGGTATTCACAACCGCCGTAGCCGCCGTGGTGATCGCGGCGAAAACCGCCAGCGTGACGCCATTTTTGCGAATCGTCTCCAGCATCGCTTAATCCTTCTGATGGCCGTAAACACGCGGCTGGGTGTAGTAATCAATGAGCGGTACGCAAATGTTCGCCAGCAGCACAGCAAACGCCACGCCATCCGGATAGCCGCCAAAGCTGCGTATCAGCCAGACCAGCAGTCCAATCAGTGCGCCATAGACGAGTCGGCCACGGTTAGTTGTCGACGCGGTCACCGGATCGGTAGCAATAAAGAAGGCCCCTAGCATAGTGGCACCCGAGAAAAGATGAATCAGCGGGCTGTTGAGCGACGCTGGTGAGAAGAACCAGCCCAGCGTGGCGCAGAATGCCAGTGACAGCAGCATGGCGGCAGGGATGTGCCAGCGAATCGCATTTTTCCACAGCAGGAACAGGCCGCCCACCAGATAACCGACGTTAACCCACTGCCAGCCGAGGCCAGCCAGCACGCCGCTGTAAATCGGCTGCGCCAGCAGATGTTCGGCACTGTGACCGGCGCGTAAGCCGGTTTTGAAGGTATCCAGCGGCGTCGCCTGACTGATGCCATCGACCCCCATCTGCAACTGCTGCATGGTATCGCCCGCCAGCGTATGCCCCCGGAATACCATACTCAGACTGTCCATCAGGCCCGGTTTGATTGCCTGAAGCGTGTCAGGTGGCAGCCAGCTGGTCATCTGCACCGGGAAGGAGATCAGCAGCACAACATAGCCGACCATCGCCGGGTTAAACGGGTTCTGGCCCAGTCCGCCATAGAGCTGCTTAGCAATGACCACCGCAAACAGGGTTCCGATCACCACCAGCCACCACGGTGCCAGTGGGGGCAGGCTGATACCGATCAGTATGGCGGTCAGCAACGCGGAGTTATCCGCCAGCGTGCTGGCAACCGGTGCTTTGCGAAGCCGCAGAATCGCGGCTTCGGTCAGCCAGGCCGTCAGCGTCGCCAGAATGACCTGCAAAACGGTGCCGTAGCCAAAGAAGTAACACTGAGCAGCAAAACCGGGCACCGCCGCCAGCACCACCAGCAGCATGATGTTGCCGGTGCTGCGGCGATTATGAGTATAAGGAGAACTTGCGATACGAAAAGCCATTTAATCCTCAAGCGTCGTAGACGACTGCGCTTTACGCGCTTTGGCACGGGCGATGGCTGCGGCAATAGCGGCCTTACGCGCATCATCGGGTTGATTCAGTTCAGGTGCCTGTTCCGGTTCAGCATTGGCATTGTTGGCCTGTTCCTGAGCCTGCTCCGCGCTCTCTACTGCAAAGTGTGCGGCGGTGGCGAGCGCTGCTGCGTTACGGGAAGCGGCATCGGCTTCACTTTCAGCCTGGGCGGCTTTCTTCGCTTTGGCACGGGCGATAGCGGCCTGAACGGCGGCTTTACGCGGGTCGGTTTCAGGGGCGGCGTCCGGTGCAGCTTCAGCAGCAGCGTCCGGCACGGCGTTATTAACGCTCTCCGATACAGCCGGAGCCGTCGTATCAGCGCCGTCAGCCTGGGCGGCTTTTTTCGCTTTGGCGCGGGCGATAGCCGCCTGCACGGCAGCTTTACGCGGGTCGGTTTCTGCGGCGGCGTCGGGCGCAGCGGCGGCAGTGCTTTCCGGTGCGGCTTTCTTCGCTTTGGCGCGGGCGATAGCCGCCTGCACTGCGGCTTTACGCGGATCGGTTTCAGCGGCAGCGTCAGGCGCAACGTCGGCAGTGCTCTCCGGTGCGGCCGGTGTTGCTGCATCAGCGCCATCAGCCTGGGCGGCTTTTTTCGCTTTGGCGCGGGCGATAGCCGCCTGCACCGCGGCTTTACGCGGGTCGGTTTCTGCGGCGGCGTCGGGCGCAACGTCGGCAGTGCTTTCCGGTGCGGCCTGTACTGCTGCGTCAGCGCCGTCAGCCTGGGCGGCTTTCTTCGCTTTGGCGCGGGCGATAGCCGCCTGCACCGCAGCTTTACGCGGGTCGGTTTCAGGAGCGGCGTCGGGCGCAGCGGTGGCTGTGCTCTCCGGTGCGGCCGGTGTTGCTGTATCAGCACCATCAGCCTGGGCGGCTTTTTTCGCTTTAGCGCGGGCGATAGCGGCCTGCACCGCAGCTTTACGCGGATCGGTTTCTGCGGCAGCATCGGGCGCAGCGGCGGCAGTGCTTTCCGGCGCGGCCGGTGTTGCTGCATCAGCGTCTGCTGGCGCCTCAGCCGGTGAGACTTTCTTTGCTTTTGCGCGGGCAATGGCCGCTTCAACCGCCGCTTTACGGGGATCGACTGACTGACGCGTCACCGGCTGCGTTTCAGCCTGCGCTTCGGCCTGACGCAGACGCGCCTGCGCATGGCGGGCTTCACGCTGGGCTTCAAGGGTCGCCGCATCCGGCTCAGCGGCCTGACGGGTTTTCACCCGCGCTTTGGCTGCCGCCAGCTCACTGGTATCCGTCAGGGCTACACGCTGTTTCGCCTCTTCATGACGCGCTTCACGCGCCTGCTTTTCACGCTCCAGTCGCGCCTGACGCGCTTCAAAGCGGGCTTTGGCTTCCAGCGTGCGTTTCGCTTCCAGATCGATGGCACGCAGTTCCGCTTTTTCCTGGCGGTAATATTGCACCAGCGGGATATTACTCGGGCAGACATAGGCGCAGGCACCGCATTCGATGCAGTCATCAATATGATGGGCACGCGCTTTATCGTGATCGCCGCCCTGGCTGTACCAGAAAAGCTGCTGCGGCAGCAGTTTGGCGGGACAGGCATCGGCACAGGCGGAACAGCGAATGCAGGATTGCTCTTCGTCGTTGTTGCCCATCTCACTGGCAGACGGCGCAAGAATACAGTTGGTGATCTTCACCACCGGCACATCCAGCGATGGCAGCGTAAAGCCCATCAGCGGCCCGCCCATGATCACCATCTGGCGCGGCGCAGGCGTAAAACCGACGTGATGCAGCAGATGGCTGATTGGCGTACCAAGGCGGCTCCAGACATTACGCGGCTGGGCAATCGCCTCGCCGGTCAGCGTCACCACGCGTTCGGTGATCGGTTCACCATTGATAATCGCCCGTTTAACCGCCCAGGCGGTGCCGACGTTCTGCATCAGCACGCCAATATCGGTCGAACGCCCGCCATGTGGCACTTCCATGCCGGTCAGAATACGGGTCAGCTGTTTGGCACCCCCTGAGGGATACTTGGTGGGGATCACCCGGATGTGCAGATCGCGCTCGCTACCCAGCGCCTGTTTCAGTGCGGCAATTGCGGCAGGTTTATTATCTTCAATGCCAATCAACACCTGCTCTGCCTGGAGCACCCAGGCGAGAATGCGGCTCCCTTCCAGCACTTCGGCGGCGTAATCCTGCATCAGGCGATCGTCAGCGGTGATGTAAGGTTCACACTCCGCTGCATTGATAATCAGGGTTTTAACCCCGCGCAACCCGCCTTTCAGCTTGGTGGCGGTAGGGAAGCCCGCGCCGCCCAGACCCGCGATGCCCGCATCGTGAATGCGCTGCACGATGTCGGCGCGTGGGTGCTGACGATAGTCTGGCAGGGGATCGAGCGGCATCCAGCGGTCATCGCCATCGGGCGTCAGAAAGAGGCAAAGCTCTGACAGACCTGAAGGGTGCGCGGTCATATGCTGACCGATATCCTCAATGACACCGGAGGTGGGCGCATGCACCGGTAACATCCGGCCCGTGCCAAAGGTCAGGGGCTGACCGCGCAGCACCCTGTCGCCGGGCGCAACGCAGATCTCGCCTTCGTGTCCGATATGCTGTTTCAGCGGGATAACAAAACGGTGCGGCAACGGCAGTTCGCTGAGCGGCGTGCCGTTAGACTGGGTTTTCATTTCCGGCGGATGAATGCCGCCCTGAAAATCCCAGACCTTCTCTTTTTTCAGGAAGTTAAACAGATTAAGCATGAGTTTCTACCGGGATCACCCGTACAGGAATGGTATTCAAATCCCACTTCCAGTTAGCTGGCGTGGTCGCGACCGGACGCATTTCAATACAGTCAGTCGGGCAGGGCGCGACACAGAGATCGCAGCCGGTGCAGACATCGCTCAGCACGGTGTGCATGGCGCGGGTGGCCCCGACAATCGCATCCACCGGACAGGCCTGAATACATTTGGTGCAGCCAATGCAGTTGGCCTCATCGATAAACGCCACGGTGCGCACCGGCTCTTTTGCCGTTTCATCGCCATCAATCGGCTGCGGTTCAACGTTAAGCAGCGCAGCCAGCTTGAGCATGGTCTGTTCACCGCCCGGCGCGCATTTATTGATCGCTTCACCGTTGTTGCCGACCGCATCGGCGTAGGGACGGCAGCCAGGGTAGCCGCACTGCCCGCACTGACTCTGCGGCAGAATGGCATCTATCTGCTCAACGATAGGGTCTTCTTCGACCTCAAAGCGGCGCGAGGCGTAACCCAGCAGGGCACCGAACACCAGGCTCAGTGCACTTAAAACGGCAACAGCAATCCAGATCGCGGTCATCAGAATTTCACCAGACCGCTGAAGCCCATAAAAGCCAGCGCCATCAGGCCCGCCGTAATCAGGGCGATGGAATTGCCTTTAAACGGGGCAGGCACGTTGGCCAGCACCAGCCGCTCACGCATGCCAGCGAACAGCACCATGACCAGGGAGAAGCCGATAGACGCGCTGAAACCATACAGAGCGGCCTGCATAAAGGTGTGGTTGAGGTTAACGCTCAGCAGAGGCACGCCCAGCACCGCACAGTTGGTGGTGATCAGCGGCAGGAATATCCCCAGCAGGCGATAGAGCGACGGGCTGGTTTTACGCACCACCATTTCGGTGAACTGCACGACGACAGCGATCACCAGGATATAGGCCATCGTACGCAGATAGACCAGATCCAGCGGCAGCAGAATAAGATGGTTGACCAGCCACGCGCAGATAGAGGCCAGCGTAATCACGAATGTCGTGGCAAGGCCCATGCCAATCGCCGTTTCCAGTTTTTTGGAAACGCCCATAAAAGGACACAGGCCGAGAAACTTCACTAATACGAAGTTGTTCACCAGCACGGTGCCAATAAAGAGAAGGAGATAATCGGTCATTTTTTCGCCTGGGAGCCAGAAAGCGGCTTATTATCATTGATAGCGCGGCGTATCTCAACACCCGCACCTGCCGCAGAGCGGCAGACCGCACTCAGAATTAAATTCCTGACATCACTCACAGCATTACGGCGCGATAAAGGTCGATTTTACCCGCTTTGAGCGTTTGAAATAGGGCGCAAACACCGCAGCGGCCAGCAGCGACAACAGTAACGTCTGAAGGGCACGGCTGTCGGCAACCGGCGTAAAAGCAAAGGTTTTCAGCGCCAGCAGCACAGTTATCAGCAGCCAGAGCAGATAGTGGCGCGGTAAGCGACGGGAGCGCTTGAAGAAAAGCCAGCTGATCCAGAGGCTGTAGGCCCAGACCGCCACGGCGGTAAGCAGCGAAATGGCCCAGTAAGAGAGGAGAGTGCTGCCGTGTGAAAACAGCGCCACACGCCATTCTGCATTAAAGAGAGGGGTCAGATACATCGCCAGCACCAGAACGGTGGTTAACAGGGTCATTATCAGCCAGGCCAGCGGCAGCAAAAGCCAGCCACCAATACGCGGCGCAGCAACCTGTTCATTCATCGTGGTTATTCCTGTCTCAGGGAGTTGAAGCGCAGCAGAATAACATGTCCAGAGGGGCACGCCCATCCGGACAAGATCAGAGGTAAACGCCATTATTCAGCCGGAAATCACACCACGTAGCGCCACACCGTTTTTGGGACACAGCCAAGATCATATAACCGTCCGCCAGAAACCAGTTCAGCACGGCGGTGATCGGCAGCCCGATACATATTGATGATTTCCATATCATTCGTAAGGGAGTAGTTAAGGTGGTCGAAAAGCTTTTCCAGACTGTCTGAATTATTTACTTTGCGGAATTTAAGCAGGTAATCGTGCGCAGTCATCATTGCCATAACAGATAGAAGTACAAAGGAGTGCTCAGTATAGGGTGCAAGCCAGGGCTGTCCAGATCGGGCGGATTAAAAAAGGCGAAAATCAGACTAAAACACCCTACCAGCCATTAAAAGTCCAAATGTGCTACTTTAATTGCTGTTTGCGACAGCCTGCGGATGAAATGAACGTAAATGGCACGCTAACCCATTGACGCCCAAGCCGGAACAGCGCGTTAAACAGGCATCTAAAATATTATTTATCATCCCTTCAGGCCAGCCGGTGAGTCAGTGCCTTCTTTCTGGCATTTTCAGCCCGGATAAAATGTCTCTTTAACGACCCCGCTCAGAGAAACGTTTCGCGAAAGAATGGCCGCCGCAAACGACTGTGCGGGCAATCACAAATCCCATTTTTTGTTCTTCGCAAACCGGATAACCCGTTTTGTACGCCTGCCTGTAATCGTTTCCAGTGGCATTAAGCATAAGCGATTCTGTTTATTACAATTATTTAACGGTCATTGTTTTATTTTTCAGCTGTTTTATCCATAACACGCTGCCCGGAAAACCCGCCACGCCGCACGTAACCCCTTTAAATTGCTCTGTTTTGTGAAGTGTGTCGCCATTATGCACGCTTTTTTAGTCCAGTCTAAGCAGGCTCTCTACCCTAAACAGCAAACGCCTTTCAGAGGATTAAAAACTATGTGGAAACGTTTACTTCTGACCACGCTGGTCAGCGCCGCGTTAACCGGCCCGGTGCTCGCTGCAGATATGACGGTTGGCTTCTCGCAGGTAGGTTCGGAATCTGGCTGGCGTTCGGCGGAAACCAACGTCGCGAAAAGCGAAGCCAAAAAACGCGGCATCACCCTGAAAATCGCCGACGGACAGCAGAAGCAGGAGAATCAGATCAAAGCGGTCCGTTCGTTTATTGCTCAGGGCGTTGATGCCATTTTCATCGCGCCAGTCGTGCAGACCGGCTGGGAGCCTGTTCTGGAAGAAGCGAAAGAGGCCAAAATCCCGGGTTACCTGCTGGACCGTGCCATCGTGGTGAAAGACAAATCGCTTTATCAGGCGGTGGTGACGGCTGACAACGTTCTGGAAGGCAAGCTGATTGGCGACTGGCTGGTGAAAACCGTGGGCGACAAGCAGTGTAACGTGGTGGAACTGCAGGGCACGGTCGGTGCCAGCGTCGCAATCGATCGTAAGAAAGGCTTTGCTGAGGCGATTAGCAATCATCCAAACATTAAAGTGATCCGTTCGCAGTCCGGTGACTTTACCCGCAGTAAGGGTAAAGAGGTGATGGAGAGCTTTATCAAGGCAGAGAACAACGGCAAAAACATCTGCATGGTTTACGCGCACAACGATGATATGGCCATCGGTGCCATTCAGGCGATCAAAGAAGCCGGTCTCAAACCGGGCAAGGACATTCTGACGGGGTCGATTGATGGCGTACCGGATATCTACAAAGCGATGCTGGCAGGTGAGGCTAACGCCAACGTGGAGCTGACGCCGAACATGGCTGGCCCGGCGTTTGATGCGCTGGAGAAATTCAAAAAAGATGGCACGCTGCCGCCAAAAGTGATCAAGACCGAGTCGAAGCTGTTCCTGCCTGCCGACGCGCAGAAGGAGCTGGATAAGAAAAATGGTATGGGTTACTGATTCACTGACCCGCCACAGACCAGCCGCAGACCGCCCTACGGGGCGGTTTTTCATGACGTAAGGCGGAGTGAGCAGAATGACCACGCAAATTGAATCACCGCTGTTATCCATCAGCGGCGTCAGCAAAGGTTTTCCCGGCGTCAAAGCGCTGAGCGACGTTTCCTTTGATATCCGTAAAGGGGAGATCATGGCGCTGCTGGGGGAGAACGGTGCCGGGAAATCGACGCTGATCAAGGTGCTGACCGGGGTTTACAGCCGTGACGCAGGCACCATTACTCTGAATGGTGCGCCGATTACACCGCATAATACCGCCCAGGCGCAGGAGATGGGCATCGGCACCGTCTATCAGGAAGTGAATATGCTGCCGAACATGTCGGTGGCGGATAACCTCTACATTGGCCGTGAGCCGCGCCGCTTTGGCATGATCGATCGCCGCCGGATGGTGCGTGATGCCGATGCGCTGATGCGTAACTACGGTTTTTCGCTTGATGTGACACGCCCGCTGGGCCACTACTCGGTGGCGATGCAGCAGATTATTGCCATCTGCCGCGCGGTGGATCTTTCAGCGCAGGTGCTGATCCTCGATGAGCCGACAGCCAGTCTGGATGCCAGCGAAGTTGAGATGCTGTTTACCCTGATGGCGCAGTTAAAAGCCAAAGGGATGAGCCTGATTTTCGTGACCCACTTTCTTGACCAGGTGTACCGCATTACCGATCGCATCACCGTGCTGCGAAACGGACAGTTTATCGCTACCCGAGATACTGCCACGCTGCCGCAGATTGAGCTGATTAAGCTGATGCTGGGTCGCGAACTGCTGGAGACGGCGTTGCAGCGGCAGGGCAGTACGCTGCGCAGTCATCAGCCGGTGGTGTCGTTTGAAGATTACGGCAGGAAGGGCACGATAGAACCCTTTAACCTGGCGGTACGGCCCGGCGAAGTGGTGGGACTGGCCGGTCTGCTGGGGTCGGGGCGCACCGAAACCGCCGAGGTTTTGTTTGGTATTCGCCGCGCCGATCGCGGGACCGCGAAGATCAAAGGCAAAGTGCAGCGGATTACCAATCCGGCGAAAGCCTCACAGCTGGGCATGGGATTTTGCCCGGAAGATCGCAAGACTGACGGCATTATCGGTGCCGCCTCCGTTCGGGAAAATATTATTCTGGCGTTGCAGGCACAGCGCGGCTGGTTACGGCCGATTAAAAAGCGCGAGCAGCAGGCCATTGCCGATCGTTTTATTAAGCGTCTCGGCATCCGCACGCCGCACGCTGAGCAGCCGGTGGAGCTGTTATCGGGCGGCAACCAGCAGAAGGTGCTGCTGTCGCGCTGGCTGGTCACGAAACCGCAGTTTTTAATCCTCGACGAACCGACGCGCGGTATTGATGTGGGCGCGCACGCCGAGATTATCCGTTTAATTGAATCCCTGTGCGCCGATGGTCTGGCGCTGCTGGTGATCTCCTCTGAACTCGAAGAGCTGGTCGGTTATGCCGATCGGGTGTTGATCATGCGCGATCTGAAGCAGGTGGCAGAAATTCCACTGGAGCAGCTTTCGGTGGCGTCGATCGTGAATGCTATCGCAGACGGAGGGGCAAAACATGCTTGAGTCGCCTATGACATCTGAAAAACCGCCACGGCGTAAGCTGAAGTTTCCGCCAGGCATGCCGCAAATCGCTGCGCTGCTGCTGGTGCTGTTGATTGACAGTCTGGTAGCCAGTAATTTTTTTGCCGTGCATTTGCAGGATGGCCGTCTGTTCGGCAGCCCGATCGATATTCTTAACCGTGCGGCCCCGGTTGCGCTGCTGGCGATTGGGATGACGCTGGTGATCGCCACCGGCGGCATCGATCTGTCCGTCGGTGCAGTGATGGCGATAGCCGGGGCGACCGCGGCCACGCTGACCGTCGCCGGACACGGTGTGCCGTTTATTATTCTCGCCACACTGGGAACCGGTTTAGCCTGTGGGGTGTGGAATGGGGTGCTGGTGGCGCTGCTGCGTATTCAGCCGTTTGTTGCCACGCTGATTCTGATGGTCGCCGGGCGCGGTATCGCTCAGCTGATTACGCAGGGCCAGATTGTGACGTTCGACAGTGACAGTCTTGGCTGGTTTGGTAACGGTTCGCTGTGGATGTTGCCGGTTCCGGTCTGGATCACGCTGGTGGTTGCGCTGGCGGTCTGGCTGCTGACGCGCAAGACCGCGTTGGGTCTGTTTATCGAAGCGGTGGGCATTAATCTGCGGGCGGCCCGCAATGCGGGTGTCACCGGCTGGCTGGTGGTGATGTCCACCTACGCGATCAGTGGCGTCTGTGCCGCCGTGGCGGGCCTGATCGTCGCGGCGGATATTCGCGGCGCGGACGCCAATAACGCCGGTTTATGGCTGGAGCTGGATGCGATTCTCGCCGTGGTGATCGGAGGGGCATCGCTGATGGGAGGCCGCTTTAATCTGGTGTTGTCGCTGATTGGCGCGCTGATTATTCAGTCGATGAATACCGGGATTCTGCTTTCTGGCTTCCCGCCTGAGCTGAATCAGGTTGTGAAAGCGGTGGTGGTGATGTGCGTGCTGTTGCTGCAGTCACCGCGGTTTATTGCGATGTTAAAACGGAGACGCCCGACATGATTAAACGTCATCTTCCGCTGATGATCACCTTACTGGTGTTTGTGGCGGGTTACCTGTTTTGTCTGAGTCAGTTTCCGGGCTTCGCCTCTACCCGGGTGATCTGCAATATTCTGACCGATAACGCGTTCCTCGGGATTATCGCCGTCGGCATGACTTTTGTGATTTTATCGGGCGGTATCGATCTTTCGGTTGGCGCGGTAATCGCCTTTACCGGTGTGTTCCTGGCGCGGGCGATTGGTGATTTCCATGTCGATCCGCTGCTGGCGTTTGCGCTGATTCTGTCACTGGGTGCGTTGTTCGGTGCCATGATGGGCTGGCTGATTGATGCACTGAAGATCCCGGCATTTATTATTACGCTGGCAGGGATGTTTTTCCTGCGCGGCTGCAGTTATCTGGTGTCGGAGAACTCAATCCCAATCGATCATCCGTTTTATACCCTGCTGTCCAGCCTGGCGTGGAAAGTGCCGGGCGGAGGGCGTCTTAGCCTGCTGGCGGTGATTATGCTGGTGGTAGTGCTGGGCGGGATTATTCTGGCGCACCGCACGCGCTTCGGTAACCAGGTTTACGCCATCGGTGGCAATCTGACCTCCGCGCAGCTGATGGGCGTTTCAACCCGTGCGACCACCATTAAGATTTATATGCTTTCCACAACGCTGGCGACGCTGGCTGGCATTGTTTTTTCAATCTATACCTCGGCAGGTTATGCGCTGGCCGGGCTGGGTGTGGAGCTGGATGCGATTGCATCGGTGGTGATTGGCGGCACGCTGTTGTCGGGAGGTGTCGGTACGGTGTTGGGCACCCTGTTTGGTGTGCTGATTCAGGGGCTGATCCAGACCTGGATTAATTTCGACGGCACGCTGAGTTCGTGGTGGACCAAGATCGCCATCGGCATTCTGCTGTTTGCGTTTATCGCGCTGCAGCGGTTACTGACGGTGATCTGGGATCGTCAGCAGAACGCGCCGGTTAAGCGAATCCCTGGCTGAGTCGTGAATGTCCTGGTCAAAGGCGGCGCTGAGGGGCCGCCTTTTACTGCGCCAGATGCAGCACCATCACCGTGACGTCTTCCCCCGCTATGTGCCGCTGTTCTGCCGCCTGCCATCCTGCACGCTGATAGTACGCCTGCTTGTCGGGGGTGTAGAGCCAGAGTGCGTTAATCTGCTGCTGTTTCGCCTGGCGGATCGCCTGCTGAATCAGGGCGTTTGCCACGCCCTGACCCCGGAATTTTTTATCCGTTACCACTTCACCTAACCAGTATTCCCTTGCCGCAATGTCATCCAGTTCATAACGAATAACGCTGCAGGTAGCGACCACCGTTTCGCCATCCGGCGAGGCGATAAGGGTAAATTCTGCCGAGGCAGGCTTGTTACGCTGTGTTAAGCGATTGAGGATGGTGGGCTGATGTGACCATGCAGGAAGATGTGACCATTCAGTGTGCAGCAGTTGTGCGGTTTGTGAGGCGTAGCCGGGATGCTGGTTCAGGTCGGCAATGTGCATGGCGCTGGCACCTTTGTTTTGTCGGGCACTTAGCAATACAGGCTGGCGGGGGAAAGTGCAATATCATGAAAGGGTTGAGTTAAAGCAAAGAGCCGGTTGCTGTCTTGTAAAACAGGGAAACAATCGCTGTTGGATTTGGGTGCAGGGTCAGGAAAGGTATGCCTGATCGCAAAGGATTCCCGCATCCATGCGGACCGGCCGCGCCATCCCTGGCACGGACGCTTTGCTCTTCAGGCATACCCTTCCTTCCCGGCTGGGCTTGATCATTGCTGTAGGAAATCCGTGCGGAATTGTGAGGAAGGAGGGGATGACGGGAAGTGGAGTAAAGCATCCGCCGCATGGACAAAAACGCCGGGAGCGTTTTTGAACAACGCGAAGCGTTGGCCCGCTTGCGGGCGAGCCTCATGGATGAGGGGAGTCGTCCGGCGGCCGAGCCTGCAGGGATGTATTTACGGCGACTTTACGCAACGCCCGCCATTCCCGACTGAAGAGCACTTATTCTCTGACAAACGGCGCCTTTACGCCTTTGCATCTCTCTTTTCACAGAGTCGTAAGGCGCCAATAATCACGAATTAACGTTTCAGACGGTAGTACGCTTCATTCCAGCGCAGCGCATCTTTAAACGCGGGAAGGCTGGTGTGCTCATCAATCACCAGCACCTCAATATCGTTCATCTCACCGTACAGGTACATATCGTCGAGCGTCAGCGCCTGACTGAATACGGTATGGTGTGCGCCGCCACCGAGAATCCACGCTTCGGAGGCCGTTGCCAGTGACGGCTGGGCTTTCCACAGGGCGCGGGCAACCGGCAGCTTCGGCAGGGGTTTCGGCTGTTCGATAGCATCCACCACGTTCACCAGCAGACGGAACCGATCGCCCATATCAATCACGCTGGCGTTAACTGCACGACCCGCTGGCGTTGAGAAGATCATGCGTGCCGGATCGGCTTTATCACCAATGCCCAGGAACTGCACATCGATTAAGGGTTTCTCTTCAATGGCGATGGACGGGCAGACCTCCAGCATGTGCGAGCCCAGCACCAGATCGTTGCCGGGTGAGAAGTGATAGGTGTAATCCTCCATGAATGAGGTGCCACCTTTGCGGTCGCCAGCCAGCACTTTGAAAATGCGCAGCAGCGCTGCGGTTTTCCAGTCACCTTCGCCTGCGAAGCCATAACCCTGACCCATCAGACGCTGAACGGCCAGACCGGGCAGCTGCGTCATGCCATGCAGCGTCTGGAAGTTAGTGGTAAAGGCGTGGCAGCCTTCCGCTTCCAGAAAACGCTTCAGACCCAGCTCGATGCGGGCGGCATCCAGCACGTTCTGACGTTTTTCACCGCCGGAGGCAGCAACATCCGTAAAGCGGTAAAGGCTTTCATATTCGTCGATGAGCGCATTCACGTCGCCATCGCTGACGCCATTGATCACCTCAACCAGATCGCCGATGCCCCAGCCATTCACTGAATAGCCGAACTGAATCTGTGCGGCGACTTTATCGCCTTCGGTCACGGCCACTTCACGCATGTTGTCGCCAAACCGGGCCACTTTCAGCTGCTGGCTGGCCTGTTTCGCCAGTGCCGCACGCATCCAGTTGCCAAGACGCTGCTGGCTGGCGCTATCTTTCCAGTGACCGGTTACCACGCTGTGCTGCAGGCCCATACGCGCGCCGATGAAACCGAATTCACGGCCGCCGTGCGCCGTCTGGTTCAGGTTCATAAAGTCCATGTCCATGCTGTCCCACGGGATCTCAGCATTGAACTGGGTATGGAATTGCAGCAGCGGCTTATTCAGCACGCTCAGGCCGCCAATCCACATTTTGGCCGGCGAGAAGGTGTGCAGCCAGGTGATGATACCGACACACTCTTTGTCGTAGTTGGCATCACGGCACAGGGCCAGCGCTTCATCCGGTGACTTCACCAGCGGTTTCAGCTCCAGACGCAGCGGTAAACCGGCCTGGTTCAGCCCCTCGACGACCTGACGTGCATTCTGTTCAACCTGGCGTAACGTTTCCGCCCCGTAGAGGTGCTGCGTGCCAATGACAAACCACACGCTGTAGTTGTTTGACTGTTCCATAAACCACTCCTTTACTTTGAGCCTACCCAATAGGCTATGTTTTTTGTCCGTCCGGACCCGGCAGTGCTCACAATCCTCACGCACTCCGTGTGCGCCTGCTTGTTTCGCGCTGTCCGAGTCCGGACTGCCTGCAACAATTACGCCTGGCGAGATAGGCTCGTAGCGGAAGCGGGGCGAGCGGCGTATTGCGGTTCTGCCGTCACGCACCATTGTTGATAGCGTTGATAAAGTTGCTGATAGCGGGCGACACGCGCCGGATCGGGTTGCAGCGTCACGGCAATCGGGCTGGCCATGACCTGCTGTGCATCGGGAACGCTGGCGTAAACCCCGGCGGCGACGGCGGCGAAAATAGCCGCCCCCAGGGCACAGCACTCGTCAGAGGCGACGATATCCAGTGGCCGGTTCATCACATCGCAGCAGGCCTGCATGATTGCCGGGGATTTCCGTGCAATACCGCCGAGCGTCAGAATGCTCGCGACCGGGATCTGCTGCTGCTCGAAACACTCCATAATGGCGCGTGCGCCAAATGCAGTGGCGGCGACCAGTCCGCCAAACAGTGCGGGGGCATCGGTGCCCAGATTCAGATCGGTAATGACCCCTTTCAGCCGCTGATTGGCATTCGGGGTGCGGCGACCGTTGAACCAGTCCAGCACCACCGGCAGATGGTCGAGCTGCGGATTAGCGGCCCAGGCCTCGGTGAGATCTTTGATGAGGTTCTTTTGCATCTCAGCCAGCTGGGGCTTCAGCGCCGGATGCTGCTGCGCCGCCAGCTGTAACGGCCAGCCCAGCAGACGGCTGAACCAGGCGTAGATATCACCAAAGGCAGACTGACCCGCCTCCAGCCCGATAGCGCCAGGCATGACGCTGCCATCCACCTGACCACAAATGCCCTTGATGTCGCGATCGCCGACTTTCTCCGCATCCGCAATCAGGATGTCGCAGGTCGAGGTGCCAATCACTTTCACCAGCGTGTAAGGTTTTGCTCCGCCACCGACCGCGCCCATATGGCAGTCAAAAGCACCGCCGGACAGCGTCACGGTCTGCGTCAGGCCCAGACGCTGCGCCCACTCGGGACTGAGCGTGCCAACCGGCAGATCGGCAGTCCAGGTCTCAGTGAATAACGGCGAGTCCAGCTGTTGCGTTAACAGCGGGTCGAGTGCATTGAGGAAATCGACATCGGGCAGGCCGTTCCAGTCGTTGTGCCACAGCGCTTTGTGCCCGGCCGCACAGCGACCACGGCGCAATTTGTCAGGTGCCGTGGTGCCGCTTAACAGGGCAGGCACCCAGTCGCACAGCTCGACCCAGGAGACGGCGGCATCACGCACGGCTGCATCTTCACGCGACACGTGCAGAATCTTCGCCCAGAACCACTCAGAGGAATAAATTCCGCCGATATAGCGGCTGTAATCCTGAAAGCGGCCGCTGTGGCACAGCTGATTAATCTCTTCTGCTTCTTCTATAGCCGTATGATCTTTCCACAGCACAAACATCGCGTTGGGGTTTTCAGCGAATTCAGGACGCAGCGCCAGCACGTTGCCGTCGCGATCGATGGGCGCGGGCGTAGAGCCGGTGCTGTCAACGCCAATGCCGACCACCGCGTTGCGCTGATCTTCACTCAGTGCATTCAGTACGCCGAGCAGCGCCTGCTCCATCGCGTCGATGTAATCCTGTGGATGGTGACGAAAACGGTTGGTGTGCGGGTCGCTGTATAAGCCCTGTTGCCAGCGCGGATAGCTGCATACCGCACTCTGCAGCTCGTTGCCGCTATGACAATCCACGGCCAGCGCACGCACCGAATCACTACCAAAGTCCAGCCCAAGGGTGATGGCTCCAGCACGCATCGGAATCTCCTGTAGTTAGTTAACTCCTGTATCCTGGGTTCGGCGCGCCGGAACAGTTAGTCATCGCTGGCTGACAATATGCACTTTTCTGTCATCGACAGTGATTTTGTGATCCATTGCAAAAGTTAAGGTCCGGTTAAATTTGCTGAATATATGGATCATTTTGTCGTGATTTTAAGATGTGATACCGCTCTACATTTTTCTTCGCTAATACCGCTAAAACTAGCCCAGCGTCTGGACAGTCTGTCAGCACCTGCCAGCCTAACGCACTGATTTATGGCTGTACCCACAAAACAAAACAAACTGGTAGCGTTTACACCGATTCGTTATTAGCAGCGAAAAATAACCTGGTACCGGAGAGCATCATGCATAAATTCACTAAAGCATTCGCGGCCATCGGCCTGGCAGCGGTTATGTCACAATCCGCTATCGCCGAGACCATGAAGCTGGGTTTTTTAGTCAAACAACCAGAGGAACCCTGGTTCCAGACTGAATGGAAATTCGCCGACAAAGCGGGCAAAGATCTGGGCTTTGAGGTCATCAAAATTGCCGTGCCGGACGGTGAAAAAACCCTGAACGCCATCGATAGCCTGGCGGCGAACGGCGCGAAAGGGTTTGTTATCTGTACGCCCGATCCGAAACTGGGCTCCGCCATCATGGCCAAAGCCCGCGGCTACGGTCTGAAAGTCATCGCAGTTGACGATCAGTTTGTCACCGCCAAAGGCAAACCTATGGACACGGTGCCGCTGGTGATGATGGCCGCCACCAAGATTGGTGAGCGCCAGGGCCAGGAGCTCTATAAAGAGATGCAGAAACGCGGCTGGGATGTGAAAACCACCGGCGTGATGGCGATTACCGCAAACGAACTTGATACCGCGCGTCGCCGTACCGGCGGCTCAATGGACGCCATTAAAGCGGCGGGCTTCCCGGCCGCGCAGATCTACCAGGTGCCCACCAAATCCAACGATATCCCTGGCGCGTTTGACGCCGGTAACTCCCTGCTGGTTCAGCATCCTGAAGTTAAACACTGGCTGGTTGTCGGCATGAACGACAACACCGTGCTGGGCGGCGTGCGTGCGACCGAAGGTCAGGGCTTCAAAGCGGCTGACGTTATCGGCATCGGCATCAACGGCGTTGATGCCATCAGTGAGCTGTCGAAAGACAAGGCGACAGGTTTCTACGGTTCGCTGCTGCCAAGCCCGGATATCCATGGCTACAAAAGCAGCCAGATGCTCTACAACTGGGTCAGCAAAGGTGAAGAGCCACCGAAATTCACCGAAGTTACCGATGTGGTGCTGATCACCCGTGACAACTTCAAAACTGAACTGGCGAAAAAAGGACTGATGTAAGCCTGAGCCTGTCGGGCTGTCCGCAGCCCGGCATCCTTAATAGCCGTTTTCGCGCCGCCCGCTGTAACCGGCTGGTGGCGCGAAAGAGTGAGGACCAGCATGAACACTGATTCAGCATTTCTGTCGTTTCATGGCATCAGTAAAACGTTCCCTGGCGTGAAAGCGTTGCAGGATATCTCCTTCGACTGCCGTGGCGGTGAAGTCCATGCGTTGATGGGCGAGAACGGCGCAGGCAAATCGACGCTGTTAAAAATACTCAGCGGCAGTTATCAGCCGAGCGGCGGTGAGATTCGCATCAAAGGCAAACCCATGAGTTTTCAGCGCACCACGGATGCGCTGGACGCGGGCGTTGCCATTATTTACCAGGAACTGCATCTGGTACCGGAAATGAGCGTGGCAGAGAACATCTACCTTGGTCAGATCCCGCACAAACATGGGCTGGTCAACCGTAAGCTGATGCGCTTTGAGGCGGGCCTGCAGCTGAAAAATCTGGGCATGGATATCGACCCGGACATGCCGCTGAAATACCTGTCGCTGGGACAGTGGCAGATGGTCGAGATAGCCAAAGCGCTGGCGCGTAACGCACGCATTATTGCCTTTGATGAGCCAACCAGCTCCCTGTCGGCACGTGAAATCGACAACCTGTTCCGCGTCATACGTCAGCTCCGCGAGGAGGGCCGGGTGGTGCTCTACGTTTCACACCGTATGGAAGAGATTTTCGCCCTCAGCGATGCCATCACCGTCTTCAAGGATGGCCGCTACGTGCGGACCTTTACTGACATGGCTAACACCCATCACGACGACCTGGTGCAGGCGATGGTGGGACGTAACCTCGGTGATATCTATGGCTATTCGCCGCGTGCCAAAGGCGAGGTGCGGCTGGAGCTGGACAAGGTTGAAGCGAAGGGCGTGCGGACGCCGATTTCGCTGAAAGTCCACGCCGGTGAAATCGTCGGGCTGTTTGGTCTGGTCGGTGCCGGACGCAGCGAGCTGCTGAAAGGGTTGTTTGGCGGCACGCGTCTGCGCGGCGGTCAGGTGATCCTCGACGGCAAACCGTTGCCGCTGCGGGAGCCCATCGACGCCATCCGTGCGGGCATCATGCTCTGCCCGGAAGATCGCAAAGCCGAAGGAATTATTCCGGTGCATTCGGTGCGCGACAACATCAACATCAGTGCCCGTCGTCACAACCTGACCGCGGGCTGCCTGATCAAAAATGGCTGGGAAAACAAAAACGCCGACAGCCACATACGCTCGCTGAACATCAAAACGCCCAGCGCCGATCAGCTGATCATGAACCTTTCTGGCGGGAACCAGCAGAAGGCGATTCTGGGACGCTGGCTGTCAGAAGAGATGAAAGTGATCCTGCTTGATGAGCCAACACGCGGCATTGATGTGGGGGCCAAACATGAAATTTATAACCTGATTTATCAGCTGGCGAACCAGGGCATTGCGGTGCTGTTCGCCTCCAGCGATTTACCGGAAGTGATGGGCCTGGCCGATCGCATCGTGGTGATGCGTGAAGGTGCCATTGCCGGTGAACTGCTGCACGACGACGCCACGGAGCAGCAGACGCTGAGCCTGGCGATGCCCAAAACCACTCAAGCGGCCGCCGTGGCCTGACAGGAGATCATCATGGCTTCATCCACGACCTCAAATACGCCGCAGCCCGCATCACGCGGCGGCCTGCAGTTAGGTCGCATCTGGGACAACTTCGGCATGCTGGTAGTCTTTGCCCTGCTGTTTATTGTCTGTGCGATTTTTGTGCCGAACTTCGGCTCGTTTATCAATATGAAAGGCTTAGGGCTGGCGATGTCGATGTCCGGCATGGTCGCCTGCGGCATGCTGTTCTGTCTGGCATCCGGTGATTTTGACCTGTCGGTTGCGTCGGTCATCGCCTGTGCGGGTGTCGTGACCGCCGTGGTCATCAACATGACCGAAAGCCTGTGGATTGGCGTAGCAGCCGGTCTGGTGCTGGGCATGATCACCGGCTTTATCAACGGCTTTGTGATTGCCCGCCTCAGGATTAACGCCCTGATCACCACGCTGGCGACCATGCAGATTGTACGCGGCCTGGCCTATATCTTCTCTGACGGTAAGGCGGTTGGTATCGAAGATGAGCGGTTCTTTGAGCTGGGCTTTGCCAACTGGCTGGGGGTGCCCGCACCTATCTGGCTGACCATTGCCACCATGCTGATCTTCGGTTTCCTGCTCAACAAAACCACTTTTGGCCGCAATACGCTGGCGATAGGCGGCAATGAAGAGGCGGCGCGTCTGGCCGGTGTGCCCGTTGTGCGTACCCGCATCATTATTTTCATTCTTTCCGGCCTGGTTTCAGCGGCGGCGGGCATCATCCTGGCGTCACGTATGACCAGCGGTCAGCCAATGACCTCCATCGGCTATGAGCTGGTGGTGATTTCTGCCTGTGTACTGGGTGGCGTTTCGCTGAAGGGCGGCATCGGCAAGATTTCCTACGTGGTAGCCGGGGTGTTAATCCTGGGCACCGTGGAGAATGCGATGAATTTATTGAATATCTCGCCATTCTCACAGTATGTCGTGCGCGGTCTGATACTGTTAGCTGCGGTGATTTTTGACCGTTACAAACAGAAAAAAGCCTGACTGATCGAGCCGTTGGCCCGCAGAGGCAGACGCTTCTGCGGGCTATCCGAACAATAACAGACTGAGTGAGGACGCTATGTATCACCGCGAATTACCGGCCGGGCAGCAGAACCCTTTGTTGCCGGGCTATTCATTCAATGCCTGGCTGGTGGCAGGGCTGACGCCCATCACCGCCGATGGCCCGCTCGATTTCTTTATCGATCGCCCGCACGGCATGAAAGGTTACATTCTGAATCTCACCATCAAAGGAAAAGGGCGGGTGTTTGATGGCGAGCGGGCGTTTGACTGCGAGCCTGGCGAAATGCTGCTGTTTCAGCCAAAAACCGCCCACTATTATGGTCGTGCGCCGGACAGCCCGCAGTGGTTCCACCGCTGGGTCTATTTCCGTCCGCGTGCCTACTGGCAGGATTGGCTGCGCTGGCAGGATGAGCAGGAGGGCGTGGGACGCCTGCTGCTGCCGGAAACGCTGCGGGGCGAGTTTGATCGCCTGTTTGCCAGTATCGAACAGACCCATAACTCGGGCCGTCGCTTTGCGGAAGAGCTGGCGATGAACCTGCTGGAGCGCCTGCTGCTGCGCGCCGTTGAAGAAGATCCCCGCAGCCATCAGTTAATCCGCGATCCACGCGTGATTGAAGCCTGCCAGTATGTGACCAACCATCTCGCCAGCGAGGTCAAGATTGAAGAGGTGGCGCGCCACGTCTGTCTGTCGCCGTCGCGACTGGCGCATCTGTTCCGCGAACAGATGGGCGTGAATCTGCTGCGCTGGCGTGAAGATCAGCGGGTGATCCGTGCGAAACTCCTGCTGCAGACCACTCAGGAGCCCATCGCCTCGGTAGGGCGCGAAGTGGGCTATGACGACCAGCTCTATTTCTCACGGGTGTTTCGTAAGCGGGTTGGCGTCAGCCCCAGCGACTTCCGCCGCCGCAATCAGGACGCGCACGACAGCCTGGCGGCACAGACGGCCTGGCCCCTGGCGCGAAGTGCTATCTCTTAGTTTTTTCGGGGAATTCCTCCTTGTCCTCACCTGGTTAATAGTCTTAAATCAATCAGGTTAGCGACTAAGAGGAATCCAAATGAGCGATAAATTACGTGTTGGTCTGATCGGCTACGGTTTTGCCAGTAAAACGTTTCATGCCCCGCTGATTGCAGGGACGCCGGACGTCGAACTGGCTGCCATTTCCAGTAGCGACGCCAGCAAAGTCCATGCCGACTGGCCCGCCGCGCAGGTCGTGGCCGATCCTCAGGCGCTGCTGGACGATCCGACTCTGCAACTGATTGTTATTCCTACCCCCAACGATACGCACTTCCCGCTGGCCAAAGCCGCGCTGAATGCCGGTAAACATGTGGTGGTTGATAAACCGTTCACCGTGACGTTGTCACAGGCCCGCGAGCTGGATGCGCTGGCGAAAACCAAAGGGCTGCTGCTCTCGGTGTTCCACAACCGCCGCTGGGACAGTGATTTCCTGACGCTGAAATCCCTGATTGAGGCTGGCACGCTGGGTGAAGTGCGCTACTTCGAGTCGCACTTTGATCGCTTCCGTCTGGAAGTGCGCAATCGCTGGCGCGAAATGAAAGGCGCAGGCAGCGGAATCTGGTATGACCTGGGACCGCATCTGCTGGATCAGGCATTGCAGCTGTTTGGTCCGCCGGTCGCCATCAACGTGGATCTGGCCGAGATGCGTCCGGGCGCGCAGACTACCGACTATTTCCACGCCACGCTGATTTATCCGCAGCGCCGCGTCGTGCTGCACGCCAGCATGCTGGTAGCCGCAGAATCTGCCCGTTATACCGTCCACGGCACGGGCGGCAGCTACGTTAAATATGGTCTGGATCCGCAGGAAGATCGCCTGAAGTCGGGCGATTTCCCGCCGCAGGAAGACTGGGGCTATGACATGCGCGATGGTACGCTGACGCGGGTTGAGGGTGACTCCCTGACGGAGACCACGCAGCTGACCCAGCCGGGCAACTATCCCGCATATTACGCGGGGGTCCGCGATGCCATCGCCGGACGCGGTAATAATCCGGTGACGGCGGAAGAGGCGATTCAGGTGATGGAGCTGATCGAACTGGGTCTGCAATCTGCCGAGAAACGGCAGACGATGTCGCTGAAACGCGTCTGATGGGTGACGGCTTAATGCAGTAAGCTAACAGCGAAACGGGCCGGTTATCCGGCCCGTTTTTATGGCTGATGTAAAAGCGTTACTGCACGCGAGCGCGGATAGCCGCTTTCTCCGCCTCGCTGAGAAACGCAATCGTCAGTCCGTTCTCCTGCGCCTGACGGATCTGCGCGGCACTCAGACCGGCAGCCGGTGCGGCGTGATGATATTCATGCGCCAGCTCAATGCCCTGAACCGCCGGGTCATCGGTGTTGATGGTCGCCAGAATACCGTGCTCAAGGAAGGTCTTCAGGGGATGCTGCGCCAGTGAAGGCACGGTGCTGGTCTGGATGTTGGAGGTCAGGCAGGACTCAATGCCGATATGGTGCTCTGCGAGGAAATCCATCAGCGCGCGATCTTCAATCGCTTTCACACCATGACCGATACGTTCTGCACCCAGCTCACGAATCGCCTGCCAGATGCTCTCCGGACCGGCTGCTTCGCCCGCATGGACGGTAACGCGGAAGCCGGCATCGCGAGCCTGGGTAAAGTGGCTCAGGAACACGCTGCCCGGGAAGCCCAGCTCATCACCCGCCAGATCGACCGCCGTGATGTGATCGCGATGGGCCAGTAGACCTTCCAGTTCGCTGAGGCAGGCCTCTTCGCCAAAGGTACGGCTCATGATGCCAATCAGACGCACGTCGATATCGTGCTGCTGACGGCCTGCGCGTACGCCGTCAATAACCGCTTCAACCACACCGGCAATCGGCAGGTTGTGGGTCATCGCCATGTAACCCGGCGAAAAACGCAGTTCAGCATAGTGAATACCGGCGCGGGCGGCATCTTCCACGTTCTCCTGCGCGATGCGGCGGCAGGCCTCCAGGTCGCCCAGCACTTTCACGCCCCAGTCAAGTTTCTGCAGAAAGCTCACCAGATCAGGTTCGTTTTCCCCAACCTGCACATGCGGACGCAGCGTTTCCAGCGTTGAGGCGGGCAGGGCGAGATTAAACTGGCGACCTAAATCGAGAATAGTCTGTGCACGAATGTTGCCATCAAGGTGGCGGTGAATATCTGTCAGAGGAATTTTAGAATCGATCATGGCGCACTCGCTGAATTGTCGGTGAAGTGCAGAGCATTATAAAAATATCTTGCGCAACAGCGCCAGTTATTTGCGCAACAGCAGCGCCGGATGCTGATTAATTACGCATAACCGGCGTGAAAAGCACGGCTGACTGCGCACAGGCATAAAAAAGGCGACCCACAGGTCGCCTCTCTGACTATCACCGGAATTTACTGTGGCATCCCTTCGCTGGTCGGCATACCCAGCATGTAGCGGGACATAAACTGCTCCAGTGTCATCTTGTCGCCATTCATATTTACCTGACCGTTGGCGTACTGCAGGCTGGTGACGATGTTGTTATCCTGCTGCTGGGTCAGACGGAACATCTGGCCCATCGCCGCCAGACCTTTCACCTGCTGGTCCGCCAGCTTCTGCGCGTCATCAGCCTGATAACCCTCAGCCAGGCCCACTTTGTGCATGGTTTCCGTCGCCATTGGCATATTAATGGTCAGCTTGCTGTCGAGGCTTTTCAGTACCCGATCCACCATGCCGCTCAGGGTCTGGGCTTCACCGGTCACGGCAGAAGGGTCGTTGAAGCTGGCCGTCAGATTGAAGGTGCTTTCGCCTTTATCATTTTTCCAGCTCAGCGGAGCGATGCTGATGGAAGGCGAGCCTTTCAGCAGCATCGGCAGATTGGCCATCAGAATCTGATGTACGGCCGCCTGATAGCGGATAGGGTCTTCCGCAACGCCAGGCTGGCTCAGCAACGCCTGCATCTGCGCGTTGTGACGGTCTGAGAACGCTTTCACCGCCTGCGCATCGAACTGTGACAGCTTCATCTTCAGCGCGGCCTGACCAAAGTCCTGCTTCTGCAGCTGAATGCCTTCCACTTTGTAATCAATATCGCCGCCAATTTTACCGGCGCTGTTGTCGAAAGAGGAGGTGCCTTTCATTTTGTGCAGCGTCAGGGCGTCCTGACCATTGATGCTGGCATTCACCTTCTCAATATCGACTGACTGATCGCCGATACGCACGCCTTCCGGGCTGAGATGCGAATGACCGCTCAGCTTCAGACCATTGACCGTGAACAGCACCGGCTGGCCCATCTCATTTTTACTGGTAAGCGCGAGGCTATCAACGTCGCTGTCCAGCGACACGCTATCGCCTTTGTTGTCGGCGCTGACGTTGAAGGTGCCGCCATTCGTGGCAAAACGCTCGCCGGTTTGCGCATTCTGATAATCGACAGGCAGCACGCGCAGCGCGGTATCAGTGGCACCGCTGTAGCCGATGCGGGTATCGGCGTTAATCAGCGATTTGTTGCCGGTCAGCTCAAACAGCTTCTTCACCGCATCGGTGTTAGCCAGCTCGGTATGCACGGAGGCCATGCTCGGGATCAGATTAAAATGCTTCAGCTGCGCAAACGGGAAAGGACCGTGATCGATGGTTTCGTTCAGAATGATGCTCTGTCCGGGCTTCAGCAGCGGGTTGTCTTCGGTCTGTGAGCTGGCCTGAACTACCAGGTTCACTTTGCTGCTGAACACGCCGCGCTGATAATCCTGATAGCTGATCTTCAGTCGGCTGTTAGGGGCGTAAGCGTTCAGCCGGGCATTGGCGTTCTGCACCAGCTCATCCCTGTGGCTTTCAATTTGCTTGCCGGTGAACCACGCCGCGCCTGTCCAGACTACGCCCAGTGCGATGATGACACCTAGGGCAACTTTGGTCTTTTTCATTGCTGATTCGTCCTTATCCTTGAGTCCGCTTATGCCGCAGGTTTATCCCGGCGACCGAAGAAAAACGCCCGCAGGCGTTTAAAAGCTAATAGGTTGAAATAATAGCAGTTAACAGAGGTTTCGTCAGCCGCTCTGCCCTAAGTTGTTAAATACCCGTGCCAGTCGGCCCGTACCGGCGACCGTCACCGGCGATTCGCTGGCGGCGATAAAGCAGGATTCGCCCGGTTTCAGCGTCAGTTGCTCATCGTCTTTGGCAATGACCGCCTGGCCTTCAATGCAGAACAGCACGGCGGCGCTCTGCTGCGCCAGCGAGTGCGGCTCTGCGTTGAGGCTATGAATAGCGAAGGCAAAATCGTCTACCGGAATCGGGAAGCGCAGCGCATCGCCCTGTTTTTCCGGCGCGGTCAGCAGCGCACTGGCAGGCTTCTCCTCAAATTTCAGGTTGGCCATCAGCTCGTCGATATCAATGTATTTCGGGGTTAAACCGGCCCGCAGGACGTTATCGGAGTTTGCCATCACCTCCAGCGCGACACCGTTCAGATAGGCGTGCGGGGTTTCAGCATAAAGGAACATCGCCTCACCGGGTTGCAGGGTGATGACATTCAGCAGCAGCGGTGAAAACAGGCCGCTGTCGTCAGGATACTCAGCCGCAATCGTGCGGATGGTCTGCCACGGCTCGCCCTGTTGCGCATCAGACACGGATTTCAGCACGTCCAGCGCCAGCGATTTCGCCTCGCCCGTCAGTGAGAGCAGGGTAGAGAACAGTGCAGCCAGCGCCTCCTGACCGGGATGTTGCAAAAAATGAGCTATCTGCGGATGGGCACCCGCGACCGGCTCCAGCAGGGAGACCATCTGCGTCAGGGTGCGAAAGCCGTTCATCGCCTGGAAGGGGGTCAGCGCATAGACCAGCTCCGGCTTGTGGTTCGCATCTTTATAATTGCGTTCAGCCGCGCTGAGCGGAATGCCCGCCGCATTCTCACGGGCAAAGCCTGCTTCAGCGGCGCGTTTGCTGGGATGAACCTGAATCGACAGCGGCTGATCGGCACACAATACCTTGAACAGGAACGGCAGTTCACCAAACCGCTGCGCTACCGCGTCGCCCAGCATGGCGGCTGGCGCGGCGTCAATCACATCACGCAAAGAACGTTCGCTGCCCTGGTCCATGACGGTTGAGGGGCTTTTTGGGTGCGCACCCATCCAGAGTTCCGCCATCGGCAGCCCCTCCGGATTCGCGATCCCATAAAGCTCAGTCAATGCGGTTTTACTGCCCCACGCGTATGTTTGCAGCGAATTGTTCATTTTTTGCATCATAAAACCCTTTGTGACGGGACGTTATTGCGATTATTAAAGCAGAAACCGCCGGTAAAAAAACATATCCAGCGCAAAAGGACGCTAAGCTCTGATAATGTTAAATTATTGTGTATGAGTATCCTGGCCGCCGGTTTATCGACTGCGATGACGGAGAGGGCGGTCATTCTTTTAAAAAAACAGGTGAAGGAGACGTATTCATGGCAGCCAACCGCATTGAGAAAGATTCAATGGGCCCCATCGATGTACCGGCAGACAAACTGTGGGGCGCGCAGACGCAGCGCTCACTGGAACACTTCCGCATCTCAACCGAAAAAATGCCGACCGCACTGGTGCATGCGCTGGCGCTGACCAAGCGCGCTGCGGCCAGCGTCAACCGCGACCTGGGCCTGCTGCCCGCTGATCGCGCAGAGGCGATTGTCAGCGCCGCCGATGAAGTGCTGGCAGACCAGCATGCGGATGAGTTCCCGCTGGCGATCTGGCAGACCGGCTCCGGCACCCAGACCAATATGAACATGAATGAAGTGCTGGCGAACCGCGCCAGTGAAATCCTCGGCGGGGAGCGCGGTATGTCGCGCCTGGTGCATCCCAACGATGATGTGAACAAAAGCCAGAGCTCCAACGATGTTTTCCCGACGGCGATGCACGTTGCCGCCGTGATCGCCTTGCGTGAACAGCTGATCCCACAGATTCAGGTACTGAAAAAGACGCTGAGCCAGAAGTCCGACGCCTTTAAGGATATCGTCAAGATTGGTCGTACCCACCTGCAGGATGCCACACCGCTGACGCTGGGCCAGGAGATCTCTGGCTGGGTGGCGATGCTGGAGCACAACCTGAAGCATATCGAACAGAGCATTCCGCACGTAGCAGAACTGGCGCTGGGCGGCACCGCCGTCGGCACCGGCCTGAATACGCACCCGGAATATGCTGTGCGCGTGGCGAAGGCGCTGGCCGATCTGACGCAGCAGCCCTTTGTCACCGCGCCAAACAAGTTTGAAGCGCTGGCTACCTGTGATGCGCTGGTGCATGCGCATGGCGCGCTGAAAGGCCTGGCCGCCTCGCTGATGAAAATTGCCAACGACGTGCGCTGGCTCTCATCCGGCCCGCGCTGCGGCATTGGCGAAATCGCCATTCCCGAAAATGAACCCGGCAGCTCCATCATGCCGGGCAAGGTGAACCCGACGCAGTGCGAAGCGATGACCATGCTTTGCTGTCAGGTGATGGGTAACGACGTGGCGATCAACATGGGCGGCGCGTCCGGTAACTTTGAGCTGAACGTCTTCCGTCCGATGGTCATCCACAACTTCCTGCAGTCGATTCGCCTGCTGGCAGATGGCATGGACAGCTTTAACCATCACTGTGCGGTGGGCATTGAGCCGGTGCGCGAACGCATTGACCAGCTGCTTAACGAATCACTGATGCTGGTGACGGCGCTGAATACCCATATCGGCTATGACAAAGCGGCTGAAATTGCCAAGAAGGCGCACAAAGAGGGGCTCACGCTGAAAGGTTCGGCGCTGAAACTGGGTTATCTTACGGAAGAGGAGTTTGATGCCTGGGTCCGTCCGGAGGAGATGGTCGGCAGCATGAAGTCGTAAGATGTGAGAGACCAGAGGCCAGCGGATGCTGGCCTTTTTTTTAAATCGGGCAATCGACCCACAGATGCAGTCGGGGTATCAGCAGATTCAGCGGTTCCGCGGCAGGCTTATGGCGATGCGTAATGTTATCGGCGTCGTAATTAAGCAGCTCGCCCAGCACCGGAACCTGGCTGCGATCGCGACAGATAACCAGAATCGGTGAAGGGCAGGCCAGCTGGGTCTGTTTTTTTTCTTCCGCACGCCAGACGCGTGCCACCGGCTGCACTTTTACCGGGCGTTTGATTTTCAGTCGCGCCGACGCGGGCAGGGCGCGCACGCTTGCCAGCTCCTCCTGCACTTTTTCCGCCCACTGTTCGCGGGACCAGGGGGCCTGCGCACGTCCCGCTTTCAGGCTTTTTTCAAGCTGCGCAACTACCTCTTCGCGCTTGAGATTCTTGATAATGTGCTTGTTGGCCCAGCCGAAGCGCAGGCTGTCGGGGGCGCTGAGCAGGGTGATTGTGCGATAGGCATTCAGCGTTATCAGACCGCGCAGGTGCTGGTGAACGAACTCAAACCGCGCTTCGCTCGGCAGACCCGAGTCCACCGTAATCAGCTGCTCCAGCCGGGCCTTCAGTTGGTTAATGACACCGACCAGCGCGCCGATCTCTGCTTCACGTTGTTCATCACATTCAATGCAGATCGCGCCAGGTAAGCGCACGGCAGCCTTGGTGCTCAGCTGTTCAGACTGATGCTGCATAAACAGACGACAGTAGTGGTCCAGCGCCATCTTTAATGCGCTGTCACCCAGATGCTGCCCGACGGCGATCTGAGTGATCGCATCGTGCTCGCGGCCTTTCACCACGGGCGGCAGGCTAAAGACACGGGCGATCAGCAGCGGCTGCGCTTCAATCTGCTGCCGAAGCTCTCCCAGCGCCCGTTCCAGGTCGTTTACACATTGATGCATATCTGCCACTAAGTCATAGCGCGTCATGTTGTGCCTCCATAGTTACAACGTCCATAATGTGGCAGAAGCCTCGCCGGGTTGCAAGTGCTTCGTAGTTACAACATACTAAATAAACATTTATTTCAAACCGTGCGGTCTGCCTGGCGAAGCAGCGAAAAGGGCATCATACGTTCTGGCCTGTCGCAGAACATGTTATAAAAACGGTTCGCCTGCTAATGAAGAGAGTGTCCGTGAGTCAGAACAACAAACCCGGTATCGCCGCTATTTTTACCCTGGGCTGGGTGCAGATCCTGTCATGGGGAGGGTCGTTTTATCTGATGGCGGTTATGGCGAACCCGATTGCAGCAGAGACAGGCTGGTCGCAGCAGTGGATCTATGGCGCGCTCTCGACGGGAATACTGGTGTCGGGCCTGCTCTCACCGCTGGCTGGCAGGATTATCGCCCGTACCGGTGGCCACCTGCTGCTGGCGCTGAACGGCCTGGTGATGGCGGTAGGGCTGGTGATGATGGCTTACAGCCACTCGCTGCCGCTGTTTCTGTTTGCGTGGGTGATTATCGGCATTGGTATGGCGATGGGGCTTTATGATGCTCTGTTTGCCACACTCGGCACCTGCTATGGCGGTCAGGCGCGTTCCGCAATCACCGGTATCACGCTGATTTCAGGCTTCTGCACCACGCTGGTCTGGCCGGGAACAGCCTTGCTGATTCACGGATTCGGCTGGCGTGAGGCGTCACTGATTATTGCAGCCATAATGGTGGTCTGTGTGCTGCCTGCCTATCTGTTTGCTTTACCGGCCAGCCACGCTAAGCCGCCGGCGAAAAGGGCGGTCAAACCGTCTGCCACGCCGGAGATAGAACCCGTGCTGTTCTGGCTGCTGTGCGCCATTTTCACCCTGGCGTCGGTCATCATGACGGCGATTTCCGTGCAGCTTATCGCACTGTTACAGGCGAGTGGTCATACGCTGACGTCGGCGCTGGCGATCAGCGCGGTGCTCGGGCCGTGTCAGGTCGGCTCCCGCATCGTCGATATTGTTTTCAAACGCAGTCATCCCATCCGCACCACCTTTTTCTCCGTCGGGCTGGTGGCACTGGGCCTGCTGCTGCTGGCACTGTTTCCGCAGATGGCACTGCTGAGTATGGTGCTGTATGGCGCAGGAAATGGCTTAAGGGCCATCGTGCGTGGAACTTTACCGCTGGCGATGGTCAAACCAGAGTCTTACGCAATTGTGGTGGGGAAAATGGCCCGCCCGGCGTTAATGGGACAGGCTCTGACGCCGCTGATTGGTGGGTATGTGTTTGAAAAGATGGGCGCATCGGCGACGCTGGGGTTGCTTTGCGCGTTGGCAATCTTTAACGTGGTACTGGTTATTGCGCTTAAGCAGCGATTACCGGCGGTGCGGGTCACCACTGCATGACCGCACGGGGCTCTGTGTTCAGCTGACGGCGCAGGGTAAGCACCTTGTGCTGTCAGGCCTCAGCCTTTGGTGAATACGTGCCTTGTCATTGCCGGTTTGCTTCAAAAAAGCAACAGTGTTTGTTATATTTATTGCTCATTGATTGTTCACTTATGCGGCAATAAAACAATAAGATGCACCGCAACTCAGGATAAAGAAATGCTTGATTACCGCTTCCCGACAGCTTTGCAAATGGTTCTGAGCGTAGCGATGGCGGAGCAAATGGGTAAACGCTCTACCAGCGCGATTCTGGCCTACGGGCTGGAAGCGAATCCCAGTTTCATCCGAAAATTAATGGTCCCGCTGACCCGTGACGGCATCATCGTCTCTACGCTGGGCCGTACCGGTTCGATTCATCTCGGCCGTCCTGCTGCGGACATTACCCTGCGGGATATTTATGTCTCTGTGATTGAAGACAAAAAAATCTGGGCAGCGCGTCCTGACGTCGCGCCACGCTGTCTGGTCAGTGCCAATCTCTGCTGGTACTTCAAATCCATCGCCGATGAAGCCGAGCAGGCGTCGCTGGATGTGCTGGCAAAACGCACCGTCGCCGACGCGCTGAATGAGCTGAAGAAACGCGACACCAGTAACTGCACCGCCGTACCGCAACCTGAACCCGAAGAGAGTGAAGAGCTCTGCAAAAAAAGCCGCTGATGAGCGGCTTTTTTTATGCCTGTGACCCGTCCTGAATAGCGTTGCACATTTTCCCGCGATTTACAGGAGAATGTGATGAAACAGTATGTTAAACGTACACAACGCGACTACTCTCTGTCCTTTAAACTGGCCGTCGTTGAGCAGGTTGAAAAAGGTGAGATGACATATCGCCAGGCTCAGGAGCGCTTCGGTATCCAGGGGTGCTCCACCGTTCTGAACTGGCTGCGTAAGTATGGCCAGCTGGACTGGCACTCTTCAGCGCAGCACACGTGGAATAGTGGGTTATCACGTGCAGGAAAGTCTCCATACAAAGCACGTGGTGAAGGCGCTGCAGATGGCGCTGAGAAACCGGCATGGCAGGACGCCGCTGATCCATCACTCCGACAGGGGAATACAGTACTGCTCAGCGCTGTACCAGTCGGTGCATGAAAAGCACGGGCTTATCTGCTCAATGACGGATGGCTATGACTGTTACCAGAACGCCCTTGCGGAGAGGGTGAACGGAACACTGAAAAACGAGCTGCTGATAACGCGCCCGGCGGACATCGTTCAGGCAGGAAAAATGGTGGCGGAGTCGGTAAAAATCTACAACGGTCAGCGTCCGCATCTGTCGCTGAAATACAAAACGCCTGATGCAGTGCATCAGGCGTTTTCACGGCATAACGTGTCAACCTATGCCAGGACTAGTCACTTCTCTACAAACCTGCCATTCAGATGCGTGCTTCTGTTAATTCCATCTTGACCTCTTGCAGCATCAGAATAAAATGACTTCACTGGATGAAGTCGCGGAGATCAGGATGAACGACGCCGTCAGGAACTTAAGGAAAAAACAGCGTGAAACGCTGGAGCAGATTTTTCATATGCCGCCGCCGTCCGGACTGAAATGGCTGGCAATCGAGTCACTAATCAGGGCGCTGGGCGGAGAGATTAAAGAGGGTAGTGGTTCACGGGTACGTTTTCTTCTTAGAGGAAAAATTGCGCAGTTTCATCGCCCGCATCCCTCGCCAGATACCGATAAAGGTGCTGTTGTTAATCTGCGTGAATGGCTGGAAAGTATTGGAGTCGATCCCTATGAATAATCGTTCAAATTCATCAATCATTGTCGCCGGACAACCCGCAGTCATCACCTACGTTCCCGAAATCAACCTCTTCCGAGGACGCTTTACTGGCCTGTCAGGCTACTGTGATTTTGTCTCTGACAGCGTGCAAGGCCTGCACAAAGAAGGTGAGATTTCGCTGCGCGAATACCTGGAGGATTGCGCTGCCTCTGGCATTAATCCTTATGCAGAGCAGGAAAAGATCAAGACCTTCACGCTGCGCTATCCTGAATCGCTGGGCGTGCGGCTGTCACAGGCTGCGGCCCAAAATGAAACCTCGCTGAATACCTTTATCATTGAAACGCTGAGTGAAAAATTAAAGCAGTGTTAATCGGCATGCTGCCAATCGCAGACAAAAAAAGGGGCGATCATCCGATCGCCCCTGTTAACGTTTACGGTTTACGCCGTAACTGACTCCGTATTACCAGACCGCCGTGACACCAGCTTGCGCAGGGCGACGTAGAACACCGGCGTCAGGAACAGGCCGAACAGCGTCACGCCGAGCATGCCAGAGAAGACCGTAATACCGGTTACGCCCCGCACCTCTGCACCCGCGCCTTCCCCCAGAATCAGCGGCACGGTACCGGCGATAAAGGCGATGGAGGTCATCACAATCGGGCGCAGACGCAGGCGACAGGCTTCCAGCGCCGCTTCCACAATCCCTTTGCCCTGAATCTCCAGCTCGCGTGCGAACTCGACAATCAGAATCGCGTTCTTACAGGCCAGCCCCATCAGCACAACCAGTCCCACCTGCACGAAGACGTTGTTATCACCGCCGGTCAGCCAGACACCAAACAGCGCTGAAAGCATCGTCATAGGGACAATCAGGATCACCGCCAGCGGCAGCGTCCAGCTCTCATACAGCGCGGCCAGCACCAGGAACGCCAGCAGAACGGCCATCGGGAAGACAATCAGCGCGGTATTGCCCTGGGTTGACTGCTGATAACTCAGATCGGTCCACTCGATGTTCATGCCGTTAGGCAACAGCTGACCGGACATCGCTTCCAGCTGACGCATCGCCTGCGCCGAAGAGAGCACGCGCGGGTCGGCATCGCCAATCAAATCGGCGGCCGGATAGCCGTTATAGCGGATCACCGGGTCGGGGCCGTAGGTGGTGGAGATGTTAACCATGCTGCCAATCGGCACCATCTCACCGCGATCGTTGCGGGTACGCAGGTTAGCGATATCTTCAACGCTGTCGCGGAAATCCCCATCCGCCTGCGCCATGACGCGCCAGGTACGGCCAAAGCGGTTGAAGTCATTCACATACGATGAGCCAAGATAGGTCTGCAGCGTGCTGAACAGCGCAGTCAGCGACACGCCCTGGGCTTTGGCTTTATCCCGGTCAACCTGCACATCAAGCTGCGGAACGTTGGCCTGATATGAGGAGATAGGGAAGTGCATCCCTGGCGTCTGCATGATGCTGCCCGACAGCGTATTAATCGCGGTCTGCAGCGCACCATAGCCCAGACCCGCCCGATCCTGCACATAAAGCGAATAGCCTGAGCCCTGGCCCAGCCCCAGAATCGGCGGTGGCATAATCGAGAAGCCAAAGCCCTGCTGGATTTGCGCGATTTTCGCGTTGATTTCCGCGTTAATCTCCGCCGCCGTATGCTTACGCTCACTAAATGCCTTCAGGCCAAAGAACACTGTGCCACTGTTCGGGGTGTTGGTGAACTGGAGTGCATTCAGGCCGGGGAACGCCACCGCGTAGGCGACGCCGTCGGTCTGCATACCGATTTCGCTCATCTTACGAATCACTTCATCGGTGCGTGCCAGTGAGGAGCCTTCCGGCATCTTCACGCCGCCAATCAGGTAGAGTTTATCCTGCGTCGGAATAAAGCCGCCCGGCACGGTATGGAACATAAAACCGGCACCGGCCAGTAGCAGGATATAGACGCCAAATACCGCGCCACGGCGACGCAGCGTGCGTCCTACCAGCGATTCATAGCCATGCGCACTGCGCTGGAAGAAGCGGTTAAACGGACGGAACAGCCAGCCAAACAGCGCATCGATGATCCGCGTCAGTCGATCTTTCGGCGCGTCATGGCCTTTCAGCAGCATGGCCGCCAGCGCCGGAGAGAGCGTCAGCGAGTTAATGGCAGAGATCACCGTGGAGATCGCGATGGTCGTGGCGAACTGCTTGTAGAACTGCCCGGTCACGCCAGACAGAAACGCCATCGGCACAAACACCGCACACAGCACCAGCGCAATCGCGATGATGGGCCCGGAGACTTCCCGCATCGCCTGATGGGCTGCAGCGCGCGGCGACAGGCCCATCTCAATGTTACGTTCAACGTTCTCCACCACCACAATCGCGTCATCCACCACGATACCAATCGCCAGCACCAGACCGAACAGGCTCAGGGTGTTGAGCGAGAAGCCGAGCAGATAGAGCACGCTAAACGTACCGACCACTGACACCGGCACCGCCAGCAGGGGAATGATGGAGGCGCGCCAGGTCTGCAGGAACAGAATGACGACCAGCACCACCAGAATCACCGCTTCCAGCAGCGTCTGCACCACTGCTTTGATCGAGTCGCGAACAAACACGGTCGGATCGTAAGGTGCAGCCCATTTCACGTCGTTGGGGAAGCGGGTCGCCAGCTCATCCATTTTGGCGCGCACCGCATTGGAAAGATCGATGGCGTTGGCACCCGGTGCCTGGAAGATGCCGATACCGACCGCATCTTTGTTGTTCAGCTGGGAGCGCAGGGCATAGCTGCCCGATCCCATCTCAATACGCGCCACATCGCGCAGCCGCACCAGCGAACCATCTTCTGAGGTTTTCAGGATGATATCGCCAAACTGTTGCTCGCTCTCCAGCCGTCCCTGCGTGTTGATGGACAGCAGGAAGTCGCTCTGCTTTTTCAGCGGTTCGGCACCCAGCTGACCGGCAGAGACCTGCACGTTCTGCTCCTGCATCGCCGTCACCACGTCCGAGGCCGTCAGGCCACGCGCCGCGACTTTGTTGGGATCCAGCCAGACGCGCATCGCATATTCACCTGCGCCGAAGATCTGGATCTGGCCGACACCCGGCAGGCGGGCCAGCTCATCTTTAACTTTGAGGGTGGCGTAGTTACGCAGATAGAGCGAATCGTAGGTGTTGTTGGGTGAAAACATGTGAACGACCAGCGTCAGGGTCGGTGACATCTTCTGGGTGGTTACCCCCAGCCGACGTACATCTTCCGGCAGACGGGCTTCCGCCTGCGCCACGCGGTTCTGCACCTGCACCTGCGCCTGATCGGGATCGGTGCCGGGACGGAAGGTCACGGTGGTCACCAGCACGCCATCCGAACCGGCAACTGACTTCATGTACATCATGTTTTCGACGCCGTTGATCGCCTCTTCCAGCGGCGTCGCCACGGAATCTGCAATCACTTTCGGGTTAGCGCCTGGGTACTCGGCACGTACCTGCACGCTGGGTGGCACGACGTCGGGATATTCACTGATCGGCAGCAGCGGAATGGCAATCATGCCGGTGACAAAAATCAGAATCGACAGCACCGCAGCAAAAATGGGCCGGTCGATAAAAAAGCGGGAAAAGTCCATAGCGGCCTCGGATTATTGAGCGGCTGCCGCACGCATGGCGACCTGCTGAGCAGTGACCGGCATGCCGGGCATAAATACTTTTTGCAGACCGGCGACGATCACTTTATCGCCTGATTGCAGACCCGACTTCACGATACGCAGGCCATCCACCATCGCGCCGGGCTGGATATCACGCCGCTGCGCTTTGCCTTCACCATCCACCACATAGACGTATTTGCGGTCCTGATCGGTTAACACCGCTTTGTCATCAATCAGCACCGCCTCGAACTGCGCGCTGCCGGGCAGACGAACGCGGGCAAACAGGCCGGGGGTGAACTGACGCTGTTGATTGTCGAGCAGGGCGCGCATACGAATGGTGCCGGTACTGGCGGTCAGCTGGTTATCCAGGAAGTCGATCTTACCCTGATGCGGAAAACCCTGTTCGCCGACCAGCCCTATCTCAGCGGGCAGCGCATGACGCTGCTGGCCCTGACGCGCCATTGCCTGATAGCTGAGGAAGGTGTTCTCATCGACATCAAAATAAACATACATCTGCTGCTGTGACACCAGCGTGGTCAGCACGCTGGCGCTGTCGCCCGCAGTGACGAGGTTACCGGCGGTGATCATCGCCCGGCTGGCGCGGCCATCAATCGGCGCGGTGACGCGGGTAAAGTCGAGGTTCAGCTGCGCCATGTCGACCGCCGCTTCGGCTGCCAGCACATCCGCCTGCGCCTGGCTGGCGGCAGAGCGACGCTGTTCCCACACCTCGCGGGAAATGGCCTGCGTGCCAATCAGCTTCTCGCTGCGGCCCGATTCACTGCGGGCCAGACTTGCCTGACTGCGCGCCCTGGCCAGCTCCGCTTTAGCCTGCTCCAGCGCTGCACGGTAGCTCCGGTCATCGATGGTAAACAGCACCTGACCTTTTCTGACCTCATCGCCTTCGCGATAGTTAACGGCGTCGATGTAGCCCGAGACGCGCGGCCGCAGCTGCACGCTCTGCACCGCTTCAACCCGGCCATTAAAATTGTCCCACTGACTGACCGGCTTGATCAGCACCGGCGCGGCACTCACTTCAGGCGGTGGCGGCGGGGCGTTTTGTGCCACACCCTTATCGCAGCCGCTCAGTTGCGTGATGAGCAGCACCATCCCTAAGAGGGTTAAACCCTGACGAACCCGGTTCGTAATCATTGTTGTTATTCCGCGATAGATATAAATAGACGACCTGCAGGCCAATATTTGCAACTTTTAATATTGCAATTAATCGCAGGGAGTGTAGGCTTGCGTCGCGGGCAACTGCAAGAATAACAGATACACTTTATGTGCGGTTTAGGGCAGAGCGATGAAAGCCTGACCAACAACGCCTAAAACCCTATAAAAGGTGCGGCATTTAATGTATTCATAAAACTTGCATTAAATGGCATAGTCAGCCACCCTTAAGTGTAACTGCAACTGATACTAATACTTTTCGCTACAGCGACGGGAGAGACTGGAATGATGAGTGACGCCTTTATTCATGATTTAATCGACTGGATTGATAACAACATTGAAGCACGTCTGGATCTGGATACTGTTTCAGAACGCGCCGGTTACTCTAAATGGCACCTGCAGCGTATGTTCAAAGAGCATACCGGCTACCCACTGGGTGAATACATCCGGGTTAAGAAGCTGAAGAAATCAGCCGATCGCCTGACCAGCACTGATGAACCGATTCTCAATGTAGCGATCTCGTTAGGTTTCGACTCCCAGCAATCTTTTAACCGCAGCTTCAAGCGTCAGTATGGTGTCGCGCCGGGTGCATGGCGTCGTCACAGTGGGGATTCGCACGCCGCATAACCTCGCCAGGGCCAGCTTGTCTGGCCCGCGCTTTTCTCCGTGCGCAAAACTGGTATCATCTGCGTCCTGTCGTCACGGATGCCATCATGTCAAAAAAACTCTGGATTGGACTTTTCTTTGTCCTCGCGGCCTGTTTCTACGGCCTTAAACCTTATCTGAATACCGTTTCAGCCCCTGCTCAGGCGGATATCGCGACGCTGACCGATGCCCACACCGTGGCGCGCTGGGTACTGCAGCATCAGCAATTGCCGGACTATTACCTTACGAAAAGTGAAGCCCGTAAGCGTGGCTGGAATCCGGCCAAAGGCAATCTGTGCGAGGTGTTGCCGGGCAAAGCCATCGGCGGCGATCGTTTTACCAACCGTGAAAAGCGTCTGCCAGCCCGTGCGGGCCGTCAGTGGTATGAGGCGGATGTGAATTATCGCTGTGGTCATCGCGACGCCGATCGGCTGGTGTACTCCTCCGACGGGCTGGTGTTTCTCTCTACCGATCACTACCGCAGCTTCAGACAGGTGCCCTGATGATGCTTAACCTGACCTTTGACCTGCGCCAGCTCACTACCCGTGCGGCTTTTTATCAGCAGTTTGCTGAGCAGAGTGGCTGCCCGCCGGGTTTCGGACATAATCTTGATGCGTTATGGGACTGGCTGACGGGGGGGATGGCGCTGCCTGCTGTGGTGCGGTTAGCGCACTATGCTGAGCATCAGGCCGATTTAGCGCCGGTGCTGGCGCTGCTGGAAGAGGCGGCGCAGTCGCTGGAGGGCGAACTGCGCCTGATCGTGGATTAAGCCCGCAGCGGCTTCAGCAGCGCAATCAGCGCTTCGCGGGCCGCCAGCGGCAGGTCGCCGCCACCGGTGTAACCATTGTTTTCAATGATCACCTGATTCAGCCCGACCAGCCAGTCGTAGATGTAGTAGGCGGTGTGGTTGGCCGGTGCCGCAGAGAGTTTCGTCAGGCGCTGACCGGCACTGAAGCTGACGCTGGGTGCCGGAGGACGCGAGAAAATCACCTGACCCCGGTTAACCCGGCTGGCAGGCCGTTCGGTTTCAGGCCGCTGCAAAAAGCCGAGCCAGGCAACAAAATCCCCCAGCACCGTCATTGCACGCGTCACCTGACGATCGGCGCGAGACTCATGGCTGACACTCTGCGTATCCGGCTCATGCAGCGCCTGCTGGAGTTTTTGCGCGATGTCAGTGCGGAATCCGGCCGTAATCAGCTCTTCAACCAGCCACTCCATTGTCGGCTTGTCCACGTTCAGCAACGTCAGCAGACTGCGGTTCTCCGGCAGCTGGCGCAGATGATCCAGCCACAGCAGCAGCACCTGACGCGGATACTGCTGGGTGCTTTGCAGACTCTGACGCGGCTGCACCGGCGCTTCAGCCGGGCTTTCGCTGAACAGGTCAAATTCAAACCCGATACCAAACTGATTTTCCGGTGCCTGAATCGTGGCCGGTTTGCTGCCTGACAGGGCCGACTGATTGAGCCACAGCTGGCGCAGCGCTTCACGCGGCGGCTGCAGGCGCTCCAGCAGCTCGCCATGCAGGCCGGTGCGATGCTGCAGACACTTCAGCAACGTGTCGGCGATATTCTGTTTGCGTGCCGCCTGTTCCGGGCTGGCACCCGCTTCGGTCCAGGGTAGCAGACGTCGCTCCACCACGGTGTGCTGAATCTGCGCCAGCTGAGCCAGCAGCATGTCGCGGCGGGCTTCCGGCTGCATCTCATCCTGCAACCAGCTCGCCATGCGGTCGACACCCGCACGATCCAGGGCCAGCATCGATCCCCAGTGCTGACCCGGCTGCCCCATCTGACGCTGCACCGCTTCATCTACGTTGA
Source organism: Pantoea sp. GD03673 (assembly GCF_029844725.1). GTDB lineage: Bacteria > Pseudomonadota > Gammaproteobacteria > Enterobacterales > Enterobacteriaceae > Pantoea. The sequence continues at coordinate 198,204 of NZ_JAOCKJ010000001.1, forward strand.
CCTGCTGATGGCGGGCATCGAAGGGGGTGATTGCCCAGATCAGGCGCGGTTTCTCTGCGGATTCCTGGGTGGGCTGATGACGCTGCCATTCGCGCAGCGTTTCGCTGGCGAGGTCCGCATCCTGACGCTGGCTGGCGGCGGTGCAGACCAGCAGCAGGTCAATCGCCTGCCGTGCGGCATAGAAGCCGGGCAGCAGAGCGCGTTTCTGTTCCAGCAGCAGCGCACGTAGGGGATCCTGCTGCTGCAGGCGCTGACGATCTTCCTGAACCGCCGAATCACTGGACTGGCCCGGCGCGGGCAGGTCCAGCATATCGGCATCATCATAAAGCGCGGTACGCGGTGTGGAACTCAGCGGTACCAGCACTTCCAGCGTCAGCAGCGCCAGTAATCCCAGCGGCACGTTCTGCGCTTTGCCGATGCGATTGCCGTTCATCGGACAGACTTCCACTGGCTGCTGCTGATCCTGCTCACTGGCCGGCACAATCAGCTGCTCGGCAGGCAGCAGTGACGCATCGGTCAGCAGACTCAGGGGCGCGAGCACCCGACTGCTGTTACGCAGCTGATGCCGCAGGTGCAGCAGGGTGCGCAGCATCTCATTCAGGGCGGGCTGAGCAGGCCACAGCAACGAAAAGAGCTGCACCCGATCATCAACGCTAAGCCAGGGTGCCAGCTCAACGGCCTGCGGCCAGAAATGGCGATCGAGCCGCGCATCGTGATGCGGACGGCGGCGGCACCAGGACCAGAGTGTTACCAGCGCATCACCTTCCAGACCGGCCAGCGGCGTGGCGAGACGATGACGCTGCAGACGCTGCAGTGTGCTGTCGATCTGCAGGGTGTCGGGCGTGGACGTTCTGGCACAGGCGACCATCAGTCGCACCAGCTCCGCTTCACTCAGCAGCGTCAGTTCAACCGGCCACTCGCCTGACAGCGGCTCGCGCTGGTGGCTGAATCGGGTGGCGGTAGCAAAATCGAGGTTGCCGGGATTGATATGCTGAAACCAGCTCAGCAGTTTATCGCCCATGCGGGTCACTAACTGACCCTGGGCATCGGCCACCATTTCGTTCAGCAGCCAGGCTTTGCCCGCCTGCGACTGACCAAACAGCGCCAGCGTCACCGGGCGCGCCACCTGCTGCGCCAGTGCCTGGGTCTGCACGCGTGCCTGACGCAGCTGCAGCGTCAGGGTTTCGGCTTCCAGCGCCAGACGCGGCGACTGCTCGCGGGTGGTCTCAACCCAGGCCAGGCTGTTATTCAGGGCGTCCTGCAACAGGGTAAGACGTTTTGCCAGCGTTTGGGGCTGGCGGGGTTTTAACGCTTTCATCGTTTACACACGCTCCCGCTGTCAATCCAGTATTGCGCATTGGCATTGCCGGATGCCGACAGGGTATTCAGCTTCAGACTTAACTGCTCAAGCGGCACGCGAGTGCCATCGTCCAGCCGCGCATCGCTCAGCACCAGACTTTCCGGGCCGGAGGCGTCGGGACCGGCTTTCACCGCCAGACGGATGCGCAGCACGCTCTCACCGGCGACTTTACGCGCCAGCGTGGCGTCGTTCAGCGTCAGGCTGTAGAGCGGCGAGGCGGGCCAGCGCTCATTATCCAGCTGACGGAAGCCAAGACAGACGTTGCCGCGAATACGGAAACTGCTTTTTTTATCCAGCGCATAGCCGGGATCGTCGAGATCAATTTCGCTATAGCAGAGGTTCTCGTCCGCCAGCGCCTGATTTTCATCGAGCATGCCCAGATAGCGAATCGTCGAATAGGGTTCAAAATCGCCTGCGCGGAACCAGAAACTGCTCAGACGCAGATCCAGCGCCAGCAGGCAGAGCATTGCGCCGACCGCCGCAGTGGATTTCGGGTTGTCGATGCGACCATGTTTGTTAAACGGATACCAGTCGCTGGTGTGATAGCCTTCCAGCGACAGAATACGGCTGCCCGGCAGCGGTTGCAGATGGCGCACCAGCGCCTGAATGCCGGGGAAGCGCGACGGACGACCGGTCAGCAGCAGCACGTCACACTGATAGAGCGAGACCACTTCACACATTGATCGCAGCGCCGGGATAATCGCCATGCGGTGCTGCATAAACTCACCATGCAGCTGCGACAGGCTCACCACCAGCGGCACCTGCAGCAGGTCAAAGCGGCTGTTGCCGCCCAGTTCACGCTGGATCTCGCCGTTAACAAACGCCAGCACTGCGTCACCCGGTGGTTGCCCGACCAGCTCGCCAAACAGCGCGTTGATCTCGGCGTGGCTCTCCAGCGGGTCCCAGTTCTCGTAGCGCTCCAGCACCGCCTGCGCCAGCGGAATAAACAGCTGTAAGGTAACCTGCTGACGCAGCGTTGCCTGACCGTCCATGCGGCTGTCGTGACCGAACAGCTTGTTCATCAGGGGTTCTGCCAGGGTCAGACCCGCTTTTTGCAGGTGCTGTTGCAGCGCCGGTAAAATCCACAGCTGAATTACATCCAGCAGGATATCGTCGCCCGCGACTTTAAAACCTTCACGGAACAGCAGACGCGGCGTGATTTTGACGTTGTTGCCCTGACCATCATCCAGACGATATTGCGTGATGGCGAGGTCAGTGGTGCCGCCGCCGATATCAATGGAGGCGATACGCAGGCTTTTGCCCGGCAGCTCGTCAGCCTCGCGCGGGCGATCCGGGCGGGCCATGCTGCTGAAAAAGTCCTCCGCGCGTCCGGCAAAGTTGACCTGGGTTTCATTGAACAGCCAGACCATCTGACCACAGGTGGCCTCATCCCACTCCATCTGCACATCCGGCAGCGGTTTTGGGTTCTGACGCGGCAAAGAAGGTGAAAGATCATCGTCTTCGGTCAGCCAGCCTTCGGCTTTCCAGACCAGCGCCAGCGCTTCCTGCATCCGGCGGCGGAAAATCTCACGCTCCGGCTTCGGCATCGCCGACGGCAGCGTCAGGATCACATGGCGCAGCTGACGCGGCGCGTGGCTCTGCGGCATCCGCTGACGCTGTGCGGCACTGTTCATCTGCATCAGCGCCTGCGCCAGCAGCTCACACAGCATAAATGTCATCAGCGAACTGCGGCTGTAGTGCGGTGAAAAAACCGGCAGGCGATCGTCCGGAGCCAGCGAAGAGAGCGGCTGGCCTTCGTCGTTCAGCAGGGTGGTAAAGGGCGCGGCATAGGCCAGCGGTTCAGCCTGATCGCCCGGCGTGTTAAAACGCCAGCCTGGCTGATAACGTGCTTCATCCCACAGGTAACGGCGCGGACTGGAAAGGCCGGTGCTGCCTTCCAGCCCCACACGCTGCAGAGCCAGACGGCTCGCTTCGCGTCCGACGCGTGTCAGAGAGGGCCACATAAAGGCCTGCTCACGGCCGCTTTCCAGCGAGAAGTTCGCTTTGCCAAAGCGGGTTTCGGCAAACTCCAGACGGCTGTCAAACAGCTCGTTGTAAACCTGATGCGGCTGGGAGAGATCGCGCAACTGAAGCTCATAGGTCTGCTTCAGCCCGTTGCTCTCTTCCGGGTGATCTTCTACCAGAATGCCGCAGGTATGGGAGTTGCCGACATCCAGGATGATATCGACGTTGACCGCCGGGGTCTGCAGCGTGGCGGCCTGGATGTGGATGTCGCTGAGGTCCAGCTGTTCGCCCAGCAGCTCCAGCAGATTAAGGTAGTGCGCCTGATACTCAAACTCGCGCAGCGCCTGATTAATAGCCTGTTCGCGGCGATCGGAAACGCGGTCGGTAAAGGATTCGCGCAGCCAGCCGTCAACCCAGGTCAGGTCAAGGAAATCCCCCAGCTCATAGTTGTGCCAGGCGAGTGCAAAGGTCACGCCGTTCTGTGCATCAGCGGGGCTCAGGCCGAGCTGTTCGCCGCCATCCTGTTCCGCCACGCAGCGGGTATCAAACGCCAGCGTGACGCGATGGGTATTGCCTGCCGCATCGGGCGCGGGCAGGGCAACCAGCCGCATCCGTGCCCAGTTTTCAGGGCCGCCGATAAAACGACGGCCGCTGGCGCAGCGCAGCATCGGCAGCGGCAGCCAGCAGGCTGACAGCAGAGTGAGTGAGTCGGCCAGCGCGATATCCGATTCCGGTCGCAACACTTCCGCCGCGCCGCCATCTTCCGGGAAGAGCATGAATTTGCCGCTGTTGCCGTCGACATTCAGGCGCAGCAGGGGACCGTTAGCGGTCTGGCGCACAAACTGACGGCGCGCCTGAGTGGCTGAGAGCTGCAGGCCGAAATCCAGAAACTGCACGCCGCTGTTTTCAATCAGCGAAATTTTTTGTTTGTCATCGATCAGGGGAGCCAGCATCGTTATTTACTCTCACGCTTAATCGTCATCGGGAAAACCCGGTCTTCAGCATACTGCGCTTCACATACGGCGGCACCGATACTCGCGTGGCAGACCAGCAGCGGCATACGGTAGCGCGAATTATTCTGGCACTTCGCCGTGTAGCGGCTTTCAATGACCAGATTCCCGGCACTGGTCATGGCGGCGCTGACATCGGCTTTACAGCTGGTATTCCCCTGCGTGACCTGCACGCTGCCTTTGCCATTTTTGAACTGGAAGCGCATCACAGGTGGCTTACCGGTTGGCGTTGGCATCTGGTCAACAGTGACACGCCAGCGGCCATCAATCACCTGTACCTGACCTTCGCGCACGGCGTCCGGCGTCACTATCAGGTCATCGGCTTTGGCTGGCACTGTCGGTGTCACCACAGTGGCAAGGGTAGCAGATGAGGCAGCCGGTGCGGCGTCAGGGGTGGCGACGCTGGCCGGTTTCTGCGGCAGCGAAGCGGATTGATTCTCCGCCGTGGCCGTTTCAGCAGGAGGCGCAACAGCAGGCGTCGCAGTAGCAGTGGGTGTGGCTGCAACCGGCGTCTGAGGCTGAGTGGCGGTCGGGGTGGAAACCGCAGCGGGAGCGGAAACAGCAGCAGGTGCAGCAACCGGCTTCGTGGAGGCCACCGGTGTGGCAACAGGCGTCGGACGATGCAGCATCACGGTCACCATCACCGCAGCGGCAATCGCCACTGGCGGTAATAAATACCAGACGCGGAAACGGCGGCGGGCCGCCACCGGGGTAACCGGCTGTGGTTCAACGGGTTCCGCAACCGGCAGAGGAGCCGCGTCGGGTTCAGCTTCAGGTTCGGCAACGATCACCGGTGCGGCGACCGCAGGCGCGGCAGGCAGTTCAGGCAGCGGTTCAACCAGCGTGTCCGGCAGATTTTCTTCCAGCGTGTCACGCAGACAGGCCAGCGCATCATCGCGGCTGCGCGCCTGAGCATCGACAAAACCCCAGAAGGTAATGACCGGCTTGCCATCAACCAGATAGACATATTGCTGATCGGGGAATTGCAGGGTTTTGCTGAGTAGCGCACCAAACAGCCGCATCGACGGATTCTCTGCCGCGCGCGCGCGCGTACTGAGATCCTGCATATCCTGCTGGCAGGCGGTGAGCTGTTGCAGCGCCGCCCGACGCTCATGATCGCTCGCGCCCAGCCAGGATTTCACCCGACCGCTAAACGGGGCATACCAGTCGAGGCGATCGCCCCGTTCATTGGCCTGAGGAATGGCCAGGCAATCTGCCAGTGCGCTCTGACGGCGCAGGCGCAGGGTTTCACGAATTTGCAGTGCTGAGGCGTAGACCGGCTGGCCATTTTCACCTAACGCCAGAACTGCATCTAAATTACCGCTGCGCAGAAAAGTTTTTGCCACCTGTTGGGCCCTTATCGGTCGTTGTCTGAGGCAGAAAATCGCGTGTTATCGACGATTAGGTTGATCTTACGCGGGGCAATGACAAATCAAACGGCAGAAAAGGAGGTAAATCCAGTGTTTTTTTCACCGGCGGGCGGAAAAATAACCGATATTTCAGCGGGTATCACGCCATCAGGCGTTTTTATGCACCAGCAGCAGGTGAGCGATAACCCCGCCCGCCAGTCCCCAGAAGGCCGCACCCATACCCAGTAACGACACGCCCGAGGCGGTGATCAAAAAAGTGATTAACGCGCTGTCGCGTTCAGCGGGTACATCCAGTGCGCGATGCAGGCTGCCCCCCAGCGTAGCCAGCAGCGCCAGACCCGCCAGCGCCTCAATCAGCACCGCAGGCAGTGCGCTGAACAGCACGGCGATCAGCGCACCGGACGCGCCCGCCAGCAGATAGAACAGCCCGGCTACCACCGACGCACGCCAGCGTTGCTGAGGACTGGCGTCGACCTCATCGCTCATGCAGATGGCCGCCGTAATTGCTGCCACACAGACTGAGAATCCACCCAATGGCGACAGCAGCAGCGCCGTTATGCCGGTCCAGCTCATCAGAGCAGAGACCGGTGGCCGGTAACCGTGTGCCTGCAGCGTCGCGATGCCGGGGGCATTCTGCGACGCCATTGTCACCAGGAAGTAGGGTATGCCAATCCCCAGCAGCGTGGTCAGGGTGAAGTGCGGCATCACGGGTTCCGGCAGTGCCAGCCTGATCGACTGCGGCGGAAAGTGGATGAGATCCTGGGCCAGCGCAACCGCAATACCCACCAGCAGGGTCACCAGAATGGCATAGCGTGCCAGCCAGCGACGGGCCAGCAGCCAGGCGAGGCACATGCTGCCACAAAGCACAAAGTTGCTTTGCAAATCGGCGAAGGTCTGCAGCCCGAAGCGTAGCAGAATACCCGCCAGCATTGCCGCTGCCAGCGAGGCGGGAATATGGTTCATCAGCCGGGCAAACAGGCCGGTGACGCCGCAGACAACAATCAGCAGGTTAGCGAAAACAAAGACGCCCACCGCCTCGTTCAGCGAAATGCCGTGAAAACTGGTCGTCAGCAGCGCGGCACCGGGTGTGGACCAGGCGGCCAGCACCGGCATGCGGTAGCGCAGTGACAGCGCAATTGAGGCGATCCCCTGCGCGATGCCCAGCACCGACAGCCAGCCACCGATTTGTGCTGGCGAGGCACCGGCCGCCTGAAACATCTGATAGATAATCGCGCCGCTGCTACTGTAACCCACCAGTACGGCAACAAAACCGGAGATCAGCATCGGCAGGGTAAAACGGGGGTGTTCCGCTCTCGTCATGGGCAGGCTCATTATCAGGTGTGCGTTATAGCGCACATGGTTACATAGTGCGCTATAACGCACAAGTGTTACACTGCTGGCATAACGTCATTCCTCTGATGACGAGTATTCAGGAGAAAAAATGGCAGATTTTCAGCAACACCTGAGCGGCGCGCTCAGACAGTTGCGTCAGGCCAATGGCTGGAGTCTGACGCTGACGGCGGAGCGAACCGGCGTCAGTAAAGCGATGCTGGGGCAGATTGAGCGGGGTGAATCGAGCCCAACGGTGGCAACGCTGTGGAAGATTGCCACCGGCTTCAACGTTCCCTTTTCCTTTTTTATCGACGGCACCGCGCTGCCGTCCGGCACCCCATCGCGATTCAGTCAGCCCGATTTTGATATGTCGGTGCGCTCTATACTGCCTTACGATCCGCAACTGCGCGTTGATTTGCTGGCGGTGGAGCTGGCACCGGGTGCGCAGAGTCATTCAACACCCCATGAAGCGGGCTGCGTGGAGCAGGTGGTCGTTATTGAAGGCGAACTGCTGCTGGGCGTCGCTGATCGCTGGCGACGTCTGCTCACCGGCGAGGCGTTTCAGTTCCGTGCCGACGTGCCGCACAGCTACCGGAACCCGCTCAGCACGCCGCTGCGCTTTCACAGCCTGATTCACTACCTGCAGCGGCCGGGCGTTACAAATTGATACCGCAGCAAACTACACAGTTTACCTTCGTATCTTTATACTTTCGCTTATCAATGGAGACGGGAAATGAGCGATCTGACTGAATCGGCTGCCACGCTGCGGATGCTGGTGGGCAAGCTGGGCCGCCGTTTGCGCGAGTCGGCACCCCCTGGTGAACTCACCTGGTCACAGGTTGCGGTGCTGGGGCATCTGGTACGGGATGGGGCGATGACGGTGACGCAGCTGGCCGCCGCCGAGGGTGTACGCACCCAGTCAATGGGCACGACCGTCGCCGGATTAGTGGCGGCAGAACTTATCTCGGGTGAGCCCGATCCCCATGACGGCCGTAAAACCCGCTATCTGCCGACCGCGTCGAGCCTGGCGGTGATTACGTCGAGTCGTGCAATGCGCGATGACTGGCTGGTGCGGACGCTGGACGCACGGCTCAGCCCGGCAGAACAGCAGCAGCTGACCGACGTTCTCCCTCTGCTGCAACGACTTACTGACGATTAAATCTGAGGATTCAACATGGCTGTAACCACACTCGATCCAAAAACTGCGCTGATTGTTATTGACCTGCAACATGGCATCGTAGCGCTGCCGCTGGTCCACGAGCCGCAGCCGGTGATCGAACGCTGTGCCGGTCTGGCTGAAGCATTTCGCGCACAGGATCTGCCGGTGGTGCTGGTGAACGTTGCCGGTGGGGCACCTGGCCGCAACGAGCAGGTGCGTCACAGCGGTGACCTGCCTGCCGACTGGGCCACGCTGGTGCCGGCAATGACGCCGCAGCAGAATGACCTGACGATCACCAAGAAAACCTGGGGCGCGTTTCATGCCACGGCGCTGCATGAACAACTGCAACAGCGCGGCATCACTCAGGTGGTGATTTGCGGGATTGCGACCAGCATCGGGGTGGAGTCTACCGCACGTCAGGCGTATGAGCTGGGTTACAACGTCACGTTAGCGACCGATGCGATGACCGATCTCAACAGCGATACCCATAACAACAGCATCACGCTCATCTTCCCGCGCCTGGGTGAAACCGGCCGCTGTGAAGATATTGTGGCGCTGCTGAAATCGCGTGCCTGATTAGCGTGTAACGGTACGATGCGGGCCACCGCAATGGTGGCCCGGATGGTTTTAGCGGAAGGCGTAACCCAGCGTCACACCGACGCTGTAATTACGGCCCGGTGCCGATTCGAAGTATTGACGGTGCTGAACCGCACGCCTGCGTCCAGCGACAATTTATCGGTGAGCTGCCAGTTGGTCTGCACATAAGGATCGAGCGTCCACATCAGGTTGCGCTCGTTGCGGCGCAGATTGCCCTGTTCGCCCGGCTGCGTCACGCCGTTGCTGACGGTGTAGTTTTCATAGCCCCTGCGGCGCTCGGTCATGGTTTCGTAGTCGAGGCCACCAGTCACCGCCACCGGAATTGACAGCAGCGTGTCGCGATGGGTCCAGCGCGTATCGACGCCCTGATAGTGGCGGGTGAGGTCAATCACGCCTCCCGGATGAGAGGGATTACGCTGAACGGCGGCGGGAATGGACTGGAACTGCGTGGTTTCGCGCACTTCTGCATAGAGCATTACGCTGAGGTCATCGCTTTGACTCATCTGGCGCTGATAACGCAGGCCGCCCTGGGTCTGATCCACCGTTTTACGGGTGTTGTAGAGCGTAACGTTGCTGACCACCTGGCGCGGATTGTCACGCCACTGCGCCACGGTTAAGCCGCCGGGATCCTGAGCGTCGATGTGCACGCTGTTAAACAGCAGCGTCAGGGTGCTGACATCATCGATACGCACGCCAAGCCGGGCGTTGCCGAGGTTCTTCTGCGCAGAACTGTGATCGCGATAGCCGTGGGTGGTAAAGCGGGAGGCGGAGACGGTGTAGTTCACATCCCCGGCGTGCGTGCCATCACCGGTCGCGCCAAGCTCAAATCTATCGTTCAGCAGACAATAATGGACAGGCTGAAAAAGGAAATTTCACCGGGTGGCATTCTCTGTAGCGGTCGGAGCTGACTATGTCGACAGATACATTTACCTGGGCAACGCGCATTCAGGCAAGTGAGCAGCTCAGCGTTTCCACCATTCAGGCGCAGTACGGTGATGGTTACAAACAGGTGGCCGGGAAAGGGATCAACGATGCCGCTGAGAGCTGGTCACTGAGCGGTAACGGTCAGGTGGACGTTATGGCTTCTGTGCGTTCCTGAAAACCCACGTCGCCACCTCATTCTGGTGGACGAAACCCTGGGGCGAAAAAAAACTTTACGCGTGAAAGCCGATTCGATTAATCCGAAGTTCATTAACGACGGGTTTATCGAGATCAGCTTTACCTTCGAAGAGGCCTTTGCGCCATAGGTAGAGGAGTATCATAAAAGATCGATTTGATAAACTCTAAACCAATTTTATCAACTAGCCCGCTCAATGGCGGGTTTCTAGCTTTCTTTTGCATCGGATCCCCATTAGCATTCATCACACTTTTACTAATGGGGATAGGGATGTGAAAACGCTAATTTTTCTATTAAGTCTTATTTTACTTTCTGGGTGTGTTTCTGGTGAGCAGCGTAAATCGCAACAAGATCAGATGAACAAAACAGTTCCTGTATGTGCTTCACAAAAACAATGCGATGCGGCATGGTCTGCTGCGAGGCAGTGGGTTACACAAAACTGCGGAATGAAAATACAGAATTATAGCGCTGACTACATTGAAACTTATAATTCTTTACCGAATAGTGCATCTACAGCTTGTCAGGTAGCTAAAAACCCGCAACCAAATGGATTCAGCACCCTGAACATAACTGTAAGTTGCGCCAATATGTTTGGCTGTGTACCTAATCAGGTCGATTCCGTTTTAGCTTTCAATAAGTTTGTAGGGGATTATGTCTCAAGATTTTCCCCGATAAAAATCGGTGCTGTAATGGGTATGTCAGACAGAAGCGGGAAAATTGTTGAAAACAGTTCTTACTCATCAGGTATGGTCATTAAAGAAATCACACCAAATGGCATTGCTGATAAATCAGGCCTTCGCGTAGGAGATATTATTTCTTCGATGGGTGGTCAAAAAATTAGAAATCACAATGATATGACAACGTTGCTGGAAAAGTATGCATCGGGCGATAAGGCAGATTTAACGATAATCAGGTCTAATTCCGAAATGACGACTTCTCTCAACTTTTAGAGAAAGTAATACTCCTCAAGCCCGCTTCGGCGGGTTTTTTTATGGGTCAAATATGTGCTTCAACCAGGACATTCAAACGGTGGAGCTGGGGAGTCTGGTCCAGCTGATTGAGATTGACGGTACAGCCTTCGGGCTGGATACCGTGCAGCGCTTCCATGCGTATAACCTGCCATCCATCATCTGGCAGGGCAATGAGTACGATCCGCACCCGTATGAGCTGACCGGCATGGAAATGAGCAGCACCGGTTCACTGCCGACGCCAAAGCTTTTTGTCGGCAACGTGGGCAACTATGTAACCGCGCTCTGCCTAAATTTTGACGACATGGGTAAGGCTTCGGGGTGCAGCAGTACACCGTTTCACGCTGGATTTTTTCTCTGTTTACCGCCAGGCTGGAATCCATCTTTTCAGTGATAAATCATCCGATGCAGTCGGATGCAGACAGATAAACCAGAGGAGTCAGCATGAAACAACCTGAAGTGGCAGTTCTGGGATTAGGCGCAATGGGGCACGCATTTGCCGCCAACCTGCTGAAAAAAGGTTTTCACGTACACGGCTGGAACCGTACCCGCGCACGCGGTGAGGACCTGCTGGCGGCCGGATTGCAGCTGGCAGACTCGCCGGAAGAGGCAGTACGTGAGGCGGATGTGGTGATCGCCATGCTCGCCGATGGTGATACCACTGAGCAGGTGCTGCATCAGGCTAAAGCGGCGTTTAAGCAGGGTGCGACGCTATGCCAGATGGGCACCATCGGCGTGGAAAAAACCGACGCGCTGATCGCCTTTTTCGCAGCGGAACGACCGGATCTGCTGTTCATTGACGCGCCGGTTTCCGGCACCAAAGCACCCGCAGAAAACGCACAGATTCTGGTACTGGCCAGCGGCGATCAGCGCCGTGCCCAGGCAGCTGAAGCGGTGTTTGCCGCCATCAGCAAAGGCACAAAGTGGCTGGGTGAGGCGGGCAAAAGCAGCCGGATGAAGCTGGTCATCAACAGCTGGCTCATTGGTATGATGCAAAGCCTGGCAGAGAGCACCCGGCTGGCAGAAGAGTTCGGCTTTTCCACCGACGATCTCTGGCAGGTGCTGGAGGGCGGTCCGCTGGCCGCGCCATATGCGAAGATGAAGCTCGGGATGATCGCCAGCGACGACTACACGCCGCAGATGCATCTGATCTGGGCGCTGAAAGATGCCCGCCTGGCGCTGGAGGCGTCAGAGACGCCACTGCCAGCGCTGGAAAACATTGCACAACTCTGGCAGCAGGCGGTGGACGCCGGACACGGTGAAGAGGATCTGGCGGTGATCTACCGCTACCTGAAGGCGCAATGAGTCAGCAGCCCGTTGACTTCAGCACGCGTCCGCTGGTGCCGCTGGCGCACGATTATCTGCACGGTGCCAGCGAACCCTGGCATCATCACACCTGCGCCCAGCTTATTCACACACTGAGCGGCGTGGTGCGGGTGGAAACGGAGTATGGCAGCTGGGTTGTGCCGCCGAGTCGCGGCGTCTGGCTGCCCGCGTTTACCCGCCATGCGCTACAGATTACCGGCAGCGTAGCGGCGCGCACGCTGTTTATCGATCCGCTGGCGCGTGCCGATCTGCCCGCCAGTTGCCAGGTGGTACAGATCTCCCCGCTGCTGCGCGAGCTGATTGTTGCGGCGCTGAGCCTGCCAGCGCGTTACAGCGCTGGCAGCCGGGCTGAGCGCGTGATAGAGCTGATTCTGGATGAGATTCGCGGCATGGATGTGCTGCCTTTTGCGCTGCCAACGCCAGACAATCCCCGGCTAAAGGCGCTGTGCGAGCAGATTCAGCAGACGCCCGGCGAAAGCTGGACGCTGCAGCGTGCCAGTGCCCGGCTCAATGTGTCGGGACGCACGCTGGCCCGCCATTTTATGCGTGAAACCGGCCTGCAGTTCAGCGACTGGGTGCGGCGCGCCCGCCTGGCTATCGCCCTGACGCGACTGGCGCAGGGCGACTCCGTGCTGCGGGTGGCGCTGGAGCTGGGCTATGAAAGCCCCAGCGCGTTCAGTGCGATGTTTCGTCGCCTGCTGGGCGTTTCGCCAACGGATTACTTTCCGCCTGCAGAAACTGGCCTGCCGCGCTGAGCAGCGCCTGCAACGCGGCACGCGCTGTGTCACTGTCGATGCTCACTCCCCAGGCCCGCACCCCCCTGGCATCCACGCAGCAGATATAGGCTACCGAGCGGCTGTCACTGCGTCGTCCCAGAGTATGCTCGTGATAGTCCTCAATGGTCAGATGCAGGTCAAATGCGCTGCGCAGGGCGCTGACCGCCGCCGACAGCCAGCCGTTACCGCTGCCGCGCAGTGTCAGCGAACGGTCCTGGACGACTACGCTGGCGCTGATCTGTGTCTGCCCGCCGCTGTCACTCTGGCTGTCCGCCTGCTGTAACGCCACCCCGGGCTGCGTCACCCCATACTGGCGGCAAAAAAGCTGCCATAGCGCGTGGTGGGTCATCTCGCCGCCGTGCCGGTCGGTCTCCTGCTGAACACAGCGGCTGAAATCCTGCTGTAACGCACGCGGCATGTGCAAGCCGTGGTTCTGCTCCAGCAGCCAGGCGGCACCGCTTTTTCCCGACTGACTGTTCACGCGGATCACCGCTTCATAGCTACAGCCAATGTCAGCCGGGTCCAGTGGCAGGTAGGGCATCTGCCACAGCGTTTCCTGCTGTCGGGCACGGAGGGCGAATCCTTTTTTAATCGCATCCTGATGAGAACCGGAAAAGGCGGTGAAGATCAGTTCGCCCGCGTAGGGATGGCGTGGATGAACCGGCAGCTGGTTGCAGCGGGTTACGACCTCAACCACCTCATGCATCTGGCTGAAATCGAGCTGGGGGGAAACGCCCTGGGTATAAAGATTCAGCGCCAGCGTCACCAGGTCCACATTGCCGGTGCGTTCGCCATTGCCAAACAGGCAACCCTCGACCCGGTCGGCACCCGCCAGCAGGGCCAGTTCTGCGCAGGCGACACCGGTGCCGCGGTCGTTGTGCGGATGCACGCTGATGCAGACAGCGTCACGACGGCTGAAGTGGCGGCAGAAATACTCAATCTGATCGGCATAAACATTGGGGGTGTTTACCTCTACCGTGGCGGGCAGGTTAATGATCATGGGGCGCTTAGCGTCAGGTTGCCAGACATCCGCCACCGCCTCGCAAATTTCCAGTACAAATTCCGGCTCGGTAAAACAGAAGGTCTCGGGCGAATATTCAAACGTCCAGTGGGTCTCCGGCTGTGCTTCACACCCGGCGCGGATCTGCCGTGCGCCCGCTGTCGCCAGCGCCACAATTTCCGCTTTGCTCTGTTTAAACACCCGCTCGCGAAACAGCGGTGCGGTGGCGTTGTAGAGATGCACGATGGCGCGTAGCGCACCCTGCAGCGCCAAAAAGGTGCGGGCAATCAGATCGTCACGCGCCTGAGTCAGCACCTGTATCGTTACCTCATCCGGGATGCGCTGCTGCTCAATCAGGTCGCGGACGAAATCAAAATCTGTCTGCGACGCCGAGGGAAAGGCGACCTCAATCTCGCGGAACCCGCAGCGCAGCAGCAGATCCCAGAATGCCATTTTCCGCTCCCGATCCATCGGTTCTGCCAGCGCCTGATTGCCGTCACGCAAGTCAGTGGAGAGCCAGCGCGGGGCCTGCGTCAGCTGGCGCGAAGGCCACTGGCGGTCGGGCAGCGTCAGCAGCGGGGAGGGGCGATATTTTTCAGCGGGCCGGGTCAGCATAGGATTCTCCTGTGGTTTTTTTACCAGTCTGCCGAGCCGTCTCCGGCTCCGCGCACGCAGGCGTGACAACCTGACGCGCAAAAGTGACAACACCCTGCGTGCGGACCGGTTTGATGAATTCGCCGGGCGGGGTTAGCATGGTCGCCTGTTTTTTTGGGTAAACGCGTATGCTGATTTTTGACGGACACAACGATCTGTTGCTTAACCTCTGGCTGCATCATCGCAATGCGCCCGCGCAGGCGTTTTATCAGGGTATCGAAGCGGGTCATCTCGACTATCCGCGCATTCAGCAGGGCAAAATGGGCGGTGGGCTGTTTGCGATCTTTGTGCCGCCGCAGGCGTATATCGCCCGCACCGTTCCGGTACGCGCCGCGGAGCCGTATGAGCCGCTGCAAATCATGTGGCAACAGCTCGACATCCTGAAGCAGCTGGCTGATGCGTCAGATGGGCGGGCGCGCCTCTGCCTGAGCAGTCGTGAGATTGCCGCCTGCTGCGCTGAAGGCGTGCTGGCGATGGTGGCGCACATCGAAGGTGCCGATGCGCTGGATGAGGAGGGCGAACAGCTGCACGCCTTCTGGCAGGCGGGGGTGCGCAGCATCGGGCCATTCTGGAATTTGCCCAGTCGCTTTGGTGAAGGCGTCAGCGGCAGCTTTCCCGGCTCGCCCGATACCGGACCGGGCCTGAGCGCCGCCGGTGAAAAGCTGATTCAGCAGGCGGGTGAGCTGAAGATGATGATCGACGTGTCACACATGAATGCTAAAGCCTTCTGGGACACCGCCCGGCTCTCATCAGCGCCGCTGGTGGCCAGTCATTCCAACGCGCACGCTCTCTGTCCGCAGCCGCGCAATCTTACCGATGACCAGCTGCTGGCAATCCGCGACAGCGGCGGTCTTGTCGGTATTAATTTCGGCAATGCCTTTCTGCGCGCCGACGGAAAACGCGATGCTGACACGCCATTGACAGAAATTGTTAAGCATTGTGATCACCTGCTGGAGATAATGGGCAGTGACCACGTGGCCTTTGGCTCTGATTTCGACGGGATTACCCCGCCGGCAGCGCTGGGTGATGTCAGCGGAATGCCGCGATTGCTCGCCGCTTTTCAGGAAGCGGGCTATGATCAGAGACTGGCAGAGAAGCTGGCATGGGGAAACTGGCAGCGGGTTTTACATCTGACCGGACTGTGATAACAATTTCCTTACGTTCCGGACTTGATCCCGACGCGCCATTGGCGCAACATCTGCCTGGAAATTGTGACGGTGCTCTCATAAACGTCCGTCACGCTGATTTCAGACAGCTCATTTACTGTTAATCAAGAGGAAATAACTCATGTGGAAAAAACCAACTTTCGTTGATATGCGTCTCGGTCTGGAAGTAACGCTTTACATCTCCAACCGTTAATCGTTCTGCCCGCCCTCTGAGCGGGCATTTTTTTTCAACTTCTGGTTTTCCTCTATGTTTATCAAAATCCTCGGTTCAGCCGCGGGTGGCGGGTTTCCGCAGTGGAACTGTAACTGCGCCAACTGCCACGGCGTGCGTAATGGCACGATTCAGGCCCAGGCACGTACGCAATCGTCCATTATCCTGAGCGATAACGGCGAAGACTGGGTGCTGTGCAACGCGTCTCCCGACATCAGCCAGCAGATCCTGCACACGCCGGAACTCACCCGTAAGGGCGTTTTGCGCGGTACGGCAATCGGGGGGATTATCCTGACCGACAGCCAGATTGATCACACCACCGGGCTGCTGAGCCTGCGTGAGGGGTGTCCGCATCAGGTGTGGTGTACGCCGGAAGTGCATGCCGATCTCAGTACCGGCTTCCCGATTTTTCCAATGCTCAGCCACTGGAACGGCGGCCTGCAGCACCGGCCCATTGCGCCACTGACACCGTTCAGCGTTGATGTCTGCACCGATTTACAGTTCACCGCTATCCCCATCATCAGTAACGCACCGCCTTACTCGCCGTACCGTGACCGGCCGCTTGCCGGACATAACGTGGCGCTGTTTATCGAGAACCGGGCGAAGGGGCAGACGCTGCTCTATGCGCCAGGCCTGGGCGAGCCCGATGCGGTGATCCTGCCGTGGCTGCAAAAAGCGGACTGCCTGCTGATTGATGGCACCGTGTGGCAGGATGATGAGCTGCTGACGACCGGCGTGGGTTCCAACACCGGCAGGGCGATGGGCCATCTGGCACTGGCGGAAGAACAGGGGCTGATGGCGCTGCTGGCGTCGCTCCCGGCGAAGCGCAAAATTCTGATCCACATTAACAACACCAATCCGATCCTTAACGAGCAATCACCCCAGCGTCAGTTTCTGACGGAGCAGGGAATAGAGGTGAGCTGGGACGGGATGGCCATCCACCTTCAGGGCTAACTCATGCAGATCACTGACACGCTGTCGCCGCAGGCTTTTGAACAGGCCCTGCGCGACAAAGGCGCTTACTACCATATTTATCACCCGTATCACATTGCGATGCATAACGGCCAGGCAACGCGTGAGCAGATTCAGGGCTGGGTGGCGAACCGCTTCTACTACCAGACCACCATTCCGCTGAAAGATGCGGCGATCATGGCTAACTGCCCCGATCCGGCTACCCGTCGCAAATGGGTGCAGCGCATTCTTGATCACGATGGCAGCAACGGCGAAGAAGGTGGCATTGAGGCCTGGCTGCGGCTGGGCGAGGCGGTCGGGCTGACGCGTGAAGAGCTGCTGTCCGAGCAGCATGTGCTGCCCGGCGTGCGTTTTGCGGTGGATGCCTACATTAACTTCGCCCGCCGCGCCAACTGGCAGGAGGCGGCCTGCAGCTCACTGACTGAGCTGTTTGCCCCGCAGATCCACCAGTCGCGGCTCGACAGCTGGCCACAGCACTATCCGTGGATCAAAGAAGAGGGCTATTTCTACTTTCGCAGTCGCCTGGGTCAGGCAAATCGCGACGTGGAACATGGCCTGGCGCTGGCGCTGGACTATTTCACCACCGCTGAAACGCAGAACCGGATGCTGGAAATATTGCAGTTTAAACTCGATATTTTATGGAGCATGCTGGACGCCATGACTATGGCCTACGAGCTGAAACGTCCGCCTTATCACACCGTCACAGACAAGGCGGCGTGGCACACTACCCGACTGGTATAACAGATGAATGAAAACTCGATTGCCGCGTTTCGTCGCGGCTACCGCATGCAGTGGGAAGCCGCCCAGGATACCCATGTGGTGCTCTATCCTGAAGGCATGGCGAAGCTGAACGAAACCGCCGCCGCCATTCTTGAGCTGGTGGATGGCAAACAGGATATTGCCGCGATCATCGCAACGCTGGACAGCCGTTTCCCGGAAGCGGGCGGCGTGGGTCCGGACGTTTTAGAGTTCCTGCAGTCAGCCTATGAACAGAAGTGGATACAGTTCCGTGACCCCGCATAAACCTGACGTGAATCCGCCGCTCTGGCTGCTGGCCGAGCTGACCTATCGCTGTCCGCTGCAGTGTCCCTATTGCTCCAACCCACTGGATTTCGCGCAGCAGGAGAAAGAGCTGACCACTGAGCAGTGGATAGAAGTTTTTCGTCAGGCACGGGCGATGGGCAGCGTCCAGCTCGGTTTCTCTGGCGGCGAGCCGCTGACCCGCAAGGACCTGCCTGAGCTGATTAAAGCGGCGCGCGATCTCGGTTTCTACACCAACCTGATCACCTCGGGCATTGGCCTGACTGAGAAGAAGCTGGATGCGTTCACCGAGGCCGGTCTGGATCATATCCAGATCAGCTTCCAGGCAAGTGACGAAACCCTGAATGCGGCGCTGGCAGGGTCGAAAAAAGCGTTTCAGCAGAAGCTGGAGATGGCGAAAGCGGTTAAGGCACACGGCTATCCGATGGTGCTGAATTTCGTGCTGCATCGCCACAACATTGATCAGATCGACAGGATTATCGACCTTTGCATTGAGCTGGAGGCGGATGACGTTGAACTGGCGACCTGTCAGTTCTACGGCTGGGCGCAGCTCAACCGTGAAGGCCTGCTGCCGACGCGTGAGCAGATCGCCAGGGCAGAAGCCGTGGTCAGCCGCTACCGTGAGCGGATGAGTACGACCGGCAACCTGACGAACCTGCTGTTTGTCACGCCGGATTACTACGAAGAGCGACCTAAACCCTGTATGGGCGGCTGGGGCGCTATTTTCCTCAGCGTCACGCCAGAGGGCACCGCGCTGCCGTGTCACAGTGCGCGCCAGCTGCCGGTGGAGTTTCCGTCGGTGCTGACGCAGAGTCTGGACGATATCTGGTACAACTCGTTCGGCTTTAACCGCTATCGCGGTTTCGACTGGATGCCGGAGCCGTGCCGCTCCTGTGATGAAAAAGAGAAAGATTTCGGCGGCTGTCGCTGTCAGGCGTTCATGCTGACCGGCAATGCTGACAACACCGATCCGGTGTGCAGCAAATCACCGCATCACGGCAAAATCCTTGAGGCCCGGCGTGAGGCGGATTGCAGCGACATCAAAATTGGTCAGTTGCAGTTCCGTAACCGCAGTAACTCACAGCTGATCTACAAAACACGGAACCTCTGATGGAAACGCGCCGCCTGGTGATTCAGGGTCTGACGGTTGAACTGGTTCATCAGGCGGATGCCCGTCAGGCCGCCGCCTTAATTCAGGTGGGGGCAGGGAGCCACGACGAGCCGGATCGCTGGCCCGGACTGGCACATTTGCTGGAGCATCTGCTGTTCACCGGCAGCAGCGGCTGGCCTGATGAAGGCCGGCTGATGAGCTGGATCCAGACGCAGGGCGGCAAGGTGAATGCCACCACGCTGGCCCGGCGCAGCGCGTACTTCTTCGAGGTAACACCCTCGCAGCTGGCTGACGGGCTGGCCCGATTGCAGGATATGCTGGTCTCTCCGCTTCTTGATAATCGGGCTATTGCCCAGGAAGTGACGGTGATTGACGCGGAGTACCAGCTGCTGCAGCGTCATCAGCCATCCCTTATTGAGGCAGCACTGCTGCACGCCGCAACGCCCGCCGAATTTCATCGCTTCATGATTGGCAGCCGCGCAGGGTTTGGCGATGATCTCCCCGGCCTGCAACGGGCGCTGCGTCAGTTTCACCAGCGCTACTATGTTGCCAGCAATATGCGGCTCTGGCTGCAGGGTCCGCAATCGCTGGATGCGCTGGAACAGCTGGCACGCCAGTTTAGCGCTGCACTGCCCGCCGGGCAGTGGCAGCAGGATTGCGTACCGCCGCAGCTCAACAGCGAAACCGGCTGGCAGCTCGCGGAGACCGACTCTCCGGCGCTGTGGCGCACCTGGCTGCTTAACAGTCGTGACGGCGTCACGTTGTGGCGGGAGTTCCTGCTGGATGAGGCACCCGGTTCGCTGCTGGCCACCCTGCGTGAGCAGGGGCTGGCAGAGTCGCTGGAGCTGAAGTGGATTTATCAGTCTGACGAGGCGCACTGGCTGGCGCTGGGCGTTGAAACCCGGCAGCCCGACACCATAAATGGCCTGATCAATCGCTATTTCGAGGCGCTGCGTCAGACGAACAGAGAGCACCATCAGCACTATTTCCGGCTGGCGCAGCAGCGATTTGTGACGCTGTCACCGATGGAGCAGGTGCGTCAGCGTGCCATCGGCTTTGCACCGGATGAAACGTTGCCTGATCTGCCGCTGCTGCTGGAGAAACTCACTAACGCCCCCGCCACAGTGCTGATCAGCACCCCGGAACCGGCAACCGGACACCTGCTTACCCAGGGCTTCAGTCTGGCGCTGACCGCGTTGAGGCCAGCGCCGCGTGTCGCGCTGCCTCCGGCGAAGTTCAGCTTCTATCCGCTGGATACCGCCACTGCGTCTGCGCCGCTGCCCGCACAGGCGGTGGCGCTGCCGCATCATCAGCCTGACGACCCGCAGGTGACGTTAATCCTGCGGCCGGAGTTCTGGACAACCTTCACGGCAGAGGCGGGCGAAACGCTGGGCCGACGGCTGCGTCCATTGTTTGCGGCGCTGCGTCATCAGGGCGGTAACGGCAGCTGGCAGGAAGTGGAGGGCGTGTGGCAACTGACGCTCCGGCTGACACCGGATGAGGCGGTAACTGACCGGGCGCTAAGCCAGATAATCTCTGCGCTGACGCTGCCCGTTGCGGCGGAGCAGCCCTCTTCAGATGAAAGCATTGCGATTCGTGCGCTGCTGCAACAGTTGCCTTATCAGCTGGCAGCGACGTTTGCGCCGCATTGCTGGCGGGCCGCGCTGAAAGGCGGCAACACGGCGCTTCACGCCGTTATCGCCCGGCGGCTCAGCGCATTGTCGCTGCCGGTTAACCCCGCCACGCCGCCAACGCGGATGACCACGCAGACCGGCATGACGCGCCTGCCACATGCCAGCGCCGACAACGCGCTGCTGCTGTTTATCCCGCTGCAACGTCCTGAACAGCTCGCCGCACTGCGCGCACTGGCACAGATTTATGAGCCGCGCTTTTTCCAGCGCTACCGCGTTGAGCAGCCGATAGGTTACGTGGTGAGCAGCCGCTATATGCGCTGTGCCGATGAAGACGGCGTCCTGTTTGCGCTGCAGTCGCCCGATTACAGTGCGCTGTCACTGTTGCGCTACTGCCGCAACTTCCTGCGTTCACTGAACGAGGCGCTGGCGGGGTGTGATCTGGTGGCACTGAAAGCGCGTCTGTTAAGCCAGCAAGCGGATCAGCCACTGGCCCTGTTACGCCGTGAAAATGGTCTGGCAGAAACGGATGCGGCGCAGATTGAGGCGCTGACGCTTACCGATCTTCATCAGCTGCACCGCACGCTGATTCAGGATCGTCGCCGCTGGCGTGTGCTTTTCACCGGCAGAAACGCGTAGCGACCGGCTTAAGGTTGCTGAATTTATTTGAAAATTACCGACAAATCTCTTCACTGTCTATTCCGGGCAAAGTGAACCACACTCATTTTACTTTTGTCCGCTTAAGGAATTGACTGTGAAGAACTTCAAACGTATCGCACTGCCCCTGTTAGCTGCTGCCACCCTTTACGCTCCGTTGTCTCAGGCTGAGGCGATGCACTACCAGCTGAACCCTGAGCATACGTCGGTAATTGTTGCCTGGAACCATTTTGGCTTCTCAAATCCTACTGCGGATATCCCGGATGCAACCGGTACGCTGGTGTTTGATAAAGATCACCCTGAGGCATCACGCGTTGACGTGACCCTGCCAGTCAGCAAAATCGACAGCCACGTTGCGGCGCTGACGAAAGAATTCAAAGGTGCTGAGTACTTCGACACCGCGAAATACCCGACGGCAACCTTCCACAGCACTAAAGTGGTTGCGAAGGGCGACAACAAATTTGACGTTGAAGGTAACCTGACCCTGAAAGGGATCACCAAACCGGTTACCCTGCACGCCACGCTGAACAAGCAGGGCGAGCACCCGATGGTGAAGAAGCAGGCGATTGGTTTTGATGCCACCGGCACCATCAAGCGTTCTGACTTCAAACTGGACAAATATGTCCCGGCGGTCAGCGACGAGGTCACCCTGACCCTGTCTACCGAAGCTTACGCGAAGTAACCGGCGACAGGCGCAGCCCTTGCGGCTGCGCCACGTCTCCCGCGCTTTTACAGCCAGCCCTGCAGACTTCCCAGGGTGACGGAAGCCCCGCCACAAACGATAACCAGCACGTTATCCTCCGGCTTAACGCTGATTTTCCCGTCATAGAGCAGGGATAACGAAACGCCACAGGCGGGTTCTGTCAGGACGCGATGATCATCCAGAAAGCGGCGGCAGGCATTCACCGCTTCTTCGTCGGTCACAATCATTCCCCTGACGTCAGTGCGACGCGCCACGTCAAAGGCATTTTCGCACACCTGACTGGCCGCCAGCGTGGTGGCTATGCCGCTGACCCGGTCGAGAGAGACCCGTGTGCCCGCTTTCAGCGCGGCGTTAAGCGAAGCGGTCCCCTCCGTCTCGACGGCATAAATCGGGATATGGCTGAGCTGATACTTTTCCAGGCCCTGCGCAATACCGGAAAGCAGACTGCCCCCGCCCACGGAGAGGATCACCGCATCCGGCCGCAGCCCTTCGCTAATCACTTCGTCCACCAGCGTACTGATCCCGTCCCACAACAGCGGATTGTCAAAGGGGTGGATGTAGATATGGTCCTGCGACGCCAGCGACAGGGCGTAGTCGTTCGCCTCACGCCAGACCTTGCCGTGGACGATAAGCCTGGCGCCTTCCTGTTCAATAAGCTGTCTGGCACGTGCTGAGGTGGTTTCAGGCACCACCACCGTGACCGGCAGCCCCAGTTTGCGCCCGCTGTGCGCAACGGCAATCCCCGCATTGCCGCCAGAGGAGCAGATAAACCCCTTCGCGCCCTGTGCGGCGTAGTGGCGACAGATATTGCCTGCGCTTCTGAGTTTGAACGACCCGGTCGGCTGGGCCGATTCCATTTTCAGCCAGACGTTGCACCCGCTGTGCTGACTCAGTGGCAGGGAATGAATGAGAGGGGTACGGATAGCTATTTCCATGCGTCTAATCCTGGTCAAAAGTGGTCATGACAAACCGGGTTACCGTCCGTGAGAACGGCTGTGTTGTCGCGCGGGAAAGCCGTGCCCGACGCTGGAGCGTGCCACCGTTCAGGATAGCGTGTGGCATTCTCCTTAGAAATCATCATCGTTCAGCTGCATTTTTCATCTGCAATGCGCCGTTATACCTAACAATGCTACGCGTTCGCAACAGAGAAAATAAATCTGCTTAACATCAGCAGGCGGGCGTGATGCCTGCACATTCATAGCCGCTATTTTGCCTGGAAACACAGATAAATGAGGCGAAAGTCACAAATTTGCAACAGCGCGAAATAACGACTTAAGCGCAAACGGGTGTTGAAATAAAATTCAGATGCCTTCTGAACTAACCCGCTGATTTATCTCATTTCGCTGCGAATGTGATGCCTGAAAATAGTGTGATGCCTTTCACAAAAAAAGGTTGAAGACTCCCACTGTCAATACGCCCGCCTGAAAAATACCGCACGTAACTGTGATCTCCTCTGCAAATAGCAAGCTCGCTTACCGGAAGAATAACCTTCAGCAGAATAAGCCAGTGAGGTGAGGGGAATGCGAATTGGTATGGTGATCAGTGGCGGTGATGTAACCGGCATTAATAATTTTGTCTTCCAGATTGCGCGTCTGGCGCAGGCGGAGATGGTGATATTTGACGGCGGCATTCCGGGCCTGCTGGAAAATAACCCTCGCGTGATCAGCCAGCGCGATCTGCTCGACTTTTCCATCGCCTCAATTCCGGTCATGCAATCGGGACGCACTGAAAAGAAACTGGTTCATGGCGAATATGAATCTATTGCACGCCAGCTGAAAAGCGCCCGCATTGATGTATTAATTATGGCGGGCGGCGACGGGTCGTTACAGTTTCTCCACACCCTGTCGGCGTCGGGCGTGAATTGTTTCGGCGTTGGCATGACCATTGATAATGATGTCTTTGGCAGCGATTACACCCTGGGATTTTCCACCGCCTGCGAGCAGGTATTAAAAGAGGTTGCCAAACTGCGTAATACTGGCCGCGCCTTACCGGGCCGGGTTTTTATGCTGGAACTTCTCGGCGGATATTGCGGCGAACTAACCCTGCAGTCGGCGATTAAATCTAACGCTGATCTGGCTTTAATACCGGAATGCCAGATCCCGTTACCCCAACTGGCCCAGCGGATCACCCAGCGACTGTCACAGCAGAACAGCGTGGTGATCCTCTGTTCAGAAGGCTACACGCGTGAATATTCGCCGGGTTTTCAGGGGGCAATCGACACCTTAATCAAACAGCTTGAGCCGCTGATTGGCGTGCGCATCCGTAAAACCATTCTTGGTTACGGGCTGCGGAATGGTGATCCCACCTGCGAAGAAATTTTTCAGGGCACTATTATGGCCAGTGAAGTGGTGCGATGTATTCAGTCTGGCATGCGAAATAAAGCGGTCATTATTAATGGCAGCAATAAACCGATCCCGATTGATTTAATAAGCATGCAAAAACGCCTGGTCGATATTGACGGGCATCATTACAAACTCGCTAAACAACTCAATATAGTGTGAGGAAAAACCATGCTGAAAATATTATGTGTCTGTGGTTGTGGATTAGGCTCCAGTTTTGCGATTGAGATGAGCGCAAAAGCGGTATTAAAAAAACTGGAGATTGAGGCCGATATCGATCACACCACCATTTCAGAAGCGAATGCCTTTAAATCAGACATGATTCTGACGCAAAAAGCCTTTGCCGATGTTTTAAACGCCGACGCCAGCCCGGAACAGATCAAACGGGTCATCATTCTTAACCGGCTCACCGATAAAGCGGAAATTGAGCAGAAGATCCTGGCTTTTTTAAAAGAACGCAACGTAAAGGTCGCCGCCCATGAATAGTGTGATCGATTTCCTGGTAAAAGATCTGCTGGGGCAGGCTTCGATTCTGATCGCTTTTATTGCGCTGATTGGTCTGCTACTGCAAAAAAAATCGGCCGGCAAGGTGATGGAAGGCACCTTTAAAACCCTGCTCGGCTTTTTAATTATGATGGCGGGTATCAATATTATTGTGGGCACTCTGACGTTCCTCAATACCCTTTTTACCCACGGCTTTGGTATGCGCGGTTATATCACCGACGTGGCCGCCATTGCCGGGCTGGCTAACCGTGAACTGGGGTCTGAGGTGGCGCTGACGCTGCTGGTGATTTTTATCGTCAACATCATCATCGCGCGACTGACGCCGTTTAAGTACATCTTCCTGACCGGCCAGGCCTTGCTGTGGATGGCAACGATTGGCGCGGTGATTGGCTACAAAGCGGGGCTGACCGGCCTGCCGCTGATCCTCACCGGCGGTATCTTTGGCGGGATTATGGCGGTTGTGATGCCCGCACTGGCGCAGCCGGTAGTGCGGCGCATCACCGACTCGGACGACGTGGCTCTGGGGCATTTCTGCACCCTCGGTTATCTGGTCACGGCGGCGGTCGCTAAAGTGGCGGGTAAAGGATCGCGCTCCACCGAAGACCTTAAGCTACCCGATAACTTCAAATTCCTGCAGGACACTTATCTGTCGATGGCGCTGGTGATGGTGCCGATGTATCTGATCCCCGCCGTGGCAGCCGGCCCGGCGTTCATTGCCCAATACAGCAACGGCATGAACTACCTGATGTACGCCTTTATGCAGTCGATTCAGTTTGTCGCCGGGGTCTTCGTGCTTTACAGCGGTGTCCGCCTGCTGCTGAACGAACTGGTGCCAGCCTTCCGGGGGATCGCCATGCGCGTGGTGCCGGATGCGAAACCGGCGCTGGACTGCCCGGTGATGTTCCCGTATGCCCCGAACGCGGTAATTGTTGGCTTTCTCGCCACCACGCTTGGCTCCATCGTCGGCATGCTGGTTTTCCCGATGTTTGGTCTGGCGATGATCCTGCCTGGCCTGCTGACCAACTTCTTCGCGGGCGGTACCGCCGGAGTCTTCGGGAATGCCCTGGGCGGACGGCGCGGCGCAATGATCGGCGGCTTCGTCCACGGACTCTTTATCACCTTTCTGCCCGCCATCCTGGTGCCGATGCTGGAGAGCTACGGCTTCACCGGTGTGACCTTCAGTGATTCAGACGTCATCAGTACCGGCCTGGTGCTCGGTCATGCCTTCCAGAATAACTGGCTGTTTGTCGCCCTGTTTATTGTCTTTGTTACCGCGCTTGCCTGGTTTGTTAACGGCAAATCAACTAAACCTCAGGAGGAAAAAATCCATGAAACTTTATAATTTCGCCGAACTGTTACAGCTGGCTAAACAGCGAGACTTTAAAGCGGTCGGTTCGTTTAATCTTCACTGTCTGGAGATGTTGCCCGCCTATTTTAAAGCGGCAGAGAAAACCAACAGCCCGTTAATGATTCAGATCTCCACCGGCACGGCAAACTATCTGGGTCATAAGCTGCTGGTTGATGCCATTAAATCACTGTCAGAAAGCAGGAATGTGCCTGCCTGTCTGCATCTCGATCATTGTTCAGATTTAACGTCGATTCAGACCGCCATTGATGCCGGATTCAGTTCTGTTATGTATGACGGCTCACACCTGCCCATTGACGAGAATATTGCGCATACCCGCCGGGTCATTGATATGGCGCGGCCACGCAATGTCTCGGTTGAGGCGGAGCTGGGTGCGATTGGCGGGTCGGAAGAGGGTAAATGCGTAGAGATGGAGGCCATAGCGTTTACGCCGGTAGAGGATGCGCGCCGCTTCGTTGAAGAGACCGGGGTGGACATGCTGGCGATCTCCATCGGCACCGTACACGGGCTATACAGCGGCAAAGCGCATATTCAGCATCAGCGGCTGGCGGATATTACAGCGGCAACGCATACGCCGCTGGTGCTGCACGGCGGCACCGGCGTCAGCGATGACGATATGCGGCTGGCAGTCAGCAGCGGCATCGAGAAGGTCAATGTCGGCACCGAAATGAATGTGCAGTGGGTGGCACAGTGCAAATCCACCTTTGAGAAAGGCAAGGTTAATGACAGCGTGCGTAATTTCCTGGTACCGGCCAATGATGCGGTGACCAATGTACTGGTCGAAAAAATGCAGCTGTTCCGGTAATGATCAGCGCCGCCATCATCGGTTTAGTGCGACGTCTCTTTAATTTTCTCTTTGTTTTAGCCACCCCACCATGATGCGGGGCAGGAGAGCCTATGTTTGGATTCCTCAAAAAGTCTGCGGCTGTGGAGCACCCCAGCGATCAGCAGCAGGATTATCTGGCGCAATTAAGTCGCGAGAAAATAACGCAACTGGAGCAACAGCTGGCGATAAATCCGCGTGATGGCGACACGCAAAAACAATTAATGCTGGAATATAACCGGGCATTAAGCCTGTTTGCGAAAAGCCGTCGTTACCGCAATGAAATTGATGCGCTGTTTGTCAAAATCGATGAACTACGCAATGTGGTGCGCCAGTCGATTTAAGGAGAGCTGATGACGATTAAGCAGTTATTGCAAGAGGCAAACGCTATTCAGATTGGGATCAACGCCACGGACTGGCGTCAGGTTATCGCGCTGGCCGCCCAACCGCTGGTCAGCGGCGGCTACCTGGATGCCACCTATCCTGATGCCGTGATCGCCAACACGCTGGCTCACGGCGCTTACTACGTGTTTGAGGAGGGGATCGCCATTCCCCATGCGCGACCGGAAGCGGGGGTGATTCGTGACTGTTTCAGTCTGATTCTGCTCACTGAGCCGATCGCGTTTGAGGGAAGTGATAAAGCGGACATTGTGATTATGTTTGGTGCCCGCGACAGCAATGCCCATATCGAAGAGGGGATCCGCGCGATTGTCTCGCTGCTGGAGGATGAGGAGACGCTGGTCAGATTACGTCAGGCCAGAAGCGTAGCGGAGGTCATCGACATTTTATGACGCAAAACACACCGTTGAAACGCGTGGTACTGGTTAACGGCATCCCGGCGTCGGGCAAGAGCACGCTGACGCACGCGCTGTCACAGCACTTTGGCTGGCCGGTACTGACGCTCGACAGCCTGAAAGAGCCGTTCATGTCCTGTTTTGCGCCGGTCGATCGTCAGCGCAACCGGCAACTGGGCTGTGCGGCTTATCAGGCAATCTGGAATATTGTCGGGCAGGCACCCGCCAGTCAGATCTGGCTCATCGACGCCTGGTTCGGGTTCCAGCCGCGCACGCTGCTGGAGCAGGGACTGAAACAGGCAGGCGTGGCGGAGGTGCTGGAACTGTGGCTGAAAATCGCGCCGGACATGGCGGTGGCGCGCTATCAGGCGCGGCTGTCGCAGCGGCTGCCGGGCCATCCGGGGGCTGAGTATCTGCCGGAGCTGCGCCAGCTGGCGCATCAGGCAAGGCCAATGGCGCTGGGAGCGGTGTTTGACGTTGACGCCTGCTGTCAGGATCACGCGGCCGTTGTCTCCTGGCTGCATCAACAACTGGCCAGAACCCGCTACACTTCAGCTCATCATCAGAAGCGTGAGGCGTTACAGGATGTCACCACCCCCTTATCTGCAAACCGGTGAAAGCGCCGTGCTCTATGACGGCGTCTGTAAACTGTGTAACGGCTGGGTTCAGTTCCTGCTCCGTCATCATCTGGCGCGGCAGGTCCGTTTTGCCTCGGTGCAGAGCGAGCAGGGCAAAGCGCTGCTGCGTTGGGCCGGACTGCCGGAAGAGAATGTCAGTACCATTGTCTATATTGCCGATAACCAGCACTGGCTGCGGGCACAGGCGGTCTTTCGCGTGATGCAGCACCTGCCTGCACCCTGGCGCGGGCTGGCAGTGCTGCGCCACTTCCCGGATGCAATCAGTAATTTTGCCTATGACCGCATCGCCTTAAACCGCTATAAGCTGTTTGGCCGCTACAGCAGCCAGCACGCGATCCAGCCCGATTATCCTGGTCGATTTTTGCATCCGGTTGACCCGACTGAGACGGCTAAAGGCTAAATACCGTGCGCTGGCGGCTGGTCTTAATCAGTGCTGACCCGATAAACACATTCCAGCATTTGATCCTGTAAATAAACCTAAGGAGGAATTTTTTTATTGCAGGGAGAGCACAGACCAAAATAAAAAATAGCGAGTCTTTTTTAATCGAATTGCAATGAATGCTTGGTTAAAAGACGTTATCAGAAATTACTGATCAGACCTGCAGGGGTAATGACGCGCATGCGACATTCCTTGCGCCCCTGACTTATTATTGACAGGCGCACGCTCAATTGCTGCTTCATTGAAAAAACATTTTATTTAACCATTAATCAGGCGGGTGATTTATTTTGATCTTCTTTTTCAGGGGTGGTATAAAAAACAGCGCTGCGCATGATTATTTCAGGATGAATTAACATCAGGGTTTACAAAATGGAAAAATTTATTTAAAGCGCAGTTGAAAATGATTACAGGTGCGAAGGGGACTTTTGATCCCGTTTATGCGGGTGTCAGTATCCATGCAAGCCAGCAGGGCGATGGCGGCAAGCCAGGGTTTTGTGGGTACACGTCCAGCTGTCTGGATTCAGGGGCTATTATCAGCAATAACCCATGCGCATCAGGTATTTTGCAGGTGCTATACCCGGCTTTTTTGTGGATGTAGCAAGCGGTGTTGTCGCAGGCGTGCTAACGTGCGTTGCCAGCGGTAATGGAAATTTCAGGGAATAACTATGGCAGACGGTGTACGAGGCAGGGAAAAGAAAGCTAAAAACGCCTGTACTATACCTGGGGTGTTGTTAGCGAATGCTATGTTAACTTCAGTGAATCTTTTTCCTCAGGATGGATGGCTGGGTTTTATGCCCTATGACATTGCAAAATTTTTTGTGATTATATTTTGCGGCTACGGTGGCGTTTCACTTTTGAAGGATCTTTCCCTCTATTTTATGACAGGTTCACAGAAGTAAATCTCACACGGACAGGCTCGCTTCGGCGGGCCTTTTTCAAAAAAATTAAAAAATGAAACTAACTCCCCTTTCTCTCTTTTAACAACTTCGCTGTAAAATTCGGGTATCCTGAAGGCTGGCTGAATCACCAAACGTGACACAAGAGGGGCTATGCCGGTTAATTTCGATCTCAACGATCTCTATGCGTTTCGCGCGCTGGTGGAGTTCGGTAATTTTCGCCTGGCGGCGGAATCGATCTGCCTTTCACAGTCGGCGCTGAGCCGCCGCATCGATAAGCTGGAAACCACGCTTGGGATCAAACTGTTTGAGCGGACCACACGCCGCGTTACGCTGACGCTGAAAGGGCATGCGTTTGCTCAGCGTTCGGATAAGCTGCTGGCCGATTTTGAAGAGGTGATGGCCGATCTCAGTGAAGTGAGCTTAGCCCGCACCGGCCTGATTACCGTCGCCTGCGTGCCGTCCGCCGCCTACTATTTTATGCCCAACATCATCCGGCTGTTTCAGGTGCGCTATCCAAAAGTGCGGGTCAAACTGGTCGATAGCAGTGCGGCTAACGTCTATGACGCGGTGATTGGCGGGCAGGCTGACTTTGGCATCAGTTTTTCCAGCCGTTCGCAGCCAGACGTGCATTTCCAGCCGCTGATGGACGACCCTTATGTGGCAGCCTGTCGGCGTGAGCACCCGATAGCAGGCAAAAAGAGTCTCAGCTGGCGTGAGTTTTATCAGTATGAGTGGGTCGGGCTGGATAAAACTTCCGGCAATCGCAACCTGCTGGATCAGGCATTGCATACGATCATGCCGGAGAAGCCTTGTGTCTGTGAAACCCGGCACGTTACCACCATGCTGGGGATGGTAGAGGCGGGGCTTGGCATTGCTGCCGTCCCCGCCATGTCGATGCCCGGCTACGATCATGCTCTGCTGATGGCGGTGCCGTTAACCGATCCACAGGTGAAACGCACCGTGGGCCTGCTGCGTAAAAATGGCCGGACGCTGTCACATATTGCCAGCGAACTGGAGAACCTGATCATTGAACAGTATCAGCGACTTTAACCGGTTCTGACGCCTTCACGCTGTGCAGTCCGCTGGCGAGCACCGCCTGCTGTGCCGCAGGCGAGGCGAGCCAGTGCAGCAGCTTTGCCGCCTCATCCGGCTGCGCTGACCTGCGTACCACCGCACCGGCGAAGCGGGTGGTGTATTGCAGCGTGTCCGGCAGTTCGCCAATAAAGGTAACGCCTGATACCGGCAGCAGTTCGCTGACCTGCTGAAACCCGATAGCGTATTTACCGGCTGCCACCTCGGAGGCCACAGGAATGCGCTCAACCCTGACCGCCTTCGCCTTAACCTGATCCTCAATGCCCAGTCGGCTGAACAGCTGGCTGCTTACATATTTGCCGCTGGCGCTGTCTGAGTAGGCGATGGACGCGGCGTTCAGCAGGGCGGTGCGTAGTGCGCTTTCGCTGTTAATTTTAACCGGCGCGGCTCCCTGTTTAATCACGGCACCGATGCGCGAGTCAGCCAGCTCAACCCGTGAACCTGGCAGCGTCGCACCCTGCTTTTGCAGATCACTTAACGCATCGCCAACCATAATCACCACATCGGCGGGTTCACCGCGCGCCAGCCGGGCCGGAATGGCCTGTGGCGTCCTGCCCATTGACGGGCCAGCGACGGTTTTAAGGGTGATGCCCTCTTCTCTGGCGAAGCGGGGCGACAGGCTGTCCCAGGCTGCTTTAAACCCGCCGGAGATCATCACCGTCAGTTCTTTTGCCTGCGCCGTGGCACTGCCCGCCATGCTGAACAGCAGGGCAGCGCACAGCGACATCGTTTTCAGTTTCATTTTCTTTTCCTTAGCTCACGGTTTCACGGGCAGGTGAGACGGCACGGCGGGTGCGACGATAGAGGTAAAGCGTCGCGCCCAGGGCGCAGACAGCTGCAAAACTCATCCAGTAGCCCGGTGACGCTTTATCGCCGGTCAGCTCAATCAGGCCGGTTGACATTACCGGGGTGAAGCCGCCAAACAGCGCAGTTGCCAGACTGTAGGCCAGCGAGAAGCCTGCCACACGGACTTCCGCAGGCATGATTTCGGTCAGCGCCGGGATCATCGCGCCGTTGTAGAGGCCATAAATCATCGACAGCCACAGCAACACGCCCAGCATCATTGAGAAGCCCGGTGCGGCTGCCAGCAGGCTCAGGGCCGGATAGCTGGTGGCGATCGCCAGCAGGGTCATGGCGACCAGCACAGGTTTACGGCCAAAGCGGTCGGAGATCGCGCCGCCAATCGGCAGCCAGATGAAGTTGGATACCGCAACCAGCAAGGTCACCAGCAGGCTGTCTGAGGCACTCAGCAGCAGAACTTTCTTGCCAAAGGTCGGGGCGTAAACGGTAATCAGGTAAAACGCCGTCGTGGTCATCGCCACCATCAGCATCCCGGCAATCACCACCTGCCAGTTGGCCAGCAGGATGCGGAACACCTGTTTCACGTCAGGATGACTGCGGCGATTGCTGAACTCCTGAGTCTCTTCCAGCTTGCGACGCAGCACGAAAATAAACGGCACAATCAAACAGCCAAACAGGAAAGGAATGCGCCAGCCCCATTCGCGGATGGCACTCTCTTCCAGCACCGCATTGAGAATAAAGCCCATCGCCGCCGCCACCATAATCGCCACCTGCTGACTGCCCGACTGCCAGCTGGTGTAGAAGCCCTTGCGGCCTGGCGTGGCGATCTCGGCCAGATAGACCGATACGCCGCCCAGCTCCGCACCGGCGGAGAAGCCCTGCAGCAGTCGGCCGATCAGCACCAGCAGCGGTGCCCACAGGCCAATGCTCTGGTAAGAGGGGATCAGCACAATCATAAAGGTGCCCGCCGCCATGATGGAGAGCGTGACGATCAGCCCCTTACGACGACCGACCTTGTCGATGTACGCGCCCAGTACCACTGCGCCGATGGGCCGCATCAGGAAACCAGCGCCAAATACGGCAAAGGTCATCATCAGTGAGGCGAATTCACTGCTGGCCGGGAAAAAGGTGTGGGCGATATAGGTGGCATAGAAACCGAACAGGAAGAAATCAAACTGTTCGAGGAAATTGCCTGAGGTAACACGAAATATCGCGCCAATCCTGGCGCGGTGAGTCATGGGTGAGGTTGTCTGCATCAGTAACTCCAGTAAGGTATGACGCTTTTTGCCGCGCCTGTCACTGAAGAGTGGATCACTGCCCGGCGCTAAATAAGTGCAAAAAGGACAATGATTAATGTGTTAACCGCATGATTGCCGTGCGTTATCAATAAAAATGCTTTTATTCAACGGGTTAAGTGGGTGGCTTGTTTTTTAAGCGTGTTAGCGGCTCTGAGGCGAGTTTGCGGAAATGTGACAGAATTCATAAGCGTGTTACGGGCTGGTGAGGTCGAAACCTCTCTGGCACCGGTGATTCTTACCGATCACCTTCGATAATCAGGAGCAGACCATGTTTAGCGGACTCAGTGCTTTTCCTCTTACGCCTTTTGCTGATGGCAAGCCCGATGAAGCGGCTTTTCTGCGGCTGCTGCACAGGCTGACGGAGGCAAAAGTGGATTCCCTCGGCGTGCTGGGATCTACCGGCAGCTACGCTTATCTGACGCGCGCGCAGCGCAAACGCATCGCAACGCTGGCAACTGAACATGCCGAGGCGATTCCGGTGATGATCTGCGTCGGCGCGGTAAGCACCGACGAGGTGCTGGCGCTGACGGAGGATGCGCAGCAGGCAGGGGCATCCGCTTTACTGCTGCCCCCGCTGGGTTATCAGGCACTGAAAGAGGATGAGGTTTTCACGCTTTTTGAGACCGTGACGCGTCACGCTTCAGTCCCGGTCTGCATTTATGACAATCCGGGCACGACACACTTTACTTTCCCGGATGCGCTGCTGGGCCGGATAGCGGAACTGCCCGGTATTGGTGCCGTGAAAATCCCTGGCGTACCGGCGGCGCAATCTGCGGCGAATGACCGACTGGCTCAACTGCGGAGCACGCTGCCTGCTGCCGTGTCGGTTGGCATCAGCGGCGACGCCTCTGCCGCGAATGCGTTGATTGCGGGCTGTGATGGCTGGTTTTCGGTGTGCGGCGGGCTGTTTCCGCGCACCGCAAAAGCGATGACCGATGCGGCAGCCGCAGGCGATTTTGAGCGCGTCAGCGCCCAGTCAGAACGCCTGCAGCCGTTGTGGGCGCTGTTTCGCCAGCATGGTGGCAGTTTCAGGGTGATTAGCGCGGCGGCGGGGCTGCTGGGACTGACCGGGCGTGACAATCTGCCGCGCCCGCTGTTGCCGCTTTCCGCAGTCGATTGCCAGCAGATCGCTGACGTGCTCGCGGCACTCGAACTCGCCTGACGTCAGAAGTGATTAACCGTGGCGCACCAGATTAAAGCCTTCCTCCTTCTGCGACGGTTCGAAATAACGGGTAATCAGCGCGAACTGCTCGTCCGTTGCGGCAAAGGCGTGTTCGCCGCCCTGATTACGGGTGTGCAGACGCGATTTACACAGCGCGTCCGGCACATCCAGGTAATGCAGACGATGGTCGGCAGAGGTGGCCTGAATGACCGATCGCATCCAGTCACGGTTTGCCCGGGTGTTAGCAGGAAAATCCAGCACCACCGACACACCTGCGTTAAGCAGTGCCACAAGATGGGGCGTCATCGCCTTTCGGAGTGTGGCTGACAGGCGCACGTAATCGGCTACCGACTGCATTTCGTCCTGATAGAGCGCGGCCAGCCACGCGTCCTCGCTGATCATCACACAGCCGGGTGCAGCGCCCAGCTCAGCCGCAAGCGTCGATTTTCCGGACGCCATTTTTCCACACAGCAGATGCAGCGTAGCAGGGACAGTCATCATGTCACTCCTTTAACAGCCGGGTAAGGGACCGTTCGGCAGACCTGAAACGTGTCTTGCCGACGCGTCATTCAGGCTAACAAAATGAACAAGCAATGACACGCATAAGGTTCTCGTGAGTAAACGCCGGTATGACCCGCCAGGACAGCATCAAGTGCGGAGGACAGGGTTACACGGGGTGCAGCAGGAGGCTTTCTTGGGGAGCGTTAACTCGCCTGAACGGCTGGATGCGGTCAGGCGAGCGTCTGGACGATCAATGAAGGCTTTAACGGGGAGGGGTTCTGCGCTGAACAGCCAGCCACAGGCGTCATTTTTGTGCCATCAGTAACGTCAGCAACTCACGGCAGCACGCTTCTTCTTCCGCGCTGTCTGCGGAAGCCAGATGGCGCAGCAATTCCATACAGCTTTTTTCTTTGCCTGCTTCCATTAACTCTTCGATAAGAAAATTAAGTTTGTCCTGCTCAGACGCGGCAAAGGAGGACTCAAACGTATTCCGGGCCGGGAGGGTGTGGTTCACCGGCAGAGTGAGGGTGTTTTGTACTGGCATATTATTGTCCTGTTTCGGGTTAAAAAATGCACTGGTGTTGCTATTAAACTTATACAGTGATCAGCTTTTTGTACAGGAATCTGCCGGATTGATTTTTACGCCGGGGCTAAGCGTAGCGCGGCTTCGGCGTAAATGCTGGCGAATCATTCAGTTAGCAGGAACGATAATTTCTGAAAAAGCGGGCAGGTTTTAAGTCAAATCCGGCAGGCAGGGAAAATCACACAGTATTGTGTCGGTTCAGCACGCGGCCCGCCGGGCCGCGTGGGTTATTTAGCGGTGAGAAAATCTTCGCGTTGCGGCGTAAACGTATCCAGCAGCACACCCGCCTCAAGGCAGACGCAGCCATGAACCACATCAGGGGCCTTGTAAAGGGTATCTCCAGGGCCGACTTCCCGCGTTTCACCGTTAATGGTGAAGGCAAAGCGTCCGCTCAGCACATAGGTCAGCTGCTCATGGGGATGGTGATGCAGTGGGCCAACCGCCTCTTTTTCAAAACTGACTTCAACTGCCATCATGGTGCCGCCATGCGCCAGTACGCGGCGGGTTACGCCACGCCCCAGATCGTCCAGCGGTGAGTCTTTATGGTAGATAAACATCGTATCCCTCATGTGGTAGCAGGCACTGCAATGGCCGTTTTGTGATGGCTCTCACAGCGCGCAGGTGAATTAGCCCATGCACTTTAGTGCTTTTTCATTAAAATGAAACGGTGTTTCATTTAATTTATAAGGGTAGATCATGAAAATCGCATTAATGATGGAAAACAGCCAGGCCGCAAAAAACGTTACCGTGCTGAAAGAACTGGAGGGCGTTGCACAGCCGCTGGGCCATCAGGTCTTCAACGTCGGGATGAGCGATGAGCAGGATCACCATCTGACCTACATTCACCTTGGCATTCAGGCCAGCATTCTGCTCAACAGCCAGGCGGTTGATTTCGTGGTCGCGGGTTGCGGCACCGGACAGGGCGCGCTGATGTCCCTTAATATCCATCCGGGCGTCGTCTGCGGCTACTGTATCGATCCGGCCGATGCTTACCTGTTCGCACAGATCAACAACGGGAACGCCTTATCCCTGCCATTCGCCAAAGGGTTTGGCTGGGGTGCAGAACTCAACCTGCGCTTTATCTTTGAAAAAGCGTTCACCGGCGAGAAGGGCAATGGCTATCCGCCAGAGCGTAAAGAGCCGCAGGTGCGTAATGCCGGACTGCTGAACCAGGTTAAAGCCGCCGTGATCAAAGAGAACTATCTCGACACCCTGCGCGCCATCGATCCTGAACTGGTGCGTACCGCGGTCAGCGGCCCGCGTTTCCAGCAATGCCTGTTTGAGCAGGGTAAAAATCAGGAGATCGTTGCCTTTGTGCGTCAGCTGACGCACTAAGCTTTCCGATTCCACGAGGCCGGTCTGACCGGCCTTCTTTATTCTCTCCCGACGTCCGCAAATGTTCAGCCCGGCTGCGCCTGCACCGGAGGGCTATGACGACTCGCCTGCACCAGCATCCGCGTGTAGGGCATCGCAGCGCGGTTGGCTACCAGCGTCGGCACATCCAGCGTCTCCAGCACTTTGCCCTGTTGCATGACCGCCACACGATGACAGAGGTGCGCCACCACGCCGAGATCGTGCGTAACCATCAGGTAGGTCAGCTTCTCCTGCTGCTGCAGATCGCTCAGCAGATTCAGGATCTCTGCCTGCACCGACACATCCAGCGCAGAGGTCGGCTCATCCAGCAGCAGCACGCGTGGCGCTAAAATCAGCGCACGGGCAATTGCTACGCGCTGTCGCTGACCTCCCGAAAGCTGGTGGGGATAGCGCGTCTGCCAGCCGCGATGCAGCCCGACCTTATCCAGCATTGCCAGCACCCGCTGCTGACGCTGCCCGATGGCGTGAATCTGCAAGGGCTCCTCAAGAATATCACCCAGCGTATGACGCGGATGCAGCGAGCCATAAGGATCCTGAAACACCATCTGCACCTGACGACAGCGCGCACGATCAATGCGGTGCGTCAGCGGCTGACCATTAATCGCCAGCTCTCCCTGCCAGTGAGTAAACAGGCCCGCCAGGCATTTCAGCACCGTGGTTTTGCCCGATCCTGACTCGCCCACAAGCCCGAAAATTTCACCCTGTTCAACCCGCAGATTCACGTCAGACAGCACCTGATTGCGGCTGTCTGCTTCACCAAAACTGAGACTGAGATTTTTCACATCAATCATCGCAAACTCCTTAGTCTGTTAACCAGCTGGCGTGACGTTGTAACACCGGCAGGCGCGTGCGCCGGTGATCAAGGTCGGGCAGTGCTGCCAGTAATCCCTGCGTGTAGGGATGTGCAGCGCGGTCAAGTTCGCTGGCGGCCAGCGACTCCACCACACGTCCGGCGTACATCACCAGCACCCGGTCGCAGAAATTGCGAACCAGATTGATATCGTGACTGATAAAAATCAGTCCCAGCCCGCGAGCCTTCACCAGATCATCCAGCAGCGCCAGAACCTGCAGGCGAACCGACACATCCAGTGCCGAGGTCGGTTCATCAGCAATCACCAGTTCCGGCTCGGTGATCAGCATCATGGCGATCATCACGCGCTGTCCCTGACCGCCGGAAATTTCATGAGGATAGCGCTGATAAACGCCTTCAGGATCGCGGATCTGTACCTCTTCCAGCATCGCCAGCGTCCGCTGACGGGCAGCCGCTTTCTGGCCGCGATGATGACTGCGCCAGGCTTCGGCAATCTGATCGCCAACCCGGATCACCGGGTTCAGCGAATATTTCGGGTCCTGCATGATCATTGAGATGCGTTTGCCGCGAATGGCGCGCATCCGGGCCGGGCTGGCATGCAGCAGGTCGATATCGCCAAACTGCATCCGGCTCGCCTCAATGCGTGCTTTCGCCGGATGCAGATGCAGCAGGGCGCGGCCCACGGTCGATTTACCGGAGCCGGACTCGCCGACAATCGCCAGCTTCTCGTGGCCGAGCTGAAAGGAGACGCCGCGCACCGCCGGGGTTATCTGGCGTCCGTTAACAAAGTTCACGTGCAAATCGCGCACGTCGAGCAACGGCAAGGCGTTACTCATTGCGGGGATCGAGCAGGTCACGTAGGCCATCTCCTAAGAAGTTAAATGCCAGGCTGTTAATCAGGATCGCCAGACCGGGCACGGTGACCACCCACCAGCACTCCAGCATGTAGGTGCGGCCACTGGCGATCATCGCGCCCCATTCCGGCTCAGGCGGCTGCGCACCCAGCCCGAGGAATCCCAGCCCGGCGGCGGTCAGAATAATGCCCGCCATGTTCATGGTGATGCGGATAATCACCGAGGGCAGGCAAAGCGGAATAATGTGCTTCCACAGCACCCGCAGCGGCGATGCGCCCTGTAAACGCACCGCCGAGATAAAGTCCGCCTGACGCAGCGACAGCGTTTCGGCGCGCGCCAGACGCGCAATCGGTGGCCAGGCGGTGAGCGTAATGGCGATGACCACATGCTCCAGGCCTGGCCCCAGCGCCGCAACAAACGCCAGCGCCAGGACCAGACTGGGAAAGGAGATGAAAATATCGGTGACGCGCATCAGCACGCCATCAACGTTGCCACCAAAGTAACCGGCGGTGACGCCCAGCAGCAGGCCCAGCGGGCCGACCGTAACCGACACCAGCAGCACGATGTAGAGCGTGATGCGCGCCCCCCACACCAGACGGCTGAAGATATCCCGGCCAAACTCGTCAGTGCCGAACCAGTGGGCCGCGCCGGGCGGCGTCAGGGCGTTGTCCAGATTCTGAATCAGCGGATGGTACGGCGCGATCCAGGGGGCAAACAGCGCCACAATGCAAAGCAACAGCACGATGCCGCCGCCGATGGCGGTCAGGGGATTGCAGGCCATGCGCCAGAGAAAGCCGCCACAGCGTGCCGCAAAACGCTGGCAGCGCGCCAGCCGCTCGCGGGTGTGACCGGCGGAAGGGGCATCAAAGGAGATCGTCATACTTTGGTCCTCGGATCAAACACCTGATAGAGCAGGTCGGAGATCAGGTTAAGCAGCACAAAAATCAGGCCGACTATCAGCACACAGCCCATCACCGCATTCATGTCGCCCAGCATCAGGCTGCCGGTAAGGTAGGAGCCAAAGCCGGGCCAGGAAAAGACCGTTTCAATCAGCACTGCGCCCTCCAGCAGCGATCCATAAGCCAGCGCCACCACGGTCAGCAGCTGCACCAGGATATTGCGGAAAGCGTGCTGCCAGATCACCTGCCATTCGGTCAGGCCTTTGACCCGTGCGGTCAGAATGAACTCCTGCGACAGCTGAGCGAGCATAAAGCTGCGCGTCATCCGGCTGATGTAGGCCATAGAGTGAAAGCCGAGCAGCGAGGCGGGCAGCACCAGATGATTCAGGGCATTCAGGAACACCTGTTTGTTGCCCGCCAGCAGGGCGTCAATCAGCATAAAGCCGGTGCGACGTGGCACGATGCCATCCAGGCTGAAGTCCACCCGTCCTGCGCCGCCGACCCAGCCGAGGTGGGCATAGAACAGCAGAAGGCCCATCATGCCCACCCAGAATATCGGCGTGGAGTAACCGGCCAGGCTGACCATTCGCACCAGATAGTCGATAACGCTGTTACGTCGCGCCGCCGCCAGCACACCCAGCGGAACGCCAAGCCCCGCGCCAATCACAATCGCCAGTGTGGCCAGCTCAACCGTGGCCGGAAAGACGCGCAGAATGTCATGCACTACGGGCTGGCCGGTCAGCAGCGCATGGCCCAGGTCGCCCTGCAGCAGCGCATGCAGGTAGAGGCCAAACTGCACCCACAGCGGTTTATCAAAGCCAAGCTGATGGTAGACCTGCTGATAGGTGGCCTGATCGGCGTCGGGGCCGACAATCGCCAGCACGGGATCCAGCGGCATCACCCGGCCAATAAAAAAGGTCAGCAGCAGCAGGCCGAAAAGCGTGATTAACACCTGCACCACGCGATGGCTGATGCGGCGGCACTGATGTCGGGTCAGGATGAAGGTCATGGCGTGTCTCCCGTCAGGCGATCAGGGGTTTTCCAGACGTCTCGCAGGAAGGTGGTTGCAGAAGGGTGCGGCTGATACGCCTGCACCCGGTTGCTGACCACCACGGAGTCGAGCATCTGCGACAGCGGCATCAGCGCGGGAACCAGCTGGTCATAGCGCTGCTGAATGGCGAAATAGGCCTGCTGCTGGCGGGTTTTGTCGCGTTCCACCAGTGCCTGATCGATCATGCGGTTGAGCTGCGCGTCGTAAAAACCGGTGCGCCAGCCCTGGAAGTTGGTCAGCCGGGCGCTGTCGGCATTGTTCGGGTTGTAGACCAGCGCCCGCAGGCTGGAGTGGGGATGCGGCTCCACGCCGCTGCCGCCGCGTCCGACCAGCAAATTAAACTGGCGATCGCGCATCGCGCCATAGATCTGGTTGCCGGTGCCGGTAATGATTCTGGCGCGAATCCCTCCCTGGAGCAGCGTGGACTGCACCGCGATGGCGATATTCAGAAACGGCTGATCGGCCAGTACCCGCAGCGTGGTGTCAAAACCGTCCGGATAGCCCGCTTCAGCCAGCAGGGCGCGGGCGCGTGGCACATCAAGCCGGTAGCCGGGATCGGGCAGCGTAGCGGGCATCCCCGCCTGAATCGGCCGCTGATGCAGTTCGCCGTAGCCGGTCATCAGGCTTTTATTGATGCCCTGATAATCGACCAGGTAGCGCACGGCCTCACGTACTTTACGATTGCCGAAGTGGGGATCTTTCATGCTCATCGCCAGATAGTAGATCGTCCCTTTTCGGACGGCGTCGATGGACAGATCAGGGTCGTGACGCAGGGCGCGTACATCGGGGATCGCCATGTTGCTGGCGATATCCAGATCGCCTTTCTCCATCATCAGCCGCAGGGTCTGCGACTCCTGCAGATGACGGAACACCACCCGTGACATCTTCGCCTCACCGCGCCAGTAGTCAGCGGAACGACTCATGCGCAGCACATCTTTCGCCTGCCAGATATCCAGCCGGAATGGGCCGGAACCCGCTTCGTGGGTGGTGAGCCAGCGGTTGCCCCAGTCGCCATTGACCTCATGCTGCTGCACCGTTTTGCGGTCCAGCACTACCATGCTGCCCAGCGCCGCCAGCGAGTAGATCACCAGCTGCGGATCGTTAGGCTTTGGCAGGGTGATCACCAGCGTGCGATCGTCGGGTGCGGTGATCATCTGATCCACGTTGTCGCGGCTGAAGCCGTAAGACTTCCACACCGACGCCTGTGCCAGGTTCAGGTGCAGCACCCGCCGCATTGACCAGACTGCATCGGCGCTGGTGAGCGGATTGCCGGAGTGAAACCTGACGTTATCGCGCAGGTGAAAGGTCAGGGTGCGGTTATCGGGACTGACTGACCAGCGTTCCGCCAGCGCCGGGCGCACCCCGGTGAGCTGCTGCGGATTAAGCTCAACCAGGCCGTCATAAAGATTCACCACAATGCCCACGACTTCGTTGCCGGTCATGGCGGCCGGATCCAGAGTGAGCAGGTTATTCATGTTCATGCCGACGATCAGCTGGTCATCCGGGGTCTGCGCCTGAGCGGATGCGCCGCCCGTCAGCATCAGCAACGCGACAAGCCATGCGCCACATCGTTGTGTCAGAGTCATAGGTAAAGTCCAGCAGGTCAGAGGGTATTCCCGTTTACCGCGCTGTCACGGCTGCGCGGTAACGGGGTTATTATTGTTTGCCGTACTTTTTTACCAGCGGTTCAGCGTGTGGGTCTCAATCCAGCTGAAGTTGATATCCTCACCCAGTCCGCTGCGGGTGGGCAGGGTGACAAAGCCCTGATCGTCCATCGGATCAATCAGGCTGTTGAGGTAGGCGGGCGGCGTCTCATAATCCAGGAAGGGATGCAGCAGGCCGCGCTCATACCAGCGGCAGTTGCGGATCGCGCCAACCACCGCCAGGCTGGCCGCACCGTTGCCGTGGACTTCGCAATCCATGCCAAACGCCTCGGCCAGACTGGCCACTTTCAGGGTGGCGGAGATGCCGCCCACACCATTGGCGCCTGCCCGCAGAATGTCGCAGGCACCCGCACGCACCCAGTCGGCACGGCTGTGATGCTTGCCGCCCAGGCTCTCCGGACCGAGCACGTCAATTGAGAGGTTGTCTGCCAGCCAGGCGTAAGAGGCCATACTCTCTTCCTCCATCGGTTCTTCAAACCAGGTGAAGTTAAGCGTCTCCAGCGCCTTGCCGATGGTCAGCGCGTCACTGCGGCTGTACCAGTGATAGCCATCCAGCATCAGTGCGATATCCGGGCCTACCGCTTCACGCACCGCTGCACACGCTTTAATGTCCATCGCCGGGCTGGGCGCAAAGGAGACCGGCGGCATCCAGGTGTGCAGCTTGATCGCCTGATACCCCCGCGCCACCAGCTTTTCTGCAAACTGTGCATACGCATCCGGGGTCGATAATCCACCGCTCAGCTCGTCGCCACACATGGTGCTGCCGTAAGCCGGGATCTTCTCGCGATAGCCCCCCAGCAGTTTATGCACCGGCTGTTTCAGCCTGCGACCAATCATGTCCCAGAGTGCCTGCTCGACCGCGGAAAGCGCCCGCTCGGTGAGCTGGTGGGCACTGCCGCGCTGCCAGTGCACCAGCGACTGCCACAGGCGCTCGCGGTCAAAGGCGTTCTGACCGATCAGCACGTTGCGGAAGAAGGCATTCACCACATGGGGGCGCACCACTTCCGGCGGCGCAAAGGCGTAGCCGCAGTCGCCCTCCTCGCTGGTCAGGGTCAACAGCGCCATCTGCGCATCCTGTTCCGGGCCGGGATGGGAGTGACCGGCGCTGTCGGCGCAGCGCCGGGTGGGGTAGGTAAAAAGGGTGACATCAATGGCGCTGATCTTCACGGTTATGCTCCTGTGGCAGGCTGTCCTGATAAATTATTAAAACGTTGTTTCATTTTTAATCTAGCGTTCACAATTCATTAACGCACTGGAAAAAACGATACGATTAATGGCTAATATGTGTGCAGTCGCCCAGGGTGTTGTGAGCATATTCACGAAAGCTGACCGTTTTGTGAGCAGCGACACGCTGCGTTTTTGCTCTCGTGTCGCGTTCGTTTTAGCAGCCACTCAGCCTGTTAACGCTGCGGCAAAAAACATTTAACCGGATGACTTCCCCTGACCCTGTTTTTAGGTGATAGTAACGCCGCTTTACATTAATAATTCTCATTATCATTTGTGCGGGTTTTCATCATGAAAAAATGGTTTTTAGCGCTGGGGCTGCTCACGCTGGCAGGGACGGCTTCGGCCAAAATGATTACCGATGTTGCAGGCCGTCAGGTCGAGGTGCCGCAGGAGGCAAAGCGCATCATTCTGGGTGAAGGCCGTCAGATGTATCTGCTGGCGGCATTTGATACCGACGCCCCGTTCAAACGGGTGATTGGCTGGCGTGATGACTTCCCGAAAGCGGACTGGGACGGTTATCAGGCGTATGAGAAACGCTATCCCGACATTAAAAAATTACCGACCTTTGGCGGCGCGAAAGATGGCACTTTCAACGTTGAGCAGGCGTTAACCCTCAAGCCCGATCTGGTGCTGATGAATCTGGAATCAAAAGCCGCCACCGATGAGGGCAAGCTGATTGAAAAACTGCAGGCCGTTGGCGTACCGGTGGTGTTTATCGACTTCCGCGAAGCCCCGATGGTTAACGCGGAGAAAAGCATCCGCATCATGGGCGAACTGGTGAACAAACCGGCGCGTGCGCAGGAGATTATCACCTTCCGCCAGCAGCAGATTGACCTTGTCACGTCGCGCCTGAAGAACTTCACCGGCTATCGCCCGAAAGTGATGATCGACCGTGCAGGCGGCTACAGCGACGAATGCTGCATGTCGTTTGGCAATGAGAACTTTGGTCAGATGGTGGAAATTGCAGGTGGCCGCAACATCGCCAGAGACCTGATTCCTGGCACCTTCGGGACGGTGAATCCGGAGCAGATCATTGCCAGTCAGCCGGACGTGGTGGTGGTGACCGGCGCTAACTGGAAAAACTACAACACCGTGGGCAAATGGGTCGGCGTCGGTCCGGGTGCCAACGCCACCGACGCCACCGCGCGTCTTAAAGCCCTGATGATGCGCGATGCCTTCAAAACCCTGCCAGTGGCGCACAACGGCAACGTCCACGCCATCTGGCATCAGTTCTACGACAGCCCCTATCAGTTTGTGGCGATCCAGGCGCTGGCGAAATGGCTGCATCCCGATCTGTTTGCC
The DNA here is from genome assembly GCF_029844725.1 of Pantoea sp. GD03673. Lineage (GTDB taxonomy): Bacteria > Pseudomonadota > Gammaproteobacteria > Enterobacterales > Enterobacteriaceae > Pantoea. Next base: position 242,751 of record NZ_JAOCKJ010000001.1, read on the forward strand.
GATCTCGATCCGGATGCCACCTTCCGCGCATTCCACGAGAAGTTCCTGCCGCTGCCTTACCAGCCAGGCTACTGGGTCACGTTACCCGCTGACAAGCCCTGACTGACCGGCGATGACAGGGACGTCATCCGCCTGATGTGCAATTCCTCCTGAATAAACCCGCTGTTTCTCTTCAGATTTACTAATCTTTTACAGGCGCGGGGTCGGTTACGCTGAGCAGCGCGACATCTGACCCGGTCCGCATTCACGTTGAAAAATGGAGAGAAACATGCGCAATACCCTGGGAAGATCGGCATTTGCCGTGACGCTGTATGCTCTGCTGGAGCCGGTGCCGCTGGGCTTTTTTGTGGCGGCCTGGCTGTTCGATATTCTCTACACCCAGACCTTTGTGCTGTTCTGGACGGATGCCGCAGGCTGGCTGATTGCGCTGGGACTGATACTGGCGATCGTGCCGCGTCTCATTGCGCTGGTGTATCAGTTTCGCGGCAGTGACCGCGCGGAAAAGGCCCATTTCTGGCTCTGGCTGGTGGCCATCATCATCGCTATCGTCAATGCGTTTATTCACAGCCGTGATGCCGCCGCTGTGATCCCGCTGGGCGTAACGCTCTCAACGCTGGTGGTCGTGCTGCTGCTGCTGGCGAATGTGCAACTTGCGTTACGTCAGCGTAGCGCTTAAGGAGGAGCCATCATGAAGATACCGCATAAAACGCTGCTCGCGCTGACCCTGACTGCCATGCTGGCAGGCTGTGATGACGGTGCGCTGGTCGATCCGCAAAAGCAGATCGGTCCGAACCCCGAACTGCCGCAGGCGCAGAACTTCTTTATGCCGCCGATGCAGGTGCCGGAGGGCACGCCCTGGAAAGCGGGCGAGATGCCAAAAGTGGCTGACGGGCTGAAGATTGAAAAGATTGCTGAGAATCTGCAGCATCCGCGTCAGGTCTATGTGTTGCCGAACAACGATGTGCTGGTCGCGGAATCCAACGGCCCGCCAAAACCGACCACCCGGCCTAAACAGTTGATCATGGGCATTGTGCAGAAAGCGTCAGGTAAGGGCGGTGCAGGCGGCAATCGCATTACGCTGCTGCGCAACGTTAATGGCAAATGGGAACAGCATCGCTTTATTGAGAATCTGCACTCGCCGTTTGGTATGCAGCTGATTGGTAATACGCTCTACGTTGCGAATGCTGACAGCCTGGTGAAATTCCCCTACCGCGAAGGCGAGACGGCGATCCGCACCGCGCCTGAAGAGGTGACGGAACTGCCGGGTGGGCCGATTAACCACCACTGGACCAAAGCGCTGTTAGCCAGCCCGGATGGCAGCAAGCTCTACGTGGGTGTCGGCTCTAACAGTAACGTCACCGAAAACGGCATTGGCGCAGAGTATCGCCGTGCGGCGGTACTGGAAGTGGATGCGGCCAGCGGTGCCAGCCGTATTTATGCCAGCGGACTGCGCAATCCGACCGGCTTACAGTGGGAGCCGCAGAGTGGCAAACTGTGGGCCATCGTTAACGAGCGTGATGAAATCGGCTCCGATCTGGTGCCTGACTACATGACCTCGGTGCAGGAGAAAGGCTTCTACGGCTGGCCTTACAGCTACTTTGGTCAGCATGTTGATACCCGTGCCGAACCGCAGCGTCCTGACCTGGTTGAGAAGGCGATCAGGCCGGATTATGCCCTCAGCTCGCATGTCGCCCCGCTGGGCCTGCTGTTTTACGGGGGTGATAACATGCCGCAATACCGTGGCGGCGCGTTTATCAGCGAGCATGGCAGCTGGAACCGGACGCCGCTGAATGGCTACAAAGTGGTGTGGGTGAAGTTTGAAAACGGCAAGCCGGTGGGGCAGCCGCAGACGGTGGTCTCGGGCTTCCTGACGGACGATGAAAAGCAGGTGCGTGGATTGCCGGTCGGTCTCGCCAGCGATAAACAGGGCGGCGTGCTGATTGCTGACGACGCAGGGAACACCGTCTGGCGTATCAGCGCCGCGAAGTAAGTTCTGCACGCATTCTGTTATCGCCGGAAAGCAGGCATAAAAAAAGGATTTGGCATCTCGCCAAATCCTTTATTTTTTTGTTCGCTACCCGGCTGGTAACCGCGCTGCGAACGAGGTGCTCAGCACTCTCCACAAACAAGATTGTAAAATGTGCGGCTAAGGATTTCAAGTTTCGCCAAAATACTGTATGTTTATACATGTGTTGGGTGTTGAGCATCGCCTCATTGTCGACTGGCCGCTCCCAGGGGCACGGTTTTAAAATCCCGGCAGGCATCAGGTGGTGCTGGCCTGTGGCTTTAACCATGAGTGCCGCTCAGCCCTCTCCACAAAGATGTGCTTAGGCACCCGGCGGGTAGAGTCAAAGCCCTGGTTGCCGAACAGCGCGCTCCTGAAAAAGGAGAAGGAAAGTGATGGAACTGACTAAGCTGATTCTGGATCTTATCCGGGTCATCTTGCAGATCATCGTTGCCCTTATGCAACTGACCGGTCACGCAGGTTTACCGGAACTTGAAACAAGGCGGAGCTAACCACTCCGCCTTTTTTCTGTGTCAATTCGCTGTCATTAAAGGCGGGTAAGGTGGGGCGACAAAAGCACGCCGCCGGGGCGTTGCGTATCCTGACCGGGAGTCATATGTCCATAGCCGCCGTTATGCCCGCGCGATTAGCGCACACCTGGATTGATGAGAGTGTGCGGATGCGGGAAACCACCGTGGGTCAGCAGTGTGAGATTCTGGCGCACAGCACGCTGGAATACAGCGAGCTGGGTGACTTTTCTTATGTCGGCGAGTACTGCTGTCTGGCCGACACGCAGGTCGGGCGCTTCTGCGCCATTGCCAATTATGTGCGGATCGGCGCGCCGAATCACCCGATGGACCGCGCCTCGCAGCATCGCTTTACCTACTGCCCGGAGTATTACCACCCCGACGCCCGCCGCGATCAGGGCTTTTTTGCTGCCCGTCGTGCCGATCGGGTGGTGACAGGAAACGATGTCTGGATCGGGCATGGGGTGATTGTGCTGCCCGGCGTTACGATCGGTGATGGCGCAGTGCTGGCAGCGGGCGCAGTGGTGACCAGAGATGTCGCCCCCTACAGCGTGGTGGGCGGTGTTCCGGCCCGGCCGCTGCGGATGCGGTTTACCCCTGCGATTGTCGCCCGCCTGCAGCGCATTGCCTGGTGGAACTGGCCGCTGGAGAAACTGCTGGCGAATCTGCCCGACTTTCAGCACGGCGACATCGAACAGTTCTGCCAGCGGCACGGTGAATAACCCTAACGGCGTCAGCCGGTTCGCACGCCGATAACGCGCACGACCCGATGCCCGTAGAGTCCCACCACCAGCCCGGCGACGATCAGCAGCAGGGCAACGAGTTTCGGCGCTGAAAGGGTTTCGTCAAATATCGCCACCGATCCCAGAATGCCGAAAACCGGCACCAGCAGCGACAGCGGTGCTACCGTGGAGACCGGATACTGTTTCAGCAGCCAGTTCCACACCCAGTAGCCCAGCAGGGTGTTGGGATAGACCTGAAACAGTATCGAAAATAGAGCCTTTGCATCCAGCTGGGTGAACAGCGCGTGATAGCCCGCGCTGCCATTGACCAGCCCGTCGAGCAGGAAAAGCGGGACTGGCGCAAAGGCGCTCGACCAGACCAGAAACGCAAACACCTGCCGGGTGGCGGCTTTTTTGCTGATGATGTTAGCGATGCTCCAGGCTATCGCTCCCGCCAGCACCAGCAGCAGCCCGGAGAACGTCACCGAGCCATCGGTGATGGAAAATATGCTGAGCAGACCCGCGCAGGCCAGCAAAAAACCGGCGATCTGATAGCGGCTAAGGCGCTCTTTGAATACCCGGCTTCCCAGCAGCAGGGTGAAAAAGGCGCTGAACTGCAACAGCAGCGAGGCGATGCCCGCCGACAGCCCGGTTTTAATTCCCAGATTTACCAGCCCCCACAGACCGATCCCGAAGACCAGGCCATAGCTGATCAGATAGCGCCACGGCACGTCCGGTTTCCGGATAAAGAACAGCGCGGGCAGGGCGCAGAGCGTAAAGCGGATGCCCGCCAGGATAAACGGATCGACCGCGTGCAGCCCGAGCCTGATAACAGAAAAGTTAACGCCCCAGATGGCGGTGATCAGCACGGCGAGTAACAGATGAGAACGTTTCATACGTGACGTGCTCCGTACCAGCAAAGAAAGGCAGAGGCACTGACCGCAGCTCCGGCATAACAGACGGCGTGCCATCCCCCGTGGACGTAAAGCTGAGTTGCGGCGATGGCCCCCAGCGCACTGCCCAGCGAGTAAAAGCACATGTAGGCACCGATCAGACGACTGGCCGCCTCAGGCCGGGCAGCCACGATCAGGCTTTGGTTAATCACGTGGACCGTCTGAACAGCAAAGTCGAGCAGGATCACCCCCAACACCAGCAACAACAGTGAGCTTTGCAGCGCGGCTATTGGCAGCCAGGCGACGGTCAGCAGCGCCAGCGCCAGACCGGTGGCTCGCTGCCCCCGGCCCCGATCAGCCGATCCACCTGCCCGGGCGGCCGCCAGCGCACCGGCCAGGCCCGCCAGTCCGAACAACCCGATTCGGGTGTGTGAAAGTGACAGGGCGGTCAGCGGCAGGACCATTGAGGACCAGAGCATACTGAAGGCCGCAAAAATCAGCAGCGCCAGGATACCGCGTCGGCGCAGTTGCGGTTCCGTGAGGAAAAGCCGCAAAACCGACATGAACAGCTGCGGATAGGATGTGCGCTGCGTCGTACCGGCGGTGGCGGGCAGCGCGTTTGCCAGTACCAGCGAGATCAGCAGTAGCAGGCTGGCGGCCGTCAGATAGACCCCGCGCCAGCCCGCCACGTCAGCTATTATCCCGGCAACAAAACGTGCCAGCAGGATGCCGATGACGATGCCGCTGGTCACGCTGCCCACCACCTGTCCGCGCTGTTCTGGCGACGCCAGCATGGCGGCCCAGGCCACCATCAGCTGCGTCACTACCGCCATGAATCCCACCAGCAGCATGGCACCCAGCAGCGTGATCAGATCGGGGGCGAAAGCCGCAACTGTCAGCGCCAGCACGGAAAGCAGCAGCTGGGTCATCACCAGTTTTTTGCGGTTCACGCAGTCGCCCAGCGGCACCAGAACGATCAGCCCGATGGCATAACCGGTCTGCGTGGCGGTTACCACCGTACCGATGCTGCCGGGTGAAACCTGCAGGCTGTCGGCGATTGATTCCAGCAACGGCTGAGCGGAGTAAACGTTGGCGACCGCCAGTGCCGAGGTGAGTGAAAACAAAAAGATCATCCGGGGCGTAAGCGCTGGCGTCGCGCCGGGGGGCGAATCGGTGTCTGACTTGCGAACCCTGCCAATTGTCGTATTCATGTTAGCACTCTGGTTTTTATTTGAAACTGGATTGGCAATACAATTAGCAGCAGAGGTTTTTTTTTGCAACTTCTTTTCCGGGTGGTTAAGCTGACACTCTGTGACAGGTAAAGTGAGAAAAGAGCATGGCTAAGCAGGAATCCCTGAGGACCAGTGAGTGTCCGGTTGCCCGAACTCTGGAAACGATAGGTGAACGCTGGTGCATGATGATCGTGCGGGAAGCTTTTGATGACGTCCGCAGATTTAGTGATTTTCAGCGCAATTTAGGGCTGGCGAAAAATATCCTGGCGTCGCGCCTGAAGCAGCTGGTGGAGACGGGCGTGCTTGCGATTGCACCCGCCTCCGATGGCAGTGCCTACAGCGAATATGTCCTGACCGAGCGAGGCCGTTCGCTGTTTCCGGTTGTGGTGGCCATGCGTCAGTGGGGTGAGCGTTATCTGTTTGAGAAGGGCGAAACGCACTCGGTCCTGCTGGATAATGCCGAAGGGAAGCCGCTGCCGCGCCTGGAAGTGTACTCCTCAACGGGGCAAAAACTTGGCCCTGCCGACTGTCATCGTCAGCGGGTAGTCGCCGAAGGTTAAGTCTTTCCTTCTGGGTGCTTTCTGAGCCTGACATCACCGATCATCGCTTGCGGTGTTCGGAGATGGCATCACGCCCGATTTACGCCTCGCTATAATGCCGTTTTCCTCAAAAACCGCGCCGCACGCGCTCTTATCTGACTGATCCGCAGTAAAACGAAACGGCCGGTATCATCACATTTTCCAATGACGGGTTGCCTTGTAAGTTCCCGGAGCGCATGACACCATTGCCAATTGTATAGACATGTCTCTTCAACCGCAGTTCTGGCAGATCACTCTTTCAATTAATGCGTCTCTCACTGGTTCAGCGAGGAATCTATGTCGGTCAAACCATCTGTAGCAGAGTATTCAGGCGCAGAGAAACAGCGCCTCTCAGAAACCCGTTCCATTGATTACATCCCGTTGCGCGAACGGCACGGTCATCCCTTCAGCCAGTTCACGCTCTGGTTCGGTGGCAACCTGCAAATCACGGCCATTGTTACGGGTGCGCTGGCCGTAGTTCTCGGAGGAGACGTTGTATGGTCGCTCATCGGGTTACTGGTGGGGCAGATTCTGGGTGCAGCGATCATGTCTTTGCATGCTATTCAGGGACCGCGCCTCGGCTTACCGCAGATGATTACCAGCCGTATGCAGTTTGGTGTGTTTGGGGCCGTGATTCCGCTTGTGCTGGTCTGCATTATGTATGTGGGGTTCTCAGCCAGCGGGACAGTGCTGGCGGGGCAGGCGCTGGCTAAACTTATCCATGTCAGTCATTCAGCCGGGATGATTTTGTTCAGCGCCCTTATCGTGATCATTGCGGTGCTGGGGTATCGCGTGATCCACCAGTTAGGGAAGCTGGCGAGCATCATTGGCGTTTTAGCTTTTGCTTATCTGTTTATCACGCTGTTCTCTGCGCATGACTTATCTGCGGTGTGGCAAAACCAGCACTTTACCCTGGCAAATTTCCTGCTGGCCGTCTCCCTGTCTTCCTCCTGGCAAATTGCCTTCTGTCCTTATGTCTCGGATTATTCACGCTATCTGCCCGCAGACGTCTCCGCGAAGAAGCTGTTCAGCGCGGTCTTTTTTGGCACCGTACTGGGCACGCAGGCCTCGATGACGCTGGGCGTGATTGTTGCGGCCATTGCCGGAAGTGCGTTTGCAGGCAATGAGGTCGGTTACATCGTGAGCATGGGCAGCACTGCGACCATGGCTATGGTGATTTATTTCGCGATTTGCTTTGGAAAAATCACGTTTACCACGCTGAATGCCTACGGCAGTTTTATGTCACTGACGACCATCGTCTCTGGCTTCCGCCAGCAAACCACGCTGAGCCGGGGGGCACGCATTCTGTTTGTGGTGCTGATGGTGACTCTGGCCTGCGTTATTGCTCTGCTCAGTGAACCGGCCTTTCTCAAATCCTTTACCCACTTCCTGCTCTTTCTGCTGGCTTTCTTTGTGCCCTGGAGCGCAATCAGCCTGACCGATTTCTATCTGATCACCAAAGGCCGGGTTGATGTTCCCGCACTGTCGCAGCCGGACGGACGTTATGGACGCTGGAACCTGACAGGCATTGCTGTCTACTTTCTGGGGGTCGCGGTGCAACTGCCTTTTATCGACAACCCTCTGCACCACGGCTCACTGACCTGGATGTTTGCCGGAAATGATGTCTCGTGGATTATCGGCTGGCTGGCGACGGCACTGTTATGGCTTATCGCCAGCCGCTGGGATCGCCGTGGCAAACCCGTGCAGTCCGTTTATGACGCGGTATAACAAGGAAAAAGCCGCCTGGAGGCGGCTTTTATTCAGGGGCTGTCAGGCTTCCCGGAGGGCGGATCGCCCGTGTGCGAGGCAGCTGCCGGTTCTGTCGTGACAGGGCATGAGATCATGCCGCTGAAACGTCCGCTGCGCCGGTCTGCGCCTCGGCGACCAGCGGTTTTTCCGGCTGCAGCAGCGTCATCGCCAGCATGCTGCCGAAGGCGATCAGTGCGGTAACGGTAAACATGGCGTTGTAGCCGTAATATTCCGCCAGCCAGCCACAGAGCATCGGAGAGATGATCGCCGCCAGATTCGCAATCGCCAGTGTCATGCCGCTGAAGGTGCCGACCGAGGCTTTCGGGGTGACATCAATCACCACCGACCAGTAGACATTATTTACCAGCGCATTCAGCGCATTGCCCAGCGTCATCAGCGCAATAATCCCGGCGGCTGACTGCACATGGGGAATGGCCATGAAGCAGCAGGCGGTGCCGCACAGCGTGACCGCCGCAAACAGATTGCGCGCCAGCCGCAGATTACGGAAGCGGGCCAGCAGGGCATCGGCAATACGCCCGCCCAGCAGTACCGTGATGCAGGCACCGCTCCACGGGATCATCGCCACGTACCACAGCGAGTGCAGGTCGTAATGAAAATTATCCTGCAGATACTTCGGCATCCAGGTCACCAGGGTAAAGGTGATGTAGAGGAAGGAGAAGTAGCCCAGCGCGTTGCAGACCAGCGTGCGGCTGGTAAAAAAGCGCCACCAGGGCAGTGAACGGCTGTCGCCTGCGCTGCGACGCTGACCGCGCTGAATCAGCAACCGTTCGGCTTCGCTGGTGTGGGGGCTCGTTTCCGGGCTGTCGCTGAAGGTGCGGGCAAACAGCGCCATCGCCAGCAGGGAGAAAACCCCGAGCAGGATAAACATCATGCGCCAGTCGTGAGTCAGCAGCAGCAGGCCCACCGCAATGGGGGCGGTCAGCAGCGCCCCAACCTGGGTAGAGAGCAGGCCGATGCCCAGCGCAAAGCCGCGTTCGTTATCGGGTGCCCAGTGGGCAATCGCCTTATTCATCAGTGCATAGGCCGGGCCTTCGGAAAATCCAAACAGTATCCGCAGGGCAGCAAACCCCATAATGGCAGAGCCGCCAAACAGCGCCATGCCCAGTTCACCGGCCCAGGCGGTGGCGATCTCCAGCAGCGACCAGAGCACGCCAGCCAGCAGCCAGACCTTTTTCGTGCCGATACGGTCGGCAAGAAAACCGCCACACAGCGAACCAAACAGATAGCCAAAGCCAAAATACCCCAGCACTGCGCCAAGCTGGACTTTGCTGAAGTGGTACTCCGCCGCAATAGCGTTGGCCGCGAACGACAGCGCGCCGCGATCGATGTAGTTGATCAGCGCGATCAGGAACAGCAGTGAAAAAATGGTGTAACGGTAACGGCTGGATGTCATCTCACGTCTCCTGATTAAATGTCTCAGGAGAGCCGAAGCAAGATTAATGCCGGAAACGAGGGGCATCCGGCAAAACCTGGGCTGACAGCGGCTGCGGGCTGCTCAGGGGCTCAATGAGCCCGCTAATTATTCGCCTGCGCATCAATGCGGTGCAGTCGTTGCCTGTCGATGGGGAACCTCAGGCGGCGTTATGATGGCTGGTGCTGACGTGGGGCAGCGGGAGAACCCGGGTTTCAGCTGCTGGGTGATCTTCCGGCATTTCGCCGATGTGCTGCAAAATCTGCTGCTGATACGTCGCATCGGCGACCGTGGTCTGTTCACTCAGCAGCACGCCCGCTTCATTGACGTTTTTCCCTTCCACTTTTACTTTACGGGTGGCACTGGCCAGCATCCACTCATATTCAATATCCACATGGCCGCTGTCGATGCAGCGAATTCCACGCTGACTCAAATCATAGGCCAGGACGGTTGCCGTCGGCCCTAATGAAATCAAGACCAGATCAAAGTTGACTGCATTCGCTAATACCGTATCAAAGAGACGATCATAAACGGAAAAAGCATTACGGTTCAGTGTCGTGATGCGTTTAATTTCGCTGGCTCCCTCCAGTAAATTATTGCCTAATCCCAGACGGGTACCACTGCCTTCAACAATTAAAACCCGGCGACCCTGATAAAGCTGTTTAAATTTGTCGAATATCGTCTGTGATAAGTGTTTGGCTTTATAATCGTGATAGGGGCGGGTAACGGAGGTATTTCCATACTGGTACTGATTATTCAGCAGAGCATCATAATGTTTAAAGTAAAATGATTTATGGAAGAACCAGAACAGGGCCGATCCACGCCGCATATTGCGGGTTGTGCGAAAGGCATCCGGCAGGCAAATCAGGCAGTTCGGGTTGTGCTGGGGTTCCTGCTGCAGCAGCGCCTTGAGCCTTGCCGACAGTTTTGGGTCAAAGGGCTGAAAACCAATATTTTTATACCAGGTCATTTCCAGCTCCCCGTCGCCGTAACGGGCCAGCGATAATTGCGGGTTACGTAATAGCAGATCGATAGTTTCTTCTATCGACATGACGGAATAACGCTTTACCCGTGCCTGTGCAGCAGGGTAGCGAATGGCCGCATTAATAAATTTAAACGGGAAACGAAACTTGCGATAAATAGCGTTGAGTGCGGACATAGTTAACCTGCCTGGTTATTGCTGCCAGAGAAAATCCCGCCTGCTGGCCGGATGAATATAAAATAAGAGTGATGATATATATCACAGATAAAAGTGGCGTCAGGCTACGGAATATCTGAAATCGTTTTCATCGTCAGAATCCTTTCCATTATTAATCTATTCCTTTTTGAAGGCAGCGTTAAAAAAATAGGGGCAGAGTAAAGTCAACGGCCATTATTAATAATCTGAAAACCCTTAAAACCGCATGAGCACTGATAACCGGAAGGTTAAAAACAACAGGGCGCTAAGTTTCCTGATTCTGGCATTAAGAGTTGTTGCAGAGCAGAGCGTGCAAACCATTATTATTATTTGACACTCATTATCCTTCTTTGATCGAAATCAGGCTGGCGTTAAAGAAGCGCGGCTGGCCTGTTATTTGTTCGCCTTTGAACAAAAGGTGCGGTAACTGTCGGCCTATGGTTAACTTTTTGTGATGGATATCGCGTATTTACCCCTTAGGAAAGTAAAAAAAGCGGCTTCAGAGCCGCTGTATTCAATATGTTTAATAAATATTTTTAATGGGTTACGTCTGTACACGTTTTTACATATTTCACACGTAAGTTAAAATATCGTTGAGTTTATGTTTCTGGCTTAACTTTCTGATTACCGCTAATGACCCGAGGATGGATCATGATCAATAAAATAACCAGTATAATCATGGCGATATTTGCTATTGCCCTGATTTACATGGGAGGACAACTTCTGCTTGCAGGCGGCAGCGCGTTCTATGCGCTGATGGGCGTGGGCGTACTGCTCAGCGCAATTCTGCTGATGATGAACAAACGCAGTGCGCTGACGCTCTACGCGCTGCTGATGTGGGTCACGCTGTTCTGGACAATCTGGGAAGTGGGCTTCGATAAATGGCAGTGGATCCCACGTGGCGACCTGTTTGGTGTGCTGGGCGTCTGGCTCGCACTGCCGTGGGTGGTACGTCCTCTCTATCAGGGGCAGCGTCGCTTCCATCCTTTCCTTGGCGGCTCCGTGGTGCTGATGGTGCTGCTGGTCATTGGCCTCTGCTTTTACGATCCGCTGCCGCAACAGGGCACCATTAATACGCCGCGCAACGCCTCTGCGACCGGCGGTGCTGCTGAAGAGTGGCGCGCCTATGGCGGAACCGCAGATGGACAGCGTTTTTCAGCGCTGAAGCAGATCACTAAAGAGAACGTGAAAGATCTGGAAGTCGCCTGGACCTATCACACCGGCGATCTGCGTCAGGGTGATGATGCAACCGAATACACCTTTGAAGCGACGCCGCTGAAAGCCAACGGTATGCTTTATTTCTGTACACCGCACAACGAGGTTCATGCCCTTGACCCGGAAACCGGTGCGGTGAAGTGGAAAACGATGCCGGATAAAAACCGCTCTTATCTGCAGCAGCATCAGACCTGCCGTGGCGTGAGCTACTTTGATGCCGGTCAGCAGGCGCAGCAGCAGACGGGCGCATCACCGGCTCTCTGCCGCAAGCGTATCTTCAATGCAACGACCGATGCCCGCCTGCTGGCGCTGGATGCCGACACCGGTAAACCCTGTGCTGACTTTGGTGACAATGGTGTCGTGAACCTGCGCACCAGCATGGGTGACGTGCGTCCGCACGCGCTGATGCAGACTGCCGCGCCTCTGGTGGCTGGCAATCTGGTGATTGTTGGCGGTTCGGTGATGGATAACGGCTTCAACAGCGGTAACCCATCGGGTGTGATCCGTGCTTATGATGCCGTCACCGGGCGTCTGGTGTGGAACTTCGATCCGGCGAATCCCGATAACACCGCACCGATCGCTACAGGGGCAACCTACCCGCAGGATACGCCGGTCGCCTGGGCCACCCTGAGCGCCGATTTGAAAAACGGTCTGGTCTATGTGCCATTTGGTAACGCCTCACCGGATGAAGTCGGTATTGAACGCGATCCTGCCAGCAACACCGAAAAATTCCGTGATGCGCTGGTGGCACTGGATCTGAAAACCGGTGCCTTCAAATGGCGTTATCAGAGTTCGAACCACGACCTGTGGGATCGCGATAACCCGTCACAGCCGTCGCTGGTGGACATCAACTATCAGGGCAAACCGCAACCGGCGGTGATCCTGCCGACCAAAACCGGCAACCTGTTTGTGCTGAACCGCCTGACCGGTGAACCGGTTTACCCGGTAGAGCAGGTTAAGGTCTCTACGGATGGGATTAAAGGTGAGCAGTATGCGGCGACCCAGCCGGTCTCCAGCCTGAACTTCATTCCGCAGCCGCTGACGGAGAAGTCGATGTGGGGCATTACGCCGTTTGATCAGATGGCGTGCCGTACCACCCTCCGTGAGCTGCGGTATGACGGTAACCCGTGGACGCCGCCAACGGAGAAAGGCTCCCTGATCTTCCCGGGCAATATCGGGGTGTTCAACTGGGGTTCCGTGGCCGTTGACCCACAGCGTCAGATGCTGATTGCGGCACCGGTGCGCCTCGCGTACAAATACAACCTCATCAGACGCACGCCGGAAACGGAAACCCAGCGTACCTTCACCAAAGATGGCACGCCGTACTGGAACGAGAACTTCCACGGGGATTACGCTATCCACATTCAGCAAATGGCGTCGGGTCTGGGGATCCCCTGCATCGCGCCACCGTGGGGTCGTATGGTGGGTGTGGATCTCACCACCGGCAAAACCCAATGGCTGCGTCGCGTCGGCACCACCAAAAACCTGAAGACCAGCTTCCTGCCAGGCCGCTTCCCGCTCGGTTTCCCGATGGGTATGGTGGCGCACGGCGGACCGCTGCTGACTGCGGGTGATCTGGTGTTCCACGGCGCAACGGCAGATAACTTCTTCCGGGCGTATGACAGCACCACTGGCGAACTGCTGTGGCAGACTGAACTGAGTGCGGGTGCGCAGGCCACGCCATCCACCTTTATGGGCAAAGATGGTAAGCAGTATGTGGTGATCGCCGCAGGCGGCCACGGCTCGCTTGGCACCACCCCAGGCGACAGCGTTGTCGCGTTCCGTCTGAAATAAGTCATGCTGAGCGCCGCCCTGGCGCTCAGTTTTTTCCCGTGCTCACGCGGGTTTCCTTCCGGCATCACACCTTCGCTTTCAGACTGTCTCAATGGGTTTGCAACAGGTACGGGGACGTCTTCGGATTACGCGGGGGCTGACTTCAGGGAGGTCACGCAGCGGGGAGAGTACGTTGATTGCAGCGTGCCACGTCAGTGACGCAGCACGCTGACCCTTATGCGCCGACGTTCACCACGGTTTTACCGAAGTTTTTGCCATTCAGCATATCGATAAACGCCTGCGGTGCGTTTTCTAAGCCGTCGATCATGTGCTCGCGATAGTGGATTTTTTTGCTCTCCACCAGGGGACGCATCGCCTCCAGGAACGCCGGATAGTGGTCACCGTAATCCTGGAAGATAATAAAGCCCTGCATACGGATACGGCGCTTCAGAATGCCCGCCATAATGAGTGACGTTCTGTCCGGGCCTTCCGGCAGTTCACGCTGGCTGTACGCAGAAACCAGGCCACAGACCGGCACGCGTGCGGCGGTGTTAAGCAGCGGGAAGACCGCATCAAACACTTTGCCACCGACATTTTCGAAATAGATATCAATGCCATCCGGGCAGGCATTTTTCAGCTGTTCTTCAAAGTCGGCACTGTGGTGATCGAGGCAGGCATCAAAGCCCAGCGTATCGACCGCATAACGGCATTTCTCTTCACCGCCCGCGACGCCCACCACACGACAGCCTTTCTGTTTACCTAACTGACCCACCGTTGCGCCTACCGGGCCGGTTGCCGCAGCGACCACCAGCGTTTCACCCGCTTCAGGCTGACCAATATCCATCAGCCCCATATAGGCGGTAAAGCCTGGCATCCCGAGAATACCCAGCGCCCATGATGGATGCGGCAGATCGTTGCCCAGCTTCGCAATTTCTTTGCCATCGGAAACGGCATATTCCTGCCAGCCGCTCTGCGCCAGCACCCAGTCACCCGCTTTGAAATCGCTGTTTTTTGATTCAGCGACCTGACACACGGTGCCGCCCACCATCGGCTGATCCAGCTCTGCCGGTGCAGCGTAAGATTTACCGTCATCCATCCGGCCCCGCATGTAGGGGTCGAGTGAAAGGTAGATGGTCTTCAGCAGCACTTCGCCTTCTTTGATTTCCGGGATGGGCTGCGCCACATGGCGGAAATTCTCTTTGGTCGGCTCACCCTGCGGGCGTGAAGCCAGTAACCAGGCGTGGTTCTGGGTTGCTTGTTCAGTCATAGTGTCTTCCTTTTATCGCCGGGCAATACACAGGGCATTGCCATATGAATACCCGGAAAGTGTAGATGACTGCGGCGGGAATGCATTTAGCGCTGTGAGCGGTAAGCGGATAACAGGGGTATGCGGGCATGCCGCAGCGGCACACAGGTTGCGGGGCGATATTCCCCATGCGATGACCCTGAGTGTGTTCACATCCGCTTGCAATAAAAGGTGCGACGATATTGCATCGCATCCAGCGCCACGGGTAGCACAACGGAGTGTGATAGAGATCAGGCAACAAAGGAGAAAAGCATGATGACAATTCAGCATCTGCGTATTGCACGACCGGTAAGTGACCTGATTCAAAGTATGCACAGCTACTGCCAGGGACTGGGGTTGCAAAGAATCGGCGAGTTTAGCGAACATCAGGGGTTCAGTGGCGTCATGCTGGGCGCGGAAGGGCTGGCCTGGCATCTCGAATTCACGCACTGTCATACCCATCCCATCAGCCCCTCGCCATCAGATGATGATCTGCTGGTGCTTTACATGCCACATCAGCCTGACTGGCTGGCGCGTTGCAGCTGTATGGATGACGCCGGGTTCCGGCGGGTGCCTTCGTTTAATCCTTACTGGGCGCAACGGGGCGTGACATTTATGGACAGCGATGGTTATCGTGTTGTTATTCAGCAGGCCGCCTGGCCGCCTGCTCCCTGACCCCTTTGATAACGTGGAGTTCACCCTGAATATTCTTTGCTTCCACACCGCCGCCAGTAATATCGCGATATTTGATGATGCCGCCGCCGCACTGGGGCGGGACAATCCGCCGCTGAATCATCTGGTGATGCCCGCGCTGCTGGCGGAGGCCGAACGCAGTGGCGGGATGACGGCGACGTTACGCCGCCGTATCGCACAACTGATTGAGACGGTCGTGCCGCAGTTCGATGCTGTACTGATAACCTGTTCGACGCTGGCACCCGTTGCCGATGATTTTAATGAGCAGGATCGGGTTATGCGCACCGACGCGATGTTAGCGCAGGCGCTGCAGCGTCAGACAGGCCGGACGGTGGCGCTCTGTGCGGCAGAATCCACGCTTGCGGCAACGCGGGCACTTTTCTGTCAGCCGGGGACGCAGGTTGAGGTCGCGCTGGTGGAGGGCGCATGGGCGGCGTTTAAAGCCGGGGACGTTACACGCTACTTTGCGCTGATTGCGGCGGCGACCGGGCAGGCTTATGAGCAGGGCGCTGTTGCGGTGGCGCTGGCGCAAAGCTCCATGACGCCAGCCGCACAGCATTTTCCCGACAGGCAGCGGCCATTGACCGGACCCTATCTTGCTTTGCAGGCCTGCTACGATCTCAGATGATCGTGACATTGTGCTGGCGCAGCGCCTGTTGCAGCGCGTCGTCGGGCGGCGTTTCGACGACCAGCATGCTGGCGAGGGACAGATCGCCGATGGCAAAAGCCGAAGCGGAGTTCAGCTTTTCGGCTGACGCCAGCACCACGGTTTCCGCAGCGCGTCCTGCCAGCGCACGTTTAACCGTCGCCTCTTCAAAATTTCCGGTGGTGAGGCCTGCAGCCGGATGCACACCGGTGACGCCCATGAAAAACAGGTCGGCGCTGATGCGGTTAATCGACTCCAGCATCGCTGCACCTACGGTCACCACCGAATGTTTATACAGCGACCCGCCAAGCATAATGATCTCTGCCTGCGGATGATCGGCTAATGCCAGCGCGACGCTGGGACTGTGAGTGACGGCGGTAAAGCTCAGCGTTGCCGGTAACTGCCGCACCAGTTCGGCGCTGGTGGTCCCGCCATCAATCAGGACGATCTGACCCGGCTGGATAAGTGAGACCGCCTTCTGCGCGATAATCTGCTTAGACGCAGTTTGCACGCTTTTGCGTGTTTCGAAGGTGCCCAGCGCAGCGGAAACCGGCAGCGCACCGCCATGTACCCGCTGCAATAATCCTTCTGCTGCCAGTTCACGTAAGTCCCGACGGATTGAGTCTTCGGAAAGGCCAAAGCGCTGGCTGAGATCGCGCGACTGCACCTGTTTTTCCTGGGCGAGCAGGGTGAGTATCGTCTGTTTTCGCTGGCTGGATAGCATCATTAACGCCTGCATGTTTTTTCTTGAAGTTGCACGATTGTGCATGATAGCGTGATGGCTGTCTACCCATCCTGGAGAGCATCATGCAGCAGAATCATCCCCGCGTGCGCATCATCAATGAGCAGTTGCTGTCAGATAACTGGTATACCCTGAAGAAATATACTTTCTCGCTGCTGCGTCGTGACGGCCGCTGGCAGGAGCAGAGCCGTGAAGCCTATGATCGTGGCAACGGCGCGGTGATCCTGCTCTATAACCGCGATAAACGCACGGTGGTGCTGACCCGCCAGTTTCGCTTTCCGATTTTCCTGAATGGTCATGATGGTTTTCTGATTGAAGCGGCAGCGGGCCTGCTGGATAACGCCTCGCCGGAAGCGCGCATTGTTGCTGAAGCGGAAGAAGAGACCGGTTTTCGTGTCAGCCGGGTAGAGAAGGTGTTTGAAGCCTTTATGAGTCCAGGGTCAGTAACGGAGAAGCTCTATTTCTTTATCGCGGAGTACGGTGACCAGCAGCGCAGCGGTGAAGGCGGCGGGATAGCGGAAGAGGGTGAAGATATCGAGGTGCTGGAACTTGAATTCGACCAGGCGTTGCAGGCGATTGACCAGGGCGGGATTGTGGATGCCAAAACCATCATGCTGCTGCAGCATCTGCGACTGAAAGGCATTTTATAAGAGAACGGGCAGAGCGCTGGTTGTCAGCTCTGCCCGTTAAGCTTACTGATCCTGCGTCAGAATGCCCTTAACATCGTGGGGTTCAGAACGCAGATACTGCGGCGGAACCTGAACGTTGCCATCCAGGGCGGCTGCCGCGTGCCACGGCCAGCGTGGGTCGTAGAGAATACCGCGTGCCAGCGCCACCAGGTCAGCTTCACCCTGTTGCAGCAGATCTTCTGCCTGCTGTGGTTCAGTAATCAAACCTACCGCAATGACCGGAACCGATACCTGTTCACGAATATCGCGGGCAAACGGCACCTGATAATTAGGCCCGACGCTGATTTTCTGATCTTCTGACAGGCCGCCACTTGAGACGTGGATGTAGGCGCAGTTCAGTGCTTCCAGCTCACGTGAGAAGGCAATCGACTGCTTAATTTCCCAGCCACCTTCGACCCAGTCAGTAGCGGAAATACGCACGCCAACCGGCACAGAAGCGGGGACAGCGTCACGAACGGTGCTGAACACCTCCAGCGGGAAACGCATACGGTTTTCCAGCGAACCGCCATATTCATCACTGCGCTGATTCGACAGCGGCGACAGGAACTGATGCAGCAGATAGCCGTGCGCAGCATGCACTTCGATAAGCTCAATGCCCAGACGCACCGCGCGTCGGGCGCTGTCGACAAAGGCCTGTTTTACCCGCTGCATATCCTCAAGGGACATAGCCAGTGGCTTCACTTCATCCGCGCTGTAGCTTAGCGCTGACGGGGCCACTGTCTGCCAGCCGCCGGCATCCGGTGCAATCTGCTTACCGCCTTCCCAGGGAACGGCGCACGATGCTTTACGGCCTGCATGACCCAGCTGAATGCCCACCGGAATAGAGGAGTAACGGCGTACATCGTCCAGCACCGTTTTCAGTGCTGCTTCATTGTCATCATTCCACAGGCCCAGATCGCCGGGAGAGATTCGACCAATGTCCTCTACGGCAGTGGCTTCAATAATCATCAGACCGGCGCCGGAAAAGGAGAGCTGACCAAGATGAATCCGATGCCAGGCCGTTGCATTGCCCGCTTCAGCGGAATACTGGCACATTGGCGCGATCACAATGCGGTTATCCAGCGTAAGTTCGCCCAGTGAGACAGTCGAAAAAAGTTGGCTCATGTTATCTCCGTGGTTTTATGACTAACGTGACAGGCAATAACTATAGCGGGAGATTCCACAGACCGGGGTTAAAGCAACGCGAGATTTTATGACCAGAGAGGGGAAATCCGGCACCTGTGTGCCGGATCAGCATCAGTTGCCGCGATAGGTTGAGTAACCAAACGGGCTGAGCAGTAACGGAATGTGGTAGTGCTCACCGCTGGCTTCCATGTTGAACTCAACCGGGATTTCCGGGAAGAAAGTCTTCTGGCTGGTCTTTTTATAGAAGTCGCCGGTTTTAAATACGACGCGGTAGCTGCCTGCGCTGGCCGTTTTGTCCTGCGGGAACAGGGCGCTGATGCGACCATTGTTATCGGTGACGCCTGACGCCAGTTTCACCCAGTTATCCTGCTGCTTCTGATCCAGTTCAACTTCAATGCCTGCTGTGGGCTGGCCGGTCTGCAGGTTAAGCACGTGTACGCTCAGTGGGTTTTTGGCGGCAGCGGGCTGGGCTGCGATAGCGGATGCGCCAGAGGTCATCAGTAATGTGGCAATCAAAGCATATGACGTTTTCATCAATGTTTCCTTTATTGACTGTTTGAGGTCGGGTGACAGTGCTGAAAGAGTAATGTGCCTGCGGGCAAAGCGATATTTACCTGAAAGAAATGTGAAATTTCCGAGATGCTTACTTAGTTACATCATACAATATTTGTCTATTTAACCATTCAGCCACGGTGCGTTAATGGCTAAGCAGCGTGGTCGGGGCGACAACCTGAACCTTCGCGCGATTCGGTGCTGAAAAGCAGGGTGGTGACACGCCGATCGCTGGTTGCGGCAAAACAGCCTGCTGAGATCGCCTCAGGTGTGACTCAAACCGCATTTCGGCGTCTGGCTGGCCTCAAAAGAAAACATCCGGCACCGGCAACGCGGATAACTCCACGGCAGTTGCAGTTGCAGTTGCAGTTGCATAATTCTGTGGCAGGCAATGTCTGCCTGCAAGACGTCTTTCCGAAACAGGTCGGCTTTTCAGTTTACTTAACGATGACCAGATTGCCGCTGTGTCCGGTTATGCAAAGCCTGAGCATCGCGGAAAAGTGAAAGCATGTCCGGTATGCGCGTGGCGACAATCGGGTGCTGTTCTGAAACCGGAAAAGATTAACATCCTGCGTCAACAGATGCGGGTCAGCAGCGGGAAGGTTAGTTATCTGCCGCGAGTGCGCGTTTTGCTGCCAGTGAGTTTGGCAGCTCATCGCAGGCAAAAGAGGCAATGACGGTTTAACGAGCCGCCGGGTGCAAAAGTCATTCAGGACCATATTCAGCAAATAGGTAAAGGCACGGAAGGGAACAGAAGAACGGGTCTGACCGGGCAATCAAATACCTTATTTAACATAATATACATTATGCGCTCTTTAGTGCGTATCTGGTTATGATGCCCGGACATCCCGACATTGCCGGATTCTGACCGCTGTTTCACCTTTGCCACTCAATTATCCCTTTCATCAAATGCCGCTGCTATCCTGGACTGTTCCCGGACTGATGTCATTATCGATAGCCTTAACTCCGCAACTCCGCTGCGGTATCGACGGTTTCCGTGCTGCATCCCTCATGTCATTTCGCTGGCGAGCAATGTCTGCATCACGTCATCTATGAGCGTCTGCTGTTTCTTTTTTCTTTGCGGCTTATCCGTTAACTAAAGCCTGCAGATCTGTTTTCTGGCTTTGCTATCCTGCCGTTCCCGACCAGGCTTCTGAATCCGCTCAGGACGCTTCACATTGACGATCACCACAGCGTTTTTCAGGCAGCCTGCCTTTCAGAACATATCCGCAGGAATCAAAATGACAACGCTACGTGAATTCTGAGACGCCCGTGTGGCTGATGGCACACAGAATTTACGACAGCACGTCATTTTCTTATTGTCTGATGTCAGGTAATTCCATCACCTGCATGACATTAGACTCCCGTCACGCTAAAGTTGCTGGCTTCGATTGCGGGTATGACGGGAAACAATGAAACGCTTATTTGTCTATGGCACGCTCTGTCCGGGCCGTGAGAACGCCTCTATCCTGGAAAACATTGGCGGAGAATGGCTGGCCGGTTCGGTGAACGGCACCTTCTATGAGCGTGGCTGGGGTGCGGCGGCCGATTTCCCCGGCATTATCCTGGATGAAAATGGCCCCGCAGTGCCGGGCTACCTGTTTGTTTCCGACCAGCTGGAGGCTCACTGGCCGATGCTGGATGCCTTTGAAGATGGCTATGACCGCGTCGAAGTTCGCGTTTGTGTTAAAGACAGTCAGCCATGCACTGCATGGGTTTATCAGCTTCAGCCGCAGGTAAACTGCTGAATCTTGTCTCTCTCAGCAAGGTACACGCGCCCTGCTCTTATTGCTGGCGCTATGTGCCGCGTGCTGTAACGGGTATTCTGATGCTGCCTGACGGCTATATTGCCAGCGCGTGAGCATCGGTTCCCCCTTCACCTATTCTTAATAGCCAGCTTTCCTTTACTGCCAGGCTAAAAAATACAGGCATGTTGCCAGATGAGTTTTTTAAAGATCGATTGTATGATGTAACTAAAAGGCTACTTGCCTTAATTCCATGTCCTTTTAGCCCACCAGCAGCCCCTGCGTTACGCCGGCCAGCGCTGATGCGGAAACAGCGAAACACGAATATTGAACAGGTGAATTAACGGTGCGACCGCAACGCTCTCCTGCCGGGCAATCGGCTCCAGCCGCAGCAGTAACAGGTCCAGTTCATCCAGCAGATCCTGATGCGGTGCCAACTGCAACCTCTTCATTTTGCGCTTCAGATAGAGCGCCAGCTCGTGAAACATCTGCCCGCTATCAATCCGATGGCTCTCCAGCACCTCACGATAGCGTGCATAGAAATCGTAGCAGTTGGCCCCCAGCCAGGTTTCGGTAATCAGATACCCACCCACCACGATATCCGGCACCGGATCGAGCCGTTTACGCGGCAGAATGATGTTAACCCTGTCGAGCATCCGCGCAATAAATTGCTGGCGTGACAGCAGCGTGGCCGAATTGCGCTCCACCATTTTGATAAACCCTAACAGATCGCGCAGGCCGCGCTGCACCGCTCTTCTGGCTATCCACGATGGGCGTTTGTTACGGATCAGCGCCGTCAGCACCACCGCAAACATAATTCCCACCATTGAGGAGATGGCCGCATTCAGCGTGACGATCAGGTTGGGGACATAGTGATGGCTCAGGCCGATAAAGCCGGGGATCTGAATGGCGACACTCAGCCCCACCATATTGGTTGCCGGATTGGCGATGACCAGGCTCAGCAGCATCAATCCCGGCAGCAGACAGATCATCAGCGCCTGTAAGGTATTGGCCTGCGGGATCAGAAACGCGATATAGAACAGGCTGACCACCAGCGCAATCATCACGCCTTTAACAAACAGTTTCATCGGCGTCACCGGGGAGTCGACGCCGGCAAAAAATGAGCTGATGATCGCCGCCATTAAAGGCGCATTCGCGCCGTCGGCCCAGCCGCTGCCAATCCAGAACAGGCTGGAAAGAAAAGTCGCCAGAAAAGCGGTCAGTGCAGAAAGCCTCAGCAGGCCTTTGTCGATGTGGCGGTGTTCGCGGATATTGCGGATCGCCGCCCCATCCCCATGGCTGTAGAGATCCCCGGCACGCGCACTGACGTTCTCGTAGGCATCGGCAATACGCACAAAATTAGCCAGCCGCTCCAGCAGGCCAATCAGCAGCAGACTCTCTTCGGTGGCCAGTTGCCCTGCCCGCCATTGTTCTTCCAGGGTCACCTGGCTGGCCGCAATCGCCTCACGCAGTCCGGCAATATCGTTGATGCGATCGTGATGCAGCCACAGCAGAAACTCCTGAAAAACGCGGGTGACACACTGCGGAAAACGAATATTCAGTTCGGCCAGCACGCCCAGTCGTGACTCAATCGCGGTCAGGGTCGGCAGCAGATAGGTCAGATGCTGATACTGTACGCTCACCAGACGGATGACATTACGCGCCGCTTCGCCCTCATACACGCAGTGGGTCAGCAGCGTTTCAACGTTCAGCGGATATCCCGCCATCTGAATCAGAATATCTTCCCGCTCCAGCGATTTGTTCTTTGCCATTCCGCTGATCAGTTCGTCACATAATTTGCGCGCGTTCTGAAACCAGAGATTGACGCTCTGCCCCAGCAGATGATGCATCGACACCGGAAACACCAGCCGGTGGACCAGCGTGCTGCAGAGGATGCCCAGCGTGATCTCCTCAATCCGTGAAATCACGGTATTGATGATCGCCGACGGCGTATCCACATCGGGAAAGCCCATAATCGCCGCGCTGTACCCTGCCAGCATAAAGATATAGCTCTTTGGCGTACGGTCATGCAGAGAAAGATAAAGGCAGACCGTCACCCACAGTGACACACAGAGGCTGAAGAGCACCGGCGACTGCACCGTTTCGGGGTAAATCAGCAGAATAAAGATGCCGCCCAGCAGCGTGCCCATCAGACGAAACAGCGATTTCGAGACGGTCGATGCAGCATAGAGTTGCGAGGTGACAAACACGGTGGTCAGCGCCCAGGCCGGTTTTTCAAAGTTAAGTAACAGTGCCACAGAGAGTGCGATAAACGCGGCAAGGGAGGTTTTGCAGGCAAACAAAACCGCGTTTTTGGTAAACCATTTCATCGAATGAGAGCAACCAGGAACGTCTGAGGCGCGTATCCTGACAGAAGCGCCTGCGTTTTACTCTCAGTTAAATTTTACAAATTATTACCGGCCTGATGCCGCCGGTTAATCCTCTCCTGACGCCCCTGCGCACGCTGCTTATTCAGCAAAAAAAGCCCGCGTTAAGCGGGCTCAGGGGGTTATTTGATCGGCACGCCTGCATTCTCCAGCGCTTCTGCCTTTTCCGGGTAAAGCGCCGACGTTCCGGCGTTCATGATCACCGCCCCGCATCGGATACAGTGGTCACCCTTCACATCCGGCACAACGTCATCGGGATTCCCCGTATTAAGGCTGACATCACGCGTGGCGTAAACAAACGCCTCTCCTTCACATCCCGGACACTTCATACCCTCACTCCTTTATCGCATCTGTCAGACAAGCATAGCTGACAGGCTTTTAATCGGGACGGGAGAGAAGGGTTTTCAGGATAGTGCCATCTTAAATTCGCCATTACTCATGGTGCCGTAACCGCTCCAGCATAATCAGGGAATGGCTGAAAATTGCGTCAGCGATGTGTTGCGGGAAATCAGCCGGTAAGGCGTCGCGCACCGCGACAACCGCTTTGGGGAACTCACGCACGAAGAAGTCGAAGATCTGCTGCAGGCTGTCACGATCAAAACTCACCTGCTTTGCCGTGGCGATAAAATGACGCGGGAAGATTTTATCGATCTCCGTCTTTCTGCCCTTAGTTGCACGCAGCCCCATCGCCAGTTTCAGTGCGCGCTTATTCAGACCGGTCCCGCCCAGCACCGGATAAGCGGAGATCACATCATAAAAAGGTGTCAGACGATAACTGCCGCCGCGCTCAATAAACAGCGAGAAGTTCTTGGCGTGACCGTCGGTTGCGCCCGTCAGCCACTGAAATACCTGAAACAGCATAAAGCGATAGCGATCCTCAATGGCGTTGCTCGATCCCATC
This sequence comes from Pantoea sp. GD03673, assembly GCF_029844725.1. Lineage (GTDB taxonomy): Bacteria > Pseudomonadota > Gammaproteobacteria > Enterobacterales > Enterobacteriaceae > Pantoea. The sequence continues at coordinate 266,819 of NZ_JAOCKJ010000001.1, forward strand.
AGAATCTGCATGATTTCTGCGATGCCCGGCCCGCCGTCCGACTCATATTTGGTGGACGATGGCAGCCCCAGCGCCTGACAGAAATCCTCCTGCGGCAGACGAATCAGCCGGGTTTTGTCGCGTGACCATCGCCGGTCAAAGCGTTCCACGGCGAGGGCACGCATCTTTCCGGCCCGGATTATGGTTGCCTTCGGGACGTCGATACCCAGTGCGCGGGCCAGCGCCAGACAGAGATACTCATTCTCCACGCTGTCGCGCATATCCAGCGTGGCGGCTGGCTGCTTAATTTCACCGATTGGCAGCTTAATGATGTGCGAAGTGGGCGTGGCACCGGCGGGAATGCTCCAGCCCTTCTCAGTCAGCAGCAGCGCTGTTTTCTCCTGCGCTCCCGCCACCGAGATGCGGAAGTCGGTCTCTTCACGCAGCATCCCCAGCGGAATATCTGACTGATAAGCTGACAACACGCTTTCGAGCCGGGCTTCATCCAGGACCTCATAGCGAGCCTGCAGCGCGGGCAACGGCATATCGGGCGGCAACAGCATGGTCGCCCCGACGCTGTCACGTCCCACTTCCTGCAACAAATCAAAAGGCTGACGGGATTTTATCTGGTAGCGCGCCACAATTCTGTCACGAATCAATGGGCTATCTGGCAGCAGGTTATCGAAGAAGTTAATCACGGCGTGTGAGGTAATCGCCTTAACCTGCAACGGAAGAGAAAGTGACAGCGGCCTGCAGAGCGGGTTACTCAGCCAGCCGGTATCATACTGAAATTCATGAGCGCCGTTTCGCTGCCGGGTGAGCACGCCCACCCGCTCGCCGTTCATCCACGCAATCAGCCTTTGCATTACCACTCATCCTCATCATGTAACTGAGGCGCACTGGACGCCTCTTTTTCCACTACTTCCAGGCTTAGTTCCAGCGACTGTAACAACTTGAACAGCGTGGCGAGCGACGTGCTGTCTGGCGCATTTTCAAAGTGAGAGATAGTGGCCTGTTTCAGACCAACCTTTTTCGCCAGTTCACTCTGGGTCCAGCCATTGCGCTGGCGGATAAGCTTTAGCCGGTTTGCCAGCTGTAGCGGGCTGTATATCATGGGGTGACTCCTTCAGGATCACAGGCGATAAGCATAGCGCAGGATTATTATCCCTTAAAGGGGATAAATACCACCTTATACCCTGGGAGGGATAATAAGTATTTTATACTCTATAGCGGATAAATACACAATTATCCCTTATAAGGGATAACTACACCTCACGGATAAAAGAGGAACAGGATGAGCGCATTTACCCTTACCCATCAGCTAAATGACGACGACCGGGAAGAACTGCTGGCAGGATTAGGCGCTTATAACCGGCAGTTTATCCGCCGTGAGAACTGGGGCCCGCTGTCGGTTTCTCACCGGGATACCGCGGGCGTATTAATCGCCGCACGCAAAGGCAACTGGCTTTGCATCGATTATCTCTGGGTGGATGAAACGCTGCGTGGCAGTGGTCTGGGTGGCGCACTGCTGGAAGCCGCAGAACAGGAGGCGGGCAAACTGGGTTGTCTGAAATGATTTAAACACCATGCAGTGAATGTGACAGGGTCACAGGCTGGTATAAGCGCGATAGACACACCACCCCGTTGAGAAACGGGCTGGTACCATCGATCGGACAGCCGATGGTCATTCAGATCAGGATGCTGAACCCGCACGTTTTTCTTCGTCCGTCAGATAGCGGACCTTGCGGGTATAATCCTGACCGTGAAACAGCAGCGGCTGATCCGGGTTTTCCAGATACTTCTGCCATTCGCTTAACGGGAAGCCACCGTGCGCACCGATCACGTCTTTTGGGATAACCGATGGCGTGCCGCCAATCTTTTTAGATACCGGCCAGTTAGTCCAGTCACCCAGGTTAACAGTCTGATAGTCCAGGATATCCAGTGCTGCCGCCAGTGGGGGCTGATCTGTAGGAGGCTGATCATCCGGCAACGTCGTCCAGGTGTCATTGAACAGGTCAATCCACAGCGGGCATAGCCTCTGCCATGTGAGGCAGGTCGCCGCCAGGAACGCGCTGTTAACATGCTGCTCCAGCCCAGGACGCACGCTGTTAGCGTAGTACGCCGGTACATACGGATAACCCTGCTTTTCAAACTTCGCCCCCATACGTCCGTTACGGAAGCATGAATAGAGGCTGAATTTCTCCAGCCGGTAGTTCGGCATTTTCAGCAGGTTCAGGTCTGAGTCAATCATCAGTACGCCAGTCGAGTCCGGGCTGGCTGACAAGGGAGCCTGCATTTTTAAAAGGCGGCTTTTGTAGATCTGCGCATAGCGATGTTCAGGGTTCGGGATCTGAATATCCAGCGTCACTACCCGCGCCTTTTCCGGCAGACGGGTAAATGCGGCTGCAGGCTGATCGGTCACGATAACGATTTCGCGTAAGTCGGGTGCAAAGCGTGCCGCAAACGCGGCGCTGAGCATAGCTTCGTCTGTGAAATCAGCGCCTACAGTCGGGATAACCACGCTGGATATGTCATTGCGGCTATGGCTGCCCGCAACCTGCGCGTAAGGGATATTGTGCCGGGAGGTAATGCGGCGATAGTCCTTTGAGAACCGTTTTAAAAATTTCATTACAAGTCCGTTGTCATGGCGAAATGCCAGTGTTAAGACCATTTAACTTAATGGCTCATTAACTCTCAAGTTTTAACTGATCGTTTGTTTGTTGTTTAGCCAATGTGTGATTCAACTGGCCCTCAGTCGCCATTTCAGCAGGCCCGGCTGCTCAAACCCGATATAAAACGGCCGGTCGTGTGCCGGGTGCCCACCAGCGACTCGCGACGCTGCGGTAGCTCATCATCAGCCACAGCCGTTTTCGCGAAAAATCCATGACGCTCTCCTGCGGCCGGATGACGCAGCGCCAGCCCTGCACAGATACCCGCACGAGAACCCTCGCCTGCGGCTTTATGGATAAGGCGCGTTACCGCTTTGCGCGGCGTATCCCGGACGACCCCGGCATCAAAGGAGAATATCCCGCAGTCGTGCTGCTCCTCTTACAAGCTCTCCACCTTTGCCCAGCCAGTCGAGCAGTTCGCCCGCGATGCCATTGCCTGGCGGGTGAAAACAGAAGCGCAACCGGAAACCAAAACATGAACAGCGGCCTGCGCGGAGAATATATCCGGCCGATGGGCTCTGGCGGGTTTGGTGCGCGGCGGATCACTGCCCTTTTATTTTCTTCCGGTGCCTTTCACGTGCTGAAATAATGCCCGGACAGTTTTACGCTTCGCTTTTAATATCACCTCCCTCCCCTGAAAAATAATCGGACAGTGCGGCACACATCACCGATTTCCTGTCTACGCTTTATCTGCATTATTAAACTCATCTGGTTTTATCTGCTCAATGAATCAGCAGTCAGATGTGACAAACATCACATTTGTGCCAGGCTTAATGTCTCAGATAAAAACGTCTCAGATAACTCTGTTCAAGGAGCATACAATGGCTACAACGACTAACAAGACGCTCGATCTGGATCACTTTCCTAAGCCTCCGTTTGAGGATCAGCCACAACAGGCACCCGGTCTTGCCAGCAAAATGATCCCGGTTCCCGACCACGGTGAAACCAGCTATCGCGGCACTGGCCGCCTGACCGGCCGCAAGGCGCTGATCACCGGCGGTGACTCCGGTATTGGCCGCGCAGTGGCAATTGCTTATGCCCGCGAAGGCGCGGATGTGGTTATTAACTATCTGCCGGAAGAACAGCCCGATGCCGATGAGGTGATTAAATTAATCGAAGCGGAAGGCCGTAAAGTTTTCGCTATTCCCGGCGACATTCGTTCTGAAGAATTCTGTCAGCAACTGGTTAAAGAAGCCGCTGATAAATTAGGCGGACTGGATATTCTGGTAAATAACGCCGGTCGTCAGCAATTTAATGAGTCCATTCGTACCCTGAGTACGGAAGATTTCGACGCGACATTTAAAACCAACGTGTATGCGATGTTCTGGATCACCAAAGCGGCGCTGGAATATCTGCCACGCGGTGCATCTGTTATTAATACCTCGTCAGTACAGGCATTTAAACCCAGCGATATTCTGCTCGACTATGCACAGACCAAAGCCTGCATCGTTGCCTTTACTAAATCACTGGCTAAACAGCTGGGTGGTGACGGAATCCGCGTCAATGCCGTCGCCCCAGGTCCATACTGGACGCCGCTGCAGTCAAGCGGCGGACAGCCAATGGAAAAAGTGAAGCAGTTTGGTGCCGATTCGCCAATGGGCCGCCCGGGCCAGCCGGTTGAGATCGCCCCGCTTTACGTAACCCTGGCGTCAACCGAAAGCAGCTACGCCTCTGGTCAGGTCTGGTGCTCTGATGGCGGCACCGGTACGCTGTAACGTTTCTTTAATGGCCGCCTGACGCGGCCATTTTTATGTCCCGCGTTTACCGCACAGAAAACCCCTCGTTACCGTGAAGGGAGGAAGCAGACCATGGAAAACCCGATCTTTCATTCGCCGGTCAGAGAAGATGGCTTTGCGGGTCTGGGTGATTATGCCGCTATTGGTGAGGGCCGTTCGGTCGCACTGATTGCGCCGGATGGATCTATTGACTGGTGGTGCGCGCCGAATCTTGACGCGAAACCGCTGTTTGATCGTTTACTGGATGCCGGACTCGGTGGCTACTTTCAGATCGCCCCGCGCATGCCTTATCAGGTTTCTCGTCGCTACCGTGACAACAGCAACGTGCTGGAGACCCGTTTTGAAACGGAGAGCGGCATTGTGCTGCTGACTGAATCGATCAACAGCACGCTGGCGGGCCGCCTGCCCTGGTGTGAACTGGCGCGCCGCATTGAAGGCGTCAGCGGTGAAGTGGAACTCGCCATTACCCTGCGCTTCGGCACCGCTGCCGAAACCCGGTCGCCCTGGGTCGCTGACAATGAGAAAGGCCGGGTGTTTCACATCGCGGAGATCATGGCGATGTTCCGCACCAGTGAAGATATTCAGATAACAGAACTGGATGACGAGCAGGTCTGCGCCACGCTGGGCACCACAGCCGGTTCCCGATCGCTTTGCGCACTGCTGGTGACCGAGAAAGAGCCGCTGGCGGTGCCGCCGCTGGAGGCTATCGATCAGCGAATTGAAACCAGTCACACCGGCTGGACCAGCTGGGTAGAGAGCCTGACTTATGCTGGCAGCTACCCGGCGCTGGTGAAGCGCTCTGCCCTGTCGCTGAAATTTCTCTGGTACTCCCCGACCGGCGCACTGGCCGCTGCCGCGACGACATCTTTACCGGAGGGGATCGGCGGCGAGAAAAATTATGATTACCGCTACGCCTGGGTACGTGATGCCTGCCTGATCATTAAAGCGTTCGTCTACATTGGCGCGCTGGAAGATTGTAAAGCCGCTTTTTCCTGGCTGTCGCAGACCATTATGCGCCACGGCGTCAGGCTGCGCGCCTGCTATGCCCTGAACGGTGATGAAGTCCCCGCCGAACGTTATCCGCCACTGAGCGGGTATAAGCATTCTCAGCCGGTGCGGGTCGGCAACAATGCCCGTGACCAGCTGCAGCTCAGCATGTATGGCGACATGCTGGTTACCGCGCAGCGATTTATTGAGGCGGGACACGTGCTGGATATCACGACCTCGCGCATGCTGGGCGAACTGGCGAACTGCTGTGCCGACCACTGGCGGCAGAAAGATTGCGGCATCTGGGAACTGCCGGAGCTGCAGCATTATACCCAGTCCAAAATGGCCTGCTGGATGGCGCTGGACCGGGCGGTAGCTCTGGCCGAAAGCCAGCATATAGAACCGACGTGGCTGGGGCGCTGGCAGCGCGAGCGTGACCGCATCCGCGACTGGATTGAGTCACACTGCTGGTCAGAACAGAAACAGGCTTATCTCTTCTACGCGGGCAGTGACGAGCGTCTCGACGCCTCGCTGGCGCTGGTTCACAACTATGGCACCACAGTGAATCCGCAGCGGATGCGCTCAACTTACCGTGTCATTCAGCAGGAGCTGGGCGACGGCAGCGCCATGCTTTACCGCTACAGCGGCGTCAGAGAGGAAGAGAGTACCTTTCTCGCCTGCGCTTTCTGGCTGGTGGAAGCCTGGGCCGGACTGGGTGAGACAGGCCGGGCAGAACAGGCGATGCAGGAGATTCTGACGACGCTGGACGGTCAGGGTAACGTCGATATCTTCAATGAGATGTTTGATGTCCGCAGTCAGAGCTGGCGTGGCAATATGCCGCAGGGGCTGAGCCATCTGGCGCTCATCTGCGCGGCGCAGGCGTTATCAGAATCGCAGGCGTCAGCGTGATGCATTTTTGGGCGACCGCGCGTCCTGGTGCAGCCGGACAGGCGGGTGGCCAAAAACGGATCCCCCCCATAACGGATGATGCCAGCTGCCGCCGGATGACGGGTTTCTCAGGGTATGCCGTCTGACGGACAACCTGCCCGGCACAGGGCCGTTGTCCGGGCTGGCAGGCCAGTCAGCATCCCTTCCAGACTCCAGAGGCGTTATTCAGGCACCCCCTGCTGCAACGCCTGCAGAATCTGCCACGCTGCCCTGATGCGGAGCGGATTGGGGTAGTTTTTGTTCGCGAGAATCACGATGCCGCTGTTCTGCTCAGGAATGAAGGCAATATAGGCACCAAACCCATTGGTGGCACCGGTTTTGTGTACCCAGCTGGCGCTCTGCGACGGCCCGACCGGATTCACCTGCGTCGCCGGACGCGGCTTCAGCGCAACACCGTTATCGGCGTCGCTGGCGATCGTCCCGGCAGCAACCGGCCAGTCGTAGATCTCCCAGCCCAGCCCCTGATAGAAACTGCCGACGCTGAAATAGCGCGACTGCGCGGTGCGGATAGCATTACGCAGCACCGCATTGCCCGCCGATAAGCGGTTAGGATCAACGTTCGCCTGCATAAAGGTGAGCATGTCTCGCGCTGTAGATTTAATGCCGTAAGCTTCCGCGTCTAACATGCCGGGCGAAACCCGCACCGGCTGACCATTTTTGTAGCCCCACGCATAACTGAGCATCATTGAGGGCGGCACGGTGATGTAGGTACGCGTCAGGCGTAACGGCTGAAACACATTCCGCGCCATCGCCTGCTCATAATCGCCCTTTACCATCAGCGCGCCAAACAGACCGATACTGGCATTTGAGTACTGGCGCTGCGTACCCGGCGCTGCCTCGGGCTGCCATTCCTGATAGAAACGCAGCAGCGACGCCTGGTCAGTGACCGTTTCCGGCAGCTGCAAAGGCAGGCCGCCTGCGGTATAGGTCGCCAGATGCAGCATACGCACCGGACGCCACTGCTCACCGGTCAGCTGTGGCCAGTATTTCTGCACCTGATCGTTAAGGCGTATTTCGCCGTTGCGGATCATGACCCCGGCCAGGGTGCCGGTAAAGGTTTTACTCACCGAGCCCAGCTCAAACAGCGTGTTTTCCGTGACCCGGCGGCCTGACGCCAGATCGGCCACCCCGAAATTCACAAACTGCGCCCGGCCTTTGTAAAGCACCGCCACCGACATGCCAGGGATCGCCTGCTGCTCCATCAGCGGTTCAATCGCGGCTTTAACCAAAGACGTTACCTGCTGTGAAGAGAGATCGGCGGCAACACAGCTGGCAGAAAGAGACAATAAAGCAAGGTAAAACAGGGACTTTTTCATTGGCAACTAAGGGTTTTCACTGAATCGAATTATTTACACTGGCTGGAACAGGCCTGCACGCACATCTGCGCTTTTGAACTGCAGGCACCGCTGTCCCGGGTATTGCAGTGGGACTGTTCTACGTAGCAGTTGGTCTGACAGGTGGAGAGATCGCAGCGTTCAGCGACGGGCGTCAGCCGGGCAAGCGGCGCACGGGCCGGAAAAAGCGGTGCAGGCTGAGCGAAAGCGCTGCTGGCCAGTAATCCGGACAGCAGCAGAGTAAGGATAATTTTCATAACATTTCTCCTGAGGAACGCAGCACTAAGTATGGTCAGTCTGGCGTGCGCCGTCAGAGAAATCTAATCAAATTGAGACAACGGGGGGCTGTTGAGTGACATTTATCACGCCACGGCTGTAAATCTCGTTGAGCCGGGCAATGTAACGCTGAGTGTCATGCTGCTCCCTGATTCGCAGTATGGCCGCTTCCCCTTTCTCCTGCAGTATTTCGGGACGTTCGATAATGGCGAGCAGCGTCGCTTTCAGCCCATCCACCAGCGACCGGCGCAGCTGCAATTTTTGCTCAGGTGACGTAATTGCGTATTCGCGATCGGCGTTCAGCGGACTTTCGATGACCCAGCCCGCATTGTCAGGATTGATCTCCGGCAGCGCACGCACGTTGCTGGTGATCACCGGACAGCCGTTAGCCTGCATTTCCAGCACGGAGAAACCGTAAGTCTCCTGCCAGGTCGGTAACAGCCCGGCATCGCTCTGGCGGAACAGCTGCATCAGCGCGCTGTTTTCCATCTGTGAATGATGCGTTATGCAGCGATAGCGCTTGATGCGGTTCTCAATGTCGCGACAGAAAGCGTCATCATCCTGGAACTGGCGGTGAGCAACGTTGCGACGTTTGGTGAGGTCGCCAATAAGCTGCAGGTTCAGCTGCGACTCATCCACGCTGTGCTCTTCAATAAGCTCACTGATTGCCAGCACGACTTCCGCCCCGCCTTTGCGGTAAAACTCGTTACCGGCAAAGATAAGCTTCAGGACGCCTGGCTGACGCGGCGCTTTTTGCTGAACAAACAGCTTTTGTGGCGGATGCAGCACCACGGTTTTGCGGCGGATTTGCTGCGCAACATCCGGTTTAAACAGTTTCATCTGAATGTTCAGCGTGGCATCCGAGATGGCAATCAGCCCCAGGCAGTTATCTTTTAACAGCCAGGGGATCAGGCGTTTCAGCTCAGGGTTATCCTGCTTGGCGACACCCGCCACCGGCAGCACACGCGGCAGCTCCGTCTCAAAAGACGCGACCCACTTCTGCTGCGTGACCGCAACTTCATTGAACAGATGCAGGATGTCAGCCCGGGATGCGCCTGAAAAAGGCACAGGCTGAAAAACAAAGGTTTTATTCTTTTTTAGCAATCGGGTGCGTAACGGATTAATAAAATAGAACAGATTGCTCTTTTTCAGATTGATATATTCGTTATCCGGGTTAACCAGGATGTTACGTTGCTCCGGATACTGATTGTTCGTGATTCCAATTTTCATGATCGTCTTCCAGAGTCCTTTATGTCCAGAGTGATCTATATCACGCGATTGCTGCTGATTCGCTTGAGCAATATCCTAAAAGCCTTTTCTGGCGCGGCTTACACAGTTTTCCTAATGATTGCTCCCGGTGATTAAACGGTCACAGTTGTGTCTTTTTATGAATGTATGTTTTTTATTAACAGGTGTGTTTAATTGTGTCAGGCTAAACCCTTGTTGAATAAAGCAAGAATTATCCGGGCAATATTCACGCCAGTTGTTATGCGTTTGTTTAAATATTTATGAGGAATATTATCAAAGCGAAACGGCTAATTAGTTTATAACTTTTAAAGTAATAAACAGGATGATCGGGATAAAAGCATGGCGATTCTGACGGGCTGATGTTTGTCGCTGAAACCAGGCGCGATTATGAAAATCGCTGAAACAAAAGGTACAGCATATTCACAGCTGCACCCTTTTAGCCCCCCATTCTGCCTCATTAAAGTGCATTGCGCGAAAAAGCACACGCAGGATGCACGCCATCACAGTGCCGTTAACCTGTTATTTTTGCTGGAAATAATACGCAATCACACCGTTACCGCCGGTCTGGTACAAAAGTTGCAGGATGTTGTCCATGCAGACAGGAGAGCATTATGAAAGCAATCGTAATTGGTGGCGGTATTGGCGGAATGAGCAGCGCCATTGCGCTGGAGAAAGCGGGATTTGACGTCGAGGTCTTTGAGGCCGTACAGGAGATGAAGCCCGTCGGCGCGGCGATTTCCATCTGGCCCAATGGCGTTAAATGTCTGAATGCGCTGGGAATGAAAACTGCGCTGCGTGAGCTGGGCGGAAATATGGCGTATATGGCCTATCACGACGGCGCAACCGGCGTGCCCCTGACCCGCTTCAGCATGGCCCCGCTGGTGGAGCAGGTCGGCGAATATCCCTGTCCGGTGGCACGCGCAGAACTGCAGGCGATGCTGATCGATACCTTCGGCCGTGAACGGGTGCAGTTTGGCAAGCGGGTGATCCAGGTCGAACAGACTGAAAATGGCGTTATCGCCACCTTCTCTGACAACAGCCAGGCGCACGGCGATTTTCTGATTGCCGCCGATGGTACGCATTCGGTAGTCCGCGACTATGTGCTGGAGCAGAAGCTGGAGCGACGCTATGCCGGTTACGTTAACTGGAATGGTCTGGTCACCATCGATGAACGCATTGCGCCCGCCGATCAGTGGACCACTTTTGTGGGTGACGGCAAGCGTGTTTCATTGATGCCGGTCAGCGGCAATCGGTTCTACTTCTTCTTTGATGTGCCGCTGCCGAAGGGATTGCCGCAGGATCGCAGCACCGTGAAAGCAGACCTGACCGGCTATTTCCAGGGCTGGGCGGAACCGGTGCAGCAACTGATTGCGGCCATTAATCCCGACACCACTAACCGGGTTGAGATCCACGACATCGAACCGTTCAGCCGCTTTGTTAAAGGACGCGTTGCGCTGCTTGGCGATGCCGCCCACAGTACCACCCCCGATATCGGTCAGGGCGGCTGTGCAGCAATGGAAGATGCCGTGGTGCTGGCCACGACGCTGGCTTCGCATTCGCTGGGTATAGAAGATGCCCTGCTGCGTTATCAGGCACGACGGGTTGAACGGGTAAAAGACCTGGTGCTGAAAGCGCGCAAGCGCTGTGATGTGACCCATGCGCGTGACCCGGCGGTCACAGCAGAATGGTATCAGTCGCTGAAAAGCGAAACCGGTGAGCGGGTGCTGGCCGGCATGTGCGAAACCATAGAAGGCGGCCCGCTGGGTTAAAAAAATCAGGGCTGTCAGCGTGACAGCTCTGCCCGTTATTACTCTGCCAGACCGCGATTTTTCAGCATCGGCTCAAGCTGAGGGGCTGCGCCCCGCCAGCTTTCATACAGCGCTTTGAGATCGCTGCTGTTTCCCCGCGACAGAATCTTCTGCCGGAAGATCTCGCCGTTCTCACGCGTCAGTCCGCCCTGTTCCGCAAACCACTGATAGCCATCGTCGGCCAGCATCTGCGTCCAGATGTAGGCGTAATACCCCGCCGCATAGCCACCCCCCCAGATGTGCTGGAAATAGCTGGAGCGGTAGCGCGGCGGCACTGCCACAAGCGCCATATTGTCACTTTGTAATGCCTGCTGTTCGAACCCGTCCACGCTTTGCGGCGCAGCGTCACGGTTTATGCTGTGCCAGTGCAGATCCAGCAGCGCGGCAGCCAGCAGCTCGCTCATCTCATAGCCTTTGTTGAACGTCGCGGCCCGAACGATCTTTTCATGCAGTTCAGCGGGCATCGGTGCCTGAGTCTGATAGTGACGGGCGTAATGGCGGAACACCGAAGGCTCGCTGGCCCAGTGCTCATTGATTTGCGACGGAAATTCGACGAAATCGCGCGGGGTTTCTGTTCCCGACAGGCTCGGATAGCGCTGGCTGGCAAACAGGCCATGCAGCGTGTGGCCGAACTCATGAAACAGCGTTATCACGTCGTCCCAGCTCAGCAGCGCCGGTTCACCCGCTGGCGGCTTGGTGTAGTTACAGACGTTGTAGATCACCGGTTTGCTGTCCAGCAGCGTTGACTGGTTGACGAAGTTACTCATCCACGCCCCGCCGCCTTTGCTGTCGCGCTTAAAGAAGTCGGTGTAGAACAGCGCCAGCGGCGTCTCGTCAGCATCAAAAATCTCGTAGACCTGAACGTCAGGATGGTAAACCGGCAGATCCTGTCGCGGGGTAAAGCGGATGCCATAAAGCTGCGTTGCGGCCCAGAACACCCCATTCTGCAGCACCGAGTTCAGTTCAAAGTAGGGCTTGATCTGGCTCTCATCAAGATCGTAGCGGGCACGCCGCACCTGCTCCGCATAAAAACGCCAGTCCCAGGCCTGCAGGGTAAAATCGCCCTGCTGCTGATCGATCGTCTGCTGAATGGCCGCCGCTTCACGCTCCGCACGCGCACGCGCGGCCGGGACGATGTTGCGCATAAATGCCAGCGCCGCCGTGGGGGTTTTAGCCATCTGATCCTGCAGCTTCCATTCGGCATAGCTGGTGAATCCCAGCAGCCGCGCCTGCTCCGCCCTGACCTGCGCCAGCCGTAGCACCAGCTCGCGGGTGTCGTTCTCATCGCCTTTTTCCGTGCGCGTCACGCCCGCCTTAAACAGCGCTTCACGGGTGGCACGATTGGCAAGGCTCTGCAGCGCCGGTTGCTGCGTGGTGTTCTGCAGTACCAGCAGCCAGCTTTTTTCCAGTCCGCGTGCCTGCGCTTCTGCCTGGGCCACCGCCAGATCGGCGGGTGACAGTCCTGCCAGCTGGTGCAGATCGCTGACGACCAGCCCGCCCGCCTGAGTCGCGGCCAGCAGTTTGTTGGTAAAACGGGTACTGAGGCGCGCCGCTTCCTGATTCAGGGCTTTAAGCTGCTGTTTCTGCGCCTCCGGCAGATTAGCGCCAGCCAGCTGGAAGCGCTGCCAGATCACCTCAACCAGCCGTTTTGATTCAGCATCCAGTTTTGCGCGTTGCAGATAAACCGCATCAAGCCGTGAAAACAGCGGGCGGTTCAGCATAATGTCGTCGTTAAGCGCCGTGAGCTGTGGCGCAATCTCCTCATCCACCTGTTGCAGATACGGGCTGGTGTGGGCCGAGGTCATGGCGCTGAAGACCAGGTTTACCCGGCTGAGGAGCTGTCCGCTCTTCTCCAGCGCCTCAAAGGTGTTAAGAAAGGTGGGCGCTTCGCTGTTCAGGGCGATCGCTTCCACTTCCTGGCGCTTCTCGCTGATGCCCGCCTGCAGCGCGGGCATGAAATCCTCCTCCTCAATCTGATCAAAGGGAGGCGCCTGATAAGGCAGTGTGCTGACGCTAAAGAAGGGATTCTGACGGGCGTTCATGGTTCGCTCCTGATGGGCATCGCAAAGTCTTATCCTGACAGGTTGCCGCGAAAGCGACAACTCAGGCGACGTGCTGCTGATACACGCTGATGATTTCACCGGCAATCGCCACCGCAATTTCGGCGGGCAGCTTGCCTTTGACGTCCGGCAGGCCAATCGGACAGCGCAGCCGCGCCAGCGTTTCGCTCTGAACACCTTTGCCCGCCAGCCGGTAACGGAAACGCTGATTTTTCGTTGCTGAGCCAATGACCCCGGCATAGCGGAAATCACCACGTTTGAGTACCGCTTCGCACAGCGCCAGGTCGAGCGGATGATGATGGGTCATGATGATAAAGTAGCTGCCCGCAGGGGCCTGCGCCACGCAGTCGAGCGGATCATCGGGCTGCTGCGTAACGACCCCGGCAGGAACGTGGCCGAATTGGCCGGGACGGCTGTCGATCCAGTTTATGTGACAGGGTAACGTGGACAGCAGGTTCACCAGCGCCTGCCCGACATGGCCCGCGCCAAACAGGTGGATTTCCGGCTGCGCCTGAAGCAGCGGCTCAAACAGCAGTGTGGTCTTGCCCCCGCAGCACTGCCCCAGCCGTGCGCCCAGACTGTAATCCTCTGTGTGGGGCGCGGTCGCCCCGCTTTGCAGCATGGCTCTGGCCTGAGCGATGCAGGCAAACTCCAGATGCCCGCCACCAATGGTGAGAAAGCTCTCCTGCTGCGTGACGACCATTTTGCTGCCGCTGTCACGCGGCACTGAACCGTGCTCACTGAGCACGGTGATTAATACACAGCTCTGACGTTTCTCACGCAGCTGATGCAGTACGCCGATCCAGTCATGATAGATCATCACTGGCTCCTGTCAGGCGCTGCACGCCCCAGAAGATGCGTTCAGGCGTGGCGGGCGCATCCAGCAGCGGATGCTGCCGGTAACCGGCGACGCTGGCGACAGCATCCTGCAACGCACACCAGGCGGCTATCCCTAACATAAAGGGCGGCTCACCTACGGCCTTGGAGTGGAACACCGTGTCTTTGGGGTTTTTGCGGTTCTCCACCAGCGTCACCCGCAGATCTGCCGGGACGTCGCTGATGGCCGGGATTTTGTAGCTCGCCGGGCCATCTGTCAGCAGCTGACCTTTGTCATTCCAGACCAGCTCTTCGCAGGTCAGCCAGCCGACGCCCTGAACAAAGCCGCCTTCAACCTGGCCGATGTCGATAGCCGGATTCAGGGATGCCCCGACGTCATGCAGGATATCAGCACGCAGCAGGCGGGATTCACCGGTCAGGGTATCAATCACCACTTCGCAGCAGGCCGCACCAAAGGCGTAGTAGTAGAACGGCGTGCCGCGCCCCGCCTGCCGGTCGTAATGAATGCCCGGCACGCGGTAATACCCGGTGGCCGAGAGTGGCACCTGATTCAGCCACGCCAGCTTTGCCACCTCGGCAAACGTGTAATGTTTTTCGCCGGCGCGAACAACGCCGTTACGGAAGCTCACCGCCGCCGCATCACACTGATGCAGTTCACAGAGCATAGCGGTCATTCTGTCACGCAGAATTTCCGCTGCATTCTGCGCCGCTTTACCGTTAAGGTCAGCGCCGCTGGAGGCCGCCGTCGGCGAGGTGTTGGGCACTTTGCCGGTGTCGGTAGCGGTGATCTGGATCTTATCGGTCTCAATCTGCAACACTTCGGCGACAATCTGAATCACCTTGGTGTTCAGCCCCTGGCCCATCTCGGTGCCACCGTGGTTAAGCTGCACCGTGCCGTCGGTGTAGATCAGGATCAGCGCCCCGGCCTGATTGAGGAAACTGGAGGTAAAGGAGATGCCAAATTTTACCGGCGTCAGCGCCAGACCGCGTTTCAGCAGCGTACTACGGGCGTTAAAGGCCGTAATTTCTTTACGGCGGGCCTGATAATCACTGCTCTGCTCCAGCTGTACGGTGATCTCATCCAGCAGATTGTCCTCAACCTGCTGGTGGTAATGGGTAATGTTACGATCCTGCTTGCCGTAGTAATTCCGCTTGCGCAGTGCCAGCGGGTCCAGCCCACGGTCACGGGCGATGTGATCCATGATCTGTTCAATCGCCACCATGCCCTGTGGCCCGCCAAAACCGCGATAGGCGGTATTCGACGCCGTGTTGGTACGGCAGCGATAGCCGGTAATCAGTGCATCTCCCAGGTAATAAGCGTTATCGGCGTGGAACATAGCACGATCGACAATGGATCCGCTGAGATCCAGTGAATAACCGCAGTTACCGGCCAGATCGATTTTGATGCCGCACAGACGCCCGTCCTCTTCAACGCCCGCGTCATAGCGCACAAAGAATGGGTGGCGCTTGCCGGTGACGCGCATATCATCGCGGCGGGAAAGCCGCATCTTCGCCGCCCGCCCGGTCTGACGCGCAACGATAGCGCAGAGACAGGCGACGCCAGCCGCCTGCGTCTCTTTGCCACCAAAGCCACCGCCCATCCGCCGCATATCAATGGTGACCTGATTCAGGCTGATGCCCATCACTCCCGCCACCAGCTTCTGCACTTCGGTGGGGTTCTGGGTTGAGGAGAAGACCTGCAACTGCTGGTCCTCGCCAGGAATGACCAGCGCCGTCTGGGTTTCCAGATAGAAATGTTCCTGACCACCAATATGAAACGATCCGCTGACCCGGTGTGGTGCCCGCGCCAGGGCCGCTTCCACGTCACCGCGCTGATGAATATGGGGTTCCTGTACAAAACTGCCCTGTGCCAGCGCCTGCTCCACATCGAGCAGCGGTTCCAGCACCTCATATTCAATCACCGCCGCCGCCGCACCAAGGCGGGCAGCGTCGGGGGATTCCGCTGCAACCGCGATGATGATCTGCCCCAGATACTCCACTTTGTCATGAGCCAGCAGCGGATCGCCAGGTTCCAGCGGCCCGACATCATTAATGCCCGGTACATCCTGCCAGGTCAAAACGCTGACGACGCCGGGAACGGCATAGCAGGGCTGAACGTCAATGTGCAGGATGCGCGCATGCGCATGTTCACTCAGGCGCGGACAGAGATGCAGCAGACCCGGCAGTTCCGGCTTGTCGTCGATAAAACGCGCCTCACCGGAGACATGTTTTTCTGCGCTCTCATGACGATGGTTTCGGCCCACACCGCTCTGTAAATCCGCGGCAAACTGCGCCTTGATCACCTCTTCGTTGAGTTCAGGACGGTTATGAGACATAGCGGGAGACCTCAAGACAGGTTATTTCGCCGTTGTGGCGATGCCAGTAGCGGCGAAGCAGATTTCGTGCGACCTGCAAACGGTAGTCGCTGCTGGCGCGGAAATCGGAAAGCGGCTGGAAATCGTCTGCAAGCGCGGCGGCTGCACGTGACACCGTCACAGCATTCAGCGGCTGACCGATGAGCACCTGTTCGCAGTGGCGGGCGCGTTGCGGTACGGCCGCCATGCCGCCAAATGCGATGCGTGCAGCACTGACCACGCCCTGTTCCATTTGCAGGTTAAAGGCGGCGAATACGGCTGAGATATCATCATCCAGCCGCTTCGAGACCTTCCAGGCCACAAAATCAGGTGACACCGTCACCTTATCAATGCGAATAGCGCGGATAAACTCCCCCTTTTCCAGCAGCGTCTGACGATAGCCGGTAAAGAACTGATCCAGCGGCAGGCTGCGCTGCTGCTCACCGCGCTGCAGCAGCAGACTGGCATTGAGTGCCAGCAGCACCGGTGAGGCGTCACCTATCGGGGAGGCGTTGCCGATATTACCGCCTAATGTGCCCTGCAAACGGATTTGCAGTGAGGCAAAGCGCTGCAGCATCTCGCTGACGCCGGGAATGCGGCTGGCAAGGAATTCGCTGACCTGCTGCAACGATGCGCCTGCACCCAGCAGGTAGTGGTCATCAAATTCGCTGCAGACTTTGAGCGCGGCAACCTGCTCAAGTGCAATCAGCAGCGGTATTTTTTTATGCTGCTGGGTGATTTGCAGGCTGAGATCGGTGCCACCGGCAATCAGTTTCGCATCGGGATAAGCCTGATAGATCGCCGCCAGCTGGGCCGGGGTTTTTGGCAGGAAGCAGCGGCGACCTTCACCGCCAATCTCCTGCATCTCCGGGGTAGCCAGCGCCTCCAGCCGCTGCACGGTGGTGGTGGCGCTGTGGTCGAACTGGTCATTGACCGGCTGCGAGCAGAGCTGTTCAGCGGCAGCCATAATCGGCCGGTAGCCTGTGCAGCGGCAGAGATTGCCCGCCAGCGCGGTTTCCGCATGATGGCGATCCCAGCCTGCCGCGTTTTTTTGCAGACTGAACAACGACATCACAAAGCCTGGCGTACAGAACCCACATTGCGATCCGTGGCAGTCGACCATCGCCTGCTGCGCCGGATGGAGCGCGCGACCGTGGCGCAAGTCTTCAACCGTGATCAGCTGTTTGCCCTGCAACGAGGAGACCAGCGTCAGACAGCTGTTCACCGTTTCATACTGCATCTCACCCGCAACGGCTTTGCCCAGTGTCACGCTGCAGGCACCGCAGTCGCCGGAGGCACAGCCCTCTTTGGTGCCGGGGCGATGCTGTCGGGTGCGCAGATAGTTCAGGACCGTAAGATTGGGGTCAAGCGCGTCTTCGCTGACCAGCTGATTGTTCAACAGAAACTGGATCATGCGGCTTGCTCCTGTGCGTCACGCTGCCAGACCGGACGACCAGCTACCCAGGTCTGGGCAATATTGCGGTCGTCGCCCAGCGTCATTAATACAAACAGTTTTTCCCAGATATCTTTGCTGTTGCCGATGCGCAGCTGTTGCAGGGCAGAAACTGCCGGATCGAGTACCACAAAGTCCGCTTCTTTTCCGACGCTGAAATTCCCGATCAGGTGGTCGAGATCCAGCGCACGCGCCCCGCCCAGCGTAGCGTGATAGAAGGCTTCGGCGGCGCTGAGCCGGTAATGCTGCAGCTGGCCCACCTTGTAGGCTTCCCCCAGCGTCTGCAGCATATTAAAGGTTGTGCCCGCGCCAACATCGGTGCCCATCCCCACCTTTACGCCCTGCTGCCAGCTGCGTCTGAGGTTAAACAGGCCGCTGCCAAGGAACAGGTTTGAGGTGGGACAAAAGGCTATAGAGGAGCAGGTATCGTGCAGGCACTGCCACTCCTCCTCTTCCAGATGCAGGCAGTGAGCGAAAACGCTGCGGCGGCCGGTCAGCTGATGGTGATGATACACATCCAGATAGCCCGCACGCTCCGGGAACAGTTCTTTCACCCAGGCCACCTCCTGCGGGTTTTCGCTGAGATGGGTGTGCAGCCAGGTATCCGGAAATTCCTGACGGAGCTGCTGCACTTTTTCCAGCAGCTGTGGGGATGAGGTTGGCGCAAAGCGCGGTGTCAGGGCGTAGCTCAGCCGTCCGCGCTGATGCCAGCGCTCAATCAGTGCCCGCGTCTGCTGGTAGCTTTGCTCCGGCGTTTCGGTGAGGTTATCCGGCGCATTGCGATCCATCATCACTTTACCGGCAATCAGCCGCATATTGAGCGCTTCGGCAGCGCTGAACAGCGCGTCGACAGATTGCGGATGCACGGTGCCAAACACCAGCGCGCTGGTGGTGCCGTTAGAAAGCAGCTGATGCAGGAAAAAAGCGGACATCCTGGCAGCGTGATCCGGGCAGTGATACTGCGCTTCAACCGGGAAGGTGTAGTGATTCAGCCACTCCAGCAGCTGTTCGCCGAAAGCGCCGATCATCTCTGTCTGGGGATAATGAATGTGGGTATCGACAAAGCCCGGCACAATCAGTTTACCGCGCAGGTCGGTGACGGGCAGCCCCGCCAGTTTCGCCTCGCTGTTCTCCCAGCTATCCAGCCCCACTACGCGACCGTCACGCAGCACCATGACGCCATCCTCCAGATAGCGTGCCTTTCCGGCCAGGTCGTCGGGCTGATCCACCACGCCAGTAAAGTCAAAAAAGCTGGCGCGAATCGCCGTGTCGGTTGCTGATAGCATGGTATGTCCTTACTGAAAACACAGTTTGAATAGGGGCTGATGGTGCCTTGTTAAAACCTTGCAACCTGCGTGCCAGATTTGAAATCCAATAAATCACTTAATTATCAGTGGAATAGCTCACTTTCAGAGGCGTTGCGCAACAAAAGTGGCCTCTGAGAGTCCCGCAACCGTTTGCGGGGCAGATGCAAACGGTTGCCATTCACTTTCGCGTAAATTGTTTAATCTAAGTATGGCTGGTCGTCCGCAGCTCTGCTCTTTTACGGTGCAGCCTGCCCTGAAAAGGCGCAGCCGGGCCACCGGGGATGTCGGTTTACCGGCCTGGTCGCTTTTCCACGCGCAGAAGCAGAAATGAAATGCTATGGTGAAGCCATCGACTCTGAAAATGGCATAAGGAACAGTGAGATGATTATTTTTGTCACCGGCGCGACCGCCGGTTTTGGTGAAAGCATCACCCGCCGCTTTATTGAGAATGGTCACAAAGTGATCGCGACTGGCCGACGCGCTGAGCGTCTGAAAGCGTTAAAGGATGAGCTGGGCGATAACCTCTATACGGTGCAGCTTGATGTCCGTAACCGGGCCGCCATCGAAGAGGCAGTCGCGCAGTTACCGGCTGACTGGCGCAATATCGACGTACTGGTCAATAACGCCGGTCTGGCGCTGGGCATTGAGCCTGCGCACAAAGCCAACGTCGAAGACTGGGAAAACATGATCGACACCAACACCAAAGGCCTGGTCTATATGACCCGCGCCCTGCTGCCACAGATGGTGGAGCGTGACGCAGGTCATATCATCAACATCGGCTCAATAGCGGGTAGCTGGCCTTATGCGGGGGGGAACGTTTACGGGGCGACCAAAGCCTTTGTGCGCCAGTTCAGCCTTAACCTGCGTACGGATTTGCACGGCACCGCGCTGCGCGTAACCGATATTGAACCGGGTCTGGTCGGCGGCACCGAGTTTTCCAACGTGCGCTTTAAAGGCGATGATGACAAAGCCGGTCAGGTCTACGAAGGTGCAACCGCATTAACGCCGGAAGATGTGACAGAAGCCGTCTGGTGGGTCGCCACGCTGCCGAAGCACGTCAATATTAATAGCCTGGAGATGATGCCGGTCAGCCAGACGCTGGCGGGTCTGAAAGTGCATAAGCCGTAAGCCTCTGCCGCGCCAGCCAGCACGGCTGGCGTTAACTGCGTCCCCAGCCCATCACAATAATCAGCATGCCGCTGGCCGCAATCAGTGCGCCGCTCCAGTCCCACGCGCTGAGTTTCATGCCATCCACCACCCGCAACCAGAGCAGTGCAGTCAGCACATAGACACCCCCATAGGCGGCATACACCCGGCCACTGGCGGCAGGATGCAGGGTCAGCAGCCAGACGAACAGCACCAGACTCGCTGCGGCGGGCAGTAACAGCCAGGCAGAGCCGCCTTTTTTCAGCCACAGCCACGGCAGAAAGCAGCCAGTAATCTCCGCCAGCGCGGTAATAAAAAACAGCAAGGCGGTTTTAATCAGCACCCTGACCTCTCCTGAACGTAAACAAACGACTCACCGCTGGTGAGCAAAGAAACGGCGATGATATACTAAGAGGCTATGCCATCAGGCTATTTTATTTGCCAGTCTGAACCCGGGCAGTGCGCACAATCTTCACGTATTTTACTGCGTTGCGGTTGTTGCGCGCTGTCCGTACACGATTGCTGCAATCATTACGCCTGATGGGATAGGCTCTAAGCATAACCGCTGCAACCGCCCTCGCGGATGGCAATGTCAGCGTTAACTAAAGGATAATGTGATGAAAAAAATGATCCCCGCTCTGCTTCTGATCCTGCTCTCCGGTACGGCTTTGACGGCGGGTGCGACCACCAACCGCCTGATCATTGAAGACGGCAGCACTGCGCTGGGCAACGAAGCAGCGCGTCAGAATAAAGAGCAATGGAATGACACGCGCATGCTGCGCAATAAGGTGAACACCCGCGTCGAAAAAGAGTTTGATAAAACCGATCGCGCGTTTGATACCCGCGACAAGTGCGAGCAGAGCCTCAATCTCAACGCCTACTGGGAACCCAACACCCTGCGTTGCCTGGATCGCCGTTCGGGTCGCCCGGTAGCGCCGTAAATTTGAGCTATAGTAATGACGGACGACTAACATAAGGAAGACGTGATGAAGCTACAGAGGGTTTTGTTGAGCGCGGCGTTATTTGCTCTGCCGCTGATGGCGCAGGCATCCTGCGAAACGGTTAAAGCCGATATCAGCCAGAAGATTATTCAGAACGGTGTACCTGAGTCGGGGTTTAGCCTCGACATCGTTGCCAACGATCAGGTTGATCAGGCGGGCGGTCAGGTCGTCGGACATTGTGAAAACGACACACAAAAGATTGTTTATAAGCGTACAGGCCGTGACGACGAAGCCAGCGTCCCCGCCAGTGCAGGCAGTTCGCAGGACGCGCCTGCCCAGTAGTGAGACTCCAGTCAGGGCGACATTCTGTCGCCCTGACCGTTAATCTGCCTGTTCTGGCCGCTGACGCGGCATCATCCAGGCCACCCCTACCGCGAACAGCGCAATCACCAGTGCCACCACAAACACCCAGTGCAGTGATGCGGCTATCGCAGCGATCATCTGCTGCAGGCTTTCCGGCGGCAACTGCTGGCGACCCGGCTCAGACATAATCTGCTGCACCGGATCCTGAACCTGTGGCAGACGCCACTGCAGATTAAGGTTCAGCACGGCCCCCATGATCGCCGTTCCCACCGCCGACCCGATCATCCGGCTGAACATGATTGAGGCGGTACAGATGCCGCGGATCGCGTAGTCCGCCTGGTTCTGGACCGAGACCAGGAAGGTGGTGCTGGTCATCCCCATACCGGTGCCAATCAGAAACGCCGTAAAGCCCGCCTGATAAAGGGAGCTGGCGGGCTGTAAAAACAGCAACAGTGCGCTACCGGCGACCAGCAGCAGTGCGCCGAGCTGCGCGGTAAAGCGGTAGGACGTGTGAAGCATCAGCCTGCCACTTAAGGTGCTGGCCAGCGGCCAGCCAATCGACATCATCGCCAGCACGCTGCCTGCCTGTAACGGTGAGCCGCCGCTGATCCCCTGAATCCACGTGGGCAGAAACGCGCTGATGCCCATCATGGCCGCCCCGATGATCAGGTTGCCCGCATTGCCTGCCACGATCAGGCGGCTGCGCCAGATCACCAGCGGAAACAGCGGTGCCGCAGCGTGCTGCTCGTGGCGCTTAAGCTGCCAGCCCGCGAACAGCGAGAAAAGCAGAAACGGAACCAGCCAGACGCCCAGCGGTTCCGCCTGCAACAGCGCAATCAGCAGGGCCGTCACGCACAGCATCAGCCAGCTGCTGCCCGCCAGATTCAGCGGCTGCGATGTCTCTTTTTTCTGATGCGCCGGTAACCAGCGCGCCAGCATCAGCATACTGATCAGCCCTATGGGCAGATTGACCCAGAAAATCACCGACCAGCTAAAGTGCTGCACCAGCCAGGCTCCGGTCAGCGGCCCCACTATCGCCGCGCCCCCCCAGACGCTGGAGAGCCAGCCCTGTACGCTGGCACGTTCACGCGGCGAGTAAATGTCTGCCACGATGGTGGAGCTGAGCGGCATGATGGCACCCGCGCCCAGGCCCTGGAACGCCCGGAAAAGAATGAGCCAGATCATCGTATGGGCAAAGCCACACAGCACCGATCCCACCAGAAATATCGAAGTGCCGATGAAAAACATGGTTTTGCGACCCACCATATCTGCCAGCCGCCCATAGAGCGGCACGCTGACCGCCTGGGTCAGCAGATAAATGGAAAAGACCCAGCCAAACTGCGAAAAACCGCCCAGGTCAGCAATGATGGTCGGCATCGCGGTGGCCACAATGGTGACTTCAATCGCGGCCATAAACATCGCCAGCATGCAGGCAATTAAGATCCAGTGGCGATGTCCGGTCTGAAGTTGTGCGCTGTCAGTCATAAGGTTCCTTTTTTATTTGCAAGGCTAGCTGAAAAACAGCCCGTGCAGTTTCCCACGCGTGCGCATTTCCTGCACCATCTGTGACGGTGTCACCTAAAGTCGATGAATTTTTTTTATTGTCGCATTAGCCCAGCGGCTACGCGGCTTTAACACCATTTTAACCTGTTTCTATCTGCCTGATTTTGGGCCTGAAAGCTGGCTTGTGCAAAAAAGGCCTGCTATAGCATTACATCATCTTATTCGGTATTCACTGAAAAAGAGTGGATAAACAGTCATTTTATCCACATTTTATCGCAGTTTCGGTATTGGGCGCGGCGGCAGTTTTTGCCGCACCTGTCGGGCTGTTTAAGGTTTTTATAACAATTGAGATCGTTATCAGGGAGATTCTCCTATGCAAAATGCTTCACTGGCCCGACGCGCCGGTCTGGCACTGCTTGCAGTGGTCGCGGTGATTGCGGTGCTGATCTGGGGCCTGGGCTGGGATCAGCTGGTCGCCCGTAAAGTTGACCTGATCTATCTTGGGCAACAACACCTCTTCTTAGTGTTCTGGTCAATGCTGTTCGCCCTGCTGGTTGGTATCCCCAGCGGCATCCTGCTCAGTCGCCCGTTTGCGCGTCGCTGGGCTGAGTACGTGATGCAGATTTTCAACGTCGGTAACACCCTGCCACCTCTCGCGGTGCTGGCGCTGGCGATGGTCATTATCGGGATTGGCGACCGTCCGGCGCTGATTGCCCTGTTTCTGGCCTCGCTGCTGCCCATCGTCCGCAACACCTTCTCGGGTCTGAGTGCGGTTCCACCCTCGCTGATTGAGGCCGCCAACGGCATCGGCATGACCAAATGGCAACGCCTGCGCCAGGTCGAGCTGCCCAATGCTATGCCGGTCATCCTCTCTGGTGTGCGTATTGCCACCGCGATCAATGTCGGCACCGCGCCACTGGCCTTCCTGATTGGTGCCAGCAGCTTTGGCGAGCTGATCTTCCCCGGTATCTATCTGAACGACTTCCCGACGCTGATTCTGGGTGCCGTCGCTACCGCGCTGGTCGCACTGGTGCTGGATATGATGCTGGCCGCGCTGGGCCGCTTTCTGAGTCCGCACGCTGCGGCCTGACCACAAGGAATTTTGTAATGCTAACGAAGTGGATTAAGAAAAGCGCTGTCGCGTTGACCGCGACGCTGCTGCTAAGCCAGACGGCACAGGCGGCTGCCCCGCTGGTGATGGCCACCAAGAGTTTTACCGAGCAGCATATCCTGTCAGCCATGACCGTGCTCTGGCTGAAGAAGAAAGGGTTTGAGGTCGTGCCTAAACGCAATATCGCCACCACCATTGGCCGTAATGCGCTGCTGAACAGGCAGATAGATATGGTCTGGGAATATACCGGTACGTCTCTGATTATCTTTAACCACATCAGCCAGCCGATGTCTTCTCAGCAGGCGTATGACACGGTGAAAAAGCTGGATGCCAGACTGGGGCTGATCTGGCTTAACCCGGCTCCGATGAACAACACATACGCCTTTGCGATGACCCGCGAGCGTGCCGAAAAAGAGGGCATCAGCACCATGTCGCAGCTGGTGGCGAAGATAGAACAGGTGCGTCAGTCTGACCCGGATCATAACTGGCGGCTGGGCCTGGACCTGGAGTTTGCCGGTCGTTCCGACGGCATGAAGCCGCTGCAGAAGACCTACAACCTGACGCTGGATCGCCCGCAGATTCGCCAGATGGACCCGGGGCTGGTTTATAACGCGATTCGCGACGGATTTGTGGATGCCGGTCTGATCTACACCACCGATGGCCGGGTAAAAGGCTTCGACCTGAAAGTCCTGGAGGATGACAAGCATTTCTTCCCGAGCTACAACGTGACGCCGGTCGTGCGTCAGGATGTGCTGGCGAGCCATCCGGGGCTGGATACTGCACTTAACCAGCTTTCTGCACAGATCACCGATGAGGCGATTACCGAGCTGAACAAGCGGGTCGATATCGATCATCAGTCACCGGAAAAAGTGGCGCGTGATTTCCTTCAATCCAAAAACATGCTGTAAGGAGGCACTGTGGATACCCTTCACTACATCATGGATAACTGGAGCACCCTGCTCACCCTGAGCTGGCAGCACAGCTGGCTGGTACTGGTCGCGGTCGGCCTGGCCATTGTCATTGGCGTGCCGCTCGGCATTTTGATTGTGCGCGTGAGATGGCTGGCAACGCCGATTCTGGGTATCGCCACCGTGGTGCTGACCATTCCGACCATTGCGCTGTTTGGTCTGATGATCCCACTGTTTTCGCTGATCGGTCAGGGCATCGGCGCGCTGCCCGCGATTACCGCCGTGTTTCTTTACTCACTACTGCCGATTGTCCGCAATACCCACACCGCGCTGGAGAATTTGCCAGGCGGCCTGCGTGAAGCGGGTCGCGGCATCGGTATGACCTTCTGGCAGCGTCTGCGCTGGGTTGAAATCCCGATGGCACTGCCGGTGATTTTCGGCGGCATCAGAACCGCCGTGGTAATGAACGTGGGCGTGATGGCGATTGCGGCCGTCATTGGCGCGGGCGGTCTGGGCCAGCTGCTGCTGGATGGGATCAGCGGCAGTGATATTCGTATGTTAATTGCCGGGGCATTGATGATTTGTCTGCTGGCTATTTTTCTTGACTGGCTGCTGCACCGTTTGCAGCAGGCGCTGACTCCAAAGGGGATTCGATAATGATTACGCTGGAAAACCTGACGAAAACCTTTACCCAGAAAAACGGCACCACGAATAAAGCCGTCGATAACGTCAGCCTGCATGTGCCCGCCGGTGAGATGTGCGTGCTGCTCGGTCCCTCTGGCTGCGGGAAAACCACCACGCTGAAGATGATAAACCGTCTGATCCCCGCCACCAGCGGCCGTATCCTGATTAATGGCGAAGACACCAGCACGCAGGACACCACCACTTTACGCCGCAACATTGGCTATGTGATCCAGCAGATCGGTCTGTTTCCTAACATGACCATTGAGGAGAACATTACCGTGGTGCCGCGCATGCTGGGCTGGAATAAAAAGCAGTGCCATGAGCGCGCCACGGAGCTGATGAGCATGGTCGCGCTGGATCCTAAAAAGTTTCTGCACCGCTATCCGCGTGAGATGTCCGGCGGTCAGCAGCAGCGTATCGGCGTGATTCGTGCGCTGGCAGCAGATCCACCGGTATTGCTGATGGATGAGCCGTTTGGTGCTGTCGACCCGATTAACCGCGAAGTGATCCAGAACGAGTTCCTCGACATGCAGCGTCAGCTGAAGAAAACCGTCATGCTGGTCAGCCACGACATTGACGAGGCGCTGAAGCTGGGCGATCGCATCGCGGTGTTTGGTCAGGGTAAAATTGTGCAGTGTGCCAGCCCGGATGAACTGCTGGCGACCCCGGCGAATGAATTTGTCGGCTCGTTTGTGGGTCAGGACCGAACGCTCAAGCGCCTGTTACTGGTGCAGGCAGGCGATGTAACCGATCAACAGCCGACCATCACCGTGCGCCGCTCGACGCCGCTGGACGAAGCCTTTGGCACCATGGACGAGAACGATATGCGCTCCATTACCGTGGTCGACGAGGATGGTAAACCGCTGGGCTTCGTGAAGCGTCGTGAGGCGCGAAACGTCAGCGGCCGCTGCGAAGAGAAACTGCATACCTTTAAGGTGACCGGCAAAGCGGAAGAGAACCTGCGCGTGGTGCTGTCAAAACTCTATGAGCACAATACGGTCTGGATGCCGATTGTCGATGAAGAGGGTCGCTACAGCGGGGAGATTTCGCAGGATTATATTGCGGATTACCTCAGCTCAGGGCGCACCCGTCGTCGTCTGAATCCGTAATTTTGTCACTTAAAAGGGTCTCTCAGGCCCTTTAAAATAGCTGGCAAACTTAAACTCTGATCAGTCTGGCAGCAACAAATAAGCTTAACGCGAAGGGAATGAGGTCAGAGGAGGAAAGCGTCCCGCGCCAGGACGGCGCGGGCCGAGCGTGCCCGGGATGGCGGCTTTTGCGACTTTCCGATCTGACCCTGTTCCCTGAGCAGGCTCGTTCTTAAAGCGAATCAGTTTACTGGCTGTATCGGACCATTCTTTCTGGTGTTTCAGGTAATGGCTCAGGGAGCATACGCCCTCCGCAAATACGCAAAACCTGCTATCCCTGGCGGGCTCAGCGCGGGCCATCCCTGGCCGCTATGCTTTGCTACTGGCGTATGCTCCCATCGCTTTAACTTCTGTGTTGTCTGTAAGGACAACATCAGCCCTTCTGCATTTAACGGCTTATAGCTTTTAGCTCTCGGTGAGTGTTTCCGCCTCAACCTCGTCCACCGCAGGTGCCTCGTCTGGCAGCACCAGATTGAGCACAATCGCCAGAATGCCGCCGGTTGTCACCGCATGACCAAATAAATTGTTAATCAGCGGCGGGCACTGTTTCAGCACCTCTGGCACCGCTTCCACACCCAGACCGATTCCGAATGAGATGGCGACAATCAGCATTTCGCGGCGGCCCAGTGGCGTCTGGGTCATGACGCGGATCCCGGCGGCGACTACGCTACCAAACATCACCACTGTCGCCCCGCCCAGTACGGGCGGCGGGATCTGCTGCAGCAGCGAGCCAACATAAGGAAACAGTCCCAGCAGCGCGAGCATAATCCCCAGCAGCATGCCGACATAACGGCTGGCAACGCCGGTCATCTGGATAACGCCATTGTTCTGCGCAAATGTCGTGTTGGGAAAGGCAGAGAACATTGCGGCCAGCACGCAGCTCAGGCCGTCAGCAACAATGCCGCCCTGCAGCCGCTGCTGAAAAGGCTTGCCGGTAATTGGCTGTTGTGAAATCAGGCAGTTAGCGGTGAGGTCGCCGACGGCTTCAATCACCGCAATCACGGATACCAGCGCGATCGGCAGAAATATGGTCCAGTCAAAGGCGAAACCAAACCGGAAGAAGGCAGGCAGCACCAGCCAGCTGCTCTCCGGCGCGATCTTCAGTTGCAGATGGCCAGTTAAGGCTGCTGCAATGCATCCCACGGCAATGCCCGCTACCACCGCCACAAGCCGCGCCCAGCGGTTACGCGCGCGGTTCAGCGCCACAATCACCAGCAGCGTCAGCGCACCCAGCGCCAGATTTCCCGGTGAGCCAAAATCCGTGGCGTTGTGCCCGCCCGCCCAGTCAGTGATGCTCACTTTAATCAGGCTGATGCCTATCAGGGTAATAACCGTGCCGGTCACTACCGGCGTCAGCACTTTGCGCAGCGTACCGGCGCAGCGGCTGATCAGAACCGGGATCAGCGCTGCCACCAGATTGCAGCCAAACAGCATCGCCATAATCTCTTCCGGCGAACCGCCGCGCCCTTTCACCATCAGGCCACCGGAGAGAATCACGCCCAGAAAAGCAAAGCTGGTGCCCTGTAAACAAATCATGCCCGCGCCAACGCCATAAAAGCGCCGGGCCTGCATAAACGTTCCTAAGCCGGAGACAAACAGCGACATGCTGATCAGATAAGGAATATAGGCCTGCAATCCCAGAACCGAACCAATAATCAGCGGTGGTGTAATAATCCCCACCACGCTGGCCAGCAGATGTTGCAGCGCGGCAAAAAACGCCGGTACGGGGCCAATGCGGGCTTCAAGCCCATATAACAAACCTTTCTCGTGCGAGTGCGACATGGTGGTGCTCCGGCTCTGTGTGATAAGCGGAGTTAATGCATTTTCTGCGCCATGACGTCAGGGTTGGGTGATTTCCGTTCCAGGTCTTTCAATTCTAAACAGAAATAATTACAGAGAGCCTGCGATGAGCCTGAAACTTTAGGCTCACCGCCGACTCAGATGACTTGTTTTGTTTCATATTCAGGCGATCTTTGCACTCACAGCGTGCATCGCATCCGGCTCAAGCAGGGAAATATCGATCCAGGATGTCAGATCGCGCTGTTCAGCGCGCGGCAGATAAGGCAGTTCGCCCAGCAGGGGCGCAGCAATTTTCTCGCGCAGAATTTCAATGATGTCGCTGTACTGTGCCAGTCCGGGATTGATGCGATTTGCAACCCAGCCGACCAGAGGCAGTCCGTCCAGTGCTATCGCCTCTGCCGTCAGCAGAGCATGACTGATACAGCCCGCCTGGATGCCAACCACCAACACCACCGGCAGTTGCTGCTCAACAACCCAGCAGGAAAGCGAACGGCCATCGTTCATCAAACTACGCCAGCCGCCGGTGCCCTCGACGACCACGCGATCGGCCTGCTGCGTCAGGCTGGTTAAGCCCCGGGTCAGCAAGGCGTAATCGATAATCTGGCTCGGATGGGTGCAGATCTCCTCTTCCTGGAAGACCAGTGGATTGATCGCCTGATAAGCCAGGTCGATGGATGAGGCGCTTTGCAGAACCTGTGCATCTTTGTTACGCAGGCCATCAGCGGTTTTGACGGCACAGCGTGCGACGGGTTTATAGCCGACGGCACTGTATCCGGACTGGATAAAACGTTGTAACAGCGCACGTGACACCACCGTTTTACCCACTGCGGTGTCGGTGCCGGTAACAAATAGTCTGTTCACTCACTTCTCCTCTCGAACCGTTGCGGTTAATCGGTGATTAACCTTTCTGCGAATCGGCATTTTAAGGAATGGAGGATGAGAATGGATTGCGTTAGCGCAAGTTAAGGCCTGCTTAACCTTGTAACAGTTTGACTAACAGGTGTCCGTTATAGAGCGCGTCTTTGATCAGCGCGGCACCGCCCAGCGTTCCCGGCTCGCTGAATTCAGTGGGTGCCAGCTGGATGCCCGCACTGTAGGCAGGCAGTGACTGCTGCAGAATGGTATTGCTCACCGCCGGGAAGAGCACATCTGCGGCGGCGTTCAGAGGTGAACCGATAAGAATATGTTGTGGATTGAAGATGTTGACCATCATAGCCAGAATCCGTCCGGCGTGATGTCCGACGCTGGCAATGGTGTCGCGGGCCAGGCGATCGCCCGACTGCGCGGCCGCACACAGGGACTCCAGCGTCAGCGGCTGATTATTGAGCAGGCTGTCGGGCTGGGCAGGCAGACGCTGCGCCGCCAGCGCCAGCAGGCTGCCGGTGCTTGCGACCGTTTCAAGACAGCCATGATTTCCGCAATAGCACTGCTGACCATAAGGGTCGATCTGCGTATGGCCGATCTCAACCAGCGCCCGGCCACTTTTATGCAGCAGCTGACCACCACTGATAACGCCCGCCCCCACGGTTTCATCAATCACAATCTGAATAACGTCCTGCGCACCACGCGAGGCACCAAACAGCGACTCCGCCAGCGTCCAGGCTGAAATATCGTGCTGCACAAACACCGGTAAGCCGGTTCGCGCCGCCAGCGCATCGCCCAGCGGCATATCGCGGACCTGATAGCCCGGCAACCGATGCACCACGCCTGACGCAGCGTTGATCAATCCCGGAAGCGTAATGGCGATGGCCGTGAGACGTTCCAGCTTCTTCTGATGACGGATAAAGAAAGCATCAACCTGTTCAATCAGCGAAGTCAGTAAGGGCTGAGCGGACTCATCAGGCAGCGGCAGGCTCTCTTCTGCCAGCTCACGGCTGCTGAGATCGCGTAGCGTAAAGGTCATCGCGCCGCGATGCAGACGAATCGCCAGATAGTGCCAGGCATCGGTATCCAGTATCAGTCCAATCGCCGGACGGCCCCGGCTGCCGGGATCCTGAAACTCGGTCTCCTGCACCAGATGCGCGTCCAGCATTTCACGCACAATTTTGGTAATGCTGGCCGGAGCAAGCTGGGCACGGCGGGAAAGTTCGATACGCGAAATGGGACCGTAATGGTCAATTAAACGATATACGACACCTGCATTGGTCTGCTTGATCTGGTCGATATGGCCATGTTGACTGTCCGGATTCACAACCCTGCTCCCGGTTATTTTCGCGCTTCTAAATAAACATGCGCTATGGTGAGGCAGATCAGGCGACAGCGTCAAATATTTGATTAGAAATGTGATTTATCGCACAGATTGACGTCGTGTCACGCCTGCTTCAGGCCCGGTTTTCCCGCAGTAACGCCATCATATTCTCCATCTGCGCATTCATTTCGCGTCCGGCTGACCACACCAGCCACAGCTCTGAAACCGCATCCTCTTCCGATAATGGCAGCCAGACCAGATTGGCCAGCCGCGCCCGGCGGAATGAGGCGGGCAGAATGGAAACCCCTAAACCGGTTGCCACCAGACCCAGGATGGTCATCGCCTCACCCACTTCCTGTGTGATGTAGGGCTTGATGTGGTAACGGTGCAGCAGCGCCAGAATGTCGCTGTAGAGCGCGGTTCCGCCCTGCGGATCGAAAAACACAAAAGGCTCAGCGGCCAGCGCAGTCACAGAGATAGTGTCAGCATCTGCCAGCGGATGCGCCTTATGCACCACGGCATAAAGCGGCTCGCTCAGCAGCAGCTGATGACGCAGGTCAGCGGGCAGCGGCGTATTGCGCATCACACCCAGATCGAGCCGTCCGTCATGCAACGGTGCCAGTTGCTGACGGGTGTTAATCTCCTGCATCTGAATATGGACCTGCGGCCAGCGCTGGCGGAACCGGAAGAGCGCATCAGACACGACAGCGGTAAACGGCGCTGATGAGGTAAAGCCGATGCGCAACTCGCCCTCTTCGCCACGATGCAGCCGGGCGGCGCGATCGGCCGCCTGCTCAACCTGCAACAGTATCGTGCGGGCATCATTCAGCAGCTGCTCTCCGGCAGCGGTGAGCTGCACGCTGCGGTTGGTGCGATTAAACAGCCTTGCGCCGGTCTCCGCTTCCAGCTGAATAATTTGCTGGCTGAGCGGCGGCTGGGAAATATTGAGACGCTGGGCTGCCCGCCCGAAATGGAGCTCCTCTGCGACCGCAATGAAGTAGCGCAGATGACGCAGTTCAATATTCATATCTTAAACGTCTTATTTGAGATTATTAATATATTAGACAGCATAATGCCGCTTTCCTAAGCTGACGACTGGTTTCTGACTTTAAGGAAGATGTGTGAGTCGCTCAATACAGGCAACCGTGGATGAGAAAACGGTATCTGAACCGCAAGTCTCTGTTGCTGCTGAAAGTTATATCCGGCGGGGAACGCCACAGTTTATGCGCGTCACGCTGGCGCTTTTCTCTGCGGGTCTGGCGACGTTTGCCCTGCTTTACTGCGTGCAGCCGATTCTGCCGGTGCTGTCACAGCAGTTCGGCGTTTCTCCGGCAACCAGCAGCCTGTCGCTCTCTATCTCAACCGGCCTGATGGCACTGGGCCTGCTGGTGACCGGGCCGCTCTCTGATGCTATCGGGCGAAAATCGGTAATGGTGACGGCGCTGATGCTGGCGGCCATCTGCACGCTGATCTCAGCGACCATGACCAGCTGGCACGGCATTCTGATTATGCGGGCGCTGATGGGCATGTCGCTCAGCGGTGTGGCGGCGGTGGGGATGACCTACCTCAGTGAGGAGATGGATGCGCGGGTCGTCGCCTTTTCAATGGGGTTGTACATCAGCGGTAATTCGATTGGCGGGATGAGCGGGCGTCTGCTGAGCGGTGTCCTGACCGACCTCTTCTCCTGGCGAATCGCTGTGGCAGTGATCGGCTGTTTTTCACTGGCCTCAGCGCTGATGTTCTGGAAGATCCTGCCTGCCTCGCGCCATTTCCGGCCTATCACGCTGCGTCCGCGTAATCTGCTGATTAACTTCCGGCTGCACTGGCGCGATCCGGGTCTGCCGTGGCTGTTTGCCGAAGGCTTCCTGCTGATGGGTGCCTTCGTTACCCTGTTTAACTATATTGGCTATCGGTTGCTGGATGCGCCCTGGCATCTCAGTCAGGCCGTGGTGGGTCTGTTGTCGGTGGTCTACCTCACCGGCTCCTGGAGTTCACCTAAAGCGGGTGCGCTGACCGGTCGCCTGGGACGCGGGCCGGTGATGCTGGGCGCTACAGCCATCATGCTGCTGGGTTTGCTGGTCACGGCATTTAACTCGCTGTGGCTGATTCTGCCCGGCATGATGCTGTTCACCGCCGGTTTTTTTGCTGCCCATGCGGTCGCCAGCGGCTGGATTGGTCCCCGTGCGCGCAGGGCGCGTGGTCAGGCTTCGTCGCTCTATCTGTTCAGCTACTACGTGGGTTCAAGCGTGGCGGGCACGCTGGGCGGTCTGTTCTGGCATAACTTTGGCTGGTGCGGAATTACGCTGTTTATCAGCGTCCTTCTGGTCCTGGCGCTGCTGGTTGCCTGGCGTCTTCACAGCAGAAAGCTTTGACAGGATGTTTCTTGCCAGGCCCCGCTCTTTCCGGCGGGCCTGGCGGCTTCTCACGCTGTCTGTCCCCTTCCGATCCAGAGCAAACAAAGCGTGCGTTTCCCGCTATAATCCTTTTTATTGTCATAATTCATCTGCTTTGCCTTTTAACACGGCAACAAGGACCGCCTGTGGCTCTCTACTATTACGTTAATAAACAATCGGGATATAACGACAACCATGTGGTGCATGCCGCAGGCTGCCCTCATCTTCCCGACATGGATAACCGACTGTTTCTGGGCAGTTTTTACCATGTGAACGCCGCCATTCTGCAGGCAAAAAAATATTATGCGGGTGCCATCGGCTGCGAAAACTGCTGTCCGCTTAATAACAGCGATCCGCAGGCCAGTCAGCTCAGCGTGGCCCTGAAACATACACCGCCACCGCGCTAATCCACCCCGGCAGGCCCTGGATGAAAACCGTTACCGCTGCGACTTAAGCATTTCAGCGGACTGCCATTTACCTGGTTCGGCTTAGGGCTGTGTACATGCCTGAGCCGGGCGTTGATCAGACAGACCGTCTGTTTGACGGGCATGAAACGCTGACAGCGCTGGCTGTCAGGGCTGCATGCTGCACCTTCTCATCTTTGACGGTTTAATAAGAACACCCTGCTGAACAGGGTGCCTGCACGTTGTCGCGGTTGATAACGTCAGGCTATCGCTCTGCAGGGAAGTGATAATAAAAAATCAGCATTAAAAGGCATTTATAAGGTTTCGCTTCCCGCTTTATTCACTACAATGGTCTGTAATTTGTGACGCAGGTCACTTTCGCTGGATGTGTCTGCCACATCCGATTTCGCTGTGCTGACTGATTTGACGCCTCATGCAACCAACAACTGTTTCACGTAAAACTGCCTGGCTACGCGTGGTATTGCTGGCCATCGCCGCATTTGTATTTAATACCACCGAATTCGTGCCGGTTGGCCTGTTATCCGATATCGCCGCTGACTTTTCAATGCAGACGGCTGATGTGGGGATCATGCTGACCATCTACGCCTGGGTGGTCGCGCTCCTTTCACTGCCGCTGATGCTGCTGACCCGCAATATTGAGCGACGACTGCTGCTGGGCGTGCTGTTCCTGATTTTTATTGTCAGCCACGTCCTTTCAACCGTCGCCTGGGATTTCCGGTCGCTGATGGTGTCGCGCGTCGGCATCGCCCTGTCTCACGCGGTGTTCTGGTCGATCACCGCCTCGCTGGCGATTCGTGTTGCCCCGGCGGGCAAGAAAACCCAGGCGCTGAGTATGCTGGCAACCGGTACGGCACTGGCGATGGTGCTGGGCGTGCCAATTGGCCGCGTAGTGGGTCAGTATCTTGGCTGGCGCACCACCTTCGGCGCTATTGGTCTTTCAGCACTGGTGCTGATGATTATGCTGGTGCGCATTTTGCCGCGCCTGCCGAGTGAGCATACTGGTTCACTGAGCAGTGTGCCGATGCTGTTCCGCCGTCCGGCGCTGGTCAGCATGTATCTGCTGGTGACGCTGGTGGTGACCGCGCATTACACCGCCTACAGCTATATTGAGCCATTTATGCAGAACGTCGCGCACTCCAGCGGCAATTTCACGACGCTGCTGCTGCTGCTGTTTGGTTCAGCGGGCATTGTCGGCAGTCTGCTCTTCAGCACGCTGGGGAATAAGTTTCCTTCCGCGCTGCTGATTGCTGCCATTGCGTTGATCACCCTCTGCATGGGACTGCTGATCTTTGCCGCCGTCCGCCCCGCGGCTATCTCAACGCTGTGCGTTGTCTGGGGAGTGGCGATGATGATGATCGGGCTGGCTATGCAGGTGCGGGTGCTTTCGCTGGCTCCGGATGCCACCGATGTGGCGATGTCGCTGATGTCCGGTATCTACAATATTGGCATTGGCGCGGGCGCGCTGCTGGGTAATCAGGTCAGTCTGCATCTGGGCATGGCTGAAGTCGGCAATGTCGGCGGGATGATTGGTCTGGTGGCGTTGCTATGGTGTGTTTATATTTTCCGGCGCTATCCGCAGTTACGCAGCAACGGATAGAGAGAAGTACCGTTTAACGCCTGCAAAAAAGGCTTCAGATAAGCTGGTTTATCTGAAGCCTGTTGATGAGGGTCTGTCGCGCTTGTTACTTATAAAGAACGGCTGTGCCATGCAGGTTGTTGCTGCCAGAGGTCGAAGTGATGCGGAAAGACTTTGCTCCGACATCGCTGGCCTTCTCTGACAGTTGCTGCTCCAGCGAGGTCAGATTCGTACTGCCCGTTGCGCTGATGACACCGATTTTTTGCTGATCTAACGGCGTACTGCTGACCTGCTGAGCCGCCAGGCTGGCAAAGGAGAGGCCACTCAGTACCGCCGCTGTCACTATCATATTGATACGTTTCATAACGAACCCCTTCTCAGATTATCTGATGCACGCCCCATTACTGGTAGATGACAGCCGTGCATGCAATTTGTTCTGACCGCTGGTTGACGTAATACGGAACGATTTCGCACCGGCTTCGTCCGCTTTGGCACTCAGTTGCGCTTCTACGGAAGTCAGGTTGGTTCCCCCCAGTACGGAGATGGTGCCCACGGGCTGTTGATTTGCCGGTTCACTGGTGACGAGTTCAGCTGCAGATGCGCCAAAAGCCAGGGTAGTCAGTGCCAGTGCTGCCAGGGTGGTTTTAATGGTTTTCATAATTTTCTCGCTTAAGTATTTAAATCTGGTTGGTCTGAATCAGGTTGTCGCTATTTAATTAACGACCGTTAAATAAATGATAGACCCCGTTCCTGTTCGTCGTCAATATTTATTTAATGAGCGTTATTTTATTAGCGAAGTGGCGGGAATATGGGCTTCAGCCCCCTTTCCGACTTAACCATAGGGGCGGTAAAGATGCGCAGGCGCACAAAATGGCAATGCCTGGCGGGGTCATTTCCACCGGGCCTTGCACATTTTTATAATGATCGGTAATTTATTAGGGTGTTTGACTGTCAGCGAGGGTGTATGAGTCAGGTTCAGGATTGTGATGTAAAAAAATGCCGTGGCCGACCCAAAGTGTTTGATCGCGAAGCCGCGCTCGATAAAGCTCTGACCCTGTTCTGGACACACGGTTACGAGGGAACCTCTCTGGCCGATCTGGTGGCCGCAACCGGCGCAAAAGCACCAACCCTGTACGCAGAGTTTGTGAATAAAGAGGGGCTGTTTCGCGCAGCCATGGAGCGCTATGTAGAGAAGTTCAGCGCGTGGCGTGAAGCGGCATTAGGCGACGATCAGCGACCGGTTGATCAGGCTATTGAAGCCTATTTCCGCGCTACTGCAGCCTGTTTTACCGAACGCGATTCCCCCGGTGGATGCTTCTTTATCTGCACCTCAACGGCCCTGTCGGCGGCTTCGGCTGAGATTGCAGCCATGCTGCAACAGCAGCATCAGTCGCAGGAGCACGTGCTGAGTGATTTTCTGCTGGCGCGTCAGCAGCGTGGTGAACTGAGTGCGTCCGTGAATATACCGGCGCTTTCACGTTATCTGGGCTGTATGCTTCAGGGTATGTCGGTGCGGGCGCGTGAAGGCGCAGAGCGTGACGATCTTGAAAGTATTATTGATACATTGATGGCGATGTGGCCAACGCTGACTGGTTTATGTCAGGTCAAAGGATAGTGATGCAGGGCGGCTGTGCCGCCCTGCATTTTTTAGCTCAGAAAAAACACGGGTTTTAACGGCTGACTGATGGGACTGTTATCCGCATTCGACGGCATCAGATCCTTCATTGATGCCCACCAGCGCTGACACACCTCTGTTTTCGCCACTGCTTCCCAGCGCGCTTCAGATTCAATCTCAACGCTTGCGAACAGCAGATTCCGCTCTGCATCCAGCCAGATGGCATAATGGTGTGCGCCGTGTTCTTTCAGCGTCTCTGCCAGTTCAGGCCAGATCGGCGAGTGACGACGCTCATATTCCTCATGGCAGTCGGCATTCACCTGCATCACAAAGGCTTTACGCAGCATTTGCCGGTCCCACATCCAGTGCCGGTTGCCACGGCTTCACGCCGAAACGCTCACCCAGCGCGACCAGCTGCTCGGTAGTGATGCTCTGACGAATCCCCCCCATCGACAGCACTTTGACGATCACTTCTGACGATTTCTCTGCCGTATCAATCAGACCAAAGGTTTCATCCAGTGTCGGGCCAGTCCCGAAGACACCATGGAATGGCCACATCACCAGAGTATGTGACTGCATCTGCCCGGCAGTCGCCGTACCAATTTCATCGGTGCCCGGCACCATCCATGGCAGCACACCCACACCATCCGGGAAGACCACCAGACATTCGGTACTGCCTTCCCACAGCAAACGGGTAAAACGTGCAGAGTCCATCTCAACCACGTAGCTCAGGGCCATAAAGTTGGTCGCGTGACAGTGCATAATCACCCGATCTGCGCCATTGCTGACGGTTTTACGTACCGCATGAGACTGAAAGTGTGAAGCCAGCTCAGAGGTCGGCAAACCGCCATTCGACAGGCCCCAGTGAATTTTATAGGACAATCCCTTGTCGTCGACCTGCAGCAGCGCCAGACAATCCGCTGGATCAAGCTGAACGTTGCGCATGAATTTTCCTGAACCGGTCACCAGAAACCAGTCGTTTGCCAGCGCAGGCGCAGGTTGGGTCAGCTCAATGCAGCGAGGCTCCTGGCAGAAATCGGCGGCAAAGGGTTTAACCTCCTCTTCCAGCAGACGGAGGCTGACGTTGCCGCCGTTACGTTCGTCCCAGCCCTTCAGCCACATATCGCTGGTCGCTTTGACCATTCCCTTAACAAACCCGGAAGAAAGAATGCTTTGCATAGTAAATCCTTAACGTTGGCTCAAGATCTGTTGTTCATAATGACGGACATCGCCTAACCAGCTGGCATCAGCCGGGACGTCATGGCGCAGGCACCAGGCTTCCCAGACCGCCTGCCACGGCAGTGATTTTTGCTCTTCCAGCAGGGTAAGTCGCGCGGTGTAATCGCCGCTGTTTTCGGCCTGGCGTAAGCGGTCGGTTGGCTCCAGCAAGGCACGCAGCAGCGCTTTTTTGGTATTCCGGGTGCCGATAACCCAGGCGGCAATCCGGTTAATGGAGGCGTCGAAGAAGTCGAGGCCAATATGCACTTTGTCGAACAGCTGATGACGGACGATTTCACTGGCGATAGCCTGCGTTTCATCATCCAGCAGCACAACATGATCGCTGTCCCAGCGTACCGGACGGCTGACGTGCAGCAGCAGACGCGGCACATAAAGCATGGCGGCGGAAATTTTGTCTGAGATGACTTCCGTAGGATGAAAATGCCCTGCATCCAGGCAGAGCGCCGTCTGGCGGCTGGCGGCATAACCCAGGTAAAACTCATTTGACCCGACGGTGTAGCTCTCTGCGCCAATGCCAAACAACTTGCTCTCAACGGCATCGATATGATGCTGCGGATTCAGTTTTTCTGAGATGATCTCATCCAGCGCACTCATCAGGCGCTGACGCGGGGCCAGCCGATCCACGGTGATATCTTTCATACCGTCCGGCACCCAGATATTCATCACTGACGGTGTGCCAAGCTGCTCACCAAACGAGGCGGAGATGCGGCGACTGGCTTTGCAGTGATCGATCCAGAACTGACGCACAGTGTCATCATTGTGCGACAGTGTAAAACCATCAGCGCTCAGCGGATGCGAGAAGCAGCTCGGGTTAAAATCAAGGCCCAGCTTGTTCTCTTTGGCCCAGGCAACCCAGTTGGCGAAATGGGCTGGCTCAATGGCATCCCGGTCTACCGGCTTGTCGCTTTCAAGGTAGATTGCGTGCAGGTTCAGCCGTTTTGCGCCGGGGATCAGCGACATTGCCTTGTCGATATCACTGCGTAGTTCACCGGCATTCCGTGCCCGCCCCGGATAGTTGCCGGTGGCCTGAATGCCGCCGGTCAGTGCGCCCTGCGGGTTTTCAAATCCCCGGACATCATCCCCCTGCCAGCAGTGCATGGAGACCGGAATGCGGTCCAGCTGGCGGATAGCCTCTTCAACATCAACCCCGTTGTCAGCGTAGCGTTGTTTAGCCAGTTCAAAAGCCTGTTCAATCTGCTTAGTCATAAGCGGGTTCCTTAGCGGGTTGACTCAGCGTCGCGAAGCGTGCCTGACTGGCACCGAAGACGCTGTGTGTTTGCGGTTCGAATTTTTCGAGTGGGAAGTTGTTGATGACGCTGCAGCGGAAATCAGCCACATCCGTCAGTTCGCCCAATGCAATCAGCTGGCAACCGACGTTACCCAGCGTGGAGGCTTCAATCGGGCCTGCCAGCACCGGGATCTGGCAGGCGTCGGCGCAGAGCTGATTAAGAAAACGGTTCTGGCTGCCCCCTCCCACCACGTGTAACTGGCTGAAAGGCTTGCCGCGTAACCGGGCCAGTTCCTGGAGCACTTCACGGTAGAGCAGCGCCAGGCTGTCAAATATGCAGCGAGCCAGAGCCGCCGCAGATTGCGGCACTGGCATCCCCTGCCCGGCACAGGCGTTCTGAATCTCATTGACCATGCTGTCGGGATTGATGAAACGCGCATCATTAGGGTTGATCAGTGAAACACAGGCGGGCTGCTGTGCTGTCTCTTCAATCAGCAGGCTGAGATCGTCAATCTGCAGTTCGCCGCAGATACGCTGCAACAGCCATAACCCCATGATATTTTTCAGTACCCGATAACCTTCAGCGCCGCCTTCGTTGGTGATGTTGGCCCGCAGTGCGTTATCGCAGGCGAAGGGCTGCAGGCTTTCAAAGCCCATCAGCGACCAGGTTCCTGAGCTGAGATAGGCAGCGTTGTCGAGCATCAGCGGCGTCGCCAGAACGGCGCTGGCGGTGTCGTGGGTGGCGACGGCAATCACCGGAACCGCGTGGCCCGCGCGATTAATCCAGTGGCCCACGGTATTGCCGGGTGCCTGCGGATGACCAAACCACTGCGGGTCAACACCGGCCCAGGCAAGCAAATCACGATCCCACTCACCGCTGTGAATATTGAGCATTTGGGTCGTGGTCGCGTTGGTGTATTCCCAGTTGAGATTTCCGGTCAGGCGATAATGCAGATAGTCCGGTATCATCAGCGCATGCGCCACGCGGGCCTGCCAGTCGGGCTGCTGCTGATGCAAGGCGCGCATCTGATAGAGTGTGTTGAACGGCAGAAACTGAATGCCGGTTCGGGCGTAGATGGCACTGCGGCTCAGCTCGTGTTGCGCCTGCTCCATCAGGCCGTGTGTGCGCGCATCGCGATAGCTGACCGCCTCACCCACCTGCTCACCCTCTGCATCCAGCAGCACCATATCCACACCCCAGGTGTCGATGCCGATGCTGTCAGGGACAATCTCGTCTTCATCTAACTGAGCCAGCCCGGCGCGTATTTCCTGCTCCAGCATCGCCAGATCCCAGCAGTCATAACCGGCACGACGCTGGCGCTTATTTGTAAAGCGCCGGACCTCACGCAATGCCAGCTGGCGCTGCGCGGCATCCCAGCTTGCGAGCATGACCCGTCCGCTGGACGCGCCGAGATCGATAGCAACAATGTTTCTCCTGGTCATGGCGACTTTTCCCTATGATTAAGTGGTCACAGAGTAAAAAATCTTGTCCGGTCGTCACCTTCCCGAGAATGCCAACAGGCGCAGGTGGCTGGCAGATGGGCAAAGAACTTCGTGAGGGAGATCACAGAGATGAGTGCAAAGGCGATGTGACCCCTGCCGCAAATCTGTTAACTGCCAGGGATTTCTTGAAAAATCAGCATGATTCCTGCTGAGTTCAGCTGAAAATTCAAGGTAAGGTAACAGCGTCCTGATTAGACTGCGTTACGATTTTGTTATGCAGCGAGAGACGATCATGACCATATTGCACAGTGCAGATTTTTTTCCCGAAGGCGATTACGCGATAGCGATTGAACCCCGCATACCGCAGGCCGCTTTCCCGGAACATCATCATGATTTCCATGAAATTGTACTGGTGGAACAGGGCTCCGGCATTCATGTGTTTAATGGCCAGCCGCAAACGCTGTGTGCAGGGTGTGTCTGCTTTGTGCGCGATCACGATCGTCATCTCTATGAGCAGACCGAGAACCTCTGCCTGACCAATGTGCTTTATCGCAGTCCCGGCGCGTTCCGCTTTCTCTCCGGGCTGCAGGCTCTTTTGCCTTGCGATCGGGACGGGCAATATACCTCTCACTGGCGTATCAACCACAAGGTGATGGCACAGGCGCTGAGTGTGGCAGCGAAGATGCAGCAGGATGATGCCTGGACGCTCGGGAAACAGGCGTACCAGGAACAGCTCTTTTTACAGTTGCTGGTGCTGTTGCGTGAAGCGTGTGTTGACGGACAGAGTCAGGATCAGGAGGCACGGCTGCATCGCCTGCTCGACTGGCTGGGTGAGCATTACAGTGATGAAATTGTCTGGGATGAACTGGCTGATCGCTTCTCCCTGTCGCTGCGCACTCTGCATCGGCAAATGAAACAGCAAACCGGCAGTACGCCGCAGCGCTATCTGAACCGTTTACGGCTGCTACAGGCTCGTCATCTGCTGCGTCACAGTGATATGCGAATTACCGATATCGCCTTCCAGTGTGGGTTTGGTGACAGTAACCATTTCTCAACCCTGTTCAGGCGCGAATTTGGCTGCGCACCGCGAGCGGAGCGCCAGCAGATGTTGTAAAGGAGCAAAATATGGCGTTGATACTCAGTCGGGATGACTATTTTCCCGCCGCCAGTTTACCGGTGGCGGTTGCCGAAAGGATGCCCCAACCCTCTTTTCCGCCTCATCAACACGAGTTCAGTGAAATCGTGATTGTCTGGCGCGGTAACGGCCTGCATGTCCTCAACGATCGTCCCTGGCTGATAACCTGCGGCGACGTTTTCTATATCCGCGACAGTGACTGCCACAGCTTTGATAATGTCAATAATCTGGTGCTGGATAATATCCTCTACTGCCGTGACCGCTTTGGTCTTAGCCTGGACTGGAGTCAGCTGCTGCCACAACAGGGGCCAGATTCGCCCGGTTGCTGGCGTCTGACTACGCGGGGCATGTCACTGGCCCGTGGCGTTATCAGCCAGCTGGAGCGTGAAAGCCGCAAAAGCGATCCGCTGTCAGTCCAGCTCTCTGAAGCACTGTTT
This sequence comes from Pantoea sp. GD03673, assembly GCF_029844725.1. Taxonomy (GTDB): domain Bacteria; phylum Pseudomonadota; class Gammaproteobacteria; order Enterobacterales; family Enterobacteriaceae; genus Pantoea. The sequence continues at coordinate 309,098 of NZ_JAOCKJ010000001.1, forward strand.
CTGCAGCTGGCATTGATTCTGCGCCGCCATGGCTACGCCGCCGATCGCCCCTGGGCGTTGCCGGAGGGCGAGCAGCTCGACCTGCTGATGTCAGCCTTGCAGGGCGCGATTGCCCGCCCCTTTGATCTCGCGGCGTTTTGTCAGCATAACCAGCTCAGCGAACGGGCACTGAGGCAGCTGTTCCGTCAGCAGACCGGGATGACCATCGGTCATTACCTGCGTCAGTTGCAGCTCTGTCAGGCAAAATATCTGCTGCGCACCCGGGATTGTCTGATCAGTGAGGTCGCCGCCCGCTGCGGGTTTGATGACAGTAACTATTTTTCGGTGGTATTCACCCGTGATACCGGTTTAACCCCCAGCGCCTGGCGTCAGCGATTTATCGCACCACGGCAGACATTGAAAAGTGCTGAATCTGAATAATCCGGGTCAGCAGTGAGCGCTGAAGCAAACCCTTCCGGCGTGATTTTTTCTGTAAAAAATTCAGCCGTAAAAATTCAGCCGTGAAAAATACAGCCGTAATAAATCAGCCAGAAAGTCCGGGGAACACGTTAAGAAGAAAGCGGCCAGCGCCAAGGTAAATGTCTGGAGCATTTTGAACTATGCACACGCCGCCAGCGGACGCCCCTCATGAGGGGCGTAGCCGCGTGGGTCAGGCATGCACTGAAGAGCAGTGTTACGATTCAACAATCTGACCAGCACGATGTAACTGCCTTTCTTCTGCTTTAACGGGCCTGCAAAGCAGACCCCTTCTCTATTCAGACAGCCTTTGCGTAAGAATCAGGCCGCCATACCAAGACCGACAATGTTAGCGGCAATGATAATCACCACGCAGCCAATCGATAGCACGCTGACCGGGCGACGCCCCGCTGACTTCCACTCTTTCATCAGCAGGCCCACCAGCCCCCCACACAGGACGTAAAGGCTCATGTGCAGCATCCAGCTGACATAGTCATACTGCGCCGGAATTCTGGCGTGTCCCCAGGCGTAAAAGAAGAACTGCAGATACCACATGGTGCCACCGAGCACCGCAAAAGCCGTATTCGCGATTAGCAGCGGTTTTGCGACGGAGAGGTCTTTACGCAGCGACAGCTCTGGCCGGGTGGCCAGCCGCCAGAAACAGAAGGCCAGATTGACCAGTGCGCCGCCACCCATGATGATGACGTAACTGGGTAAGGCTACATAGAGCGGATCGATACCAAGGCTGGCTGCGGCCTGATGCATCGGTTTCGCCGCATCCATCGCAAAGGACATACCGGCAGAGAAGATGCCGCACATCACCGCCAGTACCAGTCCTTTTTTGAGATTGAACTCCTCGGCATTTATCCCCAGCGCCCGCTCCTTTAATAACCCGGCGCGTGTCACAATCCCTACGCCAATCAGCGCCACCAGCACGCCCAGCAGGGTTAAACGGCCCCCTGCCGAAGCGAACAGCTCGCCAAAACGCCCCTGCAAAAGCGGCGTCATCAGTGTTCCAACCACCAGAGTAATGCCAATCGCGATACCGATTCCCATCGACATGCCGAGATAGCGCATGGTCAGCCCGTAGTTAATATTGCCAATGCCCCACATCGCGCCGAACAGAAACACCGGCGTCAGTTGCGTCAGCGTAAAACTGCTGTAATAGGCCATAAAGTCAGGCAGTAAAATGGCACTGACCGCCCACGGCAGGATCAGCCACGACATCAGGCCACCAATCGACCACATGGTTTCCCATGACCATCTTTTTACCTGTTTAAACGGCGCGTAAAAACAGGCGGCGCTGGCAGCGCCGACAAAATGCCAGAAGATACCTGCAATAATGGCACTGTTCATTGTTATTCCCCGGTTAGGTTGAGTCCTGTCGGAAACCGTTAAGCTTCCGTTCAGCAGGCAGTCTACGTTTTGCAGGAATTCCTCAGCCTTTGGATAAATGCCGGAAGCCGTAACGGAGTGGCAATATTTACCCTTTATTAACGTTGGGGATCACAATTTCACAGTTGTGAGATAATTGGACAACCATTCAGGTAAGTGACTTATTATTGGGCTTTTTTTACCGTTTTGCTGTGTGGCGCAGCCCACTTTTGAGCTGACTGCCATTTAAGCTGGTATGGTGGCAAGAAAATAAAGAAGCCTTCATTACGCCGGACAAGGTCGTATAAACTGGATCAAATTGATTGGGATCAGGGATTGAGATGACAACGAAGTGGTTAACGCTGTTTCTTTCGCAGTCAGTCAGCCAGGTGATGCTGGATGATCTCCGGGCAATATTGCCTGCAGATGCGATAAAGGTGTTTATAAATGGTCTGGATGAAACGCACTATGCCACCATCGAGTGTGTACAGGCTGAGCAACATTGCGCCCTGATTGCCTCAGCGATCGTGGTCTGGCGCCAGCTCGGTCATGTGCATCACATACTTTATAAAAAAGGCGAAGTGTTACGTGAGGAGAACGATGCCACGCAGTTTCAGCTCTTTACGTTGCTGAAAACCCACCGCGCAGTCCTCCGGATCTCATGATAAGATCGCGCTTTTGAAATAGCTGTTTACAGCAGGTTGAATATGAGAATAGGCATTCTGTTTCCAATCGCCATCATCGTGGCGGGCGTGGGTTTTCTGGCATGGTTTATCGGCAGCGGCCTGGCCATGCCAGGCTCCTGATGGTCAGCGCAGCTGACTGTCTTTACTGCCCCGACGGTTATATAAGCTGCTGGTCTGCTGCTGCTTATCAATTTTTTCCTGACACGCCACGCAGTAATGCACCCCTTTAAGTGCCTGACGGCGCGCTTCCGGAATCGGTTCGCCGCACAGCTCGCATTCGGTGGCGCTTTCGCCCTGCCCGAGCGATTGTCTTACCCGCTCAATCCCGTCGTTAACGGTGCTATCAATCTGTTCCTGAACAGCGCCTTCTGACGCCCATCCATTTGCCATGATTTAACCCCTTTTTCACGACTTCACTCCTTTAAATCTACAACAGATTGACGTTTTTGCCGCAGAACTCACCGATATCTGTGATTGGCTGCCAGCCGATCCCGGCAACTGGCAATCAGGAAAAGGTCACGCCTGGCGTTCTGCTTCACCCTGCCATCACATTACTGCAACGTATCGATAGCGGAGAGTTAAGCGAATGACAACACATCATCAACATTACATTAATGGCGAGTTTGTCGCCCATCAGGGTGACCAGTGGATTGACGTCATCAATCCGGCCACTGAAGCGTTGCTGTCACGCATTCCCCAGGGCAGTCGTGAAGAGGCAAACCTTGCCATCAGTGCCGCAGAAGCCGCTCAGCCAGCGTGGGAAGCGCTGCCCGCGGTCGAGCGCGGCATCTGGCTGCACAAAATCGCCGACGCTATCCGCCAGCGCGAACCGGAGCTGACGGCAACCATTGTGGCGGAGGGTGGAAAAACCCAGGGACTCGCGAAGACAGAAGTGCTGTTCACTGCCGACTACCTCGATTACATGGCAGAGTGGGCACGGCGTTATGAAGGCGAGATCATCAACAGCGACCGGCCTGACGAAAACATCTTCCTGTTTAAAAAAGCGATTGGCGTGACCACCGGAATTTTACCGTGGAACTTCCCCTTTTTCCTGATTGCCCGCAAAGCGGCACCAGCCCTGATCACCGGCAACACGATCGTGATTAAACCCAGCGAGCTGACGCCGAACAATGCGGCACTGTTTGCCGGTATCATTCAGACGCTGGGCCTGCCCGCTGGCGTGATCAACGTTGTCTATGGCCTGGGGCCGGAAGTGGGACAGGCACTGGCGGCAAACCCGAAGGTCGGGCTGGTGAGTCTGACCGGCAGCGTTGGCGCAGGTATCGCCACCATGGAAGCCGCAGCGAAGAATGTAACGAAAGTGTCGCTGGAACTGGGCGGCAAAGCCCCCGCCATCGTGATGGCAGATGCTGACCTGGATCTGGCGGTGCGATCCATTATCAGCTCACGCATGATTAACAGTGGTCAGGTGTGTAACTGCGTGGAACGCGTCTATGTGCAGGAAGGCATTTACGATCGTTTTATCAGCGCACTCTCTGCCGCGTTTCAACAGGTGACCTTTGGCGATCCCGCCGAACGCAGTGACATCGATATGGGACCGCTGATCAATGCCGCCGCACGGGACCGGGTCGAGCAGAAAGTGGCTGATGCCGTTGCCGCAGGTGCAAAAGTGCTGCTGGGCGGCAAGCGTGCCGGAGAGAGAGGTTTCTTCTTCCAGCCCACGCTGCTGACAGATGTGCGTCAGGAGATGGCGATCATGCAGGAGGAGATTTTTGGCCCGGTGCTGCCGGTGATGACGTTTAAAACGCTGGATGAGGCCATCGCGCTGGCTAACGACTGCGAGTACGGGCTGACCTCTTCAATTTATACGCAGAATCTCAACACCACCCTGATTGCGCTGCGAAAGCTGAAGTTCGGCGAAACCTATGTTAACCGCGAAAACTTCGAGGCGATGCAGGGTTTTCATGCCGGATGGCGTAAATCAGGCGTTGGCGGTGCCGATGGTAAACATGGTCTGGAGGAGTATCTGCAGACCCATGTTGCTTATGTGCAGTTCAGTTAACTAAAAACGGGCCGGTTTACCGGCCCGGTGTAATGATTGACGCAGTCAGGTTCGTTTCATGGTGAGATCGGGCCTGCACAGAAAGCCGGGGCACATCGGAAAGCTTCAAAATCTGCCCTTCATGCCATGCCCGTCCCGCGTCGTCCCTGACGCGGGATACTTTTCTCATCAGCTACCGTGTCAGGCCACCCGCTTACTGCAACGCAGCAGCGCGATGCCACTCAGCACCGCTACCGCCATCAGGTAATAGCCTGGTGCCAGACTGCTGCCCGTGGCCGTAATCAGCATGCTGCAAATCAGCGGCGCAAACCCGCCAAATACGGTCACGGCCACGTTGTAACTGATCGCCATGCCGCTGGCGCGCGTGGTTGCCGGGAAGAGATCCGCCATCACCGACGGCACCGTGGAAAAGTAGATCGACTTCAGCAGCGCCATCCAGGCCACCAGCAGGATCAGCGTGGTGGGCGTCGTGTGATCAACCATCCATTTGAAAGCAGGATAGATGGTGACCACCAGCAACAGCAGCGATCCCCACATCAGCGGCAACCGGCCAATCCGCTCGGCCCACAATCCCATGATGGGCGTCACGACCGTCAGGATCATCCCCGCCACCAGCGTGGCGGTAAAAGCAACCGACCCCGGCAGATGCAGCGTTTTGGTGGCATAGGTCGGGATGTAGTTGAGCATGTAGTTGACCGCAGTCGAAATCACCATCACGCCAATCGCCAGAATGATCAGTGCTTTCTGCCGTCCGAACAGGGATTTAAGCGGTGCGGCTTCTTTCTCCTGCGACGCAAAGCTGGCAGGTTCCTGCACATGACGGCGAATGTAGATCCCCAGCGGGCCAATCAGCAGACCGAAAGCAAACGGGATGCGCCAGCCCCACGCCAGAATCTCACTTTCGCTCAGCCAGTGGGTCAGCCCCAGTCCGAACGCTGATGCCATTAGCGTACTGGCCCCCTGGGTGGCGAACTGCCAGCTGGCGATAAAGGCTTTACGCTCGGGAAAATGTTCCACCAGAAAGGCGGTCGAACTGCCAAATTCACCGCCGGCAGAGAAGCCCTGAATCAGACGCGCCAGGATGATCAACAGCGGTGCCGCCAGACCGATCGTGGCGTAACCCGGCATAAAAGTAATGATCGCCCCGCCCAGCATCATGAGATTAATCGACAGCAGCAGCCCCTTTTTGCGGCCATGACGATCGGCATAGTTGCCCAGCACAATGGCACCCAGGGGGCGGATCAGAAAGGAGATGCCGAAGCTGCCGAAAGTCAGCAGCAGCGACACCGAGGGATCGCTGACCGGAAAGAAGACGTGCGCGATGTAGCTGGCGAAAAAACCATAAACCGCGATGTCGAACCACTCCAGGGCATTACCGATGCAGGTCGCGAACAGCGTTTTGTGCAGGCTCGGTTTTACCTGCGCGGTGAATTGCGTGATGCTGCTCATTGTTCACCTCTCCGCCACTGATGGTGGCGCGTCATCAGCTGTTCCCCCTCTTCACCCAGTTGCCAGAACAGCCGGGTCATGATCGCCAGCCCCTCACGGGCAATCGAAGTGAGCAGGTGTTCGTTAACGCCGTGCTGACCACAGGCGGGATAGGAATGGGGCACCCATAACGTCGGCAGGCCCAGAATATCGGCGAACACCTCATTGGGCAGTGAACCACCAAGATTAGGCAACAGCGCTGGTTTTTACCGCTGCTGCGCGCCAGCGTATCCAGCGCCCACGCCACCAGCGGATCCTGCGGATCGAGCCGCGTTGCCGTTGAGCCGCGCAAAAATTCCACACTGACGTTATCGAAGCCGTGCTGACGCAGATGACTTTCGACATGCTGCACCAGATTTTCCCAGTCGGTGCCGACCACAAAACGTAGCTGGCATACCGCAGTAGCGCTGCCAGGGATGGCATTCATCGGCTGCGCCGGATTACCGGTTTCGAACGCCAGCACCTCCAGCGTGTTCCAGCCGTAGAGCCGCTCGGCAGGCGTCAGACCTGGCTCGCCCCAGCCTTCAGCCAGTGCCGGATCGCCCGGCATGCCGCCGACCTCAATGTCACTGAGGATGCCGCGTACGGCGTCGGTCAGCGAGTCCGGTTTCAGCGCAGCGACCTGCAATACACCCTGCGCATTCACCAGGCAGGCGATCGCACTGGCAAGCTGGGTGCCGGGATTACTGAGCAGCCCGCCCCAGTTACCGGAGTGGTAAGCGTTGTCACGCGCCCGTATCGTCAGACGAAAGTTAGCGGCACCGCGTGAACCCAGAAACAGTGTCGGCCGCAGCGCGTTGAGTCGCGGGCCATCAGAGGCGATGAAAAGATCGGCCTGCAACAGCGCCTGTTGCTGCTGGCAGATTGCCGCCAGGCCCGGCGAACTGATCTCTTCGCCCATTTCAAACAGGATTTTGCAGTTGAAGCCCAGCGCACCCCCGCGTGCCTGCCACACCTGCTCGAGCGCCGCAAGATTGATGCAGTGCTGGCCTTTGTTGTCCGCGCTGCCGCGGCCATACAGGCAGTCATCTTCCGCCGTGAGTTGCCACGGCGATAACCCTTCGCGCCAGTTTTCATCGTCACCTGACACCACATCCCCGTGGCCGTAGCAGAGCAGCGTCGGTTTTCGTGGATCTTCTATGCGGGTGGCAATCAGAAACGGTGGGCTGCCAGGCTGGGGATTTTCAAACGGATGGAGCGTAAACCCCATCGCCGCCAGCTGCGGGCCTATTTCCTGCTCAAGATAGTGATGCAGCGCAGCCTGCTGGCTGGCGTGCTGGCTTTCGGTCACGCAGGCGACACGCCGTGCCAGCAGTTGCTGAAACTCACCGCTGTCAATGTAGTGCATTGCCTGGTCAACTGCCTGTTGTTCTGTCATGTTTGCCCTGTCTGTTATTTTTATCGTGCTTTATCTTTGACAAACTTCCCCCTTTGCCACAATTATCAATTTATCGAGTGAACGTTGCTTTTAAAGCAACGCTGTTCTGCCCTTTTATGAGGCATCCAGCCGGAGTGACCATGTTAAGCAGCGAGATTCGTTATTTCCTGGCGGTTGTTGAGTGCGGCTCGCTCAGCGCCGCCAGTGAGCAACTGTTTGTTGCGGTTTCAGCAATCAGTCGTCAGATTCAGCGGCTGGAAGCGCAGGTCGGTGTGCCGCTGTTTGAGCGCCATGCGCGCGGTATGGTGCTCAATGAGGCAGGTGAGATTTTTGCCCATCATGTGCGCAAGAGTCAGCTCGATATGGAATATGCGCTGGCCGAAATTAAGGGGTTAAAAGCGGTACGGCGTAGCCTGATCCGTATCGCCTGCACGGATGGAATGGCATTCAGTCTGTTGCCCGGCCTGCTGGCAGCGTTCCGGCTGGCGAACCCTGGCGCACTGTTTGCCATTAACGTGACGCACTCGCAGGGCGTGGCGGCGTGCGTCAGGGCGGGCGAATGCGATGTGGCACTTCAGTTCAGTCTGCAACCGGAGCGCAGCGTTGAGGTGCTTGGCTCATGGCCTGCGCCGGTGTTGCTGGCGATGCATCAGTCACATCCGCTGGCGTCGCGTGAGGTCACGCTGGCCGATCTTCATCGCTGGCCGCTGGCGCTGCCGGGCCATCACACCACCGTGCGACAGCTGTTTGATCTCGCCTGTCAGATGAATGACTGCGTGGTCGAGCCGGTGCTGACCTGCGACTATTTCGCTACCCTCTATCACTTTTTGCTGCACACGCCGCAGGCGGTAACGATTTGCAGCGCTTTTACCCTGCTGTTTGAGCGTGATACGCAAAATCTGGTGTTGCGTTCGATGGGCGTGGATCAACTGAGTCAGCGCACGCTGCAGCTTCAGACGGTGTCGGGCCGTCAGCGCAACGCCGCCCTGACGCTGTTCCTGCAGTTTTTGCAGCAGCGGCTGACGGAGATGGGTCAGCAGGTAAGGATGGGATAAGGGTGACCCTGGCGTGGGCATGGCGACTGGTATCTGAATCTGTGCCGGATAGCTGTCAGCTCGTGCTGGCGAAGGGAACACGACCCGGTCGGAAAGTCGTAAAGGCCGCCCTCCCTGGCATGCCCGGCCCACACCGTCCTGGCGTGGGACGCTTTCTTCTTCGGGTCATGTTCCCTTCGCGTTGAGTTTATTTATTGCGGCAGATCTCCGTTAAGTTGAACCACAGAAGCTCAACGCGTATGGGCTTCTATCCGTTACTGCTTAATATCCACCTGATAGAAAATGTGCTTGCCGAACGGATCGACCTCATAGCCACTGACTGATTTACGCACCGGTTCAAAGATGGTGGAGTGCGCAATCATCACGGCGGGCATCTGATCATGCATCATCTGCTGCGCCTGCAGGTAGAGCGCGGTGCGTTTGCCCTGCTCCGGTTCGGCACGCGCTTCGGTAATCAACTTTTCAAACGGCTTATAGCACCATTTCGAGGAGTTCGAGCCGCCCTGAGCAGAGGTGCAGCTGTAGAGAGGCCCAAAGAAGTTATCCGGATCGCCGGTCGCCGTGGTCCAGCCCATCAGCGCCGCCTGATGCTCGCCGCTGCGCACGCGTTTCAGGTATTCGCCCCACTCATAGCTGACGATACTGGCTTTAATGCCGACTTTGGCCCAGTCCGCCTGAATCATCTCCGCCATTCGACGCGCATTCGGGTTGTAAGGTCGCTGAACCGGCATTGCCCAGAGCGCAATTTCGGTGCCCGGTTTCACACCAGCCTGTTGCAGTAACGCTTTGGCCTGCACGGGATCGTAATCGTAATCCTTCAGATCTTTATCAGCACTCCAGACGCCCGGCGGCAGGATGTTTTTTGCAACCGTGCCGGTGCCTTTAAATATCGCCTCGATGATCGCCGGTTTGTTGATTGCCATTGCCAGCGCCTGCCGCACTTTAACGTTGTCGGTGGGCGCTTTGGTGGTGTTAAACGCCAGGAAGCCGGTGTTCAGACCCGCCTTCTGTTCCAGGGTGATATCCGGGTTAGCGCGCATCTTGTCGAGATCGGCGGGATTAGGGAATGGCATCACCTGACACTCATTCTTTTCCAGCTTGGCATAGCGCACGGAGGCATCCGGCGTAATGGTGAATATCAGCCGGTCGAGCTTCGCCTTGCCCTGCCAGTAGTCCGGGAACGCTTTGTAGAGGATGCGGGAATCTTTCTGGTACTGCACCAGCTCAAACGGGCCGGTTCCGATCGGGTTCATATCGACCTTTTCCGGCGTCCCCGCTTTCAGCATAGCGTCGGCATATTCTGCTGAGTGGATTGAGGCGAAATACCAGGCAAGGTCGGCAAGGAACGGCGCTTCAGGATGGGCGAGCGTAAAGCGCACGGTATGGTCATCCACCCGGTCGATACCTTTGATGAGCGTGGAAAGCTCCAGGCTTTCAAAGTTGGAGTAGGTGCCGCCAGACACATTGTGGTAAGGATTTTGCGGGTCCATCTGGCGCATAAAAGAGAAGATCACATCATCGGCGTTGAAATCGCGGGTGGGTTTGAACTGTTTGTTGCTTTGGAACTTCACGTTCCTGCGCAGATGAAAGGTGTAGACGGTGCCATCCGGGCTGATCTCCCAGCGTTCCGCCAGGCTGGGCACCAGGTCGGTAGTGCCCGGCGTGAAGTCCACCAGACGGTTAAACACCGGCACCGCACTGGCGTCAACACTGGTTCCCGAGGTGTAGAGCTGAGGGTTAAAATTCTCTGGCGATCCCTCAGAACAGTAGACCAGCGTTTTTGCGTTCACGCTGCCAGCCAGCGCTATCCCAGCAGTAACAAGCGCTAAGGTGGCTATCTTGATTTTCATTATCATCCTCGCTTTGTATTGACTTCCGGTGATCACAATATCTAAATGAATCATTCAGATGCTTCATTGATAGCACGATTCGGCACCATAACGAACCCCGCCCGTGGCTGACTAATAAGGAATAGTGATGACAGACAAACTTGAGTCGCAACTCACCGAACGTTTTTTCCGTTACCTCGCCGTCAGCAGTCAGAGCGATGCAAAATCCACTACTCTGCCCAGCACAACAAGCCAGCACGCCATGGCGGAACTGCTGGCGGACGAACTTCGTGGGCTGGGCCTGGATGACGTGGTCATTGATAAGCATGCCACGGTAACGGCGGTGAAACGCGGCAACCGTCCAGACGCGCCGCGCATCGGGTTTATTACGCACATCGATACCGTTGATGTGGGTTTATCGCCCGATATTCACCCGCAGATCCTCACCTGGCAGGGCGAAGATCTCTGTCTGAATCCGGAGCAGGATATCTGGCTGCGCCGCGATGAACATCCGGAAATCGCGCCCTATCTGGGCCAGCAGGTCATCTTCAGCGACGGCACCAGCGTGCTTGGCGCGGACAACAAAGCGGCGGTTACCGTGGTGATGACGCTGATGGCGAACCTTAAAGGTGACCACGGCGATATCGTGGTGGCCTTTGTACCGGACGAAGAGATTGGCCTGCGCGGTGCAAAAGCGCTGGATCTGGAAACGCGCTTCAACGTCAATTTTGCCTGGACCATCGACTGCTGCGAATTGGGCGAAGTGGTGTATGAAAACTTTAATGGTGCGGCGGCTGAAATTGAGTTTACCGGCGTACCGGCTCACCCGATGTCGGGCAAAGGCGTGCTGGTCAATCCGCTGCTGATGGCCCATGACTATATCAGCCTGTTTGATCGGCAGCAGACCCCGGAACATACCGAAGGCCGTGAGGGCTATATCTGGTTTAATGAGATTCAGGCTAACGCCAGCAAGGCAACGCTGAAGGTCTCAATCCGTGACTTTGACCTCGCCAGCTTCGCGGCCCGTAAGCAGCAGTTGCAACAGGCCGCGGAAGAGCTTGCAGCACGCTACCCGACCGGCAAGGTCAGCATCACCATCAGCGATATTTACAGCAACATCAGCAATGCACTGGGTGAAGATCGTCGGGCTATAGACCTGATCTTCAGCGCCTTCGCCGCGCTGGCGATCGAGCCGAAGGTCATTCCTATGCGTGGCGGCACGGACGGCGCGGCACTCTCAGCCAAAGGGCTGCTGACGCCGAACTTCTTTACCGGCGCGCATAACTTCCATTCCCGTTTTGAATTTCTGCCGGTTACGTCGTTTGTGAAGTCTTATCAGGTGGCGGAAAAACTGTGTTATCTGGCGGCGGGTTAAGCGGAGAAATCGGGCGCTGAACGCGCCCGATTAACGTTATGGCTTAGCACTCACATCAATACCCGGGAAATATTTTTCAGCCAGCTTTTTGATGGTGCCATCGCCCTGCACTTTGGCGATGGCACCATCCAGTGACTGCTTGAGCTGTACGTCATTTTTACGCAGTCCGTAGCCGATGCCTGAGCCCAGAATCGCATCATCTTCGACAGGTTTGCCGGCAAAGCCAAAGCCCTTGCCCTGTGGCTTATCAAGGAAGCCAGACTGCCCCGCAGCCGACATCACCAGAGTGCCATCAAGACGACCTGCGACCATGTCGTTATAGACCTGGTTCTGATCCTGATACGAAGTTACTGTCACGCCCTGCGTTTCCCAGTGCTTCTTCGCATAGGTTTCCTGAATCGATCCCTGCAGCACACCGATATTTTTACCTTTCAGACTTTCAGCGGTCGGTGCCAGGTTTTCACCGTTTTTCGCCACTAACATGGTCGGAATCCGGTAGATCGGCTGCGTAAACGCGATGCTTCTGGCGCGCGCTTCGGTAATGTTCATCGCCGAGTTAATGGCGTCGAATTTTTTTGCCTGCAGTGCCGGGATGAGCGCATCAAAGCTGCTCTCGACCCAATGGCAGCTAAAATTGCCTGCCTTACAGATGGCATTGCCCAGTTCAATATCAAAGCCTTCCAGCTCCCCTTTGGCATTGCGGCTCTCAAAAGGCGGATACTGTGACTCTACGCCGTAACGTAAATCCTGTGCCACGGCCTGTACCGTTGTCATCATGCCCAGAGCCAGAAAAAGCGCGTTCAGTTTTCTCATTATTCATTTACCCCGAAAAGTCCTGGTTACCTGTTCCCCGAACTGTCTCACGCGATGGCGCGATTCAGTGGGAAAAGGCACATAGCGCAGCCGCGCCAGCCTCTAGTGTCGCCTCGTCTTTTGCAAAAGAGAGACGAATCAGTTTGTTGTCTGTGCCATCCATATAAAACGCCGACAGCGGTATGGTTGCCACACCGTGATCAACGATAAGACGTTTTACCATTTCACTGTCAGGTTCGTCACTGAAATGTCCATAACTGGCGAGCATAAAGAACGAACCGGCACCCGGCAGCAGCCGGAACGGGGAGTTCTCCATCAGGGCGATCAGTCGATCGCGCTTCTGCTGATAGAAAGCGCCGAGCGACAGATAGTTCTCCGGGGTTTGCAGATAGTGCGCGAACCCTACCTGCATCGGCGTATCGGCGGCGTACATCATAAACTGATGCACTTTCACCAGCTCGGTCATCAGCTCTGCCGGTGCCAGACAGTAGCCTACCCGCCAGCCGGTAACGTGAAAGGTTTTACCAAATGAGGAGACGATGACGCTACGCGCCGCCAGTTCCGGATGCGTCGCCATCCCACAGTGCGGGCGATCATCGAACAGAATATGTTCATAAACCTCATCGGAGAGCACCACGATGCCGGTATTGCGGATCAGGGCTGCCAGCTTATTGAGATCGTCGGGGGTCAGCACCTGCGCGCTGGGGTTGTGCGGCGTATTGATAATGATCATCCGGGTGCGCGGCGTGATGGCGGCCCGCAGCTGATCCCAGTCGATAGCAAACGACGGCACCTGCAGCTTCAGGCCAATGGGCGTACCGCCCTGCAGTCGCACCACCGGCGCATAGCTGTCGAATGCCGGTTCAAAGAAGATCACCTCATCGCCCTGATGAACCAGCGCGGTAATCGCCATATAAAGCCCCTGACTGGCGCTGCCGGTAATCAGCACCTCGCTGGCGGCGTCATATTTCTGCCCATAAAGCGCCTCGGCTTTGCTGGCGAGGGCGTCGCGCAGGGCGGGCAGGCCCATCATGGCGGCATACTGATTATGCCCCGCCTGCATCGCACGACTGACTGACTCGATCAGCACTGGATCACAGGGGAAATTTGGCGCGCCCTGCGACAGGTTAATCGCCTGATGCTGCGCCGAAAGCTGGCCAATGACGCTAAAAATAGTGGTGCCGACGTCCGGCAATTTTGAGTGGATAGCGACAGGCGTTTTCAGGGACATATTTTCTCCGTCAGGTGCATAACCGGTCAGATGGGATAAGACATTATTCAACGGGCTGCGACTTGAGTCGGCAAGCGAAATGTCGTCATAATAGCCATGACAAAAACGCATAGCTGAGGTTCACCGTGTCACGCGCATCGCTGCCGCTCAATGCCATTCACGCCTTTCTGGTGACGGCCCGTTATCTCAATCTGACCCATGCTGCCCGCGAGCTGTGCCTGACGCAGGGTGCTGTCAGCCGTAAAATTGCTGCGCTGGAGCAGTGGCTGGGCGTGACGCTGTTTGACCGCCACGCGCGCGGCCTGCGGCTGACCCCGCAGGGTGCCGCCCTGCTGCCCGAACTCAGCCAGGGGTTTGCGCTGATGGTTCAGGCCAGCGAGAAGGTCCGTCGCAGTCAGCTCAGCCTTCGCCTGAAAGCGCCGACCTGTGCAATGCGCTGGCTGGTGCCAAGGCTGATGGCGCTGGAGCTTCACCGCCCTGAACTGCATGTCGCCCTGACGACCACCCTGGATCACGCGGTGCAGCTTGAGAATTTTGATGCGGCGATTGTCTATGGCAAACCGCATCCGGACGGGATCGCCCTCTTCAGCGAGTCGCTGACGCCCGTGATGGCGGCTGATCAGCCCTGCCCGGATACGCCGGCGGCGCTGGCCGCAATGACCTTTTTGCATCCCACGGCAGATACGCGTGACTGGCAGTGCTGGTTACAGGCGCAGCAGGTGACGCTCAGCATGAAGCGAAACCAGCATTTTTCCACCATGGATTTAGCGATAAGTGCAGCGATTCAGGGATTCGGGGTGGCGATTGCCGACAGCAATCTGGTGGAGAGTGATATCGCCAGCGGCAGGCTGATTAAGCCGTTCGCTGGCGAGGTCAAAACCGGAGCCGTTTACAGTTTACTGCAACGGCCCACGCAGGAGGCGTCACCGTTGCTGGCAGAACTGGTGACGTGGCTCTGCCGGGATCAGAACGTTACCCAGTCGCCATTATCAGCAGGTTTAGCCTGAGGCGTACTCAGCACGGGGGCTTTTGGCGCAGCAGGTTTATTGCTGACAGCAGGCGCGGTCTGGCGGTTGCCGGAGAGGCGGAACTTCGATACTGAGGCCTGCAGTGCTTCCGTCTGCAGTGCCAGCGCGCTCGCGGCGGCAGAGACCTCCTCAACCAGTGAGGCGTTCTGCTGCGTCACGCTGTCCATTTCGGTGACCGCAGTGCCCACCTGCGAAATGCCCTTGCTTTGCTCTTCCGACGCAGAGGCGATCTGTTTCATAATCGCATCCACATCCTGCACCGATTTCAGGATGTTATTCATCGTGCCACCGGTCGTGCTGACCAGCTCGGCACCTTTACCGACACGCTGTACCGAATCTTCAATCAGCGTCGCGATTTCTTTGGCGGCGTTGGCGCTACGCTGTGCCAGGTTACGCACTTCAGACGCCACGACCGCAAAACCACGGCCCTGTTCACCCGCACGTGCTGCTTCAACAGCAGCGTTCAATGCCAGAATGTTGGTCTGGAAGGCGATGCCGTTAATCACGTTGGTAATTTCAGCGATCTTCTTCGAGCTGCCGGAGATGCCATCCATGGTGCTGACCACTTCACTGACCAGCTGACCGCCACGTTGCGCCGTGGTGGTGGCCGTTTCTGCCAGCAGGCTGGCCTGACGGGCATTGTCGGCGTTGAATTTCACCGTGGCCGTCAACTGCTCCATGCTGGCCGCAGTCTGCTCCAGCGCAGCGGCCTGCTCTTCGGTACGTGAAGAGAGGTCATTGTTACCGGCAGAAATCTCTGCTGCACCCCGCGAGATGTTTTCGGTACCACTGCGAATAGCGCTGACCGCTTCACGCAGACTGTCCTGCATGGCGCTCAGCAGCGGCACCAGTTTACCGACACAGTTGCGGCCGAAATCGGAAACGGGCTGGCTGAGATCGCCCGTCGCGATCACCGCGAAGTGGGTTCGAATGCTTTCCAGCGGACGCACCAGCATCGCCACCAGATAGCGGTCGGTAAACAGCAGAATAAGCAGGCCGATAATCACCGTGATGGTAATAATCGTTTTGGTCATCGCGGTGAGATGGTCAACTTCAATACGCGTTGTATCCAGCTTTTCGGCTGCGCCCTGGTTAAATTTCTCTGCGCTGACGCCAAAAGCCCGGCTGAGAGGCGGTGTGACGTTATTTGCTTGCTGGCGATAGGCATCAGGTGACGCCTGACGGGCCAGTTGAAGTTGTGGCGTGACGCCTTCGTCCAGCAGCTTTTGCCAGCTCTGAATCACGCCATCCACCACGTCCGGGTTCATCGGACCGGGTGCCAGCTGTTTGAAACGCGCCAGTTGCTGAGTCATGCTGTCCAGCGCCTGCTGCACAGGGGCATAAGCCTCATCGGTCAGGGGTTTTCCTGCGGCTTTGCTTTCCATCACACGGGACAGCCGCGTGACAACACGAAAATATTGATCGTTACCTTTGCTCAGCACCGTCATTTGCTCAACCAGATGACGGTCAACATCGTTGCCTTCGCTGAGCGCGCCAAGAGAGTGGATGCTGTACAGCCCGACGCCACTCCACAGTAAACAAAACAGGCCCAGAATAGAGAGCATCACTGCGCGAATGGTAAAATTTTTGAGCATTCCCATACCAAAATCCTATACACGTTGACCCGTAAGCGTCGGGCATAGGAGATTTATCGGCATGGGATAGTGAAAATGTAACTGTTTTGTTACCTGATTTTTTACAGCGTCATTCTGGGTGCATTTCGCTAAAGCGCAATATTTTCAGTGAGTTAGTCTTCAGCTGCCAGAAAAATTCCATTCAGGCAATTTAATGGTTAGCAGATTAACTATCACTTGCGACTCAAAGCCTGACCATCCGCGTCATTAATAGCCGGAAGAGTCGCATGCGGGCGCGCATAAAGTTTCGCTTCAGAACCAGCCCGCTCTGACGCCCCTCACCTAGTGACATTGTCACGTCATTACCGGAGTGCCACGCTGGCCAGACGGGCTCGCCTTCAAGCTGATGCTTATATTCTGTGGCATCGCGGGCAAAGGTAAACCAGTAGTCGCTGACACGCGCGGCAAAGGTCCGATCGGCTTCACTGAAGGGCCGCGCTTCATCAGGGTCCGGCATCTGACTTAGGGTATTCAGAACATAAGGCACTTCGTTTCCGTGCCAGGTACCGTGGGGATAGAGATCGCGAGCATGCTCCGAAACATAATCGAACCAGTAGCGCCAGCCCGGCATGCCGGTATTGTGCTGCGCCCGCATGACCAGCCACGGCACCAGGCTGAAGGCCATATCACGCGCCACGGCACGACCCAGCAGCCTATCGTCATGGATGTCATACATCCATTTCAGCGTCCGGTAAGTGAGACGATTTTTAGCGCGCCACTGCTGCAACACTGCGGTGGCATCCACGCCAAAATATTCCAGTACGCTGGCCTCATCGCTGTTACTGCCCGCCATCAGCGGCAGACGGTGCTGTTTTGCTGCCATAAAGGTTTTCAGCATCGGTTCAGGCAGGACAGCATCACCGGCAATCGGAACTGGCGGGATCGCCAGCGCCCCTTCCAGCGGCCAGAAGGCATCGGCAGGCAGTGCCCGCAGATCTTCCGCGCTGGCATCAGGCGGCAACCCGAAATGGCGGGCCACGGCGACTCCCTGCTGACGCGCTTTTTTCAGCGGCGTATCCGGCAGGCTGTAGGCGCTTTGCACGATCCCTTTATGGAAGAGTCCTTCAGCCAGCGGCGAACAGCAGAGTGACAGTACACTGCGCGCGCCAGAGGATTCACCGAAAAGGGTCACATTGCGACGGTCTCCGCCAAATGCCGGAATGTTGCGCTGTACCCACTGCAGGGCGGCAATCTGATCGAGCAGGCCAAAATTGTTTACCGTGCTGGCAACAGGATACTCAGCATCCAGGGCGGGATGAGAAAAGAAACCGAGGTGACCCAGACGGTAGTTGAGCGTGACTACGACCGCGCCGCGTGAAGCCAGCGGCTTGCCGTTATAGGGTGCCAGCCCGCCAGCGCCTATGGTGAAGCCTCCTCCGTGCAGCCACACCATCACCGGCAGCGGTTTTGACGGTGCGACATCGGGTGTCCAGACGTTCAGGTAGAGGCAATCTTCACTGAACTCACCGGGATCGCCGCCACCCACGGCCTGGCAGTAAGTGCGATTCTGCCAGCCGGACGCCCCAAAAGCGGTGGCATCACGTACCTCCTGCCAGGGTGTGACCGGCTGCGGCGGACGCCAGCGCAGTGCGCCAACCGGAGCCGCCGCATAAGGTATGCCTTTGAATACGAAAAGGTCATCGTCCATGCATCCACGCAACTCCCCCTCGGCCGTCATGATCCTCAGACCTGTTTCGTTTTTCATTCCTGTTTCCCTGTTCAGACGTTCCTCCATTATTTGCAGGCCCACCACTATTGTCCAGGTACAGAGGGGATTTGCAGAATATGCCGAAGAGCCAGAGGCAGGCATGAATCTGCGCATCAACAGGTTCAGCGCGTCAGTTGTAGCCAGGGTTAAACATTGTTTATCTTTTTGCCCGCGATAAATGCCGTGCCAGTTCGCCGCTGAGCGTTATCCAGCCGCGAACCGGGGCCGTTCCGCGAGCGTGAAGCAGTCAGATTATTAACGAATTAAGATACTCACACCGCGAAACCTGCGCTGGCAGGTAAAGCGTCCTTTTTCTGTTCAGAGGTAAGACTATTCTTCCTTATTGCGCCGCTTCAGGACCATGAGCGCTGGCTAAACCGACACAATAAAAGGGTTGCGGGCAACAGAGGTGTTGCCCGGAGAGTGAATCAGGCCGTCCGTATTCCGCACTGCGCCAGCGAGCGCTGCTGTCGTTCTTCGTACAATGCCATCTCATCCAGGACTGCAGACCCCAGCGCCGCTTCAAATGCCTGCTGGCTCGCCTGTCCCGCCGAACGGACCTGCGCCCGATCGCCAAGGTTGGATTGAAAAATCCCCGCTGCGCTGACAGGCAGAAAATCTTCATAGACAATCGGGTCTGCCAGCACACGCCCCTCCCGGATCAGATCCTCCAGCGATTCATCCTGATCCGGCGGCGTCATGACGCCCTTTTCACTCAGGCGATAGTGGAACCAGGCCAGCCCCTGCAGACGCAGTGTGGTCTCATCGTCGGGGAAGTCCCGGAAAATGGCCGCCAGCTGTTGCTGGTGCTGCTGATTGTCCTGCCCGCTGCCCGCTTCACTGAGCAGCCGATCGTAGAGTGCGCGCCCTGCAGGCGTCAGCGCCGCGCCGCGCTGCTCAATTTCACCGAAGCGCGCCGTGTGGGTTCCCTGATGACCATCCTTAAAGATAATCGGCTCTTCAAGTGCTTTGAAGCTGGTCTGACGCAGCAGGATCGGCACCTGACGACGCGGTGGTCCCTCAATCAGGGTTTTCGGATCGATGCCCCGCGACGGCATCAGTTGCTGGACGCGGTCGATGTCGAGTGTGCGCGGGGTCAGGTGGTTGATATGGCAGCCGGGAAAGCAGACGACATCGGCGATCAGCCTGTGCTGCTGGTTCAGCGCCTGATAGGTCTGACTGTCCACGCTGCTGTGAGCATGCCAGCGGAAGGTTTCCAGTGCTTCGGTAACAAACTCGGTGGCCTGATCGTCGGTTAATCCGCCCTGCTGCTGATGCAGCTGCAACAGCGCCCGGCAACGGGCGGTGAAAATGTTGCGCGCAGCCAGAATCTCCATGGCTTTCTGACGCAGCGCGTCATCGTCGATCAGTTCAGGGCGTAACAGCGAGGTAAAGACCCGGAAGGGATTGCGCCGCAGCGCCGCATCGGTGACCGGCCGGAACGCCGTGGAGTGAACCGGCACACCCGCCTGAGAGAGATCGTAATAGCCCACCGGGTACATTCCCATCACCGCAAACAGCTGCCGCAGTGTGGCTAATTCCTCTGCCGTGCCTACGCGAATTGCGCCGTGACGTTCAAGGCTGAGTCGGCCAATTTCATCCGCAGCGGTGAGACGATCCTTCAGCGCGATATCGGCTTCCAGAGTGCGATCGTTTACGGTGGCGACCAACTGCATCAGCGTGCCATATTGCGGCACCTCCTGCTGATACATCGCTGACATTGCCTGAGAGAAACGGGTGCGGATGAGATCCGCACTGAGAAACTTGTCCATCTTATCCACCTGACACCATGAGCGTTGCTGCTAATGTAATGCAACGCGCTGGCCTCAGCGGAAAAAATCATGAATCTGTGATCGGCTTAAAGCCGTAGCGGTTTTTTAACAGCAGCATCAGGGTGGTGATCACAGCCGGTATCGCCAGCAGCAGAAAGATAAGGTTAAAGGACCAGCCGAGTGACAGCATTTCGGCCCCTGTAAAAGCGCTTAATATTGCGCCAATGCGTCCCACACCATGCATCCAGCTGGAGCCGGTGGCGCGTGCGTGGGTAGGATAATAGCTGGCGGATAAGGCATTCATGCCGGTATTGGCCCCGTTGAAACAGAAGCCGCTGCAAAAAGCGATGGCGCTCATCATGCCCACTTCCGCTGGCGAAAAGCCAAGTGCCACAATGAACAGCCCGCCACAGCCGTAAATCACCGCCAGCGCCAGGTTGGCGTTGAAGCGATCCATCATCCAGCCCGCAAACAGTGACCCCAGCGTTCCGCCTGCCTGATACATTGCGGTAATAATCGCTGCTTCGGTGACTGACATGCCCAGGGTGTTCACCAGTGACGGCAGCCAGCTGCCAATCAGGTAGACCAGGAACAGCCCCATGAAATAGCCGCCCCACAGCATCGTGCTGCCAAACAGATAGCGGCGTGACAGGACGGTGCCGATCGCGCTCCCTGCGGGCAGGATGGCCTCAGGGGCGTGAAACGCGCAATCGGGCGCGGTTTTGCCCGGCATCATCCGGTCGAGAATGGCGTGAATGCGTGCAGCCGGTGCACCGCGGCTGATGAGAAATCGCACCGACTCCGGCAGGCCACGGATCAGCAGGGGCAACACCAGCAGCGGCAGGATGCCCCCCAGCAGCAGTACCGAGTGCCAGTTGTAGCGCGGTAAAAGCCAGGACGCGGCAAACCCGCCGCTGGCGGCACCAAAGGTAAACCCGCAGAACACGATGGTGATGATGAAGGCCCGGCGGCGTTCAGGCGCATATTCCGCCACCAGCGTGCCGACGTTGGGCATGGCCGCTCCCAGTCCCAGACCGGTCAGGAAGCGGAACAGCATCATCTGCTCAATGTTCTGAGACAGCGCCGTTGCCAGCGTCCAGAGGCCAAAAAAGAAAACGCTCCAGATGATCATCATGCGACGACCATAGCGATCAGCCAGCGGCCCCGCGACCATAGCCCCCAGCGCCAGCCCGATTAGTGCTGCGCTGATGACAACCCCGAGCTGATGATTCGTTACGCCCCATGCGGCTTTAAGCGTGGGCGCGATAAATCCCATGATCGCAATATCCATGCCATCGAGTGCCACCACAATAAAGCAGAGCGCAATGAGCCGCTTTTGCCAGTGGCTCAGGCCCTGCTGATTAATAAGCTGGCGGACATCTACCGTCTCGACGCTGGTCAATGAACACTCCCTGGCAATTGCGCAGTCTGACATCAGTTTAAGTAAAAAAAACGGCGCTTATGATAGCCCATCGTTAACCTTAAGCGGTCAGATTTTTATTTGATAGTGAGAATTATTCAGCTTTGAGCGGTTAAGTTCCTGAATTACGGTACGTCCGGAATCAGCCGGATCAGCAGGCATTTACGACGAGTGCTTGTTTATCAGTCAGTTAACGGATAATGCACTCATCCTGGTCTGTTTGTTAAAATAAATTTGCAGCAAAGTTAACAAATTTCATTTTAAACAGTTGCCTCAGAGCGGTCATTCTCATTAAGTTGACGATATGGAAAAAAATATCCTTTTCAATCAGCGCATTCGCTTGCGCCATTTACATACCTTTGTTGCCGTAGCGCAACAAGGCACACTGGGCCGGGCAGCAGAGACGCTTAGCCTGAGTCAGCCTGCCCTGTCCAAGACCCTGAATGAGCTGGAGGAGCTGACGGGCGTTCGTCTGTTTGAGCGTGGCCGCCTGGGTGCGCAGCTCACCACGATGGGCGAACAGTTTCTGACCCATGCGGTGCGGGTGCTCGATGCGCTGAACCATGCCGGGCAGAGCTTCAATGAGCAACCAGGGGATGCGCCGGTGATTATCCGGCTTGGCGCACTGACCACCGCAGCGATGGGCATGCTGCCACGCATCCTTGATCGTTTTCATCAGCTGCAGCCCAACACCACCATTCAGGTGGCGACGCTGCATAATAATGTGTTACTGGCAGGCTTACGCGCTGGCGAGTTTGACATTGGTATCGGCCGGATGGCGGACAGCGACATGATGACCGGGCTGACCTATGAACTGCTGTTTCTGGAGTCCTTGAAGCTGGTTGTGAGGCCTGAGCATCCGCTTTTAAGTGACAACGTCACACTGTCCCGCGCGATGCAGTGGCCGGTGGTGATTTCTCCCGAAGGCACCGCGCCGCGCCGGATCGCCCAGCAGATGCTGGATGAACAGGGCTGCTCTCTGCCGCCCCACTGCATTGAAACATCCTCGACTTCACTGGCACGGCAGCTGGCGCTTCGCTACGACTACATCTGGTTTGTCCCTTCCGGGGCAATTAAAGAGGACCTCAGCCACAATGCCGTCTGTGCGCTGCCGATCAATTCGTCCGGACCGGGCGAACCGGTCGGCATTATTACCCGCAGCGGCGCAGAGCTGAGCCTGAGCGCCGAAGTGTTGATGTCCACCATCCGTAAGTTTCACAGTTAGCGGCTGCGTTTCGCATGCCGCTCACGGTTTTCAAGACGCGCTTTGTCGGTTTTACGCAATCCTACATAGAGCGCCCCGGCCCCGCCGTGGCGCGTCTGGGCCGTGCAAAAAGTCTGCACGTCATCAAACTGCTTCAACCAGCGCGCCAGATAGCTGCGCACAATATTGGCATGTGATTCGTCATCACGGCCTTTGCCATGAATGATTATCAGGTTTCGTAATCCCTGCTTGTGCGCCTGCATCATGAAATTAAACAGCGCCTGACGGCAGGTTTCGACCGGCTGCCGTAACAGGTTCAGACTGGCATCCAGCGGATATTCCCCTCTGCGCAGTTTATCCAGAATCCCCTGCTGAATGCCGTCGGCTTTATATTCCAGCGGTGCAGTAAGCGGAACGATCTCCAGATAACCCCGGGTCAGGAAATTCTCCTGCTCCGACTCCCCCGGTGGTTTGCGCGGCGCTTTGGTCGAGGGGGATTTTAGCCATAAGGTTGTGGTGGTGTCTTTTAACGGCGTGACATCGCCCATGGCATCCCGAAAGAGATCATTATCATCAAGGTTCATGGTTTTCTCACACCTGATTAAATTGATGGAACATGCAAAACAGGTCTCAGTCATTAGCGTAGCAAAAGCTGCCATGACCGGACTACCCCGCTTTTGCGAAGGGTGTTACTGAGAAATTGAGGCGTAACGGATCATTAAACCGGAAACTTTTCGTTACACGATTCTGTAGCGGCATTCTGAGAAGCCCGTCACATCAGCGTTTGTCGATGTGTGCTTCATCCATAATGATTGTGGGTGTTAAACTGCTCGGATGAGTTCCCTTCAGCCTGAAAAGTGGTAAAATTGACCCCAGTCAATAATCGTCGAGCATACCATTATGATCCCTGAAAAACGCAGCATTCGTCGTATTCAGTCGGGCGGTTGTGCCATTCACTGCCAGGATTGCAGCATCAGTCAGCTCTGCATCCCCTTCACGTTAAATGAACATGAGCTGGATCAGCTCGACAACATCATTGAGCGTAAAAAACCGATTCAGAAAGGGCAAACCCTTTTCAAAGCAGGAGACGAACTGAAGTCGCTGTATGCCATTCGCTCCGGCACCATTAAAAGCTACACCATCACTGAACAGGGTGATGAGCAGATCACCGGTTTCCACTTAGCGGGTGACTTAGTTGGCTTTGATGCCATTATGGGTTCAAACCATCCCAGCTTTGCGCAGGCGCTGGAAACAGCGATGGTCTGTGAAATCCCGTTTGAAACGCTGGATGACCTGTCGGGCAAAATGCCGGCCCTGCGTCAGCAGATGATGCGTCTGATGAGCGGTGAAATCAAAGGCGACCAGGATATGATCCTGCTGCTGTCGAAGAAAAATGCCGAAGAGCGTCTGGCGGCGTTTATCTGGAACCTGTCACGTCGTTTCGGCCAGCGCGGCTTTTCACAGCGCGAATTCCGCCTCACCATGACGCGTGGCGATATCGGTAATTACCTGGGCCTGACGGTTGAAACCATCAGCCGCCTGCTGGGCCGTTTTCAGAAGTCCGGTATGCTGGCGGTGAAAGGCAAATACATCACCATTGAAAACCACGCCCTGCTGGAAGAGTTAGCGGGTCAGAGCCACCAGGCCGCCTGATCCGTAGCCGGATCAATAAATCTTATTTTGTTGATCCGGCAGTAACTTTTTCACTTCTTCCGCTGTGCAACATAGGCTATCTTTATTCCAGTCGCTCTGGTTTAAGGAGAACGCCTCATGTCCCAGTACCAAAATATTCTGGTCGCCATTGATGCCCAGCAAGACGATCAGCCCGCGCTGCGACGGGCGGTCTATCTGAATCAACGTATTGGCGGAAGGATCAAAGCTTTCCTGCCTATCTATGACTTCTCATACGAGATGACCACCCTGCTTTCACCGGATGAGCGCGCATCGATGCGCCAGGGCGTCATCAGCCAGCGCACAGAATGGATCCGTGAGCAGGCCCGCGCTTATCTGGATGCCGGTGTCGAAATTGACATCAAAGTCATCTGGCACAACCGACCCTATGAAGCCATTATCCAGGAAGTGCTCGCCCATCAGCATGATCTGGTGCTCAAGATGGCGCATCAGCATGACCGACTGGAATCCGTGATTTTCACCCCGACCGACTGGCATCTGCTGCGTAAATGCCCCTGCCCGGTGTGGATGGTGAAGGATCAGCCGTGGCCGGAAGGCGGCAAAGCCATTGTCGCGGTCAATCTTGCCAGTGAAGAGCCGCATCACGATGGCCTGAATCAGAAGCTGATTCGGGAAACGGTGAAGCTGGCAGAAAAAGTGAACCAGACTGAAGTGCATCTGGTTGGCGCTTATCCGATTACCCCTATCAACATCGCTATTGAACTGCCCGACTTTGATCCCAGCGTCTACAACGATGCTATCCGGGGTCAGCATCTGGTGGCGATGAAAGCGCTGCGGCAGAAATTCTCGATTGGTGAAGAGTTCACCCATGTGGCTAAAGGTCTGCCGGAAGAGGTCATCCCCGATCTGGCGGCGCACCTGGGTGCTGGTGTGGTCGTGCTGGGCACCATTGGACGTACCGGCCTGTCGGCAGCCTTCCTGGGCAACACGGCGGAACAGGTTATTGATCATCTGCGCTGCGATCTGCTGGCGCTCAAGCCTGACGATTTCAAATCGCCAATTGATCTGGATGATGAAGAAGATGAGGATGAATAATCCTATCTGAGAAAGCGGGCGGCTGATTAGCCGCCCGTTTTTTTGTTACAGCGCTTTAAGAATGGCTTCTACGCTGGCTTTGGCATCGCCAAACAGCATCTGGCTATTTTCTTTAAAGAACAGCGGGTTCTGCACGCCAGCATACCCGGTGTTCATCGAGCGTTTAAACACGACAACGTTGTGCGCTTTCCAGACTTCCAGCACCGGCATGCCTGCAATCGGGCTGCGAGGATCTTCCTGCGCCGCCGGGTTGACGGTGTCGTTAGCGCCAATTACCAGCACCGTGTCGGTGTCACTGAAATCTTCGTTGATCTCATCCATCTCCAGCACCACATCATAAGGTACTTTGGCCTCGGCCAGCAGCACGTTCATGTGACCCGGCAGACGCCCCGCCACCGGATGAATGCCGAATCGCACGTTGATGCCGAGCGCACGTAAACGGGCGGTTATTTCCGCGACCGGGTACTGCGCCTGCGCCACTGCCATACCGTAGCCTGGCGTGATAATCACCGAGCTGGATGCCTTGAGCATCTCTGCGGTCTCCTCAGCAGTGATCTCACGATGCTCGCCCGTTTCCTGGCTTTCATTGCTGCTGCTGACTTCCGTACCAAACCCGCCCGCAATCACGCTGATGAACGAACGGTTCATCGCTTTGCACATGATGTAGGAAAGAATCGCACCGGATGACCCCACCAGCGCACCGGTCACAATCAGCAGATCGTTGCTTAGCATGAAACCGGCAGCGGCAGCGGCCCAGCCAGAGTAGGAGTTAAGCATGGACACCACAACCGGCATATCCGCGCCGCCAATAGAAGCAACCAGATGCCAGCCAAACGCCAGCGCGATCACCGTCATCAGCAGCAGTGCAAACACCTGCGCAGCGGTACTGCTGGTGTTAACAAACCATAGCAGCAGCAGGAATGAGACCACCAGCGCGAGCAGATTCAGCTTATGGCGGTGCGGTAACGCCAGTGGCCGTGAGGAGATTTTGCCGCACAGCTTACCAAAGGCCACCAGTGAGCCGGTGAAGGTCACGGCACCGATAAAGATCCCGATAAACACCTCGCTCAGATGGATATTCTCCAGCACGGCGGGCAGACCCGGCGCATGATCGATGTAGCTGTTGATGCCCACCAGCACCGCAGCAAGGCCAACGAAGCTGTGCAGAATCGCCACCAGCTCCGGCATTTCTGTCATTTCAACTTTCTTCGCCAGCCGAACGCCAATCGCGCCGCCAATTACCATCGCCAGCAGGATCCAGACGACATGACCACTGTCGGGGCCGAAGATGGTGGCAATCAGCGCAATCGCCATGCCGCTGATACCGAAAACATTCCCGCGCTTAGCCGTCTCGTGACGCGAGAGACCGGCAAGGCTACAGATAAAGAGAATTGCAGCCACAATATAGGCTGCCGTGACTAATCCGCCAGACATGTATTACCCCTTACGAAACATTTTCAGCATGCGCTGGGTGACGGTAAAGCCACCAAAGATATTGATGCTGGCAATCAGCACGGCAATAAAGGAGATAAAGGTGACCCAGCCACCGTGGCCCATCTGCAACACTGCACCGATGACGATGATGCCGGAGATAGCATTGGTCACCGACATCAGCGGTGTATGCAGTGCGTGGCTGACGTTCCAGACCACGTAGTAACCCACCACACAGGCGAGCGCAAACACGGTAAAGTGAGAGAGGAACCCTGAAGGCGCTACGTTGGCCAGGCAGCCAAACAGCACAATAGCCAGGGCGATCAGCAGATAGTTGCGCCACGGTGAGACGGGCTTTGCTTCACTCTTCTCTGCGGGTTTCGCGGTTGCCGGTTTAGCCTGTGGCGCAGCGGAGACCTGAATCGGCGGTGCCGGCCAGGTGATTTCACCCTCACGCACGACCGTCACGCCCCGCACCACCACATCGTCGAAGTCGACCTGGATTTCGCCATTTTTCTCTTTACACAGCAGTTTGATCAGGTTGACCAGATTAGTGCCGTAAAGCTGGGAGGATTGTGTCGCCAGACGGCTGGGCAGATCGGTGTAACCGATGATTTTCACGCCGTTAGAGGTTACGGTAACCTGATCAGCCACGGTCAGGGCACAGTTGCCCCCGGTCTGGGCCGCCAGATCAACAATCACGCTGCCCGGCTTCATGCTGGCAATCATCTCTTCGGTGATCAGTTTGGGGGCCGGTTTGCCGGGAATCAGCGCCGTGGTAACAATGATGTCGACTTCCCTGGCCTGACTGGCAAACAGCGCCATCTCTGCTTTGATGAACGCCTCGGACATGACTTTGGCATAGCCATCGCCACTGCCCGCTTCCTCTTCAAAGTCGAGCTCAAGGAATTCGGCGCCCATACTCTGCACCTGCTCTTTGACTTCAGGGCGGGTATCAAAGGCCCGGACGATCGCGCCCAGACTGCCCGCAGCACCAATCGCGGCCAGCCCGGCCACACCGGCGCCAATCACCATGACTTTGGCGGGTGGCACTTTACCGGCGGCCGTAATCTGACCAGTAAAGAAGCGACCAAATTCGTGCGCGGCTTCGACGATAGCGCGATAACCGGCAATGTTCGCCATGGAACTCAGGGCATCCAGCGACTGCGCACGCGAAATACGCGGCACTGAGTCCATCGCCATCACCGTGACCTGACGCGCCGCCAGCGTCTCCAGCAGTGCAGGATTCTGTGCAGGCCAGATAAAGCTGACCAGCGTGCTGCCCGCACGGGTCAGTGCAATCTCATCCTCATCCGGTGCATTCACCTTCAGCACAATATCGGCCTGCCAGACCTGATCCCTGTCGCTGAGTGTGGCACCCGCAGCGCTGTAACTTTCATCATCGAAGCTGGCGCGTTTACCGGCGTCATGCTCAAGTGTGACGCTAAAACCCAGCTTAATGAGTTGTTCAACGGTCTTTGGCGTGGCGGCCACGCGAGACTCGTTTGGCAACCTTTCCTTGGGGATTCCAATTAACATAGTGTTTCCTTTCATCGGTTAAGGATGATGGCCCGCATCTGCACTGCGACAGCGCAACTGAAACCGCTTTTCAGCTGCTTATAGTCGGAATGCATGTATTTCAAAGTGTTTATAACCTACTGAAAATGTGACGAGCGATCCAGAGCGTCCGCGCACAGTAATGATATTCACCTGATTATTCAGGATTCCGGTATAAAACCGGCCTTATCCCACTGCCAAACAGTCTCGCGGGCAGATATTCTGCCGGAAAAAAATGTCACCCGCCGAATTTATCAACAATAAAAACCTTTATTTAACAATGCATTAACTGTTTAAGCGTTAATAGTTACCGCTTTTAGTGGTAACCCTCGTTAAAACGGGCCATAACTGCGTTTGATGACAAACAAATGAAAAAATCATGGTTGAATAACGCGATCTGACACAAAAAATCGCTGCGACAGTCTGTTTATAACATGCAATAATCAGCGCCTAATCTGTTATACATCAAGAGTCCAGCACGTTTTCGTACTCATTTTTGCGTAAGGCGAAGGATTATTTTTATGAAGCTGAAGAACACTATTCTGGCGTCCACTCTGTTGTCCCTGCTGGCAGCCAATGCATTCGCTGCGCAGGAGTTAACGCCAGAAAAAGCGGCCGCGCTGAAGCCATTCGAACGTATTAATATCACCGGCCGTTTCAACGCAATTGGCGACGCAGCCGATGCGGTCTCTAAGCGTGCAGATCAGATGGGCGCTGCCTCTTATTACATCCAGGCGATCAACGACAGCAACGGCAACAGCGGAAACTGGCGCGTCACCGCTGACCTTTATAAAGCGGATGCCCCGGCTGCCACGCAGTCCACGACATACCGTCGTTTCAACGGCGTGAATGAACTGCCAAAAGCAGAAGCCTACAAGCTCGAACCGTTCGATACCGTGTCGGTCAGCGGCTTCTTCGCCAGCCAGCCGGATGTGAATGACGCAATTTCGAAAGCCGCCAGACAGAAAGGCGCGGCCTCCTTCTTTATCGTTCGCCAGATCGATGCCAACAGCGGCGGCAATCAGTATGTCACTGCCTATGTCTACAAAGCGGATGCCAAAGAACGTAAGGTCCAGACCCCAAATGCCATTCCAGCCGATTCAGAAGCGGGTAAAGCCGCGCTGGCAACCGGTGGCGCTGCGGCAGCTAACGTTGAAATTCCTGGCGTCGCGTCGTCTGAAACCCCCAGCAATAAAGTGGGCCGTTTCTTCGAAACTCAAAGCTCTACCGGTAAGCGCTACACGGTGAATCTGCCAAACGGTAAATCCGTGCAGGAAGTGAACGCCGTCACTGCCGCACAGATGCAGCCGTTTGATACGGTTACCTTCACCGGTCACTTCGGTACGCCAACCGCCATCTCTGAAGAAGTGGCGAAGCGTGCGGCAGACAAAGGTGCGAAGTTCTATCACGTTACCCGCCAGTGGCAGAACCAGAGTGGCGGTAACCTGACCGTCACGGCTGACCTGTTTAAGTAATCCCCTCAGGGCGGCACCTGCCGCCCTGCTGTTTGCATAATTCCTGCGCTGTTATGCATAGTCACGCATTGCCATCCCCTGCCACTCTCCGTAAAATCCTCCGCCTGTTTTACCGGATATTGTCCCTGTCATTTGCCGCTGCGCTGCGATAACCCAGTGATGAAATCCGATTTACCCAGCCATATATGCTAGCGGGAAGGTTGTTTTGGAGAAAAAATTAGGTCTCGGTGCGCTGACGGCGCTGGTACTCAGCTCAATGCTGGGCGCAGGGGTGTTCAGTTTGCCGCAAAACATGGCCGCAGTAGCCGGTCCGGCGGCGCTGCTGCTGGGGTGGCTGATTACCGGTGTCGGCATCATTTTTCTGTCGCTGGCGATGTTGCTGTTGACCCGCTTTAAACCCGAACTGGACGGCGGCATCTTTACCTACGCGCGCGCCGGATTTGGCGAACTGATGGGCTTCTGTTCAGCCTGGGGCTACTGGCTGTGCGCCGTTATCGCCAATGTCTCCTATCTGGTCATTGTCTTCTCCGCCCTGAGCTTCTTCACCGATACGCCCGATCGGATAATTTTCGGGGATGGCAACACCTGGCAGGCGATGCTGGGTGCGTCTGTGCTGTTGTGGCTGGTTCACTGGCTGGTGCTGCGCGGCGTGCAGACCGCGGCCAGCATCAATCTGATGGCAACGATGGGCAAGCTGGTGCCGCTGCTGCTGTTTATTGTGCTGGCGGTGATGGCGTTCAACTATGATCGCTTTCGCTTCGATTTTTCCGGCGTCACGCTGGGAAAACCACTCTGGGAGCAAATCAAACAAACGATGCTGATTACCCTGTGGGTCTTTATCGGGGTTGAAGGTGCCGTGGTGGTCTCTGCGCGCGCACGCCAGAAAAAAGATGTGGGCCGTGCAACCCTGTTCGCCGTGCTGGCTGCGCTACTGGTTTATCTGCTGGTAACGCTGCTGTCGCTGGGCGTAGTGCCCCGCGCTGAGCTGGCAGAGATGCGTAACCCGTCAATGGCCGGATTGATGACCCGCCTGATGGGCAACTGGGGCGATGCCGTTATTGCGGCAGGCCTGATTATCTCTGTGTGCGGTGCCTACCTGAGCTGGACGATCATGGCTGCGGAAGTGCCGCTGATTGCCGCGCAACAGGGCGCCTTTCCACGCAGTATCGCCCGGCAAAACCGCCATAACGCCCCGGCTGCCTCGCTGTGGCTGACCAACGGCAGCATTCAGTTATGCCTGATCCTGATTGCCCTGACCGGGGCTGACTACAACAACCTGCTGACCATCGCCTCTGAAATGATCCTGGTGCCCTATCTGCTGGTGGGGTTATACCTGATTAAAGTCGTGCGCGGACAGCGTAAGCCGCTGGCGATGGCGACTGGCCTCGGTGCCAGTCTGTATGGCATCTGGTTATTGTACGCCTCGGGCCCCTTACACCTGATGATGTCAGTGGTGCTCTACACGCCGGGCCTGCTGCTGTTTCTGTTTGCACGACGCGGCGGCCGCGCAGATGTTGCGCTGACTTCGCTGGAGCGGATTGCGATGGGATTGCTGATTGCCGCCACGCTGCCCGCGGTGTGGCAGCTGACAGCGTAGCGCTTTTTCCGGCCTGATTCAGGCAGTGCGAAACAGCCTGGCGTACACCTGATACGTAAGGATCGTGAGCACTGCCCGGGTTCAGTCTGCCGAATAAAAAACCCGATGGGGAGTGGCGCTTAGTGTGACTGTACCGGAAGGGAGACACACAGCAGGTCATCCTGCTGTGCGAGATTCAGCGGCTTCGCATATTCATAGTGGATGGCGTCCAGCTGCTCCAGCGAAAGCGGATAAGGGAGCTGGATATCGAAGCGACTAATCTGCTGCTGTTCTGCGAGCGTAATCAGGCGAGCGATGTTAATTTCGTCGCTGACCTGGGTCGAAATGATTTGTAATGCTAATTCTTTTAACGGGTCGTCACTGCCCTGTAAGCGGTGTGCCGATTTACGTGTCACCATGCCAAATATCGGCATCACACCATAAATAGCATCGACGAAGCTCCAGCGCTTTTTGCAGGAAGCGGAAAGAAAGTCACTGTAATTGAAGCAGATGCGGTCGGGGTATATGGCTGATGCCAGCTCTTTATCAGACACACTAACGCTCCTCATGGTAATCATCAATATCCCAAACCTGGCGCAAAAAGGCCGCGCTAATGATTGCACATTTTGCCGGTTATATACCAGCAAGCCACGGATATTTCGTGCGGTAACGTAGAGCTCAGGACCAGGAAAAGATATGCTTTCACCCATCCCTGTTTCTGCCTTGTGAACTATGAACAAAATTGTTTATGTAGAAGATGAACCCGAAGTGGGTTCACTGATTGCGGCCTATCTGGGCCGTCACGATATTGAGGTGATTGTTGAAACACGTGGCGACCGTGCTGAAGCGGTAATCGCTGAACAGCAGCCCGACCTGGTGATGCTGGATATCATGTTGCCGGGCAAAGATGGCATGACCATCTGTCGCGACCTGCGGGCCAACTGGCAGGGACCGATTGTGCTGCTCACCTCACTGGACAGCGATATGAACCATATTCTGGCCCTGGAGATGGGGGCACAGGATTACATCCTGAAAACCACACCACCGGCCGTACTGCTGGCCCGCCTGCGTCTGCATCTGCGTCAGTCCCAGCATGGGCAGCCGGAAGATACGCCCACCGCACCGGCTGCAAACCGTATGCTGCGTTTTGGCTCGCTGACCATTGATGCCCTGAATCGCCAGGTGACGCTGTTTGATGAGCAGATCGCCCTCTCCACCGCAGATTTCGATCTGCTGTGGGTCCTCGCCAGTCATGCGGGTCAGACGCTTAACCGGGATGCGCTGCTGAAAACCTTGCGTGGCGTCAGTTACGACGGGCTGGATCGCAGCATTGACGTCGCCATCTCACGTCTGCGCAAAAAGCTCCACGACAGCGCCACCGAGCCCTTCCGCATTAAAACTATCCGTAACAAAGGCTATCTGTTTGCGCCCCAGGCCTGGGACACCCGCGACCTATGAGAAAGCTCTTTATTCAGTTCTATCTGCTGCTGTTTGTCTGCTTTCTGGTAATGGCGCTGCTGGTGGGGCTGGTCTACAAGTTCACCGCTGAGCGTGCGGGCAGACAGTCAATGAATGACCTGATGGCCAGCTCGCTCTACCTGATCCGCAGTGAACTGCGAGAGATCCCGCCGCGCGACTGGAACAAAACCATTAAGAGCCTCGATCTTGGCCTGTCGTTCGACCTGCACATTGAGCCGATGAACAAATATCAGCTTGATGAAGCCAACATGCGCCGGTTACGCGCCGGGGAGATCGTGGCGCTGGACGATCAATACACCTTTCTGCAGCATATTCCGCGCAGCCACTATGTCTTGTCGGTAGGGCCGATTCCGTATCTCTTCTATCTGCATCAGATGCGACTGCTGGATATTGCGCTGCTGGTGTTTATTGGCATGTCGCTGGCGCTGCCGGTATTTATCTGGCTCCGCCCTCACTGGCAGGAGATGCAGCGACTGGAAAAAGCGGCGCAGCGTTTTGGCCGGGGCGAGCTGGATGTGCGCACCCATTTTGACAGCACCTCCAGCCTGTTCCGGCTTGGCATCGCCTTTAACCAGATGGCCGAGAACATCAATACGCTGGTCGTCAGCAAGAAACAGCTGATTGACGGCATTGCGCATGAGCTGCGTACACCGCTGGTGCGCCTGCGATACCGGCTGGAGATGAGTGACAACCTCACCGATGGCGAACGGGTAGCGCTGAATCGTGATATCGGTCAGCTTGAAAGCCTGATTGAGGAACTGCTGACCTATGCGCGCCTTGACCGCCCGCGCGTTGATCTCAACCTGAAATCGCTGGATCTTGCCAGCTGGCTTCGCGAGCGGCTTGACGATTTCCGCACCATTAATCCCGACGTGCGGCTTGATCTTGACCTGCCGCAGCGTGAAAACATCGGCGTTTCTGACACCCGGCTGATGGAGCGGGTGCTGGATAACCTGGTGAATAACGCGCTGCGTTATGCGCAGCAGCGCCTCCGCGTCAGTCTGTGGTTCGACGGTCCGGTTGGGTGTCTGCAGGTGGAGGATGACGGTCCTGGCATTCCACCCGAGGAACGTGAACGGGTTTTTGAACCCTTTGTCCGGCTTGACCCCAGCCGCGATCGCGCCACAGGGGGCTGTGGACTCGGCCTGGCGATTGTTCACTCCATTGCGCAGGCACTGAGCGGCAATGTGACCATTGAGTCCAGTCCGCTGGGCGGTGCCAGCGTTCGCTTTTGCTGGCCGGTTGATCTAACCTTGCGGGAAATTCCGCTGCGTTAAAAACCACAAGGAGTCTTACGTGACCTCAGCGTATCAGCAACTTACCAAAACCTTCCAGCGCCTTTCCCGTTTCAGCCACGTGACGGCAATCGCGGGCTGTGACATGCAAACCACTATGCCACCTGGCGGCAGCCAGGCGCGGGGTGAAGCGCTGGCCGAGATGAGCGTGTTGCAGCACCAGATCCTGACCGCCCCGCAGGTGGGTGAGTGGCTCAAGGCTGCTGAACAGCAGTCACTGAACGATGTCGAGCGGGCCAATCTCAACGAGATGCAGCGTGCTTACCAGCAGGCCACCCTGCTGCCTGATGATTTTGTTGAAGCCAAATCCATCGCCGGTTCGGTATGTGAACATGCGTGGCGCAGCCAGCGTCCCGCTAACGACTGGCAGGGCTTTGCCGCCAACCTCAAAGAGGTGGTGCGCCTTAGCCGCGAAGAGGCTCAGCGTCGCGCCGATGCCAGTGGCTGTTCCCGTTATGATGCCCTGCTGGATCTGTATGAGCCGGGTATGACCCGCGCCCGCCTGGATGAAACCTTTGGCGAACTGAAAACCTGGCTGCCCGATCTCCTGCAGCAGGTCGTGGAGAAACAGGCACATCAACCGGTCATCACGCCGCAGGGGCCGTTTGCCCTGACTGCACAGCGACAGCTCGGCCTGAACATCATGGAGACCCTGGGCTTCGACTTTAATCATGGCCGGCTGGACATCAGTGCGCATCCCTTCTGCGGCGGCGTGCCGGAAGATGTGCGCATCACAACCCGCTACAACGAGAATGAGTTTCTCAGTGCCATGATGGGCGTTATTCACGAAACCGGTCATGCCCGCTATGAGCAAAACCTGCCGCAGCAGTGGCGCGGTCAGCCGGTGGCGCTGGCGCGTTCCACGGCTATCCACGAATCTCAAAGCCTGTTTATGGAGATGCAGCTTGGTCGCAGTCGCGAATTCCTGCAGCGTATTCTGCCGCAGGTCATCGCCGCCTTTGGAAATCAGCCCGCCCTGCAGGCGGACAATTTCGTGCGCCTGACGCAGCAGGTAAAACCCGGCCTGATCCGGGTTGATGCCGATGAGCTCAGCTACCCGGCACATGTCATTCTGCGCTACGAAATCGAGCAGGCGCTGATCGAAGGTGAAATTGAGGTTGAGGATATCCCCACGCTGTGGGATGAGAAAATGATGCAGTCGCTGGGTCTGGATACACGTGGTAATTACCGCGATGGCTGTATGCAGGATATCCACTGGACCGATGGCGCATTCGGCTACTTCCCGACCTATACGCTGGGCGCAATGTACGCCGCGCAGCTGTTCCGGTCAGTGCAGAAGGCCATTCCTCAGCTCAGCGAGCTGATTCAGCACGGTGAACTACAGCCGGTGTTTGACTGGCTGCAACAGAATATCTGGCAGCACGGCAGCCGTTTCTCTACTGATTCGTTGCTGATCAACGCGACCGGCGAAGCGCTGAATCCGGCGTTCTTCCGCCAGCATCTTGAACAACGCTACCTGAATAGCTAGCCGTCCGGGCGGTCTGCTGACCGCCCTTTCCCGCCTTTGTACAATCGGTTACACGCCGATACCAAACACCCACGGACACCGTTTATTGATTTCCCTATAGTCTCTTCACCGGCCCCGCAGTGGGCTACACATGAAAAAAGAGTCCGAGGGATTTGCAATGAAAAAATTATTTGCACTGGTTGTCGCCGCTGCTATGGGTATGTCTTCTGTTGCTTTCGCTGCTGATACCACAGCTGCTCCAGCTGCTGCCCCAGCCGCAACAACCACAACGACTACTGCTGCAGCACCGGCTAAAACCGTTCACAAAACTGCGCACAAGAAACACCATAAAGCGGCTCAGAAAGCCCAGGCTGCTAAGAAACACCACAAAAAAGCGGTGAAAAAAGATGCAGCGCAGAAAGCGCAGGCTGCTAAAAAAGTTCACCACAAGAAAGCGGTAAAACCTGCTGCACAGAAAGCACAGGCCGCTAAAAAAGTTCACCACAAAAAAGCGACCCAGCCAGCTGCACAGAAAGCCCAGGCTGCTAAAAAAGTTCACCACAAAAAAGCGACTCAGCCAGCTGCACAGAAAGCCCAGGCTGCTAAAAAAGTTCACCACAAAAAAGCGGTAAAACCTGCTCAGAAAGCCCAGGCCGCTAAAAAAGTTCACCACAAAAAAGTTGTGAAACCAGCTGCTAAAAACTAAGGTCGCCTTCAGCGCACGGCCACGAGATATTGACTAAAAACACCCGGTTCTGCCGGGTGTTTCTTTACTGGAGTGGATGAAATGGTGCGTCGCTATCGCTTCGAAATTATTCTGCTTGTTATGATCCTGTGTGGCATTGTTGCAGCCAGCTTTTTTATTTAGCCGCTGTAGCGTACTGATTAACCAATAAAACTCCCTTTTTTAACGCTCACCGACTATAGTTACCGTACTTACGTAATAACAATAACGTTCATTTTCTCGCCATTGAGATTTCTATGCGCCTGGCTACCCTGTTAATGGTTGGACTCTTCAGCTTTGCCACCACGGTTCATGCCGATGATGACGATGACTCGCCCACTCCTGCTGAAATTAAGATGCTGTTCTTCGGCAAGGATCATCGCCAGGCAATCACCGATATTACCGCTGCCCCCTGGGATGCCATTGGTCAGCTGGAAACCGAAAGCGGCAACCTCTGTACTGCCACGCTCATCTCTCCGCATCTGGCGCTGACGGCGGGACACTGCCTGCTCTCCCCGCCGGGTAATTTCGATAAGCCGGTGGCGCTGCGATTTATGGCCAGTGATAAAGGCTGGCGTTACGAGCTTCATGATATTGATGCGCGGGTTGAACCCTCGCTGGCATCAAAATTAAAAGCGGATGGGGAAGGCTGGATCGTGCCGAGCAGTGCAGCACCCTTTGACTACGGCCTCGTGATTTTACGCAATCCGCCTTCAGCGATAACGCCAATTCCGTTGTTTGACGGATCACGCAGCGATCTCACTGCCGCGCTGAAGCTGACCGGTCGCAAGGTGACGCAGGCGGGCTATCCGGCTGATCATCTGGATACGCTCTACTCGCACAGCGATTGCCTGATTACCGGCTGGGCGCAGCGCGCCGTGCTGTCGCATCAGTGTGACACCCTGCCGGGTGACAGTGGCTCACCGCTGCTGCTCAAAAGCGATAAAGGCTGGCAGTTAATCGCGGTACAAAGCTCAGCACCGGCAGCGAAAGATCGCTATCTGGCTGACAACCGCGCCATTTCAGTGACCTCGTTTAAAGATAAGCTGGAATCTCTCGCGCAGTAACCCGTCCTTTCAGACCTGACTACCGTGTGCGCGCCTGTTACGGCGCGCACACGGTGCGTTTAACCCGCTATCTGTTCCATCGTCTGCAAAATACGCTTATCTGAGATGGGATATGGCGTACCCAGCTGCTGAGCAAAATAGCTGATGCGCAGCTCCTCAATCATCCAGCGGATGCTCTGCACCTCTTCGTCATCCTGACGCTGCGGTGGCAATTTGTTGCGCCACGCCTGATAAGCCTGTTCCACTGCCTGCACTTTTAGCATACGTGCGCGATCGCTGTGTGGATCGGCAGGCAGTTTTTCGAGCCGACGCTCAATGCCATGCAGGTAACGCAGCGTATCAGCCAGTCGCTGCCAGCCGTTACCGGTGACAAAACCGCGATAGACTAGGCCACTTAACTGCGCTTTGATGTCAGACAACGCCAGCGCCATCGTCATGTCGACTCGTCCCTTCAGCCGCTTATTGATGTTGAAAACGGCCGTGAGGATCTGCTCAACCTGCTTCGCGATGGTAACCACGGTCTCATTGAGTTCGCCACGTACCTTGTCACGCAACTGCTCAAACGAGGTCTGATCCCAGGCCGGACCGCCCGCTTCTCCCATCAGTTTATCGATGCCACAGGCAATACAGTCGTCGATCAGCTCCATTACTTTGCCATAAGGGTTAAAATAGAGGCCCAGCTTGGCCTTGTTCGGCAGCTTCTCGTGCAGATATTTAACCGGTGACGGCACATTCAGCAGCAGCAGACGACGCTGACCGCGCCACATCATTTTCTGCTGCTCCTGCTCGCTGTCAAACAGGCGAATGGCAACGCTCTCTTTCTCGTCGACCAGCGCAGGCCAGGCTTTGACCTTGTAGCTGCCGCGTTTCTGTTCGTAGCTTCGCGGCAATTCGCCAAAGCTCCAGATATGAAGACCCCGCTGCTCCAGCCCGTCATCCGCCACTTTCGACAGCGTTTCCTGCACTTTACCTTTCAGCTGCGCCTTGAGCGCGGTGAGGTCTTTGCCTTCCAGCAGTGTGCGGTTGTGCTCATCCAGCACACGGAAGGTCATTTTGAGATGATCGGGCACCTGTTCCCACTGCCAGTTCTCCCGCTCCAGCGTGACGCCGGTCATGCGGCGAAACTCACGCGACAGGGCATCAGGCAGCGGCATCTCCATCGCATTAACCCGTCCCAGGAACGCCTCGGCGTAATTGGGTGCGGGCACCAGGTTGCGGCGCAGCGGCTTGGGCAGTGACTTGATCAGTGCGATGATCAGCTCACGACGTACGCCAGGGATTTGCCATTCAAAGCCGCTGTCTTCAATCTGATTCAGCAGCGGCAGCGGAATATGCACCGTCACGCCATCGGCATCAGCACCCGGCTCGAACTGATAACTCAGCTTCAGTTTAAGGTTGCCCTGATGCCAGAAGTTCGGGTAATCAAGCTGGCTGACTTTATCCGCGCCCTCTTTAATCAGCATCTGCTTGTCGAAGTTCAGCAACTCCGCGTTTTCACGGCTGGCCTGTTTCCACCAGCTGTCAAAATGCTTCGCCGATACCACCTGTTTGCCAATGCGCTGGTCATAAAACGCGAACAGCGTTTCGTCATCCACCAGAATGTCGCGACGACGGGATTTATGTTCCAGATCCTCGACTTCACTGCGCAGCTTCTGATTAGCGCGGAAAAAAGCGTGACGGGTCTGCCAGTCGCCCTCCACCAGCGCGTGACGGATAAACAGCTCACGGCTCAGCGTCGGATCGATGCTGCCATAATTCACCTTGCGCGCGGCGACAATCGGCAGGCCATAGAGCGTCACCTTTTCGGCGGCCATCACCGCACCCTGTGATTTCTCCCAGTGCGGTTCACTGTAGCTGCGCTTGATCAGATGCTGCGCCAGTGGCTCGATCCACTCCGGCTCAATCCGCCCCGCCGTGCGCCCCCACAGGCGGCTGGTCTCCACCAGTTCTGCCACCATGGTCCACTTCGGCGGTTTTTTAAACAGCCCGGAGCCGGGGAAGATGGCGAAGCGGGTATTGCGTGCGCCGGTATACTCCTGTTTATCGGTATCTTTCTGACCGATATGCGACAGCAGACCGCTGAGCAGCGCGCAGTGAACGGGCTGCAGCTCAGCCGGTTCGCTGTTAACCGGGATCCCCAGTTCACGTACCACCTGCCGCAGCTGGGTGTAAATATCCTGCCATTCCCGTACGCGCAGATAATTAAGGAAGTCACTTTTGCACTGGCGGCGGAAAAGGTTGCCGGACAGCGCTTTCTGCTGCTCTGCCAGGTAGTTCCAGAGATTCACATAGGCCAGGAAGTCGGAATCTTTGTCTGCAAAGCGCCGGTGCTTCTCATCGGACGCCTGCTTTTTCTCAGCCGGACGCTCGCGCGGATCCTGAATCGACAGGCCCGCAGTGATAATCATCACTTCGCGCACGCAGCCAAACTTCTGCGCTTCCAGCACCATCCGCGCCAGACGCGGATCGACCGGCAGCTGCGCCAGCTGACGCCCGGAGCCGGTGAGTTTGTAATGTCCGGTCTCTTCATTCAGCGTCAGCGCGCCCAGCTCTTCCAGCAGGCGGACACCATCCTGAATGTTGCGTTTATCGGGTGCTTCCACAAACGGGAAGGCAGCGATATCGCCAAGTCCCAGCGAGGTCATCTGCAGGATCACCGACGCCAGGTTGGTGCGCAGGATTTCAGGATCGGTAAAAGCCGGACGACTCAGGAAGTCATCTTCTGCATAAAGACGAATACAGATACCGTCTGAGACACGCCCGCAACGTCCTTTACGCTGGTTGGCGGAGGCCTGGGAAATCGGCTCAATCGGCAGACGCTGCACTTTGGTCCGGAAGCTGTAGCGACTGATACGCGCCGTGCCGGGATCGATCACATATTTAATCCCAGGTACCGTCAGCGAGGTCTCAGCGACGTTGGTCGCCAGCACAATGCGACGGCCACTGTGCGACTGAAACACCCGGTTCTGTTCAGCGTTTGAGAGTCGTGCATAGAGCGGCAGCACTTCGGTGTGCGGCAGGTCGCGTTTGTTCAGCGCGTCGGCGGTATCGCGTATCTCGCGCTCACCGCTCATGAAGATCAGGATATCGCCGCGACTTTCCCGGCCCAGTTCATCCACCGCATCAAAAATTGCCTGCAGCTGATCGCGGTCGCCATCATCTGCCTCTTCAACCACCGGACGGTAGCGCACCTCAACCGGATAGGTCCGGCCAGAGACCTCGATGACCGGCGCATTATTGAAATGACGAGAGAAGCGCTGCGGGTCGATGGTCGCGGAAGTAATAATCACCTTCAGATCGGGGCGACGCGGCAACAGTTCGCGCAGATAACCGAGCAGGAAGTCGATGTTCAGGCTGCGTTCGTGCGCTTCATCAATGATGATGGTGTCATATTGCATCAGCAGGCGATCCTGCTGAATCTCCGCCAGCAGGATCCCGTCGGTCATCAGTTTAATCTGCGTCAGATCGCTGACCTGGTCGTTGAACCGCACTTTATAGCCGACGCAGCCGCCCAGCGAGGTGCTGAGTTCATCGGCAATGCGATTCGCCACGGTGCGAGCAGCCAGACGGCGCGGTTGCGTATGACCAATTAAACCGGTGACACCGCGTCCCAGCGCCAGACAGATTTTTGGCAGCTGCGTGGTTTTACCCGAGCCGGTTTCACCGGCGACAATCACCACCTGATGGTCGCGAATTGCCTCTGCAATATCCTGCTGCTTCTGACTGACGGGCAGATTATCCGGGAAGGTAATCGCGGGCGTAGCCGCACGGCGCTGGACCACGCGCTGTTCGGCGGCGATGAATTCCTGCTCCAGCTCGCTGGCGATGCCCTGCTGTGCCTCGGGATTTTTAGCTTTTCGCGCCCCCTGTAAACGGCGCTGCAGCCGCTGACGATCGCGCAGCATTAAACCGTCAAGCCGTGACCAGAGCGAGGCCAGTGGGGATGTATCGGAAGATGACATAATAATGACGTACCTTACTCAGACGGTGTCGCTGCACAAAGCAGCGCCCTGAAAGCCGGGATAACCAGCTGATTCAATAAAAATAATTGCGCGCATCATAGCACATTCTGAACCGTTCCGGCGGCAGGCCCCGGTTACGCTTATTCAATAAATTCGAACATGGGTCTCGAAATATTGCGCTTTCACCGCGCCATCGATAACCGTAGAGTGTAAACCATTGAGCGGAAAGTCTTCCGCGTAACAGACAGGAAACCACCATGAGCAAAGTTTTAGTTCTGAAATCAAGCATCCTTGCAGGCTACTCACAATCCAGCCAGCTCGCTGACTTCTACGTTGAACAGGCAAAAGCACAGGGTAAAGAGGTTACCGTACGTGACCTGGCAGCTAACCCGATTCCGGTTCTGGATGGCGAGTTAGTGGGTGCAATGCGTCCTTCCGAAGCGCCACTGTCACCGCGTCAGCAGGAAGCACTGGACCTGTCTGATGAACTGATTGCAGAACTTCAGGCGCATGATGAAGTGGTGATTGCCGCGCCAATGTACAACTTTAACATTCCGACCCAGCTGAAAAACTATTTCGACCTGATTGCACGTGCTGGCGTAACGTTCCGCTACACCGAAGCAGGCCCGGAAGGTCTGGTGAAAGGCAAAACTGCTGTGGTGATCTCAAGCCGTGGCGGCATTCACAAAGATACCCCAACCGATCTGCTGACCCCTTACGTTAAGCTGTTCCTGGGCTTCATCGGCATCACTGACGTGGAGTTCGTGTTTGCTGAAGGCATCGCGTACGGTCCGGAGGTCGCCAGCAAAGCCACCGCTGAAGCGAAAGACGCGATTAAGCAGATCGTTACCGCCTGATTCAGCACCATCCTGAATTGACGCCGTAACTCAACCGGGCCACGCGCCCGGTTTTTGCCCGTTACTGGCTGGCCCCCGCCTCTTTTCTCAGCCACTGACCGTTAATACCGCGCACATACTCCCCCGCAGCCGCACGACTCACCAGCTTCTGTCCGGCAATGCTGGCAATGTCGGCCGTGGAAAGATTATTCTGCTCTGCCAGTTGCTGATACGCCTGTTTGCGTCCGGCATTAATACGCTGCACCAGCGCCAGCGTGTCACTGTCCTGTGAACGTGCCGCCAGATAGCCTGAAAGCGTTTCGCCTGCCTGGCCTGATTGCCGTGCCTGATCCAGCGTCAGGGCCCGGACAGGCTGCACCATCGCCAGGGCGAGTAACAGCGCCGCACTTATGCGTTTCATCGTGGCTCTCCTCAGAACAGACCGCTCTGATTTTTCAGTAACGCTTCCACATCCTTATCGACTTTGATGTGGATCTCATGCTCGATTCTTACATTCATGTTGATGGTAATGGGATCTTTGGGTGCCGTGACTTCAATGCGCGGCACGCAGCCGATGCTCAGCAGTCCGGCTGCCATTACCAGTAGCGCCTTCAGGCTCATGGTGAGGTGTCCTTGTTCGATGGCAAAGTCGCATGTTGCTCTAACCAGGATTGCAAATTATCGCCAAAGCGCAGGCTGCGCCAGAGCTGAAACAGGTTTTCCTGATGATGATAATTAAGATTGACCGTCTGCCGACGGTTACTGAACTGGCTGACGCCCTGCACCTGTGCTTCCATGGTAAGGTCGCCAAGGTTATCCAGATTAATCGTGGCCCAGCTGCGTGAGACTTCCATGTAGCGTAACCAGTCCAGGGCTGCGCCGGTCGCTACGTTGTTACGGGTAATGGCATCTGCCATATCTTTGTCCAGCCGGAAGGTCAGCGGACCGCTATTCGCAATCCACCCTTTCTCCACCAGCCAGCGGGGGTTATTGAGCCAGAGCGGCAGCTCGCCGTTAACCCTGCCCGACATCGCAAACTGTTTTGGTTTCAGCGCCGTGACCAGCTCACTAAGGCTGATTTGACGCAGCGATACGCGGGCGGGCTCATGCTGGGGCATACGCAGGGAGGGCAGCGTGATTTGTCCACCCAGCAGATCGAGGCTGACATCCTGCAGCGTCAGCGGTGCCTGTTCAGACCACGGCCAGTTCCCCTGCAGATCGGCGCGAATATTCTGCATCGCAAACTGGTTCTTCACCTCGGCAATCCGCAGTGAGACCGGGCCATGCTGACCAAACTGCCACTGCTGCTGGCGGAAGCGAAACGGCAGCGAGAAGTCGATGCCGTTCACCTGGCTGTCCGGGGTCCAGACGCTGCCCTGTCTGACCGTCCAGTGGCCTCCGGCCTGAAAGCCCTGATCAGCAGCGGCAGAAAACGCAACCTGTGCCTGCAAACTGCCGCCCTGGATCTGCATTTTCATATCGGGGCTAAGCAGCGGCTGAAATACCTTCAGTGACTGTGCAGGCCACCAGGCCTGACCGCGCAGTCGCTCACCGTCCCAGCGGCCATTTACCCGCAGCGGGCCAACCTTGCCCGCTTTTAACGCGCCCCGCCAGAGGAAATGGCCGGGATCCCGGCCTTTGGCTTCGAAGTCGAGCGCAGAATCAGCCAGACCGCCGCCGTAACTGAAACGGGTCGGCCCCGCCTGCAGTCTGAAATGGCCGTTAAAAGAAGGGACTGTCGCATCACGTTGCCAGTTGACCGGTTCAGTCAGCGTCAGGCGCGGTTTTGCCACGTTGACGCTGCCGTAAGCCAGCTGATTGAAACCGGCAGACAGGGTATCAAGATGGATCAGCGTGTCGTGCCAGCCGCCGGTGCCTTTAACATCCCAGCGTGCCTGCAGCGGCAGCATCTCGCCTCCGCCCCAGTAGCGCCAGTTCCATTCGCCCTTATCGGGCCAGAAATCTGTGGCGCGACCATCAAGATGCAGCCGGAAGCGGCCAAAACTGGCATCGTGCGCGTTGAGAATGGCCTGCAGGCGACCCGCGATACCCTGTGAGGAGAGCCGAACGCCCGCCAGCGGCCAGCGCGCTTCGTCTACTTCCAGCGTGGAGAGAAGCCGGCCACGCAGGCGGAGCAGCGATTTAGGTTGCAGCACCAGCTGAGGGTCGAGCAGCGAACCGCTGAGCACGCCCGGAATCGAGCCGTAAAGTTGCAGTTCGGCCAGCTTGCTTTCACCGGTCAGCTGAAACGGCAGGTTACTATGGGTCAGACTGAGGTTGCCGGGACCGATACCCAACACCACGTTGCCCTTGCCGCCACGTCCCTGGGTCAGCAGGTTAATCCGCCCGCTAATCTGGCTGCTTTCAAGGCCCGACTGCCAGTTATCCAGCGTCAGGTTAACAAACCCGGACAGCGGCTGAGCCGCCTGGGGCCAGAAGTATTCGCCCTTTTCAATCCGAATCTGCTCGCGGCTGACCTGCCAGGGCAGTCTGAGAAGCGGCCGTTTCTCCTCCGCCATCGCCACACGCAGTTCGCCCTGCTGCTCCTGCCAGTTAAGCGTCACTTGCAGCGGATGTGGCAGCGCGACCAGCGTCAGCTGTCCGGCCACCTCGCCATCGACCGGCAGATCGGTCGCAAAGGTGGGTAGCGCCAGATGACCGCTCAGCGTGACGGGTTCAGGCAATGCAGGATGGGTGAGTGTCAGGCGAGAGATCGCGAGCTGCTGACCGGTCAGCGTTGCCGCCAGCTGCAGGTTATCGCCGTGGTAATGAAGTTGCTGGCGATCTTTTTCCAGCGTCAGATCCAGCGCACCCGCATACGTCTGCCACGGCGCAACAACCAGTTTGCCCAGATGAACATCGGCGCCAGGCAGCATTGCCTGCCATTCAGCCAGCGTTTTGGGTGCAGCCGCGCTGT
Organism: Pantoea sp. GD03673; assembly: GCF_029844725.1. Classification (GTDB taxonomy): domain Bacteria; phylum Pseudomonadota; class Gammaproteobacteria; order Enterobacterales; family Enterobacteriaceae; genus Pantoea. The sequence continues at coordinate 354,086 of NZ_JAOCKJ010000001.1, forward strand.
TACTGGCCGGGAGTTTTTGCAGGCAGTCGCTCTCCAGCGTCAGCTCCCTCGCATTCAGTTTCCAGCGCGACTGATGCCAGCCCAGTGACACCGCCTTTACGTTTGCCAGCGAGCAGTCGCCCGCGAGATAACGAATCTGCGGCAACCATAGCCCCCCCTCCCGCCAGCGCGGCGCACCTGACAGCTCAATGCGCGTCCCGTCAGGCAGCCAGATGCCGGCCAGCCGCGGCAGCCATTGCGTCACAGTCAAGATCAGGCCGAGCAGCAGCAGGATAACCGCCAGAATGGCCGCCAGCCGTCGCCGGAAAATCCGTGGCATAAAAGCCATAATCCTTTTCCTTACAATATCCTGACAGGGATGATGGCATGTAATCTGCCAGACGTGAAGGCCTGCACCAGGCGCAAATCAGCTGTTTCAGCAAAGTCGGCCAGAAAACGTTATCCTTGGTTAATCACTCTGCAGGAGCATAACGATGAAGATCGCGGTTTACAGCACCAAACATTACGATCAGAAATACCTTGAGCAGGTCAATCAGCAGTTCGGCTTTGAGCTGGTGTTTTTTGACTTCCTGCTCTCAGAAAGCACGGCCAAAACGGCGGTGGATTGCGATGCCGTCTGCATCTTTGTCAACGATGACGGCAGTCGTCCGGTACTCGAAGAGCTGGCCGGATTGGGTGTGAAATATATCGCGCTGCGCTGTGCGGGCTTCAATAATGTTGATCTGGAGGCTGCGAAGGCGCTGGGTCTGGAGGTCGTCAGGGTGCCCGCTTACTCACCGGAAGCGGTCGCTGAACACGCTATCGGCCTGATGATGACCCTGAACCGCCGTATTCATCGCGCATATCAGCGTACCCGTGACGCAAACTTTTCGCTCGACGGCCTGACAGGATTCAACATGCACAACAAAACCGCAGGCGTTATCGGCACCGGTAAAATCGGGATTGCGACGATGCGCATTCTGAAAGGTTTTGGTATGCGGCTGCTGGCGTTTGATCCCTATCCGAGCGCGCAGGCACTGGAGCTGGGCGCGGAATATGTCGACCTGAAGACGCTGTTTGCTGAATCCCACGTCATTACGCTGCACTGCCCGCTGACGCCGGAGAATCATCATCTGCTTAACGCCGACGCGTTTAAACAGATGCGCGATGGCGTTATGATCATCAACACCAGTCGCGGTGGCCTGATTGATTCACAAGCCGCGATTGACGCGCTTAAACAGCAGAAAATTGGCGCACTCGGCATGGATGTGTATGAGAATGAGCGCGACCTGTTCTTTGAAGATAAGTCGAATGATGTGATTCAGGACGATGTGTTCCGCCGTCTGTCGGCGTGCCATAACGTCTTATTCACCGGCCATCAGGCGTTTTTAACGGCCGAAGCACTGACCGCCATTTCTGAAACCACGCTGAGTAATCTTAGCCAGCTCGATCGCGGTGAAAACTGCCCGAACCGACTGTCAGCCTGACGAATGTCTGTGTGATTATGCGGGCCGGTGAAAACCGGCCTGTTTATCAGCGCGCGCAACGCCCGCCAATCAACGCCTGCTCATCACAGCGGCGTCCATTCACCAACTGACACATCCCCACTCGTGAGCCATCCAGCTGATGCGAAAACGCCAGCGTTCCGCCTGCATTCGAGCAGGTGCTTTCTGCCAGGGAAGACATCACCACCCGTGGCTGGATATGGGCGGCGGTGGCCTGTTGCGGTGGCTCGTTATCATCACTGTTGCTGCTGCAGGCAGAGAGTAATAGCGCGGCACCGGCCAGCAAAAAGGTGGCTGCTTTCATCAGTCAGACTCCGGGAATTGAGGTAAAAGGCTGGCTCAGCATATGTCAGGCGGCACAAGGGGTCGAGGGGTGAAACAGCTTTTTACAAAATTCTGCAGCGTACTTTGCAAGCAGAATTATCTTGTTTACCTGTTATCACTGAACTGCCACCCTTTTTTGGCCCTTATTAATTCGGAGTAAAGCCATGTTAATGGATATGTTAATTCGCATCGCGCTGGCCGGTATTCTCGGCGGTCTGATTGGCCTGGAGCGTCAGATGCGGGCCAAAGAAGCAGGACTGCGCACCCATATTCTGGTCGGCATCGGCAGCGCCATGTTTATGCTGGTGTCGAAATATGGCTTCGCCGATATGCTCAGCAGCGACCATGTGGCACTCGATCCCAGCCGTATTGCAGCTCAGGTCGTCAGCGGCATGGGCTTTCTTGGCGCAGGCACCATCATGATCCAGAAGCAGGTGGTGAAGGGGTTAACCACAGCGGCGGGCCTGTGGGTGACGGCAGCGATTGGTCTGGTGATCGGCAGTGGCATGTATGAGATTGGCATCTATGGCACGGTGCTGGCGCTGGTGGTGCTGGAAGTGTTCCGCCGTCTGAGCCATCTTTTAATCGGCAAACACCATACGCTGCTGGTTTTTCTTAAGCCCAAAAGCGTGCCGCTGGTGCTGCTGGTCATGCAGCGGGAAGGCATTCGCTATGGCAATGTCACGGTGATCAATCGTGATGAAGAGAGCGGTCTGTGTGAACTCAGTGTCCAGGTGACGCTCTCCCGCAGATCAAACGATGCGCACCTTTATGACAAGGTTATGGAGATCAAGGGCGTGCAGTCGCTGGAGATGATGTAATGCCCGACGCGTTAAGGCCAGCATCTGACGTTGCAGAAGGCGGTTATCCGCAGCCACCGCCCTCTGCACGCCCTGTCCGGGTTCATCTGCTCGCAAAATCAGCGACGCCTTCGGCCTGACCTGAGACATAGAGCCTGCCGGTAATTAATGGCATAATCCGTGATGGTTTATGTCTGAAATAATTTACTCCGGGGATAAATGCGCCGTAACACTGACCATTCTGAAAACGCCCTGCCCGCTGTCGCGAGGAAAAGTGACCCGCCCTCATTGCGCGTGCTGGTTAGTGTGCTGATAGTGGCTGCGGTGGCCATTATGCTGATTCTGTATCATCGAAACCCGGTGAATAACGCGCTGGAAACCGGACAATGTCTGGCCGAAAAAGGGGCGAGAGGTCTGATTGAATTGCTCAGGCATTTTTTACATCATGCTTACCGCTGGATTTTCAGGGCCTGTGGCTGAATTGCGTGCAGCAGTAAATGAAGTAATTCACACCGGTCTGGCTGCACCAGAACGCAGCAACACGTAACAGCGCCGGGCAGAATGAAAAGAGGTTCAGCGTTTAATACCTCTGATGCTGCACGGTTTATTCGGGAATTCTGCAGCACGCCTGGTTTATTTCAGATCCAGCGGAACAACGCATATTAAACCGCGTCCGTTTTAAAGATTCTCCTCTGCCAATAAAGCAGCTCACACTGTCTGACTCTCTATCGTCTGCGTCGCCGCAGGTTTAATCTCTTACGGCGCAAACCGGCTTTTTCTCACAGCACCGCGTTCCGGTTAATCGTTCTGACGGGTAGCGCTGGCCGATGCCCCTGGCGGCGATAATCCGCTGATAACTTCACTCCAGTGCTGGCATTCGCGGCAACAATCCGTACCATACGCTGCATATTCGTAACACCGCAGAGAAGTGACCGGCTGAACGCGCGCAGCAATTCGCCCTTTAGCTACGCTTTCTGGTTTCAGAGATAGGTAAAAATGCAAGATATTCAACCGGTTGACAAGAAACAACAGTACAACCTCAATAAACTGCAGAAGCGTTTGCGTCGTCATGTGGGCGAAGCCATTGCAGATTTTAATATGATTGAAGAAGGCGACCGCATCATGGTCTGCCTGTCGGGCGGCAAAGACAGCTACACCATGCTGGAAATTTTGCGCAGTCTGCAAAAAAGCGCACCGGTTAACTTCAGCCTGATTGCCGTCAACCTCGACCAGAAACAGCCGGGCTTCCCTGAGCACATCCTGCCGCAATATCTTGAGTCACAGGGTGTTGAATACCGGATTGTCGAAGAAGATACCTACTCTATCGTCAAAGATAAGGTCCCGGAAGGCAAAACCACCTGCTCACTCTGCTCGCGCCTGCGCCGTGGCATTCTCTATCGTGTCGCAACTGAGCTCGGCTGTACGAAAATCGCGCTGGGCCACCATCGCGACGACATTCTGCAGACGCTGTTCCTGAACATGTTCTATGGCGGAAAACTGAAAGGAATGCCGCCAAAGCTGATGAGCGACGATGGCAAGCAGATTGTGATCCGTCCACTGGCCTACTGCCGTGAGAAAGATATCATTCGTTTCTCTGAAGCACGTCAGTTCCCGATTATCCCGTGCAACCTGTGCGGTTCTCAGCCGAATCTGCAGCGTCAGGTGGTGGCCGATATGCTGCGTGACTGGGATAAACGCTATCCTGGCCGTATCGAAACCATGTTCAGCGCAATGCAAAACGTGGTGCCGTCGCACCTGGCCGATGTCAGTCTGTTCGATTTTAAAGGCATCAAACATGGCGATGCCGTCGTTGATGGTGGCGATCTCGCCTTTGACCGGGAAACGCTGCCCGTTCAGCCTGCAGGCTGGCGGGATAATGAAGACGATGCACCCGATATCAGCGCGCGTCTGGATGTGCTTCAGATTAAATAAGTGCCTGAAATGATTAAGGGCGTGCTGCTGTCAGCACGCCCTTTTTTTATATGTTTCGATGTGGCGGTGGATCCATAATTGGCGGAAATTCAGGATCGGTCGGCGGATCAGGCTGCGGTTGCGGCTGGGGAATCGGCTCAGGAATCGGGATTGGATCCGTGGGGATCGGCTCGCTGTTAAAAATCGCGCTCATGCCGTGCTCCTTTTCTTGCGAATGGACTTTAAGCTTAGATAAGGAACGGCGTTACAGCCAGGCGGACAAAAAAAAGCCGGCACACTGGCCGGCATGTTTCGAATTAAATGTGCTATGCAATAATTCTAAATATGGAAGTAAGACAATATGGAGCGCAACGCCCATCGCTTGACGTTGCATTCACCTGCGGGAGAGAGTTTGCGTCAGCCGCGACAATGGGTTTTTGATGTCGATCAGCTTTTGCCTGATTAATGCGATTTTCCGTCCATCTGTCAGGATTGCGCCATTAAACATGACCTCGCCGAAGTGACATCTGGGGTGCTACAGCCAGCGTCGTTTACGCAGATAGCCCGCTACCCCTACCCCCAGCGCCACCAGCAACAGACAGAAGATTGGAAAACCATACTTCCATTCGCCGCCCGGAATGCCGCCCAGGTTGACGCCAAACAGTCCCGTCAGGAACGTGGCTGGCAGAAAAATCATCGCCATCAGTGACATGGTATAGGTGCGACGGTTCATCGATTCCGCCATCGCAGAGGCGACCTCGTCAGCCAGAATCGCGGTGCGTGCCACGCCTGCATCCAGATCATCCAGCCCGCGTCCCAGGCGGTCGGCAATCTCCTGCATCCGGCGGCGCTCGCTGTCATCCATCCAGCCTAGTTTCTCACTGGCCAGCCGGGCGTAAACATCGCGCTGAGGGGCCATATAACGCCGCATCACAATCAGCTGCTTGCGCAGCAAGCCCAGCTCACCCCGTGCGGGCATCCGCTGGTCAAGCAGCGCATCTTCCAGCTCAATGATTTTGTCATGTAACTCTTCGATGAATTCACTGGTGTGATCGGTCAGGGCATCACAGACATCCACCAGCCAGCTGCCGCAGTCAATCGGACCGTTACCGTTTTGCAAGTCCGTGAGCACCTCATCAACGGCAGAGACTTTACGCCGCCGGGTCGAGACGATGAGCTTATCGTTGATGAACACCCGCATGACCACCAGCTGATCGCGACGCGCATCGCTGTTGTGGTTGACGCTGCGCAGCACAATCATAAATCCGTCACCCAGCCGACTGACGCGAGGACGCATGCTGTCTCCCGCTAAGGCGTCACGCACCGTGTCGGGGATTTGTGGCGTTGACTGCAGCCATTCGGCGCTTTTACGATGGGTGTAGTTCAGATGCAGCCAGCAGGGCTGCTCACACTGAATGACGTCATCTTCTGCAATCGGGATCATCCCACCCTTGCCATCCAGCTGGCAGGAAATGATGGCATCCGAAACCTGTAATGCTTTTCCTTCTATTACGTCCACACCGTCGCCTCACCACTAAAATCAATACGATACAGTCTAGCGTGACGGCGTTGAGTTGCAATCGCCGGGCTGTGTAGAAAGATGTCAGCGGGTGACCGGTTAACCGGTCACCGCGTACTTAGTGCTTTTCAATCCACAGTTCACGACTGTAGGCGACATCTTCAGGATTGGTGATGGGATAACCTTTGACCCAGGGTTTGATCAGGCGGCCATTGGTATACTGATAAATCGGTGCAATAGGTGCCTGTTCAGCCAGGATCTGCTCCGCCCGGTTGTAGTCGCTGTTACGCGCCTGGTCATTTGTCTCTTTGCTGGCTTTGGCGATGACCGCGTCATAATCCGCGTTGCTGAACCGCGAAATATTGCTGCTGTTGCCTGAGGTCAGCAGATTCAGGAAGGTGGATGGCTCATTGTAGTCGCCGACCCACGAAGCACGGATCACATCAAAGTTCCCGCTATTGCGGCTGTCGATATAGGTTTTCCACTCCTGATTCTCCAGCGTCACGTCCACGCCAAGGTTTTTCTTCCACATTGAGGCGACGGCGATCGCAATCTTCTGATGACTCTCAGAGGTGTTATAGAGCAACGTGAGTTTCAGCGGCTTACCAGGGCCGTAACCCGCAGCGGTGAGCAGCGATTTGGCCTGCGCATTCAGGGTATTCTGATCGTGCTGCTGCATAAATGTGGGCAACGGTCTGAAGCCCGCCGTCACATCAGGGGTAAAGTGCCACGCCGGTTTCTCACCCGTGCCGAGCACTTTCTCAGCAATCACGTTTCGGTCAATAGACCATGAAAGCGCCTTACGCACCCGCAGGTCGGCAGTCGGCCCTTTCTGCGTGTTAAATGCATAATAATAAGTCCCGAGCTGGTCGGGTGTGTAGACCTCGCCAGGCAACGTTTTCCTGAGGAGCGCATACATGTTTTTAGGGAAGGATTCGGTGATGTCGATGTCATTCGCACGATAGCGCTTGGTAGCGCTCGACTCTTCATTGATCGGAACAAACGTCACTTTCGTCAGCACCGAATGCGCATCATCCCAGTAGTGAGCATTGCGTGTCAGGACGATTTTTTCGTTTACCACCCGCTCACTGAGCTGATAGGCCCCGTTGCCCACCAGTTTGCCGGGGGCTGTCCAGCCATCACCCTCCTGCGCAATCGTCTTCTCGGGAACCGGGAACAGCGCCACGTTAGCCACCAGCGCCGGGAACCACGGCACCGGACGATCCAGCGTCACTTTCAGCTGCGTTTTACCCTGGGCGACCACACCCAGTTTTTCGGGCGTCATTTCACCTTTGGTAATGGCTGCCGCGTTTTCAATGCCGCTTAATCCTGCGAACCAGGCAAAAGGTGAACTGTTTTTAGGATCGACCAGCCGCTGCCAGCTGTAGACAAAATCCTGCGCGGTAACCGGCTCGCCGTTTGACCAGCGTGCGTTATTGCGCAGATTGAAAACCCAGGTTTTGTTATCGCTACTGCTCCAGTTCTGCGCCACGCCCGGCACGATTTTGCCCTGCGCATCCTGATTCGTCAGGCCTTCAAACAAATCGCGAATAACCTGAATTTCCGGCAGCCCTACGGCTTTAAGCGGATCCAGTGAAGCGGGTTCATCTTTAATGTGGCGAACAATCTGCTGCTGTTCAGCCAGCTGCGCACCAGCGGGTGGATTCGCCGCGATAGCGGGTGTGATAACGCTGCTCAGACTGATTGCTGCCAGCGTCATGCGAAAGGTTTTAGCCATCATCACTCCTTTACCCCAAAGAAGTGCTGCATCAGTCTGTTGCCGATACAGCTTGTGCAGGGCACTTTAGCGCAAATGGCTGACAGATAAATAGCTATTTTCCGCGTGCGGCTTTTCGGCTACTTTGAATAAAACGCTTTGAGGAAATGAGTATGTCGCCACTACATCCGCGTCCCCTGCGGGGCAAACTGGACGTTCCGTATCAGCAGTATGGCCGCTCAGTCCTCGGTGCGCCGCTGCTGTGGTTTCCGGCATCTTTGGCCGGTCCCGACAGCGGCCTGATCCTGGCTGGCACCCACGGCGATGAGAATGCGGCCATCGCCACGCTTTCAGCCGCATTACGGACGTTGCCGGATGGCATGCGTCGGCACCACGTTGTGTTGGCGGTTAATCCGGATGGCTGTCAGCTTGGGCTGCGCGCTAACGCAAACGGCGTCGATCTCAACCGCAACTTCCCGGCGGCGAACTGGCAGTCAGGCGAGACGGTTTATCGCTGGAACAGCGCTGCCGACGCGCGCGATGTGGCACTTTCAACCGGCACGCATCCGGGTTCTGAACCGGAAACCCAGGCGCTCTGCGCGCTGATTCATCAGCTTAAGCCGCAGTGGATCGTCTCCTGGCATGAGCCACTGGGCTGTATCGATGATCCGCATCAGGTGGACATTGGCGGCTGGCTGACCAGCCACACCGGTCTTCCCAGAGTCAGCAGCGTCGGTTATGACACCCCCGGTTCGTTCGGCAGCTGGTGTAACGATCTCAGTCTGCCCTGCGTAACCGCTGAAATGCCGGTGATTTCAGTGGATGAAGCCACCGAAACCTATCTTGAAATGATGATTAACCTGCTGCGCTGGCAGCAATAATCAGCTGACCATTACGCACGTTGATCGCGGGTTCTGCATCCACCGCCAGCCAGGTCGGCCCGTCAAGATCGGCGAAGCGGGTCTGCGGCACCAGCGGCAGTGCAGCACGTATCGCCCGCGACGTGCAGAGCATACAGCCCAGCATCACCGCAAAACCCTGCTGCTGAGCGGCATCGGCCAGGGCCAGCGCTTCAGTCAGTCCGCCCGTTTTATCCAGCTTGATGTTGACCATCTCATAGCGGCCCCGAAGCGCCGTCAGGCTTTCACGGGTGTGGCAACTCTCATCGGCGCAAATGGGTAAAGGATGGATAAAGTTCTCCAGTGCCGCATCCTCCTGCGCTGGCAGGGGTTGTTCCAGCATCGCAACATTGATGTCTGCCAGCAGCTGACAGCGCGCTGCAAGGCCTTCAGCGTGCCATGACTCATTCGCATCGACGATCAGCGTCGCGTCCGGCACGGCGGCACGGATTGCCATCAGCCGTTCGGTAATGAAATTATTATCCAGCTTTATCTTCAGCAGCGTTGCGCCATGCTGCCACAGCGCCAGTGCGCTGCTTGCCATCGCCTCGGGCGTGTCAATGCTGACGGTCTGCGCGGTCACCACATCTTCAGGGGCGGTGACGCCGCTGAGCTGCCAGAGAGTGCGCTGCTGCTGGTGTACGGCGAGATCCCACAGTGCGCTGTCAATGGCGTTACGCGCAGCACCAGCTGGCAGCGCCTGTTGTAAAGCCTCGCGCGTCATGCCCTGCTGCAGAGCAGGCAGCAGCGTAGCGATTTGCGCCAGCACTGACGCTTCGCTTTCACCGTAGCGGGCATAGGGCGTTGCTTCACCCACACCTTTGACCCCATCTTCCTCAATTTCAACCACGACCACTTTGACTTCGGTTCGCGTTCCACGGGCAATGACAAACGGCGTATGCAATGGCCAGGCTTCGGGATAACTTTTTACCGTTCTCATTTCCACTCCACAATGTAGGACGCGGTGGCAGACCGCCACGTTAAATTCATCAATTGAACTCGTAAACCCTTAACATTTATGTCATAAACAACGGCTATCTTTAGCCGTTTTGTGTCAGATTTTTTACCATCAAAAGGAATCACTATGTCTCAGACTGTTCATTTTCAGGGTAACGCCGTACCGGTTGCGGGTCAGTTTCCTCAGGCTGGCGATAAAGCCAAAGCTTTCACGCTGGTTGCTAAGAATCTGGTCAACGTCGCGCTCTCTGAGTATGCAGGAAAACGCAAAGTTCTGAACATTTTCCCGAGCGTTGATACCGGTGTCTGTGCGTCATCGGTGCGCAAGTTCAATCAGGCCGCCAGCGAGCTGAATAACGCGGTGGTGTTATGCATCTCTGCCGATCTGCCTTTTGCACAGTCGCGCTTCTGCGGGGCTGAAAACCTGAGCAATGTGGTCACCCTGTCGACGCTGCGCGGCTCAGAGTTCAAATATGATTATGGCGTGGAAATTGCCGATGGTGCGCTGGAAGGTCTGACGGCACGTGCGGTGATTGTGCTGGATGAGAACGATAAAGTGATCTACAGCCAGCTGGTCGATGAAATTACCACTGAGCCTGATTATGACGCTGCGCTGGCCGCGCTGAAGTAATAAAAAGCGGATAACCCGGTTATCCGCCGATTTTGAGGCCATGCCAGGCTCGATTCGTTGTCAGATCGAGCCTGTACAAAAACAGGATAGGTTCAGGAAGACGCAAGAAGGTTACCGATGACCGCGCAGTCCGTGTGATGCCGCCCTCATCCCTGAGGTGCGCCGGTAACCGGGGTTACGTTGCACTTCTTAATTGCCGCCAGACATGTCCTGAATCTGTGTTACCAGTCTTAAGCGGACTTGCCGCTTCTCTCCTGTTTCCCGCTTATTCGCTGTCGGTACGCTTCTGCCCCAGCCCATATTCCCGCAGCTTATTGGCGATCGCGGTGTGTGACACGCCAAGCCGTTTTGCCAGCTTTCGGGTGCTCGGATAGGAGAGATAAAGCCGCGTCAGAATAGAGCGTTCGAAACGGCTGGTGATCTGATCCAGTGTCCCTTCCAGTGCTTCATCACCGAGTGACACATCCAGTGCCTGTTCGGGCAACACAATATCCTGCGGACGGAGTTCGTAACCTTCAAGCTGGGTTAACGCCCTGTAAAGGGCGTTTTTCAACTGACGTACGTTGCCCGGCCAGGCATAACGGGTCAGAAATGCATTAAGCTGTGGCGACAGTCGCGGGCGTGCCATCCCCTGCTCATCCGCAAAGCGGGCCACAAACATTTCAGTCAGCGGCAGAATATCCTGCGGACGATCGCGCAGCGGAGGCAGCTGCAGCGTCAGCACGTTGAGCCGGTAAAAGAGATCCTCGCGAAACTCGCCGCGCTGCACCAGTTCAATCAGGTTCTTCTGCGTGGCACAGATTACCCGGACATTGACATGCACCTCATGCTCTTCACCGACGCGGCGGAAAGTGCCATCATTCAGAAAACGTAGCAGCTTGGTCTGCATTCTCGGCGACATCTCGCCAATCTCATCCAGCAGTACCGAGCCACCATTAGCCTGCTCAAAAAAGCCTTTCTTGCCTTCCAGCGCATTCGGATAGGCACCCGCAGCGTGACCAAACAGCTCGCTTTCCGCCACATCGTCAGGCAGTGAGGCACAGTTCAGCGCCAGGAAAGGATTTTTCCCGCGGGCACTCCGCAGATGACAGGCGCGTGCCAGCATATCTTTTCCGGTGCCGGTATCGCCAACAATCAGCAACGGCGCATCAAGCATCGCCAGCTTGCGCGCCTGATCAACCACCTGACGCATCTTCGGCGTGACGGCAATGATATGGTCAAACTCCGATTCGTCGGTCACCACCAGATTCTGCAACTGACGGCCCATTCGGGCTGTGGACTTCAGCATCACCATCGCCCCAACCGGCCTGTCACCCTGCCCCTCTTCGCCCGGCAGGTAGATAGGACGCGCTTCCATCAGAAAATCACGACCCTCAATGACGACATGCTGGGCCTGCGCCTCAACCCGATCGCTCTCCAGCCAGCGCAGGAAATTAAAGCCGTTAATCAGATTACCGGCGCTGAAGTTGCGCATCTTCACTTCATCAAGATTAAACAGGTTTTGCGCGGCCGGATTCGCCAGTTCAACCTTGCTTTTTAAATCGATGGAGAAAACCGGATCCGGCATCGCCACCAGCAGCGCACTGAGCGCGCGATGTTCCCGTTCAGAGGGCATGTACGTAACCGTGCGCACATCTGTTACGCCGGGTGTACGCCGGATTTCTGCCATCAGATTACTGAACGCATCAAATTCCAGTGCAGAAAAGTTCAGGTAAATGCGGCCCAGCGCCGTGATTTCGATACCGCGCAAATCAATATTGCGTGCCACCAGCAGGTCAAGCAGTTCACGCGTCAGACCGATACGGTCCTGACAGAACACTTCCAGACGCATTGCGTTCGCCTTAATCAGGTTCAGATAAATCAATAATACGCTATGAGGCGCACCTGCAGAAAGGGATCTGTCAGGAAAAGTTGACAGCTGAGGCGCGTATGCCGGACTTTTGTACTGACCGTCCGGCGACGGGTCTTCTCCGTTGAATGTCAGTCTTTGTCAGCACCAGGCTGTTGATTGCGGGCTGATTGCTGTATATTTTTCCCAACTGATTAGAATTGATTATAAAATGCTGACTTTCTTCGCAAAATATATGACTGTGGGCATGGTTAACACCCTGATTCATTGGTTGACCTTTTTCATCGGCCTGAGCCTGGGTCTCCTGCAGTCGACCGCTAACCTGATTGCTTTTTGCATTGCCGTCACCTTCTCTTTTTTTGTGAATGCGCGCTGGACCTTCAGACAGCGGGCTACAACCTGGCGATACATCCTTTACGCGGTCTTTATGGGTGCAATGGCATTCAGCGTAGGCTTTCTGGCTGATCGTTTCGGACTTTATCCGATTATTACCCTTATTGCCTCATCGGCTATCAGCCTGGTGTGCGGCTTTCTTTTTTCCCGCTTTGTCGTCTTCAAAGGAGAATAATGAAAATCTCTCTGGTGGTACCGGTATTTAATGAGGAGGAAGTTATTCCTCTTTTTTATAACGCGGTCAGAAAATATGACGCGCTGGCAGAGTGGCAGGTTGAGATTGTTTTTATCGATGATGGCAGCAGCGACGCAACGTATACGCTGATTACCCAGCTAAGCCAGCGCGATCCGCTGGTGCGCAGCCTCTCATTTATTCGCAATTTCGGCAAAGAACCGGCGCTGTTCGCCGGTCTGGAGGCCGCAACCGGGGATGCCGTGATCCCTATAGATGTGGATTTGCAGGATCCAGTCACGCTTATTCCCGAGATTATACGCAAATGGCAGGCGGGTGCTGACATCGTGTTAGCTAAGCGGATTGACAGACGTGCGGATGGCCATCTGAAACGCAAAACAGCGCACTGGTTTTACAAGCTACATAACAGCATTAGCCACCCGCAGATAGAAGAGAACGTCGGTGATTTCCGGCTGATGTCGCGTGAAGTGGTTGAGAACATAAAGCTGCTGCCCGAGAAGAATCTCTTTATGAAAGGCATTCTTAGCTGGGTTGGCGGACAGACTGACATTGTGGAGTATGTGCGCACTGAGCGAATTGCTGGCCGCAGTAAATTCGGCGGCTGGAAGCTGTGGAATCTTGCGCTGGAGGGACTGACCTCATTCTCGACCGTTCCACTTCGCATCTGGTCCTATCTGGGTTTTCTGGTGGCCTCGCTGGCCTTCCTGTACGGACTCTGGATGATCGTGGATAAACTGCTGTTCGGTAATCCGGTGCCCGGATACCCCTCAATTCTGGTTTCCGTACTGTTTCTCGGTGGCGTTCAGCTTATTGGCATTGGCGTGCTGGGTGAATATATTGGCCGCATCTATATGGAAACCAAAAACCGTCCTCGCTATATTTTGCGAAAATCCGCAACGACCAAAATAAACCCGCATCAGGACATTGATTAGACTGCCCGCTCAGGGGCAGAAAAGATGGTCAGATTAAAAAGGAAGACAGATGATCGCCACTCATACCGGCCTGACCCGCCGTACGGTTTTTTTACTTTTTACGATAGTTTTTCTGATTGCTTACAGTCCCGCCTGGTTAACTCATTACGCTTATACCGATGACTGGACGAATCTCTACTGGGCTAACGTTGACAGGCTCAGTATTCTAAACTGGGACACCTTATCCGGCAGGCCGGTGTATGGCATTATTCAGTATAGTGCCTCTTTTCTCGTAAACAGCATAGAACGGCTGGCGCTGCTACGTTCTGTCGCAATTATTCTGCTCATTTTCACCGGGTATTACATCTATACCCTGTGTCATAAAGATGGGCTGATGGAGAATCAGGCTCAGCGGCTTACTTTTGCATTGTTGCTTTGTCTGCTGCCTTCATTCCAGGTATATGTTGCCTGGGCATCCTGCTTCCCCTATATCGCGGCGATTTTACTGGCGGGTGCCAGTTACCGTTTGTCGATTAGGCCAGGTATCACAGGCCGCTTTTTAGCATTCGGCCTGCTGGCGCTTGCTTTCTGTCTCTATCAACCGGCCGCGATGAGCTTTACTTTCTTTGCTGCACTGGACCTCTGCTTTACAGCACGTAAAATCGACAGGAAGCGGGCCATAATCTCACTGATTGTGCTGGGCGCAGGAATGTTCGCCGCGCTAATCGCTTCGAAGGTGCTGCCCGTACAGCTTTACGGTTATACGCTGCCTCGTTCGGCATTCAGCTACGACATCCCGGTTAAGCTGAAATGGTTTTTCACCGAATATCTGAAGAACGTCATCTGCAACTTTGACCTCGGCGCCAAAACGGTATCGGTAATTATCTCATTGATCATTATTGGTTTTGGGCTGAAAAAAATTAAGGCGGCTGGCAACGACAAATTTTATCTGATGTTTGTCTTACTGCTGATTGCCGCACTGCCTAATCTGATTGTCAGCGAAAGCATGGCGGCTTACCGTACATTGATTGCCGGTGCGCTCATTACCACCAGCGCATTTATTCTCGGCCTGTTTGAAATCAGTAAAAAGTTAAAATGGAAAACGTCTTTTTATGTACTGCTGGTGATAGCAGCGGCCTCGCTGACGGTAAGTCATATTATCAACGGATACTCCGTCCCGGCTCGCAAAGAATTTGCCCTGCTCGACCAGGCAATTACCCGCCAGGTTCCGAAAGATTTCAGGGGTGCGCTCTATTACCGCCTTACAGGTGAGTACCTGCCGAAGGTCGCGACGTTACGGAAATATGATGATTTTGGCGGGCTCGGCCTGAGTATGTCATGGACATTTGCCGGGATGGCACATTTTATCAGGGAGAATAACGGAATGGCGTATACGCTGCCAGCGGATCCGGTTATTAAGGACGAGACGACCTGTCCGGGTGAGTGCCTGACGATTGATTCACGCCAGGTGCTGCATCAGCCACACGAATAAATAAAGGCGGCAGGGCCGCCTTATTTAACATCAAATATTCAGGCTGACTTATTGCCGCCCTTCTGTAACGCCTCTTTCATCTGGCCCAGCAGTTCGCGACGGAAATCGCCGAGCCGTGGCTTGTCCTGCTCCAGCCAGGGCAATGGACGGCAAAGCTCCATTGCTTTTATGCCCAGTCTTGCAGTCAGCAATCCGGCACCAATACCCTGTGCGGCACGGGTTGAAAGGCGGGCGGCGATATCCTGCGACATCCAGTCCATCCCCACTTCACGCACCAGTTCGGACGCCCCGGCAAACGCCATATTCAGCAGCACCAGCCGGAACAACCGGATACGACTGAAGTAACCCAGCTCAATGCCATATATTGCCGCGATGCGATTGACCAGCCGCAGATTACGCCAGGCAATAAAAGCCATATCTACCAGTGCCAGCGGACTGACCGCAATCATCAGTGTGGCTTCCGCTGCATGACGGCTGATTTCGCGTCGCGCCTGGCGATCCAGCACGGGCTGCACCAGCTGCGCATACAAGCGCACGATTTCACTGTCATTGTGCGTTTCGTGCAGCGAGGCATGCCAGCGCTGCAGAGCAGGATGCGCCTGATCCAGTTCTGCCTGCTGCGCCAGTTTTTCACAGAATGCCCGGCCTTTGCCGATGCCCTGACTCAGCAGCAGCTCGCGGCCCACATCACGCTCCTCAGCACGCTGACGCAGCTGATAAAGGCGACGCCATTCGGTAGTTAGCGCACCTGCGCCCGCCAGAACAATCAGGCCACCTGCCACACCACTGCCCAGTGAAAACCAGTCGCGTGCCAGCCAGGCGTCATGTATCCACTGCACACCCTGTGCGATCACACTGACACCAAACAGCAGTGCGCCAGCGGTGACCATTTTGCGCCACAGACTGCGCTTAGGTTTCAGTGCGGCTTCCACAGCCCGCTCGCCAGCGCCCTCCTCTTCGACAGCGACATCCTCATCCTGTACTGCCAGAAACGCAGCCTGTGCTTCGGCCTGAAAGGTCTGCGCCGGGCGCAATGGTGCAGGATTGCTCTCATCCAGCGGACGGGCAAAATCGATACGCGGCTTCAGTGGATCGCTCATCGCAATTTATCTCCCAATAAAAATTCCAGCGCGGCATCCATGCGGATATGCGGCAGCGGACGATCGACGTCAAGCTGCTGCGGCTGGAACTGTTCAAACTGAAAACCCTGCTGCTGCCAGAAAGCATTACCGGGCAGACGCGGCGGCACATCACCAGGATAGACGGTAAGCGGCTCGCCATCTGCCAGCCGATGACCGCGCAGGGCCGGGATCTTCTCGCCACGGTGATCAACCAGCCCGCTCTGCGTCGCCTGCACCGAAGCCAGACCGATGCAATCCATACTAATCCCCTCGAATGCCGCGTTCTGCCAGGCATCCTTAACCAGTTGCTGCAACAGGGAGACCATGTTGCCGTGCTGATCGCTGGTGATGTGGTCCGCTTTGGTGGCGGCAAAAAGTAATTTGTCGATCACCGGCGAGAAAAGCCTGCGAAACAGGGTGCGCTGACCGTAATGAAAACTCTGCATCAGTTGCGTGAGTGCCAGCCGCATATCATTAAATGCCTGGGGCCCGCTGTTCAGTGGTTGCAGGCAGTCAACCAGCACAATCTGGCGATCGAAACGCAGGAAATGATTTTTATAAAAGCCTTTAACCACATGCTGGCAGTAGTAGTTAAACCGCTGCTGCAGCATACTGAAGTTGCTGCCTTTGTGCGCCTGCGCCAGTTTTGTCAGTTGCGCCTCGTCAGACGCTGGCCAGGGGAAGAACTGCAGCGCGGGTGCGCCTGCCATATCGCCAGGCAGCACGAAGCGGCCGGGCTGTATAAAGTGTAAGCCTTCAGATTTACAGCGGTGCAGGTAGTCAGTCCAGGCGGCAGCAATCTCAGCCAGCAGGGTTTCATCGGCAGGGGCAAGCGGGTCGAGTTTTGCGCAAAGTGCGCGCCACGGCTTAGCCCACTCAGCCCGATCGCCCTGCAGCAGACCGTTCATCTGTCGTGACCAGTCAAGATAATCCTGCGCCAGCATCGGCAGATCCAGCAGCCATTCGCCGGGATAGTCGACAATCTCCAGATAGAGTGTCGCCGTCTCTTTCAGGTGGCGCAGCAACGAATCATTGGGACGGTAGCGCAGCGCCAGACGCATTTCGCTGACGCCGCGGGTGGGCGTCGGCCAGGCGGGCGGCGTGCTGTAAAGCTGTGCCAGACCTTCATCGTAAGTAAAGCGAGCAGTGCCCATATCACGCTGCGGCACCCGTTTTACGCCCAACAGGCGTTCATCCCGCACCACGGAAAACAGCGGCAAACGTGCGCCGCTGTGAACCGTTAAAAGCTGATTGACCAGTGAGGTGATAAAGGCGGTTTTACCGCTGCGGCTTAGGCCGGTTACCGCCAGGCGCAGGTGACGATCAACGCCACGGTTCATCAACGCCACTAATTCAGTTTGCAGTCTTTTCATCTTTCTCCCTGATGAAGCGCGATGCCACCCGGTTCATCACGCGTTTCAGCAGTGGCTCCAGCGCCACCGCCAGCAGCAGACGTAACGGGCGTCGCGCGACGGATTTCACTGCCCAGCCAGTGACACCGGCAGGACCGTAGGTAACAGCATTGATAATGATGAATTTAGCCGCCGACTTCAATGCAGGTGCCGCGCGGTGACGAAAAGCAGTGGATCGCGAAAAAGACATTTACACCTCCATTGAGACAGCATTCGGGCCTGATACAGGCCCGTCAGTCGTAAAATTAAATCTTACGGAAGCGGCTGCGCACGCTGAAGGTTTCAGACGTGACATAGCGCTCCAGGTCGCGCACGTCGCGCTCATCCCTTTGCAGGGTGCTTTCCAGCTGATCCAGCAACTCACTGGCGGCTGGCTGGCGTTCAGCCTCGCTGGCATTGGCGGGCTTCTCATCCAGCACAAAACCCAGTACGAAGTAGGCGATCACCGTGAAAAGAAACAATCCAAAGAACAGCGACAGCACCACAATAACCCGCAGCAGGCGAACCGGAATATCGAGATACTCAGCAAGACCTGCACAGACGCCCATCAGCTTGCCGTCGTCAGGCTTGCGCCATAACTTGCGACCTTTCATCATGGCTGCCTCCAGTTAGGATGCTCGGCGTCCAGAATCGCTTCCAGCGCATCAATACGTTCACGCATCCGCTGCGCATCCTGCGTAACGCGCTGCAGGCGCTGAATTTCGCTTTGCGACAGTTCCGAACCGCCGTTGCGTTTGTTGCTGTAATGCAGCCATAACCAGATCGGTGCGACAAACAGCACGAAGATCGTTAATGGTATGGCGAGAAAAAGTGCGCTCATTGACTCTCCTTAATCACTTATCGCAACGTCGATGATTACTCAGTGCGGTTCATTTTGGCTTTCAGCGCGTTGAGCTGCTGGCTGATTTCATCATCCGCTTTCAGGTCCGTAAACCGCTGGTCCAGGGTTTTAGGTTTACCAAAACCGTGACTTTCTGCTTCCGCTTCCATGTGGTCGATGCGACGTTCAAACGATTCGAACCGAGCCATCGCTTCATCGATTTTACCGCTGTCCAGTTGACGACGAACATCACGTGATGATGACGCTGCCTGATGACGCAGGGTTAAAGCCTGCTGGCGGGCACGCGTCTCGCTCAGTTTTTTCTCCAGCTCGCTGATTTCGCCTTTCATACGTTCCAGCGTCTCTTCAACCTGACCCACTTCCTGTTTCAGTGAGGCGATCAGGTCAGTGAGTTTCTGTTTTTCAATCAGTGCGGAACGAGCCAGATCATCTTTATCCTTGCGCAGCGCCAGCTCGGCTTTTTCCTGCCAGTCAGCCTGCTGAAGTTCAGCCTGCTCAATACGACGTGACAGCTGTTTCTTTTCAGCCAGTGCCCGCGCAGAAGTTGAGCGTACTTCGACCAGTGTGTCTTCCATTTCCTGAATCATCAGGCGAACCAGTTTCTGTGGATCTTCCGCACGCTCCAGCAGAGAATTAATGTTGGCATTTACGATGTCAGCGAAACGAGAAAAAATACCCATAATGAAGTTCCTCTTTTAATGTTTTAAAACGTGATGCCCTGCCTGATTAATACAATATACGTGCCAACTTTTTATCTTGTTGATTTAAAACATATTTTAAATTTTACAGGCTCTGCGGCATGTTTTAAGATAGTCAAAATGATTAATGGGTGGCGAAATTCATCATGACAGGCACGAATGATAATCTGCTGGGTGAGTCTAATAACTTTCTGGAGGTACTGGAGCAGGTCTCAAAGCTGGCTCCTCTTGAGAAACCGGTGATGGTGATTGGTGAGCGCGGCACGGGGAAAGAACTGATCGCCAGCCGGTTGCACTATCTGTCCGACCGCTGGCAGGGGCCATTTATCTCACTGAACTGCGCCGCGCTGAATGAGAATCTGCTCGACTCAGAGCTATTTGGTCATGAAGCAGGTGCCTTTACCGGCGCACAGAAACGCCATCTGGGACGCTTTGAACGTGCTGATGGCGGCACCCTGTTTCTGGATGAGCTGGCAACCGCACCGATGCTGGTTCAGGAAAAACTGCTCAGGGTGATTGAGTATGGGCAGCTGGAGCGGGTTGGCGGCAATCATGCCCTCCAGGTTAATGTGCGACTGGTCTGCGCCACCAACGAAGATCTGCCCGCCCTGGCAGCGGCGGGAAAATTCCGCGCAGACTTACTGGATCGTCTTGCCTTTGATGTCGTGCAGTTGCCGCCACTGCGCGAACGCCGCAGTGATATTCTGGTCATGGCTGAGCATTTTGCCATTCAGATGTGCCGCGAGCTTGGCCTGTTACTCTTTCCCGGCTTTACCGCCAGGGCACAGCAAGCCCTGCTTGATTACCACTGGCCCGGCAATGTCCGCGAGCTAAAAAACGTGGTGGAGCGTTCCGTTTATCGTCATAACAGCAGCGAGCTGCCGCTTGATAATGTCATTATTAACCCGTTCGCTCCCCGCTCTGAACCGGTTGTGCTGCCGCGAGCCAGCCAGGATATGGATAGCGGCAGCCTGCCTGCCCTGCCGCTGGATCTGCGACAATGGCAGAATCAGCAGGAGCGGGAATTGGTTGATGCCAGCCTGCACCAGGCACGCTATAACCAGCGCCGCGCAGCCGGATTATTAGGCGTCACCTATCATCAATTGCGTGCGATGATGAAAAAGCACGATATAAAGGCGGAAAATTAATCCGTAACAGCCCGGTCTATTCTTTCAGCCTGGCAAGACATTACTTTTCACAAGATCGCTGATTTGTGGGCAAGGCCCCTTGCCCACTTTGGAATGACAAGGCTGCTACACGTCAATCTTTTCAGGAATAATAGACATTCCCCCTGGGATAAACGGTAAATACGTTTTAGAAAAATATTAGTTATTGTGACACTGTGTTTGAATATTCCGTAGTTAGCAATGTAATTTGCATGTTAATTGGATTAATCGCAACCCCCCTCTTCATCAGTTTACTTTCAAATCATAAGCGTCTATTTTATGGACTCTGGTCACTTTTAAGTTCCAGATAATGCAATTCATGCCAATTGATTAACGATTATTTTAACAGGCTTAAGGAATAAGCATGGCACTCCATGGAAAAATGATTCTCAATGGCGCTGACTACGCGCCGTTTAATCTTTACGGCGTCGGGGTTTTTATGGCGCACTCTGGTAGAGGATTGTATCGTAATAATGGAGCCTGTGGTGCGATACCAGATGATGGCCCGTTACCGCCTGGCAAATACTGGATAGTAGAGCGAGGTTCAGGAGGGTTCCTTTCCTGGGTTAGAGCTCAGGCTCTCGATCTTTTTAATAAAGTTTACTACGGGACAGAATTTGGACGCGACGAGTGGTTTGCACTGTACAAAGATGATTGGGGTATTGATGATGGCACCTGGATAAATGGTGTTCATCGAGGTCTGTTCAGGCTTCACCCTGGCACTGTCTCTAAAGGCTGCATTACTATAGCGCACAACTGTGATTATTCACTAATAAGGAACGCATTGTTAAGAACAACGCCGATACCGGTTCCCTGTATGCGATCGCTTATGGCCTGTGGATGGGTGGAGGTAGTTAATGACTTTAGCGAGACTTGCCCGTAGGTTTTTCAAAATTGCTTATTACGTTTCCCTCTCCTTGATCCTGGCCCGGAACATCGAAAATCCAGAAATCTGGATGAACGATGATTTAACTAATAAACTGGGCTATTTGCTTTATGGCCCGGGAGAGATAGGTGCGGATAACTTTTATGACCTTTATTTTTATATATCAGTGATGACTGTTTTTCCCCTAACCACCCTGATTTACTGTCTGACATTGAAGTTAATCAAAATATTAAGGAGAAAGTAAGATGCCTATCCCTCCCTATATGTGGCTCAAAGATGACGGCGGCGCAGAGATCAAAGGTTCCGTGGATGTGAAAGACCGTGAAGGTAGTATAGAAATCATTGGGCTGAGTCACGGCGTCAATCTGCCCGTCGATAGCGCTAACGGCAAAATAACCGGCACACGTCAGCATTCCTCCATGATGATTGAAAAAGATGTGGACCGCTCTACGCCCTATCTCTACAAAGCTGCCGCGACGGGCCAGACACTCGAAAGCGCAGTGATAAAGTTCTACCACATTAACGATGCCGGACAGGAAGTCTGTTATTACAGCGTCCTGATGGAAAATGTAAAAATCACCGGCGTTAACTGCGGCGTCCCGAATGTGAAATTAGCGGGGAACGACAGGATGAATCACATCGAAAATGTGAGTCTGCAGTATGAAAAAATCACCTGGAAAATTATCGACGGTAACATTCAGTATTCAGATGCGTGGAACGAAAGACCTGTGCTGTAGAGGCTAAAATAGTCCGGTATCAACCGGACTCTTCAGGCTTTAAGATAAGCTATCTATTACCAATGACGCTCCTTATCGCTCATCTTTTCAGGCTGCCTGATAGCAGAAACCCGTCCGACGCCAGCCGTAACCATTATCACGGCCAGCGCTGACATCAGCAGCACATTGCTCATGCCATAGTGTGCCGCCAGCGGACCTGCAACCAGTTGCCCAAAGGGAATGGCAATAAAAGACCCCATTGCATCATACGCGTAAACGCGGGCGAGTTTATCCGGTGGAATATGCGTCTGTAATGAATGCGCCCATATTACGCCGAACAGACCCAATGTCATACCGGCAATAAAAAATCCCGCTATCAGCCATAATGCTGTGGCATTCTGGCTCAGCAAAAATAAGGGAAGTGCGTAAAGTCCTGCCAGCATAGCGCCAGTATAAAGATCGCGACGTGGATGCCATTTCATGGCCAGAAAAGAACCTGCAATTAATCCCGCACTGTGGGCGGCTACAATTATCCCCCACTGCGTTCGCCCGAAAGAGGCATCCGCAATCATTGGGCCCAGCACCACGACGATGCCGTTGAAAGCAACATTGATAACAGCGAACTGGACGACTATCGACCAGATCCAGCTGCGGCCAGCAAATTCTGCCCATCCCTCTTTGAGATCCTGAAGAATATTGCCGTGCGACGTGCTGGCTTTCTCTGCGCTGGCACGAATGAAGAAATAGAGGGGTGCAGAAGCAGCAAAGCCCAGCGCATCTATCGCCAGTCCCCAGCCCGGCCCGACAGCACTGGTAATCACGCCTCCCAGCGAAGCCCCCATCACCGTTCCGCCATAAACACCCAGCTGAATTAAGGCATTGGCCTGACGCAGATGCGTTGCAGGCACCACCTGCGGCACCAGCGCAGCTGAAGCAGGCAGTGCGATCCCTGCAGCCGCACCATTCAGGGCACCCAGCAGCGCAAGGCTTGTTAATGTGGCTGAACCTTCGAGCACAGACCAGGCAACGATAGCCTGCGAAATCGCAGCAACCCCCGCCGATATCACCAATACCTGACTGCGAGAATAGCGGTCGGCAATGACGCCACCGACCAGCAGAAACAGCACGTTAAGCAGGGAACGGGACGCAACCACTATCCCTAAATCAGAGGCAGACCCGCCAATATCCAGTACCGCAAAGGCCAGCGCAATGGGTGCAATCCCGTTTCCCAGCACGGTAAACAGACGTCCGAAAAAAAGATAGCGAAAGGAAGAATGATGAAAAGCCTGAGCGTTTTTTTGGAATATATTCATTGTCAGGAATGGGGTGGCCAGAAGTTGCGCTTATAATAACTCTGTTTCTGAGTTTGTTAAGTGCGCATTGATAAAACCTCAACTTCCATTAAGCATAAGCCCGAAGAGATAAGCGTGATTTTCCTCATTTAATGAAAAGTCTTAATATCACGGTGTGGCTGGTAAAGTTTTCAGACATTTTATTAACCCGTATTATTTTTTGATACTTACTCAGATGAATGCTACGTTATTCCAGTTCGATTAGAGCCCGGATGTTAACTCTCTCTGGAATTCTTACAAAACAGTAAAAAAGCCACTACCCCTTAAATCTGACAGGATAAATCAGGCTGTCACGCACTGATTTTTTAACGGAAAAAAGTGACCCGCCATGCGCACTGTGCCGTGCTGCTCTTCCTCTCCGCGTCTTGGTTTAAACGACCTGGTGTTTCAATGCGGGTCTCTTCTGCCGATTCCGACGCACATAACAAAAAAAGCCCGCCATGAGGCGGGCAACAATACTGGAAGCAATGTGAGCAATGTCGTGCGCTTCTTCGGCAGAGCCACCGTCGAAGCGCAAAGGAATAATAATCATTCTTATTATCATCTGTAAAGCAGTTATTGAGAACTCTTCTCATTACCACACCTTCTGTGCGCGCATTCCACCCCGCGATGACGAAAATCGGGCTGGCAGTGGTTGCAGGTTTTGGGACAATGCCCGCTTTGCGATACACTCTCATCAATGCCTCAAAATCGTTGAGTTCTATGTCAAAACTACTATGTTCGCTGTTGCTAAGCGTCAGCGCGTTGAGCGCCCCCGCGTGGTCAGCGCCCGCCGGTGATATACGCCAGACCGGCTTTGTTTATTGCGTCAGCGGCACGCTAAACACCTTTAATCCGCAGATGGCCAGCAGCGGGCTGACTGTCGATACGCTGGCGGCCCAGTTGTATGATCGTCTGCTGGATGTCGACCCCTACACCTATCGTCTTAAACCCGACCTGGCATCAAGCTGGGAAGTGCGTGACAACGGAGCAACCTATCGCTTCCATCTGCGCAGCGGCGTGCAGTTTCAGCAGACTCATCAGTTCCGCCCTACGCGACCGCTGAACGCCGACGACGTGGTTTTCAGCTTTGCCCGCATGTTTGACCGTCATCACCCGTGGCACAACGTCAACGGCGGCAACTATCCCTACTTCGATAGTCTGCAATTTGCCGATTCGGTTCAGAGCGTGAAAAAAATCGACAGCAGGACAGTTGAGTTCAGGCTCAACAGCCCGGATGCGTCGTTCCTCTGGCACATGGCGACGCATTATGCCCCTGTGTTGTCAAAGGAGTATGCTGACCAGCTCACCGCAAAAGGTCGTCAGGAAGAGATGGACCGTCAGCCGGTCGGTACCGGTCCTTATCAGCTCAGCGAATATCGTACCGGTCAGTACATCCGTCTGGCGCGTAATCCTCACTACTGGCGTGGCGTACCGCGACTGCAACAGGCCGTGATTGATCTTGGCTCCGGTGGCACCGGGCGGCTCTCCAAACTGTTGACCGGTGAATGCGACGTGCTGGCCTATCCTGCCGCCAGCCAGCTCAGCATCCTGCGCGATGACCCGCGCCTGAGGATGACGCTGCGTCCCGGTATGAACATCGCCTATCTGGCTTTTAACACCCGTAAACCGCCACTCGACCGCCCTGAAGTGCGGCATGCGCTGGCGCTGGCGATCAACAACGAACGGTTGATGGAGTCGATCTATTACGGCACCGCTGAAACGGCCGCGTCGATATTACCGCGCGCTTCCTGGGCTTATGATAATGATGCGCGTGTCACCAGCTATGATCCGGAGAAGTCCCGCGCCGCGCTGGCCGCACTTGGCATCAGCGATCTGCATCTGCGGCTGGTGGTGCCAGCCGCGTCGCAGTCCTGGAACCCCAGCCCGCTGAAAACCGCCGAACTGTTACAGGCAGATCTGGCGCAGGTTGGTGTCCGGTTAACGATTGTGCCGGTTGAGGGACGTTTTCAGGAGGCGCAGCTGATGGCGATGAATCATGATCTGACACTGTCTGGCTGGGCCACCGACAGTAACGATCCGGACAGTTTCTTCCGCCCGCTACTCAGTTGCGCGGCCATTCGTTCGCAGACCAATTACGCGCACTGGTGCTCTCCGGCCTTTGACGAAACGCTGCAGAATGCCCTGTTATCACAACAACTGGCTGGCCGCATCGACAGCTATGACAAAGCGCAGCAGATGCTGGCGCAGGATTTACCGGTCCTGCCGCTGGCTTCCTCTCTGCGACTGCAGGCCTTTCGTCATGACATCAAAGGGCTGGTACTGAGTCCGTTTGGCAACGCCTCCTTTGCCGGGGTTTATCGTGAAAGCGATAAGGAAAAGTAAGTGATTATCTATATTTTGCGACGTCTGCTGCTGCTGCTCATTACCCTGTTCCTGCTGTCGCTGGTCAGCTTCAGCCTGAGCTACTTTACTCCTAACGCGCCGCTGGAAGGCGCTGCGCTCTCTGACGCCTGGTGGTTCTGGTTTAAAGGGATGCTGCAGTTTGATTTCGGCGTCTCAAGCACTAACGGTCAGGAGATTGGGCTGCAATTGCGTGAAGTTTTTCCGGCCACCATGGAGCTCTGTATTCTGGCGTTTCTGTTTGCGCTGCTGGTCGGGATCCCTCTGGGGATCTGCGCCGGTGTGATGCGCAATAAATGGCAGGATAAAACCATCAGTGCGCTGGCGCTGTTCGGCTTCTCTGCGCCGATCTTCTGGCTGGCGCTGCTGCTCACGCTTTTTTTCTCGCTGACCCTGGGCTGGCTGCCGGTCTCGGGACGTCATGATCTGCTCTATCCGGTGCAGAATATCTCCGGCTTTGCGCTGATTGACGCCTGGCTGAGTTCTTCACCGTGGCGGCACGAGATGATTATCAGCGCCCTCTCCCACCTGATTTTACCGGTGCTTGTGCTGGCAATGGCCCCCACCACGGAAGTGATCCGCCTGCTTCGCAACAGCACCAGCGACGTGATGGATAAAAATTATGTCAAAGCGGCCGCCACACGCGGTCTTTCGCGCTTTACGGTAATCCGCCGCCACGTGCTGCATAACGCGCTGCCGCCAGTGATCCCGCGTCTGGGCCTGCAGTTCTCGACCATGCTGACGCTGGCGATGATTACCGAAATGGTGTTTAACTGGCCTGGCCTTGGGCGCTGGCTGATCAATGCGATTCGTCAGCAGGATTATGCAGCCATCTCAGCCGGTGTAATGGTAATTGGCGGGCTGGTGATTCTGGTGAATGTGATTTCTGACGTGATTGGTGCAGCAATGAATCCGCTGAAACATAAGGAATGGTATGCCCTCCGATAGGGCTTTCCACGCTGATAAAAAAGCGATTTAAAACAGGCAGACATGCGCGTTGTCTGCCTGACATTGCTATCATTGCACGCATTTCCGCACACAAACGTTTTCTCTTCAGAAAGATTTGTGTTTGAATTGTTAAAATTTGATGAGGTGATAAAAATTTATGGATGACGTCGACCTGGCACAGGAGCGTGAAGAAGCGCATCTCGCCGCTGCCCTGGCAGCCCGTAAGTCCAGATTAGTCAGCCTCAGTGGCCAGTGTATCTGGTGTAAAGAAGAGCCGGTTGTGATTGACTCGGCTTTCTGTTCAGCAGAATGCGGTGAAGACCATCATAAGCATCAGCGTGAGATGAAGCAGCGCATCACCTGATTGCCACAGCGCAGACATTGTCAGACGCTTAACTGCACTTTATTGCTGACATCGTGCTTATCGGGATTTTATTGCAGGGTGTCAGAAACAATAACAGAATTTATGCACGTCCGTTGTCAATCATTCATACAAGGAAAGGATATGAGTCTCAGCAGAGTGTTTATGGTATTGACGTTTGCAGCGTGTCTTGCACTGCTGCTAAAAGCAGGTTCAGTTCATATTACGCATTATCTTGATGACAAAATCGACCATCAGATTACCCGATGGGCTGATGGCCGCTAGCCGACAGGCTTAATGTATGCCCGCGCCAGAGCGGGCTTTTTTATGCCCTTTATGCCTAAGTGTTCCCCTATTTTAAAGGCTTTTTCACGGGCTTAATCAGGCGCATGCTATTTGCGCATAACCCCGGTTTACGCTTGCATTGACTGCTGGTATTGCACATAACCAGGGATTAAGTCGTAGGAACATAAATCTGACAGGCATCTGACAACTCCTCCTCATGAAATCCGTGCGTTAAATCGACAAAGCGGCCGGATGCGTTTGAGGCTGGAATATTATTTTATGGAGTAAGGCAAATGACTATCAGTATAAGACCTGCTCAATTACCTGATATCGAAGGTATTTTCTCTGTCAGAACATCTGTCATTGAAAATCATTTAAGCCGTGAGGAAATGAGGGAACTGGGAATCACAGAAAGTAGCGTGGGCGATATGATCACAAAGGATCAGTGCGCCTGGGTTGCAATTGCCGCAGATGAAATTATTGGTTTTTCAATGATTTTAAAAGACAAAGGCTGCCTTTTCGGCCTTTTCGTGCTTCCTGCATATGAAGGTAAAGGTATCGGTCGAAGACTGACTGTACTTGCAGAGCAGGAGTTATTCAGACATCACGAAATTGCCTGGCTGGAAACCGACAAAAACAGCCGTGCGGCGAAGTTTTACCTGCAACTCGGCTGGGGTAATGAAACAAACATAGATGGCGCTTTTATCAGATTAGAAAAGCAGCGTAATCGCTGAACGTCTGCAGCTCTATTTGCGTTCCGCTTCTGTCATGCCTCTGAAACACTAAGCGCCGGATGAAGATATGACATCACACATCTCAGTCAATTCAGTCCCTGGACCCGATTACGCCCTTTGTGTTTTGCTTCATAAAGCGCCTTATCAGCCTGTTGCCTGAGTCTTTTGGCCTCATCTGCCTGTCCGTCTGCAATCAGGCTACTGTATCCGGCGCTGAGGGTCACAACACCGTCCGGCAGCCCGGAAGTTTCGTGCGGTATTCTGGCCGCCATAACAGCGTTGACTGCGCGTTCAGCTACCTTTTTCGCTTCTGTCTCACTGCTGAAAGGCAGGATAATGGCGAACTCTTCTCCGCCATAGCGTGCCACCACCGCATCCTGGCGCTGCGTAATTTCTTTCAGGATGTTGCTTACCCGCTGAAGGCAGGCATCACCGGCCACATGCCCGTAGGTATCGTTGTAACGCTTGAAAAAGTCGATATCAAACATGATGAGTGACACGGGTTCACCTGATTTTTGTGAGCGCTTGAGGACCTGATCCAGCATCGCGTCAAACTGGCGGCGATTCGCCAGTCCGGTAAGCCCGTCGATCAGCGCCAGTGACTGCAGCGTATGGTTGATTGTGGTCAGCTCATCCCGGATTTGTGTTAATTCCAGCTGATTTCTTACGTTCTTTTTAACCTGTGTGAGAACAAACTTTCCCATTCCTGAAATCATGACCAGCAGCACCAGATTCAGTATGACGTCGATGATATTGGCGGAGAACCAGTCTTCCCGGATCTTTTCAAGGTCATATCCCGCAGTGACGATCAGCGGATACTGTTCAAGACGGGCGTAACCATAGACCCGCTCCACCCCATCCAGTGCAGAGCGCCACGTTGCACTGCCACTGGCTGACGTTTTCAGGACGGTTGTAAATAATGGACTCGTTGACAGGCTGCGGTTAATGGCGGTGTCCGGAAAGGGCCGGATATAAAGAACAGAGGTATCCGCCAGAATCAGCCCCAGAACGTCGCGGTCACCCAGCGTGTAGTAGCTGTAGAACTGCCGGAAATAGTCTACCTTGACCGTCGCCAGTGCGACTCCGGCAAAGTTGCCCTGTGAATCGTTCAGTCGTAATGAGACCGGAATAACAAGATCACCTGTAGACCGGCTGCGGATAACGCGACCAATCCGGACACGGGTGTCTTCATGGGTTTGGTGCCAGATAAAATAGTCCCGGTCGGCGTTGCTTCCTTTCGCCGGAACATAGTTGCCCGACGTGGCAATCCATTTACCCTGTGCGTCATAAATAAACAGGCCATGAAGCTGACGCAGTTTCCCCTGCTGCTCTTTAAGCTGATGAGCAAAGACGGGCGTTGCGGCGTAATTGAGTCCGTTCAGAGTGAGCTGCCGAACGGCATCAGCCAGCGTAATGTCTACCTGCAGAAAGGCATCTTCCGCCTGTTTGGCCAGTGAAACAGAAAGGTTACGGGCATCATCTTCACGTACTTTCTGATTGTGCTGCCATGAGCCCCAGAGCGTAAACATGTTGATAACTACTACCGCAAGCACGGTGATCAAAAGGAACAAGGCCATAGTGCGGCCAAGAGAATTACGCATGCCTGAGGGTGCAGCGTTGCCGTGGGTTTTATTCAAGTCAATTATTTCCAGTCCATTTCGATACTGAAACATAATTTATGTATGAGATAACCGCAAGCAAACCGGGATGCCCCACACCGGGAGTGTTTTTTTTGCGGCTCCGGTCTCAGGAATGTTAACCCGCATTTGCATTACTGATTTCTCCTCAGAGCAGTTTCGTTAGCGGATGTTCAGTCGCTTGGCCAGAAATGAATTATGCCGTTTTAAGGCATGAAGGGCTGCGCTCAAACGTTGCATTCGCACATGAGCCCTGCTGACTGCTGGCAGGACGTCGGGTTACCAACCTGTCGCACAGGCAGTTCCCTGTTTGCATTTATTGCCCAATCGTGATGAATGGATATCTCTTATTTCCAGCCACACCGCGGGTGAGAAAAAATATGCATGAGCCACACAACCTTAAAATACAGAGAATAATTTTACTCTGACGCGTTAATCAGAATCCGGTCTTTCGAAGAGAAGTGTTGGAGTTTTCTATGAACTGCCGTTTATTAAGCGTTATTTCGGCCCCCTGAAATAACACTTTACAGGTATAGCGCACCGTTAAATTAATAACTTCACCTCCTGACAGAATTAACAGTCAGGCACGGCAAAAACGACCGATGACCTCTCGGCAGGCATTTTTATGTGTGACTAATATCATTAACGAAGAAAACGGCGTTAAAAGTATATATTATCAACCACAAGGCCCCAACAGAAATGTCGGGGCCTGCGGCTTGATCAGAAGCGTAAACGCGGATTATTCAGACTTACGTCCGCCGCTGTGGCTATTCTGCCCACCTTTCTTACCCGCTTCAGACGCCTTTTCCCGGTCATTGGCGAAATTACCGCCGCTGTTATGCCCGCCTTTTTTACCCGCTTCTGATGCTTTCTCGGGATTTTCTGCGAAGTTACCTGAACCACCACGATGTTCGGCCATAATATCCTCCTGGATATAGATAATAGTTGGCAACCAGCATAATGAGTTACGCCAGCCGTATTCGTGTTGCAGTTCTTATTCTAGAAGAGGCCCTCATGTATGCAAGCGCACCCGGAATAACCTGATAATAAAAGCAAGCTAAGCGAAACGCATTAACACAATAATAAGCCAGCC
Organism: Pantoea sp. GD03673; assembly: GCF_029844725.1. Lineage (GTDB taxonomy): Bacteria > Pseudomonadota > Gammaproteobacteria > Enterobacterales > Enterobacteriaceae > Pantoea. The sequence continues at coordinate 384,759 of NZ_JAOCKJ010000001.1, forward strand.
GACAGATTGGTAATTTTAAAAATAAAACATAGCGTTAACAACCGGACAAAAAAACCTGTACTGCAAACGCCATTAATAAAGTTTTACGCTTATATAAACTTAAAAAAACCTGCCACTCAGACAATGCCCGCTATTTGCCTGTCAGCAGCATAAAACCTGACGCAAAGCGTTCGCGTTTGATTCACCCCGTCACAGCGACAGTCCCCCCACGCTGCACAATCGTGCCCCCGCCCTGAATTGGCTGGCCGGACGCGACAAACAAAACGCCGCAGACTCCTGTTCATTCGATGCAATGGCCGGGACCGGCATCCCAAAGGTCGTGCTCATCGCCGGTCCAGAGCGATTTCCCTGCCATGCCGCACACTCGCGGCTTTTGTCCGTGTACTCTCCCCGTCCGTTGCAGGCCTGTCCTGACGTCATCGTCGACGTTCTGCGGAGGCGGATCGTTACCTTTTGTCACGCAGAACCGAAATTGCAGACGGCGTTCCCTTGCCTGCGACAGGGATATCGACGGATAATCCCCTGTATCGCGCTGAACGGGCTTATCCTTAGAGCAGCAACGGCTGATAAATGTTACGCCTGCTAAGAGGGATGCCTGACATGTGGTCCTTGCAGATTGACGACGACGCCTTTATCGCGGCATTACCTCTGGTATTAATGTGTATTTCCCCGCATCGCATACACAGCAGCTTAGCTCTTCAGATTAGTCCTGGTGAAGCAACATTACGCATTAAATCGAGATAAATAACTGATATGATTTACTTTTACAAAGCAACGTTGCCTGAAGTTAAGCACAGTAAAGTGAAACATTATGCCCTCCGATAATATCTACGCTGAAAAACGCCTGCCCAGCGCGTTTCGTCAGAGCTGGCACCATTTCTATGGCAACCCGATCTCGATGGTCGGCCTCTATGGCTTTGGCTCGTTGCTGCTGCTCTGCCTTTTTGGCGGGCTGATGGCACCTTACGGCATTGACCAGCAGTTCCTGGGGTATCAGCTGCTGCCGCCGTCATGGTCGCGCTATGGCGATGTCTCGTTCTTTCTCGGCACTGACGATCTGGGCCGGGACGTACTGAGTCGCCTGCTGAGTGGTGCAGGACCGACGGTGGGTTCAGCGATCCTGGTGACACTGTTCGCTACGCTGGGCGCACTGGTGCTGGGTGTGCTGGCGGGCATGACGCACGGCATTCGCTCGGCGGTGATGAACCACGTACTGGATACCCTGCTTTCCCTTCCCTCGCTGTTGCTGGCGATTATCGTGGTGGCGTTTCTCGGGCCGCGACTGGAACATGCGCTGCTGGCAGTCTGGCTGGCGCTGATGCCACGTCTGGTGCGCGAGATTTACAGTGCCGTGCATGATGAGCTGGAGAAAGAGTACGTGGTGGCGGCACGCCTGGACGGTGCCCGTGGGCGCAATATCCTGCGCTACGCCATTTTACCGAACATTTTACCGTTGCTGATCACCGAAATTACCCGCGCACTGTCGATGGCGATTCTGGATATTGCCGCACTTGGCTTTCTTGACCTGGGCGCACAGCTGCCTTCGCCGGAATGGGGCGCGATGCTGGGCGACTCGCTGGAACTGATCTATGTCGCGCCCTGGACCGTGATGCTGCCCGGTGTGGCGCTGATGGTCAGCGTATTAATTGTTAACCTGCTCGGTGACGGCATCCGTCGCGCCGTCGAAGCGGGAGTGGAATAAATGCCGTTACTTGATATCCGAAATCTGACCATTGAGTTTATGACCGCTGACGGGCCGGTCAAAGCGGTCGATCGCGTCAATCTGACGCTGGCCGAAGGTGAAATCCGCGGGCTGGTCGGTGAATCCGGCTCCGGTAAAAGTCTGGTCGCCAAAGCTATCTGCGGCGTGACCAACGATAACTGGCGGGTGACCGCCGATCGCATGGTGTTTGATGATGTAGACCTGCTGCGCTTGTCCCCACGCGAGCGCCGTCGCATTATCGGGCATAACGTTTCGATGATTTTTCAGGAGCCGCAATCCTGTCTTGATCCCTCGGAAAGCATTGGCCGTCAGCTGATGCAGGTGATCCCGCGCTGGACGTATAAAGGTTCCTGGCTCAAACGATTCTGGTTCTGGCGCAAAACCCGCGCCATTGAGCTGCTGCATCGCGTCGGCATCAAAGATCATAAAGACATCATGCGTAGCTTCCCCTATGAGCTGACCGAAGGGGAATGCCAGAAAGTGATGATCGCCATTGCGCTGGCCAACCAGCCGCGTCTGTTGATCGCCGATGAGCCGACCAACGCCATGGAGCCCACGACGCAGGCGCAGATATTCCGCCTGCTGAGCCGTCTGAACCAGAATAACAACACCACCATTCTGCTGATCAGTCACGACCTGCGCACCATGAGTCAGTGGGCTGATCGCATTAATGTCATGTATTGCGGTCAGACGGTGGAAACCGCGCACAGCGAAGATCTGATGAGTACGCCGCATCATCCTTACACTCAGGCGCTGATTCGGGCCATGCCCGATTTTGGCCGCGCCCTGCCGCACAAAAGTCGTCTCAACACGCTGTCAGGGGCGATCCCGTCGCTGGAGAGCCTGCCGATTGGCTGTCGTCTGGGGCCACGCTGTCCCTACGCACAGCGCAAATGTGTTGAAACGCCGCGCCTCACCGGCAGCAAGACTCATCTTTTTGCCTGTCATTTCCCGCTGAATATGGAGGGCCAGTAGCATGGAGACCCTGCTGGAAGTGCGCAACCTGAGTAAAACGTTTCGCTATCGCACCGGCCTGTTCCGGCGTCAGCACGTTGAGGCGGTGAAGTCGGTCAGTTTTACCCTGCGCGAAAAGCAGACGCTGGCGATTATCGGTGAAAACGGTTCCGGCAAGTCCACGCTGGCGAAAATGCTCAGCGGCATGATCGCGCCAACGGAAGGTGAGATTCTGATAGACGATCACCCGCTGACCTTTGGCGATTACGGCTATCGCAGTCAGCGCATCCGCATGATTTTCCAGGATCCTTCAACCTCACTGAACCCGCGTCAGCGCATCAGTCAGATCCTGGAGTTTCCGCTGCGGCTGAATACCGGACTCACTGCGGAAGAGCGCGAAAAACGCATTATCGACACCCTGCGTCAGGTAGGTTTATTGCGCGATCACGCGGGCTATTATCCGCACATGCTGGCCCCCGGACAAAAACAGCGTCTGGGACTGGCGCGTGCGTTAATCCTGCAACCCAAAGTGATTGTTGCTGACGAAGCGCTGGCCTCACTGGATATGACCATGCGCTCCCAGCTGGTGAATCTGATGCTGGAGCTGCAGGAGAAGCACGGAATCGCCTACATTTATGTTACCCAGCATCTGGGGATGATGAAGCACATCAGCGACAAGGTGCTGGTGATGCATCAGGGCGAAGTGGTTGAACGCGGCGGCACCGCTGACGTGCTCGCGTCCCCGCTGCACGATCTGACCCGACGGCTCATCAGCAGCCACTTTGGCGAGGCACTGAGTGCTGAAGCCTGGCGGCGCGAGCGCTGATTTTTGCTGCATATCGCGGAAATTGCGGGCCGATTTACCTGATTTATGAGAGACGTGCTAGAATCCGCACGTCGATTAACGTCGGTCGCTTACTTTTTAACCATGCGGCCGCCAACTACAATGACCATAAGGATTACAGCTATGGGTTTTCTTTCCGGTAAGCGCATTCTGATTACTGGCGTTGCCAGTAAACTTTCCATGGCCTACGGTATTGCACAGGCGATGCACAAACAGGGCGCAGAACTGGCTTTCACCTACCAGAACGACAAGTTAAAAGGTCGTGTGGAAGAGTTTGCTAAAGATTTGGGTTCAGACATCGTGCTGCCATGTGACGTAGCCGAAGATGAAAGCATCAAATCTCTGTTCACTGAACTGGCAAAAACCTGGCCGAAATTTGACGGTTTCGTTCACTCTATCGGTTTCGCCCCAGGCGAGCAGCTGGTTGGCGACTACGTGAACGCCGTTACCCGCGAAGGCTTTAAAATCGCGCATGACATCAGTGCTTACAGCTTCGTCGCGATGGCCAAAGAGTGCCGCGAGATGCTGAATCCAAATTCTGCGCTGCTGACCCTCTCTTACCTGGGTGCTGAACGCGCCATCCCTAACTACAACGTAATGGGTCTGGCGAAAGCCTCGCTGGAAGCTAACGTGCGTTACATGGCTAACGCTATGGGTCCGGAAGGCGTGCGTGTTAACGCCGTTTCTGCCGGTCCTATCCGCACCCTGGCGGCATCAGGCATCAAAGATTTCCGTAAGATGCTGGCACATTGCGAAGCGGTCACCCCGATTCGCCGTACCGTTACCATCGAAGATGTCGGCAACTCAGCAGCATTCCTCTGCTCTGACCTGGCTGGCGGCATCACCGGTGAAGTGGTACACGTTGATGGCGGCTTCAGCATCGCCGCAATGAACGAACTGGAACTGAAATAAGTCAGTTAAGGGCGAGCCTGGCTCGCCCTTCTTTTTTGCCCCTGCTCCCTTCTCCCGCCTGATTTTTCTGCCGTTATACCGTAACGCTATTAATTATCACCGATCATTCTTTTGCCCCGGTCTGGCCATCAGCGACGATAAGCCTGCCCTTCGGTTTATGCACATTTTCAGATTTTGCCACCTGCATACCGAACCCGAATTTGCAAAAGGATTGATCATGGAACAACGCCGCTATCCGGGCCATAACCACTGGTTCTACGAGAGCCAGACCAGTCCGCGAACATCTCAGGCCGCGCCGCTTGTGCCAGAGGCCGCCCTTATCGACGACCGTTTTCTGCTGGGATGCTGTGCCGATAACGCCGGGGTACAGTCACTGCTGCGCACGCAGCAGCCCGCGCTGCTGGCGGCACGCGATCTGGCACAGCTGCTGTTTCCCGATCGCGTCGTCACGTCGCTGACACACACCTTAACGCTTTACGACCGCCTCAGCACCGCGCTGACCGTGGCGCAGGTCGCGGGTGTACAGCGGTTGTGCAATCACTACTCTGCCCGCCTGAATCCGCTGCCTGGCCCTGACTCTTCACGTGAGAGCAATAATCGCCTGACCCAGATCACGCAGTATGCGCGCCAGCTGGCGATGCAGCCTGAGCTGATCGGTGCCTGCGCCATCACCGCGCTGGACGCGGTTGGCCTGACCGAACCCGATATTGTGACGCTGAATCAGGTCATCGGGTTTGTCAGTTACCAGGCGCGGGTTGTCGCAGGCTTACAGGCGCTGCAGGCGCAGCCGGTTCGCTGGCTCCCCGGCAGTACCGCACCGCCTGATGCCGGGGCCAGCGGCTTTGATCAGCCTGTCCGCTGGCAGCCGGTGCTGAAGCCGCTGGAGCTGCGCTATGCCAGTGCCGAACAGCTGGCTGCGGTCACCCACTGTCAGGCGCTGCCCGGTATGCAGGACGCGGTATGGCTGCTGGCCCATGATCCGTCAGCGCTCTATGGCTGGGCGCAACTGCGTCAGCATTTGTCTCAGGAGAACACCCTCGCCGAGGCGACAGTCGCCCGAATTCTTGGCAGTCGCTGGGCTTTCCGGTTGCTGGCCGGGAATGAAAAGTTGATTAAAGGGGTAGATGACACAGATTTAAAAGGAGAAGAGCAGAATATCGTTGCGCTGGCGGCGCAGCTGACCCGTTCCCCTGAACGTTTCAGCGCAGCCCATCTGCAACCGCTGATGGCGGCGGGATGGGAAGCCGATGCGCTGTTCGCGCTGATTCAGACTGTCGCGGTGGGCAACTGGAACAGCCGTCTGTTTTACGCACTGGGCGAAGCGCAGTAATCGGGTAACCGGACAGGCCACAACCCCTCGTCACAGCGGCCTGCTGATGCCTTGCCGTCTCGCAAATTACACCGGCAGCAAACCACGCGCTTCATCGAAAAAATGCTGGGCCAGCGGAGTGGCCCGGCCAGGTTCGGCGATAACCAGCGCGCCCTGACGGGCCATCGGCGGCAGCGTGAGGGTGCGCTGACTCAGCCCCTGAAGTGAAGCGGGCAGCAGATGGCCCACCGGCGACACCAGCAGCCCCAGCCCGACCTGGGCGCACTGCATCAACTGCATCACGGAAGCGCTCTCGACGATCACCCTTGGCACCAGCGCCGCCTCGCGAAAGGCCATATCGAGGTAACGGCGAAAATAGCGGGTTGGCTCCGCCAGGCAGAGCGGCTGTTGCGCCAGTTCGGAAAGCGCCAGTGGCGTGTCCCCCACCAGCGCCGGAAAATGGTCAGGATGAAAAACCGCTTCAACGCCCTGGTCGGCCAGCATCTCGGTCTGAAAATGGAGTTCCCGCAGGGTCGCCATCTCAAAAAAACCGATGCCGACATCCACCGTGTGGCTGTTGAGCGCGTCCAGCAACTGGTCAGCACTGAGCACCGCAATGCGGTAGTCGAGCTGCGGATAACGCGTCTGCACCGCTTTCAGCAGCAGCGGCAGCGCCACGCTGCACTGCGGCACGACGCCCACCCGCAGCGTCCCGTTTACCCCATGCTTCAGCGATTCCACTTCCAGCTTCAGCCCCTGATAGACCGAAACGATTTCCCGCGCCCACGTCAGAACACGATCGCCCTCTGGCGTAAAGCCGGCAAAGTTATTGCTGCGATTAATGAGCGGCAGGCCCAGCTCGCGCTCCAGATTTTTCAGGCGCATCGAAAGTGTCGGCTGTGTAACAAAACTGGCTTCTGCAGCCCGCCCGAAATGGCGTTCCCGTTCCAGGTTACACAGGTAAATGAGTTGTTTAATGTCGATGTCAGTTATCCATCAGCAGGTTTAAAACAGGTCGCGTCACTGTCTCAATGGCAGTATCAGCCAGAGTATAAGGGTCAATGTTACCCTGCGCGGGCGCTAATCGTTTAACCGCACGGATCATCTGCCCGGCCAGAATAATAAAATCAGCGCGTCGTGCAGACCGGCTGCACGACGCAGAGCTAACGGTTAAATCAGCATTCCCGGTCCTGGGGTTTAAGCGGTTTTGTCAGTATGGCGTTCAGCGCCAGACAGATTAGCCCAAAGCCCACAGGCAGCAGGAAATCGTAGCGCAGCAACCGGTAAAGCCCGATTCCGGCCACACCGCCTGCAAGGAAAGCCAGCAGAGTCAGAGCATGTAATCGCAACCGTTCCAGGTAGCGCGGCGCATCTTTGGGTGACGCCTTGCGCCGCAGGACCTCAAACAGCATCGCCAGCTCAATCCCGATATCGGTTGCTGTGCCGGAGATATGGGTGGTGCGAACACGCGCATTGGAGATCCGCGTCACCACCGCATTTTGCAGCCCCATCAAAAAACTCAGGCTCAGTATCAACACCACACCAGGGGACAGCGGCGGAAAATGATGCTCAATCACCCCCAGCGCAATCAGCGCGGTGCCCTCAATCAGGATGACAAAGGCATAAATGGCCCGGATGTTCCTGCGGTGCCCGGCATTGATCATCAGCGTTGAAAACGCAGAACCCGCAATAAAAAGCAGGACAACCGACAGAAAAAACAGGCCGGGTCCCAGATTCATTTTTGCCAGATGATCGGACAGCAGCGAGACGTTCCCGGTCATATTGGCGGAAAAAAAACCGACAATCTCAAAGGCGGCGGTATTCAGCGCGCCTGCGGCACCCGCAAGCGTGCAGGCCAGTCGGGTATCGGCGCTGTTGCTGCGGGCATTTTCTGTGCTGATTAGCATGACGACCCTGTGTGCAATGCAAAGCCTTATAATCTGCCGATTAGCCACCCGCTACAAGGCGCTGAATCAAACTCTCCCTTCTCTGTCGCAGCAGGATCCAAACCCCGGCATTCAGGATCCCGCGCTGAACGGACTCAGCGCGGAGACGCCGGATTAATGCGCTGCAAGACGGAAGGTAGAGACCGACTGCGTCAGATACTGCACCTGCTCCTCCAGCGAGGCAGACGCCGCCGCGGACTCCTGCACCAGCGCCGAGTTCTGCTGGGTGACGCTGTCCATCTCGGTCACCGCCTGTTCAATCTGACCAATGCCGCGACTCTGCTCATCAGACGCGGTGGAGATGTGCTCCATCAGCAGATTCACACGGCTGACCGAGGAGATAATGGCACTCATCGCCTCGCCGGTCCGGCTGACCTGATCAGAACCGGTTTGAATGATCGAAACCGATTCCGCAATCAGCCCCTCAATCTCTTTCGCGGCGGTGGCGCTGCGCTGGGCCAGGTTACGCACTTCTCCCGCTACGACTGCAAAGCCGCGCCCCTGCTCACCTGCCCTGGCGGCCTCCACGGCCGCGTTCAGTGCCAGAATGTTAGTCTGGAAGGCAATGCTGTCGATAACCGTGGTGATCTCTTCAATCTTCTTCGAGCTGGCGTTAATCAGCCCCATTGATACCACCACTTCCTGCGAAACTTTTTCACCGCTTTCCGCATTTTTCACGGCTTCGCTGGTCAGACGGCAGGCTTCAAAGACGTTTTCGGTGTTCTGTTTCACCGTTGCACCCAGCTGCTCCATGCTGGCTGCGGTCTCCGTCAGTGCGGCGGCCTGCTGTTCGGTGCGCGAGGCGAGATCGATGTTACCCGCTGCAATTTCCTGTGAGGCGGTCGAGACTGAACGGGTGGAATCACGCACCTGCAGAATAATGCCGGTCAGCGCGCTGCGCATCTGCTCCAGCGAGCCCATCAACAACTGAATTTCACTGCGTGAACCCGGTTTAACCGGCACCGTGGCATCCAGTACGCCTGCCGCAATCAGCTTGCAGTGTTCCTGCGCGTGATTAAGCGGTAACAGGACGTAGCGTTTCATGAAGATGTAAATGGCGACGATGATGCCGAAAAACAGCACGCCAAACAGTCCCAGCAGGGTAATGCCGGAGGTGAAGTGACTCTGGGCGTCGCTGTTGAGCTTTTTGGCATAGGTTTCATGCTGGGCCAGAACCCGATCCAGAATAATTTCATACTGGCGGTCAAGGCGAACAACGGTCGGGATCTGATTTTTAAAACGCACCTGATCGTGCGCTTCAGCCGCATCAATTAATGGCTGTAACCCCTGCTGACGATAGGCCTGATAAGCCTGACTGTAGGCATCTGCCTCGGCCGCTTCGCCCGGCAGACGCGGCGCATTCATGTAGGCCTGGAATGCGGCATCCGCTTTACCCGCCACGGTCCGCACGCTGTCCAGTGTAGCGGGATTGCTGGCGTTGCTGCCCTCCATCTCCTTCATGTACTCCATCAGACGGACACGCAGCGTGCGGCTGTGGTTGATGGGATCAATCACCGAAAGCACGACACGAATCTCTTTGTTGACCGCATTCAGAGAGTGGTTGCTCTGAATCAGCAGCCAGGTACTGATCGCCACGCTGGTAAGAAACAGCGCCAGCAGGAAGGAAAAGATAATCAGGGAAGATTTTTTTAACGACATCACGATGTTCCAGTAATCAGGAGGATTAGTGGCTATATCGGCAAAAAAATCCGCCCCATTAGGGCTGGACTTTTTTTAGTTACAATAAGCGGAACGGCAGGTAACAGACTGCCAGGCTAGAGACGCGCTGATGGCCTCCCGAAGGCGGACAACCAGCGCGTGCGCAGCCGTCAGACACCGGGTTGTTACGCCACCCCCAGCGCCATTTTTACTTCGTTTGCGATCTTCTCAACCTGCGGGCCGTAAATAACCTGAATGTCGTGCTCGCTGACGCGATTTATCCCGTTTGCACCGGTGCTCATCAGCGTCTGATCGACCACCTCATTCATCTCTTTGACCCGCACCCGCAGCCGGGTAAAGCAGCAATCGACATCCTCGATGTTGGCCTGCCCGCCCAGCCCGCTGATAATCACCTGGGTTCGCTCATCCGCAGTGACCTGTTGCGTTTTCTCCTCTTCCGACTCGCGGCCCGGCGTTTCAACCTGCATCCGCGTGATCACCAGCCTGAAAGCGTAGTAGTAAATCGGCGCGTAGATAGCGCCCAGTGCCAGCGTCCACCACCAGTGGGTTTTGGCCCCGCCCAGCATACCGAACACCACCAAATCAATGACGCCGCCCTGCACGTTGCCGATCATCAGATGCAGCATCGACATCAGCATAAACGACAGCCCGGTCAGGAACGCATGCAGCAGGTAGAGCACCGGCGAGACAAAGATAAAACAGAACTCCAGCGGCTCGGTAATTCCGGTGGTAAAGGAGGTCAGCGCCCCCGCCATCACCAGCGCTTTGACCCGCTGCTTATGCTCGGGCCGCGCGGTGTGGTAGATAGCCAGCGCCGCCGCAGGCAGACCAAACATCATCACCGGAATCTTGCCCTGTGCCAGAAACTGCGTAGCGGTGCGAAGGGTCTCATCGGGGATTGACCCCGGATGGGTCAGCGACGCGTTAAAGATGTTCAGCGCACCCACAATCGTCTGACCGTCGACCACGGCCATCCCGCCAATCGGTGTGAAACGCACGGTTTCGTTGAGAATGTGATGCAGGCCGGTGGGGATCAGAATGCGTTCAAACGCCCCCAGCAGAAAAGCCCCATACTGGCCACTTTTGCCGATCATCTGACCAATCCAGGCGATACCCTGGCCGATGGTCGGCCAGACCAGCGCCAGTAAAATCCCAATCAGCGGCAGACAGACCACCGTCACAATCGGCACAAAACGCCGTCCGCCAAAAAAGCTGATCGCGGTCGGCAGTTGCTGGGTATAGAAGCGATTGTGCAGCGCCACCGTGATCAGACCGGCAATCACCCCGCCCAGCACGCTCATGTTGTAGGTGAAGACACCCAGCATGTTGATATATTCCGCCGAGGTCATCATGGCGGTGGTCTGATCCATCCCCGCCTGCTGCAGCGCGGCCGGTGTGGTGGTGGCTGCGGTGATCCCCTTCGCCGCCAGGGTGGCGCTGATGCCGACGTTCATCACGATGTAGCCAATCACCGCAGCAAAGGCGGCTGTGGGTTTTTCCGCTTTTGCCAGTCCGATAGCACTTGCCACCGCAAAGAAGACTGGCAGGTTAGCAAACAGCGCCCCTGCAATCTTGCGAATAAAACCAATGATTAACTGCGGCACCTGCATCTGCGCAAAGGCCTCGCCGGTCACTGCCGGGTTCTGCATCGCCGCCGCCAGACCGAGAAAAATCCCGGCGGCAGCGATGACCGAGATTGGCATCATCAACGCTTTGCCAAACGCATGGATCTGGCTGGTCAGCTGTTTCATGGAGTTGCGCCCTCTCTGGTTATGAACAGCAAGTATTAGCCTGTTGTGAGGAGAACTCCCGTTATCAGCCGGTTAAAGGCGGGTAAAATCTGACCACCATCACATTTATGGCTGATGCACGATAAACGCCAGCTATCGCACCATTAAGTCAATCAATTAGACAAGGTATGAGGATAACTGCAGACTTTGTTTCACCATCAGGCTATAACCTGATAACAAACACCAAACAATAATTCCTACTATAAAAAGCCTGCACTCAATATGAAATTTAAACGCCAAATCAAACCCTACCGCGCGGCTGCGGGCGGCTGGGGTTCACTGGAAGCCACCACGCGTTTCGTTCTTGACAGCAAAGCGGCACTGAAAAATATGCGCAACCTGATGCGCATGAACAAAGCTCGCGGCTTTGACTGTCCGGGCTGCGCCTGGGGTGATGACAATAAAAGTACGTTCAGCTTCTGCGAAAACGGTGCCAAAGCGGTAACCTGGGAAGCCACGCGCCGCATGGTCGACAGCGACTTTTTCGCTAAACACAGCGTGACAACGCTCTATACCCAAAGTGACTACTTCCTGGAGTATCAGGGGCGTCTGACCCACCCGCTGCGCTACAACGCGCAAACTGACCACTATGAGCCGATCAGCTGGGACGATGCCTTTGCGCTGATTGCGCAGCACATCAGGGCGATGGACCATCCGGACCAGATGGAGCTTTACACCTCCGGTCGCGCCAGCAATGAAGCGTCCTGGCTCTATCAGCTGTTTGGTCGCCTGATGGGCACCAATAATTTCCCTGACTGCTCCAATATGTGCCACGAAGCCAGCGGCACCGGGCTGAAGCGCAGTATTGGCGTCGGTAAAGGAACCATTCGCCTGGATGATTTCGACCACGCTGATGCCATTTTCGTCTTCGGGCAGAATCCCGGCACTAACCATCCGCGTATGCTGCACAGCCTGCGTCATGCTGCCGATCACGGTGCGAAGATTGTCACCTTTAACACCCTGCGCGAGCGCGGTCTGGAACGTTTTGCCGATCCGCAGAAACCGCTTGAAGTGGTGACCTCCAAAGCCGGTAATATCAGCTCATCTTATTACCAGCCGAACCTGGGCGGTGATATGGCGGCGGTGCGCGGCATGGTGAAATCCCTGCTGGAAACCCATCGCGCGCGTCTGGCCGCCGGTGAAAGTGGCCTGTTTGATCAGACCTTTATTAATGCCAAAACTAATGGCATTGAGGCCTATCTTGATGCGGTGGATAACACCAGCTGGATGCAGATCGTGGCGCAGTCCGGCCTGACACAGGCGCAGATCCGTGAAGCTGCGGCCATCTACCAGAGCGCCGACCGCGTGATCTGTACCTGGGCGATGGGCATCACCCAGCACAAACACTCTGTCGACACGGTGCGCGAAATCACCAACCTGCAACTGCTGTTTGGGCAACTGGGTAAAAAAGGCGCAGGCCTCTGCCCGGTTCGCGGTCACAGTAATGTGCAGGGCAACCGCACCATGGGCATTGATGAGAAACCGGCTAAAGCATTCCTGGATGCGCTGGGTAATCATTTCAGTTTCGAGCCACCGCGTGCGGCTGGCCACAACACCGTTGAAGCCCTGAACGCCATGCTGCGTGACGAAGTGAAAGTGCTGATCGCGCTGGGTGGCAACCTGGCGGCGGCAGCACCCGACTCCCCGCGCACCGAAGAGGCGTTATCCCGCTGTGGCCTGACCGTGCATATCAGCACCAAACTGAACCGCAGCCATCTGGTGCCGGGTCACGAAGGACTGATTCTGCCGACGCTGGGCCGCACCGAACGCGATCTGCAGGCGACCGGTAATCAGTTTATTACCGTGGAAGACTCTTTCAGCATGGTTCACGCCTCTGAAGGCATCGGTATTCCGCTGGCGGAAACCCAGCGTTCTGAAACCGCGATTGTCGCAGGTATCGCCCATGCCGTGCTGGGTGATGAGAAAGTGAAATGGCGCGAGCTGGCGGGGGATTACAACCTGATCCGTGAGCACATTGCCGCGACGATTCCGGGCTTTGCCGACTTCAATGCGAAGTGCGACATGCCAGGCGGTTTCTATCTGGGCAATGCCGCAGCGGAGTTGCGCTTTAATACGCCAAGCCAGAAAGCGGAGTTCAACGCGTCGGCACTGCCGGACTCCCTGTTCCCGAATCTGGACCAGGATGTGCCCTTCACTCTTCAGACGCTGCGTTCTCATGACCAGTACAACACCACCATTTACGGCCTTGATGACCGTTACCGTGGCGTGTTTGGTCAGCGTGAAGTGGTGTTCATCAACCCGGATGATATGGCAGACCTGGGCTTCACCGAAGGCCAGAACGTCGATATTGAGACGCTGTGGAATGATGGCATTACCCGTCGCGTCAGCGGCTTCAGGCTGGTTCCCTACAATATCCCGCGCGGTAATCTGGCGGCGTATTATCCGGAAACCAACCCGCTGGTGCCGCTGAACAGCTTTGGCGATGACAGTGGTACACCGACCTCTAAATCGGTCCCGGTGAAGCTGGAACTGTCGTCGGCGCTGGCCGATCAGCGTATTGCCTGATCCCCCCCTTTCACACCTTCCTGAAAAGCCGGTTCGTCCGGCTTTTTGCCTTGCCGCGCGGCGTTGATTCGCGTAAAACTGTCAGCCGCAATCAGCCAACGAAACGTAAAAATTATGTTCCAGGATAACCCGCTGCTCGCGCAGCTGAAAGAGAAGCTCCATTCACAAACGCCTCGTGCTGAAGGCGTCGTTAAAGGCACCGAAAAAGGCTTCGGCTTTCTGGAAGTCGATGCGCAAAAAAGTTACTTCATTCCGCCACCGCAGATGAAGAAAGTGATGCATGGCGATCGCATCACCGCCGTGATCCACAGCGATAAAGATCGCGAAAGCGCTGAGCCGGAAACCCTGATTGAGCCGTTCCTGAGCCGCTTTGTCGGCCGGGTGCAGAAGAAAGACGATCGCCTGTCGATTGTGCCGGATCATCCCCTGCTGAAAGAGGCTATTCAGTGCCGCCCTGCGCGTGATGTCAGCCATGCGTTTGAGAACGGCGACTGGGCCGTGGCGGAAATGCGTCGCCATCCGTTAAAAGGCGATCGCGGCTTTTATGCCGAACTCACTGAATTTATCGTTAAAGCTGATGACCATCTGGCACCGTGGTGGGTGACGCTGTCGCGTCACAACCTTGAGCGTGAAGCGCCCGATGTCAGCTTTGGCGAGATGCTGGATGAAAATCTGACGCGTGAAGATCTGACCGCGCTGGATTTCGTGACCATCGACAGCGCCAGCACCCAGGATATGGATGATGCGCTTTATGTGGAAGCACAGGACGATGGTGCCCTGCGTCTGACCATCGCGATCGCCGATCCCACCGCCTATGTGCCGGAGGGCAGTCAGCTTGATAAGCTGGCGGCGCAGCGTGCTTTTACCAACTACCTGCCGGGCTTTAACATCCCGATGCTGCCGCGTGAACTCTCTGACGATGTCTGCTCGCTGCGTCCGAATGTGCGTCGTCCGGCGCTGGTCTGCCGCGTTACGGTGTCCGCCGATGGCACCTTAGGGGATGACGTTGCGTTCTTTGCCGCCTGGATCGAGTCCAAAGCCAAACTGGCCTATGACGACGTCTCAGACTGGCTGGAAAACAGCGGGACATGGCAGCCGGAGAGTGACGCGATTGCGGAGCAGATTCGTCTGCTGCACCGCCTCTGCCTGGCGCGCAGCGAGTGGCGTCAGACCCACGCGCTGGTGTTTAAAGACCGTCCGGATTACCGCTTCCTGCTGGGTGAAAAAGGCGAAGTGCTGGAGATTGTGGCTGAACCACGCCGCATCGCTAACCGCATCGTTGAAGAGGCCATGATTCTGGCGAACGTCTGCGCGGCGACCGTGCTGCGTGACCGTCTCGGCTTCGGCATCTATAACGTGCATGCCGGTTTTGATGCCACCAACGCTGAGCAGGCTGCCGCTGTGCTGGCTAATCACGGGATTACCGTCGATGCACAGGCGATTACCACCCTGGAAGGTTTCCGCGTGCTGCGTCGTGAGCTTGATGCCCTGCCGACCCAGTTCCTCGACAGCCGCATCCGTCGTTTCCAGACCTTCGCTGAGATCAGCACCACGCCTGGCCCGCATTTTGGCCTGGGTCTTGAAGCTTATGCCACCTGGACGTCACCGATTCGTAAGTTCGGCGATATGATCAACCATCGTCTGCTGAAGGCGATTATTCGCGGTGAGCAGATTGCCCGCCCGGATGATGCCGTCACGGTGACGATGAGTGAGCGCCGCCGCCTGAACCGGATGGCGGAACGTGATGTCGGCGACTGGCTCTACGCCCGTTATCTGGCACCGTTTGCCGCTACCGACCGTCGCTTCAGCGCTGAGATTATTGATGTCTCTCGCGGTGGAATGCGCGTTCGCCTGGTCGAGTTTGGCGCAGTGGCCTTTATCCCGGCACCGTTCATTCACGCGGTGCGTGATGAGCTGGTCCTCAGCCAGGAAAACGGCAGCGTACAGATCAAAGGTGACGTGGTTTACCGTGTCACCGACGTTATCGACGTCACCATCGCTGAAGTCCGCATGGAAACCCGCAGCGTCGTGGCCCGTCCCGCCGTCTGAACATCGCGTAACTGAATCTGGCGGGATAACTCCGGTTATCCCGCCTGTTCCTGCACCCGCTTTCCGTGCAAAAACGTTAAATTTGTACCCCGCTTCACACTTCTCCACTGATTAACTTTCACTTACATTCCATTACATTAAGTTTAACTCGTTGTTTTCGATCGCTTTCCTCTCGGTCCCTACAAGGAGTTAGTCATGAAAAACGTCAAAACCAGTGTGATCTGGTTAGCAGTGGCGTTAATCGGCGCGGGCGCTTTCGCCATGCTGGCCCTCAGCCGCGGCGAACACGTCAACGCAGTCTGGCTGGTGATAGCCGCTGTCGCCTGTTACAGCATCGCTTATCGCTTCTACAGCCTGTTTATCGCCCGCAATATCTTCGAACTGGACGATCGCCGGATGACACCCGCCGAGCGGCTGAGCGACGGACTCGATTATGTCCCGACCAATAAATGGGTGCTGTTTGGCCACCACTTCGCGGCCATTGCCGGTGCCGGTCCGCTGGTCGGCCCGATTCTGGCCGCCCAGATGGGCTTTCTGCCGGGCACCATCTGGATTCTGGTTGGCGTGATGCTGGCGGGTGCGGTACAGGACTTCCTGATCCTGTTTATCTCAACCCGCCGTGATGGCCGCTCGCTGGGCGAGATGGCCAGGCAGGAGCTGGGGGCGTTTGCCGGAGTGGTAACGATGCTTGGCGCGCTGGGCGTGATGATTATCATCCTGTCGGCGCTGGCGCTGGTGGTGGTCAAGGCGCTCGCGAACAGCCCCTGGGGCCTGTTTACCATTGCGGCCACCATTCCCATTGCGCTGTTTATGGGCATCTACATGCGCTTTATCCGGCCCGGTAAAATCGCCGAAGTCTCACTGATTGGCTTTGTGCTGATGATGGCGGCGATTATTTATGGCGGCGACGTTGCCCAGCATCCTTACTGGGGCCCCTTCTTCACCCTGAAAGGCACCTCGCTGACCTGGGTGCTGGTGATTTATGGCTTTATTGCTTCGGTGCTGCCGGTCTGGCTGCTGCTGGCCCCCCGCGATTACCTGTCTACCTTCCTTAAAATCGGCGTGATTGTCGGGCTGGCGGTGGGCATCGTCTTTGCCATGCCTGAGATGAAAATGCCGGCTGTCACCAAATTTGTCGATGGCACGGGGCCGGTATTCTCCGGCGCGATGTTCCCGTTCCTGTTTATTACTATCGCCTGCGGCGCGATCTCAGGTTTTCATGCGCTGGTCTCCAGCGGCACCACGCCGAAACTGGTGGAGCGGGAAAGTCATATCCGCTTTATTGGCTATGGTGCGATGCTGATGGAGTCCTTTGTGGCGATCATGGCGCTGATTTGTGCTTCGGTGCTGGATCCGGGCGTCTACTTTGCCATGAACTCACCCGCCGCCCTGATTGGCACCACCGTTGAAAGCGCGTCTCAGGTGATCAACGGCTGGGGCTTTGTCGTCACCCCTGAAATGCTGAGCGGTATTGCCCGTGACGTAGGGGAAGGCTCGATTCTGTCACGCGCGGGCGGTGCACCCACTTTCGCCGTGGGAATGGCCCACATCATTACCGAAATCTTCAACAGCCGGGCGATGATGGCGTTCTGGTATCACTTTGCCATTCTGTTTGAAGCGCTGTTCATCCTGACAGCCGTCGATGCCGGTACCCGCGCCTGCCGTTTTATGGTGCAGGATCTGGTGGGAACCGTGGTGCCTTCGATGGCAAATAACCGCTCATGGCTGGGCAACATGGCGGGCACCACCGTCGCGGTCGCGGGCTGGGGCTTCTTTGTTTACCAGGGCGTGGTCGATCCGCTGGGCGGCATTAACACCCTGTGGCCGCTGTTTGGTATCGGCAACCAGATGCTGGCGTCGATGGCGCTGATTCTCGGCACCGTGGTGCTGTTCAAAATGAAAAAGCAGCGTTACGCGTGGGTGACTATTCTGCCCACCGTCTGGCTGTTTATCACCTCGATGACCGCAGGCTGGCAGAAAATCTTCCATGAAAAGCCGTCTATTGGTTTCCTGGCCCAGGCGAATAAGTTCCGCAAAGGGCTGGATGAAGGCGTGATTATTGCACCGGCCAAAAGCGTGGCAGATATGCAGACTATCGTGTTCAGCAATCAGATTAACGCGGCGCTGTGCGCTTTCTTTATGCTGGTGGCCGTCACGATGCTGATCGCCGCGTTCTTTGTCATCCGCCGGGCATTGCGTAGCAACCTTCCTACCACGAATGAGTCAGCGGTGACGCTGCGCAACAAGGAGGTGCGACATGTCTGATGCCATTCATCAGGGCCACCGTCCACAGGGTGAGTGGCAGATCATCCGCTGCCACCTGACCTTTTCCCCGGCACCGCAGGCACGCAGCTGGCGGGGATTCTGGCGCGGCTTGCAGCAGTGCTTTCGCTTAATGGTCGGGGTACAGGATTATCAAAAATATCTGCAGCATATGCGGCTGCATCATCCCGACCAGCCGCCGATGAATGAGCGCGATTTTCACCGCTACTGCCTGGATGCCCGCTTCCCCAGCCAGGCGGGTAAACTGGGTAAATGTCCCTGCTGACCGCTCGCTACAGCCCCGCAACGCCGGGGCTTTTTTGTGCCATTCTTATCTGGATGTTAAAATATATTTGGTTTGCATCTTGTGCTGGCGTCAGATGATGAATACTGTTGCTAAAATAATGAGATAACGCCTGCAGAGCACTTCCCGGAGGAAGTTTCTATGACCGATGAACAAGGGCAAACGTTGTTGTACACCCTTTTTGGTACAACCAGCCCTCATTGGCGTCTGACCGCGGACAGCGATGCGTTGCATTTTGCCGAAGATGAGTCATCACAAACGAATATCGCCCTGCCGCTGACCCCCGGCCAGGCCGCAATGATCCGCGCGATGCCGGTCATCACTTCAAGCATCAATCTGACGATGACCCTTCAGGGCATTGACGTGCCGATGCATTTTGTCGGACGTAAAGTCAACCAGGCTACATGGGCAGGCACTGCCTCGGCCTGGGGGGATACCTCAGCCGTGGCCCGCGATTTAACGCTGGGGCTTTCATTCGCTGAACAGGTGGTTTCTGAAGCAAATTCGGTGATTGTGATCCTCGATCAGCGCGGGAATATCCAGCGTTTTAACCGCCTGAGTGAAGAATATACCGGCCTGAATGAGCATGAAGTGATTGGCCGTAACGTCTTCCAGCTTTTCATGACCAAACAGGAAGCCTCGCAATCCCGACGTAACATTGCGGGCTTCTTCCGCGACGGCAACTCTTATGAGGTCGAGCGCTGGGTTAAAACTAAGAAAGGACAGAGACTGTTTCTGTTTCGTAATAAGTTTGTTCACAGCGGCAGTGGCAAAAATGAAATTTTCCTCATCTGTTCCGGCACCGACATCACCGAGGAGCGACGCGCCCAGGAACGTCTGCGGGTGCTGGCAAACACCGATACGGTGACCGGTTTACCCAATCGCAACGCCATTCATCAACAGATTAGCCTGGCGCTGGAGCAATCCGGGGGCGATGAGACCGGCGTGGTCTATCTCGATCTCGATAATTTCAAAAAAGTGAACGACGCTTACGGTCACATGTTCGGCGATCAATTACTGCAGGCGGTTTCACTGGCCATCCTCAGCTGTCTGGGTAAAGACCAGACCCTGGGCCGCCTCGGTGGTGATGAGTTTGTGGTGCTGGCTGAACACACCAGTCAGGCCGCACTGGAGGCGATGTCCTCCCGCATTCTGGAGCGGCTGCGTCAGCCTTTCCGCATCGGGCTAATCGAAGTTTATAGCGGTTGCTCCATCGGCATCGCCTTCGCGCCGCTGCATGGTGACGATCGCGAGAGCCTGATTCGCAACGCCGACACGGCGATGTATCACGCCAAAGAGAACGGTCGCGGCAAGTTCTGCGTGTTCGCAGCTGAAATGAACCAGCGGGTGTTTGAATATCTCTGGCTGGATACCAACCTGCGCAAGGCGCTGGAACTTGATCATCTGCTGGTCCATTACCAGCCAAAAATCGACAGTGATGGCCAGGTACGCAGCGCCGAAGCACTGGTGCGCTGGAACTCCCCGGAGCGCGGACTGGTCTCGCCTGCTGATTTTATTCCCTACGCCGAAGAGTCAGGGCTGATAGTGCCGCTGGGACGCTGGGTCATGCTCAACGTGCTGAAGCAGATTATCGCCTGGCGCGAGCAGGGCATTTTCCTGCGCGTCGCCGTCAACGTTTCAGCACGTCAGTTAATCGATCAGAGCATTTACACCGATCTCAAACAGGCGCTGCAAGAAGCCAGTATCACCGACTGCCCCATCGATATTGAGCTCACCGAAAGCTGTCTCATTGAGAATGAGACGGAAGCGCTGAAGCTGATGAAACAGTTTCAGGAGCTGGGCGCACAGGTACATCTGGATGATTTTGGCACCGGTTACTCGTCACTTTCTCAGCTGGCACGCGTGCCCATCAATGCCATTAAACTCGACCAGAGTTTTATCCGTGATATTAACAAGCAGCCGGTTTCACAATCACTGGTGCGTGCCATCGTCGCCGTCGCCAAGGCGCTCGATTTGCAGGTGATTGCAGAGGGTATTGAGACCCCGGATGAAGAGAAGTTTGTCCTCAAAAATGGTGTCGATGGGCGTCAGGGTTACTATTACGCAAAACCAATGCCCGCGGAGCAATTTGGGCATTGGCTGGCTAAGCATCCTGCCCGCGTTTAACGCTGGTTAAGATTAGCCCGCTTTACGCAGTGATGCGCTGTGGCGGTTTTGTAACTGAACCAGGCGTTCCATGTAAGCAATGTCTTTGGGTTCGAGTGTAAAGGCGTAATCGACCCAATCCTCGGTAATGTCCATCAGCTCAGCGCGTGACAGTTGCAGCACGCGCTGACGCGCTTTCAGCATAGCCCGTACGCCATTGAGCTTAGGCCGTAACGTATCGATAAAGGTGCGTGTGGCGCGGTAGCTGTCGCCCGGCTGGAAGACTTTATCCACCAGACCGCGTGTCTCATACCACTCTGCGCTGTGGGACTCCCCTTCACAGATTAACTCCTCAGCAAGTTTCATGCCGGAACGACGCGCGACAAGCGAGTAGCCGCCCATGCCGGGAAACAGGTTAAAGGCGATCTCCGGGAAGCCCATCCGCGCATTGTTCTGCGCCAGAATGAAGTGATGCGCCAGCGCCGCTTCGAATCCGCCACCCAGAGCACTTCCCTCAATCATCGCCAGCGTCACCGCGCCGGTATCGAAACCGCGAGCTGCCGAATGGATGCAGTCAACACAGGCACGGGCATAGGCCCGCAATGCCTCACGGCGGTTATTGCGAATGCACTCCACGAAGAAACGCAGATCGCCACCGGCGTTGAACATCTGCGGCACCAGTGACCCGGTGACCCAGAAGTCGATTGGCAGACCGGAGCGCTGAGCGGCATAGCTCAGGTTCATGATCTCCTCAATCAGCTCATGGTTGAAGCTCGGACGGGGCTGTGCACGCAACATCATCCACATGGTACGACGCCCTTCTTCGTAATAGGCGACTAACTGCGTGGTGTTGCCGACTTCGGTAAATAATCTGCACGTTGCTTGGTTAATAACTGTCATTGTCTCATCCTCTGTTTATATTTTGATGCGCTAAATACGCCACATCAGCGTAATGCAGAGTGAGGCCAGACCAAATGAGAGATTGATTTACAACACAAAATCCAGAGTGATCCCCGACTGGCGCGTCGGGGATTGATTAGGCAGGTTACTTAATAGCGGCACGCTGCCCGACGGCAACATGTAGACGCTTAAGACGTTTTGAATAGATGGCGGTGATGATTGGCACCAGCACAGAGGTCACAATTACGGAAGTGGCAACCAGTGCCGTGGCCGCCGGGGCAACCGGTTTGAACTGAGGCAGCATTTCCGCAATCAGCACCGGTGTTGCTACCGCCGCGCCTGCCGTACTGGAGGCCGCCACGCCAGCCGTGCCATCTCCCCCACCAATCAGCCTGTCGGCCAGAATAAGCGGGATGCCGGTTATAATGATCACTGACACGCCCAGCATGATGCCCAGCAGTCCGGTTTCAGCAATGACACTCAGATTAATGGTGTTACCCAGCGCAAAGGCGAAGAAAGGAATCAGCGTATGTACAGCTTTACCGAAGAAGTCGCGCAGCTCCGGATCAAGATTCCCTAATGCAAATCCCACGACAAACGGCAGGACCGCGCCGACAAACACATGCGGCTCGAATGAGGCGATACCGGCGGTGCCCAGAATAACCATGGTCATTAATGGCCCGGACTCCAGCGACATCAGCACAAATGCCCCCGCTTCCTCTTTGGAACCATATTGCTGCATGATCGAGGCATACAGGCCACCGTTGGTCATGTCCATTGCGGCCACCAGCGCCAGCGTCGACAATCCGGCAAACATCCCTGCCTCGACGCCATTCTCTGGCATTACCCGCGAGGCGATAGCGGCCACAACCCATGCCACGGCAATCTTGGTAAGTACGAGCGTGCCCGATTTACGCAGTACCGTTCCGGTGGCACTGAGTTTAATTGACGCCCCCATACAGAAGAACCAGACGGCCAGAATCGGTACTGTACCGGTCATCAGACCGTTGGTGAAAGAACCGAAATATTTTCCGGCCCCCGGCGAGAAGGTATGGCAGAGTGCGCCGATAAACAGCGGAATGAGCATCATGCCGCCCGGAATTTTGTCTATTGTCCGTTTGATATGCATATGGGTGTCACCTTTGCTATGCCAGAGGGTGGAGCTGGAAGTGCCCGAAGGCGATGCAGGCAAAATAGTGACTTGAGGTCATTAAAACAGTGATCGCCCCGATAAAATGAAACACTGTTTTATTATTGTTGGCAGGTTGTTTTGATAAGTATGATGAAGATCGCCATACCAGTCTCAGATGAGACTAAAAAAACGGGACGCCGTGGCGTCCCGCTGATCATTTCTGCCCGTACCAGGCATTCTCACCATGCTTTCGCAGGTAGTGCAGGTCAAGCAGCGTCTGATTAATTGGCGGCAGGTTAGCGGTGAGTTGCTGGCTGAACAGGCCCATATACGCCACCTCTTCCAGCACGACTGCACTGTGCACTGCAGCGTGAGCATCTTTCCCCCAGGCAAAGGGGCCATGAGAGTTAACCAGCACGGCCGGAATCGCCATGGGGGAGAGTTCGCGCTGCGCGAAGGTCTCGATAATCACCTCGCCGGTATTCCACTCATAGTCGTGCTGAATCTCTTCATTTCGCATTGACCGCGTGCAGGGGATCTCACCGTAGAAATCGTCGGCATGGGTGGTTCCCCAGGCCGGAATAGGTCGCCCTGATTGCGCCCAGATGGTGGCATGACGCGAATGGGTATGGACGATGCCACCCACCTCCGGCCAGGCAAGGTAGAGCGCACGGTGCGTCGCCGTGTCCGATGAAGGACGTTTATCCCCTTCCACTACCTTGCCACTCGCCAGATCGACGACAACCATGTCGTCGCGTTTCATCACCTCATAGCGCACGCCGGAAGGTTTAATCACCAGCAAACCCTGTTCGCGGTCAACCGCGCTGACATTGCCCCAGGTGAAGGTCACCAGGTTGTACTTAGGTAGATCCAGATTCGCTTCCAGAACCTGTTGTTTAAGGTGTTCCAGCATGCCTTTTCTCCTGCTGACAATCGTTACTGAATTTTGCGGAGTCGGGCACAAAAGGGTTATGGAGCAAATGGCTATAAACGCAGAAGGAATGGCTGTGAATGCAAAAATGTGTCGTGATTTAAGAATTTTCTATCTTCGGAATTTATCCAGAATGCTTAGAATCTTCTCAGGCAATGCGTGGCCCTGCCGGGGCTGGCATTGTGACTCACCCGCTACAAACGGTTTGTCCATGGTGATCACATTTCGATGCCGTCACGGATGCGGCAATGATGCGTCACAAGCGGGCTGAGGAAATATCGGAGCTATACTAAGAGTGTTGCCTCTGTGAGCACATCAAAGGAGAAGTGTATGACAACAACAATGAAACGAATCACTGCCGTTATACTGGCGACTACGTTAGCGGTTGCACTGAGCGGCTGTTCTAACTGGTCTAAACGTGACCGCAACACCGCCATTGGCGCGGGCGCGGGCGCGATTGGTGGTTCAGTATTGACCAATGGTAGTGCACTCGGCACAGTCGGTGGTGCTGCTGTCGGTGGTATTATCGGTCATCAGGTCCACTAAGGACCTCATAAAAAAAATAATCGGCTACGCTAAGCATCTGCATCGCAATCGGGCTACACAGGTAGCCCGATTTTTTTATTCAGCCACCGGCCAGTTTGACCTTCATGCCTTTGGCTTCCAGCAGAGTTTTCAGTAAGTCGCGTTTATCGCCCTGAATCTCGATAACGCCCTCTTTTACCGACCCGCCACAGCCGCACTTCTTTTTCAGCTCTGCCGCCAGCAGGGTCAGCGCCGCATCATCCAGGTCAACGCCGGTGATCAGGCAGACACCTTTGCCCTTGCGTCCGCTGGTCTGGCGCTGGATGCGTACAATACCATCCCCTTTTGGCCGCTCTGCTTTTGGCTCAGGCTGCGTGATGCGGCCGCTGTCGGTTGAGTAAACCAGTGGATTATCATTCGCCATTATTGTGTCTCCAGACTCTGCAGAATCGCCTGCAGTGTGGCGGCAGGATCGGCGGATTGGGTGATCGGACGCCCGATGACCATGTAATCCACACCGGCCTGCTTCGCCTGCTGCGGTGTCATGATGCGACGCTGATCACCAGCGTCACTGCCTGCCGGGCGAATTCCCGGTGTGACCAGCGCAAAGTCCTGCCCCATCACCTGTTTAAAGCGTATAGCTTCATGCGCGGAACAGACCACACCATCCAGCCCGCACGACTGGGTCAGCTTCGCCAGTCGCTCTGCCTGTTCTGCCGGTGAAAGCGTAATGCCCAGCTCGCTGAGATCTTCTGCATCCATGCTGGTCAGTACGGTCACCGCAATCAGCAGAGGCGCGTCTTTACCAAAGGGAAGCAGCGCCTCACGCGCTGCGTTCATCATCCGCGCCCCGCCGCTGGCGTGAACGTTGACCATCCAGACCCCGAGATCGGCAGCAGCAGCCACGGCATGCGCGGTCGTGTTAGGAATGTCGTGGAATTTAAGATCGAGGAACAGCTCAAAGCCACGCTGCTGCAGAGTTTTCACCAGCGAGGGGCCAAACAGCGTAAACATCTCTTTGCCCACTTTCAGGCGGCAGCTGCGAGGATCGATCTGGTCGACGAAACGCAGTGCGCTGTCGAGGTCATGATAATCCAGCGCTACCAGAATCGGCGAAGCGGTCACGTTGTGGGGTGAAGGCATGGCATTTCCTCTGCAGTAAGCACCCGCAGGCGCGATTGACAAACGGCAAGCATTCTACCTGCGGTGTCTGGCCATCACAATCGCGATTGCCCCTCTGCCGGGCAATAAATGCACCTGTGCCGAACCCGGATAATTTTCGAGCCTTTAGTATGTTGTAACTATAGGAAGGTGCTATTTATTCTCTTGCAACGGCCGGTTTACTGGCCGTCGAGACCGCGGATAGGTTTAACCGATGACCAGGTCCGGCAGGATGGGCAGTGCCAGTAAAGGGCGTGAGCGGTAAAGCCACATTTCTGGCAGCGATAGCGTGGTTTAGTGCGGATCTGTTCACCGACCATATCGCGCAGCACCATCAGGCTCTCTTTGGCCCGGCCATCCTCTGCTTCACGCAGGTTTAAATCCATCAGCCGATGGAAAACACGCATCGTCGGATGGCGTTCAAGCTGACGACTGATGTAGTTCTGTGCCGCATCATAACCCTGCTGCTGCTCAAGAATGTCAGAAAGATAGAGTTCTGCTGCCGCACCGGTGTTCTGTTCCACGCAGCGCTGCAGGAATTCCGCCCAGGCGTCAGGCTGATCGAGCCGCTGAAAACAGGTTTCCAGCATTCCCAGTGTTTCGCTTACCAGCTCCTTATCCTGATCCAGCACCCGCTGCAGATGCCCCACCGCTCTGGCGAAATCCTCTTTCTCCATCAGAATACGGCCCATCATGATCGAGATGCGGGCGCTGTTACGATCGGCCGCCTCCCCTTTCTTCAGCAGGCTCATGGCACGTTCCAGATCGTCGCTGCTCATCGCCTGCAAAGCCAGTTCACAGTAGAAATGCGCAATTTCGCCTTTCTGCTTCTCTTTGCCGAGCCTGACCAGACGTTCTGCTACCTCAATGGCCTGTTGCCAGTCACTGGTGGCCTGATGAATCAGCAACAGCTGCTGCAGCGCGCCGATGCGAAAATCCGTTTCATCCGTGAGCTGCTTAAACATATCTTCTGCGCGGTCATAGAGGCCCGCTGCCATATAGTCACGGCCCAGCTGCTGTACGGCAAGCAGACGCTGCTCGTAGCTCAGGGAAGCACTTTCCATTAATGCCTGATGGATGCGGATGGCGCGGTCGACTTCCCCGCGCGATCGAAACAGATTACCCAGCGTGAGATGAGCTTCTACCGTGCCGCTGTCCTCTTTCAGCATATCCAGAAAGAGGTCGACCGCTTTGTCCTGCTGATTTGAGAGCAGGAAATTTACGCCAGCGACATATTCACGTGACAGTCGGTTGGCTTCCTGTTGCTTATCCTGATGCGCGCTGCGGCGGCCCATATACCAGCCATACGCAGCCGCCACCGGCAGTAACAGAAACAGCAATTCATGCATTGAGAATTATTCCCGGCCAGCCGGAGAAGATGGCGTGGTCGCCAGGGCGGTGCTCTGCTCAATTTGCGTCTGCATGCGCTTAATTTTCCGGTTGGCATTCGCCAGTGAAACGCGGGTGCGTAACCAGAACAGCCCGCAGATGACCCAGCCAAGCACAAAACCTGCGCCAAACAGCGATGCCAGTAAGGTCGAGATGCTGAACTCACCCTGCGCCAGCAGATAGTTAAAAGTAATAACCTGATCGTTATGTGCGCCTAAGGTGACGGAAATGATGAAAATGACCAGTACCACTAAAAAAATCAGCAAATATTTCACAGTGCATCCTGTTGTGAGGTTGTCGGGTAGAATTATGCCAAAACTCCGGCAAAAATGCTGCTCCCAGCAGCATCGGGAGAGTCGCTTTTGCACAGGCCCGATTCATAATATGGGGTCTTAAGGGAGAATTACAATCAGGGCTCCCGCTGCGCCACTTCTTTTTGCTCTTCCGGCGGCAGCGTCAGCGGACCACAGAAACGCTGGGCCAGCCAGGTAGCGAGGGTGACCAGTAACCAGGAGAGTACGGTTGCCATCGCCAGATCGCGCGGCCAGTGCATGCCCAGCAGCAGACGGCTCGCCATCACGCCCGTCGCCCACAGAAAAATCACCACCACGGTTTTATAATGCCGACGCGGCCAGAGCAAACCCAACGCCAGCAGCGCCCAGCTGGCGGCAAACATGGTATGCCCCGACGGAAAAGCAAAACCGGTTTCAAACGCCCAGTGTCGTTTCAGCCAGCCTGGAATCTGTGTCTCATCGGCAATCAGTGACGTCACCATGTCACCACGCTGTTTGCGCTTCAGTTCGTAGAAAGTGGTTTCATCCAGCCCGTGATGCTGCTCCAGCCAGATCACATAAGGTCGCGGCTCCTGAATCTGCTCTTTGATATAGGATTTGGTGTATTGCCCGGCCAGGATAGTGGCGTTCATGATCAGCAACAGCAAGATAGCGGGCTTCAGACGAAAGCGCAGACACCAGAGCATCCAGGCACTCAGCAACACGCTGGTGACAATACCCCACGGATTGGTGACGGTTTCGGTCATCCAGAAGAGGCCTTTCAGCACGGCATTGCTTTCACCTGGCTGCCAGCGCCAGCCTGACAGCCAGACGGCAACCGGCATGATGAGCAGCAGCAGCATTCCGAAGGTGGTACGACGCGAAATCTTAAACATCCTCTTCCCTTATCCCGGTGTCAAATGACAACATTTGAATAACTTTAGCTTAAAAAAGAATAACATAACCGTTGCCGATTGGATAATTGTGCTTTATCACTGCAATTGGTCTCAGAGATTACCAGCCCGCTTACGGGTTGTGGCACAATATTGCACGTTTGTCGGGCCACACTGGCCTGTGCGCTATCATGATGATAGTGCATCCTCTGAAGGTTCTGGAGAGTCACATGCAGCTAAAACGGGTGGCAGAAGCCAAACTGCCCACGCCATGGGGAGATTTC
This sequence comes from Pantoea sp. GD03673, assembly GCF_029844725.1. Lineage (GTDB taxonomy): Bacteria > Pseudomonadota > Gammaproteobacteria > Enterobacterales > Enterobacteriaceae > Pantoea. The sequence continues at coordinate 412,651 of NZ_JAOCKJ010000001.1, forward strand.
CTGATGGTTGGTTTTGAAGAATTGGCAACCGGACATGACCATGTTGCACTGGTCTTTGGCGATATCAACGATAATGAGCCGGTACTGGCGCGCGTTCACTCCGAATGCCTGACCGGCGATGCACTCTTCAGCCTGCGTTGCGACTGTGGTTTTCAGCTGGAAGCCGCGCTCAATGCTATCGCAGAAGAAGGGCGTGGCGTGCTGCTCTATCATCGTCAGGAAGGCCGTAATATTGGTCTGCTGAATAAGATCCGCGCCTATGCGTTGCAGGATAAAGGTTATGACACGGTTGAAGCGAACCATCAGCTTGGCTTTGCCGCCGATGAACGCGACTTCACCCTGTGCGCCGATATGTTCAAACTGCTGGGTGTTAATGAAGTACGTCTGCTGACCAACAACCCGCGCAAAGTGGAGATCTTAAGCGAAGCCGGGATTAACATCGTTGAACGTGTGCCGCTGGTTGTGGGGCGTAACCCCAAGAATGCGCACTATCTGGATACGAAAGCGGAAAAGATGGGGCACCTGCTGCCGAAGTCATAAGCGATACGGGCTGCTGTCAGTCCGCCACGGCAAAGATATTACGGTCAGATGGCGCAAACGCCGTCTCCATGACGCCTCCGTCCCTCGCCTTCTCTGGCGCGGGACGCTATCCTCCTTTTCCCGCGGGTCTTTTTCAACGTGATGAGAAGCAGGATGGGTGTCCTGAAAGCCGGGTTACCCCGGCTTTTTTGTCAGTTCAGCATATTGCGGATGACGTAATGCAGGATGCCGTCGTTGCGGTAATAGGTCAGCTCATTACCGGTATCAATACGACAGCGCGTGTCCAGCTCTTCCTTACTGCCATCAGCACGGGTCAGCGTCACTTTGACGCTGCAGCCGGGTGTCAGGTCCTGCAGATTTTCCACATCGATACGCTCTTCACCGGTCAGCCCCAGGCTTTTGCGCGTCACGCCCTGCGGGAACTCCAGAGGCAGAATGCCCATCCCAATCAGGTTAGAGCGGTGAATACGCTCAAACGATTCGGCGATGACGACTCGCACCCCCTGCAGACGTGGCCCTTTCGCTGCCCAGTCGCGGCTTGAACCGGAGCCATACTCTTTCCCCGCAATAACCGCCAGCGGCACACCGTCTGCCTGATATTTCATCGCCGCATCATAAATAGCGAGCTGTTCGCCACTCGGATAGTGGCGGGTATACCCCCCCTCCACGCCGGGCACCATCTCATTGCGGATGCGGATGTTGGCGAAGGTGCCGCGCATCATGACTTCATGGTTACCGCGACGCGAGCCATAAGAGTTAAAGTCGTTGCGCTCAACGCCGTGTGACAGCAGATACCGGCCAGCCGGGCTTTCCGCTTTAATGCTGCCCGCTGGGGAAATATGGTCAGTGGTGACCGAGTCGCCCAGTAAGGCCAGCACCCGCGCACCGCGAATATCTTCCACCGGCTTGGGCGCTTTCTCCATATCATCGAAGAAAGGCGACAGACGAATGTAAGTGGATCCCTCATCCCAGTCGTAGGTGGCGGCTTCACTCACCCTGATCGCCTGCCACTCTGGCGTGCCGTCGAAGACTTCAGCGTACTCTTTGTGGAACATGTCACTGGTGACCTGCTGCACGGCCGTGGCGATCTCTTCAGACGACGGCCAGATGTCTTTCAGATAAACCGGCTGACCCTGACGATCGTGGCCTAACGGCTCGGTCTGCAGGTTGATCTTCATGTTGCCTGCCAGCGCGTAAGCCACCACCAGCGGCGGCGACGCCAGCCAGTTAGTTTTAATCAGCGGATGGATACGGCCTTCGAAGTTACGGTTGCCGGAGAGCACAGCACCGACCGTGAGATCGCCCGCTTTGATCGCAGATTCTATCTCATCGTTCAGCGGGCCGGAGTTACCAATACAGGTGGTGCAGCCATAGCCGACCAGATTAAAGCCCAGCTCATCAAGATAAGAGGTCAGCTGCGCAACGGCCAGATAGTCTGACACCACTTTAGAACCCGGTGCCAGTGAGGCTTTGACCCACGGCTGACGTTTCAGACCGCGCTCGACGGCTTTCTTCGCCAGTAAGCCCGCCGCCATCAGCACGCTTGGGTTAGAGGTATTGGTGCAGGAGGTGATCGCACTGATCACCACCGCGCCATCGGTCAGTGTATGGGTCAGACCGGTGTCACTGTCGGTGTACTCAACATTTTTATGCAGTTTCTGCGCCTGATTCACTTCCAGCTCGTTGCTGGCATCAAACGCGGCGGGCACATCGCCCAGCGAAACCCTGTCCTGCGGACGTTTCGGTCCGGCGAGGCTCGACTCCACCTCGTTCATATCCAGTGCCAGCGTACTGGTAAAACGCGGCTCATCGCCGGGATTGCGCCACAGTCCCTGCGCTTTGGCATAGGCATCCACTAGCGCCACCTGGTCGGCATCACGGCCCGTCAGCGTCATATAGCTTAGCGTTACGTCATCGACCGGGAAGAAGCCGCAGGTCGCGCCATATTCCGGCGCCATGTTGGCGATGGTCGCACGGTCTGCCAGCGGCAGATCGGCCAGACCATCACCGTAAAACTCAACGAATTTGCCGACCACGCCATGCTTACGCAGCATCTGAGTGACGGTCAGAACGAGGTCGGTTGCGGTAATGCCCGCGCGAAGTTTGCCGGTAAGTTTGAAACCCACCACATCCGGGATCAGCATTGAGACAGGCTGACCCAGCATGGCAGCCTCAGCCTCGATGCCCCCGACTCCCCATCCCAGCACGCCCAGCGCGTTAATCATCGTGGTGTGGGAGTCGGTGCCGACCAGGGTGTCAGGCCAGGCATACTCTTCCCCGTCCAGGGTTTCATGCCAGATCGCCTTGCCGAGATACTCCAGGTTCACCTGATGGCAGATGCCGGTTCCCGGCGGCACTACGCGGAATTTATCAAATGCTTTCTGCCCCCAGCGAAGAAAGACGTAACGCTCGTGATTGCGCGCCATCTCCAGCCGGACGTTCTCTTCAAAAGCGTCATCATCGCCAAAATGGTCCACGGTCACCGAATGGTCGATAACCAGATCAACAGGCGACAGCGGATTGACTTTCGCGACATCTCCGCCCAGCCGATTCACCGCCTCGCGCATTGCAGCCAGGTCTACTACGGCAGGTACGCCGGTAAAATCCTGCATTAATACACGGGCAGGCCGGTAGGCGATTTCGCGTTCGGCGTGGGCATCTTTTTGCCAGTCAACCAGCGCCTGGATGTCCTCTGCCGTAACAGAGTCGCCATCCTGCCAGCGCAGTAAGTTTTCCAGCAGAACTTTAAGAGATTTGGGCAGGCTATCGATATTGCCGAGATGTTGAGCAGCGCGGGGAAGACTGAAGATGTGATAGTTGTTGGTGTCGACCTGCAGTGTTTCCTGACTCAGCTCGCGTAGGGTAGACGACATAGCTCCTCCTTTTCGTTCATGGTCTTAAACCTTAGTGAGACAAAGGTTTATGTTAAAGATAGACCACAAATTCGTTAACGTTTTGATTACAACACAAATTGCTACAATCGCACGAAAACGAAAATGCCCCGTGAGAACACGAGGCATCAGAAAGAGGTGATTTAATTCAAATTACAGCGTTATCCACACCGCCGCAGACCAGAACGCAAAGGAGAAAGCATACGCGCTTAGCCAGGACATTTTAATAATATTCATTTGGTTCTCTCTTCGCCGGAATCGGGCGTAAAAGTTTTTGCTGTCGCCTGTCAATCGGCGACACCCTTTGGTCTGTCAGGATGTGGAAAAGGGCATTTTAAAGGCCCACCGGAAACTCCGGTTATAAAAGAGCAGTGACGAATAGATGGTCTTACAATGTTATTTGTTTTTAGGGTCCAGAAACGACTCAATAAACAGCCGCTGATTATCACTCAAATCCCATGACTCGGGGATAGACACTTTTTCGTCCTTTGCAAGGGGTTCTTTTCCTTTGCAGGATACCGGCTTGTGCTGACCCGAAGTCAAAGAACGTTTATGGCTGAGTGTGTTTGCCCACATGGCTTTAGCCCCAGATACGCCAAATCATTAACGCTACAACCACCCAGAACAGTGCAGAGGCAGCGAATACGGTTAACCAGGCATTGCGACGGGTGTTACCGGTACGCTCAACCTTGGTGCTTTTTGCCGGGAAGCCCGGTTGTACAGTCAGTCGTGTATTCATAGTTTTTGATAATCACTCTCAACAAAATGATTGATAACATCGATTAAGATTTAGGAAGAATCCTAAACGCGTTAAGGCCAAAAATCCAGTTATTTTTATTGAGTAAAACGATTAACGGTATTAATCAATAGGCTTCGATAACGTAAGAAATCATTAACTCCTGAACAAATATTTAATTAAACAATCAGCTAATAAATTTGAGTTAAATTAAAATCAGATCCACTTAAAACTAAAGTAACAACTAAAGAACCTGATGTTTACTGGCTTCACACATCAGGTGTTAACTGGAGTATGGGAATAATCCTGGCGGCCCGCAAAGTGACATCGTTAAAAGTGTGTTGTAATTCGCATTTAAGAAAGCCCAACCGGAAAACATGTGATCAATGTTTCATTTACAAAAAAATCATAAAAACTTTTGATTCTCACCTGGCGCTAAAGCCTGGCAACAAAAAAGGCTGCACCAGGCAGCCTTATGTTCATGCAGAACGGGTAAACTCTATTTAAACGGCAGTTTGATATCCTTGAACATCGCCTCAATGTCTTCGTTTGAGCGCAGCGCCACGGCGGTATCCACCACGTCGCGTGTCAGGTGTGGCGCAAATCGCTGGATAAAATCATACATATAGCTGCGCAGGAAGGTGCTGCGGCGGAAGCCAATCTTGGTCGTACTGTTGGTAAAGATGTCGGCGGCTTCAATGCGAATCAGGTCAGGATCGGCCACCGGGTCAACCGCCATACTGGCGATAACCCCCACGCCCAGCCCTAAACGGACATAGGTTTTGATGACGTCGGCATCGGTAGCGGTGAAGACGATGCGGGGGGTTAATCCCGCCCGATTAAAGGCCGTATCAAGTTCAGAACGCCCGGTAAAGCCAAAGGTGTAGGTCACCAGCGGATACTCAGCCAGTTCCTCAATACTCACCTGCCCTTTTCCGGCCAGCGGATGATCGGCCGTAACAACAATCGCACGGTTCCAGTGGTAGCACGGCAGCATGATGAGATCGTCATAGAGATGCAGCGCTTCGGTGGCAATCGCAAAGTCTGCATTGCCTTTTGAAACGGCTTCAGCGATCTGGGTCGGCGAACCCTGATGCATGTGCAGAGAGACGCGGGGATAGCGCTCAATAAATCCTTTGATCACACCCGGCAGCGCGTAGCGTGCCTGCGTATGCGTGGTCGCGACATACAGTGAGCCTTTATCCGGCCAGGTATGCTCGCCCGCCACTGATTTGATCGCATCCACTTTGGAAAGGACTTCACGCGCTATTCGGATTATCTCTTCCCCTGCAGGCGTCACCTGGGTGAGATGTTTACCGCTGCGGGCAAATATTTGCACGCCCAGTTCATCTTCCAGCATACGCACCTGTTTACTGATGCCGGGTTGAGAGGTGTAGAGACCTTCCGCTGTCGAAGAGACATTGAGATTATGGTTCACCACTTCGACGATATAGCGCAACTGCTGTAATTTCATATCTATTCCATCCCGGTAAGTTACAGAGTCGCATCCCCGCTTGACGTATAGTCGCAAGGGTAAACAAATGCTATGCATCAGGAAAGGTCGGAAATGCTATAACAACTATATCAGTTTCAGTAAGAGAGTAGAACGGATTGATATAAGGCTCAGAAAAAGGCCAGCGAACGCTGGCCTGACTGGATTACTTTTTCGCTTCCTGCCACTTGCCGTCTATATAGAAGGCGGACCAGCCTGTAGCCTTGCCCTCTTTCTCAGAGGAGACATACTGCTGTTTGGTTTTGCGGCTGAAGCGCACCAGCGTTTTGTTGCCTTCCGGGTCGGCTGCTGGCGCATCGGCCAGATATTTCAGCTTCTCCGGCAGACGCTCTTTGAAGCGCTGAAGCTCTTCCACCAGCGGCGCACGCGTTTCACGTGATTTCGGGAAGGTGTTAGCCGCAAGGAAAACGCCCGCTGCGCCGTCACGCAACACAAAGTAAGCATCGGACTTCTCACATGCCAGCTCTGGCAGCGGAACCGGATCTTCTTTCGGCGGCGCGACTTCACCACTGCGCATAATCTTACGGGTGTTTTTGCACTCTTCGTTGGTACACGCCATGTACTTACCAAAGCGTCCCATTTTCAGGTGCATCTCCGAACCGCACTTCTCGCACTCCACCACCGGGCCGTCATAGCCTTTGATGCGGAATTCGCCCTTCTCGATCTCGTAACCATCACACTCCGGGTTATTACCACAGACGTGCAGTTTACGTTCGTTGTCGATCAGGTAGCTGTCCATCGCGGTGCCACACTTCTGGCAGCGACGACGGGCACGCAGGGCGTTGGTTTCAGCATCATCCCCTTCCAGAATATTGAGGACTTCATTTTCCGGAATCAGGTTGATGGTCTGCTTGCAGCGCTCTTTAGGCGGCAGCGCATAGCCGGAGCAGCCCAGGAAGACGCCGGTACTGGCGGTACGAATGCCCATTTTGCGGCTGCAGGTCGGACAGTCAATCGACGTCAGCACCATCTGGTTCGGCTGCATGCCACCTTCTTCAGGATCTTTCTCGGCCAGTTCAAGCTGCTGAGTAAAGTCGGTGAAGAAGTGGTCGAGTACCGCCTTCCACTGCGCCTCGTTATTGGCCACCTGGTCGAGGTTGCTCTCCATGCGGGCGGTGAAATCATAATTCATCAGTTCGCGGAAGTTCTCTTCCAGACGATCGGTGACGATTTCACCCATTTTTTCCGCATAGAAACGGCGGTTTTCCACGCGCACGTAGCCACGATCCTGAATGGTCGAGGTAATGGCCGCGTACGTGGACGGACGCCCAATGCCGCGCTTCTCAAGCTCACGCACCAGTGACGCTTCGCTGAAGCGCGCCGGTGGCTTGGTGAAGTGCTGACCCGGAAGAAGTTGCTGCAGGTCCAGAACATCACCCACGCTGACTGCGGGCAATGTGCGATCTTCATCATTCTTACGCAGTGCTGGCATCACTTTGGTCCAGCCGTCAAAACGCAGAATACGGCCTTTCGCTTTAAGTCTGAACTCACCGGCAGCAGCAGTGATGGTGCTGGAGTCATATTTTGCCGGTGTCATCTGGCAGGCAACAAACTGACGCCAGATTAGCTGATAGAGTTTCTGCGCATCCGCTTCCATATCTTTCAGCTTTTCCGCCACCACTTCCACATCGGAAGGACGAATCGCTTCGTGCGCTTCCTGGGAATTCTCTTTGCTGGCGTAAGTAATGGCAGTTTCAGGCAAATACTTTTTACCGAAATTGCTTTCGATATAGCCACGCGCCATGGCGACCGCATCCTGACTCAGGTTGGTCGAGTCGGTACGCATGTAAGTAATGTGACCCGCTTCGTACAACCGCTGGGCCATCATCATGGTTTTCTTGACGCCAAAGCCAAGACGGGTGCTGGCTGCCTGCTGCAGAGTTGAGGTGATATAAGGCGCGCCCGGCTTGCTGCTGGTCGGCTTATCTTCACGATCCACAATCTCGTAGCGCGCTTTTTCCAGCAGCGCCACCGCGGCGTAAGTCTCATCACGATTAACCGGACGGAAGGCTTTATCGCCTTTGTGCGTCACGTCCATCGACAGCTCATCGCCTTTCGGCGTGGTCAGTGCCGCATTAACTTCCCAGTACTCTTCGGGAACAAAGGCTTTGATTTCACGTTCACGTTCCACCACCAGGCGCACCGCAACGGATTGCACACGTCCGGCTGACAGACCACGGGCGATCTTCTTCCACAGCAGTGGCGAGACCATATAGCCCACCACGCGGTCCATGAAACGACGCGCCTGCTGAGCATTTACGCGATCGATATTCAGTTCGCCAGGCTTTTCAAAGGCCTGACGAATCGCATTTTTGGTGATTTCGTTAAACACCACGCGGCTGAAGCGCGAATCATCGCCGCCGATCACTTCCCGCAGGTGCCAGGCGATGGCTTCCCCTTCGCGGTCAAGGTCGGTTGCGAGATAGATGTGGTCAGCATTGGCTGCTAACGCTTTGAGTTCGGCAACGACTTTTTCTTTGCCGGGCAGAATCTGATAATCCGCTTCCCAGCCGTGATAAGGGTCTACACCCATGCGGCTGACGAGTGCAGCTTTCTCATCTTTTTTAACTTTTTTGACTTTCTTGTCAGTTGAAGCGTCTTTGACTTTCTTATCTGTCGAAGCGTCAGCACTCTTCTTCGCGGTTGAACCACTGGTCGGCAGATCCCGGATATGACCGACGCTGGATTTAACCACGTAGTCACTGCCCAGGTATTTATTGATTGTTTTAGCCTTTGCCGGGGACTCAACAATAACGAGTGCTTTACCCATATTTACCTTTACCTAATGAAAACATCCTGCTTAACGGGAGAGGATTGGATGCCCAAAAACCCACCGGGTTCAATATTGCTGCGCCTGTTTAACATTTCAAGGCGGAGGGGTCAATCTCAGATCAGATGATGAAGCCTGATGCAACTGCATGATAAAGCGTGCTTTTTCCATCTGAACTTTTCGCACATCCCGGTGCAAAATCCCTGAAATCGGAATCGCCCACACTCTACCTGATAAAATCTGTTACGCAACTTAATTAGCACTCAGCCCCAACTTACGCCAGGTTTTCATCGTTCAGACCGATTTGTCACATCGCGTGACAGGCCAGTAATATAGAAAGGATTTGGATGCTGTCAAAAAGGAGCGAATAAATGCAGAGATCGACTCAGGCTATTTCCCGCCAGGCGTTGCTGGAAAAGGCCAATGCGCTGATCAAAGAACATGATGATTATTTAGCCGGCATGCAGGCGGATGAGGTGACTCAGCAGGCGGATGTGCTGGTCTTTCGCGGACCGTTTTTTCTTGATGCTGATGGCCTGCCTACCGCGAAAACCACGGCGGTATTTAACGTCTTCAAATACCTTGCTGTGACGCTGTCGCCGCATTACCACCTGGAATAAAAAACCCGGCACTGGCCGGGTTTCGCATCAGAGCAGTGGCTTTTCGCCACGCTGCCAGAGCTTCAGCAGCAATCGCTCAGCTACCGAGCCCGCGCTCTGGGTAAAGCGATCCATCATTTTGCGACGGCGGGCATAATGCACGCCAAGTACGCTGAACTGATCCATCTGACGGATGATCAGATCATCGCTGGTACCGATTTCGTCAATCAGACCAAGTTCCAGCGCCTGTCGACCATACCAGTGTTCACCGGTTGCAACCCGATCGATGTCGAGCGACGGGCGCATCTGGTGAACAAACTGCTTGAACAGCTGGTGCGTTTCATCAAGATCTTCCTGAAATTTCTCGCGCCCCTCTTCGGTGTTTTCACCAAACAGGGTCAGCGTGCGCTTGTACTGTCCGGCGGTGTGCAGTTCAACATCAATATCGTTACGCTTCAGCAGGCGGTTGAAGTTCGGGATTTGCGCAACCACGCCGATGGAGCCAATGATCGAGAACGGCGCTGCCACAATGCGATCGGCCACGCAGGCCATCATGTACCCGCCGCTGGCTGCCACTTTATCTACGGCCGCCGTAATGCGCAGACCCTGATCGCGCAGACGCTGCAGCTGCGACGCCGCCAGGCCATAGCCATGCACCACGCCGCCAGGACTTTCAAGGCGCAGCAGCACTTCATCACCCGGCTGCTTTACCGCCAGCACGGCTGAAATTTCTTCCCGCAGTGAACTCACCTCACCGGCGTCCATGCTGCCCTTAAAATCGAGCACATAGAGCGTGGGTTTTACCGTGTCAGTCTGCCCCTGCTTCGCCGCCTGTTTTTCCGCTTTGGCTTTCAGCTTTTCACTTTTTTTATGATTTTTCAGCCAGACTTTCTGCGCCTGCGGCTTCATTTTTGCCAGCTGCACATCCTCTTTCATCTGCTGGTAGTCATCGCCCAGATGAGTCAGACGAAGCTGACCGCTTTGTGCCCGCTTGCGTAACGCCGCGTTCATCACAATCATGACAATAACAGCGACGGCAACCACCAGTGTCACCGCTTTCGCTAAAAACAGTCCATACGTTGAAATAAAATCCATCAGGTCGCCTTAGTAACAGAGAATCAAAAACAGTTCGCCAGTTTAGCCGTTTTACCCTGCTCCGTCGCCTGAAATGCCAGCAGCTGGCACAGAATGGGTAGTCTTGCGATTGCGCCGATTCGTAAATTCAGGCATAAAGCGGAATCATGCTGTTTTCGCCGGAGGATCCCGCAGTGCATTATCAACCGAAAAGCGACCTGCTCAATCACCGTATTATTCTGGTCACTGGCGCTTCAGATGGCATTGGCCGGGAAGCGGCGCTGACCTATGCCCGTTATGGCGCAGAAGTGATCCTGCTGGGCCGCAACCCTGAGAAGCTTGAACAGGTTAAAGAGGCCATCCATCAGCTCAATAAATGTGCTGCTCACGCGGTAGTGTTCGATCTGGCCGGGGCGACACCTGAGCGTTGCCAGCAGCTGGCCGATCAATTGGCACAGCAGTTTCCGCGCCTTGACGGCGTGCTGCATAATGCCGGTATCCTCGGTGAAATCGTGCCGCTGGCAGAGCTCGACCCGCAAATCTGGCAGCAGGTGATGAACATCAACCTGGACGCCACCTTCTTCCTGACCCAGGCGCTGTTGCCGTTGCTGTTAAAGTCAGATGCCGGTTCACTGGTATTCACCACCTCAAGCGTTGGCCGTACCGGTCGTGCAGGCTGGGGGGCGTATGCCGTCTCTAAATTTGCCACCGAAGGCATGATGCAGGTGCTGGCTGATGAGTATAAAACGCAGGCATTGCGCGTTAACTGCATCAATCCTGGTGGCACGCGAACCAAAATGCGCGCCAGTGCATTCCCGCAGGAAGATGCTAATAAACTGAAAACGCCAGCTGACCTGATGCCGCTCTACCTTTATCTGATGGGTGATGACAGCCGGCGAAAAACCGGCATCAGCTTTGATGCCCAGCCGGGCAGAAAACCGGGAGCCGCGGAATAATGGCTGACGACCGTCATCAACAGCGTCAGCAGCGGTTAAAAGATCAGGTGGATGCGCGCATTGCTGCAGCCACAGAGGTTCGCGGCATCCTGATGGTGTTTACCGGTAATGGCAAAGGCAAAACCACCGCAGCCTTTGGCACGGCACTTCGCGCCACCGGACACGGTAAACGCGCAGCGGCTGTCCAGTTTATTAAAGGTGACTGGCCAAATGGCGAGCGTAATCTGCTGGAACAGCACGGTGTGGAATTTCAGGTGATGGCAACCGGGTTTACCTGGGACACGCAGAACCGCGAAACGGATACGACTGCCTGTCTGGCCGTGTGGCAGCACGCAAAACGGATGCTGGCCGATGCGCAGCTGGATCTGGTGGTGCTCGACGAAATCACCTATATGGTCAGCATGGATTATCTGCCGCTGGAAGAGCTGATCACTGCCCTGCAACAGCGCCCGGCGCACCAGAGCGTTATCATTACCGGACGCGGCTGTCATCGCAGCCTGACTGAAATGGCGGATACGGTGACTGAGATGCGGCCGGTGAAGCACGCCTTTGATGCCGGTATACAGGCTCAGCAGGGAATTGACTGGTAACAGAAAAAGAAAACGCAGCCCTGGGGCTGCGTTTTTAGCAATCGGAAACGTGATTAACCGGCGTTACGTTTGCTGCCCGGATTGCGGCGTGGCGCACGTGGTGTGCTGCTCACTTTACTGTGGCGTTTCACAGCACGACGGATCTGGTTCGCCTTGGTACGGCGGCGATCTTTTTCCACCACCAGCTTCGTAACGGTTTCATCATCCAGTTCAACCAGGTTACGCAGGTAGTTAACCGCAGGCAGGTCCAGTTCGGTCCAGCCGCCGCGTGGCAGGCCTTTTGGCAGGGTGATATCGCCGTAGCGAACGCGCATCAGACGGCTTACCTGTACGCCGACCGCCTCCCACAGACGACGCACTTCACGGTTACGTCCTTCGGTCAGGGTGACGTTGTACCACTGGTTGATACCTTCTCCGCCGCCAAAACGCAGGGTTTTGAAAGCAGCCGGGCCATCTTCCAGCTGAACGCCCTTGCTCAGCTGACGAATTTTATCATCGTCGACCTGACCAAAAACGCGCACTGCATATTCACGTTCAACTTCGCGGCTCGGATGCATCAGGCGGTTTGCCAGTTCACCGTCAGTGGTGAAGAGCATCAGTCCACAGGTGTTCACATCCAGACGGCCAACGGCAATCCAGCGTGAACCGCGCAGGCGAGGCAGACGGTCAAATACCGTCGGGCGTCCTTCAGGATCGCTGCGGGTACAGAGTTCACCTTCCGGTTTGTAGTAAGCCAGCACGCGGCAGACTTCGGTTGCTGATTCAGCAATCGAGACCAGATGGCCATCAATACGGATTTTAAGGGATTTGCTGCTTTCGACGCGGTCGCCCAGGGTGGCGATCTTGCCGTCAACGCTGACACGGCCAGCAGCAATCATTGATTCGATTTCACGTCGCGAGCCATGGCCGGCACGCGCTAAGACTTTCTGTAACTTTTCGCTCATTGAGCTTCCTCTTTGTCGCCTTCCCAGGCGTCACGGTAGGGTGATAAATCTTTTTTAATCAACAGGTTAACCTATTAATTTGGGCCCATTATACAGGCATTTAACCCCGAAGTAACGTGCTTTATCATTGAGCCAGAGCGAATCCTGAACCCTAAGCCTCTAATCATTTTAAGTCTGATAATCTTCACGGCTGATTAAAATAATCACCGTTTATATGATAAGAAAATATGTTCAATAAAATGCATGTGTCGAAAACTTTATAGCTGAAGACAATTAAATTTTCTAACCACTCTATTATTTTTAATCGGGTGTCTGGAGAATAAAAACCTTAACGCTATCTTACACTTCCCCGGCTTTGCGCTTACCATTAATCTCCTAAAAAATACATCAAAGGCAGCATAAAACACTTACAAGTTGACTTTCATTGCATCAAAGGAATTGCCTTGCGTGATAAAGGCAGCTTATTGATGATGCAGATTCATTTAAAACCTTATTTTTCATGATATTTAGTTTTTATTAGATTTAATAAATTGTACGACACTATTAAGCTGATACACTGTCTCTCAGCAGCACAATAAAAAAGCAAAGACCGCATTAAACGGGTCTTGCGACATTGCAGTCCGGCTTTTGCCATTCGTTAATAAAAATAGTGTTTTTACATTAATCCAATAAACCGGCGCATCCGGAGTTGTTGCGTTAATACGGTTCAGTGATGAACCTTGCTTGCATGTCAAAAATCTTCACCAGGGATTTCCCGACATGCCTGAATAAAGAACAACATCATGAGAAACCTGTTTCTGTGCCCGGTGCTTGCTGCACTGGTGCTGAGCGGGTGTTCCGTGGGCCACACCGAGTACAGTCGTACGGCGATGCAGCACGTTGATATGAGCGTGACTGGCATTCCGACGATCCTCGGTCTCGGCACACTGGGCACCAGCATCCCTCTGACGCCTGAATACAGCCTCACGGCTGCGCACGTGGCGAAAACCGCCGTGCAGCGTGTGAAGTCTTATCATCCTTATTGCGACCTTGCGATTATTTATCACAAGAATGATGCCAGCACGCTGACGAAGTTCCGCAGCAGCGATATCGGCGATCCGGTAAAAATGTATGGCTACAGCTTTATTTCAGCGATGCCGGTAGAATCGTCTGGGGTAAATTTAGCCCGCACGGCTATTCGGAATAAATGGAATAAAAGTCCCTGCCTGGCGATGGCCTCGAATGCAGGCGTCGTTCAGGGCATGTCTGGCGGTGGCGTATATAACCGTGATGACACGCTGGGCGGCGTGATTGTGGGCTATTCTGATTCGATCAGGAATGGGCGTAATAATAAAGTGATCCTGAAAGATGTGTCGCTTTATATTCCTTACGGCCAATTTAAAAACTGGTTAGAGTCGAATCTGGCCCAGACACCGACTCGCGGTGTCTGAAGCCCGACGTTATTACAGGAACGGGCGGGTATCGCCCACGCCTTCACGCACGATTTCCGGTGAATCTGTGGTCAGATCGACCACCGTGGTCGGCTGCTGACCCAGCGTTCCGCCGTCGATGATCAGATCGACCAGTTTACCAATGCTGTGCTGGATCTCTTCCGGGTCTGACTCGGTGAAATCATTGCCTGGCAGGATTAATGAGGTCGACATCATCGGCTCATTCAGCGCTTCCAGCAGCGCCAGTGCCACCGGATTTGAGGGCACGCGCAGACCAATGGTTTTACGCTTTTCATTCATCAGGCGGCGCGGCACTTCTTTGGTCGCCTTGAGAATAAAGGTGTAGTTGCCTGGCGTGTTGTTCTTTAACAGGCGAAAGGCGGAGTTGCCAACCTGCGAATAGACCGACAGCTCCGAAAGATCCCGGCACATCAGGGTGAAGTTGTGGTGCCCGTCGAGCTGACGGATACGACAGATGCGCTCCATCGCGCCCTTCTCCTCCAGCCGACAGCCGAGCGCATAGCCGGAATCGGTCGGATAGACAATGACGCTGCCTTTGTTCAGATAATCGACTGCCTGGTTAATCAGCCGTGGCTGGGGGTTATCCGGATGAATATGAAACAATTGACTCATAGAAACCTCGTGTCACCTTTCCGTGATTGTCAGGCTGGGCGCGAGATCCGGGAAGCGTTCCCAGACCGGCTCAACCGCAGCGGGCAGCCAGAGTTTACGGCCCAGCTCAATCCACGGGCAGGGTTGATGAAAATCAGAACCTTGTGATGCGGCCAGTTCATTATCTCTGGCGTATTGCGCCAGTGTTGAACGCTCGTTGGGTGGCTGCTGGCACTGCGCGACTTCCATCGCATCACCGCCCGCCTCGCGGAAGTGGGCAACCAGCCGTTTGAGCCACTTCGCTGATAAGCCGTATCGTCCTGGATGCGCCAGTACGGCACAACCGCCAGAATGATGAATCGCATCAATAGCTTGTTTAATTGTACACCATTGTGGCGGCACGTAGCCGGTTTTGCCACGTGCCAGATAATTTTTGAACACCTGCGCCATATCCGCGGCTTTGCCCTGCTCAATCAGAAATCGGGCAAAATGACCCCGGGTGATGACGCCGCCTTCCGCCAGTCGCGTTGCACCCGCCAGCGCATCCGGGATGCGTGCCCTGGCCAGTCGCTCACCAATCTCTTCTGCCCGCGCCTGTCGGCAGGCGTGTTGTCCGGCCAGAAACGTCACCATCGCGGGATGATGAATGTCGATATTCAGGCCCACGATGTGGATCTCATGATTCTCCCACAGGGTGGAGATCTCAGCCCCGGCCACCACTTTAATCGGTAAATCGTGGTCGTGCGCTGTGCGCTGCGCTTCCTCTACCCCTGCAACGCTGTCGTGATCGGTGATCGCCAGTACGCCAACGCGCATTTCAACGGCTCGCTGCACCAGGTCTGCTGGCGTCAGTAAGCCATCGGAGGCGCGCGTGTGGCTGTGTAAATCATAAACCGGGAAACGGGCGATATCGCTCAAGAGAACTCCTGCTAAAACTAAACCGGCCAGCATGATAACGATTTTCACGGTCAGTGAAAAAGTGTATTGACATTTCGGTCATGAACCCGTTAACTAGTACATAAGTTCACACGTAACGGGTATTCAATCATGGCTGTTGTAATCACGCATTTAAACGGTTGGCGCGATGTTCCCGAAAACGGGCGACAGGATCGTGCACACTTTGCGTAAACGCTGTGCTATTACCTGAGCCCGCCACCGAGCGGGCTTTTTTTTGAGCGAAATTCAGAGAAAACATCATGCCAAATGCGAAACCTACAGTGAAGTTGATTACCGGCACCGCGCCCTACCGCGAAGATCCGGCCGCAGTGTTTCATCAGCTGTGCGGCGCACGTCCGGCAACCCTGCTGCTCGAATCTGCGGATATCGACAGCAAGCGCAATTTAAAAAGCCTGCTGATTGTCGACAGCGCGCTGCGCGTCAGTGCGTTGGGCAACAGTGTGACCATTCAGGCGTTATCGGAAAATGGCCGGGCCCTGCTGCCGCTGCTGGATGAGGCCCTGCCCGCATCGGTCAGCAATCATATTCGTCCCGATGGACGTGAGCTGACGTTCCCGCAGCGAACCGACCAGCATCAGGACGAAGATTCCCGCCTCAAGGCGCTGTCGGTCTTTGATGCACTGCGTCTGATTCCCCAGCTGGTCAATTCTTCTGCTGATGAGCGCGAAGCCGTGCTGCTGGGTGGTTTGTTTGCCTATGATCTGGTGGCCGGTTTTGAAACCCTGCCGGAACTGGACAATCAGCAACGCTGTCCCGACTACTGCTTTTACCTGGCAGAGACGTTACTGGTGATCGATCACCAAACCCGCAGCGCCCGCCTGCAGGCCAGCCTGTTCTGCCCGTCCACCAGCGAGTTTCAGCGTCTGCAACGCCGCATTGAGCAGCTGCACGGCCAGATGCTGCAGCCAGCACCTGCTCTGCCGGTACAAAAGGTTGAACAGATGACCCTGACCACCAGCCAGAGTGATGAAGCGTATTGCGACGTTGTTCGCACCATGCAGCAGGCGATTCGCATTGGCGAAATTTTCCAGGTCGTCCCATCGCGCCGCTTCTCGCTGCCGTGCCCGTCACCGCTGGCCGCCTATGACACGCTGAAAAACAGTAATCCCAGCCCTTACATGTTTTTCATGCAGGATCAGGATTTCTCGCTGTTTGGCGCATCGCCTGAGAGCTCGCTTAAATATGACGCAACCTCGCGTCAGATTGAAATCTACCCGATTGCCGGTACCCGCCCACGTGGCCGCCATGCGGACGGCTCACTTGACCGCGATCTCGACAGCCGTATTGAGCTGGAAATGCGTACCGACCACAAAGAGCTGGCTGAACATCTGATGCTGGTCGATCTGGCGCGTAACGATCTGGCGCGTATCTGCGTGCCCGGCAGCCGTTACGTGGCTGACCTGACCAAAGTCGATCGCTACTCGTTTGTGATGCATCTGGTTTCCCGCGTCGTCGGCACGCTGCGCGCCGACCTCGATGTGCTGCACGCTTATCGCGCCTGCATGAACATGGGCACGCTCAGCGGTGCGCCAAAAGTCAGCGCTATGCAGCTGATTGCTGGTGCGGAAGGCACCCGTCGCGGTAGCTACGGTGGCGCGGTGGGTTACTTCACCGCTCAGGGCGATCTCGACACCTGTATCGTGATTCGTTCGGCCTATGTCGAAGACGGCGTTGCCACTGTTCAGGCGGGCGCTGGCGTGGTGCTGGATTCTAATCCGCAGGCTGAAGCTGATGAAAGCCGCAATAAAGCCCGCGCCGTTCTGCGCGCTATCGCGACGGCCCATCACTGCAAGGAGATCTTCTGATGGCTGATATTCTGCTGCTCGATAACATCGACTCTTTTACTTATAACCTGGTTGATCAGCTGCGGACCTTTGGTCACAACGTGGTGATCTACCGCAACAACCTGCCCGCTGAGCTGCTGATTGAACAACTGCAGCGGATGGAAAACCCGGTCCTGATGCTGTCACCTGGCCCCGGCGCACCCAAAGATGCTGGCTGTATGCCGGCGCTGCTGCGGGTCCTGCGCGGTCGTTTGCCGATTATCGGTATCTGCCTGGGGCATCAGGCAATTGTGGAAGCCTACGGTGGTCATGTAGGCCAGGCGGGCGAAATCCTGCACGGCAAAGCCTCGTCCATCGTCCATGACGGCGAAGCGATGTTTGCCGGTCTGAGCAATCCACTGCCGGTAGCGCGCTATCACTCACTGGTGGGCAGCAACACGCCGGATGAGCTGACCGTGAATGCCAGCTTTAACGGGATGGTGATGGCGGTTCGCCATGAAACCGATCGCGTTTGCGGGTTTCAGTTCCATCCTGAATCCATTCTGACTTCTCAGGGCGCACGTCTGCTTGAGCAGACGCTGGCCTGGGCGCTGGCGAAGTAACAGGGAGAATGACTATGCAACAGACACTGGAAAAACTTTACCAGGCACAGACGCTGAATCAGGCTGAGAGTCACCAGCTGTTCAGCGCCATTATTACCGGACAGCTGGAGCCCACACAGCTCGCCGCCGCACTGGTCGCCATGAAAGTACGCGGTGAAACGCCGGAAGAGATCGCCGGGGCCGCGACGGCGCTGCTGGAAGATGCGAAACCCTTTCCCCGCCCGGATTACGCCTTTGCCGACATTGTCGGCACCGGCGGAGATGGCAGTAACAGCATTAATATCTCAACCGCCAGCGCTTTTGTTGCCGCGACCTGCGGTCTGAAAGTGGCGAAGCACGGCAACCGCAGCGTTTCCAGTAAATCGGGATCGTCCGATCTGCTGGCTGCCTTTGGCATCAACCTTGATATGCCCGCTGAACGGGCGCGCCAGGCGCTTGACGACCTCAACGTCTGTTTTCTGTTTGCCCCGCAGTATCACACCGGCTTTCGCCACGCGATGCCGGTCCGGCAGCAGCTGAAGACCCGCACGCTGTTTAACGTGTTAGGCCCGCTGATCAATCCGGCGCGCCCGCCCCTGGCGGTGATTGGTGTTTACAGCCCGGAACTGGTGCTGCCGATTGCGCAGACCCTGAAAGTGCTGGGTTATCAGCGTGCGGCGGTGGTTCACGGTGGCGGTATGGATGAAGTGGCGCTGCACGACGTAACCCATGTGGCCGAACTGCGCGAGGGTGAAATCACCCGCTATCAGCTTTCACCAGAGGACTTTGGTTTTGGCTTCCATCCTAAAGAGGCGCTGGCGGGCGGCACGCCGGAAGAAAATCGTGACATTCTGACCGCTTTGCTCCAGGGTAATGGCCAGCAGGCCCATGAGGAAGCGGTCGCCGTTAACGTGGCGATGTTGCTTAAGGTATTCGGTCAGGAAGATCTGCGTGAAAACGCACAGCAGGCACTTAACGCCATCCGCAGCGGACAGGCTTTTGAGCGTGTCGTCGCACTGGCAGCAAGAGGATAATCATGAAAGGCACCGTGTTAGAAAAAATTGTTCAGGATAAAGCGATTTGGGTTGAAGCCCGTCAGCAGCAGCAGCCTCTCTCCACCTTTCAGAACAGCATTGAACCCGCCAGTCGTCATTTCTATGACGCGCTGCAGGGTGCAAGAACTGCGTTTATCCTGGAGTGTAAAAAGGCGTCGCCCTCAAAAGGCGTGATTCGTGAGGATTTCGATCCAGCCGCCATTGCCGGGGTCTACCGCCACTACGCCTCTGCGGTGTCCGTACTGACCGATGAAAAATATTTTCAGGGCGACTTCGCTTTTCTGCCGATTGTCAGCGCCGCCATCACGCAGCCGGTGCTGTGCAAAGATTTTATCATCGACCCCTATCAGATCTATCTGGCGCGTTACTATCAGGCGGATGCCATTCTGCTGATGCTGTCGGTGCTGGACGATGAGCAGTATCGTCAGCTGGCCGCCGTGGCGCATAGCCTGAAGATGGGCATTCTGACGGAAGTGAGTAATGAAGAAGAACTGGAGCGGGCTATCGCGCTTCAGGCCAAAGTCGTCGGGATTAATAACCGCGACCTGCGTGATCTCTCCATCGATCTCAACCGTACCCGTCAGCTTGCGCCGCGCCTGTCACACGGCGTAACGGTCATCAGTGAATCGGGCATCAACAGCTATGCCGATATTCGCGAGCTCAGTCACTTTGCCAACGGCTTCCTGATTGGCTCTGCCCTGATGGAAGAAGCCGACCTGACCGGTGCGGTGCGTCGGGTGACGCTGGGCAGCAATAAAGTGTGCGGCCTGACCCGTGCAGAGGATGCCCGTGCCGCGTATGAAGCGGGTGCAATTTATGGCGGTCTGATCTTTGCTGAAGGTTCTCCACGCCAGATTGACACCGCCACGGCGCAAACCGTCATGGCTGCCGCGCCGCTGCGCTATGTCGGGGTGTTCCGCAATAACTCTGTGAGTGACGTTGTCACGCAGGCCAGCGCACTTTCACTGTCTGCGGTTCAGCTGCACGGTAACGAAACGCCGGAATTTGTGGCTCAACTGCGTGCTGCCCTGCCTGAAGAGATTCACATCTGGAAGGCACTTCGCATTGAGGCTGCCTTACCCGCACGCGACTGGCCACACGTAGACCGTTATGTGTTTGATAATGGCGACGGCGGAACCGGACAGCGTTTCGACTGGTCGCTGTTACAGGGTCAGGAGCTGGGCAATGTGCTGCTGGCCGGTGGCCTGAGTGCGGATAACTGTGTTGAAGCCGCACAGCTGGGCTGTGCCGGACTGGACTTCAACTCTGGCGTGGAAAGCGCGCCTGGCATCAAAGATGCCCGTAAAATTGCCGCTGTGTTTCAGACGCTGCGTGCCTACTGATTTGCCTGGCCTGCTCAACGGCGGGCCCGAGAAAGGAAGAGAAAAATGACGTTACTGAATCCCTACTTCGGCGAATTTGGCGGGATGTATGTTCCGCAGATCCTGATGCCAGCCCTGCGCCAGCTGGAGGAAGCCTTTGTCGATGCTCAGAAAGATCCGGCGTTTCAGGCCGAGTTTACCGACCTGCTGAAGAACTATGCCGGTCGTCCTACGGCCCTGACGCTGTGCAAAAACCTGACGAAAGGCACTAAAACCCGCCTCTATCTGAAGCGTGAAGATCTGCTGCACGGTGGCGCACACAAAACCAACCAGGTACTGGGTCAGGCGCTGCTGGCAAAACGCATGGGCAAAAATGAAATTATTGCCGAGACCGGTGCCGGTCAGCACGGCGTCGCCTCGGCGCTGGCCTGTGCGCTGCTGGGCATGAAATGCCGCATCTATATGGGCGCAAAAGATGTGGAGCGTCAGTCACCGAATGTGTTCCGCATGCGTCTGATGGGCGCAGAAGTGATCCCGGTACACAGCGGCTCAGCCACGCTGAAAGATGCCTGTAACGAAGCGCTGCGCGACTGGTCGGGCAGCTATGAAACCTCACACTATATGCTCGGCACTGCGGCAGGTCCGCATCCCTTCCCGACTATCGTGCGTGAGTTCCAGCGCATGATTGGTGAAGAGACCAAAAAGCAGATTCTGGAAAGAGAAGGTCGTCTGCCCGATGCCATTCTCGCCTGTGTTGGGGGTGGCTCGAACGCCATCGGGATGTTTGCCGACTTTATCGACGAGACCAGCGTGAAGCTGATCGGCGTGGAGCCTGCGGGTCACGGCATTGAAACCGGCGAGCATGGCGCACCGCTCAAGCATGGTCGCGTCGGCATCTACTTCGGTATGAAGTCGCCAATGATGCAGACCCACGATGGACAGATTGAAGAGTCTTACTCAATCTCGGCAGGCCTCGACTTCCCGTCGGTAGGCCCGCAGCATGCCCATCTGAACAGCATTGGTCGCGCGGAATACGTCTCCATTACCGATAACGAAGCGATGGACGCCTTTAAACAGCTGTGTCGCGCTGAAGGTATTATTCCGGCGCTGGAATCATCCCACGCACTGGCACACGCGCTGAAGATGATTCACGCTGAACCGGAAAAAGAGCAGTTGATTGTGGTCAACCTCTCTGGCCGTGGCGACAAAGATATTTTCACCGTTCATGACATTCTGACCGCGCAGGGAGAAATCTGATGGAACGTTACAATCAACTGTTTACGCGGCTGTCAGCGAATAACGAAGGCGCTTTCGTTCCTTTCGTTACGCTGGGCGATCCCTCCCCTGAGCTTTCACTGCGCGTGATTGACGCCCTGGTCGAAGGTGGCGCGGATGCACTGGAGCTGGGTATTCCCTTCTCCGATCCTCTGGCGGATGGCCCGACCATTCAGAACGCGACGCTGCGCGCCTTTGCGGCAGGCACCAACACCAGTCAGTGCTTTGAAATGCTGGCAACTATCCGCCGTAAATACCCGGATCTGCCCATTGGCCTGCTGATGTACGCCAATCTGGTCTTCACCAACGGCGTGGATGAGTTCTATGCCCGTTGTGCTGAAGCAGGGGTGGATTCGGTGCTGGTAGCGGATGTGCCGATTGAGGAGTCCGCGCCCTTCCGTCAGGCTGCTCTGCGCCATGGCGTAGCGCCTATCTTTATCTGTCCGCCTAATGCCAGTGATGATCTGCTGCGTGAGATCGCTTCCCATGGCCGGGGTTACACCTACCTGCTGTCACGCGCCGGGGTCACCGGTGCTGAAAACCGCGCCAGCCTGCCGTTACAGCATCTGATCGACAAGCTGCGTGAATACCACGCGGCCCCTCCGCTGCAGGGCTTTGGCATCTCGGAGCCTGAACAGGTGAAGGAAGCGATTGCGGCCGGTGCAGCGGGTGCGATCTCCGGCTCTGCGATTGTCAGAATCATTGAAAAACACCATGCAGAGCCTGAGGTGATGCTGAGTGAACTGAAGAATTTCGTCAGCCGCCTCAAAGCCGCAAGCCGTTAATCCTGCCATCATGCCTTATCACACGATAAGGCATGATTTGTTTCCTTTTTTTTCATTCCGCCATTTGCCCTTTTTGCAAAATCTGCACCACAATGACAATGCGCCGTTACGGTAACGTCGCATCCATTTTGTGACAGGGAGAGAAAGCAATGAAATTTGTTAAGCTGCTGACAGGTGCTGTACTGGCGGGCGTGGTTGCGCTGACACTGAGCGCCTGTGCGCCAACCGCAACCAAAGAGGGAACCGGTGGCTACATTGATGACACCGTGGTGACCACAAAAGTTAAAGGTGAACTGCTGAAAGATGACTCGCTGAAATCGACTGAAATCAACGTAGAAACCTTTAAAGGTAAAGTTCAGCTGAGCGGTTTTGTTTCATCACCACAGATGGCGAATCGTGCCGTTCAGGTCACGCGCAGCGTGCCTGGCGTGAAGTCAGTCGTCAACAACATGCAGATCAAATAACGTCTTAACAGACAAATAAAGGCCGCTGATTCAGCGGCCTTTTTCTCATCAGAAACGGTAGCCCGCCCCGAAGAAGAAGACCCACGGGTCGATGCGCATATTAATGTTCTGCTGTTCACCACCCGCTTTAAATTTCACTTCCGTATCAATATCCATGTACCACACGGATGCATTCAGCATCCAGTCGCGGTTAATCTGGTAATCCAGACCGACCTGGCCCGCCACACCCCAGGAATCCTTGACGCTGAGATCGGTCAGGCCTGCATCGCGCCCCGTCTGGTTGAAGTCAGCATTATAAAAGGTGGTGTAGTTGACACCCACGCCCACGTATGGACGCGCTTTACTTTTGCTGTCGAAGAAGTAGTACTGCGCCATCAGCGTTGGCGGTAACTGGCGCACCGTGGCCAGCGTGCCGGTCGGGCCAAGACCCACTTTGTGACGGAAAGGTGTGGCGGCCAGTAATTCAACACCAATATTATCTGTGGCCATGTACGTGAAAGTCAGGCCCAGTTGCGTGTCGTTAGAGGCGCTTAACTCGCCCATTCCTAACACGTTATCGGAACCTTCGGTGGGCCGGACGGTGGCACTGCCGGCACGCATAAAGAAGTCGCCCGCTTCGTGGGCCATCGCCAGCTGGGGCAGAGCCAGGGCCAGCAGCATCGCGCATTTTGCCAGTTTCATTATCACTCCTTTGCTTAATATTGATGTCGCGAATGAAATCGTTTTTTTGCTGGCAATTATTTAACGTGATTTACAGAAAATTGCACTCAGTAACCCTGAGATAAATTGCTTAAAAAACAATGGATTGATTTAGATCAATTTCAACGCTTTCACCACCGCGCAAATTCTCCTTGCTGAATAATTCTGGCAGCTCTATTTTGCTTATCTTCATTGTTGATTTTGGTTCGATGCCCTGGGAGGGGCGGGTGATCAAATGAGTGAAATATCTAACCCTTGTGTCAGCTGCGGCGCGTGCTGCGCCCATTTCCGCGTGTCCTTTTACTGGGCTGAAGCCGATGATGCGGGCGGCCTTGTCCCCACTGAATTAACGGAGCCGTTAAGCCTGTTAATGCGCAATATGCGGGGTACAAACGATCGCACGCCCCGCTGCGTAGCCCTGCAGGGTGAACCCGGTGGCTGTGTCTCCTGCGGGATTTATGAACAACGTCCGACGCCCTGTCGGGAGTTTTCAATGTCGGGTGAAGCCGGTATCCACAATGAAGCGTGCGATCGCGCACGTGCGCGTTACGGTCTTCCCCCCCTTTTTTCACCCTCTTTACCTGACATGACAGAAAGTTATGCCATTGCGGGTGCCCGCGAGCTGCCAGAACATGTACAATCGCCGGGTTAATTAACCCGGTTCCTCCAAGGAGAGTACATGTCTATCACGGCAAGCTCGTTATACCGTGACACAGGAAATTTTGCGCGCCATCAACTGGCTACGGTGCTGTTGATGTCGCTGCTGGCTGCTTTCGTCACCGTCATGCTGGTGCATGTGCTGACGCCAGGTGCCGACCAGATGGCCATCCTGCAGCAGGGCGACGACAGCGCCAGTTCGCTGTTTGAGATGGTGCAGAATATGTCACCGGAACAGCAGCAGGTGCTGCTGCGCGCCTCGGCGGCCAGCACTTTTGCTGCGCTGATGGGAAATACCCTGCTGCTTGGCGGCATGCTTTATCTGATTCCCATGGTCTCTTCCGGCCAGCGAGTGAGTGCATTGCGGGCCATTGGCGCATCAGCACCGCTGCTGCCGAAGCTGCTGCTGCTCACCTTCCTGATGACACTGGTCGCGCAGCTGGGCTTTATGGTGCTGGTGGTGCCAGGCATTCTGCTGACCATTCTGCTGTCGCTGGCACCCGTAATGGTGGCCAGTGAGAAGATGGGTGTCTTTGCTGCTATGCGCGCCAGCATGCGGATGGCGTGGAAGAATGTCAGGCTGATCGCCCCCGCCATTCTGCTCTGGCTGCTGGCTAAAGTCATTGTGATGCTCTTTTTCTCATCGCTGACGGTGTTACCACTCAATGTCTCGTCGGTGATTTTTACCGCAGCAGGCAACGTGGTTTCAGCCATGTTGATTATCTATCTCTATCGGCTCTATATGCTGTTACGTTGATTGACGATGTGCCTTCGGGCACATTCGCAGCCAACTCTGAATGGAAAAACTATGAAGCAGCTACTCGACTTTCTTCCCCTGGTGGTTTTTTTCATCTTCTACAAGCTTTATGACATTTTTGTCGCCTCTGGCGCACTGATTGTTGCCACCGGCCTGGCTCTGGTTGTCAGCTGGGTGCTCTACCGTAAGCTGGAAAAGATGACGATTTTCACCTTTGTGCTGGTGGCCGTTTTTGGCACCCTGACGCTGGTGTTCCACAACGATGAGTTTATTAAGTGGAAAGTCACCGTTATCTACAGCCTGTTCGCCGCAGCCCTGCTTTACAGCCAGTGGTTTATGCAGCAGACCCTCATTCAGCGCATGCTGGGAAAAGAGCTGCAGCTGCCTGACGCGGTCTGGCGTCGGCTGAACATCGCCTGGGCGCTGTTCTTCCTCATCTGCGGCCTGGTGAACATCTATGTGGCGTTTTGGTTATCTCAGGCGTTTTGGGTTAACTTTAAAGTGTTCGGTCTTTCCGGTCTGACCTTACTGTTTACGCTGCTCAGCGGGCTTTACATCTGGCGTCAGATGCCGCAGCAGGAACAAAAATAATCACTCTGCCCGGTACGCCGGGCATTTTTTTAGCATTCATCTGCATAAGAAGTGGAAGCAATGGGCGAAAAACATAAATTGCCGCAAGGCGAAATGGTGCTGCGTACGCTCGCCATGCCGGCAGATACCAACGCCAATGGCGATATTTTTGGCGGCTGGCTGATGTCACAGATGGATATGGGCGGCGCTATCCTGGCGAAAGAGATCGCTGAAGGGCGCGTGGTGACGGTGCGCGTTGACGGTATGTCATTTATGAAACCCGTCGCGGTAGGCGATGTGGTGAGCTGCCATGCGAGCTGTATCCGTACCGGTAACAGCTCCATGACCATTAACGTGGAAGTGTGGATCAAAAAAGTGTCGTCTGAACCCATCGGACAGACCTACTGTGCCACAGAGGCGGTCTTCATCTATGTGGCGGTCGACAGCGCGGGTAATTCACGTCCCCTGCCAGCCGGTCGCGCTAATCAGCAACCCGGCAAATAAGTGACGGGTCAGGCGGCTTTTGCCTGACCCGACGCCTTATTCAATGCGGGCACCACCATTGATTTTAAAGACGATATTCATGGTCAGCCCCTGTCCTGGCCGCCCGCTCTGATAGCGCCACTGTTTCATCGCCTGCTTTACTTCCCGCTCAAACATATTGCGCGGTTCAGCAGAAATAATCTGGATGTTATCCACCCGGCCGTCGCTATCTACATCAAACTTCACCCTTACCCGACCTTCTACCCGCAATGCATAAGCACGCTGAGGATAGCCGGGCTTGCTGACACTCAGTGCCTTAGGGCCGTTCGATGCCGACGAGGTGGGAGCCGGTGTGGCTTTCGGTGCCGTAGCAGGTTTGCTCTGGGTCGCCGGTGCCGTCTGCTTAAACGGGCTGGCCGCCGGTTTGCTCTCGTGACGCGGCTTCACTTCACGTTTTGGCTGCTCCCGTTTGTGCTCCGGTTTGGGCTTTGGCTTCGGCTCAGGTTTCGGAATGGGGACCGGCTCCGCTTTTGGCGGTTCTGGCACTGGCTGAGGTTCCGGCTCCGGTTCAGGCTGCGGTTCGGGTTGTGGCGCAGGCGGTTCGGCGATAGCCGGTGCAGGCTCAGGCTGGACTTCAGGCGCGACCATCGTAACGCTGATGGGCTGCGATGCTTTGGGTACCTCAACCACCTGCTGGAATGAAGCATAGAGAATTCCGGCAATCACGGCCCCATGCAGCGCTACAGACAACAACATGGAGACAGGCGTGCGTTTAGGTAATGGCATAGTCAGCGTAGTCATAACAGTCGCAGTGATTGAATTGAGCAGCGATTTTAAATGCAAATAGCAATCAGTTTCAATAACTCCCACCACCCGGCCTGAAGAAAACCGCTTTTTAGCCCATTATGCTGAGCCATTGGCCGCCCACAGGTTTCGTTTGCACTCTGATCGTCAATCCCTTAACGTGTTGCAAAATTCTGATAACCAGGAGTTCCTTAGTGCTTTACGTCATTTATGCAGAAGATACTGCAGAGTCACTGGAAAAACGTAACGCCGTGCGCCCTGCCCACCTGGCGCGGCTCAAACTGCTGCAGGAAGAGGGACGCCTGATCATTGCGGGCCCGATGCCTGCTGTCGACAGTAACGACCCCGGCGTGGCTGGCTTTACCGGCTCAACCGTCATTGCTGAATTCCCGTCACTGGAAGCTGCGCAATCCTGGGCACAGGATGACCCTTACTTTGCGGCGGGCGTCTATAAACAGGTTTCGGTTAAGCCGTTTAAACGCGTCTTCTGATAAGATATTTGCAGTCAAAATGGCTTCTGTGCCGGGCACAGAAGCCATTTTTGTTTTAAATATTCAGCGAGGAAAGATGCAGATAATTATTCTGGGGCTACTGGCGATTATCGCTCTGTTGATCGGCAGCGCGCTCACGCTCTGGCGAACAAAGGGCTGGCGTAACAAAAAGCAGTGGATTGTGATGCTGATTGTGCTGGCAGCCGCACTGCAACTGGTGAACGTGACGCTGATGATGACATCACAGCGTCTTTCGGGTTAGTCATTCACAGCAGGTTAGTGCGACAGCAGCCTAAATGACCGCTGCGAAAACGAGGCTCTCTGCCCTGCATTACCCCGCTTGCCCGCGAACTTCCATCTTTAACCGCTGTGGAGCTTAATCTGACTCAGCGGGCCTGTCCATGCAGTGAACCCGCTTCGGCCAGCCCGCCACTCACTGGCAGAGTGGCGTTGAATTAACCCCTGTCCAGAATCAGACCAATCAGCGCATGATAATGCTGCTCTTCTTCCGGGCTGGTAACGTGCTGTAAACGACTGATGAGTTTCGAGCAGATCGCTTTACGATTCAGACTGCGACCTGAACGGATGATCTCCGACACCACCGATCCCAGGATTGCCTGTTGAGAAGGCTGCGCAGCACTGTGTAAGTAAGCGGAGATATCAGATACTGAAGCGGGAATACGAACGTTAGTTTGCATGGTCGACCCTCTTAGGATTCATTTAAAGTTCTAACCGATGCGGTAAAGTTATACAACAACGCCTTAGTTGTACAGATATTTAACCCAAAAGATCGCCCCGCCTGCTGATAAAACCAATAAATCATTAAAATTCAATCACCTGAATAAATGTAAAGTTGTACAAGTTTAACGTCAGCGGTTGTACACCCCATTAGCTGAGCCTTCAGAAGGCCTGTTGAGCGAAAAAATTGATCTCTTCATCATTTTTTTAGCTGTGAAGAGGAATTATCTGACAGAGCTGTCTACATTTAGCTCTTGTGAGTTTACCCTCTGAATGGATGCACAGCGCAATCGCGGGCAAATTATGAATAAAACGTATCCCGGCCAGACCCTGACATTGCTGGACCCACTGTTATCCCGGATCGTGGCGATTTTTGATCCGAAAATCGAAGTTATGAGTGGTTACCCTGCAAACTGCTCTTCGTGGCTGACAATCTATTACCAGCGTAAATCGGGCAAATGGTCTTACGAATGGTACGATCGCGCGGGTTATCGCAGACCCACGGCGCTGGGCAACCCGATGGAGTGCCTGATGCAGGAAGTCAGCGACCGGGGTGCGTCGCGTCAGGAGCACGCTTTGGCGCGACGGGTCATGGCAGAACGGGGATTTTTTGAGGCCTGAACAGGGCGGCTCCCGGTAAGACCTAGACTAACTGCGTAATAAACAGGATTGAGCGACGCTGCTGCTGCGCCAGCTGATGGCGGATGCAGTGAATACGCTTGTAACGCCGTGACTGCCCTTCCAGCCAGCGGGAGCGGCGGCGATGCACCTGACGTAACATTCTCCAGCGCGCCACTTCATTTCTGCTTCGTTTCATCACTTCCTCTCTGGCTTCATACAGGCAAGACATACGCGAGGGCATTATAGAGATCTCTGCCGTAATGCCAAATCAGATCTCTCATCGAACCTGTCCGGGATAAAGGGTTTCGTTAGCGGTGATCTGCACGTAAACTTGCCAGACGAAAGCGCGAACGGGACGTCCACTTTATGACCACTTTTTATACTCTGATCAGCTGGTTGCTGGTATTTGGTTACTGGCTGCTGATCGCCGGGGTTACGCTGCGCGTCCTGATGAAGCGGCGGGCCGTTACCTCGGCGATGGCATGGCTGCTGGTTATCTATATTCTGCCACTGGTGGGCATTATTGCTTATCTCTCGTTTGGCGAATTGCATCTGGGCAAACGTCGCGCTGAACGCGCCCGCACCATGTGGCCGTCAACCGCCCGCTGGCTCAACGACCTGAAACAGTGCCGTGAAATTTTTGCCACTGAGCACAGCGACGTTGCACGTTCGCTGTTCGAGCTTTGCTACCACCGTCAGGGCATCGCCGGGGTGAAGGGAAATCAGTTGCAGCTGCTCACCAGCGCCGACGACGTGATGCAGGCGCTGATTCGTGATATCCAGCTGGCCCGCCATAACATTGAGATGGTGTTTTACATCTGGCATCCAGGCGGACTGGCGGATGAAGTCGCAGAGTCGCTGATGGCCGCATCACGCCGGGGCGTTCATTGCCGACTGCTGCTTGACTCAGCAGGCAGCGTCAACTTTTTCCGCAGCCCCTGGGTCGGCATGATGCGCAATGCCGGTATTGACGTGGTGGAAGCGTTACAGGTCAGCCTGCTGCGCGTTTTCCTGCGACGTATGGATTTGCGTCAGCATCGCAAAATCGTCCTGATCGATAATTATATTGCCTACACCGGCAGCATGAACCTGGTCGATCCGCGCTTTTTCAAACAGAGCGCGGGTGTGGGCCAGTGGATTGACCTGATGGCGCGTATGGAAGGCCCGGTAGCGACCGCTATGGGCATTGTTTTCAGCTGTGACTGGGAGATTGAGACCGGTAAACGGATTCTCCCTCCACCGCCCGATCGCAACATCATGCCGTTTGAGCAGGAGAGCGGACACACCGTGCAGGTGATCGCCTCCGGCCCTGGCTTCCCGGAAGATATGATCCATCAGGCGCTGCTGACTGCGGTCTATTCAGCGCGTGAACAATTGATTATGACCACCCCCTACTTAGTCCCCAGCGATGATCTGCTGCATGCTATCTGTACGGCGGCACAGCGAGGCGTCAGTGTCAGCGTGATTGTACCGCGCCACAATGATTCGCTGCTGGTGGGCTGGGCCAGTCGCGCCTTCTTCAGCGAACTGCTGGAAGCGGGCGTGAAGATTTATCAGTTTGAAGATGGGCTGCTGCATACCAAAAGCGTGCTGGTCGATGGGCAGCTGAGCCTGGTGGGAACCGTCAACCTCGACATGCGCAGTTTGTGGCTCAATTTTGAAGTGACGCTGGTGGTGGATGACGCAGGATTTGGCAGCGATCTCGCCTGCGTGCAGGATGACTATATCGCCCGTTCCCGCCTGCTGGATGCTAAGCGCTGGGCAAAACGTGCCTGGTGGCAGCGCATCGTCGAACGACTGTTTTACTTCTTCAGCCCTTTACTGTAAAACGAGCCAGATTGTGTAAATGGCCGCAGGCCGACAGGACAGACTATGGATTTGAATAATCGCCTTACCGAAGATGAAACGCTGGAACAGGCCTACGATATTTTTCTTGAACTGGCCGTCGACAATCTCGATCCGGCAGACGTCATTCTCTTTAATCTCCAGTTTGAAGAGCGCGGTGGCGCAGAACTGTTTGATCCTTCTGAAGACTGGAAAGATCATGTTGATTTCGATCTGAATCCGGACTTTTTCGCCGAGGTGGTCATTGGCCTGGGTGAAGCGGACGGTGAGCCGATCACTGACGTCTTTGCCCGCGTGCTGCTGTGCCGCGAGAAAGATCACAAACTCTGTCATATCCTGTGGCGTGAGTAAGCGTCAGATAAGAAAACGCCGGGTCATTACCCGGCGTTTTGCTTTATAGCGGATCGACCTTCAGACAGGAGACCGCATGGTGGAAACTGCCTTCCAGCAGCGGCCGGGTTTTTGCGCACTCCGGGCCGGCAATCGGACAGCGGGTGCGGAAGACGCAGCCTGACGGAGGATTGATCGGCGACGGCAGTTCCCCTTCCAGCAGCTGTATCTGTTTGTTCTTCTCCTTGTCCGGATCGGGAATCGGTACGGCAGACATCAGCGCACGGGTGTAAGGATGCTGCGGATTGCCGTAGACCTCACTGTACGTGCCGAGCTCAACCGCATGGCCAAGATACATCACCAGCACCCGATCAGAGATATGCTTCACCACAGCCAGATCGTGGGCGATGAAGATCAGCGACAGCCCCATTTCACGCTGCAGCTGCTGCAACAGGTTAACCACCTGCGCCTGAATCGAGACGTCCAGTGCCGACACCGGCTCATCACAGATAATCAGCTTCGGCTCCAGAATCAGCGCACGGGCGATACCAATACGCTGGCACTGGCCGCCTGAGAACTCATGCGGGTAGCGGTTAATCAGGTTCGGCAGCAGCCCCACTTTCATCATCATGTTTTTGACGCGGTCTTTAACTTCCTGACGCGCCATTTTCGGATGATAGGTCCGCAGTGGCTCAGCGATGATATCGCCGATAGTCATACGGGGGTTCAGGGAGGCCAGCGGATCCTGGAATATCATCTGGATATCGCTGCGCGCCTTGCGCCACTCCTCTTCACTCTGACCCAGCAAGTCACGGCCTAACCAGGCCACCCGCCCTTCTGTCGCTTTCACCAGACCGATAATGGCGCGGGCCAGGGTCGATTTGCCGCAGCCAGACTCGCCTACCACGCCCAGGGTCTCGCCCTCGTAAAGACGCAGGCTGACCCCATCCACCGCTTTCAGGGATTTAGAGGGCTGCCAGAACCACTGCTTGCCATCTTTAATGTCGAAATGCACCTTAAGGTCGGCGATTTCCAGCAGGACTTTTTTTTCAGCTACGGTGCTCATACTAACTCCTCCACCGGCTTAAAGCAGGCACGCAGACGGCCATCGCCAAAGGGTTCCAGCGGCGGAGCCTGAGTGCAGATATCCATCGCGTGCGGACAACGCGGCTGGAACGGGCAGCCCTGCGGCAGACGCAGCAGGTTGGGTGGATTGCCCGGAATAGTGGTCAGGCTTTCGCCTTCCGCATCCAGACGCGGCACCGCATTGAGCAGGCCAATCGAGTAAGGATGGGCAGGCTGATAGAAGACATCGCGGGCACGGCCATACTCCATGGTGCGGCCAGCATACATCACCAGCACCTTGTCGCAGATCCCGGCCACCACGCCGAGATCGTGCGTGATCATGATAATCGCGGTGTTAAACTCGCGCTTCAGATCGTTGAGCAGCGTCATGATCTGCGCCTGCACCGTCACATCCAGGGCTGTGGTGGGTTCATCGGCAATCAGCAATTTCGGCCGGCACAGCAGCGCCATGGCAATCATCACACGCTGACGCATCCCGCCGGAGAACTCATGCGGGTACATCTTCATGCGTTTGCGTGCTTCCGGCATTTTTACCGCGTCCAGCATTCTCACGGACTCTTCAAACGCCTGTGCGCTGCTCATCCCTTTGTGCAACTTAAGCACTTCCATCAGCTGCTCGCCTACCCGCATGTAGGGGTTCAGCGAGGTCATCGGGTCCTGGAAGATCATTGCAATTTGTTCAGCGCGCAGTTTATTGAGCTGGTTCTCAGGCAGATTCAGGATCTCTTTGCCGTTGAACATTGCCGAGCCGCCAATGCGGCCATTTTTTGCCAGCAGCCCCATGAGGGCAAAGGCCGTCTGTGACTTGCCGGAACCGGACTCACCAACAATACCCAGCGTTTCACCGGCGCGCAGCGAGAAATTCAGGTCGTTGACGGCCGTCACATCCCCATCGTGCGTACCAAAGGTCACGCGTAAATCTTTGACCGTAAGTAGCTGTTCGCTTCCCGCGCGGGCCGCCATTGCTGGCTGGAATTCATGAATAGTCATCGGGAAACTCCTTAACGATCTTTCGGGTCGAGGGCATCACGCAGGCCATCGCCGATAAAGTTGAAACAGAACAGCGTAACCACCAGGAAGCCCGCCGGATAGAGCAGCAGCCACGGCGATACTTCCATCGAGTTGGCCCCATCGCTGAGCAGCGCACCCCAGCTGCTCAGGGGTTCCTGCGTACCCAGACCGAGGAAGCTCAGGAAGGATTCAAACAGGATCATGCTTGGCACCAGCAGCGAGGCGTAAACCACCACCACGCCCAGCACGTTCGGCACGATGTGGCGCACCACAATTTTCCAGGTTGAAACCCCGCCGACATGGGCCGCTTCGATAAACTCTTTACGCTTCAGGCTCAGCGTCTGGCCGCGCACGATACGCGCCATATCCAGCCACGAAACCATACCGATAGCGGCAAAAATCAGCAGGATATTGCGACCGAAGAAGGTCACCAGCAGGATCACGAAGAACATAAACGGGAAGGAGTTGAGGATTTCCAGAATACGCATCATCACTGAGTCCGTTTTGCCGCCGAGATAGCCAGCAATCGAACCATAAAGCGTACCCACGATCACCGCGATCAGTGCAGAGGCCACACCCACCATCAGTGAGATGCGGCCACCGATCGCCACACGCACCAGCAGGTCACGGCCCGATGAGTCAGTGCCAAACCAGTGGCCGGAAGTGGTATCCGGTGGTGAGGACATCATAGCCCAGTCGGTATCGTCGTAGGTGAACTGCGCCAGCATCGGCGCAAAGATCACGAACAGGGTGATCACTAACAGCACCAGCAGGCTGATTAAAGCCGCGCGGTTATGGATGAAACGACGACGCGCATCCTGCCAGAGACTGCGCCCTTCTACTTCCAGCTTCTCACTGAACGCATCAAGAGCTTCGCTGTTTTTCTTGCTTAACATCATGGCGAACTCCGCAATCAGTAACGAATTTTTGGATCGATAACGGCATAGAGCACGTCAACAATCGCGTTGAAGATAATGGTCAGTAAACCAACCAGAATGGTCAGGCTCATCACCAGTGAGTAGTCACGGTTCAGCGCACCGTTCACAAACAGCTGTCCGATACCCGGCAGACCGTAGATTGACTCAATCACCATCGACCCGGTGATGATGCCCACAAACGCCGGTCCCATGTAGGAGATCACCGGCAGCAACGCGGGTTTCAGCGCATGACGCAGCACAATGCGGCGCAGCGGTAAACCTTTGGCACGCGCAGTACGGATAAAGTTGGAGTGCATCACTTCAATCATCGACCCACGGGTAATACGCGCGATACTGGCGATATACGCCAGCGACAGCGCCACCATCGGCAGCAGCATGTAGTTCCACTGTCCGCCATTCCAGCCGCCGCCCGGCAGCCATTTGAGACTGATGGCAAACAGCAGGACCAGCAGCGGCGCAACCACGAAACTCGGGATTACCACGCCGGTCATTGCCACCCCCATCACCGCGAAGTCCCACAACGTATTCTGTTTGAGCGCGGCGATGACGCCAGCGGTCACGCCCAGCACGATCGCCAGCAGGAAGGCGGCCAGACCGAGTTTGGCAGAAACCGGGAACGCGTGTGCGACCAGATAGTTGACCGAATAGTCTTTGTATTTAAACGAGGGGCCGAAATCGCCGTGCGCCAGCTGCACAAGGTAATCGACATACTGCTTACCAATGGGATCGTTGAGGTGATACTTCGCCTCAATGTTGGCCATGACTTCAGGTGCCAGCGTACGCTCCCCGGTGAAGGGACTGCCGGGGGCCAGGCGCATCATAAAGAAGGAGATGGTAATCAGGACGAACAGCGTCGGTAGCGCTTCAAGCAAGCGACGCAGGATGAATTTTAACATTGCCGTACCTACCAGGCTGTTGCTTCACAACATATCAAAAATTAAAAAAGGCGGCGCCAGACGCGCCGCCACTGCTGATAGCCTGAATGCTATTAGTGTTTAATGATGTAGAAGTTTTTATCCAGCGTCTTATCCAGTGGATCTTTACCGGTATAACCGCCGACATAAGGTTTCACCAGACGCGTATTCACGTAGTAGTAAACCGGCACGATGGTGCTGTCTTTATCCAGGATCTGCTCGGCCTGCTGATAGTCCGCTGCGCGGCTTTTAGCATCCGGGGCCTTGATTGCGTCACGCACCACTTTGTCAAACGCATCGCTCTTATAGTGTGAGGTGTTACTGCTGCTGTTGGACAGCATGGTGTTCAGGAATGAAGTCGGTTCGTTGTAGTCCGCACACCAGGCAGCACGGGAGACATCGAAGTTACCCTGATGACGGGTATCCAGGAAGGTTTTCCACTCCTGGTTTTCCAGCTTGATGTTCACGCCAATGTTTTTCTTCCAGATCGACGAGGCGGCAATCGCCAGCTTCTTGTGCAGATCGGAGGTGTTATAGAGCAGGTTAAAGGTCAGCGGTTTGTCGGCGGTATAGCCCGCTTCAGCCAGCAGCTTCTTCGCTTCGGCATTGCGTTTGTCCTGGGACCATTTGAACCAGTCTGGCGGCAGAATATCCATGCCGTCCGTTGATGGCGGGGTGTAGCTGTAGGCCGGCTTCTGGCCCTGCGCCAGCACTTTATTCACCATGATGTCACGATCCAGACCCAGCTTCAGGGCGGCGCGCACGCGTGGATCGGTGAATGGTGCTTTCTGGTTATTGATTTCGTAGTAGTAGGTGCAGAGGTAAGGATCGACGTGCAGCTCTTTTCCGTTCTCACGCTGCAGCTTTTTAAACAGCTCAATCGGCAGGTTGTTATAGGTCATGTCGCTGCCGTTCTCGGAGAAGTAACGGTTAACGTCGCTGACTTCAGAACTGATTGGCAGGAAGGTAACCTTGTTCAGCACGGTGTGTTCGTTGTCCCAGTAGTTCGGGTTACGTACCAGAGTGATGCGCTCGTTAATCACATGCGCGTCCAGTTTAAAGGCACCGTTGCCGACCCAGTTCTGTGGCTGGGTCCACTGCTCACCAAACTTCTCAATGGCCGGTCTGTAAACCGGTGACATGACGGAGTTAATCAGCAGCTTATCAAAATAGGGAACCGGCTCGCTCAGGGTGACTTCCAGCGTGTGGTCATCAATGGCTTTTACGCCCAGATCGGTAATCGGTTTTTTCCCGGCGATGATGTCATCAACGTTCAGGATATGACCATACTGCGGATAGCTGGCGTACGGTGAAGCCGTTTTAGGATCGACCAGACGCTCCCAGCTGTAGACGAAGTCCTGCGCGGTTACCGGCTCGCCGTTAGACCATTTGGCATTTTTACGCAGGTGGAACGTCCACACTTTAAAATCTTTGTTTTCGTAACTTTCCGCAACGCCCGGAATCGGTTTACCGTTGCTGTCATTGACCAGCAGACCTTCATACAGGTCACGCGCCACGTTATCTTCCGGCACGCCTTCAATTTTGTGCGGATCCAGCGACTGTACTTCATCGCCATTGCCGCGAACCAGCTCCTGTTTTGCGGCCAGCTCAACGCCCGCAGGCACGGTTGCTGCGAAAGCCACATTCCCTGCCAGGGCACTCACTGCGGCGAAAACGCCCGCTGCAATCAGGCTTTTTTTCGTGATGTTGTTCATTATTACACTCCAGTTTTATTATCGTCACCGTGGCGATGCTCTGCCACGGCGTCCCCCGTCTCCGGGCTCCCTGGCCTGTTCCCAGGGAGATTGACCCCAAAATGGTCTGTACGCTGACGCGTGTCCCGACTGTCTCGCCGAAGCGGCGATCAGATCAGTGTTGTTTGATGAAATAGTACTTCAGGTCTGTCAGGTCCTGCGGGTCTTTGCCCGTAAAGCCGCCAACCCAGGGCTTTACCAGACGCACACTTACGCGGTAGTAAACTGGCACAATTGGTGAGTCTTTGTCGAGTTGTGTTTCAGCCTGCTGATACAGGTCAGCGCGCCGGGCCTCGCTGCCCGCTGTCAGCGTTTCTGCCATGAGTCGATCGAAGGTCGCGCTGCTGTAAAACGCGGTGTTGATCGAGGCGTTGCTGATCAGCATATTCAGGAAGGTTGAGGGCTCGTTGTAATCGGCACACCAGGTGGCTCGCACTACATCAAACTGGGCCTGATGACGGGTCTCCAGCATGGTTTTCCACTCCTGATTCTGCAGCGTTACTTTCGCCCCCAGGTTTTTCTGCCACATGGACGCCGCTGCAATCGCCTGCCGTTTATTCTGATCGGACGTGTTGTAGAGCAGCGTAAAGCTCAGCGGATGGCTGGCATTAAAGCCGGCCTCTGCCAGCAGCTTTTTCGCCGCCTCATTACGCTGCGCCTGCGTCCAGGTGAACCATTCAGGCGGGGATAGCTTAATACCGGCCGTGAACGGCGGCGTGAGGCTATAGGCCGGAATCTGCCCCTGAGCCATTATCTTATTGGCAATCACCTCACGATCGAGGGTCATCTTCAGCGCGGCGCGCACCCGTGCATCGGTGAACGGTGCTTTTTTGTTGTTGATTTCGTAGTAGAAGGTGCAAAGCAGCGGACTGACTTTGACTTCATCGCCCAGTTCTTTACGCAGCTTGCCGAACATCTCCGGCGGCACGGCACTGTTGGTCATATCCGTGCCGCCGCTGCGATAGCGATTAATATCACTGTTTTCAGAGGCGATCGGCAGGAAGGTCCCCTGCTCAATCACCGTATGGGCATTGTCCCAGTATTGAGGATTGCGCTTCAGGACGATTTTTTCATTCACCACCCAGTCGCTCAGCGTGTAGGCACCGTTGCCGATGTAGTGGTCCGGACGGGTCCAGGCGTCGCCCCACTGCTTAATGGCTGGCGCGTAAACCGGCTTCATCGCCGTATGCGCTAACATCGCCACCAGGTAAGGGACTGGCTCACTCAGGGTAATCTGCAGCCGGTGCGCATCCAGCGCTTTCACGCCCAGTTGATCGGGCGACGCTTTACCGGCGAGGATGGCATCGATACTGGCAAAATGTGCGGCCTGCAAATAGCTGGAATAAGGCGATGCGGTGTTCGGGTCCACCAGCCGACGCCAGCTGTAGACGAAATCAGCGGCGGTAACCGGCTCACCATTGCTCCACTTCGCATCATCCCGCAGATTAAAAATCCAGACCGTGGGTTGCGGATTTTCCCAGCTTTTTGCGACGCCCGGCACAACCTGACCGCCATTATCGGTGTTAACCAGGCCATCCAGCAGGTTATGAATAACATTCGATTCCGGCACGCCTTCGGTTTTATGCGGATCGAGAGAAGAAACTTCGCTTCCGTTGTTGATCACTATTTGCTGTTGCGCTGCCAGAACCGTTCCGGGGGGAACCGTGGCGGCGTAAGCCGGAGAAAAAGCCGTGAACAAAAAGAGTGCGATTGCTGACCGCTGTTGTTGCAAGTTTTTCATCCCAATCATGCGAAACGCCAACCTTTATTTAAATATCCCGATAGGCTTAAGCAAAAAGCGTTCTCACTTTGGACTTTCGGAGAAAAAATTTACGCTGAGCCAAAAATTATCAGAAGCCGCGAAGGGGCGCCAAAGCAAAATAGCTAAAATGTTAACTAATTCTCTTTTATCATGAGATGTCAGGCAGCGGAAGTGTTAATTTTCTTCCTGAAAATATGATATCGATATGAAAAATAGACTGTTTAGCTGGAAACCCCTGGCGCAGGCGGAATGGAGCGGCAAAAACCGTCCGTTTTGGCGTTTATATTGTTAAATCCGGTATCAGCATGATGAAATTCATGACAGGCGGCGTAATCCGGGGGTTTATCAGGATGATGGGAGAAGTGATAGCAGATTATCGTGTGAAAATCGTGACATTATTTCGCCAAAAAAAGCCTGTGAGCAAACCCGCAGTAATGGAATTTATAATCGACAGTTTTTATTAAGCAGGACGAATAATTGCACTGTAATGGTGCAACAAAATCCTTTATTGCACCATTTAAGGTCACCTACTCGCTTCACTGCATGAAATAAGTGAGTTTCTAATTCAGCAAGCCGGGAAAAATCGACTTCATACCGGTCACAACAAATTCAATGCCCAGCGCCATCAGTAACAGCCCCATAATACGGGTAATGACGTTAATGCCGGTCTGCCCGAGAATGCGTACCATTAAGGGTGCCGCCCGGAACAACAGCCAGCAGCAGAAGGCAAAGATGGCAATGGCGAGGGTAAAACCCAGCAGATTTATCCAGCTGTGGTAGCGGGTACTCCAGACGATAGTCGAACTGATGGCCCCCGGTCCCGCCATTAATGGCAACGCCAGCGGCACAACACCGACGCTTTCACGGATTGCCGTTTCTGACTTCTCCTGTTTATTTTGCTTATCCTCGCCCAGCTTGCCGCTGATCATCGACATCGCAATGGTTACAACCAGAATGCCACCCGCAATGCGGAACGAGTCAATGGAAATGCCAAATACACGCAAAATCGCATCGCCGAGGAACAGTGACGTCCAGAGAATAATGGCAACGGCCAGATTAGCCGTAAGGTTGGTTTTGTTACGTTCAGCCACCCCCTGATAACGCGTCATGCTGATGAACACCGGAATAATTCCGATCGGATTGACCAGCGCAAAGAGTCCGACAAAAAATTTTATATAGCCTGATAGATCTAACAGCGCAGGATTCACGACTTTACTCCGTACCACAGGGGGAAAACGCGCCTAATGTATGTGAAAACGCGCAGAGACGCCAGATGCTGGCCTGGCTATTTATCCCGGTGAACAGCGAAACATTTAGCGCTTTCCGCCATGAATCAAAAAGGAGCTGGATTTAGCCACTACCGGGAGGGCTGGCAGGAGGGGTAAACAAATTTCACAGAAAAGCAGATCAAAGCGGTGCTGAAAGGTGTCAGCTTGCGGTTAAATTGATCTGCATCAAAATTGACCTACCCCAAACCAGGTAATCTTTTCTTAACGGAAGGATAAGCGTCAGTGAAGGAAATTTTGCTGACGACAGCGCAAGACTCGTTCAGTAAACAGTTGAAAATCCGGGCGTTCCCTGTCAGCCAGACGCGTTATTGCAGCGTGACTATACTCAGGGCGCAGGATTGTTTACTAAAAAAGTTTAACTTCCTTCAGGAGAACACCATGGCCGTAACCAATGTCGCTGAACTCAATGCACTGGTTGAACGTGTAAAAAAAGCCCAGCGTGAATATGCCAATTTTTCTCAACAACAGGTCGACGCCATCTTCCGCGCTGCCGCCCTCGCCGCTGCAGACGCCCGAATCCCGCTAGCCAAAATGGCCGTTGCCGAATCCGGTATGGGCATCGTCGAAGACAAAGTGATCAAAAACCACTTTGCTTCAGAGTATATCTACAACGCGTACAAAGATGAAAAAACCTGTGGCGTGCTGGCCACTGACGATACGTTTGGCACAATTACCATCGCCGAACCGATTGGCCTGATTTGCGGTATCGTCCCGACCACCAACCCGACTTCAACCGCCATTTTCAAAGCGTTAATCAGCCTTAAAACCCGTAACGGGATCATCTTCTCGCCACACCCACGCGCCAAAGACGCGACAAATAAAGC
Source organism: Pantoea sp. GD03673 (assembly GCF_029844725.1). GTDB lineage: Bacteria > Pseudomonadota > Gammaproteobacteria > Enterobacterales > Enterobacteriaceae > Pantoea. The sequence goes on from NZ_JAOCKJ010000001.1 coordinate 453,102, forward strand.
TGCCGATATCGTCCTGCAGGCCGCCATTGCCGCGGGTGCACCAAAAGATATTATCGGCTGGATTGATGCTCCTTCTGTTGAACTGTCCAACCAGCTGATGCATCACCCTGACATCAACCTGATTCTCGCCACCGGCGGTCCGGGCATGGTGAAAGCGGCTTACAGCTCCGGTAAACCGGCGATTGGCGTGGGTGCCGGTAACACGCCGGTGGTGATTGATGAAACCGCCGATCTGAAACGTGCCGTTGCTTCTATTCTGATGTCAAAAACCTTTGATAACGGGGTGATCTGCGCCTCTGAACAATCCGTCATTGTGGTTGATTCAGTCTATGACGCCGTGCGCGAACGTTTCGCCAGCCACGGTGGCTACCTGCTGCAGGGGGCTGAACTGAGTGCAGTGCAGAACATCATCCTGAAAAACGGCGGCCTGAATGCGGCCATCGTGGGCCAGCCCGCGTTTAAAATCGCGGAAATGGCCGGACTCAGCGTGCCAGCGAGCACCAAAATCCTGATTGGCGAAGTGAAACTGGTGGATGAGTCTGAGCCTTTCGCTCACGAAAAACTCTCTCCTACCCTTGCCATGTATCGGGCAAAAGATTTCCAGGATGCCGTAGAAAAAGCGGAGAAACTGGTCGCCATGGGCGGTATCGGTCACACCTCCTGCCTTTATACCGACCAGGATAACCAGACTGAGCGCGTGCACTACTTCGGCGACAAAATGAAAACCGCACGTATTCTGATCAACACCCCTGCTTCACAGGGGGGTATCGGTGACCTCTACAACTTTAAACTGGCACCGTCTCTGACGCTGGGTTGTGGTTCATGGGGCGGTAACTCTATTTCAGAGAACGTTGGTCCAAAACACCTGATCAATACCAAAACTGTCGCCAAGCGAGCTGAGAATATGTTGTGGCATAAACTTCCTAAATCCATCTACTTCCGTCGGGGTTCACTGCCAATTGCGCTGGAAGAAGTGGCAACGGACGGTGCAAAACGCGCCTTCATCGTTACTGACCGCTTCCTGTTCAATAACGGTTATGCCGACCAGGTGACCCGCGTGCTGAAATCACACGGCATCGAGACCGAAGTGTTCTTTGAAGTTGAAGCTGACCCGACGCTGAGCATCGTGCGTAAAGGTGCAGAGCAGATGAACAGCTTTAAGCCTGACGTCATCATCGCACTGGGCGGCGGTTCCCCAATGGATGCGGCGAAAATTATGTGGGTGATGTACGAACATCCGGAAACCCACTTTGAAGAACTGGCGTTACGTTTCATGGATATCCGTAAACGTATCTACAAGTTCCCGAAAATGGGCGTTAAAGCGCGCATGGTGGCTATTACCACCACCTCAGGTACCGGTTCAGAAGTGACGCCGTTCGCTGTGGTAACCGATGATGCGACCGGTCAGAAATATCCTCTTGCTGACTATGCATTAACACCGGATATGGCAATTGTGGATGCCAACCTGGTGATGGATATGCCGCGTTCACTCTGCGCCTTTGGGGGTCTGGATGCCGTCACCCACGCACTGGAAGCCTACGTTTCCGTACTGGCGAATGAATACTCGGATGGACAGGCGCTTCAGGCACTGAAACTGCTCAAAGAGAACCTGCCAGCGAGTTATGCCGAAGGGGCTAAAAACCCTGTGGCACGTGAACGCGTTCACAATGCCGCGACGATTGCCGGTATTGCGTTTGCCAACGCCTTCCTCGGGGTCTGTCACTCAATGGCACACAAACTGGGTTCAGAGTTCCATATCCCGCACGGCCTGGCCAATGCCCTGTTAATTTCGAATGTCATTCGTTACAACGCCAATGACAACCCGACTAAACAGACGGCGTTCAGCCAGTACGACCGTCCGCAGGCGCGTCGTCGTTACGCTGAAATTGCTGACCACTTAGGGCTGAGCGCACCAGGCGACCGCACCGCGCAGAAAATTGAAAAGCTGCTGGCCTGGCTGGATGAGATCAAAACTGAACTCGGTATTCCAACCTCAATCCGTGAAGCTGGCGTGCAGGAAGCGGACTTCCTGGCAAAAGTGGACAAACTGGCTGATGACGCGTTTGATGACCAGTGTACCGGTGCAAACCCACGTTATCCGCTGATTGCGGAGCTGAAACAGATTATGCTCGATACCTACTACGGACGTGAATTTGTTGAACCGTTTTCAGGTATCGCCGACGCCGTGTCTGAACAGCCGGTGAAAGGCATTAAAGCTGACAAGAAAGCGAAGAAAGTCTGATAGTCTGCGTCTGACTTTCTGATAAAAAAACCCGCCACGGCGGGTTTTTTATTGGCTGAATTACGCGGTCAGTTCAGCGGCGTCTGCGCACCGTGAATCGCCTGCAACGACCCCTGCTCTATGGCCTGTTTATAATGCTTACGGCACACGGAGATATACCGTTCGTTGCCGCCTATAACCACCTGCTCGCCCTCACTGAAAGGTTTACCCTCACTATCCAGTCGCAGCACCATGCTGGCCTTGCGGCCACAGTGACAAATGGTTTTAAGTTCAACCAGCTTATCTGCCCATGCCAGCAGATACTGGCTGCCTGTAAACAGTTCCCCGCGAAAATCGGTTCTCAGGCCATAGCAGAGCACCGGTATATCCAGATTATCCACGACATCAGAGAGCGCTTTAACCTGCTCGCGGGTCAGAAACTGACTCTCATCAACCAGTACGCAATGAACAGGCTGCGCGGCGTGCTCGGCGGCAATGTCCTGGTAGAGTGAGGTTTCGGCGTTGTACAGCATGGCAGGCGACGAGAGTCCGATACGGGAACTCACCTGCCCGGCACCAAACCGGTTATCAATTTCAGCGGTATAGACCAGTGAACGCATGCCGCGCTCCTGATAGTTATAGGAGGATTGCAGCAGTGCGGTCGATTTCCCTGCATTCATGGCAGAGTAATAAAAATAGAGTTGAGCCATAGCGCGTATCTTCATCAGGACTTAACGGAATGGCGCGCATATTAACACAAAGCGCGGGCAATACGGTGCGGTGTTGCGGCAAATAAACCGTAGCGGCAGGCCTGTTATACATCCTCACGCATCGCAGGAAGCCGGTTATCTGCGTTTCACGCTGGATAAGTTTTACTTATTTTACCCGCACCAAAAGGAATGACATTTTTGTTACTGACCTAAATACATTAAATTTATTGTATATCAGGCCGGGCGAAATTATTTTTTATTCGGCCTGACCGTGAATGTCTGACTGCGAATATTTTTTAATTACGCGGATAATCACCCTCTGAATATTTTTTATGATTGAACTTATTTAATGTCACCACTACTATTAGCGGGCAACACAACTTTTCCCTTATTCAGAGACCAGGACAATGAGCGAAGCACTAAAAGTTCTTAATAATATCCGTACGCTGCGCGCCCAGGCCAGAGAGTATTCCGTCGAAACACTGGAAGAGATGCTGGAGAAACTGGACGTGGTGGTAAAAGAGCGCCGCGAAGAAGAGTCGCATTTTCAGGCAGAAAATGAAGAACGCACGCGTAAGCTTAATCAGTATCGTGAAATGCTGCTGGCCGATGGAATCGACCCGAATGAACTGATTAATACACTGACGGTTACCACACGAACTGCAGCAAAAGGGAAACGCTCAGTGCGCCCGGCCAAATATGGTTACACCGATGAAAAAGGCGAGTCCAGAACCTGGACGGGTCAGGGAAGGACACCTGCGGTGATAAAAAAAGCGCTGGACGAACAGGGTAAAACGCTGGACGATTTTTTACTGTAATACATGCCGCTTCGCTGCTTAAAGCGTAACCTGATGCCGCATAAAAAAAAGGAAGCCGGAGCTTCCTTTTTCTTTTAATCAGACGCGGTAAAAATCGCGGTACCAGTCAACGAAGTTTTTAACGCCCTCGTCCACCCCGGTCTGCGGTTTATAACCAATCGCGTTAAACAGCGCTTCGGTATCTGCACTGGTTTCCAGTACATCACCGGGCTGCATTGGCATCAGATTCTTTTTCGCAGTGATACCCAGTGCTTTTTCAATCGCTTCAATATAGCGCATCAGCGTAACAGGCTGACTGTTGCCGATATTATAAACCCGATACGGTGCTGAGCTGGTTGCCGGTGAACCGGTTTCAACTGTCCAGTTATCATCCCGCTGCGGAATGACATCCTGCAGACGAACAATCGCCTCAGCAATATCGTCAATATAGGTGAAGTCGCGTTTCATCTGGCCCTGGTTATAAACATCGATGGCCTCACCGGCAAGCATTGCACGGGTGAATTTGAACAGGGCCATATCCGGGCGGCCCCACGGACCATAGACGGTAAAGAAGCGCAATCCGGTCGTCGGTAACTGATAAAGATGGGAGTAAGTGTGTGACATTAACTCGTTGGCTTTCTTCGTTGCCGCATATAAAGAAACCGGATGATCAACGCTGTCTTCGGTAGAAAACGGCATTTTGCGATTCAGGCCATAAACTGAACTGGATGACGCATAAAGCAGATGTTCAATTTTATGATGGCGGCACCCTTCAAGAATATTGAGGTGACCAATGAGATTGGAATCTGCATAGGCATGCGGATTTTCAATGGAATAGCGGACGCCAGCCTGAGCGCCAAGGTGGATGACGCGCTGAAATTTGTGCTGGCCGAACAGTGACGCTATTGCGTCACGGTCCGCCAGATCCATCTCAATAAAAGTAAAACCAGATTCAGCTTTAATTAAATCGAGACGGGCCTGCTTGAGATTTACGTCGTAATAATCATTCAGGTTGTCGATACCGACAACCTGGTGACCGGCGGCCAGCAGACGCTGACTGACATGAAAACCAATAAAGCCTGCGGCGCCGGTGACCAGAAAGTTCATAAATCCCTCGTTAATTATGCAGTTTGAATAGACGCTCCGCGGCCGATTGCATAATAAACGAAACCGCGTTTGCTGATACGCTCTGGATCATACAGGTTACGACCATCAAAAATCACGGCTTCTTTCAGTGCATTTTTGATTACGTCGAAGTCAGGTGCACGGAAGTTTTGCCACTCCGTACAGATGACCAGACCGTCTGCGCCCTGCAGTGCCGCTTCTTTGGTTCCCATCAGCTTAAGATCGCTGCGGTGACCGTAGATGCGCTGCGCTTCATCCATTGCTTCCGGGTCAAACGCCTGAACCGATGCGCCAGCTTCCCACAGCGTTTCCATCAGCACACGGCTGGAGGCTTCACGCATGTCGTCAGTGTTAGGCTTAAATGACAGGCCCCAGAGTGCAAACGTTTTACCTTTCAGATCGTCACCAAAATGACGCTTGATAAAGGTCGGCAGCTTGTTTTTCTGATTGTCATTCACATCTTCTACGGCCTGCAGAAGACGTGGCTGATAACCGATAGACTCAGCAGTACGAATTAACGCCTGCACATCTTTCGGGAAGCAGGAGCCGCCGTAACCGCAGCCTGGATAGATGAAATGGTAGCCAATGCGGGGATCAGAACCGATACCCTGCCGTACTTTCTCAATATCCGCGCCTAAACGTTCAGCCAGATTAGACATCTCGTTCATGAAGCTGATTTTAGTGGCCAGCATGCAGTTTGCTGCATACTTGGTCAGCTCTGCGCTGCGGATATCCATCATGATCATGCGATCGTGATTGCGGTTAAACGGCTCATAGAGCTCGCGTAACAGTTCTACTACGTCGTCGTTGTCGGTGCCGACAACGATACGCTCCGGACGCATACAGTCATTAACTGCAGCACCCTCTTTCAGGAATTCCGGATTTGAAACCACGTCGAAGCTGATGCTGGCATCACGCGCTTTCAGCGTTTCCGTCATTACTGCACGAACTTTGTCTGCTGTGCCAACCGGAACGGTTGATTTGTCGATAACCACTTTGTGATCGTTCATATGCTGCGCAATGGTGCGCGCTACGGCGGTCACATATTTCAGATCGGCTGAGCCGTCTTCATCTGGTGGAGTACCGACTGCAATAAACTGCATAACACCATGGTTTACGCCCAGTGCAGCATCTGTGCTGAACTTCAGACGGCCCGCTTCGTAATTAGACATTACCAGCGGGGTTAAACCTGGTTCGAAAATAGGGATGATGCCTTTTTTCAGATTTTCGACTTTGTTTTCGTCGACATCAATGCAGAGAACGTCATGTCCGACTTCGGCTAACACCGCAGCCTGAACCAGACCGACATAGCCGATACCAAATACAGTGACTTTCATCGAGTTATCCTGTGTTTATGAATTACTTTTTGTTGCCAACTGCGCCATCGAGCCATTCAGAAAAATCTTTGCCCAATACCGGATGACGAACACCGTACTCAACGAAAGCCTGCATGTAGCCCAGTTTGTTACCACAGTCGTGGCTCACGCCTTTCAGGTGATAGGCTTCTACAGTCTCTTTTTCCATCAGCATTGCAATGGAGTCAGTCAGCTGAACTTCGCCGCCTGCGCCTGGAGGGGTTTTAGCCAGCAATGGCCAGATGTCAGAAGAGAGAACGTAACGACCGACTACGGCCAGATTTGATGGCGCTTCTGTCGCTTTAGGCTTCTCAACCACACCCACCATTGGTGCGCTGTCGCCTGGGTTCAGTTCTGCACCCTGGAAGTCGACAACACCGTAAGCGGTAACATCGGCAACCGGCTCAACCATGATCTGGCTGCGGCCAGACTCTTCATAACGGCTCAGCATCTCTGCCAGGTTATCTTTGGTTGGGTTTGATTCATATTCGTCGATGATGACGTCTGGCAGGATAACGGCAAATGGCTCATCACCGATCAGTGGGTGTGCACACATAACGGCGTGACCCAGACCTTTAGCGATGCCCTGACGAACCTGCATGATGGTGACGTGCGGCGGGCAGATTGACTGGATTTCATCCAGCAGCTGACGCTTAACGCGTTTTTCCAGCATTGATTCCAGTTCGAAGCTGGTATCAAAGTGGTTTTCGATGGCATTTTTTGATGAATGCGTTACCAGCACAATTTCGTTGATGCCAGCAGCGATACACTCGTTAACGACATACTGGATTAACGGCTTATCAACCAGCGGTAACATCTCTTTTGGAATCGCTTTGGTAGCCGGGAGCATACGCGTACCCAAACCCGCTACCGGGATTACCGCTTTTTTTACTTTGGTATTATTGGCAGACATTAAGATACCTCTCTTATAGGCCGTTCAAGTTAATACTTGATATGTCGGTTTAAAATCGGAAATGAGTATATCAGTTAGTATCGAACGGATTTATCCTGGAAGGGACTAAACCGTCGAAATTAAGACTATTACCCAACTGTAAAGCTAAATGCTGGCCCTGTACTCAGCGCCAGAACCTCCCTGTTGTCAGCACTTATTCTTCTGTTGAAAGCATCAACCGGATGCGACCGCCCGCGCCCCAGACATGGCACTGCCAGTTGTCTGCGCGCTGACTGATTTGATTTAGATGGGTGCTGCCCATAGTGCCAAGGGGGACACCATTACTGAGCTGAATCTGATGAGCCTGAACATGCAGTGTGGCGTTTAATCCGGCCGAAACCAGAATCAGATTTTTTAAACCGCGATGATAGTAACCCACCAGCAGCGGGAACTGACCGCTCAGGTTCGCCTGACGCAGCAACAGATTGACCTGTCTGAGCAGTCCGTTCAGCTCCGGCAGACGCTGTTTCTGGCCGGTAAGCTGCTCCTGCAACAGGCCATTGAACAGCGCCCGCAGCAGCAGTGCCGCCAGCACGCCGTTGTCACCGGCGCGCGTTACGTCAAGACAGTAAAATGCCAGATCTTTATCGGAGAGTGCCGCGATATCAAGCACCAGCCCGGGCTGCTCGGCCATCGTCAGCTGGCGGTAATTAATCCGGCAGTTTGCAATGGTCTGCTGTACCGGCGGCTGGAGTTGTTTAAGCAGTTTGGCGGCGGCTTTTGGATCGCGAACCAGCGCATCCCAGTCCTGGAACAGCTGCTCATCCTCTTCCACTTTTGAGGTAAACATTGAGGGATAGAGACACTCATAAACCGCTTCGCGGAAGCGTTCGAAGTTTTTGAGCGGCTTAAGCAGCACATCCTGCACCCCAAGACGCAGTACATGTGCGATATCGGACATGTTCTCGGTGGCCGAGACGATGAGTATCGGCACGACGTTGCCGCGGGTACGAATATGCTCTACGAACTGGATACCACTCATACGGGGCATTTCCAGATCGCAGATAATCAGGTCGACAGCATGCTGTTGTAGTTGTGCAATTGCTTCCAGACCGTCTTCCGCTTGTAACGTCACAGCACCCATCGATAACAAAAATTGGTCCAGCAACGAACGGAAAACAGCCTCATCTTCGACAATGAGAATCTTTTTGCCGAGTAGTGGTTTTTCCATTCTTTCCCCCTGCGTACCAGATATTTCAATAGTGGTTCATAAAACGCAGTTGCGCCTTTCAGAATTGCCCGAAGTCACCGTTTTGAATGAACAACCTGATTATCTGCCACGGACCAGTGGTAATAGTTCATACATTTTCTTCTCTACGGCGGTCCTGCCTGCCTGAATAGCCTCTTCAGCACGATGAAAGTCCAGCGTCGAAATTTGCGGACAGACCGGCTGTATCAATACATCGGGCGGATCGCCTGCCATTCGGTTTCGCTTAAGGCGATTCTCCAGCACCTGAATAGAGGTAGACATAATCTCCATTGCCCCAGGTGACTGAGATGCACGGCGCTGGGTGAAATTCACCAGGCGCTGTCGCAGCTTGCCACCCCAACTCAGTGCCGCTGCGGCAGCTTCTTCTTCGCTGTTCTGAGGTGTAACGGAAAAGAGATCCTGCTGCATTAAATGTGCGTCATGCTGTAAGTCAACGGCGATAACAATGTCCGCGCCCAGGGCGCGGGTCAGTGAAATCGGCACCGGGTTAACCACAGCACCATCCACCAGCCAATACCCATTGTAGCCCACCGGCGGTAATAAACCTGGCATACTGCAGGAAGCGCGGACCGCCTGATGCAGATCGCCCTCCGTCAGCCAGAGCTCACGCCCGGTACTGAGGTTGGTTGCCACCACGCCAAAGGGTTTATCACAGTGCTCTATTGCATCATTGGGGATCAGCTGACGGACATGGTTAAACACCCTTTCGCCCCGTAATAACCCGCCACGCTGCCATGAGACATCCATCAGGCGAATCACATCCCAGTAGCGAAAGGCACTGACCCATTTTTCCATCAGTGGCAGACGGTTGTTCACATAGGCAGACCCGACCAGCGCGCCGACTGAGCAGCCTGCAACGACATCAATCTCAATGCCTGCGCGCTCCAGGGCGTTAATCACGCCGATGTGTGCCCATCCCTTGGCCGCTCCAGAACCCAGAGCCAATCCAATTTTTACCTTTCTCATTTGTATCTGGTCCTGCCGTCAATACGTAGCGTCACAACGTGGGGTCAGCTAACATAGCGCGCTTGTGAAATCGACTCATTATTCCCGGGAGACAATGTGTCAGAAACCTGCCCATGTTGTAGCGGAGAGCAGTATAGCGTATGTTGCGGGCCCTTTCTCCAGGGCAACCTGATTCCTGTTACAGCTGAACAACTTATGCGCTCCCGTTATAGCGCCTATGTTAAGCATAATGCGGACTATCTGGTTGCGACCTGGCATCCTGAGAAGCGTCATCCGGGGCTGTCAGGGCTTTTATCTGAAAGTTTTTCGGGCACCGAATGGCTGAGCCTGAATGTAACCCGTTGTAATCATGGAAGCCATGAGAACGAAGCTTTCGTTACCTTTTTTGCGCGATACCGCGAGAAAACCAACATACAGGCCATTCATGAGTGTTCACGCTTTCTTCGCGAGGATCAACGCTGGTACTATGTTGACGGTACAGTCCCGTCCGTGGGGCGTAACGATCCCTGCCCCTGCGGCACTGGCAAAAAATTCAAAAAATGTTGTGGTTAAGCTAATGGCTGCCCCAGCGGTTTACACCCTAATGCTTTGACAGGACTCTGATTGAGATGCAAGCGCAAACCATGCAAAGAAAAGTTTTACGAACCATTTGTCCCGATGCAAAAGGTCTGATCGCCAAAATCACCAATATTTGTTACAAGCACGAACTTAATATCGTGCAGAACAATGAGTTTGTTGATCATCGCACCGGGCGTTTTTTCATGCGCACCGAGCTGGAAGGGATTTTCAACGACAATACCCTGCTTGCTGACCTCGACAGCGCCCTGCCACAGGGTTCAGTGCGTGAACTGCACAGCGCCGGTCGTCGTCGCGTGGTGATTCTGGTCACCAAAGAGGCACACTGCCTGGGCGATCTGTTAATGAAGAGCGCGTTCGGCGGCCTAGATATGGAAATTGCAGCGGTTGTGGGTAACCACGATACCCTGCGTTCGCTGGTTGAACGTTTTGACATTCCGTTTGTGCTGGTCAGTCACGAGGGGTTGACGCGTGAAGAGCACGATAACCGCATGGTGGAAGAGATTGACCGCTATCAGCCCGATTACGTGGTGCTCGCAAAGTACATGCGCGTTTTGACGCCTGCTTTCGTGCAGCGTTACCCTAATCAGATTATCAATATTCACCACTCGTTCCTGCCCGCCTTTATCGGTGCCCGTCCTTACCATCAGGCTTACGAGCGTGGGGTGAAGATCATCGGTGCCACTGCGCACTATGTGAATGACAATCTCGATGAAGGCCCAATCATCATGCAGGATGTGATTAATGTCGATCACAGCTACACCGCTGATGAGATGATGCGTGCGGGTCGCGATGTAGAAAAGAATGTCCTGAGCAACGCATTGTATAAAGTTCTGGGACAGCGCGTGTTCGTTTACGGCAACCGCACGATTATTCTTTAATCAGCCAGTGCGCTGAATTGCTTGCAGATTCAGCGCTACGCGTAAAAAGTGGGCAAACAGTTGGGCTTTTGCCAGCGGGCGCTTTACACCCTTATCGCATTTGGTATGATGCGCCCCGCTTTAAGAGAGAAAGATTCAGGCCAAGGTGGGATTCCCGAGCGGCCAAAGGGAGCAGACTGTAAATCTGCCGTCACAGACTTCGAAGGTTCGAATCCTTCTCCCACCACCATCTGAATCTGAATTCTCTTAAGCCACTTCATTATCCCTGGTGGGATTCCCGAGCGGCCAAAGGGAGCAGACTGTAAATCTGCCGTCACAGACTTCGAAGGTTCGAATCCTTCTCCCACCACCATCCTTGCATTCTGCACATAACCCCAAAAATAAACGTCCTTAGCTTCCTGATTCTGCGGGGAGAGGGATGAGAACCTTCGATCAAGGTTCGGGTCGAGCATTGCGAGACAACGCGCTTCAGCGCGGCCCGCAGGGTGAAGCGCAACGCGCCGAATAATCCTTCTCCCACCACCATTCTTGCATGTCGCAGTCAGTCCCAAACAAATATCAAAGCTTCCTGTTCTGCGGGGAGAGGAATGAGAACCTTCGATCAAGGTTCGGGTCGGGCATTGCGAGACAACGCGCTTCAGCGCGGCCCGCAGGGTGAGGCGCAACGCGCCGAATAATCCTTCTCCCACCACCATCCTTGCATACTGCATCAAACCCAAAAAACGCCTTAGCTTCCTGTTCTGCCCTGCACCGCCTTACGTTGTTACCCGCTTTCGCACAAACTCAGCCTGTTCTGCCATGACTTTTTCACCAAAAATCGCTACCATCTTCGCCCATTATTAGCTGAACAATGGTCGATCTCATGAAATTTGTTTCATTTAACATCAATGGGTTGCGTGCCCGCCCGCATCAGCTTCAGGCGCTTGTCGAACAGCATCAGCCCGATGTGATCGGTCTGCAGGAAACGAAGGTCCATGACGACATGTTCCCACTGGAAGAGGTGTCAGCGCTTGGCTATCACGTCTTCTATCATGGGCAGAAAGGCCACTACGGCGTAGCGTTGTTAACCAAAGCCCAGCCCGTGTCAGTCAGCCGGGGCTTTCCGGGTGATGACGAAACGTCCCAGCGCCGCCTGATCATGGCGGAAATCCCCAGCCCGATTGGCGACATTACGGTGATAAACGGCTATTTTCCGCAGGGCGAAAGCCGCGACCACCCCACCAAGTTTCCGGCTAAAGAGAAGTTCTATCGCGATCTGCAGCGTATGCTGACCGAGGATCTGCCTGCTGATAAGCCGGTTCTGATTATGGGCGACATGAATATCAGCAGTACCGATTTAGATATCGGGATTGGTGAGGACAGCCGCAAGCGCTGGCTGCGCACCGGCAAATGTTCCTTCCTGCCGGAAGAGCGCGAGTGGATGGATCGCCTGCTGGGCTGGGGTCTGGTTGATACCTGGCGTGAGCACAATCCGGACGTTGCAGACCGCTTCTCCTGGTTCGACTACCGCTCGAAAGGGTTTGATGATAATCGCGGGTTGCGCATCGATCTGGTGCTGGCAAGCAAAACCCTGGCGTCACACTGCGTTGAGAGCGGCATTGATTATGAGATCCGGGGCATGGAGAAACCTTCTGACCACGCCCCTATCTGGTCAACCTTCCGCTTTTGATTAATGGTCGCGTGGCTGAGCGCCACGCGACGGCTATTTCACTATTTTCCAGATCAGGTTGTTGGTGCCAATGGCGTGTTCATCGCGGGCGCATTGCAGCAGCACCCCTTCCGATTTCACCACCGCGCCTTCGGTGTAATTGCGGTTCTCAAAAATACAGCAGCGAAGACAATCTGGCTGACGTCCCTCTGCCTGCGTCCAGGCTTCCGGCGGCATATCCACCACCACATCGGTATTCACACCGCTGTTGCCCTGTGGCATCGACTGATAACGACTGTTGGCCTGCACTGCGCTGGTCACAAGCATAAGAGCCATGACCAGTAATACTGAATAACGCCTCATTCCGTCTCCTTCACTTTACGCCTGGTTTTGCGCACCGGACGTTTCTGACCGGTGGACGGTAATCCCCGAAATGCATGCGCCGCAGGCTGCTGTCGCGCCTGCTGGATCAGCCCGGTTAAGGTCTGCACCAGTGGCTGCATAAACTCATCATAGCGGCAGGCCTTTTCGCTGATGCGCGTCAGTGTCGATTCCCACTGCGCGGTCATATCCGGCCGGGCCGCCAGATCGGGCAACGAGTGAATCAGGGCGCGTCCGGCATCAGTCGCGTTGATATAGCGGCCCTTTTTCACCAGGAAACCACGACGAAACAGTAATTCGATAATGCCGGCGCGTGTGGCTTCCGTTCCTAAACCATCGGTCGCACGCAGCACTTTCTTTAATTCTTTATCCTGAACGAACCGGGCGATGCCAGTCATCGCAGAAAGAATGGTGGCATCGGTAAACGGGCGTGGCGGCTGAGTCTGCTTCGCCAGCACCTCGCCACGCTCACACAACAGCGCATCCCCTTTCGCCACCACCGGCAGCGGCATGCCGTCATTCTCTTCATCCCGCTCTTTGCTCCCCAGCAGCGCGCGCCAGCCCGCCTCGGCCAGGAAGCGCGCTTTCGCCACAAATTTTCCGCCAGCGATATCAAGATCGATGACACATTTACGGAAAACAGAATCCGGGCAGAACTGCATCAGATACTGACGTGCCACCAGCTCATAAATATGCTGCTCGCTCTCACTGAGCTTTACAGCACTGCTTCGGGCCGTTGGAATAATGGCGTGGTGAGCATCGACTTTTTTATCATCCCAGCAGCGATTTCTGCGATCGGCACTGAAATCTGACGGTGGCGTGAGTTGCGGCTGATGCGCCTGTATCGCGTTTAACACCGCATGACGCCCGGCAAAATGTTCTTCAGGCAGATAGCGGCTGTCGGAACGCGGATAGGTAATCAGTTTATGGGTTTCATAGAGCCGCTGACAGGTATCCAGCACCGTCTGGGCACTCATGCCATAACGTTTTGCAGCTTCAATCTGCAGGCTGGACAGGGAAAAAGGCAGCGGAGCTACCTCATTTTCGCGCTTGTCGCTGTAGGCCGTGACAATGGCGGGCTGACCGGTGATACGCGCCACCACATGATCGGCCAGCGCACGTTTGAGCAGACGACCCTCTTCATCCTGCCACGGCTCACAGGCTTCGCTGGGGATCCAGCTGGCAACAAATCTGGCACCATCAGGCGTAAGGATATGCGCTTTAACTTCGAAGTAATCTTTCGGCACGAAGTTTTCAATCTCTTCATCGCGCCGCACCACCAGTCCCAGCACCGGCGTCTGCACCCGGCCCACTGACAGCACACCATCGTAGCCCGCATTGCGTCCCAGCAGCGTCCAGGCACGGGTCATGTTAATGCCATAAAGCCAGTCAGCACGGGCGCGGGCCAGCGCAGAGACGCACAGCGGGATAAATTCGCGGTTCTCACGCAGACGGTTTACGGCACGATCCACGGCCTGAGGGTTAAGATCGTTGATCAGACAGCGCTGCACTTTGCTGCGTTTCTCAGCCGGCAGGTTCAGGTAGTCCAGCACTTCATCCACCAGCAACTGCCCTTCCCGATCCGGGTCACCGGCATGCACCACTTCGCTCGCCTGCGCCAGCAAACCCTCAACCACTTTCAGCTGCTTTGCGACCGACGGACGCGGTTTCAGCTGCCATTTTTCCGGGATGATCGGCAGATCGGCCAGCGACCAGCGTGCATAACGGCTGTCATAGCTGTCGGGCTGCGCCTGCTCCAGAAGATGTCCCACGCACCAGGTAACGATTTGATCGTTGCCGCAGGCAATAAATCCATCACCGCGTCGATGCGGTTTTGGCAGCACATCCGCGATAGCACGCCCAAGGCTCGGTTTTTCCGCAATAAACAAACGCATTGAATCAGGTAATCCTTAACATCAGGGGAACACAGTGATAACCGGTTGTTCGCTGTCGGTTTGAATCTTACGGGCTATGTTAGCCTGGCAGGGCTTCGGGCGTAAGCGTGATGCACGGTGAGAGCTATCGTTCGCACAGGAACCGTGCAAACGGCAGGGCTGAAACAGACCCTGCCGGAACCCGACAGGCCGATCAGAAATAGCGGACGAAAGGTGCAGTGTCAGGCGGGAGCACCGTAGTGCTGGATTTCAGTTGCGGGGTGCCCAGATAGAGAAAACCGACAATCGCATCCTGCTCACGGCAGCCAAAACCCTGACGAACCCGCGCGTCATCGGTCCAGGGACCGCTGCGCCAGATACCGTTGTAACCCTGAGCCAAAGCCGCCATCTGCATCGCCATTACAGCACAGCTCGCCGAGGCGATCTGTTCCCAGCGCGGCACTTTGTGATGCTCTTCGCAATAGGCCACCACCGTAATGATCATCGGTGCGCGAAAAGGTGACTGGCTTGCTTTGTTAATCGCCTTTTCATCCAGCTGTTTGTCGCGTGCCGCCTGCTCAAGCAGCTGACTCATCCGGTCGCGTCCCTCATTTTCGACAATAATAAAGCGCCAGGGTTGCAGCGTGCCGTGATCCGGGGCGCGCATGCCAGCCCGCAGGATATTTTCCAGTGCGTCACCCGCTGGTGCTGGCTCAGTCAGGCGTGAGGCCGAACGTCGATTGACCAGTAACTCCAGTGCGTCCATGTTTCTCTCCCGATCTCAGTAGTGTTGCCATTATCCTGGCACAGGCAGATTTTTTGTAACAGTGCGCGGTGATTTCCTGCTGACTTTTAACACGGCGCTCTTTAGGATGAGCTCGTCGGGGAAGTCTGGTCCGCGCGGCGGCCACTTCCTGCTACATATTTATGGAGAGTCTGATGCGCACATTGTGGCGAATAATTGCAGGTTTGTTCCGCTGGAGCTGGCGGGTGCTGAATTTTATCAGGGAATTTATTCTGAATATTTTCCTGATTTTGTTGATTGTGGTGGGTGTGGGGATCTGGCTGCAGGTCAGCGGTTCGGGCGGCAGTTCAGCGCCCATTCAGCAAGGCGCACTGAAAGTTGATCTCAGTGGCGTACTGGTTGATAAACCATCAGTGAGTAACCGTCTGAGTAAAATTGGCCGTCAGCTGCTGGGTGCCAGCAGTGACCGCTTGCAGGAAAATTCGCTGTTTGATGTGGTCGACGCGATTCGCCAGGCAAAAGGCGACAGCAACATCAAAGGCATGGTGCTCGATTTACGTGAATTTGCCGGTGGCGATCAGCCTTCGCTGCAATATGTGGGTAAAGCGCTGCGTGAATTCCGCGACAGCGGCAAGCCAATTTTTGCCCTGGGTGACAGCTACAGCCAGGCGCAGTATTACCTTGCCAGTTATGCCACCAAAATCTACCTGTCGCCACAGGGCACGGTGGACCTGCATGGTTTCGCCACCAACGGGCTTTATTACAAAACCCTGCTGGATAAGCTGAAAGTCACCTCGCACGTCTTCCGTGTCGGGACCTATAAGTCAGCGGTCGAGCCGTTCCTGCGTGACGATATGTCGCCAGCAGCGCGTGATGCTGACAGCCGCTGGGTTGGTCAGCTGTGGCAGAACTATCTGAATACCGTGGCGGCGAATCGCCAGATCACCCCGGAGCAACTCTTTCCGGGCGCAGCGGCAATTATTGCCGGATTAAATGCGGTGAAAGGCGATACCGCGCAATATGCGCTGGATAATAAACTGGTCGATGCGCTGGGTTCCCGGGCAGCTGCCGATGAGGAGCTGGTGAAAACCTTTGGTCTGGATAAACAGAGCAACGATTATCGTAGCGTCAGCATTTATGACTACAGCGTGAAACCTGCCTCTGCACAGCAGGATGGGAACATTGCGGTAGTGATGGCCAGCGGTGCCATCATGGATGGCGAAGAGACCCCTGGCAACGTCGGCGGCGACACCACGGCGGCGCAGATCCGCGATGCGCGTCTCGATCCCAAAATCAAAGCGATCATTCTTCGGGTGAACAGCCCCGGTGGCAGCGTAACGGCTTCTGAAGCAATTCGTGAAGAGCTGGCTGCGGCCCAGGCAGCAGGCAAGCCGATCGTGGTCTCTATGGGCGGCATGGCGGCATCCGGCGGTTACTGGATCTCAACCCCTGCCAGCTACATTGTGGCGAACCCCAGCACCCTGACCGGATCGATTGGTATCTTCGGCGTGATCAATACGCTGGAGAACAGTCTGGACAGCATTGGCGTGCACACGGATGGTGTCGCGACCTCCCCGCTGGCGGATATTTCCACCACCAAAGCGTTGCCAGTGGAAGTTCAGCAGATGATGCAGCTGACCATTGAGAATGGTTACCGCAACTTTGTGGATCTGGTAGCGAAGTCGCGTCACAAAACGCCAGAGCAGATTGATGCGATAGCGCAGGGCCATGTCTGGACCGGCAGCGACGCAAAAGCCAATGGTCTGGTTGATGCGCTGGGTGACTTCGATGACGCCGTGAAGAAGGCAGGCGATCTGGCGAAAGTGAGCAAGCCACAGCTGAGCTGGTATCAGGATGAGCCCGGCTTCCTGGATATGATGCTGAGTCAGATGAGCGCCTCTGTGCAGGCGGTATTGCCGGACACGCTGAAAGCCTGGCTGCCAGCCCCCATGCTGGATGTCATGAGTGCGATGAAAGCCCAGCCGGGTCTGTTCGATAAGCAGAACGATCCTCAGAACCGTTACGCCTTCTGCCTGAACTGCGGCGAAGTGCGATAAACCTCGCAGCCCGGCCGCTGGTCGGGCTGCTTTTCCCCGCTATTCCCCTTATACTGCGCGTTTTATGGCGAGCCTGAGTTCTCTAATGCAAAAGAAAAACATCTACGTAGCCTACACTGGCGGGACAATCGGCATGCAGCGCTCGGCGCAGGGTTACATTCCGGTCTCCGGACACCTGCAGCAGCAGCTGGCAAACATGCCGGAGTTCCACCGCCCCGAAATGCCTGATTTCACCATTCATGAATATCAGCCCCTGATCGACTCTTCCGACATGACCCCGGAAGACTGGCAGTTTATCGCCAACGATATCCGACAAAACTACGATCGCTATGATGGTTTTGTGATTCTGCATGGCACAGACACCATGGCGTTTACCGCTTCAGCGCTCTCATTTATGCTGGAAAATCTGGCTAAGCCGGTCATTGTTACCGGATCGCAGATTCCTCTGGCAGAGCTGCGCTCTGATGGTCAGCAGAATCTGTTAAATTCTCTTTATGTGGCGGCCAACTACCCGATCAGTGAAGTGTCGCTGTTTTTCAACAACACGCTGTACCGCGGTAACCGTACCACCAAGGCCCATGCCGATGGCTTTAACGCCTTTGCTTCGCCAAACCTGTCTGCCCTGCTGGAAGCGGGCATTCATATTCGCCGACTCAATACGCCACCGGCCCCATCCGGTCAGGGTGAACTTAAAGTCCACACCATCACGCCTCAGCCCATTGGTGTGGTCACCATCTATCCGGGAATTTCTGCCGACGTAGTGCGTAACTTCCTGCGACAGCCGGTGAAAGCGCTCATCCTGCGTTCTTATGGTGTGGGCAATGCGCCGCAGAACAAGGAATTTCTGGCAGAACTCCAGCAGGCCAGCGAGCGTGGTATTGTGGTGGTCAACCTTACCCAGTGTATTTCAGGCAAGGTAAATATGGGCGGATACGCGACGGGCAATGCGCTGGAACATGCTGGCGTTATCAGTGGATTTGACCTGACTGTAGAGGCCGCGCTGACCAAGCTGCACTTTTTACTTAGCCAGGAACTCTCTGCCGAACAAATCCGTGCCAGAATGCAGCAGAATTTGCGCGGCGAACTGACTGAAGACTGAAACGGAGCGACATGTAATGAAGCGGGCACTCATCATTATTGATATTCAGAACGATTTTTGCCCCGGCGGCCCGATGGCAGTCCATGAGGGCGACCACACGGTCGCGGTGGCAAATCGTTATGCGCGTATGTTCCGTGAAAACGGTGAATGTGTACTGGCGCTACAGGACTGGCACCCGGCCGATCATGGCAGCTTTGCCTCGGTTTCCGGCGAGCCTGTCTATACCCTGGGCGAGTTAAATGGTCTGGCGCAGATCTGGTGGCCCGATCACGGCATTCAGGGCTCGGCTGGCGCGGACTTCCATCCTGGCCTGGATCGTTCACTGTTCGATGCAACTTTCCATAAAGGTGAGGATCAGGATGTCGACAGCTACAGCGCCTTCTTTGATAATGGCCACCGTCGTAAAACCGAGCTGGACAGCTGGCTGCGCGAACGGGGTATCACCCATCTGGTCATGCTGGGACTGGCGACAGATTACTGTGTGAAATACAGCGTGCTGGATGCGCTGGAACTGGGCTATCACGTCGAGGTGGTCAAAGAAGGCTGCCGTGGCGTCAATCTGAACCCTGAGGACAGTGACATCGCCTTTGCTCAGATGACGGCTCAGGGCGCGATTCTGATTTAAAAAGGGAGCTGGCATAACGCCAGCTTTTATTAGTGCAGATGAATGCGGGTCACATCCGGGTCGATGCCGAATGCTTCTTTCAGCTCTTTTTTCGACTTCATCACCATTTCGCCACCCTTGCCGATGGTCATGTGCTGGGGCTCATCGTTGTGCTTCGCCTGCCATAACATCACGAGCTGCAGGCAGTTGTCGCGCTGCTCCTGCGTCAGTGCCACGCCATCCGGCCATTTACCAATCTCAACAGCGGTCGCCAGTCGTTCGTAGACTTCAGGCGTCATTGACGCAAGCATTGCTTCAAGTTGTTCCTTCATCGCATTACCCTTTAGTCTGTTCGCCCTGCTCGTCGGTAAAATTCAGGGAGGCGGAGTTAACACAATAGCGTTCACCGGTCGGTTGAGGACCATCCGGGAAGACATGCCCCAGATGGGCATCGCAACTGCCACAGCGGATCTCAACACGCTGCATGCCATGCGAGTTATCGTCGATATAGCGAATCGCATCATCATTCACCGGCTGGTAAAAACTGGGCCAGCCGCAGCCTGAATCATATTTGGTTTCTGAGAGGAAAAGTGGCGCCTCACAAATCAGACAGTGGTAGATCCCTTCCTGTTTGTTGTGGAGCAACGCGCCGCTGTAAGGCGGTTCCGTTCCGCGATGCTGAGTAACGTAGCGCTGCATTTCAGTCAGCTGCGCAATTTTTGCTTCGGGTGCGGTGTCTTTAGCCATTTTAGGATTCCGGGGAGTGCCATTCTGAAAAATTCGACTATTATTCTAACAAATGATCAACATAAGCCGGGTCTTTTTTTGTGCTCACCCTTTCAGTCAGCCTTCCGCTGAGCGGATTTGTGACTTCGATCACCTTTTGCTTCGGGCATCCCTATATATTCGGCGATTGATTCGACGAAGCGCGATATCATTGGCGGCGCGCAAGCGGTTGCGCACCGAATAATTCCTCTCAGGCGAATTGATTTGTCGCAACAATTGACACGATTCCGCTTGACGCCTGGTAAGGTTTTTGTAATTTTACAGGCAACCTTTTATTCACTAACAAATAGCTGGTGGAATATATGACTATCAAAGTAGGTATCAACGGTTTTGGCCGTATCGGTCGCATCGTTTTCCGTGCTGCTCAGAAACGTTCTGACATCGAAATCGTTGCTATCAACGACCTGCTGGACGCAGATTACATGGCGTACATGCTGAAGTATGACTCTACGCACGGTCGTTTCGACGGTACCGTAGAAGTTCAGGATGGCGCACTGGTCGTTAACGGTAAGAAAATCCGTGTTACTGCTGAGCGTGATCCGGCCAACCTGAAGTGGGATGAAGTGGGCGTTGACGTTGTTGCTGAAGCAACCGGTATCTTCCTGACCGACGAAACCGCACGTAAACACATCACTGCTGGTGCTAAGAAAGTCGTTCTGACCGGTCCATCTAAAGATGACACCCCAATGTTTGTTCGTGGTGCAAACTTCGACAAATATGATGGCCAGGATATCGTTTCTAACGCATCCTGCACCACTAACTGCCTGGCACCGCTGGCAAAAGTGATCAACGACAAGTTTGGTATCGTTGAAGGTCTGATGACCACCGTTCACGCTACCACTGCTACCCAGAAAACCGTTGATGGCCCGTCTCACAAAGACTGGCGCGGCGGCCGCGGCGCATCGCAGAACATCATTCCTTCATCAACTGGTGCAGCGAAAGCCGTTGGTAAAGTTCTGCCAGAGCTGAACGGCAAACTGACCGGTATGGCATTCCGCGTACCTACCCCTAACGTTTCTGTTGTTGACCTGACTGTACGTCTGGAAAAAGCGGCATCTTACAAAGAAATCTGTGCTGCGATTAAAGCCGCTGCAGAAGGTGAGATGAAAGACGTTCTGGGCTACGTTGAAGATGACGTGGTTTCTACTGACTTCAACGGCGAAGTCCTGACTTCAGTGTTTGACGCTAAAGCCGGTATCGCGCTGAACGACAACTTTGTGAAACTGGTTTCCTGGTACGACAACGAAACTGGCTACTCAAACAAAGTTCTCGACCTGATTGCGCTGGTTTCTGCTAAATAAGGCAGACAGACATCATTGAGATTAAGGGCGACTTCGGTCGCCCTTTTTTTGATCCGCACAGGAAGGAATCGAACATGCAAGATAAACTGTTTTCTCTGCCCGTGGTCACGCAGATCTCCCCTTACCTTTCCCAGCGCCAGGTCGGCGAACTGCCGACGATTGTCATCAGTCACCCTAAGGTACGGGCAGCGATTACGCTGCAGGGCGCACATCTGATCGCCTGGCAACCCAGCGGTGAAAAGCCGGTACTCTGGCTGAGCGATAAGAGCCTCTTTTCCCAGGGCAAAGCGATTCGCGGCGGCGTTCCGATCTGCTGGCCCTGGTTTGGCCCGGCTGGCGAACCGGCACATGGTTTTGCCCGGACTCAGACATGGAAGCTGACTGCGCACGACGAGAATGACGATGGGGTGATGCTGACGCTGGTGCTGGAAAGCAACGCACAGACGCTGAAACTCTGGCCGCATGAATTCACCCTCATCGCCCGCTTCCGTCTGGGTCAGCACTGTGAGATTGAGCTGGAAGCCCATGGTGACTTCGAAGCGACAGCGGCGCTACACAGCTACTTTACCGTCAGCGACATTAATGGCGTTGAGGTCTCCGGTCTGGGCAACAGCTATATCGATAAAGTGAATAATGGCGAGGTTGCCAGCAGCGACGGCAAACAACGCTATCCGGGACGCATCGACCGTATCTTTACTGCTGCGGAAGACTGCTCGGTGATTAATGATACCGTGGGCTTACGGCAGATCGAAGTTTACCACCATCATCACAGTGACGTTGTCACCTGGAATCCGGGAGTGGAACTCTCCTGCAGCATGACGGATATGGCGAATGACGGTTACAAAACCATGGTCTGCGTCGAAACGGCCCGTATCAATACACCGTTACGCAGCGCAGGTGAAAAGCCGGCCCGCCTGGCCACAACGTTTCGTCTGAAGAAGAAAGCCGCAGCCAGTGACAGGGCAAACGGCTAAACGATATCCAGCGGTAATTTATGCTGTGGTGCTGGCCAGGCACGATCGATGAGCTGCAAATCCTCATCGGTAAGAATGACCGCCAGCGCCGCAGCATTCTCCTGAACGTGAACCACAGAACTGGCTTTAGGAATAGCAATGACGCCAGGCTGACTAATCACCCAGGCCAGCAGCAGTTGTGCCACGCTGATGCCCTTCTGTTGTGCAAGCTGATTCAGCAGCGTATCGGTAAACAGCGAATCCCGTAACCGTCCCGCCTGTGCCAGTGGACAATAGGCCATCACCGGCAGTCCGCGCTGCTGACACGCTGGTAAGAGATCAAATTCAATCCCACGTGAAGCCAGATGGTAGAGCACCTGATTGGTCGCACACTGATTGCCGCCGGGTTCGTCCCACAGTTCGGCCATATCGTTTGTGTCAAAATTCGAGACGCCCCAGTGGCGAATCTTGCCCTGCTGCTGCAGGCGTTCCATACCCCGCAGTGTCTCTTCCAGCGGAATATTTCCGCGCCAGTGCAGCAGGTAGAGATCAAGATAATCCGTTTGCAGACGGCGCAGGCTCCGCTCACAGGCTTCAACGGCATCCTGTTCGCCTGCGTTCCAGGGATAGACCTTCGAGACCAGCAGAGCCTTGTCACGACGCCCCAGCAATGCCTGCCCGACCACCTCTTCAGCTCCGCCGTCTGCATACATTTCGGCGGTGTCGATAAGCTGTAATCCACACTCAAGACCTGCCTGCAATGCTGCGACTTCACCGGCACGCTGCGCCGGATTTTCGCCCATGTACCAGGTGCCCTGACCGATAACGGGCAGGGTGTTATGTCCGGCAAAGTTAATCGTGTTGCGCATTCTGCTCTCCCGCCTCATTCTGAGGCCCCATAAAAGAACAGAGGGCACCGAATGCCCTCTTTTAGTGCGTCATCAGAAGGTGTAGCTGACACCTGTCCAGAGCGTCGCCTGTCCGCTCTTGTCGATCATCGGGCTGTCTTTGATCTCGCTGTCGAAGCGGGTGTAACGTCCCACGATGCCCACATTCCACTGCGTTGCAATCTGATAGCTGGCGCTCAGCTCAACATAAGGTGACCAGCTGTCGTCCGGGTTATAACGACTGATGCCGGTACGGGCGCTTTCGTGACCGGAGACACCGTAATAATAACGGTTTTGATTGGCGCTATTCCACATGGCACCGATGCCGGGGGTCAGGCTGAAGTCGCCCATCTCAAAGCGATAGAGGTAAGTCAGGTCCCAGATCATGCCGTTGCTGTTGTTCAGCACATCGCCCAGCAATGCCGTACGGACAATCCCCCAGTCCGCCGTGTGACGATAGGTTGCGCCACCCATCAGCGTCATGCGGCGTTTATCCAGCCCTTTCATGTCGCCCAGATCGTTGTCGCTGGGTTTGTACTCCTGCGGTGAACCCAGCAGCGTCAGTGAAAGCTGGTTCTGAGGATCTTTCCACAGGTAGTAACCGCCCTGCAGGCTGCGGAACCAGAAGTCTTCACCCTCATAATTGATGACCGGAACCGGAAGATAACGGTCCTGACCGCCGCGATAAGGTGATTCGGCGTAGATGACCGAAGCACCCACAGAAAGCGGAGCGGCATTGACATGCGCAGCCAGCAAATAACAGGGTAAAAGTGCAACAAGCGTCTTAAGTTTGAATTGGTTCACAATTTATTCATTCCATAAATATAACAATCAAACAGGAAGTCTAACGTTTTTTTACGGCTGGATTAACTTATATCGAAATCCTTTAAGCAATCGACCGATGAAACTGGCATCAAAGGTTAAAAACCCGTTAAGTTAAAGCAGCGCTAATATGAACTCATCTCACAACTGACCCGGATTACCCTTGATCCCCCCCTCATTCGTCCAAACCCGTGGAGGAAATTTCCTAGAAGCCATCTACAGTTAGAATTAACAGCAGAGATTTTGTACGAGCAGAGTAACCACAAAAGTTGTGTATCCCGATAAAAAAGATCAGGTTGGCATAAGGGTTGCTGTACTCAACAGAGAATATCTTCCGGGAGCTGCTACACGTCGTTAATTACGCTCCTTACCTGTGCTAAAAACGAAAGGACGGGCATCGCTATGAATATATTCGATCATTATCGTCAGCGTTATGAAGCTGCCAAGGACGAAGAGTTCACACTGCAGGAATTTCTTGCTATCTGTAAGCAGGATCGCAGTGCATACGCCAACGCTGCAGAGCGACTGTTAATGGCTATCGGAGAGCCGGTAATGGTTGACACTGCTCAGGAGCCACGCCTTTCCAGAATATTCTCCAACCGTGTGATGGGTCGCTATCCGGCGTTCGAGGAGTTTTACGGCATGGAGGAAGCGATTGAACAGATCGTCTCCTATCTGAAACATGCCGCTCAGGGACTTGAGGAGAAGAAACAGATCCTCTATTTACTGGGTCCGGTGGGTGGCGGTAAATCCTCCCTGGCGGAGCGGCTTAAGTCGCTGATGCAGCGGGTGCCGATCTACGTACTGAGCGCTGACGGCGAACGCAGTCCGGTCAACGATCATCCTCTCTGCCTGTTTAACCCGCAGGAAGACGCGCACATTCTTGAAAAAGAGTACGGTGTGCCGCGCCGTTACCTCGGCACCATCATGTCGCCGTGGGCCGCAAAACGTCTTCACGACTTTGGTGGCGATATCTCACGGTTTAAAGTGGTGAAAGTCTGGCCGTCGATTCTGGAACAGCTGGCGATTGCCAAAACCGAACCGGGTGATGAGAACAACCAGGATATCTCTGCGCTGGTGGGTAAAGTGGATATCCGTAAACTGGAAAACCATGCGCAGAACGATCCTGATGCCTACGGTTACTCCGGCGCACTCTGCCGCGCGAACCAGGGCATCATGGAGTTCGTTGAGATGTTTAAGGCACCCATCAAGGTGCTGCATCCGCTGCTGACGGCCACGCAGGAAGGGAACTATAACGGCACGGAAGGCATTTCGGCGCTGCCGTTTAACGGCATTATTCTGGCGCACTCCAACGAATCAGAGTGGGTGACGTTCCGTAACAACAAGAATAATGAGGCGTTTCTTGATCGCGTTTACATCGTCAAGGTGCCCTACTGCCTGCGGGTCTCGGAAGAGATCAAAATCTACGACAAACTGCTTAATCACAGTGAACTGGCCACGTCGCCATGCGCACCGGGCACGCTGGAAACATTGGCACGCTTCTCCATCCTGTCACGACTCAAGGACCCGGAAAACTCCAGCATCTACTCTAAAATGCGGGTGTATGACGGTGAAAGCCTGAAAGATACCGATCCCAAGGCGAAGTCCTGGCAGGAGTATCACGACTACGCCGGTGTGGATGAAGGCATGAACGGTCTTTCAACCCGCTTTGCGTTTAAAATTCTGTCGCGGGTGTTTAACTTTGACCACGCTGAAGTGGCGGCTAACCCGGTGCACCTGTTCTATGTGCTTGAACAGCAGATTGAACGCGAACAGTTCCCGCAGGATCAGGCCGAAAAATACCTTGAGCACCTCAAAGGCTATCTGATTCCCAAATATGCTGAGTTCATTGGCAAAGAGATTCAGACCGCCTATCTGGAATCCTACTCTGAATATGGTCAGAACATTTTTGACCGCTATGTGACCTACGCCGACTTCTGGATTCAGGATCAGGAGTACCGCGATCCCGATACCGGACAGCTGTTTGATCGTGAATCGCTCAACGCGGAACTGGAGAAGATCGAGAAGCCCGCTGGCATCAGTAACCCGAAAGATTTCCGTAATGAGATCGTCAACTTCGTGCTGCGCGCCAGGGCACACAATAACGGTCGCAATCCGAACTGGACCAGTTACGAGAAATTGCGCACTGTGATTGAGAAGAAAATGTTCTCAAACACGGAAGAGTTGCTGCCGGTCATCTCGTTTAACACCAAGACGTCTACCGATGAGCAGAAAAAGCATGATGATTTTGTCGATCGCATGATGGAAAAAGGCTATACCCGCAAACAGGTTCGCCTGCTGTGCGAATGGTATCTGCGTGTGCGTAAATCGTCCTGATAAGAGTCTGTAAGCTTGCCGGTAAGTCATACCGGCCTGACGGTCGGGTTCGCCCGACCTGCTTACAATGTAGTGTGGGGGAAAACCATGGCCTATTTCATCGATCGCCGGCTTAATGGCAAAAACAAGAGCGCGGTAAACCGCCAGCGCTTCTTGCGCCGTTATAAGTCGCAAATTAAGCAGTCGATCTCCGAGGCCATCAATAAACGCTCGGTGACCGACGTAAGCAGCGGTGAGTCTGTCTCTATCCCGATTGACGACATTAATGAGCCGATTTTCCATCAGGGACGCGGCGGCAACCGCCATCGGGTTCATCCGGGCAACGACCATTTTGTGCAGAATGACCGCGTCGAGCGTCCGCAGGGTGGCGGTGGCGGCGGAAGTGGTCAGGGCAATGCCAGTCAGGATGGTGAAGGTCAGGATGAGTTTGTCTTTCAGATTTCGAAAGATGAGTATCTTGACCTGCTGTTTGAAGATCTCGCCCTGCCTAATCTGCGCCGCAATCAGCATCGTCAGCTGAATGAGTACAAGACCCACCGTGCAGGCTTTACCTCCAACGGTGTGCCAGCCAATATCAGTGTTGTCCGCTCCTTACAGAACTCGCTGGCGCGTCGCACGGCGATGACGGCGGGAAAACGCCGGATGCTGCATGAACTGGAAGAGACGTTGCAGGAGATTGAGAACGCGGAACCCGCACAACTGCTGGAAGAGGAGCGGCTGCGGAAAGAGATTGCCGAGTTGCGGGCGCGGATTGAACGTGTGCCCTTTATTGATACCTTCGACCTGCGCTACAAAAACTTTGAGAAGCGCCCGGAGCCTTCCAGCCAGGCGGTGATGTTCTGTCTGATGGATGTGTCCGGCTCAATGGACCAGGCCACCAAGGATATGGCAAAACGCTTCTATATCCTGCTCTACCTGTTCCTCAGCCGTACTTACAAGAATGTCGATGTGGTCTATATCCGCCATCACACCCAAGCCAAAGAGGTCGATGAACAGGAGTTTTTCTACTCTCAGGAAACGGGCGGCACCATCGTTTCCAGCGCACTGAAACTAATGGATGAGGTGGTAAAAGAGCGGTATGACCCGGCGCAATGGAACATCTATGCGGCACAGGCTTCGGATGGCGATAACTGGGCCGATGACTCGCCGCTCTGTCATGAGATTCTGGCGAAGCAGATTCTGCCGGTGGTGCGTTACTACAGCTATATCGAGATCACCCGCCGTGCCCATCAGACGCTGTGGCGTGAATATGAGCATCTGCAGGCGACGTTTGATAACTTTGCCATCGAACATATTCGTGAGCCGGAAGACATCTATCCGGTGTTCCGATCGCTGTTCCATAAACAGGCAATGGAAGCCTGACGCACTAAGCCGGTTAATCACCGGCTTTTTTTATCTGCCAAATAACCTGCTAAAACAGTCTGTTTTCTGCCGCTTGCCTGCCAACCCCCTCATTCTTCACATTAATCTGATTCCATACGCGGCTGAACAATTCGTATAATGCGCATTTTCACAATGACAACTCCTTGATAAAACATTATCTTTCAGAGATAGCATGGATATTTGTCACCCCTTGCTGGATCGTACTGTCATATCTCAGGAGACCGGGTTTGAACCACACTATCGTCTACAGTCTGTTTATCATCGGTTCCGTGCTGGTAGCATCGAGTATTCTGCTCAGCTCTTTCTCATCCCGGCTGGGCATCCCTATTCTGGTTATCTTCCTCGCCCTGGGCATGCTGACCGGGGTTGATGGGATTGGCGGTATCGCCTTTGACAACTATCCGGCAGCCTATCTCATCTCGAACCTGGCGCTGGCGATCATCCTGCTGGATGGCGGTATGCGGACAAAAGCCAGCTCGTTTAAAGTCGCGCTGGGGCCTGCGCTGTCGCTGGCCACCGTCGGGGTGATGATCACCGCTGGTTTAACCGGCGTGGTGGCGGCCTGGTTATTTAAGCTGGATATGATGCAGGGCTTCCTGATTGGCGCAATTATCGGCTCCACGGATGCTGCCGCCGTCTTCTCTTTGCTGGGTGACAAGGGTCTGAATGAGCGCGTCAGTTCCACGCTGGAGATTGAGTCGGGCAGCAATGACCCGATGGCGGTGTTTCTGACCATTACGCTGATTGAGATGATTGAACAGGGCCGCAGCGGCCTTGACTGGATGTTCCTGGTGCATCTGGTGCAGCAGTTCGGTCTGGGTATCGTGCTGGGCCTGGGCGGCGGCTGGGCGCTGCAGCAGCTGATTAACCGCATCAGTCTGGCCGGGGGTCTCTATCCGCTGCTGGCGTTGAGTGGCGGTATTCTGGTGTTTGCGCTGACCACGGTGTTAGAGGGCAGCGGCATCCTGGCGGTCTATCTGTGCGGCTTTTTGCTGGGCAACAGCCCGATTCGGAACCGGCACGGCATTCTGCAGACCTTCGATGGGATGGCGTGGCTGAGCCAGATTGGCATGTTCATCGTGCTGGGGCTGCTGGTGACGCCGTCTGACCTGTGGCATATCGCGGTGCCAGCGATGATCCTCTCGCTGTGGCTGATTCTGGTGGCGCGTCCGCTGTCGGTGTTTATTGGCCTGCTGCCGTTCCGCAGTTTTACCACCCGCGAACGATTTTTTATCAGCTGGGTCGGCCTGCGCGGCGCGGTGCCGATTATCCTCGCGGTCTTCCCGATGATGGCCGGTTTAGAAAACGCCTCGCTCTATTTTAATATCGCCTTCTTTGTGGTGCTGGTCTCTCTGATGCTGCAGGGCACCTCACTGGGCTTTGCTGCGAAAAAAGCCAGAGTCGTGGTGCCGCCTACCGCCTCGCCTATCAGCCGTGTCGGTCTTGATATTCACCCGGAAAATCCGTGGGAGCAGTTTGTCTATCAGCTCAGTGCCGACAAGTGGTGCGTCGGTGCCGCACTGCGTGACCTGCAGATGCCGCGCGAAACCCGTATTGCTGCCCTGTTCCGTGACAATGTGCTGATGCACCCCAGCGGCGGAACCCGGCTGAAAGAGAATGACGTTATCTGCGTGATTGGCCGTGAGCGCGATCTTCCGGCACTGGGCAAAATGTTCAGCCAGTCGCCACCGGTTTCACTGGACCAGCGCTTCTTCGGTGACTTTATTCTGGATGCAGAAGCACGACTGCGTGACGTTGCGCAGATTTACGGGCTGGAGCTGGATGAAAGTACCAACGATCAGCAGTCGCTGGGACAGCTGGTGCTGGCTATGCTGGGCGGCTCGCCGGTTGTCGGCGATCAGGTGGAGTGGAATCAGCTGACCTGGACGGTGGCAGAGAAAGAGGACAACCGTATCGTGAAGATTGGTGTGCGTCCGGCCGAAGAGAAGGAATAATCCTAATCATTCAGCCACGTTATTTTCTCTCAGTGCGCTAAGCTTAGTTGTCTATGCCAGTAAAAACGGGAGGAATGAATGGGACACGTGGTTAAAATTGGTCGTTATGAGATTGTAGATGCCGATCTTGACAGTGAGCACGCCGACACCGTCAGTATCCCCTGTCACACCAATCCCGGCTTAATTACCCAACTTGATGGCTGGGATCGAGATACCAGCGTACCGGCCTGGATTAATGGGGAGCCGGTGAATCTGCAGATTGGCCATTACGATAAACAGCAGGACCGCTGGATTTTAAAGAAACCTGCCTGAGCCTCTATCACTACCGCCAGTCATACGATTTGGCGGTAATTCCTAAAAAACGCCTTAAACAGTTTGGTTATAACTGACCCTCTCCTTATTTTATTCAATTAAAACCTATAGTTAGCCATTTAAAACTTTAATCACTTTCGATGTTTTCAGATTTTTTCCATATTAACTCTGTCAAATAACTCCTGCATACTCATTCTTAATGCTGCAACTTTTCGTGAGTATCATCACGCTTTAATCGTTATCTTTTTTGCGGCTGCACTGGCTGTACTGACTGCAACAGACTGAAAATTAATTTTTTAATTTTTCAGAAGCCCACGCCTGAGCGCGCCCCTGATTCTGGTCAGGCCATCTTTTACTTAAGAAAGAGAGCAGGTTTTATGGCAAGTACATTGATAATGAAT
Source organism: Pantoea sp. GD03673 (assembly GCF_029844725.1). GTDB lineage: Bacteria > Pseudomonadota > Gammaproteobacteria > Enterobacterales > Enterobacteriaceae > Pantoea. The sequence goes on from NZ_JAOCKJ010000001.1 coordinate 483,440, forward strand.
AGCCCGAGCCGCTCATGGAGCGGCACGCGTAAAAATATCATCGTGAAATTCGCCCTGAGTTTTTCCGATCTGATTGCACTTAACCTGGCACTGTTTTTATCTGCCGCGACGATACAGGGTATTTGGGGCGAGCTGGATACGTTTATTCCACCGCATCAGATTGAATATCGTTTTGTGGCTCAGTTTATTATGTCAGTGATGTGTACCGGCTGGTTCTGGGTACGCCTGCGTCACTACACTTATCGCAAACCTTTCTGGTTTGAGCTGAAAGAGATTGTTAAAACCTTATTTGTTTTCTCGCTGCTTGACCTGGCGCTTATCGCTTTTTCTAAATGGGACTTCTCCCGCATGGTGTGGGTCTTCAGCTGGACTTATGCCCTGCTGCTGCTGCCGCTGATGCGTGCTCTGGTCAAACGTGCCATTAACAAAGCAGGCCAGTGGCAAAAAGAGACCATCATCATCGGTTCCGGCAGAAACGCCACCGAAGCATATGCGGCGCTGCAGAGTGAAGAGATCCTCGGTTACAACGTGCAGGCCTTTATCTCTGTTGATGATGTTCCGGCTCAGCAGAGCGTGAATGGCGTACCGGTGATCACCTGGAAAGATATTAACTGGCAGACCATCGACCGTGACAACGTGCAGTTTATTGTGGCTATGGAGTATGAGCAGCAGCCGATGCGTGACCGCTGGCTGAAATTCCTTTCGAAGATGAACTGCCGGTCAGTTTCGGTGATCCCGACCCTGCGCGGTGTGCCACTTTACGGCACGGACATGTCCTTTATCTTCAGTCATGAAGTGATGATCCTGCGCGTCAGCAACAATCTGGCGAAGCACTCCTCCCGTTTCATGAAGCGTGCCTTTGATATCGTGGTCGCGTCGATGTTGCTGCTGTTCCTTGGTCCCATCTTCGCCCTGCTCTGCTACATGGTGAAACGTGACGGCGGCAATGCCATTTACGGTCACGAACGTGTGGGGCAGAATGGCAAAAAATTCAAATGCCTGAAATTCCGCTCCATGGTGACCAATTCCAAAGAGGTGCTGGAGAAATTGCTGGCGACCAGTGAAGAGGCCCGGATTGAGTGGGACAAAGATTTCAAACTGAAGAATGACCCGCGCGTCACCCGCATTGGCAGCTTCCTGCGAAAAACCAGTCTCGACGAACTACCCCAGCTGTGGAACGTGATTCGTGGCGAGATGAGTCTCGTCGGCCCGCGTCCGGTCATTGAAGCTGAGCTGGAGCGTTATGCGGGTGATGTAGACTATTACCTGATGGCCAAGCCCGGTATGACCGGTCTGTGGCAGGTCAGCGGACGTAACGATATCGATTACGATACCCGCGTCTACTTTGACTCCTGGTATGTTAAAAACTGGGCGCTCTGGACTGATGTTGCGATCCTGTTCAAAACGGCAGGTGTGGTGCTACGCCGCGACGGCGCTTACTAAACCCGACGCTGCGATGCCTGTTTACAGCAGGCATCGCAGTTTCCGCACGACTTCCTCTATCTTTTTTGCCTCTGAATCATTACCCTCTGCCATCGTTTTTTAACAGAACGCTTACCCTCTGGTTGTTATGCAAAAATTTACTCTGCTGTTGTTAAGCCTGGTGCTGCTGGCACCTTTAGGCATCGATCTCTATTTGCCCACGCTGCCGCAAATCGCAGAAGGGCTGGATACGCCGGTCTCTCTGGTTCAGACCACTATTCCCCTGTTTCTGCTGGTGATGGGGCTGGGACAACTGGTGACCGGCCCGCTGGTGGACAATTACGGCCGTAAGCCGATTGCCCTGCTTGGGCTGGCGCTGTACATCGCGGGCAGCGCCATTGCGGCAACCGCCACCTCATTCCCGCTGTTTGTTCTGGCCCGCCTGGTGCAGGGCTGTGGCGTCTGCTGTAGCGCCGTCGTGGCCTTTAGCGGCGTGCGCGACCGCCTGAGTGGCGACGATGCCGCCCGCGCCTATGGCTTCCTGAACGGCGCGCTGAACATCGTACCGGCGCTGGCACCGCTGCTGGGGGGCTTGCTGGCCAGCGCCTTTGACTGGCGCGCGCCCTTCTGGTTCCTCTTCGCCTATGGCCTGCTGATTACGCTGCTGGTGATAATCTGGCTGCCCGAAACACGCCCGGCAGATACCCTGCGGGTGAAAGGCTTACCGATTAAGCAGTACGCTGAAATCCTGCGTCAGCCGCGCTTTCTGGCGTTCGCATTTGCCAACGCCGGTGCGCTGGGCATGGTGCTGACCTACGTGTCGCTGGCACCGCACGTCTTAATGACCGAAGGCGGCCTGACGCCGATCCAGTTCTCCTTTGCGTTTGGTGCCAACGGTTTCTGGATCATGTTTGTCAGCATGTTCGTCAATAAAGCGATTCGCAAAGCGGGCCGGCCTTTCTGTCTGGCAATGGGATTTTTCACGATGCTGCTGGGCGCGGTGCTGCTGGTGGCAGGGATGCAAATTTTCCCGGCGGAGATGCAGACGCACTGGGCGCTCTACATGTTCCCGGTGGCGGTATCGGTGGCAGGACTGGCCTTTACGGTGGGACCGGCCACCAGCTATGCGCTGGAGCCGTATCAGCAACAGGCTGGCGTGGCGTCCGCCCTGCAGGGATTTATTCAGATGGCCGGTGGTGCAGCAGGCAGCCTGGTGATCGTCGCGCTGCCCGTGGCGGAGAAGCTGTCGCTGAGCCTGATGATGCTGCTGGGTGCAGCGCTGGCCTTTATTGCCTGGCGCTGCAGCAGAAAGATGCGTGGCAGCCTGACCGCGCTTAAATAACAGTAACCGGAACGCGGGGTGCCAGTGCGCACATCAGCTCGTACCCTACCGTTCCGGCTGCTTTAGCCACCTGATCGATCTTCACCTGCTCACCCCAAAGCTCCACGGCTGAACCAATTCCGGCCTGAGGACAGGGCGTCAAGTCCACGGTGATCATATCCATGGAAACCGCGCCCACCACCTGCGTCATCACGCCATCAACGCAGACGGGTGTGCCACTCGGAGCGTGACGGGGATAACCATCCGCGTAACCGCAGGCCACCACGCCAATGCGTTGCGCCGTGCTGGCATGATAGCGGTATCCGTAACCCACGCCATCCCCTGCCTGTAGTTGCTGAACCGCGATAATTTCACTGCTTAAGGTCATTACCGGCTTCAGACCGCTGCCTGCAATGTCCTGCCAGTCGCCGCTGGGTGACGCGCCATAGAGAATGATGCCGGGGCGAACCCAGTCAAAATGGGCTTCAGGATGCCATAAAGTACAGGCGGAGTTGGAGAGCGACCGCGGGCAGTTCAGCCCCTCTGCCGCCTGCTCAACACGCTGCAGCGGTTCAATCAGGCCCTGCGGATTTTCGGCATCGGCAAAATGGGCCATCAGCGTCATCTCACCCACGTTGCTCAGCGCCCGCAGCTTGTGCCATGCGCCATTCACCTGTTCCGGGCGAAAACCCAGACGGTTCATCCCGCTGTTCATTTTAAGATAGATATCAACCGGTGCAGAAAGTGTGGCACTCGCCAGCGCGTTGATTTGCCAGTTACTGTGGACGCTGGTGGTCAGGCGGTAGCGGTCGATCAGCTGCAAATCTTCTGGCTGGAAGAATCCCTCCAGCAACAGAATCGGTTTTTTCCAGCCCTGCTCGCGCAGCAGGATCGCCTCTTCCATATTAAGCAGCGCAAAGCCGTCGGTGGAAGCTAGCGCCTCGCGGACGCGCTCAATGCCATGGCCGTAAGCATTAGCTTTCACCACTGACCAGACGCGGGACGCGGGCGCTGCCTGGCGAACAACAGCCAGGTTATGACTCAACGCCTGCGGGTTGATGGTCGCGATAATCGGACGTGACATCCTCTCTCTCCCTGAATACTTAACGAGTTGCGTTGGCGTTACGCAGCGGCGATGAGGTCGCCGCGAAACCGGGTAAGTAGCGGAACACCGCTAAGTCATCTGCCGCAATGGCCGGTTTTTTACCGGAGATGAGATCGGCCAGCAACTGACCAGAACCACACGCCATCGTCCAGCCCAGCGTACCGTGACCGGTGTTGAGATAGAGATTAGAGATCGGCGTGGCACCGACAATCGGCGTACCGTCTGGCGTCATCGGACGCAGACCGGTCCAGAAACTCGCCTGCGCGAGATGACCGCCTTCAGGATAGAGATCACTGACCACCATCTCCAGCGTTTCCCGCCGCGCTTCGGTGAGTTTGGTGTTAAAACCAACAATTTCCGCCATCCCGCCGACGCGTATGCGATCGTCAAAACGGGTCACCGCCACTTTGTAGGTCTCATCAAGAATCGTCGAAACCGGTGCAGCGTCAGGATTTTTAATCGGAATGGTGAGTGAGTAGCCCTTTAACGGATAGACCGGAATATCGATCACGTTTTTTAACAGCGCGGTGGAGTAGGAACCAAAGGCCACCACATAGCTGTCAGCCTTGATGATCTCCTCGCCGCACTTCACGCCATAAATACGATTACCATCGCGCAGCAGATGATCGACCGGGGTGTTAAAGCGGAATACCACGCCCGCCGCTTCGGCCATTTTTGCCAGCCGCTGCGTAAAGAGCTGGCAGTCGCCGGTTTCGTCGTTGGGCAGGCGTAATCCGCCGGTGAGTTTATGCTGGGTTGCCGCCAGCGCCGGTTCCACGCGTGACAGCTCATGTGCCTCTAACAGCTCATAGGGAACGCCCGCGTCACGCAGAACCGCAATATCTTTGCTGGCGCTGTCGAACTGCTGCTGCGTGCGAAACAGCTGAAGCGTGCCGCCCTGACGCCCCTCATAGGCGATGCCGGTTTCGCTGCGTAACGCCTTCAGGCAGTCACGGCTGTATTCGGCAATACGCACCATGCGGCTTTTGTTCTGCTGATAATGGTTGATGTCGCAGTTGCGCAGCATGTGCCACATCCACTCCAGCTGAAAACTGCTGCCATCCAGCCGGATAGCCAACGGCGCGTGGCGCTGGAACATCCACTTCACGGCTTTCAGGGGCACACCCGGTGCCGCCCAGGGTGCGGCATAACCCGGTGAGATCTGACCGGCATTACCCGCGCTGGTCTCCATCGCTGCGGCGGGCTGACGATCAATGACTGTCACCTGATGCCCGGCACGCGCCAGATACCAGGCGCTGGCTACGCCAACCACACCACTTCCAAGAATTACTACGTGCATAGATCCCCCACCCGGCAGGTAAAAGCATAATTCACTGTTCAGAAGATGATAGTCAGCGGATTCACACAGCGGACACCACCCCATAAATTCAGCATCCATTTCACATCTTTTTCACTTTTCAGGTAACTAAAATCTTGTCGCACCCCTAATTTCAGCGATTTATGCGACTTAATCCGTAAAGACAGAAATAAATGACAACGAAAGCAGTTAAATCTGCGCATTGCAGGAGAATCCTTCAACCCCATACATTCCGCTTATAAACAGGATGATATTCTTTTCCTCAAGACAAAAGCCGAACTAAAGGCGATTAAATTCTCTGCTGCACCCCTCTTAATGATTTTGTGCCAAAGAATTCGTTTGAGTTCGCATTTCGGATAAGCGACAGTGGGCTATCATTGTTGTGTTCGCTCAGTTTTTTTCGGGTTCCCTTTTTCAGGATGAAGCCTTAAATAACCAGAACGGGTTGTCTTTCGGGTCAGCCGGTTTGCAAAAAAGAGGTGCGCTATGACGACAATCTTTGACGAAGCCATCAGAGACAGCAAACGACTCAATGACGGACCAGACTGGACATTCGAACTGCTTGATGTCTATTTAGCGGAGATAGACCGCGTCGCTAAGCTCTACCGGCTTGATACCTACCCGCACCAGATTGAAGTAATTACCTCAGAACAGATGATGGATGCCTATTCCAGCGTCGGCATGCCTATCAACTATTCACACTGGTCATTCGGCAAAAAGTTTATTGAGACCGAACAGCGCTACAAGCATGGTCAGCAGGGTCTGGCCTATGAGATTGTCATCAACTCCAATCCCTGCATCGCCTATCTGATGGAAGAGAACACCATGACCATGCAGGCGCTGGTGATGGCGCATGCCTGTTACGGGCACAACTCCTTCTTCAAAAATAACTATCTGTTCCGCAGCTGGACGGATGCCGGATCGATTGTCGATTACCTGCTGTTCGCCAAAAACTACATCAGCGACTGCGAAGAGCGCTACGGCGTCGAAGAGGTCGAGCGGCTGCTCGACTCCTGCCACGCCTTAATGAATTATGGCGTCGATCGCTATAAACGCCCGCAGAAGATCTCCCTGCAGGAGGAGAAAGCGCGGCAGAAAAGCCGTGAAGAGTATCTGCAGAGCCAGGTGAATACCCTGTGGCGTACGCTGCCCCGGCGTGAAAAAGAGACTGTGGCGTTTGAGGCGGCACGCTATCCGTCTGAACCGCAGGAAAACCTGCTCTATTTTATGGAGAAAAACGCCCCGCTGCTGGAGCCCTGGCAGCGTGAGATCCTGCGCATCGTGCGTAAGGTGAGCCAGTATTTCTATCCACAAAAGCAGACGCAGGTAATGAATGAGGGCTGGGCGACCTTCTGGCACTACACCATCCTTAATCACCTTTATGATGAAGGCAAAGTGTCAGAACGGTTCATGATGGAGTTCCTGCACAGCCACACTAACGTGGTGTATCAGCCACCCTACAACAGTCAGTGGTACAACGGCATCAACCCCTACGCCTTAGGGTTTGCGATGATGCAGGATATTAAGCGTATCTGTCAGTCACCGACCGAAGAAGATCGCTACTGGTTCCCGGATATCGCCGGTTCCGACTGGCTGGAAACCCTGCATTTTGCGATGCGTGAGTTTAAGGATGAGAGCTTTATCAGCCAGTTCCTGTCACCAAAAGTGATGCGTGACTTCCGTCTCTTTACCGTGCTGGATGATGACCGCAATAACTATCTGGAGATCGCCGCCATCCATGATGAGGCGGGCTATCGGGCCATCCGCCAGCAGCTCTCTGCCCAGTACAACCTGAGTAATCTCGAACCGAATATTCAGGTCTATAACGTCGATCTGCGTGGTGACCGCTCGCTGACCCTGCGTTATGTGCCGCAGAGTCGCACGCCGCTCGACAAGAGCCGTCGCGAAGTGCTGAAACACGTGCATCGTCTGTGGGGATTTGATGTGATTCTTGAACAGCAGAATGAAGATGGCAGCGTCGAGCTGCTGGATCGTAACCCGCCCCGCGGTTCTTCGCTCTGATCGACCTGAAAACAAAAACCGGACGCGATGTCCGGTTTTTTTTTAACGTTTGTTGCCGAGGTCGTCGGGCAGGTTCTTCTGCATACTGTGCCAGATTTCTCCGCTGCGGCGGCCATAGTTGCGCACCACGTCCACAATCTCATCCTGTCCTGGCGCTTTGTCGCACAGCGCCAGAAGTGTCAGATAGAAATCACGCGCAACCTGGCGCGCTTCCGCATTAGAGAAGTAATGACGACCTACACGGGTATAGAGGCCTTTCAGGCCGTTCAGGATCAGACCGTAAATCGGATTGCCTGAGGCAAAGGCCAGACCACGGAACACCCGGTAGTCGAGTTCGGTATAAGCATCCGCCTGATCGGCAGCGGCACTTACCGTCTCCAGCACTTCACGCGCTTTGTCAGGATGGTGACGCAGCGCACGGCTGATAAAGATTGATGAAATGTTGCTACGGACTGACAGCAGGTTGTCGATCAGCACCGGTACGCTGTCGTGATCGAGGCGAGCCAGCGTTTCCAGAATATTGAGGCCGGACGTCTCCCAGAAATCGTTCACGCGTGTGGGTTTGCCGTGCTGAATGGTCAGCCAGCCATCCCGCGCCAGGCGCTGCAGCACTTCACGCAAAGTGGTGCGCGTCACCCCAATCAATTCAGAAAGCTCACGCTCAGCAGGAAGAATCGACCCTGGCGGGAAGCGACTGTTCCAGATGCTTTCAATGATATATTCTTCAGCAAATCCCGCTGGACTCTGAGCCTTTATAACCATAGCAATGTGTTCTCGTTGCTTTTCTAATCATGATGGGCACTCATCATACCAGACGCCCTATAGCGGATATAGCCTGCATAACCATTAAAACCGGGCGCAGGCGCATATTTCAGTATGGCTGACAGCGCTGAAGCCGTGGGCGGTTGATCGATTTTCTTCGCCGGAACGGTCAGCCTCGCATCACAGCAAAAGACTCGCCTGAACGCACAGCATTTGCGTACCGCAGCGCCTGCCGTTGCCGTTGCGCGGCCTGCCGATCGCGACCGGCTTTTTCTTCCCTTCGCCATTTTTGCTCTGCTTACCGGGCGGACATCAGCTGGAAGGCCTCTGCTTATTCTTCTGTAACCTGCTCTGGATCAGAATCAGGTCATGTTTGCACACGATTTTTCCCTGCCCCTGGCTGGTTTGCCCGTGCTTTTGGTTTACACTGCGTGGCATTAACGTTTACAGGGAATGCAATATGTTGCGATATCTGAATCAATGTTCTCGTGGTCGCGGAGCCTGGTTATTACTGGCACTGACAGCCCTTGCGCTGGAATTGACGGCACTCTTTTTTCAGCACGTGATGGGACTCAAGCCCTGCGTAATGTGCATCTATGAGCGTAATGCGCTGTTTGGTGTGATGGGCGCAGGTCTGGTGGGCGCGATTGCGCCGAAAACACCGTTACGTCTGGGAGCGCTGGCGTTGTGGATTTACAGTGCGTGGGAAGGTCTGCGTCTCTCTTATGAACACACCATGATTCAGCTGCACCCGAATCCTTTCACCACCTGTGATTTTGCGGCCCGCTTCCCGAGCGGATTGCCGCTGGACAAGTGGCTGCCATCGGTGTTTCTTGCCAGCGGTGACTGTGCAGAACGCAGCTGGACTTTCCTGACGCTCAGCATGCCGCAGTGGATGATTGGGATCTTCGCCGGTTATCTGCTGGTTGCCGTGCTGGTACTGATTGCCCAGCTTTTTAAACCCAAACGTCGCGATCTGTTTGGTCGTTAAAACGTCCCGAAGCTGAGATCAAAAAAGGCTGCCACTGGCAGCCTTTTTACGCTCCGCATGATGCCGCGGCGCTTAGCCGTTGCGATCGGGACGATCGATAATGTGATCTTCCCAGTCCCGCACTTCACTCTCCCGCACCGCAATATAACGCACCGAAATACGCTGCGCATGCATCGCGGTTTTCGAGCCAGCCCGCAGCGGATGCCAGGCCGGTAACCCTTTGCCCTCACCCAGCAGCCGGTAAGCGCAGGTGCGCGGCAGCCAGTTAAAGGTGGTCAGATTTTCGCGCGTCAGCTTGATGCAATCCTCTTCTAACTCGAAGCGGCGCTCATAGTTGCGGCACTGGCAGGTTTTAATATTGAGCTGGTTGCAGGCGACGTTAGTGAAATAGATCTCATCGGTGTCGGCGTCCTGCAATTTGTTCAGGCAACACTGGCCACAACCATCACACAAGGATTCCCATTCCTCATCGCTCATTTGTGCCAGGCGTTTTTGTTGCCAGAAAGGGGTGTCTGTCATGATGATTTATCCGGGTTGTGCCTGAAACGCACCTTATAAAGCCTATGCTGCGGTGATGCAAGTTTTTAGAGCACGCGGGTGCGGATGCCATGCCCCGCCAGCGACACTTCCAGCTGGTCGCCCGAGCGCATCGGCCCCACACCTTCTGGCGTCCCGGTAAGAATGATATCGCCAGCACGCAGCGTAAAATAGTGGCTCATATGTGCAATCAGCGGCAGGATTTTGTGCATCATGTCCGCCGTATTGCCCTGCTGACGGACTTCTCCATTGACCACCAGTTTAAGCTCAACATTCTGTGGGTCATCACTGAATTCGGCGACCGGGATAAAACCGGAGACAGGACAGGCGTTATCAAAACCTTTCGATTTTTCCCACGGCTGACCCGCTTTCTTCAGCCGGGACTGCAGGTCACGCAGCGTCAGATCCAGCGCCACACCGTAGCCTGCAATCGCTTTAGCCACGTGTTCCTCGGTTGCCTGCTTCAGGGTGGCACCAATCAGCACCGCCAGTTCAACTTCATGATGCACTTCACCAAATGCGTCGGGAATGGAGAGCGGCTGGCGCAAATCACACAGTGCTGTTTCCGGCTTGATAAAGATCACCGGTTCGGTGGGGGTAGCACTGCCCATCTCTTTAATGTGTTTTGCATAATTACTGCCGACGCAAACCACTTTGCTGACCGGAAAATCTAACAGAGCGCCTTGCCAGTTATGATGCTGATACATGCTCATCCCCTGTTCAGGTTAGGTGTAATGCCAGCGCGGCTGGCGGATTGATGTTTGCTGATGCGTTGATCGAAATGCCCGTATGACAGCGTGATAATAAGATCCTTTTAACCATCCGGGGTGCGGAATTTGTCAAAAAGCGTAAATGATGCTGCTGGCTTGCTGAATAATCGTACAAATAAGGGCGCGAAATTCCGGACTGGGAATTTAAACAGGGGTAAGACAGATAAGCTGCACAGTTAATTTTGCGCAGCTTCAGAGCAATATTATCCCCGGAGGATAGCAGCGACAGGATTTATATTTACAGAAGAATCCGAGTTAAACTTTTTTATCGGCCTCTAAATGAATTTTTAGCAGACTTTCTATCGGCGGTGGCAGCTGTAAATAATAGCCCTGCTCACTCAATCCCTGCTTAACTTTATTGATATCCGCATTTGCCAGCCTGTCGCGGCCCTCCAGCTTTAGCACCATAGCCAGCTGCGGCTTGCCAAATCCTTTCAGCAATTCTTCCGGAACGCGCGAGAAATCGTCCTTTTTTTCAACATAGAGATAAGTCTGGTCACGTAACGGGCTTCTGTAGATCACACAAAACATATTTTTTACTCGAATTAACCGGCGTTGAGGCTTGTCTGAATATAGCTGTAACTATAACATGCTTGCAGAACTTCGAATATTCACCGTTAGCGCTTCAACGATGATTTTATCATCGCCAGGCTAACGGTAGTGAAAACAGGACTGAGTCGGGACAGATGTCGCAAACGCCAATCGAATTCAAAGGTAGCAGTTTCACCCTGTCTGTCGTCCATTTGCATCACCATGACCCTGCGGTGATTCGCAAGGCACTCCAGGACAAGATTGACCAGGCTCCCGATTTCCTGAAAAACGCCCCGGTGGTGCTTAACGTCTCGGCATTGAGTGCCGATGTTAACTGGAAACAGCTACAGCAGGCGATTCTTGCTACCGGTTTACGCATTGTCGGCGTAAGCGGCTGCAAAGATGATGCACTGAAACGTATGATCGCCCTTGCAGGACTGCCGGTACTGGCAGAAGGCAAAGAGGCCAGACCGCGCGCCGACGCGCCGCAGTCGCCCCCCCTGCCTGAGCCGACGCCGGTTGTAACCGAAACGGCGGCCGCGAAAACCCGCATCGTGAACACCCCGGTGCGCTCAGGCCAGCAGATTTATGCGCGTGACGCCGACTTAATTATCACCAGCAGCGTCAGCGCCGGTGCCGAACTGGTCGCTGATGGCAACATACATATTTACGGCATGATGCGCGGTCGCGCCCTGGCGGGTGCCAGCGGTGACCGCAACTGCCAGATTTTCTGTACTAACCTGGCCGCTGAGCTGGTCTCGATTGCCGGGGAGTACTGGATCATGGATCAGATCCCGCAAGAATTTTTTGGTAAAGCTGCGCGTCTGTGCCTGCAGGATGGCGCGCTGACTATCCAGACACTTAATTAGGCCCCTTTTCTTTTGTTAAGGAAATCAACATTTATGGCACGCATTATTGTAGTTACATCCGGTAAAGGGGGCGTTGGTAAGACCACGTCAAGCGCGGCCATCGCCACCGGTTTAGCGCAGAAAGGCAAGAAAACGGTTGTGATCGACTTCGATATCGGTCTGCGTAACCTGGATTTGATCATGGGCTGTGAACGCCGTGTGGTCTACGACTTCGTTAACGTTATCCAGGGCGATGCCACGCTGAACCAGGCGCTGATTCGCGACAAACGCACTGAGCAACTCTACATTCTGCCTGCATCGCAGACCCGTGATAAAGACGCGCTGACCCGTGAAGGTGTTGAGAAAGTCCTGAACGATTTAGCCGCGATGGAGTTCGATTTCATCGTCTGTGACTCACCCGCAGGCATTGAAACCGGCGCACTGATGGCACTCTATTTTGCTGATGAAGCCATTATCACCACCAACCCGGAAGTCTCTTCTGTCCGCGACTCCGACCGTATCCTCGGCATCATCTCTTCTAAATCCCGTCGCGCTGAAAACAGTCAGGACCCGGTGAAGGAGCATCTGCTGCTGACCCGTTATAACCCTGGCCGGGTGAACCGTGGCGATATGCTGAGCATGGAAGATGTGCTGGAAATCCTGCGCATTCCTCTGGTCGGTGTGATCCCTGAAGATCAATCCGTGTTACGTGCCTCCAACCAGGGCGAACCGGTGATTCTTGACGGCGAATCTGATGCTGGCAAAGCCTATGCCGATACCGTTGAACGGTTACTCGGTGAAGTACGCCCCTTCCGCTTTATTGAAGAAGAGAAGAAGGGTTTCCTGAAACGCCTGTTCGGGGGATAAACCATGGCATTACTTGATTTCTTTTTATCCCGGAAGAAGAACACTGCCAACATAGCCAAGGAAAGGCTGCAGATTATCGTGGCAGAACGGAGAAGGGGCGACAGTGAGCCCCACTATCTTCCGCAACTTAAGCGCGACATTCTGGAAGTGATTTGCAGATATGTGAAGATCGATCCAGAAATGGTAACGGTACAGCTCGATCAGAAAGGTGATGACATCTCAATTCTGGAGCTGAACGTGACGCTGCCGGAAACGGATGAAGTGACTAAATGACGCTAACCGTTTCCTGAATTTCCCCTGCGCGTTGGCAGGGGAAATTTAACCGGTTAACAACCCGCCAGAATCTCATCAATGCCGGGCTTCAGCAGTTCGCCCCGCCATCCGGTCAGTAGCTCCGGCTGACGTCCCTGTGGCTTCAGGCCCCAGTGCAGGCTTAATACCTGATTAATCTGACGTCGTGACGCCAGTAACTCCTGACTGAATCCACTCTGCTCGCTCACCTGCTGCACCAGCGCTTTCATCGCCTTAAACACCTGCTTGTAGTGCGGATGGTCGATCAGATTGCCCAGCGGAGCGGGAAGTTCAGTTTCATCCAGCGCCTCAGCCTCGGCCACCAGTGCCACCAGCGTTTTGCCGTGGAAACGAATTTCGTGGCCTGACAGCCCCAGATGATCCAGCTCGCCCAGAGAGCCGGGCATAAAGCGTGCGACTTTCCACAGATGCTCTTCGCGCACCACAAAGTTAACCGCCATATCCTTTTCACGCGCCAGTTTCAGACGCCAGGCCGCCAGTCGCTGCAGTGCCGCCAGCTGACGCGGACGCAGTTGCCAGGCGTTGGTGATATCCCGCCAGGCTTCATCCGGCGACAGGCTATCCAGACGACGCTGGCAAAGGTTGTCGCACTCACTGAGTGCCGCCGCCATGTTGCCAGCCTCTTCCGTGTTGGTCATCAGCTGACGGGCAATCGGCAGCAGATAGTGAACGTCTGCCGCCGCATACTCGCACTGGCGCTGGGTCAGAGGACGCGCCAGCCAGTCGGTGCGTGATTCACTCTTATCCAGCTCAACCTGCGTGAAATGCGCCACCATTGAAGCAAAGCCCCATGACAGTGGCTGACCGGAGAAGGCTGCCAGAATCTGGGTGTCGATCATCGGCGCTGGCAGCACGCCGAAACGGTGCAGGAAGACTTCCAGATCTTCGCCTCCGGCATGCAGGAACTTCGTGACGCGGGTATCCGTCAGCAAAGTAACAAAGGGTGACCAGTCGCGGATATTCAGCGGGTCAATGAGCACCAGTTGCTGATCGTCGAACAGCTGGATCAGCCCAAGCTGTGGGTAGTAGGTGCGGGTGCGGACAAATTCGGTGTCCAGTGCTACCGCTGCGTGCTGACGGGCTTTCTGACACACGTCTGCCAGTTGATCATCCTGGTCGATAAGGGAATAGTTCACGTCTGATTTCCACCGCAGCCAACAACGCGCGGCGCTCCATGTTAAAAACAACAAAAACGCCGGGCATGCCGGCGTTCAACCTCAATTCAGGTACCGCGTTAATTCGCGCCGGGTTTCACCTCGTCGCGCAGTTCACGCCGCAGGATCTTGCCAACGTTGGTTTTCGGTAATTCATCACGAAATTCAATGATTTTTGGCACTTTGTAACCGGTCAGCTGGCGGCGGCAGTGATCGAGCACCTCTTCTTTGGTCAGCGACGCCTCTTTTTTCACGATGCAGACTTTTACCGCTTCGCCAGAAAGATCGCTGGGCACGCCGATTGCCGCAGCTTCACGCACTTTAGGGTGCTGCATCAGCACATCTTCAATTTCATTCGGATAGACATTAAAACCTGAGACCAGAATCATATCTTTTTTGCGGTCAACGATGCGAATAAAGCCTTCCTGATCAACGGTAACAATATCACCGCTGTGGAGCCAGCCATTTTTCAGCACTTCCGCTGTCGCTTCCGGATGCTGCCAGTAGCCCAGCATCACCTGCGGACCGCTGATACAGAGCTCACCCGGCTCACCCGGCAGCACGTCGTTTCCGGCTTCATCCAGAATCCGCACATCGGTCGAAGGAACCGGCAGGCCGATACTGCCCGTATGACAGCTGATGTCATAGGGATTGACTGACACCAGCGGCGAACATTCGGTCAGACCATAGCCTTCCAGCAGATAGTGTCCTGTGAGCTTTTCCCAGCGTTCCGCCACCACTTTCTGCACCGCCATTCCGCCACCTGCGGACAGACGCAGCGTCGAAAAGTCGAGTTTAGTAAACTGCTCATCGTTGAGCAGCGCATTAAACAGCGTATTCACACCGGTAATGGCGGTAAACGGAAATTTCGCCAGCTCTTTAACAAAGCCGGGAATATCGCGAGGATTCGTAATCAGCAGATTCTGGCCGCCCAGCTCAAGGAAAAGCAGGCCATTCACGGTTAACGCGAAGATGTGGTAAAGCGGCAGCGCGGTAACGACAAACTCTTTTCCGTCACGCAGCACTTTGCCGTAGGTCGCACGGGTCTGCTCCAGATTCGCCTGCATGTTACGATGCGTCAGCATCGCCCCTTTTGCCACACCGGTGGTGCCGCCGGTGTATTGCAGAAAGGCGAGATCGTCATTGGAAACCACGGGGCGTTGATAATTGAGCGTCGCGCCCGTTTCCAGTACCTGACGAAACGAAATGGCCCCCGGCAAATGGTACTTTGGAACCAGTTTCTTAACATACTTGACGACAAAGTTAACCAGCGTCGCTTTTATCGGTGCCAGCTGATCGCCCATCCGGGTCAGGATGACGTGCCGGACGGCAGTTTCCGCCACTACTTTTTCCAGGGTATGCGCAAAATTTGAGACGATGACGATGGCGCTGGCCCCGCTGTCATTGAGCTGATGCTTCAGCTCACGCGGCGTGTAGAGCGGATTCACATTGACCACCACCATACCGGCGCGCAGCACACCAAACAGGGCCACCGGATATTGCAGTAAGTTCGGCATCATCAGTGCCACCCGGTCACCCGCTTTCAGACCCAGCTCCTGCTGGAGATAGGCGGCAAAGGCCCGGCTCTTCTCTTCCAGCTGACGATAACTCATCTTCTGACCCATGTTCAGGAACGCGGGTTGATCGGCGTAGCGTTTTACGGCCTGCTCAAACAGATCCACCAGCGAGGTGTAACGATCTGCACTTATTTCGGCAGGCACATCTGCCGGGTAGCGTTTCAGCCAAACCTTATTCAAGGATCCACCCCGATAATTATGTTGTATGTCCATCGCTGCCTCAGCCAATCTGGTTTGTTAACAATATTTTAACTGATTGTACCAGTTTGCCTGTTTCGGCATGTTGAGGTTGCGAAGTGCATCACTAAATTTCTTGCTGTGAAAACAGTCAAATAAAAAGCCCGGCAGCGAGCACCGCGACCGGGCTGGATAAAATCATTTTTGCGCTTATTCGGTCAGAATAGTTTGCACCTCTGAGGGTCCGGTATTGACCATGCCCCAGTAAGGATTTGGCCCCCAGTATCCGCCGCGATGGCGGGTCGGACCATACCAGATCCAGGGATCGATAGGCTGTGGTGGCGCGGTGACCTGCTGAGCAATCCGCCAGCGCTGATAACCGCGCACATCAATGACCGCAAACTTATAATCGGCCTCACCAATTTTACCCTGCTCCGTTCCCTTCAGCGTACCCAGCACGGTGACGTACTGGTTTCTGACATCCACCGGATCAACAAAACCGTGAATGTCAGCATAAATCCGGCCCACCGAGGCGGCACCCAGACGCGGTCTGGCGCTCTCATCCAGCGGCTGTGCCGCAATCTCAAGCCGGGTTTTGCCGTTCAGGTTAGTGACATTCACTACCTTGCCGCCAAAGCGCGATTCCTGCCCGACAAAGAGCGAAGGATCGCTCATCACCCGCAACAGATCCTGCTGCGGCTGAGGGGAGCTGCCCTGCAGCGTGTCAGGAATTGAGACACAACCGGTTAACGCCAGCACACAGGTCAGCAGCAGACCTGAAAGCCCTTTACCACACATTGACGACATAGACGTTCTCCCGTTAGGTAAAGACTTAGACTGGACGCAGAACAATAAGTTGCGTGCATTTTACCGGCCAGGTAATTTTTTCCAGGCGACTTCATTTCGCAGATACGTCGGCTCTGCTGTTTCCGGCAACAGCGTATTTCCCTGCGCCAGCGCCAGGGCCGCCAGCGGCAGCATATCCTGGGCCGCAGGCAGTGTGACGTCACTGGCGTTCAGCGTCAGATTGTGTCCCTGCTGAAGGGCCGGGTAAGCCTGCCAGCCGGTGCCTGCGGTCATCCACTCACCCGAAAGCGCCTGCATCCGGGCCAGTGCCGCCTCGGGCGACAGCACGCTTTCGCTGGCCTCGCCCTGCCAGGCACCCTGCTCATCACGCTGATATTCGGCCCAGTAGACTTCGCCCATCCGCGCATCAATCGCGGTTAATACCCGGGTTGCCCCGTGCAGACGCCAGGCCCCTTCCGCCAGCGTCGCCAGGGTGGAAACCGCAATCATTGGCAGTAAGGCACCCAGCGCCAGTCCCTGCGCGATACCAATACCAATCCGCACGCCGGTAAAACTGCCAGGCCCCCGACCAAAAGCGAGCGCGTCCAGTTCGGTCAGTTCCAGCTGCTGCGCCAGCAGAAGCTCCTCGACCAGCGGCAGAATACGCTGTGTATGATCGCGCGGGGCAATTTCGAATCGGGCATCAATCTGTTGCTGATTCAGCAACGCGGCTGAACAGGCTTCTGTCGCCGTATCCAGCGCTAATATTCGGGCTGACATGACTACCTCAGAAGAAAGAAAACGGCGCGCATATTAGCATAAAATTATGCGTCTGGTTCGGGTTGCTGGCGGATAAAGGCGATGGCTCGGGCAATGTCGCGGGTGCGCGGCGTTGGCGGCAGGCTGTTCAGGAACAGCGCGCCGTAAGGTCGTGATACCAGACGCTGATCGCAAATCACCAGTACCCCACGATCGTCCGTGTCACGAATTAAACGTCCCACGCCCTGCTTCAGGGTGATGACCGCATCCGGCAACTGCACATCAGCGAAGGGATCGCCGCCGCGAATCCGGCAATCTTCCATTCTGGCTTTGAGCAGCGGATCTTCCGGTGAGGTGAACGGCAGCTTATCGATGATCACCAGCGATAGCGCATCACCCCGCACATCGACCCCTTCCCAGAAACTGCTGGTCGCCACCAGCAGCGCATTGCCCTTTTCGATGAACTGCTTCAGTAACTGACCTTTACTGGTTTCACCCTGCACCAGCACCGGCAGGGTCATTGAAGCGCGAAATTCTGCTGCCAGTTCTCGCATCATCAGGTGCGACGTACAAAGAAAGAAACAGCGGCCTTTATTCGCATCGATCAGCGGCTTCATCATCGCGGCCAGCTGTCGTGCGCCACCGGGACGGTTAGGTTCAGGAAGGTTGCGCGGTACGCAGAGCAGTGCCTGCTTCGCAAAATCAAACGGGCTGTTCAGAATCAGGCTCTTTGCCGCATTCACACCCAGTCGTTCGGCGAAATGGGCCATTTTCTCATCCACCGCCAGCGTGGCCGATGTAAAAATCCAGGCCGCTTTGCGATTATCCATCACCTCACGGAAGCGTTCTGCCACCGAGAGCGGCGTCAGCGCCAGGATAAAGTGACGTGAGGTACATTCATACCAGTAGCTATAGCCCGGTTCGTTAATCGCCCGCAGCCGTTTTAACCGGCCACGATACAGTGCCGCCCGCTCAAAAGCGGCATCCAGCAGGGCTGAACGGCCCAGTGAGAGTTTTATGACGTCGTAACAGAGCTCAAGGGCGTCATCCAGCAGCGTAAACATACGCAGTATCTGGTTATCACTCAGCAGTTCGCGCAGATTGCCCCGATAGCCAGGGTCGCCTAATGACAGGCGGAAATCCTGCGCACATTGCGCCAGACGATCGGCCGATTTCTGCAGCTGTTGGGCATCACGCACTTCGGTGCGGTAGGCGGTAATAATATCTTTGGCGAGATCGAGTAACTGACGGCTGGAGAGCTGCTGGCCAAAATACTGACTGGCGATATCAGGCAGCTGATGCGCTTCATCGAAAATCATCACATCCGCTTCGGGAATCAGTTCACCAAAGCCGCCCTCTTTCACCACCAGGTCAGCGAGAAACAGATGGTGGTTTACGACCACCACATCGGCGTCCATAGCACGTTTACGTGCCCTGACCACGAAACACTCTTTGTAGCGCGGACAATCGGTGCCAAGGCAGTTATCGTTGGTGCTGGTGACCAGCGGCCAGACCGGGCTGTCCTCTGTCACGCCTGCACAGCTGCTGATGTCGCCATCTTCCGTCTGTGATGACCAGCTACGCAGCGTCACCAGATCGGTCAGGGCCTGCACGGTGAGATCGCCACCCGCCATTGACTGCTGTTCCATGCGTTCCAGACAGAGATAGTTGGATCGCCCTTTCAGCAAGGCAGTTTTCCCTTTGAACTTCAGCGCCTTGATCATGGTGGGCAGATCGCGGGCATAGAGCTGATCCTGCAGCGCTTTGGAACCGGTGGAGACAATGACTTTTTTACCGGCCCGCAAAGCGGGTGCCAGGTAAGCATAGGTTTTACCGGTGCCGGTGCCGGCTTCAACCACCAGTTCACCCTGCTGTTTTACGGCTTCGGATACCGCCTGCGCCATCTCACGTTGTGCTTCACGCGGCTTAAAGCCTGCGATCGCCCGCGCCAGTGCGCCATCCACTGCAAAATCGTCTGCCACATACCCTCACTAAGAACGGCAAAAACACTGTAATTATGTCAGTATTGGATTAACAAAGCAAAATGAAGCAATATCAACAGGTTATCAATTTTACAGACCCATTAGAACACGCTTACTTCCCCTGCATTCATGGCTGGCGGGCCGCTGAAACGATGCGCGTGCCGCCCTGCCAGCGGCATGTAAAGCGAACGGGTAGCTAAGGTTGACCGGTTTCGTCGCTGTGTTAATTAATGGCACCAGCGCCGGATTCGCTTTATCAGCTTTAACATCACCGCAACCGCGACCAGATTGTTCTCCTCATTGCTATTGAAACACTGGGCTTCAGGGGGAAAGGTGTGCCCAATGTTCGGGTTTAGACCCGATACAGGAAAATGATCCTGACACAGTGTGACCTTTTCGCTCACGGGACCGGGGTCATCTTCCTCACTGTTTTTCTGAGGGGTGCGCCCCGTGATAATGCCCTTATCAGCGGAAGTGTGATAAGCCAGATCAGAAGGCTGAAAATGTTCCTGCTCCGGATTTGTAATTTTAACTGATGGCTGAGACCCGTCTTCGCAGGTCCAGTGCAGCTCCTTTGCGCCTGCTGCGCTGATGGACGAAAGCGCCATAGCCAGACTTAAGATTTTCAGGTTATCCATTTTTTCCCTGCTTAATAAGCAAATGTGCAGCAGGAATACTATGCCTGTCAGCTTTACGTCAGCAAGGCGACAGCATTCAGTCAGACCAGAATGGAATAAATAACGAGTTTATAATTTTCATTAATGTTAATTAACGTGAAATATTTGTAGCCGAATTGTTTCTACGTGTTTTTGCGAGGATTAAAGCCACGCTTCTGCCTGAGGAAATATACCGGGCAGCAAAACGGAATAAGGCATTAACGCGTGGAGAAAGTGGCGAATCGATGCGGGGAACTAAAGTGAGAAACCGCAAAACTGCGTGCTGGCGGTTTTGCGGTGTAAGCCCGGAAGAAGAGAGGTACTCAGACAGCCATCTTTATCGGACGGCTACACATCCTTTTCTGACAGATCGTCTTCCTCATCCTCTTCTTCATCTTCCGGATAGATCTCAGCATCATCTGGCAGCGGTTCATCGTAATCAGGACGTTCAGACATAGTTACCTCCGGTGATAAATAGCCGTGCTGCTATTTCAACTGAGCATAGCTAACCGACATCGGAGGCCGCACATTTTCCGCCTGAAATGTGAGCAAGGCGTGAAATTGCTGTAACGGACTGAAAATGATCAGACGGTGTCGCGCTAGTGGCTTATGTAAAGCGCGCCTGCCAGCATAATGACGAACAGGACAGCAAAGGTGATAACGCCCTGCTTAGTGCCTTTGGATAATCCTACAAACGCCGCGATAACAATAAACAGCAGCGTCAGTGCGCCAGCCATAACCCAAAACAGATACTGCGTATTCGCCATGTTCTCATCCTCAACCTGTGGCGTTATCGTGGGGCGGATTTATAACATTTTTATGCCGTCACTGCCCTCACTTCCTTGTCCCGGCCCGCCTGTTAACGTGAGTGGCTTGTGCCTTCCGCAACACCCGTCAGCCCGACAGTGTGATGCAGGTATCAAATGCAGTGGAACGCAGCGAGGAAATAACCGCCCGGATTATAATGATTAAATCAGCTTACCGTTGGGATGAAGCCCCCACAGGCTGACGTGCTGAGACTGGCAAAACATTGCTTTTCTGGCGATGTTTTGCAGATGGCCTTAACCCGACTGCCTGACTCAGGCGGAGGCATGTTATGAACTCTTTCCGCATCGGCTCACTGGCTGGCGTGCTGCTTATTTGCGGCTGCCAGGCACCCACGCCCGATCAGGCTCGTCTGCAGGCACCCGTTTTTCAGGGTCAAAGCACCCGTAGCGTTCCTCAGCTCAGCGACTGTATCTATCGTGGCTGGTCCACCACCAGCGTTATTGCCCGCGATAACACCACACACACCCAGCCTGATGGCAGCAGGATCAGCGTTTTTACCTGGGAAGATTCGATTTTTGCTGATGTCTCACCCCGCCATAAAGGGGCGGACGTAAAATATTTCACCACTTTCCGCATGTCTCCACAGGTGATGGCGGACAGACAGGCCATTGTTGAGCGCTGCCTGTAAGCGTAAGGGGTGACAGCGATGTGAGGAGTATGCCAGGCTAATGCGCAACTAACCAGGGAGAAACCGATGAGTATTACCCGCATTGACCCGGAACATCGTATGTCAGAGGCCGTGATCCATAACGACACCATCTACTACACCAGCGTGCCTGAAAATCTGGATGCTGATGCAGAAGCGCAGACCGCCAATGCCCTGGCGGTGATTGATGCGATTCTGACCCGGCTCGGCAGCGATAAAAGCAAAATTCTTGATGCCACACTGTTTCTGGTGGATAAAGCCGATTTCCCTGCCATGAACCGGGCCTGGGACGCCTGGGTTTCACCGGGCAATGCGCCGGTGCGCTGTACGGTTCAGGCCGGGCTGCTGAATCCAAAGTACAAAATCGAAATTAAAATCATCGCCGCACGTTAATTGTACCGGGCGTTATTCTTCTTCAGGTTTTTCATCTTCGTCGTCGAATAACGCCCGAATCTGTTCGCCCTTGTGATTCTGCCGGATTTCCTGCGCCACCTGGGCGATAGCTTCGCCGCTTGATAAACCACCCGCCATCAATTCCTGGATACGTTCGACAGCCTGCTGTTGTTGCTCATGTGAGAGAGCCGGTAATCCTGTAAACATGTTTTACTCCTGCATTGGGGCCGACAGTATCCCACGCGGAACTAACAGGTGCCAGTCGGGAAAAAATATGTCAGTCTGACCGCCTCTTTGCTTTCTGATTTGTCTGCCCGATGATTGTTGAAACCCTCACGCTTGATTATACCCCGGATGCGCTGACACAGCGTTTTGCCACCCTTGCCCATCTGCCCTGGGCAATGCTGCTCTCCTCCGCGCAGGCCAGCCACAGCGACAACCGCTTTGATATTCTGACCGCCGATCCCCGCGCCACGCTGGTGACCCGTGGGCCAGTGACTACCGTGAGCGACGCAACCGGCATAACCGAATCAACCGACGATCCCCTGCTGCTGCTGCAGCAGCAGTGTGATGCACTGGGCGTCACGCCCGTTGCCAGCGAAGCCCTGCCGTTTCAGGGTGGGGCACTGGGTCTGTTTGGCTACGATCTGGGCCGCCGGTTTGAGTCGCTTCCTCAGCAGGCGGTGGCCGATCTCACCACCCCGGATATGGCGGCCGGGATCTATGACTGGGCATTGATTGCCGATCATCATCAGCAAACCCTGACGCTGGTGGCGTTGCAGAACGTGCAGGAGCGTGCCGCCTGGCTGGCGCAGTGGCCTACACGCGACGTCGTGCCCTTTTCACTGACCAGCGGCTGGCGTTCTAATATGAGCTATGCCGAATATGCCGCGCGCTTTGCCGCCGTTCAGGCCTATATTCAGGCGGGTGACTGCTACCAGGTTAATCTGGCGCAGCGTTTTCAGGCCGGATATCAGGGCGATGAGTGGCAGGCATTTACCCTGCTCAATGCAGCTAACCGTGCGCCGTTCAGCGCGTTCCTGCGTTTGCCGGAAAGTGCCATCCTTAGCCTGTCGCCGGAGCGCTTCCTGTCGCTGAATCAAAACCAGATTGAAACCCGCCCCATAAAAGGAACCCGGCCACGCTGTGCCGATCCGGTTGCGGATGTGCAACAGGCTGAAGCACTTCGCCATGCGGAGAAAGATCGGGCTGAAAACCTGATGATTGTCGATTTGCTGCGTAACGATATTGGCCGCGTGGCGCTGCCCGGCTCGGTGACGGTGCCGGAACTGTTTGTGGTTGAACCCTTCCCCGCCGTACACCATCTGGTGAGCACGGTGCGGGCGCAGCTGCCTGACACCCTGCGGGCCACCGATCTGCTCCGTGCCTGCTTCCCCGGCGGCTCCATTACCGGCGCGCCCAAGATTCGTGCGATGGAGATTATTGATGAACTGGAGCCGCAACGGCGTAATGCCTGGTGCGGCAGCATCGGCTATCTCAGCCTGTGTGGCCGGATGGATACCAGCATCACGATCCGTACGCTGATCGCCGAAGGCCAGCAGCTCTACTGTGCCGCGGGTGGCGGGCTGGTGGCAGACAGCGATCCTGAAGCGGAGTATCAGGAAACGCTTGATAAAGTCAGCCGGATTTTACCGGCACTGGAACAGGCAGGAGGGTCGATTGGCGCTGACGCTTGAGGTTTTCCGCAGTCGCTTTTTGCTGCAGCAGCCTGCCCGCAGCACGCAGCGTCTCTCCGGGCGTCATGCCGCAGTGCTGGTGCCCATCGTGGCGCGGCATGAACCCGGTCTGTTGCTGACGCAGCGCTCGCACGCCCTGCGCAAACACGCCGGACAGGTCGCCTTTCCCGGTGGGATGCAGGATGACACCGACGCCTCGCTCATCGCCACCGCACTGCGTGAAGCACAGGAAGAGGTTGGCATCGATCCACAGCGGGTCGAGATTTTAGGCGCGCTGCCCGCCGTGACCAGCAGCACCGGCTTTCAGGTCACGCCGGTACTGGGCATTATCCCGGCTGACCTGCACTTAACCATCAATCCCGATGAGGTGAGCAGTGCCTTTGAGATGCCGCTGGCAGAGGCGTTGCAGCTCAGCCGCTACAGCGCGCTGGAGGTGCATCGGGCGGGCGTCCGTCATCCGGTCTGGCTGTCGCGCTATCAGGATTATCTGGTGTGGGGCATGACGGCAGGAATTATCCGTTCCCTGAGTACGCAGATCGCATTCTGAGACCTTTCCTGCTGTTTTCACCCTTCCAGCCCGTCAGCGACCTGCCGGGCTGCGCTATAATTTTTTCTATCTCTTTTGATAAGTTTATTTCATGCGAAAAGCTGCTCTTTTCCGGTGCATGACCATTACTATGGGCGCCATAAACTGCCCCGGCAGACTGAGAATAAATGTGAGGAGTGTCACCTGTGATTAGTGTTTTCGACATGTTCAAAGTGGGCATCGGTCCCTCAAGTTCGCATACTGTCGGCCCGATGAAGGCGGGTAAACAGTTTGTGGATTTGCTGTGCGAACAGGAGAAACTGCAGGAGGTGACCCGAATTGCCGTGGATGTTTACGGTTCTCTGTCGCTGACCGGCAAAGGACATCACACTGATATTGCCATTATTATGGGTCTGGCTGGCGAATCGCCGGACACGGTAGACATTGATGCCATCCCCGCATTTATCAAAGATGTCGAACAGCGTGAGCGGCTGCTGCTGGCGAAAGGCGCGCACGAAGTCGATTTCCCGCGCGAAGGTGGCATGGTGTTCCGCAGTGAGAACCTCTCGCTGCATGAAAATGGCCTGCGCTTGCTGGCGTTTGCGGGCGACCTGCTGATCCTGTCAAAAACCTACTATTCCGTGGGCGGCGGTTTCATTGTCGATGAAGAGCACTTCGGGCAGTCAGCGCTGGATGAAGTGTCAGTGCCCTGGCCGTTCCACTCCGCCCGGGATCTGCTGGCTCACTGCCGTGAAACCGGCCTGTCGCTGTCGGGCCTGGTGATGAAAAATGAGCTGGCGCTGCACAGCCGCGATGAGATCAACGCCTATTTCGCGACGATCTGGCAGACCATGCAGGCCTGTATCGACCGGGGTCTGAATACCGAAGGCGTGTTGCCGGGACCGCTGCGCGTGCCACGTCGTGCCGCCTCTCTGCGTCGCCTGCTGACCTCCTCCACCAAGCACTCCAGCGATCCAATGATTGTTATCGACTGGATCAATATGTACGCGCTGGCCGTCAACGAAGAGAATGCCGCCGGTGGTCGCGTGGTGACCGCGCCGACGAACGGTGCCTGCGGTATCGTGCCTGCGGTGCTGGCTTACTACGATCACTTTATCGAGCCGGTGACGCCCGACATTTTTCTGCGCTATTTCCTCGCCTCTGGTGCCATTGGCGTGCTGTACAAAATGAACGCTTCGATTTCAGGCGCGGAAGTGGGTTGTCAGGGTGAAGTGGGTGTTGCCTGTTCGATGGCGGCGGCCGGTCTGGCAGAACTGCTGGGCGGCAGCCCGGAACAGGTGTGCGTTGCTGCTGAAATTGGCATGGAGCATAACCTTGGGCTGACCTGTGACCCGGTGGCGGGTCAGGTTCAGGTGCCCTGCATTGAACGTAATGCTATCGCCTCGGTTAAAGCCATTAACGCGGCGCGCATGGCGCTTCGCCGCACCAGCGAACCCCGCGTCTCGCTGGATAAAGTCATTGAGACCATGTATGAGACCGGCAAGGATATGAACGCGAAATACCGTGAAACCTCCCGTGGTGGTCTGGCGATTAAAGTTCAGTGTGATTAAGCGAAACGCTAAGTTGTTTAAATAACGTGCAAACGTAATAAAATCCGCATCCTGCGCTATCTCAGCGCAGGTTTACACGGTAGAGTGTTTTCCGCGCAGCCGTCCGGTTTGCGCAGCTTTCCAGACCCGCTTTTCTGCATTCCGGCCTCAATATTGACCTGGCCGTGCCGATACTAACCCCGTTATTTTTTGCTTTTTTCAGGCTATATGGGAAGGTGGATACTGATGTTTATGGCCCAGCAATTTGTTGGACAATTCAGACGCAAGCGTTTGCTGATCGCACTGTCAATTGCCACCGTGGTGCTGATCGTCACGCTGGCCTTTCGCTATATCGAAGAGAAGTCACGTATTGAACAGCAGGCGATGGATTTCGCCGATAAAGCGATTATGCGGTTCGACCGGATGTTTTCACCGCTGGAAGTGTCAGCCAGCAACACGCTGGGCCTGGTAGGCGTCCCCTGTCAGGACGTGCGTTTTCCGCTCATCGAAAAAATCTCTTCGCTGCAGACGGTTCGTGCCATTCTGCTGGTCGATAACGACATGCTCTACTGCTCCAGTATTTACGGCCCGCGCACTATCCCGTTCAGCCAGACTTACCCCGGCCTTGCCTTCAACAATCAGCGTATGGCCCTGTCAACCGATCAATATCTGCTGAAAGGCTCGCCGGTGTTACTGCTGTGGACGCCAAAGAGCCTGGATAACCGTTCGGGAATATTGCAGGTCATCAACATTGAAATGATGAGCAACTATCTGCTGGAACCGCAGTTGCCCTGGGTAGAACGCGCGGTGTTTAACGTCAATGGTGAGAGCCTGGAGTATGGCAATCCGCTGATTGAGCCAACGGTGCCCTCAGATGACGAAGTGAGCTATGAGCAGGGGTCGCTGCGCTACCCTTTTACGCTCACCCTCTATGGCCCCTCCCCGACACGGCTGGCGCTGGCGACACTTCCCTCACAGCTGCCGCTGGCGCTGCTGCTGAGCCTGCTGATGGGCTACATCATCTGGCTGGCGACAGCGAATCGCATGAGCCTTAGCTGGCAAATCAGTTATGGCATTACGGCCCGTGAGTTCATGGTTTATTGCCAGCCGCTGATCAACAGCAAAAGCGGCGAGTGCGACGGGATAGAACTGCTGCTGCGCTGGCACAATGCCCGACAGGGCTGGATCGCACCGGATGTCTTTATTCCCCTGGCGGAGCGCCAGAACCTGATCAAGCCGCTGACGCGCTTTGTGCTGAACGAGGTAGTGAGACAGCTGCCTCAGTTACCCGATGCGCCCGCGTTTCATATCGCCATCAATGTTGCCGCCAGCCATTTCCGCGACCGCGCCATTCTGGAAGATCTGCAGAACCTGTGGTGGCCTGCCAGTCCGGTGCAAAAACTGGTGGTGGAACTGACTGAGCGCGACGCTCTGCCGGTTGTCGATCAGTCGGTCATTGCACAACTTCACGAGATTGGCGTCCGGCTGGCAATTGATGACTTTGGCACCGGTCACAGCTCGCTCTCCTACCTGAAAGATTTGCAGCCAGACGTGCTCAAAATCGACAAGATTTTCACTGCAGCCATCGGCACAGATGCCATTAACGCCACGGTAACCGATATGGTGATTTCGCTGGCCCAGCGCCTGAATATCAGCCTGGTGGCCGAAGGGGTGGAAACGGCTGAACAGGCGGCTTATCTGCGCGAACGCGGGGTAGATCACCTGCAGGGCTACTATTTTGCCCGTCCGATGCCACTGGAGGATTTTCCGGCCTGGCTGAAGCAGCATCAGGCAGACGCCCGCACTTAACAGCGGCAACCGTGCCACTTCCCCGGCCTTAACACGTCACACCACCGACGAAAAAAAGCCGCAGCGTTAAGCAGCGGCTGTCGGGAAAATTCAGCGCGACCGGTTTAGCCTGCCGCGCCCCGGCAATAACGTGAACCGTTACGCCTCTTCATCCTCGTCATGCGGTTTATCTTTCGTCACACGCACCAGATCAATACGGTAGTCCGTCGCTTCAATAATCTGGAAGTGCAGCGGAGTGATATCAATCACATCACCGGGAAGCGGTAACTGCCCTTTCTTCTCAATCAGCAGGCCCGCCAGCGAGGCGTGATCTTCTGCCGGATCGACCAGCTCATGGAAGTCGAGCAACTGCTGCAGCGAGTGCAGATCGGTTCCGCCTTTCACTAACCAGCCATCGCCATCGGCAACAATATCAGGCGTTTCATCTTCATCCGGGAATTCACCCGCAATCGCTTCCAGCACGTCCAGCGGGGTAATCAGGCCCTGAACCACACCAAACTCATTGGTGACAATCACGAAACTGCCCCTGGCACGACGCAGCACGCCAAGCAGGTTGATTGGATCCAGCGTCTCTGGCACCACAATGGTCGGCGTATTGGCCGCAAAGGTTGCCACATCCACACCCTGTTCCAGCGCCACCAGCAGTTCTTTAGCGCGCACCACACCCACAATTTCATCCAGCTCACCCCGGCAGACCGGGAACAGGCTGTGAGGGGTATCCAGCAGCTGACCGCGAATCTCATCTACCGGACGATTCGCATCGACCCAGGAGATTTCACCACGCGGCGTCATAATGCTGCGAATTGAGCGGGAAGCCAGCGTCAGTACGCCATTAATCATGTAACGCTCTTCATCTTTAAACGCTTCCTGCGGCATCGCTTCCGCCAGCGCAGACTCTTCACTGCTGCTGGTGTTACCGTTGCTGCTGCCATTGCTGGCCGTCTGGGCGCGGTTGCGGCCCCCCATCAGCCGTAAGATCGCTTCTGCGGTGCGCTCACGCATCGGGCGATTCGACTGATGGCGAATAAAGTTACGACGCGCAATCTGGTTGAACAGCTCAATCAGAATTGAGAAGCCAATCGCTGCATAGAGGTAGCCTTTAGGAATATGGAAACCAAAGCCTTCTGCCACCAGTGACAGACCAATCATCAACAGGAAGCTCAGACAGAGCACCACCACGGTCGGATGCGCGTTAACGAAGTTAGTTAACGGCTTAGACGCCAGCAGCATCACACCCATCGCAACCACCACGGCAGTCATCATCACCGGCAGGTGGTTCACCATCCCTACAGCGGTAATAACAGCATCCAGCGAGAAGACCGCGTCCAGCACGACAATCTGCAATACCACTGCCCAGAAACTGGCATATCCCCGGTTTGCCGAACCATCAAGCTGACGGTTCTCCAGCCTCTCGTGCAGTTCCATCGTCGCTTTGAACAACAGGAAGAAACCCCCGAACAGCAGGATTAAATCACGCCCGGAAAAACTGAAACCGCCTACGCTGAAGAGAGGCGTGGTCAGGGTGACGATCCAGGAGATCAGCGACAACAGGCCCAGACGCATGACCAGCGCCAGCGACAGGCCAATAAGGCGTGCTTTATCACGCTGCTTTGGTGGCAGTTTGTCGGCCAGGATGGCAATAAACACCAGGTTGTCGATACCGAGTACGATTTCCAGCACGATGAGCGTCAGTAAACCCGCCCAGATTGAGGGGTCGAATAAAAATTCCATTATTTATGACTCCAGAACAGGGAACAGATCGAGCCGGTGCCTGTCAGCGCAGCGAAGCGTGACATCCGGGTAGTCGGGAAAGCGGTGAAAACGCCGCGAGGCGAAGAGTGACGCGCCAGCAGGCGCAAAGAACAGATTAAGCGACGTCGGTGACGATCCATAAAGGTGGGCTGAAGCCCGTTACTCCTGAGTAATAAACAGAACGTTAATGTATCAGGTCGGCAAAATGCGTCAAAAAATTTTCTTATTTTTACAATCTGCATAATGGATGATCGGGCGCATAAAAGCGGTAAAGCACCTGCTTACGGGATGAATAACTGACAGACATCACATAATTTATTTTTTCGATCACTAAAATAAATCGCGACTTTACCGCCTTGATGAAGTTAACCCCTGTTTTTACGACGCTATATCAGATAGCAGGACTCACGGGTTATACGAATAATCAAAATATGTCTCACTACAGTTCATTTACTCAGATGAGCATCTCTAGCGAACGGAGGTAGCACGTGACCATTGCGATTGTAATTGGTACACACGGCTGGGCAGCGGAACAACTGCTGAAAACAGCAGAAATGCTGTTAGGCGAGCAGGAGAATATCGGCTGGATAGACTTTGTCCCCGGTGAAAACGCAGAAACGCTGATTGAAAAATATCAGGCACGACTGGCAGAGCTGGATACCCGCCAGGGGGTACTGTTCCTGGTTGATACCTGGGGTGGCAGCCCGTTTAACGCGGCCAGCCGCATTGTTGTCGACAAGCCACAGTATGAGGTCATCGCCGGGGTCAATATCCCGATGCTGGTTGAAACCCTGATGGCGCGCGATGACAACCCAGAGTTTGATGAACTGGTGGCCGTGGCGGTGGAGACCGGTCGTGAAGGGGTCAAAGCCCTGAAAGCGAAAGAGGACGCACCGGCTCCGGCTGCGGTAAAACCCGCCGCCGCTGCACAACCGGCTAAACCAATGGCACCCGGTGACCACATGAAAATCGGGCTGGCGCGCATCGACGACCGCCTGATTCATGGGCAGGTTGCGACGCGCTGGACAAAAGAGACGAACGTTCAGCGTATTATCGTGGTCAGCGACGACGTCGCCAACGATCACGTGCGCAAAACCCTGCTGACGCAGGTCGCCCCGCCCGGCGTGACCGCGCATGTGGTGGATGTCGATAAAATGGTGCGGGTGTGGAATAACCCGAAATATGGTCAGGATCGGGTCATGCTGCTGTTTACCAATCCCACCGATGTGCTGCGCGTCGTCGAACAGGGTGTGGATATTAAAACGGTCAACATTGGCGGGATGGCGTTCCGCCAGGGGAAAACCCAGGTCAATAATGCGGTCTCGGTTGATGAAAAAGATATCGCCGCCTTTCGCAAACTCAATGAACGCAATATTGAACTGGAAGTGCGTAAAGTCTCCAGTGACCAGAAACTGAAAATGATGGATCTGATTGCGAAAGTTAACGCGTAACAGAAGCACTTCTGCGCCTGCGTTTCCGGGCTCCTGATTATCCTGCTGAGGACAAGAAGTATGATGGAAATAACCTCGCTACAAATTATTTTGATTTTTATTGTCGCCTGTATTGCCGGTATGGGGTCGATTCTGGATGAGTTCCAGTTTCACCGTCCGCTGGTCGCCTGTACGCTGATTGGTATCGTACTGGGTGACATGAAAACCGGCATTATCATCGGCGGTACGCTGGAGATGATTGCGCTGGGCTGGATGAACATCGGTGCCGCCGTGGCCCCCGATGCCGCCCTCGCCTCTATCATCTCGACCATCCTTGTCATCGCTGGCGGACAAAGTGTGGGTGCCGGTATTGCACTGGCCATTCCGCTGGCGGCTGCCGGACAGGTGCTGACCATTATCGTGCGTACGCTGACCGTCGCCTTCCAGCATGCGGCCGATAAAGCCGCAGAGAAAGGTAACCTCACCGCAATCTCCTGGATTCATGTCTCTGCCCTGCTGCTCCAGGCGATGCGTATTGCCATTCCGGCGCTGATTGTGGCCATCTCCGTTGGCACCAGTGCGGTTCACGCGCTGCTCAGTTCAATTCCTGAAGTGGTCACCAACGGCCTTAATATCGCCGGTGGCATGATTGTGGTGGTCGGTTACGCGATGGTCATCAACATGATGCGCGCAGGCTATCTGATGCCGTTCTTCTACCTGGGCTTTGTCACTGCGGCTTTCACCAACTTCAACCTGGTGGCACTGGGTGTGATTGGCGTAGTCATGGCGGTGCTCTACATTCAGCTCAGCCCGAAATACAACCGTGTGGCGGGAGCCCCCACAGGGGCTGCAACCGCAAACGATCTTGATAACGAACTCGATTAAGGAACAGGTGATCACATGGTTGATATGACGAAAGCTGAAAAGAAACTGACCCCCGGTGATGTCCGCGCTGTTTTTATGCGCTCAAACCTTTTCCAGGGTTCATGGAACTTTGAACGTATGCAGGCGCTGGGCTTCTGCTTCTCGATGGTGCCGGTGATCCGCCGCCTCTATCCTGAGAACAATGATGAGCGTAAGCAGGCGATCAAACGTCATCTTGAGTTCTTCAATACCCATCCTTATGTTGCCGCGCCGGTGCTGGGCGTCACCATGGCGATGGAGGAGCAGCGTGCCAACGGCGCACCTATCGACGATGGCGCGATTAACGGTCTGAAAGTCGGGCTGATGGGACCGCTGGCCGGTGTCGGTGACCCGATCTTCTGGGGTACGGTGCGTCCGGTGTTTGCAGCACTAGGTGCCGGTATCGCCATGAGCGGCAGTCTGCTGGGCCCGCTGCTCTTCTTTATACTGTTTAACCTGGCACGTCTTCTGACCCGCTACTACGGCGTGGCCTATGGCTATCGCAAAGGGATCGACATCGTCAGCGACATGGGCGGCGGTTTTCTCCAGAAACTCACGGAGGGCGCCTCGATTCTGGGCCTGTTTGTCATGGGGGCGCTGGTCAACAAGTGGACGCACGTTAACATCCCGCTGGTGGTGTCGCGCATCACGGACTCCACCGGCAAGACCACCGTCACTACGGTTCAGTCGATCCTCGATCAGCTGATGCCGGGCATTGTGCCGCTGCTGCTGACCTTTGGCTGTATGTGGCTGCTACGCCGTAAAGTGAATGCGCTGTGGATTATCGTTGGCTTCTTTGCCATCGGTATTTTTGGTTACTGGATCGGCCTGCTCGGTCTGTAATTTCACCCGGCCGGGAGCCTGTGCTCCCGGTTTTTAAGCGTGGTGAGCTGAGCCACAACTGGCTGAGCTCACCCTGTTTGAGGTAGATGTGATGTCCGTAACTGACGTGTTGATTGCGTGTTGTATCGCTGCCCTGATGCTGTTTGCCATTTACCATGAGGCGATTTTACCGCGTCGGCGGGGAGCAACCCGCTTACGGGTGGCACTGCGCAGGCAACATAAAATCGACAGCCTGATTGTTATCGGCCTGCTGCTGATACTTCTGTGGAACAATGTCAGTCATCATGGCCCGCAGCTCACCACCTCACTGCTGATGGTGCTGAGTTTTATGGCGTTCTGGCTGTTCTGGCTGCGGAAACCCACGCTGCTGATGAAGAATGAGGGATTGTTTTACGCCGGTGTCTGGATCGACTACCGGCGGATTCAGGGCATGAATCTTTCTGAGGATGGCATTCTGGTTATTCAGCTGGAACAGCGCCGTCTGCTGGTCGCAGTGCAGCAACTCGACGATCTGGAGCGGATCTACACGACGCTGGTCGATGCCCGTTAATCGCGCTGCCACACAGTCAGGCTAAAATCAGCATCGCAGCTGAACTGCTCGCTCTGCTGAAGCGTTTGCCAGACCGCCTCCCGCGCCCGCCAGGCAAAGGGGGTCATCTGCAGCAGGGTCGTCGCAGCGGCACCGGTAAGCGCCATCGGGTAGCGCAGGGCATGCTGTGCGACCTGCCGGAAGCCGGGATAGGCTTTCTGCTCGGGCACATGCAACTGCACGTCGCGGTAAATCAGCGCTTTGAACTGCTGCAGATGGTGCGGCCCTGGGGTCACGGTCAGCACCAGCCCCCCCGGCTTCAGCACGCGAGCCAGCTCCGCTTCGTTGCAGGGGGCGTAGATGCGTACAACCGCATCCAGAGAGTGATCGGCAAAGGGTAAGCGCTGGCTGGAAGCGACGCAGAAGCGCACCGCAGGATAGCGCTTTGCCGCCAGCCTGATGGCCATCCTGGCGACATCCAGCCCATCAATCTGCGCGCCGTCCCCCGCCGCATCTGCCAGCGCGGCGGTGTAATACCCTTCACCACAGCCGATATCCAGAACGCTGCACGCTGGCTGATTTAGCACTGCCGTAAGCAGGCTGACCACCCGATCACGCAGCGGCTGATAGTAGCCTGCCTCAAGAAACTCTCGCCGTGCCTGCATCATCTCAGCACTGTCACCCGGTTCACGCGATCGTTTATGCTGAACGGGCAGCAGATTGACGTAGCCTTCTTTCGCCTGATCAAACTGATGGCGGTTTTCGCAGCACCAGCTGCGGTCGGTGAAGGTCAGAGAAGCGTGACAAAGAGGGCAAATCAGGGACATCAGGTACTCCGGCATCAGATAACGCGGCGCAGTGTAACCTTAACGTCTACGCTTCGGAAGCATAAAGAAAGCCCCGGCTGAGAAGCCAGGGCTTTGAAAATCCGTGTCAGGGTGCCATGCACCGCAGCGGTGTCGAATCAGATAGCAGTGACGTTAACAGCTGCCGGGCCTTTCTGGCCGTCCTGAATTTCGAACTCAACGCTCTGGCCTTCAGCCAGGGTTTTAAAACCGTTGCCCTGAATAGCAGAGAAGTGTACGAACACATCTTTGCTGCCGTCAGCAGGAGTGATAAAACCAAAACCTTTAGACTCGTTGAACCACTTAACCTGACCTTTAATCTTTGCCATTTTGCAAATTCCTTTAGATGTTTATTTAGCCTGAAGGCTGTCTTACAGAAAAACCAGAGACATTACTGCATGAGGCACTAATTAAGGTTCGGCAAGGAAGCGGTATTCAACGTCAACGTCTTTACTCGTACTTCTTTACTGAAGATGCCATGCATAAACAGAACTGTACCTCGTTTAACCCACGAATTGTTATCACATATCCCAAAAATAATGGCAAGCCATTTTTAAAGCTCTTGCGCGACTGCGCCCATATTTGCCAGAAGGCTCACATTGCCTGTTCTGTGGGGTTTACAAATACGCCTGCGAATAAAGCTTTCGTGGGGCTAGCGCCCTCTCCTGCCTTTGTTGCCAGGGGTAACTCAATGGATACCATAAGAAATTAATATTTCACAAATATGGCAATCACGAAATGAATAAGCGAAGCGGTAACAGTGGCAGATATCAAAAATCTGCCGCCAATCCTGTACAGCGACTTTTATTTCGTACAGATAAGGCTCTTTTTGCACCAAAAGCAGGAGCCAGCCATTAGCCTTGCTCCAAATAAAAGCAACGATGCTGATTTTACTTATTAAGAATTTAACTTTTGATCTGAAAAATTGATGTCAGATAAAACACCTCCGGCTTTTATTTATCACGGAGGCTTTAGGATTATTCCTGGGCGGGGTTATTTATGCTGCGGCCTTCGCCTATTCGCCAGGGAGCGAAGCGGCCATTTTGTTCATCGGCCCGCTGCAGCGCATTCGCCAGCTCCTGCGGTGGCGCATCCAGCGACTCGTCGGCCAGCTCAAATACCCCCCAGTGTATAGGCAGGGTCAATGGCCTGCCTGCCGCCTGCCACAGGGCTACCGCCTGGTCAGGATCCATATGCTGGCCCGCCATGAACCATTTGGGTGCATAAGCGCCAATCGGCAAAGCAGTCACGCTGAACGGGCCAAGACGGGCCGGAATCTCCAGCAGTCTGTCACTGTAGCCGCTGTCGCCCGAGAACCAGAAACGCTGTGAGGCCGAGCGCACGACCCAGCCACACCAGAGTGAACGGTTGCGATCGCGCGGTGTTCGCATACTCCAGTGACGGGCTGGCACCGCATCAAAGCAGAGATCACCGTGCGTTATCTGCTGCCACCAGTCGAGCTGGTACACCTGTTTCACGCCCTGCGCTCTGCACCAGTTTGCCAGGCCCAGCGGCACAATAAAGGTTGCCTGTGGAAAGCGACGGATAATCGCTTTCACCGTGGGCTTATCCAGATGATCGTAATGGTTATGGGAAATAAGCACGACATCAAGGCGTGGCAGATCAGCGATGCTGAGTGGCGCAGGCGTTTTTCGCTGCGGCCCCGCAAAGGGCAGCGGCGAGGCGCGTGAAGAGAGCGCGGGATCAACCAGAATATATTGCCCGTTCAGCCGCAACAGCACGGCAGCATGTCCCAGCCACCAGAGACGATCGTCATGACCGCTGATATCCGCGGGCTGCCACCACTGGTCGATAAACGCCGCATACCCCTGCTGCGGTGGCTGCGGCAGCTGCTGTGCTTTACGCTCCCTGCGCCAGCGCTTCAGGTCGCCCGGTTTGCGCTGTTCCGGTTCAGGGTTACAGAATCCTTCCGGCGTGTGATGCGTTTTACTGCTGTCATACCACGGATTTTTCCAGCCCATTCCGCCTCTCTGCAGTGATTAACGTTCCGGAATTAACCGGATAAAGTCGCGCTTTTCCCGCTCGTCATCGGTTTTTTTCAACTCTGCCCCAGGCTGCAACTCAATGAGACGTCGCAGCAGCTGATTCTGTTTTTTCTGCTCTTCAAGTAAGGATTCCAGTAAGCGGATTTGCTCACCAGCGCGCACGCTGGCCCGGTTAACAAAGAACCAGGCGACAAACGCCACAATCAACACAATGACCAGCAGGCCATAGCTGACCAGGGGGCCCGAATTTGCGGCTAACTCATTCATAACTGCCTCGTAAAACTCAGTGGAAACGCCAGAACATGGCAACCCCCTATTCTACCTGTAGCCATCGCAAAAGATAATGGGGGGCACATTAATGCAGAATTTGCCGTTTCAGTTATCTCTGATCGATCCCACCAGAAAAGCGAGGCATGCTGATATCATCATAACCGGCAGCACCAGGTGGCGCGCTGAGTTATCTTTCACAAGGAGACATGATGAAACTGTTTATTCGCACATTAGGCTTGCTGGCGGTGATCTGGCTGGCGATGCTGTTTACCGGTTACGGGGTGTTAACCGGCAGTACGAAAAATGCCGCCGGACTGGGCCTGCAGTGCAGCTATCTTACCGCTCGCGGCGTCATCAGCGCGCAATATCTGCATACGGACAGTGGCGTGGTGGGCGTAACGGATTGTCCGTTACTGAAGAAAAGCGGCGACGTGATCGATAACTGATCATTAAGCGGGCCGGATGGCCCGCTTTGTTCAGAACGGGTAGTCGTGATAACCCATTTCTGCTGAAAGCGTGCGCGCTGCCCGGTGCAGCATCGCCACATAATCCTGACGGGCATCTTCTGAAAAACGAATAGTGGGAAACGAGATACTGAGTCCCGCAATCACCACGCCAAACCGATCAAATACCGGCACGGCCAGACAGCGTAATCCCTCTTCCTGCTCTTCATTATCTTCGCCATAGCCCTGCGCCCTGACCTGCTCCAGCGCCGTAATCAGCGCCTCCGCACTCAGCAGCGTATTGGCCGTGCTGCGTTTGAACTCCACATCCCGCAGAATCTCCTCAACGTCGCTGCGATCGCGCCAGGCGAGCAGGACTTTACCAATCGCGGTGGTGTGCAGCGGATTACGGCGGCCAATGCGTGAATACATGCGCAGGTTGTAGAGCGAGTCGATTTTGTGGATGTAGACAATGCTGTCCTCTTCCAGCGCGCCCAGGTGAATCGTCTCTTTGGTCAGACGAGACAGCTCACGCATCTGCACATCTGCACTGCGGATCAAATCTACGTTCTGCAGCGCTTTAGCGCCCAGTTCAAACAGCTTCAGGGTCAGTGAGTATTTCTCACTTTCACCTTCCTGCGTGACATAGCCCAGCGATTTCATGGTTTGCAGGAAACGGTAGACGGTGCTTTTTGACATCATCACGCGCTGCGCAAGCTCGGTAATACCGTGATCGCGCTCTTCACCCAGCGCCTGCAAAATGCCGAACACTTTGAGTACCGAAGAGACGGAATCGGGCTGTTTATCATTTTCAGCAGAGGACATCGCGCACCTTGTTAAATCTGTTTCAAAAAAAATGGAACGGACTGTCAGTATAGAGTGATGCACAGGACAGCAGCAATGTTTTAACGATTGAGTCATATTTAAAGACAGTTTTTTATCTACCGGGACGCTGTATTTCAGCGCTGATTTCATTAGCATGATGATATTCACTCTCTTTAGTAATTAACTTATGACACTCTCTCCCCCTCAGGATGGATTACCTGCGCGTCAGCGCTACATGGCTATCGTCACCATTGCGCTGGGCCTGACCATGGCGGTGCTGGACGGCGCGATTGCCAACGTCGCATTACCGACCATTTCCCGTGAGCTGAATGCCAGCCCGGCGCAATCCATCTGGATTGTGAATGCTTATCAGATCGCAATCATCGTCTCGCTGCTGTCCCTCTCTTTTCTTGGCGACATGCTGGGTTACCGCCGCGTCTATCAGGCGGGGCTGGCACTGTTTATTGCGACCTCGCTGTTCTGCGCCTTCTCGACCTCACTCACTATGCTGACCGTGGCCCGCGTGCTGCAGGGGTTTGGCGGCGCGGCGCTGATGAGTGTGAATACCGCGCTGATACGCATTATCTATCCGCAGCGTTATCTGGGACGCGGTATGGCGATCAACTCGCTGGTGGTGGCCGTTTCAACCGCGGCAGGCCCGACGGTAGCGGCAGCGATACTCTCGGTAGCAAGCTGGAAATGGCTGTTTCTGATTAACGTCCCGCTGGGTGCGGTGGCGCTCTGGCTGGCGCTGCGAACGCTTCCTGATAATCCGCAGAAAACCACCACACAGAAATTTGATGTGCCCAGTGCCATCATGAATGCCCTGTTCTTTGGCCTGATCATCTCCGCGCTTAGCGGTTTTGCTCAGGGACAAAGTCAGCTGCTGGTGCTGGCCGAGGTCGTTGCGCTGCTGATCACTGGCTGGTTTTTTATTCGTCGCCAGTTAAGCATGGCGGTGCCGCTGTTACCGGTTGATCTGCTGCGTATCCCGATCTTCAGCCTGTCGATGGGGACGTCAGTCTGTTCGTTCTGCGCCCAGATGCTGGCGATGGTCTCACTGCCCTTCTTCCTGCAGAACGTCCTGCAGCGTAATGAGGTGGCAACCGGTCTGCTGCTGACGCCCTGGCCGCTGGCGACGATGATCTTTGCGCCGATTGCCGGCCGTCTGATTGAGCGGGTGCATGCCGGGCTGCTGGGGGGGATCGGACTGGCGATGTTCGCCCTGGGGTTATTCCTGCTCGCCTGGCTGCCAGCCAATCCAGGCGATGGGGATATTATCTGGCGCATGATGCTGTGCGGGGCCGGTTTCGGGCTGTTTCAGTCACCGAATAACCACACTATTGTGACCTCTGCTCCGCGTCATCGCAGCGGTGGCGCGAGCGGGATGCTGGGGACGGCGCGCCTGCTGGGCCAGAGTATGGGTGCCGCGCTGGTTGCACTGATGTTTAATCTGTTTGATGACCGCGGAACGCACGCTTCGCTGCTGCTGGCAGGCAGCTTTGCCGCCGTGGCGGCGCTGGTGAGTGTGTCGCGCATGACGCAGACCCGCGCCTGACGGCAACCCAAAGAAAAAGGCGACCTGAGTCGCCTTTTTTTGATTTGCTTCGTGTTACTTCAGATACTGACCGCTGCGCAGTGCTTCAATACGCTTATCCAGCGGCGGGTGCGACATAAACAGCTCGCTGAACGATTTGCCTTTGCCGTTGATGCAGAACGCCATCATGCTGCTCGGCTCCTGCGGTTCGTAGCTGGTTTTCAGGCGCTGCAACGCCGCAATCATCTTCTCACGACCCACCAGCTTCGCTGAACCGGCATCAGCATGGAACTCACGGTGACGCGAGAACCACATGGTGATGATGCTGGCAAGAATACCAAACACCAGCTCCAGCACCATCGACACCGCAAAATAGACCAGCGGATTGCCGTTGCTGCTCTCTTCATCATCGCGGTTGCCGGACATAAAGCCTGCTGCGATCTGCGCCAGAATACGTGAAATGAAAATCACGAAGGTGTTCACCACACCCTGGATCAGCGTCATGGTGATCATGTCACCGTTAGCGATATGCGAGACTTCGTGAGCCAGCACCGCTTCGGCTTCGTCACGGCTCATGTTCTGCAGCAGACCGGTTGAAACCGCAACCAGTGAGGCATTTCGCCGTGCGCCTGTCGCAAAGGCATTGATGTCAGGTGCGTGATAGATAGCGACCTGTGGCATCGCAATGCCCGCCTGTTGGGCCTGATGGCCAATAGTATCCACCAGCCAGCGCTCGGTTTCATTGCGTGGCTGTTCAATCACTTCACCACCAACCGATCGCAGTGCCATCCACTTCGACATCAGCAGTGAAACAAACGCACCGCCAAAGCCAAACAGGCCTGCCATAATCATCAGGCCCTGAACACTGCTTGACTGGATCCCTGTCAGGCTGAGAATCAGCCCGAATACCAACATCACAGCCAGGTTGGTCATCAGGAAAAGAGCAATACGCATCATATTTGTTAATCTTCCTCAGTAGTTCACGCGCCTATACGCGGATACATATCCTATGAGCATTGGGCGGCTTTTCAAGCGACCTTAACGTTTAAGTGCCTAAAAAGACATAACTTTACATTCTGACACGTCTGGCGTGCAGCACTGCCTGCTCACGGGTTCACCCTTGCTAATCATTCGTAACCGCAAACTTTTTCAGGTGCAAAAAAAAGCACCGCTGAGCGGTGCTTTTTCTGGCAACAGCGGATTATTTCGCTGCTGGCGCGTCTGGCTGGGCTTTCTCCAGTTGCGCAAGGTCGTTAGCGATTTTCACCGTCTCATCGAGATACGGATCCGGCTCTTTATAATCCTTCGGCAATTCATCCAGATTTTTCAGCGGTTTTTTGCCTTCGGCCTGATAGCGCGCATTGATCCTCTCCAGACGTGACGCATCATCTTCGTGGTTCTCTTTCTCGCGCTGCGCAAGATTAAGTGACACGATGTTGCGTTTATCTTTCAGGGCATTGAAGCGTGCAATGTCCTTCATGATGTACTGGAACTCACGATCCTGGGCGATGCGGTCAGCATGCTGCTTCGTCAGCTGCGCAACCAGCGGTTTAACATCACCGGTTTTTTCATAGGTTGCCGCTTTGATGCTGTCCCACGGCAGCGCATTATCTTCAAATTTCTCACCGGTTTCAGCCGCTTCAACGCCGGTTGGCATCAGCAGATCCGGCGTGACGCCTTTACGCTGTGTGCTGCCGCCGTTAATGCGGTAGAACTTCTGAATGGTGTAAGAAACGGAGCCTAATGCTGGCCACTCCGGACGCAGCATCTGATCGTAGATGCGGTTCAGAGAGCGATACTGCTGAACGGTGCCTTTACCAAAGGTCGGCTCGCCCACAATCACCGCACGACCGTAGTCCTGCATCGCGGCAGCGAAAATCTCAGAGGCTGAGGCGCTGAAGCGATCGACCAGTACCACCAGCGGTCCTTTGTAGTAAACCACGCCGTCATTGTCGCTGTCTTCACGCACCCGGCCATTGTTGTCGCGTACCTGCACCACCGGACCACTCGGAATAAACAGGCCAGACAGCGATACCGCTTCGGTCAGCGCGCCGCCACCGTTGGTGCGCAGATCAATCACCACGCTGTCAACGTTCTGTTTCTGCAGTTTCTGCAGCTGTACTTTCACGTCGTCGGTGAGACCAACATAGAAGCCAGGAATATCGAGCACGCCCACTTTCTGCTTGCCGACATTTTTGATGGTCATTTTAACCGCGCGATCTTCCAGACGGATTTTCTCACGCGTCAGCGTCACGGTACGGGTTTTTGTGCCCTTTCCGGCTGGCAGAACTTCCAGGCGTACTTTGCTGCCTTTCGGTCCTTTGATTTTTGCTACAACGTCATCCAGACGCCAGCCGATAACATCTTCCATCGGCTTGCCAGGCTGACCGACACCCACGATGCGGTCGCCAACGGTGATGGCTTTGCTTTTCGCTGCCGGGCCACCAGCGACCATCGAATTGATAACGGTATAGTCATCATCCATCTGCAGAACCGCACCGATGCCTTCCAGTGACAGGCTCATCTCGGTGTTAAACTGCTCGGTGTTACGCGGCGACAGATAGCTGGTGTGCGGATCGATTTCGCGGGCAAAAGCGTTCATGACCAGCTGGAAAACGTCTTCACCGTTGCTCTGAG
This sequence comes from Pantoea sp. GD03673, assembly GCF_029844725.1. Taxonomy (GTDB): domain Bacteria; phylum Pseudomonadota; class Gammaproteobacteria; order Enterobacterales; family Enterobacteriaceae; genus Pantoea. The sequence continues at coordinate 524,806 of NZ_JAOCKJ010000001.1, forward strand.
CCAGACGACGGATAGCGAAATTGTAACGCTTGGTCAGAACATCGCGAATCTCATTATCGTTTTTGCCCGCCAGCTTCAGACTCAGCTGGTCATATTTCACCTTGGCATCCCAGAGCGCATTCAGTTCAGCCTGATCTTTCGGCCAGGGCGCTTTAGCGCGATCAATGTCGATGGTGTCATTGCCGCTGAAATTCATCGGACGCGCCAGCACCGTCAGCGCGTACTGATAGCGCTCAAAACGGCGTTTCTGCGCCAGATTATAAATATCGTAAAAGAGATCCAGCTTGCCACTGCGCAGCTCGTCACCGACGGTGGTTTTTTTGCTGGCAAACTGCGCCACATCCGACGCCAGCAGCACATTGTGGCTGTAGTCGAGCATATTAAGGTAGCGATCAAAAATTTTCGCGGAAAAGTTCTGATCCAGATCGAACTGGCGGTAGTGGGAACGGGTGAAGCGCGAGGTTACGCGCTCACTGACCGTAGGATCCTGCGGGTCTTCATGAAGCTGGGGAATCTGATCGGCGCGGGTGATGTTCTCCGCACCGAAGGTTGGGCCTGCTAACAGCAGGCCCGCAATAAGTCCAACTTTGAAAAGGGTGTTCATGCCGGGGTTAGCCTCCGTTTCAGAACTGCAAATGTTCTGCGCGCACAATCATTGCCATGCCGGAAGCGAGCTGGACCCGAACGCCGTCTTTAGAGACTTCCAGAACGGTAGCGTCCATCGCACTTTTGCCTGCTTTAACTTTAATACTCTGGCCGGGTTGCAAAGTTGAGGTATCAGTGATGGGTCGGGCTTCCTGCTCCGGACGTGGGGCTGGCTTGCGATGCTGTGATGCGGTCGCACGCGGTGCAGTCGTCTGCGGACGCGGTTTACGCGCAGCGTCGCCTTCTGCAGGCTTACGTGGCGCGGGCTTGCGCGGACGACGCGGTGCCGCGCCCTCTTCGCTTTCGCCTGCTTCACGGCGTGCCGCACGCTGCTGGTCACGCTGCGCCTGGACGCGTGCTTTCGCTTCTTCCAGCTGCTTGCGTGCATGCTCAACGTGCTGCTCATCCAGCACGCCACAGGCGTTACCGTCGAGATCGACACGAATCGCACCGGCTTTGATGCCGTAAAGATAACGCCAGCTTGACGTATAAAGACGCAGCGCGGAACGCAGCTGTGTTTTGCTCAGACCCATTTCGCCCTGAACACGCTCGACCAGATCCTGAAAGATACCGATTTTGAGCGGACGCGCTTCACCTTCAGCGCTAAAGCAGTGCGGAAAGCGCTCCGCCAGAAAAGTGATGACTTCTTTACTGCTATTCAACTTAGGTTGATTTTCCATGAAATTTCCTGATTACAACGGGTTTGCCGACCAGCGCAGGCATGAACAGGCGACATTATAATGACAACATCGCTAATTGCCATGTGATCCAGTCGATTAGCTGCGCGTCAGCTGCAGATATTTTTCTAAGTCGCTGTTCGCAAGCACTTCACAAAGCCCATCAGTCAGTGTGACCAGCCCCGATTCGTCGTCGCTGTCAAAGCGATTGTACTCAACGCTGTCGATGTCCAGCACCCCAACCACAGTGCCATTCACTTTCAGAGGAATCACAATCTCAGCATTACTGGCAGCGTCACAGGCGATGTGGCCCGGGAAAGCATGCACATCATCTACGCGTTGCACTTTTTCTTCTGCCAGCGCCGTGCCACACACGCCTTTACCGACCGGAATGCGCACACAGGCGATTTTTCCCTGGAACGGGCCCAGTACCAGCGTATCGGCTTCCGTCAGCAGGTAGAAACCTGCCCAGTTCACACCATCGAGACGTTCGTAGAGCAGCGCGCTAAAGTTTCCCATCGCGGCAAGGAACGCCGTTTCTCCCGCCAGCAAGGCGCGCATATCGCGATTCAAATCGGCGTAAAAGGCAGTTTTGTTCATTATTCAACCGTTACCAATGACATCTGAACGGGGTAATAGAGACCGTTCGTTAAAATAAGTTTTAAATATCCAGAGCCACAAGGTGAATCATAGCGTTAGTTGCTATACCCTTAGCATTCTGTGGATCGAAGCGTGATGCCCGAGACAGGCACACAGACAATGTCTTTATGACCGATATCTGTTCCCTCTGAAGAGCGAAAATTGCATCACCCTATGAAAATTCACGCTATCAGCCAGACATTGCCTCACGCACGTTATCAGCGTTGCCCGCAATGCGATACCCTTTTTTCCTTACCGGATGTGAAATCGCATCAGTCGGCACATTGCCCGCGCTGCAACGCTGAGATTCTCAGTGGACGCGACTGGTCAATGACCCGACTTCTGGCTATGGCCGCCACCATGATCGTGTTAATGCCTTTCGCTTTTTCCCTGCCGCTGGTGGATATCCGGCTGCTGGGTATGCGCATTAATGCCAGCGTGCTGGAAGGCGTGATTCAGATGACCCAGCAGGGTGACGTGCTGACGGCCTCGATGGTGGCGTTCTGCACCATTGGTGCGCCGGTAACGCTGGTCGCCGGTATCTGTTATCTCGGTATCGGTCATCGTCTGGGCATGAACCTGCGCCCGGTGTTACTGATGCTGGAGAAGCTCAAAGAGTGGGTGATGCTTGATATCTATCTGATCGGCATTGCCGTGGCATCCATCAAAGTGCAGGACTATGCTTCGCTGGAAATTGGCTATGGTCTGGCGGCTTACATTGCCCTGACGGTGCTGAGCGTGCTGACGATGATCCATCTGAATATGGAGCAGCTGTGGGCACATTTCTATCCGCAACGCCCCGGCAACATGGCCCGCGACGATATGCAGGTCTGCCTGAACTGTCATCACACCGGCCTGGCCGACGCACGGGGCCGCTGCCCGCGCTGCCATACGCCGCTCGATTTCCGGCGTCGCCATAGTCTGCAAAAATCCTGGGCCGCGCTGATCGCCTCGATTGTGCTGCTGATCCCGGCGAATCTGATGCCCATTTCGGTGGTTTATCTGAATGGTTCACGGCGCGAGGACACCATCTTCTCCGGCATCCTGGGGCTGGGTGAAGGCAATATTCCGGTGGCAGCGATTGTGTTCATCGCCAGTATCCTGGTGCCGTTTACTAAGGTGCTGGTCATGCTGACCCTGCTGCTGAGCATTCATTTTCGCTGTGAACAGGGGCTGAGAACCCGCATCCGGTTGCTGCGGTTTGTGACCTGGGTTGGCCGCTGGTCGATGCTCGACCTGTTTGTCATTTCGTTAACCATGTCGCTGGTCAACCGTGATCAGCTGCTGGCTTTTACCATGGGACCGGCTGCGCTGTTTTTTGGCGCGGCCGTCATCCTGACCATTATGTCTGTTGAGTGGCTGGACAGCCGCCTGCTCTGGGATGCACATGCAACAGGAAACGCCGACTACACCGACTAACGCAACGCTGCGTAATAAACGCAAAATTTCGCCCTTCTGGCTGCTGCCGATCATTGCGATGCTGATCGCCTGCTGGCTGCTCTGGACCAACTATCAGGAGCGCGGCACCACCATCACCATCAATTTCCAGACGGCGGATGGTATTGTGCCGGGGCGCACCCCAATCCGTTACCAGGGCGTGGAAGTGGGCACCGTGCAGGGCATTAATCTCAGCGACGATTATCGCAGCATTCAGATTAAAGCCAGCATCAAGAGCGACATGCGCGACGCGCTGCGTGAGGATACGCAGTTCTGGCTGGTCACGCCCAAAGCTTCGCTGGCGGGCGTCTCGGGACTGGATGCGCTGGTCGGCGGTAACTATATCGGCATGATGCCGGGTAAAGGTAAACCCAGCGAGGCGTTTACCGCGCTGGATACACAACCGAAATACCGGGTCAATACCGGCGAACTGCTGATCCACCTGCATGCGCCCGATCTCGGCTCGCTCAACACGGGTTCGCTGGTCTACTACCGTAAAATTCCGGTTGGCCGGGTCTATGACTACAGCATCAACAGCAAAACCGATGGCGTCTCGATTGATGTGCTGATTGACCGTCGCTTTGTCAACCTGGTGAAGACCAACAGCCGCTTCTGGAATGTGTCAGGCGTTAATGCGGACGTCAGTCTGAGCGGGGCGAAAGTGCAGCTGGAAAGCCTGGCGGCGCTGGTGAATGGCGCGATTGCGTTTGACTCACCCCAGGGTGCGGAAACGGCCAAAGCGGAGCAGAACTACCGGCTCTATCCCGATCTGGCGCACAGCCAGCGCGGCGTGCTCATCACCCTAGACCTGCCTGACGGCAAAAATCTTAAGGCAGGCAGCACGCCCCTGATTTATCAGGGACTGGAGGTCGGTACGCTGACCAGACTGAACCTGCAGGATGGCGGCAAGGTTACCGGCGAACTGACCATCGATCCCTCTGTGGTTGGTCTGATGCGCAGCGGCACCCGTATTGAGATGCACAGCCCGAAAATCAGCCTGACCGATACCAGCCTCAGCGCGCTGCTGACCGGCAACACGCTGGAACTGGTGCCGGGTGAAGGTGAACCACAGCAGCACTACACCGTGCTGGCGTCGAACGAGACCCTGCTGCAGAAACCCAACGTGCTGACAGTCAGACTCAGCGCACCGGACAGTTACGGTATCGATCAGGGCCAGCCGCTGATGCTGCACGGCATGCAGATTGGTCAGGTCATGTCGCGTTCGCTGGATGAAAATGGCGTCAACTTCGTGGTCGCGGTCAATCCTGAAAACCGCAATCTGGTGCATGGCGACAGCAAGTTTATCGTTAACAGCCGGCTCGATGTGAAGTTCGGTCTGGATGGGATGCAGGTTTTAGGTGCCAGCGCCCGTGAATGGGTTGATGGCGGCATCCGGCTGGAGCCGGGCAAAAAAGGCGAACCGAAAAGCGCCTATCCGCTGTTTGCGGATGCTGAAAAAGCGGAAGAAGGCATCACCGGCGATGGCCCGTCAACGACGCTGACGCTGACCGCCAACAGCCTGCCTGACGTTCAGGCGGGATCTGTCGTGCTTTACCGCAAATTCCAGGTAGGCGAAATTGTTAAAGTGACCCCCCGCGCTGACGCCTTTGATATTGCGGTCCATATTCAGCCGGAGTATCGCAAGCTGCTGAGCAGCGAAAGCGTGTTCTGGGCAGAGGGTGGCGCACGCGTCAGCCTTAATGGCAGCGGCCTGACGGTGCAGGCATCACCGCTTAACCGTGCGCTGAAAGGCGCAATCAGTTTCGACAATATGAGCGGCGCGCAGTCGGCTAAGGGAGCAAAACGCGTGCTCTATTCATCTGAAACCGCGGCACGCGCCGTCGGCAGTCAGATCACGCTGCACACCTATGATGCCAGCAAGCTCTCTGCCGGGATGCCGATTCGTTATCTGGGTATTAATGTCGGCCAGGTGGAGTCGCTGTCATTAAGCAAAGATAACAATCAGGTGGTAGCGAAAGCGGTGCTTTACCCTGAGTATGTGAATGATTTCGCCCGTCTCGGCAGCCGTTTCTCGGTGGTTTCACCGGAGATTTCCGCCACGGGTGTGAATCATCTGGAAACCCTGCTGCAGCCCTATGTTAACGTGGACCCCGGCAAAGGCGGAGCCGTGCGCACCTTCGAGCTGCAGGAGAGCACCATTACCGATTCGCGCTACCTGAATGGCCTGAACATTTATGTTGATGCCACGGAAGCGGGTTCGCTGTCGCTGGGTACGCCAGTGCTGTTCCGGGGTGTGGAAGTGGGCACCGTGACCGGCACCTCGCTGGGCACGATGGCGGATCGCGTGCAGATCGCCCTTCGCATCAGTAAGAAGTATCAGCATCTGGTGCGTAATAACTCGGTGTTCTGGCAGGCGTCAGGCTACAACCTGGACTTCGGTCTGGTGGGCGGCGTGGTCAAAACCGGCACCTTCCAGCAGTTTATTCGCGGTGGCATTCAGTTTGCGACGCCACCGACGGTGCCGCTGGCACCGCAGGCGAACCCGGACAAACACTTCCTGTTACAGGATGAAGCGCCAAAAGAGTGGCGCAACTGGGGAACGGCGATTCCGTCGCCGCGCTGAGTGCATCTGAACGGGCAGCCAGGCTGCCCGTTTCCTTTCTGCGTGGTACACTGCCGCCTTTGCCTTAACTGGAATGTGCCCGTGTCAGATGCTGCTTCGCTTTTCCCCGCCGATTTTCTCTCGTTAATGCGCCAGAGCCTGCCCGATGAGGCGAGCTTTGCGCAATTTATTGCCATCAGTCAGCAGCCCCTGCGCCGCAGTATTCGCGTGAATACCCTGAAGATCAGCGTGGCTGACTTCCTGAGTCAGACCGCCGGTTATGACTGGCAGCTGACGCCCGTGCCGTGGTGTGAAGAGGGATTCTGGATCAGCCGGGAAGATGAGAGCCTGCCGCTGGGCAGCGTAGCGGAACACCTCAGCGGCCTGTTCTATATTCAGGAAGCCAGCTCCATGCTGCCGGTCACCGCACTGTTTGATGCCCAGCCAGACGTCAGCGCCGTGATGGATATGGCGGCGGCACCGGGGTCCAAAACCACCCAAATTGCGGCACGAATGGGCAATCAGGGCGTTATCCTGGCCAACGAATTCTCCTCCAGCCGGGTAAAAGTCCTGCACGCCAATATCAGCCGCTGCGGCGTCAGCAACAGTGCGCTGACGCATTTTGACGCCCGCGTATTCGGACCTGCGCTACCGGCGCAATTCGACGCCATCCTGCTCGACGCCCCCTGCTCCGGCGAAGGCGTGATGCGCAAAGATGCGGACGCCCTGAAGAACTGGTCGCTGGCGAGCACCGAAGATATCGCTGCGACCCAGCGCGATCTGCTCGACAGTGCCTTTCACGCACTCAAACCGGGCGGCACGCTGGTTTATTCAACCTGCACCCTGAATCAGATTGAGAATCAGCAGGTCGTCGCCTGGCTGCTGCAGCGCTATCCCGACGCCGTGGAGATCCTGCCCCTCAGCGAACTGTTTGAGGGGCCGCAGCAGGCCGCCACACCTGAAGGATATTTGCACGTTTTCCCGCAGATGTTCGACAGCGAAGGTTTTTTTGTGGCCCGGTTGCGTAAAACTACCCCGGTCGATCCCCTGCCTGCACCCGGCTATAAAGTCGGTAAGCTGCCTTTCTCGCACGTCAGCCGCAAGCTGGAGAGTGAAATCATTCAGGCCGCCGCCGCCGTCTCACTTCGCTGGGACGCTTCACGGGTGCTGTGGCAGCGTGACAAAGAGATCTGGCTGTTCCCGGAGGCCGTTACCCCGCTGCTGGGCAAAGTGCGCTTCTCGCGTATTGGTCTGAAACTGGCTGAAACCTTTGCCAAAGGCTATCGCTGGCAACATGAAGCGGTGGTGGCCCTTGCGCAACCTGATGCAGCTCAGTCCTTCGAACTCACGGCATCCGAGGCGGAAGAGTGGTATCGCGGCCGGGATATCTATCCGGAAACGGAGCCTGCCAGCAATGAGATGATTGTCACTTATCAGCAGCAGCCGCTGGGGCTGGCGAAGAAAGTCGGCAGTCGCATCAAGAACAGCTATCCCCGCGAGCTGGTCCGCGACGGACGCCTGTTCCGCTGAGTCACTTAAGTTGCAGCATTGTCAGATGATTGCCAAACACTGCGCCGGTATCAATGTAATGCAGATTGGCAATCGTCAGCGGCTGTTTCAGCGGTGTATGACCAAAGTAAAAGGCGTCCGCACCCCGGATGCCCGCCTGTTCGCCTGCCCCGATAGCCTCCAGCCGCTGACGGCTCCAGACCACCTGATGCCAGTCGAGTGGCTTATTCAGTCTGTATTCCTGTGCCGGGTAGTCCGCATGGGCAATCACTATCGTGCGCTCACCGAGTTGCAGATGCAGAATCAGCGGCAGTTCACGGCAACGCTGTAACGCATGACGCGCCGCGATTAACGCCGCGCCCCGCAGCTGAAAAAACCAGTCACCCCTGTTCATCTGCCAGCGTGCCCTGTCATGGCCCTGCATCGCTGAAATCGCCATCTCCTCATGATTTCCGCGTACGCAGCGAAACCACGGCTCCAGCAGCAGCGCCAGGCACCCCAGGCTGTCCGGCCCGCGATCGATAATGTCGCCCACCGAAATCAGTAAATCCTGCTGCGGGTTAAACTGCTGCTGCTGCAACAGTGCCTCCAGCTCGCGGCGGCAGCCATGCAGATCGCCCGCCACCCAGATCCGTTGCCACGCTGCGCCATTCAGGTAGTCGTAATACATCGGAGCACGCCCCTTTCGCTGCTGAAACACCCCCCAGAGTATAAGGGCTGACCATGAATAAGGGGGGACCGGGAAAGCAGAATGCAACAAAGGCAGAGAAAGCGTCTCGCTGTACGGAAAGCGAAATTCACCGGGCATGATAAGTGTGTCCCTCCCGGCGCTTATCTCCGGCACTCAGTTAAGGTGTTAGCTCTGTCAGGGACGAAAGTCATGATAACGATAACGGGCAGCACAGGCTATTCTGCCCCCGCACATTCGTCATCATTTGAGATCAGCTGCGCAATTTAGCCGGATACTTCTGCAGCTTTTCTGCCGGACGTACCGGACGGCGTACCAGTTCACCGCCGCAGTTAGGGCAAACATGCGCGAGATGCTCATCACAATCTGCACAGAAGGTGCATTCAAACGAGCAGATTCGCGCCGCCAGCGACGATGGCGGGAGATCAATGTCGCAGCGTTCACAGTTAGGGCGAAGTTCCAGCATGGTGTCATTCCTGAAGAGGCGGGGCACCCAGCATCGCCGCTGCAGGCCCGAATGTCGAGCCTGCAAACGGACAGACCTGAGCCAGTTCCGGCCATCCTGCTTTACTGCGAGCCGCATAATGCCCTGCCGCGACTATTTATGCCGCTGATCGTCGTGAACATCCCTGGGATCATCGGGCACGGTTTCTTCATCAGCCGGTTCAGCGTACGCATCGCTCTCCTCTTCCGGCTCCTGACCGCCCATCGTGGCCTGAATCACCTCCTCTTCCAGCGTCGGAATCAGCGCGGCTCCCAGTGGCGAGGTCGCCAGACTGTCAGGCATGACCACGTGGGGCAAGGGCACTTCGGTGGTGGGAAGCGGACCCGGCGCACGCACAAAACTCAGCCCGCCAATCACCAGCGCACAGAGGGCAAAGAAGAGATAGAGCATATTGCTGCCCAGCGGCTCCATCAGCGCACCCACCACCAGCGGCCCGATACTGGCACCAATACCAAAAGCCATCAACAGACAAGCCGTCAAGGAGACGCGGCGCTCGGCGGCAACCTGATCGTTGGCCAGCGCCACCTGCAAGGGATAGAGCGCGAACTGCATCATGCTGGCGGCAAAGGCGATGCCGATCATCCAGTGAAACGTCAGATGCGGCAGCAGGATCAGCGGCACACAGATGGCGGCAAACAGCATGGCAATAATAAACAGCAGCCGCTGACGATCGTAGCGGTCAGAAAGCCAGCTCAGCGGAAACTGCGACACCAGTCCGGCAAAAATCGTGAGACTCATAAAGTAGCCGGTCTGGCTGGTGGTAAAGCCTTTGCTGCTGCCATAAACCGGGGCGAGGCCGTAGAAAGCACCGATGACCATGCCGGTCACCAGGGTGGTGCCCAGCAGTTTAGGGATGGTGCGGACAAAATAGCCCAGCTCCATGGGGGCCGGCGTCATCGGCCTGACATGGGTGCGGGTGGTCAGCGCTATCGGCACCAGACAAAGCGCGAAGCAGAGTGCCACAATCAGCAGCGTGCTCACACCAAATCCGGTCTGCAGGCTCAGTATCACCTGTCCCCCACTAAGTCCAAGGTAGGTGGCGACCATGTATAAACCGAAAATCATGCCGCGCTGGGATGACTCCGCCTGATCGTTGAGCCAGCTTTCCAGCACCATGTACTGGCACATCATGCAAAGTCCGATAATCAGCCGCAGAAAGACCCACAGCGGAATAAAGTCAGTCAGGCCGTGACCCACCACCGAGGCGGTAATGATCCCGGCGCAGGCCACATAGGCACGGATATGGCCGACACGGGCAATCAGGTTGTGCCCCACCTTGCCGCCAATCACCAGCCCGATATAGTTTGCCGCGATAATTGCGCCAATCAGCGCGCCGTTAACCTGCTCACTGGCCAGCCGTAATGAGACGTAGGTGGTCAGTAAACCGGAGCCGAGCAGCATCAGCAGCGTGGTGGTGTAGAGCGGCAGAAACGTACTGAATATTTTTCCCATGTGACTCCCTGTCTATACCCTTCAGGCATCAGGCCAGCAAAGCCCTAAAGATAGACGATATCGGCAGGCGACGGCGTCGTGTACGCCGTCGATGTCAAAAAAAACCCGCCAGCACTATGCTGACGGGCTCTGATTTACACGCTCGGGAAGCTGATATTGCTGCCCGGTGCTTCACGGTTGAGATGGATGAAGTTCAGGTGTCGCTCATACTGATCCAGTATGTCGATGATGACCTGTTCTTTGCTGTAATCCATTAAGTCGTTACCCTGGCTGCCCTCCAGCAGGAAGGTTTCCAGCCGATAGTAGGTCGACTTGCCGCTACGGGCACGATAGGTAAAGCCCGGAATGGAATATTGCTGCGGCCAGACCTGATAGACAAAGTCCTGCTCCTCACCCAGATGGACGCGCAGATCCAGATAGCCAATCGGGTTGGCCTCATCCGGCGCGACACGCTCCAGCGTCACACGGCCATCGCGCAGCTCCAGCTCTTTCGCTACTTCCTGCATCGCCGGGAAAATGGTGTTTTCCATCATCTGCTGGGTATAACGCGAGCCAGGATAGTTCATCAGGCGCGACAGACGCTTTTTCCATGTCAGACGGTCAGTCGCATGCGCCAGGTACGGTGCGGTGTCACGCGTGGCGCTGGCCCGGCGGTGATCCTCAATCTTCAGCGATTTAAACAGACCCGCCATCACAAAGAAGATCACAAAGCTGAACGGCAGTCCCATGATCACCGTGGTGTTCTGCAAAGCAGTGATACCGTTGGTCATCAGCATACTCAGCGTCAGCACCCCGATCGCCACGGACCAGAAAATACGCAGCCAGTTAGGTGCATCGCTGTTGATGTCTTTCAGACGCGAGGTGAAGTTGCCCAGCACCAGCGAACCGGAATCCGCAGAGGTGACATAGAACAGCATACCGGTGATGGTGGCAACCGATGCACTGAGTTTAAACGCCGGGTACTGCGCCAGGAGACTGTAGAAGCCGCGCTCCGCATGGTTCATCACTTCCTGGGCAAAGCCCGCGTTGCCGTGAATAATCTGATACAGCGCAGCATTACCAAACACTGACAGCCACAGCAGCGTAAAGGTGAACGGAATAATCAGCGTGCCCAGCACGAACTCACGGATGGTACGACCGCGTGAAATTCGCGCCAGGAACAGGCCGACAAACGGCGACCAGGCCACCCACCACGCCCAGAAGAAGAGCGTCCAGCTGTTCATCCATTGGGTCGGACGATCAAAGGCAAAGGTATTAAGCGTCATGCCCATGAAGCGGTTGATGTAATCCCCCACGTTCAGCACCAGCGCATTCAGCAGGAACTCGGTATTGCCGAAGAACAGCACAAACAGAATCAGGCCCAGCGCCATGATCACGTTGAGCTCAGAGAGGAAACGGATCCCTTTATCCACGCCCGACGTCACTGAGATGGTGGCGATCACCACAGAGAGAATGATCAGCGCGGTCTGCGCAGTCAGGCCTTCCGGGATATCAAACAGCACTTTCAGGCCGTAGTTAAGCTGCACAACCCCGATACCCAATGTGGTGGCAATACCAAAGATGGTGCCGACCACCGCCGCAATATCCACCGTGTGACCAATCGGGCCATAAATGCGTTTGCCGAAGATGGGATAGAGCGCCGAACGAATAGTCAGCGGCAGATTATATCGGTAGCTGAAGTAGCCCAGTGCGATGCCCATCAGCGCATACATCGACCAGCCGGTCAGACCATAGTGGAACAGCGTCCAGACCATCGCCTGGCGGGCTGCTTCCAGCGTCTGCCCTGCTCCTTCCGGCGGCTGCATGTACTGCGTGACCGGTTCGGCGACCGAGAAGAACATCAGGTCGATGCCAATCCCCGCAGCAAACAGCATGGCGGACCAGCTGAGCACGCTGAACTCAGGTTTAGAGTGCTCCGGCCCGAGCTTGATGGAGCCAAAGCGCGAGCAGGCCATGTAGAGCACAAAGACGATATAGAGCGTGGCAGCCAGCATGTAATACCAGCCGAAGGTGGCGGATACCCAGTTGACCGCCTTGAGGATCCAGCTCGCGGCCAGTTCACTGTAGAGAATCGTCACGAGTGAAAACGTCAGAATCAATCCGGCAGAGGTATAAAATACAACGGGATTGAGTCTGTCTTTTTCACCGGCAGGTGGATTATTCATCGATTACCTCTGGTTAATGTCCTGAAAATACGCAATGGATACATTTTGCCGTCCACGGTTACAGCCCGTGCGGCTCTGTTTCTTTCTATCACTTCCTGTTAATCGCTATGACAATCCAGCCTATTTTAGCACTCATTGCCGTTTCGCTTACGCTACATTTAAAAAACAGCATCCTAACAAATTTTCTTTTTATATTGAACGTGCAATCAAAAAAAGTTTAAATAGGGGCTCGATTTGAGGGTGGAGCCGGAGCTATGCCAAAGGTAGGGATGCAGCCGATACGACGTCGGCAACTGATTGATGCGACCCTGAGCACGATTAATGAAATGGGAATTAATGATGCAACGATTGCCCAGATCGCCCGACGGGCGGGGGTATCAACCGGCATCATCAGCCACTACTTCAGGGACAAGAACGGCCTGCTGGAAGCCACGATGCGTGATGTGACGCGTCAACTGCGTGAGGCGGTACTGTCGCGGTTACAACCGCTGGCCAGTGCCCCGGCAGAACAGCGGCTGCGTGCCATCGTTGAAGGGAATTTCGACGAAACTCAGGTACACACGGCCGTGATGAAAGCCTGGCTCGACTTCTGGTCGAGCAGCATGCATCAGCCCCAGCTTAATCGCCTTGAGCGGGTCAGCAGTCGGCGGCTCTACTCAACACTGGTGGTCGAATTCCGGCGTGAACTGCCGCTGGACAAGGCACGACTGGCCGCACACGGTCTGGCTGCCCTGATAGATGGTCTGTGGCTGCGCGCCGCACTGAGCGGTAAGCCATTTACTCCGGCTATCGCCCTCACACTGACCACCCAATTCATCCGTCAGCAACTGGCTGGCGAGCACGAATAACGGAAGGAGAAAACATGTCCCGATTCACCGAGCAGAAACTCTACATCGATGGCGCTTATGTTGCCGCAGCGTCTGGCGAAACGTTCCAGACGATTAACCCGGTCAACGGCGACGTACTGGCAGAGGTTCATGCCGCCGGCCAGGAAGATGTCAATCGCGCCGTTGCTGCCGCCAGAAAAGGCCAGAAAGTCTGGGCCGCGATGACCGCGATGGAGCGTTCACGCATCCTGCGCCGCGCGGTTGATATTCTTCGCCAGCGTAATGATGAGCTGGCAGAGCTGGAGATGCTTGATACCGGTAAGCCGTACAGCGAAACCTCAGCGGTCGATATTGTCACCGGCGCGGACGTGCTGGAGTATTACGCCGGTCTGGTTCCTGCGCTGGAAGGTCAGCAGATCCCACTGCGTGAAACCTCATTTGTTTACACCCGCCGCGAACCGCTGGGCGTGGTGGCCGGTATCGGTGCCTGGAACTATCCGATTCAGATCGCCCTGTGGAAATCCGCGCCAGCACTGGCGGCGGGCAATGCGATGATTTTCAAGCCGAGTGAGATGACCCCGCTCACCGCGCTGAAGCTGGCAGAAATCTACACCGAAGCGGGCCTGCCAGATGGCGTGTTCAACGTGCTGCCGGGCATGGGTTCGGTCACCGGTCAGTTGCTCACTGAGCATCCTGGCATCGACAAAGTCTCCTTCACCGGCGGCGTGGTCAGCGGCAAAAAAGTGATGGCCAATGCAGCGGGTTCAACGCTGAAAGAGGTCACCATGGAACTGGGCGGTAAATCACCGCTGATCATCTTTGATGATGCCGATCTCGATCTGGCTGCTGACATCGCCATGATGGCGAACTTCTACAGCTCCGGTCAGGTCTGCACCAACGGCACCCGCGTCTTTATTCCCGCAAAACTGCAGAGCGCTTTCGAGGCGAAAATCAGCGAACGCGTCGCCCGCATTCAGGCAGGCGACCTGCGTGACCCGGCCACCAATTTTGGTCCGCTGGTCAGCTTCAGCCATCGCGACAACGTCATGCGTTACATCGAGTCCGGCATTGCTGAAGGCGCACGCGTGCTGTGCGGCGGCAAACGCCTGACCGGTGGCGATTTCGACCAGGGTGCCTGGGTTGCACCGACCGTCTTCACCGACTGCCGTGATGAGATGAAGATTGTCCGTGAAGAGATCTTCGGGCCGGTGATGTCGATCCTGAGCTACGAAACCGAAGACGAAGTGATCCGCCGCGCCAACGACACCGAATTTGGTCTGGCCGCCGGGCTGGTGACGCAGGACCTGAATAAAGCACACCGTGTTATTCATCGAATCGAAGCAGGTATCTGCTGGATCAACACCTGGGGCGAATCCGCCGCTGAAATGCCGGTGGGTGGCTATAAGCACTCCGGCATTGGCCGCGAGAATGGCCTGATGACCCTGCAGAGCTACACCCAGGTGAAGTCAGTGCAGGTTGAGCTGACGCGTTTTCAGTCAGTCTTTTAATCACTTAACCTGAGGAACGATGAATGGAATTTGATTACATTATTATTGGAGCCGGATCCGCAGGAAACGTTCTGGCAACCCGTCTGACCGAAGAGAGCAACGTGAGCGTCCTGTTGCTGGAAGCGGGCGGCCCGGACTACCGTTTTGATTTTCGCACTCAGATGCCTGCGGCCCTCGCCTTCCCGTTACAGGGAAAACGCTATAACTGGGCGTATGAAACCGAGCCAGAGCCTTACATGAATAACCGCCGCATGGAGTGTGGTCGCGGCAAAGGCCTGGGCGGTTCATCACTGATTAACGGCATGTGTTACATCCGCGGCAACGCGATGGATCTGGACAACTGGGCCCGTGAGCCAGGGCTGGAAAACTGGAGCTATCTGGACTGCCTGCCCTATTACCGTAAAGCGGAAACCCGTGATATCGGCCCGAATGACTTCCACGGCGGCGATGGCCCGGTGTGCGTCGCAACGCCTAAAGCGGGCAATAACGTGCTGTTTGAAGCGATGATTGAGGCGGGCGTGCAGGCGGGTTATCCGCGCACCGACGACCTGAATGGCTATCAGCAGGAAGGTTTTGGTCCGATGGACCGCACCGTAACGCCACAGGGTCGCCGTTCCAGCACCGCGCGTGGTTATCTGGATAGGGCCAAAGGCCGTTCCAACCTGAAAATCGTCACGCATGCCACCACCGATCGCATCCTCTTTGATGGCAAGCGTGCAGTCGGCGTAGAGTATCTGCAGGGCGACAGCAACACCCTCAATAAAGTCACTGCTCGCCGCGAAGTGCTGCTGTGCGCGGGCGCGATCGCTTCACCGCAGATCCTGCAGCGTTCTGGCGTCGGTTCGCCTGAGCTGCTTAAGCAGTTCGACATTCCACTGGTTCACGACCTGCCGGGTGTGGGTGAAAACCTGCAGGACCATCTGGAAATGTATCTTCAGTATGAGTGTAAAGAGCCGGTCTCTATCTATCCGGCCCTGAAGTGGTGGAACCAGCCGAAAATCGGTGCAGAGTGGATGTTTAACGGCACCGGCATCGGTGCCAGCAACCAGTTCGAAGCGGGCGGCTTTATCCGCAGCCGCGAAGAGTTCAGCTGGCCGAACATTCAGTATCACTTCCTGCCGGTCGCGATTAACTACAACGGTTCCAACGCCGTCGATGCCCACGGTTTCCAGTGCCACGTCGGCTCAATGCGCTCACCAAGCCGCGGCCATGTTCGCCTGAAGTCACGCGATCCGCGTCGTCATCCGGCCATTCTGTTTAACTACATGTCACATGAGCAGGACTGGCATGAGTTCCGCGATGCTATCCGCATCACGCGCCAGATCATCAACCAGCCAGCGCTGGACAAATACCGTGGCCGTGAAATCAGTCCGGGCCTGGATTGCCAGACCGATGAGCAGCTGGATGAATTCGTCCGTAACCACGGCGAAACGGCCTATCACCCGTGTGGCACCTGTAAGATGGGTAACGATCCCATGTCTGTGGTGGATGGTGAAGGTCGCGTACATGGGCTGGAAGGGTTACGCGTCGTGGATGCGTCGATTATGCCGCTGATTATCACCGGGAACCTTAACGCCACCACCATCATGATTGGTGAGAAAATTGCCGATAAGATCCGAGGCCGCGATCCGCTGCCACGCAGCACTGCCTCTTATTATGTCGCGGGTGATGCCCCGGTTCGCACGGTGCCGCAGCGCGCCGAATAACCTGTGACACTGTCACGCAATAATCGCCGGGCACGCTGTTGCCCGGCTTTTTTTTCAGGCTTATTTCCGGCGGCAAGCTTAGACAGATCCTTTCTCATAAACGCTCATTTCAAAACCATCAAACCTTAACCAGAATCAAACAAAGCAGCATCTGCTGTTGATTTGGTAATATGCAGAATGCTATAAATCTGGCGTTTAGTTAACCGGAGGCACTATCCGTCCACTGATGAGAAGCAACAATGTGGATGCGTTGTAAATTTTATGAGCAGACTGTTCATGTCACACCTTAACCCCGCTTTCCTTTCTGGCTGGAACATCGCCGATCAGCACTGGCGTAACGCCCTGTAGTCGCCTCACCACATCGACACTTTTCTGAGTCTGCCCCTACTGTGGCAGGTCGTCATTTATCGTTGCTGGAGAGCCCCCCATGTGCGCATGGATTTTATTGTCACTCGCTATTCTTACTGAAATTATTGGTACCCTTTTTATGAAGTGGTCCAGCCACAACGGCAGCCATTCAGGCTACCTGATAATGCTGGGCATGATTGCCTGTTCCTATATTCTGCTGAGTTTCGCCATCAAACGTATCGCCCTGGGCGTAGCGTATGCCCTGTGGGAAGGTATCGGCATCATGCTGATTACGTTATTCAGCGTGCAGCTGTTTGGTGAAGCGCTGTCAGTGCTGAAAATCTGCGGGCTGGTCACGCTGATCGTCGGGATTGTGTTGATTAAAACCGGCACCCAATCATCAGCAGGGGTTAATCATGGCCATCGCTGATTTTGTTCATGTTGCCTGGCTGGCGCTGGCTATCGTGCTGGAGATAGCCGCCAACATATTCATTAAATATTCTGATGGGTTTAAGAAGCCGCTGCACGGTCTGCTTTCACTCAGCTGTGTGCTGCTTGCGTTCAGCGCACTGGCACAGGCGGTTAAAGGTATCGAACTGTCGATTGCCTATGCGGTCTGGGGCGGCTTTGGGATTATCGCCACGGTCGCGGCCGGATGGGTGTTGTTTGGTCAGCGGCTGAACCGCAAAGGCTGGGCGGGCCTGACGCTGCTGATGGCCGGGATGATCCTGTTAAAGCTGGCCTCATCGCGCCTGTAAAACAGAAATCATGGTTAAGTGTGTGCCATTGCACGCCCTTAACTTTCCGTGCTTTCGCGTCTGCTTTCGGTTGATTTACATCTTTTTTCTGTGCTCGGAATTCTCTTACTTTTGTAAAGGCCCGTTTACATATCTCTTGCCTTGAGGCTTAGTGAGCGCCAAAAGCCGGATAAAAACGAGGAAGAGGTATGTCTGCAACACGAGGATGGTCAACGGAGCTGGAAGGATTACGCGGCATTGCGTCTCTCTGGGTGCTGGTTGGTCATATCAGCTTACTGGTTCATTGCCACATCACGCTGATTTCATCACCGGGTATCGGGGTGGATCTGTTTATTCTGCTATCGGGCTACCTGATGGCGAAAAACTATATTGAGCGCCAGCAGAAAGAGCCGTGGCAGAGCGTGGAGACGATCAAGACGTTCTGGATCCGCCGCTTCTTTCGTATCGCCCCACTCTACTATCTGCTATTAATTATCGCCCTGATTTATGGTCCGTGGTTTGGCGAGATGCGTGACACCATTGCTCACTTCTATTCCGGCACCGCTACGGCGTCTTCACGTTACAGCGATCAGTCGCTGGCAAACATCCTGACTCACTTCAGCTTCCTGTTCGGCATGCTGCCCGAATATGGGTTCAACACCGTGCTGCCTGACTGGAGCATCGGGCTGGAGATGCAGTTCTATCTGCTGTTCCCGTTCATCATGCTGGTCACGCTGCGCTTTGGTTATGCCGCTTCGCTGATTGGCATCATGGGGCTCTGCTGCGCCGGTCGCTATGTGCTGCCGGAGTATTATGAGGCCTTTGAGATGCCGTCGATGATCCTGATTAAGCTGAACATGTTCCTGGCGGGCATGCTGCTGGCTGAAGCGGTTCGCCGTAAATCCTTGCTCTATATTGCCTTTGCGCTGCTCGGCCCGGTCTTCAGCGTGGCGATTGGAATGGGCGTGATTAAGCTGCAGGTGATTATGGAGGCGCTGATGATCGTGGGTATGGCCGCGATTCTGTGGCAATACCCGCAGGGCAGCCTGATGGCTCAGCTGATTACCCTGCCGCGTAAGCTGCTGAACAACCGACTCAGCACCTGGCTGGGTGACGTATCGTTCTCGGTTTACCTGCTGCACCTGCTGATTGTGATCCCGCTGATCGCCCTGCTGCTGACTCACACCGACATTGCGTTTAAGAGCGACATGACACGCTTTCTGATCGTCTGCGTCTCTGCCATCCCGGTGACCTATGCGCTGGCCTCTTTACTTTATAAGTATGTTGAGAAGCCCGGCATTCGGATGGGTAAACGCGTGCTGAAGCCAAAGCTGGCCAGTCAGACCAGCTAAGTTTTCAGGCAGTCCATTCAGTTCTTAAAAGCCCCTGACGGGGCTTTTTTATTGCATGAACAAACCAATTAGCGGTGATAACAAGCCTGCACAGGCAATGATTACGCAACGTCGTCAGCACACCCGCTGAGGTGAACTACACTTTCCCGGTTAGCAATCTGACGCAAAGGAGAGACCATGAGCATTCAGCATCTGCTGCTATCCAGTGACGGTAGTACAGTGATCATTGAAGCAGAACAGCTTGAAAGTGAGCTGGTTATTCCGCCCCATCTGCAGACCCTGACCGGCGGTGAAGCTGACAGCGAAACCGGTCATCGTGTGGCGGTAACAAAGCACTATTGTAAGGGACGCTATTACGCGGTTGCCCTGGATCGCCATGCGGCCAGCAATGAAATTGATGACGTGATTGACCTGCTGCATCCTGCCCCGCTTGATTAGTCTTTGTGCGTCACGCTGCATCACGGGTATCTTCCGCTGATGAGCCTGAGTAAGAGCCGCGTATTCATGCATTGCCGCCAGACGGCATCACCCGTTTCAGAACAGGAGAAGTATCATGGAAAAGAAAAAGTGGTTTGTTTCCTATGTGATCAAGTCAAAAGGTGAACATCATGTCACGACACACGCCTTTATTGAGGGCGACGATGTGGAGGAAGCGCTTGAAGCCTTTATGTTCGAAACCAAAAAAAGCCTGTCGCTGGAAACTGAAGAGCTGACGCTGCTATCGGTAAGTCTGGTGTAACCTCAGATCAACCTCGCAATGGCGGGGTTTTTATCCCCTGCGTCGGGGGAGTTTTATTTATAATATTTATAATTTCCCTGGTGCCGCACTCAGTTACTTAGTGGGATAAGGCCAGGCGTGATCCATGCCCGTTGATGACATCAGACCGGTCACAGCCAGATAAGCCAGTATCAGAACAAACAGAACAATTGCAGCAATTTCAATGGATTTGAGTAAGTGATGCTTCGCCATAAATAACCCTCCTTCAGTTGTGTGTAATCAGGACTTCACCTCATAAACTATAATGTTACCGGTAAAGCGCAAGTGAAAATCACACAATGAAACATAAAGCCGGGCTTATTAATATTTACCGTGAATGTGTTTTCAGTCGTTCAAAGTTCGGGAATAAAACTGACAGGCATAAAAAAGCCCGCACGCTGCGGGCCTGGTGACAGTCAGATACGCGCTAATCCGCTGACTGACCGATGAAATCGATCACCATCCTGCCGCGAATTTTACCGTGAATCATTTCATCGAAGATGGCATTCACCTCACCTATCTTTCTTTTGGTCACTTTCGGCACGACCTTGCCTTCTGCCGCAAACTGGAAAGCTTCCGCCAGATCGTTTCGCGTTCCGACCAGCGATCCCACAACCTGAATACCGTCGAGTACCAGACGCGGGATATTCAGGCTCATCGCTTCCGGCGGCAGTCCGACCGCCACAACGCGACCGCCTGCTCTGACCGCATCCACCGCCGAGTTAAAGGCCGCTTTGGCAACTGCTGTGACCACAGCCGCATGTGCCCCGCCGATTTTTTCCTGAATAAAGCGTGCCGCATCTTCGGTAGCCGAGTTGACGACCAGGTCGGCGCCCATCTCTTTCGCCAGCGCCAGCTGCCCGTCACTCACATCAACGGCGATGACTTTGGCGTTGAAGACATTTTTCGCATATTGCAGGGCAAGATTGCCCAGCCCGCCAAGGCCATAAATCGCCAGCCACTGACCGGGTTTCACCTCCGACACTTTCACCGCTTTGTACGTGGTGACGCCGGCGCAGGTGACGCTACTGGCGGCGTAAGGATCAAGCCCGTCAGGGACTTTCACCGAATAATCTGCAACGACAATGCACTCTTCAGCCATGCCGCCATCGACGGTATAACCGGCGTTGATCACATCTCTGCAGAGCGTTTCGTTACCGGAGTTGCAATATTCACAGTGCCCGCAGCCCTTGAAGAACCAGGCGACACTGGCACGATCGCCCGGCTTGAGCGAGGTGACATCCGGTGCAACTTCCTCAACGATGCCGATCCCTTCGTGGCCCAGCGTGACGCCCGTTTTATCGCCGAAGTCACCGTTCTTCACATGCAAATCGGTATGGCATACACCACAGCATTCCATCCTGAGCCGTGCTTCGCCGGTTTTGAGAGGACGCAGCGTCTTCTCGACGACTTCAACCTGATGTTCACTATTAGCAATTGCCGCTTTCATAAACGTTACTCCTTTTGATTGAATGGTAAGAATAAGCCAAACGGAAGTGATGACAAGCTGACAGGTAAGCTTTGGGTGCTTGCTGCGAGAGTTGTTGTGACTTTTGCGAGTGGGGTCGGTTTTTGTGGTGAAGGTGTGGGAATGCCATTGTCCGAGGGCGGCCCCTGTGATGGCCACGTTCTGCATCACGCAGCCGGATACTGAAGCACCTGATAACGCTAAAATCACACAAGGAATAACTTCTTTTGAAAACAGACAGGCGCCTGATTGAATATCACCGGGGAGCAAGTCAGCGCACGAATGAACCCGACCTTGGCAACCGAAGAAAAGCGCCGGACGGGCTTTACCTTTCAGGCAGATGTTATCAGCGACACGGCCAGCGATATCAGCATTGAGCTGCAGCTGAGCGAGCGGGTGATCGTGCAAAAGGCCGACGACGGGCTGCACGTGACCCACGTCGGCGAAAACCCGCTGCCGGAGAATGACATGCGGCCAGTGCAGCTTTATGTTCACGGCGAGCTGGTCAGCGAGTGGCAAGTATGAGCGAGCTTCAGCTTGTAAATGACCGTCTGGAGGCGCTTATCAGCAGCCTGTCAGCCCCGGCGCGTAAAGAAATGGCGCGCAGCATTGGCCGCAAGCTGCGCGCGAGTCAGCAGCAGAACATCAAGCGCCAGCAGGCTCCAGACGGCACGCCGTTTAAGCCCCGCAAAGCGCAGCCGGTGCGCAGTAAAAAGGGCCGGATAAAGCGCGAGATGTTTGCAAAGCTGCGCACGGCTAAATACCGGAAGACGCAGGCCAGCCCGGATGCGGCTGTGATCGGGTTTGCGGGTAACGTGCAGCGCATGGCCCGCGTGCATCATTACGGGCTGCGCGACCGGCCGTCATGTAAAGGGAAGGAGGTGCAATATGATGCCCGCCCTCTGCTGGGGCTTGATCGAAGTGATATAAATCTCATCGAAGATGAGTTTATAAGAATACTTGTTAATTAATGAGAGGCGCTGGTCGCCTCCTTTATTTTAACCTCTAAGCTTCTGCTTTATATAAATGGTCATTTCATCCAGTTTAGATTCAAACTCAGATTTGAACTTATCGTCATTGCCGCTCGAAAAAACAACTCGTCTGACATTTCGATGCTCATCTTTCAAATGTTCCTTATCTCGACGGTCAACATCAGGATTTAAGAATTCCAAATAATCCTGTAGGGCAATCAATAAGTCATGTTCTTTTTTAGCTATTTCTTTCCATAGCTTGCTGATTTCGTTACCCCACAAAGCTTCGGCTTCGATGAGATTGGCATAGATTTCCGCCCTAACCTCAGCAATCCTCTTCCACCTTGCTTCATATGCTTTATGGGTTCCGTAAAACCTGACCTGCTTTTCATCCATTTTTGCTAATTCTTCTTCTGCAGGCTGTTGTAACTCACTCCCGCTCATAAAAGGGTGGCGAATTGAATTAATTATGTCTCGATATTTAAATAAATTAATCAACAGGTTTTTTGATAAATTGTAGTTTGCTTGCCCGCTAATTTGCCTTTTCCATGTACTCAAACCTTTCATTGCAACAATGGCGCCGGTGATGGCTGTTAGTGTAAGCACTATGTCTTTTATTACACTAAAAAATGTCCCAATCATTTCTACCTCTTTTGATAATCAAGCGATGTGCTAATTTACTGAAAATTCTAGCCACTTTTTGTTGGTAAATGAGCAAACAAGTTAAGTAGTACGTTCTGCTTCACTTGTTCAAAATTATGCCATGAACGAACAAATTGCAGAAATTCAGCGCCTGCTGCGCAACCTGATCCGCATCGGAACCGTGTCGGCCGTCAATCTTGACGGCGGGCTGTGTTGTGTCGATACAGGAAAAAATACAACCGGCTGGCTGC
Organism: Pantoea sp. GD03673; assembly: GCF_029844725.1. Taxonomy (GTDB): domain Bacteria; phylum Pseudomonadota; class Gammaproteobacteria; order Enterobacterales; family Enterobacteriaceae; genus Pantoea. The sequence continues at coordinate 547,653 of NZ_JAOCKJ010000001.1, forward strand.
GCTGGCTGAACGCCCGCGCCTGACGTGGTGGAGGGGCTGGACTATGAAACTCTGCTGGCCGAGCGAAAGGCGACGCTGATTTCCCTTTACCCCACTGGCCAGCAGGAGGCCGTCGCCCGCACGCTGACGTTTGAATCAGAACCCATCGTCAAGCTGCTGCAGGAAAACGCCTATCGCGAGCTGATCCTGCGCCAGGGCATCAACGAGGCGGCAAAGGCCGTCATGGTTGCCTATGCACTGGACGGCGACCTTGACCAGCTCGGCGCTAACAATGGTGTACCCCGGCCGACGATACGACCATCCCACCGACCGCCGCCGTGATGGAAAGTAACGACGATTTCCGGCTGCGTATCGCCTCGGCCTTTGAGGGGCTGAGCGTGGCGGGGCCGACAGGCGCGTATGAATACCATGCCAGAAGCGCCGACGGCCGCGTAGCTGATGCATCAGCCATCAGCCCGTCGCCTTCAGTGGTTACGGTGACAGTGCTCGCGCGTGAGGGCAACGGCTTGGCCGGTGATGATTTGCTGGCCGTGGTTAACGCTGCGCTCAATGACGAAGACGTGCGCCCGGTTGCCGACCGGGTGAGCGTGCAGTCAGCGAAGATTGTGAATTACGAAATCGTGGCCGAGCTGTACCTCTATCCGGGGCCGGAAGCGGAGCCAGTCCGCTCCGCCTCTGGGGCAAAGCTCGCCGCCTGCATTACCGCGGAGAAGCGCCTCGGCCGTGACATTAGCCTGTCTGCGCTGTATGCCGCCATGCACGTTGAGGGCGTGCAGCGCGTCAGCCTGATTAAGCCTGCTGCTGATGTGGTACTCGACAAAACGCAGGCCGCTTACTGCACGCGCTACACGCTGACCGTGGGAGGCTCGGATGAGTGATCGCCTGATGCCGACCGGGTCGTCAGCGCTTGAGATTGCCGCCGCTTAGGCGCTGGCAAGCCCCGGCGCGATGAGCGTGTCGCTGCGCCAGTTATGGAATCCCTACACCTGCCCGGTGCAACTGTTGCCTTATCTCGCGTGGGCGTGGTCGGTTGACCGCTGGGATTAGGCCTGGCCGGAATCAACAAAGCGCGCCGTGGTTGCCGCCTCGCAGTACGTGCACCGGCACAAGGGCACGATAGGTGCAATCCGCCGCGTCGTTGAGCCGCTGGGCTATCTCATCAAAATAATCGAGTGGTGGAAAACTAATGAGACACCAGGCACGTTCCGGCTTGATGTATGCGTACTCGATACCGGCATTACTGAGGAAATGTATAACGAGCTGGAGCGCCTTATAACCGATGCGAAGCCATGCAGCCGTCACCTTATCGGCCTGTCCATTAATCTCGATGCTAACGGCACGCTGCCGGTCGCCGTTGCCAGCTACAGCGGCGACGAGCTGACTGTTTATCCCTATACCCCTGAACTTATCAGCGTCGGCGGGCCGGGTTATTCCGGCGTGGCGGTGCATCTTATTGACCTGACGGAAGTGAGCGCATGACGACAAAATATTTTGCCCTGCTGACCAATCAGGGCGCGGCTAAGCTGGCGAACGCCGCCGCACTCGGCACAAAAGTGAGTATCACCTCAATGGGTGTCGGCGATGGTGGCGGCACGCTGCCGACGCCTGACGCGGCGCAGACAAAGCTCATCGGCGAGAAGCGCCGCGCGCAGCTTAATTCTCTGACTGTTAACGCGGCAAACAGCAGCCAGATTATCGCGGAGCAGATTATCCCCGAAAACGAGGGCGGATTCTGGATCCGCGAGATTGGCCTGTATGACTCCGACGGCGTGCTAATTGCCGTTGCTAACTGCCCGGAAACTTACAAGCCCCAGCTGGCAGAAGGCAGCGGCCGCACGCAGACCGTGCGCATGATTTTAATCGTGAACAGCACAACCGCCGTGACGCTGAAAATTGATCCATCTGTCGTGCTGGCAACACGCAAGTACGTTGATGCTGCGGTTATCGAGGTGAAAGCCTACGCTGATAGCGTAATGAAAAGTCATACCGGTGCTAAAAACCCACACAGCCAGTACCTGCAAATCGCAAGCGCCCTGACAGAAATTAAAGACGCCGGGCTGGTTGCCGACGTTCTCAAAAACCTCGGTTTAGGCGAAGGCCCTGCTGTGCCAGTAGGTGTGCCATTACCTTACGCATCATCTGTATTGCCTGCGGGATGGCTGAAATGTAATGGCGCATCATTCAGCGCCGCTGACCTATCCGCTTCTTGCAAAAGTATATCCATTGCTGGAACTGCCTGATTTGCGCGGCGAGTTTATCCGTGGCTGGGACGAAGGACGCGGAGTGGATAGCGGGCGAGCACTATTAAGTACCCAGGCTGACGCTTTTGCCAGCCATCACCACTATATCCGTACCACTTCATCTGCCACTTCATCGACTGATGACGGCGATCCGGCGCGCGGTCAGATTCAGGGATCGGTAAACACAGCGGGCAGTGCCGGTGCCGGGAAATCTGTTGGCATGACCGGGGGAAGTGAAACCCGCCCGCGCAACGTGGCGTTTAACTACATCGTGAGGGCTGCATAATGGCTAAGGTGACACTTGATAAAAACGGGCTGGCAAAAGCCGACGGCACGCTGACGGTTTACGGCTATGACGCGCTGACCGGGGAGTTTACCGGCGCGGTGCAGAAATTTCTTCCGCAGGGTGTCGGCCTTCCCGCCTGCGCCTGCCTGAGCGCACCGCCTGCCGCGCAGTCGGGCATGGTGGCCGTGTATCAGGACGGCAGCTGGCTGAGCGTGCAGGACCATCGCGGCGAAACGGTTTACCCGGTTTCCGGCGGCGCGCCGGTGAAGATTACTGCGATAGGCGACTATCCCGCAGACACCACAACGCAGGCTCCGGCAACCACGTTCGATAAGTGGGACGGTGATAAGTGGGTAACCGACAGCGATGCGCAGCAGCAGTCACTGCTTGATGCAGCGGCCAGCGAAAAGTCGGCGCGCGTGAGTGAGGCCAATGGCATCACTCAGGCATGGCAGATGCAGTTGCTGCTCGGCATTATCACCGATGCAGATAAAGCGATGCTGACGTCATGGATGAAATACATTCAGGCGGTGCAGGCCGCAGATATCACAAATGCGCCAGATATCAGCTGGTCGAAAACGCCTGAATAGAAAATTCGTTTTACGCCCGTAGCTTTCTATTAAAATTTTCAATGGCAGAATGTTTAATTCTGCCATTGAATCATTTCATCAAGGCGATTCAGAATGTCGGGGAAATAGCTTTCATCAAGGCCAAAGCTGCCTTTAACCTGGACGCTGTCGGCATGTGGTTCCGGGCGAATATCAAACTCTACTATTACCCCATCTTTACCAGTCACTTTCCTGATAACCATGTTGAGCTGACCACGCTCGCTGCGAAAAATAAAAGGTTTTAATTCGCGCTGTGCGATAATTGCCTGATAATTCGCTGCAAACTCATCCTTTAAAATGTTCAGCTCGCCTACAGTAAATTCAGTTTGAAACTGTACTTTCACGCCGCTTACGGAGAATTCTATCCATGACTGGATCCAATCCCATAAATGCCCTATGGGATCTGCTTCATTATCGGGTATCCTTTCAAAAGGAGAAATAACAAAGGTGAAATCCTCATTGCGAAAATCAAACATAAAAGCCTTCCTGTCAGTTAATCCATATATTTGAAATGCGATATCGTCCAGTCTGATTCACGCACCACAACTTCGAGGGTGTATTCTTTGTATTCATACTCTAATGTTTGCTTATTAAAGCGTAACTTGAACATTCTGGTCTCATATCTGAACATGCCCTCACCTTTACGGGGGTCAGCCATTCTCTTGCCATAGCGAATGGCCCGCTCCTGAATTTGCAGAGGGACATAGCGACCCGGTTCATACATGTGTTTTGCAGCAGCCTCAGTCATTTTAAGGTTACGTGCATGCAGCCCGACTTTAAGTCTGCTGCGCAGAAAGGATATTGTAGACTGACTGAGCTTCGCATTAATAGCAGCACGCGCCCCTGATTCAAACAGCACCCGTCCTGTACGAACGATACGAAAAATACCCAGGCCAAACAGGGCAATATCCGTGGGATCAATCAGTGGTGTTTCAAGCGGCGCTTCTTCCAGCCTGACAAAATGTCCCTGCACATCATAAATCTGCCATAAGCCCGGAGCCTGTGCCACCGTGTAACCGATACACATACCGCTGGTTTCATCTGTTATGGGCTTCGCATTTCGGGGCAAATGGCCGGGGCGAATCTCAAAAAAAACGCCCTGAGGCAATCTTGATTCAAATGTGTAGTAACGTCCGGGATCCTGTCTTGCGGCTGTTTCTGAACTCATTCTCAATCCCTCGTTTATGACACTGACTGTTTTATAGTGCCACAGGAAGATAAAACGATCATTACCCGTCAGTTGCCCGTTCATCTGTCAGCAAACTGCAACCGCATGCATGGCCCCGCCTGACCTGACACCCTGAGCACACCCTCAAAACGGAGTGCATCAGATGTCTGATTATCATCATGGTGTCCGCGTCGTCGAAGTCAACGACGGCACGCGCACCAATACAACCGTATCAACCGAAATCGCCGGCATGGTCTGCACCGCGCAGGATGCGGACGCGGCAACCTTCCCGCTTAATACGCCGGTACTTATTACCAATGTGCAGGCAGCTGTCGGCAAAGCAGATAAAAAAGGCACGCTCGCCGCCGCGCTGCAGGCCATTGCCGATCAGTCAAAACCCGTGACCGTCGTTGTGCGCGTCGCTGAAGGAGCCGACGAAGCCGAAACCACGTCCAATATATTCCGACATCAGGGTGACGATACGTTATGCACACTTCGCGCCCGACCATCTTGAGGATGCAATTCGCTGGCATTGATGGCGAAGAAAAATGGCGGCAAAGTGGCGGCAAAGTGGCGGCAAAGTGGCGGCAAAGTGGCGGCACAGAGTCCAGCAGAGTAGTACAGAAGGCAACCGGATAGGGTTTAACTGATTGATTTTAAGATAAGTTATTGCTTTCAAATGCCAACTAAAAAAAGACCGAATACGATTCCTATATTCGGTCCAGGGAAATGGCTCTCAGAGAGCCGTGCGCTAAAAGTTGGCATTTATGAAGGCGGTGTCGCCTTGCATCTTAAGATTAGAACAGTGCAGAGGAATTGCCAGCAAACGCGGGGCTCAGGGCCATAAACCGGACCAGTTTGTGATCGCAACGGCAAAAAAGCAGGAACCGGGCGCAGCGGGAAGCTGCACCCGGGCGGTTTATTTACCGCACAGCGCCTGAGTGCGCTCAACAATCGGCTGCAGGCTCATCATCTGGCCCGGATGTGCTTTATCTTCGCTCTGGATCACGCTGATCGGCTGCGCTTTCACCTGTTTGTTTTTAAACAGCTGGTCGGCGATGTCGTTCAGCGGGTATTGCATCAGCGTGCTCGGGTTAATGGCAAACATCGCCCCATCCTTCTCGCAGGTCAGCATCACCTCTTCACGGTTAAACGGCCACTTATCTTTACCGATCTCAAAGCGGCTGACGGTAATGATTTGTGCCGCCAGCGCCTGGCCGCATACGGATAACAACAGGATTGCGGGGATCACTTTCTTCAGCAACATAACTACCCTTTTCTCTCTTACATCACATTCAGGCTGGCGACAGCGTAGCAAATACGCTGACCAGCCCAACCACGCCACACGCCAGCAGCAGTTCAAGCTGTGTCATGCGAATAAATTTTTGCTGTGTCCCGCTGCCCGCCAGGCGGAATCGCGGCACCAGCCAGTATCGATTGATCAGCGCCACCAGCACCATCAGGGCAACCAGCAGCACTTTGCACAGCAACAATATAATGTAGCGTGAATCGTGCCACGTCAGTGGCCAGCCCGCGATCATCACGCTGTTTATTACGCCGCTCAGCAGCGTTAACGCGACCGCCAGATGACCATAGCGCGAAAACCGCATCATGGTGCGGATAGCATCGGTACGGCGATCGATCTGACGCGCTTCACGCATCAAAAACAGCAGCGGCAGTAATCCACCTGCCCAGAACGCCGCCGCAATCAAATGTATTGCCTGGTTGATCTGCTGAAGCAGGCCGGGCCAGCCATCGCGCATCGCGGCGTGACCAATCAGGGCCATGCAGCCCAGTTGCAGCACGCCAGCCAGCAGTAACGCCTGCTGACGCAGCTGCCCGGTCAGCCACAACGCGGCAATAGCCCCTGCGCTAAACACGATTTCCCACTGCCACACCGCACCAAAATGCGTGCCCAGCACCGCCAGCCAGATATCAGCATCGGCCAGATTTGTGCTGTCGCCGCTCATCAACACATTCTGGCAGGCAAGCATTGCCAAAGCACTCAGCAGCGCCAGCCAGGCGCTCCCCTTCACCAGCGGGTTTAATCGTCGCGCCAGCAGGGGGCGATAACGTCTGGGTGCCAGCAGCGCACTGTAACAGGCGCTGCCGGTCAGCAACATCACGGCGGCGAAATGAAGTGCGCGCAGCAGGAACCAGAGGCTGGTCACAGGATTACTTCACGCTAAAGCGATAGCGTCCTGCGGTTTTATGTCCATCCACAGACAGTACATGCCAGTTAACCTCGTAACGCCCCGCTTTTAGCGGCTGAGCCAGGCCGACAATCAGACGGTTTTTCTGGTCAGACTCAACGCGGGGTTTCGCAGTCGTGACAGGCTTACGGGCGCTATCCAGCAGTGTCACGCCGCTGAAGGCCGCCTCAATATCTTCACTGAAGTTCAGCGTCAGCGTATCGGGGGATGTCGTGACCTGCGCCTTGGCTGCAGGCAGGGAAGACTCAAGATGTGCATGGGCTACCGCCAGCGAGCTGAATGCCATCAGACCGGCTGTCGCCAGTGCAATAACCACGCGGGAAAGCTGTTTTTTCTGCATAAGATCATCCTTTTAACCGCCGCCAGGGCGATAAACGTGGCAAAAGGATACGCTGCTGTATTTGCACTGTCGAGGCCAGCGATGCGATCCTTATCCTTGATTCAGACCGCCGAAAACATTACTTTTGCCCGCTATCGTCAGGAGAAAATTATGAGCCATAACCTTGCCCAGCTGTCCGCAGAAGAAAAAGACAAGATCAATGTCGATTTAGCGGCAGCGGGCGTGGCGTTCAAAGAGCGCTATAACATGCCGGTCGTCGCTGAGATGGTGGCGCAGGAGCAGCCGGAAGCGCTGCGAGACTGGTTTCGTCAGCGTCTGATGCAATACCGCCAGGCGTCACTCAGCCTGTCTCGCCTTCCTTATGAACCGAAGATGAAGCAATGATGTTCCGCGTGATTGATACCGAAACCTGCGGGCTGCAGGGTGGCGTAGTTGAAGTTGCATCCGTGGATGTGATCGACGGTAAAATTGTTAATCCGATGAGTGACCTCATCCTGCCCGACCGCCCTATCAGCCGTCAGGCGATGGCGGTGCATCGCATCACCGAAGCGATGGTCATCGGTAAACCGACCATTGAAGAGGCGATTCCGCGCTATTACGGCAGTGCTTTTTACGTGGCGCACAACGCCAGCTTTGATCGCCGGATGCTGCCGGAGATGTACGGTGAATGGATCTGCACCATGCAGCTGGCGCGTCAGCTCTGGCCGGGCATTAAATATGGCAATCAGGCACTGCGCCATTCGCTTAAGCTGGATGTGACGCCACCTGCGGATCTGCATGCGCACCGTGCGCTCTATGACTGCTATGTCACAGCAGCGCTGCTGATCCGTATTATGGAGACCTCCGGCTGGGGTGCCTCCGACATGATTGTACGTTCCCAACCGGCGGCCCAGCGCGACGACATTCTGCCGTTCGGCAAATACCGTGGCCAGGCGATTGCAGTGATTGCGAAGAAAGATCCCGGCTACCTGAAGTGGGTGCTGAAGAATGTCAGCGATCTGCGCCCGCCATTGCGGCAGGCGCTGAATAAATACCTGTCAGGGTCTCAGTAATCCTGCGCTGGCGGCAGGGTTCCCTGCGCCAGTCCGATCAGGAAGGTATACTCCATCGCGATGCCCTCGTAGGCTTTGTAGCGCCCTGACTTGCCGCCGTGACCGGAATCCATATCAGTGCAGAGCAGCAGCAGGTTGTTATCGGTTTTCATCGATCTGAGCTTCGCCACCCACTTGGCCGGTTCCCAGTATTGCACCTGCGAATCGTGCAGGCCGGTGGTAACCAGCAGGTGGGGATAGGCTTTCGCCTCGATGTTGTCATAGGGGCTGTACTGCCGGATATAGCGGTAATATTCGGGATCATTGGGATTGCCCCACTCGTCATACTCGCCCGTGGTGAGCGGAATCGACTCATCCAGCATCGTGGTCACGACATCCACAAACGGTACCTGAGCCACCACGCCGTGAAATCGCTGAGGAGCAAGATTAATGACCCCGCCCATGAGCAGGCCGCCTGCACTGCCGCCCATCGCATAGAGCCGTTCCGGGTGGCCAATGCCGCGCGCCACCAGCGCCTCTGTCACTTCAATAAAATCGGTGAGGCTGTTCATTTTGTTGAGCAGTCGGCCGCCGTCATACCATTGCTGACCCAACTCCCCCCCGCCGCGCACCTGTATCAGCGCATAAACAAAGCCACGATCCAGCAGACTAAGGCGGCTGACGCTGAAATCGGCATCCATGCTGCTGCCATAAGCGCCGTAGCCATAAACCAGCATCGGGTTCTGACCGGGCTGATAGTGTGCGCGGTGATAGACCAGTGATACCGGCACTTCGGTCCCATCGCTGGCTTTGATCCAGTGATGTTCGCTTTTGTAATCTTCGGCGTTAAACCCTTTCACCGCACTCTGCTTCAGGATACGCCGTTCACCGGTATCCATATCCAGTTCAAACAGCGTGGTCGGCGTCGTCATCGACGAATAGCCGTAGCGCAGTTTGCTGGTGCGCGGCGATGGATTATAGGCGAGCCAGGTCACATAGGTCGGGTCATCGAAGGCGATGCCGCTGGTTTCGCCGCTGGCCCAGTTAATCTGACGCAGGCTGGTTAAGCCGCGCTGACGCTCTTCAACGACCAGCCAGTCGCGGAACAGCTGGAAATCTTCCATCACCACCTGTTCCCGGGCCGGGATCAGCGTCTCCCAGCGTGACTCATCCAGATAGCGCGTGCGGTAGAGTCCGAAGTTTTTACCTTCCCGATTGGAGCGAATGAAAAACTGATGATCGTAATGGTCAATGCTGTATTCATGATCGCGACGGCGCGGCAGAAAGACATGCGGCTGCGCGTCAGGGAAATTCGCATCAATCAGCTGAATTTCGCTGGTGTTGGTGCTGTAAAGCGCAATCATGATGAACTGTTTGGAGGTCGTCTTATGCACGCTGAGATGATAGGTGTCATCCTGCTCTTCGTAGACCAGCTGATCATCAGACTGCGGCGTGCCCAGCTCGTGTCGCCACACCTGATAAGAGAGCAGCGTCTGCGGGTGTTTCCGCACATAGTAGACAGTGCGGGAGTCGTTGCCCCAGGCGAAGCTGGATGAGGCATTACTCAGCACTTCAGGATACCAGCTGCCACTCTCCAGGTTGCGGAATCGGATGCCATACTGGCGTCGCGACAGGAAATCTTCGGCCAGCGCCATCACCCTGTTATCCGGGCTGATATGCAGCGCGCCCATCGTGTAGAAATCGCTGTGTGACGCACGCTGGTTGGCATCCAGCAGCAGACTCCACTCCTCTGACTCCTCACTGGAGGCAGGCTGACGGTAATAAGCCGGATATTCATTACCGCTCTGGAAGCGGCTCTGATAGCGGTAGCCGTTTTTCACATAGGGTACGGAGTGATCTTCCGGCGGCAGCCGATCGATAATCTCTTTTAATACCCGGTCCTGCAGCGCCTGCTGCGTTGACATGATTTTTTTGCCGTAATTGTTTTCGGCACGCAGGTAATCAAGAACGTCGCTGTTTTCGCGTTTGTCGTCGCGCAGCCAGTAATAGTCGTCAACGCGCGTCTCGCTGTGCAGCGTCATCTCATGGGGAATTCTTTTTGCGATGGGTGCTTTCATCCATCCGTCTCCGTGAACGTAATGATCTGTAAGCGTAACACTTCAGCAGCCGGAAGCCAGGTATGACGAGAGAAGAGGCCGCTGACAGGTGACATGCTGTGACCTGTCAGCGAAGTACTTAACGGATTAACTGGCGGGCAGACGGGCTTTTTCAGTCTCCAGATCCTGCCGGATGCCGTCGCGGACATCCTGCGGAATTTTCAGCGCGTCGCCCAGCGCAGAAAGATAGCTGCGTTCCATGAAGTGATCGACATCGATAGCGGCACAGCTCAGGAAATAGAGCTCCAGCGCCTCTTCTTCATTTTTCACATCGGCGGCCAGCCACTGCGGATCCAGCGGGCGATTCATCGCTTTCTGAATCAGCTGCTCAGCATCCTGACCGTAACCGGACTGATGAATATTCTGCTCAATGGCTGCCCGTTCCTGGTCGTCGATGTGCCCGTCGCTTTTGGCGGCAAACACCAGCGCTGTCACCAGACGTTCGGCGCGCATGTCGATGGGCGTCTGCGCCACGCCAAAGTCAGGTTCATTCTGATGCGCTTCACTGACCCGCTGCTTATATTTGTTCCACAGCACCGCACCTGCGGCCGCACCGCCGCCAATAATCAGCGCTTTGCCGCCATATTTTGTCAGCAGTTTGCGCGACGACTTACTGGAGACAAGCATTGCGGCCAGGCCGCCCAGCGCACCGGGAGCCAGCATGTCACTCAGACCACCGCCCGATTTGCCTTCACCGCCCTTCTTTGCCAGCACCGACTGAATCTGTTGCAACCAGTTATTCATCATTCACTCCTTTCAGGATGTCAGCCCGCTATCCTGACGAAAAGGATGTCAGGAAACGTCAGAGCGGGAAAAGTAATTCAAAAAGACCTGTCAGCGGGACGAAAGATGAGAACGCAAACGTTTTCGTTTATACTTGCGCGCGAATTTTGACTGCTTAGGTGAATGTATGACGACTCTCGGAACAGCGCTGCGCCCGGCGGCGACGCGCGTGATGCTATTGGGTTCAGGTGAACTGGGTAAAGAGGTGGCGCTGGAGTGTCAGCGTCTGGGTGTGGAAGTGATCGCGGTGGATCGTTACGCCGATGCCCCGGCGATGCATGTTGCCCATCGCAGCCATGTGATCAACATGCTGGATGGCGCAGCACTGGCGGCACTGATTGCCGAAGAGAAACCTGACTTTGTGGTGCCGGAAATCGAAGCCATCGCCACCGATACGCTGGTTGAGCTGGAGCAGCAGGGCCAGCGCGTGGTTCCGACCGCCCGTGCCGCGCGGCTGACCATGAATCGCGAAGGCATTCGCCGCCTGGCGGCTGAAGAGCTGTCGCTACCCACTTCCCCTTATCGCTTTGCCGACAGCAAGGTGCGCTTTGATGAGGCCGCGGCCGGGATCGGTTTCCCCTGCATTGTAAAGCCGGTAATGAGTTCATCCGGTAAAGGTCAGAGCTTTATCCGCGACGCCAGCCAGCTTGATAAAGCCTGGGACTATGCCCAACAGGGTGGCCGCGCCGGTGCCGGTCGCGTCATCGTCGAAGGCGTTGTTAACTTCGATTTTGAAATCACCCTGCTGACCATAAGCGCAGTCGATGGTATTCACTTCTGTGCGCCGATTGGTCACCGTCAGGAGGATGGCGATTACCGGGAATCCTGGCAGCCACAGCAGATGAGCGCCGTCGCACTGCAGCGGGCACAGGATGTTGCTGCACAGGTTGTGAAGGCGCTGGGCGGCTATGGCCTGTTCGGCGTTGAGCTGTTTGTCTGCGGTGATGACGTTGTGTTCAGTGAAGTGTCGCCGCGTCCTCACGACACCGGCATGGTGACGCTGATTTCGCAGGATCTGTCAGAGTTTGCACTGCACGTGCGGGCGTTTCTGGGTCTGCCGATTGGCGGGATCCGGCAGTATGGTCCGTCGGCGTCAGCCGTTATCCTGCCACAGCTGGACAGCCAGAATGTGCAGTTTGTGAATGTTGAAGCCGCGCTGGGTGCAGGGCTGCAACTGCGACTGTTTGGCAAGCCGGAGATTAGCGGACAGCGCCGTCTGGGCGTCGCGCTGGCCAGTGGTGACACCACCACTCAGGCGATTGCGCGTGCCGTTGCCAGCGCAGCAGCCGTTACCGTTCAGGGGTAAACGTGTGCGGTGAGCAGACGCTCACCGCCATCACTTACTTCGCGCCGTCGACAGCTTCGCGTGCCAGGCGGGTGATGCGATCCCAGTCACCCGCTTCCAGCGCGTCGGTTGGCACCAGCCAGGAGCCGCCGATACACAGCACGCTTTTCAGCGCCAGGTAGTCACGGTAGTTGGCCGGAGAGATGCCACCGGTTGGGCAGAAACGCACCTGCGGGAAGGGTCCGCCAATCGCCTGCAGCGCTTTCACGCCGCCATTGGCTTCTGCCGGGAAAAACTTAAACTCGCGCAGACCGTAGTCCATGCCGGTCATTAACTCCGAAACGGTGCTGATACCCGGAATCAACGGAACCGGTCCTTCCACCGCCGCTTTCAGCAGCGATTCTGTTACGCCAGGGCTGATAACAAACTGCGCACCGGCATCGGTCACTTCCTGCAACTGCTGCGGGTTGATCACCGTTCCCGCCCCGACGATCGCATCCGGGACTTCTTTAATCATCGCACGTAACGCATCCATCGCTACTGGCGTGCGCAGCGTCACTTCCAGTACTCTGACACCGCCTGCCACCAGCGCTTTCGCCATCGGCACCGCATGTTCCAGTTTGTTCACGACAATAACCGGCACCACAGGTCCGGTGGTCAGAATCTGTTCAGCACTCGTTTTCCAGTTTTTCATCAGTTTTCCTTGCTTGATTACACCGGGATCGCGACCCGGTCATGGAGCATCGGCTCCTGCCCTGTAAATTGCGTCACTACCATACATGATCCGCTTCCTGAGCGTCTATCCCTCTTCGCCCATTTTGAAACAGCAGTTCAGTTTTCTGATTATCCGCTGGTCCGGTGCAGAGGCGAAAAAAAAGCCCGCGTAGCGGGCTTCTTCAGTACGTCAGTTATTCAAACTCATTCCATGAGCGGCCATCGCGGGTGATCATTGCCACCGAGGCCACCGGGCCCCAGGTGCCCGCCTGATAAGGCTTGGATGAGTCGCCATCTGCCGCCCACGCATTGATAATTGAATCAACATAGGTCCACGCGGCTTCAACTTCATCACGGCGCACAAACAGCGCCTGGATGCCGCGCATGCTTTCCAGCAGCAGACGCTCATAGGCATCCGCAAGGTGCGACTGGTTGAACGTTTCGGAGTAGCTCAGGTCCAGCTTGGTGGTCTGCAGCTTGTGCTTGTGATCGAGGCCTGGCACCTTGTTCAGGATTTCGATATCCACGCCCTCGTCCGGCTGCAGACGAATGGTCAGCTTGTTCTGCGGCAGCTCTGAATAAGAATCTTTAAACAGGTTCATCTCAGGGTTTTTGAAGTAAACCACCACTTCCGAGCACTTGGTCGGTAAACGCTTACCGGTACGCAGATAGAACGGCACGCCCGCCCAGCGCCAGTTGTCGATGTCGACACGGATTGCCACGAAGGTCTCCGTGGCGCTGGTTTTATTGGCACCCTCTTCTTCCAGGTAGCCCGGCACTTTTTTGCCCTGAACAAAGCCAGCGGTATATTGGCCGCGTACGGTTTTTTCACGCACGTTGGTCTGGTCGATGCGGCGCAGCGAACGCAGCACTTTAACTTTTTCGTCACGGATGCTGTCGGCGCTGAGATCGGACGGCGGCGACATGGCGATCATGGTCAGAATCTGCAACAGATGGTTCTGGATCATGTCACGCATCTGGCCCGCTTTATCGAAGTAACCCCAGCGACCTTCGATCCCCACCTCTTCGGCCACGGTGATCTGCACATGGTCGATAGTGCGGTTATCCCAGTTGTTTACAAAGATAGAGTTGGCAAAGCGCAGCGCCAGCAGGTTAAGCACGGTCTCTTTGCCAAGATAGTGGTCGATGCGGAATACCTGGCTCTCATCAAAGTATTCGCCAACGCTGTCGTTGATCTCCTGCGAGGTTTCCAGTGAGGTGCCCAGCGGCTTCTCCATCACAACGCGCGCCGGTTTTGCATTCAGCTTCGCGGTGCCCAGTCCCTGACAGATGGCACCAAAGGTGCTCGGCGGCATCGCAAAATAGTTGATGGTCGTGCGGTTTTTCTGGTCCAGCATCTTGCCCAGTTTCGGGAAGTGCGTGGTGTCGTTGACATCGAGGTTGCAGAAGTCGAGACGATTACTGAGCTTATCCCACAGCGCTTCGTCAATCTTCTCCTTCATGAAGGTTTCCAGCGCTTCACGTACCACTTTGGTATATTCCGCTTTGTCCCACTCGGCACGGCCGACACCAATAATGCGGGTTTCCTCGTGAATCTGACCCGCTTTCTCTAACTGGTACAGTGAAGGCAACAGTTTACGGCGTGCAAGATCGCCTTTGGCACCGAAAATCACCAGATCGCATGCCTGGGCTGTTTGTGTTACCGCCATTTTCCTCTCCTCGTTGCAGGATAGTCCGGTGGTGATGCATCCTCTGCCACCGGGTCCAGGTTATTATTTTCTTTCAGCACAATGTACTTTTTTCCCCGCGCCAGGTAAACCGACTCGCCGGGCCAACCGCATTAACTCTGTACCGGATGTGCTAAGCGCGTGTGATGACGCGTGCGGATTGCCGGTTTTTTCTGTGTCTGCGGGTGTCAGGAAAATCTGGCACCGATCAAAGTATCCCAAAAAAAAGCGTTATCGGCTTGTCCGCCGCTGCGCCTGTCGGCTGCTGACGCGATATAGTCTCTGTTAATCGGCGCTGACGACAGTGATAATTGAAATTGATAAAAGCGATAATGGTCATCGGTTTATGAATATGCTGGAAAAAATTGAGGCGCAGTTCGCTGCGCTGAGCAAAGCGGAACAGAAAGTCGCCCGGCAGATTCTGGCTGAACCCCAGGCGGCGATGCACTCCAGCATCGCGACACTGGCGGGCGTTGCCTGCGTGAGTGAACCCACGGTGAACCGCTTCTGCCATCGACTGGGCGCACGCGGCTTCCCCGACTTTAAACTGCAACTGGCGCAAAGCCTGGTGAAAAGCAGCAACTGGGTCAGCCGGGGCGTGGAAGATGACGACAGTGTGGAGAACTACAGTCACAAAATCTTCGACTCGGCGCTGGCAGGACTACAGCGGGTACGGGATCAGCTGGATAGCGCATCTCTGCAGCAGGCCGTAACACTGCTCGCCCAGGCCGATAAACTCGCTTTTTTCGGGCTGGGGGCATCCGCCGTCGTGGCACATGACGCCTTTACCAAATTTCTGCGCTTTAATCTGCCCGTCATCTGGTCGGACGATATTGTGATCCAGCGCATGAGTTGCATAAATAGTCGAGCCGGTGACGTTTTTGTTCTCATTTCACATACTGGACGCACAAAAAATATGGTAGAACTGGCTCGCCTGGCCCGTGTAAACGGTTCCACCGTTATTGCCATCACCTCTCCCGATTCACCCCTTGCCCATGAAGCAGCGATAGCTTTAGTGCTTGATGTTCCGGAAGATACTGATGTCTATTTGCCGATGGTGTCGCGCCTGGCGCAGTTAACCGTGATCGATGTGCTGGCGACCGGTTTTACCCTGGAACGGGGAGCCCCCTTTCGGGAAAACCTTAAGCGCGTAAAAGAAGCGTTGAAAGCGTCGCGTTACGAAAAGAACACCATTCGGGAAGAGGATGATCAGCAAAAAAATTAACATCACATTTACAATGTGAGTCGTATCACAACCCGTCGATCATATAGAATAGATAACCATGCTGTGTCCACAGACCCGGACACGCTTAAATGTTTACGGAGTCCTCGATGTCAAGACGTCTCAGAAGAACCAAAATCGTAACAACCCTCGGCCCGGCCACCGATCGTGATAATAACCTCGAAAAAATCATCGCTGCTGGCGCGAACGTTGTACGACTCAACTTCTCTCACGGCACGCCTGAAGATCATCAGCTACGTGCCGACAAAGTTCGCGAGATTGCTGCAAAACTGGGGCGTCACGTCGCTATTCTCGGTGACCTCCAGGGTCCAAAAATTCGTGTTTCAACCTTCAAAGAAGGCAAAGTTTTCCTGAATATCGGCGACCGCTTCCTGCTGGATGCCAGCCTGGGTAAAGGCGAAGGCGATAAAGAGCGCGTGGGTATCGACTACAAGGGTCTGCCTGAAGATGTGGTGCCAGGCGATATCCTGCTGCTGGACGACGGCCGCGTGCAGCTAAAAGTGCTGGAAGTTCAGGACATGAAAGTCTTCACCGAAGTCACCGTGGGCGGCCCGCTGTCGAACAACAAAGGCATTAACAAGCTGGGTGGCGGCCTGTCAGCGGAAGCACTGACTGAAAAAGACAAAGCAGACATTATCACCGCCGCTAAAATCCGCGTCGATTATCTGGCCGTCTCCTTCCCCCGCTGTGGCGAAGATATGAACCTGGCGCGTCGTCTGGCGCGTGAAGCGGGTTGTGAGGCCAAACTGGTCGCTAAAGTGGAACGTGCCGAAGCGGTTGCCAGCCAGGAAGCGATGGAT
This sequence comes from Pantoea sp. GD03673, assembly GCF_029844725.1. Lineage (GTDB taxonomy): Bacteria > Pseudomonadota > Gammaproteobacteria > Enterobacterales > Enterobacteriaceae > Pantoea. Next base: position 564,169 of record NZ_JAOCKJ010000001.1, read on the forward strand.
GACATCATTCTGGCATCAGACGTGGTGATGGTTGCACGTGGCGATCTGGGCGTTGAGATTGGCGATCCGGAACTGGTCGGCATTCAGAAAGCGTTAATTCGTCGTGCCCGTCAGCTTAACCGCACCATCATCACGGCAACCCAGATGATGGAGTCGATGATCACGAACCCGATGCCGACCCGCGCAGAAGTGATGGACGTGGCGAACGCCGTGCTGGATGGCACCGATGCCGTGATGCTCTCTGCGGAAACCGCAGCGGGTCAGTATCCGGCTGAAACCGTCTCGGCGATGGCGAAGGTCTGCCTGGGCGCAGAGAAGATTCCAAGCGTTAACGTTTCCAAGCACCGTCTGGATGTGCAGTTCGACAACGTGGAAGAAGCGATCGCCATGTCTTCGATGTATGCCGCCAACCACCTGCAGGGCGTCACCGCAATCATCACCATGACCGAATCGGGTCGTACGCCGCTGATGACCTCGCGTATCACCTCGGGCCTGCCGATTTTCGCGATGTCACGCCATGAACGTACGCTGAACCTCACCGCGCTCTATCGCGGTGTGACGCCGGTGTTCTTCGACAGCAACAACGACGGCGTGGCGGCTGCACACGATGCGGTTAACCTGCTGCGTGATAAAGGTTTCCTGGTTTCCGGCGATCTGGTCATCGTCACGCAGGGTGACGTGATGGGTGCCACCGGCACCACCAACACGACCCGCGTGCTGCGCGTGGATTAATTGCCCCCGGGTTAACATTGTCGGTGTAGAATCAACGACGCGACTGCCTGGCAGTCGCGTTTTCTTTTCTGACAAGGAGGCAAGATGCCCCGTTTCCAGCCCATCAGCCAGCTTACCGGCCGAATTTTACTTTTTCCTCTGGCGTTAGTGCTGTTCGAGTTTGCTACCTATATCGCTCACGACATGATCCAGCCGGGTATGCTGATCGTTACCAGTGAGTTCTCTGCCGGCCCGGAATGGGTTTCCACCTCGCTGACCGCCTACCTAATTGGCGGCGTGGTGCTGCAATGGCTGCTGGGTCCGCTCTCCGATAAGTTCGGGCGGCGACCGGTGATGCTCTCCGGCATTCTGTTTTTTGCCGTCGCCTGCATACTGACCAACTGGGTCAGCTCGATTGAAGAATTTGTCAGCCTGCGTTTTATTCAGGGCATCAGCCTGTGCTTTATCGGTGCGGTCGGCTATGCCGCCATTCAGGAAGCGTTTGATGAGGCGCTGGCGGTGCGCATGATGGCGCTGATGGCCAACGTGGCGCTGCTGGCCCCGCTGGCGGGTCCGCTTGCCGGTGCCGCCTGGCTCACCGTGGGCAGCTGGCGCAGTATGTTCTGGCTGTTTGCTGCCTGCAGCCTGGTTGCGTTCGTGGTGTTGTGGCGTGTGATGCCTGAAACCGCAGGCGACCGCAGTCACTCCATCGCCCTGCCGAATCTGGCGCGAAACTATGGCCGATTGATGAAAGACCGGCTGGTGATGTTCGGGTCTTTTGCTATCGGGCTGGTGTTTATCCCGATCCTCACCTGGGTTGCGTTGTCGCCGGTGATTCTGATGCATGACGAAGGTCTGTCACGCATGCAGTACGCCCTGCTGCAGCTGCCGGTGTTTCTGGCGATGATCGCTGGCAACCTGACGCTGAGTAAGCTGGCAGGACGGGTGCCGATTGAGCAGCCGGTGAAGTTCGCCGCCTGGCCGATTCTGGTGGGTCTGAGCATCGCGCTGGTGGCCAGCCTGATGAACAGCCACGGTTATCTGCTGATTACGGCTGGCCTGAGCCTCTACGCCTTTGGCGCTGGCATGGTGAATGCCGGACTCTATCGCCTGACGCTCTACGCCAGCAACGAAGGCAAAGGCAGCGTGGCGGCGATGCTGGGGATGATCAGCATTCTGACGCTGGCGGCAGGCATTGAACTGGCGAAAAGTGGCTATTTTAGCGGCGGTACGTTGTGGTTCTGTCTGATTAACTTTATCAGCGGCGTGCTGTGGTTTGGCCTGGTGATCCTGTTTATGCGCGAGCGCAAACGTCGCAGCAGGCTGGACGCGTTATAACAAAGCTGCGTAATCGTCCGCGCTGAGCATGCCACGGATGGCGATTTGCGTCTTTGCGCAGGGCGTAGGCTTCCTGAGCCAGCTCTTTTATTTACATCATAAAAGGCTGCGAAAGCGGCCTTGTTATTATCACTTACTCGCTGGATCCGGGTGAATCTGAAAGCGGCGAATAAACTTAAAGCGCAGGGAACACGGGCAGAGGAGGAAAGCGTCCCGCGCCACGGATGGCGCGGGCCGAGCGGCCAGGGATTGGCTTAAGCGCCTTTCCGATCTGACCGTGTTCCCTAAGCATGTTCGAACTTACCGCTAACCAAACCCGACGTACCAAAAAGGCCGCTTTCGCGGCCTTACTGCTATTTGCGCGGATAAAGCTCTTTGCGCGAATAGGGTTCAATATCACCCTCTTTGCGGGTCTTCAGCAGCTTGAGGATCCACGTGTACTGCTCGGGATGCGGGCGGACAAACACCTCGACCTCTTCATTCATCCGGCGAGCCAGCTGGTGATCGTCTGCCTCCAGCAGATCGTCCATTGGCGGACGCACATAAATTTCAAGCTTATGCGTTTCACTGTTATAAACCGGGAACAATGGCACCACGCGGGCGCGGCACACCTTCATCAGTCGGCCTACCGCAGGCAGCGTCGCTTTGTACGTGGCAAAGAAATCGACGAACTCGCTGTGCTCCGCACCGTGATCCTGGTCGGGCAGATAGTAGCCCCAGTAACCCTGACGCACTGAACTGATAAAGGGTTTAATCCCGTCGTTACGCGCATGCATCCGGCCACCATAGCAACGACGGGCGGTGTTCCAGGCATAGTCCAGTAGCGGGTCGCTCTGATTGTGGAACATGGCTGCCATCTTCTGGCCTTCTGACGCCAGCAGCATGGCGGGAATATCCACTGCCCAGCCGTGTGGCACCAGGAAAATCACATTCTCCTGGTCAGCTTTCATCTGGTCGATAATTTCACGACCATGCCACACAACGCGCTGACGGATACGCGCCGGGTCGCGCAGCACCAGCTCGGCCATCATTGTCATCGCCTGCGGCGCGGTCGCAAACATCTCATCAACCAGCGTCGCGCGCTGCTCTTCGCTAAGTTCCGGCAGGCAATAATAGAGATTGATCAGTGCGCGACGGCGAGCACCCTTTGCCAGCTTACCGGCAAACCGGCCTAAACGGCCCAGTAGCGGATCGCGTACTTTCGGCGGTAAATATGCCAGACCCACCAGCGCACCAATTGCCAGCCAGCTGCCCCAGAACTTAGGTTTGAGAAAAGAACGTTCAAAAACGGGAATAAATTCAGTGTTATTTTTTTTACGGGTTTCCATGCACTCGCCTCAAGCAATGACCGGCTTATGATAGTGACGACCTGAAAATTTGCAATCATCCTGCGCCAGATAGCAAAAAACCGACGGAGAAGCCGTCGGTTTTTACGCGATTTGACGAAATTCGCTTACTTCAGACCCAGCTGAGGCAGCCAGGATTTAACCTGTGCCATGTAATCACTGCGATCTTTGCCGGTCAGACCTTCCATACGCGGCAGTTTCGCCGTTAAGGGGTTAACCGCCTGGTTATTAATCCAGATTTCGAAGTGCAGATGCGGTCCGGTAGAGCGCCCGGTGTTACCTGACAGCCCGATACGATCGCCGCGCTTCACTTTCTGACCCGGCTTCACCAGCACTTTTTTCATGTGCATGTAGCGCGTCATGTACTGACGGCCATGACGGATAGCAACGTAGTTACCGGCGGCACCGCCATTTTTCGCCACGACAATCTCACCATCACCCACCGCCAGTACTGGCGTACCAATCGGCAGCGCAAAGTCGACGCCTTTGTGCGGCGCAATGCGACCGGTTACCGGATTAAGACGACGCGGGTTAAAGTTGGAGGAGACACGATACTGCTTAACCGTCGGGAAGCGCATAAAACCGCGTGCCAGACCGGAGCCGTTGCGATCGTAGAACTTGCCATCTTCAGCGCGGAAAGCGTAATAATCTTTACCCCCGCTGCGCAGGCGCACGCCCAGTAACTGACTCTGCGCGCTCTTGCCATCCAGCATTTCACGTGACATCAGCACGCTGAACTGGTCGCCTGCACGCAGCTTACGGAAGTCCATCTGCCACTGCATCGCTTTGATAACGGCGTTTGCTTCAGCCCCGCTCAACCCCGCCCGCATGGCGCTGGCGGCGAAACTGCCGCGCACTTCGCCCTGCATCACGCTGTTGCGCCACTCACCCTTCTGCATCTCCGTATCCATTTTAAAGCCACCTGCGGGGGTGCGCTCATAGGTACGGGTTTCGCGGCGGGAGATTTCCCAGGTCAGGGTTTTCAGCCCCCCATCATCATCCAGTGTCCAGCTCAGCTGCTGACCAACCTGCAGATTGCGCAGATCGCGGTCGCTCACCACCAGCGCATTAATGTCGCTGATGTCGATGCCATACTGATTCAGCGCACTGCTCAGGGTATCGCCGGATGAAATGGTATAGTCGTGAACCCCTGCCGTTTCTGGCACGGCGGTGTCGACATCATCCGCAGGCAGCTCTTCGTCCGGTTCCGGTGTGCTCTGATCGATCGGCTCACTGGCTTCCGGCAGCAGCGTGCGGAGCGTGTTCTTATCCAGCTCAATGTTTTTAACGATGGGCGTCACATCATCCGTGGGATGATAAACGTAAGGCCGCCAGACAGCGACGGCCAGAGTGACTACAGTTAAAGAACCCAGCATTACGCGGTGGGGGCGCGGCAAATTATTAAATGCGAGGGCGACAGAGCGGGCTATCTGCTGCACTTTTACCTATTCCTCATGCTCCATTCAGGCAGCTTTCATACTGGCTCGACAGTTGTGAGAGGAATTTCACGTAGCTGTCTTTGGCTAAGCTGATGTCTGTGCCCAGGGGGTCGAGCGTGCCTTTACGCACCTGCGTTCCGCGGGAGACAGCATCGATGACTGCTGGCCTGAATTGTGGCTCAGCAAAGACGCAGACCGCCTTTTGCTCAACCAACTGTGTTCGTATCTGGTGTAAACGCTGCGCGCCCGGTTGAATTTCAGGATTGACGGTAAAATGCCCGGCGGGCGAAAGACCGTAGTGCTTTTCAAAGTACGTGTAAGCGTCGTGAAAAACGAAATATCCTTTATTTCTGACCGGAGCAAGTTGTGCGCTAACGCGTTTGTCCGTGTCCGCCAAAGCTACCTCAAACTGCTGGAGGTTGGCGTCAAGTTTGGCTTTATCTTGCGGCATAAGTTCCAATAATTTTCCATGGATTGCAACCGCGGTCTTACGCGCAATCTCTGGCGACAACCACAGGTGCATATTAAACTCGCCATGGTGATGGTGATGCGCATCTGCGTCATGTTCTTCGGATTTATCCGCTGCGTGCTCGTCTTCATCTTCACCACCGCTAATCAATAGCGGTTTTACCCCGTCGATGTTTACCATGGCGAGGTTTTTTTGGGCGGGAAGTTCAGCTGCCGACTTCGCCATAAAGGCTTCCATTTCAGGCCCGACCCAGACGACTAAGTCCGCGTTTTTTAAACGTTTTGCATCAGATGGGCGCAGAGCGTAATCGTGTTCTGACGCCCCGTCCGGCAGCAGCACCTCAACCGGTGTGATGCCATCTGCAATGGCTGCGGCGATAAACCCGACCGGTTTTAGTGAAGCCACTACATTCGCCTGAGCAGGAAGGGTTAATAAAGCTGAAACTGATAAAGCAGTTAAGGCGAAAATTGCGCCCTTTTTATTATGTAACATATTGCGTCATTCCATCGTGACCGTGAGGTGGAATGTGATATTATAACATTCGAAATTCTGTGCAACCTGTAAATACTATGACCTCACTTGTCACACTCGATAACGTTTCGATAAAATTTAACCAGCGCAACGTGTTATCCGGCGTCAGCCTGGCGTTGCAACCCGGCCGCATCCTCACCCTGCTCGGTCCCAACGGTGCCGGAAAATCGACGCTGGTGCGTGTGGTGCTCGGCCTGCTCGCCCCCTCGACCGGTTCCGTTCAGCGTGAACCAGGTCTGCGTATTGGTTATGTGCCACAGAAGCTGCACATCGACCCTACCCTGCCGGTGACCGTTGAACGCTTTATGCGTCTCACCCGTGGCAGTAAAAACGCGGAAATTATGCCTGCGCTGAAACGCGTTCAGGCGGGTCATCTGCTCAACTCTCCACTGCAAAAGCTCTCCGGCGGAGAAACGCAGCGTGTGCTGCTGGCGCGCGCCCTGCTGAATCATCCTCAATTGCTGGTGCTGGATGAACCGACGCAGGGTGTGGATGTGAACGGTCAGGTTGCCCTCTATGACCTGATCAACCAGTTACGCGTCGAACTGAACTGCGGCGTGCTGATGGTTTCCCACGATCTGCATCTGGTGATGGCTAAAACCGACGAAGTGTTGTGCCTCAATCATCACATCTGCTGTTCGGGCACACCGGAAGCGGTCTCCCAGCATCCCGAATTTATCGCGATGTTTGGCCCGCGCGGCGCGAAAGAGCTGGCGATCTACCGTCATCATCATAATCATCGTCACGATCTTCAGGGACGTATTGTTTTACGCAAAGGACAGGGTTCATCATGATTGAGTTGTTATTACCGGGCTGGATAGGCGGTGTGATGTTAGCGCTGGCTGCCGGTCCGCTGGGTTCGTTTGTCGTCTGGCGTAAGATGTCCTACTTTGGCGATACCCTGGCACATGCCTCTCTGCTCGGCGTAGCGTTTGGCCTGCTGCTGAACGTGAACCCCTACTACGCGGTGATTCTGGTGACGGTCTGCCTGGCGCTGGGTCTGGTCTGGCTGGAGCGTCGCCCGCATCTGGCGATTGATACGCTGCTGGGGATTATGGCGCACAGCGCACTGTCGCTGGGCCTGGTGGTGGTCAGCCTGATGAAAAACGTCCGTGTTGATCTGATGGCGTACCTGTTTGGCGATCTGCTCGCGGTCACGCCAGACGACCTCTGGATGATGGGCGGCGGCGTGGTAATTGTGCTGCTGGTGATGGCGTGGCAGTGGCGTTCGCTGCTGTCGATGACCATCAGCCCGGAACTGGCGCAGGTGGATGGCGTCAATATCCAGCGAACCCGACTGATTCTGATGCTGGTCACGGCGCTGACTATCGGCGTGGCGATGAAGTTTGTGGGTGCGCTGATCATCACCTCACTGCTGATCATCCCTGCCGCCACCGCACGCCGTTTTGTGCGCTCGCCGGAAGGCATGGCGGCGGTTGCCGTGGTCATCGGGGTCATCGCCGTAACCGGCGGTCTCACCTTCTCTGCGTTTTACGACACGCCTGCCGGGCCATCGGTGGTGCTCTGCGCCGCCATCCTGTTTATCATCAGCATGGTTCGCAAACCGGCCCTGTAATTACTCTTCGCGGGTGATGCCGAAGTGCCGGTAAGCATGCTGCGTGGCCAGACGGCCACGCGGTGTGCGCTGAATAAAGCCCTGCTGAATCAGGAAAGGCTCGATCACATCTTCGATGGTTTCGCGCTCTTCACCAATGGCGGCAGCCAGGTTATCCAGCCCCACCGGTCCACCCATAAACTTGTCGATGATCGCCAGCAGCAGTTTACGGTCCATATAATCGAACCCTTCGCTGTCCACGTTAAGCATATCCAGTGCGCTACAGGAAACCTCGCCGCTCATCTCACCATTCGCCCGTACTTCTGCAAAGTCACGCACCCGGCGCAGCAGGCGGTTGGCGATACGCGGTGTGCCACGCGCACGACGGGCAATCTCTAACGCACCTTCGTCACTCAGCGTCAGCCCCAGGCAGGCGGCGCTTCGGCCCACAATGTGCTGCAGATCTTTAACCTGATAGAACTCCAGACGCTGCACAATGCCAAAGCGATCGCGCAGCGGCGAGGTCAGTGAGCCTGCCCGCGTGGTCGCGCCAATCAGGGTAAACGGCGGCAGATCGAGCTTAATTGAGCGCGCTGCAGGTCCTTCACCAATCATGATATCCAGCTGATAATCTTCCATTGCCGGATAGAGAACTTCTTCCACCACGGGTGAGAGGCGGTGGATCTCGTCGATAAACAGCACGTCATGCGGTTCAAGGTTGGTCAGCATTGCCGCCAGATCGCCCGCCTTCTCCAGCACCGGACCCGAGGTAGTACGCAGATTGACGCCCATCTCGTTGGCCACAATGTTCGCCAGCGTGGTTTTACCCAGACCTGGCGGCCCGAAGATCAGCAGATGATCCAGCGCATCGCCTCGCAGCTGCGCGGCCTTGATGAAAATCTCCATCTGCTCACGCACCTGTGGCTGACCGACATACTCGGTCAGCATCTTCGGGCGAATGGCGCGGTCGATTATCTCTTCTTCGTTAATACTGGCAGCGGAGACCAGGCGGTCGGCTTCTATCATGACTTACCTCAAATGGCGGCGCGGAGCGCTTCGCGGATCAGGGTTTCACAATCCGCATCCGGTCGACCGACTTTACTGATCATACGGCTCGCTTCCTGCGGTTTATAACCCAGTGATACCAGCGCTGCAACCGCTTCGGATTCCGCGTCGTTGCTTTCCGGCTCCGCGCTCGGTGTGGTGAGCGTAAAGGCCGACTCGCCGCCAAACAGGTCGCCATGCATGCCTTTGAAGCGGTCCTTCATCTCGACGACCAGACGCTCGGCGGTCTTTTTGCCCACGCCGGGTAATTTCACCAGTGACGCGATCTCTTCTTTTTCTACTGCGGTAACAAACTGCTGTGCAGACATGCCGGACAGGATAGCCAGCGCCAGCTTGGGTCCGACGCCATTGACTTTAATCAGCTCGCGGAACAGTGCGCGCTCCTGCTTGCTGTTAAAACCAAACAGCAGCTGAGCGTCTTCGCGCACCACAAAGTGAGTGAAAATCACCGCTTCGTGCTGAAGTTCAGGTAACTCATAAAAACAGGTCATGGGCATGTGAATTTCATAGCCTACGCCGTGTGCCTCAAGCAGCACCAGTGGCGGCTGCTTTTCCAGAATGTTGCCCCGTAAACGACCTATCACCTGAATGCTTCCTTAACTAACGAATGTGGCGGATTTTATAACATAAAAAAGGCTGGATGAATATCCAGCCTGAGCGTGAGACCTGAGCGATGCCCTAACCTGAGCGCAACCGTCCGCGCGTCAGCACCAGCTTGCTGTCGCTCATTCGCGCTGCGTTCTGCGCCACGTGACAGTGCGTTATCGCAATTGCCAGCGCATCGGCGGCATCCGCCTGCGGGTTTGCCGGTAACTTCAGCAGGGTCCGTACCATGTGCTGCACCTGGCTTTTCTCGGCGCTGCCGATGCCAACCACCGTCTGTTTAACCTGACGGGCGGCGTACTCAAACACCGGCAGATCGTGGTTAACCGCAGCAACAATCGCCGCACCGCGCGCCTGGCCCAGCTTCAGCGCTGAGTCAGCATTCTTCGCCATAAACACCTGTTCGATGGCGAAGAAGTCGGGTGAAAACTGCGTGATGATTTCGCAGACGCCCGCATAAATCAGCTTAAGACGGGCGGGTAACTCAGTAGTGTTGGTGCGGATACAGCCGCTGCCCAGATAGGTGAGCTGGCGGCCGGTCTGACGAATAACACCATAACCGGTGATGCGTGAGCCGGGATCGATACCCAGAATAATCGACATTACGCCTCTCCGGTTAGCGGGGTGACAGCAGACGCCATTACAGCGTTTCCGCCACCTCATCGGAGATCTCACCGTTGTGATAAACCTCCTGCACATCGTCGCAATCTTCCAGCATGTCGATCAGACGCAGCAGTTTTGGTGCGGTTTCCGCATCCATTTCCGCTTTGGTGGTCGGGATCATTGCCACTTCTGCGGTGTCCGCTTTCAGGCCAACGGCTTCCAGTGCATCACGCACGGCACCCATCTCTTCCCATGCGGTGAAGACATCTATTGCACCGTCATCATAGCTGACAACGTCTTCTGCACCGGCTTCCAGTGCCGCTTCCATCACTGCGTCTTCATCCTGACCCGGCGCATAGGAGATGACGCCTTTCTTGTTGAACAGGTAAGCCACAGAGCCGTCGGTGCCGAGGTTGCCGCCGGTTTTGGTGAAGGCGTGACGCACTTCGCCCACGGTACGGTTACGGTTGTCGCTCAGGCATTCAATCATGATGGCTGAACCACCCGGACCGTAACCTTCATAAATGATGGTTTCCATGTTGGCGTTGTCATCGCCGCCCACGCCGCGTGCGATAGCGCGATCCATGGTGTCACGCGTCATGTTGTTGGCCAGCGCTTTATCCATAGCTGCACGCAGACGCGGGTTTGAACCCGGATCGCCGCCACCCAGTTTGGCCGCCGTCACCAGTTCACGGATGATTTTGGTGAAGATTTTGCCACGCTTGGCGTCCTGCGCCGCCTTACGGTGTTTGGTGTTTGCCCACTTACTGTGTCCTGCCATTTTACATTTCTCCGATCTTTTACAGGGTGCAGACTATCCTGGCTGCGCGCTTGTTAACCGTCCATGCTCATACAGGTGAGTGACAACCTGAATGCCCAAAGGCGAGCGTTGCGCATCATCCTTACGTACTCATGTACGCAGGCGATTTCACGCTGACGGTGAACAATTTCGTGGCGAGGATGACGCCTGACTGTTCAATAGGTTGGTGTAGTCCTGTTAAAACTCACCAGATTCATAAAATTTAATCCATTCGCCGCCGGAATACCGGGCGATGGCGAGCATTCAGATAAATTCTTCAATTGCCTGGCGGTTACTCCATGATCGGGTTAATGCTGCAGCGTCAGCGGGTGACAGCCAGCGAAACGCCAGATGCTCGGTCAGCGTGATATCACGCTCTTCCGGCAGTTGCAGGCGAAACCAGTGCTCGTGGTTGTGGGTAACACCCGGTGCATAGCGGTGGCGGAAATGGGGGAAGATTTCAAAGTCAATCTGACGCTGACAATCTTCGATCTCCAGCCGCTCAGCCAGCACATCAATGCCGACCTCTTCATTCACCTCACGGTACGCGGTCGCCAGCGGTGACTCTCCCGCTTCCAGGCTGCCGGTCACCGACTGCCAGAATGCAGGATCGTCACGTCGCTGCAGCATCAACACCCGGCCAGTATCACGCGCCGAAATCACAACCAGCACGGAAACCGGGTGTTTATAGCCCATTATTTATTCTCAGGCTTTTCTTTTTTAACGACCTGAATGCCAAGCTCCAGCAGTGAAGCCGGATTGGCTTCGCTTGGTGCTTCGGTCATCATGCAGGCTGCCGCCGTGGTTTTCGGGAACGCGATAACATCACGAATGTTATCGGTGCCGGTCAGCAGCATGGTCAGGCGATCCAGACCAAAGGCCAGACCCGCATGGGGAGGAGTACCGAACTTCAGCGCATCCAGCAGGAAGCCAAACTTCTCGCGCTGCTCATGCTCTTCAATACCCAGAATGCTGAACACCGTCTGCTGCATTTTGCCGTTGTGGATACGCACTGAACCGCCGCCCACTTCATAACCGTTAATGACCATGTCATAGGCATTCGCCACTGCACGGGTTGGTTCGGCCGCCAGCTCGTCTGCGCTCATCTCTTTTGGCGCTGTGAACGGATGGTGCATCGCGGCCAGACCGCCTTCCTCGTCCTCTTCGAACATCGGGAAGTCGATCACCCACAGTGGTGCCCAGGCGTTCTCATCGGTGATGTTCAGCTCGCGGCCGACTTTCAGGCGCAGCGCACCCAATGCGTCAGCGACCACTTTGGCACGGTCGGCACCAAAGAAGATGATGTCGCCATCCTGTGCGCCGGTACGGTTCAGAATCTCTTCAACGATCTCCGCGTTCAGGAACTTGGCAATCGGGCTTTGCACGCCTTCCAGACTGTCGGCACGCACGTTAACTTTCATCCACGCCAGCCCTTTCGCGCCGTAAATCTCGACGAACTTGCCATATTCATCAATCTGCTTACGGCTTAGCTGGGCACCGGTTGGCACGCGAAGCGCCGCAACACGGCCTTTTTCATCGTTGGCCGGGCCAGAGAAGACCTGAAACTCCACGTTTTTCAGCAGGTCGCCAACGTCCACCAGCTCCATCGGGTTACGCAGATCCGGTTTATCAGAACCGTAGCGATGCATCGCTTCCGCAAAGGTCATCTGCGGGAACGCGCCGAGATCAACACCCTGCACGTCCTGCCACAGATTGCGGATTAAACGCTCCATGATTTCCCGCACCTGTGGGGCGGTCATAAAGGAGGTTTCCACATCGATCTGGGTAAACTCTGGCTGGCGATCGGCACGTAAATCTTCATCGCGGAAGCATTTTACGATCTGATAGTAGCGGTCAAAACCGGACATCATCAGTAACTGTTTGAACAGCTGAGGCGACTGCGGCAGCGCATAGAATTTGCCTTTGTGAACCCGGCTTGGCACCAGATAGTCACGCGCGCCTTCCGGGGTCGCTTTAGTCAGCATCGGGGTTTCGATATCCAGGAAACCTTCGTCATCCATGAAGCGACGGACAAAGCTGGTGATTTTTGCGCGGGTTTTCAGACGGGTTACCATCTCAGGGCGACGCAGATCCAGATAGCGGTATTTCAGGCGCGCTTCTTCGCTGTTGGTCTGATTCGAGTCCAGAGGCAGAGGCTCAGAACGGTTGATGATGGTCAGCGCCTGGGCAAACACTTCGACCTCGCCGGTCGCCATGTCGCTGTTTTTGTTCTTCTCATCACGCGCACGCACAGTACCGGTGATCTGGATGCAGAATTCGTTACGCAGTTCAGAAGCCAGCTTGAAGACGTCCTGACGATCGGGATCAAAAAATACCTGCACGATGCCTTCACGGTCGCGCATGTCGATAAAAATCAAACTGCCCAGATCGCGACGGCGGTTTACCCAGCCGCAAAGCGTGACTTGCTGACCCACATGAGACAGATTGAGCTGTCCGCAATATTCTGTACGCATAACACTATCCTTTTAACTTTGCCGCTGCAGCTGACAGCATCCGGCCGCGTTACCTGATGCGATGCTGTCGCAAAAATGGCGGCCATTATAATGGAAAAAGCCAGACAGGATAAGCAGATCAGCGCCAAAGCGCCGATTTCCTGTGTGCATTTGCCCCCCAGCCGGACCCTGGCGGATAATGGAATCTCTTAACCTGCAGCCAGGAGCGCACGTGACACTTCGTATTGGCCTGCCCCAGTGGGGGCATTCACACTGGAAACGCTGGGGTATCGAAAGCCTGGCGGACTATGCCCGCTACTTTCACTGCGTAGAGGGAAATACCACGCTCTATGCGCTGCCGAATGCGGATACGGTGATGCGCTGGCGCGACATGACGCATGAGGCATTTCGCTTCTGCTTTAAATTCCCTAACACCATCAGCCATCAGGCGGCGCTGCAGCACAGCGACGACCTGCTGACCGATTTCCTGCGCCTGATGGAGCCGCTGGCCGACCGCATCGGTCAGTACTGGCTACAGCTGCCTGCCAGTTTCTCCCCGACGCAGCTGGACGACCTGTGGCGTTTTCTGGATAGCCTGCCGCGCCGTTTTCATTATGGCGTCGAAGTGCGCCATCCGGCTTTTTTTGCTAAAGGCGAGGCTGAGCGGTCACTGAATCGGGGCCTGCTGGCACGTGGCATCAATCGCGTGATGCTCGACAGCCGCCCGGTTCACGCCTCCACCTCACAAAGCCCGGCCGCGCTGGTTGCGCGTTCCCAGAAGCCGAAAGTGCCGCCGCATGCCCTGCGAACCGGCTCGCAGCCAATGGTGCGCTTTATCGGCAGCGACAGCGTGGAAGAGAGCGTGCCGCTGTTTCAAATCTGGCGCAGCAAACTGGCTGAGTGGCAGCAACAGGGCGACGTCATGCTGTTTGTGCACACGCCCGACATGGGCCAGGTTTTTCCGCTGGTGCAGGCGCTGTGGCCGCAGTTGCAGGAGATCGACCCCACTATCGGCAACGGACCGGACTGGCCGCAACAGACGTCACTGTTTTGATTGCTTTGCAGGACAGCGGGCTGCACGCCCGTTAGAATAGACCCATTTTGGACAGTCGCTGGAGTGGCTATGGTTAGCGCGTTATATGTGGTGGCAGGGGCATTACTGGTAATGAAATTCACGCTGGACGTCGTGCGTTACCGCCGATTCTACCGGGTAGCGTATGGCGATGGCGGCTATCACGACCTGAAAATGGCAATTCGCATTCACGGCAATGCCATCGAAACCATTCCGCTGGCGCTGTTTCTGCTGGTGATGATGGAGATGAACGGCGCCGATATCTGGATGGTGCATCTCACCGGCCTGCTGTTTTTCATCAGCCGCCTGCTGCACGCCTGGGGCTTACGCAGCAGCGCAATGACGGGCCGCAAATATGGCATGATGCTCACGCTGTTTTCTCTGTGCGGCATGGTGATTTTCAACCTGATTTATATGCCGTGGGAACTGGTGCTGTCCCTGCATTAAGCCCGCCTGGGTTAAGGGGTGCAGCCCGCCCCACTTTCTGCGAGAATAGCGCCCTTTCCGTCGTCTCTTCGGATTTTCGATATGTTTGACCGCGATCAACTCTTCTCAGCGCCCATTGCAAAACTGGGCGACTGGACTTTTGACGAGCGCGTAGCTGAAGTCTTTCCTGACATGATTCAGCGCTCGGTGCCGGGCTACTCCAACATCATCTCGATGATTGGCATGCTGGCAGAACGTTTTGTTACCCCGGACAGCAAGGTCTATGACCTGGGCTGCTCGCTGGGCGCGGCCACCCTGTCGGTGCGCCGTAATATTCATGTGCCGGGCTGCCAGATCATTGCGGTGGATAACTCCCCGGCGATGGTGGAGCGCTGCCGCCGGCATCTGGATGCGTTTCGCGCTGATACGCCGGTTACGGTGCTGGAAGCGGATATCCGCGACATTGAGATTGAGAACGCCTCGCTGGTGGTGCTCAATTTCACGCTGCAGTTTCTGGAGCCGCCCGCACGCCTGGCGCTGCTGGAAAAGATCTGGCAGGGACTTAAACCCGGTGGCGCACTGGTGCTGTCAGAGAAGTTCAGTTTTGAGGATGCCGATGTCGGCGAGCTGTTATTTAACATGCATCACGACTTCAAGCGCGCCAACGGCTATAGCGAACTGGAAATCAGCCAGAAGCGCAGCATGCTGGAAAATGTCATGCTGACTGACAGCGTGGAAGCACATAAAGCCCGCCTGAAACAGGCCGGGTTCTCGCACGCCGAACTCTGGTTCCAGTGCTTTAATTTTGGATCTCTGGTGGCGTTGAAATGATCGACTTTGGCCGTTTTTATCAGCAAATTGCGGTGGGCCCGCTGGCAAAGTGGCTGGAAGTGTTACCGGCGCAAATCAGCGAGTGGCAGCGTGAGAACCTGCACGGGCACTTTCGTGACTGGTACAAGTCGCTGGAATATCTGCCGCTGCTGGAACCGCAAAAGCTGGACCTGCTGCACAGCGTGACCGCCGACCGCGATGACATCAGCGATCGGCACCGTCAGGGGATTGAGAAATTACTGCGTAACCTGATGCCGTGGCGCAAAGGCCCCTATTTCCTCTACGGCACCCACATCAACACCGAGTGGCGTTCTGACTGGAAGTGGGAGCGCGTCATACCGCACATCTCACCGCTGGCAGGCCGGACGGTGCTGGATGTCGGCTGTGGCAGCGGTTATCACATGTGGCGGATGATTGGCGCGGGTGCCCATCTGGTGGTGGGTATCGATCCCATGCAGCTCTTCCTGGTGCAGTTTGAAGCCGTGCGTAAGCTGCTGAATGACGATCGCCGGGCGCATATGCTGCCGCTGGGAATTGAGCAGCTTCCGGCGTTACAGGCATTCGATACCGTATTTTCGATGGGTGTACTCTATCATCGTCGCTCCCCGCTGGATCACCTGTTACAGCTTAAAAACCAGCTGGTGAGCGGGGGCGAACTGGTGCTGGAAACGCTGGTGATTGAGGGCGATGTAAATCAGGTGCTGGTGCCCGGTGAGCGCTATGCGCAGATGCGTAACGTCTTCTTTATTCCGTCAGCCGACGCGCTGAAAAGCTGGCTGGAAAAAAGCGGATTTGTTGATGTGCGCATCGTTGATTTTGCGCGCACCACCACCGACGAGCAGCGCCGCACTGACTGGATGATCAGCGAGTCTCTTGCTGAGTTCCTCGATCCCGATGACCCCAGCAGGACGGTTGAAGGCTATCCGGCTCCCCTGCGTGCCGTGCTGGTCGCTACCAGGCCTTAACGCGCTAGCGGCGAGACAGCGCCAGTTTCGCCGCAAACCCAATAAATACGCAGCCGGTCAGGCGGTCCATCACCTTCAGCACCGGCGGTTTTCGCAGATGCCCGGCGAAATAGTGGCTGCCGCCAATCAGCACGGCATTCCAGATCAGCCCCAGCAGCATGTGTGCCAGTGCCATGAGGCTGCACCAGAGCGCCACTGATGCCCCTGCCGGGATAAACTGAGGCAGGAAGGTCACGTAAAACACGCCCACTTTGGGATTCAGCAGGTTCCCCATTAATCCCCGGCTGAAGCAGGCCAGAAAGCCCTGCTGCTGTGCAGGCTGTCCGGGCGTCTCCACGGGCTGCTGACGCGGTTTTAGCAGCAGCTTCACGCCCAGATAGAAAAGCCAGCCCGCGCCCACCCACTTCAGCAGGTTATAGGCGATTTCAGAAGCCATCAGCAGCGCACCCAGCCCCACGCCCACCGCGATTCCCCAGAGCAGACACCCCAGCGTCACGCCAAGCGCGGTGGCACAGGCGCGCTGCCAGCCCTGAGCAATCGCGGTTCGCAGCACCAGCGCGGTATCGAATCCCGGCGTGAGCGTCAGAATGGTAATGGCAAACAGGAACGAAAAGAGCGTGGCGCTCATGATGAATTCTCCGTTATCTCTTCGGGCAAGGGGTGTTAAGGCAGCGTAACAGCCCTGACGGGGTAATACGCGAGATCGCCTGTCAGTCTGAGCGGATTGTGCCAGGCTGGATCGGGTCGAATCATTCATATTAAGGCGATGTGATTATGAGTAAATTTATTTTTTCATCACCCCGTAAATATGTGCAGGGCGCTGGTGTGCTGGATGAACTGGGAACCTATCTGACAGAACTGGGCGATCAGGCTTTCCTGGTGGCGGATGAGGTTGTCTGGAACCTGATTGGCGAACGGACGCAAAAAACATTGCAGTCAGCCGGTGTGAAATTCAGCTGGCAGCAATTTAACGGCGAGGCCTCCAGTAACGAGATCACCCGTCTCGGTGCGCTGGCAAAGCGCCAGGGCTGTAACGTGGTTGTCGGGCTGGGCGGCGGCAAAACGCTGGACACGGTTAAGGCGGTGGCGGACGAACTGAAACAGCCGGTAGCTATCGTGCCAACCATTGCCTCCACCGATGCCCCCTGTAGCGCCCTGTCCGTCATCTATTCTGACAGCGGCGTATTTGAGAGTTATCGCTTCTACAGCAAAAATCCTGATTTAGTGCTGGTAGACACAGCCGTCTGTGCCAGTGCGCCTGCACGGCTTTTTGCCTCCGGCATTGCCGACGGTCTGGCTACCTGGGTTGAAGCACAGGCGGTGGCGCGTTCCCATGCGAAATCAATGGTAAACGGGGATCCAACCCTTGCCGGACTGGCGATTGCCCGGGCCTGTGAAGAAACACTGCTTACGTGGGGTTACAGCGCCTATGTCGCCGTCACCGAAAAAAGGGTCACGCCCGCAGTGGAAGCGGTGGTTGAGGCGAACACCCTGCTCTCGGGGCTGGGTTTTGAAAACGGTGGACTGGCAGCTGCCCACGCCATTCACAATGGTTTTACCGCCATCGATGGCGACATCCACCATCTGACCCACGGCGAAAAAGTGGCCTATGGCACACTGACGCAGATGGTACTGGAGCGGCGTCCGGATGAAGAAATTGCCCGCTACATTCGCTTCTATCGCAGCATCAACATGCCGACCACGCTCCGGGAGATGCATCTGGAAAAGGAAAGCTGGGAGAATCTGGTGAAAGTGGGCGCACTGGCGAACAGTGAGGGGGATACGCTGAAAAACCTCAATCCTCATCTCTCGCCTGACGATATTGCCAGCGCCCTGCTGGCGCTCGATGCCTTCAGCCAGACGGTGAAATAAGCCGCCAACGGGCGATCATCCGATCGCCTGTTACTCTTCTGCCGCAGGCTGGTCCCAGTACTCATATTTGTAGGCCGAACTGAGATGGCGTTCGATGGTGCCACGCGTGAAGATTTCAGTTTCATGCAAATAGCTCAGGGTACAGTTGCCGACCTCATCCCAGGACTGGCACTCATTCACAGATCGGATGGTGCTCAGCGGGGTGGTCGCCGTGCCGTTGAGCCGTACTTCACGCCATTGGGGGTCGTAGGTGTAATCATCGGTGCCCCGGGCGGAGGTGGTGCGCGTCACCAGCCCCTGGGGGTTCCAGTGGTAGTAAAATTCACCGTTGGTCAGCGGATCGCTGCCCCGCGCTATGCTCTTTTCCAGCCGTCGCTGGCGATCGTAACGATAGGTCGTGTCGGTAAAACCGGTTTTACCCATGCTGGTAAATCTGTCCGAGGCGCTGGTGATATTGCCATGCTCGCCTTTCTGCCAGTTAATCGTTCCCTGCCGGTTATCAACCACAACCTCCCTGCCCGCTTTCAGCACCCTGACCAGATACGCATATTCCGCTACCCAGCCACCCTGTACCCGGGCGATGTGTTGCTCCATGCTGAGGATCACGTTGCGTTCGCTTTTGTCGTAGCTGACGTCAGCCACCGTCAGATCGCCGCAGGCGTCAAACTGACCCAGCACCCGCTTTTGCGAATTCACATCTTTACCAAACTCACCTGCGACCACCTGCTTCACCGCGCCTTTTGCATTGCCGCCCAGCAATATCAGCGTGTTGCTGTTAACAACGGCTGCGTTGACGGGCCCGCATGTGCTGGCTGCAGCGTTGCCACTGCACAGCGCAGTCAGTATCAGGCTTAAAGAAAGAATCTGGTTGCGTTTCATAGGGTAAATTCCAGGCGACATTGCTTTCAGTGTAAACGCTGTGGTGATGAATCGCGGCAATCTGTGATGATTTAAATCGCCCGCCCTCCGTAACAGGGATCTGGCGCGCTAAGCGTAACGGATGTGGCGAGGGAGTGTGTTGATGTTTCCCGCAAAAGTCCTTCATCATTGACGGGCGTGAAGTCAAACAGGCTGACTGCTGGCTGTTTCGTAACGGAAGGCTCATGCGGATTAACTGCTGGCACGAAAAAACCCGCCTCGGCGGGTCTAGCGCGTGACGCCATCTGGCGATGAATCAGGGTTCGTCACTCACCACGCCGTGCAAAGCGGCCTGTTCACGATCCTGAGTAAACACCTGCCACGCCACCTGTTGTGATGCCAGCGTGAAGATAGCCGTTGCCAGCGTATTCTCTTCATCCGGGTCTTGCGGAGCGAGCCGGTAGATGGGCAACAGGTCATCGTGCTGGTCGGAGAGGATCGCTTTTGCGGACGCACCATCCAGCTCAGCATGTTCCATCTGCCACGCATCCAGACGCTGCTGGCGAGAAGCGGAGCTGTCAGTGATCACCTGCTCAATGACATCGCGTTGCGGATGGATAAGATGGTTAGCATGGGTGAAGACGCCGGAAAGCTGCGTGACTGAACACCCCGACCCCGTGGCTTCCACGCTGAACAACCGGCTATCACCCCGCTGCCCCAGCGTATGATGAAAAGCCCCTGCACGCGGCGAGGTCGTCAGTAGCGCAATCGCCTCATCGAGCGTTGCTGCATTGAGCGCAGCACGTGCCAGAATCTGACGCGGCAGGCCAGCCGGGCGATGCACGGCGCGAATGTTATTCACCGTGTTCACCACGCCCCGGTCATTCACGGCAAAAGTGTGGCCGCATATCGACCCCGGATAGGCAAAGCTGGTGAACCCGATGCCCTGATCCGGCAGCACACGCACAATGGCACAGTCACCACGCAGCTGCGGAAACCCATCTTCATTGTGCGCGATAATCAACGCGCCATCGCGGCATGGCCCGGCCACCGTGGTGCAGCCATCCGAGGTAGAACGCACCAGATCGCCCCGGCAGTTCCATGCAAAGACCTCATCAAGGGGAGCCTGCAACCCGCTGGCCAGCCCTTCCAGCTCAAGCCAGATCTGCGGGAATTCAGCCTGCACCTGCGCACGCATACGCTGAGTCTGTTCCGTGTGCTTCATGGCCGTGACGGTTTGCCACAGCGCGATGTGCGTCAGTTTTTGATGCCAGGCCGCCCGACCGAATTCACCGAGTTGCTGACCGATTTCAAACGCTGAACCACTGATTACGATTTTTTTCATTTTGCTGTCAGTCACTTCTTTCAGGAGACGTGTTGCAGGAATTCTTTCAGGCGCGGATTGGTGCTGTCATTAAGCAGCTTATCCGGTGAGCCATCTTCGGCAATGGTACCACCATCAATAAAGATGAGTCGGGAGGCCACATCGCGGGCAAAGCCAATCTCATGGGTCACAATCACCATCGTCATGCCCTCTTCGGCGAGTGAGCGCATCACTTTCAGCACTTCATGACGCAGTTCAGGATCCAGCGCAGAGGTGGGTTCATCAAACAGCATCATTTTTGGTTTGACGGCCAGCGCCCGCGCAATGGCCACACGCTGCTGCTGACCGCCGGAGAGCTCGGCGGGGTAATGGCTGGCGCGTTCACGCAGGCCGACCCGGTCCAGCAAGGCCAGTGCCTGTTCGCGGGCCGAGGCTTTTCTCTGGCCGCGCACGCGGAGAGGACCAAACATCACATTTTCCAGCGCAGTCAGGTGAGGAAACAGGTGGAACTGCTGGAACACCATGCCTGCCTCACGGCGGATATCACATTCATTCGCATGGGGATCGGTGATGTGTTTACCCGCCACCAGCAGCGTCCCGGTGGAGATTTCCTCCAGCTTGTTAATGCAGCGCAACAGCGTGGATTTTCCCGATCCCGACGGACCAATGATCACCACCACTTCGCCCGCCTCAATCTTCAGATTGATATCGTGCAGAACCTGAGTTGCGCCGAAGTTTTTCGACACCGCGCTAAATTCAACCATGCTCATAGAATATGAATCCTCTTTTCCAGTTGCTTCAGCAGAAAACTCAGGCAGAGCGTCACCAGCAGATAAATCATCGCGACGGCGGTCCACACTTCCAGCGCACGGAAATTACCGGCAATAATTTCCTGTCCCTGACGGGTTAATTCCGCCACGCCGATAACAATAAACAGCGAGGTGTCTTTAATACTGATGATCCACTGGTTACCCAGCGCGGGGATCATGCGCCGCAACGCCAGCGGCATAATGACATGCCACAGGGTGCTGCGCTGTGATAATCCCATGGCAAGACTCGCCTCTTTAAACCCTTTATTAATGGAGAGGATGGCACCGCGCGTTATTTCTGCAATATAGGCACCGGAATTAATAACAATGGTCACAATAGCCGCCGTGATCGGATCAATACGAATCGGCATCACCATCGGCAGGGCAAAGTAAATAAACATCACCTGCACCATAATGGGCGTACCACGAATTAACTCGACAAAAATCAGCGACAGCGTTTTTGTGATTCGCCCACCCAATGCGCGACAGGTTCCGGCCAGCAGACCAATAACAAAGCCCCCCAGCAAACCTGACAATGAAATAATCAGCGTAAGCTGCAATCCCTGTAATAACAGCGGCAGCGCTTCCCAGATATAGTGACTGTCAAAATTCATAATTCGATCCATAAAGGCGAAATGAGGCCGGACAGTGCCGGCCTGGCTGAGTTATTTCGGCTGTTTTGCAAACCACTTCAGATAGATTTTGTCGTAAGTGCCATCCGCACGCAGCGCCCGTAACGCAGCGTTGACTTTCGGCGTCAGGCTGCTGTTCTTCTGCATCGCGAAACCGTACTGTTGCGGCAGAATGCTGTCCGTCTCACCCGTGGATTTCACTTTGCCATTGCCCGCGGTTTTCACGTAATAGAGAACATTCGGGGAATCATGCACTACCGCGTCGAGATTACCCGCCTGCAAATCGAGATAGGCGTTATCGATGTTCGGAAATTCAACATAGTCCGCTTTATATTTGCTCTTCATAAAGTTGGCCGCGGCTGTCCCTTGTTTCAGACCCACTTTTTTTCCCGCTAAATCGCTGAATTTAGTGATGGCGTTATCGCTGCTTTTTACTGCCATCAGCAAATCGGCGTTATAATAGCCGTCACTGAAATCAACAACCTGCTTCCGCGCATCGGTAATAGTAATACCGGCCATCGCAACATCCAGATTGCGTGATTGCAGGCCTGGAATTAAGCCACCGAAATCCATTGGGCGTAATTCGTAACTGACATCCATTTTTTTGGCGATAGCGTTCCAGAGATCAATATCGAAGCCCACATACTTATCACCCTGCTTAAATTCAAAGGGCACAAATGCGGTATCCACACCCACCATCAGTTTATCCTGGGCAGTGGCAATAAAACTGGCTGAACAGGCGACCAGTACTAATGAGACTTTTAATGTAGAGAATAATCCAGACATAATAACCCCCGGCGTCAGTGAAAAAGCGTACAGTGAATAGCACCCGACGAGGATTTCGCCGGGATAAATAAACAGAATGTCGTTAAAATACCGGGCATATCAGAATGCACCCGGATGAAACGATAACTTATTCAGGAATAATGGGATCCTGCGTCTCGGGTACCGGCGTCTGTGCGCCGTTCATGATCATTGAGAGAAAACTGTAATAGCCGTTAATGCCAATCAGATCCACCACCCCCTTTTCGCCCCACAAACTGATGGCCTGCTGCCAGGTGGCGTCACTGACTTTCTGCTGCTGGTGCAGCTGCTGGCAGAAGTGGTAAATCACCCATTCATCGGGCTGAAGATCATCCGGCTGACGTTTTTCATTAATTGCCTGCACCGCTGCCGCAGAAATGCCCTTCTCACGTGCGATGGGGGCATGAATCGCCCACTCCACCGGCTGGGACCAGTGCCGGGCGGTCATCAGAATAGCCAGCTCCGACAGACGCTGCCCCAGCGCACTGCGATACCGAAGATACTCCCCCATGCGCTGTGCATGGGCCATCAATTCAGGACTGCGCAACAGCGGCTCAAACGGTGGCAGCAGCGCCCCCCGTGGTCCGTTGATAATTTCCTGCGCCAGCGGGCGTTGCCGATCGTCCCACTCATGCTCCGCCAGCGGCGGCAGACGGTTAATCATAATCTGGCCGTCTCTTCACGAATGACCTGCTCCAGCGTCTCCACCACAAAATCGAGCTGCGCTGTCGTAATAATAAAAGGCGGGGCAATCAGAATGTGATCGCCATATTGCCCGTCAATCGTTCCGCCCATGGGGTAGACCATCAGACCACGTGCCATACAGTTCGCTTTGATTGCTGCGTGCAGTTTCAGCGCGGGATCAAACGGCGTTTTACTGGCTTTATCACGAACCAGCTCAACCCCGGCGAACAGGCCGCGTCCGCGTGTGTCACCCACCTGCGGCAACTCACCCAGTCGTTCGCGCAACGCACGTTGCAGGTAATCACCCTGCCGTTTCACGGCGTCTAATAAATTGTCGCGCTGGATGACCTGCTGCACCGCCAGGGCGGCAGAGGCTGCCGTAGCATGGCAGATATAGGTATGACCATGCTGAAAAAGGCCACTGCCCGCCTGCAGGGCAGTGACAATTTTTTCACTCGCCAGCACCGCACCGATCGGCTGATAGCCACCCCCCAGCCCTTTGGCAATGGTCACCAGATCAGGCACCACGTCATCCTGTTCACACGCATACAGCGTACCGGTTCGTCCCATGCCGCACATCACTTCATCCGCAATATAGAGCAGGCCATATTTGTCACAGAGGCGGCGTACTCCTTTGAAGTAACCGGGTGTAGGCGGTGTTGCACCCGTCGTCGCGCCCACCACCGTCTCTGCGCAAAAACCGATAATCGTCTCAGGACCGGCATCAATAATCGCCTGCTCCAGCTCGTTTAACAGGCGCTGTGTGTATTGCTGCCGGGTTTCATCCGAACGGCGGTCGCGATACTCATTACAGGCTGAGACACGGATCACGTCGATCAGCAGTGGGGCAAACTGGCGACGACGCCATTCGTTGCCCCCCACCGCCAGCGCACCCAGCGTATTACCGTGGTAACTCTGACTGCGGGCGATGAAACGCGTACGGGACGGCTGACCCATTTCAACAAAATATTGCCGGGCAAGCTTCAGCGCGGTCTCTATCGCTTCAGAGCCGCCAGAGACGAAATAGGCGTAATTGAGATCGCCAGGGGCATTGCGGGTCAGATGTTCCGCGAGCTGTTCAACCGTGTCGCTGGTAAAGAAACCGGTGTGGGCATAGGCAAGTTGATCGATCTGACG
Source organism: Pantoea sp. GD03673 (assembly GCF_029844725.1). Classification (GTDB taxonomy): domain Bacteria; phylum Pseudomonadota; class Gammaproteobacteria; order Enterobacterales; family Enterobacteriaceae; genus Pantoea. The sequence continues at coordinate 588,495 of NZ_JAOCKJ010000001.1, forward strand.
ATGCATCGCAGCCAGCACATCAGGATGCCCGTGACCTAAGCAGGAAACGGCAGCCCCTCCGCAGGCATCCAGATACTGTTTTCCCTGTGCATCGAAGATGTACGCCCCTTGTGCGCCTGCGGCCACGGCGGGCGTACTGCGCAGACTACGGTGAATAATATGGCTCATGCTGGGTCCTGCTCCTGGATACGCTGCGATAACTCAGCGCATCATGCCGGATCCATTTGGATCACGTCAATGCGAGAATGATACATATGCATTCTGTTTTCTTATAACGGATACAAATGAATCCTTATCAGGGTTTGCCAGGGACCACATAGGCACCTGAATCAATCAGGTAGCGTTCGGCATTTTCGATTTTGCTGACGGCCTCACGGCCATGACGGGCCACCAGCATCGCCAGCAGACATTCAGCCAGCCCCATACCGGAAACCACAGAAGGAAAGAACGAGGGGCTCTCCACCGAGAACAACAAAGTACAGTCGGCGGCCTGCGCCAGGGGAGAAACAGGGGAATCCGTAATCGCGACGATTTTCGCCCCCGCCTGACGGGCAGCCTGCAACACCGTCAGTGATTCACGAGAATAGGGCGCAAAACTGGTCAGCAAGATCGCGTCCTGCGCCGTCAGTTCGCGGGTAAAGACTTCGATATTGCTCGCCAGGCCATCGATCAGAGAAACCTGGCGGTTGAATAAGCGATAGATATAAAACAGTGACCAGGCGATGGGAAAACTGGCACGAAATCCACAGATGTAGACGTTATCGGCCGCATCCAGCAGGCTGACGGCTTTATCCATCTTCTGATGATTATCACGTTGCGTTGCCGCAAGGTTAGCCTGATGCGCCTGAAAGACCTCTTCGTAAAGCTGAGGCTGGGTCGGTTTAGCGATCAGTTTTTCAGCTTTAGAGACGTAGGTATCATCGCGCAGACCGATATCATCAATAAACGCGTCTTTAAGCTCACCCCAGCCCTCATAGCCCAGCCGCTGTGCCAGTCGCATCAGCGTGGCAGGTTTTACCCCCGCTTCTGTGGCAAAAGCCCGCATGGACTGCACCACGAGCTGATTCGTATTCTGAAGTGAAAACTCGGCAGCGCGTTGTAACACAGGCGACAACGTACTGAACTGGCTGACAATTTTTTCCCTGGGATTCATGGCGGCACTTCATCGGCTGGCTGATGCTGGCATCTAATCACATTTAGGATCCAGACTCCACTCTCAGACATTCCGCCCCGCCACGCCAGCAGATGCAGGGGGTTGTGTCATGCAGAGAAATACTGGCGGCGAGAGACATTGCGAAGCGGTCAGATGAAGGCAGAAAGATTTACACAAAAAGAACCCCAGCAAGCGGTACTGGGGTTTGGTACTTGCAAACACCACGTCAATGATCGGCGTGCTGCGCGGCAAAATCGGTTGTAGTTCAGGCGACCCGAACGGTGCTCATCTGCATCACGCTTTTCATCGCCTCAACCACATCGCCGTCTACACAATAGCGGCTGAATTCGTCGGTTTCGGCTTCTGAACACATGGAGACCCCCGCTTTGCGGTAGCGCATCGGCGACGCCACCAGGCGACTGGCCGAGCTGTGAACTTCATCAATCCCCATGTCGAGAAACTTTTGCAGGTTGCTGAGACGCACGCCCGCCCCTGCCATAATGATAGGACCGTTACTGGCCTCATTTAGTTCCCGGAGTAATGCAATTCCGTTTTCAGCGCTCTGCTGCTGACCGGAGGTCAGAATTCGCGCCACCCCCAAATCCGTTAACTCTTCCAGTGCGCGCTTTGGGCTGTGACAGAGATCGAAGGCGCGATGGAAGGTCACGGCCAGGCCCTCACACAGCGCCATAATCTGTCGCATCTGGCTCTGATGAATATGGGCGTCCTCATCCAGCATCCCGATAACCAGACCGGGAAAACCGAGTTCACGGATTAACGCCACATCCGATTTCATCGCGTCAAATTCGCGTGCGGTATAACAAAAATCGCCACCCCGTGGCCGGACAATAGGATGAACCGGAATTGACACCTCGCGCCGGGCGGCATTCAGCATCCCCACCGATGGCGTCAGCCCGCCTTCACGCGGTGCGGCACACAGCTCGATGCGATCAGCGCCCGCCTGTTGTGCGGTCACGGCGCAATCCACGCCATAGCAGCAAATTTCCAGTGTGGTCATTCTCTTCTCCTTTACATGACTCTGGTTCAAGGCAGATTCATCAGTTAGTCTGGCTGCTGGAATGAGTTTACCGGGAAAGTTAACTATGGCATTCAATTTCGACCAACGGATAGACCGTCGTCACAGCGATAGCCTTAAATGGAACAAATATGCGGACCAGGACATTCTGCCGCTGTGGGTGGCAGACACCGATTTCCGATCGCCTGACTGCGTCATCGATGCAATTAAAACCCGTGCCGGACATGGGATTTTTGGCTATGGCGACACGCCAGCAGCATTTATCGACAGCGCGACAGGGTGGCTGGCCTCACGCTATCAGTGGCACGTTAATCCGGAGTGGATTGTGGTGTTGCCGGGTGTTGTAAGCGCACTGAATCTCGCCGTGCGGGCATTTACCGCGCCGGACGAGCTGACGATTGCCCCTACCCCCATTTATCCGCCGTTTCGCGGTGCGGCAAAACTGGCCGAGCGCGGTCAGATCACGCTGCCGCTGACGCTGCAACAGGGACGCTGGCTGCTGGATACCGATGCGGCTGAAGACCAGCTCACTGGCAAAGCGCGGCTGTTGATGCTGTGTAACCCGCAGAATCCGGGCGGCACGGTTTATCGTCGCGACGAACTGCAGGCACAGCTGGAATTTGCGCAGAGGCACGATCTGATTGTCTGTTCCGATGAAATCCACAGCGATCTGCTGCTGGAACCGGGCGTTAAGCACATCCCGTTCGCGTCGCTGAGTGAGGATGCGGCCCAGCGCAGTGTGACGCTGATGTCACCGTCCAAGAGCTTTAATATTGCCGGTCTGGGTGCGTCCATCGCCATCATCCCGAATGCCGAACTGCGTGCGCGCTTTAACCGGATGCGACGCGGTATTGTGCCGGAGGTAGATATTCTGGCACTCACCGCTGCGGCAGCGGCCTGGCGCGAAGGGGAACCCTGGCTGCAGGCGCAGAATGCTTACCTGCGCAGTAACCGTGACTGGCTGGTCTCGCAGGTCAATAAAATGGCCGGCCTGTCCGTCGCCGCGCCGGAAGCGACTTACCTGGCCTGGATTGACGCCAGTGCGCTGGGCGTAGCCAGCCCTGCCCTCTATTTTGAGAAGCACGGACTGGGTTTAACCGCCGGACGTGAGTTTGGCGATGACCAGTTTGTCCGGCTCAATTTCGGCTGCACCCGTGCGCTGCTCGATGAGGCTGTTGCGCGCCTGAAGCGGGCGGTCGCTGCCCGGATCTAGTGCTGTTCGCTGGCGACAATCTCCTCAAGCCGCCACGGATGAAACTTGATCGTGGTCTGCCCATCCGTCACCGCCAGGGTCGGATTGGGCAGACGCTCATTCTCGCCCTGTGGTGAGCTGGTTTTAAACGAAATGCCCGGCTGCGTCAGCGCGTCGTCGGAGAGCAATGCCATCGCACGCATACCCAGCGTCTGGTGATCGCCGCGTAACACCACCTCGATATGCTCCCAGCCTTCATGGCGATAACGCTTTTCACCCGGCCACGGCAGTTCAACCACATCAATCTGCCTGCCCGCCACGAACAGCGGATCATGCAGTTTAAACAGGCAAATCTGCCTTCCGTTGATCATCGCGGCTGAAAACTCAGTGCCAATCTGCCGCAGGCCTTGCTGCCAGCGCATCGCTGTCGTGTCCTGATGGCAACGCACGGCGATGTGGTCAACCTCCAGATCCTTAAGGCTTAAACCGAGTCGCTGCGAAAAAATTTGCAACGATTCTTCGAAACGTCCTAAATCTGTCTTTAAATCATCCAATTCTGCCGGAAAAGATCGCTCCATTACCGCAATTCCTCTCTCTTTGTTTAGCATTTATAATCTGTCTGGTTTACTGTGCGCCGCCTGCCCGGCAACACAAAATGATAAGATTCATCTTATTTGAACCGGAATTTAACGCAAAACCGTATAATAACATCTTTCATTTCGGATTTATCTCCTGTTTAGGACCATGAGTTCCTTGATGAAAACAGGTTAATTTATTGATTTAAATCAACTTCTTTAATACAATAAGATAACTCTTATTTAAAGATCAAACAATTGCAGCCCATCCTGCCTTCCTATAAATTTGACCTAACACAACCAAAAGGAATGGCTCTATGTCTATGCTCATCGTTGTCGCTGTCCTGATCGCACTGATGGGGTTTGCAATCTCCCGCCATTGGAAGGTGCGTGAAGATAAAAGCGTAAAGAACCCGCGTCGTCATCTTCGACGTCGCTAACGCCTTTGGGAAACATCTTCTTCAGCTCTGTTTCCCCGCTTCATCCAACTGCTGACGCCCACCGACATTTCACGTATACTTTTCCCCTCATTTTTTTCCGTTTTGTCTGCCCATCCGTTTCGGCCCCTTCGTGACGCGATGCGCTCAGGCAAGATGATGACAGCCCGGCTTAGCAGGTCCGGGCGTTGTTAAGCACATGAAGGTAACTCGGTGAATATTCAGGCTCTTCTTTCCGCAAAAGTCAGTCAGGCAATGGTTTTAGCCGGCGCACCCGCCGATTGCGAACCGCAGGTTCGTCAGTCTGCACGGGTTCAGTTTGGAGACTATCAGGCCAACGGCATTATGGCCGTGGCGAAAAAGCTGGGACAGGCACCGCGACAGCTGGCGGAAGCGGTGATTCAGCACCTCGACCTGACCGGCATCGCCAGCAAAGTTGAAATTGCCGGACCGGGCTTCATCAATATCTTTCTCGATCACAACTGGCTGGCAACCCAGGCCCGCGAAGCGCTGAGTCTGCCACGTCTTGGTGTGCAGCTGGCCGAGCCGCAGACGATTGTGGTTGACTACTCCGCGCCAAACGTCGCAAAAGAGATGCACGTGGGTCACATCCGCTCCACCATCATTGGTGACGCGGCGGTGCGCACGCTGGAATTTCTTGGACACAACGTCATCCGTGCCAACCACGTTGGCGACTGGGGTACGCAGTTCGGCATGCTGATTGCGTTCCTGGAAAAGCAGCAGAATGAAAATCACGCGGAGATGGCGCTGGCCGATCTCGAAGGCTTCTACCGTGAAGCCAAGCGCACCTATGACGAAGCTCCTGAGTTTGCCGAACGTGCGCGCAGCTATGTGGTGAAATTGCAGGGCGGTGATGATTACTGCCGTCAGATGTGGAAGAAACTGGTCGACATCACCATGAGTCAGAACCAGAAAATCTATGACCGGATGAACGTCACGCTGACGCGCAATGATGTCATGGGTGAAAGTCTCTACAACGATATGCTGCCTGGCATCGTTTCCGACCTGAAACAGAAAGGTCTGGCCGTTGAAAGCGAAGGCGCGACCGTGGTGTTCCTGGATGAATTCCAGAACAAAGAAGGTGAGCCAATGGGCGTCATCATCCAGAAAAAGGATGGCGGCTACCTCTACACCACCACCGATATCGCCTGTGCGAAATACCGTTACGAAACGCTGAAAGCAGACCGTGTGCTGTATTACATCGACTCACGTCAGCATCAGCATCTGGTTCAGGCCTGGACCATCGTGCGTAAAGCGGGTTATGTACCGGCGTCTGTGCCGCTGGAGCACCATGCGTTTGGCATGATGCTGGGCAAAGATGGCCGTCCGTTCAAAACCCGTAGCGGCGGCACCATCAAGCTCTCCGATTTACTGGATGAAGCCTGGCAGCGTGCCTACACGCTGGTGCGTGAGAAAAACCCGGAGATGAGCGAAGCGGAAGTGAAGACGCTGGCGGAAGTGATGGGCATCAGCGCAGTGAAATACGCTGACCTGTCAAAAAGCCGCACCACCGACTACATCTTCGACTGGGACAACATGCTGGCGTTTGAAGGCAACACCGCGCCTTACATGCAGTATGCGTACACCCGCGTGCTCTCCGTTTTCCGCAAAGCGGGAATTGATGCCGATTCGCTGGATGCAGAGATCGTGATCACCGAAGAGCGCGAAGCACAGCTGGCGGCGCGTCTGCTGCAGTTCGAAGAGGTTATCACCCAGGTGGCTCGCGACGGCACGCCACACGTCATGTGTGCTTATCTCTACGATCTGGCCGGGCTGTTCTCCGGATTCTACGAGCACTGCCCGATTCTCAGTGCGGAATCAGAAGCGACCCGCCTGAGCCGACTGCAGCTGGCCGCGCTGACCGCGAAGACGCTGAAGCAGGGTCTGGATACGCTGGGTATCGATACCGTCGAGCGCATGTAATTGCTTAAACGGAGAGGGCACCCCCTCTCCGTTACTGACTTTCCGGTTTTTCTCCCCTCTCCCCCACTTTCTCAGCAGCAGGATGGCGTCATGTCACTAGCCGCGCATCTCATCAGCAGCCATCTTCCCACCATCCGGCAGTTGCAGTGCTTTCTGGCTGTGGCGCACGAGCTTAATTTTCGCCGGGCTGCAGAGCGGCTCAGCATGACGCAACCGCCGCTCACCCGGCAGATTCAGCGTCTGGAAGATCTGCTGGGCCAGTCGCTGTTCTGCCGTTCCACCCACGAGGTGACGCTCACCGATTCTGGCCGTGCGCTGGTGGCACAAGCAGAGGCGATCCTCATTGCGCTGAGTGCCTTAAAGCAGGATGCACAGCCTGCCGGGGGCAGACTTCGTATCGGCATGACCCGCACGCTGAACGCTGAACTGATGCCACCGCTTAACCGGCAACTCGCCGCGCTTCATGCCAGCGATGAGATGGCGATGCCGAGCCTGACCTCCGCTCAGCTGCTGCAAAGCCTGGCGAAAAACCAGCTGGATGTAATTATTACCGGCGAACGGGGCCCGGACGCAGAAAATGCGGTGCAGTACGCCTGGGTTTATCAGGAACCCCTGCTGGTTGCTATGCCGTCGGCGCATCCTGCCAGCCTGACAGAAAAAGTCACGCTGGAGTCACTGGCTGACCTGCCGCTGTTCTGGTTTCCGCGCAGTGCTAACCCGCTGTTTTATGATAAGTGTGAGCGCTACTTCGCCACGCTCAGCATCACGCTGAAACGGATCAGGGAGCCGGAAGACTCCCTGCTGATGCTGTCGCACATCGCCAGAGGCAAGGGGTTTGCGCTGATGCCGCAGTCAACGTGTACCTTTAATCAGGCTGGCCTCTGTTACCGTCCACTGGCTGAACGTGCAGCCCGGCAGCTGATGATTGATGTTTATGCGGCGATTCGCGCCGATGAAAAAAATGAGGCGGTTCTCAATGCGCTGAAACGCCTTTCGCTGCCCGCTGACGGCGACGACGCCCTGCCTGATCCGCGCCGCTAAGTCGCTGTTTCTCTTATCCCGCGCTGGCTGTGATTGCCAGCATACGGGGTCCCGTCCCGGTAAAAGCCTGACGCCCCTCTCCGCCCCCTGATACCTTTTCTGCATAACGCAAAGAGCAATTCATTGCTTTCCCGCCGGGTGAAACAATCGCCTCTCACTGACGAGGAGAGACACATGAAAAAGCGAACGTTAACGCAGGGTATGGACGTCAGCGCCATCGGTTATGGCGCGATGGGGCTCAGCGAATTTTATGGTCAGACCAACGACGCTCACTCACTGCAACTGCTCAGCCAGCTGCGCGAGCTGGGTATCACCTTTATTGATACCGCCGATCTCTACGGGCGCGGCCACAATGAGCAGTTGATAGGCCGGTTTCTTGCCGGGATGAGTAAGGCCGAACGGCTGACCTTTACCGTTGCGACGAAATGTGGCATTGAGCGGCCAGCGAATGAGGCCTATGCCCGCACCATCAACAATCAGCCGGACTACATTACCCAGAGCTGCCATGCCTCTCTGAAACGGCTGGGCGTTGAGCGAATCGATCTTTTTTATCTGCATCGGATCAGTCCGGCGACGCCGATTGAGGAGAGCATGACCTGCCTCAGCCGTCTGGTGCAGGAGGGAAAGATTGGCCGGATTGGGCTGTGTGAAGCCTCTGCTTCAACGCTGAGCCGGGCGCATGCAATCCATCCGCTGGCCGCGTTGCAGACAGAATATTCACTCTGGACGCGCGATATTGAAGCAGAGATTCTGCCGAGGGTGAAACAGCTTGGCATTGGCCTGGTGCCCTATTCACCGCTGGGCAGAGGTTTTCTGACCGGTAAATATCGCAAAAACAGCGAGTTTGCCGAGGGCGACTTCCGCAAACATAACGACCGTTTTCAGCAGGACAATCTCGATCACAATCTGCTGCTCCTCAACGCGATCGCGCCGCTGGCCGGGAAATATCACGCCACCACCGGGCAGATCGCGCTGGCCTGGCTGCTGGCGCAGTATGAAAAAATTGTGCCGATACCGGGCACTAAACAGATCGCCTGGCTGACTGAAAACGCGCAGGCCGCAGAGATTGAGCTGGAAGCGGAAGACCTCCGGTTGCTGAATACCCTTCATCAGCAGATTGAGGTAAAAGGTGGCCGTTACTCTGAAGAGGGAATGAAAGGGGTTAATGCCTGATGCCTGAACATGACTTCGTTTGTGAGTGATCTGCGGTTAGTGAGTGCGGTCTTAATTGCTCATTAATTGCTCGCTAAGTGACCTGCCAGCCGATGCACAACATTGCTGTGCATCGGTGTCTTCGGGGACGGGGTCACTGATGCAGCCGGTTATTCGTAATTGACCATCACTTCGCTGCTCACCACCCGTAATCCTGGTGGCAGCGCACCGCTTCCGGGAAAGCCAAATACCATGTGCAGGGTCTCACCGGCGTTCAGATGTGCCAGTCCCCGCGTGGTGCCGCTGGCCCCCTCCAGGGTGGTGCAGCGCTGCTCGCCGCACAGCCTTACCTCAAGACCAGCGGGTGCTGGCCTGCTCAGCTGATAACGCCAGTTTATGATGCTGACCTCACCGCCGACGTCGGTGGGTGGCGTCAGCGGCTGCGCCCGTTGCCAGCTGCCACGGTTCGCCAGCGGCGGGCCACTGGCTGTGGCGCTCCAGGCACCACCGGCCGCGTGAGCCAGCAGCGGCAGCATGAGGAACATCGTTAAAAGTCCGCGCATCACTTGCCTCCGATGGTTGCTGTCATACGGATCTGGCGATTGTCGCTCAGCTCCAGATTAGAGAGCACCACCAGCTGTGGCAGATTGCGGCGCAGGAATCGCGCCAGCAGCGCACGCAGCGGATGGTTGACCAGCAGCACCGGCGGTGCGCCCAGCATATCCTGGCGTTGCAGGGCCGCCTGTGCCTGACTTAACAGCCGATCGGCCAGACCCGGCTCCAGCCCGCCCCCGCCCTGCAACGCCTGTAACAGCAGGCGCTCCAGCGTGGAATCAAGCCCGATAACCTGCACTTCATCGTTGCCAGGGAACCACTGCTGGGTAATGGCACGTCCCAGCGCCACACGCACCACACTGGTCAGCTCCTGCGGATCGCTCTGCACTGGCGCATGTTCCGCCAGCGTTTCAATGATGGTGCGCATATCACGAATCGACACCCGCTCCACCAGCAGATTCTGCAGCACCTTGTGTAGCGTGGTCAGTGTGATCACCCCCGGCACCAGATCTTCGGTCAGCTTCGGCATCTCCTGGGTCACGCGATCCAGCAGCTGCTGCGCTTCCTGACGGCCAAACAGCTCGCTGGCGAACTGCCCAATCAGGTGGTTGAGGTGCGTCGCCACTACGGTACTGGCTTCAACAACGGTAAAGCCCTGAATCTGCGCCTGCTCTTTCAGCGCGCTGTCAATCCAGACTGCCGCCAGGCCAAAGGCCGGATCGACGGTGGCTTCACCCGGCAGCGTTCCGGCTGCCGTGCCGGGGTTAATTGCCATCCAGCGGCCAGGATAGGCATCCCCGCTGCCAATCTCCACCCCTTTCATCAGGATGCGATAGCGCGCAGGCGGCAGCTCCATGTTGTCGCGGATATGCACCACCGGCGGCAGGAAACCGACATCCTGGGCGACTTTCTTACGGATACTGCGGATACGTCCCAGCAGCTCGCCGTTTTGCTGATGATCGACCATCGGAATCAGGCGATAGCCCACTTCCATGCCCAGCGTATCTTCCAGCTGCACATCGGTCCAGGAGGCTTCGGTAGCGGCTGGCGTGTCAGGCATTTTGGTGATGCTGCCAGCCACTTCAGTCTTTTTCTTCGGCTGCATTTCACGCCCCCGCAGCCACCAGGCCAGACCGAGTAAGGCGGCGGTGAACAGCAGGAAAACGAAGTTAGGCATGCCCGGCACCAGACCCAGCAAGCCGATTACCCCGGCGCTGAGCATCAGCACGCGGGGATCTTTAAACAGCTGCGTGACCATCTGCTCGCCGACATCCTGATCGGTGGCGACGCGCGTCACGATAACACCCGCTGCGGTAGAGATTACCAGCGCCGGGATCTGTGCCACCAGACCATCACCGATGGTCAGCAGCGTATAGGTCTCTGCGGCGTGCCCCACGTCCATGCCGTGCTGCACCACGCCCACCAGCAGGCCGCCGATGACGTTGATCACCATGATCATAATACCGGCGACGGCATCACCACGAACGAACTTACTGGCACCGTCCATCGAACCGTAGAAGTCCGCTTCCTGGGTCACTTCGGCACGACGGCGTTTGGCCTCATCTTCACCGATCAGACCGGCGTTGAGGTCCGCATCGATCGCCATCTGCTTACCGGGCATCCCGTCCAGCACAAAGCGTGCGCCCACTTCAGCGATACGCCCCGCACCCTTGGTGATAACCATGAAGTTGATGATGACCAGGATGATAAACACCACGATACCGATGGCGAAGTTACCACCCACCAGGAAGTGACCGAACGCTTCAACCACCTGTCCTGCTGCCGCGGCACCGGTGTGCCCCTCCATCAGGATGATACGGGTTGAGGCCACGTTCAGTGCCAGACGCAGCAACGTCGAGAACAGCAGAATGGTCGGGAACGCCGCAAACTCCAGGGTCCGCTGGGTGAACATCGACACCAGCAGGATCATGATCGACAGCGCAATGTTAAAGGTGAACAGCAGATCCAGGATGAACGGCGGTAATGGCAGAACCATCATCGACAGGATGATCAGGATCAGCACCGGCCCGGCCAGTACCTGCCACTGCATATCTTTAAAGTTGCCCGGTAAACGTAGTTTTGCGGCCAGGTTATTAGCCATCGTTTTTGCTCTCTCCTGCAAAGTCCATCTCTGCCGGAACCGGCAGGTTTTTTGGTTTGGTTGGGATCAGGCCGCCTTCACGCTTCCAGCGACGCGACTGCCAGACCCACGCCAGCACCTCTGCCACGGCAGCATAGAGCGCGCCGGGGATGTGCTGACCAATTTCAGTGTGTCGGTATAACGCACGCGCCAGCGGCGGTGCTTCCAGAACCGGAATGCGATGTTCGGCAGCCAGCTCACGAATTCTCAGGGCGATTTCGCCCGCGCCCTTCGCCACCACCTTCGGTGCGCTCATCTTCTTCTCGTTGTACTGCAATGCCACCGAGTAGTGCGTCGGGTTGGTGACGATGACGTCGGCTTTTGGCACATCAGCCATCATTCTGCGTCGTGCAGCGGCACGCATCTGCTGCCGGATGCGCCCTTTAACGTGCGGGTCGCCTTCCTGCTGCTTATGCTCGTCGCGGATCTCCTGCATCGACATCTTCAGCTTTTTAAAGTGGCTGTAGAGCTGCCAGAAGACGTCATATCCCACCATCGGGATCAGCCCCAGCATTACCAGGGTACAGCAGACCGCGATCATCTCCATGCCGTGAATCAGCGCGGTAACGGGTGACTCACTGATCAGCCGCAACATCTCAGGCCAGTGGCTCCAGATGTACCACCAGCCCACGGCACCCACCAGAATGGTCTTGAGAATGCCCTTGAACAGTTCGGTCCAGGCCTGGGCCGCAAACATGCGCTTGAAACCGGCCATCGGGTTGAGCTTTTTCAGGTCGAACTTGATCGATTTGCCGCTGAAAACGATGCCGCCCAGCAGCATGGGCGCGGCAATCGCCACCAGTATCAGACCGCCCATCAGCGGCAGCAGCGCCATCAGCGCCTGGGTGACAAGGCTGCCGATGTGGCTGACGATAATCTTGTCATCCCTGACCATGCCGTGGTCAAAACGGAGACCGGTAGCGACCATCGCCGCCAGCCGGTGCGCCATCATGTTACCGCCCATCCACAGAATCATGATGCCGGCCAGCAGCATCAGCAGTGACGTCAGTTCACGCGAACGCGGAATCTGGCCCTCTTCACGCGCTTTCTCAAGTCGGTGGGCCGTGGGCGATTCTGTTTTGTCTTCGTCGCTTTCTTCAGCCACGACAAACCTCGGTTGGCAGGAATTCTGAGCATAGGATGCCAAATCTGACTTAAGTTAAAGCGGAGATAAGATGGGGAAAACAGGCGTTCTTTCGGGGATGGGTCTGACAAGGGGGAACGGGGCCACCCGAAGGTAGCCCTGTTTTTTGACGATAGCAGCCGTTCTGCCCGCCCGCAGGCGGGCGAACCCGGCTTAAAACCCTAAGCTATCCAGCAGGTCATCAACCTGATCCTGGTTCGCGACCACGCCCGGTGCATCGGCGTGGATCTGCGGGCCGTTCAGCAGGCTGGTGCCTTCCTGACGCTTCTCAGCGCTGACTTCCGGCATGTTCTCCAGCAGCACCATTAACAGCTGGCGCTCAATTTCCTGGATCACATCCATCATGCGCTTGATCACCTGACCGGTCAGGTCCTGGAAATCCTGCGCCATCATGATTTCAAGCAGCTGCTTGTTGGTAAAGGCGGTGTGCTCTGGCACGGCGGTGAGGAATGCGCGCGTATCCGTCACCAACTCCCGCGCATCACCCAGTTCAATCGGGTTCTCAAACCACGCATCCCAACGCCCTTTCAGCTGAGTTGCCCCGGCTTCCATCTTATCCTGATGGGGTTGTGCTGCTTCAACACAGTTCAGCGCACGGTCGGCGGCCTGCGCCGTCATCTGCACCACATAATCAAGACGATCGCGGGCATCAGGAATAGCTTCAGCTGCATCGGCAATGGCTTGATCCAGCCCCAGCTCGCGCAGACTGTCGCGCAGCATGCGCGTCAGTGAGCCAATGCGTGAAATGATGTCGTGTGCCGCGGCATCCTCAGTTGGTTTCGGAAAGTCGCTCATCACATCTCCTTACATGCCCAGTTTTTCGAAAATTTTGCCCAGCTTCTCTTCCAGGGTTGCCGCGGTGAATGGCTTCACGACATATCCGCTGGCTCCCGCCTGGGCGGCGGCGATAATGTTCTCTTTCTTGGCTTCTGCGGTTACCATCAGGACCGGCAGCGAACTCATTGCTGCGTCAGCACGAATGGTCTGCAGCAGCTGCAGGCCATCCATGTTTGGCATGTTCCAGTCGGAAATCACGAAGTCGAAACCACCCGCTTTCAGTTTGCCAAGGGCATCCACACCATCTTCTGCTTCTTCTACGTTATTGAAGCCCAGCTCTTTCAGCAGGTTACGTACAATACGACGCATCGTATTGAAGTCGTCTACTACCAAAAAGCGCATGTTTTTATCAGCCATATCTACTCCTGAGTTGTCTCGCCCGGCGGGACGGGCCTGTTAAATACGCAATGCCTGTCCGGCGCTAATTTTCGCCAGCATGTGCTGGCTGATGTTGCTTAAATCCACGACTTCGCTCACGCCGCCTGTGGCAATAGCCTCACGCGGCATGCCAAATACCACACAGCTGGCTTCGTTCTGGGCGATGGTCCAGGCACCTGCCCGATGCATTTCCAGCATCCCGGCGGCACCGTCGTTGCCCATGCCAGTGAGGATCACCCCCACCGCATTTCGTCCGGCGTTAATCGCCACCGATTTAAACAACACATCCACAGAGGGTTTGTGCCGGTTAACCGGTGGTCCTTCATTCAGTTTCACCACATAGTTGGCACCACTTCGGCCCAGCTCCATGTGCATCGCGCCTGGCGCAATGTAGGCGTGCCCCGGCAGAATACGCTCACCATCTTCTGCCTCTTTCACCGTGATCTGACACAGTTTGTTCAGACGCTCGGCAAAAGAGCGGGTAAAGCCTGGCGGCATGTGCTGGGTAATCAGCAGCGCCGGGCTGGTCGCCGGTAACGGCTGCAGCACGTGGCGAATCGCTTCGGTGCCACCGGTTGAGGAGCCAATCGCAATCAGCTTCTCACTGCTCAGCAGTGGCCCCGCTTTCAGCGTCGCGGGCACCGGCATCGCTGCACGGTTGTGCAGTCGGGCACGGGCCGCCGCACGGATTTTGTCGCCAATCATCTGGCTGTAAGCCAGCATTCCTTCGCGGATGCCGAGCTGGGGTTTGGTGACGAAATCCACCGCGCCCAGTTCCAGCGCCCGCAGGGTGATTTCGGAGCCTTTCCCGGTCAGCGATGAAACCATCACCACCGGCATTGGCCGTAACCGCATCAGTTTTTCCAGGAAATCGAGGCCATCCATGCGCGGCATTTCCACATCCAGCGTCAGCACCTGCGGATTGAACTGCTTGATCAAATCGCGGGCAACCAGCGGATCGGGCGCCGTAGCGACCATCTCCATATCCGGATGGCTGTTGATGATCTCTGTCATCAACTGCCGCATCAGCGCAGAGTCATCTACGCACATCACGGTGATTTTGCTCATCATCTTTCCTTCGTCAGTCCATAGACGGTTTGCCCACGCAGCCAGAACTCTTTACTGATCTGACTGAAGTTTTCTGAGTGACCGGCGAACAGGATGCCGCCCGGCTTCAGCAGTGGAACAAACCGACGCAGAATCTTCTCCTGCGTCTCTTTATCGAAATAGATCATCACATTGCGACAGAAAATAGCGTCGAACTGACCCGGCAGCGCCCAGTCATTGGCCAGCAGGTTTAGCTGTGCATAGGTGACCATATTGGTCAGCTCGGGGCGCGCCCGCACCATACCGGCATGAGGCCCGGTGCCACGCAGGAAGAAGCGCTGCATTTGCGCCGGTGACAGCGTGCGCAACTCCTCCTGGCGATAAACACCCGCCACGGCTTTTTCCAGCACCTGCGTGTCGATATCGCTGGCGTGTACCTGGAACTTACCGGGACCGGTGCCCAGCGTTTCTGCCAGCGTCATGGCGATGGAATAGGGCTCTTCGCCGGTTGACGCAGCCGTACTCCAGACGCTGAAGTTGCCCTGTCGCTTGCGTGCATGCTCCGCCAGAATCGGGAAGTGATGCGCTTCGCGGAAGAACGCGGTCAGGTTGGTGGTCAGCGCGTTGATAAACGCCTGCCACTCGGCACTGTTCGGATCGGACTCCAGCAGGGCCAGGTAGCGACCGAAATCATCGATATTCAGCGTACGCAGGCGACGAACCAGACGGTTGTAAACCATCTCACGCTTGTGATCGGCCAGTACGATACCGGCACGCTGATAGATCAGCTGGCTGATACGGCGAAAATGCGTATCGGAGAGCGGTAAACGCTGCACCATTTGCGACAGCAGCGTTGTCGTCTCATTTTGATCTAGAATTGTCGATTTTTTCATCTCTGCACCTGGCCCGAACTGAATACATTAACTGTCTGCTGCGATGCCCGGCGGCGCGATGGCGGCCGGACCACGGGCGATTAAAAGGTTTCCCAGTTGTCGTCGCTGCGTACAGCAGACGAACGACCAACGGCTAACGGTGCATCAGACTGAAGCGTTTTTGTCGCCGTTGTCTTGTTAACGGCCTGCGCGACAAATTCTTTACCAATATTGAACACTGATACCGCTTGTTTTAAGTGACTTGCCTGATCTTCCAGCGCTGCCGCTGCTGCCGCTGACTCTTCAACCAGTGAGGCGTTCTGCTGCGTAACGCGATCCATCTCGGTCACGGCAAGGCCCACCTGGTCAATGCCACGGCTCTGTTCGTCTGACGCGGAGGCAATCTCACCCATGATGTCGGTCACGCGGGTAACCGCGCTGACGATGTTGCTCATGGTGTCACCGGCGCTTTCGACCAGCACTGAGCCGGTATTAACGCGGCTAACGGAATCTTCAATCAGGCCTTTAATCTCTTTGGCGGCCTGGGCGCTGCGCTGCGCGAGGCTGCGCACTTCACCCGCGACCACGGCAAAACCGCGACCCTGTTCACCGGCACGGGCTGCTTCTACCGCCGCATTCAGCGCCAGGATATTAGTCTGGAAGGCGATGCCATCAATCACGCTGGTGATATCAGCAATTTTCTTGGAACTGCCCGCAATCTCTTTCATGGTGGTGACCACGCCATCCACCACTTTGCCGCCCTGCTGCGCGGTTTCAGAGGCGGTCAGCGCCAGCTTCGACGCCTGACGGGCGTTTTCGGCATTCTGCTTCACGGTCGCCGTGAGCTGCTCCATGCTGGCGGCGGTCTGCTCCAGTGAGGCGGCCTGCTGTTCGGTACGGGAAGAGAGATCGTTGTTACCGATGGAGATTTCGCTGGCACCGGTATAGATGGCATCAGAGCCGTCACGCACGGTGCGGACGGTACTGACCAGCTCCTGCTGCATATGCTGCAGCGACGTCAGTAACTCACCAATTTCGTTGCGCACGGTAATCTCAACCGGCTGGGTCAGATCGCCCCGCGCGATATGCTGGATGTGATCAATACTCTGACGCAGAGGACGAATCAGCGCCGAGCGCATGACGTTCCACACCAGGATAATCATCAGCAACGTCACGGCCAGGGTGGCAATGACAATCGTGATGGAGCGGGTGTAGGCCTGCTGATTCGCTTCCACGCCCTGCTGTGACAGGGCTTTGTTGTTCTCAAGCCAGGCGCTGTAATCTTTCTGGAACTTGTCCTGATAGCTCTGGGTTGGCTGATCGACAAACCCTTTAAAGTTGCCGGTAGTAAAGAACACCATCAGCTCAGCCAGCGCATCATGATAGGCCTTGTAGTTCGCCTGAAGCGTCAGGACGTTTTCAGCCGTTTTGCCCTTCTCTGACAGATTATCGTTAAAGATCTGATAGTTGACTTCAGCCTGTTTCAGCTCTTCACCCGCCAGTGCGACCAGCTCTTTCACGCTGGCACCCGATCCCGACATCTGTGCATCCTGCAGAAAACGGATACCGGCGCGGTTAAGGGTGTTGCGCGCCTGAACCAGCGAAACCCATGAGGTGCCCATCGCCTGTTGCAACGTATTCAAACGCTGGTTGTAGGCAAAATTCTCTTTATCTGAACTGACCGTTTTGAAAAACATTCCGCCGGAAAACAGCTGCAGCAGCGCAAAGAGCGCCAGCACACACAGCAGGCCGGAAACAACACGTACTCGACTAAACATAAACACCTCATTGGTTGGCGATTCGTGTTTATTTATCGGCGGCGTCGGGGGGAACTTTATGCGTGGCAGCGGCTTTCGGCCGCTGCCACGTTGAAAGGCAGAAAATCAGGCGCGGGAAATTTTGAAAACCGAGACGGCCTGGGTCAGGACGCTGGCCTGTTGCTCCAGGGCAGCGGCGGCGGCGGCGGACTCCTCTACCAGTGAGGCGTTCTGCTGGGTCACGCGATCCATTTCCGTGACGGCCACACCGACCTGCTCAATACCGCGGCTCTGCTCGTCTGATGCAGAGGCGATCTCGCCCATGATGTCGGTGACGCGGGTCACTGCACCCACAATCTCACTCATGGTGCTGCCCGCGCTTTCAACCTGCAGTGAACCGCTGTTGACGCGTGATACGGAATCTTCAATCAGGCCTTTGATCTCTTTCGCGGCCTGCGCACTGCGCTGCGCCAGACTGCGCACTTCACCGGCCACCACGGCAAAGCCGCGACCCTGCTCACCGGCACGGGCGGCTTCCACTGCCGCATTCAGCGCCAGAATGTTGGTCTGGAAGGCAATGCCGTCGATCACGCTGATAATGTCTGCGATTTTTTTCGAGCTGCCCGCAATCTCTTTCATGGTGGTAACCACACCATCCACCACTTTGCCGCCCTGCTGTGCGGTTTCAGAGGCGCTCAGCGCCAGCTGCGATGCCTGACGGGCGTTGTCAGCATTCTGCTTCACTGTGGCCGTGAGCTGCTCCATGCTGGCTGCGGTCTGCTCAAGCGAGGCCGCCTGCTCTTCGGTGCGGGCAGACAGGTCGTTGTTACCGGCGGCGATTTCGCTGGCACCGGTGAAGATGGCATCGGAACCGTCACGCACATTGCTTACCGTCATCACCAGCGACTGCTGCATCTCGTGGATACCGGCAGCCAGCTGACTCATCTCATTACGTCCTTCAACCACAATCGGCTGGGTTAAATCGCCGGAGGCGATAGCGCGAATCTGCGCCAACAGCTGTTGCAGCGGCTGGATCAGCACCTGACGCAGGCCAAACCAGCAGGCGATGATGACCGCAATCACGATGATACCAATCGCCATCAGCAGCCACATCATCTGCGTGAAGGCGCGCTGGTTCTGCGCCATCCCCTGGTCGGAAAGCTCGGTCTGACGTTCACGCCAGGCGCTGTAGCTCTCCTGCATGGCAACCTGCTTCTGCTCAATGTTCTGTTTGAACATCCCTTCCAGATCGCGGGCCTGCAGGCTTTTTACCATCCCTTTCAGCCCATTTTCATATTGCGCATAATCCGCTTCAAGTCGGTCGCGCATTGCCACCTCTAAGCCTGGCGTGGCGGGCAGATCGTAATAGATTTTGAAGTGACGATCGGCTTCCGCTAACTGGCTGTTAGCGCGGTTCAGCAGATCATCCAGCTGACCGCCATTCATCTGCGCTGCCATGCTGGTCTGTAACCGCAGCATGGCGCGGTTCAGCGTGGTGCGGCTATTGTTCAGAGAGATATAGGCATCCGTCATTGAGGTGACGTTGCGGTTAGAGACCTGCGACAGTGCAAAGGCCGCTTTGTCATTGTTCAGAGCGGACCAGAAAAGGCTGCCAGAAATCAGCTGAAGCGCGCCAAAGATAACCAGTACCGCGATTAAACTGGTGACCACTTTTATTTTTTTTAACATCTTGTTCCCCTGCAGGTTGATTAAGGTGCAGCGGCTATATCGGCGGGTTTTGGCGATTAATTAACGCTTTTCGGCGCTTTCTGGCGAGATACGGCTTTTGTAATTATTTTTATCAACAGGCGGAGCGGCGTTTGACTTTAGGCCGGGGAAGTACAGAGGGGCTGCGCATCCCGCAGGATGCGCAGCGTCAGATCAGAAGGTTTCCCAGTGGGTATCACTGACCGGGGCAGTCAACGCTTTGCGTGGTGCCTGCGCCGCAGTGACGGGCGCGGCAATCGGCAGATGCTTTGTCAGCGTCTGCCTGGCTTCATGTTTGATTTTGAACACCGAGACTGACTGGCTTAACCGGCTGGCCTGATCCTCCAGCGAAGCCGCCGCTGCGGCGGACTCTTCCACCAGCGAGGCGTTTTGCTGGGTAACGCGATCCATCTCGGTGACGGCCTGTCCGACCTGGTCGATACCGCGGCTCTGCTCGTCCGACGCTGAGGCGATCTCCCCCATGATGTCGGTCACACGTGTCACCGCACTGACGATATCGCTCATGGTCTCCCCGGCGGTGCCGACGAGTTGCGACCCCACGCTGACCCGGTTCACGGAATCGTCAATCAGCCCTTTAATTTCTTTGGCGGCCTGGGCGCTGCGCTGCGCCAGATTACGCACCTCGCCCGCAACCACCGCAAAACCGCGCCCCTGTTCACCGGCACGCGCCGCTTCAACGGCGGCGTTGAGTGCCAGGATATTGGTCTGGAAGGCAATGCCATCAATCACGCTGGTGATATCGGCAATCTTCTTCGAACTGCCAGCAATTTCGCTCATGGTTTTCACCACGCCAGCCACCACACTGCCGCCCTTTTCTGCGGTTTCTGAGGCGCTGAGTGCCAGCTGTGACGCCTGGCGGGCGTTTTCGGCGTTCTGTTTCACGGTCGCCGTGAGCTGCTCCATACTGGCTGCCGTCTGCTCCAGCGACGCCGCCTGCTGTTCAGTGCGGGCGGAAAGGTCATTGTTTCCGGCTGAAATTTCACTGGCACCGGTGAAAATCGCATCCGATCCTTCACGGACGTGGGTCACGGTGCGGACCAGCGACTGCTGCATATCCCGCAGGCTGGCGGCAAGCTGCGTCATCTCGTTACGCCCTTCCACCGCAATCGGCTGGGTTAAATCACCCCGGGCAATATGCTGAATGTGATCAATGCTGCCGTTCAGCGGCGTTATCACGACTTTGCGCAGGCCAAACCAGCAGAGTACGATCACCGCCACGACGGCACTCATGATGGCGGCAAGAATCCACATCATACGGCTGTAGGCGTTGTTGTTCTCGTCCACGCCCAGCGTGGTCAGGCGATTCTGGTCGGCACGCCACTCACGGTAAAAGGTGAGAAAAGCACTCTGACCGGGTGCGACGGGCGCTTTGCTGGCGGCAATCGGATCATTTGCCTCCAGTGCGGCCTGCAACTGATTGAGTGCTCCGGCATAGGTGTTAAAGCGCTGATCAAGCTGGTCGTTCAGCTTCGCGTCCTGACCGGGTGTGTCCGGTAGGGCTCTGAACGCCTTAAAGTAGCCATCAGCCGCCTGCTGGAAACCTCTGCTCTCTTCGAACAGGCCGGCGATATCCGGCGTTTTATTTTCCAGTTTGCCGGTCGCCACACGCAGCTGAATGCGGGTCAGCAACACACGGCTCTGGTTGAGGCTCATATAGGCGTCATTGAGTGCCTGCGTGTTTTGCATCGCCAGCTGCGACACGGCGAAGCTCTGCTTGTCGTGGCTCAGGGCGGAGTAGAAAATTGAGCCGGAGATCGCCTGTAATAGCCCGAACACCAGCAACACCAGTAACAGACTGGTGACCACACGGATTTTCGTTAACATAAGTACCCTGAACAAAGTAGATGATTTAAAAGTGACAGAGAGATTATCGGCAGGTTACAGCGGGAATTCAGCGCGCACTTCAGCTTTAATGAATTGAATTAACAGCAATTATTACATAGCGAAACCATCACGGGCCAGCCGCAGCCAGCCCGTGATAACGCCATTACGCGGTACGCAGGTTATCAACCAGCGCCATCTCGTCGCTGCTCAGCAGCTTCTCAATGTCGACCAGAATCAGCATGCGTTCGCCCAGCGCACCCAGACCGGTCAGGTACTCGGTAGACATGGTTACGGCGAACTCAGGGGAAGGACGGATCTGATCCTGAGTCAGTGACAGCACGTCAGAGACGCCATCAACCACGATGCCGACCACGCGATTTTCCAGATTCAGCACGATCACCACGGTGTTGTCATTGTACTCAACATCAGGCTGCGCAAACTTAACGCGCAGATCGATGATGGGCACGATAACGCCACGCAGGTTCGTGACGCCGCGGATAAATTCAGGGGTATTCGCAATACGCGTTACCTGATCGTAACCGCGAATTTCCTGAACTTTGAGGATATCAATTCCGTACTCTTCGTCGCCCAGCGTGAAGACCAGAAACTCCTGACCTACAGTTTCGCCAGCGATTTTTGTCACGGTTGCCATTCCATTCATGTTATTTACCCTTTCGTTATCTGTCAGGCGGCAGCGCCGGCCACACGTTTTTCACGGTTAAGTGATTGCAGTGCTGAAACATCAACAATCAGCGCTACGCTACCATCGCCAAGAATGGTCGCGGCGGAGATGCCCGGCACTTTGCGATAGTTACTTTCCAGGTTCTTCACCACCACCTGATGCTGACCAATCAGCTGATCGACCAGCAGCGCGTAACGTTTGCCCGCGCTCTGCAGGATCACCACGATGCCCTGTGTGGCTTCGGTTTTGGCACCCTGCACATCAAAGACGTTCCACAGCTCAACCAGCGGCAGGTATTCACCACGCACTTCCAGCACACACTCGCCACCCGCCAGCGGTTTCAGCTCTTCGGCGCGCGGTTGCAGTGACTCCATCACCGCATTCAGCGGCAGAATAAAGACTTCGTCGGCCACGCGAACGGACATGCCATCAAGGATGGCCAGCGTCAGCGGCAGCAGGATGCGAATGGTGGTGCCTTTGCCCTGCTTCGAGGCGATTTCAACGTGACCGCCCATCTCCTGAATATTTCGTTTCACCACGTCCATGCCGACGCCGCGTCCTGAAACATCCGTCACCTGCTCCGCCGTAGAGAAGCCCGGTGCGAAGATCAGCATGCCAACCTCTTCGTCGCTCATGTTCTCGTGAACCGGCAGGCCGGAAGACAGGGCTTTGGCCAGAATACGTTCACGGTTCAGACCGGCACCATCATCGGAAACTTCGATGCAGATGTTGCCACCCTGATGTTCCGCAGAAAGCGTCAGGTTACCGGTTGCGACTTTCCCGGCCACCAGACGTTTCTCTGGCGTTTCGATCCCGTGGTCAAGACTGTTACGCACCAGGTGCGTTAATGGATCGATAATGCGTTCAATCAGGCTCTTATCGAGTTCGGTTGAACTGCCAAGCAGTGTCAGTTCAACTTCTTTGCCGAGTTTGCTGGCCAGGTCACGCACCAGACGCGGGAAGCGGCTGAAGACATATTCCATTGGCATCATACGAATCGACATCACCGATTCCTGCAGGTCGCGGGCGTTACGCTCCAGCTGACCCATGCTGTTCAGCAGGTCGCCATGCGCCACCGGATCGAGTTCGCCGGAACGCTGGGCAAGCATCGACTGGGTAATCACCAGTTCGCCGACCAGGTTAATCAGCTGATCGACCTTCTCTACCGCAACACGGATGCTGGTCGATTCGCTAGACTTGGCCGGTGCCGCGACGCGCTTACTTTCACGCTTAACGGCAGCCACCGGCAGTTCGGTCACGCTGGCGGTGTGAACCTCTTCTGCCACAGGTGCCGCAGCGGCGGTACTTGCCACCGGCTCAGCAGCCGCGTCGTCAGCGTCCGGGAAGCGGATCTGCGCTTCGTCGATCACGAAGCAGAGTACCGCCACGATGTCATCTTTACCGACGCCATCAATGCAGACGTCCAGCGAGGTGCTGCCCTTCTGCACGTTGGTCAGGGTGCCGAGATTGCTCATCTCTTCCAGCATCAGATCGACTTCTTTCTCTTTGAGGTCGATCAGCTGTACACGCAGGCCGCTGGTGCTGGCCGGTTCTGCACTGGCCGTCGTTGTCACCGCAGCCGGAACATCAACCGGCAGGCCTTTAGCCTCAAGCGCCAGCTGGCGCAGCGCTTCACAGATATATTTGAAGCTCTCCGCGTTAGGCTCCTGCGCGGTTTTATAAGCATCGAGCTGTTCCTGCATAATATCTTTGGTTTCCAAAAACAGGTTGATGATGTCGGTGCTGAGCTGCATCTCGCCGCGACGAGCACCATCCAGAATGTTTTCCAGGATATGAGTCGTTTCCTGTAATACCGTAAAACCAAAGGTTCCGGCTCCTCCTTTAATGGAGTGAGCGGCACGGAAGATGGCGTTAAGCTGTTCCGAATCTGGCTCCTGCGGGTCCAGGCCCAACAGGTGTTGTTCCATATCCGCTAATAGCTCATCGGCTTCATCAAAAAACGTCTGGTAAAAATCGCTGATGTCCATACTCACGGGAATCACCTCGGCTGTGAGGGGGCTGCTGTATTCACCGCGCTGCCTGGTGTTGCAGGTGCGGTAATCTGTTCAATGGCCGCCGGATCGCTGATCTGGACGGCATCACTTTCTGCGTTCTCTTTTTCTATTGCTGCTTCGGTGTCGTGGTTCAACACCAGCAGGCTGATGCGGCGGTTAACTGCGTCATTCCCGCCACGATTTTTCAGGCGCATGGTGTCGGCCATACCCAACACCCGTAAAACTTTACCGCTGTCCAGGCCGCCCATGACCAGTTCGCGGCGTGAGGCGTTAGCACGGTCGGTCGACAGCTCCCAGTTGCTGTAGCCTTTGTCACCGCTGGCATACTGGAAATCATCGGTATGTCCGGCCAGGCTGATGCGGTTCGGAATGTCGTTCAGGATCGGCGCGATGGCCCGCAGAATATCGCGCATATAGGGCTCTACCTCGGCCCGACCGGTCTTAAACATCGGGCGATTCTGGCTGTCGATAATCTGAATACGCAGCCCCTCTTCCACCATGTTGATGATCAGATGCGGTCGCAGCGCTTTCAGACGCGGGTCCGCTTCAATCATCTGGTCAAGCTTTTCACGCAGGCGGTTAAGGCGAATCTCATCCAGCTTGCGTTTCTGGGCATCCATATCGACAACTTTGTTAACTTCACCAATCTTTTTGGTCGGATCGTCACCGCCGCCGGGGATTGGGCTGTCGCTATCGCTGCTGCGTGCGCCGCCGGTAATCGCAACCTTCAGCGGCGTTTTGAAGTAGTCTGCAATCTGCACCAGCTCCTGCGGATTGGCGATCGACAGCAGCCACATCACCATAAAAAAGGCCATCATCGCCGTCATAAAGTCGGCGTAGGCAATCTTCCACGATCCGTGGCTGCCTTCATGGCCTTTATGTTTGCGCTTTTTGATCAGCACAATTGGGCGATTGCCGTGTTTCATGAAGCCTCGTCTGAAGTCTGTTTAGCCGGGTTCTTAGCGTTACGCACATGCTCTTCCAGCTCGCTGAACGATGGACGCTCGGCGGAGTAAAGCGTCTTACGACCAAACTCCACCGCGATCTGCGGCGCATAGCCGTTCAGGCTCGAAAGCAAGGTCACCTTGATGCACTGCATCATCTTGGTGGTTTCCGCACACTTCTGACGCAGTACTGACGCCAGTGGAGAGATAAATCCGTAGGCCAGCAAAATACCCAGGAAGGTGCCCACCATTGCATGTGCCACCAGCGCACCGAGTTCAGCAGCCGGACGGTCGGCCGACGCCAGCGCATGAACCACGCCCATAACCGCGGCGACGATACCGAATGCCGGAAGTCCATCACCCACTGCAGCAATACTTTGCGCTGGTACGTCACACTCGTGTTCGTATGTCTCGATCTCTTCATCCATCAACGCTTCAATTTCAAAAGCGTTCATGTTGCCGCTGACCATCAGGCGCAAATAGTCAGTAATAAAATCCACTAACTGTTTATCGGCAAGAATACGGGGATAATTAGCAAAAATTTCACTCTGGCTGGGATCTTCAATATCCCGTTCCAGCGATAACATCCCCTGCTGACGCGACTTCGCCATCAGGCGATAAAGCAGTGCCATCAAATCCATGTACACCGCTTTGTTGTATTTGGAGCCGCGGAATAACAGTGGCAGCGCCTTCATCGTTTTTTTAATCGACTTACCGTTGTTGCCGACTAAAAAAGCACCGGCACCGGCACCGCCGATCATTAATAATTCGGCTGGCTGATAAAGCGCGCCCAGATGGCCACCGACCAGCGCATATCCGCCCAGCACGGAGCCTATAACAATCAGGTAACCTATAATTATCAGCACAAAAAAATCCTTACGTCCGTAACGTGTTGGTGGAAGTTAAGCCAGAGAGCCGCAGGCGTTATTCCTGAACCGCAAGCAAAAAAAAAGCAGCGGTATTAACCGCTGCTGGATGACTTCCACAGTGCGAACAAACTTAAACGGCGTGTTTAACCTGTTCATCCAGCAGTTGTGGAAACATATCGGCAGGTTCTGCAGAAAGTTTACGTCTTTTTACGGCACGTGATGGTGGCTGGCACAGGCTGCAGGTAAAGCTGCCAGCCGGCTGATGGGCATGATTGATAAAGCTGCCGCTGCAGCATTTGCAATCCGCCAGTTCCAGCATGCCGCTTTCAACGAATCGGACCAGGGTCCAGGCGCGGGTCAGCGCCAACAGCGGGCCCTCGTCCGATTGCGGACACTGTTCCAGATATAAACGGTAAGCTTTAATCACGGCATCAACGCCGCTGCACAAACCGGTTTTCAGTAAGAACTTCCAGGCGTTGCAGAACATAGAAGCATGAATGTTCTGCTCCCAGGTCATAAACCAGTCTGTAGAGAACGGCAGCATGCCTTTCGGCGGCGGACTGCCGCGCAGTTCTTTATAGAGCTTGATCAGACGACCCCGGCTCAGCTGAGTTTCACTTTCTAACATCTGCAGGCGCGCACCTAATGTGATCAGTTCCATAGCGAGCTGAATATCACGTGCTTCCTGAACAATACTTTTCTCACTCATGACATTGCTCTCTTTTTAGCAGGCGCTTCATCTTTAGACGCATTACGCAGTAAACGGCTCGATAATAAGATGCCGGTGTGGATCTGTTGTAAATCATCCACGCGTGATTCCTGCGTCAGGCGATTAATGCTGCTGCTGTCGGTAAAACGGAACTGGCAAACCAGTTGATTGGTTTCCGCCATTTTTACCATCTCAGGCAATGTTAATTCAGATAATGCATTCGCCATTTTCTCATCGATGCCAAGGCGAAACATTGCAGAAGCTTTATCCTGGTTAATTAAACGCTGCGCGAGCAGTAAATAAGACAAATTGAGATCGTAAATATGTTTCAGTACTTCAGAGGTGCCCATTATTTTTCCATCCTGAGAGATGCGACGTAACTGTATCGCAGATTAAAATCTGCGGTTCGAGCTGCTGTTTGTTAAATCAAAAGATGGCAAAAAAAACTTCACATAATTTCAATGTCACTGTTTTTCGCCTTCTATTTTCGTGGGTTTCAGACCCACTGAAGGTCGAAAATCCATGCCATTCTATTTTCGAGTTCCGGACATCTTCCGTGACGTCTTCTTACATTTTTTAGGACTAATCCGAAAACAAGGCAAATCTATATCGTCTGATTTCGACATACAACGACAGCCGTGCGAAATTTTAGATAAAGTGTGACGTAGATCACACTTTTAACGCAAATTTCTTCAGCAACCCTTTACGATCGCTTACCGACTGATCAATTTTTGAGCAAAAATGTGTGTTTTTAAGTCCAATTCGTCCTGAGAAAGGTTTAATAGGGGGTAAAAGCATCGCTATTCGGCGCTTTAAGCAGTCCGAAATGATTATTGGGTGTTAATCGTTTTAACACCCTATTTAGAACCATCTAAATAAGGGTTGCCAGCATATTATGCTGCCAATGCAGGGAGTTATTTGCTGTTAAATTAGTTACTTAAAGGGAGTATCGCAGGGTGTGAGTAATGGAATCGTTAAGATTTACACGGCAGTAAGGGGGGGCTGGGACAACAGGGTGTTAACAGTGACAGCGGGATGTTCAGGCTCTGACACCCAATGTAACAAGGGGTTACATAAGAAAGTCGAATGAATTAATGGCAGGTTATGCGTTAGCACTATTACTATCGGCAGTCTGAAGAAAAACTTGAGCAAAGTAGGTAAAGAAAGCGGCAGAAGCCGGTCTGACAGGGTTTTCGGGACCTTTTGCATATATCGGGCCACTCTGCGCCTCCCCTGTGGTTGCTGACGCAGCATGGCAGCACAGTGTCATTAACAGATAGCTGACACGTTTTCTGTGAGCTGGGCCGAAAAAAAAGCAGCAATGCCAGGGCGGCATCGCTGCTTTTATTATCCCGCTACAGATCAGGCGAGTTTCGGGAAAGTCGCCACCTTGTTAACGGTGCTGTGGTCAACACTGCGTGGGTCAATGCGTTCCAGATCTTTCAGGAAGCTTTCGCGCCAGGCGGTAATGTCGTTTTTGCGCAGGACCGCCATCATATCGTTGTAGCGTGAAATCCTTTCGGTTCGCGGCATGGTAATTGCCTTATCCAGCGCGGCGGCCACTTCATCACGATCGTACGGGTTCACAATCAGCGCGGAGGTCAGTTCGTTGGCGGCACCGGCAAAGCGCGACAGCACCAGTACACCAGGATCATCCGGGTCCTGTGCAGCCACATACTCTTTCGCCACCAGGTTCATGCCGTCACGCAGCGGCGTAACCAGCCCCACATCGGTCAGGCGGAAGATTTTCATCAGCAGGCGACGGTCAAAATGCTGGTTAAGATAGTAGAGCGGGGTCCAGCCCAGCGTTCCGTACTTACCGTTAATACGCCCGGCTTCGGTCTCCAGCTGATGACGGATATCCTGATACGCCTGCACATCACCACGCGAGGTCGGGGCAATCTGTGAATAGCGGATTTTGCCGCGATGCTGCGGGAAGTTTTCCAGCAGCGCTTCATAGGCCAGAAAACGCTCCGGCAGCCCTTTAGAATAGTCGAGGCGTTCACAGGCAATAATATTGCGTGCATCGCCCAGCTCTTTCTTCATCGCGGCCATTTTTGGCGGCAGTGGGCCTTCGGCCATTTCTTTAATACTGTCTGGCTCAATGCCGATGGGATACACCTCTGTCATAAAGGTGTTGCCAAAGGCGCGGTGCTTTTTATCCCCTTTATTCTGCAACTGCGTGAGCTGGCTGACGCTGTCCAGGAACGCCACCCGATCTGATTCGGTCTGGAAACCCAGCAGGTCATATTCACACAGCATTTCAAGCAGCTCTTTGTGCGGAGGCAGTGCATTGAAGATTTCGGGGGTGGGGAACGGAATGTGGAGGAAGAAGCCGATACGGTTATTAATGCCCGCCCGACGCAGCGCGGCCGCGAACGGTAAAAAGTGATAATCGTGGATCCAGACAATATCGTCAGGCTTGATCAGCGGTTTTAAACGCTGCGCCACCGCATCATTAACCTCGCAATACCCTTCCCAGGCCTCACGCTGGAACTGCACCAGATCGAGGCGATAATGGAAGGCGGGCCAGATGACCGTATTAGAGAACTGACAATAATAGAGATCGTAATCGTTCTGGCTTAGCGGGAAGGAGGCATACTCAATACCTTCGTGCTCCTGCACACTGACATCTTCCACGTCTTCGCCCGTGAACTCGCTGATTTCACCGTTCCAGCCAAACCATAATCCACCCGTGCTTTTCAGGGCATCGAGAATGCCGACGGCCAGGCCGCCTGCGCTGGTTTTAGACCCATCTGGCATGGCGACACGGTTAGATACAACCACTAAACGACTCATAACCTAAACTCCTTACCGACGTTGTCTTGCTCTAATAGTAATAATGTTCTTTCCAGCCAGCCGTAAACGGCATCGACATCATTAAGCCGATAATCGGCCTGACTTGACCCTTCGCCAACTTTAATCGAGACGCCCTGCCGTTCGTTAACGGCCAGAAAGCCCTTCTCGTCAGTCAGATCGTCGCCAATAAAAACGGGCGTACGTCCGGCAAAAGGGGGCTGCTGCATAAAATCGCTAATTGCCGCACCTTTATCGATGCCTGCTGGTTTAATCTCAACCACACATTTCCCTGGCTGAAGCGCCAGTCCCGGGAAGCGCTTGACTGACTGTTCAGCCAGTCGCAACACATCCTGCTCATGCTGCATCGCCTGACGATAATGAAGTGCAAAGGCCATGCCTTTCACCTCAAGCTGAGTGCCGGGCCAGCATGCCATTGCGTCCTGCAGTTCCATCCTGAGATTTTGCTCGACCTCGATCGGCAGGCTGATGCGATGAACATGACCGTCTGCATTACGTCGCTCAGCACCATGCACGCCCGCAGCCGGGCCGTGCCAGGGCGCGGCCAGGGCATCAAGTTGTTCGATGGGTCTGCCGGAGACCAGCGCAAGTGCGCCCTGCGAGAGTGCAGAGAGTTTCTGAAGTTGCGCGATAACCTGCTCAGGAATAAATACCGCTTCGGGACGGGACTGTATCGCTGCCAGCGTGCCGTCAACATCAAAAAAGAAGGCGTACTGCTTCCCCTCTAATGTCGGGTACCTGGCATGGGTGTCTGCCGCTTGGGTCACGTCACTTCTCCTGAAAATCAAATTTAATAAAACATTGAGTTAAAACAAGAATGTCCTGACGCAGTCAGGTCAGCAAGCGGGAAATTCTGATAAAGCGGTGATTGAGGGGTAAAACGCGGTGATTGGATAGGTCACTCTCCTCAAACGTGCAGGCGCATTGCTGACAATACTGGCTAACCGGGAACATCTTCGCATTAAGTGTAGTCGTAAACAGGGGTAATGCCAGAAATATGCAGTTTTCATGCCAGCCGCTGCGGTTAAGTCAGCAGAAAAGTGCCCTTTACGTCGGTGCCCGCGTTAATCATAGCGACGGCATCGGTCCGAAGCTGGCTGGAGAATCCCCTCTTTCACATCAGGTACAGCGGATACGCTTCAAAGCTTAAGCATCTTAAGGTATTCCTAATATAGAAAGCGCACTCTCATGACACTTTAATGACTCTGGTCCCTGCTCATATGGCGCTTACCCTTAAGAGGCCGCTGATTAGCCGCCTTACGTTGCTGATCCTGGCTGCGGTTTATATCGCGGTTTTCCTTAATATTGCCTATTACCGTCAGGTACTGGCGGTAATGCCGCTGAACGACCTGCATACCACGCTGGTGTTTTTATCGATGCCTTTAGTGGCCTTTAGCGTGATAAACATCGTGATTACACTGGCCTCGTTTATCTGGCTGGATCGGCTGCTGGCCGCGCTGTTTATTTTGCTCTCTGCGTCGGCACAGTATTTTATTCAGACCTATAACATCGTGGTCGATCGCTCGATGATCACCAATATGATGGATACCACGGCCTCTGAATCTTTTGCGCTGATTACGCCGAAGCTGCTGTTCACCCTGCTCACCTCGGGCGTTCTGATGGCGCTGCTGATGTTCTGGCCCCGGATAAAACGGCAGCAGTGGCGTGGCGTGCTGGCGCGAGTGCTTAGCGTATTGCTTTCCGCCTCGCTGATCGTGCTGGTTGCCCTGCTCTTCTATAAAGATTACGCCTCGCTGTTCCGCAACAACCGCGAGCTGGTTAAAGCCCTCAGCCCGTCTAACAGTATTGCGGCGACGCTTTCCTGGTATAAGCATGAGCAGTTGCAGAATGTGCCGCTGGTCCGCATCGGTGAAGATGCCCATTTGCAGCCGAGCCACAGCAGTGGCAAACCGAATCTGACCATTCTGGTACTGGGGGAGACGTCACGTGCGCAGAACTTCTCGCTGGGCGGCTACGGTCGTCTGACCAATCCCCTCCTGGCAAAAGATGATGTGATCTATTTCCCACACACCACATCGTGCGGCACGGCGACGGCGGTGTCGGTACCCTGCATGTTCTCTAATATGCCACGTGCGCACTACGATGATGTGCTGGCCGCCCATCAGGAGGGACTGCTGGATATTATTCAGCGCGCCGGTATCAGCGTGTTGTGGAATGAAAATGATGGCGGCTGTAAAGGTGCCTGTGACCGGGTGCCGCATCAGGACATGACCAGCCTGAACCTGCCCGGCATGTGTATTGAGGGTGAATGTTATGACGACGTGCTGTTCCACGGTCTCGATGAGTATATCAGCCAGCTGAAAGGCAACGCGGTGATTGTGCTGCACACCATTGGCAGCCATGGTCCGACTTACAGCCATCGTTATCCGCCACAGTTCCGTCAGTTTGAACCCACCTGTGACACCAATCAGATTCAGGACTGTTCGCAACAGCAGCTTATCAACACCTATGACAACACGCTGGTCAATGTGGATCATATTGTCGATAAGGCTATCAATGTTCTGCGTGCCCATCAGGATCGCTTCACCACCAGCCTGGTTTACCTGTCTGACCACGGCGAATCGCTGGGTGAAAACGGTGCGTACCTGCATGGCCTGCCCTATGCTATCGCTCCGGATACGCAGAAACATGTACCGCTGCTGATCTGGCTTTCTGATGAATATCAGAAACGCTATGCGGTTAATCGCGGCTGTCTGAATAAACTGGCGGCGACAGACGATTTTTCACAGGATAATCTGTTTTCAACCATGCTGGGATTAACCGGCACCGCGACCCACGAATATGTGCCTGCGGATGATATTTTGACATCGTGTCGGAGCCAACCCTAATGAAGATACTGATTGTTGAAGATGATGCCCTGCTGCTGCAGGGCCTGATGCTGGCGCTGGAAGGTGAAGGTTATGTCTGCGATGGCGTGACGCGGGTGCGGGATGCAGAGGCGCATTTCGCCAGCGGCCTTTATAGTCTGGTGGTGCTGGACCTGGGGTTGCCGGATGAAGATGGCCTGCACTTCCTGATACGCCTGCGGCGGCAGAAGAAGATGACCCCGGTGCTGATTCTGACCGCGCGTGACACCATCAGCGAGCGCATTGCCGGGCTTGACGCAGGCGCTGACGACTATCTGATCAAACCGTTTTCGCTGGATGAGCTGCTGGCGCGGATTCGCGCACTGATCCGCCGTCACGTCAATCAGGGCGACAGTCAGGTGAGAGTCGGGGCGCTGGCGCTGGATATGACCCATCGTCAGATCACCCTCAGCGATGTGCTGCTGGACCTGACGCCCAAAGAGTTTGCCATTCTGTCACGACTGATGCTGAAGGCCGGTAATCCGGTACACCGTGAAATTCTTTACCAGGATATCTATAACTGGGAGACCGAGCCTTCAACTAATACCCTGGAAGTGCACATTCATAATCTGCGCGACAAAATTGGCAAAAGCGCCATCCGCACCGTGCGCGGGTTTGGTTACGCGCTGGTGACGCAGGATGGCGTTCGCGAGGCGACATGATAAGACGTTTTGATCATCGCAGTATGCGGTTCCGCCTCATCCTGACCATTGGTCTGATCCTGCTGGTCTTCCAGGTGATCAGCGTGGTCTGGCTGTGGCATGAGAGTAAAGAACAGATTCAGTTTCTGGTGGAAGCGCAGTTGCAGAAGCGAAACATGGACAGCCACGTTAAGCGTGAAATTCATGAAGCCGTGGCCAGCCTGGCGGTGCCGAGTCTGGTGATGATTACCCTGACACTGCTGCTTTGCTATCAGGCGGTGAAATGGATCACCCGGCCGCTTTATCAGCTGCAGCGAGAACTGGAAAACCGCAGCGAAGAGAATCTCGATCCCGTTGCCTGCTACAGTCAGGTTCATGAGATCGATGCCGTGACGCAGGCGATAAACCAGCTGGTTGCCCGTCTTAACAGCAGTCTGGAGCGCGAACGGTTGTTTACCGCCGACGTGGCGCATGAGTTGCGCACACCGCTGGCGGGACTGCGGCTGCATCTGGAGCTCATCGAACGCAACAGCGATGTCAAAGTTCAGCCGCTGGTGCAGCGGCTGGATCAGATGACCCACAGCGTGTCGCAGTTGCTGAATCTGGCACGCGCCGGACAGTCGTTTACCTCGGGCACCTATCAGAACGTCGGGCTGATTGAAGATGTGATTCTGCCCATGGAAGCGGAGCTGAGTATCATGCTGGAGGCGCATCAGCAGAGGCTGGTGCTCGATCTGCCGCAGGAGCAGTTTGTGCGTGGTGATGCCACTTTGCTGAAGATGCTCCTGCGTAATCTGGTGGAGAACGCCCATCGCTACAGCCCGGATAACAGCACCATCAGTGTGCAGCTGTTGTCTGTTCCACAGCCCATGCTGGTGGTGGAAGATGAGGGACCGGGGATCGATGAAAGTAAAAGTGGCGAGCTGAGTAAGGCGTTTATCCGCATGGACAGCCGCTATGGCGGAATCGGACTCGGGCTGAGCATTGTCAGCCGCATCGTCCAGTTACACCGCTTTCAGTTTTTCTTAGAGAACCGTCGCGACCGAAGCGGTTGCCGCGCCGTCATTAAGTTTTAAGCGGTAAACCAGGCTGACAGGAACAGAACAACGGTTGCTGCGGCAATCAGCAGTGCAGCATATTCGCTGATGGGACGTGATGCAGAAACAGGCAGAGCAGCAGGCGCAGTTTTCATAGCAGTATCCTCCGTTAAAGCAGGCAGTATCGCGACTGCAGATTAAGGAAACCTTAAGCGCACGATACTGCCGGTAAAAATATCTGTTTTGTCTTGATCCCGCATTGCCCTCGCCTTTATCCCCACTGACAGACCCGCAGGGTACTCTACACTTACTGGCTACCGTTCGTTAAAGGAGCTACGCCATGAGCCAACGCATGCAAAATATGCTTTTCCGGTCAGCAAAGCCCGCAAATACCTTGAGCCTGGACCGGTGCTGCTGCTCAGTTCACAGTATGAGGATCACAGTGACATCATGACGCTTGGCTGGCACACGGTGCTGGAGTTCTCTCCGTCACTGGTCGGCTGCATGATTTCAGGCATGAACCACAGCCACGCGCTGATTCGCCAAAGCGGTCAGTGCGTGCTGAATATTCCTTCTGCCTCACTGATTAATGAAGTTGTGGCTGTCGGCAACAGCCACGGTGACAGTATTGATAAGTTTGAAGCGTTTGGCCTGACGCCGGAGCCCGCTCAGGTGGTGGGAGCGCCGATGATTGCCGAATGTTTTGCCAGCTTCGAATGTCAGCTTTATGACGATGCTATGGTCGCCCGCTATAACCTGTTTATTTTTGAGATCGTTAAAGCGCATGTTGCCGAGCAACCGGAATATCCCGCCACCCTGCACTACACCGGTGAAGGCCGGTTCAGCGTGATGAGCGATAAACGGCTGGATAAGAGCGGAGATTTTAAACCGGAGATGCTTATCTAGTTGAAAGCGCTCTGCTGCGCCCCCATTCACCTCTTTCGACCTGACAGGAGTAAATTATTATGGCAATCGAATACGCAGTTATCGCTGGCGGCTGTTTCTGGTGTACCGAAGCGGTATTCAAAGATGTGATCGGCGTAGAGTCGGTAGAGAGCGGTTACACCGGCGGTGCCCGTCCTAATCCGACTTATGAGCAGGTTTGCAGCGGCGCAACCGGTCATGCAGAAGCGATCCGCATTGGCTTTGATCCGGAGCAGGTAACCTACGGCGATCTGCTGGATATCAGCTTTGTCACGCATGATCCGACCCAACTGAACCGTCAGGGCAATGACATCGGCACCCAGTATCGCTCCGCCATTTTCCCGGCGAATGCAGAGCAGGAAGCCGAAGCGCGTGCCGCCATTGAACGCGCACAGGCTGATCATGATGTGCCGGTAGTCACAACCATTGAGCCGCTGAAAGAGTGGTATCCCGCTGAAGCCTATCATCAGGATTACTGGGAAGGTGCTGGCCAGCGTAACGGTTACTGCATGGCCGTTATCCCACCGAAACTGCAGAAGCTGCGCAAAAGCTTTGCGAATCGGGTGAAGAGCTAGTTCTGGCTTCTGACGGGGCGACCTCTGGCTGGAAAGCCGGCCTGTACGCCGCCCCGTTTTGTTTTACCGTAAAGCAGCCGTGAAAAAGCACGCTTCTGGCGCGTTATTATTGTGGGAACGGGCGCATAACTGGCCGGTTTCAGGCCGTAATAAATCGATTCGTTCAGAGCTTAAGCGAATAGAACAAAAGAAAAAAATAGTGCTTGACCCTTTTCAGCCGAC
This sequence comes from Pantoea sp. GD03673, assembly GCF_029844725.1. Taxonomy (GTDB): domain Bacteria; phylum Pseudomonadota; class Gammaproteobacteria; order Enterobacterales; family Enterobacteriaceae; genus Pantoea. Next base: position 623,609 of record NZ_JAOCKJ010000001.1, read on the forward strand.
TCCCTATAGTAGCGCCCCGTTGACCCAGCGCGGTCAGCGGAGTAAATGTGGTGAGGTGTCCGAGTGGCTGAAGGAGCACGCCTGGAAAGTGTGTATACGGCAACGTATCGGGGGTTCGAATCCCCCTCTCACCGCCACATTCTGAAGAAGAGCCTGAACGAAAGTTCAGGCTTTTTTTGCATATTGCACAGAGAGGGGGTGAGAACCCCCGCCGGGGTTCGACCGCATGCGCAGCATGCCGGACAGCGGAGCCTGCGACGCTGCCCGCAGGGTGAGCGAAGCGAATCAATGCCCTTCTCACCGCCACATTCTGAAGAAGAGCCTGAACGAAAGTTCAGGTTTTTTTTTTGCATCTTGCACAGAGAAGGGGTGAGAACCCCCGCCGGGGTTCGACCGCATGCGCAGCATGCCGGACAGCGGAGCCTGCGACGCTGCCCGCAGGGTGAGCGAAGCGAATCAATCCCCCTCTCACCGCCACATTCTGAAGAAGAGCCTGAACGAAAGTTCAGGTTTTTTTTGCATCTTGCACAGAGAAGGGGTGAGAACCCCCACCGGGGTTCGACCGCATGCGCAGCATGCCGGACAGCGGAGCCTGCGACGCTACCCACAGGGTGAGCGAAGCGAATCAATGCCCTTCTCACCGCCATCTTTTGTGACCGGGCGATTAATCCGGGATCACCAGATTCTCAAGGGGCTATTGATCAATAGCCCGGAGCGCTTACCGGGTTAACTAAAATAGCCAGCATGAGTATATTCCGCGATCACACAATCAGGTCAGTTTCCGCTTAACTTAAATATCACAGGTTGCCTTCATTTGGCAGCAGCGCAGCCATCCTTCAGCACGATCTAAATTCAGTTAAGGAGCAAGCATTCATTGCAATAATTAAATTTTGCAATGAATGATATTTCTTAGGGGAGTAGTTTACTCAACAGACAAAAAAACATCTCCTCATCAAAATAGGTTTCACAGCGATATGCTGTATTGACCGGGCAACATAACCATTCGCTGTTTCGGCCAGAGCGCATCAATAGCCGAGTGAGTGTCGTTTGTTTCCTTTCAATAGAAAGTGTGACCTCTGTGCACCCGGTCACTCCCTGACCGTAGAGAAAGAGAGGTGTAAAACTCAGCGTTCTTCCTTCAAGACTTACGGTGATTTCGGTGACAGGAAAACTGCCGTTTCTGAGCAGAAGCTCTACCACTTTTATCGGCCGGGTTTTAATAACCAGACCTGAACCCTCCAGCCACTGCTTTATATTTTCATGCAGCTGTTCCATTTTCTGGCAAAAGGCAGCGATATCAGCATCACCTTTACTCATTCCCGAGCCAAAGGCCATTTTGGAGGATTCAAGTTTTTTGAAAAATTGTGTCTTCGCTGACATATTTGTCCTGTTTGTGATTACGTTCTGTCAGACGCTTCATAAGTGTGTGGTGATTCACTTATGGCTGCTGACCAGGATGGCGAACCCGCCCCCTTTACCCGGCATGACCCCTGTACCGAAGCGGATCAGGTTAATACCTTCAGGTATCTGCATTAAAGCCGTTATGCAGCCCTCCCGGCAGAGTCTGTTCCCGTAGCGCAGAAGAAGCCCTCTCTGACCCGGTTTTATATTGCATAAAGTCCTGGTGAGCCAGGTCATCAGTTGATCTGCGGTTCCGGGTTTCAACAGCAGTATGCATGACATATCCGATCCTGCAGATGCTTAAATACTCCTGCAAGAAACTAAGAACTCACTGAATATTATCGGGCACCGACACGATAACCTGATTATTCTTATCAAAAGATTCAAGAATTAAATCATCGATAAAATTTATAACTGCCGGCGCATCACTTCATCATCCATTAGATATCTGGACTTTTTAATCGACATCAAGATTCGTTCCTTCATTTCTGTCTGATATTCAATACGCACTGCATTGACGATGCCTTGCCCACTTTACTCTCGAATAAAGACACTCCCCTCACCTTGACGCTCAAGCAGCTTCCAGACTGCTGGTAGATAAATTTTTGGTGCGTATATGTTACTCTGATGCTGTGTGGCTTCAGGCATAACTTGCCCGGACTGGGTATCAATAAACTGCTGATGGTTACCCGCAATGGTTGCCCAACGACCACTGTGCGGACATATTTCGCCACTGGCGCAAGTAATGCGTTTTCCCGGTTGATCGTCGAGAAAATATTGCGATTCATCTGGAATGATACCGTCGCAGTAGCGCGTGTCTTCCCATACCAACCGCCAGTGTACGTCGCGGTAGCGGATCGGATCGTCGGGTATCAGAATGTCTTCATTACTCTCCATCAGTACGTCATAATACACTTGCCGTGGAGCTTTAGCTCCGCGAATGAAATAATTGTAAGCACCAAGATTCTTAAATCCACTGATATCCTTTTTTATTATAAAAAATTTATGATTATATTCAATTTTAACCGGTTCCCAGATGCCGTCACAGGGAACGACATCATCTGTTTGGATAATAATATCTCTACGATAAGGCACTGGAGGCAGATTTTTGGGAAATACGGGATAGGACAATTTATTCAGGTTATACTCATAGTGGCTTTTTTCAAACAAGAACTCGGCATCAAAATAATAGCAAACATTTTTCGATGGTGGATATAAAAAATAATCACCATGGATTTTCGCCGCTACTTTCAATTTATTCAGTTTTTCGACCTCAGGTGGATAGGGTTCTCTTTGCCCTCCCCTTTCATGGCAAGGCAGGTAAAAATAACTCTCTATTAATCCCACTGGCCGGGCGAGCTGATAAAATTCTCCTGTATTTATTTGCCATACTTGCCTGTTTCCCTTGGCCAGTTCGGGTAATCCCTCATCGTAAAGACGCAGCGCGTCATAAGCCCAGACAATCGCTTCCGGGTCAAAACCTTTAGTAATCTCCTCCGGCCAGGTTCTCAGCGCATGTTCAAACTTTTCAACAAAATAAGCCCAGTTATCACGTTTACGTTGCCATAGCGTGTAACTACTCAGCCGCTGCAATAGCCAGAATAGCTGACGACGCACCAGTTCATCACTCATCGGGTATCTGGTTTTTTTAATCGACATCATGGTTCGTTTCGCCGCTATCGCTTATTGAATAGTTGTTTACTTTTAGCATCCAGACTTTTAATGCCTGCAATAGTTTTATCTACCCTAGATCAGCATATCAATCCATCTGTGTTAATTTAAATTTTTAATTGTAATGAATTATAGCCATCGGAATCTGGAAAAAATAACCAGTTTCGCTTCCCATATAAAAATCTTATTGAGTCATATACTAAAATTCCGGAAGCACCATAATATGGTGGCGATTTATAAACCTCCTTACCTGAGTCATCATACAAAGAAAAAAATAATTATTGTTAGTTAAATATTTATAGAGTAACTTTGGAGAAATAACTACTCCACGATAAATAATTACTATGTATTTTTTATTCGGGCTTAGTTCTTGATAAATCATTTTGTAGGTTCCAGGAATCAGCGTTGATGGTAAAAAAAACCACAAAACAAAAAAACCACCAAGGCTAACCTACGTGAAATTAATCCCTTCATAAAAGCACCAACTTATCTTTAGGCAGGGGATCAATCCATAGAACAAAATAAAGAACGATAAAATCACCACCAGCATTGTGTTTTCTTGCCATCGGTGAAAATCAGAGTTAAAAACAGGAACAAATCCAGTATATTGCCTTATCAGGAGCCAACATAACCCTGATAAATATGCTGACATGTAAAGAACATATTCTGTTTTGACTCCAAACTCCCAGAGGTTCTGGAGTTTCCCCCTCGTCAACAAAATCGTATGTATCCTTCAGGTAAAAACCCAATTTTTCAACTTGAAACGTCAGGTTGCCTTCAGATAATTTTGTTTTTCCCTAACACATACTTTTAAATTATCGTTGCCCATTGCACCCTACCACTCATTCACGGTATCAAACTTATGGCCTATACCAATAATATTGGCCTGAGCATTGGAATCAAGTTCCTTAACATCATCGCTATAGCCAATTAATACCCCTCTCTTTTTCATCACCACTCGCTGCGGAACCAGACGCCGGTTTTCGCCAGGATGCGGCGCAGAAAGTCGAGGTCGCTTTCCCGCCACTGGGTAATCAGCTCGCGCTGCGGCAGCGGCTGCGTCAGGCGAAACTCAAATTCCGGGCCTTCATAACCGTGCTCGCGCAGCAGTTGCTCCGCCAGCTCCGGCACGCTCAGGTTCTGAAACACGCGGCTGCGGCGGGTGCGGGACAGCAGCGCCAGGCGGGATTCCAGCCGGATGCGGTAGTGCGACTGGTCTGCCGTGGTGGCAAACCAGTCAAATCCGGTGATGACGCCGAACACTCGCTTGCCGCTGCGCATGCTGAAGCTGGCGAAGGTCATCAGCATGTCCTCCATCACCACTGCCTGCGTGCAGGTAAACTCAATCTCCCAGCAGAACGGCTCGTTCAGCGCTTCGCGCCCATAGAACTTAAGCACATCTGACTGGAGCGAGCGGTTGCAATGGATGTGTTATTTCATAAACTGTTTACAACTTTTTCAACCTCAGTTTATGTAAAGATGCGCTGTAATTTAAATTACCTGCTCAGGCATCAGGTATAATAAATACGTTTCCACCATCATCTCTTTTCAATAACGTCCAGCACGCTCTGTGTGCTATGCCATTTTTATCTACATATAACGGCATTTTTTTACCTTCAGGCACCTGAATATATTGTGTCGTTCCTTTCATGATTGCAGCCCACTCTCCTGCATGAGGTGAAACCTCGTCCGCCCAGCAGGTTATCCGTACAGAATCACAGGCTGTAATGGCCTCTTCAATCAGGCCACTGACGTCATCAAAACGTCGAATCCACTGCATGGTAGATTCTGTTTCAAATTGAAAATCTTCATATTCGGAATAAAAATGAAATGAACGCGGTTTATTAAAACGTATCGGTCTGATTATTTTATTCACTCTAACCAGCAATGGGGGGAGGTCTTCCGTTTTTATTTCTCCCAGAGCTGGTGGTAAACGGCCCGCTTTCAGGATAATGCCACTGTTGTAAGTAAGCTGTTCAATAGCTGGAGTGGCTTTCAGACAGGCATTCAGCTTCTCTCTGCCACCGATTTTCTCCAGCCACGGGTTACCCAGAACGGTGTACCAGCTGGCGCTTTTAAGGCCAATCAGAGCCGCCTTGCCTTCCAGCGTGCCTATTGAATCGACAATTACTCCCGGGAAGCGTTTCGCCAGTTGATACTCATAAGGAAACATACGCTCACGTGAATAAGGAAGGACAAATGACAAACCTGCATACCCACTCTCTACTACAAATGTATTGCTCAACCATAATAACCATGACTCAAAATTTTCCTTACCATCAACATTGCTGAGCAGTGATAATGGGAGTGTCAGTTTAATAACCGAGCGATTACTTTCATTGTGAAAAACCCTCTCCCCCATAATTAATATACTGTAATCTGGGGCTATGTTGCTTTTTTCTGCACTTCCCAAATACCATGAGAAAATCTCCTCTGGCGTGGAGTCAATTATTTCCTGGCGTTTTTTACCGTAATTTTTATCGGTAATTCCGACCCATTTTGTCGTCAATGTTTTTTTTAACTTCGATTTAAATTCAGAATAAAATTTGTCTACGCATTCAACCATTTTTCGGCGAACGTTTGAAGTATGCCCATCTTTAAAAAAAACAGTAATTATTAGTCCCAGATTCACTGCTGGACTGCCATCTTTGTATTTTACCGAGGCTTCCGGAAGCCACTTTTCAATGTAATCCAGTTCATAACCCTTAACTTCCATTTTGACTCCTTATTGGGCTGCTATAGCTGTGGCTGTTCCAGTGCCGAGTATGGCGGCCAGCGCCCCCCATGCACTCATCGCCAGACGGACAATCAGTAAAAATGCGGCAATAACTGCCTCGGGGACCCCCAGAACTACGATCAGAACACCAATTCCAACGGCGAACAGGATAACGCCAACGGTCTTTGCCACATTCGTCAGGATCTGCACCCAATCTACCTGTTGCAACATATCCAGCGTCATGTCTGTCGCCCGCTGAATTTCATGCCAGGCAGACCGTAGCTGCTCATCTGTCCAGGAAGCCACAATGCGCCCCGTTCTGCTGGCCCAGTGCCACACTTGGCTACTTTGTTTGTACACCCACTCGCCGCTGTCATTTAACCAGCCAGCAACCGCACTGAGCTCCTGTTGCATTTCCCTGGATAACATATTCCAGCCCTTCGCTATTCCGTTAATCACCCCCTCACTCAGATCAGCTACCCCTTTCCGGGCATAGGTCCAGGGCTCAATTTTTGCCGGAACGGGGGCTGAAGGTGGGCGCGGTGTGAAGATAGGAGGATAAAGAGCCAGCGGCCAGTATTTTGCACCGCTGGTTTTCCAGGCTTTCATCGTCACGTTAACCACCTGGTCCGTCCACTTCTGCTCCTGCGGACGGCAGTCGTGAATCTCAAGGATAGTCATCTGCTTTTCGTTACCGGGCCCACCAACTATTTCCATATAATCACGATACTGCTCTTCATATAATTCATCTCCAGGAAACTTCACTTCTACCAGCCGGGCCAGATTATTACCATGTATCTGGCCTTCCGCATCAGGTCCTGCCAGCCCCGGCCAGCGGTCCTGTTTATCTTTCACAATAATCACGTCCGGACGGCGATAAATCCCTTTGCCCGGTACCGGGAAAGGATTCGTGGTGTGCCGCCTACCCGCGCCTTCATTCAAAAGCGAACTGCTGAGAAACGGGCGCGGCGGCGAGGTACGCATGTCGAAAGATACCTCGGCTTTATACCACCAGTGATAGTTTGCAGCGATTTCGTCCACGCGAATCAGGCCACTCATCATCAGCTGCTTGAGGCTCATTTGGTACGCTTTCCCTTCGCGCTGGATTTCAGCCGACAACCGGGGAAAGCGCATAGCATATTCCACCTTGATATGCAGATACTGACGATTATTTGAGGTGGGTAATCTGGACTGTTTTTCCACCATTTCAATGCCGGTGGTAGTACAGTCCCAGGGTTGACTATTCTTGCCCAACGCGGCATCTGGGATATCAGGTACGCCATTGGGCGCACCGGGTAAATCTGGCAGTTCCATCAGGTATTGCTCTCCCTGAATTCAGTTTCGAGTCTCTCATCAGCGACGTCGCCGATGAACCACAGCGTGTCTTCCTGCTGAACTTTTTTGCTCAAAATATGCAGCTCTACGTTTTGCTGAACTCGGGTGTAAACTGGCACGGTGCGGCCTTCCTCATCACTGTAGCCTGCGTAAATCTGGCCTGAAGTCGTCGTAAGACGCCAGGGCGCACCAACCAGCGCTTTGCCCGTATTGTCCAGAATCTGGTACACAGCCGAGTACATATAGGCGGTTCCCATTTTCGGAAGTGACGCTTGCATTCCCTGTACCCCGCCCTTCATTACCGCATTCACCTTGCCGATATAGCGCCCGGTAGTGCCGTACTCAATTTTCCCGTCCTCGATTTTCAGATAGCTGCCGCCGCCAATCAGCGTGATGCGCTTTTTCGCGGCAAACAGCATGTCCTGCTCGGCACTCATGCTGAGTTTCTTCTCCGACAGCAACTGCATCGCCGCATTCTGCGCCTGCATCACCAGCGGTCCCTCTCCGGCAATCAGGCTCAGTCTGCCGCTGCGGGCAAACAGTCCGGCGCTTTCTCCGGACATCAGGCTGATATCTTCCATCGCGCCCACGCTGATATCGCCGCCCGCGTTGATCGCCACATTCTCTGTTGCCGCCATCTGCAGATTTTCGCCGCTGGCAAACGCCATACCTTCCGGCGCGGCAAAGTGGAGCATCTCGTTAAGCGGTTTCAGCCGTTCATTAAACATCGCTATCTGCGCATTGAGGTCTGCCCGCAGCGCCTGCGCCTGCTGCATCGCCGTGTCCAACTGCTTCATCTGTTCCAGACAGAGTTCGATTTCCCGCAGCGCGCTGTCCATCTCCAGCACCTCGCCCACCGCTTTCTGCTGCCCGTCGGCGGTGACAAATAGCCCTTTTGCCACGCGGATCACGCCGTGCTCGTCGGTTCTGAGCTCAAAACCTGCGCCGCGCTGTTTCCCCTGCGCATCAGTAATGTGTCCCTGATTCATCTGGGTTTTGCCGTATTCGGTGGAGAGCGCCACGTGCTCGCTGCCGCGCTTGTCCTCCATGCGCAGCTCGTTACGCGCGGGGGTGCGCAGGATGTTCTGGCTGCGGTTGTCGCGGCTGACAATGTCGGGATGTACAGAGTCGTGGAGGGCGTGCGCAATATAAGGTCGGTCCGGGTCGCCGCCGTCGAAGGCGATGGCGACTTCTGTGCCCTGCACCAGCGGCGTGTGCCAGCCATGCGTGTCACCGGCATAAGGTTTTGCCTGCCGCAGCCACAGGTAGCTGTAACCGGATTCGCTGCTGTCGCGGTCAATGTCCAGCTTCACCCGGTAGCGGCCCTGCTCATCCAGCCAGCTGTAAATATCGTCCGCGTTACGGCTCTCGATGCGGGCGGGTAGCGTTCCGCTGATAACCGGGCGCGAAAGAGGTTCAGGCCGCATAACGTATTGTTCGCTGTAGGGAATACCCCACAACGATACCTGAAGCTTACGGTCGCGCGCGCCGTGAAAGGTCGCGAGGCGAATCACCATGCCGGCGTCCAGTTCTCCGCTGCTATTATCGCTGACGTTCAGCAGTTGCCCCGGCGCAACTGCCTCGCTGTTGCTAAACAGATGCAGACGCGCGGCGTGATTCAGCGCCCGCTCATGGTGCAGCCGGGCATAAAACGCGCCGTTCTCGGGTTCTGCGGTATCATCGCCCGCCATCGCAAACGGCTCCGCGTAGCGATAGTGTTCGCCGGTGGTGATGGCGTGACCGCGCACGGCGGCTTTTACCTCGCCCGGTTCTGCCGCCTGACGATAGTTATAATCCTTCACCGCCACGCCGCCGGTCACCACCTCATGCCAGCTGCGCAACCCCCATACCGCTTCCCGTCCGCCGTCATGCAGGCCGGACAACCCACGACACGGCAGCGTGGCGCCTTCGGCATAGTCCTGCTGGCTGTCGGCGAAAATCAGTGTTTCCTTTTCGGTAACAGAATTCATCTCGCTGCGGAACCAGATGCCGGTTTCCGCCAGGATGCGGCGCAGAAAGTCGAGGTCGCTTTCCCGCCACTGGGTAATCAGCTCGCGCTGCGGCAGCGGCTGCGTCAGGCGAAACTCAAATTCCGGGCCTTCATAACCGTGCTCGCGCAGCAGTTGCTCCGCCAGCTCCGGCACGCTCAGGTTCTGAAACACGCGGCTGCGGCGGGTGCGGGAAAGCAGCGCCAGGCGGGATTCCAGCCGGATGCGGTAGTGCGACTGGTCTGCCGTGGTGGCAAGCCAGTCAAATCCGGTGATGACGCCGAACACTCGCTTGCCGCTGCGCATGCTGAAGCTGGCGAAGGTCATCAGCATGTCCTCCATCACCACTGCCTGTGTGCAGGTAAACTCAATCTTCCAGCGGAACGGCTCGTTCAGCGCTTCGCGCCCGTAGAACTTCAGCACATCCGGCTGGAGCGCACAGTTGTGGATCTCAAGATGATAATGATTCTGACCGGTGAACCGGGAAAGCCACACCTCCATGTGCATCACTCCTTCACCGGCAGCAGGGTCAACGTGCCGCTGCCCAGTTCAATAACGCGCGGAAAGTCAGGATCGAGATCATTACGTTCAAGTACCAGCCGCCAGCGGTTGTTGACCAGATCGGGCTGGTTAAACAGCGCAACCACCGCTACGTACTTCGCCTCTTCATCCATCGGCACGTTGAGGGTGGCATGGCCGTCCGGCATCACCAACAGTGAACGGGACTGCAGCACATCCTCCTTCAGCACCCGATCGCCATAGCGCAGTAGCGAGGCGTAGTCCGCTGCTTCAACCGCCTGTTTATCCTTCAACTGATAAACGCGCACCATGCTCGCAAGCGGGGTTTGACCGCCATCGGCGTTGACGGCGGCGCGAGGAACGAAGTCGAGATGCAGCACTTTAATCTTTTTGTAGAAGATCGATTTCGTCACGTTGACCGTTCCGTCAGTAACGGTCTGGGTCAGGCCACAGCCCGCGAGCAGGCCGCAGGCAGAGAGCAACAGAATGCGCCATCCGGAGCAAACAAACATAGTCAGATTCCTTTCACAGATATTATTCGAAGCGATAATGACCGCTGGCTGCGGGCTCGCTTTGTGACAGCGCCATCCCTTCGTAGTAGCCGAGGTTGATGGTGAGATGCGCTGGCGGGTTATTCTGCTTAGCGGGTTTAAGCCCCAGCACGCCGGTACGTCCGAGGATCAGGCGTTGCTTTCTGTCGAGACGTGGCTCGGGCAGCAGCGACAGTGGAATGGTCAGTTGCAGGCGGGCGTCACTGCGGTAACCCAGATAAACGCGCATCAATGCCAGCAGGTCAGTCTGCAGATGATTACCGGGCAGCCAGCCCTGCGCTTCCGCAGGATCCTGCGTAAACAATGAAACCCGCACCCGGCTGTTACCGTCACGGGCGGATTTGCCCAGCACTGCCCGCTGCGACAGCGATACCCGGTTTGCTTTAGCGAGGCCACTGCGAGCCTGCATCGGCACGATCACCGTATCATGCTCAAATACCCGGGCTTCCGTGGCTGGGGCCAGCAAACGCACCAGCGCCTGAATTCCTTCCGCGTTACGCGTGGGCAGCCGCATGGTGCCAAGCAGCGCCAGAAAGCGCGATACCGGCGTGGCAACATGTTGCGCCGTGCCGGGAATGCCCAACCCCACCAGCCCCAGCAGACACTGCGAAGTTTTGTCCGCACCGCCCGCCTCAAAGGTGGCCGGATAGGCGTACTTGCGCCAGATGCGATAATACTGTGTGGTGATGCGGTGACTGAAAATATCGAGAAACGCCGTCAGCGCCTCATGCCCTTCGCGCCGCTGGGCAATATCGTCGAGATAGGATCCCGGTAGCGGCGAATCCACGCCATACATGCCGAGAAATGTGGTGCGAACGCTCGGCGGCAAACCCGGATGATCGTCATCCCACTCCACCGCCCGGAGCTCGCTGGCCGGAAAGCCCATGCCCGGCCATGGTTGGAAGCGTACCGGATCGTCGCCCGGATGGCTGCTGGTCCCCAGTAACGGCTGTCCGGCATTTTCCTGTTCCAGCAACTGGCAGTAGCGGTAAAAGTTCACCCGCCAAATGTCTTTACCCAGCTTCGCTGTCAGCCCGGTATGTGCTGGCTGTGATTCTCCTGCCATTGCAGTCTCTTCCCTGTGGGTTGCAGTACCAGCGTCAGCTGATTAAAAAGATGGATGTCGGCATACAGCGCAAAGAAGCGGTGCAGCATTTCACCAAACAGATTGATATCGCCTTCACCGGCGAAGTTATCCGCATTGAGCGTGACTTCAATATCCACACCGCGCAGCATAAAACCGCGTTCGAAGCGGCGAATTAGCGTGTGCTTCACCGCAACGATAGCCTCCAGCCGACGACGATTCATCTCATCATCCGTCCAGTCGTAAAGCGCCATCGTGCCACGCAGCACCTCCGGGTTATCCATCATGCTGAGAAAGTTAGAGCCGAGATGGCTCATCACCCGCCAGTGGAATCTGTCAGCAGCCGGCGGATAGAGCGGCATGGTCGGCGTGGTGAGGTTCATCACCGTCACCGGCACTTTGCCTGCTTTCACCACCCGATCCAGCAGCGTGCTCTCCAGCGCCTGGCGCGGCAACTGCCCATTGGTGCCAGTGATACTCACGGAAAGCGACTCGGGCTTCTCAGTCAATTTGTCGAGGTCAAACGCGCTGCCGCCCAGAATAATCCAGGTGTCCACCATGCCCGATACTCCGCGTTTTACGCGGGTGTGGAAATAGCGCTCCGGTACATCGTGTCGCATCATGCCACCCTTATGGCGGAAGCTGCTGAACGGCACGTAGGCCTGTTTGCCCGATTTCATTGAACCGTGGATCTCATCCACGCTGTAAATTTCGGTGTGACCGTCCTGCTGGCGCAGCGGACGCAGCAAATACTCGTTCTCCAGCGGATTCAGCATCAGCGGGTCCGCCTCCAGGCCAAACAGGTTGATCACCGGCGCGCAGTGCAGGCGGAAGTTTTCGGTTTCAAACGGCAAATCGGCAGACCAGGTTTCAGTCAGCACCACATCCAGCTCAAACCAGGTGGACTCACCGCTGAGGCCGATGCCCTCAAGCCCGCGCAGCTCGAGAAACATGAATTTCTGCCGGAAGCTGAAGTACTCCAGCAGCAACTGATAGCCGCTGAAAGCGCTCTCGCCTTTTGGCCACAGTTGGTCGCTGTCGTCAAACCCCATCGGGCGAAACCAGCCGTCAAATCGGGTGCGTTCACTGTTCGTTCCAGCGTGATTGACATACACGGCCTGTACCTGACGGGTCAGTGCCAGATGCAGCGCAGAAGCTAATGGGCTGTCAGCACTGAGGTAGAGCGCTACCTTATCAATGCCACATTTACCCCAGTCCACTCCCGGTGGGCAGGCAAAACGCAGACGAATCGCTGAGCGACCGCTGGTTTTGGTATGCAGGCGCGCCTCGCTCAGATGCAGCGGCTGCAGTGCCATATCGCGAGTAGTGCGGTACTGGCAGGCCGTGCGGTGCTCGCCGACCGGATGCGACAGTACCGAAAAGCCAGACGGTAATGTTTCCGCCTGGCGCAGCTTCTGCCACTGCGGGGTAAACGCCACGACTGAAAGCGAAGGAATGGTGCGCATGTAGTGCGGCCAGAGTAGGCTGACCAGACCTTCGGTCAGCTCGGGCAGGTCATCATCCAGCTTCTGACGCATTCTCCCCATCAGAAAGGCGAAGCCCTCAAACAGCCGCTCGACGTACGGATCGCGCGCGCCGGGTTTGTCCATGTTGAGCATCGCAGCGCGGTCGGGATGAGCGCGCGCAAACTCTTTACCGGCCTCACGCAGATAGCGCATCTCGGCTTCGTAATAACGCAGGGTTAAATCATCCATGCACGAATTCCTGGTGTATTGTTCTCAGTCAGTTGCAAAAGATCAGCGCCCGCGCATGATCGGTCTAAATTATCAGGGCCATCTGCAGAGATAGCCGCAGTTTTTCCGATTCAGGGCGTACCGATTTCACGGGCAGCATATTCAGGCTGCGCTATCAAACCTCAAGCCTCATTGTCGGTTCCCAATCCGTCGGGCTGAGGCGCAGTGCGCTGAACAAAAGTTCATCAAAGCGCAGCAGCGTTTAGCGGTCTGACGCGCGACCAGCGGCAGATACACCGGTTGATGCGTGCGCCGCGCCATGCAAGGAGCGGATACACATCCCTCTTCCGGCGACGTGTGACGCAGCAGCTACTCCGTGAGCCAGCCGGTATATCCGGTGCAGGTCATTATTGTCAGAGCTTGTCTGCAGTGGCTTCGCGCCAGTGAACGGCGTGGCTGAACAGGCCTGGCGTCCAGCTTTCGAAAGGGCTGGCAAACGCGAGAGTCGAATGCAGTGCACGCGTCATTCACTCACCTCATCATCCAGCGCCAGCGCAGTGGCATCCACATCGAAGATATTTTCCGGCAACGTGAAAGCGCGCAGCCGGAGCAGCGTCAGTGGCCCTTCGCCCAGTTCGCTGCGCAGGATAAATTGCAGTGTTTTGCCGTCATCCGTCGACCAGACCAGTTGCGTGCGGCTGCTGTCCAGCGCCGTGGTCCGCGCTTTTTCCAACAGGCGAATAAAGCCCCAGTTACCCTGGTAATTGCCATACAGTTGCATACCGCCGCTGGTGGTGCTCTGCCAGGTGAGATTCGCGCCGGGATAATAGGTTTCACCCGGCCAGATGAAGCTCTGCCAGCCTTCCATCTGGTTGAAGAAATCCAGATTCTGGCCGTCAAGCGTGAACTGAACGCGTGCCACATCCTTTGACGGACGCGCCATCAGCTCGAAGCGTAAACTGGCATCGCCTTTGGCAAAAACCACATCGGTCAGCGAACCCAGCCGGTTAATGGCATAGAGAAACGCCGGACTGACCCGCATACCCTGGCTGGCAGACGGATCGACCACCCAGCGGTTCCCTTCCTGATGCAGGATCCCGCCCAGATTGGTCTTCAGGAACGTGGTGATACGCCCGCTGTCGCCACGCACAAACTGCGCCAGCAGCGGCAGTGATGCATCGCTGCCGGTGGCTTTGAACGGATAGCGTCCGGCAAAGGCCGCATTCCACTGGCTGACGATGGTGTTCTGCCAGCGGGTGTTCAGGCTGTCTGCCGCAGGCGACAACACCTGCCGCCAGGCCAGATCGAGCGGCTGCACTAGCAGCGCCTGCCCGAAACCACTCCACTCCTGGCCGAGGCTGGCAGCCACCAGACTGCTGTAGTCGCGGGTCTCGGTGATATCAATGGACCGTCCCTGGAACACGGTCTGTGCCAGCATCTGCGCCATCGCCTGCGGATCTGGTGCACTGGTCACCTGCTGAAGCTTGAGGCGTACCTGAGTGACGCGCGCCAGCCAGGACTGGAAGCTGAGGTTGCCATTGCTGCCGGTACCGTCCTTGCCGTCCATCAGGCTGGTAAGCGGACCGAACACTGCATCGAGCGGTCCGGTTGGCCCCTTTGCTTGCGAGATCATCTGTCGTGGCTTCTTCTCACGCGTGAGCAGTTGCTTCGCCGAGTCCACCAGCGTATCGGCCAGCGCGTCGGATTTCTGTCCGGTTTTGCCCTGCCAGGCCAGCGTATTCATCAGCGCCACCAGCGGCGACTGCCGCACATCGGCCAGTTGGTTTAGTTGCCCGATGGCTTCCGACAGCGAACTCGCTTCCACCCACTGGATGCTGTTGATCATATTCAGCCAGACATTGCCAAAATCAGTGAAGTAGCGTTCTGTAAGGCGTGCCTTCAGAGCTTCTGGCGCTATCTCCCTGCCGGGCTGGCGCGATTTATCCGTTAACACCCAGTCAATTTCATCACGGCGGGCACTCACCACCTCGTCAATCGCCTGTTCAACCTGTTCTTCCCAAGCCTGGCGGGTGAACATGCCAGGCACCACTTCCTCGGTACGGAATAGCGGCGTCGCATCGGTATCGCCTACCATATCCGTCAGCGCCAGATCCGGCCAGTTACGCCCCACCTTTTTCAGCATCTCCTGATACAGGCCGGATTCCGCGTTACGCTGACCAATCTGTTTCAGCAGGATCTGGCGCACGGTGCCAATCAGCTCTCTGTCTGGTTTGATTTTCCATTCAGGATGCAGGGGCAGGTTCTGCGCCTGGAATCCCAGCAGCTTCGGTGCCAGCGACTGCCAGCTACCAGCGGAAACGTCCTGACGTGCTGGCCACAGCGTCAGCGTATGCTGTGCCAGCCAGGCGGCATCAACGTTCGCCGGACGTGCCAGCATCAGATAGGCCTTCAGCCAGTCATACGCCTGACGTGTGGCGTCGAGGCGGGCGCTGCTGGCAGGCGGCAGGCTGACAAACTTCTCCAGTTGCGTGTGCAGGTACTGTGCTGCGGAATCACGCATCAGCGGATTGTTGATGCCGGCATACAGCGGCCAGAGTGACGCCAGCGTGGCGGCATCCTGATTCAGGCCGAAGCGAGTATACCAGGGGGCACCGGTCGCCTGACGGTGCTGTAACCGGGCGATGGCCTGTTGCAGCAGGAGCTGGTTCTGCAGACGCTGTGTGAGCGGCACGCGAGTATCAGCGGCGATACGCGCCGTTTCATGTGCCTGATAAATCTGTGTGCGGTTAGCCACCAGCGACAGCAGTGTGCCCGCGCACCACAGCGCCAGCACCGCAGCCAGAGTGATGCGAGCCAGACGCAGCCAGTCCGTAGTCAATTTGCGTGGACGCGCTGCCTGACAGCACT
Source organism: Pantoea sp. GD03673 (assembly GCF_029844725.1). Taxonomy (GTDB): domain Bacteria; phylum Pseudomonadota; class Gammaproteobacteria; order Enterobacterales; family Enterobacteriaceae; genus Pantoea. Next base: position 639,436 of record NZ_JAOCKJ010000001.1, read on the forward strand.
CTGCCAGCGTGTTCCAGACCGGCTCTCCCGGCAGCACGTGCGCATCGTGCTCACCGGCGGCACGCGGCGGGCTGAAGAAGAGACCGGGAATACGGCAGGCGGCGGGCGCATCCGTCAGCGACTGGAACATGCCGATCAGACGATCTCCCATCGCCCCCTCAAGCCGCGCGGCCAGCGCCAGATGCCAGTCATTACGGACATCAGCAAGCAATCGGGCAGTCCCCACCTCGCGCAGACGGGGTTGTAGTTCATGCAGCAGCAAAGCCAGATCGTTACGTCCGGCCTGTGCACCTGCCGTCAGCGCAATCGGTGCGCTGTCGTTATCCTGCGCCCAGGCGGTTGGCTGAATGCTCCAAATCCACACCGGCAGTTTCCAGCCCAGCAGGCTATCCGTTTTCTGGCGCGCGCGCGCGATGGCATCACTGGTGGCCTTAGCGGGCAGCGAACCGGTATTCACCACCATCAGCAACCCGTCAGCCGGACAGCGCGGACGCAATTGTTTCAGCCCATTCAGCAGTGGCTCATCCGGATGCGCCTGCGGCTCACCTGCGTATACCAGCACAAATCCTTCGCCTTCCAGCCAGCTATCACGGGTTAAACCGGGAAAGGCATCATCGGTATCGGCAACACTGCCCTGCACCAGAAGGATGCGCACCTGCCGCTGCCAGCGGCGACTATAGCGAAATCGCAGTAACTCCCTGACCTGCTCTGCGCTAAAACGCTTTTTCCCTGCACTCACCGGCGTATCCACGGTCTCTTGAACGGCTGGCTGCTGTGCGGCCTTCTGTTTATTTTTTCCCCATCCGGCTAGCAGCCCCTGACTACCGGCGCGGCGCGTCAGCGACTCCACCAGCCAGCCGATAAGCAGAACAACCGCGATCAGCCCAACCGCAACGGTGACGATACGAATGCCATCCAGCGGTGGAATGCCGACTGCAGTCTCAATGGCCTGCGGCCAGGCCCACAGCAGAAAGGCACAGATAATTATAAGTAGAACAAAAATGGCCGTGGCAGCGCCAATCAGCGAGCGGGATTTTTCGTCAGACATTCCCTGTTGATCCTTTCTCTTCTTTTATACGTTTAACCACAGCAACCCAGATGGCATCCTCATCTGGTGACTGGCTGGCAATGGCAAGTGACTCACCAGAGGACAGCGATGACTGCGCCAGCGCGATAACAGCCCACGGTGCGGCCACACCGGCATAACCGGCTGCGTGATCAGGGGTGATCAGCGCGTCAGTGAGACTAAAAGTTGCACCACAGGATTCCAGCGCTGTGTTCCATGCGGCGCCCTGCGTAATGGCCTGACCGGTCATCCATGCGCCATTCAGTTGCTCTGCGCTGACATCCGCCCAAAGCAGTGCGCGCTTCAGAGTGCCATTGAGGTTATCTGTACTGCCCTGCTCGGGGCGGTGCAGCATGACGGCGTCGGGATAATGGTCAGAAGGACGGTTTGCCAGCACCTGCGCAGTAATGGCATCCGCCCCTCCTTCCTTGCGATTTTCCGGCAGGTGAATGGCGATGCTTACCAGCACTGACGGCGACTCTGTGGCTCTGTCCAGCCAGTGGTCCATTCCCGCCATGCCCGTTAGACTGATACGGCTGAACACTCTGCCGCTTTGCGTTTCAAGCTGACGCACGATTGCCATGGAGGTTTCTGGCTGTGCGGGCAGGTTGCTATCGATCTGCAACCAGCAGGAGAGGTCTTCACGCAGTGGTGCCAAAGTATCGGTAATCCCGGAGGTGATGAGTTCTATAACATCGTTTTGCTGCGAGATATTCATCGCGTCAGCATAAGGCAGCGCGGCGTAATAAACCGGCGCAGCGTGCCCCGGCTGGCGCAGTGCTTCTATCACTGGAACCGCCCGGCTGATGGTGTCTCTGATGGATTCAGCATCCTGCCCGGCACACATTTCAATGCGGCTGCCCAGTATCCAGGCTGGCTGCTGACCGCGCCGGGTTTCGCGTTCCAGGAGCGACTTTCTCTCGCGATTCCAGGATTCTGCTCCAACCTGCTCAGTTTTATAAGCAAATCGGCGCAGGCAGAAGAGCAATCCCCAGAAACAGAGAGGCAGGCCGGTAAGCGTTAACCAGAAAACAATACCTTCGCGCGGTCCCTGCCAGAACCAGACTCCGGCGATGATAACAGTGACCAGAATCACCACTAGTAGTATCAGCCATCGGTGCAGGGCTGGACGAATAACCTTCGGCGCCTCATCCGGAATGGCATCCAGCCAGACAGGCATGATTACCCCACTTTCGCTGGTGCGAATGAGCTGATCAGCGAACAACCGCAGCCGCATTTATGACCGTGGAATGCCACCGGTACACCGTGATCAAGAAATTCAGGGTTACCTTCAATGATTGTGGTCGTTCCATGACCGGGCTGCGGACACGAGACTTTATCCCCTTTGCGCGCGACGCCAATACCGCCGACGATCATGGTGTCTGAGCAGGTTTGTACTGCACCACCATGGGTAGTTTTGTCGCCTTTACGGATAAACTGAAACATCACATATTCCTTGTGGTTTTTTTATTTAGTAAAAAAAGTTATTAAATGAATTGAGTTATTTCCAAACGCAGTCGGAGCTCTCAGAATTACAGGCATCAAGGTCTTCGTTGAATTTGGTATTCACACCCCCGATTGCTATATAATCAAACTGATAGGTTCCGTTTACTTTTCCATTAACAACCTCAAGCCATAATGAATTACACGCCTGCGGGCGTTCATCATCATTATCCTCACACTCAATTTTCTCAGATATCAACGTAATAAGGGCGCTGGACTTTTTGTATAACACGTAGCCTGGTTGCGCGTCGATTGTAGAGACCTGGACGAATTTAACGTGAGCCGAACCCGACTTAAAGCATTTAACTGTAATTTTATCGCTGGCAACGAAAGTAAACACAACCAAACAAAACAATGCAGAACAGCGCACTAACATATTTATTTATCTATAAATTCAGCGAGTATCCATGCAACAAGAGGCGTGCCTTTCACATTGATGTAACCAACATTAATCCACTGACGGTCTTTTGAGAATTGTAGTATTTTTACTTTATCCCCAGCGACAAGATATGAGGCTGTTTTACCGCCATCGTTTGGAGATGAGTAAAGGAACGATTTTTGTATAATCATTTTCTCTTCGGTTACCCCTTTCAAATATTCCAAGACACCTTCATTGACAATCAACTTTGATGCTTTATTTACTTGAGATAATCTTGAGTAGATATTAATGTTATTGATTCCCGGCGAATCGCAGCGCATATATCGCCTTACTGTAAGTTCGCTAAGTGAAGATAGAGAATCCTTAACATCATCTATTTTTGGTCTAAACGATAGAAAATCAAATTTATCTGTACCCTGAGAGTTTTCAAGAACATCTTCGTTTTCATTCCATTCATAGCCACATGCTTCTCCATCCCAGTCACTGACATAACATCCATTTTTCATATCTACAACACTGCAAAAGGCTTTATCAACGTATTCTTTTTCGCCTGCCTCATTTTGCAGATAGCCACCAGAAACACTATTAACAACTAAATATCGGCCTGACGGTGATACCTTAGATGAACCATCTTCGGTAAAATATCGATCTTTTATGCCCAAATCAACATCACCCTTCTTTCCTTTAAAGGTCAGCACCCCCCACGAGTATGAATCATAATTCTCTCCAGTTTTTTTATCTGAGAAAGTCACACTAGTTCCAAGTGGAGATAATATCGTCACATCAGAAAATGAATAAAACGGCACGCAACTCATCATGAAAAAAACGAAATTTAAAAACACTTTACATTTCATAGCTTACCCTTTAATGAGTTGAATCTGCCAACGGAATCAGTCATTTTTCTTGTTAGCTTATATTCATTGAGAAGATCACTTTCATTTTTAGTAAAATCACTTCCCCAAAGCGTTGGATCGCTGTTTACACTTGAGTTATTTTCATAAAACTTATCAATGGCTTTTTTAAAATCCCTTACCACATTAGCTGGTCTATTCACTGAGTGGTCTAATACAACAGCCCTTCCGAATTTACTTTTCACGAAATCTCGAATTTTAAAACTAGATTTCACAACTTTATTTTCAGCACTATGAAGTCTATCAATAAAATCTAAGACTTGAATGTCTTGATATTCAGGCAACAAAATCACTTTCAGTAAGGACGCAAGAGGCTTGTTGTGAACAACCATGCCATACTTCTCCTGAGTACATCCATTTCGGATCAAACCCTTGAGGGCGGCCCCTGTGATTTTATCGCTATTGGTCAACAGTGAATCACTATAATAAAGAACTGCTGATGAGCCTTCTCCCTCAACTGTCCAGCCACAGCTCACTGCATAGTTACAATACAATTCCGGATGAAGGTTTTTGAATTTTGCAAATTGTGCGGATAACTCCCCCTTACCTCTCAAGTCAATCGCTGGGTCAGCGTTTGGCTTAAAAGTGTCTTTAACTGTTTTTTGCATTGCGCCCGCAGTAATTACCTCACTATCGTAAGATTGTAGTGCATCCATATTCCCTTCATTTTCTGACATTGCTATAAGTATTTCTTTCTCATCCGAGGTTAATTTACCCTGAGAAATAAGAACATCCCACCGAGAATAATCTTTTAGACTTATACTCCCTTTATAAATAGGTCCATAAACACTGCCATATCTGGTAACTTTAAATTTATCGGCATATAAGACTTCACAATCACACACTTGATGTTCAAGCGCTGATAAAAACACCACAGGATGCATATGCCATACCGCTGGCTCCATGCCAGGCACTTTCTTCATCCAGCTCATCTGCTCAATAAACGTTTCGAGATAGGTTTTCCACTTCGCGTTAGCACCCGTCAGCGTATCCAGATACGTTTTCCACAATGGATCGTCTTTGCCGAAATACCACTCGCTTGGATGCCTTGCGATAATACGCTGCAGCCGATCCCGATAGGACACAATATTTAGGGCCTGCAAATACTCCTCAATTGAATAGCGGCCGTCGTTGTTGCTATCGATCTTCGCCAGCAGGCGCTGATAGTTATGCTGGTTCAGCGCATAACCGGGACGATTATCCGCTTCCGCAGCCGTTTTAAGCTGCGACAGGATGTCTTTTACGATGTTATCCGGTTGCAACTTACCGTCTATAAGGTCAAAGCTAGCTGATGACTTGTCAAGCGTGACAAACCCCCTGTCCGCCAGCGCATATTGGGAAATAAGTTGTGCGTCGGATGCCGCTATCCAGCCCCCCTCCTGGCGTATCTGGTAGTACTTTGATTGATCACCCTCTTTCACCACCGACACCTTTGACAGCGTGACGATACCCTGGCTTCTGGTTTTACGCGATGTCGCAACCATCACCCCTTCGGCATTTTTCGCGTACAGCACTGCTTCGGGATTATGCATCAGGAACGCGGGTTTATCCTCGCCTACCTTGCCAGGATTAGTGATGAACTCAGCTACATCACTAATGCTCAGGCACTCAACATGCACCTGATAGCGAGCCACCTTTCCGCTCTCTGTGGGGAGTTCATAAAATCCCATATGCCCGATACTGTCGCCAGCACGAATGGCGATGGGTGTTGCAGGGAGCACCACGTCTCCGAATACAGGTTGCTCCCCTGAACTTGCAGCCGCTGTGACCGCTAAATACTCCTCATCCGATACAGCCCAGACGCGGTCTCCTGTCTTTAGGTTGCCAACCGCGGTATCCAGCGTAACCAGGCTGAAGGTGTTAACTGCGCCTGAAGGAATGGGCGGGCTGGTACCTGGTGTCATGATGGGCCTTATTACCTGCTGTACGCTGTTGCCCGACGGATAGCGCAGGGGGAACCCTGCGGCCAGCTTGCCCGCCGACGTACCGCTCTGAACGTCATCACTGCTCAGATAATATTTTACTACCTTACGGGTGGCTGCCTCCACCTGACCGTTGCCCTCTAAACCATAAGCCGGTGAGCACTGAGCCCACCACGACGGTTTCTCAACCGAGTTGGCGGTGCTCAGTGCCCCCCGGTCTGAAACAGTCCAGACTTTCGTACCGACTGCCAACACAATGCCATCTTCATTAGTCGTTTCAGCAACAAGGGTTCCCTCTGTAAATTGTCGATGATCCTTGTTCCGGCTGATAATATTGCCGCTTAGCGTGAGCACCGTTCCGGCTTTCAGCGTGCCGGCAATCTTTGATGCTGCCGTGTCTACCGCACTGGCATAATAGCGCTGTTTTTTCACCACTGTACGCGTCAGCTCACTGCCTGTTTGTGTATAGGCGCTCAGTGGTGCAAGGTTCATATAGAGCGTATAGAACGTCAGGCCGCTTTCAGCAGTGTCTCCCGGCTGGATGTAGTGCTTCACCAGCACAAAGGCATTAGACATATGCAACCTGCCGCCATTCCAGCTGATGGCCGCGCTGTCATAGTCCTTACACACCCGGTACGCCACAATCTCGCCGTCCGCCATGCAGCGGATAAACTGCTCGCCCTTATAAGGCTGATTGTTACAGAAGGCCTGCTCATCTTCTCTGTCGGTGCTCAGCGCACACCAGGGAGCGGTCTCATGGGTGATGTGAATGCCACCGTGCCACATGCCCTGACGCCCGACGAGGTACTGCCCGGAACTTTCACCACCGAGCTTCGCCAACAGTTCTTCTGCTGAACCGAAAACCTGTCCGGCCTTGTTCATTGGCACCGGAAAACTGAATTTAGATAAAACTGCAGACATTTAATAACCTTCCCTGTTATTCGCTTGCCCACTTAGGCACGTTGCGTGTGATGAGGCTGAACTCACTATGTTTGAAGTCGGGCGTCTCTACTGGCAAGTCAGCACCGCTGCCCGGAATGAGAAACTGCGCCACGTTCATGATCATCTTCCCTTCCGAGCCGTGCTCAATACCGGCACCGCTCAGCTTCAGATAAGAGCCACCGCCGTTCAGCGTCAGCGTCTTCGGCGTGCTGATGATGATGTCATCGTCCGTGCTGGTCACAGTGAGTTGCTGCGCCGCATTCAGGTTCAGGCTATTGTGCTGTGCCTGCATCACCACGTCGCCCTGATTGGCTATCAGCGACATCTGCTGCTTATGGGCAAACAGCCCCAGCGCCTGCTCAGCCGCCAGCGACAGGTTCTTTATCGCCCCCACGTTCAGGTTTTTACCGGCGTTAATAAAGGTGTGCCTGCCGCTGGTTAACTGCAGGTGTTCGCCCGATGTCAGGGCAACACCCTGCGGGGCGCTTGCCAGCAGCACCGCCGACTGCAACCCTTTCAGCCGCTCAGCTGCGAGGCTCAGCTGCGCGGAGATGTCGCAGGTCAGCGCCTGTGCCGCCTGTGCCGCGTTGTTCAGCGCCTGCATCTGCTCGTTAGCCGCGCTGATGTTGTTGAGTGCGGGTTGCATCGCCAGCACTTCACCCTGCGCTTTCGGCTGCTCGTCTGCCGTCAGGAACAGGCCGCTGCCCGCCCGTACCGCACCGCGCTCATCGGTCCTGAGCTCAAAACCACGTCCGCGTGGCTTACGCTGTGCATCCACAATATGACCGAGGCTAATCTGACTTTTGCCGTACTCCGTCGCCAGCTTGATGTGCTCCTGCTGGCGCAGGTCTTCCATCCTGAGCTTGTTATTGGCGGGTGTGCGCAGTACGTTGCGGCTGTGGTTATCACGGGTAACGTGGTCTGCATGTTCGGAGTCATGCTGCGCGTGGGCGATGTAGGGCCGATCTGGATCACCGCTATCGAAAGCCACGGAGACCTCAGTGCCTGCCAGCAGCGGCGCATGCCAGCCATAATCCGGGCCGGCATACGGTTTTGCCAGCCGCAACCACAGGTAGCTGTATCCGGCTTCGCGCGCGTTGCGGTCAAAATCCAGCCGCACGCGATAGCGCCCGGTGTTATCCAGCCAGGCGTAGAGGTCGCTGCTGTCGGTACTTTCAACGCGGGCAGGCAATGTGCCGCTGATTATCGGGCGATCAATCAGTGCCGGACGCCAGCACAGCTTATCGCTGTAGGGTACGCCATCGAAGTGCAGACTGAAGCTTTTACTGCGCGAACCTTTACTGCGCACGCGGGTGATGACAATCCCGTCGGCAAACCCTGCCGGAAACGCATCGCCACTCTCCAGCACCTGCCCTGGCGTCAGCTGCGCGCTGTTGCTTTTGCCGCAGGCCTGTTGCTGATCGCTGAGCAGGCGCTCATGCCGCAGCTGGGCAAAGAACGCCCCCGATTCCGCATCATCCGGCTCACCTTCAGACAGAAACGGTTCAGCGTAGTGATAGACCTCACCGGTGGTGATACCTTCGGGACCGGTGACGGACTGCGTGCTGTCCTGCGGCACCAGCGCTTCGCGGTAGTTGTAATCCCTTGTGGCAACCCGGGCGCTCACCACACTGTTGTGCGTTTCAATGCGCTCAATGCTCTCCAGACCGCTATTGGTCAGGCCCGAAGCCGGGTGCACGGGCAATCGCATACCCTGCTGATAATGTTGCTGAGAATCGAGAAAGATCACAACGTCCTGACCGAGGCGATTGTCCATCTCAAAGCGCCAGAAAATCCCGACCTCCGCGAGCAGGCGCTGCATAAACTGCAGATCAGTCTCGCGCCACTGCGTGATGAGCTCGCGCTGCGGATATTCACGCGTCAGCCGAAAGCCAAAGTCCGGCCCCTCAAACTGATGTGAGCGCAGCACCTGCTCCACCACTTCCGGCACCGACATATTGAGGTAGATCTCGCTGCGGCGGGTGTGACGCAGCAGCGCCAGACGCGGTACCAGCGTTAGCCGGTAGCGGGTTTCATCAGCAGAGGTGGACAGTCGACGAAACGAGTGCACCACGCCATATACCTGACGCACCGGCAGAGCAGGCGCGCCGGTAAAAACCGGCTGTTGGAAAGTAAAGGTGGCGGGCTTCAGCAACACCGCTTCAGTGGCAACTGTTGCACTGTCGCAGGTCACGGTGACGACATAGCGCCACGGCTCGCTGAGCGCTTCTTCGGCGTGGAAGTTAAGCACGTCCAGCGTGTGCGGGCAGTCGTGCACGCTGACCAGATAGCGGGAATGCCCCAGCGTCTGCGTCATTTTTTGCGCGGCGGAAACCAGTATTTCAGACACAGCTGACCTCCGTTGCAGGCGCGTTAAACTCCATCACCACGCCCTCTTCGTCATACCGGTCCAGTTGCAGAATCTGCGGATGCTGAGTGGTGGTAATATATTGCAGCGGTTGCTGACTCAGTACTGGCAAAATCTGCTGATTGAGCAGGCTGTCGGCGTCGCGCGCGTCGGTATCCGGCAGCAGGCAGGCGTCAGTCACCGTATCATAATGTGTAGCCGTGATTCCCATCTGTAGATCATAGTGGCGAAGCGGCCGCTGGCTCATCTTTTTAAGCTTCCTCTCCACGTTGATGTCCATGGCTTCTGGTGCCAGAGGAAGGTAACTCCCCGTCCGGATGCGTGCCAGCAGCGCGGGCTGGAAGTTGTCACGCAGTATCGGACCCAGGCACTCATGCATGTCGGATTCGATGGATTCCGGCACCTCCCCCAGTTGCTGCATCGTTGAGGCGTGCAGGCGCTGCGCGATGGCGCTTAGAGCCGCGTCCTGCAGCACCACGCGGGTACTGAGCTGGTTTTCCAGTGCCGGTAACTCTGCCTGCTCATCCTTCATTAACGAAGAGAGCGGTATGCCGATCCGGTCGGCGATGACGCTCGCCATAATGCTTACATCAACGTAAGCGGTGAGCAGCGGTTCGCCGGGTTGCAGCGCCTGCGCACAGCAGGGATTCAGGCGACGCAGAAGCGCTGCTGTCTGACTGTCCATAATAAATTTCTCCGGGTTAGAAGCATGCTACCGCCCATCGCCGTAATCCAAAGCGCATAAGGCCGGTTGAAAGGTGAAGATGACTCATAGTTTCACCCGAAGTGGATGAAGGCATAAGGCATCTTCCGCAAATGCTGACGCCGCGGGTGAACTTCCCCTGGGCATCAGTGCGAATCAGGCTGTTGCACTTTTATTCCACGAATCGGACTGCATAATATTGCCGTCTTTGCAGGGGTCAGGGCTGTAAGAGTCGATGTCTCTGGTGAACAGGAACGGCAAATGAATGCGGCGGCCGTGATATACTGGTTATATTTCTGCGCCACCACTTCGATGCTGCCCTCGCGATCCTTAACGTCCACGGAACCTTTGATGTCCGCACCGCCGCCGTCCTTCAACCCCAGGTATACCGTAATTACTATGTGTTACTCCGTTTCTGGATATTCGTCGCCATCATCCTGTGATGCCGGCAGGGTTGCGTCCGGCATCCGGCAGGCATCCGCCTGCGGCACCAGACTGATCTCGACGCGCCTGTTAGCCGCGCGGCCATCCGATGTGTCGTTACTCTCAAGTGGACGATCTGCACCGTAGCCCTGCACCGCAAAACAACTCTCCGGCACGTCGCCGGTGTCGCGCATCCAGTCGCGCACCGCCTGAGCACGCCGTAAAGAGAGCGCCTGGTTAAGTTGTGCATTCCCGGTACTGTCGGTATGGCCGCTGACAACAATCAGCCAGCCCGGACGGGCTTTAATGCCAACCAGCGAGTTCACCAGCATGCGGGTGGATCCGGCCTTCAGATCGGCCTTACCCGTGTCAAACAGCGACATGCTGTCAAGGCGCACAATCTTCGGCGCAGCAACAGGGAGCGGTTTCGCTGGCGGAACATAGCTATCAATCGCCTGCTGCAGCGCAAACCACAGCCGCGCCCCCGGATAGAGGCCCAGTCCGTAACTTGGCGGTTCGCCCTGACGGTGCCAGCGTTCAAGCAGCAGCGCATCCTGCTGCAAGCCTGTCAACGTTGCCGCCATGACATCATGGCTCTCCGCCGGAATGGCGTACCAGCGTTGCAGGGTCATTCCGGTGCGTTCAATCAGCGCGCGATTATTCATCACCGAGCAGGCAGTGGCCGCCAGAGCGCAGAAAAGCAGGACACCGGTGACGCGACGAGCCGTGCGTCCGCCCTGTACGGCAAATGTCAGGGGTGCCAGCACGGCAAGCAGCGGATCAGTAAACGGACGATCCGGCATGGTGTCCGGCATTGGGGTGACGTAGCGCATGATGGCGTGACGCGTTAGCCACTGGCTCCAGAGCGAATCCGTGTCTCCCGTCTCCGCACCCAGACGCAGGAAAAGCGCTACCGGATGCTGTCCGGGGCTGAGTCGATCCGGCTTTTGCAATTCATCGAGAATGATCTGGCGGATTAATGCCGATGCCTGGCGGAGCGCCGGAACGCAGCGGATATTGTCACCCTGCTGCTGCCAGTCATCGACGGATTGTTGGTTACCTTCGTCATCGGTCAGCGTCGTGACATCACCACTATTGAGTAACCACGGTGTAGAGGGACCGGAGAGCTGGCACTGCACCGCAAGCGGCAGCGGAAATCCGGTGACGCCAGTAAGGCTGCCGAGCAACTGTCGTAGCGCGCGGATGCTGGCCCTCAGCTCTCCTTCATCGCTAATCTGATCGGGCAGGCAGGTGTAAAGCACCGACAGACGCCCCGCCTGGCCAGGCGCATATCGCCAGATTTGTTCAACGCTCTCACGCAGCGATGTCAGCCTGTCGATTCTGTGCAGGCTGCCCGCCGCGCTTTTACGCACCCGTTGCTCACCAAACAACACATCCAGCCCGTTGCCCGTCACCAGCACAACCGGGCCGTCAGGCAGATCGGTTAACAATGTTTCGCTGGCTGCTGAGCTGGCGGTGAAACGCTGCCAGACGGAGCGCAACACCACAGAAACAACCACCAGCCCCGCCAACGTGACCAGCCACTTAAGCGGCAACGACAGTGGTAAGAAACTCCACAGCAGCCACAGCAGCGCGGAAACAGCAATCGCCGTTGGCAGCAGTACAGATAAGGTAAAGGAGCGGCGCATCAGGAGCGCAGCTCCGGCAGCTGAGCAGCCAGCAGTGACTGCAACCACAGATGGCCTCCCCACCACACCAGACCGGTCACGATCAGCGCCATTCCGGCCCAGACCCAGGCCGAACGGAACCAGCGGAAGTGGCGAAGCCGGGTTTTGCTAACCACCAGCGATAATTCCGCGTCCAGCGGAGAGACGCGCTCATTCAGTGCATCGAGCGCCTGCTGGCGCAGCGCGGGATTAGCCGCTCCTGTGCCATACATGCCCTGAAAGCCCAGCGACAGCACCCTCTGATAGCAGGTCAAAACTTCCTGACGTGGCGCTGGCTGGCGCAGGATTTCGGCCACGCGATCCCAGAGCGCTTCCCCCGCGCGCAGCGAGCCAAAGAAACGTGCCTGCAGCGGCACACTGCGCCACTCAACCTGCGCGCTCACTGTGCCATCACCGCTCTGCGCATCGCCAGGCGCACGGTTCAGCACGGTCTCGTCCAGCAGCGCACACTGGGCGTAACTGACGTGCGCAATGCTCTCGTCGTCAATCCCCGCCTCTTTCAGTGCAGCGCGAACGCTTTCCACCTGTGCCACGCAGTTGCGATACAGCTGCCTGCCATCCGTAATGCTGGTGGCATGTTTCAGCATTGACACCGTCAGCCAGGTGTCTGCCATCAGTTTGTCGATATTGATGTCGTTAGTCATGAGCGCATCACCGCGAAGAGTTCCAGTTCAAGGTTGCCCAGCAGTGACGGCACGTAGAACAGACATACGCCCTGATCCAGCATGGTGGCGGCAGCAGGACTGGACATATCCAACGCAAAGTACTGGTTCTCCATCCGGACCGGCAGTGCAGCAGGCACGCGGCTGACAGTGATCAGCGGAATACCGTTCAGTGCGCTGCTGGATATCGCATTCACATCGTCCGGCGCCCCCGCTTTGCATAACTCAGGAAAGCGTTCAGTAACCTGCCAGGCTGGCACGTCAGAGCGGACTGAAAGATAGAAGTCGGCGTCTTCCCGCAAACGCAGGTCGTGCAGCGAGGCTTTCCACGTCTGGCTGTCGGGCCGCGACATCTCCAGCGCTACCACACGAGACGGCAGGCTGGCTTCCAGCAACGAGGCAATCAGATCAAACAGCGGCGGGAAGGTTTGAGCGAGCGAGTCATGCCGATAGAGCGGAATCGCTTCAATATCGTGTTCAAGAGAAAAGGTCATGATGCTACCCGCAAGACGCGTCAGCTCGGCCCACACCTGCTCCGGGTGACGATCAGGCGTACGCTCATATTCGCTGAGCACACGGGCATGCGAGTTCAGTGCATTCAGCAACCAGAACAGCGATACATCAGCCACGGCAAAATCGGCCAGACGCTCGTTGCTTTCGCGGCGCATCGACATCAGTCGCTGACGGCGTGAACGCAACTGACGGTTCAACAGCACCAGTCGTTCCTGCAGCGCCGCGCTTGCAGACCAGCGCCCCAGCGGCGGGATGAAAGCAGCGTCAACACGCCATCCGCTCTGCCCGTCTTTTATCAGGCGACAGAGCGTGCAGGTTTCCCATGCTTCATTACTCTCATGAGCAAAGCGCAGCGCCAGGCTGAAGCGTGCCACCGCCATAGACTCCATCTCTGAAGCGAAGGCATCCTGCACGCTGACCCACTCTTCACGGAATCGCTGAGGTCGCTTGGTGATCTCACCTTCCGATTTGACGTTGTCACCACCAGGCTGCATGAGCGGAAGCGCCAGCATCACAATCACGCTGTCAGTATCGGCAGATACATCGTTGTTCAAATCGCGCGGCGCCGGTGCCAGATCCGCATGCTGCGTGTCAATAAGCGTGCCATCCGGCAGCCAGGCACGTAGTGCCTGAATGCGCACCCGGCCAGAAGAGAGCTGGGATTCATCCAGCTCCAGCGTTTCAATGCCCCACGGATGGGGCGAGGCGAGCGCCGCGAGGCCGGCATTAGTGAAGGCCTCCCAGGCTGATTGCTGCTGGAACTGCTGAGGAGACAGTAGCGCCCCCTCGTTCCATAACGGACGATATATTTTCATCCCTGATATTCCGTTTGTCAGAATTTAGCTTTTGGCATCTGCGACACCAACGACAGGTTCACGTCCATGCCTTCCACCTGGAAGTGCGGGATGGCAAACAGCTTGATGCGGAAGAAGCCGGGGTTGTCTTCAATATCTTCCACCAGCACTTTGGCATTGCGCAGCGGATGAGACGCCTTTAGCTCGTCGCCCGGATCGGTCATCCCGGTGACCAGGCTCTTCACCCACGTATTCAGCTCAAGTTCAAGCAGACGACGGTCTTTGGTGGTGCCGATGTTTTCGCGCTGAATTAGCTTCAGGTAATGGGCGATACGTGACAGCAGGAAAATATACGGCAGGCGTGCATTGATTCGGCTGTTAGCGGTGGCATCAGGCGTGTCGTACAGCGCTGACTTTTGAGTCGAATTAGCCGAGAAGAAGCAGGCGTAATCGCGGTTTTTGTAGTACGACAGCGTGATAAAGCCGAGGTTGGCGAACTCAAACTCGCGGGTTTCCGGGATCATCACCTCAGACGGGATTTTCACCTGGTTGCCCGTGCCGACATCGTACAGGTGGAGCGGCAGATCCTGCACCGCACCGCCGGCCTGTGGGCCACGAATTTGCACGCACCAGCCGTTGCTGATGAAGCTGCGCACCATGTTGGAGGCGAAGGCAAATGAAGCGTTGGTCCAGAGGTATTTGTCATGCTCCGGGCCTTTCACTTCTTCCACGTAGTTAAAGCTGCGCAACGGCACGGTATCCGGGCCATATGGCAGACGTCCTAACACGCGCGGCATGGTCAGGCCGATGTAGCGTGAATCGTCGGTTTCGCGGAACGATTTCCACTTAATGTATTCTGCACGGTCAAAGTAGTTGCCGATGTCTTTAATCGCCGCAACCGCTTTCATTGAATCTTTCAGGAAAAATGCCGGGCCCGCCGAGCCGATAAACGGCATATGCGCCGCAGCGGCCACTCTAGAGATGTTACGCAGCAGCGCCACATCCTGTGCGGAGGCATCGAATTCGTATGAGGAGATTAATGCGCTAATCGGTTCGCCGCCAGGTGTGTCGTATTCGGCCACGTATGTCTGCAGATAGAGGCCGCTCTTGGTTATTTCCGGTGCGTATTCGAAGTCCTGGCGCAAATCCTCCTTGGAGAGATCAAGTAACTCGATTTTGACGTTCTGGCGAAAATCGGTCTTATCCACTAGCGACTTCAGGCCGCGCCATACAGATTCTACTTTCTGGAAGTCATCGTGGTGCATCACCTCATCCAGCTGGCGGCTGATTTGCTGGTCAAGCTGGGCGATGTGGTGATCGATCAGGTGTTTGTTCAGCTTTTCAACCCGGGTACCGCTCTGCATCAGGCGTTCCAGAAACACCTGCATGGCTGCGGTAGTGCGCTCATCTGCAGAAGCATCAGACATTGTCTGATTATCCTGCCAGACGTTCAGATCGCTCAGGGTTGAAACGGGAGACAGGTTGACCTTTTCAAACAACGAGCTGTAAACACTGTTGCTGGTCGGTTTTTCAAGTACAGTAGTTTCGCCGCCGTGCGCGGTTTCGTTTTGTACAGACATGAGCATTCTCTTTCGTTAATCCGTTAATCCGTTAATCAAATGGAGCCAGACTTTTTTCCGTTGCCAATGCTGACAGTTCGCTGCGCAGCTCGTTGCTAAGCGCGGGACCTTTGAGGATGGTTTCCAACGCTTTGCGAAAGTCGCGTTGTCCAGCAGGTTAGATTTGAGGTCGCGCATGGCGAGTAAGGCTCGCAGCTGTGGGATCTGGCGGGCAACCTGCTCCGGTTCGAAGTCTTTCATGTCTTCGAAGCGAAGTGAGACATTGTCTTCGCTGCCGTCTGCCTTAAGGGTGTTTTTGACTGAGAGGTTAACGGACGGAGCAATATCCGCCAGCACGCTGTTGAAGTTGTTTTTATCGACGTTGATTTTTTCACGCTCAGAGATCGGACACTGCTCCTGACCGTTGCTGAAGTCACCTGTAACCAACAACTTCAAAGGCAACTCGGTTTTCTTAGCAGCGCCACCCGTATGTAACGTCAATTGGAGATTAATGCGGCCTTTGGGAACCTCTGACTGGTAAAAATTTCTCATATTTACTCCTGTAAAATGGCACGGAAAGCGGCCAATAGTCACATCTTCCTTGTGTGTACAGGGTAAATATATAGTACGTTAATTACGGAAAGCAATAATTAAACCCCATGCAAAACATTGATATTCAATCAGAACTTTCTTATAAAACCACCAATATCTCCGTTATCTTGCGGCCTGACAGCGCCTCGACACGTTAAGTTTTGACGAAAAATAATAAAAAATAGGGCTATAAAGCTTGAGAGAAATCAGTTACCGGGAAGAGATTGCTAATGCGCCGGTTAGCCTGGCTCTTGACATTTTGAGCATGGATTTATGCAGTGCCCACACACGGGCTAGGTACATGTGGTGAGAAAAACTTATGGAAAACCGTAACTGAAAGGTGCCTTGTTCTGCGCCAATCCATTTTATGACTAACGCGGGCAGGTACAGCTGCAGCATGAAGAAGCTCTTCAATTACAATAAGAAAACCCGGCCGAAGCCGGGTTTGGGCGCTACACTTCTACTCAATCAAACGCTAGCTATACGCGTGCAGGGTGCGCTGACACAGCGCAGAACGCACACAATCCTCTTTGCCAAAGCGCACAATGCCCACCATCTCGTCCTCTTCAAAACGCGCCAGCGCGTCCGTGAGACCGGAAGGCACCCCAGCGGGCAAGTCGCATTGGGTAATATCGCCGTTAACAATAACTGTGACGTTTTCGCCCAGTCGGGTCAGGAACATTTTCATCTGCGCGGCGGTCACGTTCTGCGCCTCATCCAGAATCACCACCGCATTTTCAAAGGTGCGACCACGCATATAGGCGAAGGGCGCAATCTCTACTTTGGCAATTTCCGGACGCAGACAATATTGCATAAATGATGCGCCAAGACGTTTAACCAGAATGTCATAAACCGGGCGGAAATAAGGGGCGAATTTCTCAGAAATATCACCGGGCAGGAATCCCAAATCCTCATCTGCCTGAAGTACCGGGCGCGTAACGATAATCCTGTCGATATCCTTATTAATCAGGGCCTCAGCCGCTTTCGCGGCACTGATCCAGGTTTTACCGCATCCGGCTTCACCGGTTGCAAAGATCAGCTGTTTCGTTCCTATGGCATTAAGATAGTGCGCCTGAGCTTCATTGCGGGCTTCAATCGGTAACCGGTCACGCGTATCGCGTGCCATGCCAATTGCATCCAGTCCGCTCATATGCACCAGCGAAGTGACCGACTCTTCTTCACGCTGACGATGACTCCGTGAGTCATTACGAAGCACTCTTCTCGCTTCACGACGCGCTTTGATCACTGCTTTCTGTCTTCCCATAGTGGCACCTTTCAGTTGGTTTCATTTCCCGCGCGAGGCCGGTGGCCCGTTGCGATTACGTGAACGCTTTAGAGGTTTCAGTTGGCTTCCTTTAGAGCCATGACAGGACAGGATAGTGGGTATGCAGCAGCGCAATAGCGTGGCTGAACACCGGATAGTACAGGCTGTGCTAAGACAAAAGAATAGGTTGAGGGGAGGAAGAAATAACGAGGCAAAATTGCCCTCGCGGTCAGGCGCAATTTATTCAGTGACAGTGACTTTCCGTAAAACAATCGACCCATGCGCGAACTCCAGTGTGATACAGCGACACATCCGATTACGCCTGTTCAATAAAGTGCATCATTTTGTTGGAACTTTGCAATAGTAATTTTACCTGCTGGCAAAGGAATTGCTAATCACGCGTAACTATTTCTTTTAAGAGTAAATGTAAAAGCCATAAATTACAGATGCTTAGATTATTTTTTATACGTGGGAAAACCGCTTAATCTCAGTAAAAACTCAGCAAGCCAAACGCGGTAACCGAAAACGCAGGCGGTCAGCGAACAGACCGCCTGCGATGGTTAATATTTAATCATGCCTCCAGTAACGGCTGTGCTAAATAATGACTGGCATCGGTGACACCGGGCAAAGCGAAAAAGTAACCGCCGCCAAAAGGCCGGATATATTCTTCCAGCGCTTCGCCGTTCAGACGCTGCTGCACCGTGAGAAAGCCGCGTTCCAGATCGTGCTGATAGCAGACAAACAGCAGTCCCATCTCCAGCTGACCGGATGCAGAGATACCCGCCGAGTAACTGTAGCCGCGCCGCAGCATCAGGCTGCTTGCCGTCTCAGGCGTGCGGGGATTAGCAAGGCGGATGTGCGCATCCAGCGCAATCACGTCACCGTCCGGGTCACGGGCATAATCCGGAACGTCATGTTCATGCTTCATTCCCAGCGGCGCACCGCTCAGCTTGTCGCGCCCAAAAATGGTTTGCTGCTCACCCAGCGGCGTGCGATCCCACATTTCCACGTGAAAGCGGATTAAGCGCACGGCCTGATAGCTGCCATTGCGCGCCCAGGCCGGTTCATCCTGATCGGCGGTCACCCACAGCAGCTGATTCATCAGGGCAGGATTGTGGGTATCCGGATTGGCCGTGCCATCTTTGAAACCCAGCAGATTAATCGGCGTCTCCTGCCCCTGACTGCGTGCCGCGTGATCGGAGATAAAGCCTTCGCGACGCCAGCGTACGCCAAGCAGGTCAGGCGTATGCTTGATGATGTCACGCAGTGCATGAATCACCGTATCCTGGGTGTTGGCACAAAGCTGTAACAGCAGATCGCCATGACACTGGCTGGCATCCAGTGAATCATTGGGAAAGCGCGTCATCGGCTGCAATTTTTTCGGCTTCAGCCGCGCCAGACCAAAACGCTCATCAAACAGTGAATCGCCAACCGACACGGTAATCGTCAGATTGTCAGGCGCGATAGTCGCGCCAAGAATACCGGAGTCCATCGGAGGCAGCTGCGGATTGGTCACCGCAGGTGCTGGCCCGCCAGTGGTCAGAAAGGCGATACGCCGGGTCAGCAGCTGAAACAACCGCTTAAGCTCGGCTTTATCGCTGCTGAGCAGGTCAAACGCCACCAGCATCATTGAGGCCTGCTGTGGCGTCGTGATGCCCGCCTGATGCTGACCATAAAATGGCTGCGTCTGCTCTCGCGCCTGCGGCGTTACCGTACCCGGCGAAAAGCTGTCGGCGGCGGCATGGAACGGGCAGCCGCCACCC
Source organism: Pantoea sp. GD03673 (assembly GCF_029844725.1). Classification (GTDB taxonomy): domain Bacteria; phylum Pseudomonadota; class Gammaproteobacteria; order Enterobacterales; family Enterobacteriaceae; genus Pantoea. The sequence goes on from NZ_JAOCKJ010000001.1 coordinate 658,487, forward strand.
AGTGCTGCCGCGCCGCCCAGCAGCCCCAGTCCTTTCAGTAAACGACGACGCGCAGGCTGCGCGTCATCTTCCTTACGACTCATGATTAATCCAGACCCAGTGTGCCACGAAGTAATGAAAGATCTTCCGCCAGGGCGGTGATCGGTCCTTTCAGCGCATTACGATCGGCGCTGGTCAGCTTCTCATAGGATTCGAAACCGGTCTGAGTGCGATACTTACTCAGGATCGCATCCACTTTCGTGAAGTTGGCATCCACTTTGGCCAGCAGCTGCGGGTTGGCTTTGCTGACCATCGGGCGCAGCAGCTCAACGATTTTCTGTGCGCCATCAATGTTGGCCTGGAAGTCCCACAGATCAGTGCGGCTGTAACGGTCTTCCTCGCCGGAAATTTTGCTGGAGGCGACCTCTTCAATCAGACCGGCAGCGCCACCGACCACTTTTGCGGGCGGGAAGGCCAGCTCGCTGATGCGCACCTGCAAATCTTTCACATCTTTATTCAGCTGATCCGCGTAGTCCGCCATCCCTTTGGTGCTGTTATCGGCAAACAGCGCTTTCTCCAGACGGTGGAAACCGGTGAACTTAGGATCGGCCGATTTCTTCTCGTAGTCATCTTCACGGGCATCAATGCTGCCGTCGAGATCGGAGAAAAGCTCCGCAATCGGCTCAATGCGCTCATAATACTGACGGGTCGGGGCAAACAGCGCTTTGGCTTTTTCCACATCCCCTGCTTTGACGGCGTCAGTAAACGTCTGGGTATTGCTAACCAGCTGGTTAACCTGCTCCGTCACCCACGCTTTATAGGCGGTGATCGGTCCTTCCAGCTGCAGACGCGTGGACGGGCTGTTTTTCGCCGCGCCCTCACCTTCTACGATCAGCTTGCCTTTTGGATTGCTCAGCAGGCCGCAGGTCATCTCGTATTCGCCCGGCTCAAGATTTGCGGTCAGCTTCTGACTGAAACCCGGCGCGATGTTTTCACGCTCTTCAACCACCAGCACACCTTTCAGGATCTCCCACTCCAGCGCTTTCTGGCTGTTGTTTTTGATCAGAAACTGAGTCTTGCCAGCTTTGACCGTTAAGCTCATCGGCTCACACTGCTTGTCATTAACGCTTACGGTAACCTGAGGCACCGCGGCGGCCGCCGTTGCGGAGATCGCCAGCAGAGGAAGCAGCAGTGCCTTGCGGCGAAAACAGATTGTCATCTCGATATTCCCTGTTAAGTTGCAGACGCGGCGGGCGCGCCCGTTAAATGTCTGATTACACCGTGGCTGACGTAGCAGGCCGTGCAGGCATAAAGAACAGAATCAGTGCCGGGATCAGGTAGACGAAGTAAAGGGTCACTTCACTGACGCTGGGGGCCTCCTGATAACCCAGAATGCCTTCCAGCAGCGTGCCGAACAGCGAATGGGTCGATAAGGTATCACTGAGATCGAAGGCCACATCCTGAAAGCGATTCCATAATCCCGCTTCGTGGAACGCGCGAATCGCACCTGCTGCCAGGCCGGCCGCGACAAACAGAATGAAGACGCTGGTCCAGCGGAAGAAATGGGCCATGTTCAGGCGGATGCCGCCCCAGTAGAGCAGCATGCCCAGCACCACCGCCGTTGCCAGCCCCAGCACCGCGCCAATCGGCGGCGCATAGCCGACATCCTGGGTAAAGGCCGCCAGCAGGAAGAACACCGACTCCAGCCCTTCGCGGGCCACGGCAAGAAACACCATCAGTACCAGCGCCAGACCGCCACGGCCAGAGCGCTGCAACGCCTGATCGACAGCCTGCTCAAGCTCAACCCGGATGTTACGGGCAACTTTGCGCATCCAGAACACCATTGAGGTGAGGATCACCACCGCAATCACCGCCACGATGCCTTCAAACAGCTCCTGTTCTTTTTGCGGGAATTCGCCGGTAGTGGCATTGATAAACAGACCCAGGCCCAGACAGAGCGCAGCGGCGATAAACACGCCCGCCCACATCGCCGGAAACCACTGGGTACGCTGGGTGCGCTTGAGGTAGCTGGCTATCAGGCTGACAATCAGCGCGGCTTCAAGTCCTTCGCGCAGCATGATGAGAAAGGGAACAAACATTGCCAACCTCTTGAATGTTAAGCAGCGTCAATAGACAGTAAATTCAGGTAAAGTGTAAACGATACCGATTATCATTATCGCTGAGAAAAAAACAAGTTGCCGGTGGAGATAATTTCATCTTTGAGTGATTTATCTTTGTAACAAAAAAAGCCCGCTCCTTGCGGGGCGGGCCTTGCTGATTAACGCTTCGCTTATTTGGTCTGGAACTCTGCCTCTGCGGCGGCAAAGCGCTGCTGCGCTTCTGCTGACGGTTCACGCCCCATCAGGCTGAAGACCACAATCGCGATGCTGGCGAAAATGAAACCAGGGATGATTTCATACAGGCCCAGCCAGCCATACTGTTTCCACACCAGCACGGTCAGCGCACCGACAATCATACCGGCCAGCGCACCGTTGCGGTTCATGCGCTTCCAGCAGACGCCAAACAGCACCACCGGACCAAAGGCAGCACCAAAGCCCGCCCAGGCATAGCTCACCAGACCCAGCACACGGTTTTCCGGGTTAGACGCCAGCGCAATTGCAATCAGCGCCACCAGCAGCACCATCAGTCGCCCTACCCACACCAGCTCTTTCTGGCTGGCATTTTTACGCAGGAAGCCTTTGTAAAGGTCTTCAGTCAGGGCGCTGGAGCAAACCAGCAGCTGACAGCTCAGCGTTGACATCACGGCCGCCAGAATCGCTGACAGCAGGATGCCGGCAATCCACGGGTTGAACAGGATACGCGCCAGCTCAATAAAGACACGCTCCGCGTTGTCGTTGACGCCGGTTGCCAGCGCCGGGTTGTTCTGGAAGTAGGCGATACCGAAGAATCCCACTGCCACCGCGCCCGCCAGACAGAGCACCATCCACGCCATACCGATGCGACGCGCGGTACGGATGGAGCGATGCGAATCTGCCGCCATAAAGCGCGCCAGAATATGCGGCTGCCCGAAATAGCCCAAGCCCCAGCCGAGCAGGGAGATCACCGCGACGAAGTTCAGCCCTTTCAGCATGTCGAGGTTTTCCAGGCTCTTCGCCTCAATCACCGCCAGCGAATCAGACCAGCCGCCGACCGCGATAATCACAAACACCGGCGTCAGGATCAGGGCAAAAATCATCAGGCTGGCCTGCACGGTGTCGGTCCAGCTTACGGCCAGGAAACCGCCTACCAGCGTATAGAGGATGGTGGCCGCTGCACCCGCCCACAGAGCGGTCTGGTAGTCCATGCCAAAGGTGCTTTCAAACAGTCGCGCACCCGCCACCACGCCCGAGGCACAATAGATGGTGAAGAACACCAGTATCACGATGGCGGAAATCACGCGCAGAATTTTACTGTGGTCTTCAAAGCGGCTGGTAAAGAAGTCCGGCAGCGTCAGAGCATTGTTGTGATGCTCGGTCTGCACCCGCAGGCGACCGGCCACGATTTTCCAGTTCAGCCAGGCACCGATCGTCAGACCAATCGCAATCCAGCTTTCCGAGATACCAGAGATGAAGATGGCTCCTGGTAATCCCATCAGCAGCCAGCCGCTCATATCGGATGCACCGGCAGAGAGTGCCGTGACCACACTACCCAGACTGCGGCCACCGAGGATGTAATCATCAAAGTTTTTGGTTGAGCGATAGGCCACAAAACCGATTAATACCATCCCAAGAATATAAACCACAAAGGTCACCAGCATTGGTGTACTTACACTCATCTGTCTCTCCACTTATTATTTGATATCCCAGAGAAATCGCCAGCTACCCGCCTGCCGGAACGGGGCAGAACGGGCCGATTTTTTCGTCAGGGCGTCAGTCATTTCCCAGCGGCGCGGTATCCTGCCGGAAAGGCGTGGCGCGCACAATGGATTTAACACAGGCGTTACAGTGATTTCACTAACCGTTTGTGAAAACGTGCTGATAGGTTGCACTCGCTCACAGTTATCCGGTTGCACTCCAGTATCACCTGCCAAAAACCCGCTTTATATCGGGCCTGCCAACCTGGCGAGGATCTTGCAGCAATATCCGTGCCGCATTGCGCGATTTAACAATTGCCAACGTTAAAAGGGTGTTAACTGGCTCACATTTAACACGGTTGCACAAAGTTGCAACTTAAGTGATAGTGCAGCCAACGCCGTACTGAACCACTATTAAGGAGCTCTGGAGTCATGGCTACAACCACCATGGGTGTAAAACTGGATGACGCGACACGCGAGCGCATCAAACTGGCTGCGCAGCGTATTGATCGCACGCCACACTGGCTGATTAAACAGGCAATCTTCAACTACCTGGGTCAGCTGGAGAGCGGCGATGCCGTGCCGGAGATCCCGCTTTCTGCCCAGGCCGCCGCGGAGTCTGACGACATCCAGCCCGAGGAGACGCACCAGCCGTTCCTGGACTTCGCAGAGCAAATTTTACCTCAGTCCGTAACCCGCTCGGCGGTGACCGCTGCGTGGCGTCGTCCCGAGACGGACGCGGTGCCAATGATGCTGGAGCAGGCACGCTTACCGGCGGCGCTGGCAGAGAAAACCCATCAGCTGGCTTATCAGCTCGCCGACAGGCTGCGGCACCAGAAAGGTGCAACAGGACGCGCTGGCATGGTGCAAAGCCTGTTGCAGGAGTTCTCATTATCGTCACATGAAGGTGTGGCACTGATGTGCCTGGCTGAAGCACTGCTGCGTATTCCTGACAAGCCGACACGTGATGCCCTGATCCGCGATAAAATCAGCAACGGCAACTGGCAGTCACATCTGGGACGCAGCCCGTCACTGTTCGTCAACGCGGCGACCTGGGGCCTGCTGTTTACCGGCCGTCTGGTTTCGACCCACAACGAAGCGAACCTTTCAAGCTCGCTTAACCGCATTATTGGCAAGGGCGGCGAGCCGCTGATCCGCAAAGGTGTGGACATGGCGATGCGTCTGATGGGCGAGCAGTTCGTCACCGGTGAAACCATTGCCGAAGCGCTGGCTAACGCCCGCAAACTGGAAGAAAAAGGCTTCCGCTACTCCTATGACATGCTGGGTGAAGCCGCCCTGACCGCAGGGGATGCCAAAGCCTATCTGCTCTCTTATCAGCAGGCGATCCACGCCATTGGTAAAGCGTCGAATGGCCGTGGCATCTATGAAGGTCCCGGCATCTCCATCAAGCTCTCTGCACTGCATCCCCGCTACAGCCGTGCGCAGTATGAGCGGGTAATGGAAGAGCTTTACCCTATTCTGAAATCACTGACGCTGCTGGCCCGCTCTTATGACATCGGCATTAACATTGATGCCGAAGAAGCCGACCGGCTGGAGCTGTCGCTGGATATGCTGGAGAAACTCTGTTTCGAGCCAGAACTGGAAGGCTGGAACGGCATCGGCTTCGTCATTCAGGCTTACATGAAACGCTGTCCGTTTGTGATCGATGAGCTGATCGATCTGGCTCAGCGCAGCCGTCGTCGCCTGATGATCCGTCTGGTGAAAGGCGCGTACTGGGACAGCGAAATCAAGCGCGCCCAGATGGAAGGTCTGGAAGGCTATCCGGTTTACACCCGCAAGATTTACACTGACATCTCTTACCTGGCGTGCGCCCGCAAACTGCTCTCCGTTCCCAGCCTGATCTATCCGCAGTTTGCGACTCACAACGCCCACACCCTGGCGGCGATTTATCAGCTGGCAGGCAATAACTACTATCCGGGTCAGTATGAGTTCCAGTGCCTGCACGGCATGGGCGAACCGCTGTATGAGCAGGTTGTCGGCAAAGTGGCTGACGGCAAGCTTAACCGTCCCTGCCGTATCTATGCGCCGGTCGGCACCCACGAAACCCTGCTGGCCTATCTGGTTCGCCGCCTGCTGGAAAACGGGGCTAATACCTCGTTTGTTAACCGCATTGCCGATACCTCACTGCCGATCGATGAGCTGGTGGCCGACCCGGTAACGGCCGTCGAGAAGCTGGGCGTCAGCGAGGGCGCGATTGGTCTGCCTCATCCGAAGATCCCACTACCGCGTGAGCTGTATGGCGATAATCGCGTTAACTCTGCGGGTCTGGACATGGCCAACGAACATCGTCTTGCCTCCCTCTCCAGCGCTCTGCTGAGCAGCGCCGCACAGCCCTGCATTGCCGGGCCGATGATTGAGGGTGAAGCGGGTGCGGGCGAACTGCGCGACGTTCTGAATCCGGCTGCACCGGGTGACCGCGTGGGTCAGGTTCGTGAAGCCACCGGGCAGGAAGTCTCTGTGGCACTGGATGCCGCGGTGAATAGCGGACCAATCTGGTTTGCCACACCGCCGCAGGAGCGAGCAGCGATTCTGGAACGCGCCGCACAGAATATGGAAGGCCAGATGCAGCAACTCATTGGCATTCTGGTGCGTGAAGCGGGTAAAACCTACAGCAACGCCATCGCGGAAGTGCGCGAAGCGGTTGATTTCCTCTATTACTACGCCGGTATGGTGCGCGACGATTTCGACAATGAAACCCATCGCCCACTGGGCCCGGTGGTCTGTATCAGCCCGTGGAACTTCCCGCTGGCGATCTTCACCGGTCAGATTGCGGCCGCATTGGCTGCGGGCAACAGCGTGCTGGCCAAACCGGCTGAGCAGACGCCGCTGATTGCCGCACAGGCGGTGCAGATCCTGCTGGATGCGGGTGTGCCGCCAGGCGTGCTGCAACTGCTGCCGGGTCAGGGTGAAACCGTTGGTGCGCAACTGACCGGTGATGATCGTGTTCGGGGCGTCATGTTCACCGGCTCAACTGCTGTCGCGACGCTGCTGCAGCGGAATCTGGCCGGTCGTCTTGACCAGCAAGGTCGTCCTGTGCCGCTGATTGCGGAAACCGGCGGGATGAATGCCATGATTGTCGACTCTTCCGCACTGACGGAGCAGGTGGTTATCGATATCGTCGCCTCGGCTTTCGACAGTGCCGGACAGCGCTGCTCTGCCCTGCGCCTGCTCTGCGTTCAGGAAGATGTTGCTGACCACACGCTGAAGATGCTGCGCGGCGCGATGGCGGAGTGCCGCATGGGCAACCCGGAGCGCTTCTCAACCGACATCGGTCCGGTGATTGATGCCGAGGCGAAAGCCAACATCGATCGCCATATTCAGGCGATGCGCAACAAGGGCTTCACGGTTTATCAGGCGGTACAGGATAACCCGCAGGACAGCAAAGAGTGGAACAGCGGCACCTTTGTCAAACCGACACTGATTGAACTGAATCAGGTCAGCGATCTGGATAAAGAGATTTTTGGACCGGTGCTGCACGTGGTGCGCTTCACCCGCACTGCTCTGCCGCAGCTGGTTGAGCAGATTAATGCCTCAGGCTATGGCCTGACCCTGGGCGTGCATACCCGCATCGACGAGACCATTGCACAGGTCACGGCCAACGCCCGCGTCGGCAACCTCTACGTTAACCGTAACATGGTTGGCGCGGTGGTTGGCGTCCAGCCGTTCGGCGGCGAAGGCCTGTCCGGTACCGGTCCGAAAGCCGGTGGTCCGCTCTATCTTTACCGCCTGCTGGCGAATCGTCCGGATGGTGCGCTGCGTCTGACCTTTGATCGGCAGGATGCCGAACGCCCGGCGGACAGCACGCTGCGTCAGTCCCTGCTTGCCCCGCATCAGGCGCTGAGCAGCTGGGCTAAAGACAAACCTGAACTGGCCAGACTCTGCCACCACTATGGTGAGCAGGCACAGGCGGGCGTGGTCCGTCTGCTGCCCGGCCCGACAGGTGAGCGCAATACCTTCTCGCTGTTACCGCGTGATCAGGTGCTGTGTCTGGCTGACAACGAGCAGGATGCCTTAATCCAGCTGGCTGCGGTTACCAGCGTCGGCAGTAAAGCGCTGTGGCAGGATGATGAGCTGCATCGCACGCTGCGGGCCTCGCTACCGGACGCCGTGAAAGCGCGCATTACACTGGCACGTGACCCGTTAGCCTCAGAGTTTGATGCGGTGATTTATCACGGTGATGCCGATCAGCTGCGAACCCTGTGCGAACAGATTGCAGCACGTGACGGCGCGATTGTCTCGGTGCAGGGCTTTGCCCGCGGCGAAACCAATCTGCTGCTGGAGCGTCTTCTGATTGAGCGTTCGCTGAGTGTGAATACCGCCGCGGCGGGCGGTAACGCGAGTCTGATGACCATCGGATAAGGGGGGTTCGTTGCTGCGGCGCTGAAGCTGGGGGAGTTCGCTGCGCGAACGGGCTATGAGAAGGTTTCGTTCGCCTGGTGAGCCGGGCAGTTTCAGTTCCGCCTCTGCAGGCGACCGACAGGGGGGCGCCAGTCGCCGCGCCCCCCTGACCCCGGCTCCCGCCTGCTTCACCGCCGCTTCGCGGTCCCTTCGCTTCTTCAGGATTTCTCACGGACCGCCGGGACGCGCCATCCCTGGCGCGAACCCGACTCTTCGCGACATCCCTGTCGCTCGTCCTGAAATCCCTCATCCGCTCAGCGGTTCAGACGGCCCTCCTTCCCGCTGTTATCTCTTATTTCTGTGTCAGGTAATTTATCGCTGTGGGTTTTAGGGGTTTTTTGCGCCAGGCTCAGCTGCCTGAATGGCCTTACCCCTGCCCGCTTAACTCCCGTTTTTTTCGGACAGTGAGATTATCGCTGTGGGTTCCGTAATCCGTAATTGGTTTTGGTTATGGTTATGGTTTTCAAACCAGCAGACAACACGTCGCCTGAAAAAAACAAAGACATGAAAGGCGCAGGTCTGCCAGAGGCATCCGAAGCGCTGAGGAACAACCGGAGGCCAGGAAGAGCCGACAGGACGTCGGCGAAAGGACGGGTCGCGCCAGGGATGGCGCGTCCGGACGGTCCGTCGGCCGCAGGGCGTGACGAAGGCACCCCGCTTCGCGGGGCGCGGAGGCTGCCGGACGCCGGGATTGTTAAGGGGCGGGGTCCGCCCCTTGACGCGTCCGCCTGCACGGGCAACCTGAAACTCCCCACCGCCTGGCGGGCGTACCCCGCTCAGAGCCAGCCCGCTGCAAAGCGTAACCCCCTCACAGCCAGCCTGCTGCACAGCCAAACCCGCCGGCCCTTTACACGCTTTCAGCAGCTTAATCCCCCAGACCAGACAAAACCCACCAGCAGCGGTCTGCCAGAGGCATCCGCAGCGCTGAGGAACAACCGGAGGCCAGGATGAGCCGACAGGACGTCGGCGAAAGGACGGATCGCGCCAGGGATGGCGCGTCCGGGTGGTCCGTCGGCCGCAGAGCGTGACGAAGGCACCCCGCTTCGCGGGGCGCGGAGGCTGCCGGACGCCGGGATTGTTAAGGGGCGGGCGTCCGCCCCTTGACGCGTCCGCCTGCACGGGCAACCTGAAACTCCCCACCGCCTGGCGGGCGTATCCCGCTCAGAGCCAGCCCGCCGCCAGGCGTAACCTTCTCATACCCAGCCCGCTGCAAAGCGAACCCCCCTCACAACCAGCCCGCTGCCCAGCCGATACTCACCCCCCTCCCGGTGCCCTCTTCATCAGTGTCGGGAACACAAACAGCGACTGCCCGACGCCACGGTTAGTCAGCGACCAGATTGCCACTGAACAGACCGAGCAAAGCCCCACGATGGCTACCGGGTAGAAGCAGGCCCACAGGAACGAAAACCACGCCTGCTCAAACAGATGATGCCGCTGCGCGAACAGAATTGCGGACATCCCAAAGAACTCAATAAAAATTCGGTGAATAACGTAAATCTGCAGCGTATTGCGGCCGACCCAGTTGAGATAGCGCATGCTGAAATGCTGATTCAGCCAGCGGCAGGCGGCGATACTGAACAACACCGCCAGCACGCACAGGAACAGACTTTTATCCAGACCGAATATCACATGCACCCCGGCCAGCGTGGCAAGTAACGCCCAGGGCACCAGATTCTCCCGCCGCCATTCACTCAGACGCAACATAGTCTGGCTCCAGAATGCCCCTAGCAGGAAGAACAGGAAATATTGCGCCAGGCTCTGTGGGCCCCAGAACGGGATCACTTTTTCAACTGCCAGATAATTCAGCAGAATCGCCACAGCCACCAGGACCAGCTTATATTCACGGAAAATTTTGGCGCAGAGGAAATAGAGTCCCAGTCCATAGAGATACCACGAGGTACTCATGGCCATAAAAGTCAGCTTAAGAAACTCAAACAGCGAACCGGCATAGGCGGCATTAAGATTCTGAGAAATACGCTGCCCGGTAATTTCAGTAGAGATGCCAATAATGGACCACCACTGAATAAAACCCCACAGAATATAGAGATAGAAGAGATTCGTGATGCGACTGGTAAACACCTGTTTCCACGGCCGGTTCAGAATGCCATTTGTTGCCAGCAATCCCGAGACAAAGAAAAAGGCGGGCATACGCAGCGGCGACAGGACCGTATTAAACTGTATCCATATTTCGGCGGGGATCCATCCGGCAGAGAGATATTTCATCGTCCCCTCAAAACCGGGTAGCACCGTGTGGTACAGGACCACCAGCAATATGCAAGCGCCCTTCAGGGTATCTACCCATAATATCTGGTCTGACTTAGTCTGGCTCATTCAGTGACTCCTGCTGTGTAGGTCAGAAAGCTGGAAAGTAAAAGCGAGGAAATCAGTATTGCTTTTATGATTATTCAGCGATTATTCGCCATTGAAACAGCATTGAATGTAGCGAAACTCTTAAAACCTATTGCGTGGCCCTGATGCCACAGTTATTTACTTAGCCGAACGTTTCCTTACACTTATCGATTAGCAATATTCTGCGCCAGCGATCATCAGCACAGACAAAATAAAGAACAATAATGTTTGATAATGCGGCTGAGATAAATAAGAGAAAGTGGCAGAAATAAAAACCAATAACCAGTTGATGAAAAGAAAAGATTTGTCAGATGTGGCAAAACGTTTAGCGGCTTATTAGAGAATTATGATACTGCGCCAGAATAGCGTCTCATCAGAATGTGTTTTGCCTGAACATACAGTGATGAACAAGAGGGAATGGGGCCTTCCGGAGAAGGCCACAGGCTTACTGACTGAGAAACTTATCAAGGAACTGGCGGGTACGCGGCTGCTGTGGGTTACTGAATAACGCTTTCGCGTCGCCCTGCTCCACAATGCGCCCCTGATCCATAAAGATGGCGCGGTCCGCAACGTCGCGGGCAAAGCTCATCTCATGCGTGACGATAACCAGCGTGCGTTTCTCTTCGGCCAGTGCGCGAATGGTGTTGAGCACCTCGCCCACCAGCTCCGGATCCAGCGCCGAGGTTGGTTCATCGAACAGGATCACTTCAGGCCGCATCGCCAGCGCTCGTGCAATCGCCACGCGCTGTTGCTGTCCGCCCGACAGACGGCGGGGATAGCTCTGCTCTTTGCCGTGCAGCCCGACCTTCTCCAGCAGCGAGCGGGCGCGGGCTACCGCATCCGCCTTCGCTTCGCCTTTGACGATGACCGGCCCTTCAATGATGTTCTCCAGCACCGAACGGTGTGGAAACAGATTGAAGTTCTGAAAGACAAAGCCAACCTGCTGACGCAGACGACGCACCTGCTCTTTCTGCTTACTTTGTGCCAGTGCTGCATCCACGGTAATCTCCCCGACCCGGATGGTGCCGCTATCCGGCACTTCCAGCAGGTTGATACTCCGCAGCAGAGTGGTTTTACCTGAGCCGCTGGGGCCGATAATCGCCACCACTTCACCAGCGGCCACATCAAGGTCGATGTCGTGCAGCACCGTCTGGCCATTAAACGATTTCACCAGCTTTCTGACTTCGATGGCGCTCATTTCGACTCCGAATCCTGACGATTAACATGCTGTTCCAGCCGGTTCTGCAACGCAGACAACACCGTTGCCATCACCCAGTAAATCAGCGAGGCCGCCAGATACATGGTAAAGACTTCCAGCGTGCGCGAGGTAATCAGCTGCGCCTGACGGAACAGCTCCGGCACCTGAATAGTGGCCGCCAGCGAGGTATCCTTCACCAGGCTGATAAAGCTGTTGCCCAGCGGAGGCAGCGCGGTACGTGCCGCCTGCGGCAGAATCACCCGGCGCAGGGTTTGCCAGCGCGTCATACCGATACTTGCCGCCGCTTCCCACTGTCCCCGCTCGATGGAGGCAATCGCGCCGCGCAGTGACTCTGAAGCATAGGCAGCGGTATTCAGGGAAAGACCAATCATCGCGGAAGGAATCGGATCCAGCTCAATGCCAAACTGCGGCAGGCCGTAGTAGATCATAAACAGCTGGGCGATAAGCGGAGTACCCCGGAAAATGGAGACATAGATCCGTGCCACCCAGCGAACCGGCCAGAAGCGCGACAGCCGCATCAGCGCCAGAATAAAGCCCAGCAGCAGGCCAAAGAACATCCCGCCGATGCTGAGCTGCAGCGTAAACAGCGCGCCTTTTAATAAAAATGGTGCTGAATCCAGCACCAGTTGAAGACTTTCCTGCATTATTTCGTCACGTCCGCGCCAAACCATTTCTCAGACAGCTTGCTCAGCGAGCCATCTTTTTGCATATCCGCAATGGCCTGGTCGATCGCTTTCAGCAGATCGTCGTTGCCTTTACGCACTGCAACGCCAGATTCCTGACGGGAGAAGGCATCACCCGCAACCGCCATGGTATCGCCAGTTTTCTTCACCAGATCCAGCGCGGCCAGACGATCGACCAGAATGGCATTCAGACGACCAGATCGCAGATCCTGATATTTCGTCGGGTCATCATCATAGGTACGGATGTCCACACCCTTCACATTCTCACGCAGCCACTGTTCGTAGTTGGTGCCCAGACCCACGCCCACTTTCTTGCCCGCCAGATCGGCCGGTTTGGTGATGGTGCCTGCGTTGGCCTTCATGGTCAGCGCCTGAATGCCGGAGACCGTGTAAGGCGTAGAGAAGTCATACTTCTTTTTACGCTCATCAGAGATGGTGACCTGGTTGATCACCACATCGATGCGCTTCGCGTCGAGTGAAGCCAGCATACCGTCCCATTTGGTCGGCTTCAGGCTCGCTTTGACGCCCATGTGCTGCGCCAGCTCCTGCGCGAATTCCACTTCAAAGCCGGTCAGCTTGCCCTTTTCATCCTGGAAGCTGAAGGGTGGATAGGTGCCTTCCAGGCCCACCAGCAGCGTGCCGCGCTCTTTAATTTTGTTCAGCAGGTTTTCCGCTGCAAAGGTTTTAACGTTGACGCCCGCGATCAGCGCCACAGCCATGACGCCCATCACCATCTGACGACCTGCACGAGAAAAGGACATATTCACCCCATTATTGACAGTATTGTGTGTGTGTTCTTATAAGGGCAGCACCGCTTATTGCTGCCAGTTCAAAATGATAACGCACGGAGTATAAACTGTTTTATTCGCTTGTCTCAGACCGAAGGATGATAAGCAAATAACGCCGGTGCGCCGCCCGTATGAATAAACAGCAACGGGCCTTCACGGCGAAAACGATTCTGACTGATGCCGTCCAGCAGTCCGGCCATTGCCTTGCCGGTATAAACCGGGTCCAGCAGGATCCCTTCGAGCTGCGCGAGCAGTTTCACCGCAGCCATACCTTCGTCATTCGGCTCGCCGTAACGTGGCGCGAAATAGTCGTCCCACAGGGTGATCGGTGCCGTTGCCTGCACTTCCAGCGTCTCTGCCAGTGACTGACGCAACCGCCCGACCAGCGGCAACTGCGCCTCAACCTGACGGGAAACGGTGACGCCCACCAGCTCAGTCTCCGGCAGCAAATGCTCCAGACCCACTGCCAGACCGGCATGGGTACCGGCACTGCCCGAGGCGACGACCACAGCGGCAAAATCGACTACGCCTTCACTCTGATGAGCTATCTCCTGCGCGCACTCTACATAGCCTAGCGCACCCAGCGCATTTGAGCCGCCGACCGGCACAACGTAAGGCCGGAAGCCCTGGGCTTCCAGACGCGTGGCCTCTTCAGCCAGCTGTTCCGTGGGATTGTGCAGGGCATCGACCATGATCACTTCTGCATCCATCAGATCCAGCAGCAGGCGGTTGCCGTTGCTCAGGTAGTTTTCAGCGTGGGTGCCAATCGGATTTTCCAGCAGCGCCACACATTTCAGGCCAAGCCGGGCCGCGACAGCCGCCGTCTGACGCACATGGTTAGACTGGATCGCGCCCGCCGTCAGCAGCACGTCTGCGCCTTCGCGCAGCGCATCCGCTGCCAGAAATTCCAGCTTGCGCAGTTTGTTGCCGCCCATCGCCACCGGCGTGAAGTCATCACGTTTGATGAAAATATCGCGACCGAGATAGTCAGAGAGCCGTGGCAGATGTTCTAACGGCGTCGGTGCGCCAAGCAGTTCAAGACGCGGGAATTGGTGTAACAGGTGTAAAGACAAAGCTGCCTCCGGTCGGGCATTCAAATAATCTTTACAGTGTTGCAGAAGATGCGAAAAGGATCACTCTGATTCAGGTGTCAGCAGATGCGGTGATTAAAAGGTGAGAAGAGAGAAGCGCCGTGCTCCCCCTTCCCTTTTGCCCGACGGGCGGGTAAGGGAGAACGTGCCGCAGACACGCGGGGGAGCAATCGGTGCAGATCAGGTTTACGCCTGCTGCCAGCCTAAGAACTGATCGTACTTGCGCAGCGCGATGCGATAATTGTTATTACCGGCATCAGGCAGATCGCTTTCCAGACACTGATGCCAGCTATTTCCTTTCAGCTTTTCGGCCGGGAAATTTTTGGCTTTCAGCATCTCATCCAGTCGACGCAGACGCACCACATATTCACGAATCGTGCTGGGGCTCATCTCTGTCTGTTCAAACAGGTACTGTTTAAACGCCATAATGTCGAAGTAATTAGGATGGGTATTACAAAAAATATCACTGCAAAAACGACAAAGCGCGGTCAGCTCGGGCTGAAGTTTCAGCCACAGCTGCTCATCAATCATCTGGTCCATCCGTGCGATGGCCTCTTTATTGATGATCTGGCCACGAAAAACGAGCGCCATTCGATCTAATACCTTGCCACAGTGTGAACAGTTGCTCTGGCTGTGTTTATAGTCTTTAAGATAACGACTTAACGGTCTGGCCTTGGTTTTGGCTCCCATTACTGAGTCCCCGGTTTCTTATAATTTTTGAATCGCCAGGAACTGATACTGCTAGCGCGCTCCCGCAAGTCGGGCCCGCAGGCGTTTGATCGCCTGACTGTGCAGCTGGCTGACACGGGATTCACCCACATCAAGTACCGCGCCAATCTCTTTCAGGTTCAGTTCTTCCTGGTAGTACAGTGTCAGCACCATCTTTTCACGATCGGGTAACGCTTCGATCGCTTCAATGACGCGCTCACGCAGACTCCCTTCAAGCAACTGGTGAAGTGGATTAGCCTCTTCATGGCCTTCCGTCACCAGCTCCGCGCTGTCGCCGTGCTCTTCCCGATACTCGTCGTAGGAGAAGAGTTGACTGTTGTTGGTGTCCAGCAGGATCTGCCGGTACTCCTCCATGGAAACATTCAACTGCTGCGCCACTTCCTGCTCGGAGGCAGAGCGCCCCAGCGACTGTTCCACTCTGTGCATTGCGCCTGCCACTTCACGTGCGTTACGCCGCACGCTGCGTGGTGCCCAGTCCCGACTGCGAAGCTCGTCGAGCATGGCGCCACGAATGCGCTGCACGGCATAGGTGGTAAAAGCTGTGCCCTGGAGCGCGTCGTAACGCTCTACGGCATTTAACAGCCCTATCCCACCGGCCTGCAGCAAGTCGTCAAGCTCAACGCTGGCCGGCAGGCGAACCTGCAGACGCAACGCTTCATGGCGCACCAGCGGCACGTAGCGCTGCCAGAGCGAATGCTTGTCCATCACGCCTTCGGCGGTATAGAAATCGTTCACGTTGACTACCCTGCGTTAATGAAGTTATCGGCATGATTATCCAATTCTGTAGCGTTTTCGATTGGCTGAATAGGCGGGGTAAAACGAGGCTATTTGATTTTTGTTATGTCAGCGTGCAGATCCCTCTGCACGCTGGCCGGAATCAGCGACGGTCGCGCAGCCGTTGCCGCGTGGCGGGGGGCACCGCGGCCCACAAACTGCAGACACGGCCATCCAGCTCCTGATACCAGGGCGCAATATGCTGCAGCGCCTCTTCGCCAGGATGCACCTGAATCGTTCCCGATTCAGCATCAATGCTAATCAGTCGGTTAATAAATAGCCGCTGTAAATCACTGCGTAAAAACAGGCCGTTATCGATGCTGTTGTCCGCCAGGACACCATCATCGCCTTCCTGCGTGTCGATATGGCAGGCTTCGACCCACGGCCAGTTGTGGCGTTCGGTCAGCTGGGTTCCGGTCATCACGCAGGCACCATATCGCGCTTTAACACCGGCGCTGAATTCCGCCTGGCTGGCGCGCTGAAGCACGCGGGCTTTAACGCGGCGTCCAACTTCCGTTCCCGGCATCACCGCCGCAGGAACTTTGTGCTGCGGGGTGCTCAGCACCACAATGAACTGAATACGCTGCGACTGCGGAAAACAGGGATCGGCCTGCGGATTAAAGAGCTGCCAGTAAATGTCTTCATCATCCTGATGCATCAGCACCAGTTTGTAGCCGCGACTGTTTAACAGATTTTGTGCCGTAGCGGATTGTGGATCGATCATCGCGAAGACCTGGCTGTTGCCCATCACTTTCCACAGGTTGTCGCGCTTCTCGTTGTCGCTGCGACGAAAATAGAGGAAAGAGAGATTCTGCTTAAGGTAGTGCTCAAAGCGACGCAGGTAATTTTTACGCTCGTTATCACTGGAGATAAACAGCAGATCCTCCAGCGGGCTGTTGCTCTCTTCCCGTGCGAATACCGCACGGATCTTCAGCGTGCGCAGGCCGGTTGACGGGCTCAGCAAGGCGCGCGCCGTCAGCTCTTTATCATCAGGGTATTGCAACGCATAACGCCGGGCGATCTCCTCGAAGGTCAGCCGCTCACCCGGTAACAGGTCGTAATTGAAGCGCATGGACACTCCACAAAGTTAAAATCAAAAAATGATGTTGTTCTGTGAAGAGTTATCGGCAGACCGGGGGGGAACTGTAACGGGCGGGGTGATCATCCTTGTCTGACTGCGATGGGCGATGTGCTAAAAAAACCTGCACGGGACGGATACGCCTGCGTACCCGTCCTCCCGGTTTTAGCACGCCTGGCCGGTCAGCCATGCTGGCCGTTCACCCTGCTGATAAATCCGGTCTGCATTCACTTCCTGATAGATAGTTTCACCCAGGCTGCGCAATAACGGTGGATTGCTGATCATTTTGTTAATCATAAACCGCCACTGCGACGTTTTATTTTTAACACGCTCAACGCTCCTTATCTCTTTATAAGCGTCATGATCGCTGGCAAGCACCGGGTAACCGCAGGCACCTAACTGCGCAATGACCTGATGCCCTTCCGCCTGATTCAGCACAGAATCGGAAAGGGGTGCAAGCGCAAGGTCTAATCTGAGCGACTGAAACATCTCCGGCAGCCTGTTTTGCGGCACTTTACGATGATATTCATGGATCCAGGGTTTCCACGCGTCAGGACAGGCACCGTAGATAATCCAGCAGACGCGCTCACTCATCTCTTTAATCAGCGCTTCAATATGTCGCCAGTCTTCCGGGAGCAAATCCGCTAGCACGATGCCCACTCTGGGCTTCTCGTGGTGGTCGGATGGACGCGGACTGGCCGGGATAAGTTGCTGCCAGTCGGTGCTGAGTTTGTCAGCCTGCAGGACGACGTGTTGATGGCGGAACAGCTTCAGTGCAGCGGCATTTCTGACCACCAGCAGATCGGCGTTCCGCAGAATCTCATCACGACCAGAGTGATGACTCTCCGTGCTGAACGACGCCCTGCTCACCTCAACGATAAAGCGGGTGTCAGGGAACAGATGCCGGTTCCTGAACAGCCACCCGTTTTTGTGGGCCATCACATCGCTCATCACCACACACTCAGGCTTGATCCTGTAAAGTTCCGCTGCCGGGACATGCGGGCATATCAGGGTGTGCAGGCCGTTACCGGAATCCGACAGTGACAGCGCGCGCGCTTTTACACGCTGCGATTCCGCAGTGTCTTTGGCATTAAACAAAAATAACGCGTTGAGCGTTAAGCCCAGACGGGCTGCTATCCGCGAACGATCATTCTCCCGTTCATAACGCTCACCCTGCCAGGAGAGGTTCGGATTCACCGCAGGATCGCTGGCTAACCGGCCAATCCATTTTTCTGAAAACAGCGAATCGCCGACGGTGAGTTCTGCCTCTGCCTTGATCTCATCGCAGCACACCCGCGACTGAGGCACGGCTAACGTCACCGTTTCCTTATCAGAAGCCCTTAACAGCAGATCGGCGATCGCCTCATTTACCGTCGGCAGCTGTTCATTCAGCCCTCCAGCCTGCTGGCAGGATGCGGTTCGTAGCATGATACATTCACTGCTGAGCAGTAAATGTTGTCGTGGCACCCACAGTGCTGGCGAGTCTGCATGCGCCGGGGATAACGGATCGAAGTGACTGCGCGCCGCGCCCTCAACCACGCCGGGGGAATAGAGGCGGTTACGTTTATTTGTTAAAAACGGCGCACAGGCGAGGAGTTCAGAACGTCCGCAATGGTTCAGCAAGGCGTTCAGCCACGCTGTATTGTTAAAATAAATGCCGCAGGACAGATAAAGTGTAAATTCGCCCCGCGCCACTGAGAGAGCATAATTGAGCGCGCTGACGTTGCTGATTTTCTCATCAACGAAATAGACTCTGAAGATGTCCTCATTCATACCGGATAGTGAGGATAGCCATGTTCTGACACGCGCATCCTGTGACAGGTTATCAATGAAAATGATTTCATAGTCGGTATCCGTGACGGTATCGACAAACGTCGAAAGCATCCGCTTAACCTGATCAATTGCATCTTCTACGACAATAACGACGCTAAGCTTTTTAATGCCGGCGTCAGGGTAATGTATAACAAACGCGCCCTTCTCTTTTTCAATCGAAGCGCCGCTGTACCCTCTCAGGGTCAGGTGTTCTGCCAGCAAAGCCTGCTTTAACGCGTCGTGATGATTGTCTGCTGACAACACCGTCAGCACGGGCAGCGGGATATGCTGAATGTCAGCCATAAGCCGTGCGTTAACCAGCGGGAATAACAAATCCATTTCAACCGTCTGGTGTGAAATGTGGCGCGATTTAACAATCTCCAGGCACAATTCACGTCTGAAGAAAGCGCCCCTTGCAAAGCATTCCGGCATTGCTAAAAAGTAATCCAGGTCAAAATCGGGCAGGAAAAGGGACGATGTTCTCCCGTCCGACTCCAGAGCGAGCCGGTCTGAATAAAAGGCCAGTGCAGTCGCCATTTTCTCGCTGAACAGAGAAAGACTGGCGAAAAGAGTCGGATGGATTCTGTCGCCAGGGCGCAGGAACAGTATCCATTCATGCTGGTCTTCAGCCAGCAGGTGACTTAACCCGCGGCTGAAGTTTTCGGGTTTGAGATCCTCATCGCTCATTTCCGCAATCGCGCAGAGTTTAACATTCACATTCAGCGTGTGAAGTGAGGTGAGTGTTGCGTCGAGTGCCTGCTTTGATGCAGTGTCCTGCAGGATCACAACGCTGAGGGACAGACTGCCACCGGCTTCAGCCCGCGCGTTTTCAGGCACGGGATACCGGGCAAGCCAGTTTTCCGTTGAAACAAACTTCTCTTCACTTTTCTTATTGGCAGCCGCCTGGGTTTTACTGAAAAAGTGGGTAAGCTGCTGTGAGAAGTTTGCTTCAAATTTTCGCATGTGTTCGCGCACTTTATAAAGCCCGGCACGCGTCCTCTCCAGTTCGGCGGGATCGTCACTAAAGCAGACGCCCGCCCCGCCCATGTCGCGAATCGACGCGTCAGAGATGGCGAACTTTTCATACCCCCTGGCGACCAGAGAAACCACCGGCACCCCACACAACGCCGCGAGGTTGCAGGTCCCGGACCATTCGAAGGTGTACATCACCGAGGCCGACTTTAAAATCTCTGCCAGCTCCGCCAGAGGGTGAGGATTTTTAACCGAAATAACCGTGATATCGTCGGGTAACGTCGTAAAATCGACTTTCTCTTCGGGCACCCGATTCAGATAAAGCAGTGTTGTCGTTCTGACTCTGCCGTCATCCGAGAACATTTCTAAATCCGGGCCGACCATCGTTAAAAAATTAACGTCAGGTTCTTTGACAATCAGCTGCGAGCTATACCAGAAGAAGAGATCCTCTTCAGTTTCATCAAGGCGATTTCCATTAAGCAGCGCTTCATGATTCAGCATATAGCGCACGCAGACTTCCGCCTTAATCGGATTACCGGAATAGATTTCAGGGTAAACGGCGATGGGTATCCGTTCCGCTTTATGCCGGGCATAAATATCCCCGTCCAGCACTGGCGTATTCCAGGCAGGATTGACGATATCGCAGTTTGCCATCCACGCATTGCCGCCATGCAGATTGATTTGATGGCAGAGTTTGTGCAAAGCCTGAATACCACCGGATGACTCCCGATAGTCAGGGGAAAATATATAATAAGGGTGTTTATAGTCAGACATTGCCACTCCGGCCTGCCACAGTGATGAAATCGCTTAACCCATCTGCGTTCTGCGCTGTTTCAGGCCATCTGAAAAGTTGATCAGACGGCCTGAAAAGTTAACAGGTGCCAGCCTCAATCAGGGCTGCCATGCCTTTGCCCACAGGCGCAGGCTCTCGCCTGTCAGCATCCAGTTTTGTCGGATCTCAGCCTGCAGTTCCCGCCCCATTTTTGCACTGGCATCGGGGTCGGCAAGATGCATGCGGATAGCCTCGCGCCAGTCAATAAACCGGTTATTGACCCGGGTAACCGGAAGATTGTCGTCACGATAACAGGCAACGTTACTGCAAATAACCGGCACGCCGCAGGCACCGTATTCCAGTAATCGCAGATTACTTTTGCAGGCGTTGAAGATGTTGTCTTCAACCGGTGCCAGCGCCAGATCGAGATTAAGGGACGCGAGCGCTGCAGGATAAAGCGTGAGATCCACCCCACTGTGAACCTCATGCACATAGGGCCGGAGTTTATCCGGGCACATCCCCATAAAGACCCATTCAACATCAGCCGAAAATTCCCGGACGATATCGAAAATCATTTCAAGATCGCCGCGATGACTGACGCCACCGGCCCAGCCCACTCGGGGTTTCTTGCCCTGCTGACGCAGTGAATGAAGCCTGCCCCAGGCCTCTGAGGGAAGGCGATTTTTCATCACCACAATGTCAGGATGCATATCACGCATCGCGTCGGCCAGTGGCGCGGTCGAGACCACAAAGCGGTCAAAAAAGCTCAGGCTTTTGCGTACTAACTTTGCCGTTTCCTGCTTATAAGCGTGACGGCCATGATGCTTCATGGGCAGATTAATAATGTAATCATCCAGCTCAAACACTTTGAAGACGTTGTGGAGTTTGCTGACCCGCTCCATCCAGTTATGGAATGCAGGTGCATACCGGCGCTGGATAATCAGGCTGTCGGGTCTGAACTGCCCCATTTCACTCAGTGTCAGAAGCGTCATGCCGCTTTTTCCCTGAGCAACGCCTTCCGCTATCATCGCCTCAAGCGGTTGCGTAATACGATAATGTCCGCAACCGTACACATCGGCATTATGCGCCAGGAATGTGGGCAGATTTTCTGCTCTGACCGTCAGCCCGTTCACATCATCGTTTCTTAATTCGAAGTGACGGCTTCTCAGTGACAGATTGGGGTTATAGGCAGGATCACTGGCGACGACCGGCATCCATTCAGCATAAATTTTATCTTCTTCCAGCTGCTTTAATTTGCTGGATGTCTGCACCGTTTCATCCGGGAACGGGCTGGTGCGGGCTGCGGGGCGGTGTAAACGGGCATACGGCGTCCAGACCGTCAGATACCCCAGCTCTCGCGCTTTCAGACAGAGATCAACATCCGCATACAGGCGCTTGTCCTGATCAAATCCCCCCAGCTCATCGAAGACCGATTTACGCATCAGCACCAGATCACCCGAAACGGCACTGTAGTTCTGATCGACGTTCATGCGCCCCAGATAGTTGGCATCTTTGTCGTCATTGCCCCTGAAGACTTCACCCACCGCACCGTTTACACCGAGGACGTAGCCTGCATGCCTGATCTTGTTGTCAGACGAGAGATGCTTGCCACCAACCGCAAACACTTCCGGTCGCAGTCCATGATTCAGGAGATTGTCGAGCCATTCACCGTCTGTGACCGCCATTTCACAATGCATAAAAAGCAGATAGTCGCCGGTGGCCTGTTCCGCGGCCAGATTAGCCATGGCGCTGTGACGGAAAGCGCCGTTAAAGCGGGCCGTTTTTATGCGGGCAGGATCAACGCCTGCAATGTCTGACACCCATTTGTCCCGCTCAGGCGTTCCCTGGTTATCGCAGATGATGATCATCTCATAACGGTGATAAGTCGTTTTTTCCAGCACGGTCGTGACGCAACTAATCAGCGAGGCGAGATGCCAGTTAGCCAGAATGATGATGGAGACAACCGGCTTATCGGGATGGTTGTAACGTAAACGGTAATTGAAAAAGTTATCTAATGCCGCCCGTCCATCGGGATAGCCACGGTTTTGCAAATGCCGCTCAATGATGGCCACATCTTCAAGGATGTCCCTGCTTTTCAGCTGCCCTGTTAACAGCGGCTCCGCACTATGACCAATACTGTCAAATCCCTGAGATTCAATCAGCTTAACAATGAGATCAAATTCAGCCGACGCGGGATAATCAGCATCCAGTCCTTCGGCAGCTAACAGTAGTTCCCGGCGGAATAGCCAGTGTTGCGCCATCGTTTTGGGGGAACTGAGCAACAAATCAAGATTAAAATCGGGCCTGAACGCGGCACCCATTGGCGCATTATCAATGTAGAAAAATTCATCAGCATAGAGCGCTAAACAGGTGTTTTCAGCGAGAAGCATTTTGCTTAATGCGATCACACCAGAGGCGTGCAGAACAGTGGTTGCCTCCAGAAACATCACCCACTGGTCTTCACGTTCATGGATGAGTTGATTGATAACAGGGATGCGGCTCTGCTCTGTGGCGGCATAGCATTCAGCATCCGTGTCGGGAATAACGTCGATGGCAATGATGACCGGTTCAAACCGGATGCCCACTGTTGCTGTCTGGCTGATTGAGCGTAAAAGCGCATCCAGACCGGCGGCGGTGTCGTGCGTAACGGTAATGACTGCCAGCACGCTGATGGGATGCGCGTGCGTCGCGGCCAGATCCACTAACATCTTGTGCTGCAGAGGATTCAGGGTGCGTGAACCTCGCCACGTCGCGAGCGTGCCTAAGGTAAAGTTCTTCTGCTGCTCTTCAGCAAGATTTTTAAGGCTGAACAGATCGGGTTGCGCCAGCGAGGCAACGCGGACCAGTTGTGGGTCATGCCCGACATCAAACCCGCTTTCGTGACGGATTTTTTCATATAACGCTTCACGCCCGTTCCTGAAAATATCGTCACTTTCACGCTGATGAGGCTGAAACTCCACGTCTGAAGCACGCACACTGCACAGCGGCGCGGCAAACCAGAGAAGGTGGCTGTGGCTCAGATGATGGTGGTAAATGACCAGCGCCGGAACCGCCTGCAATGCCGGTTCTCCGGTGGTGAGCAGTGACTGATCGATCAGGCTGCTGGTGAGATCGTCGCGATAAAACAGCGCTGCGGTCAGTTCGCCCGGCAGGCTGTACGCTTTCAGTGTCTGATTACGCAGCAAATCCTGGCCGTTGATAATACAATTTTCGCTGTTCAGCGCTGATGTGGAGATAAGCTCGGGCAGGACTTCATCCTGTGGACCTATCCGCTCCCGACGGGAGATCGCTACCCGACACGCAGGGTGTGCCATCAGTCCGGCCACTAACGTGGAGACGCAGACCGGTTTCAGAAGATCGGCATCGGACAGGAACTTGATATATTTTCCGCGCGCCGCGCTAACGGCAGCCTGATAAACCGGTCCGGTTTCGTCGTCGATTTTGACATAGCGGAGAAGGTGGCCGTGTTGATCAAGATAACTTTCGAGCTTCTTGTGAATAAAAGGGGCATCACTGTAATCAGCCACAATGATTTCGATATGCGGGTAATCCTGGCTGAGTGCGCTGTCGAGCGCGCGCGTAAACCAGGCTGAAGCCCCTGCGGTAATAATAATGCTGACCAGATCGTGTTGATGCATTTTACTCTCTCTCACTGACTCCTCTTAGTCATGATCGACTGAGAGCAGCGCACATTTTGCTTTAGCATAATCTTTGTGCCTGGGTTCAATCGGAGAAGTAAAACAGCAAACAGGGGCTAATCTGCCAGAACGGCAACGCAGTCCTCGTTTTCAGCCAAAAAAAACCCCGCCGAAGCGAGGTTTTTTACGTTGATTCAGTAAGAATCGATTAGCCCTGCAGCAGAGACAGAACCTGCTGTGGAACCTGGTTAGCTTTTGCCAACACTGAGTTACCAGCCTGCTGTACGATCTGCGCTTTAGACATGTTTGAAACTTCAGTTGCGTAGTCAGCATCCTGGATACGAGACTGTGCAGCTGACAGGTTAGTGGTGGTGTTGCTCAGGTTAGTCACGGCTGAGTTCAGACGGTTCTGAATCGCACCCAGTGAAGAACGGAACTTGTCCACGCTTGCAATCGCTTCGTCCAGTTTAGCCAGTGGGCTTGATGATGCGCCAGTGGTCAGGCTAGACAGGCTCATGTTAGAGGTGTCCAGTTTGAACGCTGCTTTGCCTGCAGTCGTTGCAGTATCCGCTGACTGTGGGTCAACTGCGACGAAGAAGGACTGAGACGCGCCGCTGGCGATATCAAAGCCATTTGCTTTCAGGTTGTTGGTTTCAGCAGCGCTTGCTGAAGCAACGGTGACTTTAGCAAACATTTTGCCGTTGTCATCTTTGTACACAGTACCAGAATCAACAGTCACACCTGACGCTGCAACACCCAGACGGGTAGACAGGGCATTAGCACTTGATTCAGCAACAGTTGCGCCAGTTACGTTGGTGGTTGAACCGTAAGCTGCTTTGAACTCTGTTGCGCCAGCTGCAGTTGGGGTGCCTGCCGGGCCGTTGACGTTGAAGCTATCCAGACCCAGGGTCTTGGAGTCGATTTTTTTCAGGTCGATAGTGATGGTTTCGCCATCATTTGCACCAACCTGGATGTTCATTTTGCCGTCTTTAGCCAGCACGTTCACGCCGTTGAACTGGGTCTGACCAGATACGCGGTCAATCTCGTCCAGACGTGATTTGATTTCGTCCTGGATTGAAGATTTGTCAGAATCTGAGTTAGTACCGCTTGAAGCCTGTACAGTCAGCTCACGGATACGCTGTAAGTTGTTGTTGATTTCTGACAGCGCGCCTTCAGTAGTCTGCGCAGCAGAGATACCGTCGTTGGCGTTACGAGCAGCCTGAGTCAGGCCTTTGATGTTAGAGGTGAAACGGTTGGCAATTGCCTGACCAGCAGCGTCATCTTTCGCGCTGTTGATACGTAAACCAGAAGACAGACGCTCCATTGAAGTAGACAGAGCTGACTGGTTCTTGTTGATGTTGTTCTGAGTGATCAGCGAGAGGCTGTTGGTATTAATGACTTGGGCCATGATAAATTTTCCTGTTAATCAAGTCTTTCGGTTAAGGTGTGGGCTTCAACCCGCCGGCTTCAGCGCCGTCAAAGTTGTTATCGTCTGCCGTTTAACAACCTTTAGAATTTTTTTAGTACCAGGCGAATTTTTCTGCTTCAGCCTGTCACGTTTTAAGTTATCGCCACCCTGCCGAACTTCTTTAGACCTGATTCATTAATTTTCTAGCGGCTGAATTACCCTTCTCTATAGTGCTTATTTACGTCATTACACTAAGGCAAATAACGTTAAACTTTCCTTATTCAAGGCCGATAACCCAGGTATTCAATTTCCCTGTCGACCTTATAAAGGAATTAACATGGCCAGTATTAGCAATCTCGGTGTGGGCTCCGGCCTGCCGCTCAGTACCATGCTTGACAGTTTGCAGACCGCTGAGAAAGCCGCACTCAAACCCATCTCAACGCAGCAGTCGGCTTATACCGCCAAGCTCAGTGCCTATTCAACGCTGAAAAGCGCTCTGACGACGTTCCAGACCGCCAACACCAAGCTGAACAGTGCCGACCTCTTTACTGCCACCACCGCGACCAGCAGCTCTTCGGCCATCAGCGCCACCACCTCTGGCAGCACCGTGGCCGGTAAATATGCCATTAACGTTACACAGCTGGCGCAGGCGCAGGTGCTGACCTCTGCGGTGCAGAGCAGCAACACCGCTGCCCTCGGCGACAGTTCTGTGGCCAGCCGCAGCATCGCAATTACCTTAAAAGATGGCACCAGCAAAAGCATCACGCTGTCCACCGAACAGACCTCGCTGACCGGTATGCGTGACGCGATCAATGGCGCAAATGCTGGCATCACCGCCAGTATTATCAAGGTGTCAGACGGCAGCTTCCGCCTGTCATTAAGCGCCAATAAAACCGGCAGCGATAATGCGGTAGCAACCGTTGCCGTTACCGGTGACAGCACGCTGCAGGGCATTGTGGGCTTTGACGCCAGCGCCAGCAGCAATGTGATGACCGAAAGCGTTAAAGCGCAGAATGCCCAGCTCACGGTTAACAACGTTGCGATTGAAAACAGCAGCAATCAGATTAGCGATGCGCTGGAAGGCATTACCTTAAATCTGACCGCACAGACCGTGGGCAGTCAGACGCTGACGATCACCAAAGACACCTCAAAAGCCTCCAGCGCCGTCAGCGCTTGGGTAGATGCCTACAATACGTTGCTGGATCAGTTCAATACCCTGACCAAATACACCAAGGTTGATACCAATACGGATGCCCAGGACTCCACCAATGGTGCCCTGCTCGGCGACAGCACGTTACGGACTATCGAAACGCAGCTGAAAACGATGCTGACCAACGCCCAAAGCACATCGTCCTACAAATCACTGGGACAGATTGGGGTAACAACGGATCCCACTACCGGTTCCTTAAAACTGGATTCGACCAAGCTGAGCGCGGCACTGGATAAAGATGCTGCGGGTGTGAAAGAGATGATCGTGGGTGACGGTAAAACCGGTATCACCGCCAAAATAGACAGCAAACTGACTGACTGGCTGGCATCCAAAGGAATTGTTCAGGCGGCAACGGATGGCGTCAGTAAGACACTGAATACCTTAACGGCCCTCTATAACACCACCAGCGACCGCATTGATGCGGATATCGCACGTTATAAGACGCAGTTTACCCAGCTGGATCTGGCCATCAGTAAACTTAACTCAACCAGTACCTATCTGACGCAGCAGTTCGATACGTCAAGTTCTTCTGAAAAATCATAGGAGTGACCATGTACACCGCTACAGGCACCAAAGCCTATGCAAAAATTGGCGTAGAAAGCGCCGTGATGAGCGCCAGCCAGCAGCAGCTGGTCGTGATGCTGTTCGACGGCGCACTGAGCGCATTAATCCGCGCCCGCCTGTTTATGCAGGATGGCAATATTGAAGGCAAAGGCAGCTCTATTTCTAAAGCCATCAATATTATCGAAGCAGGGCTGAAAGAGGGCCTTGCTGAAAACCGGGGTGATGAGCTGGCAGACAACCTGCTGGATCTTTACAACTACATGACGCGTCGCCTGCTGCAGGCCAACCTGCACAACGATGTTGCCGCGATTGAGGAGGTCGAAGGCCTGCTGCGCAACATCGCAGACGCGTGGAAAGAAGTGGTTCAACCTAACCTGATTCAGGACGCCGTTTAATGACGACTTCACCGCATTTGATTGCCGTTTACCAACAGTTACTCGATCTCAGCCAGGGAATGCTGCGTCATGCAGCACAGGGCGAATGGGATGAATTGATCAGCAGGGAGATGGAATATGTCAATGCGGTGCAGAACTTAGCCCAATCGACAGAGGCGGTGTCGCCGTCATCCCAGATGCAGGAACAGCTACGCCCGGTCCTGCGCCACATTCTGGATAACGAAAGCGAAGTGAAACGCCTGCTGCAGGCGCGGATGGATGAGCTGGCCTCACTGGTCGGTCAGAACAGCCGCCAGAAATCGGTCATGTCCGCCTATGGCAACCAGGGCGGCGTTGTTATGGTCCCCCGCGAAACCCTCTCCTGATCCCCTGCCCGGTGACGCCGCCAGATTTATTTTTCTGCGCGGCGTCTCTTTTCTGCCGCTTACTCCATACTTGATTTTCATCATCCCCTGGAGTGCGGTACATGCAAAACCCAACGTTATTACAGTTTTTCCATTGGTATTACCCGGATGGCAGCAAACTGTGGCCTGAAGTCGCCGATCGGGCGGCCTGGCTCAGCGAAATTGGTATCAGTATGGTGTGGTTACCACCGTGCTACAAAGGGGATTCGGGTGGCTATTCTGTCGGTTACGACAGCTACGATCTCTTTGACCTCGGTGAATTTGATCAGAAAGGCGCTGTTGCCACCAAATATGGTGATAAACAGCAGTTACTGGCGGCGACCGAAGCCCTGCGCAGCCACAACGTTGGGGTGCTGCTGGATGTGGTGCTGAACCATAAAATGGGCGCTGACGAGAAAGAAGCGATCAGCGTTAACCGCGTCAATCCGGACAACCGTGATGAAATCGACGACGAGGTTGTTGAATGTGAAGCCTGGACGAAATTCACCTTTCCGGCCCGTGCCGGTGAGTATTCGAAATTTGTCTGGGATCACAAATGCTTTAGCGGCGTAGACCACATCGAAAATCCGGACGAAAACGGCGTATTCAAAATCATCAATGATTACACCGCCGAAGGCTGGAACGATCAGGTGGATAACGAGCTGGGTAACTTCGACTATCTGATGGGTGCCAACATCGATTTCCGCAACAATGCGGTCAGGGAAGAGCTGAAATACTGGGCGCGCTGGGTGATGGAACAGGTGCCCTGCACCGGCTTCCGTCTGGATGCGGTAAAACATATTCCGGCCTGGTTCTATAAAGAGTGGATCGACCATATTCAGGAAGCCGCTAAAGAACCGATGTTTATCGTCGCGGAATACTGGTCGTTTGAAACCGGGAAGCTGCAGGAGTATGTGCATCAGGTTGAAGGCAAAACGATGCTGTTTGATGCGCCACTGCACATGAACTTCCATCAGGCTTCAACCGCAGGCAGCGCCTATGACATGAGCCAGATTTTTGCGAACTCGCTGGTGGTGGCGGACCCGTGGCATGCCGTGACAATCGTGGCCAACCATGATACTCAGCCGCTGCAGTCGCTGGAAGCACCGGTGGAGGCCTGGTTCAAACCGCTGGCCTATGCGCTTATCCTGCTGCGCGAGCAGGGCGTGCCCACCATTTTCTATCCTGATCTGTTCGGGGCGACCTATGAAGATGAGGGCGGTGATGGCGAGAAACACAAAATTGAGATGCCGGTCATTCCTGAACTGGAAGGATTAATCCGGGCGCGTCAGCAATATGGCTGGGGCGTGCAGACCGACTATTTTGACCATCCCAATTGCGTGGCGTTCAGCCGTAGCGGCACCGAAACACAGCCGGGCTGTGTGGTGATCATGTCGAACGGTGATGCAGGCGAGAAAAGTGTGCCGATGGGAGAAGGCTTTGCCGGTAAGGTCTGGCGCGATCATCTGGGTAATCGTGAAGAGACCATTACCGCCGATGAACACGGCACCGCCCTGTTTGCCTGTAACGGTGGCAGCGTCAGCGTCTGGGTAATAGCAGAATAAGAGACGGAGTAAATGTTAACCGTCCCGGCAGACACGTGCATGCTCTGCCGGGACGTTTTTGATGGGCTGCGGTTACGACTGCGCGTTATGCTCAGTGATCGGCGTGCGCAGCAGCTGCGGTTCGATATTCTGAATCACGGCGGCTTTCGGCTGCTTTGCCACTTCTTCCAGTGCCTGCTGACACTCCACGGTCGGACGCGCCACTTTACGCAGGGTCAGCCCGTCATACCTGAGCTCGCTATTATCCACGACCAGCGGCATAACCCGAATCTTACGCGTGACGTTGACATAATCACCGTTCAGCCGGGTCAGTTTGCCTGGCTTGGCAATCACGCGCTGCCACTGACGGCAATCCAGCGTGCTGCCATCTGCCGTGATAATCAGACTGGCCATTGCCTGATCGCTGATCAGAGCGCTTTGCGGGCCGACGGTTTGCCAGTTACCCTGCAAATCAGCCGGTGCCGGCGTTTGCACCGCATTTTCATAATCGTTGATTTGCGCACAACCACTCAGTGCCAGCGCGGCAATCAGCATCCACTTTTTCATGTTTAATCCCTAAGATCACATCAATGGCGGCTACGTTATAATTTTTCCACCGAGTTGCGCAAGGCATCTGGCTGTTAAACCCCCGCGATACGCTGAATGCAGCCGCATTTATCCGTCAGGGAAGAGATCGGTCAGCGTTTTGATCGGCAAATTGCTGGCTGACCGGACTCTGTCACGCCTGACAAGCAGAAGGCAACCCGTTACACTGACGCGCTGCAACAGACTTTCAGGAATATGAATATGAAAACGCCAGAAGCTTACTACGCCCAGGCTCGTGAGATGTTTTTCACCGCGCATCCCGACTTTCAGTCCGCACTTGATGAATTAACCGAGAGCGATGCCCGTGCCGCTAACCTGTCGCTGCGACAGCTGCGCGAGTGGCATGCCGAACGTATCTACGCGGCCTTTTTACGGCAGAAAAATCTGGATGGAATGATTTTCTCTATTCAGCTCGCTGAGCCGGATAAAGCGGTCGCGGCTGAGGCCATCGAGATCTATCTCAAATCGCATGCTGAGTCGCTGGGGATGAGCTGGGAAGCGTTCTGCATCAAAAACGAGCTGTAATTCCCGCTGCACATCACGGAGATAAGCCGCCCGTCCAACTGCGCCGGAAAAGCGTGCAGCAAAAAGCGACGTCATAACGCAGGGCGTATATGCCCCTGCGGATGTGTATTCGGACTGCCTCTGGAGAGGCTACCCGCCACACGCCAGAGGCGCACTGGTAAACTGCCCTACTCCCGCGCTTCTGTCGCTTTGCCTTTTACTTCAACATAGCTTGCAACCGCCAGCAGACGATTGATGTGTGTCAGCAGCAGATCAACATCCGACTGCATGAAGTCGGTCGACGATTGCGAAGCGGTAATGATGGCATCCTGCACCGTCTCTGTAATGGTCAGCGAGTTGTCCTGCTTCGCCTGCACCAGCAACGCTGCAACCAGCAGGGACTGCGCTTCAAGCTGCGCGGTCAACTCTTTTGCATCGACGTCCATCTTTGCCAGCTTTAGCAGAATATCAATGACCAGTTGTCGCATCGCGGACCTCCTTAAATGTAAGCCAGCATTATGTCGCGATGCGTGCGCATTTTGCCAGCCGAAGATTGAGGTTTACGCGAGATAAAAATTTACACGAAATCCGGTGCGCCGCCTTGCCACTGTTTTTATTTACAGTATTATAGGTCAGCGATTTTGCCCTGAATGGATTGCCATCATGTTTGTTGAGTTAATTTATGACAAGCGCAACGTTGCCGGTTTGCCGGGTGCTCGCGAGATGATTCGTGAGGAGCTGGAAAAGCGGGTGCATCGGGTGTTTCCTGACATTGAAGTTAAGGTCAAGCCGATGGAACGTAACGCGATTGATACTGATTTGAGTAAGAACGATAAAGCGACAGTTGCGCGTATTGTTGAAGAGATGTTCGACGAAGCGGATATGTGGCTGGTGGCCGACTAGTCCCTTAACGGCCACCCAATCAGTTAGCGGGAGATGAATCAGCTCTCCTGCTCACTGTGATTGATTTCAATCTCGATGTCCTGGATAGCGGCATCCAGATCTTCCAGCAGTTTCCCCTGCTTATTTAGCAACGCATCGATACGATCGGCGTTTGTCTTATCTTTATACTCACCGGCATCAAACGCTAACCAATGGCTGGAAAGGGTTTCGGTGTTCGTCTGCGCATAGTGGCGCATCTCTTTCAGCTGAGAAGTCACATCGCGCAGATAGTCAGTTTTGGTCTTGGTTTCTGTTGAATCGCTCATGCTAAATTTCCTTCTGGTCAGTTATCAAAAGTGATTAGGCTTAGCGGTTCACCAACCGGCCAATCAACGGGCGTCAGTTCAGATACAAAATGTCGCCCGGAGATTTAAAAGTAGCTGATAATAGCGAAGCCGCACTAAGAATAATCGGAAGTTACGGTTTCTGAGCGGGTTTCACGGGAGGCACCTCACTCTCAATCACCACCTCTTTTACTTTCGTGACCGTTTTGTCGGCGACGCGTTCCGGGATGACATCGAGCTTGTGCTGTAACGCTGCGACCTGATCGGTCAGCAAATCCACTCTGTCATCACGCCGTGCGGCGATAACCCGGTAGTCTTCCCGTATCTCCTCGACCCGTTTATTCGCGGTGTTGCTGACGTAGAGAAAAATAATCGTCATAAGGATGCAAATCATCGAACAACTCAGCAGAATGCAGCCGAGGATAACTTTGCGCCGGTATGACATAGGTGCTTTATCGCTGTTAATCGTGGCCATCGCTGCGATCCTCCAGAGTTGAGATAAGCCGATCAATCTCATTTCGAAATTTATCGTTCTGACCGGTTTCGGTCATTGCCAGTAAAATGCCAACGGCATTCTTGATTAAGCGCAAATCGGTTTCGAGTGTCGCAATGCGCCGCAAATTTCTGTCATGACGTTCACGTAATTCATCGTTCTCCTCCCGTATCAGCAGGTTGCTCTCTTTCAGCAACACCACCTGCTCTTTGTAGCTGGTAATAATTTCGCCGCCGGCTCGATTACTGGTTACGATTGACGCAATACCCGCCAATAACGGTTTCCAGAACAGTGCTGCAGCCCCCCCACCCAGAACTAACGCACCCATACTGGTAATCAAACTACTTTCCATGCCACACCCCTTTTTCCGGTAAGGTCTCTGGAACACACCGCGTGCAGAACAGACACGTCCTCCGCCCTGAATTTAAGATTGCTTAAATACCAGAGTTAAGTATACTTAAGTCACTCTCAACCAAAAAGTCAAGCTAATGAAAAACGAAACGCTGGGTGACCGCATCCGACTCCGACGCAAATCACTGCAATTAACGCAGAAGCAACTGGCGCAACAGGTAAAAGTCTCCCATGTGGCGATTTCGCAATGGGAAAAAGAAGAGACGCTGCCGCGCGGTGAAAACCTGCTGCGGCTTGCCGAAGCACTGGGCTGCGCACCGGCGTATCTGATAGATGGGGATGGTCCTGTTTTCAGCGAAAATAGCTGGGGTGGCCTGCACCAGATCCCCCTGATTGCGCAGCGCGACGTGGCACAATGGCTAGACGATGCCGGTGCAGTCCGGCATCAGCTGCTGATGCACAACGACATGGCGCTGTCGCAGCAGAGTTTTGCCTTCCGGGTGGAAGAACAGGCTATGTCGCCCGCCATTCTGCGGGAGGATGTGGTGATTATTGATCCCTGTCTGTCACCGCAGCCCGGTGACTGCGTGCTGGCACTGCAGCAGCAAACCGCTCTGCTGCGTACCTGGCGTCAGCGCGGCAGCGAAGAGGGCGTCGCACAGTTTGAGCTGGCACCGGTCAATATCAACTTTCCCGATCTGCACTCCAGCCGTGACGGTCTGAAGCTCATCGGTACGCTGGTGGAGCTGCGCCGCTATCGTCAGCCCTGAAAAAAACCCGCCGGGTGCGGGTTAACTTTTTAGCGTACAGCAACAGCCTGAATGAGGGCCGTGTAACTACAGCGCGTCGGTCAGTTGATCCACCACCACATTACCCTGCAGGTCGGTCTGCATGATGCGATAGTTGACCGGCCATGAGCGGCGTGTACTGAGTTTGTCGAACAGGGTCACACCGCCTTTTTTAACACCCTGACGGTTAACAATGATCCATTCCGTCACCTCTTCCTGACCGCGATTTCTCAGGCTCAGTGTCCGTTGCTCAATTAACTGATCTTCAGCTTCAATCTTCAAATAGTCTCGTAACATAATTCCAATCTCCTGATAACGCAGGTCACTATATGCCTTTTATTAATCAGTTCAATCGAATTTATTAATCGATGGATTGTTAATCGATAATCCCATCGACCGGAATGTGACCTGCCGCAGCCGATACGACAGCTTTGTCCATTTCTCCATCAGGTCTTTCCCGATAGGATGAGGGTGCTGCACACACCCGGACATCGAAAAATGACGTGTTCAGTATGAGAGAAACTCCGATTAGCCCGCCTCTGGCGGGCTTTTTTTCGCGCTTAATTCCGATGCGAATGCGGGATGTCAGGGCTGGTCTAGACTTAAGGCACTGGATAAAAAGGAGTGAATCATGTTTAAGCACAATACGAATGAAGAACGTAAGAAAGAAGGTGATGTCAGCAAGAGCCTGCCTGAAGCCGCGCCAAACGCGGGTAATGCATATGAAGAAGATGATCATCCTGCTACTGATGCGCCAAAAGATCATGGCGAAGTGCCGCGCAAAAATGATGACAGCCAGGATGATAAAAAAGATCCCTACAAAGCAGGCTGATGTGCAGATGGCGCGCCCGATGGGCGCGCAGGTTCGGGCAGGTCGCGGGGCGGGCTATCGGGCCTGCTCGCAATCGTAGAGTCCCCGTATGCGGATCTGACTCTGACTGGTGCGGACAATCTGTGCCCTTAGCATGCCTTTCCCATCGTGTGTGGTCTGCTCCATGTCTACCATCCCCGGCGCTTTGCTGTTTTTAACCAGCAGCTTTACCGTTGCGTTGTCGTAATCACCCTTCTCTCTGGCAAAAGTAACTTTCTGGGTTTTAGCACGTTCACCGTTCACGGAGAACCAGCCCTTTTTATCGCTTTTAAGATAAAACGGCCCGCACTGCGTGGCGGCGAAGCCTGACGCAGATAAGCTGATTAACGACGTGACAAGAATAAGTTTTTTAAGCATCGGGCTGACGTCCTGTTGATGGCAGATAAGGTGTCGCCTGTGCCAAAAAGCGACTTCCCTGCTGCACGGCGAATAACAGGAAGCAGTATAGCTAATGACGCCAGCATTATTGCCCGTGCAGGCTCATCGACTCAGCAAAAATCAGGGGTGATGCGGGCGTCTTACCGCCCTGATCCGCAACGACGCAGGTTAACGTGTTCAGCGGAATCCCATCACCTACACCTGCATATTCATGATTTCACTGTAAGCCGACACCAGCTTGTTTCTGACCTGAATGCCCATCTGCATTGAGATTGATGATTTCTGCAGATCGACCATCACATCATTCAGCGCGATGCCGGGTTTCCCCATTTCAAAATCCTGTGCCTGCGTGCGGGCGGTAGTCTGCGTTTCGCTGATTTTATCCAGCGCCGCTTTCATGGTCGCGCCGAAATCGATCTGATTCGTGGCTTCACTGCTGCGGTTGCTGGCCTGCAGTGAAGTCGCCTGAAGCTGCTGCAGTACGCCGTCAATTGCCTGTATGGACATGAACGATACCTTAATAGAGAGGGTGACATTTTTGATGTGGAGAAAAGTTAGCACGTTGTCAATGAGACAAAGCCGCTAAATAACAGCAAAAAACCTACCTTATCCAGCCATCGAATTTTGCTTATCACCTAATAATGCCTGGCATTGAAGTGGAAATTTTATCTACGCAGGTCAGGGAGTCTGTTTTGCCATCTCAACTTACCCGGTCAATTACGTCAGGCAGGAATCGGTCATGAATGCGAGCACAGCCGCCACAACAGAACAAGAAAAGAAAGGCTTCGGTGACCTGCTCGCTCGCCTGCGCGCAAATCCGCGTATTCCTTTAATCGTCGCGGCGGCTGCCGTGGTGGCGATCGTGGTCGCGATGGTGCTCTGGGCAAAGCAACCGAGCTATAGCGTTCTTTATAACAACCTCACTGATGAAGATGGCGGTGCCATCGTCACGCAGCTGACGCAGATGAACATCCCCTATCGCTTTGCCGAAAACGGCGGCGCACTGATGGTGCCGGAAGCGAACGTGCATGAGCTGCGTCTGCGTCTGGCTCAGCAGGGTCTGCCGAAAGGCGGCTCGGTGGGCTTTGAACTGCTGGATAAAGAAAAGTTTGGTATCAGCCAGTTCAGCGAGCAGGTTAACTACCAGCGCGCGCTGGAAGGCGAGCTGGCCCGCACCATTGAATCGCTCGGCCCGGTCAAAAGCGCCCGCGTTCATCTGGCGATGCCAAAACCGACCTTATTTGTGCGTGAGCAGAAATCGCCCTCCGCTTCTGTCACCTTAACCCTGCAGCCTGGCCGTGCGCTGGATGAAGGCCAGATTCAGGCCATCGCCCATATGGTCTCCAGCAGCGTCGCCGGTTTACCGCCGGGCAACGTCACTGTCGTCGATCAGACCGGTCGCCTGCTGACCCGTTCAGATTCTGCCGGTCGCGATCTGAACGACGCGCAGCTGAAGTACTCCTCTGAAGTTGAAGCACGCTACCAGCAGCGTATTGAAGCGATCCTGAATCCGATTCTCGGTCAGGGCAATGTCCATGCGCAGGTTACCGCGCAGATTAACTTCGACACCAGCGAGCAGACCGACGAGAAATATCAGCCTAACGCTAACCCGTCGAACACGGCGATCCGTTCGCGTCAGACCAGCACCAGCGATCAGTCAGGCAGCCCTTATCCGGGCGGCGTGCCGGGCGCACTCTCTAACCAGCCTGCGCCAGCTAACACGGCACCGGTCACGACGCCAAACAACAATGCGGCCAATGGTCAGAATGCCAATGGTCAGAACAACGCGGCGAACAACGGCAGCCAGACCACCAGCACCGCTTCGGCCAGCGCAGCACC
Organism: Pantoea sp. GD03673; assembly: GCF_029844725.1. GTDB lineage: Bacteria > Pseudomonadota > Gammaproteobacteria > Enterobacterales > Enterobacteriaceae > Pantoea. Next base: position 695,143 of record NZ_JAOCKJ010000001.1, read on the forward strand.
GACCAACTCGCGCCGTGACGACACCGTCAACTACGAGCTGGACCGCACCATTCGTCATACCAAAGTCAACGTGGGTGACGTAGAGCGCCTGTCGGTTGCGGTGGTGGTGAACTTCCGTGCAGATGATAAAGGCAAAGCGGTTGCGCTGAACGAACAGCAGCTGAAGCAGATTGAAGACCTGACCCGCGAAGCGATGGGCTACTCCCAGACGCGTGGCGACAGCGTCAACGTGGTGAACTCGCAGTTCAACACCACGGAAGCCGTGACCGCTGACCTGCCCTTCTGGCAACAGCAGTCCTTCTTTGATCAGCTGATGAATGCCGGTAAGTGGCTGTTGATTGCCCTGGTCGCCTTTATCCTCTACCGGAAACTGGTTCGTCCGCAGCTGGTTCGTAAGCAGGCCGCAGAGAAAGCCGCCGCTGAAGCCGTTGCCGCACGCGCTGCTGCACAACAGCCGGAAGAAGAAGCCTTTAATGTACAGCTCAGCAAAGATGAGCTGGATCAGGAACGTAAGTCTAATAACCGCATGAGCGCAGAAGTGATGAGTCAACGCATCCGCGACATGTCAGAAAACGATCCGCGCGTTGTTGCGCTGGTGATTCGCGAATGGATGAGTAAAGAGCTATGAGTCTGACCGGAACCGAAAAAAGCGCCATCCTGATGATGACCATCGGCGAAGAGCGCGCAGCGGAAGTTTTCAAACACCTGAACCAGCGTGAAGTCCAGCACCTGAGCGCGGCGATGGCCAACATGCGTCAGGTGTCACACAAGCAGCTGACGGAAATACTGCGTGAGTTTGAAACCGATGCGGAGCAGTTTGCTGCATTGAGCCTGAACTCCAACGAATACCTGCGTTCGGTCCTGACCCGTGCGCTGGGCGAAGAGCGTGCCTCCAGCCTGCTGGAGGACATTCTCGAAACACGCGATACCACCAGCGGTATGGAAACGCTCAACTTTATGGAGCCGCAGGCTGCTGCCGACCTTATCCGCGACGAGCATCCGCAGATCATCGCCACCATTCTGGTCCACCTGAAACGTGGTCAGGCAGCCGATATTGTGGCGCTGTTCGACGAACGTCTGCGTCACGATGTGATGCTGCGTATCGCCACCTTTGGTGGTGTGCAGCCAGCCGCGCTGGCCGAACTGACCGAAGTGCTGAATGGCCTGCTGGATGGCACAAACCTCAAGCGTGCGAAGATGGGCGGCGTGAGAACCGCAGCCGAGATCATCAACCTGATGAAAACGCAGCAGGAAGAAGCAGTTATCGAAGCGGTACGCGACTTCGATGGCGAACTGGCGCAGAAAATCATCGACGAGATGTTCCTGTTCGAAAACCTGGTGGAAGTGGACGATCGCAGCATCCAGCGTCTGTTGCAGGAAGTGGAGTCCGAACAGTTGCTGGTTGCACTGAAAGGTGCCGAACAGCCACTGCGCGAGAAGTTCCTCAAAAACATGTCAGCCCGTGCAGCCGATATCCTGCGCGACGATCTGGCCAACCGTGGTCCGGTGCGTATGTCTGCCGTGGAAAACGAACAGAAAGCGATCCTGCTGGTGGTCCGTCGCCTGGCCGAATCAGGCGAGATGGTGATTGGTGGTGGCGAGGAAACCTATGTCTGATGCATTTTCTGCCCGCCCCTGGCAGCTGTGGCAGCCCACTGATTTAGGCCGCTTTGATGAGCCTGAACCGGAACTGCAGCCAGAAATTTTCGAGGCTGAAGACGGTGTTGATGAGCAGCAACAGCAGCTCGAACGTCTGCAGCAGCAGATGCGCAAAGAGGCACAGGGCCAGGGGTATAACGAAGGCTATCAGCAGGGCATGACCGAAGGGCAGAAAGCGGGCTATGACGCCGGTTTTCAGCAGGGACTGGCCGATGCCCAGCAGCAGCAGGCACCGCTTCAGGCGCGGATGCAGCAGCTGGTCACGGAGTTCCAGAACACGCTGGAGTCACTGGACAGCGTGATTGCGGCCCGTCTGATGCAGCTGGCGCTGGAAGCGGCTCGCTCCGTCATTGGTCAGGCCACCACGGTGGATGGCACGGCCCTGCTGCGCCAGATTCAGGGTTTACTGCAGCAGGAACCGATGTTCAGCGGCAAACCGCAGCTGCGCGTTCACCCGGACGACTTACAGCGTATTGAGCAGACGTTAGGTCCGACGCTGGATCTTCACGGCTGGCGGCTGATTGCTGACAGCACCCTGCACCCTGGCGGCTGCAAACTCAGCGCTGAAGATGGCGATCTGGATGCGAGTGTCGCCACGCGCTGGCAGGAACTCTGCCGTCTTGCCGCGCCGGGAGAAATCTGATGACAACCCGTCTGAACCGCTGGCTTGGCTCGCTCGACGCCTTTGAAAAGCGCATCACCCAGGTGCAACCGGTGCGCCGCTATGGTCGCCTGACCCGTGCTACCGGCCTGGTGCTGGAAGCCACCGGTTTACAGCTGCCGCTGGGTGCAACCTGCATCATCGAACGCAACGATGGCAAAACCATCAGCGAAATCGAAAGTGAAGTGGTGGGATTCAACGGTCAGAAGCTGCTGATGATGCCACTGGAAGAAGTGGACGGCATTTTACCGGGTGCGCGGGTCTATGCGCGCCAGAATGGCGACAACCCGCAGGCGGGCAAGCAGCTGATGCTGGGGCCGGAACTGCTGGGACGCGTGCTCGACGGCAGCGGCCGACCGCTGGATGGCCTGCCATCGCCGGACACCGGCTATCGCGCCCCGCTGATCACCCCGCCGTTTAACCCGCTGCAGCGTACGCCGATTACCGACGTGCTGGATACCGGTGTGCGTGCCATCAACGCATTGCTGACGGTAGGTCGCGGGCAGCGTATGGGGCTGTTTGCCGGTTCAGGCGTGGGGAAAAGCGTGCTGTTAGGCATGATGGCACGCTACACCAAAGCAGACGTCATCGTGGTCGGTCTGATTGGCGAGCGTGGCCGCGAAGTTAAAGATTTCATCGAGAACATTCTGGGTGCTGAAGGCCGCGCCCGTTCGGTGGTCATCGCCGCTCCGGCTGATGTCTCGCCGCTGCTGCGTATGCAGGGGGCCGCTTACGCCACCCGTATCGCGGAAGATTTCCGCGATCGCGGCAAACATGTGTTGCTGATTATGGATTCCCTGACCCGCTACGCCATGGCGCAGCGTGAAATCGCCCTGGCGATTGGTGAGCCACCGGCGACCAAAGGCTATCCGCCTTCTGTGTTCGCCAAACTGCCTGCACTGGTAGAGCGTGCCGGTAACGGCATCGACGGCGGCGGCTCGATCACCGCCTTCTATACCGTACTGACCGAAGGTGACGATCAGCAGGACCCGATTGCGGACTCCGCCCGTGCCATTCTTGACGGCCACATTGTGCTGTCGCGCCGGCTGGGTGAAGCGGGTCACTATCCGGCGATTGATATTGAAGCGTCGATCAGCCGTGCGATGACGTCGCTGATCGACGAGAACCACTATGCGCGGGTGCGCCAGTTTAAGCAGTTGCTCTCCAGCTTTCAGCGTAACCGCGATCTGGTCAGCGTTGGGGCCTATGCCGCAGGCAGCGATCCGATGCTGGATAAAGCCATCAAGCTCTATCCGCAGATGGAAGCCTTCCTGCAACAGGGCATCTTTGAGCGCAGCGATTACGACGACGCCAGCCTGCATCTGCATGCGCTGTTTGGCTAGTCACACGACTTAACGCGAGGTAACGGCAATGAAAACTGCAAATGCCATTGATACGCTGCGCGACTTAGCGGAGCAGGATCTCGAACGCGCCGCCATCTATTTAGGCGATATGCGTCGCGGACAACATGCCGCTAACGAGCAGCTGACCATGCTGCTCGATTATCAGGACGAGTATCGTAACAAGCTGAACGATGACATGTCGTCCGGCATCGCCAGCACCCGCTGGACGAACTATCACCAGTTTATTCAGACGCTGGAAAAAGCCATTGAGCAGCATCGCAATCAGCTTAATAACTGGAATCAGCGGCTGGAGCAGGCGCTGATCAACTGGCGCGACAAACAGCAGCGGCTGAACGCCTATCAGACTCTGATAACGCGGGCAGCGGAAAATGCATTACGACAGGAAAACCGTCTCGATCAGAAACGGATGGACGAATTTGCTCAACGGGCCGCATCGAGGAGAGGCGAATGATTACGCTGCCAAACATTGGCATGAAAGCGGCGGTAAAAACCGACGCAGAACCATCAGGCGCAACGGACCTTGCAGCAGGTGCGGATGCCCTGCCGCAGGACTTTCTGACCACGCTGGGAAACCAGCTGATCGGCCTGGCAAAACAGCAGGGAAAAGCGGCGCAATCCGCTGACCTGAAAGCAGAAACTGCCGACGATGCCCGTCCCAAAGCGCCCCTGAATGCGCTGATGGCGGCGCTGGATAATCCTGCTGAACTGACCGCCCTGTTTAAACCGGAAAATATTAAAGCTGGTACAAAATCAGCCGATGATAAAGACAAGCCGGAGGCAGCACCCTTAAGCGCCAGTGACCTGCAGAATGTGCAGGCGCTGTTCGCCATGTTACCGGCTGCTACAACGGCAACGGCCACGACCAGTACGCCGGTCAGCAGTGAGTCGGGCGAACTGATTGCCCAGAGCGATACCGCCCGTAAAACACAGGCCTCACTGACGCAACTGCTGAACAGCGCGCAGGAGGACCATGCACCGGATAGCGCTGTGCCGGGTAAAAAAGATGAGAAGAATGACGCTAAAGGTGCCGCGCTGAACGCCCCTGTTGTGAACAGCACAGCCAGTCAGAGTTCGGCCGCCGCGCAAAGTGCGAGCAGCAGTGGCCTGACGCTCGACAGCAGTTTCCAGCAGGCGCTGAGCAACCTGGTTAAGCAGGATGATCAGAGTGCGATCAAAGCCAGCACCAGCGATAACACGATCAACGCCACGCCGTTCGCCAGCGCCAGCAATCTGCCCGCGCCGGTGACCGCCTCCGCGACCAGCAGCACCCCGTCCACCCCGATGCTGAATGCGCAGCTGGGCAGTGACGAGTGGCAGCAGGCGCTGAGTCAGCAGATTGTGATGTTCAGCCGCAACGGCCAGCAGAACGCGGAGTTGCGTTTACATCCGGAAGACCTTGGCGCTATCCAGATCAGCCTGAAACTGGACAACGACCAGGCACAAATTAGTCTGGTTTCCAGCCATAGCCACGTCAGATCGGCGCTGGAAGCCGCAATACCGCAGCTGCGCAGTGCGCTGGCAGAAAGCGGTATCAACCTGGGCGAGAGTCAGGTGAGCAGTGACAGTTCCGCGCAGGGCCAGAGCTTCCAGCAGCAGCAGGAGGCGCGCCGCGATGGACAGCATGGCCGCTTCTCCCTCTCCCAGGGCAGTGACACCGACATAACGCCGATTGCCGTTCCCGCCGCCCTTCAGGCTCGCGTCTCCGGCAACAGCGCCGTCGACACTTTTGCCTGACAGCGACAAACGCTGAAGGTAAGCGTAAAACCCGCGTCTTTTCTTCCCATTGGTTTGACTTAAGACGCGGGATAATCTGTCCCGTGAGCCGAGAGGCTTGCCCATAATTCACAGGAAGTAACTGCAACCATGTCTGATAACGCGAAAGCAAAAGGCCGCAAACGTAAACTCTTAATTCCGGTGTTGCTCATTGTGACGCTGGCCGCTTGCAGCGTGGCAGGCTATGCAGTCTGGCGAATGATGAATAAACACGAGGGCGATAAGCCTGAGGTGGCGAAAGTTGAACCGCCTCCCGCTCCGGTCTTTTTTGCACTTGATACATTTACGGTTAACCTGGTCAATCCCGACAACGATCCTGACCGCGTGCTTTACGTAGGCTTTACCCTGCGTCTGGCCGATGAGGATACCCGGCGTCGGTTGAATGACTATCTGCCTGAGGTGCGCAGCCGTCTGCTGCTGCTGCTCTCGCGTCAGAGCGCTGCGGCGCTGGCGACAGAGCAAGGAAAACAGGCACTTGTTGAACAAATCAAACAGGTGCTGACACCTCCGCTGGTAAAAGGTCAACCTCCGCAGGCTGTAAACGACGTGCTGTTTACTGCCTTCATTTTGAGGTGAATCAATGGGCGATAGCATTCTCTCCCAGGCTGAAATTGACGCCCTTTTAAACGGCGACAGTGGCAGCGCGGAAGAAGAAAAGAAACAAAACGGGCCGGAGGGCGATATTCGTCCTTACGACCCGAATACCCAGCGCCGCGTGGTGCGCGAGCGTTTGCAGGCGCTGGAGATTATTAACGAGCGTTTTGCCCGTAGTTTCCGTATGGCGCTGTTTAACCTGCTGCGCCGTAGCCCGGATATCAGCGTCGGGGCGATCAAGATTCAGCCGTATCACGAGTTTGCCCGCAATCTGCCGGTGCCAACCAACCTGAATCTGATTCACCTGAAACCGCTGCGCGGCACTGCGCTGGTGGTGTTCTCACCGAGCCTGGTGTTTATCGCCGTCGATAACCTGTTTGGTGGCGACGGACGTTTTCCGACGAAAGTCGAAGGCCGTGAGTTTACCCATACCGAGCAGCGCGTTATTCGCCGCATGCTGAAGCTGGCGCTGGATGGTTACAGCGACGCATGGAAGGCTATTTATCCACTGGACGTTGAGTATGTACGTTCAGAGATGCAGGTGAAGTTCACCAACATTACCACCTCACCGAACGACATCGTGGTTAACACGCCGTTCCAGGTGGAGATTGGTAACCTGGTGGGTGAGTTTAACATCTGCATCCCGTTTTCAATGATTGAACCGCTGCGCGAGCTGCTGGTGAACCCACCGCTCGAAAACTCCCGTCAGGAAGATAATCACTGGCGCGACAACCTGGTTAAACAGGTGCAGCACTCGGAGCTGGAACTGATTGCTCACTTTGCCGAAACATCACTGCGTCTGTCACGGATCCTGCAGCTGAAACCCGGTGATGTGCTGCCGATTGAGAAGCCTGAACGCATTATCGCTCATGTCGATAGCGTCCCGGTCTTAACCAGCCAATATGGCACGATGAACGGGCAATATGCGCTCCGTGTCGAACACCTGATTAACCCGATTTTGAATTCGTTGAACGAGGAACAGCCCCATGACTGACAGTAATAAACCGTCTGACGATATCTCTGCGGACGATCTGTGGGCTGAAGCGATGAATGAGCAGGTCGGCAGCAGCAGCAGTGCGCCGCAGACCGATGACGTCTTTAAGTCATTCGACACCGGCAACGTGGCGGGATCGCTGCAGGATATCGATCTGATTATGGATATCCCGGTGAAACTCACCGTCGAACTGGGTCGCACCAAGATGACCATCAAAGAGCTGCTGCGCCTGACGCAGGGTTCGGTCGTATCACTGGACGGCCTGGCAGGTGAGCCGCTGGATATCCTGATCAACGGTTACCTGATTGCGCAGGGTGAAGTCGTGGTCGTGAACGACAAGTATGGCGTGCGTATCACAGACATCATCACCCCGTCTGAACGTATGCGTCGTCTGAGTCGCTAAGAGTCACATTATGAATAGCCAGAATCAAACGCTGCAACCGGCTGCACCGCACGCACAGGCGATTTCGACCGGTTCTATGCTGGCCCAGGTCAGCAGCGTGTTAGCCGTCATTATTTTATTGATTCTGGCCTGCGCCTGGCTGGCACGCCGTGCCGGCTTCGCGCCGAAAAAGGTCAGTGGCCAGGAGCTGAAGCTCACGGCGAGCGTCTCAGTGGGTCAGCGTGAGCGGGTGGTGATTGTTGATACTGCCGATGCGCGCCTGGTGCTGGGCGTCACTGCCCAGCAGATCACCCATCTGCATACGCTGCCGCCGGGCGAACCGGTCGCGGTGACGCCGGTGAAGGCTGCGCCACAGGATTTTCGTCAGCTGTTACAGAATCTGGTCAAACGTCCCGGAAAACCACAATGATGCGTCGACTGCTTCCTTTACTGCCACTGCTGTTACTGGCACCGGTTGCCCATGCCCAGCTGCCGGGCCTGGTGAGTCACTCGCTGCCCAACGGCGGTCAGAGCTGGTCACTGCCGGTTCAGACACTGGTCTTTATCACCGCGCTGACCTTTATTCCGGCCGTGCTGCTGATGATGACCAGCTTCACCCGTATCATCATTGTGTTTGGTTTGCTGCGAAACGCCCTGGGAACGCCGTCGGCACCGCCTAACCAGGTCCTGCTCGGACTGTCGCTGTTTCTGACGTTTTTTATTATGGCACCGACCTTCGACAAAATTTATCAGGACGCTTATCTGCCGTTTAGCCAGGACAAGATCAGTATGGAGGTGGCGATTGATAAAGGTGCTCAGCCGCTGCGCGAGTTCATGCTGCGTCAGACCCGTGAAGCGGATTTAGCCCTGTTTGCCCGTCTGGCGAATACCGCGCCGATTGCCGGTCCTGAAGCGGTGCCCATGCGTATTCTGCTGCCCGCTTATGTCACCAGCGAGCTGAAGACCGCGTTCCAGATTGGCTTCACCGTGTTTATCCCGTTCCTGATCATCGACCTGGTGGTAGCCAGCGTGCTGATGGCGCTGGGGATGATGATGGTGCCGCCCGCGTCCATTGCGCTGCCGTTTAAACTGATGCTGTTTGTTCTGGTCGACGGCTGGCAGCTGCTGGTCGGTTCGCTGGCGCAAAGTTTCTACTCCTGATCCCCCTTTCTTACCGGAGCAACACATGACACCCGAATCAGTAATGGTAATGGGACAGGAAGCGATGCGCGTCGCCCTGATGCTGGCCGCCCCGCTGCTGCTGGCTGCGCTGGTCAGCGGTTTGCTGATTAGCCTTATCCAGGCGGCGACCCAGGTCAACGAACAGACCTTATCTTTTATTCCTAAGATCCTGGCGGTTGCCACCACCGGTATCATTGCCGGCCCGTGGATGCTCAATCTGCTGCTGGACTATATCCGCACCGTCTTTACTAACCTGCCTTATATCATCGGCTGATGATTACTCTCGACAGCAGCCAGCTGGTTCAGTGGGTCAGCCAGTTCTTCTGGCCACTGGTGCGTATCATGGCTTTATTCGCCACCGCGCCGATCCTCAGTGAACGATCCGTCAGCAAACGTGTCAAAATCGGTCTGGCGGTGATGATCACCTGGCTGCTGATGCCGCTGTTACCAGCTGTTAATGTCACCCTGTTTTCCCCTGCCGGTTTCTGGCTGCTGATTCAGCAGATGCTGATTGGTATCGCACTGGGCTTTACCATGCAGTTTGCTTTTGCTGCCGTGCGTCTGGCCGGGGAAGTGATTGGTCTGCAGATGGGCATTTCGTTCGCCACCTTTTTTGATCCTGGCAGCCGTCTGAACATGCCGGTGCTGGCCCGTTTTCTCGACATGCTGGCCATGCTGCTGTTCCTGACCTTTAACGGACATTTGTGGCTGATCTCGCTGCTGGCGGACAGTTTTCATACGCTGCCGATTGGCGGTCATCCGCTAAATGCCAACGCATTTATGGCGCTGGTGAAATCCGGCGGATTAATTTTCCTTAATGGCATGATGTTAGCGCTGCCCTTAATCGTTTTGTTACTCATGGTAAATCTGGTACTGGGTTTGTTAAACCGTGTTTCACCACAGTTATCAATCTTCGCAATTGGCTTCCCGATTACCTTATCAGTCGGAATTTTAACCATCAGCTTGCTGATGCCCCTTCTGGCCCCGTTCTGTGAGCATTTGTTCGGGGAAATATTTGATTTACTCGCCCTGTTCCTGACAGAACTATCCCGCCCCTGAACATTAAGTTTCTAACTAACTTTGCATAACGACACTTAAGTATCCCAAAACCATCCGTGCATTTTCCGAACCATGTTTTCCAGAATGCAACTAAGGAAATTCTGATAAACGTGCAGATAGTCTGAAAATAATTCTTATTAAACCGGGCTTCGCGTATTTTAGTTGGGTGGTTCACAGAAGCGGTCAGACTGTGAATGTGCAGGCAAAACCGGTAATACACTGAATTTACAAGAGAAAAAACATTAAGTGATTTTTCTTGTTAAAAAATGTTTTTTCCGGCATTGTCATCGCACGCTGAGACTTCACACTTTCGTAAAACAAATGTTTTTGAGAATTGTCCTATCAGAAAACTCCGTGTTTTCATGGATAGTGACATCGGTTCCAAAAAAATGAGTCTTACTTAACCTCTGGCACTTCACTGGCACTCCCCGCCACTGCCGGAGAATGTGTGACGTCATGGCAGCACAAATTTTTTGCAGAACGGGTCAGGGATGAAGACTTTTACAGGCGTTTGCCTGTTGCCACACTGCACGAGCAGAATAAAAAAGTACCTAAGAAATCTCTCTCGTACCGCAACGCGTATTCATCGTTGATTTAAACGGATAACAAATTGGTGAGGGTCGCTATTATGCCAACTATTATTATGGATTCCTGCAACTACACACGCCTGGGATTATCAGACTACATGTCTTCAAAAGGAGTTAAGAAGAAAAATATCTCTTCTGTCTCCGATATTGAGCAACTACAGCAAAAATGTGAGCAATTAAATCCTGGCGTCGTTTTTATTAATGAAGATTGTTTCATTCATGAATCAGACTCCAGCGAACGTATTCGTAGCATTATTACGCAGCATCCTGATACGCTGTTCTTTATATTCATGGCGATTAGCAATATCCATTTTGAGGAATATCTCTACGTTCGTAAGAACCTGATTATTACATCAAAATCGATGAAAACATCGACCCTGGATTCCTTACTCAGCACCTATTTGCAGAAGAAGCTTAACCAGTCTGCGCGTATCTCTGCGGGCATGGATGTTCACCCGCTGACGCTAAGCCAGACTGAGTCAAATATGCTGAAGATGTGGATGTCAGGTCATGATACCATCCAGATCTCAGATAAAATGCAGATTAAGGCCAAAACGGTATCGTCACACAAAGGTAATATTAAACGCAAAATCAAAACCCATAATAAACAGGTTATTTATCATGTGGTGCGTTTAACCGATAATGTGACCTCGGGTATTTACGTTAATATTCGATGATCGTCAAACCCTAAGAACCGGCCTGAATGGCCGGTTTTTTTTTGCGCTAAATTGGGAGCCAGGTCTCACTCTTACCGTTAAGTCTTTACGCTCTTTTGCCGATGTTTAGCCTTATAACAACAGCCTTAAGAGAGCAAGGATATGAACACTGCATTAGATAATGATGGACAGAAAATCGCTGGCATCTGGCAGAATCTCCGCCTGGTGCCGCTGTTTAGCCTGATCTTCAGCGGCATTTTGCTGCTGTTCGCACTCTGTATTGGTGTCGCCAGTTACTTTCTCATTTCAGGCAACCACTCCCTTGATGATGCCACGGACGAAATCCAGGTGCGCATGGGCCTTTCCAACAGCTCTAACCACCTGCGTACTGCACGCCTGACCATTATTCAGGCCGGTGCCGCCGCGCGTATCGGTGAAATGGACGAGTTTCGCGCCAACGTGGCGGCTGCCGAAAAACGTATTCAGCAGGCGAAAGATGGCTTTGCCGTGTATGAGGCGCGCAAAGTGAAGTCCCCGGCGGACGTTGAGCTGGATGCCACGCTGCAGGCACGCTTCAATAATTACATTAATAAAGGCCTGATACCGATGATTAATGCCGGTAAACAGGGCAGCTTTGAAGGCATTATTGCGCAGGAGACGGATGTTACCCGCAAGCTGGATGATGAGTATAACGCCGTATTACTGAAGGCGATCAAAATCCGTACTGACCGCGCCAACGCCATTACCGCAGAAGCCGATCATCAGTCGCGCATCGGCTTTATCTCCATGGCCGTGGCCTTCAGTGCCGCACTGGTGCTGGTGCTGATGACCTTTGTCTTCCTGCGTCGCGTGGTCATTAACCCGCTGCGCCAGTCCGTGCTGCGCATTGAACGCATTGCCCAGGGCGATCTGACCTCCGCTCCCCTGCCCTATGGCCGCAGTGAGATTGGTACGCTTATCCATAACCTGCAACTGATGCAGCAGGCGCTGGTCACGACCGTCGGAACAGTGCGTGAAGGTGCCGTCGCGATCTATCAGGGCTCCAGCGAAATTTCAGCCGGTAACACCGATCTCTCCTCACGCACCGAGCAGCAGGCGGCAGCACTGGAGCAGACCGCAGCCAGCATGGAGCAGCTCACCGCCACGGTGAAACAGAACGCAGAGAATGCCCATCACGCCAGCCAGCTGGCTGCAGATGCCTCGGGTAAAGCGCACAGCGGCGGCGAGCTGGTCAGCAGCGTGGTGAAAACCATGACCAATATTTCCGGCAGTTCGAAGAAGATTGCAGAGATAACCAACGTCATTAACAGCATCGCGTTTCAGACCAACATCCTGGCGCTGAACGCAGCGGTAGAAGCCGCGCGTGCCGGTGAACAGGGTCGCGGCTTTGCTGTGGTGGCAAGCGAAGTGCGCAATCTGGCCCAGCGCAGTGCGCAGGCGGCCAAAGAGATTGAATCCCTGATTGCTGAGTCAGTCACGCTGATTAATGACGGTTCACATCAGGTTGGCGTAGCGGGCAGCACGATGGGTGAGATTGTCGAAGCGGTACGTCGCGTTACCGATATTATGTCCGAGATTGCCGCGGCGTCAGACGAGCAGAGCCGGGGTATTCAGCAGGTGAGCCAGGCGGTCACTGAAATGGATAACGTCACTCAGCAGAACGCCTCGCTGGTGGAAGAAGCTTCCGCTGCTGCTGCCTCGCTGGAAGATCAGGCGGGTAAACTGACGCAGGCGGTGGCGGCATTCCGTTTGCAGGATTCGCCCGCCACGAAAGGTACCGTGGCACGTGTTACTTCGCCAGCAAAAACAGCGGCACTGGCGCCCCGTCCGGCGCTGGCTGCGGGCAGCGATAACTGGGAAACGTTCTGACGCCCTTCCGGTAACCGTCTGCTGCTGTCAGCATCGGCAGACGTCCTGAATGCAAAAAGCCCCTTTACGGCTGCCGTAAAGGGGCTTTTTTAGTGCGCGTCAGCCTCAGGCTTCGGGGTAAGGCTCGACAAAGATGCCATCTGGCTGCTGTGTTTCATTAAAGAACCAGATACCCAGTGGATAATCTTCCAGCGCCACCAGAAACATGGTGCCTTCATTAAACGGCTCCATAGCCAGAATGGTGCCAACGCGACGCGGGCCGCCATCGGTTTTAACGCTGACGCGGTCATTTACCTTCATTTCGGTTCTCCTGATTATTTACTGCGTACAGTCTAAACGAAGAACCGGGGCGATGCAGCGCGTTAGCGGCGGGCAATGACCCAGACGGCATGAACGATACCCGGAATATAACCACAGATCGTCAGCAGAATGTTCAGCCAGAAAGCACCGCCGAAACCCACCTGCATAAACACGCCCAGCGGGGGCAGCAGAATTGCAATAATGATTCTTAAGATGTCCATAACCATTCCTTTAGGTATTGAAAAAAATCAGCTTTATCATTAACTATAGCTGAATCTGCTATGTTCAGGCGCAAAGTCAGGTAAATCTGAGTAAGGACCACTTTTGCAATTTCTTAACATTTCACCGCAAGACTTCTTACGCGTCCGGCCGTTACACTCTTCTCACTGCATCCCCCCATAGATGCAGCCACAACCTAAAAGTAACAAGGATTTTGCCCGCGCAGCGCGGGCTTTTTTTTGCCTGCGATCGGCCCACTCCCGTCTTTCTGCCCCACGTTCTATACTGATTATTCTGTTTGCTCGCAGGAGTCAGAAAATGACAGACGAAAAGCAGCACAGCGATGCGCAGTCATCCGATCTGAAGGTTGATGTCGAGGGCTTACTGGCGGCGATTCAGGCGAAAACGTCAGGAGAGATTCGGGATTACATGGAGCAGGGCCAGCTGCCACGGGTCGAAGTTGAAGGCCAGGTGTTCCACTCTTATACGGAACTGGCGGACGCATTTGAAATCGACATTTGCGATTATCGCGCCTATGAAGCTAACCGCTGAAATCGATTTCAAAAAAATACCCGGCGGGAAGGCCGGGTAAAAATTCAATTCGTTACACCAGGGAATTCTTAACACCCCTGCAGATTACGCGATCGCATCGCCGAAACAAGCATCAGATATGCACGTTTCTGCAACGCAACGGGTCGTTTTAGCGCAATCGTTGCCGAAAACACCGCGCCAGCCAGTGACTTAGCCCTTGCACATCTCTTGCATCGCTTCCCTTACCGCCCTTTCTTTTTAAGATTTATCCTGGATTTTCAGCCAGCGTGGCAGGAAAAAAAGTGTGAGCCATATTCAACTATAATATTGAAAAATCGCTGCTTTAGCCGCGAACGTGATGAAAGGAGCCTGTTCATGCCCGATCTTCAACAACCGTTAATGATTATTACCGATCTGGATGGTTCGCTACTCGACCATCATACCTATCGCTGGGAGGCGGCCACCGGGTGGCTCACAACGCTGAAACAGCACGGCGTGCCGGTGGTGATCTGTTCCAGTAAAACAGCCGCCGAGATTCTGCCGCTGCAAAAAAGGCTGAGTATCAGTGGTTCACCCTTTATTGCCGAGAACGGTGCCGTGGTCCAGACAGACGATCAGCAGCGGATCCGTCTGCCGGATAACACGCTGAGTTATGACGCAATCTGCCAGCGGCTGGCTGCACTCAAAACAACCTTCCGCTTTACCGGCTTTCATGACTTCTCCGATCCGGACGTTGCCTCAATGACCGGACTGAGTGAGGCAGATGCAGCGCTGTCGCGTCAGCGCGACGCGTCTGAAGTAATTGTCTGGCGCGACAGCGACGAGGCTTTTGATCGGTTCCGGGAGGCGCTGCAGGCTGACGGCCTGGCGCTGACCCAGGGCGGGCGTTTCTGGCATGTGATGCCCGCAGGCAGCGGCAAAGGCGACGCGCTGCGCTGGCTGCTGGAACATTCTCCCGGTGAAGCACGTACGACAATCGGTCTGGGTGACGGGCCTAACGATGCCCCGATGCTGGATGCGGTTGATTATGCCGTGGTGATTAAGGGCTACAGTAAAACGCCGGTAACACTCAGCCGGACCGACCCGCAGCAGGTCTATCATACCGCTCACCACGGCCCCGAAGGCTGGCGTGAAGGCCTGGACTATTTTTTGACTCAACCTCAATAAGCTGCCCACGGGCATTAAAAGGATGATGCGATGAGTGACTTTTATCAGAATGGCGTAATCACCAACTTCCACAATCTGACCCACCGCAGCGTGGAGTCGCTGGAAAAAGAGATGGTTCGCTTTGCCCGCAAACGCAAAATGGGGCTGATCCTGCCATCGCTGTTTTCCGAACTTGAAGGCCCGGCGCTGACGAAAATCGTCGATGAGCTGGCAAAAGTGCCCTATCTGGATGAAATTGTGATTGGTCTTGATCGTGCCGACCGCGATCAGTTCCTGTTTGCCCGTGAGTTTTTCTCCCGTCTGCCGCAGCGGCATCGCATTCTGTGGAATGACGGCCCGCGTCTGAAAGCCATTGATGCGGAACTGGATAAAGAAGGCCTGTCGCCCACCAATCCGGGTAAAGGCCGCAACGTCTGGTTCTGCACCGGATATACGCTGGCGTCAGATCGCACCAGCTGCGTGGCGCTGCATGACTGCGATATTGTCACTTATGAGCGTGGCATGCTGGCCCGCCTGCTCTATCCACTGGCGAACCCGGCGTTTCAGTATGAGTTCTGTAAGGGCTTCTACGCACGCGTCGCGGATGGCAAGCTCAACGGTCGCGTGGGTCGCCTGCTGGTGGGGCCGCTGCTGCGCTCCTTGCAGAAGGTCTATGGCCATTCTGAATACCTGGATTACCTGACCAGCTTCCGCTATCCGCTCTCCGGGGAGTTCGCCATGCGCACGCATGTGCTCAACGGCATTAAAATCCCCGGCGACTGGGGACTGGAAATTGGCGTGCTGTCGGAGATTTACCGTAACTACACCACCCGCCAGTCATGCCAGGTTGAGATCGCTGATAATTACGATCACAAACATCAGCCGCTGGCTGAAGAGGATGGCACCGGTGGCCTTAAACGCATGAGCAGCGATATCGTCCAGTCACTGCTGCGTAAGCTCGCGACAATGGGTGTGCCGCTGACCAGCGATTCATTCCGGGTGCTGAAAGCAACCTATTACCGTAATGCGCTGGATATGATGGAGACCTATAACCACGAAGCCGCGATGAACGGACTGAAGTTTGATCAGCACGTCGAGGAAGCCGCGGTGGAGATGTTTACCCAGTCGATTCTGGAAGCCGGACAGGCCTTTATTGAGCGTCCAAACGATAAGCCGTTTATTCCGAGCTGGAGCCGCGTTCAGTCGGCGTTCCCGGATGTATTGCAGCGTATCTATCAGGCGGTTGAAGAGGATAATGACGGAAACGTCTGAACCGGAACGGCACAGGGCGTGTGTCGGACCACAGGCTGTGTGAAACCGGGCCTGACGGGTCGCCTGACCCTCAGGCCTGATGCTGTCAGCTCGCCAGCTGCTGCGCCGGATTCAGGGCGCAGAGCTCATCACTGCGAAACGCTTCACTGCGCACGGCATAGCCGTCATACCAGCGGCACTCCACCATCCCACTGGCGTAGCCGGTCACCACCATCGTATGACCTTCTTCCTTGTGCTGCACTTTTTCACTGATTGCGAAAACCATGTTGCGCTCCTTTCATGCCTGTTATTAACCTGGGTGATTATTTTCTTTATAGCAGGCAAAGGCGACCCTTGCCTGTTAAGGCACGCAAAAAAAGGGCAAATTCAGAATTATGTAGAAGGATATGCGGAAAATAAAAAAAGCGGATAAAAAATATTATCCGCTTTGAAGAAGGGTTGACGCTGACGTCAGATTTTACAGCCTTCGCAATCGGCTTCGTCACCGAGATCATCCGGCACTTCGCTGGCTTTTTTCTCCGCTTTCGCTTCAGCCTGCTCAAGTTGTGCATCAATATCAAATTCAAACATATCGTCGTTCATCGTCATTCTCCTGACCGTCAATCACAGTGCGCTTTATACCGATTTTCCGCGCACTCTGGCAATAAGGTTAACCACTAACAGCACGATCGACCCAATGATGAAACCAAGCACCAGGTTTGCGCCGTTGCTGAGCAGCATCGCGATCCAGCCGCTGAAACCGCCGCTGACTTCCTCAATCAGATGATGCAAAGGCGCAATGCCATGCACCACGATACCGCCGCCGACCAGGAACATCGCAAGGGTGCCGACCACCGAGAGAATCTTCATCAGCCAGGGCGCGGCAGCCAGCAGCACGCTGCCGATACCCTGCGCAAAGCGCGACGGCTTTTCACGCAGCCAGAAACCGAGATCGTCAATTTTTACAATGGCTGCCACGATGCCGTAAACGCCAACCGTAACCAGAATGGCGATGCCCGCCAGGATGATCACCTGGCTGAGAAGCGGCGCTTCCGACACAATCCCTAAGGTAATTGCGACAATTTCTGCTGAGAGGATGAAATCGGTGCGCACCGCGCCTTTGATTTTTTTCTTCTCATACTCTGCCGCGTTCTGATTCGCCAGCGAATCGAGTCGCTGCTGCCGCGCTTCCGGTGATTTGCTCTGCTTGTCGTGTTGCAGACTGTGCATGACTTTTTCCACGCCTTCATAGCAAAGATAGGCACCGCCAATCATCAGCAATGGGGTAATCAGCCAGGGAGCAAACGCGGAAATAATCAGCGCCAGCGGCACCAGAATGAGTTTGTTAAGAAACGATCCTTTGGCCACGCCCCAGACTACGGGCAACTCACGGTTGGCTTTTACGCCGGTGACCTGCTGTGCATTCAGCGACAAATCATCGCCCAGTACGCCAGCGGTCTTTTTTGCCGCCACTTTTCCCATGACGGAAATATCATCCAGAAGTGTTGCAATATCATCAAGTAAAGTCAGTAAACTGGTGCCCGCCAAAATCTTATCCTTAGTCTGGTTCGTTATGTTGACAACATGGGCAGCGCTCAATTTCCGTCACGGTCATCTCCGCGATGCCCTCACAATCCCACTCCACCCTCACCCTGTCACCTGCGGCTCCGTCAGCATGCAGATATTTGCTGACCGGACTTTCGGTCATGCCGGTGATCTCCTCCGTGGCGATAAGCCTGTCGCCGCAATAGACCCGCGCTGTTGCTTTGGTGTTCACCATCCGCTCATCACGAATCTGGTAAAGGCGTTTTACCGTCAGTTTTATGCTGCTCATGTCAGGCTCCTGGCCACGGAGAAAGCGCCGATCTAACCAATTATGTCCCTGATTAGCAATCTGCGTTGTAATGATGAATGCCCTGATGGTCGATCTCGGCACTCGCCGACATCGCCAGCAACCACTCTTCCAGCCGCTCCAGCAGATCCTGGTCCGCCAGGCGCAGTTTGCCACGCAGGGCGCACTCCCAGATGATCAGCACTTTCCAGCCGCCTTCCTGCAGCTGACGGACATAGCGCCGGTCACGTTCAACATTGCTGTTGATTTTTCCGGTCCAGAATTCTGTGCGCGTCGCCGGCAGCTTAAACAGATAGCAGTGATGACGATGCCAGAAGCAGCCATGAACAAAAATTATCGCCTGCTGTTCGGTCAGAACAAAATCCGGTCGTCCCGGCAGATTTTTATCCTGCACGCGAAAGCTGAATCCCCGATCTTTCAGCAACAGCGCAATACGTTGCTCAATGGCCGTATCCTGAGCGCGAATGGCACGCATATTTTTACTGCGTGTTTCGCTGGAGTGAACATCAGCCATACCTTCTCCTTTTTTGCTGGTCCTGTAACTTTAGTCTGCGTCACGAAAAGCGAAAGCCACCACCGGACGACTTCGGAACGTGCGCCGCAAAAACAGAACATTCCGGGGCTCTGACACAGGGCACATCCCGGCAATTTCCTCACAGCCTCTGGAGTGATAGCATAGGCCCCTTACTGTTAAGGAAAAACGCATGCATCCCGCCGCTCTCGCTGAACCACTCTCTGCTGCACATTCATCTGTTGATGCGTCTGAACTTCTTCAGCAGGTGCTGGCCATCTATTCGGTTCGTGATCTCACGGCCCGCCTGCAGCAGGCGGGATTTTCCTGCTGGACGCCGACCCTGCTGAACCGCATCCGTCAGGGTAAAAGCGCCCTGCCATCGCTGTGTGAGGCGGAGCTGTTGCTGTTACAGCGTCTGCTGCCGAGCCGTCCCGCTCATTATGATAATCCTGAGTTTCGTTTTATCGATCTCTTTGCCGGGATTGGCGGCATCCGGAAAGGGTTTGAGGCGATCGGCGGCAAGTGTGTGTTTACCAGTGAATGGAACAAAGAGGCGGTGCGCACGTACAAAGCCAACCACTACAGCGACCCGCTGGAGCATCACTTCAATACTGACATCCGTCAGGTCACCCAGCCGGAAGGTCTGACCGGTGATGAAGAGATATACCGCGCAATTGATGCGGCCATCCCCGATCATCAGGTGCTGCTGGCCGGTTTTCCCTGTCAGCCTTTTTCGCTGGCGGGCGTCAGCAAGAAAAATGCGCTGGGCCGGGCCCACGGTTTTGAGTGTCAGGTGCAGGGCACGCTGTTTTTCGATGTTGCCCGCATTCTGGCCGCCAAGAAGCCGCCCTTTTTTGTGCTGGAAAACGTGAAAAACCTTAAGAGCCACGATAAAGGCCGTACCTTCGCCATTATCATGGAGACGCTGGATGAGCTGGGCTATGACGTTGCAGATGCTGGCGCAGGCAGCCCAGATGCCAAAGTGATTGATGCGCGTCACTTCCTGCCGCAGCATCGTGAACGCATTGTGCTGGTGGGTATCCGCCGTGACCTGAAAAAGCAGGATTTCACATTACGTGACATCCGTCGTTTCTATCCGGCGCAGGTGCCGAGCCTGCAAAGCCTGCTGGAGCCCGCGCCAGACGACAAATATATCCTGTCGCCGGTGCTGTGGCGATACCTCTACCAGTATGCGAAAAAACACAAAGCCAAAGGCAATGGCTTTGGCTTTGGCCTTAACGATCCGCGAAATCCTGACTGCTGCGTACGAACGCTGTCAGCACGCTACTACAAAGATGGCTCAGAGATTCTGATCGACCGCGGCTGGGACAGTACTCGGGGTGAAGCGGAGTTTCAGGATGCCGATAACATGGCGCGCCGGCCACGTCGTCTTTCCCCGCGCGAGTGCGCCCGCCTGATGGGCTTTGACGTGCCGGGCCGCGAGCCGTTCCGCATTCCGGTTTCAGATACCCAGGCCTACAAGCAGTTTGGTAACTCGGTGGTGGTGCCGGTGTTTGCGGCGGTGGCGCAGCTGCTGCTGCCGCATATCCGTCAGCTGAAGGCATCTGAACTGAAATGAAAAAACCCGTCTGACGACGGGTTTTTGGTTTATTTTTTCTTCTTGCTCTGTTTCTTCAGCAGCAGGCGAATCTGCTTCAACTCGGCGGCGCTTAATCCGTCGGCCTTTGCGTCATGAGCACTGGCTCCCTCAGCGGCTTCTTCGGTGGTGTCCTGATTATCAATGGCCGGATGTGGATGCGTTTCCAGACTGGCCTGCAAACGCTGCACAATTTCCTGGCTCATTGAAATCTGGTTTTCCAGCGCCAGTTGTTTAATTGTTTCTTTCAGCTCAGGATCAATTTTAATCGTTAAATTAACAGTTTCGGTCATCGGGGAGCTCCTTTTTGTTATTGCTCACACGCTACCGGATGACCGTTTCGATTAACATACTGTCATAAAAATTTAATATTCGGTTTTCAGGGGGGTGAAATCCCGCAGTACGCCCTCATCCATCCCCACCAGATTGCCCTGAAGCTCGGCATAAAGCTTGGCCATGTAGCGCACCAGAAAATCGGCGTTATGTTCAGCCAGCATGCGGCCTGTTTCGGTGTGCATGGTTTCCGGCAGACGCAGCAGCTTCTTCTGGAAATGGTCCAGCGTCCATTTCACATCATTCAGCTCGCGGTCTTTCCCCAGCGGGTCCTGACTGTCAAACAGCGGGCGATTGAGCGCACCAGCGGTGTAAAAGACCCGCGCCAGCCCAATCGCACCCAGCGACTCCAGCCGGTCAGCATCCTGAACGATTTTAGCTTCCAGCGTCTGAGGCGGTATACCGGCGCTGAAACTGTGTGTTTTAACGGCATGCATGACGGCATCAATCTTTTCAGCCGGAAAGTCGAGAAAATCCTGCTGCAGAATGCGCTGAGTTTCAGTGGCTGCATAGGTCGAGGCGAGATGACGTTCCGGATGATTCTTTGGAAGGTTCACTACGTCATGAAAATAGCAGGCGGTAAGCACCACCAGCGGATCCGCATTCGTGCCGGTCGTGATTCGCTGCGCGCTCATCCAGACGCGCCGCAGATGGGCGATATCGTGCGCGCCGTCGTCGTGGATCCAGTTGGCCTGAAACCAGCTTTCAAAGCGAGATTGCCAGAGTGTGAGTGACATAATCTATCTCCCTGTAGTGATCGACAGCAGCGTCTCTGTCGTGATCAGTGCGCGAACGGCAAGCCATCATAGCGACTGGCTAATGACACTTTTTTTACAGTGCTGTTGAAAAGAGCGGAGCTGCCGGCGATTTCGGGCAGAAAAATGAGATCTGGATCATCTGTATAGCATCTCTGTTACATAAATACCGCAATTTCGGCGGTTTTCAGCCTTTCCTTAGTGAATTGCTGCTAAGAAAATTAGTTTAACAGCAGTAATGTTTGATTCATTCTGAAGCGGTCCGGGAGTGCGTGCTTAACTTTTTTTTGTCACGTGATTAATTGTAAAAATGTGGGCGGCAGCAGGTGAAAAAATCTGAAAAGGTTCCTATTTTTACCGTTATAACGTACTGTATCCGGGCTGTTCGTCGCGTTCTGCCGATTGCGTGATAAGCTTTGGTGCGCTTTTTGCATTTTGCTGGTTTTTAATACCCAACGTGACAATTTGAAAGTGACTGTCAGGCGACAAATTATTAAGCAAAATGATTTAAAGCTTTTATTATAACGTTCAGGTGCGAAGCAATTGGACGTTTACAGCAGTAACCGGGTTCTACTAATAAAAAGAGGTAATCCATGAAAGAACGGCCGATTCTTTTTTCCGAACAGCGTGTTCGTGCCCTGTTGGTTGGCCAGCAAACGCAAACCCGGCGCATTATGAAAACTCAGGCTTTCGGGCCGGGACAGGATCATCACGAAGGCGTACACGCTTTCGATGTCAGTGCTAACCATCTGCATGGCTACAAAATGATGTCGATGACCGATATCAGCTATCAGTGCCCCTACGGTAAACCGGGTGACATCCTCTGGGTACGGGAAACCTGGCGCGGTCCAATGGTGCCAGAGAGCGATCTGGCCGAATATGAACGCGATCCAACGCCCTTTCGCCTGCCGGAATATTGCCAGTATCGTGCCGACAGCAATGAGCTGGGTCAGCATGCGATGAGCACCCCCGAAGCCGAGGAGTTTGGCTGGCAGACCGCTATTCATATGCCGCGCTGGGCCAGCCGCATCAACCTCGAAATTACCGGCGTGCGTGCCGAGAAGATTCAGGATATCAGTGAAGATGACATTATGGCGGAGGGTGTTCAGACCGATTCGCACTTCCTTAATAACTTCTTCACGATGAATGTGAATTCTGAGTCGCCGAAAGAGGCCTATCGCAAAGCCTGGGAAAAACAGTACGGCGCGACCAGCTGGGAAGTGAATCCCTGGGTCTGGGTCATTGAATTTCAGCGCGTCGAACGCAACTAATGCCTCAGCCCTGCGCTTTGCGGGTTAAATCACAGACAACGGTCGCACTAACGGGTTGAATAGACACCCTTCACGCCTGAAGTCAGAGAGACGATGCCAGCATTCGATGCTGGCATTTTTATGTCTGCCGCGTCAGGATAGCGAAATAGCCCGGTTCTGTGCAGGAGTTGCGATGTTTAAATGGCCCTGGAAAACGCATAACGACACCACGCTGGCGGCACTGCCGTGGCAACAGGGACTGTCACAGCCTGTCTTCAGCCCGCTTGATGAGACCGAACAGCAGGCGCTGGTAGAGCTGGCGAAGCGCTTTCTGCAACAGAAAAAACTGGTGCCTCTCGGAGGCGCACAGCTGGATGAACTGCGCAGCGTGCGGATCGCCCTGCTCTTTTCTCTGCCGGTGCTGAAGCTGGGTCTGGAGTGGCTGGACGGGTTTCATGATGTGCTGATCTATCCCGAGCCGTTCGAGGTCGAGGATCAGTGGCAGGATGAAGCTGGGCTGGTTCACAGCGCACCTGCCGTTCATGCCGGGCAGAGCTGGACCCAGGGACCGGTGGTGCTCAACTGGCTCGATATCCAGGATTCGTTCGATCTTTCCGGCTTTAATCTGGTGATCCATGAGGTGGCACACAAGCTGGACGCACGCGGCAGCGGTTATACCAGCGGCGTTCCGGTGATACCATTGCGTGACGTCGCACTCTGGGAAAGGGATTTACGTGCCGCGATGGCAGAGATTGAGAGTGAAGTGGAACTGGTGGGGGAACAGGCCGCCACTATCGATCCTTACGCAGCCAGCGATCCGGCTGAGTGCTTCGCCGTCCTTTCTGAATATTTCTTTACGGCTCCGGTTCTGCTGGCCGAACGTTTTCCCGCCATGTATCAGCATCTGCGCCAGTTTTATCAGCAGGATCCCCTGAGCCGAATGGCTTCTGATACGGCCCGGACTGCTTAAAACACGATCGTATTGCGTTAAAGCTAGCCAGTTGAATGATAATGTATTTTTTGCTGTTGACACCCGAGAGCGACGTCGCTAATATTCGCCTCGTTCCAACGATTCCTCTGTAGTTCAGTCGGTAGAACGGCGGACTGTTAATCCGTATGTCACTGGTTCGAGTCCAGTCAGAGGAGCCAGATTAAAGAAACCAGATGTCTCACGACGTCTGGTTTTTTGCTTTCTGTCAGCTGGACATTTCTTTCTTCAGGTTCCCCCTCGTTTTCTAAAACCGCCCGAAGCCATATCATGTTGCCTGTAAAAATGCTGGTTCGATTTCCCTTTTAGCAACAAATGGGGGGATGCCGTTATGTCACTTACTGATCCTAAAGTAAAAAACGTTAAGCTCCTCGATAAGGGATGCAAGCTGACTGATGGCTTTTGTTGGCGCACTTTAGCTAAGTGTTCGGGAAGTTCAGGAATAAAGCAGCCCAAAAGGCCAGTTGTGCTGCTTATATCAAGTTGAATGGAAAATGTATATTATTTTATTAATCTCGTTTAAATATTAGCTGGTAGTCATATTTATCGAAATCAATGTGGTGTGAAAATAATGGTTGTAAATCGTTCTTCCACGAACTTAACACATCGAATCCACCGTCATATATTCTTCCATCAAATGGTAAGTTAAATTTTTTGATCAGACTCCCATCCTGACCTAAATCCGCAGAGGTCTCTTTGTTAACCAAAATCTCATCTTTTTTATCAAACCATTCTAATGTTAATTTCAGTCCCATCTTTCACCTCAAAGATATCTTTTAATATTTCGGCCTTTAACTGCAGGTTTTAACTGCTCACCTGTTTTATAATCTACAGACCCTAAATGCTCACCATCACTTGCCCTGTATTCCTCAAGCTCACCGTGCTGAGAATCCCATTCATAAATCCTCCTGCCTTTAGCATCAACCCAACGCTCTCTAAGTCCACCGCCACCTTGTTTAGGTGTTTTTTTCTTAGCCTGTCTAAGACCTGAAATACCAATTTCACTGGTTTCCGGGGCTGGATGATAATCATGATCTTTGTCAGGAATACCGGAACGTCCCTGACTAAGATATACATAAATCGGTGGAATATCCGATATTGGCAGAATAAGAATATAATCCGCAAACGTCTTCTCCTCCGCTGCCGGAGTGGTCGTTGCCTCAATACGGGTATCTTCCGGCAGCGGATCAACAACTACCGGGTTCGGTATCCTTACCGGGTTCAGGTTGCCCGTATCTGAAGGAACATTGGCACCTGAACTGTCTGGCGTCCAGATGATGGTGATACGTGGATCTTCCTCTGTGGTAAACGTATACGCCTTCCGGCTGCTGTCCCACTCCATTTTACGCACACGCACCCTGTCTTTACCGGGTGGTGTATGCCAGCCATGAGGAACCGGATTACCTTTATCATCCTGCTCCCACGTATAACGCACGCGGCTTGGTGCTTCACGCATCTGCTCAAGTCTCATGCGGTCAATAAAGTCCTGTTCACCGTCATTGAGCCTGCCGGGCATCATTCCCAGCACAACTGCTGTGATGGGAGCACCGGGACCACCGGCAGCAATCCTTCCCAGTCCTGTGGCCATCTCACCCAGTTTTACTGCCCATGTTCCTGACGTAATGGCACTGCCGCCTACCAGACCAAGAACGCTGGCTCCTTCAACAGCCGTCTGGACATTAGCAGCACTGGTCGCTGCGGCGGTTGCCCGCTGGTATTCGACCTCCTCATGATTACCAAACCACCATTTATGCAGAACACTTCGCTTCTTTGGCTCTGGAATCTCTTCAGCAGGTTTCTTTTTCCTGGCGGTCTGAGCATGTTGTGGAACATCCGTATCTGATGCCGGATCTTCCGTAAGAACAGCCTGATAAAATGCCATTGAAGCAAAATTGGTATGAGGTTCCTGCTCTTCCCCGGCATCATTACAGCCCTCACCCCGAAGGCAGGATTTGGCAAAGACGCGGTTGCGGTCGCGTTCTTCAGCCAGCCGTTTTTCCTCTGCCTTCTGCTGCGCCTGCTCTTTCCGCAACGTCACAAGAGCAAGCAATCGCGCCTTTTCTGCCTGCTCTTCGGGCGTATCATCCCTGATATAGCAATCCGGGATGGACGGGATGAACCTTGCCCGGCACGGACATGAGCTTACACTGTCCAGCGTTCCTGCCAGCCTTCTGCCTTCGTCCAGGGCATCAGATGTTCCACCCAGAATTTTATACGCTCCAGGATGCTGGCCGCACGACACGAGGTCACCTTCCCGTGCTCCCGCCACGCCATACCAGCTTAACGTTTCATCCCCGGTGAGTATCTTTCCCCCGCAGGTCGTCGAATCACCTGCCCGCAGGTAAAAACCCATCGCGCCCATTAGTCTGTTCTCCTGTCCCTGAAGACGTTACCTGACGAAATATCCAGGATAAGTTTATTGCTTAATCGACAATACATTCCCTTCTCCCTGTCAATATCACGGCTAAATTGATGAAACATTAACCGGCTTAAAATCCAGATTAAATTCTGTTTTTACTATGAGGTTAAGAAAACCAACTAAGCAACAACGCATCCTGTTAATAATGTTATCGCTCCCCTGGCTGGGTTCACAGCCGAATATCCCGGGAGAATTTATTCAGCGCAAAGATTTTCATATGCGATGAAGCGCTAATAATACGGCTTAGCCATCGCGTTAAGTCTATCCCCTATGTTCACCGTATCAGCTAAAAATCAGAACGTATCTTCAACATTTTCATCAATGTCATATAACAACTCGGCACCCAATTTTTATATTGTCCAGAATGCTCACAATTACTCCTCTGTCGTTTCCTGTTCGTTTACTTTAATTGAATAAACAGGATTGCCAGAAAAACATCGCGCAGCGTACGCTATATCGGTTTTTATTTCGTTTCGTTGATTTAAACCATAGCTAAAGTGGGTTTTAAATCATGGACGCAATTTTATGGGTTCTGTTGAACCTGCTTATCGACGTGCTGCCTGGCGGTGTCGTCAGTACCGCCCTGAATTCTGGCAGGGTCAGTGCGCTGAATAGTCACAGTACTGCCAGGGCAGGTTCAGTTATTGTGCTGTCCGTCATCCATAAAATCAGCGCATATCAGATGGCTTAACTTATTACTCTACGGGGAAAGAATGCGTTTACTGGATACAGTGCTGGCGATGTGCGGCCTGAATACGCAAACCAGCCAGGAAGTGAAAGGTGTGCTGGAGTGGATTGAACAACAAGGCGGTTTGCCTGCCATCGTAAGTTATCTTCAGCGCGGTGCGTACAGTGAAGTGGTTAATTCCTGGCTGAGCGATCAGCAAAACGTTGTTCTGAGCAGTGAACTGGTGCAGAAGATGATGAGTCCGGTGGCAATTGAGCAACTGGCTACGCGAATGGGTATCAGCACCTGTGATGCAGTGAATCTGCTGGCCAGATATCTGCCGCAACTGGTTGATAAAGCGTCCTCTGCTGGCGTGCTCAATAAAAAAGTCGCACTCACCGGGCTGGTCTGTCAGTTAACGCATTAAGCGCGACGCCATTGAAAGATAAAGCCTGCTATAAGATAACGCTTTTAAACGTATCAGGATTTATTACGCCGGTTTCTGGCTTAAACAGGCGTTTAAACGGCAAACCGTGGTTGCCGTCTAAGGGGTGGCAGACTGAACGAGGCTGGAACGACCGGGCACAAGAAACCGGCGCACCCACAGGTGCCCTCGCCCGGCCCACCATTGAGATGAAGCAAGCGACGATGAAACGTTATTACCAGCATGTACGATTGGCGTTCTGTTGCCTGATGGGCAGGTAAAAAAAGAACAGGGTGATAAAGGATGGACGTGAGCGAATGATAATGAAAGAGAGCCCGCAGAACGTAAAATGCCAGAAACACCCGATTGTCTATATTTGCCAGCCTCTTCTTTGACAAACGATTTGACACTCATGCCCTGCCCTCTGAACGCTAAAAGGCCCGCACCATCGCGGGCCTTTAACCAGACAACACACAACAACCATTATTTTTCATGGAAGCGCTGCACTGCCGGATAGTATTCCAGTCCATACAGCTGGCTCAATGGCAGCAGCAGTTCAACGTTAACATCATGCACATGCTCACCCGCCGCAGGACCGCTCAGCAGCTGTTCAAACCAGGCTATCAGTTTCTGTTTCATCTCAGGTTCTCCGCATCAGTTGATGCCCTGAGTAAACCTGCTTATGCGGGTAATCTGAAGCAAAAATTTCTGCGCTGCTTATGCCGGAAACAGCATAAGCAGCAAACCGACTGTTTAGCCTTCAGGCGCTGGCTGCTCAAAACATTTACAGCGTTATCAGCGTCACCCAGTTTGCCCCTTTTCCGGCGGGCGCTTCAGCCACCCGTTTGAGTTCGCCGCTGGCGGGATCGATGGCGTAACTGCCAATGACGGCACTCTTCTCTCCGCTGACGATCAGCCACTTACCCTGCGCATCAATCGCAATGCTGCGCGGCTGTTTTTCCACCGGCCAGCTGCCGATCAGCGTTAATTCACCTGACGCTTTATCGACCCGGTAACCGCTGACGGTGCTGGAGGTGCGCTCGGTCACATAGATAAACTCTCCATCCGGCGTGATTTTAATGTCTGCCGCCCAGATGCGCGGCGTCGGATCGCTATAGCCTGCCGGACGCTGCTCGCCATGCTGCAGGTTATATTTCTTCGCCACCGCGTTGGGCCAGGTTTTTAATGGCGTAAGCGTGCCATCGGCCGCGCGCCGGAACTGCGTAATGGTGCCGCTCATCTCGGCAAGGTTATAGAGAAAGCGATTATCCGGCGAAATCACCGAATGCCGCGCGCCGCTGTTCTTCTCGCCCTGCACAAATCCCGTACCCAGCGGCGTGATGGCCCCGTCACTGGCGAAGGTATATTGAAGCACCCGATCCGCGCCAAGGTTGCCAACGTAGATCGAATGATTGCTGACGTCGGTGATCACTGAATGGGCATGGGGTCCGGTCTTCACCTCACCCGTGACCTGGGCTGTCACGATGCCTTTATCATCAATGCGGTTGCTGGTGACAATATCACTGTCATAGGACGCGGCCAGCAGATAGCGCCCGCGCTTATCGGTGGTGATCCACGGAAAACTGGCCGCGACCGGGGTCACCGCCATTTTCTGCAAATCACCATCCGGACGGGTGACGCGCCAGCTGATGATGGCGTAAGGCGCAGTACGTAGCGCACCATAGAGCCGTTTTCCGTCCGGGCTGGCCGCCAGCGGCATAATTTTTTTCCCGGCGGGCGTATCGCCCCGCCATTGCAGGCTGCCATTCGCCTCGCTGAGCTGATAACGGGAAACCGTGCCGGATTCGGCATTCGACACATAAACAAAGGTTGTCGCCCACAGCGGGGGGCTACACAGCAGCGGCAGAAGTGCCAGCGCCGTTTTCAGACGGATCATAGGGTCACCTTGACAAGTAGTGTCTGCGTCAATGCGCAGCAGGCATTACGCTAATCCTGTCCGATAAGACTGGCTTTGTGCAACTGTCTGAAATTAATTCCGAAAGCCTGGAGATGTGACGGAGATGTTATTTTCAGGGGGGAGAGGATGCCTCCCCCCGCGCCCGGAGGTAGGCAAAGGCATAACGCTAACCCGTTTTCGCTATCATCTTATAATAGCGGTCGAGCCACTTACCGCTGTTGAGCCGCCACCAGAAGAAGATGCCGCGCACCGTCCAGTCAAGGAACATCCCCAGCCAGACGCCGGTAACGCCCATCCCCAGTTCAATGCCGAGCAGGTATCCCGCCACCACGCGTGCGCCCCACATGCTGAACATCGACACATACATGGTGTAGCGCGCATCGCGTGCGCCTTTGAGACCGGCGGGCAGCACCCATGACGCGGCCCATAACGGCATAAACAACGCATTAAGCCAGAGCAGATGCTTCGTCACGTTTATCACCTCCGGGTCGCTGGTGTAAAACCGCGCCAGCAAGCCGGCCATCGGCACTGTCAGCAGCGCGATTGCACTCAGGCACACCGTTGCCAGCCAGAAAACATGCCGCACCTGCCGCTCCGCCTGGAACACCTGATTTTTACCCAGACGGGTGCCGGTGATAATGGTGGATGCGGAACCGAGTGCATTGCCCGGCAGGTTGATCAGTGAGGCGACCGAAAAAGCGATAAAGTTACCGGCAATCTCGCTGGTGCCCATGCCTGCCACAAACACCTGTGTCAGCAGCTTACCGCCGTTGAATAGCACCGACTCGATACTGGCGGGCACGCCTATCCCTAAAACTTCCATCAGAATGCTGCTGTTCCAGCGCCGGAAATAGCTCGACAGCGTGATTTTCAGCGAGGCGTTAAAGCCGATCATCAGCACGTAAATCACCGCAATCGCCCCGATGTAGCGGGTAATGGTCAACCCGAGACCGGCACCGATAAACCCTAAACCGTCCCACGAGAAGCAGCCATAGATCAGCACGCTACTGATAATGATGTTGAGGATGTTCATGCCGCCGTTAATCAGCATCGGAATTTTTGTGTTACCCGCGCCCCGCAGCGCCCCGCTGCCGATCAGGGTAATGGCCGCCGCCGGATAGCTCCAGGCGGAGGTCTGCAGATAGCTCAGCGCCAGCGCTTTAACTTTGGGGTCAGCGGCACCGGCGATGGCATCGACAATCAGATGGCCCCAGAACTCAATGGCGATCACCAGCACAAAGGCGAGTATCGTCATCATAGCCAGCGACTGGCGCGTGGCGGCGCGGGCGCGCTTGCCGTTGCGTTTTGCCAGGCTGAACGCCACCACCACCGTGGTGCCGAGATCGATAGCCGCAAAGAACGAGATGATCACCATGTTGAAGCTGTCGGCCAGGCCGACGCCCGCCATTGCCTCTTTACCCAGCCAGCTGACCAGGAAGGTGCTCAGTACGCCCATCAACAGCACACAGGCGTTCTCGAAGAAGATAGGCACTGCTAATGGCGATATTTCACGCCAGTAGAGCGTGCGATAAGAACGGCGTTTCGGGTACCACGCCGTGCGCTTGATCGCCTGCATCACTGCTACGCCGGGATTTTGCAAAGGATTACCAAATCAGAAGAGACTGACGAGATCTAATGATGATAGGGGGCAGAGAAATATGCAAAGTCTTTCCGGGACAAATTAATCATGGTTACAAACTTTTTGGTCTCATTACGGCAGATTCTGCCTCGCTGCGCCGCCATCTGTAGCAAACCTGATTATTTTCGGGACGTTACGAATGGCTGTCAGTCCGGTGTCACCCGCTTTAAGATCACCCTATTCCCCTCTGCAGCGCAATAAAAACGGCCGTATCGCCAGCTTCGATAGTGAAGATTTCCTTAATGAATTTTTGTGATGCGCGTTCCGGCTCAGCGCCGCACGGGTCAGATTGCGCGCATCGTTAGCACAAAAAAAAGGCGATCATAGATTCTTCACCAATCTCTGCAACAAACCCGCTAAGCTTGGGGCAAATTGCGGAAAAAAATGGAAGGAGAAACCATGCCGACACAACGGAAAAACCTGACCAGCCAGCAGGCGCTGGATGAACTTGAACGCCTGTACAATGACGCTGTCACTGCGCTGCGTACGGCAATTAAAACCTTTACCGAAAACGGTGCGCTGCCCGATGCCGCCGAGCGGAAAAAAGGACTTTTTGTTTACCCGGAGCTGCGTATCACCTGGCACGGCGAAGGCCCGCAGCAGAATCGTACGCGTGCCTGGGGTCGTTTCACCCACACCGGCAGTTACAGCACCACCGTGACCCGGCCAGCGTTGCTGCGTCACTACATTGCTGAACAGCTGGCGATGCTGGAAAAGGAGTATCAGCTGGAGATCGATGTGGTGCCCTCCAGCCAGGAGATCCCCTATCCTTACGTGATCGACGGCTCCGACCTGTCACTGGATCGAACGATGAGCGCCGGTATTGCGCGCCACTTCCCGACAACCGAGCTGTCGCAGATTGGCGATGAGACGACCGACGGTCTGTTCCACGCTGATGCAAAATTCCCGCTGTCCCACTTCGACGCGCTGCGAACCGACTTTTCGCTGGCCCGCCTGCGTCACTACACCGGCACCAGCGTGGAGCACTTCCAGCCGTTTGTGCTGTTCACCAACTACACCCGTTATGTGGATGAGTTTGTGCGCTGGGCGATTGAGCAGGTGCGCGATCCCGGCACCCCATACTACAGTCTGGCCTGCGCGGGTGATGTGGTGCTGACGGCTGAGACGGCCGACAGCGAGTCGATGCTCTCCGATCTGGCGTGGAAGAAGCACCAGATGCCTGCCTGGCACCTGACGTCACCGAATCGCCGTGGTATTACGCTGATTAACATCGGTGTTGGCCCGTCGAATGCCAAAACCATCTGCGATCATCTGGCGGTGATGCGTCCGCACGCCTGGCTGATGATTGGTCACTGTGGCGGTCTGCGCGAGAGCCAGCGGATCGGCGATTATGTCCTGGCCCACGCTTATCTGCGTGACGATCACGTGCTCGACAGCGTGCTCCCGCCAGACATCCCGGTGCCCAGCATTGCCGAAGTGCAGCGTGCGCTATATGACGCCACCAAATCGGTGAGCGGAATGCCAGGTGAAGAGGTGAAGCAGCGGTTACGTACCGGCACGGTGGTCACCACCGACGATCGCAACTGGGAGCTGCGCTACTCCGCATCCTCCCTGCGCTTTAACCTGAGCCGCGCGGTAGCAGTGGATATGGAGAGCGCCACCATTGCCGCGCAGGGCTATCGCTTCCGCGTGCCGTACGGCACGCTGCTATGCGTCTCGGATAAGCCGCTGCACGGCGAGATTAAGCTGCCCGGTCAGGCAAACCGTTTCTACGAGGGGGCGATTTCAGAGCATCTGCAGATTGGCATTCACGCAGTGGAGTTGCTGCGCGCCGAGGGCGATAAACTGCATTCGCGTAAGTTGCGGACGTTTAATGAGCCGCCTTTCAGGTAAGTTGTCGCCGCTGGCCTGGGGCGGTTAGTTCGCTGCAGCGCTAAAGCGGGTTGTGTCCGCTGCGCGAACGGGCTGCTGCGGCGCTGAGGCCGGGGGAGTTCGCTGCGCGAACGGGCTATGAGAAGGTTTCGTTCGCCTGGTGAGCCGGGCAGTTTCAGTTTCC
>NZ_JAOCKJ010000002.1 GCF_029844725.1 Pantoea sp. GD03673
CCCAGCCCGCTGCACAGCGCCCCCCCTTATCCCACTAACATCAACTCCCGCTCCTCGCTCAGCGGCTTGTTCAGCAGCGACAGCAGAATATTTTTCACGGCCTGAGCGGACGGTGAAAGCGGCAGGCGGGCGGAGATGTTCAGCGACAGAGGCAGACTTAACGAAGGGCTGTTAATGCGTGACATCCAGGCATCGGCAGAACCCACCAGCGCACGGGCAGCGGATTCAGGTAATACGGTCACCCCCATGCCGCTGGAGATCGCTGCGGTCAGGGTTGAAATTGATTCAATCTCACCGATGATACGCGCACTCAGACGACGCAGTGAAAACGCCTCATCCACCCGCTTACGCACAGCGCTATAGTCGCGGGGTAAAAACAGGCTCATCTGCGCCACATCGGCCAGATCGACGCTGGCACCGGGGTAATCGGTGGCACCGACCAGGAAAAGATCTTCTTTCATCAGCGGCATACTGTTGATTCCGGCAGTGGGTGCGCGATCGTACAGCACCGCCATATCCAGCTGACCGTTCATCACTTTCTCATTCAGAACGCTGCCGCTGTTCTCGTGCAGGTAGACCAGCACGTCAGGGAACTGATCGCGGACGGTTTGCAGCAGCGGCATGGTCAGCGATGACGCTGCCGTGCCCGGTGCCAGACCAATGGATACCTGACCGCTCAGCACCTGACCGGCATTAATCACCGCGGTCTGGGCCTGTTCGCACTGGCGCAGAATGGTACGCGCATGACCATAGAGAATCTTTCCGGCTTCAGTTGGCGTGACGCCGCGCTTGGTGCGGATCAGCAACTGCTGATCCAGTTCATTCTCCAGCGTTGCCACCTGCTGACTGAGTGCAGGCTGTGCGATATGCAGCACTTCGGCTGCCTGCGTCAGACTGCCGATATCGACGATTTTCACAAAGTACTTCAGTCGTCTTAAATTCATCTTGCCTCCGTCACTTACCCCGAATGGCGAAATGGGTCTGACCCAGCCGCCCTGATGACAGAGATTTTGCAAGATGCAGGCCAGGTTTAAACCACACACCTCACCCGCCAGCCTGATTATTCCTAACGGCCCGGAAAATAAGCGTTTCTGATTACCTCTTATGGGTTAATAAGGATCGGGAATAACGCATCACACTGCGTGCTGCCCCAGGGCGCACTGTGGCAGTGCAAACGCTGCGAGTCAGACGTGCAGAAAAGTGATGACCGGCTGTACAGTTGTAGTGCAGTGGAAACGCGTTGCACCGGGTGAAGGCCTGTATGGCCTGCTCAGACGCGGGATAAAAGTGGCTGAAAGTGTAACCGCTATCAGCGGG
Organism: Pantoea sp. GD03673; assembly: GCF_029844725.1. Taxonomy (GTDB): domain Bacteria; phylum Pseudomonadota; class Gammaproteobacteria; order Enterobacterales; family Enterobacteriaceae; genus Pantoea. Next base: position 1,318 of record NZ_JAOCKJ010000002.1, read on the forward strand.
ATTTCTTATCGCTGGAGAATCCTGAAGCCTTAAAGCAACCGTTGCCCTCTCCCGCGACGGAAGAAGGCAACGTCTGCTGATTACCGTTTTTTGCGGTTGCGGTGCATGTCGATAGAGACCGCGGCCACAATGATCATCCCTTTGATGATGTCCTGAATGTAGGCATCGACACCGACGAAGGTGAATCCGCTTTTGATCAGGCCAAGGATGACTGCGCCGATCAATGTGCCAGTGATACGGCCCACGCCACCCATCAGGCTGCTGCCGCCGATAACGGCTGCGGCAATCGCATCCAGCTCGTAAGACATCCCCATGCTCGACTGACCGCTGCTGACGCGCGCCGCCAGAACCACACCCGCCAGGCCAGAAAGCGCACCGGCAATGGTGTAAACGATGATCAGATACTTATTAACGTTGATACCGGACACTTTTGCCGAGGTCATGTTGCCGCCGATGGCGTAAACATATTTACCGTAGCGGGTGTGCTTCAGGGCGATGTGGAACAGCAGCGCCACCACCAGGAAAATGACGACCGGCATGGCACCCTGTCCGATAGACGTAAAGCCATCGGAAAGGAAGCTGATAGGATTGCCCTGCGTGTAATACTGCGCCAGACCACGAGCCGACACCATCATGCCCAGCGTGGCGATAAAGGGCGGGATACCGGTGCGGGTAATCAGCACCCCATTGACCACGCCCGCCAGCAGACCCACACCGATACCGGCCGCGATAGGGATCACCGCAGGCATATTCACCAGCGACGGATACATCGGCGACAGGCTGTCAGAGGTCTGCGCCAGGCTGGCAGCCACGACCGCCGCCAGGGCGATAACGGAACCGGAGGAGAGGTCGATACCGGTTGTGATAATGACCTGAGTCACGCCAACAGCGATAATCCCGATAATCGCCACCTGCAAGACAATCAGGATCAGACGGTTGGTGTTGAGCAGGAAAGACTGGTCACGCACGTACCAGCCAAACATTTCAAAAATCAATGCAATCCCCACCATCACCACAAAAATGCCGGTATCTTTTGGCAGTTTATGACGCAGGCTGGCAAAAAAAGAGGGTTGCTGCGGGGCTGCCGGGGTGGCAGTAGCTTTCATATTGCTCATAATGGTCTCGCGCCTCACTCGGATGCCAACGACAGAATGGTTTCCTGATCGGCTTCTTCTTTATCGAGGATGCCGGTTATACGCCCGCCGTGCATCACCATCACCCGGTCGCTCATGCCAAGGATTTCCGGCAATTCAGAGGAGACCATGATGATAGCCACGCCACGGTTGGCAAGTTCACTGATTAAACGGTAAATCTCCGCTTTCGCGCCGACGTCAATGCCGCGTGTCGGCTCATCCAGAATCAGAATCTTCGGTTGCGCCAGCAGCCAGCGGGCAATCAGCACCTTCTGCTGGTTACCGCCGCTGAGGTTATTGATGATCTGATCCATAGTCGGCGTTTTGATATTGAGGCGACGGATTTGATCCATGCAGTCCTCCGCCATCTTCACATGGCTGACAAAACCGCTTTTGCCGCTGTACTCCGGCATGTTGACGATGCTCATGTTCTCCATCACCGACAGCACCAGAAACAGCCCGGATTTTTTACGATCTTCTGTAAGGAATGCCATGCCCTTTTCAATCGCCGTTGAGGGGGAGTCGATCGTCACCGGCACGCCATCAATTAAGATCTCACCGCTGTCGAAGTGCTCCATGCCGAACAGGCTCTCCATCACCTCGCTGCGACCGGCCCCCACCAGCCCGGCGACACCCAGGATTTCGCCCCGGCGCACGCTGAAGCTGACGTCGGTGAAACGATCTTTGCAGGTGAGATTGCGAACCGTCAGCACCTCCTCTCCGATGGCGCTGTTGAATTTCGGGAACAGCTGGGTCAGTTCGCGCCCTACCATCTGGGTGATCAGCGACTGGCGGGTATATTTCGCTGTCTGATCGCTGGCGATCCAGCTGCCGTCGCGGAAGATACTGACTTCATCGGTAATGTTGAAAATTTCATCCATCTTGTGGCTGATGTAGATGATCGCTTTGCCCTGTTCCCGCAGGTCACGGATGATGGTAAACAGATGCGCCACTTCAGTTTCCGTCAGCGCGGAGGTGGGTTCATCCATGATAACGATGTCTGAATCCCAGGAGACCGCTTTGGCAATCTCGACCATCTGCTGCGACGCAATGCTCAGCTCGCCCACCATCCGATCGGCTTTCAGGCGGATATTCAGGCGGTTCAGCAACTCCTGCGTCACCTGATTCAGTCGGGCGTGATCGACGAAACCAAACTTCATCGGCTCGCGGCCCAGCCAGATATTCTCGGCGACGGTCATATATGGCACCAGATTGAGTTCCTGGTGGATCATTGAAATGCCCGAACGCAACGCGTCCATCGTGTCCTGAAACTGCACCGGCTCCCCTTTAATTTTGATGGTGCCCTTATCGGGACGATACATCCCGATAAGGCACTTCATTAAAGTGGATTTGCCCGCGCCATTTTCGCCCATCAAGGCATGTACCGTTCCCGGACGCACCCGCAACGAAACGTTGTCGAGGGCTTTGACGCCGGGGAAGAACTTGCTGATGCCTTCGGCTTCAAGCGCAAACGCGTTCATACATCACCTCCGTACAGCTGAGTCGGGAACGATTATTTCAGGTTACGCTTGGTAAACTGTTCCATGTTTTCTTTGGTAATCAGCTGGTAAGGAATATTGATGATTTTCTGAACCTGCTCACCTTTCACCAGTTTAATGGCCGTCTGCACTGAGCCTTCACCCTGGCCCTGCGCATCCTGGAATACCGTGGCGACCATTTTCCCCTGCTTCAGCATCTGCAGCGCATCAGGTGTGCCATCCACGCCAGCGATCAGGATTTTGTCCGGGTTTTTACCCAGTGCCTGCAGCGCACCAATCGCCATTTCATCGTTGTTGGAGGCGATGGCATTGATTTCATCACCGGCCGTCATCCAGTTACTGACCACATCCACCGCGTCGTTTCGGGTAAATTTAGCGGTCTGTTTCTGAACGATCTTGATGCCAGGGTATTTCGCGGCAACCTCTTCCACGCCCTTGGTACGGTCGCGGGTCGCTTCGTTCGCCAGGTCACCCATCAGGATGGCCACGTTGCCTTTGCCGTTCATCGCTTTAGCCAGCGCTTCCATCTGTAAGCGCCCGGCCAGTTCTGAATCGGAACCGACGTAGGCCATTTTGCCGGTCAGTTCAGCCTGTGGGCGGCGGTTCACGAAAATTAACGGAATACCGGCTTTGCTTGCCTGATCCATAATCGGTTTCACCGCGTTGGTGTCGACCGGGTTGACGATCAGGGCATCCACACCCTGACCGATAAAGTTCTGAACCTGCTGCAGCTGCTGTGAAACGTCACCCTTTGCATCCTCAACCTGCCCTTTGACGCCATCTTTCTGCATCTCTTTCTGCATAGAGGTACGCAAAATGGTCAGGAAGTTGTCATCAAACAGCGCCATCGAAACGCCAACTGAGATATCTTTTGCCATAACTGCGGCGGGTAACATGCAGGCTAACAGTGAGGCGACAATCGTTTTTTTAACGTTCATAGGGACCCTTCTTATTTGTTAACTTGCTCAGTGGCTGTGTTCACGAATGAAAAATATCTTTTACATTCACCCAGCCTGCCTGGCATCTTTTTCGGGAAATTCAGGGTAAGACATCGGGTTCTGGCTATTTTGTGATCTACCACTCCTTTTCACAATCAGTTGATCTCTTGGCAGTTATTTCCAAAATACCGTTTCATCTTCGGACGATGATGACGTCCGTGATGATAAGCAGTTTATTTGTTCCATATAATTGCGTTTTGAAATTTTTATCATAAAAGCACTGAAACGGTTGTTTTAACATCGGCAAACAACAAAACTTTGACATGCCTCTAACATCTGCGGAGAAATGCCCGCAAAGTGAGATCCTGTTGGCAGTTTGAAAATCCATCAGAATTGGGTAAAAATCGCCAATCCGCTGCTTTTACGAGCATCTGAACGCATTTCGTTAAACAGGGCTTTGACAAGCGGGATCGGCGCCGTTAATATTCGCCCCGTTCAAGCGATTCCTCTGTAGTTCAGTCGGTAGAACGGCGGACTGTTAATCCGTATGTCACTGGTTCGAGTCCAGTCAGAGGAGCCAGAATTAGAAAAGCCCGCTCAGGGAAACCTGAGCGGGCTTTTTGCTTTTATGTTTTCAGGCACGCCAGAGGGGTGTTCCGTTCTGTATGGGCTGCACGCGTAAAATCTGCATTGATGTGCGAGCGGTCATGGATTTGCTGCGGGCTACAGGGATGAGGCAGGATGGCGATAAACCAGCAAACCCGCTCTGGCTCAGCCGAACGGTTTTTTTAATGAAACGACGTCATCAGCGTCAGGGTTGCCCTTCCATATTCCAGCGAGCTGAACCCATCACATCGAAAACATGCTGGTCGGTGAACGCCGGGAACCTGGCGCGTTTTGCCGCGTCGGTTAACGCCCGGCAGTAATCTTTATCGCCCCCCTTCACGATGAACTTATCCAGGGTGCCATCTATTTTGAAATCCAGATGCGCATTACAGCGTTTTCCATTCCAGGCGTGCGGCTCTGCCAGCGCGGCATCCAGTGCTTTCTTGATGCCCGATGCCTGCTGACCATAGATATCGTTGTCCCCGACTTTGCCCGATCGTTTATAGCTGCAGGATTCCAGCGCCGTGGTTTTATGACATTCGCTGGGGGCGAGAGGCGCACAGCCTGCCAGGGCCGTCGTGAGAAGTATCAGGATGAGCTTTTGCATTTAAGTCCTTTTAAGATGATGGCCGGTCAAATGTCCTGTAATGATGCTGTGCCCGGAGACAGTCAGACAGCCGGCTGGTTATTTTCGGAAGATGTGCCTGACGGATTATTTTCTGCGCCAGAAGAGAAAGGCCGCTATTGCGGTGAGCACACCGATCAACGGCATCGTTCCCGCACCCGCCAAAAAGTTATGTCGATCAATGGCATTCTCATTTCTGATGTCCCTAAAGCGGACGAGAGCCTGCTTTTCATCAGCGGCATCCACTTCCTCACCCTCTTTCTTATATCCCTGCGCCAGCAGATCAGCGGCGCGGTGCAAATCTGAACGTGCCAGGGCAACGGTCTGTTTACCCTGCGTGTAGAAACAGTAATCTGGCATCGGCTGTGCTCACGATTAAGGGATGCAAGTCTACTCTATCGGATGCGGGTCAGGAGCGGTAGCCTTGATTATGCGGCAGTTTTTACAGGTGAGGTGCATTTTCAGGGCAGGTGGAAATATCCCTCCCGAATTCTCACCCTGTTATCGCATGGGATTCGCTGAATGAATCGATTAGATTTAAATTAATTTTGCAGCAAACCTGTCGTTATCTTTTTATAACCCCTGCCCGGATTTCACTTTCCATTAGTCATAAACTTGATCAATATCAATAAACAGTGATTAATTTTACAAAACATTACTCAGGATATAAATGCCATTTAATTCAACAGCCTGCACAGGAAGATTAAAAGATTAGCACGCCGATAATTATCATTGAAAACACTAAACATCTAATTAATGAGGCCGTGATACCGCCCTGAATAATATTAAAGATTCAATGTGCGCTGACGATAAGAAGATCATCTTTTGAATTATTTCATTGCTTCTTTTCTGCCTCAGAAACCTCATTAAAGGTGAACCTCATGGGTCTTGCTCAACGCATAGCTAATATTAAAATCGGAAAAAAACTGGGCGTCGGTTTTGTCGTCGTCATTGCGGCTTCCCTCGCCATTACCTTTATCGCTTTTGACTGTTTCCGCAGTATCAAAGACAACTCCGCCCGGCGTAGCATTACCGTGGAGATGGTGAATACGTTAAGCAAGGCACGCCTGAACCGCACGCTTTACCAGTACACCAAAGATCCTAAATTCGCCTCGCAGAACGTTCAGGCTCTGCAGGCGTTAGATGCCCTGTATAAGCGGCTCGGCAATTTTAAATGGGACGAAACAGGGCAGCAGAAAATCGTGCTGATGGGACAGTTACTTAGCGAGTATCAGCGTCAGCGTCAGGAATTTGTCACGTCGGCGCAGGCGACAACCGTTGCCTTTGAAACCCTGAAACCGGACACCCTGATTACGCTGGCACATCAGCTCGAATCCCTTGATCTGGCATTAACCCCCGATGCAGCACTGCCGGTCATGCGTCTCGCCGCAGCGCTATTTGATGCCGCAAATATTGAAAAAGCGTTTCTCGATAAACCGTCACAGGCCAGCAGAGATGCGGTCGCTGAAGAATATACGGCGATCACGACCCTGACTGAGCAACTGGACAGTTTTGCCCAGCCTGCGATTAATGACGCATCACAAAATGTGCTCAGTACGCTTGCACAGCAGCGCCAGGCGCTAACGGCCTATGTTGATGCAACTGAGAAAGAAAAAAGTGAATCTGCAGGCCTGACGACCGCCGCAGAACGGCTCAATGCGGCAGTTTCTGATACCTTCGCCTTCCAGTCCCGGATGTCGTCTGAATTTATCAAGCAGGCGGAGTGGCGCATTGCGTTTGCTGCACTGATTTGTGTCGTCCTGAGCCTGCTGATTGCCTGGCGGATCACCCGTCATATCACGCTGCCATTGAAAGAGACCCTTAACGCCGCGCAGCGTATTGCAGGCGGTGATTTGACAACCTCGCTGAAAACCACGCGTGGCGATGAGTTAGGTCAATTGATGCAGGCAGTGGATGCGATGAACGTCAGCCTGCAGAACATCATCACCAATGTACGTGATGGCGTCAGCAGCGTAGCGCGCGCGTCGGCGGAGATCGCTGCGGGCAATACCGACCTTTCATCACGGACCGAACAGCAGTCAGCCGCAGTGGTTCAGACGGCCGCCAGCATGGAAGAGTTGTCGTCAACGGTGAAACAGAACGCGGAGAATGCCCATCATGCGAGCCAGCTGGCAACCGACGCCTCGGTGAATGCCGGACGCGGTGGTGAAATTATCCGTGACGTTATCGCCACCATGAATAATATCAGCCAAAGTTCAGGCAAAATCGGCGAAATCATCCACGTCATCAATAGCATCTCCTTCCAGACCAATATCCTGGCGCTTAACGCCGCCGTTGAAGCGGCACGCGCCGGTGAGCAGGGGCGCGGGTTTGCGGTGGTGGCAGGTGAAGTCAGAAATCTGGCCCAGCGCAGTTCGCTGGCCGCTAAAGAGATTGAAACGCTGATACGCGAGTCGCTTGACCGGGTGCATGATGGCTCTGAATTTGTGGAACGCGCGGGGAGCACCATGGATGATATCGTCCGCTCTGTCAGTCAGGTTAAAGACATCATGGGTGAGATTGCGGCCGCATCGGACGAGCAAAATCGCGGCATTTCCCAGATAGCTACCGCTATGGCCGAAATGGATACCACCACGCAACAGAACGCTGCGCTGGTTGAAGAGTCGTCTGCCGCTGCCAGTTCGCTGGAAGCGCAGGCCGACGAACTGGAAAAAACGGTGGCGGTCTTCCGCTTGTCCGCCGGGCAAAGCAGCGCCAGCCGGGCTGCACCTGCCCTGGCACCGCGTCTGGTTCCCGCGATGCCTGTTAACGCATCAGCCGAATCCAGCTGGGAGAGTTTTTAACGGTTGCGGAGTCTGTGTTAACGTTGATTCAGTCAGCCTTGCTTCGGCGAGGCTGGCTGTGGGGAGATTTGAGCAAGAGAAGTGTCGTCCCTGACAGTTTCTCCGGCCGGTATACGCTTTCGCGCAACCTGTGAGGTTATCCGCTTCGTCGTTTTCCGGCCGGAGCCGGACTACGTCCACTGGCGTCAGTTCAGTTACTGTTAATTCAGCTCTTCGTTCAGGCCTGCAAGCGTCTGCAGGTACGGCACCTGCTGTTGCGCAACCGACGGTGACTTAAAACTGCTTAACCAGGTTCTGGCTTCAGAGATTTGCGTCAGCCGGCTAGCGTTACTTTCATGTTTTGCCATGAAACCCAGCTGAGTAAAAAGAGATGCGATACTGATCTCTTTCTCACCAAGGGCAAGGCTCAGTGCCGCTTCGCCAATAATAACGTGGCCTTTCTCGTCGTTTTGAAATAACACAGAAAATCCTCCATTAGGTACGAAATGATGACAACCTCACCAGAGACTGTAGTCGCAAAAGCCGGACCTGCCAGAATTATTCACTAAAAATCCCGTAAGTTGCTGATAGAAAGTACTTAATGTTTTTTTCCGGATTGTTCTGTTTGTCTCTGCCGTGCTTCCTGCCAGACTGGCTGGTCTTATCAGCACGGGATGCCACCATGAAACTTTCTGTTCTGCTCACGCTGTTAGCTGCGACAGTATGCTCGGTCTTTGATACCCATGGTGGATTCGGAACGCATCAGGCCAGCCAGTCGTTCTCCACACACAGCGGCAACACCCTTACGGAAGAATAAGCGCCGATAACACAGCCCGAAGTCGTCGTCAGTAACCGGGCAATCGGTTATTATCCGGTGCCCTTACTCTGCCGGTTGCCCGATGTCTGCCATTATCGATACGTTTATCGCCCCGCCCTGCTTTGATGAGATCTCGCTTCTGTTTCAGGACGATCATCTGCTGGTCATCAACAAACCCAGCGGGCTGCTGAGCCTGTCCGGCAAAAATCCGCTGAACCTCGATTCAGTGCATCATCGGCTGGTAAAACTTTTTCCAGGCTGCACGCTGGTTCATCGGCTCGATCTTGGCACCTCCGGCCTGATGGTTGTCGCACGAAACAGGACGATGAATGCCGCCCTGTGCCAGCAATTCAGCCAGCGCAGCGTGAGCAAAACCTATGAGGCGCTGCTGTGCGGGCACCTTGCTGACGACGAAGGTGTTATTGACGCCGCGATAGCCAAAGATCCCGCGCAATTCCCCCGCATGGTGATTTGCGCGGCTCAGGGTAAACCCGCGCGGTCACGCTACCGGGTTACTGAACGCTGTTACTATCAGGGAAAAGAGGGAAAGGCATTTCCGGTCACGCGGGTTGAACTGACGCCGGAAACCGGACGTACCCATCAGCTACGCATTCATTGTCAGCATCTGGGACACCCGATTCTGGGCTGTGATCTCTACGGCGGGCTGCTGCCACCGGGCGCGGCGCAGGCAGAAAGACTGATGCTGCACGCCAGCGGATTAACCTTTGTTCATCCTGTCAGCGGCGAGACACTGCGCCTCTCTGCCCCCCGCCCCTTCTGACGGCATCAGCACGCGATTACCACATCAAATCGTCGGGCACTTTGAAATCAGCATAAGGATCATCTTCGTCCTGAACGTCTTCGCTTAATGCGCTGTTTAAGACGATGGCACTGGCATCACGCTGGGCAATTTTGTCCGCTACGCTGGCCGGGATGATGGCGTACTGGGTCTCACCACGCGCATCAGCCGCCAGACGGGCAATTGCAAGGCGGCCATTAATCAGCTGAGTCTGCGTCGGCTTATCCACCATGATTTTCTTGATCAGGTTATTGTCAGTGAAGTTGAAGCTGATGTCGCCTCTCGCCACGTCGATTTTGTTCATGTCGATCAGCTGTTTGATCTGGGCTTTGTACTCTTTAGACAGCACAGCCAGCTTCTGCTGCTCGTTCAGCTGCTTGTCCCGCTCAAGCTGCGCTTTTTTGTTATCTTCCACCGCTGCTCTGGCTTCACGCGCCTGAACCCTGGATTTTTTGGCTGTCCGCTGAACCTTATCCATCTTCTTGCTGGATACCAATCCCGCTTTCAGCATCTGCTCTTGCAAGGTGAGTTTTGTCATTGTCGTCTCTGAATCTGTGAAATTTTATCCGGGATTATACCTGTAATCGTTCAGGCTGTGCCAGGTTGCCGCATTGGCCGACGCCGCGATTGCGGGATACGCCTCAACACTGTGCTAACATTCCCCGGTCAACATCATTTTATTGAGCACCATGTCAGAGCTAACAAAACGTAAAAATGACCCTGAAGGGCTGAAAAAACGCATTATCGCGGGCGCACTGAAAACGTTCGCGGAATTTGGGATGCAGGGGGCCAGGCTGGAGCAGATTGCTGAGCATGCGCAGACCACTAAACGCATGGTGGTGTATCACTTTGGCAGCAAAGAGCAGCTTTATATCACGGTGCTTGAGCAGGTTTATCAGCAGATACGTCAGCACGAAACCGGCCTGAACCTGGCGGAGATGACGCCGGAACTCGCCATGACGCGTCTGGTGGAAGCCAGTTTTGATTATCATGTCGAGCATCCCGATTTTATCCGGCTGGTCTGCAGTGAGAACCTGCTGCGCGGTCGCTACATTACCCAGTCACCACAGATTAAAGCGCTCAACCGCAGCGCACTGGATCTGCTGGATGATATCCTGGCACGTGGTCAGCAACAGGGCGTGTTCACTGCCGATGTGCAGACCATCGATGTCCATCGCCTGATCAGCAGCATCTGCGTTCATCACGTCTCAAACCGCTACACCTTCAACGCGCTTTTCAGCCCTGATAACAGTGAAGCAGAGAGTATTCGCCGCAATCGTCAGCTGGCTGTCACCGCAACGTTACGCTATATCCGCAAATAAATGCCCGCGAGCCGGGCTTCGCTTAACCATAGTCTACGCTTAGTAAACATCTGTCATGAAATCGCCATAAAAGGAATGCTGTTGTGAGCAGAGACGCACGCCTCTATCCGCTTCGCCAGACCCATATTGAACCCGATAATGATGCGCTGTGGAACTGGGCGCAGAACGCGCAAATCGGCAGCCGTCAGCAGGTTCAGCGTCCCGCCAGCGAAGCGGAATTGCAGAAACTTATCCGCGAGTCACGCGGTCAGATTCGGGTGATCGGCAGCAAGCTATCGCCCGGCCGTATGCTGCACGTCAGTGATGACGATGTGCTGCTGGACCTCAGTGCCCTGCGCGGTCAGCTCGCCAGTGACGCGGAGAGCGTGACTTTTGGTGGTGCGACCCCGCTTGAGCAGGTTTATCGCACCCTGACCGGCATGAACCGCATGCTGGCGTCGTCGCCGGGTGTGATTGCGATTCAGACGCTGGCAGGCGCGATGGCGACAGGCACGCACGGCCAGGGTTTGCAGCAGAGTTCGATCGCCGATGAAGCGCTGGCGATACGCATGGTGCTGGCCGACGGCAGCGTACGTGAGTTTTTCCGTGGCGAAGCGGATTTTCCGGCCGCACAGGTTTCGCTGGGCGCGCTGGGTATTGTGACGGCGGTGACCCTGCGTACCCAGCCGTTTAAGATTTTCACCTGTCACAAAAATGCAGTCTCTGCCGACACGCTGGAAGAAGATCTGCTGCGCTGGAACAACGACTATCCGCTGAGCAAAGCCTGGTGGTTTGTCGACGATAACCTGATGCATGTCTGGAATGCCCATGAGGCGAGTGACGAGGAGCGCCAGCGCTACGAAGCACAGGGGCGTCAGGTGGTGGAGCATGAGGGTGAAGCGGACGACAGTCTTAATGACACCATCGATCAGACGCTGGCGCATATGCACCGGGATACCCAGATTCAGGGTAAAGGTGGAAAGCAGTTCAGAACCGTGACCCGCTTTCGCGACTTCACCGATGTTACCGGTGACATCTACCAGCTCTTCTGCCGTGGCATTGCGGTGCCGCAGATCAATGTGGAAATTGGCGTGCCGCTGGCAAAAACCCCGGCCATCATCCGCCGGATCAAGCAGTGGTATGCCGAAAATCGCCCGCACATGCACTACCCGATTATTCTGCGCTGCACCGGCGCATCGTCAGCCTGGCTCAGCCCGGCAGCAGATCAGCCAACCTGCTTTTTCGGCTTCGTCGTCTATTACGCCGACGATGGGTCGCTGTCACAGGAGGGGCTGCACTTCCTGACCGAAGTAGAAAAACTGCTGGCCGAGGAAGGCGGACGCCCGCACTGGGGCAAATATTACGACGAAGAACGCTACACCTGGCGTGAGCTCTACCCGCAGTGGGACGCTTTCCGCGCCCTGCGCCACCAGCTCGACCCTCAGGGCCGACTGGGTAACGACTACATCACGCCACTTTTTGACTGATTGAGGAACGCTATGTTTGCCTGGGTAACGCTGTTAACACAACCCGATTATCTGGTGGGCGTCAAAGCGCTGCACCGTTCGCTGCAACAGAGCCACAGCCAGTGGCCGCTGGTCGTGATGACCACACCAGCCATTTCAGACGCTGACTGCCAGACTTTGCAGGATGAAGGCTGTGTAATTAAACCGGTCGAACCGCTCTATCCTCGCGACGATCTGGACCAGCATTACGCCTCGGCACAGTTCGGCGAGGTCTGGACCAAACTGCGTGCCTGGCAACTCACTGATTATGAACGCGTGGTGTTTCTGGATGCTGATATGCTGGTGCTGCAGAACATGGATGAGCTGTTCAGGCTGGATCTGGGCGATAATCCGCTGGCTGCCTGTCACGCCTGCCGCTGTAATCCCAACCAGATTGCCTCTTATCCGGCAGCGTGGCAGCCAGAGCAGTGTCACTATACCTGGCAGGCACGCGGTGAAGAGGCCCCGAAAAATGTGGATCTCTATCTGAACGGGGGCTTTCTGGTGCTGAAGCCCGACAACGCGATGTTCGACGCACTGGAAAAGCGTATTGCCGCGATTGATGATCTCAGCGCCTATCCTTTCTCTGAACAGGATCTGCTGAATGAAGTGTTTGCCGATCGCTGGAAACCGCTCTCGTATATCTACAATGCGTTAAAAACGCTGCCGTTCCAGCATAGCGGTCTGTGGCAGGGTGATGAGGTGAAGAATCTGCACTATATTCTGGCGAAGCCGTGGAAACGCGATCTCAGCCAGCCTGAGAACCAGCGCGATCGCTTCTATGCACTGGACAAGCTGTGGTGGGAAAAAAGCGGTCTGATCTGATTTATACGGGCGGGCGGCGACCCTTTCCCGCCCTTCCCGCTGTTCACTCTCCCCCCGCAGCCTGACCTCTCACCTTCTGATTCTGCATTACACCACCATCCAGCGGCGCTGCTCCGCTGAGTGTACAATGGCTTCCAGCACCTTCTGCACCTGTAATCCCTCGGCGAAATCGGGCCACATGCGATCGCCTGCTGCGATGCCGTTGATGAGGTCGCGGATCTCTACCGTTTTCTGATCGTTAAACCCGATGCCGTGTCCGGCTGACACGCAGAAATTCGCATAATCAGGATGGGCTGGCCCGGTCAGGATAGTTTTAAATCCCTGCCGCCCGGCTGGCTCGTCATGCAGATAGAGTTCCAGCTCAGACATGCGCTCCTGGGTGTAGCGCAGCGTGCCTTTGGTGCCGGTGACAACATAGGTCAGTCCCATTTTTGCGCCACAGGCGATGCGCGACGTTTCAATCACGCCGTGTGCGCCGTTGCTGAAGCGCAGCAGCGCACTGGCCTGATCTTCGTTTTCAACCGGTAACTGCCGTGCAGGCGCTTTCGGGTCGGGCCGGGAGGTGATCACCGTCATCATGTCACCGCTGACCTCAGTGATATCACCGACAAGATAGTGCGCCATGTTCACGATGTGCGCCGCCAGATCGCCCAGCGCACCGGGACCGGCCAGGGCTTTCTGGCAGTGCCAGTCGAGGGGCGTTTCCGGTCTGGCGAGATAGTCCTCATTATGGGTGCCGTAGAAGTGCACCACGTCACCAATTTCGCCACCGGCAATGATCTCTTTCGCCAGCTGGCTGGTCGGGTTTTTCATGTAGTTAAAGCCGACCAAGGTTTTCACCCCTGCTGCTTCGGCGGCCGCCACCATCTCCTGCGCATCTGCCACGCTCAGCGACAGCGGCTTTTCGGAATAAACATGCTTGCCGTGGCGTATCGCCTCCAGCGCCATCTCTTTATGCAGGAAGTTGGGGGCACAGATATCCACCACATCAATTGCCGGATCACTGACCAGTGCGCGCCAGTCGCCGGTAGAACGCGCAAAGCCAAAGGTCGCCGCCTGACGCGCCGCCAGCTCAGGATTCACCTCGGCCAGCATCTCCAGCACGATTTCGCCTTTCAGCGCAAATACCGTGGGGGCCTGGGCATAGGCAATCGCGTGGCAGCGCCCGATATAACCGCTGCCAATCATGCCAATTCTGACTTTGTTCATTTCAACTCCACAGATTCAGTTCAGGGTTGAAATGGAATTTACGTTTCATATCTGCTGCTGACAAAGTCAGGATAAAGACTTTGTGACGCCCGTAAAAAACTATCCGGTTAAATCATGCGCACAGCCTTCTGGCAAGGGCTGCACTGCCCCGGAACACCTCATAAACACCTCAGTTTCAGTTTCTTTTTTTGCGGTGTCAGGCAGCCGTGCAGGTCTGACTTTCAACGTCTGAACCACCATTGTGGCGACTATTTCAGCAGTCGCGCTGATTTATGAAAAAGAGCTTTGACATGGCCCGGCGTGGCCGTTACTATGCGCCCCGTTCAAACGATTCCTCTGTAGTTCAGTCGGTAGAACGGCGGACTGTTAATCCGTATGTCACTGGTTCGAGTCCAGTCAGAGGAGCCAAATTCGAGAAGCCCGCTCAGGGAAACCTGAGCGGGCTTTTTACTTTTCATACGCCCGCTCACCTTTCTGCGTATGACACACTCCCTTCTGATTACCCGTCCTTCTGTATGACCAGCAATCTGACGTTTCAAAACCGTTAATCAGCAGAATAACCTCGCTAAAGCCCATAAAAAAACCCGCTGACAGCAGCGGGTTTCTGGTTTTTACAACGTCGATTATCAGATATCAAACCGATCCAGATTCATCACTTTGGTCCAGGCGGCAACAAAGTCTTTGACGAATTTTTCGCGGGCGTCGCTGCTGGCGTAAACTTCCGCCGAGGCGCGTAACACCGCGTTGGAGCCAAACACCAGATCAGCACGGGTCGCGGTGAAGCGGGTTTCGCCGCTAACGCGATCGCGTCCAATGAATTTCTCATTGGTTGAATCGGTGGCCTTCCACTCGGTGCGCATATCCAGCAGATTCACGAAGAAATCGGTGTTCAGCGATCCCACGTTGTGCGTGAAAATGCCGTGCTGGCTGCCATCAAAATTAGCGCCCAGCGCACGCATCCCGCCCACCAGCACCGTTAACTCCGGCACGGTCAGGGTCAGCTGCTGCGCCTTGTCGACCAGCAGACTTTCGGTGGTGGTTTTGCCAAAGCCGGTGCCGTAGTTACGGAAACCATCCGCACGCGGTTTCAGCAGGTTGAACGACTCAATGTCAGTCTGATCCTGACGCGCATCAACACGGCCCGGCGTAAACGGCACCTCGATTGAGACGCCAGCCGCTTTCGCTGCCTGCTCTACGCCGACCACACCCGCCAGCACGATGACATCGGCCAGTGAAGCCGTGTGAGCGTCGCGCTGAATGGCTTCCAGCGCTGGCAGCACGCGTGCTGCAACGGCATTGACGTCCCACTCACGCTGCGGCAGCAACGCCAGACGGGCACCGTTGGCACCACCGCGTTTGTCGCCGCCACGGAACGTTGACGCCGAGGCCCAGGCAACGGAGACCAGCTCGCTTGCGCTCAGACCGGATGCGGCAATCTTCTCTTTCAGCTGGGCGATATCTGCCACGGTTGGGTGATAAACCGGTGCAGGCAGCGGATCCTGCCAGATCAGATCTTCCTTCGGCACTTCCGGGCCGATATAACGCGCTTTTGGCCCCATATCACGATGCGTCAGCTTAAACCACGCACGGGCAAAGGCTTCGTTGAACGCCTGCGGATCGTTGTGGAAACGACGCGAAATTTTTTCAAACTCCGGGTCAAAACGCAGCGTCAGGTCAGTCACCAGCATGGTGGGTTTGTGTTTCTTCGCGGAATCAAACGCATCCGGGATAATATCCGGCGCATCAGCCGCGACAAACTGGATGGCACCCGCCGGGCTGCGCGTCTGAACCCACTCATATTTGAACAGGTTCTCGAAGAAGTAGTTGCTCCACTGGGTTGGCGTCTGAGACCAGATAACTTCCAGACCCGAGGTAATCGCATCTGCACCCACGCCCGTGCCGTGGCTGTTGACCCAGCCCAGGCCCTGCGCTTCGATGGGCGCGGTTTCAGGATCGACGCCAACGTGACTGGCCGGAGCCGCACCGTGGGTTTTGCCCAGCGTATGTCCACCGGCAATCAGTGCCACGATCTCTTCGTCGTTCATGCCCATGTTGCCAAAGGTGGCGCGAATCGCCGGGGCGGCAGAGGCAGGATCGCCGCTGTGTTCCGGGCCTTCCGGGTTCACGTAGATTAGACCCATTTCCGTCGCGCCCAGTGGCGACTGTGCCAGAGATTCCGGGTGACGATGTTCCAGCCAGGCCGCTTCTTCGCCCCAGTTCACATCCATATCCGGTTCCCAGACATCTTCACGTCCGGCACCAAAGCCAAAGGTACGGAAACCGGAGTTTTCCAGCGCAACGTTACCCGCCAGGATGTAGAGGTCGGCCCAGGAGATTTTCTGACCATATTTCTGTTTAATCGGCCACAGCAAGCGGCGCGCTTTATCCAGGCTGACGTTGTCCGGCCAGGAGTTTAACGGCGCGAAGCGCTGCTGACCACGGCCCGAACCACCGCGTCCGTCCACGGAGCGATAGGTTCCGGCGCTGTGCCAGGCCATACGAATGAACAGGCCGATATAGCTGCCCCAGTCTGCGGGCCACCAGGCTTGTGACTCGGTGAGCAACCCTTTGATGTCCGCTTTAAGCGCAGCGTAATCTAATCGGGCAAATTCTTTACGATAATCAAAGGATTCATCAAGCGGGTTCGAACGGGATGAGTGCTGGTTCAGCAGGTCAACCCGGAGTTGATTAGGCCACCAGTCACGGTTGGTTGTTCCGCCGCCCGGTGCCTGATTTGACTGCGGTGGCTTGCCCGCATGAAAGGGGCATTTGCCCTCAGGCGCTTCGCGATCGGCTTCAACAATAGGCTTTGCATCTTTTGCGTCTTCATCAACGGAATTGCTCATGGTCACACCTCTTTTTGTATTTTCATCGCTACTCTATAGAGGATTTTCAGGATCGCACACCTGTCTCATCCTATATGTTTGATAGCTTATCCCTTTGAATAAGGTTTGTTTCAACAGCTTCCAGCAATGGCGCAACGGATGTTAATACCCGGAATCATCAACGAAGCGGCATCGATGCTTATCAGACTATTCCGGCACAACCCGTTGCACAACCGTCTTATTTTATTGCCAGCCGGACAGCGGCCTGACTGAGATGACCGCACTTACTGGCTAAACCGGTGTAGTTACAGGGATGGACGGAACAGACGGGAAGCAGAAGCGGCAGAAATACAAAAGAGAAAATGATTAAAAAGCGTTAATGATTACAGCGGTGAATGGCAGGTTTAACAAAACAACAGAGCGCCCTGCAATGCAGGGCGCTCTGCGCCTTAACGCCAGCCGAGTTCCGGGGCGACATACTTCAGGATTGCCTCAATCACATGGGCGTTGTAAGCGACACCAAGCTGGTTAGGCACGGTGAGCAGCAGCGTGTCCGCTTCGGCAATCGCCTCATCCTGCGCCAGCTGCTTAATCAGCACTTCTGGCTCTGCGGCATAGCTGCGACCAAAGATGGCGCGGGTTTTCTCATCCAGGAAACCCACAGAATCCCGGTCGTTGCCGCTGCGGCCAAAGTAGGCGCGGTCCATATCATTCACCAGCGCAAAGATGCTGCGGCTGACGGAGACGCGCGGCGTATGCTGATGCCCCGCCGCTTTCCAGGCCTCACGGTAGGCGCGGATCTGCTTCGCCTGCTGAATGTGGAACGGCTCGCCGGTTTCATCATCTTTCAGGGTTGAACTTTGCAGGTTCATGCCCATTTTTGCTGCCCACTCTGCGGTAGCATTGGAACCGGAGCCCCACCAGATGCGGTCACGCAGCCCTTCAGAAAGCGGCTCAGGGCGCAGCAGGCCCGGCGGGTTCGGGAACATCGGCTGTGGGTTCGGCTTAGCAAAGCCTTCGCCACGCAGCACTTCCAGAAATTCTTCGGTGTGACGACGGCCCATGTCCGCATCGCTTTCACCTGCTTTCGGTTCAAAGCCAAAGTAGCGCCAGCCATCGATCACCTGCTCCGGTGAGCCACGGCTCAGACCCAGTTGCAGACGGCCATTGGAGATCAGATCTGCCGCGCTGGCGTCTTCCACCATATAGAGCGGATTTTCGTAGCGCATGTCGATGACACCGGTGCCGATCTCAATCTTCTTCGTGCGTGCTGCCACGGCAGCCAGCAGCGGAAACGGCGAGCTAAGCTGGCGGGCGAAATGGTGGACGCGGAAGTAAGCGCCATCTGCGCCCAGCTCTTCGGCAGCAACCGCTAGGTCGATCGATTGCAGTAACACATCCTGCGCGGTGCGGGTGGCGGACTGTGACGAAGGCGTCCAGTGACCAAAAGATAAGAAGCCAATATTTTTCATCTGTATTACTCCTGACAGGCGGTAAACGCCCGTGGGCATGAGGCGATTTTTGATAAAGAAAGGTTACCGCCTCCGCGCCGCCACTGATAGTCAATATCTTTCAGCGCTATGTTCAGGAATTTCGACATAGCCCGCCATTTATCCACGCTGTTTTTGACCGACCTTCCCTGCACATTTCAACCGGCCTCGCCAACGCTAAGACTGGTAAGCCCGGTCATGGCGTTTTAAGGTAGGGGTTTTCAGCAGAGGGAAAATGGGATGCGCATTCTGATGGCAGGTGCCGGGGCGACCGGCGGATATTTTGGTGCACGACTGGTTCAGGCGGGTCAGGATGTGACGTTTCTGGTCCGCGAACGGCGTTATCAGCAGTTGCAGGCCAGCGGTCTGGTGTTGCAGACGCCGCAAGGCACTGAAAAGATACAGCCGCAGCTGACCCAGGCCAGCACGCTGACGGGCCACTTTGATCTGATTATCGTAACGGTAAAGAGCTTTGCGCTTGAGCAGGCGATAGAGGACATTGCGCCTGCGGTCGGCCCGGACACGCTGATCATGCCGATTCTCAACGGCATGCGGCACATCGCCACGCTGCAACAGCGTTTCGGCGAGGATAAGGTGATTGGCGGCCTGTGCAAAATCAACGCCACGCTGGGTGATCAGGGCGACGTGATCCAGATGACGCCGCTGCATCAGATCTTTTACGGCGCGCTGGATGGCAACAACGACGCACGGCTGCAGCGGGTTGACGCGGCGCTGCGCGGCTGTCAGGTTGATACTCTATTCAGCGATAACATTATGGATGAGCTGTGGGAGAAGTGGCTGCTGCTCAGCACACTCGGTGCGGTCTGCTGTCTGGCGCGTGGCAACACCCAACAGGTTCTCACCTCACGCGGTGGCGAAGCGCTGTTACAGGGGATCTTCACGGAGATTCTGTCCGTCATCACTGCCGAAGGTTATCAGCCGCGTCCGGCGGTCACCGCCCGCATTTTTGAGCTGTTAAACAATCCGGCCACGCCGATGACCTCCTCCATGTACCGCGATCTCACTCAGGGCTATGATATTGAAGCCGATCAGGTCATCGGCGACCTGCTGCTGCGGGCGAAACGAAATGGCCTCGCTACGCCGCTGCTGAATGCGGTGGATGTGAATCTGCAGGTTTATCTGCAGCAGCGCTGAATAGCAGACTGCGCCAGCGGGTGTCGCCCTTGCCCCGGCTGGCGTAGCGATCGACGTATACGCAGCACAGCAGCAAATTTTGCTACACTCGTCGCTTCATCTTTTGGAGAGTTCAATGACTTCCCGCTCCGTGACCCTTGATGATGTCGCTCAACTGGCCGGCGTCTCATATCAAACCGTTTCACGTGTTTTAAACCGTTCTGAACAGGTGTCAGCCCGCACGCGGGAAAAGGTTGAGGCGGCGATGCAACAGCTCAATTATGTCCCCAATCGTGTGGCACAGCAGCTGGCGGGCAAGGCGACGCGCACGCTGGGTCTCGCCACCAGCGATCTGGCTCTGATGGCACCGGCGCAGATCGCCTCGGCGATTCAGCAGCGTGCGGCTGAGGCGGGTTATCATCTGGTGATAGCGATGGACAGCGGTCACGATGCGGCCGCTACCGTCAATGAACTGCTGGCACAGCGGGTTGATGGGCTGCTGATCAACCTGCCGCTGGATGCGGATGAAGCGCAACAGATCCAGTTGCTGTGCGGCGGCAAGCCAGCGCTGTTTCTGGATGTCGAACCGCAGGCGGCGGTGGCGCAGTGTCAGTATCCCAATGCGTCTGGCGCACGTGCTGCCGTTGAACACCTGGTGGCGCTGGGTCATCGTCAGATCGGTCTGTTAAACGGGCCGCTGCGCTCGGTGTCGGCCCGTCAGCGTGAAAATGCATGGCGACAGGCGCTGGCCGATCATCAGCTGACCCCGCACAGCTCGCTGCGCGGTGACTGGAGCGCCCAGTCGGGTTATCAGGCGCTGCTGGCGCAGTTACCCGACGATCTGCCGCAGGCGCTGCTGGTGGCTAACGATCAGATGGCGCTGGGTGCAATGCGGGCGCTGCATCAGTATGGTGTGGCGATTCCCGGCGAGATTTCCGTGATTGGTTATGACGATACCGCCGAAAGTGCGTGGTATCAGCCGCCGCTGACCACGGTGCGGCAGGATTTACGCTACCTTGGCGCACAGAGCGTGGAACGCATGCTGGCCCGGCTTCAGGGAGAAGCGTCTTCCAGCATCGCGCTGGAAACCACGCTGGTGATCCGTGAAACTACCGCCCCGCCAGCTGATCAGCAGGTCGATTACGTGGCGCTGTCCCGGCAGTTACAGGGGATTGCCCGCAGGCTGGCGGGTAAATAATTCTGCGCTGACACAGGCAATAAAAAACCCGCTCCACCGAAATGGATGCGGGTTGGCATGAAACGCAGGGCACATCAGCGCCCCGCTTTCATCATTCAGGCTTTCGGGTGTTCGCCCACGCCCATTGCTTTGATTTTTTTCGACAGCTCACGACGCTCTTTAGACAGGTCGGCGTTTTTGATGATGTACTCATCCACGCGGTCTTCATAATCCACACGCATGCTGGCGATGATTTCCTGAATAGCTTCAACGCTCATGCCTGGTTTGATGTATTCACTCAGGTTGTCGAGCAGCAGTACGCGCTTCTGGTTGTCGCGGATTTTCTTCTCGTTATCGACAATTTCACGCTGCAGTTTGTTTTTGCGGCGGAACATACGCACGAACTCCAGTACGTCCTGAAATGACTGCTTGGCATTTTCCATGATGGCACCTTTCTTTGAGCCTGCTGACGCAGGGAGAGAGTCAAAACGATCAGCTTAGCGGCTAGCCCGCCAGGTAAGCAATTTTCACAGCTAAATTCAGACTGGCTCTTATCTTAGCGCAAAGAAACCCTGTTTCACATTAAGTCATTGTCTGAGGTGATTATTTGCGCAGCGCCATCCGCATCAGATCCGTCATCCGTTCCAGCTGTTTCGCCAGTTCCAGCGTCAGCCAGACGTAGCCGTAAATCGGCGTCTCTTCCAGACCCTCGCTGCCCGCTTCGGCGATCAGCCGTCGCAGTTCGCCGCTGATTTCGGTCAGCTCATGGCTGTTGGCCACCACCTCTTCCGTTTCCCCCTCAATCGCCATCACCGACAGCGCCCGCAGCGTGTTCTCCGTCATCTGCTGCGTGCGGCGTAATGCGGGCGCGTTAAGCATAATCAGGTGGCTCTCGCGGGAGGCCCACCAGGCATTAATCTGCATCTCAATGGTGTAAACCATATTACGGTTTATGGTCTGAATCGCTTCAAACACCGACTTCGGGATGCGGGTCTCTTTACCCGACGGCTCCAGCAGCGCCCGCATTTTGATCACGCTGGTCAGCAATTTGCCCAGCGGCTTGTTCAGGCGCGGCTTTTCAACCAGGTTAGGCGAGAAACCGGCGTGATAAATCTTCGCCATCTCCGCCAGCGTGTCGGAGAGCTGAATGCGCCAGTGGGTATAGGCTCGCTGCGCCCAGATAGCGGTAAACAGCAGCGCCATCAGCGATCCCAGAATCACATCACCACCGCGCCACAGCGCCACGGTGAAGTCACCAGTCGGCGCACCAACGACTACGCTGAGCGTAATGCCGATCAGCAGCGCCATGTAGGGATGTTTGCCCAGCGTCAGGTAGCCGCTGATCACCATAATGATGCCGCACCAGGCCAGCATCACCGGCATCGAGATCAGCTCCAGCTTCAGGGCGATAAGGCCCGATATTGAGCCTGCTACCGTGCCGCAGATGCGCTGCAGGGCGCGGGGAAAAACATTTCCCCAGGTGGAGATAGGCCCCATCACCACCACCAGCGTGATCAGCGGCCAGGTGCCTTCCGGAATGCCGGTCGCCCGGACAAAGATAAAGCAGAGCAAAAAGGCGATGGCAATGCGCACGCCGTGGACGGAGCGGTAATGGCGATAAAACCAGAACTCCAGTTTTGATATGGGTTTATCAGGACGCAAAGTGACTTTCCGGTTGCGGGAACATAATCGGGCTATCTTAACCCTGAACGTCCCTCAGGCTTAGCGCGGGCGGGATATTTCAAAACAGTTTTGACGTTCGCTTACAATTATCAACATCCGTCTCACATACCTGACCGGAAGTGATGAACAACCTGATACGGCTTTGTAACCTTTGTCAGGTATCAGTAACAGGCTCTGAGCCAGTTGCGTCAATATGAAAACGGGCAGCCCGCAGGCTGCCCGTGTCAGTATTGCCAGACGGCTGATCAGAACTTCTGTTTGAGATAGTCCGTCAGACGGGTAATCACGCCTGCTGGCTCTACCGCGCTGAGCGCAACCAGCGGATAGTGAGCAATCTGCTGATCTTTATCCATCACCTGAATTTCACCAATCACCTCATTGGCTTTCAGCGGGGCTTCCAGATCCTTGCGATCGATGACGTACTTCGCCTTCACGTTCTGTACTTCACTGCGCGGCAGGGACAGATAGACATCCTCTGCGGTGCCCACATCGACCTGATGAGGATTACCGTACCAGACGTTTTCGCTTCCAATTTTTTTACCGGCGTGGAACAGCTGAACGGTATCAAAGGTGTTCTGACCCCAGACCAGCAGCTTACGCGCCTGCTCTTCGCGGCCTTTCGCGCTTTTCCCGCCCATGACGACGGCGATCAGACGATGTTTACCCACCACATTTGACGCGATGATGTTAAAACCGGCAGTCTCCGTGTGTCCGGTTTTCAACCCATCCACGTGGAGATTGTTGTCCCACAACAGGCCATTGCGGTTGTTCTGGGTAATGCCGTTCCAGGTCAGGGTCTTCTCGCTGTACATGGCATAAAAGTCTGGCTCACCGTCAATGATGGCGCGAGACAGCTTCGCCATATCGAGCGCGCTGGAGTACTGACCCGGCGCATCCAGACCATGAACCGTTTCAAAATGGGTATTCTGCAGGCCGAGCTTGTCAACATAGTGATTCATCATGCCGACGAAGTTCGCTTCGCTGCCCGCAACGTAATCCGCCAGCGCAACGCAGGCATCATTGCCGGAGTCGATAATGACGCCACGGCTTAAATCCCGGACGCTCAGCTTATCGCCGGGCTTCAGGAACATCAGGGAGGAGCCTTTGAACACCGGATTTCCCGCCGCCCAGGCATCTTTTCCAACCGTGACCATATCGTCACGGCTGATTTTCTTCTGGTCAATGGCGCGATCGACCACATAGCCGGTCATCAGCTTAGTCAGACTGGCGGGATTGCGCCGCTCATCGGGATTGCCGGCGGTCAGAACCTGTCCGGTCATCGCATCCATCAGCACCCAGGAAGCGGCATCGATCGCCGGTGGCGTCACAGGAAAGGGAATCGCATCAGCCTGCGCCAGCGAGGCCCAAAAAACAGTAGCGGTAACGGTGAACAGCAGACGCCTTTTCAACACTTCATCCTTAATTGCACGGGAGAGAAATTTCTAAAACGAAACGGAAACAGCCGCACGTTTTACGGCAAAAGCGTTGTGAAGGTTTGAATAAATTGAAAAAAAGTATGAACTGGAGCGTTTTCTGTCGGTCATCTTTATTGAATTATCACAGTCGGCTGGCTTTATCAGAATAATGAGGTGCAGATTGCACGTTGTGTAAAGAGCTGAGTGCTACGCAGACGCAGTGTGAAAGTGTGTATCAGGGCTTCCGCTTCTGGAATGAACACGGATTCTCCAAACGGGTTAATACATCTGAAACGGCGGTCGCAGAAGCCTGGCGGTTAAAAGAGGCATCAGACTGGCTAAACCCCTGACTTCAGACGTGCCACAATATGGTTTACCATACAGCCATAGCGTCAGATACTGCCCGGGGCCGCTATAATGGCTCTGCAACGCCGTACGAACAACAGCGCACATCAGACACAACGATCACAACTCATCCTGCTGCGCGCAGAGAAATTCAGAACGAACAGAAAGCCGCAGGCTTTCTGTTCATAAAGTCAGTGAACGCCATGAACGGATATGAAATTTGAATAACGACCGCGTACAGCCTACTTTCCTCTTCCACGATTACGAAACCTTCGGCACCAGCCCCTCTCGTGACCGGCCAGCCCAGTTCGCCGGACTGCGTACCGACAGTGCGTTTAATCCGGTTGGCGAGCCAGAAGTGTTCTACTGCCGTCCGCCTGATGATTATCTGCCACAACCGGAAGCGGTGATGATTACCGGCATTACCCCGCAGATAGCGATGAGTCGCGGCGTGATCGAATCAGAGTTCGCTGAACGCATCCATGCGCTGTTCACCACGGAGCTGACCTGTGTCGTGGGCTACAACAACGTGCGTTTCGATGATGAAGTCACGCGCAATATCTTCTATCGCAACTTTTACGATCCCTATGGCTGGGCCTGGCAAAATGGCAACTCACGCTGGGACCTGCTCGACGTAATGCGTGCCTGCTATGCATTACGGCCTGACGGGATCAACTGGCCGGAGAATGAAGAAGGCTTTCCCAGCTTCCGGCTGGAGCATCTGACCAAAGCCAATGGCGTGGCCCATGAAAATGCCCACGATGCGATGTCCGACGTTTACGCCACGCTGGCGATGGCGAAGCTGGTAAAAGAGAAGCAGCCGAAACTGTTTGAATTTTTGTTCACCCATCGTAACAAAAACAAGCTGATGAACCTGATCGACATTCCGCAGATGAAACCGCTGGTTCATGTCTCCGGCATGTTCGGAGCCGCACGCGGTAACACCAGCTGGATCGTCCCGCTGGCCTGGCATCCCGACAACCGGAATGCGCTGATCGTTGTGGATCTGGCGGGCGATATGTCACCTCTGCTGCAACTGGACGCCGACGCGCTGCGTGAGCGTCTTTACACGTCGAAAAACGACCTTGGCGATCTGCCTGCGGTGCCGGTTAAACTGGTGCATATCAATAAGTGTCCGGTGCTGGCACCTGCCAGTACGCTGCGCCCGGAAGATGCGGCCCGGCTGGGCATTGATCGCCAGCACTGTCTGGCGAATCTGGCGCTGCTGCGTCAGCAGCCTGAGGTGCGGGAAAAACTGGTTACGCTGTTTGCTGAAGCGGAGCCGTTTACCCCGTCGGATGATGTGGACACGCAACTTTATGATGGGTTCTTCAGTGATGCTGACCGCGCCGGGATGAATATCATTCGTCAGACCGCGCCCGCGAATCTGCCCGCGCTGGACCTGAGCTTTGAAAGTGCGCGGGTGGCGAAACTACTGTTCCGCTACCGGGCGCGTAACTTCCCCGGCACGCTGGATGATGCCGAGCAGCAACGCTGGTTGCAGCATCGCCGTGAAGTGCTGAATGGTGATCGGGTGCAGGCGTTTATGCAGGAGCTGGAGGGACTGGCCAATCTGCATGAAGCTGATGAAGAAAAACTCGGGCAGCTCAAAGCGCTTTATCTCTATGTTCAGGAGCTGGTCTCCTGAATCACGGAGAGGCACGGACCCGGCATCCCCTGCCGGGTCTGTGCATCTCTTGCCGCCGTCTGAATCAGAACAGCGTCCACGCCAGCCACGTCAGCGCAAAACCGCCTAGCCCCATTATCGTTGTCAGCACCGTCCAGGTGCGCAGGCCGTCTGCTACCGACAGCCCGAGATAACGGGTCACCACCCAGAAGCCCGCATCGTTCACATGCGACAAGCCCAGGCCGCCGAAACAGGCCGCCAGGGTGACCAGCACCCGTTGCATATCGGTGACGCCGGTCACGGCCTGGGTCAGCAGGCCGCTGGTCGTCAGAATCGCCACCGTGGCGGACCCCTGTGACGCACGCAGCGCCAGCGACAGGATAAACGCCGCAGGCACCAGCGGCAGATGCAGCGTTTCGAGCGTGACCGCCAGCGCTTTACCTACGCCCGACTCCACCAGAACTTTGCCGAAAGCCCCGCCCGCGCCCGCGACCAGAATCACGCTGGCTGAGGCTGGAATGGCCCGGCCGGTCAAATCCTCCAGCTTATCTTTGCTCCAGCCACGCCGCACGCCCAGCAGCCAGGCGGCCAGTCCTAAAGCAATCAGCAGGGCAATCGGCGGCGTGCCAATCACGGTCATGACGTTGCGCAGCAGACTGCCTTCAGCCAGCAGCGTATGAGACAGGGTTCCCAGCACGATCAACACAATCGGGACCACAATCAGACCGCTGATAGAGAGCGCGCCAGGCGGTGCCGGTTCATGCTTCTTTTCCTGTCCCTCCGGCTTCGCCATCTGCAACTGTTCCAGCACCTCAACAGACAGATGGTAATGGCGACGATTCATGACTTTCGCCACGTAGTAACCCATGATCCCGACCGGCACGGAAATCGCAATACCCAGCATCATGAGCCAGCCCATGTCGGTGTGCAGGATCCCGGCTGCGGCTGCCGCGCCCGGATGGGTCGGCAGCGCCACATGTACCGTCAGCATCACACCCGCCATCGGCAGACCAAACTTCAGCGGTGAGACCCGGGCCACTTTCGTAAAGCCATAGATCAGCGGAATAACAATGATAAAGCCGACTTCGAAAAAGACCGGGATGCCCAGGATAAAGGCCGCCATAGTCAGTGCCGCAACGGTTCGCTTCAGCCCCAGCGTTTTACTGAAGCGTTGCGCCAGCGACTCCGCCCCGCCGGAAGCTTCAATGATCGCACCGAGCATGGCACCCAGCACGATGATGATGGTGATGTGACCGAGCAACCCGCCCATCCCGGTGATGATGGTTTCCATGATTTTCTCAGCCGGAATACCGGTCGCGATGGCCACCAGTAAGCTGACAATCAACAGGGCGACAAACGGATGAACTTTGGCTTTGATGACCAGCAGCAACAGGATCACGATGCTGGCGGTCGCTATGGCTAACAGCAGTGCGGTGGACATAGTAAACCTCAGAGATTGTTATAGTTTTTGGGTTATTGGCGTACAGGGAAAGCAGATGCCGGGCCGGATAAAGGGCGAGCAGATCCCTGCCGGTGCCGCAACACCGGCGTTATCAGCCCGTTAAATCAGGTTTTTTTCGCCCAGGGCG
Organism: Pantoea sp. GD03673; assembly: GCF_029844725.1. Classification (GTDB taxonomy): domain Bacteria; phylum Pseudomonadota; class Gammaproteobacteria; order Enterobacterales; family Enterobacteriaceae; genus Pantoea. The sequence continues at coordinate 28,643 of NZ_JAOCKJ010000002.1, forward strand.
CAAACCAGCCAAGGCCAGCCGTAGCGCTGCCACGCGGAATATATTCGCAGCCGATCCAGCCGGAATAGCCCACCTCATCCAGCAGCGAGAAGAGCCAGGGATAGTTGACTTCCCCCTCATCCGGCTCATGGCGATCGGGCACCGAGGCAATCTGCACATGCCGGTAGCATCCGGCATAGTGGCGAATCAGATGGCTGAGGTTGCCATCCACCCGCTGTGCATGGAACAGGTCGAGCTGAGTAAAGACATTCGGCCGGTCGATCTGTCCGACCATCTCCAGCGTCTGATACTGACTGGCGTAGAGATAGTTGGGTTTGGTTGTGGGATTCAGCGCTTCTATCAGCAGGCTGATGCCGTGTGGCGCAAAGCGCTCTGCGGCATAGCGCATGTTGCTGATAAAGGTCTCAACGTAGCGCTGACGGTCGGCACCGGGCGGCACCGTCGCCGCCATGATGTGAACCTGTGGGCAGTTCAGCGCCAGCGCATAGCTCAGGGCACGGTCGATATCCGCCTTTGCTTCCGCTTCACGTCCGGGGATGGCTGAAACGCCCCACTCCCCCGCCGCAACGTTGCCCGGTGCGGTATTGAAAAGCACCAGTTGCAGCTGGTTATCATCGAGCCACTGTTTTATCTGCGTGGCGGGATAGTCATAGGGAAACAGAAATTCTACCGCCGTGAAACCCGCAGCCGCCGCTGCAGCAAAGCGTTCCGCAAAAGGATATTCATTAAACTGTGTCGAAAGGTTAGCAGCAAACTTCGGCATTATCGGCTCCTGAGTTCTGCCACGTCGGCGTCACTGAGATAACGGATTGGGCGGTCGCCCAGCGTAAAGATCAGGCGGGCGGTCTCCTCCAGTTCTTCCGTGTTGTCGGCCGCTTCCTGTAACGATTTGCCCACCACCACCGGGCCGTGATTGGCCAGCAGAAAGGCGCGATAACGCGGCGCCAGCGCCGCCAGATCCCCGGCCAGCCGCCCATCGCCCGGCTTGTAGTAAGGGACGACCGGCACATCCCCGACCCGCATCACCACATAGGGCGTGAACGGACGAATGCAGTTCTCTGTATCCAGCCCCTGTAAACAGGAGAGCGCGGTCAGGTAGTGGCTATGCAGATGGACAACGGCCCTGCAGTCGGGGTTGTTCAGGTAGAGTGCGCGGTGAAACGCAATCTCTTTGGAGGGTTTATCGCCGGAGAGCCATTCACCTTCAGGCGTGACTTTAGACAGGCGCGCACCCTGTAATTCCCCCAGGCAGGAGCCGGTCGGTGTCGCCAGCAGATTGCCATCCTCCAGTAACAGTGAAAGGTTGCCCGCCGAGCCGGTGGCATAGCCGCGCTGAAAGAACGACGCACCAAGACGCACCATCTCGTCCCGCGCCTGCTGCTCCGTAAAAGAGTACGATTCAGACATAGGTAAACTCCGTTTGCGCACGGCGGAAGAAGTCTTCGTCGCCAAAGTTGCCCGATTTCAGTGCCAGGGAAAGCGGCTGATGAATGTCGCGAACCCAGGGCACGCCGGGCGAAATTGTCGGACCAATGTGAAAGGCGGTGACGCCGAGGCTCTGCGCCACCACGCCAGAGGTTTCCCCGCCCGCCACGATGAAGCGCTGCCAGCCACGCCTTTTCAGCTCGCGGGTGACGGCGGCAAACAGCTGCTCAACGGCTTCGCTGCTGGGCTCGGCACCATAGCGCTGCTGGATCGCCTGCAACTGCTGCGCGTCCGCGGTGGCAAAAAGCAAAGGTGCCAGCGGCTGATGGCGATTGGCTTCCACCCAGTCGCACAGCTGTCGGGCATACCCCTCAGCATCTTCCAGGCAGCGTTCAACCGCCACTTCACAGGCCGGTGCCTGCTTGCGGTACGCGGCAACCTGACGATGGGTCATCTGTGAGCAGGAGCCGGACAGCACCACGGCGCGATCGCCCTGCGGACGGCCTGCCTGCTCTGCCTCTGCATCCGTCTTCACCGTCGACCACTGTCGTGCCAGCCCGATAGCCAGCCCGGAACCGCCGGTGACCAGCCGCATATCACTGAGTGCTTCACCCAGCGTCAACAGATGCGCATGATGCAGGGCGTCAGTGACAACGTAGTTGATGCCCTGCTCTGCCAGCTGGCCCAGCGCCTGACGCACTGCCCCGGCACCCTGATCGACCTGTGCCGCCGCGATCAACCCGGCTTTGCCGGTGGCCTGCGATGTCATCAGACGCAGCAGGTTGCTGTCATGCATCGGTGTGACCGGATGGTGCCGCATCCCGGAGTCTGACAGCAGCTGATCGCCAGCAAACAGATAGCCCTGATAGACGGTGCGGCCATTCACAGGCAGTGCCGGACAGATGACGGTCTGTGTCTCACCCAGTGCATTCAGTAATGCGTCGGTCACCGGACCGATGTTGCCCTGTGCGGTGCTGTCGAAGGTTGAGCAATATTTGAAATAGAAGCGCTCGCAGCCCTGCTGCTGTAACCACGCCAGCGCGGCCAGCGATTGCTCAACAGCCTGCTCTGCCGGGCAGGAGCGGCTCTTCAGGCTGACCACGATCGCCTGAGCATCTGTCACGACTTCACTGGCGGGAATGCCGTTGACCTGAATGGTGCTCACCCCGTTCTGCACCAGAAAACTGGCGATGTCAGTCGCACCGGTAAAATCATCTGCGATTACGCCATAACGCATCAGCGTTCCTCCTTTGCCTGCGGAAGCGTAATGCCGCTGAAGATCTTGATCACTGCACTGTCATCTTCACGGCCATAACCAGCGTTGCTGGCTTCAGTGAACATATTGAGCGCAGTGGAGGCCAGCGGCAGCGGGAAGTGCAGCGATTTCGCGGTCTCAGCCACCAGGTTAAGATCCTTCACAAAGATATCGACCGCCGATTTCGGGCTGTAGTCGCCGTCTACCACGTGCTTCATGCGGTTTTCAAACATCCACGAATTACCGGCGGCATGGGTGACCACTTCATACAGGGTTTCCAGCGGAATACCGGCTCGTGCCGCCATCGCCATCGCTTCTGCACCCACCGCGATATGCACGCCTGCCAGCAGCTGATGAATAATTTTGACGGTTGAGCCCAGACCGATCTCACTGCCCACGCGATACACCCTGGCCGCGACGGCATCCAGAACCGGCTGCAGCTGCGCAAAAGCAGCGTCACTGCCTGAAGCCATCACCGTCATCTCACCGCTGGCGGCTTTGGCGGCACCACCCGAGACCGGCGCATCCAGCATCAGCAGCTGATGTGCGGCCAGCTGCTGTTCAATCTGCTGTGCGTCACTGGCTGACAGCGTGGACGAAACCATGACCACGGTGCCGGGACGCAGTTTTTCGGCCAGGCCGTTTTCACCAAACAGAATGGCATTAACCTGCTGTGCATTGACCACCAGCAGCAAAACGGCATCCAGTTTATCGGCAAATGCCGAGGCGGAGGTCTGCGCATCACGCGCCCCGGCCTGGCGCAAGCTCTCCAGAGCTGCGGGATTCAAATCAACCCCCCAGGTGTTGAGACCGGCGCGCAGACAGGATGTTGCGGCCCCCATGCCCATAGAACCTAACCCGATAACGCAGATGTTTTCAGCTGGCACGTTACACCTCCACTGTTAAATTAAGTGATTATTTGTTTGTTACTGTTAATCCTGCCAGCTTCCTGCCGGTAAAAATGTGTTACCTCTCACAAAAAAACATCACAGATGTGAACGGGAACAATTTTTAACACCGTTTGATTTCCTGCTCATGCGGGACGCTGGCGGGGTCCTTGCAGTTACCGACGCGGCTTCAACTGTTGTTTTTTGTTCTGGTTAACCGGCAGATCCTCTATAATGTGAAAAAATGGTAATTATCAGGGAGCAGATATGATTCCGGTTGAACGTCACCAACAGATTCTGGCGCTGGTCGCCGATCGGGGCGTGGTGAGCATTGCAGAACTCACGGAGCGGCTGGGTGTGTCTCACATGACCATTCGCCGTGATGTGCAGAAACTGGAGGAACAAGGTGCCGTGCTGTCGGTTTCCGGCGGCGTGCGCTCTGCCGATCGTCTGGCGGCAGAACCGTCACATCTGACGAAAAGCGGCCTCTACAACGATGAAAAACGCGCCATTGGCCGCACCGCTGCCCGGTACATACCCCGTAACAGCTGCATCTATCTGGATGCCGGGACCACGACGTTAGCCCTGGCACGGGAAGTTGTGGATCGTGATGATTTGCTGGTGGTGACCAATGATTTTATGGTGGCGAATCTGCTGATGGAGGCGAGTCAGTGCCGGGTGATCCACACGGGCGGCACCGTATGCCGCGAGAACCGCTCCTGCGTCGGGGAGTCGGCGGCCCGCAGCCTGCGTCATCTGGCCATTGATATTGCCTTTATTTCCGCCTCCTGCTGGGGGCCGCGAGGCTTGTTTACGCCGGACGAAGATAAAGTGATGGTAAAGCAGGCAGTGAGTGAAGTGAGCAGCAAACGGGTGTTGCTAAGTGACAGTTCGAAGTACAACAGGATAGCGACGTTTCTGGCTTTACCGCTGGAGAGGTTTGATCAGGTGGTGACAGACAACAGACTGAGCGAGGCGGGGCGGGAGCTGTTAAGTGCGGGCAGCTGGGAACTGGTGCTGGCCGGTTAAGCGGTTGCCGCCTTCCCTGACATCCGGGAAGGCGGCAACACCGCATTTGCGATTACACTTCTTCGCTGAACTGCGGCACCGGATTACGGAAGCTGCGGGTCACGAATGCCAGGTAGATAATCCCGATGGCCGCCCAGATCAGGCCCAGCACCATTGAACTCTCTTCCAGATTCACCCACAACGCACCGACCGTCATCGCGCCGAGCAGCGGCAGCAACAGATACTGAACGTGATCTTTCAGCGTGCGGTTACGCTTCTCACGGATCCAGAACTGCGCGATAACCGACAGGTTCACAAAGGTAAACGCTACCAGCGCACCGAAGTTAATCAGCGCGGTCGCGGTTACCAGGTCAAAGTTAATTGCCATCAGCGCAATCGCACCCACCAGCAGCACGTTGAGCGACGGGGTACGCCATTTTGGATGGATGTAACCGAAGAAACGCTCCGGGAATACACCATCACGGCCCATCACATACATCAGACGCGATACGCCAGCGTGCGCCGCCATGCCGGATGCCAGTACCGTGACCACCGAGAAGATCAGGATACCGACCTGCAACGCTTTACCGGCCACGAACAGCATGATTTCAGGCTGTGAGGAGTCCGGGTCCTGGAAGCGCGTGATGTCCGGGAAGTAGAGCTGCAGGAAGTAAGAGGCCGCGATAAAGATCACCCCGCCAATCAGCGCCGTCAGGAAAATAGCGCGTGGAATGGTGCGTTCTGCATCTTTGGTCTCTTCCGACAGCGAACTGATGCCATCAAAGCCGAGGAACGAGAAGCAGAGTATCGTCGCACCGGTAATCATCGGCACCACGTGCGCATTCTCAGACCAGAACGGACGGCTGCTTACCAGCGTGCCGGAACCGACGCCGCTTGCCACACCGTAAATCACCATCCCGGTGATCCCGACCATGACAATGACCTGCAGCACCACAATGACACTGTTGAAATTGGCGACGGTTTTGATGCCCTTGAGGTTGGAGAGCGTCATAAACCCGACCAGCAGCACCACGAAAATCCACGACGGGATACCCGGCACCAGCGATTCGAAATAGTTTTTTGCCAGCAGAATGTTGATCATCGGCATGAACAGGTAGTCCAGCAGCGATGACCAGCCGACCATAAAGCCGACGTGCGGACTGATCGCTTTCTGAGCGTAGGTATAAGCGGAGCCCGCAGAGGGGAAGCGGCGTACCAGCTTACCGTAACTCACAGCAGTGAACAGAATCGCAATCAGCGCGAAAGCGTAAGCCGTGGCAACGTGACCATCGGTCAGACCGGAAACAATACCAAAGGTATCGAACAGGGTCATAGGCTGCATGTAGGCTAAGCCCATCATGACGACCGGAAGTAACGTGAGTGTCTTTTTGAGTTGCGCACGCTGCGGTGCGGCGGAGGTATTAAGCGACATGCTTCAGTCCCCCTTGTGCGACAACCTGGCTGGGCTGGGTCACAGGGCAACTGCGCATTAAGCGACAGGGAGTAAGGTTAGCGGTTGACGCGGCGCCGTAGTCATCACGAAAACGCGTACCAGCGTTGGCTGGCAGAGTGAAAAACATCCCCATCTTTGTAGTCCTCAATCTCACGCTTACGCGTGTTTTCAGTGTTTATCTATCCGGGTGCGTGCCCGGCCTCGGTTAAGTCAGCAAAAACGCTCTGTTGAAACTGGATGCAAAAAAATAACCGGCGCGGTAAGCGTCGGTTATGGTCTGATTTTGCAGGCCGCGTATTCTGCCCTAACCCGTGGCAGGAATTCAAGCCGTTGGGGCATCTTATGCAAAAAAAAGCGCGACAGTACCGCACTGAAAAGGCTGTCAGGCGTTTTTCAGCATCCAGTCTATTTCCGTGGCGGTAATCAGCCGTTCAAACTGCATCAGTTCATAGTTCTTGCAGCTGTGCCAGACGCTGGCAAAACGTTCGCCCAGTAATTTTTGCAGCGGATAGCTGTTGTCAAACTCATACAGCGCATCGCTCTGACGGATTGGCAGTGCCAGCCCCTCAGCATGATGACCGTTACCGGTGACCGGATGCGGCAACGGCAGCTGCGTATCCAGCCCATGCAGCATCCCGGCCAGAATCGCCGATACCACCAGATAGGGGTTGGCATCTGCGCCCGCCACCCGGTACTCAATGCGGTGGTTGTCGATGTCCCCGCACGGCACGCGCAGTGCCACGGTCCGGTTGTTATGACCCCACGACGCCTGCAACGGAACATAGGCCTCCGGGACAAAGCGGCGATAGGCATTCACATTGGGTGCCAGCAGCGCCATCGACGCAGGCATCAGGTCGATCATGCCAGCCAGCGCACGTTTCATCAGCGGCGAATCGCTGCCGTCATCACAGGCGAAGGCGTTATGATCGGCGGCGTCCAGCATGCTGATGTGCACGTGCATGCCGCTGCCCGCATACTCTTCGTAGGGCTTCGCCATAAACGTTGCGGTCATGCCGTGATTTTCCGCTACCTGACGAATCAGGCGCTTCAGCTGCACGGCATGATCGCAGGCGCGCAGCACGTCACGGGTGTGATGCAGGTTGATTTCAAACTGTCCGGGAGAGGCTTCCGCCAGCGCGCCATCCGCCGGTATGCCCTGCTGACGGGCCAGATCGTCAATATCGCGCAGGACATCAGCGAAATGATCAAGGTTATCGACCGAGTAGACCTGGCTTTGCATGTTGCGTTCATCACTGCCTGGCGAACAGGGCGGCTGGATAAAGCCTTCAGCATCGCGCTTTTTGTCCACCAGATAGAACTCCAGCTCTACCGCTACCACCGGAAACAGCCCCCGGTTACGCAGCTGTTGCCACAGCCGGTTGAGGACATTTCGGGGTTCAACGTCAAAGGGAGTGCCATCTTGGTTGCACATGGTTAACAGCAGTTGCGCAATGTGTTGAGGGTCAGAGGCGGAGGGAACTAAGGTGCCGCTAACGGGCAGGCAGAGATTATCAGGTTCGCCAAGAGACTGGCCGAGCCCCGCTTCTTCTACCGTGTTGCCGAGGATATCCATGGCAAACACCGAGGCGGGAAAATAACACCCTTTTTCCAGCTTAGGCAGCGCGGAGACCGGAATGCGCTTGCCGCGAAACACACCATTTAAATCATTTAACAGGATGTCGACATACTGCGTTTCAGGATGGCGCTCCAGCCAGGTTTTCACCTCAAGCTGGAACGCGCTGGTTCGTTTCTCTTCACTGTGAAGCATGAAGTCTTCCACTTCTACCAGGTTAGTCATGATCTCACCCGCCCCTATTAGGTTTGCGTAATGCTCAAAATAACAGCCACACCACTAACATAGCGCCAACATAAAAAGTGTGCAAATGTAACAAATCTGTTTGAAGAACAAACAGCAGATTGCTAGATTGAAAAAATATTGCACACTTAACCGCCAGACGTGCCCTTTCGGTAGATATTTCGACCAGCGATGCGAGGACGTGAGATGGGCATTATTTTTGACAAACCGTTGATTGGCGTAGTGATGTGCCAGAAGGAACAGGGCGGCCATCCGACTCAGACGGTGCATAACAAATATATCGATGCGGTTGTCCTGGCGGGCGGCGTGCCACTCGCCCTGCCCCAGAGTCTCATCAATGCCCCTCATCTATCAGAAAATGCTATGGCTGTGCTGGATGGCCTGCTGCTGACCGGCAGTCCCAGCAACATCGAACCCTGGCATTATGGCGAGGCCGGTGAGGAGCCGCATGCCGATCCGGGCCGCGACCGTCTTGCTTTTCAGCTGATTACCTGGGCCACCAGCCACAAAATGCCGATATTGGGCATCTGCCGGGGACTGCAGGAACTGGTGGTGGCGAACGGCGGCAGCCTGTGGCGAGACCTGAGCGGGCAGTCTGGCTTTCAGCGTCATCATGAAGATGAGACGCGCCCCCTGGCTGAGCAGTATGCGCCGGTGCACCCCGTCACTCTCGAACCTGATGGCCTGCTGGCAACGCTGCTGGACAGCAGCCATCCGCTTGCGGTCAATTCTCTGCATCATCAGGGCGTTCGCGAGCCGGGGCCGCAGTTGCGCATTGAAGCGCGTGCGCCGGATGGCCTGCCTGAGGCGGTAAGTCTGCGTCATCACCCTTTCGCGCTCGCGGTGCAGTGGCATCCCGAGTGGCAACCGGAAACGACGCCAGGTTCGCAGGCGCTGTTCAGCGGCTTTATTCAGGCTGCCATTCATTATCACAGGGGAAAAGAAGATGAGTGATGCCACGCTGGCACCGGGACGGCGGCTGGCGCAGATCCGGCAGACGATGGGGCTGTCGCAACGTCGGGTTGCTGAACTGGCCGGACTGACCCACAGCGCCATCAGTACCATTGAGCAGGATAAGGTCAGCCCGGCGGTCAGCACCCTGCAGAAGCTGCTGAAGGTTTATGGGCTGTCGCTGTCAGAGTTCTTTTCAGACCTTAAACCGGATGCAGAGCCGAAGGTGATTGTCCGCGCCAGCGATCTGCTGGAGATTGGCAGTCAGGGGGTTTCACTGAAGCTGATCGACAACGGCAGGACACAGCGCACGCTGGGTATGCTGCTGGAAACCTATCAACCCGGTGCCAGCACAGGCGAAAAACTGCGTCATCCGGGCGAGGAGACCGGCACGTTGCTGGAAGGTGAAATTACGCTGGTCATTAACGGACAGCAGTTTCATCTCTCCGCCGGTGAGAGCTACGTTATTGATACCGGCTTGCCGCACAGCTTTACCAACCGTGCTGAAATCCCCTGCCGCATTGTCAGTGCCCACACGCCAGCCAATTTTTAGGCGCATCCAGGAGGTTGTTATGAATTATGTGGAGAGTTATTACGCTGCGACTGCCAATCCGCATGCGCCCTGGCCAACCTTACAGGAGAGCATTCAGTGTGACGTCTGTATTATTGGCGGCGGTTTCACCGGTCTTTCGGCGGCGCTGCACCTGACCGAGGTGGGCTACGACGTGGTGGTGCTGGAAGCGGCGCGGGTCGGCTTTGGTGCCAGCGGGCGTAACGGCGGTCAGGTGGTGAACTCCTACAGCCGCGACGTGGATGTCATTGAACAGCGCTACGGAAAAGAGAGCGCCCGCATGCTGGGCAGCATGATGTTTGAAGGCGCGGCGATCATCCGCGATCGCATTGATCGTTATGCGATTGACTGCGATTACCGGCCTGGCGGTATTTTTGCGGCGCTGAATGCGCGTCAGATGGCGCACCTGCAAAAACAGAAAACGCTGTGGCAGCAGTACGGGAATCACGATCTGGAGCTGCTCGATGAACGGGGCATTCGCCGCGAAGTCGCCACCGAACGTTATGTCGGCGGGCTGCTGGACCGGCGCGGCGGTCATCTGCATCCGCTGAACCTGGCGCTGGGTGAAGCGGAAGCGATCCGGCGGCATGGCGGGCGCATTTATGAACAGTCCGCGGCAACAGATGTGGTATATGGCACCCCTAACCGGGTAAAAACGGCGCAGGGTGAGGTCAGCGCGACGTTTGTGATCTTCGCCGGTAACGCCTATCTCTCACCGCAGCTGGAGCCGCGTCTCAGCAGGAAAAGCATGCCGTGCGGCTCGCAGATTGTGGCAACCGAGCCGCTGTCACGAGACCAGGCACTGTCGCTGATGCCGAACAATTACTGTGTGGAAGATTGTAACTACCTGCTGGACTACTTCCGTCTGACCGCAGACAACCGGCTGCTCTATGGTGGCGGCGTGGTTTATGGCGCACGGGAACCGGCTGACATTGAAGCGTTGATTCGGCCTAAGCTGCGCCGTACGTTCCCGCAGTTGCAGAACGTGAAGCTGGACTTCAGCTGGAGCGGCAATTTCCTGCTGACGCTCTCGCGCATGCCGCAGTTTGGCCGCCTGGAGAAGAATGTCTATTTTATGCAGGGCGACAGCGGTCATGGCGTGACCAGTACGCATCTCTCCGGCAAGCTGATCAGCGAAGTCTTACGCGGCGACGCCGAGCGTTTTGACGCCTTTGCCCGTCTGCCCCACCTGCCTTTCCCCGGCGGCAGACGGTTTAAGGTGCCGCTGACCGCGATGGGCGCGGTGTGGTATGCCCTGCGGGATAGACTGGGGGTATGAGTTGATTCGTTTCCCCACTCTCAGTAAGACTTACTCATGTGGCGTTGCCATTGATACCGGATATTTAAACTCCCGGAGAGGCAGAGAATGCATAACGCAGAGTAGATTGCTCCGGTGAACCCAATGTGCAATGGGCGCAGTTTCAGTTACTGCCAGGCCTGACTGATTCGCCTGACGTTAATTTTTTCGAATCAATGTTCCAGGCGGTAGCGGGCGCATTTTTGCTGCTTAAGCGGAATACCTTTCGCATGACTGAAAGTGCATTCTTCGCACATCCAAATCCTGCTCCAGATGCATATAACCACTCTCTGCATGAATTAGCATAACGGCTTTAACAATTTCTTGATCCTGACGCTGCCAGGTGTCAGGATTTGCACCTCACTTTTTACATAACTTTGCCATGCTGAAACTTTTTGCACGATACATGTCAGTTGGTGTGATTAACACGCTTATTCATTGGGTTACCTTCGCCATCTGTGTAGAGAAGGGGTTGCAGCAGTCACTGTCCAACTTTATTGCATTCTGCGTTGCTGTCACCTTCTCTTTCTTTGCAAACGCAAAGTGGACGTTCAGTTCAGAAGCCACAACGATCCGCTACATCATGTATGTGTTTTTCATGGGCATGGTTGCCGTCATGATTGGCTCCTATGCTGACCGCATGAAGGTCAATCCGGTCGTAACCCTTATCGTCTTCTCAGCAATAAGTCTGGTATGTGGCTTTGCCTATTCGAAATACATCATTTTCCGAGATAAGAAATGAAAATATCGCTTGTTGTTCCCGTCCTGAATGAGCAGGAAGCCCTTCCTGTTTTCTACGAGACGGTTAGAAATTACACGCCGCTTGCAGATGATGAAATTGAGATTGTTTTCATTAACGATGGCAGTACAGACAATACTGAATCTCAAATTCAGGCGATCATGAAAAATGACGCTTTAGTCAAATATGTTTGCTTTACCCGAAATTTTGGCAAAGAACCTGCCCTGTTTGCAGGTCTTGAGGCGTCGACAGGAGATGTGGTTATTCCTATCGATGTAGACCTGCAGGATCCGATCGAGGTTATCCCGCTCCTTATTTCTAAGTGGAAAGAAGGCGCAGATGTTGTGCTGGCTAAACGGGTTGATCGCTCATCCGATAGCCATCTGAAGCGTAAAAGCGCTGAATGGTTCTACAAATTACACAACATGATCAGCAAACCGCAGATCGAAGAGAATGTGGGTGATTTCAGGCTGATGTCCCGCCATGTGTTGGATAACATCAAGCTTCTGCCTGAGCGAAACCTGTTTATGAAAGGCATCCTCTCATGGGTGGGTGGAAGAACAGAGGTAGTCGAATACACGCGCGCTGAACGCGTCGCTGGATCGACAAAATTCAATGGATGGAAACTCTGGAACCTTGCGCTGGAAGGTATAACGTCATTCTCTACGTTTCCTTTACGCATGTGGACCTATATCGGTTTCTTCGTCGCCGGGCTGTCGTTCTTTTACGGCGTATGGATGATTGCCGACAAGCTGATCTGGGGAAATCCTGTAGCCGGTTATCCATCAATTCTGGTTTCAATTCTTTTCCTGGGTGGCGTTCAGCTAATAGGAATCGGTGTATTGGGTGAATACATTGGTAGAATCTATATCGAGACTAAGCAACGACCCAGATATATTATTAAGAACGAGTGATAATGCAACTGGTAGTAATATTAAAAGCGAATGCTAGAAAACAATACGGAAATTTTATGAGTTATGTTTTCATGTGAGGGTAAAAAACATGAATGTTCTTCATTTTTAAAAAACTCAGCCCTCAAATATATTTAACATTGAAAAAGAGAAATCTCTACATTGAATGCTATAATATACGTCAGGCATTCTTAGATGAATTTCAGCTTTAAAGTTGGTGAAGAAAATGAATCAACAGATACTATATATAACAATCATAAAATGAAGCAGATACAAGCAGTCTCTCTCAGGAAACGAAAAAAACATGTCCTGGAAAACTTAAGAAGAGTTCTTTTTAAGAGCTTATTTCTTACGGTTAACGACTCAACCACTTAGAGAACCTATGCATGAAAACAAATGTCACAATAAAAATAAACACATTTTTCATTTCATTTCTGACATCGCTAATAGTCTTATTAATTACTTACGGCTTTGAACTTTCACATTTCACCTTATCTATTGATGAGGAATTTAGTAATAATATCGCACATACTATTAGTATGGGACGGTGGGGACATGCATTACTAAAATCAACGATCTTACCAGAACCATTCGTTCCATTTTATACTGAACTGCTGTCTCTGGTTATACTTGCCTTTTCATGCTCAGTAATCTCACATATTTTAAGCCTTGATTCTCAGCATTCTATATTCTTCTCAATTCTTTACTCATCACTGCCTCAATTTGGATACCAGCTCCAATTCTCTAATCAATCTGATACATTAGCCATAGCGGTACTTTTATCATCTGTTTCAACTTATCTCATATTGAAGGAAAAAGGAGTACTGATGAATTTCATTGCTCCTGTCATCACGTTAACACTGGCAACGTCAATATACCAATCCATAATTTTTCTTCCTGTATCAATAATCGCTTCATATGCATGCTACATGATTATCAATAAGGAATATGAATTAACACTCAAGAGAGTAATAATTAATCCGCTCATAGTGTTAATTTCATCTTCTATTACATATTCGTTGTTAACAAAGATTATTCAATGGTATTTTGGCAAAAGCTCAGAATCTTACTTCCTTAATATGATAGGCTGGATTCATCAACCAGCAGATGTAACTATAAAGTCTGTACTAATATTTATAGCAGACTATTTTTCCTTTAATGCTCCATATGGCCTTAATATTTACGCCATTTCTTTATTGTCATTACTTATTGCTTTTACTACAACTGGTAGAAATCGACTACTATTCCTGCTTTCAGCAACAGCCATGATACTTTCGCCATTTCTCATGAATATGATCATTGGCGGAATTTTGCCAGCCAGAGCTATGAATTGCCTTGCAGTATCGTTTGCAATATCAGGTGCAATCTTGTTTTCCCAATATTCTGGTAAAAAGATCTTATGGATTATCCCTTTATTCTCCTTATTATATGGAACTGCTTCATCAAGTAGACTTTTTTACACTGATTACTTGTCTTACAATCAAGATTATAATGTATCTTCTTTTATTGCTAACGACATATACAGATACCTCGATACGCCTTCAGGAAGCCCTGTCAGAGTCTATTTTTATGGCGCACTTAAAACAGACTCAGTTGATAAACCTTCCAATCCTGACATGTTCGGGAGTTCTTTCCTGAACTGGGATGCAGGTAACTCCGCGCGAATTTCGGCGTTTATGAATGCTACAGCAATAGCAAAAATTGTCCCGGCTTCTTTTGCTGAAGTGAATTCAGAAATAAAAAAAATAAATTCCGCCCCCTTATGGCCGAGTAAAGGTTCTATATTTACAGTTAATAACGTTGTAGTGGTTAAACTGGGTCAATCTCCTGGGAATTGTATCAATGGTGTGTACAAAGGTAATGATCCTACCAGATGCCTGTAATACCTAAAGCCCCTTAGGGGGCTTTTCATTGAAATCCAGGTCTGTCTTGTCCAGATTAAGAACTCACAATGCAATGTATTGGTAACGGCCGTTTACAATAAAATCTATTTTTTATCCAAATAAAAATAACATCTTTTACCCTAATCTACCTGTACGCTATTTGTGAATGTACTCCAATATATGGTTACTGAAACTAAGGCAGGGAGTTTATCAAAAACTAAGCTTATTGATGATATGGCTGGCTGTGAAATGAGCTTATTTGTTAGGATGGGATTTCGTCATCCCATCCGACAACATAATAATAAAACAAATGCTCTAATGAGCTTAAAGTATCAATTTTCCCACCTAATGAAGGTATTTTTACTCCAGCGGCATCTTCACCGGATCGTCATAGCGATACTCAAAACCCAGTTCGTTACAGATGCGCGACCCGTCTATCAGCTTGCCGCTGTCTTTGACTGCCTCTGGTGCGAACCGGGGCGGCTGCAGCCCCAGCTGGCGCGTGACCGCAGGATAGAAGGTGTCACGCGTGGGGTGTTTCGGCGCACTGAGATTGTAGATCCGCCCTCCTTTTGGCGACTGCAGCAGCAGGGTAATCGCCTCTACCACGTCATCCAGGTGAACCAGATTCACGCCCTGTGAGCCGTTCGCCACGTCCTGCTTACCGGCCAGGAAGCGTCCCGGATGGCGCTTTGGCCCGACCAGACCGGACAGCCGCACAATATCCACGCTGGTCCCTGGCAAATCGTGCAGCCAGCTCTCCAGTTTAACCAGTGTTTTGCCCGCGACCGTTTCAGCGGTCAGCGGGCTGTTTTCCCGTTTAACGCCAGAGCTGCCACCATAGACCGACGTTGAGCTGGTAAAGATAATGCGCGGCACCTTGTACACCAGCGCGGTATCAACCACGTTCTGCACCGCCTGCAGATAGGCCTCGCCGCCTTCCGCCGTCCGGCTGGCGGGCAGCGTGACGATGAGCGCATCAACGTTAAACAGCGGCTCGATATCGGCGGCATCACAGTGCAGTTCCGGCGTCAGTTCCAGCTGGAACGCCTCAATGCCGCAGCGGCGTGCGGCCTCAACACCGTCTGGCGTGGTTTTACTGCCGGTAACCTGCCAGCCCCGCGCCGTTAGCGCCGTGGCCAGCGGCATACCCAGCCAGCCCAGTCCCACAATCGCAACCTTCTTCATTTTGACTCCTGACGTGAAACATCAACCCTGACTTCATCGTAGTTTGCCCCCGGATTGCAAACCAGAACAACCTGTTTCAGCGCTTTCCGAACCGGCGATATAAAAAAGTGTTGCCAAGTGCTGCCATCTTCGCTAGGTTAAACCCCACAAATGAATACTCATTCATCGACGAGATTATTATGACACGCGTTCAGTTCAACCATCATCACCACCATCATCCTGACTAGTCTTTCAGGCGATTGGTGCTGGAAGACTTTCAAGATCTTCCAGTGGTGTGAACGCAAGAGAACCCCCGGAAGATCGTCTTCCGGGGGTTTTTTTATGGGCTGATTTAACCACACATTCAGGACAGCATTGATAGCCTATCCCATCAGGCTATTTTATTTGCCACTCTGGCCCTGGTCATGCTCACAATCCTCACGTACTGCGTGTACGTTCCGGTTGTTGCGCGCTGTCCGTGACCAGATTGCCTGCAACAATATACGCCTACTGGAATAGGCTCTAAGAGGACAGGAACCATGTTAGATAACACCCGTTTACGCATAGCTATGCAGAAATCCGGCCGTTTAAGTGATGATTCACGCGAACTGCTGGCCCGATGCGGCGTTAAAATCAACCTTCAGCAACAGCGCCTGATTGCGTTTGCGGAGAACATGCCTATCGACATCCTGCGCGTGCGCGATGACGATATTCCTGGCCTGGTGATGGATGGAGTGGTTGACCTCGGCATCATCGGTGAGAACGTGCTGGAAGAAGAGTTACTCTCACGCCGCGCTCAGGGTGAAGATCCGCGCTACTTCACGCTGCGCCGCCTGGATTTCGGCGGTTGCCGTCTGTCCCTGGCGATGGCCACAGACGCCGAGTACACCGGCCCGCAATGCCTTGATAAATCCCGAATCGCCACCTCCTATCCGCACCTGCTCAAACAGTACCTCGACAAAAAAGGCGTCAGCTTTAAGAGCTGTCTGCTGAACGGTTCTGTGGAAGTGGCAACCCGCGCCGGTCTGGCTGACGCCATCTGCGATCTGGTCTCTACCGGTGCCACGCTGGAAGCCAATGGCCTGCGTGAAGTTGAAGTCATCTATCGTTCAAAAGCCGTGCTGATCCAGCGCGACGGCGACATGCCTGCCGCCAAGCAGGAGCTGATCGACAAGATGATGACCCGTATTCAGGGCGTGATTAAAGCGCGTGAGTCGAAGTACATCATGCTGCACGCACCCAGTGAGCGGCTGGAAGAAGTGATCAGCCTGCTGCCTGGCGCTGAGCGTCCGACGGTTCTGCCGCTGGCAGGCGATGTCAGCCGCGTGGCCATGCACATGGTCAGCAGCGAAACCCTGTTCTGGGAAACCATGGAAAAACTGAAAGCGCTGGGTGCCAGTTCAATTCTGGTGCTGCCTATTGAGAAGATGATGGAGTAAGCCATGGCCTTTTCTACCCCGATTGAATGGCAGCAGTGCACCGCCGAACAGCAGCAGGCGCTGCTGTTACGTCCCGCCATCGCCGCCTCCGAAAACATCACGCTGACTGTGCGCAATGTGCTGGAGCAGGTAAAGCTGAAGGGTGATGAAGCCCTGCGCGAGTTCAGCGCTCGCTTCGACAAAGCACAGGTTGATAACCTGCGCGTGACGCCGCAGCAAATTGCAGACGCCAGCGCCCGCCTGAGTGACGAGCTTAAGCAGGCGATGGCCGTCGCGGTGGGCAATATTGAAACCTTCCACAACGCGCAGATTCTGCCGCCGGTGGATGTGGAAACCCAGCCTGGCGTACGCTGCCAGCAGATCACCCGTCCGGTAAAATCGGTCGGGCTCTACATTCCTGGTGGCTCCGCCCCGCTCTTCTCAACCGTGCTGATGCTGGCAACACCTGCCCGTATCGCCGGTTGTGGCCGGGTGGTGCTCTGTTCGCCACCGCCGATTGCTGATGAGATTCTTTATGCCGCGCAGCTGTGCGGCGTCGAAGAGGTGTTTCAGGCAGGCGGCGCGCAGGCCATCGCTGCACTGGCCTTCGGCACCGAAACCGTGCCACGCGTTGATAAGATCTTTGGTCCGGGCAACGCCTGGGTCACAGAAGCGAAACGTCAGGTGAGTCAGCGCCTTGATGGCGCGGCGATTGATATGCCTGCCGGCCCGTCAGAAGTGCTTGTGATCGCGGATGAGGGGGCGACGCCCGCGTTTGTCGCGTCTGACCTCCTTTCACAGGCCGAGCACGGTCCCGATTCACAGGTGATTCTGCTGACGCCTTCACTGACGCTGGCGGAGGCGGTCGCGGTGGCCGTTGAGCAGCAACTGGCGCAGTTACCGCGTGCGGCAACGGCGCGTCAGGCACTGGAGAGCAGCCGCCTGATTGTGGCGCGTGACCTGGAGCAGTGTGTGGCGATCTCCAATGCTTACGGCCCGGAGCACCTGATTCTGCAGACCCGTCAGCCACGCGACCTGGTCGGGGCCATCACCAGTGCCGGTTCGGTATTTTTAGGTGACTGGTCACCGGAGTCTGCGGGCGATTACGCTTCGGGCACCAATCACGTGTTACCGACCTACGGGTACACCTCGACCTGTTCCAGCCTGGGTCTGGCCGATTTCCAGAAGCGCATGACGGTGCAGGAGCTGACGCCAGAGGGCTTCCTGAATCTGGCCGCCACCATTGAAACGCTGGCCGCCGCTGAGCAGCTGGATGCCCACAAAAATGCCGTCACCCTGCGCGTTGCCGCACTGAAGGAGCAAGTATGAGTCAGGATATTGAGCAGCTGGCGCGCGCAAATGTCCGTGCGCTGACCCCTTATATGTCGGCGCGTCGTCTGGGTGGCAACGGCGATGTCTGGCTCAATGCCAACGAGTTCCCGCTGCCGGTGCCGTTTGAGCTGTCGCAGCAGACGCTGAACCGCTATCCCGAATGTCAGCCCAAAGTGGTGATTGAGCGCTACGCCGCCTATGCGGGCTTAGCGCCGGAGCAGGTGCTGGTCAGCCGTGGCGCAGATGAAGCCATTGAGCTGATCATGCGCGCTTTCTGTGAGCCCGGCCAGGATGCCATTTTGTTCTGCCCGCCGACCTATGGCATGTACAGCGTCAGCGCTGAAACTATCGGTATTGAATACCGTACCGTTCCGGCGCTGAGCGACTGGCAGCTCAACCTGCCCGCGATTGCGGAACAGCTGGATGGCGTCAAAGTCGTTTATCTTTGCAGCCCGAACAACCCGACCGGTAACCTGATCAGTCAGGACGATATCCGTCATCTGCTGGCGATGACCGCCGGTAAAGCGCTGGTGGTAGCCGATGAGGCTTATATTGAATTCTGCCCGCAGGCCACACTGACCGGCTGGCTGAAAGATTATCCGCATCTGGTCATCCTGCGTACGCTGTCGAAAGCCTTTGCGCTGGCGGGTCTGCGTTGTGGCTTTGCGCTGGCAAATAAGCCGGTGATTGACCTGCTGATGAAAGTGATCGCGCCCTACCCGCTGGCTACACCCGTAGCTGATGTGGCGGGTCAGGCCCTCAGCGAGCAGGGTATCGCGCTGATGCGTGAGCACGTCACCCAGCTGAACGACAATCGCGGCTGGCTGCAGGATGCACTGGCTCAGCTCGATTGCGTTGAGCAGGTTTTCCCCAGCGAAACCAACTATGTACTGGCGCGTTTTACCGATTCACCAAAAGTCTTCAAAACCTTATGGGATCAGGGCATTATCCTGCGTGATCAGAACAAAAATCCGGGCCTGTCGGGATGCCTGCGCATTTCCATCGGCACGCGTGAAGAGTGCGAACGCGTGATCGTCGCACTGCAAGCCTTTTCTGTGGAGCAAGCATGAGCCAGAAGACTCTTTTTATTGACCGCGACGGTACCTTAATCT
Source organism: Pantoea sp. GD03673 (assembly GCF_029844725.1). Classification (GTDB taxonomy): domain Bacteria; phylum Pseudomonadota; class Gammaproteobacteria; order Enterobacterales; family Enterobacteriaceae; genus Pantoea. Next base: position 47,868 of record NZ_JAOCKJ010000002.1, read on the forward strand.
CTGAACCGCCTGAAGATTTTCAGGTAGACCGACTGGATAAGCTGGCGTTTGAGCCAGACGTCATTCCGGCGCTGCTGGCGCTGCAGGCGGCGGGTTATCGCCTGGTGATGATCACCAATCAGGATGGTCTTGGCACCGCCCGTTTCCCGCAGGCAGATTTCGATGGCCCGCACGATCTGATGATGCAGGTGCTGACCTCGCAGGGCATCGCGTTTGACGATGTGCTGATCTGCCCGCACATGCCGGACGATCACTGCGACTGCCGCAAGCCGAAAACGAAAATGGTGGAGGCCTGGCTGGCAGAAGGCGCGCTGGATAGCGCTAACAGCTATGTTATCGGCGATCGCCTGACCGACGTTCAGCTGGCCGGGAACATGGGTATTCAGGCTGTCCAATACGGCGCGGACGGCGAAAACTGGCAGACCATTCAGCAGCGCCTTACCCGGCGCGACCGCCATGCGCTGGTGCAGCGCAATACCAAAGAGACGCAGGTGCGGGTCGAACTGTGGCTGGATCGTGAAGGCGGCAGCAAAATTAATACCGGCGTGGGTTTCTTCGACCACATGCTGGACCAGATTGCGGTACACGGCGGGTTCCGCATGCACATCGAAGTGAAAGGCGATCTCTACATTGACGATCACCACACGGTGGAAGATACCGGTCTGGCACTGGGCGAAGCGTTGCTGAAAGCGCTGGGCGACAAACGCGGCATTGGCCGTTTCGGTTTTGTGCTGCCAATGGATGAGTGCCTGGCACGCTGCGCGCTGGATATCTCCGGCCGCCCGCACATCGAGTTCAAAGCCGAGTTCAACTATCAGCGCGTGGGCGATCTCAGCACTGAGATGGTCGAGCACTTCTTCAGTTCGCTCTCTTACGCCATGATGAGCACCCTGCATCTGAAAACCAAAGGTAAGAACGACCATCACCGCGTAGAAAGCCTGTTCAAAGCCTTTGGCCGTACGCTGCGTCAGGCGATCCGCGTTGAGGGGAACACCCTGCCAAGCTCGAAGGGAGTGCTGTGATGAACGTGGTGATCATGGATACCGGTTGCGCCAACCTCTCGTCGGTGAAGTGGGCGATTGAGCGTCTGGGCTATACCCCGGAAGTCAGTCGCGATCCCGATGTGGTGCTGCGCGCCGACAAACTGTTTCTGCCCGGCGTAGGCACCGCGCAGGCGGCAATGAATCAGCTGGAAGAACGTGACCTGATCGATCTGGTGAAAGCCTGTACCCAGCCGGTGCTGGGTATCTGCCTGGGTATGCAGCTGTTAGGACGCGGCAGTGACGAAAACGGCGGCGTGCCGACGCTGGGCATCATTGATGAGCCCGTGTCATTGATGGACACCCACGGCCTGCCCCTTCCGCACATGGGCTGGAACCAGATTACCGCGCAGGCGGGTAATCACCTGTTCCGTGGCATTGATGAAGGGTGTTATTTTTACTTCGTCCACAGCTATGCCATGCCGGTCAACGCCAGCACCATTGCGCAGTGTCACTACGGTGAAGCGTTCACCGCCGCGGTGCAGAAAGATAACTTCTTCGGCGTCCAGTTCCACCCGGAGCGCTCTGGCAAAGCGGGCGCACAGCTGCTGAAAAACTTCCTGGAGATGTAATGATTATCCCCGCGTTAGATTTAATTGACGGCAAAGTGGTTCGTCTGCATCAGGGCGATTATGGTCAGCAGCGCGATTACGGCAGCGATCCACTGCCGCGTCTGCAGGATTACGTTCGCCAGGGCGCGACCGTGCTGCATCTGGTCGATTTAACCGGTGCGAAAGATCCGGCGAAACGCCAGATCGCGCTGCTGAAAACCCTGCTGGAAGGCGTTGATGTCACGGTGCAGGTTGGTGGCGGCATTCGCAGCCGTGACGATGTTCATGCGCTGCTGGCGGCCGGAGCCAGCCGTGTGGTGGTGGGTTCCACCGCCGTGAAGGAACCTGAAGAGGTCAGGCGGTGGTTTGCTGAGTTTGGCGCAGAGGCGATTGTGCTCGCGTTAGATGTGCGCATTGATGGCAATAACCGCAAAGAAGTGGCGATCAGTGGCTGGCAGGAAGCCGCGGGCATCACCCTGGAAGAGGTGATTACTGATTTCCAGCAGGTGGGCCTGAAGCATGTGCTGTGCACCGACATTTCCCGCGATGGCACCCTGAGCGGGTCTAACGTGGCGCTTTATCAGGAAGTGACGGCGCGCTTCCCGACGATTGCTTTCCAGTCCTCAGGGGGCATTGGCGACCTTAATGATATCGCCGCCCTGCGCGGCAGCGGCGTTCAGGGCGTAATTGTCGGACGTGCGTTACTGGAAGATAAATTCACTGTTTCGGAGGCGATCTCATGCTGGCAAAACGGATAATTCCCTGCCTGGACGTTCGTGACGGCCAGGTGGTTAAAGGCGTACAGTTTCGCAATCACGAGATCATCGGCGACATCGTGCCACTGGCGCAGCGCTACGCCGCTGAAGGTGCCGACGAGCTGGTCTTCTATGATATTACCGCCTCATCCGATGGCCGGGTTGTCGACAAAAGCTGGGTATCACGTGTCGCGGAAGTGATTGATATCCCGTTCTGCGTCGCAGGCGGCATTAAAACCCCGGAAGACGCGGCGCGTATTCTGGAGTTTGGTGCGGATAAGATTTCGATTAACTCACCGGCACTGGCCGATCCCTCACTCATTACCCGTCTTGCCGACCGTTTTGGCGTGCAGTGTATCGTGGTCGGCATCGACACCTGGTTCGACGAGGCCAGCGGCAAATATCAGGTGAATCAGTATACCGGTGACGAAGCACGCACCCGTGTAACCCAGTGGGAAACCCTGGAATGGGTGCAGGAAGTGCAGAAGCTGGGCGCAGGCGAGATCGTGCTGAACATGATGAATCAGGATGGCGTGCGTAACGGCTATGACCTGGTGCAGCTGAAAAAAATGCGTGAAGTCTGTAACGTACCCCTGATCGCCTCGGGCGGCGCAGGTACGATGCAGCACTTCCTGGAGGCCTTTACCGGGGCTAATGTGGACGGGGCTTTAGCCGCCTCGGTATTCCACAAGCAGATTATTAACATTGGTGAGCTGAAGAGCTTTCTGATCGACAACGGAGTGGAGATTCGCGCGTGCTAACCGAACAACAACAGGCCCGGCTCGACTGGGACAAAACAGCGGGCATGATGCCGGTCATCGTTCAGCACGCTGTTTCTGGCGAAGTGCTGATGCATGGCTACATGAACCCGGCGGCGCTGGAAAAAACGCTGGCAGAAGGCAATGTGACCTTTTTCTCACGCACCAAAAACCGGTTGTGGACCAAAGGCGAAACCTCGGGCAACTTCCTGCAGGTGGTAAGCATTACGCCTGACTGTGACAACGACACGCTGCTGGTGCTGGCGAATCCGATTGGCCCGACCTGCCATCTGGGCACCACCAGCTGTTTCTCACCGGCCGTGCCAGAGTGGACCTTCCTCTATCAGCTGGAACAGCTGCTGGCGTCCCGTAAAACTGCCGATCCTGAAAGCTCTTATACCGCACGGCTCTACGCCAGCGGCACCAAGCGCATCGCGCAGAAAGTGGGTGAAGAAGGCGTTGAAACTGCGCTGGCAGCCACCGTCAACGACCGTCACGAACTGACTAATGAAGCGTCTGACCTGGTTTATCACCTGATGGTGTTATTACAGGATCAGGATCTCGACTTCAGCACCGTGATCAACAACCTCCGCGCCCGCCACCAGTAACTGTGCAACAGGCTGCTCAGAATGTTTTTATGCAGATTCTGAGCAGTATTTCTCCATTCTCATCCCCACTTCGTACGACGACGGCCACTCAAACCTCAGGGAGAGAACCGTGACTACCCATGAAAAATTAATCACCCTGCTCGACCAGCATCAGGCCCGCTATCGCCTGATGGAACATGAAGCAACCGGCAAATGTGAAGCAGTGGCCGCGATACGCGGCACCGAAATCGGCCAGGGCGCGAAGGCGCTGGTCTGTCATGTGAAAGGCAACGGCGTTAAACAGTATGTGCTGGCGGTTTTACCGGCCGATCGCCAGGCCGACCTGGGTAAAGTGGCGGCAGCCGTAGGCGGACACCGCGCTTCACTCGCCAGCCCGGCGGAAACCGAGCGGCTCACAGGCTGCGTCTTCGGTGCTATCCCGCCGTTCAGCTTTCACCCCGACCTCAGACGGGTTGTTGATCCCGCGCTGTTTGAACGTTACCCGGAGATCGCGTTTAACGCCGGTCTGCTGACGCGCTCAGTGATCCTGAACACCGACGATTACCGGGCGCTGTGCGGGGCTGACGTGATGAAGATAACGCAGTAATTGCCATCACGGCAGGCCAGCGATACTCTGCATAATCACTTATCACGACAAAATAAGAGAAAAATCATGAACATTTTTACTCAACGCCTGCGCCAGACGCTGGCTGCGGCGGTTATGGCGGGCTGTGCTTTTAGCGCTCAGGCGAAAATTGAGCAGGTGCGTTTCGCGGTCGATCCCACTTACCCGCCGTTTGAATCGAAAACCCCACAGGGCAAGCTGGTTGGATTCGATATCGATCTGGGCAATGCGCTCTGCGCCCAGATGCAGGCCAAATGTGTCTGGGTTGAAAGCCAGTTTGACGGCATGATCCCGGCCCTGAAGGCGCGTAAATTTGACGCTATTCTGTCTGACATGGGCATTACGGAAGAGCGCCTGAAGCAGATTGATTTCACTGTTCCGCTCTATGACACCCACACCCAGCTGATTGCCCGTAAAGGGGCTGGCGTGCTGCCCACCGTGGAATCGCTGAAAGGAAAAACGGTCGGCGTGGAACAGGGAACGGTTCAGGAGCGTTATGCACTGGCGAAATGGCAGCCTCATGGCGTGACCGTTGTGCCGTATGGCGATCAGGCACAGGTTGAAAGCGACCTGGTATCAGGCCGGCTGGACGCGGTCTTCACCGATGCGGCACAGGCCGCTATTGGCTTCCTGAAGCACCCACAGGGTAAAGATTTTGAACTGGCTGGCCCGATTATTCAGGATCCGATTATCGGCCCCGGCACCGCAATTGGTCTGCGTAAAGGCGATACCGAACTGAAAACGGCGCTGGATAATGCCTTTGCCGAAATCAAAAAGAATGGCACTTTTGATCAGATTCAGAAGCGCTACTTCGCCACGGATATCTCTATCCAGCAGTAACCTCGCGGTCGCCCTTTTTCGTCCTCACCGCGATCCGGCACTATACTGTAATTTTTTCAGGACGGCGCGCTGTCGTCCTTTGCCGATTAAAGGACATTAACACGGTATGCATCAACAACATCATCCACTGTTAAGCGCCTCTTTAGGCACCCAGCGTGAAATCATCAGTTTCCACTTTGCTCCCGACCACGAGCGTCAGGTTTACATTCAGGCTGCGCTGCACGGCGACGAACTGCCCGGCATGGCGGTGGCGTGGTTTTTAAAACAGCGGCTGCAGGCGCTGGAGTCCGCCGGACAACTCAAAGCCGCGTTCACGCTGGTTCCGGTTGCTAATCCGCTGGCACTGGGACAGCACTGGCACGGCACCCATCTGGGCCGCTTTCATACGCTCTCAGGTCAGGACTTTAATCGCAGCTTCCCGTCACTGGGTAACACCCTGGCAACCGCGCTGGCTGAAAGTCTGACCCAGAGTGAATCGCAGAACAGGAGCCTGATTCGTGATGCGATTGATCGGCACTATCGCGACACCGTCCCCAAAACCGAGCTGGATGCGCAGCGCTATACACTGATGCGGATGGCCAGCCAGGCAGATTTGATGATTGACCTGCATTGCGACTGGGAAGCCGTGCCGCATCTCTATACCACCCCTCATGCCTGGCCGGATATTGAGCCGCTGGCGCGCTGGCTGGGGAGTGAAGTGCAGTTGCTGGCGCAGATCTCCGGCGGTGAACCCTTTGATGAAGCCTGTTGCGAACCCTGGCTGACGCTGGCGGAACGCTTTGGTAATGATTACCCGATGCCGCGTGGATTGCTGCCCGTGACGCTGGAGTTGCGTGGCGTACGGGATGTTTCGCCTGAACAGGCGGAGAAAGATGCGGATGCGATTATTTCGGCGCTGCAGGAAAGCGGCTATATCGGCTACAGCGAGCCTTCAATTTCCGTGGAAGTGGCCGCACCCGTTATCGGCGGCGATGAGCTGGTTCCGGCGAACGCAGGCGGTGATGATGTCGTGGCCATCAATGACGGGCCGATTGGCTTAACCGTGCCTGACGTTGCCGAAGCCCCGGGAGAAACAGGGGTGATTAAAGAGCGTCACAGCGAGGGATCGTCGGCGGCCTCCCCTGCACTGAGAAATCCACCTACGCCGTTAGCAGGCTGTGAATACATTCATTCGCCGGTGTCAGGGCTGATCCTGCATCGTAAACCGCTGGGCGCTCAGATTCGGCCAGGAGAAGTGGTGGCTGAGATTGTCGATCCCGTGACCGACCATATCACCCCACTGGTCGCGGAGTATGGCGGGATTCTTTACGCACGACACTGGGTCAGGTTTGCTACGGCAGGTATGCTGGTGGTAAGGCTGGCGGGCGAGCGAGAGATTCGGAGCGGGGATTTGCTGGTAGGATAAAAAAAGGGCTTCCCGCGGGAAGCCCTTTTTAGTGATTAATCTAACCACTCGGTGTGGAACACACCGTCTTTATCAATACGCTTATAGGTGTGCGCACCGAAGTAGTCACGCTGCGCCTGAATCAGGTTAGCAGGCAGTACTTCTGAACGGTAGCTGTCGTAATAAGCGATCGCCGCAGAGAAGGTTGGCGTCGGGATACCGTTCTGAATCGCGTAAGAAACCACATCACGCAGCGCCTGCTGATACTGATCGGCGATATCTTTGAAGTACGGAGCCAGCAGCAGGTTAGCAATGCCCGCATCAGCTTCATAAGCATCAGTGATCTTCTGCAGGAACTGGGCGCGAATGATGCAACCGGCACGGAAAATCTTAGCGATTTCGCCGTAATGCAGATCCCAGTTGTTCTCTTCTGACGCAGCGCGCAGCTGTGAGAAGCCCTGCGCATACGAGACGATTTTACCCAGATACAGTGCGCGACGTACTTTCTCGATGAACTCTGCTTTGTCGCCGGTGAAAGCCTGCGCCTGTGGACCGCTCAGGACTTTAGAGGCTGCAACACGCTGAGTTTTCAGTGATGAGAGGTAACGGGCAAAGACAGACTCGGTGATCAGAGACAGAGGTTCGCCGAGATCCAGTGAACTCTGGCTGGTCCATTTACCCGTGCCTTTGTTCGCTGCTTCATCCAGAATCACATCAACCAGATATTTACCGTCTTCATCTTTCTTAGTGAAGATATCTTTGGTGATGTCGATCAGATAGCTGCTCAGTTCGCCGTTGTTCCAGTCGGTGAACGTCTCAGCCAGCTCTTCATTGTTCAGACCCAGCGCGCCTTTCAGCAGGGCATAGGCTTCTGCAATCAGCTGCATGTCGCCATATTCAATGCCGTTGTGAACCATTTTCACGTAGTGACCCGCGCCATCCGGACCGATGTAAGCCACACAGGCTTCGCCATCTTCTGCACGTGCTGCGATCTTATCCAGAATTGGTGCAACCAGTTCGTAGGCTTCTTTCTGACCACCCGGCATGATAGATGGGCCTTTCAGAGCGCCCTCTTCACCGCCGGAGACACCGGTGCCGATGAAGTTGAAGCCTTGATCTGAAAGTTCTTTGTTACGACGGATGGTGTCTTTGTAGAAGGTGTTGCCGCCATCGATCAGAATGTCGCCTTTATCCAGATGCGGTGTCAGCGAGGCAATAGTTTTATCGGTCGCTTCACCGGCCTGAACCATCAGCAGGATGCGACGTGGTTTCTCCAGCGATTCAACAAACTCTTCAACGGTGTAAAAAGGAGCAAGCTTCTTGCCCTGGTTCTCAGCGATGACTTCGTCGGTCTTTTCGCGTGAACGGTTGAAGATTGAAACAGTGTAACCGCGGCTCTCAATGTTAAGAGCCAGGTTGCGGCCCATCACTGCCATACCTACAACGCCGATCTGTTGCTTGGACATTACATACTCCTGTCTGAAAGTCACTTCACTTGTCTGGGGTTAGTTAGCAAAAGTGTTAAACATGTTAACTCAAATAATAATTGAAAAGGTAGTAATTGATGCGGCGAATTCCAGATTTGGATTCAGAGACATAAAGAAAGATAGAAGGCCATATTTACATCAAAAGAAAGGAGCGGGATTTTAATCCTGGCTTATTGAGAACTCACGCTTTGCAGAGCTTTCTTATTGAGGTAATTGCGTTGTTTATCTCTGAACCAGCCCCATTTGTTAAAGTATTTGATAGCTGAAACAGCATGATAAAAAAGAAATTTTATATCTGTATATGAGCGCCTCTGTGATTCGTGAACAACTACAGAGCCTGGAAAATAGCTTACGTTAGACTGCATTGCAATTCTTCTTGATAAATCAACATCCTCCAGGTAAAGGAAATATCTGGTATCAAATCCTCTCACATCACTTAACACTTTCGAATCGATCAGCATAAAACATCCAGATAAGGATGGAGCGAAAAAAGGCTTGCTGTAATCAGCATGATGCAATTCATAGTCGGAATTCAGGTTCTCAGTCAGCTTAAAAAAGAATCTTCGCATGAAAAGCTGGTAGGGGGTTGGAAGCAATTTGCAGCTATATTGTAATTTCCCATCAGGATATACAATTTTAGGTATTGATAGACCGATAGCGTTCTGGTGGCTAAAGCAATAAAGCGCATCAACCTGACCCTGTTTGAAAACAATATCAGGATTGCAAATCAGAAAAAACTCAGACTTATTTTTATATTTATCGAAAACAGCATTATGACCCGAACCGAAGCCCTTATTATCTTCTAATCTGATGATTTCGACTTTGGACATACAAAGTGAATCAAGCCAGGAGCAGTAGCCTCCATTATCAACGATTACTATTTTTGAAATACACTTCTCGTTATTAAGTGAATCGATTGTTTTAGAGACAGAACTAAGTTCATGACGATATAATACCAATGATGCTATTATTTTCACTTCATCTACCGCTCAAATTAAAAGATACAAGTAATCATGCCAGGAACCAAACAGATTATGAAGATGAAAAAGGGTGTTGTATTTACAACACCCAATGTAGAGAATTAGCTAAGGAAGCGACGTTTAATACCCTTAACGCCTTCATTTTTCAATACTTCCCAGCCTCTTTTACCAACAGTCATACCTACACGTGGATTCGTTAAAGAGCGACGCACAAGGCTCATAAACCGTTCTCTGTCAAAGCCAATATCTCCACCGCGGAAACCAGGAGTGAGAACCTCACTAAATTTAGAGAGCGCATTCGCTTTTGTTTCAGGTTTAAATAAATCAGCATATTCTTTAGGACCCTGAGAAAGCCACCATTGATTATAAGTTGATGCATCAAATGGTTGTGGAAAAGCTTTCTGAAGATCGAGACGCTCACGATAAACAAGACGCTGTTCTTTTGAAATAACAGAACCATCAGAATGTTTACCAAAAGCCCACGAAACTTTTGCCAAAGGATCTTGTGCCAGATTTTTTGTTTGGTCTTCATACCAGTCAATTAACTGGTGAACGTCAGAATTTTCACCGGCATTTTTGGTTGCCATAATACGGTGGGCACCACTATCAAAACCAGTAAAATGATAGAAACCTAATGGTTCATTGTCGACCAGATAATTACCATCTTTATCGACTTTGAATTCACGCGTCGTCAAATTCCACGTTGCAACGTTATGACGGCTAGAACGCATAATAGCAACATCTGTGAAGAAGGCAGGAACCAGATCTATCCAGCGCTGATCAGTAAACAATCCATTAGGAATGTCTGCACGACAGAAATGGTAAATGCGTTCAGCCCACCAGTTGGCAAATGCCAGGCCAACTTCTGTCGCAGCAACGGCACAGAAACCTAAGTTATAAACACCATGCTTAAGGCTGCAAATTTCATTATCCATAACCGCAGACAATGAAGTTTCAGGCTTAGTCTGATGAGGAGTCAGCACAACGTTTGATGAATCCAGCGCTTCAAGAATATCATCCAGACGCGAGAAAATGACTGTATCAGGATCCAAATAGACGACTTTTTTGCAGCCAGGAAGTTGTAAAAGTCTTGAAAGCATAAATGGCTTAATAGCAGTTGCCAGCTCAACAATAGTGTGGCAATAAGCCCAGCCTTTCCAGTCAGGAATATCCAGTTCTGAGATAGAAACTATCTCATCAAATGGCTCATTACTGAGATCAATTTCTGGCCTTTTTTCGTCCGCGAGAACTAAATGAATTTTCCATTCAGGATGATACTTTCTGATAGACTGAAACAACATCCTTACTTTAGGTATATAGTTGAATGCTGCGCTGGTAAATACGTGAACTTCACTCATGACTGCCTCATTATTTCATTTAGCATAGATTTTACGGTGCATATCTATTAACTCTTGAACGACAATTTCAGGGTTCATAGAGGATAAAATAACACCCTTGTCGTACTCTTGTAATCTTTCTGCTGGTGCACCAAGATTGAAACTTGCAACGGGGAAACCTAACTCAATCATTTCCTGAACTACGTAGGAGAAGGTTTCAGGCCAGATAGATGGGAACAGAATAACATTTATTCCGTTTTCCTCCAGCAGCATCTTGAGATCTTCATGCTTATAAGGCCCCGTTTGCCGAACCACTTCAGAAGGGCAGGAAGCTTCAACAGCCCCTATCACAATGATTTCGATGTTATATTTTTTCTCAAGAATTTCTTTAGACAAATCCTGAAGAATTTTAGACCCTTTATGATAGCCTATTTGCCCTACTACTCCAATTTTGAGATGCTTAGTCTGAGTGATGAGGGCTTTTTGGGGCAGGTAATCAACCTTATGAGGCGTGACCTCAGCTTTATCATCATCTATTTGAGGGTAGACACGCTTGTATAGATTAAGCGTACTTTCAGAAAATGAAATCACTTTATCTGATGCGATTAATAAGTTCCCCCAACGATCTCGCCACTTTTTGATATCCCCACTTTCGAAAAGTGTAGTGAAGCCATAGGTATTATTTCTCAGGCATGAATAACATACTGAGGGATCAGGGATGTCACAATATTGTCCTTGATCATTAATTAAAAAGTGTGAGGGGCAAATAGGAAATAAATCATGGGCCAGCGTGCAAAGGGATGCGTTTGTTTTAATCTTCAAATTAATCAAAAAATCAGGAATAGTTTCCGGATTACAGAAAGACACTCCTGTATTATAAATAATTTCCTTTATCTTTATGTATTTTAACAAAAGATATATGAAATCATAACCGCTGATGTTGAATGCATTCCTGCCCTTACTGCTCACAACTATAAGTTTATAAGAGAGGGTGTTTACGGTAAAAGCAAGAATAAGGCAACACTTACCTTGCTCTATTTTTTCATTGACTATTCTTTCACGATAGTGATTTGCGCCGCCACCCAGATCATGATCCAGAAAAAAAACAGCTTTATCTGCTTCTTTTTTATTGATGAATTTAAATATCTCATCTGGCGAAGTGAGTGATTTAGAAGGTACTTTATTTTTATAACGTTTTATCTTGTCAACAAGCAGACGATAATTTCCGCTACGTAATAAATTAAAACCGCGCTTAAGCAAAACTATAAACTGCCTGAAAACTACACTTCTTGAAATTACAGGTGTTTCAGACGTTTGAGTTGTGTTTACAAGTTTGGATGGGATGTCAAGCAAGTCAACCGTATCGTCATCATAGTAACATGCCAGTTTTAATTCATCATCATCAAAATTTTTGTTTAGATTGCCATAAACAAAGAACCCGGAGTGACCAGCGTATTCGTTATCTTTAAAATAATCACCTACATCATGTCTGGCTTTGCCGTATTCTGCATCAACAAAGCAATCAGGCTCTCCTGTCAGGCAAAATCTTATTTTGTTAATTTTTTTATGTTTATTGAAAACCCAGCCGTATCCAAATATTGTCCTATTATTGCGTGTGAATGAATCAATAGCCCAATGAACATCATTCATCTTAATTGTCCTTTACAGTCCATTTTTTGATTATCCTGATCATCCAGTTTGATTCAAGCAGGGATAACTTTTTCCGCAGAATTTCAGCTTCGAGGGTTATGTCAGAAACAGTTTTCTTATATCCCTCGTTTAACTTATCCAATTCGATGATTTTGTCTTTGAGTACCACTATTTCAGATTTTTGCTTTCCTGACAATTCATTAATAGCGTGCTTTTCAGCAACAGTCTTTTCTAATTCAGCATCAAACTTAGCTTTTTCTCTGATTTTTTCTTCAGCTTCGTGAATTTCTTGCAAGCCAGGCAATACATCTTCAGGATACCATGTATATATTTTTGCCTGAGGCATACCTGATGCATATGCAAATAATTCGGACTCAAGATCCAGATATTCTTTGAACAGTTCATCATTGGAAACAAAAGATAACTCGTCAAAAAGATGTCTGACAAAATCACCACGCGTTAAAATTTCATCCTGAGCAGGTTTTGCAAAGATAGAAATTTTTCCCAAAAGAGAAAGCACTGCGCGGAAAACTAAATGGCCGAGCGTGAGGCCATTTTTAGCAAGCCATTCGCGCTCAAAGTATCTTGGATGCCCTTCCTCATCAACAACGAAATTAGAGGGGATAGCATCAAGGTAGGTCGGAGGAAGGCGCGTATTTTGTTCAAACCTGTCGTAAAAGACACCTTCTCCATCCAATGACTTCTGAAGACATTCAATATAATATTTAAAATAACCAGACACATACTCAATTTTCCAGCCAGGAGTAGTGACAATTTTAATAAATTCAACGTCCAGTAAGTTTCCTGATATGTACTTTTCATAACCATCAAGGCAAAAATCTATTTTATCGTTTTCGCCTGGCAAGAAACTATTTTCTTTTTCTCTACAAACCTGTACTTCTCTGCTACCAGTTTTTCTGAAGACTGTTCGCTTTTGAAAAGGAGCGTGACGTTCCTTTCCATAATGAACTGCGAGAATGTCTTTATCGTATGAGTCTGTATCATCGGTTCCTGCAACCAGGAGGAATGAATTACTTAAGTCGATAGCTAGTTTATTTTTAAATACAATCGGCCAGACTAGTTCTGGTACGAAGTTCAATTTTTCAGGCAGTTGTAAATCTGCCCGTACTGATTGCGATGCAAAAACATGCGCATTGAAAAAATCATCTAATGCACCCTGCTCAGTTACAACCGAAACAGGTAATTTATAATCCGGGAAGGGCAACAGTGTCTCTACAGACTTCAGCCCAACCTCTTTCAACTTTTGAAGTAAAACCTGATGACCGTATGTTTCAGCCTGTTCTTTATTATAGCGACCTTCAACGCCATACATTATTTGCCCAACATGGTCTTCAGCAGCACCAGCAAAATATTTCAGTCCTAACTGATTTTCAATTGCAATTACTAATTTACCATCAGGTTTTAGTTTCTGCTTAATTTTATTTAGCATTGTGACTGCACTATCAATGCCATCACTAAATAAATTCGAATATTCCAGAACACCTATGAGCGTAATGACGTCAAATTTTTCGTTAACATCGAAATCATCAAAACGCTCACTGACAACGGTTACATTCTGAAGATCTTTTGTTCTCAAACGTCCAATTTGCGCCCTGCGCAAACTTCCTTCCAATGCCAGAACTTGTGCGCCGCACTCACCGATATAACGAGTAATGGCACCACATCCGGAACCTACTTCTAAAACTTTTGTGTTTTCATTGAATAATGACTTTAGGGGTCTTAATAAATTAGATCGCAGGCTTGAAAAGTGGTATGTGGTAACCCAATCATTACAATGTGTTTTCAGCTCTTCAGACTGAACACTAAGATCATGCGTTTTTCCAAGTATTTCGAGGAGTTGATTTTCATGATTATCCCCATCGCTATATGGAATACCGTTGTAATCGCTACGAGCCCATATACCAGCATCTGAACGGAATTTATAGATTGTATTATTGAGCATCATTTTCATTTCCGGCGTGAGAATTAATTTCTAAATTCAGAGAAAGATCTGTCATTCCTGAAAAGGAGTCCACGGTTGGTACAAGAAAATGTATGACATCATACCTTCTGTCATGAGGCACCACTTCATCATTAAGCATTGATGCTACACCTAAAGATATAAAGTAGTCACCTGCACCAAGCTTATTCACAAAATCAAATTCGACAATTGCATGCGTTTGTGCAGCGCCATATTTTCCAGTTTCTTTGCTTAACAGGTGCGAATTTGTATTGTATACGGTCAGGCCTTCTTTGGTTTTAATGGCAAATCCAATGATAGGATTTATGATATGCTTATCGAAACGTACCGAGGCTCGCAAGCTGACTTTTTCTCCAGCGTATACTGTTGCAGGATTTTTTCTTCCGTTTGCGATCAGCTCATAGTCCATCCAGCAAGCTGACTTGTCACCCCATCGATATTCATTTTTATTATAGTTACTTTTTGAAGCAAAAACGTCGTTAATCAAATTAAGAGATTCGTTAAACTTGTTGTCGATAGTTTTTAAAATTTCAGTTTTCGAATCGTGTTGTTCATTATCACTATCATTACTGGTGGTCTTACCAAATAGAATATCCATGTACAAATTAACAGCTTTCTTAGGTATTCCCTGGTAAACTTCCTGACCATTACTAAGCAGAACAGCCCGGTCACAATGCGTTACGATTTGTTCACCGGAGTGAGTAACCAGTAATATACTGGTTCCATTTTTCTTGAGTTGACGTAAGCGCTCAAAACATTTGGCCTGAAACTTAGCATCACCTACAGCTAATGCTTCATCAACAATTAATATATCCGGATCAACCTGCGCTTGTACTGCAAAAGCTAGTCTGACGACCATTCCACTGGAATATGTTTTGACTGGCTGATCGATAAAATCACCGATATCAGCAAAATCAATAATTGCGTCATACTTCCTGTCAGTCTCTTCCCGCGAAAGGCCAAGTATTGCCGCATTCAAATATATATTCTCGCGACCAGTAAACTCAGGGTTAAATCCAGACCCAAGTTCTAATAATGCTGCAATCCTGCCCTTTGTCTCAACACTGCCTTCGGTTGCAGTCAACGTTCCACATATAATCTGAAGTAAGGTAGATTTGCCACTACCATTTTTTCCTATTAGCCCTACTGTCTCACCTTTCTTAACTTCAAAGGTTACTCCATTTAAGGCCCAAAATTCCCTATAATAATTTGTCTGCGATTTCCCTGCTAACCCTTTTATTTTTGGCAGCAGGAATTGTTTTAACCTGTCTTGTGGATTTTTATAAATATAAAAGCATTTTTTTACATTTTTTATACTTATTGCAATATTATCATAAGACATCTGCAAACCCTTTCCTTGACTTCTGGAATACTACAAACCCAACCCATGCGAATAATGAGCAACTTAAAAGATAAATCAAATACTCACTATATGATGGTATCGTACCCCAATACATTATTTCTCTGGCCTGTGAAATTGCTGGTGCAAGTGGATTTATATTTAACAGTGGTCTGTACTTTTCTGGGATTGCCGTTATAGGATAGAATATTGGCGATAAAAACATCAGGGCTGTAACTAAAATTGTTATAATTTGTCCGATATCACGCAGAAAAACGCCTACTGCCGAAAACAGCCAACCCACTCCTGTTATTAATATAAAAACAGGCAATATTAGTAGGGGTAAAAGAAGAATTGTCAGATGAGGAATACCGACTTCTATAATATAAAAAAGAACCCAGACGATGACACTAATCATAGCATGAAAAACTGCTGATAGTGAGTTGACTACCGGTAGTATTTCAAGTGGAAAAATAACTTTTTTGACGTAGTTTACATTTGATAATATTATTGTAGGTGATTTATTTGCGCACTCTGCAAATAAATTAAATATAATCAAACCGCTGAATAACACCAAAGCAAATTCTGATTTAGATGAAGCTTCAACACTCCACCTGGCATTGAATATAAAACTAAAAACAAAGGTGTAAACGACCAGCATAAATATCGGATTAAAAAAGGACCATAAAATCCCAAAGTATGACCCTTTATATCTACCCGTTATCTCTCGCTTAGTCAGATTCAGAATCAATTTCCTATTACCCCAAAGACTCGAGGCTATAGAAGCTGGAACAACACTATTAACACTTTTCATTAAGGCATCCATAGTTAACGCCAGAACTTTGATGCTGCATTTATAATGCAACGCTTAAAGAAAAATTGAGCCACTCTGGCTGAAATAATTGATGCCAGACAGACTTGTCATTATCACTTAAGCGCTGTTTAATAAGATGCTCGGTATGAAATATTAGTTTCGATGCAACTTTATTAACGAGAGTTATTTAAAAAACTCTGCGTCATTAAAATGCTTTCCTTTCTTATCTTTTTCAGAAAGAAGAGGTTGCTCACCTTTAACCAAAGGCCATTTAATTCCGACGTGTGAATCGTTCCATAGTAACGAGTGTTCAGCAGATGGATTATAATAATCTGTGCATTTATAAACAAATTCAGCGGTTTCCGACGTAACGTAAAAACCATGAGCAAAACCTTCTGGCACCCAAAGTTGTTTTTTATTTTCAGCAGAAAGATAAACGCCTACCCATTGACCGAATGTTGCCGAGCTCTTACGCATATCGACAGCTACGTCGAAAACTTCTCCTGACACAACACGAACAAGCTTACCCTGGGTATTGTTAATCTGGTAATGCATGCCTCTCAAAATCCCTTTTGACGATTTTGAGTGATTATCCTGAACAAATTGACGGCGACAAACATTCTCTTCGAATTTCTGTTGATTCCAGGTCTCCATAAAGAAACCTCTTTCATCGCCGAAAACAGCAGGCTCGATGATTTTGACATCCGGTATTTCTGTATCAATTATTTTCATTTTTGCGCATCACCACATATTGCCATCAAGTATCTGCCATAATCATTTTTCATGTAAGGCTTTGCTAACTCTCGTAATTTTGACACATCGATAAAGCCCATTCGAAAAGCAATTTCTTCCGGGCATGCGATTTTTAGCCCCTGACGTGATTCAATAGTATGAATAAAGTTATTTGCTTCCATCAGACTCTGGTGCGTACCAGTATCAAGCCAGGCATGACCACGTCCCATGATGGAAACAGAAAGTTTGCCTTGCTCCATGTAGATACGGTTTATATCCGTAATCTCCAGTTCACCACGAGGTGATGGAGCAAGGTTCTTAGCCATTTCCACAACGCTGTTGTCATAGAAATAAAGACCGGTAACTGCGTAATTGCTGCGTGGATTTTCTGGTTTTTCTACCAGAGAGATGGCTTTACCTTCGCTATCAAACTCAACGACGCCATAACGCTCAGGATCGGTAACATGATACGCAAAGACTGTAGCCCCATCTTCTTTATGAGATGCAGCTTCCAGTTGCTTGTAAAGGTCATGCCCGTAGAAAATATTATCACCCAGGATAAGTGCAACGGAATCGTCGCCGATGAACTCTTCACCAATGATGAACGCCTGCGCCAGGCCATCCGGACTCGGTTGTACTTTGTACTGAATTGAGATGCCCCACTGAGAACCATCGCCCAGTAAGCTTTCAAAGCGCGGTGTGTCCTGCGGTGTACTGATGATCAGAATATCGTTAATGCCAGCCAGCATCAGCGTGCTGAGTGGATAGTAAATCATGGGTTTATCGTAAACCGGCAGCAATTGCTTGCTCACTGCCATGGTTACCGGATAGAGGCGCGTTCCTGAGCCACCAGCGAGAATAATACCTTTATTCTTTTTCACAATTTCACCTTAATTGGCCAGGCCGCCATTACGACCTGTTTCTATTAAATTAGTGTCTCAAGCAGCATACGTTCAACGCCGACCGTCCAGTCAGGAAGATTCAGGCCAAAAGCCTGTTGAAACTTTTCTGTATTGAGTCTGGAATTAGCCGGTCGTTTAGCTGGTGTAGGGAATGCACTGGTTGGCACAGCATTGATCGTCTGTACCTGAAGTTCGACGCCCTGCTCTTTCGCAAACGCTATCACTTTCGTGGCATAGGCATGCCAGGTTGTCTCTCCCGCGGCAATAAGATGGTACAGGCCGGCAACGCTGCCGTTGACCAGAGCCACTCTTATTGCATGCGCAGTGCAGTCAGCAATCAACTCAGCGCCGGTAGGTGCGCCGAACTGATCGTTTATCACTGACAGTGAGTCCCGATCTTTTGCCAGTTTCAGCATCGTTTTGGCAAAGTTATTTCCCTTAGCTGCGTAGACCCAACTGGTGCGGAAAATGAGATATTTCGTCATAGTCCGCACAATGGCCTCTTCACCTTCCAGCTTGGTCTGACCGTAGGTGTTAAGTGGCGCAGTCGCATCGTCTTCGCAACAGGGCTTGTCACCGGAGCCGTCGAACACATAGTCGGTGGAGTAATGGATTAACCATGCCCCTGTCTCTTCAGCGACTTCCGCCAAAGCCGCGATGGAAGTGGCATTAACCAGCCGCGCCTTGTCCTGTTCTGATTCAGCTTTATCCACTGCCGTGTACGCGGTAGCATTCACGATCACAGCGGGTTTAATCCTGCGAACTGTTTCAGCCAGTCCCTGTGGATTTTCAAAATCGCCACAGTAGTCACTGGAATGACGGTCGACCACGATTAAGTTGCCTAACGGAGCCAGCGCACGCTGTAATTCCCAGCCTACCTGGCCATTTTTACCAAACAGCAGAATATCCATCAGCTACGCTTCTCATAGTTTTCTTCAATCCAGTTCTGATAGGCACCACTCTTCACATGTTCAACCCACTGTGAATTGTTGAGATACCACTCGACCGTTTTCTTAAAACCCGTTTCAAAAGTCTCTTGCGGTTTCCAGCCCAGATCTTTTTCGATTTTAGCAGCATCAATCGCGTAGCGACGATCGTGTCCCGGACGATCCTGAACGTAGGTGATTTGGTCGCGGTAAGGTGTCGCTTTCGGACGCAGCTCATCAAGCAGTTCGCAGACTTTCATCACAACATCAATGTTTTTCTTTTCGTTGTGTCCACCGATGTTATACGTGGTACCGGTCTTTGCATTTTTCACTACGGTATAGAGGGCACGCGCATGGTCTTCAACATAGAGCCAGTCGCGAATCTGGTCGCCTTTGCCATAGATAGGCAGAGGTTTGCCTTCCAGCGCATTGCTGATAATCAGCGGAATGAGTTTTTCCGGGAAATGATAAGGACCGTAGTTGTTTGAACAGTTAGTCACAATCACCGGCAATTTATAGGTGCGGCCCCAGGCGCGGACCAGATGATCGCTGGCGGCTTTCGTTGAGGAGTAAGGGCTGCTGGGTGCATAAGGGGTTTCTTCAGTGAATAGCGGCAATTCACCATCCATTTCATCCGGATGCGGCAGGTCACCATACACTTCATCTGTAGAAATATGATGAAAACGGAATGCTGCTTTACGCGCTTCTGGCAGCGCGCTCCAGTACTGGCGGCTTGCTTCTAACAGTGCATAAGTGCCGACCACGTTAGTCTGAACAAACTCTGCCGGGCCGGTGATTGAGCGATCGACATGGCTTTCAGCGGCCAGATGCATGATGGCATCAGGCTGAAATTCATTTAATGCGTCAGTGATAGCCTGACCGTCGCAGATATCGATCTGCCTGAAGGTGTAGCGTGGATTGCTGCTCACCTCTTTTAATGATTCAAGATTGCCTGCATAGGTTAGTTTATCAACGTTTATGACTTCATCATTTGTATTGTTGATTACATGACGCACAACCGCTGAACCGATAAAACCTGCACCACCAGTGATAAGAATCTTCATAACGTATTTATTCCTGACAAGCTATCTGAGGCATGGGCGCCTGAATAAAAAGCAGACAATCTTAAACATTTTCAGAGCACGCTACCGCCCCTGGGTTACAGCTCCCACAATGCTGATTATCCTGGACCGAATGAGTATGCTGACAACTGAATCCTGCCAGATGTTCAGCATTCAGTTGATTGATATCACTTTATTAATGAAATTAGTTAAGTAGGTTTATCATTCAACAAACGTAAATTCTATCACTCAGGTATGGCTATTACGAATAAAATGCGTTTATGTCATAGGTGTTAGTTCAACTAATGAGCATTTCATCGGACAGGTGATGGTTGCTGATGCATCAGGGTGATGCAATCAGAATAACGGGAAAGGAGTGATAAGATAATTCCTAACAGACATTAAAAAGGCGAACCTGAGTTCGCCTTCTTTTCAACTACCGAAACCCGTCCGGGTTCTTGCTCTGCCAGTTCCAGGTATCGCGCATCATCTCATCGATGCCGCGCGTGACGCGCCAGTCCAGCTCACTGTTTGCCAGTGACGCATCGGCCCAGAACGCAGGCAGGTCGCCGTCACGGCGGGGCTTGATTTCAAACGGAATCGCCTTGCCCGAAGCGTTCTCAAACGCTTTGATCATCTCCAGCACGGAGAAGCCTTTGCCGCCGCCCAGGTTAAAGGCGGTGTAGCCTTCAACCTTGTTCAGATGGTCCAGCGCTTTCAGGTGCCCTTCCGCCAGGTCAACCACGTGGATGTAGTCGCGCAGGCAGGTGCCGTCTGGGGTATCGTAGTCACCGCCAAACACGCCCAGTTTCTCAAGGCGACCAATAGCAACCTGTGCAATGTACGGCAGCAGGTTATTTGGGATGCCCGTCGGGTCTTCACCGATTTCGCCTGACTCATGTGCGCCAACCGGGTTGAAGTAACGCAGGGCGATCGCTTTGAACTTCGGCTCTGCTTTAGCGAAATCACGCATCACAAATTCGGTCATCAGCTTTGAGGTGCCGTAAGGACTGGTGGTGCCGCCAATCGGGGTCGTCTCAACGTAGGGAACCGGTGCATCTGCACCGTAGACGGTCGCAGATGAGCTGAAGATGAAGTTCCATACGCCAGCGTCACGCATCTCTTCCAGCAGTACCACGGTGCCTGCGACGTTATTCTCGTAGTACTCCAGCGGCATACGCGTCGATTCGCCCACCGCTTTAAGCGCAGCAAAGTGGATTACTGCTGAAATGCTGTTTGAGGCAAACAGGTCTCGCAGACAGGCGCGGTCACGGATATCGCCTTCAACGAAGGTTGCTTTCCTTCCCGCCAGTTTCTCCACGCGATTTATCGCTTCACGTGAGGCGTTGCAGAGGTTATCCAGAACCACAACATCATCACCGCGCTGCAGCAGCGCCAGTACTGTATGGGAGCCGATATACCCTGCTCCGCCCGTGACTAAAATTGCCATGAGAGCTCCTTTTAATCTGCCGCGCAGGACGCGGCGAATTAATTACTGTTGTTTTGCGAGAATGGCCTGGATAGCTTCGCGGAAATCGCGACCCTGCGCGTTGTTGCGCAGTCCGTAAGAGACGAAGGCCTGCATGTAACCCAGTTTACGACCGCAGTCGAAACTGTGACCGGTCAGCAGAGAGACATCAACAGTTTTGTGCTTGCTCAGGCTGGCAATAGCATCCGTCAGCTGGATACGGCCCCATGCGCCTGGCTCAGTGCGCTCCAGCTCTGCCCAGATATCCGCAGAAAGAACATAGCGACCCACTGCAGCCAGGTCAGAGTTCAGTCCGGCAGCATCTTCAGGCTTCTCGACAAAATCAGCGATTTTGCTGATATCGCCTGGGTGATTAATCGGCTCTTCGGTGGTGATCACTGAGTACTCAGAAAGATCGGACGCGGGCATATGCTGCGCCAGAACCTGGCTGTGGCCGGTCTCTTCGAAACGGGCAACCATCGCAGCGAGGTTATAACGCATGTGGTCAGCCGTTGAGTCATCCAGCAGGACGTCCGGCAACACCACTACAAACGGATTATCACCGATCATCGGGCGGGCACAGAGAATGGAGTGGCCCAGGCCCAGCGGCTGTGCCTGGCGCACATTCATGATCGTTACGCCTGGCGGGCAGATAGACTGCACTTCGCTCAGCAGCTGGCGCTTCACGCGCGCTTCAAGCAGCGCTTCCAGCTCATAGGTGGTGTCGAAGTGGTTTTCAACCGCATTTTTCGAGGCATGCGTGACCAGCACGATCTCTTTAATACCTGCGGCAACACACTCGTCAACGATGTACTGAATCATCGGTTTGTCGACGACAGGCAGCATCTCTTTCGGAATGGCTTTAGTCGCAGGGAGCATATGCATACCGAGGCCCGCAACCGGGATTACTGCTTTAAGCTTGGTCATATTTATTCCGTTTAATAAAATGAAGATGTGGGTCGATTATGCAGGATCGGCCGGAAGACCAAGTATAATCTTTATCTGAAAAGCGGACAGTAACTCTCTGTCATAACTTGGAAATTCGGCATTTTGCCCATTGCCAGCGACACCATAAACTGAACAAAGACAATCAGTAATCGCAGATTGCCGCTGCGGGTTTTAGGCTAATTCACTGTGGGGCTGAGGCCAGCCATAAATGAAAACGGGCGACCCAAAGGCCGCCCGTTGATTTAACGCTGTTGTAATCAGAGCCAGCCTTCAAACCACTCTGGCATTACAAACAGATTAAAGTGATTAACCAGCATCATCACGCCAACAAAGACCACCGATACCGCCACCCACTGCCGGGCATAGGGAATAAACCGAATGCCAATCACCGGCTTGATAAAGAACGGATGCGCCAGTGCTGAGATCAGGATCTGCGAGATGGAGAGCGTCAGCGCGACATAAAGCACGTTTGGCCAGATAAAGGTCGTCGCCAGTACCGCCAGAACCACAATGCTGGCCACGATGTTCCAGTAGAACTCAACGTTGGTGCGTCCGTTAGCCTGCGAAATGGCCCCGGTCAGACCGCCCATCGGCCGCAGCATCCCAAACAGCAGCATCAGCGGGATCAGGTGATAAACCTGCTCATGCGACGCGCCGTAGAGCACACGCACGATAACCGGCGAGAAGATACCAATGGCCAGATACATGGCACTGCTGAACAGCATGATCCCCAGCGTGCCCTTCAGGAACAGTTTCTTCAGCTGCTCGGCATCGTGCTGCTTCTCAGCAAAGCGCGGCAGTGCCAGACGGTTAATCACCGGCGTCACCAGCTTCAGCGGCTGCAACACCAGCTCTTTCGCCAGTGAGTAAACGCCCAGCATCTCTGCACCCATCACTTTACCGACCACCAGCGCATCCGCCTGGGTACGCAGCTGATTAATGGTCTGCGAACCCAGCTGATAGCTGCCGTAGCGAATGGCACCGAAGAATGTGGCTTTGTCGAACTCCCAGGTAGGACGCCACGACTTCTCACCCAGCGCAATCATGCAGAGGATGCGGGTAAAGGCATTGATAAACAGGCCCAGAATCGCCGCCGCTACCGTCAGTGAGGTGAACTCCAGCATCGCCACCACACAGAGGAAGGCAAACAGCTTGGTGCCCATCTCAATCTTCGCCAGCGAGACCATCCGCTTGGTTTTGATGTAGTGCGCCTGATACTGCGACAGATGTCCCAGCACCAGGAAGTTCAGGCTGGTCAGCATGATCAGCCCTGTCAGCTCTGGCAGGTGATAGAACCAGGAGACCGGGAAGGCGATCAGTAACATGATCAGACCGGTACACAAGCTAAGGGAGACGTTCACCCAGTAGATGGTACTCTGCTCACGACGGGTGATGTTCTGGCGATGTACCAGATAGCTGCTCATCCCCATATCCTGCAGCACACCCGCCACCGCCAGGATGGCGTTGATGATGGCTAACAGTCCCAGCTCGTGGGTTTCCAGTTTGCGGGCGAGAAAGCTCAGCTGTGCAACCTGCAGCACTGCGGAAAAGCAGGTGCTGCCGAACAGCCAAATCGCCTGTGACTTAAATCCACTCACACCAGTCGCTCCAGAATCTGTGCCAGTTCGCCGTAGGCGATGTGCTGATTAAATTCAGTCTCAACTTTGTGACGCGCAGCCGCAACAACCGGTGCCACATCCACCTCGCCCTGAGAAAGCTTCAACAGCGTCTCCGCCAGCGCCTCGGGATCGTCCTCTTCCACCAGCCAGCCGGAGACGTTGTTCTCAATCAGCTCCGGAATGCCGCTGTGGAACGTCGAGACGACCGGCAACCCGACCGCCATCGCCTCCATCAGTGCAACCGGAATCCCTTCCATATCGCCATCGGCGGCGGTTTTGGAGGGCAGCAGGAAGATGTCTGCCTCACTCAGTGCGCGACGGATCTCCTCCTGCGGTTTAAAGCCCGGCATGCTGACACAATCTTCCATCCCCTCGCGGGCGATGAAATCACGCATCATCTCATCCTGATCGCCATTGCCGATGATGGTGTACTGAAACTGACCACCACGCTGCTTCAGGATGGCGCTGGCTTTGACCGCCACATCCAGGCCTTTTTTCTCCGTCAGACGCGCCACCGAAACAATACGCAGCGGCGTATGGAACGCCTGGCGCGGCTGGAAGTTAAACTTCTCCGGCTCAATTCCCATGCGTGTAACGTGAATTTTTTCCGGCGGGCAGCCCATCTCAATCAGCTTGTTCTCCCACAGATGGCTGATAGGCAGCATCAGCTCACTCTGGCGGAACAGATTCACGTAGTCGAGCTTGTGCTCTTCCAGAATGTGACGACGGGAGATGTCCGCACCGTGGAACACGGTCGCCTGCTTACCCTTCAGAACGCCCAGCTCACGCAGTTTGTTTGCCAGTGCACCCGCATAGCCGAAATGCACCAGAAACACATCGGCGGTGAAGGTCTGCTTTGCATTGGCCACAATCGACGGCAGCAGCAGTTTGCTGGACTGCGCGCCATAACGGCGCACATTCAGCGAACGCAGCAGCGACGGCTTCGTCACTTTTGGCAGCACCAGCTTGATGCGCTGATTCAGCTTATCGACTATGGAGATTTTCTCTTCCGGCAGCAGATAGTGCGTCTTCGCCGCCAGACCATACTCATCGAACGCGGCATGCCGGTTCACTAAATCGCCGGGAAAGACTGAAATAATCTCCACCTCGTAACCGGCATCAATAAAATGGGTTACCTGATTTAGTACGAATGTCTCAGAGGCAACCGGGAAACGCATGGTGAAAAAAGTCAGTTTCATCACATTACCCTAATACTTTGAGAATCTCTTCAGTGATCCGGTTGCCAATTTCCCTTTCATTCGCAACGGCCGTGTCGACCTTAAGCTTGATGTTGTCGTAGTCGGCAAGGACCGTTTTCACCTTGTCGATCAGTGAGCCATCCATCAGGCTTTTCACATCAGTTGCCATCTGCGGCAGACCAAGCTGGTTCATCACACCCATCGACTTGTGCTCGTAGTTAATCGCCACAGCCGGGGTGCCGAAGTTCATCGAGATAATCGCCGAGTGCAGGCGGGTACCGATGGTCAGGTGGCAATCACTCAGCAGGATGCCCAGTTCCAGGTCATTAAACTCATCCATGATGACATGGTAATGTTCTGGCTGCGCCACGTGATCACGCAGCGTCAGCGCCACCATGCGGTCATCTTTGGCATAGCTGTCGATGCCGGTACAGGTTGAGAACGCCACAACCTGATAGCCCTCAGCGATCATGGCATTGATCACCCGGCCAAAGGCTGCTTCATACTCTTTCTGCGTCACGCCCAGACGTTTATCAAACGGGGCCAGTTCACGCACGGTAATCGCGATGGTTTTGCGGCCATTAATAATGCCCTGCCAGTAGCGCAGATTGTGGCTCGGGTTCTCCACGTCACGTGCGCGCACCAGGAACGCGGTGTCCACGCCAGGGGCCACTTTAGAGCTGGTCACGCCATCGCGCTTCATCAGATCAAGGCTGACCGATTCACGCAGTACCAGGCTGTCGACCCGATCAAAGACAAAGTTCGCCAGCGCATTGACGCGCGGGTTCTGGAAAGGCCCTACTGAGTGACCAATCAGGTAGATCGGCTTTTTTGCCATCAGCGCGCAAAGCGCATGGTCAAACTGGGTCACGCCATAGAGATCGACGAAGAAGGATCCGCCAACCTGAATAATCGCGTCATATTTCGCCAGGCTTTCGGTAAAGGCCTTCAGGTGCGGCGGCACCGCGAACGACTTAAAGATCCCGCCCTTGCCCAGATGCGCCATCATGATATCGGGCATCAGACGGTTCGCCACTTTACGCTTAAACGAACCGACCAGACCTTTGCCTGACTTGCTGTTGTGCAGATACAGCGCATCCTGCTGAATATCCTGCTGGAGCAGATAACCGGAGCTGGTTGGATAACGGCTAATAACATCAATGTCTAAATCACTGCGTGCAGACTTCATTGAATCGATCAGTCCACGAAGAATCGCGCCATCCCCGCGATTCCCACACGTATGGTTACCCACCAATAAAATTTTCATAACAACTCCGAATAAATTTTTTTAATTCTGTAAGCCGCCCAGATCCGAAATGGGCAAAATGAAC
Organism: Pantoea sp. GD03673; assembly: GCF_029844725.1. Lineage (GTDB taxonomy): Bacteria > Pseudomonadota > Gammaproteobacteria > Enterobacterales > Enterobacteriaceae > Pantoea. The sequence goes on from NZ_JAOCKJ010000002.1 coordinate 74,182, forward strand.
TCTGTTTAAAATCATGCTTTACGGGATAACGCACCCAAAGGTACTGCTCCTGCTAAACCGGCCGCCTCCATTGTGGCGGCCCTGATACAAGGGTTACGACTTGATCGCGAAATAAGGCAGCGCAACCTGTTTACCGTTGATCACCACCGAAACAAAGCCTTCCGGCTTGCTGGTATCGACCTGGTCGGCGGAGAGCGGACGGGAAGCCATCAGCAGATCGCCCTGCTCGTTGGCACCCACGCCCGCTTTGCCGTTGTGCAGGCTGAAGCGCTGGGGCGCGCGTTTGGCCGCGTCGCCTGATGGCGGATTGCCCTTCTCCATCTTCGCGTTGACCCGTGCACAGCGTCCGGTGACAAAGCGATCTTTACCGGTGGTTTTCACCAGCACGGCCGCCGACGGCGTCCAGCCCGCCAGTTTGACGAAGATTCGGACATCGGTGTCGTGCTCAGCCACATAGCGGACATCCACAATCGGGCTGCTGCCTTCGGCTGACCAGCTTGCTTCAGAGAGATTTTTCTTGCGCTGCACGTGGATCACGGCGCGGCCGCCGGTGGTTTTGTCACCAATCAGGTTCATCAGCGGCTTGTCGCCACTGCCGTTGGTGAACTGCGACTGACCAAAAATTTCGATCTCCCACGAATCACCCACCGTCGGTGAGTAGAGGCTGCCGAGATCAAACCAGGTCTCCTGGTTGGTGTTGTTCTCTAAGCGCCAGCGCGAGGTGATGTAGTTGTATTTCAGGCTGCCATCCAGCGCGACGCCATACGATTCTACGCGGGTCGACCCCATCTCCCAGATGCTGAGCAGACGGTCGCCTTCCATCGAGTTGTCGATCCAACTGCCCGACTGCAGGCTGGTCTGGCGCATATTCAGGCGGGTGTTGTGCGCGATCAGCGGGTTCTTACAATCCTCAAGGCTCAGGGCATCGACGATCCACTGGCCGTTAGAGAGATCGCCCGGATTGTCACAGTGCTCAATCCAGCCGTTATGAATAATCGACTGGCCGCAGCGCGGCAGGTTAAGCACTTTGCCGCCACGGCAGTACTGCGCATTGAAGTTCGACAGCTCAATCGCGGTGCTGTGGTCCCATTTCCCCTGCTTCTGCCCTGACCAGCCCGATTTAATGACATCGCCGCTGCAGCGTGAGGCGTACCACTGATCGATTTTACAATCGAGGGTATCCTGCAGGCTGATGGCCGTGCCGCCGACTGCGTTAAAGCGCAGGCAGGCACCCCGGAAATATTGTCCGCCGGGACAGGTGTTATGGAAAAAGCCCTGCTGATTCGGGCTCTTCTCGCTGTTGCCGTTGAAAATCAGGTTGGAAAGCTCAACACGGCGGGCATTCATCTGAAAGACGAAATCAGACTTACCATCAGAAACAATAGTGGTCGCCGGGAAGTAACCGAAGTTAACCATCGCACCGGACATGCGGAAGAAGTTGAGGTACTTGTCGCCCAGATTACAGGCAGAGACCATAAAAGTACCGGCCGGGAACTGGACGCAAATCTGCTGGTTTGCCTGCTGTGACCACTGGAACATCGCCATAATAGCGGGTGCAGTATCGGTTTTACCGTCAGCAATTGCACCGAAATCAAACAGTGTAAGACGGTTAAAATCATCTACCACGCGACGCCAGTGATAGCCTTCACCGGCAAAGTTTACGCCGCCATCGTTCTGAGCAGGCTGGAAGCTGCCGACAAACTCGCCGCCGCCGACTTCCCGTCCTTCATGCCAGCTTTTGAGCTTAATCTTGGCCCCTTCAAACAGCGGACGGGTTTTGCGCAATTCCGCCACGGAAGGGATCTCACCAATCAGCTGATAACCCGCAGGCTGCGCCAGACGCTGACTGAAATCTGCCGCGCCCGGACGGCTGACATCGGCGATGTTAAACAGCGTCTGACCGTTGCTGTCCTCAACCGCCATGGAATGCGAAGGATTGGCAATCAGTGCAGCATTGTCCTGAATGAACTGCGCAAAGTTGCCTTTATTCAGTGCGATTGGCTGCGCTATCTCTGAAAGTTTACCACTGGCATCGCGCAGGAAAACAGGAATCTGGTTGCCCGGTTTGCTGGCATCCACACCCGCTTTACCAATCCAGAGTTTGCCCTCAAAGCCCTGCCAGAACTGCGGTGGCATGGCGTAGACATTCTCTGGCGTCAGGATAGGCACATCGCCTTTGGGAACGTCAGTGGCATCAACCGGCTTCAGGGCGATACCGTTACTTTTTGCAGCGTAGCTGGAAAAGGTGCTCACGGAGAGAGCCCCCACCAGAGCGGAGGCGGCGGTCTGTAAAACTTCTCTTCTTTTCATGCATCAAATCCCGTAGTCAATAAGGCCAGTGGCCATAGCGGTGTCCCTGAGGCACGTCGCAAGTGAGCATTTCCAGCTCCGGTTAAACCAGTGACAGCCAGCTTTGCTTTATCTGATTACCGTCGAATTTCAGCGCGGTCTGTTTCGTTTTTTCGCTCATGGCATAGAACAGCGCGTCATCGCTGGCGAGCTGCTCCATTCGGGCCAGAAACGTGGCTTTGTCATTCATCGGGACCAGGAATCCATCTTCACCGTGGTTGATGATCTCCTGGGGTCCGGTCGGGCAGTCATACGCGACGACCGGCAGTGACCAGGATTTCGCTTCCAGCAACACCAGTGGCAGCCCTTCATAGCGCGACGTCATCAGCGCCATGTCGCTGTCGCGGTAGTAGTCGTTGATGTTGCTGACCTTACCGACAAACTTTACGCTGTCGGTAATCCCCAGCACGGCCGCCTGGTCGTGCAGCTGCTGACGCAGTTCGCCGTCACCGGCAATCACCAGCGTCCAGTCCGCATGCGTCCGGGCAAAGTCACGCCAGATATCCAGTAGCAGATCAAAGCCCTTCTGGTTATCCAGACGGCCCACCGCCAGTGCCTGACGATGACGGGTCTGGCGCTGATAGCCTTTGTACACCACCGGGTTGGGGATTTGCTTGCTGGGGATACGCCAGCGGCTGAACACCTGATGATCTTTGTCGGTCAGAACAATCACGCGGTCGTAGTAGCGCAGCAGCAGGAACTTGAGGAACTTAATCGGTTTGCTGAAGGAGTTAATGGCGATATGTTCGCAGGCATAGGCTTTGCCCCGCTTCTTCTTCATCGCCAGCAGATTCCAGAAGGCGAACATCACGCTCAGGCGACCCATGCTGATCAGGAAGACGGTATCGAAACCCTCTTCGTGAATGCGGGCTACCGCGCTTTTTATCGGATTGCTCTGCCCTTCAAAGCTGACAATCCGTTTGACATGTTCAAACGGATAAAACGTTTTACCGCTGCCTTCCAGCGAGTAGATGGTGACGTCATGCGTTTCGCCAAGACACTCTGACATGAAGTTACAGATGTTCTCGGTGCCCGCATACGAATAAGCATCTTTGATCACCAGGACAATTTTTTTCATGAAACGCTATCCACCTCAAATTTTAAAGACAATCCTGCCGACAGGCTTAACGATGCTTAAGGGTAAACAGCACACCATTCACCATATACCAGGCGTAATAGTAATAGATTTTTAAAGGATTGTTTTTATAGATAATTCTTAATAATTCAAGGTGCCACTGGGCGGCTTTGTTCTTATTACGGGAAAGGGAATCGCCTAATTCGTAATAGTTGACCAGAATCGTCTGAATTACGCGCGCTTGCTTATAGCGGGTAAATAATTCATACAAAAACAGGAAATCTTCGTGGCCTTTACGCTGGAAGAAAAGACCCTGCGGCGGACGACGGAAACAGACGGAAGAAAAACAGACGCGATACTGCTTCTTAACGAAGTTTTCCTGCTGCAGGTAAGGTTTGCTGTAGGTAATATCGTGCTCGGCTTTGCGGGTTTTATAGTGATACTCGGTGATCACAAAATCGTCACCGGCCGCGATGGCCTCCACCTGCCGGGCCAGCTTATCGGCATGCCACTCATCGTCGCTGTCGAGAAAGGCGATAATCTCTTCCGTGGCCGCACGCAGTCCGACGTTGCGGGTTTCTGCTGCGCCCATGTTGACCGCGTTATCCAGAATGGTAATGCGCGGATCCTGACAATGCTGACGCACGAACTCCAGCGAGTCATCGGTAGATTTATCGTTGACCAGATAGAGGTGCCAGTCGGTATAGCGCTGATTGATAACCGATTGCACAGCGCGTAATACCGTCTGACGTGCATTATACATCGGCATTACAATGCCAACGGTTCCAACAGAAGTATTCATCTTCAACCCTGAATTAAATGAAAAGAGAGGTGCGCCTGGCATCAGGCGCAGCGTGCGTCAGGAGAGTGCTTTCTCACCGCCGAAACGTGCTTTGACCTTGTCTTTAACCCGGTTCATAAAATAAGCACGGTTGTCTTTGTTGGTGAGGAAGAAGTAACGCGCAAAGCTCAGGCTTGCCATCAGCGACTTACCATCCATCTTGTAGCGCAGCGGCAGCTTAAAAGCTTTGTAGGTGTGGATGTCACGCGGGGTCAGATGCGGCTTCATGGTATCAAGCCAGAACATCGAGTACTTCACCGACTCGCCTTTGTGTTTCGAGCCAAACTTTGTGACCAGATGGTAGTTAGCCAGCGGTGCGGGGATCATCACAAAGTCATAGCCCATGCGGTCGGCACGAATGCAGAAATCATAATCCTGATGACGGATGTAGCGGGTATCGAACTGAATTTTCACCGCGTCTTCGCGCTTCAGCACAATGGTGCTGGTCTGGATAAAGCCGTAGCAGCCGAACAGATATTCAGCAACGGTTTCATTTTTACCCGGTGGCTGCATCGGCATGACTTTCAGGAAGGTGCCATCCTGGTAAATATTCACCTGGCTGAAAATCACAACGTTCTTTTTGCCCTGCGCGTCGAGCTGCGCAATTTTTTCGCTCACCTGCTGCAGTTTGTCTGCCGCCCACTCATCATCGGCATCAAGGAAGCTGACATAGTCGCCGGTCGCCAGCTCAATGCCTTTATTGCGCGCACCCGCGCCGTTGAGCTTCACCTCAGAGAGCACCAGATTGATGGTGAGATCCTGGTAGCGTTCGCTGCGAACTACCTCGGCCAGCGCGGCGGCATCCGCAGATTTATCATCAACGATGATGACCTCGAAATTGCGATACGTCTGTGCTTTAACGCAATCCAGCGTCGTGACAATCGATTCTGACGCGTTATAAGCCGGAATTACGATGGAGAAACGAATGTCCTTCATTGCCAGCACCTCATTAAAATAGGTCAAAAATAAACAGTTCAATCGACAAGGGTCGACTAAAAACCGGTGGGCTTACCGTCAATCGCCCCAGCGTAACGTTCCTCACGCCTGGGCGATTAACGGGTTGATCAGTGGATTAACCAAAACTCACGTGCCACTTCATAGCCGGTAACCGCCTGCTTGGTTGAAATGGTGTTGTAGTAGAGGTAATAGAGCAGGAAGAAGACCAGCATGGCATAGAGCACGGGCTTCCACGATCGTCTGGCCTGATAAATCAGCGAGGTCAGGATGATCGGCTCAACCTGCTGCAGATAGTTAGACAGGCGCGAACCTGACGGGAAATTGTACAGGAAGATCCTGATCGCACCGCCGATGGCAAAACTTAAAATCAGCAGGTAGTTAAGGCGATACTGGGCGTAGTTTTCGCGCTTCAGCTCATCGGTCAGCATGAAGTAGAAGAAAACAAACACCAGCATGATGTTTTTCAGGTTCGACACGGCCAGGATGCTGCCACCCATTGCATAGGACGGGTCATTGTTATATCCCGATGCCCTCTCCCCCAGCGATCCCAGATGACCGGCAATCAGGGAAATAAAGCTGGAACCACCCACCACGGAAAGCGGCAGACTGGCGACAATAATAATTACCGGCCACCAGCGCCAGTCACGAATAAACAGGAACGGTATCAGCGTTACGACCATGACACCGGTGTTGTGGCTCGTGAACGACAGAATAAAAAAGGCAAACGCCCACCAGTAGCGCTTGAGATAGATCGACCACAGGACGCCAAGGAACAGGGCAGAACTGAGGCCAAAGCGAATCTGGTTAATGTCTTTGTTGATAAAGATGTGAGCCGAATAGAGCACCAGCGCCAGTACCGGATAGGGTGACATCTTCCTGAAGAACCAGGTATTGATGAAAACGGCTGTGGCACAGAAGACAAACAGGAAGATGCTCGCATTATGCGAAAACAGGCTGGTGATCCAGGCCATCGCAAAAATCAGCGGTTCGTAACGGAAAAACGCAACGGTTTTAAAAAAGCCGTTGATTTCAATGCGTCTTACAAAGTCCTCAAAGAAACTCCGGTACTGAAAGTCATCCATGCCTGTCCCGAGACCGCGTATTCCCCCAAAAACAATCAATATTACGGCAGCCAGACAGAGCAGCCAGGTCAGAATATGATTTGTGCGTTCGTCTTTTTTTAGCGCTATTTCGAACAGCGAAAGCAGCAGCAAAAAGCCTGATACATACCAATAGGGAGCCATGGTGTGATTCCTTAATTCCACAAGTTCTCATGCCAGCAATAATCACGCTTCGCCTTCCCGGCTGGCTTTTCAGCGAGCCTGACAGCACGGTTAACTATTACGTGCAGGCGATGCCATGCTGGTGATGAATTCTGTTGAGTGACGTTCGCCATGCGATTTATAAAGGTATCGCTTTTGTGGGTCTGGACAGAATAACCTGTGTAAATTGATGCGTGTCGTCATTCAAAGGGACGATAAAAAGGGGCGGTCAGACCGCCCCCTGTTTATTACTCAATGATCAGCTTTTATCGGCTTTGCCGTAGTCATAGGCATAGTAGTCATAACCATAGCCATACGCATTAGCCGCTTTACGCACCACGGCGTTGAGGATCACACCTTTAATCTCAATACCATTCTGGGCAAAGCGTTTGAAGCTGACGTCCACTTCTTTGGTGGTGTTGGCTTCGAAACGCGCCACCATCAGTGAGGTGCCAGCCAGCTTACCGATAATGGACGCATCGGTGACGGCCAGGATTGGCGGCGTATCGATTAACACCAGGTCGTAGTTCTTGCTCGCCCAGTCCAGCAGCTCACCCATACGGCGATGCATCAGCAGCTCAGACGGGTTAGGCGGAACCTGACCGCGTGGCAGGAAGTCAAAACCGTACACGCCCTGCTGAATCAGCGCCGGGCTGAATTCCGTTTTGCCGGACAGCACGTTTGACAGGCCTGATTTGTTATCCGCGCCCAGCAGTTCGTGGGTATAACCACGACGCATGTCACCATCGATGAACAGCACGCGCTGACCTGCTTTCGCAATCAGTGTGGCCAGGTTGGCACAGATAAAGGTTTTACCAATACCCGGGCTGGCACCGGTGATCATCAGGATGTTGTTTTTCGCTTCCATCATGGCGAAGTGCAGGCTGGTACGCAGGCTACGAATCGCTTCGATGGAGAGGTCAGTCGGGTTACCCAGCGCCAGCAGCGTTTCGTGCGGATCGGTTTTCACCTTGCTGCCACGACGCGCCAGTGCTTCGGTATCCTTCTTACGCTGCCATTCCGACAGTGGAACGCTGGCATAGACGTTCATGCCCAGCTCTTCCAGCTGATCCGGGTTCTCGATGCCGTGATGCAGCAGTGCTTTCAGCAGAACCAGACCGACTGACACGAACAGACCCAGAATCAGGCTCGCGGCGATGATCAGCATCTTCTTCGGTGCGACCGGCGCGTTAGCCGTCTGCGCATTGTCGATGATGCGGACATCACCCACGGTGCTGGCTTTGCTGATGCCCAGCTCCTGCTGACGATTCAGAAGCTGCATGTAGATCTCCTGACCAGACTGAACGTCACGGGTCAGACGCAGAATTTCCTGCTGAGTCTGTGGCATGCCAGAAATTTTCTTGTTCAGCTGAGCCTGCTCACCTTCCAGCGTTTTGCGTTTTTCCAGCAGCGCACGGTAGGTTGGGTGATCTTTGGTGAACAGCTGAGACACTTCAGCCTCACGGAAGGTCAGTTCGTTCAGCTGACTCTGCACGCTCACGGAGGAGTCCAGCGCAGATTTCGCTTCCAGTGACAGGTCAACCGATTCGTTCTGACGACGGAACGTGTTCAGCTTGTTTTCCGCTTCGTCCAGCTTGCTGCGAACGGCAGGCAGCTGAGTGCGTAAAAACTCCAGGCTTTTCTCTGCCTGCTCTGACTTGCGCTCCACGTTCTGTAACAGATAGTTGTTCACAATCTGGTTCAGGACTTTGCTGATCTGCTCGGGATCTTCACCCAGATACTCCAGACCCAGCACGCCGGTATCTTTACCTTTGTCTGCTACGGTCAGGTTAGAGAGCACAGAGCGGATTGCCTGCAGGTCATTCAGTTTGGTCACGGTGAAGCTGGTGCCTTCATCGGCGTGGATCTCGCTCACCAGCATGCTGATGTCGCCGTGCGACTCCAGCTGGCCGACTTTACCTTTGAACAGCTCATCGCCATCTTTAGAGACGGTGTAGCTATCCGGACCGGTCACTTCCAGTTCAACGTTACGCTTGTCGATAGTGCGTGGGATTTCCAGCCGCGAAATCGCGATATTGGCCGGTTTGTTGCCCATCAGGCGCGACAGACCCTTACCGATTACCGGGAAGTAGTTCTGCTCAACCACGGTGTCCAGATCCAGATCGTCAACGGTTTTGCCGATGACCATACGGGATTCCAGAATCTCGATTTCGGTATCAGAAGCGGGTGTCGGTGGCAGAATGCTGTCCAGTTCGTTCAGAACGGTGCTGGCATTCTTCTGCTCAACCTGGACTAACGCGTCCGCGCTGTAAATCGGTGTCGCAAACAGTGTGTAGAGTGTTCCCGCCAGCATGAAAAAAGCCGTAACGGCAACAATGATCCAGCGATGATCAATAAGCTGTCCCACAAGATGCGCCAGATCCCATCCATTCGACTCCTCTCCCGGCGCGGTTCTGACCTTATTTTTTATATTCATGGATAATCCCAACTATCGGCTTAATACGTTGACCCATTTCTGGGTAGCGTTTTCCAGTAATCCGTAAATCTCTTCAAAGGCCTCACGGCTTTTTCGATACGGATCCGCAATTTCTTTCTGATTGAGCCAATGCCCAAGCAACATGGTTTTGCCACGTGCGGCTGGGTCGATGCGATTCACCTGTTCAATATGTCGCTTCTCCATGACCAGAATCAGGTCAACGTTGCGGCACATGTCGGCCGTTAACTGTTGTGCCTGATGTCCTTCAAGCGACAGACCCTGCGCTTCAGCTACGGAGGATGCCATTTTGTCGGCCGGGTGGCCGACAAGTGCCCCCAGGCCGGCAGAACGAACATCTAAATCGGGCAGCGCACGTTTAAACAGGCGCTCTCCGGTCGGAGAGCGGCAGATGTTGCCAACGCAAACGACTAACACGGACGTAATCATGGTCAGACCTTAGTTCGACCAGTTGCGGATACGCAGTGCGCTCTCGCTCACATCGTTGATACCCGCGATGGTTGGCAGCAATTGCGAGATCACACGGTTCCAGCGCGTCAGCGGTGTAGAGGTGACATAGACGATGTCATATGGCTGAAGCTGGAATTCGGTTCCCATCACCATGGATGCCGCATCTTTGGTGTTCAACTGATAGATGTTGGCGATCTTATTGCGATCGGTGCCGCGCAGTGGACGGATAACGAATACGCCGGTGGCGTCAGAGGTGGTTTGATCCATCCCGGCCGCATTACCCAGTGCTTCCGCCAGCGTCATGCCGCTACGGTCCATTTTCAGGGTTGCCTGCTGCTTCACTTCACCCATCACGAAGATTTTCAGATCGTCGTTACGCGGAACGTAAAGGATATCGCCTGGATAGAGGAGGTGGTTCTGGCTCAGGTCGCCATTCTGCATCAGTGCCTGCAGAGAGACGCGCTGTTCGCGACCGTTGTGCGTCAGCACGACGTTACGCCAGTCAGCATCAGCGGCCAGGCCGCCAGCGGCGTTAATCGCATCCAGAATGGTTAATGGCACGTTAGTGATCGGCTGCTGACCTGACGTCGTAACCGAACCGGTGACATAGGTTTTCTGCGATTTGAACGACGCGATGCTCACATCAACCTGTGGGCTTTCAATGTACTGTGCCAGGCGGCGTGCCACTTCGTTACGCACTTCGCCAACAGTACGGCCCGCTACACGCACACGGCCGATGTAGGGATAAAAGATAGTGCCGTCAGAATGCACCCAGTTGCCGGTGTCGCTGGCGCTACGGTACTGACCTGCAGGGGTAGTCAGTTCCGGGTGATCCCAGACCGTCACGGTCAGGACATCGCCCACACCGATACGGTATTCGTAGTTCTGAATTTCGTTCTGCAGTGAAGGGTTTGCCTGAGCCACCAGAGGCTTAGGACGCATCTTCTCTACCAGTGAAGGCGTTAACGGGAAGACGTTGACATATTTATCGATGTCAAAGTTACTATCCTGTTGCTCAATAACATCTTTTCCTGATGTAGAAAGGCGAGAGCCGGGTTCGACTGTACACCCGACAAGGAATGTGGCGGATACCAGCAAGGGTATCAATTTCATTTTGATTGTAATCATTTAGATCTTCGCTATCAGTTATTTATTGATAGAGGCGAAACCGCCGCTGTGTAAGCGTCCAACAAAAAGTAAATCCTACCTGACTTAAGCACTGAACCTGTCGTTCATTATCCTTGCTCCACTTGTTATAAGTAGTGGCCATCGACCAGGGTGTACCCGAAACGCCTCACATCTTAGCGGACTATGAATGCTGAGCGATATCCCTGATGATGGCCGCTATCAACGACACGCCTGACAACGGCACAACACCTCTGAGCGCGCGTTAACGCGCTCACGCCGACTCACGATTAATAGGCACCGTCGCGTTTCAACACCACACCCACTGTTTTAAACAGAATGGCGATGTCATTCCACAGTGACCAGTTCTTCACGTACCACGAGTCGAAATAGACGCGGGTTTCATAGTCAACATCATTACGACCGCTGACCTGCCACAATCCCGTCATGCCCGGCTTAGCCATCAGGTAATAATCAACATCACCAGCATAACGACAAAGTTCATCTTCAATGACCGGACGAGGCCCGACCAGACTCATATCACCGCGTACCACGTTCCAGAGCTGAGGTAATTCATCAAGACTGGTTTTACGGATGAAATGGCCCACTTTAGTAATACGTGGATCATTTTTGAGTTTGAAATCTTTATCCCATTCCGCACGGGCAATCGGATCGGTGCGAAGCACTTCTTCCAGCACTTCTTTTGAATTAATAACCATTGAGCGGAATTTCAGGCATTTGAATTTACGGCCATTCATTCCCACACGCTCATGACCATAAATCGGCGGTCCGCCATCACGGCCAACCAGGAAGCCCAGTACCAGCAGCGCTGGCATCAGCATCAGAATAATCGAGAGCGCACCGACAATATCAAATGCCCGCTTCAGGAAACGCGAAGTGCGTTTTGCCAGGTTATTCTGAACCCGCAGGATCATCACTTCGTGGCTGAAGATATAGGCCATATCAGTACCGTAAAGCGGTACACCACGCAGCGTCGGGATGACGGAAACGGAACGACAGTTGTGCATCGCCAGTGATTTCAGCCACACATCACGATACTGACTCTGCTCATACTCTACGGCCACGATAAACTGGGTTTCGCTGCTGGTCAGGCTCCAGAGCGCTTGCTCGTCGCGCAGAACCGGTACCCCGTTCATGATCTCCTGTGGACAGGTACCATCAACGTCGTAGAAGGCGATGACGTCAAAACCCATAACCTCTTCGCTTTGCAGCGCCTGCCAGGCTTCGTCCGCATTTTTGCTGCTGCCGATAATAATGGTCTGTTTTTTCCACAAGCCATTTTTATTCAGCAGACGCTTAGCCAGCGCACGACAGGTCGGAATTAAAATCAGCGCCAGTACCCAGGTCAGTAACCAGACGAAACGCGACATCTGCCACTGCGACAGTGCGGTAATCGAAAGGTCGATAACAGAAAATATAAGAATGGTACGAAAAACTTCTTTTAATTCGAACCAGAAAGGTTTGCGGTAAGTGTAGTGACGCAGCCTTACCCAGAACCAGCCAATGCAAATTACCGACAGACAAATGTGTGTGGCAATTTTTAAATTCATTTCTTTTTCAGAAATATCTGCCAGTGGCGAACCTGACTGAACATTAATTAGCATCATCGCTACAAATAACGCTGCGTTGAAACAAATTAAATCTGAACATGCCAGCATTAATTTGGTAATAAGACTTTTAAACGTAAATTCTGTATCGCGCATATTTAACTCTTTATTTTATTTCCTTAAACCCGCAACGGCTATCGCCTGTTTAATCGTTAAGCGATGAAACCTCTCCAGACTGAGCCGTTTCTAAGGGGAGCTCCTGCGGCGTTTACGCCAGTGATCTTAACCATGACACCAATAATATTGTGATGAATACCAACAGATTACTCTGACTTTAAGCCCCGCCAGCACTGCTCATTTTATCAACGAAAAACGCGATTCAGGCACGCTACCGCCCTTGGCTGTCGCTGCCAATATCGCTGTCATCATTCATATTTCTCCCCGTAATACGTAACGCATCATACAGATGTTCACCGATGAATTACTGATTCCTGACATTGCGATTAATGCAGAATCGGTACGCAAATTACGACTCTGGGGCAGAGTTTGCTAACTTGTTGCTATACTAGTTATTACTGGCTTGTTTACAAGCAGGTCCCGCCATCCCTGGACTATTTTAGGAAAAAGACTACCAGCAATTAGTATTGATGCCTGACAGGCAGTGCAATTCTTTCTGTACAATTCGGATTAATGCCATACTCGCGTTAAGATAAATCGCATAAGCCCGGCAGGTGAATATCGCTTTATCGTAAAAAAATGACTCAGAATTATCTCCCCTGAACCCTGGAAAGTTAATCAAAGCGTCACACTGTTATGTTCAGATTTTGCACGCTATATCGGCCTGTTCAGGATAACACCCCCCTGCCCTGCCATTTGTACGTGGCTTCGCACTCCACTATCATCAGAGAAAACCCAATTTAAGACATTCAGGTGAACAAGGCATGCTGGAGGTAATTGCAGATCCCTCGCTATGGGCGGGATTAGTAACGCTAATCGTTCTGGAACTGGTTTTAGGCATCGACAATCTGATTTTTATCGCCATCCTGGTTGAGAAGCTTCCTGGCCCCCTTCGCGACCGTGCGCGCGTAATCGGACTCCTCCTGGCGCTGGTGTGCCGTTTAGTGCTGCTGGCTTCGCTTTCCTGGCTGGTTACGCTGAAAGACCCCTGGATTACGCTGGGGGGCCATCCCTTTAGCGCTCGCGACTTACTGCTGCTGTCAGGCGGGATTTTCCTGCTATTTAAAGCCACAACAGAGTTGAATGCGCGCCTCGAAGGCCATGATGAGGATGCCGGTCAACAAAAAGGCGGCGCTAAATTCTGGCCAGTGGTGGCGCAAATTGTGGTGCTGGATGCCATCTTCTCGCTGGATGCGGTGATCACGGCCGTGGGTATGGTCAATGAATTGCCGGTGATGATGATTGCGGTCACCATCGCCATTCTGCTGATGCTGCTGGCCAGTAAGCCGCTGACCCGCTTCGTGAATAGCCATCCTACCATTGTCATCCTCTGCTTAAGCTTCCTGCTGATGATTGGCTTTAGCCTGGTGGCAGAGGGCTTTGGCTTTGTTATCCCTAAAGGCTATCTCTATGCGGCCATTGGCTTCTCGGTGGTGATTGAGGCACTGAACCAGCTGGCACACTTTAATCGCCGGCGTGTGCTGTCGGCGGGTCGCCCGTTGCGTCAGCGCACGGCGGAAGCGGTGTTACGGATGCTGCGGGGAGCAGCTGAACCGGCGGAACTGGATGCGAAAACCTCGTCGCTGATTGCAGATAGCGATGCCAGTATGCTGTTTAACCGCCAGGAGCGGGTGATGATTGCCCGGGTACTGGGCATGGGTCAGCGCCACGTTAACAGCATTATGACCTCGCGCCATGACGTCGAACATATCGATCTCAGTGACGACCCGGCAGAGATCATGTCACGCCTCGACCGCAACCAGCACACGCGCATTCTGATAACGGACAATTCCAGCGAACCCCTGGGCGTGGTGCATGTTATCGATCTCCTGCATCAGTCGCTGCACCATAACTCTCTCGACCTTCGCGCCCTGATTCGGCAGCCGCTGGTCTTTCCTGAACGTCTGACGCTGCTGCAGGCGCTGGAACAGTTCCGGCAGGCCCACACTCACTTCGCCTTTGTGGTGGATGAGTTTGGTTCAGTGGAGGGCGTCGTGACCCTGAGCGATGTGATGGAGACCATTGCGGGCAATCTGCCGAATGAAGCGGGAGAAATTGATGCCCGCTACGATATTCAGGTTCAGGGGGAGGGACACTGGATTGCCAACGGCCACATGCCGCTGGAAGATCTGGCGCTCTATGTGAAACTGCCGCTGGACGAGCAACGTGACTATCATACGCTGGCAGGATTACTGATGGATAAGCTGCAACACATCCCGGAGGAAGGAGAAGTGTTGCAGTCAGGTGATTATCTGCTGCGCACCCTGCAGGTCGAAAATCATCGGGTACAGAAAGTTGAAATCCTGCTTCAGCCCGAAAGCGGTGAACCGGTTTAAGAGAATGCGCCCGCTACGGGCGCATGATTTTCTTCAGGTTCTCTTTGTTCTCGCCCTCTTTCTGACGATCGATCCACTGATTCAGCCGTGACTTCGCCTCACTCTGCAACCGGTCACGCACCACGGCATCCACCGGCAGGGAATATTGCAGGTTGCTCCAGTCACCATACATCCGCAGGGGAACCGGCTGGCTGGAGAGCGTCTTCACCAGCGCGTCGTCGCCCCGCCAGCCGCTGATTTTCAGCCCCAGGGTGACATCCAGCTTTTGCTGTGCCATGTCGACGCTGCCCGCCCCCTGCAGGCCCAGATTCTGACCGTTGCCGTTAATGTCGCTGAAGCTGAGTACGCCTTTATTCAGCGCGACCTGGCCACTGATCGACTCAATGCCTTCATCAACCGCTTCCTGGTTGCTGACTTTATCACTTACCCGTGCCACGGCACGCTGCACCATCTGTTGCAGATTAAGCTGTGCCAGCTTCAGGTTACTGGCGCTGATAGTAGCCCTGCCCTGCCAGCGCCGTTTGGCCGCTTCAACACTCAGCGTGTTGCCTGACAGCTCACCATCGAGGCTCAGATTCCCCTGCAGACTTTCGGGCAGGGCAAGCGCTTTCAGCAGGGGCTGAATGGCAATCAGCCGGAGTTGGGGTTTCAGGCTGACCTGCGTTTCCGGGTGACGAATATCAATGCTGCCGGGAACCGAGAAGCTGCCATTGCCCAGTTTGCCGCTGAGCGTATTCAGCGTCATCAGTCCCTGCTGATTGCTGGCATTTAACGCCAGTCCGGTCAGGGAAAGGCCGCGCCATACCACATTATCCGCCTGGAGTTTCAGCGCCAGCGCCAGGTCATTCAGCGGCGAGTCAGCATTGCTGCGTTCCCGTGGAGCAGCAATCACCGGCGAACGGGCCACGGTGGCATGCTGCACGCCAGGCGTTTCAGAAACAGGCGTGCTGGTGAGTAAATTGTCGAGATTCAGCGTGCTGGCTTTCAGATCCAGCGCCAGCTGCTGCGGCGGGGAAAGATGACCATTGCCCTGCCCGGTCAGCGTACTGTCGTTGGCGGTGAGCTGCAGATTGCTGAAGGAGAACTGCTGGCGGTCACCATTCCACTCGCCCTGCAGGCTCATTGACCCTTTGATTCCCTGGACCGGGATATCCGCACCGGAAAGGGTGTAATCAAGCTGCTGTAACTGGCCGCTCAGACGATGGGGATATTGCGCGGTATCGAGCTGACCTTTGAGATTCAGGGTGGCGTTGCGCTGATTGCGCATCAGGCTGGTGCTCAGCGACAGCGTCGCCAGCCTGTTCGCGTCCTGTTCCATATTGATGTTGAGGTCGCGGAAATTATATTCGTCGCCGCCCGGCTGCTGCCAGATAAGCAGGCTGTCTGCTACCCGCAGTTTAGCGATATCAAATGACCAGCCGCTGGACGCAGAAGCAGGCTCCGAATCACGCGGCCCCTGAGGCGCATTTTTAGCACGCTGCGTGCTGCTCTCGGGCGTGACCCGCACGATGGCATTTTTCAGCATCACCTGACTGACGCTGAGCTGATGGGATAAGAGTGGCCAGAGGTCGACATCAAGCCGCATGTTTTCTGCCGAGACCATTGGCTGGCTGGCTCCCGGTGCGGTAAGGCTCATCCTGCCCGCCAGAATGCTCAGCTGAGGCCAGACGTGCCAGCGCAGATCGCTGCTGACCTCAAGGCGATAACCACTGCGTTGTTCAACCTGTTGCACCATATAGGCGCGAAAGTCGTTGGGATTGACCAGCAGCACCAGCGCGCTCATTCCCGTTACGACCACCACTAACAGGATGGCCAGCGTGGTTATCACTCTTTTCATTACATCCTCAAATCAGTCTTTGTCGATACGGCTGGCATCAGCGCCCTGCTGACCGCGATATTTCGCATCTTCACGCCGGTTGTAGGGACGCGCAGCCGGACCTGAAAGCGGTTCAAAACTCAGCGCACCGATCAACATACCCGGACGCAGTGCCAGCGGCAGTTTACCTGAATTGTAGAACTCCAGCACGATACGCCCCTGCCAGCCCGGATCAATGCGGTGCGCCGTGACGTGAACCATCAAACCCAGTCGCGCCAGCGAAGAGCGGCCATCCAGCCAGCCGACAAGATCGTCGGGCAGCGTCACGGACTCCAGCGTAACCGCCAGCGCCAGCTCGCCCGGATGGAGGAAAAAAGCTTCCCCGTCAGACAGCACGATCTCATCGCTCATTACCCGGTCCAGTGCCGCGCTCACTTCCTGTTTCGGGCCACTCAAATCGATAAAGGCCGCGGTATGACCGCTGAACGTGCGGAACTGATTACCCAGGCGCACATCGACCGTGGCACCGTTAATGCGCTCGACCGGCGGGCGTGGCTCAATGGCCAGCTTGCCATTGTCCAGCCAGGCTTCGATATCGCGATCGCATAATCTCATTGCGCTAACTCCCTGACATAAGTGTAGCAAACCGGCCTGCGTGCCTGCCGGTCTGCACCACGTCCGGATGGACGTGCGTTATTCAAAAAACTGATTGATTTTCGCCTTGAGGATATCAATGGCGATACGGTTTTTTCCCCCGCGCGGCACAATGATATCGGCGTACTGTTTTGATGGCTCGATAAACTGCAGGAACATCGGACGCACGGTCTTCTGATACTGACTCATCACCGAATCCATAGAACGGCCGCGCTCGTTGACGTCACGTTTCATGCGGCGCATCAGACAGATGTCGAGCGGCGTGTCCACGAAGATAGAGAAGTTGAGTTCCTGGCGCAGACGGGCATCGGTTAACAGCAGAATGCCTTCAAGGATAATAACCTTTTTGGCCTTCAGGTGTTGCGTTTGCTGGGTGCGGGTGTGTTCAACATAGCTGTAGACCGGCAGCTCAATATCCTGCCCGGCTTTCACCGCCTGCAGGTGCTGCAACAGCAAATCATGATCCATCGCACTTGGATGGTCATAATTGGTTTTAACCCTCTCTTCCATGGTGAGGTGACTTTGATCTTTGTAATAAGCATCTTCCGGGATAACCCCGATGTGCTCGTCACCTACCTGATCACGGATTTCACGATAGAGCGTGCTGGCAATTAAACTTTTACCGGATGCGGAAGCGCCGGCAATGCCTACAATCACGCACTGATGAGACTTGTCAGTCATACTTTTTTAAGACCTGATAACTGGAGCCTGCCACTGGTCACACATTACGCGGGCAGCGGACGGGCCGAAATGGAGAGGGTGTGTTCGCGCTAAGTATAGGGATTTCGGCCTTTTGATGCCAGAGAAATGGCGTCGGCGACTTTTCAGACTTTCTCCTTTGGACGCCACTCATTTCACCGATAAACTAACGTCACACCATACTATAAATAAAATGGCCTGCGCGGCGCGCTGTTCTGACGACACGCGTCGCTATCGTGACGACTGAATGATGCATCTGGAGTGGTATGCACTGGAAGACTTTGACCTATTTTGGCGACAGCATGCTGTTGATTCCGACAGCAGTGATTATTGCCCTGATTTTGCCGTGGAAGAGTGACAACCGCCGCACGGTCTTTTACTGGATTGTGGCCTTTGGCCTGGCTGGCCTGACCGTCAGCCTCTCTAAAATTCTGTTTCTGGGATTTGGCATCGGCAGCGCCCGCTTTAACTTCACCGGTTTCAGCGGTCACAGCGCCATGTCCGCCACGCTGTGGCCGGTTATGCTCTGGCTGATTTCCGGGCGCTGGCCCGCGAAATGGCGAATAGCGGCGATTGGGTTCGGTTACCTGATCCCCCTGATGGTGGGCTTCTCCCGCCTGGTCATCCACGCGCATTCTAAAAGTGAGGTCGCAACCGGGCTGCTGCTGGGCTTCACGCTGAGCACCGCGTTTCTCTTCTCCCAGCGCCGCACCTCGCTAAAAGGCTTCAGCTGGCCGCAGGTGGGGGCTGCCCTGTTAGTGCCGTTTGTATTGATGAGCCACGGTCGCGTCGCGACCACGCAGCAGTTTCTGGAACGCTTCTCTGCCAGCCTTGCGGGCATGGAGAAACCCTATACCCGCGCCGATCTTTTCCGCCAGTAATCAACGCGCTGGCCATCAATCTTACCCTGCCCGTCAATTCGCCGAATAACGGGCAATGTTGATTTCATCCCTTTTTTCGTTGCCGAATGTGCTAGCATGCAGTCAGAGAATGACTGGTGCCTGATTCGCCGTTGCGGAACCCTGCACCCTGCCGGAAGTCCGCATGACGATAGAGATCCTGTCCCCGCAAAAAAACGCGCCAAACCGCTGGCTCTCGGCCCTGGTTCTGGGCGGCGTGGTATTTGTCCTGACACTGTTCTGTCTTGAACTGATTGTTGTCAGCGGTAAAATTTCCCCGCTCTGGTTCCCGACCACGTTAATGACCGTTGTGGTGTTTCGCTGCCCGTCACGTCAGCTGCCGCTGCTGCTGACCGCCTGCGTGCTGGGCACCGCCGGGGCGAATGCCATCATCATCGGACCTGCCCTC
Source organism: Pantoea sp. GD03673 (assembly GCF_029844725.1). Classification (GTDB taxonomy): domain Bacteria; phylum Pseudomonadota; class Gammaproteobacteria; order Enterobacterales; family Enterobacteriaceae; genus Pantoea. The sequence continues at coordinate 93,254 of NZ_JAOCKJ010000002.1, forward strand.
TCTAATATTAAATTCGCGCTGCTTAATCTTATTCAGGCCGGTGTGGGCGGCATGCTGCTGCGCGCCCTTCTGGATCGGCGTGCGCCGCTGGATTCCCTCCATGACTGGGCCCGGATGGTGCTGTCGGTGGGCATTGTGACGCCCGTGCTCGGCGGCCTGCTCGCGCTCTGGACGCTGCAGGTCAGCGGCCATGCCTCGTTTCCCTTCTTTTATACCTGGGTCATCTCCGAGATCATCGGCATGCTGGTGTTAGGCCCGATGCTGCTGCTGCTGCCCTGGCCGCTGCGACGTGCGCAGTTCAGCGATCTGCGTCTCGCCGAATCCCTGCTGACGCTGCTGGTTACCCTGGGTGCCAGTTATCTGGCCCTGCGTTTCCTGCCGTGGCCCTTTACCTTTATTGTGGTGATCCTGTTCTGGTGCGCGGTGCGCCTGCCCAAGCTGCAGGCATTTGTCCTGTTCTTCCTGAACGCCAGTTTTATCTCCATGCTGCTGGCTTTTGATAGGGTCAGCGTGGTTAATAACAACAGCGCGCTTGGCCCGGTCTCCAGCTGGCTGCCGTTTCTGCTGGTGTTAATTCCCAGTCACATTATGTCGCTGGTGATGGATGCATTCCGCCGCGAAAAGCTCCACATTACCCACAGCGAAACCCGCTTCCGTCACGCGATGGAGTACTCCGCCATCGGCATGGCACTCGTCGCGCCGGAGGGCAACTGGCTGCAGGTGAACCGCTCTCTCTGTCAGATTCTGGGTTATCCGGCGGAGGAGCTGAAACGTCTGACCTTTCAGCAGATTACCCATCCCGACGATCTCTCACTCGATCTGCACCACGTGAGCCGCCTGCTGGGAGGCGAGATTGACACTTATACCTTTGAAAAGCGCTATTTCCGCAAGGATGGCGAAATTGTCTGGGCGCGGCTGACGGTCTCGCTGGTGCGCGACAGCAATCATGCCCCGCTCTACTTTATTGCGCAGATTATCGATATTTCAGAGCTGAAGCAGAGCGAGCAGGTGAATCGCCGGCTGATGGAGCGTATTACGCTGGCCAACGAGGCGGGCGGCATCGGCGTCTGGGAGTGGAACCTGCTGACCGGCGAGATGCTGTGGGACAAGCGCATGTACGCCCTGTTTGGCCTTGCGCCGCATGAGTCGCCCAGCTATGACCTCTGGATCCATCTGCTGCATCCCGGCGATCGCGAATACGCCGCGCTGACGGTGCAGCAGGCGATTGAGCTGCGCAGCGCGTTTCATATGGAGTACCGCGTGGTCGATGCCCAGGGGCAGCGCTGGGTGCGCACACAGGCTAACCGGCTACTGAGCAAAGAGGGACGCATTGAGCGGATGCTGGGCATCTGTCAGGACATCACGCCGCTGCGCAATCTTAATGAGGCGCTGTTTCAGGAGAAAGAGCGCATGGCGATCACCCTGGATTCCATCGGTGAAGCGGTAATAAGCACCGATGAAGAGATGCGCGTCGCCTTTATGAACCCGGTGGCAGAGAAAATGAGTGGCTTGTCGCAGGCGCAGGCTGCTGGTCAGCCGCTGAGTGAACTGCTGCATATTACACAGGGACGTAACGGCCCCGAAGTTGAAAACCTGCTGTTATGCCAGCTGCCAGCGGAAAAAATCACCCCCGGTCTCGCGGAAGATTTGGTGCTGCATACGCCCGATGGCGGCCACATTGATATCCATTACAGCATCACTCCGCTGCGTTCCGAAGCGGGGCTGGAACAGGGTGCCGTGATGGTCATTCAGGATGTCAGCGAATCACGCAAACTGATGAAGCGCCTGAGCTATAGCGCGCTGCATGACACCCTGACCCGCCTGCCGAACCGCGCCAGTTTTGAGCTTCAGCTTAAGCGTCTGCTGTTTGATGCCGCTGAACATCAGCATCAGCATGTGCTGGTGTTTATCGACCTGGACAAGTTTAAAGCAGTGAATGACAGCGCCGGGCATGCCGCAGGTGATGCGTTGCTGCGCGAGCTCTCCGATCTGATGCAGCACCATCTGCGCAGCAGCGATTTCCTGGCCCGACTGGGCGGCGACGAGTTTGCGCTGCTGATGCCCGATTGCGACGTTGCTCAGGCACATGACGTGGTGCAGCGCATCGTCACCGCGGTCAATAATTACCGGTTCCAGTGGCTGGGCCGCCTTTATCACGTGGGTGCCAGCGCGGGCATAACGCAGATTTCAGCGGAAAACTGCCAGAGCGGCGATGTGCTTTCGCAGGCGGATATCGCCAGTTACAACGCCAAACGCAGCGGGCGCGGACGGCTGGTCATCTACGAACAGCATCGGTTACCGCTGCCGGAAAATCCTCAGGGCATGGATGCCGCCATGATTGATGCGCTGCAGATCGAACTCCCTGCCTGGGCCGTTGCACCGCCCGGAACACCGCTGGCGGCCTTTATCTGGCTGCTTGAGGTGCAACTGTTTACGGCTGAGGGTCTGCAGGTAGAGGAGACGCTGCTGCGCAATAACCTCCCTGACGATGCGCTGCGTCGCCGGCTGGATAACACTATTCTGGAGGCTTTTTTCCGTCACGATGTGCAGAAGCTGAACAACAAAGGCATCCCGGTGATCCTGCCACTCAATGAACAGGTACTGAGTGATGCCGCCTTTGTGCAGCAACTCTGTCAGCGCTTTGTTGCCGAAGGTCTCGCCGACAGCCGCTGCGGTTTCGCCTTCCCTGCCGCCACTGTACTGAGCAAGGGCGATCAGCTCTATGCCGCGCTGATGCAACTGCGTCAGTGTGGCTGTCGTATCGTGTTGCAGCATTTTGGCCGTAATCTGGATGCCTTTAATCTGCTGAGCGACGAGGTGGTGGATTATCTGGTGCTGGCCCCTGAACTGGTGGCTAACGTTCACAATAATCTGATGGATGAAATGCTGCTGACCATCATTCAGGGCCAGGCAACCCAGCGCAACATCTCGGTGCTGGCGGGTCCGATTTCAGTCCCCGCCATCCTCAGCACGCTGGCGACCCTTGACGTCGATGGCGTCTGGGGCAGTGCCGTGGCCGAGCGACAGCCGCTGCGTTCACTGGCGGAAGATCGCATCTTCGCTGTCCGCTAATTCCCGCGCTGCCTGCTTGCCACCCTGCTGAAGCTGCGCTAAAGTCGCCCCCTTTTTTCCGGCATGGGGGCGAAAATGTTCATAGGATTCGATTACGGCACGGCTAACTGCTCCATTGCAGTCAGCGAAAATGGCACGCCACGTCTGTTAACGCTGGAAAATGATCAGCGCCTGTTGCCGTCAATGATCTGTGCGCCGACCCGCGAGTCGATTAGCGAATGGCTCTACCGTCATCATCAGGTGCCGACACCGGACAGTGAAACCACGGCGCTGCTGCAGCGAGCAATGCGTTTTAACCGCGAAGAGGATATTGAGGTCCAGCCCAACAGCGTGCAGTTTGGCCTCACCGCGCTGCAGCATTACATGGTCGACCCCGAAGATGTCTGGTTCGTTAAATCCCCTAAATCGTTCCTGGGTGCCACTGGCCTGAAGCCGCAGCAGATTGCCCTGTTTGAAGATCTGGTCTGCGCCATGATGCTGCATATCCGCCAGCAGGGTGAACGTCAGCTGGATCAGTCTGTCGATCAGGCGGTCATCGGGCGGCCGGTTAACTTCCAGGGTTCAGGCAGTGAGGAGGCTAACCAGCAGGCGGAAGGCATTCTGCTGCGCGCCGCTCACCGCGCCGGTTTCCGCGACGTGGAGTTTCAGTTTGAACCGGTGGCGGCTGGACTCGATTTCGAAGCCACGCTGCAGCAGGAAACGCGGGTGCTGGTGGTGGACATCGGCGGCGGAACCACCGACTGCTCGATGTTGCTGATGGGGCCGAAATGGCGTGACAGAGCCGATCGCCGCGAAAGCCTGCTGGGTCACAGCGGCTGCCGCGTCGGCGGTAACGATCTGGATATCATGCTGGCGTTTAAAACCCTGATGCCGCTACTGGGTCTGGGCGGTAACACCCAGAAAGGCACTGCCCTGCCCGCCCTGCCGTGGTGGAACGCGATTGCCATCAACGATGTTCCGGCGCAAAGCGACTTTTACAGCGCCGCCTGCGGAAAGTGGCTGCGCGATTTAGTGCGTGACGCTGAACAGGGTGACATCGTGGCGCGCCTGCTGAAAGTGTGGCAGCAGAAGCTCAGTTACCGGCTGGTGCGTGCGGCGGAAGAGAGCAAAATTGCGCTGTCAGCCAGCCCGGCGCACACCGCTTCACTCGATTTTATTGCCGCCGCGCTGCAGACAGAGGTAAGCGTGGGTCAGTTGCAGGATGCCATCAGTCAGCCGCTGGAGAAAATTCTGGAACAGGTGCAGCTGGCCTTAGCCACCAGCCAGATTAAGCCCGATGTGATTTACCTGACCGGCGGCAGTGCCCGTTCGCCGTTGCTGCGTGCAGCACTGCAGCAGACGCTGCCCGACACGCCGATTGCCAGCGGCGATGATTTCGCCTCGGTCACCGCAGGGCTGGCCCGCTGGGCGGAAGTGATGTTCCGCTAATCCTGCCCGGCCCTGTTCTGTTATAAAAAAACGGCACCTGAAGGTGCCGTTTTTGTTTGCGGATGACGACGAGCAGGCTCAGGGAGCACACGCCTTCTGCAAAAACGCAAAATCCGCCATCCCTGGCCCGCTTTGCTTTGCTACTGGCGTATACTCTCATCGCTTTACGTCCGGGAGTCGTCTGTTAAGGTGCCGTTTTATTGAGAATCAGAATGCAATGTTGGCGCTGATCCCGCCGATAAACGCATCTTTCACTTCGCTCACCGCACCCGGTGCAACCACATACTGCAGGTTAGGTCGCAGTGACATCCAGTTCGTCACTTTGGCGTTGTAGTAAACCTCATAGTTGTACTCTGACCCTTCCTGAATCGGCAGATAGGTCGGACTGTCAAAGCGGCTCTCGCCATTCGCCTGATTCTGCTGACGCAGTGAGCGGGTATAATCGCTGTTCACGTGAATACGCGACGCGCCCACGCCAATCTCATCCTGCGGTCGGGCATCAAACGGTCCTGTCCAGGTCAAGGCGAGAGACTGATAGTTGTCGGTTTTCGAGGTCTTGTGATCGTTCATCACCGCCTGAACCCGCACGCCCAGGCCGCGATTCACATCGCCATCCTGCGCGGTCAGCTGCTGCTGCAATAACAGATAGCCGCCATAGGCGTGCGCCTGATCCTGATAGCCGCCGTTGCGCCAGCTGCCATAAACATCGCCATCCACCGACGAGTAGTAATAGCCGATGCGGTAATTACCCGGTAATTTCTCCGGCCCGAAGGTTGGTTTCCAGCCCAGTTCAACCGGCACCAGATTCCCTTCTGAATTGCTGGTATCCAGACGGAAGCCATCGCCACGGTCGTAGTTAGCGCTGTTCTGGTTATAGAAACCGACCTGGAAGAAGACGTCAGGCGTGAGATTGAACTTAACCCGACCGCCCCACTGCGACACCGGCCAGTTGAACCAGCGATCGCCGCGCCAGTTACCCGCCTGGCCGCTGCCCAACGCCAGGTTCTGGAACAGATTGCCATCGAAATTATCGAAGTCTTCCCCCACCGTCACGCGTCCGGCTTTGATATCGACAACATCGTTAAACAGCCCTTTACGCAGCCAGAACTGCGTCAGACGCCAGGTCTGACCACGACCGTAAACTTCCTGCACCGAAGAGAGCATGCCGGTGCGCTGGTCCGCGACCTGGTCGGAAAGATTCTGCCCGTTACGGCTGGTGACCGTCATCTGAAACTCAGCATCCTGCCAGTCCAGCAGCTTTTGCAGGTCGAAATTGGTGCCAAACGTCCACTGGTCGCTGTAGCGCATGGTGGTGTTGGTATCGGCTCCGCCGCCTAAGTTTGCAGCGCTTTCCATGGTGTAGTTAACGTCAAACTTAATGCCGTCGTCCTGCAACTGCGTTCGGTAACCGCCCCAGTCACCAAACATCCATTCGGAGTCCGGGCTTAGCGCATCAGCGGCCAGGGCCTGCGCGGAAAACATTGCCAGGATCAGGGTGCCGGTTGCCACACGGCGCAGCGGAAAACGCTGTTCTGCTTGTCTGTTTTTCATTATGTTTATTCTTAGGTAAGTTACGGAAAGTGACGAGCAGAGGATAATGCTGACTAATCTTCATTTATTGTAAATACGTGCGCATAATTTCCTGAAACATCAGTTTATTAACGCATTTGTGATCGGGATCGCTGAATGGTTATTCTTCGGGCAGGTTGCGCACGTTTTAGCAGGCAGAAACGCAAAAGGGGCGCTAGCGCCCCTGCAATTAGCGGCTTGCCTCGTCCAGCTGCGCAATCTGTGCCGGGGTCAGCGTGAGCTGCATCGCGCCAGTCAGATCGTCGAGCTGTTTAAGGGAGGTCGCACTGACAATCGGTGCGGTGATGCCGGGACGGGCAATCTGCCAGGCCAGCGCCACCTGAGTCGGTGTTACCTGATGGGCGTCGCTGATTGCATCCAGCGCGTCGAGTATCCGCAAACCGCGCGGGTTAAGGTATTTCTCCACCACCCCCTGACCACGCGCACTTTTACCGGCGTCTGCGGCATCACGGTATTTACCACTGAGAAAACCGCTGGCGAGTGAGTAGTAGTTGATCACGCCTAAACCGTGCGCCATGACCACCGGCTCCAGCTCTGACTCATAGGGCTTACGATCATACAGGTTGTATTCCGGCTGCAGGGTTTCGTATCGCGCCAGCCCCTGTGCTTCACTGACCTCAAGCGCCTCCTGCAGCCGCGCCGCGCTGTAATTCGACGCGCCAATAGCCCGCACTTTCCCCTCGCGGATCAGGCTGTCAAAAGTGCTCAGCGTTTCTGCCAGCGGCGTGTCCTGATCGTCACGGTGCGCCTGATAAAGGTCGATGTAGTCCGTCTGCAACCGGCGCAGTGAATCTTCGACAGCCTGACGGATATATTGCGGCTTCAGCCCGGTTTTCTCCGGCGACAACTCCATACCCACTTTCGTTGCCAGCACGATTCGATCGCGCCTGCCGCTTTTTTTCAGCCACTCACCAATAATGGTTTCCGATTCACCGCCTTTATTACCCGGCACCCAGCGGGAGTAAACGTCGGCGGTGTCGATAAACCACAGTCCCCGGTCCACCAGCGCATCCAGCAGAGAAAAGGAGGTAGCGCGATCCACTGTCCAGCCAAACACGTTGCCGCCAAACGTCAGTAACGGCACCGTAATACCACTGTCACCCAACTGCCGGGTTTGATTCTGACTCATTATCTGCTCCTGATTTGCCTGACAAACGGTCCGTTTCTTAGCATAGCAAAGCCCTTTCACCCCTTTATGACGATTGTGCTGCGATTAATGTCAGAACAGGCATAATTAACCCGCCCTGACAGATATTCCTTATTTCCTTCAACTTCTGCCCGTCAGAGGCGACTACAATCTTCCGTTTGCAGGCTACCCATTTGATGCCTGCGCCTGGGACTACGCCACTGCTGGAGAGCATCAACAATCATGAGCACCCGACATCCTGTGATGAAAAAAACACTGATCGTGCTGGCCCTGATCGCCGTGGCCGCTGGCGGCTACTATGCGTGGCAGCACAATGCACAGCCACAGAGCAGCAGCCAGACGGATTCACCCGCGCCGCGTGGCGGCAAAGGGGGGGGTGATGGCGCGCGTCGTCCTCTCGCGCCAATTCAGGCGGCAACCGCCACCCGCCAGAGCGTGCCGCAATTCCTCAGCGGGCTGGGTACCGTCACCGCCGCTAACACGGCCACGGTGCGCAGCCGGGTCAATGGCGATCTGCTGGCGATCCACTTCATCGAAGGCCAGCAGGTCAAAGCGGGCGATCTTCTGGCAGAGGTTGACCCACGGCCTTATCAGGTGGCGTTAACCCAGGCGCAGGGCCAGCTGGCGAAAGATCAGGCGACGCTGGCTAATGCCCGTCGCGATCTGGCGCGCTTCGAAAAGCTGGCAAAAACCTCGCTGGTGTCGCAACAGGAGCTGGATACCCAGCGCTCACTGGTGAATGAAACGCTCGGTACCCTGAAAGCGGACGAAGGCAGCGTCGCCAGTGCGCAACTCAACCTGACGTACAGCCGAATTACCGCACCGATTGCCGGGCGGGTCGGACTGAAACAGGTGGATGTGGGCAACTATGTCACCAGCGGCGACACCACCGGTATTGTGGTGATTACCCAGACGCACCCGATTGATGTGGTTTTTACCCTGGCGGAAAACAGCATCAGTTCGATTCAGCAGGCGCAGAGAAGCGGCCAGCCGCTGCTGGTGGAGGCCTGGGATCGCAGCAATCAGAATCTGATCGCCAGCGGCAAACTGCTGAGCCTCGATAACCAGATTGATGTCACCACCGGCACCATCAAAATCAAAGCGCGTTTTGACAATCAGGACGACACGCTGTTTCCCAACCAGTTCGTCAATGTACGGCTGAAGGTCAACACCCTGCAGGATGCGGTGGTGATCCCGCCTGCCGCCTTGCAGATGGGCAATGAAGGCCACTTTGTCTGGGTGGTTAACAGTGACAACAAAGTCAGCAAGAAAAGCGTGATTGCCGGTCTGCAGGATAGTGAGAAAGTGGTGGTCAGCGCCGGTCTGGAAGCGGGTGAGCGCGTTGTGACCGATGGGCTGGATCGCCTGACCGAAGGCGCGAAAGTCGAGGTAGTCGCGCCGCAGAGCAACGCACCGCGTGCCACCCGTGCGACCCTGCCGTCAAAAGGAGAGCGTGAGTAATGCAGGTCATGCCTCCCGATCACAGTGGCGGGCCGTCACGCCTGTTTATTCTGCGCCCGGTCGCCACCACGCTGTTGATGATTGCGATTTTGCTGGCTGGCGTACTGGGCTACCGCTTCCTTCCGGTCTCGGCACTGCCCGAAGTTGACTACCCGACCATCCAGGTCGTGACGCTCTATCCGGGGGCCAGCCCGGATGTGGTCACCTCATCGATCACCGCCCCGCTTGAGCGCCAGTTTGGTCAGATGTCCGGCCTGAAGCAGATGGCGTCGCAAAGCTCTGGCGGTGCCTCGGTGGTGACGCTGCAGTTTCAACTGACGCTGCCGCTGGATGTGGCCGAACAGGAGGTGCAGGCTGCCATCAACTCCGCCACGAACCTGCTGCCCAACGACCTGCCCAATCCGCCGGTCTACAGCAAAGTGAACCCAGCCGATCCGCCAATCATGACGCTTGCCGTGACCACCCGCAGCATGCCGCTGACGCAGGTGCAGGACATGGTGGAAACGCGGATTGCGCAGAAGATCTCTCAGGTCAGCGGCGTCGGGCTGGTGACGCTCTCGGGCGGACAGCGTCCGGCGGTGCGGGTTAAAATGAATGCACAGGCGCTGGCAGCGCTGGGTCTGACCAGCGAAACGGTGCGCACCGCCATCAGCAATGCCAACGTTAACTCCGCCAAAGGCAGCCTGGATGGCCCGACCCGCTCCGTCACCCTGTCAGCTAACGATCAGATGAAATCGGCGGAAGATTATCGCCAGCTGATCATCAGCTATAAAAACGGGGCACCGGTGCGCCTGGGTGATGTGGCAACCATCGAACAGGGCGCAGAAAACAGCTGGCTCGGAGCCTGGGCTAACCGCGATGCGGCAATTGTGCTCAACGTTCAGCGTCAGCCCGGTGCCAATATCATCGCCACGGCAGACAATATCCGTGCCATGCTGCCCGCGCTGACGGCCACGCTGCCTAAGTCGGTAGAGGTTAACCTGCTTACCGACCGCACCACCAACATTCGCGCTTCAGTAAACGACACGCAGTTTGAGCTGATGCTGGCGATGGCACTGGTGGTGATGATCATCTACCTGTTTCTGCGCAACGTGCCCGCGACGCTGATTCCGGCGGTTGCTGTGCCGCTGTCGCTGATCGGCACCTTTGCAGCAATGTACTTTCTTGGTTTCTCCATCAATAACCTGACGCTCATGGCGCTGACCATCGCCACCGGCTTTGTGGTCGATGATGCCATCGTGGTGATTGAGAACATCTCACGTTACATCGAGAAAGGGGAAAAGCCACTGACCGCCGCGCTGAAAGGCGCCGGGGAGATTGGCTTCACCATCATCTCCCTCACCTTCTCACTGATTGCGGTGCTGATCCCGCTGCTGTTTATGGGCGACGTGATTGGCCGCCTGTTCCGCGAATTTGCCGTGACGCTGGCGGTGGCGATTCTGATTTCGGCTGTCGTGTCACTGACGCTGACGCCGATGATGTGCGCCAGAATGCTGAGCGCGGAGTCGCTGCGTAAGCAGAACCGCTTTTCGCGCGCCAGCGAAGCGATGTTTGATCGCATTGTCGCCTTCTACGGTCGTGGCCTGAGCCGGGTACTGAGCCATCCCTGGCTGACGCTGTCGGTGGCGCTGGGCACGCTGGTCCTGACGCTGCTGCTGTGGATGATGATCCCGAAAGGCTTTTTCCCGCAGCAGGACAACAGCATTATTCAGGGCACGCTGCAGGCACCGCAGTCGGTCTCCTACGCCAGTATGGCGCAGCGCACCCGCGATGTTGCCTCCATCATCATGAAAGATCCGGCGGTTCAGAGCATGACCTCGTTTGTCGGTGTGGATGGCACCAATGCCTCGCTGAACAGTGCGCGGCTGCAGATCACCCTCAAACCGCTGGATCAGCGCGACGACCGCATTCCTGCTATTCAGCAGCGCCTGCAGCAGCAGGTCAGTGAAGTGCCGGGCGTTCAGCTGTGGCTGCAGGCGGTACAGGATCTCACCATTGACACCCAGGCGAGCCGGACACCCTACCAGTTCACGCTGCAATCGGGCTCACTCTCGTCGCTCAGCACCTGGGTGCCCGCCCTGCTGACCCGGCTCAGCACCCTGCCGCAACTGCGCGATGTCAGCAGTGACTGGCAGGATCAGGGACTGGAAGCCTATGTCAACGTGGACCGCGACAGCGCCAGCCGCCTCGGCATCAGCATGGCGGACGTCGATAACGCGCTTTATAACGCCTTTGGTCAGCGGCTGATCTCCACCATTTACACCCAGGCGAATCAGTATCGTGTCGTGCTGGAGCAGGAGAACAACGCCACGCCGGGTCTGCAGAGCCTGGAGGCGATTCGCCTGAACAGCAGCGACGGTGGCAGCGTGCCGTTAAGCGCCATTGCCCGCATTGAGCAGCGCAACACGCCGCTGAGCATTAACCATCTCGATCAGTTCCCGTCTGCAACCTTCTCGTTCAACGTGGCTGACGGCTATTCACTGGAAGATGCGGTAAAAGCGGTGTCGCAGGCGGAAGCGCAGCTTGGCATGCCTGCCGAGCTGATGACCCAGTTCCAGGGCAGTACGCTGGCCTTTGAGGCGGCCCTGAGCAGCACGGTCTGGCTGATTGTGGCGGCCATCGTGGCGATGTACATCGTGCTGGGTGTGCTCTATGAGAGCTTTATTCACCCGATCACCATTCTGTCGACGCTGCCCACGGCGGGTGTCGGCGCGCTGCTGGCGCTGATGCTCAGCGGTAATGAGCTGGATATTGTGGCGATTATCGGCATCATCCTGCTCATCGGCATCGTGAAAAAGAACGCCATCATGATGATCGACTTTGCGCTGGCAGCGGAACGTGAACAGGGCATGAAACCGTACGACGCCATCTACCAGGCCTGCCTGCTGCGCTTCCGTCCGATTCTGATGACCACGCTGGCGGCCCTGCTCGGCGCACTGCCGCTGATGCTCAGCACGGGCGTCGGTGCCGAACTGCGTCATCCGCTGGGGATTGCGATGGTCGGCGGGTTGATTCTGAGTCAGGTACTGACGCTGTTCACCACGCCGGTCATTTACCTGCTGTTTGATCGTCTGGCACACGCCACCCGCCGCCGCTTTGGCCGCACGGAGGCCGCAGAGTGAAGTTCTTTGCCCTGTTCATCCATCGGCCCGTCGCCACCACCCTGCTGACGGTGGCTATTGCGCTGGCGGGAATGCTGGGTTTCCGGCTGCTGCCAGTGGCCCCGCTGCCGCAGGTTGATTTCCCGGTGATTGTCATCTCCGCGTCGCTGCCGGGTGCCGCACCAGAGATCATGGCGTCGTCCGTGGCGACGCCGCTGGAGCGCTCGCTGGGCCGCATCGCCGGGGTCAGCGAAATGACCTCCACCAGTTCACTGGGCAGCACCCGGATCATTCTGGTGTTTGATTTTGATCGCGACATCAACGGCGCGGCACGTGACGTGCAGGCCGCGATCAATGCCGCGCAAAGCCTGCTGCCGACCGGCATGCCGTCGCGTCCGACCTATCGCAAAGTGAACCCCTCTGATGCGCCGATCATGATCATGACGCTGACCTCGGATACGTACAATCCGGGTCAGCTCTATGATTACGCCTCGACCCAGCTGGCGCAGAAGCTGTCGCAGATTGAGGGCGTGGGTGACGTCACCGTGGGCGGCAGCTCGCTGCCTGCGGTGCGCGTGGCGCTGAATCCTCAGGCACTGTTTAACCAGGGCGTGTCGCTGGATGCGGTGCGCACCGCCATCTCGAATGCTAATCAGCGTCGGCCGCAGGGCGCGCTGGATGACGCGCAGCAGCGCTGGCAGCTGCGTACCAATGACGCGCTGCAGACCGCCCGTGAATATCAGCCGCTGGTGGTGCACTACACCAACGGCGCGGCGGTCAGGCTGTCGGACGTGGCGACCGTTGAGGATTCGGTACAGGACGTGCGTAACGCCGGGATGTCACGCGGTAAACCGGCGGTGCTGCTGCTGATCCGCAAAACGCCTGACGCGAACGTGATCGACACGGTAGATCGGATCCGGGCCGAAATGCCGCTGCTGCATGAGGTCATCCCCGCCGCCATCGACCTGCAGATTGCTCAGGATCGCTCGCCGACCATTCGCGCCTCGCTGCATGAAGTGGAGCAGTCACTGTCAATCGCCGTGGCGCTGGTCATTCTGGTGGTGTTTGTCTTCCTGCGCTCCGGTCGTGCCACGTTGATTCCCGCCGTGGCCGTGCCGGTCTCGCTGATTGGCACCTTTGCCGCAATGTACCTTTGTGGCTTCAGCCTGAATAACCTGTCGCTGATGGCGCTGACCATCGCCACCGGCTTTGTGGTGGATGATGCCATTGTGGTGCTGGAGAACATTGCCCGCCACATTGAAGCAGGCATGAAACCGCTGGCCGCCGCGCTGAAAGGGGTGCGGGAAGTGGGCTTTACCGTGCTGTCGATGAGCCTGTCGCTGGTTGCTGTGTTCCTGCCCCTGCTGATGATTGGCGGGCTGATTGGCCGCTTCTTCTCTGAGTTTGCCATCACGCTGTCGGTGGCGATTATCATCTCGCTGTTTATCTCTGTCACCCTGACACCGATGATGTGCGCCTGGCTGCTGAAACCCCACGCGCCCCGCAGCCAGCCGCGTCGGCGTGGCGCAGGTCGGCTGCTGATGGCCATCCAGCAGGGTTACGGTCGTTCGCTTAACGTGGTGCTGAACCATGCTCGCTGGATCATGCTGCTGTTTCTCGCCACCATCTTCCTGACCGGCTGGCTGTTCGTGCATATTCCGAAAACCTTTATGCCGGAACAGGATACCGGGCGGCTCTCCGGTTTTATCTCTGCCGACCAGAGCATTTCGTTTCAGGCGATGCGCAGTAAGCTGCAGGATTTTATGGAGATCGTCGGGGCCGATCCCGCCGTGGACAGCGTCGTGGGCTTTACCGGTGGCATGCGCACCAACAGCGGCTCAATGTTTATCTCACTGAAGCCGCTGTCGGAGCGCAAAGAGAGCGCCGTAGAGATTATTGCCCGGCTGCGCAACAAACTGGCGAAAGAGCCGGGAGCCAGCCTCTATCTGAATGCGGTGCAGGATCTGCGGGTCGGTGGCCGGGAATCAAATGCTGGCTATCAGTATTCGCTGCTGTCGGACGATCTCGCCGCGCTGCGGACGTGGGAGCCGAAAATCCGTGAGGCCTTCTCTGCCCTGCCCCAGCTGGCGGATGTGAACTCCGATCAGCAGGATAAAGGCAGTGAGATGGCACTGACTTATGACCGGGAAAGCATGGCGCGGCTCGGTATCGACGTCTCTCAGGCCAATGCGCTGCTGAACAACGCCTTTGGTCAGCGTCAGATCTCCACCATCTACCAGCCGCTGAACCAGTACAAAGTGGTGATGGAGGTTGATCCGCGCTACACCCAGGATATCAGCGCGCTGTCGCAGATGTTTGTGATTAACACTGAAGGTAAAGCGATTCCGCTGTCGTGGTTCGCCCACTGGCAACCGGCAAATGCGCCGCTGTCGGTGAACCATGAAGGGCTGTCGGCCGCCTCGACCATCTCATTCAACCTGCCAGAGGGTGTGTCGCTGTCGCAGGCGTCGGAAGCGATTGAACGCACCATGACCGCCATCGGCGTGCCGTCCAGCGTGCGCGGCAGCTTTGCCGGTACGGCGCAGGTGTTTCAGCAGTCGCAGAGCAGCCAGCTCTGGCTGATGCTGGCGGCGATTGCCGCGGTCTATATTGTGCTGGGCATTCTCTATGAGAGCTATGTGCATCCGCTGACGATCCTGTCTACCCTGCCCTCGGCAGGTGTCGGTGCGCTGCTGGCGCTGGAACTGTTTGATACGCCCTTTAGCCTGATTGCGCTGATCGGTATTCTGCTGCTTATCGGTATCGTGAAAAAGAACGCCATCATGATGGTCGATTTTGCACTGGAGGCAGAACGCAACGGCCAGCTCAGCGCACGGGAGGCGATATTCCAGGCCTGCCTGTTGCGCTTCCGGCCGATTATGATGACCACGCTGGCGGCGCTGTTTGGTGCGCTGCCGCTGGTAGTAAGCAGCGGCGACGGTGCCGAACTGCGGCAGCCGCTGGGGATTACCATTGCGGGCGGACTGGTCATGAGCCAGCTGCTCACGCTCTACACAACGCCGGTGGTCTATTTAATGATGGATAAGCTGCGGCGGAAAAAACGTCCGCTGGCCGCCGCGCAGCAGCCGTGATGGGTGTGGCAGACACCGCACGGGACGCCTTAATCGGGGGGATCGATGACGACGCAAAGCACGCAGGTCCGCTGGCAACTGTGGATTGTTGCTATCGGGTTCTTTATGCAGACGCTGGATACCACCATCGTCAATACCGCGATCCCGTCGATGGCGCACGATCTGGGGGTCAGCCCGCTGCACATGCACTCGGTGATCGTCTATTACGTCCTGACGGTTGCGGTGATGCTACCGGTCAGCGGCTGGCTGGCCGATCGCTTTGGCGTGCGCAACATCTTCTTCAGCGCGATTGTGCTGTTCAGCCTCGGTTCGCTGCTGTGCGCCCTTTCCGGCACGCTGGATCAGCTGGTGCTGTCGCGGGTGGTTCAGGGGATTGGCGGGGCGATGATGGTGCCGGTGGGCCGCCTGACGGTGATGAAAATCGTGCCGCGTGAGCAATATATGTCCGCCATGACTTTTGTGACCCTGCCCGGCCAGATCGGCCCGCTGCTCGGCCCCGCGCTGGGCGGTGTGCTGGTGGAGTACGCCAGCTGGCACTGGATCTTTCTGATCAATATCCCGGTCGGCATTGCAGGCGCGATTGCCACCCTGATGCTGATGCCGAACTACAGCATGCAGACGCGCCGCTTTGATTTTGGCGGTTTTATCCTGCTGGCAGCCGGGATGGCCACCCTGACCCTGGCGCTGGATGGTCAGCGCAGCAGCGGCGGCTCGCCGTTGCTGCTGGGTGCCATGATCCTCACGGGTCTGTTCTCGCTGCTGTTCTATTTGATGCACGCGCGCGGCAATGATAATGCGCTGTTCAGCCTGAAGCTGTTCGATAATCGCATCTACACCATCGGCCTGCTCGGCAGTTTTACCGGACGCATCGGCAGCGGCATGCTGCCCTTTATGACCCCTATTTTCCTGCAGCTCGGCATGGGTTATAGCCCGTTTCACGCCGGTCTGATGATGATTCCGATGGTGCTGGGCAATATGGGGATGAAGCGCATTGTGGTGCGCATCGTCAACCTCTACGGCTATCGCAACGTGCTGGTGATGTCGACCGTGGCGCTGGCGCTGGTGGTGCTGCTCTTCCCGCTGGTCGCCATGCTGGGCTGGGTCTGGCTGCTGCCGCTGGTGCTGTTTATGCAGGGCATGGTCAACGCCATTCGCTTCTCGTCAATGAATACCCTGACGCTGAAGGAGCTGCCTGATGAGCTGGCCTCCAGCGGAAACAGCCTGCTGTCGATGATTATGCAGCTGTCGATGAGTGTGGGTGTCACCGTGGCCGGCCTGCTGCTGGGCGCGTTTGCCCAGGAGAGCACGGCGAACAGCGCCGTGGAACACCAGATGTTTATTTATACCTACCTTTGCATGTCGCTGATTATCATTCTGCCCGCGCTGGTGTTCTGGCGCGTGCCGCCACAGGCGAGCACCAATGTTGATCTGCGACCCCGGAGAAAAAAATGAGTGTTAACCTGCGCCTGGGGATCGGGGCCAAACTGTTTATGGCGATCTTTGCCACCTGCATGCTGGTGCTGATCACCATGCACTGGG
This sequence comes from Pantoea sp. GD03673, assembly GCF_029844725.1. GTDB lineage: Bacteria > Pseudomonadota > Gammaproteobacteria > Enterobacterales > Enterobacteriaceae > Pantoea. Next base: position 109,684 of record NZ_JAOCKJ010000002.1, read on the forward strand.
GGGTTCGCCTCAGTTTCGAACATGGCTTTGTCGACTACATTAAGCGCGGCAACGAGCAGCGGCTGCATCTGCTCAGCGATGCCCTGGCCGATCAATATGAGCAGCACGGCAACTGGGATTTTTTGCGCCACAACGATCGGCTGGTGTTCACCATGCTGCGTTCCCTGGAGCAGAATCCTGACAGCAACAGCCAGCTGCCGCCGCACGGCTGGCGCACCCAGTTCTGGATCCTCGATCAGCAATATAAAGTGATGGTCGGCCCGCGTGCGCCGGTGCCGCCGGAGGGGACGCGCCGTAACATTGCCACCAGCACCGGCAAGGTGGTGGGCTGGGTAATCGGCTCGCCGCCGGAGCGGCTGACGCGCAGTACCGACATCAACTTTGATCAACAGCAGCGGCGCACCAGCTGGATGATTGTGGGGCTGTCAACGCTGCTGGCGGCGATGGCGACCTGGCTGATGGCACGCGGCCTGCTGGCACCGGTTAAGCGGCTGGTCGATGGCACGCATCATCTGGCCGCCGGTAATTTTGCCACGCGCGTTGAGGTCAGCAGCCGGGATGAGCTGGGCCAGCTGGCCGGTGACTTTAACCTGCTCGCCAGCTCGCTGGAAAAAAATGAGAGCATGCGCCGCGCCTTTATGGCTGATATCTCCCACGAGCTGCGCACCCCCCTGGCGATCCTGCGCGGCGAGCTGGAAGCCATGCAGGATGGCGTGCGCAAACTGACACCGGACGCCATCGCCTCGCTGCAGAGTGAAGTGGTGGTGCTGACCAAACTGGTTGAGGACCTGCATCAGCTGTCGCTGTCGGATGTGGGTGCCCTTGCCTACCGCAAGCAGGCGACCGATCTGGTGCAGCTGCTGGAAGTCACCGCAGGCAGTTTTGCTGAACGCTATCGCGCACACGGTCTGACGCTGAAGCTGAATCTGCCCGATAACGCCCCTTTCTTCGGCGATCCCGACCGCCTGATTCAGCTGTTCACCAACCTGCTGGAGAACAGCCTGCGTTACACCGACAGCGGTGGCCGGGTTGAAGTAACGCTGAAGTATGAAGAACCGCACTGGCATATTGAGTTTGACGACAGCGCACCGGGCGTGGACAGAGAACATCAGGTACAGATTTTTGAACGATTCTTCCGCACCGAAGGCTCGCGCAATCGCGCCAGCGGCGGCTCGGGCCTGGGCCTTGCCATCTGTAAGAATATTGCTGATGCCCACGGCGGCGATATACATGCGGCGCACTCTGATTTAGGTGGACTGAAAATCGCGCTACACTTGCGCTATGTTCCCCCTATGTAGACGCTTATGAGCCAGGAAAACCACGACCCGCTGATTCTGGTGGTCGAAGATGAGCCGAAACTGGCGCAGCTGATGATCGATTATCTGCACGCCTCCAACTTCCGTACCCATCACATCGCCGACGGCAACGCCGTGCTGGACTATGTGCGCCAGACGCCACCCGATCTGATGCTGCTGGACCTGATGCTGCCGGGTACGGATGGCCTGACGCTGTGCCGCGAAATCCGTCGCCACTCCGAACTGCCGATTATTATGGTCACGGCCCGCACCGAAGAGATTGATCGGCTGCTGGGGCTGGAGCTGGGCGCGGATGACTACATCTGCAAACCCTTCAGCCCGCGTGAAGTGGTGGCGCGGGTCAAAACGATTCTGCGCCGGGTAAAACGCTCGGCGGAAGAGCCGCAAAGCGTCTCGTTACTGCGGGTCGATGAGAGCCGTTTCTTCGCCAGCTGGCGCGAAAAGCCGCTGGATCTTACCCCGGCGGAGTTCCGCCTGCTGAAAACCCTGTCGCTGGAGCCGGGCAAGGTTTTTTCACGCGAACAGCTGCTCAACCATCTTTATGATGACTATCGGGTGGTTACCGACCGCACCATCGACAGCCATATCAAGAATCTGCGGCGCAAGCTGGAGAATCTCGACAGCGAGCAGCCCTTTATTCGCGCCGTCTACGGCATGGGCTATCGCTGGGAAGCCGATGCCTGTCATTTGATCTAGTTTGATCCCGATCAATTTACTTCCCTTTTCTCACTGCCTACAATTCCGCACCGTTTGCAGGGCTTAATCGCCCTGCACCTGCCGCTTAAGGCGGCATACTGACCTGACATCAGTGAGAAGATCATGAAACCCGAACTGCTTTCCCCCGCCGGTACGCTGAAAAACATGCGTTACGCCTTTGCTTATGGTGCCGATGCCGTCTATGCCGGTCAGCCCCGCTACAGCCTGCGGGTGCGCAACAACGAATTCACCCACGAGAACCTCGCGCTGGGCATCAATGAAGCACACGCGCTGGGCAAAAAATTCTACGTGGTGGTGAACATCGCGCCGCACAACGCCAAGCTGAAAACCTTTATTCGTGACTTAACGCCGGTGGTGGCGATGCAGCCCGACGCGCTGATCATGTCCGATCCGGGCCTGATTATGCTGGTGCGTGAGGCGTTCCCGTCAATGCCGATCCACCTGTCGGTGCAGGCCAATGCGGTCAACTGGGCCACAGTAAAATTCTGGCAGCAGATGGGGCTGAGCCGGGTGATTCTGTCACGCGAGCTGTCACTGGAGGAGATCGCGGAGATCCGCCAGCAGGTGCCGGAGATGGAGCTGGAAGTCTTTGTTCATGGCGCACTGTGCATGGCCTATTCCGGTCGCTGTCTGCTGTCGGGCTACATGAACAAACGCGATCCGAATCAGGGCACCTGCACCAATGCCTGCCGCTGGGAGTATAAAGTGGCAGAAGGCCAGCAGGATGAGGTGGGTAATATTGTCGGTATCCATGAGCCGATAGCCGTTCAGGATGTGACGCCCACGCTGGGAGTGGGTCAGCCCACCGACAAGGTGTTTCTGCTGGAAGAGAAGATGAAACCGGGCGAGGTGATGAGCGCGTTTGAAGATGAACACGGCACCTACATCATGAACTCGCGGGACCTGCGTGCGGTTGCGCACGTAGAGCGGCTCAGCGAGATGGGGGTGCATTCGCTCAAAATTGAGGGGCGAACCAAGTCCTATTACTACTGCGCCCGCACCGCTCAGGTTTATCGCCGGGCGATTGATGATGCCGCAGCCGGTAAGCCGTTTGATCCCTCACTGCTGTTAACTCTGGAAGGCCTGGCACATCGCGGCTATACCGAGGGCTTCCTGCGCCGTCACACGCACGACAGCTACCAGAATTACCAGCAGGGCTTTTCGGTCTCGGATCGCCAGCAGTTCGTCGGCGAATTCACCGGCGAGCGCCGGGGCGAATGGGCTGAAGTGGCGGTGAAAAACAAGTTTATGCTGCACGACAGCGTGGAGATCATGACGCCTGAGGGCAACCTGAATTGCCAGCTCGATGCGCTGCAGAATGCACGCGGCGAACCGACCGGCGTGGCACCGGGCGACGGTCATCGCGTCTGGCTGCGGGCTCCTGAAGCGGTCGATCTGCGCTTTGCGCTGCTGCTGCGTAACTTCGATCATGGCGAAGATACCCGCGACCCTCATAATCGTTTACCAGTGGAAACAATTTGAGGAAATCAGAACAGGATCACAGACCCCTGTGCTGCGCTGCTTTATAGTCGCGCCTGCTGCTAACGAGTAACAACAAACGGCAGATTTACCAGGAACCACCTCATTTACCCGCCCGGCTCCCCCGTGCGGGTTTTCTTTTTTCTCTCTTTCGCCAATAATTTACTGCTGGCAGCTGTGCTATACCTTCCCTTCTTACTCTGTAGATCTTCAAGGAACGCAAAATGGATAATAAACCGCTTACGCTGCTCATCCTGAACGGGAAAGGCGCGGGTAATGATGATCTGCGCAACGCCATTACCACCCTGCGTGAAGAAGGCTTCGACATTGCGGTGCGTGTCACGTTTGAAAAAGGCGATGGCGACAGGTACGTCAAAGAGGCCATAGCCCTGCAGGCGGAGACCGTCGTCGCAGGCGGTGGCGATGGCACCATCAATGAGGTCGCGACAGCGCTGGCGGCTTCCGATGCCGATCATCGCCCGGTACTGGGCATCCTGCCGCTGGGAACGGCCAACGACTTTGCCACCAGCGTCGGCATCCCGGAAGAGATGGAACCGGCACTGCGCCTGGCGATTCAGGGCAAAGCGAATGCTATCGATCTGGCCAGAGTGAACCAGAGCCACTACTTCATCAATATGGCGACCGGCGGGTTTGGCACCCGCATCACCACGGAAACCCCGGAAAAGCTGAAGTCGGCGCTGGGCGGCGTCTCCTACTTTATTCACGGCCTGATGCGCATGGATACGCTGAAACCCGACACCTGCGAGATTAGCGGGCCCGATTTTGCCTGGCAGGGTGATGCGCTGGTTATCGGTATCGGTAATGGGCGTCAGGCGGGCGGCGGTCAGCGCCTGTGCCCTGCTGCGCTGATCAACGATGGCCGGCTTGACGTCAGCATTGTAACTGCGCAGGAGCTGTTGCCTACCCTGCTGCACTCACTGACCGGCGACGATGACAATCCCGGCATCGTCACCACCCGGCTGGCGTCGCTGACGATTCGCTCTCCCCATGAGATGACCTTTAACCTTGATGGTGAACCGCTCTCCGGGCGCGAATTCGTGATTGAGGTGATGACAGGCGCGCTGAGCTGTCGTCTGCCACCGCAGTGTGAACTCCTGTCCTGAGCAGGATTTAGGGGGCTGACGCCCCCTTTCCACGCCTGTCTGCCTCCCTGTTTTACCATCCTCATCTTCCGTTCCCCCTTGTTTACTGCGCCTTCGCAGCACTGAAACACTCTGTGACTGGCCTCACAACTCTGCCAGCCTTACTTGTATGGTAGTATTAAAGCGCGTACTTTTTCATCATTGAATGCGGACTGAAAGGCAACCAGGATGAAAATTGTTAAGGCGGAAGTATTTGTAACCTGCGCAGGCAGAAACTTTGTCACCCTGAAGATCACCACCGATCAGGGATTGACAGGCGTGGGTGATGCCACGCTGAACGGCCGCGAATTGCCGGTCGCCTCCTACCTGAAAGATCACGTCTGCCCGCAGCTGATTGGCCGCGATGCGCATCAGATCGAAGATATCTGGCAGTACTTCTACAAAGGCGCTTACTGGCGTCGTGGTCCGGTCACCATGTCCGCTATCTCTGCCGTCGATATGGCGCTGTGGGATATCAAAGGTAAAGCCGCAAATATGCCGGTTTATCAGCTACTGGGCGGGGCTTCACGCACCGGCGTGATGGTTTATTGCCACACCACCGGTCACTCCATTGATGAAGTGATGGATGATTACGCAAAGCACAAAGCGCTGGGCTTCAAAGCGATTCGCGCACAGTGCGGCGTACCGGGCATGAAAACCACCTACGGCATGGCAAAAGGCAAAGGCCTGGCCTACGAACCTGCAACCAAAGGTCACTGGCCGGAAGAGCAGCTCTGGTCGACGGAAAAATACCTCGATTTCACGCCGAAACTGTTTGCGGCAATCCGCGATAAGTTCGGTTTCGATGAGCATCTGCTGCATGACATGCACCATCGCCTGACGCCGATTGAAGCGGCGCGCTTTGGTAAGCGCGTGGAAGATTATCGCTTGTTCTGGATGGAAGATCCGACGCCTGCTGAAAATCAGGAATGCTTCCGCCTGATCCGCCAGCACACCGTCACGCCCATTGCGGTGGGCGAAGTCTTCAACAGCATCTGGGATTGTAAGCAGCTGATTGAAGAGCAGCTGATCGACTACATCCGCACCACCATCACGCACGCGGGCGGCATAACCGGTATGCGCCGCATTGCCGATTTTGCGTCTCTCTATCAGGTGCGCACCGGCTCGCACGGGCCTTCAGATCTCTCCCCTGTCTGCATGGCGGCGGCCCTGCACTTCGACCTCTGGGTGCCGAACTTCGGGGTGCAGGAGTACATGGGCTTCTCGGAGCAGATGATGGCGTTGTTTGAGGCTAACTGGACCTTTGACCAGGGCTACATGCATCCAGGCGACAAGCCGGGCCTCGGCATTGAATTTAACGAGAAACTGGCGGCGAAATATCCCTACGAACCCGCTTATCTGCCGGTCGCCCGTCTTGAAGATGGCACCCTGTGGAACTGGTAAGGAGAAGCTGATGAAAAGCGTTGTTATTGAACAGCCGGGTAAACTGGTCGTTGCTGAACGTCCCCTCCCCCAGCCTGCAGCCGGTGAAGTGCGGGTGAAAGTGGCCTATGCCAGCATCTGCGGATCGGATGTGCATATCTGGCACGGTCAGAATCCATTTGCGAAATATCCTCGTGTCATTGGTCATGAATTCTTTGGCGTGATCGATGCCGTGGGCGACGGTGTCGACCCGGCCCGGCTGGGTGAACGCGTCGCGGTCGATCCGGTCGTGAGCTGTGGCAGCTGCTATCCCTGCTCCGTTGGCCGTCCCAATGTCTGTACCACACTGCAGGTGACGGGCGTACACCGCGATGGCGGCTTTAGCGAGTTTGCGCTGGCCCCGGCCAAAAATGCCTGGCCGCTGCCGGATGCCATTCCCGACAGGCTCGCCAGTCTGGTAGAGCCATTTACGATTGCGGCCAACATCTCGGCGTTTCTTAAGCCGCAGCCAGACGATGTGGCGCTGATTTACGGTGCCGGTCCGATGGGACTCACCGCCATTCAGGTACTGAAGGGCGTCTACAACGTGAAAAAGGTCATGGTCGTGGACCGCCTGCCGGAACGCCTGGCGCTGGCTGAGCAGAGCGGTGCCGATCGGTGGTTTGATAACAGCGAAATCCCCCTGGCGGCTCAGCTTGAGGGCGTGCAGCCGACGCTGATCATCGACGCGGCCTGCCACCCCGCCATTCTGGCGGAAGCGGTAGCACTCGCCTCACCGGCAGCGCGCATCGGACTGCTGGGCTTTTCGGGCGAACCGTGCAGCCTTACCCAGCAGAGCCTGACCAGCAAAGAGCTCTCCCTGTTTACCTCACGTCTTAACAGTAACCGCTTCCCGCAGGTGATTGACTGGATGGAAAAAGGCTTAATCCAGCCAGAAAAGCTGGTCACGCATTATTTCCCGCTTCAGGAGATTGAACGCGCGATGACCCTGTTCGAAAAGGATCCGCGCACCTGCTGCAAAGTCATTCTTCAGATGGGTTAATTATCCGCTGAACACCAGGTGTCCTCTGCCGGTGCGTACCCGCCGGCATAACGATAAAGATAAAACAGATCACGGAGTTTTTATGTTCAAGAATCTGCGCTGGACCCTCGTTTTGCTGTTGTTCCTAGTTTACATGATCAACTACCTCGATCGCGTTGCCCTGTCGCTCACCGTGCCGCTGGTTGAGAAAGATCTGGCGATCAATGCTGAACAGTTCGGCATGATCTTCGGCAGCTTCTTCTTCGGCTATGCCCTGTTTAACTTTGTCGGCGGCCTCGCCACTGACCGCTATGGCCCCAAAATCGTGCTGGCCGTGGCGGTGGGTGCCTGGTCCATTTTCTGCGGCATGACCGCGCTCGCCACCGGTTTCTGGTCGATGCTGATCCTGCGTGTGCTGTTCGGCATGGCGGAAGGCCCGATCTGCTCTTCGGCTAACAAAGCGATTAACGGCTGGTTCCCCCGGAAACAGGCCGCCACGGCGATGGGCTTGCTGAGCGCCGGATCGCCGTTGGGTGGCGCAGTCGCCGGTCCGATCATTGGTTATCTGGCCCTGGCCTACGGCTGGCGTCCGGCGTTTGTGATCGTCTGCTGTATCGGGCTGGTGTGGATGGCGTTCTGGCTGTTCTTTGCCGCTGATAATCCGGCGAAAAGCAAACTTGTCACCGAAAAAGAGCGTCAGCTGATTGATCGCCTGAAAGCCACCAGCCCGAATGAAGAAGTTGATCTCTCTGAAACGCCGCATCCCTTTGGTTACTACCTGCGCCAGCCGATTATCCTGGTCACGGCGTTTGCCTTCTTCTGCTACAACTACATCCTGTTCTTTTTCCTGAGCTGGTTCCCGGCCTATCTGGTGCAGGCGCACGGTCTGGATATCAAATCAATGAGCATCACGACCATGATCCCGTGGATCGTTGGGTTCATTGGCCTGGCGCTGGGGGGCTGGATCTCCGACAGAATCTTTAATATTACCGGCAAGCTGTTGTTGTCCCGCAAAATTGTGCTGGTGGTCTCACTGCTGGCAGCCGCAATTTGTGTGGCGCTGGCGGGTACGATAAAAGAGGTGGTTCCCGCCGTTATGATGATGTCGGTCTCAATTTTCTTTCTCTACATTACCGGCGCGATCTACTGGGCCATTATTCAGGATGTGGTGCACAAAAGTCGTATCGGCAGCATCAGCGGCTTTATCCATCTGGTAGGAAGCCTTTCCGGCATCATCGGGCCGATCGTCACCGGTTTTATTGTTCAGCACACCGGTAAGTTCGACAGCGCCTTTGTGCTGGCGGGGTGTGTCGCCGCGCTGGGGGCTTTCCTGGTGCTGTTTGTGATACGCAGTCCGAAACCTGAGGATAAACCGGTTTCGGTCTGAGTGTTGTTCCGCTATCAGAATGATGATTCCGGGGTGCTTTGCGCCCCGTTTGCCATAAGGACGGACTATGTTACAGATTGATCGCCTGCCCGCAGAGGTCCGGCGTCCCGCTTACGACCGCAGCCAGTTAAAAACCCGCATGGTACACATCGGTTTTGGTGCCTTTCATCGCGCCCACCAGGCCCTCTGCAGCGATAAGCTGGCGGAACAGGGCAGCGACTGGGGATACTGCGAAGTGAACCTCAATAGCGGCGCGCTGATTCAGGCGCTGCGTGAGCAGCATCTGCTCTACACCCTGACAGAGAAGGCCGATGACGCCCTGCACACCCGGGTGATTGGCGTCATTACCCAGGCGCTTCACGGCAAAAGTGATGGCATTGAGGCGGTAATCAACGCGATGAGTCAGCCTGAGGTCGCGATTGTGTCCATGACCGTTACCGAGAAAGGCTATTGCCACCAGCCCGCCACTGGCAATTTACATTCCGATCATCCCGATATCGTGCATGACCTGCACAATCCCGATGCGCCGCGCTCGCTGCCGGGTCTGATTCTGGCCGCCATTCGCCGCCGCCGGGCACAGGGGTTACCGGCCTTCAGCGTGATGTCCTGTGACAACATGCCGGAAAATGGTCACGTCACGCGTAACGTGGTTGTACAACTGGCCCGGCAGCAGGATCCGGCTCTGGCAGAGTACATTCAGCAGCACATTACCTTCCCCTCCACGATGGTCGATCGCATCGTTCCGGCTATGACCGATGCGGCGTTTTCGGCGCTGAGCGCACGTCTGGGTTCCAGCGACCCGGTTGCGGTTGAAGCGGAACCGTTTTTCCAGTGGGTGATTGAAGATAACTTCGTCAATGGCCGTCCGGCGTGGGAAAACGCGGGGGCAGAGCTGGTCAGTGATGTCCTGCCCTATGAAGAGATGAAGCTGCGCATGCTGAATGGCAGCCACTCTTTCCTGGCGTACCTTGGCTTCCTGGCGGGTTATGAGTACATCAGCGACTGCATGGCCGATCCCCATTTCCGGGCCGCCGCCCGTTCACTGATGATGGATGAGCAGGCACCGACGCTGCGCACCCAGGGGGTGGATCTCAATGCCTATGCCGACTCGCTGATTGCTCGTTATGAAAACCGTGCCATTAAACATCGCACCGGACAGATTGCCACTGACGGCACACAGAAACTGCCGCAGCGCATGCTCGACAGCCTGCGCTGGCATCTGCAACGCGGCAGTGACTGCGATTTGCTGCTGCTGGGCGTAGCGGGCTGGATGCGCTATGTCGGTGGCGTTGATGAACAGGGTCAGCCTATTGAGATCCGCGATCCGATGAAAGCCCAGCTGGCAGACTGCGTTGCCGCCAGCGAAGAGGGCGAGGCGCGCGTGCGGGCCTTACTCTCTCTCCGCGAGGTGTTTGGCGAAGATCTGCTGCAAAACGCCGATGTGGTCGCCCGGCTGACCGCCTGGTATCAGCAACTCATCACGCTGGGAGCCCGTGAAACGGTGCATCAGTATATGCACCGCAGCTAATGGCGCTGTCACAAAGCGCTGGCGCAGACGCAGCGCCCTGATTAGACTGACACTTTCCCATCGCGCTGGCCTCTGCCAGCCGTAATATGGATATTGCTGCATGTCGATCGCCTATACCATTACTACCAGCGAACCGGTAAATCAGCAGATTTACCGTTATCTGCGCAAAGATATCGTCACCTGCGCAATTCAGCCCGGTTCGCTGCTCTCTGAAAAAGAGGTCTCCGCACGCTTTAACGTTTCGCGCCAGCCGGTGCGTGAAGCGTTTATTAAGCTGGCTGAGGCCGGACTGGTACAGGTATTGCCGCAGCGCGGCACCTTCGTGCGCAAAATCTCCGCTAAGCGGGTTGCAGATGGCCGTTTTATCCGTGAAGCGGTGGAAGTGTCGGTGGTGCGGCGGGCAGCGCTGGAGATTGAAGAGCCCGCTCTGATGGCGCTGGAACATAATCTGCAATTGCAGCGTATGGCCGCCGATCGGCATGACAGCCAGGCTTTCCTTGGTCTGGATGATGAGTTTCATCGCCTGATCGCTGAAAGCATTGACTGCAAGCTCGCCTGGGAGACGGTGGAAAACATCAAAGCCGCCATGGACCGGGTGCGCTTTCTGACGCTGAGTGAAGTCTCTCCACCGGAGAAGCTGATTGAGCAGCATGAAGAGATCTTCGCCGCGCTGAAACGTCATGACGCCGATGCCGCCGAAGCGGCGATGCGTCGTCATCTGCAGGAGATGATCTTCTCTATCACCCCGATTGCCGAGCGTAACAGCGCCTGGTTTGAAGCCCCCTGAGTCTGGCACTGCCCGCATCGCCTGATTCACACATCGATGCGGGCCTTCGCCGTTACCACCACTGGTGAAAATGATGCACCGGTCCGATACCCTTGCCGACCGCCAGCGAGTCGGCCTGTAACAACGCCTGCTGTAACCAGTTTTTCGCTTCCCCAATCGTCTCTGCCCAGTCAGCGTGGCGTGGACGCAACGCAGCTAAAGCGGCCGACAGCGTGCAGCCGGTGCCGTGCGTATGCCGGGTATTGACGCGTGGCGTGCTGAATCGCTGCTCCGCTGAGTGCGTGATCAGCCAGTCAGGACTCTCCGATCCCGCCAGATGTCCTCCCTTCATCAGCACGGCCTGACAGCCCAGTGCCAGCAAAGCCCGCCCCTGCTCGCGCATCTCTGCCTCATCTGCGGCAATTTCACAATCCAGTAACGCCGCCGCTTCCGGCAGATTTGGCGTGATCAGCGAGACCTGCGGCAGTAATCGCTCGCGAACGCTGGCCACGGCGTCTGGCGACAGCAGCGCATCCCCGCTTTTGGCGACCATGACCGTATCCAGTACCACAAAGGGGATCGCTGCGCGTTTCAGCCGCTCCGCAACCTGCTCCACGATAGCCGTTTCTGACAGCATGCCGATTTTCGCGCTGTCGATGCGCACGTCATCCAGTACCGAATCGAGCTGGGCGGCGACGAAGTCCGGCGCAATACGATACACAGACTGCACGCCCTGCGTGTTTTGTGCCACCAGCGCGGTGATGACGCTGGTGCCATAGGCACCCAGCGCTGAGAACGTTTTCAGATCGGCCTGAATGCCTGCGCCGCCGCTGGGATCGGTACCGGCAATGGTCAGGGCATTAATGCGCTTCATGTTCCACCTCCAGCGTCCAGAGCGCATCAATAAACGCAGTGGCAAAGCTGCCCGGTCCGGCTGCCTGCGCCGCCGCCTTTTCGCCCGACAGGGCCATGACCTGACAGGCTGCCGCAACGTTCATCAGCCGGTCGCCCGGCAGCGCGGTGAAACCCGCCACCACGGCTGACAGTGCGCAGCCGGTTCCGACCACGCGCGTCATCAGGGGAGAGCCGCCGCGAATAGCGAGGATTCGCTGACCATCGGTGGCGTAGTCCACCTCGCCGGTAACGATGACCAGCGTGCGCCAGGTCTCAGCGAGCTGCTGAGCCGCATCCAGTGCCGCGTCCGCCTGATGCAGCGTATCCACACCCCGCCCGCCGCTGGCCTGCTGAGCCAGCGCCAGAATCTCTGACGCATTGCCGCGAATCACCGCCGGTTGCTGGCTGAGCAGTTGCTGGCAGAAGTCACTGCGCAACGTCAGCGCGCCAACGGCAACCGGATCGAGCGTCCAGGGGGTGCCCGCCTCTCTGGCGGCGGTAACGGCACTCTGCATCGCAAGCTGGCGCTCACGGGTTAACGTACCCACGTTAATGAGCAGCGCATCAGCAAAACGGCTGAACTGAGCCGCTTCGTCAGCATCAATCACCATCGCGGGTGAGGCGTTAAGTGCCAGTAACACGTTGGCGGTGAAGTTCTGTACCACGTCATTGGTCATGCAGTGCACCAGCGGTGACTGACGGCGGAAAGTGTGCAGAACGGGCGCGAAGTGCGCGGCAGAAAGGTGTTGAGATTGATGTTTCATCGTAGCTCCCAACCGGCGAACAAGAAGGCGAATGCGGTCAGGCATCTGACTTCCCTACGCTGGCATTATCCAGATCAGGTAATACGGGTATTTCTCAGCCTTCACAAAGAAGGGCACCCCGAGTCATTTAAAACAAAATCAAAAGCTTGCGATTAACGTCTCGCTAATCCATGTTCTGGATCATGCCAGCGGGAAGCCAAAGACACAACCCTAAAAAATCTTCCGTGTCCCAGTTTGTTTCTCACGTTGTGTCCCATAAATAAATGGCAGGCAAAAAACCGCCCATAAGGCGGCTTAAGACAATTATTTCAGTCATGATGATTTAAATTAAATCAATTTTCTGCATACGTTTTCTTCATGCAGTCGAAGTGCTTTTGCTAACTCCAATTGGAATGCAAAGGACAGACGGGAGCGGCTAATCTTGATACCGTCAATAATGATGTATGTAGAGTATGTAGTGACCATGCGCCCAATGTATTGGAAGAGTTTAGGCTGGTTTGACTTATCATTATTCATTGTGTGCCATCCGTCTGGATTGAGGTAATCCCGGCAACTGATAACTGACCTAAAATAGATAAAAATCATAAAGTTAAAAGATCACCGAATCCAGTGAGTGTACGTTGGCGAGCCTTCCTCAGCCTAACCTATACATGAACAAAAAAGGGGCGGGTAGCTTCTATTTGGTTAGGTAAATATCTGGGTGTTTAAATATTGCTGCCAGGCCCCTCGACCTGAGGCCACGAGAGCACGTGTATTATCGTCAAATATGTAAGGGCACTTCCTGCCGGTGGCCTGTATTCTGATTAAATTTCGCCCAACTGTCCGCACCTATAGTGCGCCCCTAAAACTGCCCTTTTTCTCAATCACTTATCAGTAAAAAACAATCATTAAATTAATATTAAAAGGCAAGCCAAACGGCTCGCCTTTTTCTTTATAGAAGCCCGACCATTTGTTGGATTGAAGTTAGTAATTCTTGTTGCGTATAACGATAAGATTGCATTGTAACATTCTCTGGATGGTGTATATGATTACGGATGAATGTTTGTAATGTAGTATCCTCTGGAGGTTTCGTCGCACCTTTAAATTCCCTAACCCATACTTTATCAAGCTCAATCCCCTTTGAATTAAGCCATTGCTCCATTATTTTTTCACTTGGACAGGAATTTTTCTCCTGCAAGTAGCCATATAATTCATTATGCAATTCAACGGTTGCTAAATTGTATGCTTTGAAATTAATTTCCCCCCACGATGGAGACCAAGGGAACCATGGAGAAGTATCAGCCCTTTCCACAATATTTTTGTTATTCTCTTTTTTGAAAACAAATAGACCGATATTTTTAAGATAAGGAGAGGATAAAAGGAAGGGAGAATGCGTTGTAACAAAAACCTGTCTACTTTTGGAGATAATCATTAAAGCTTCTAAAAGCTTTTGCTGCCCTGAGGGATGAAGACATATTTCAGGTTCATCAATGAAAAGATAGAATGGTTTACTAATTCCCGCACCATGCGAATTACACGTTATCTCAGCATACACTTGGAGTAATGATAGGGCCAATGCTCTTTGCATACCATGCCCCTTTTCTCCCATGGGGACATTGACGCCATCATCAATCATGATGGAAATAGTTTTAAAGAAATTCTCTACCTGCAACTCTTCAAAAATGAAAGAAATATCTGCCATGCCAAATTGAGAAGAAAAAACCTCTTTAACTTGATTTTCAACTAAGGATATTTTCTGTCTTAATTCAGATTGTGGATGATTAAACACGCGATGATACTGCTCAGAAAATGCCCTATACTCATCCGTTGCAATATGACCCAAGGCTATTTCTTTTAGAAGCGAACCACATATAGTTGTAGAGCCAAATTTTGCTTCATTGCTTGGGTTTGTATCAGCCCAAATGAAGTTATTATCATAAAACTTCTTAAATGGGGCATCTATACCACTTGGGTTAACAAATTCATTTCCGTTCCAAAATAATATTTTCTTCTCCCCAACCTCGCTACACCTCTTTACTCTAAAATAATTCGCCACCTCATCCTCATACACATGCGAGGTGAATGCAGCCACTTTATTGGCTTGTACATGAGCAGCAATTACCTCAGCTAAATTGCCAGAAAATAGCAACTCAGCTGAAAGGTTCTCAGGTATATTTCCCGGATCTGATTTACATATAAGGTCCTCTACGTTCTTTTTGGTTCCGTCCTTTATAAAATCTATAATTTCGAATACAGTGGATTTTCCGGCGTTGTTTTCACCCACAAAGATATTAAGCCCACTACCTTCCGTTTCTCCATCAGGGATATTGAATTCCAGTTCATTATCTTTCCCGTAATACCCTTTAAAATTTTCTATCTTCAGTTTTTTAATAAACATTATCAATCCCTTTATGCTAGCTGTGTATAGAAAAACAAACTTACGTAGAACACCTTATTTTTAAATAAGTTATATCACTGAAGATTGAGGAAAACTATGACATTACCCAAAAAATTAGCTATTCCAACACAACCCATCAATGACATAACAAACAGTTTTCATAGGAGAGATGTGTAAGTATCTTTTAGTAATTCCTGACCCGCTTTGCTCATGCCCTACAGCCTGCTGCAAGTGCGCTAAGTTGCCAATCCAATCAGCTAAACAGGTTGATATCATTGTGTGCCGAAAGCTATTCATCAGTCGCCGCTGCCCATAGTCATAAGATAAGGAATACCAAGCTGATCTCAAACATCTGCTGAAACTTTGCCGATCTTCGGCGTGTTCTTACCCGACACAGGAGAGAAGTTTTTCTCTTAACGTTGGCGGTTCGCAAAATCAAGGAATCTCCATTCGATCAGTTTGGGTGGTATTACAACCTGCGTAGTCGCGTTCTCAGTTTCCCATGCCCTCCTCCCTCGATCAGAAGATAGTGCCGCTGACTATCCTCGTCATATTTGATATGTGATTTTTTCAGCTTGGCGATCTAGCCTCTTCTGGCTCCCGTATAAGCCAACAAAAGGGTGCTCCACTTGTGCCCCCGTCAGGCTGCTTGAGAGCCCACCCCATAAACTTTCTCATTTCTGCTGCGCTATATGCACCAAACCTTGCTTTAGATGGTGAGGCAACTACTCCATCAGTCGGAGACTTCTCCAGAATATCTTTATTGTCAGTCAGGAAGGTTTTGAACAGCGATTTGTGAATCTTCAAATACTTGTGGATAGACTCAGCGCCAACTAAATCTTTGGGCGGGACATCATCACACTCGATGAGTTGCTGAACCGTCATTGACCGATAAGGCTGCACTACACGCTTAGGCAAGTTTTAACAACCACGATTACCTGTTTAATGTCTTGCTTGGTAATCGTGGTTACATCAGTTGATGAACCCAAGACAATCAACATCATTTCCATAAAGCGCTCATTGGCTTGAGAGATAGCCTTCGTCCAGTTTTGGACTTATCCTCTTTATACATATTCCACGTGCCAGCCAGTGTTAACAAGTGTTCTGGTTGTGCTTCAGTGTGTTCTTCCTCATTTCCCGAAGGAGTGACAACCTCGCGGTATTGCCATACCCAGAAAGACGCTTACCGAAGTGATTCGGTTGGATAGTTCCACGTTGGACCAGAGAAATTACAGGAGAAGCAAAAGACATGAGCAACTGCGACTGTGTGTGGCTGTCAGTATCTAACGACTTACGGAAAAACTTATTATTAGGCAGGAGAAAACGAACGTAATAAACCCTGTTACATTTAATGGTGAGGCGTATGGTCTGGTGTCCCATTTCGTGAGCCTCGATATGATCGGCTAAACAAAACGGTTCAAAAATCGCAGATAACTCTTTGATTTTATATTGGATAATCGCCAAGACTACGCTGGCATTATCCAGATCAGGTAATACGGGTATTTCTCAGCCTTCACAAAGAAGGGCACCCCGAGTCGTGTTACGGCTTGCAGCATAGGCAAGCCTTACCGGTAAAGCAAGCCTGGAAAATAATCGGAGCCAGGACAATTCACATGATCCCGATCAACGCTTAACGGTACAAAAAAAGGCTTAATGCTGCGGGTTACGGGATACCTCTTTATAGGTAATCCTGTTTATTACTCTGATGGGTAATATTTCCCCCGGTCATTCGCAACACGCCATAATAATTAACCTGCTGCTGCAGCATCGTAAAACACATTTTATTTCAGTGAGTTAATAAACTTCTGGAGCGGAACTTCATACTATTCAGGATGTATGATGCGATTATCAGCGCTTATTCCTCACCGCCATCGATGGCAGGATATTATTATTGAACGTCGGGGTGCTGTTGCGCCAAATGGCCGATCTTATTTTTCCACCTATATTTCCGCACATTGTCCGGGCTGCGGTGAAATGATTCATCGCGTCTATTATCGCGATATCAGTGACCAGCAGGCACGCCGCTGGCTGGGCTGACGGTCCTGCAACGCGCAGCCCGGATACGGTCAGAGTTAACAGTTAGTTAGCAATTTGTTAGTCTGGTAACCATTCACTGTCTGACCAGACTCTTTCTATGCCACTGCTGTTTGAAAGCCTAAGCCATCAAATTTATCTTTCCGCTCCGCTGTTTATTCTGATTCTGCTGGGATATTGCCTGACGCGTCTGGGAAAATGGCCCGCCAGCGTTAGCGAAGGGATGAACCGCTTTGTGTTTAACGTCGCGCTGCCCTGCATGCTGTTTCGGGTAATGAGCACGTTCTCGCAAAGTCCGCCGGTGGATGCACGCCTTTTACTGGCCTTCTTTGGCAGTTGCCTGCTGGTGTTTATCGCAGGCCGGTTGCTGGCAACAAGGCTGTTTAATCTGGATGGCGTGGCGGCTTCGGTCTTTGCGCTGGGCGGCATCTTTTCTAATAACGTGATGCTGGGGATCCCGGTGGCCACGGTGCTGCTTGGGCCAGACGCTCTGCCCCCGGTGGCGCTGGTGCTGGTGTTTAACAGCCTGATCCTGTGGACCTTACTCACCGTGTCGGTCGAATGGGCAAAACAGGGAAGCTTCTCGCTGCAGGGGATCTGGCGCACCCTGATTGGGGTTGCTAAGAACCCATTGATCATCGGCATTCTCAGCGGGACTGCCTGGAGTTTTCTGCAACGCCCTTTGCCGGTGCTTGCCGCAGAACCGTTAAAGATGCTGGCGTCACTGGCCGCGCCCCTGTCGCTGGTGACGCTGGGCATGAGCCTGGCGCACTATCGGGTGCGGGACGGACTTAAAGAGAGCTACACAATTTGCCTGCTGAAGCTGGTGCTGCAACCGATGACGGTATGGGCTATCGCCTGGCTGACCGGCTTGCCGCCGCTGGAGAGTAAAGTGGTTGTGCTGCTGGGGTCGATGGCGGTGGGAGTCAACGTCTATCTGATGTCGCAGAAATTCAATGTTATTACCGGCCCGGCGGCGGCCAGCATGCTCTTTTCAACGGTGTTTGCGGCGGTGACGACGCCGATATGGATGATGCTGATGACGCTGGCCGGTTATTAAAAAAAAAGCCCCTCAGCACGAATGCTGAAGGGCTCTTGTCTGACCGGAGAACGTTATTCAGCCGATTTGGTACGAATCAGATAGTCAAACGCGCTCAGTGAGGCTTTTGCACCCTCGCCGCTGGCGATGATGATCTGCTTGTACGGCACGGTGGTGCAGTCACCCGCAGCGAACACACCTTTCAGGCTGGTTTCGCATTTACCATCGATGATGATCTCACCCATTTTGTTGCGCTCAACCGCGCCTTCCAGCCATGGGGTATTCGGCAGCAGACCAATCTGAACGAAGATGCCGGAGAGCGGCAGCTCATGGGTCGTCTGCGTCGTACGGTCGATATAGTGCAGGCCGGTCACTTTGGTGCCGTCGCCTTTCACTTCAGTGGTCTGCGCGTTCAGAATCACATCAACATTTTTCAGGCTGCGCAGTTTATCCTGCAGCACCTGGTCAGCACGCATCTCACCGGCAAACTCCAGCAGCGTAACGTGTTCAACGATACCCGCCAGATCGATAGCCGCTTCCACGCCGGAGTTACCGCCGCCAATGACTGCCGTGCGCTTGCCTTTAAACAGCGGGCCATCACAGTGCGGGCAGTAGGTCACACCTTTGGTGCGATACTCTTCTTCACCCGGCACGCCCATGTTGCGCCAGCGTGCGCCGGTCGCCAGGATGATGCTGCGTGATTTCAGCACAGCGCCAGAGGCGGTTTCGATAGCGTGCAGTCCGCCCTCTTTCGCTGCCGGGATCAGTTTGATTGCGCTCTGGCTCTCGATAACGTCCACGTTGTAATCATCCACGTGGGCACGCAGTGAACCTGCCAGTTTCGCCCCTTCGGTTTTGGGTACGGAGATATAGTTTTCAATATCTACGGTGTCCAGCACCTGGCCGCCAAAACGCTCGCCCAGCAGACCGGTACGGATACCTTTACGCGCTGAGTAGACAGCGGCGGCTGCGCCCGCAGGACCGCTACCGATAATCAGGACTTCATAGGCGTCACGCTTGTTCAGCTCGTCCGCCGCACGTTTATCCGCGTTGGTGTCGACTTTGCTGACGATTTCCGCCAGGCTCATGCGGCCCTGACCAAACGCTTTACCGTTAAGGTAAACCGCTGGCACGCCCATCACGTTGCGTTCCTGAATCTCGTTCTGGAACAGGCCACCGTCGATTGCGGTGTGGCTGATGCGCGGGTTAATCACCGCCATCAGGTTCAGCGCCTGGACCACGTCAGGGCAGTTGTGGCAGGAAAGCGAATAATACGTTTCGAAATGGAAGTCACTGTCCAGCGCGGCAATCTGATCCAGCAGGCTCTGTGCTTCTTTCGACGGATGCCCACCGGTCTGTAACAGCGCCAGCACCAGTGAGGTAAATTCGTGACCCAGAGGTGAACCGGCAAAACGCGGGCCGCTGTTCGAACCTGGGTTGGTGATCAGAAATGAGGGCTTACGCACCTGACGATCGTTCTCTTCGCGGAAGCTGACTTTGTCAGACAAGCCGGCGATATCAACCAACAGTTCACGGATCTCGGTTGATTTTGCACCCTCATCAAGGGTGGCAATCAACTCAACAGGTTTGGTTAATTTCTCAAGGTAAGCCTTGAGCTGAGTTTTCAAATTTGTGTCGAGCATGGTGATATCCTGGTCAAAAAATCGGGTGCCGCAGCACCCGATTGGAGAATGGTCGAAAGGCCGAAGCGGAATTAGATTTTGCCAACCAGGTCCAGAGACGGAGCCAGAGTTGCCTCACCTTCTTTCCATTTAGCCGGGCACACTTCACCTGGGTGAGAAGCCACGTACTGAGCCGCTTTCACTTTACGCAGCAGGTCAGAGGCGTCACGGCCAATGCCTTCAGCAGTGATTTCGATTGCCTGGATGATGCCTTCCGGGTCAACGATGAACGTACCACGATCGGCCAGGCCTTCAGCTTCACGCATGATTTCAAAGTTGCGGGTCAGCGCACCAGTCGGGTCACCGATCATGGTGTACTGGATCTTCGCGATGGTGTCTGAAGAACCGTGCCAGGCTTTGTGGGTAAAGTGGGTGTCGGTAGAAACGGAGTAGATATCTACGCCCAGTTTCTGGAACTCTTCGTAGTGGTCAGCCACGTCGCCCAGTTCGGTCGGGCAGACGAAGGTGAAGTCAGCTGGATAGAAGAAGAACACACTCCATTTACCTTCAACGTCTTTCTCGGTTACGTCGATGAATTCGCCGTTTTTGAATGCTGCGTTTTTGAACGGCTTGATTTTGGTATTGATAATAGACATCTGTGGCCTCCGTTAAAATATGTGATGCAGGTTACATAATTTTCGGGCCAACATCTAATACGCGGACGTTATCAATCCGATAAACGAAAGCTATCAAACGCTCAGAGCCTGATGCTCTCTGGCCCGGCAGGCAGTGTACAGCGATTTTCATGACATTAAACCCGCTTTGTCTTTCACTCGCTCTTCCCGAATCGCTGCTAGTTTTGTAAGACCGGATAAAAAGGGAGCAGACCTGTGGAGATTCGTCCGTTTACTGAAGCTGACCGTCCTTTCCTGCGTACGCTGTTTCTGGCGGCGCGACGACACAACTGGCGCTGGCTTGATGGCAGCGAGTGGCAGCTGGAAGATTTTGATGGCGTGATCCTGGGGGAAACCGTGCTGGTCGCCGAATCTGAGGGGCAGCGCGTCGGATTTGCGGGCCTGCTGGAGAACGATAACTTCCTGCACAGCCTGTATGTGGATCCCGACTGGCAGGGTCGCGGCGTGGGCAGCGCCTTACTGAAGGCGGCCGAGGCGCGCTTTACCTCAACCGGCGCGCTGAAGTGCCTGCAGAAAAACAACGCGGCGCAGGCCTTTTACCTGAAACATGGCTGGAAGATCATTTCACAGGGCGAAGGCGAGCACGGCGGCTACGTGCTGATGCACTACCCGCTGGCCTCACACTATGCCAGCGGGTCGGGTCGCGCTTAAAGTGCGCGGAAGGCGATGTCACCCGGAATGACGTCGCCCTGCCAGTAAAGCTGCGCCGCAACGCGTCCGGCCAGCTGGCGATAGAGGGCGGTGAACTCGCTATCGGGCCGGCGAATCACCGTGGGTTCGCCTTCATCAAGATCTTCGCGCAAATCAATATGCAGCGGAAGCTGGGCCAGCAGCTGTGTCTGATAATCCTCCACCAGTTTCTGTGCGCCACCGGTGCCAAAAATGGGCTCATGGAAACCACACTGACTGCAGATGTGCAGGCTCATGTTTTCCACCACGCCCAGCACCGGCACGTTCACCTTTTCAAACATCACCAGCCCCTTGCGGGCATCAATCAGGGCGATATCCTGCGGCGTGGTCACCACCAGCGCGCCGGTGACCGGCACATTCTGCGCCAGCGTCAGCTGTATGTCGCCGGTGCCGGGCGGCATATCCAGCACCAGATAATCGAGCTCCGGCCACAGCGTCTCGTTGAGCAGCTGCATCAGCGCTTTGCTGGCCATCGGCCCGCGCCACACCATGGCATTGTCATCCGTCACCAGATACCCGATGGAGTTGGTGGCCAGGCCGTGCGCCATGATCGGTGCCATGTGGGTTCCATCCGGCGAAGTCGGGCGTTGGTCCTGGGTGCCGAGCATGTTCGGCACAGACGGGCCATAGATGTCGGCATCGAGAATACCGACCCGTGCTCCCTCTGCTGCCAGCGCAAGCGCCATGTTCACGGCGGTACTGGATTTACCGACGCCCCCTTTGCCGGAGCTGACCGCAATAATGTTTTTTACACCGTTGACGCCCGGCTGATTTTTGACCCGTTTTAGCGTGGCAATGTCGTGGCTGAGCCGCCAGTCGATCGCGCGTGCGCCGGTCTGGCGCAACAGTTCGGCGCTGACCTGCTCTTTCAGGTCATCGAACCCGCTCGCCCAGGCAAACGGCATCAGCAGTTCCACATGCAGCGTGCCATCCAGCTGTGCAACGTGATGCAACGCCTTCAGGGCGGTGAGATTCTGGTTAAGAGTCGGATGCTCAAAGCTTCTCAATACGCCCGCTACGATGGCGCGCAGGCCTTCTGGCGTATGCGGTTCCCGGGATTGTGCTGTCATCCCCTACTCCTTATTTTTACTGAGCTTACGCTGTGTTTCAGCGATGTATTGTCAATGATATCAGATGCCCGTGGATTCGCGGCGACTGGCAGGGGTGAATCCCTTATGTTTACGCAGGAGAAGCCATCAGTTACCATCTAAGCCCGTTTTTTCAATCAACAGAAAGCTACGCAAACTATGACTCAAGTCGCTAAAAAAATTCTGGTAACGTGCGCACTGCCTTACGCGAACGGATCAATCCATCTCGGCCACATGCTCGAGCATATCCAGGCAGACATTTGGGTGCGTTATCAGCGAATGCGTGGCAATCAGGTTTACTTCATCTGCGCCGATGATGCGCACGGCACGCCTATCATGCTGAAAGCTCAGCAGCTGGGGATTGCGCCCGAGCAGATGATTGCAGAGATGAAAAGCGAGCATGAAGCTGACTTTGCCGGTTTCAATATCAGCTATGACAACTATCACTCGACCCACTGCGACGAAAACCGTGAGCTTTCAGCGCTGATTTATGGCCGTCTGAAAGAGAATGGTTTTATCAAAAACCGCACCATCTCCCAGCTTTACGATCCGGAAAAAGGGATGTTCCTGCCGGACCGTTTTGTGAAAGGCACCTGCCCGAAATGTAAGTCACCCGATCAGTACGGCGACAACTGTGAAGTCTGCAGCGCGACCTACAGCCCGACCGAGCTGATCGACCCGAAATCCGTGGTATCCGGTGCGACGCCGGTTCTGCGCGACTCCGAGCACTTCTTCTTTGATCTGCCGTCCTTCAGCGCCATGCTGCAGGCCTGGACCCGCTCCGGTGCGCTGCAGGATCAGGTAGCGAACAAGATGCAGGAGTGGTTTGAGTCGGGCCTGCAGCAGTGGGATATCTCCCGCGATGCCCCCTACTTCGGCTTTGAGATCCCGGACGCGCCGGGCAAATATTTCTACGTCTGGCTGGATGCGCCTATCGGCTACATGGGGTCGTTTAAGAACCTGTGCGACAAGCGCGGCGACATCGACTTTGACGAATTCTGGCGGAAAGACTCCACGACCGAGCTCTATCACTTCATCGGTAAGGATATCGTCTATTTCCACAGCCTGTTCTGGCCAGCGATGCTGGAAGGCAGCAACTTCCGCAAGCCAAACAACCTGTTTGTACACGGCTACGTCACCGTCAACGGTGCCAAGATGTCGAAGTCACGCGGCACCTTCATTAAAGCCAGCACCTGGCTGCAACATCTGGATGCCGACAGCCTGCGTTACTACTACGCGGCGAAGCTTTCTTCACGCATCGACGATATCGACCTGAATCTGGAAGATTTCGTTCAGCGCGTGAATGCGGACATCGTCAACAAAGTGGTTAACCTGGCGTCACGTAACGCAGGCTTTATCAGCAAGCGCTTTGACGGCAAACTGGCGGCTGAGCTGGCCGATCCGGCGCTCTATCAGACCTTTGCAGACGCGTCAGAGAAGATTGGTGAAGCCTGGGCGGGTCGTGAGTACAACCGTGCTATCCGTGAGATCATGGCGCTGGCCGACCTGGCAAACCGTTATGTCGATGAACAGGCCCCGTGGGTCGTGGCGAAGCAGGAAGGCCGGGATGCCGATCTGCAGGCAATCTGCTCTATGGGCATTAACCTGTTCCGCATTCTGATGACCTGGCTGAAGCCGGTGCTGCCGTCACTCAGCGCCCGTGCAGAAGGCTTCCTGAACTGCGAACTGAACTGGGATGCTATCGCCCAGCCGCTGCTGGACCATCAGGTTGCGCCGTTCAAAGCGCTTTACAGTCGCATTGAGATGGCGAAGGTTGAGGGATTGATTGAGGCCTCGAAAGAGGATGCCGCTGCTGCAAGTACACCGGCTGCAACGGGTCCGCTGGCGGATTCACCAATAGGTGACACCATCACCATCGACGATTTTGCCAAAGTCGATATGCGCGTCGCGCTGATTGAGCAGGCGGAACTGGTTGAGGGCTCGGACAAGCTGCTGCGCCTGCAACTCGACCTGGGCGGCGAGAAGCGTCAGATCTTCTCGGGTATTCGCGCCGCCTATCCCGATCCCGTCGTGCTGGTCGGTAAAATGACCATCATCGTGGCTAACCTCGCACCGCGCAAAATGCGCTTTGGTCTCTCTGAAGGCATGGTGCTGTCAGCAGGTCCGGGCGGCAAAGATCTCTTTGTACTGTCCGTCGACAGCGGTGCGGTGCCGGGTATGCCGGTTAAGTAACCCACGGCTGACTGAATCCGTCTGGTTCTGACACCCTTCGCGCCTCTCCCGGTGCGAAGGGTTTTTTTTAGCCTCGCTGATAAGGCCGTCTCTTCACCGCCTGAACGGGCAAACGCCGCCTCTGTATACCGGCGCTTCTCTTCCCCCTGTATTGCCGTTGTCCGGCGCATAAATGTGATCGCTAGCACGCTAAGCGGTTAATGCGTATGATGAAGCTCAGTGAAAACAGGAGCCTGCCATGCTCACCCTGCTATCTGTCTGCGGACGCTATCTTCGCGCCTTTATCATCATTTATCTCTGCTTATACGCCGGCATCGGCATCGCCTCGCTGCTGCCCATTAAACTGCCTGGCAGCATCCTGGGCATGTTAATTCTGTTCGCCCTGCTGGCGTCACAGATCCTGCCGGTCAGCTGGGTGAAACCGGGCTGCCATCTGCTGATTCGCTATATGGCGCTGCTGTTCGTACCGATTAGCGTCGGGGTAATGAGCTACACCGACCTCCTGACCGCACAGTTTGGCCCTATCGTCGTTTCCTGCGTGGTCAGTACCTTCCTGGTGCTCTCCGTTGTTGGCGTAAGCGCCCACCAGCTTCATAGCCGCCGTCCAGCCGGAGAATCAGCCGATGAGTGAAATGTGGTGGTCACTGCCACTGACGCTGGCGGCCTTTTTTCTGGCCCGCAAGCTGGCAATACGGCTGAAGATTTCGCTGCTGAATCCGCTGCTGGTGGCGATGGGGATGATTATCCCGATCCTCCTGCTGTTGCAGCTGCCCTACGCACGCTATTTCGCGGGCAGCCAGATTCTGAATCAGCTGCTGCAACCCGCTGTTGTGGCCCTGGCACTGCCGCTGTATGAGCAGATGCATCAGATTCGCGCCCGCTGGAAATCGATTATCGGGGTCTGCTTTATCGGCAGCCTGACCGCCATGACCTCTGGCACCGCCATTGCGCTGTGGATGGGTGCCACGCCCGAAATTGCCGCCACCATCCTGCCTAAATCCGTGACCACGCCCATCGCGATGGCCGTTTCCGGTTCGCTGCACGGCATTCCCGCCATCAGCGCTATCTGCGTGCTGATTGCCGGTGTTCTGGGCGCGGTGTTCGGACACACCGTGCTGAATCTGCTGGGCGTGAAATCGAAAGCAGCGCGCGGACTGGCCATTGGCACTGCGTCGCACGCACTCGGCACGGCGCGCGCCGCCGAACTCGACTATCAGGAAGGGGCATTCAGCTCACTGGCGCTGGTCATCTGCGGCATCATCACCTCACTGCTGGCACCGTTTATTTTTCCGCTGCTGCTGCACTGGTTTGGCTGAAAGTTTGCGAGAGATCTCGCAAAGTTGAAACATGCAACACAGGTTACATTGTCAGAGCGATGTGGATCACATATAAACCGGTGACTGGCACATCGCCCTGCTGAATTTAATGAGGCTCACATGCAATCCCGTTTCCTCTCTGCTTTTGAGGCATTGCCGTCAACGCTGCAAACTGCACTCGCTCCCCTGCTGGACGATCCCGATTTTCACGCGGTGCTGAGCGCCGAACAGGTTGCCTCACTGCAGCAACAGACACAGATGGATGCCGATGCGCTGGCGCTGGCGCTCCTGCCCCTGGCGGCGTCCTGTGCGGTCGCCACCGTGTCGCATTTTAACGTCGGGGCTATCGCCCGTGGCGTCAGCGGCAACTGGTACTTCGGGGCTAACATGGAATTCGTCGGTGCGCCCATGCAGCAGACGGTTCACGCTGAGCAGAGCGCCATTACCCATGCCTGGCTGCGCGGTGAGCGTCAGATTGAGACCATCACCGTTAACTACACGCCGTGCGGTCACTGCCGTCAGTTTATGAACGAGCTGAACAGCGGCACAACCATTCGCATCAGCCTGCCACAACGCGCCATCAGCACCCTCGCCGATTATCTGCCGGATGCCTTTGGCCCCCGCGATCTCAACATCACGACCTTCCTGATGGACGAGGTGGATCACGGCTATGTGGCCGACGGCGATGACCTGGTGCAGGTTGCCGTTGCTGCCGCCAATGCCAGCCACGCGCCGTACAGTCAGTCACATGCGGGCGTTGCGCTGCTGACCACTGATGGCAGGATGGTCGCCGGTCGTTATGCGGAAAATGCCGCCTTTAACCCGAGCTTCCCGCCCCTTCAGGCGGCGCTGGTTCTGCTGAACATGCAGGGCGGCGATGTTCGTCAGATAAAAAAAGCGGTATTAGCGGAAGTGGAAAATGCCACGTTAAGCCAGTTCGCCGCCACGCAGGCAACGCTGAACACATTTGGCTGTGGTGAGCTGCTGCAGGTAACGCTGTACAAAGCATAACCCACTGTCAGAGCGGCCACAGTTTTGTGAGCTTTTGTAAACAAACGCTGTACTTCTGCGGGAAATTTCATAGGATCTGGCGCCAGAATTCACGTCATTACAAATTACTCTGAATAATTCAGGTTGCAGGATAGCAGCACGAGCGTGAATGTTTCCGCAGCGGTTACCCTGCCGCTGCCGGGCCTGCAGTCTGAGCTATAACGGGTAAGAAAACTGGCGCTACCTTTCCGGCGTGACGCCAGACAACACTGCAACCGGAGCATCACTGCATGGAACTCGACTACGAAAGTAAACGCCCGCTGTACATCCCTTATGCTGGCCCGATTTTGCTGGAATTTCCCCTGCTGAACAAAGGCAGCGCCTTTACCCTCGAAGAACGTAATGAATTCAACCTCAACGGTCTGCTGCCAGAAGCGGTGGAATCGATTGAAGAGCAGGCGCAGCGTGCCTGGCGTCAGTTCCAGGACTTCAAAAACAATAACGATAAGCACGTCTACCTGCGCAACATCCAGGACACCAACGAAACGCTGTTTTACCGCCTGCTGGATAACCATCTCGAAGAGATGATGCCCATCATCTACACCCCGACCGTTGGCGCCGCCTGCGAACACTTCTCTGAAATCTACCGTCGTGCGCGTGGCGTGTTCATCTCCTATCCTAACCGCGACCGCATCGAAGATATGCTGCAAAACGCCACCAAGCAGAATGTGAAGGTGATTGTGGTGACCGATGGCGAGCGCATCCTCGGCCTGGGCGATCAGGGTATCGGTGGTATGGGCATCCCGATTGGTAAGCTTTCACTTTACACCGCCTGCGGCGGCATCAGCCCGGCTTACACCCTGCCGGTGGTGCTGGATGTCGGCACCAATAACCAGCAGCTGCTCAACGATCCGCTTTATATGGGCTGGCGTCATCCGCGCATCACGGGTGAAGAGTACGATGAATTCGTTAACGAATTTATTCAGGCAGTTAAGCGCCGCTGGCCGAAAGTGCTGTTGCAGTTTGAAGATTTCGCCCAGAAGAATGCTATGCCACTGCTGAACCGCTATCGTGATGAAGTCTGCTGCTTCAACGACGATATTCAGGGCACCGCCGCCGTCACGGTAGGGACGCTGATTGCTGCCAGCCGCGCCGCCGGTAGCCGCCTGTGCGAGCAGAAAGTGGTGTTCCTGGGTGCCGGTTCCGCAGGTTGTGGTATCGCTGAACAGATTATCGCGCAGATGAAATCCGAAGGTCTGAGCGACGAGGAAGCACGTGGCCGCGTGATGATGGTGGATCGCTTTGGTCTGCTGACTGACAAGCTGCCTAACCTGCTCGATTTCCAGAGCAAGCTGGTACAGAAGAGTGAAAGCCTGCAACACTGGGATGTGACCAATGATTCAATCTCCCTCCTGGATGTGGTGCGTAATGCTCAGCCCGATATTCTGATTGGTGTTTCCGGTCAGCCGGGTCTGTTTACCGAAGAGATCATCCGCGAGATGCACAAGCACTGTAAACGTCCTATCGTGATGCCGCTGTCGAACCCGACGTCACGTGTGGAAGCAACGCCAGCCGATATCATCGCCTGGACAGACGGTGCTGCGCTGGTCGCAACCGGCAGCCCGTTCTCGCCGGTGAGCTGGAACGGTAAGACCTACCCGATTGCACAGTGCAACAACTCCTACATCTTCCCTGGCATTGGTCTGGGTGTGATTGCGTCGGGTGCCAGCCGTGTCACCGATACCATGCTGATGACCGCCAGCCGCGCACTCGCCGACTGCTCTCCGCTGGTGAATGAAGGCGAAGGCCCGGTGCTGCCAGAGATTAAAGATATTCAGGGCGTGTCGAAGATTATTGCGATGGAAGTGGGTAAAGCCGCTCAGCTGGCAGGCGTCGCCGTGGTGACCTCGGAAGATGTGTTGTCACAGGCTATCGCCAATAACTTCTGGCTGCCGCAGTATCGTCACTATCGTCGTACCTCGATTTAATCTTGCCGCTGCCGGATCGCATCCGATCCGGCAGCGTTCAAAAAGCGCACAGCCAGCCGGCAGTAACTTGCTTCGCTGCGGCAGCTCAAGTAGCCTTGTCCCATCTCAACATTCTGACATCGAGTCTCCGGGCGCATGCTGAAACGCGTTTTCATTGGTCTGCTTTTCATCATCTTACTGATGGTGGCGACGGCGCTCGGCCTTGATCGCTGGATCAGCTGGAAAACTGCGCCTTTTATCTACGAAAATGTCGCTTCGTTGCCGCATCGTCAGGTGGGTGTGGTACTGGGGACCGCTAAATATTATCGTACCGGCGTGATTAATCAGTATTACCTCTATCGTATGCAGGGTGCGCTGAATGCCTACAACAGCGGCAAGGTAAATTATCTGCTGCTGAGCGGTGATAACGCGCTGCAAAGCTACAACGAGCCGATGACGATGCGCCGCGATCTCATTAAAGCCGGTGTCGATCCGGCCGATATCGTGCTTGATTATGCCGGGTTCCGCACGCTGGATTCCATCGTTCGCACCCGCAAAGTGTTTGATACCAACGATTTCATTATTATCACGCAGCGCTTTCACTGCGAGCGTGCGCTGTTTATTGCCCTGCAACTGGGTATTCAGGCGCAGTGTTATGCCGTGCCTTCCCCGAAAAACATGCTGAGCGTGCGCTTCCGTGAAGTGGGTGCCCGTCTGGGTGCGCTGGCGGATCTCTTCCTGCTTAAACGCGAACCCCGTTTCTTAGGCCCACTGGTGCCGATTCCTGCCGTACGTGATGTGCCTGAGGATGCGCAGAGTTACCCGGCGGTGACGCCGGAGCAACTGCTGGAGCTGGAACAAAAGCTGCGTAAATAGCTGACGTTCAGCGGTTTAATGAAACTCTGTTATATGCGCTGAGCTGCAGTCTGGCAGCAAGGTACAAGACTCAGGGAACCTACGCCTTTTGCGTCTTTCCGATCTGACCGTGTTCCCTTCGTATACTCCGTCTTAAAGCGACGACCCCAGCATTACCGCCATAAAAAAAGCGACCCGAAGGTCGCTTTTTAGCGTTGAATCAGACTTACTTCTTACGTGAATATTTCAGTGAATCCAGCGCCACGGCGAAGATGATGATGCCGCCCTTAATGATGTACTGCCAGTAAGGGTTGACGCCGATATAGGTCAGACCGTAGTTGATAACGGTGAAGATCAACACACCGGTCACAACACCCGCCACACTACCCACACCGCCCGCGAAGGAAACGCCGCCGACCACACAGGCTGCAATCGCATCCAGCTCATACATAAAGCCGAGGTTGTTGGTGGCCGAACCGATACGCCCCGCTTCCAGCATCCCGCCAAAGGCGTAGAAAACACCCGACAGCGCATAGATCATGATCAGATTCAAAGGCACATTCACGCCGGATACTTTCGCAGCTTCCGGGTTACCGCCGATAGCGAAAATATTTTTACCGAAGCGGGTTTTGTTCCACAAAATCCAGACGAAAATAATGGCGATCACGGCGTAGAAGGTGATGAATGAAAGTTTGAAATCACCAAAGCGTAAGAAGCCCTGAGCAAATTTCGAGAACCCGGCATCAAAACCCGCAATCGGAGAAGCACCCACAAAGTCGTAATAGAGTGAGTTAATACCGTAAACGATAATCATGGTGCCCAGCGTGGTGATAAATGGCGTTACCTTGAGATACGCAATAATCACACCGTTGACCAGACCAATTACGCCGCCGATGATGCACACGGTCAGGATAACCAGTGGAATCGGCACGGTATCCAGCGTCGGGAACACTTTGTTGGCGTTATCCATCGCCTGCAACAGCGTCGCGGCGACAACGGCCGCCAGACCGACCTGACGTCCGGCTGACAGGTCAGTACCCTGGGTCACAATCAGACCTGCCACACCCAGTGCAATAATAATGCGCACCGAAGATTGCGTCAGAATATTACTCAGGTTCATCAAACTTAAAAATGTGGGGTCCTGGAAAATAATAATAGCCAGCAATACCAGCAGAACGACATAAATGCCGCCCTCTTTTAACCAGGTTAGCGCATTCTTTTTTGTAGTCGCTTTCATGTTAACAGCCCTTGCTTCATTAAAGGTGTAATGACGCTAAACGCAATATTTCGTTCTGCGTGGTCGTTTTGGTATCAACTATGCCTGCTACCAGACCGTTGCTCATTACCAGAATACGATCGGTAATGCCTAACAGCTCCGGCATTTCGGATGAGATAATAATGATGCCCTTTTCTCTTTTCGCCAGCTCAGCAATCAGCTGGTAAATTTCAAATTTTGCGCCAACATCGATACCGCGTGTTGGTTCATCAAGCATCAGGATTTCAGGCTGGGTCAATAACCAGCGTCCAATAATCACTTTTTGCTGGTTACCACCCGAAAGCGAACCAATTTGGGTATGGTGACCCGGCGTTTTTACCCGCATTGAATCGATAACCCATTGGGTATCACTCTTCATGCGTTTATTGTCCAGTAGTCCCATACTGTTTTTATATTTTTTGATATTGGAAATAAGCGAGTTAAAACCAATGTCCAGAAAAGCATAAATACCGGTTGAGCGACGCTCTTCCGTTACCAGCGCAAAACCGTGGTTAATGGCTTCATTGGCGCTGTCATTATTAATCGGTTTGCCATGCAATTTAATGGTGCCGCCCGATTTTTCGCGAATGCCAAACAGCGTTTCGACGATATCGGTACGTTTGGCACCCACCAGCCCGGCAATGCCGAGTATCTCCCCTTTACGCAGATCAAATGAGATGTCGCGAATAGATGGCTGACGGAGTGAGGTCAGATTACGCACCTCAAGGATTGTCTCGCCTGGCACATTCGTGCGGTCAGGGAAACGCTGGTTCAGTGAACGGCCGACCATCATGGCGATGATCTTATCCATATCCAGCCCTTCCAGCGGCTGAGAGGCAATCCACTGTCCATCACGCAGAATCGTGATCTCATCACACAGCTGGAAAATCTCTTCCATCTTGTGCGAAATATAAACGATGCCGCAACCGCGATCTTTCAGCTTACGAATAATGGTGAACAGGTGATTGACCTCTTTCTCGGTTAACGAGGAGGTTGGCTCATCCATAATCACAATTTTCGCGTCGTAGGAGAAGGCTTTGGCAATTTCAATCATCTGCATCTGCGACACAGACAGATTGGCCACTTTGTCGCGCGGATCGATATCGATATCCAGCTCGTCAAAAATGGCTTTAGTGTCCTGATACATTTTATCCTGATCGACAAAGAAGCCTTTGCGCGGATAACGCCCCAGCCACATGTTATCCATCACGGTACGCTGCAGGACCAGGTTTAATTCCTGATGCACCATCGACACGCCATTTTCCAGCGCCTCTTTGGAGCTTTTATAGTCGATCTCTTTACCCTGAAACAGGATACTGCCGGTATCTTTTTTATAAATACCAAACAGGCATTTTAATAAGGTGGATTTACCGGCACCGTTCTCGCCCATTAATGCATGAACAGAGTGAGGCCGCACTTTTAAATTCACATTATCTAACGCTTTTACGCCGGGAAATGATTTTGAAACATTCGTCATTTCCAGCAGATATTCTCGCTGCGCGGTCGTGTTATCACTGGCCATATTTTACCTGGCTAAAAAACGGTGGTGACATAAAAAAGGCGCGACAGCGGTCGCGCCCGTAATCGATCTTATTTCGAGAACTGAGAAAGATTTTCTTTATCAACCGGAACGTAAGGAACGCGGACGATCTTATCGACCATCTTGAAGTTAGTTCCGTCGGTTGCCGCTTTGCCGTTAGCCAGGTTGTTGGCAATATCCAGCGTAGCTTTCGCCTGGTTTTCCGCATCGTTCAGCACGGTACCGGCCAGCGCACCCGATTTCACCAGCGCCAGCGCTTCTGGCAGGGCATCAACACCAAAGACCGGAATGGACGTCATGTTGTGCGCTTTCAGCGCTTCAACCGCACCCATCGCCATCGCATCGTTGTTAGCAATCACGACTTCAATTTTCTTAGCGTTCGGGCCAGACAGCCACGCATCCACTTTGTCTTTGGCTTGTGCGGTATCCCACATCGCCGTATCCATCGCTAACTGCTGGGTTTTCAGGCCATCTTTGTTCAGGGTGTCGATAACATATTTGGTGCGTGCTTCAGCATCAGGATGGCCCGGCTCGCCCTTCAGCAGGACGAACTGAATGGTGCCATCTTTGTTCAGATCCCAGGCTGGGGTTGCTTTCCAGTGCTTCTCAATCAGCTGACCCTGAATGATGCCCGACTCTTTAGAGTCGGTGCCAACGTAGTAAGCTTTGTCATAACCGGCCAGTACTTTGGCGTTAGGTTCTTTGTTGAAGAAGACCACCGGCACGTCGTTGGCACGCGCTTTGTCTACCACGACCGCAGCGGCAGCCGGGTCAACCAGGTTGATCGCCAGCGCTTTCACGCCTTTTGCCATCAGCACGTCAATCTGATCGTTCTGTTTGGACTGGTCGTTCTGAGAGTCATTCATCAGCAGCTGTATGCCACCGATAGTTTTCGCTTCTTTCTCGATGTCTTTACGCACCATTGACATGAAGTTGTCATCATATTTGTAAATGGTCACGCCGATACGGGTGTCAGCTGCGTGAGCGGTTGCACCAAACATCATGCTGGCAACCAGTGCTGTAAGCGTGAAAACCTTCTTATTCATGGTATCTCCGGTTTTATTATGCAGGGTCTTTTTAGCGCTACCGCGCAAGGTGCGGCAGAGCAATCGGTAAAACAGATCGGCGCGTCGGCAAACGTAATCGGGATGTTAAGCCATTGAACGCCGTCTAAAACCTGACTTCCCTGTGCCAGAACGCTTCCATGAAATGGGTATGAACCCTTTAACCGGCTACTGAGACCACAACTGATGCCGTTACACTGGCGTTACATAATGTTTCAGTCCGGTAAGACGCTGCCATCATAGTGAGGGCAATGTTAATTAACTGTGAATACAATCACAGATTGAAAACGGTTACATGCCTGAATCGCCTGAATTAGTGACGGACTCCACATTTTGCCGCTGCGCCACCGAATGACGCCGTACCAGGGTCGGCATAAAGATGTGGGTTGCGGTGTCATCCAGCAGTCCCGCTGCGCCCTGAAGCGCCAGCTCAGTGGCGATTTTCGCCATAGATACAATGGGATAGCGAACGGTAGTTAATTGCGGATCGGTGTAACGCGAAATAGGAATGTCATCAAAGCCAATGACAGAAAAATGCTGTGGAACCTGAATGCCGTTGTCTTTCAGCGCGGTGAGTGCGCCAGCCGCCATGCCGTCGTTGTAGGCAAACACCGCCGTGAGGTTGAGATTGCGCCCCAGCAACTCCACCATCGCGGCTTCGCCGCCCTGCATGTCAGGCTCTGCGCTGGCTATCCAGCTCTCCTGTGGCCGGATGCCCTGCTCTGCCATTGCCTGCATCCACCCTTCACGGCGCTGTGCCACATCCTCGATAGGATGACTGGAGCAGAGATAGCCAATCCGGCTATGCCCCTGCTGCAACAGGGTTCTTGAGGCCATTAACGCGCCCGTGACGTTATCCAGACTAACGCTGCGGTGTTCGAAACCAGGGATGATGCGGTTAATGACCACCATGCCGGGTACGTGCTGCATAAAATCTGCCAGCTCCGCATCCGGCAGCGTTTTCGCGTGCACCACCAGGGCGCTGCAGCGCTGACGGATCAGCACCTCAATAGCATGACGCTCTTTCTCTTCCTGATGCCAGGAGTTGCTGATTAACACATGCTTGTGCACGCGCTGCGCCACGGTATCCACTGCTTTAACCAGCGCCCCGAAAAACGGGTCGGAGACATCCATCACCACCACCCCGATCGTGTCGCTGACCTGCGTCGCCAGCGCCTGGGCGTTGGCATTAGGCCGATAGCCCAGCGCCTCGACTGCCTGCAACACGGCATCGCGGGTGTCTGAGGTCACGGCGTTGCTCTGATTGAGGACGCGCGACACGGTCGCCACTGACACGCCAGCCTGACGGGCAACATCACGAATAGTTATCATGCAGCAGTTCCAGAAAGGAAAAATAGGGCATCACGCCGGGTTGAACACCGGCGCTATTTTGTCAGGGGCAGGCTGCGTGCAGCGTGAATTGCGTCACATCAATGAAAACGGTTACATACAATTCTGTAACCTTTGTGATGGCGGTCATTATCTGGCGTTGTCGGTAAGTCGTGATTTACCGGCTGAGAGCAGCGTAAGCCGCCGCCACAGCCACTCCAGCGGACCCTGTGCGAAGAAATGTAACCAGATGAGTGAAAACAGAATATTGATGAGCCATACCGCAGGCACCATCAGCACCAGCTCCAGCCGGGTGAAATGCAGGTAAAAGCCAAACCGATAAAACAGCGTGGTGCAGATCAGCGATTGCAACAGGTAGTTGGTCAGCGCCATGCGGCCCACGCACTGAATGGCGTAGCTGATGCGCCAGCGCGAGATCTGCGGCCACCAGGCCAGACAGAGTGCGGCATAGCCCAGGCTAATCAGCGGGCTGGCAAGATCGCGTGGTGTCTGAAGATAAAAACCCGTCCAGCGGAATTCCCAGTGTAACAGCCATTGTGCAGCCACACCGGCCACCGCAATGGTGAAGCCCATCGTCAGCAGCAGCGCCGCCGCCTGACGATAGTGACGAAGAGGAAACTCGCCTTTCAGCCAGCCGCTGCGCAACAGCGCACCACCGATCATCATCAGGCCCGCCAGTTGCCAGCCATATTGCGCCGCCAGCGCCATCAGTCCTGACGAAAGATGATCCAGACGGTTCTGTATCGCCTCCCAGCCGCCGGTGAGTTTCCAGTACTGTTCATATTGCAGATCGGCTGCACCCGGCAGCCAGGATCGCGTTGGTTCAGGATCGGAAATCGACCCAAACACCAGCAGGACGCCGCAGCCCACCAGATAGAGCAGAATGCCGGTATTCATCAGACTGCGGGTTGACGGAACATCACGCAGCACCCGCCAGACCACCAGCCCGATGATGCCGTAATCCAGCAGGATGTCGCCCTCCCAGAGAAAGACACCATGCAGGAAACCGATCAGCACCAGCAGTGAAAGCCGGGCAGTCAGCCAGCGACTGCCACGCGGCAGCTGCATTTGCAGACCTGCGCCAAACAGCAGCGCGAACAGGGTAAGGAATTTGAGCTGGGCAAAGACGTCAGAGAGTGCCCACGTCCAGACATCGGCGAGGCTGACGCTGCCCTGCCAGGCCGGATTCAGGTAGGCGGCAGAAGGCAGCCCGAAACCCACAATATTGAGCAGCAGGATGCCGAGAATGGCACATCCACGAATGAAATCCAGCGCGTGATAGCGTTGCATGCGGCACCCTGCATTGACGAAGCGGGCAACATTATGCGCCCGCCGTTAACTCAACTATGGCGCACCGCGCGCAAAAATTCCTGGCGGGTATTCTGACTGGACTTGAACAGGCCACCCAGAGAGGTCGTGGTGGTGGCGCTGGTGGCATCTTTTACGCCACGCGCTTTGACACAGTAATGCACCGCATCAATCGAAACAGCCACATTGTTGGTGCCCAGCAGCGTCTGCAGTGCAACCAGAACCTGCTGCGTCAGACGCTCCTGCACCTGCGGGCGCTGGGCAAAGAACTGCACGATGCGGTTAATTTTTGACAGGCCAATCACCTTTTCTTTCGGAATATAGGCGACGGTGGCTTTGCCATCGATAATCACAAAGTGGTGTTCGCAGGTGCTGGTCAGGGTGATATCACGCACGGTCACCATCTCATCGACCTTCATTTTATTCTCAATGACGGTGATTTTCGGGAAGTTGGCGTAATCGAGACCGGAAAAAACCTCATCCACATACATTTTGGCGATGCGATGTGGCGTTTCCATCAGGCTGTCATCTTCAAGATCCAGATTGAGCAGCTGCATAATCTCGGTCATGTGCCCGGCAATCAGGCTTTTACGCGTTTCGTCATCCATGTCGCGCGTCGGTGCACGTAACGGCGTTTCCAGGCCACGCGCCAGCAGCGCTTCGTGAACCAGGGCAGCTTCCTGACTTAGGGTGCTCATGTACTCTTCTCCGGCTGGTGTTGCGCCCGCGAGCTTTTGCCAGCGGGCCCTGTAATCAGGCGCGTATTGTGAAACTTTCTTTGCGGGGAATCCAGCAATCAATAAGATTGGTGATGAAAGCTTTTCATCCGGTTCGCCGCCAGACCAGCAGGCCCGCCCACACCAGGCTCAACCCGGCGACCCAGAGGGCAGGCTCCAGTTGATGTAACAGCGCCGTCGAAAGAAAAGAGAGCAGCGGACCGATCAGCTGCCCGACCGCATAGCCGGTGGTCAGCAACCCGGCCATGTAACGCAGATGGCTGGGAGC
Organism: Pantoea sp. GD03673; assembly: GCF_029844725.1. GTDB lineage: Bacteria > Pseudomonadota > Gammaproteobacteria > Enterobacterales > Enterobacteriaceae > Pantoea. The sequence goes on from NZ_JAOCKJ010000002.1 coordinate 146,469, forward strand.
CAGTTCGCGGGCGCAGAGCAGCGACAGTTGCACCACACTGAGGAAGCCGCCGCCCACCAGCAGCGCACCGGCCAGCAGGCCGCTAAAGCCCGGCAGTATGGCTGCGGCAAACACGCCCAGCGCCTGTGCCCATAACACTACCGCCAGCCGGACGTGGCTGTGTCCCCAGCGCCGCGTCAGGATACCCAGCAGGATGCCGATCATCGCTGCGCCGCCGAAAATCGGCCAGACAAACTGGGCGAACGCGCTATCAGGAAAACGCGTGGCTGCCATCTGCGACAAAAAGGTGGCGGGCAGAATGTAGCCAAAACCTGCCAGACTGTAACTGAGGACCAGGCGTTTAAGGTTGCGGTCCAGCACCAGCGGCTCAGGGGCCTGATCCGGGCGATGCAGTTCACCCCGACGCGGCAGGTTGCGGGTGATGAGCGCAATCAGCAGCAGTGCCAGTGCGCCATAAGCGGCCCAGGCCAGACCGGCAGAAACCTGCAGCTGGTGCAGGGCTACCCCCAGCAATCCGCTGACAAAAATGCCGCACCCCGGTCCGGCAAACACGGCGGCTGACAACCCTGCCCGGCCATGACGATGCAGCTGCTCATTGCTCCAGGCCGCCACCAGCACCATCGCCCAGCCGCTGGCCCAGCCAATCAGAAAGCGGATTGCGCCGTGCAGCCACGGTCCGGTTGCAAAAGCCGAAAGCAGCGTCAGGATCACGGCGCCCCAGACACCCGCCTGCAGCCGCAGCTCAACCCGCCGGTGCGCACGCATGGCATCAAACGAGCCACACAAATAACCGAGATAGTTGAGCGCGGCGACCAGGCTGGCACTGGTGAGCGTCAGCTGATGAGCCTGAATCATCAGCGGCACCTGCGGCGTAAAGGCAAACCGGCCAATGCCCATTGCCACAAATAAAGTTAAAAACGCGCTGAGCGCGACGCGTAACGCCATTGCTGAACTCCTGTCGTTCTGCCCTGAGATCTCTTCTGACTTGCTAACAGCATGCAGGATGATTAAACTCACGGAAAGTGAATAATATTAACCAACTTGTTTACGGGAAGAGAAGATATGGATTTGGTTCAGCTGCGTATGTTCTGTTCCGTCGCCGAAACGGGTTCTCTGGCGCGTGCAGCAGAACAGCTGCATCGCGTACCCTCTAATCTCACCACGCGGCTGCGCCAGCTGGAAGAAGAATTGGGTGTGGATCTCTTTATTCGTGAGAAGCAGCGCATTCGCCTGTCGCCGATGGGCCATAATTTTCTCAATTATGCGCAGCGCATTCTGGCCTTAAGCGAAGAAGCGATGAGCATGACACGCACCGGCGAACCGGCGGGTAACTTTGCGCTCGGCTCCATGGAGAGCACCGCAGCGACCCGCCTGCCAGGCCTGCTGGCCGCCTATCACCAGCGCTTTCCTGACGTGGCGCTGTCGCTGATTACCGGCACGTCGGGCGAGATCATCGATCGGGTTCGCGAAGGTACGCTGGCCGCCGCGCTGGTGGATGGCCCGGTTTCCCATGATGATCTGAACGGCTGCATCGCGTTTCGCGAAGAAATGGTGCTGATTACCGGGCTTGATCACGCGCCCATCAACACCGCGCGTGATGTGCAGGATGACACCCTGTTTGCCTTTCGCAACAGCTGCTCTTACCGGGTGAAGCTGGAGAGCTGGTATCGCGACAGCCAGACCGCGCCCGATAATGTGATGGAGATTCAGTCCTATCACGCCATGCTGGCCTGCGTGGCGGGCGGTGCGGGTGTCGCGATGATCCCGGCCTCGGTGCTGAAGCAGATGGCGGATCGGTCACGGGTGAAGGCGCATACCCTGCCCGCGGCTTATCGCGACACCGCCACCTGGCTGATGTGGCGCCGCGACGCCTTCACGCCGAATGTGGAAGCGCTGAAATACCTGATTATTGAACAATTTGACGATCGTCCGCTCAACGATGAGCTGATCCACCCATTACAGGCGGCGGAATAAGCGTTCCGCGCTATGTTTAAAAGTCTGGCTGGCCAGGCTTTACGACCACCCGGCGCCACTGAGCGTCACAATCTGACTGGAAGAGGGATTGCATGAACATGATCAAAACCCGTGCCGCTGTTGCCTGGGCTGCTGGCGAACCGCTGAAAATCGAAGAAGTGGATTTGATGCCACCGCAGAAAGGCGAAGTGCTGGTGCGTATCGTCGCAACCGGCGTCTGCCATACCGACGCCTACACCCTCTCCGGCACCGACCCGGAAGGTGTTTTCCCGGCCATTCTCGGCCATGAAGGCGGCGGCATCGTGGAAGCCGTGGGCGAAGGCGTAACCAGCGTGGAAGTGGGTGACCACGTTATTCCGCTTTACACGCCAGAGTGTGGCAAATGTAAGTTCTGCCTGTCGGGCAAAACTAACCTCTGCCAGGCGATCCGCGCCACCCAGGGCAAAGGCCTGATGCCGGATGGCACCACCCGCTTCTTTAAAGATGGCAAACCGATCTTCCATTACATGGGCACGTCAACCTTCTCAGAGTACACGGTGATCCCGGAAATCTCGCTGGCGAAAATCAGTAAAGAAGCACCGCTGGAAGAAGTGTGTCTGCTGGGCTGTGGCGTCACCACGGGCATGGGCGCGGTGATGAATACCGCCAAAGTGAAAGAGGGCGACACCGTTGCGATTTTCGGTCTCGGCGGCATTGGTCTTTCTGCGGTGATTGGCGCGAAAATGGCGAAAGCTGGCCGTATCATCGCCATCGACCTCAACACCAGCAAATTCGATCTGGCCCGCAAACTGGGTGCCACCGATCTGATCAACCCGAAAGATTACGATAAGCCGATTCAGGATGTGATTGTTGAACTGACCGACGGCGGCGTGGATTTCTCGTTTGAATGTATCGGTAACGTCAACGTGATGCGTTCCGCGCTGGAGTGCTGCCACAAAGGCTGGGGCGAGTCTGTGATTATCGGCGTTGCCGGTGCCGGTGAAGAGATCTCTACCCGTCCGTTCCAGCTGGTAACGGGTCGCGTCTGGCGTGGTTCCGCCTTTGGTGGCGTGAAAGGCCGTTCGCAGCTGCCAGGCATTGTACAGGATTACCTCGACGGTAAATTTGCCCTGAACGATTTCATCACCCACACCATGCCGCTGGAAGAGATCAACGACGCCTTTGATTTGATGCACGAAGGAAAATCGATTCGCTCGGTCGTGCACTTTAACAAGTAACCAGGAGGCGTTATGGCATCCACTCTGGAGCTACTGGAAGAACACCGTATTTTTGGCGGCTGGCAGCAGCGCTGGCGTCATCAGTCCCTGGTGCTGAATTGCCCCATGACCTTCAGCATCTATCTGCCTGATCCGCACGGTGATGCGCCGCCGCCGGTGGTCTGGTTTCTGGCCGGGCTGACCTGCAACGATGAGAACTTCACCACCAAAGCGGGCGCACAGCGCGTGGCGGCAGAGCTGGGTCTGGTGCTGATTATGCCGGATACCAGCCCGCGCGGTGAAGGGGTTGCCAACGATGAAGGCTACGATCTCGGTCAGGGCGCGGGGTTTTATCTCAATGCCACCCAACAGCCGTGGGCCCGTCATTTCCGCATGTTCGATTATCTGAGCAGCGAGTTGCCCGCCCTGATTGCGGATAACTTCAAGGTCAGCGAACGTCAGTCGATTATGGGTCACTCCATGGGCGGACACGGAGCGCTGATGCTGGCGCTGCGTCTGGGTAACCGGTTTGCCTCGGCGTCTGCGTTTGCGCCGATTGTGAACCCGATGCAGGTGCCCTGGGGCCGGAAGGCGTTTCAGGCCTATCTGGGCGATGACCAGGCGGCGTGGCGGGAATATGACAGCTGTCAGCTGATGGCGGAGGTGTCTCATCGCCTGCCAGTCCTGATCGATCAGGGCGACAGCGATCAGTTCCTGGCCGATCAACTTCAGCCGGAGCGGCTGGACGCGATCGCCAGAGAAGTCGGTTTCCCGCTGACGCTGCGTATTCAGCCGGGTTACGACCATAGCTACTTCTTTATTGCCAGCTTTGTGGAAGATCATCTGCGCTTCCATGCACAGCATCTGCTGGCGTAACTCATCAGGGCCGCACCCGCGGCCCTGAACGTTTCTGCCTGCTGTGCAGGCGGGACCGTTGTCGCAGAGCCAGCCCCCTTCCTGTCACTGGACGCCTTCCCGCCTTGCTATCAGACCAGTGCCGGTCCGGTCAGCCCGTCGATCATCACCTGCGGAATGCCGCGTGAGCAGTGTTCGATACGGCCATTAACGCCATAGACCTTCGCCAGGGTAGCAGGCGTAATAACCTTATCCGGTTGCCCCTCCGCCACCAGCGTGCCCTGCTTCAGCATCAGCGCGTGCTGCGCATGACGCAGTGCAATATTAATGTCATGCACCACCACCACCGTCACGATGTTGCGCTGGGCGGTTTCGCGCCGCACCAGATCCATCACGTGGAATTGATAATTAAGATCCAGCGCACTCAGCGGCTCATCCAGTAACAGCAATGCCGGACGGCGGATCAGTGACTGTGCCAGCCCGACCAGCTGTTTCTGTCCGCCGGAGAGCTGATCGAGGTAGCGCATCGCCAGATGGGCAATGCCGAGCTGCTCCAGCAGATGCATGATTTCCGCTTCGCTGCTGGCGCTGTGCAACCCGCCGGAGGCGCGCTGCGCGACGATAATCGACTCCAGCACATGCAGGTGCACGCCCGCAGGCAGCGACTGCGGCAGATAAACCACGTTCTTCGCCCGGCGGGCAAACGGCTGGGTCATGAGATCCTCGCCGTTGAGCCACATTTCGCCCTGCCCTTTGTTCAGTCCGGCCAGCGCCCGCAGCAGCGTTGATTTGCCGCAGCCGTTGGGGCCCAGCAGCACGGTGATCTCCCCACGCGGCAGCGGCGCTACGTTGAGATTCTCAATCACTTTATGTTTGGGGTAACCGGCACTGAAGCCGCGTAACGTCAGACCCTGTTCCATCACACTGTCCCCCGATGACGCAGAATAATACTCAGGAAGAACGGCACGCCAATCAGTGAGGTAACAATGCCAACCGGAATGATGACGCCGGGGATCAGATTTTTCGAGGCCACCGACGCCAGCGACAGAACCAGCGCGCCCACCAGCGCACTGGCTGGCAGATAGAAGCGGTGATCTTCACCAAACATCATGCGGGCAATATGGGGCGCGACCAGACCGATGAAACCGATTGGGCCGACAAACGCCACGGCCAGCGCTGAAAGAATACTGATGCGCAGCAGCGTGGTGAGGCGCAGACGACGCACATCAATACCAAAACTCACCGCACGGTCTTCGCCCAGACGCAGCGCCGTCAGCTTCCAGCTGCTCATCATTGAAAACGGCACCAGGATGGCCAGGGCCACACTCAGTACGCCCAGCTTCTCCCAGGAGGCGCGGGCCAGACTGCCCATCGTCCAGAACACCAGGCCCTGCAGGGTGTCTTCGCTGGCGATGAACTGCATCATCGAGACCAGCGCATTAAAGGTAAAGACCAGTGCAATACCGAACAGCACCACGCCTGCTGATGAGACCTGCGTCCAGCGCGTCACGGCATCCAGCATCAGCGCGGCGAACAGCGCAAAGACAAAGGCGTTGGCAGAGATTAACCATTGGTCAGGAATGCCAGGAATCCCCACGCCGAGGATGATCGCCAGCGCGGCACCAAACGCCGCCGCCGAGGAGACGCCAAGCGTAAACGGGCTGGCCAGCGGGTTGTTCAGGATGGTCTGCATTTCTGCCCCTGCCAGGCCCAGCGACAGCCCGACCACCAGCGCCATCAGCGCATAGGGCAGACGAATATCCCAGACAATAACGCGGGTGCCGGCATCCACGCTGTCAGGGCTGAGCAGCGTATTCCACAGCGTTTCAAGAGAGAGTCCGGCCGGACCCAGCGTGAAGTCGAGGATCAGCGAAGCAACAATTGCCATCAGTAATACGCCAATCCAGATCAGACGGCGGCGCAGCACCTGGTGGTAGTTTTGCATGGTGTGGTGAAGCGTCTCTTCCCCCGCCAGCAGCGAAGTTTCGGTAGTCATGTTTGAACCCTGTGTGGCTATCACGTCAGAAAACGCAGCCACAATAGTGCAGGTGATAATAATTATCAATTTGTGAAGGTAAGCGAGACGTGAAAAAAGGGTAAAAAACGGTGTTGCAGGCGGGAGAATGGCTCAGGGAGCCTGCGCCTTTCGCAAAGACGCAAAACCCGCCATCTTTGGCGGGCTCAGCGCGGGCGATTACGCACCTCGTCCATGAGGTGCGCCCGTTGCCGGGCCAACGCGTGGCGTTTTTGTCCCTGGCCCGCTATGCTTTGCTACAGGCACAGGCTCCCATCGCTTCACGATTCCTGCGGCCTGCCAGAACTGCGGCAGGCACCGTGCCCAGGAGTCAGCGCAAAGAGCTAATCTTTGTGCGCCGGAAATTCCATCTCGCTGTACTTCACGAAACGGCTGCCGCGTGTCAGCCTGTAGCCGAACCAGATGATCAGGAACAGCGGAAGACCAATATAGGTTGCCGCCACGCCGTACCAGTCGATGGTGTCGTTGAGGAAGGCCTGATAGTTCTGACCCAGCGTGATGATCAGGCAGAGCACAAAGGCAAAAATCGGACCCAGCGGGAAGAAGCCGGAACGGTATGGCAGATCGTTCAGGTCACGTCCCTGAGCAACATAGCCGCGACGGAAACGGTAGTGACTGATGGCAATGCCCAGCCAGGCAATAAAACCGGTCATCCCTGAGGTGTTCAGCAGCCACAGATACACCTCCTGATTACCAAATTTTGAGGTCAGGAAGCACAGCCCTGCGACCACGGTGGTTGCCCACAAGGCATTACGCGGAACGCCGCCCTGCGAGAGCTTAGCGAAAATGCGTGGTGCTTTACCTTCGCAGGCCAGGTTGTACAACATGCGCGTTGAGGCGTACATACCGGAGTTACCGGCTGACAGCACGGCCGTCAGGATCACCGCATTCATCACCGCTGCCGCAGAGAGCAGACCGGCATTTTGGAACACCAGGGTGAACGGGCTGACGCTGATATCGTCGATGTTGTTATGCAGTAGCTGCGGATCGGTGTACGGCAGAATCAGGCTGATAATAAGAATCGCAAACACATAAAAAAGCAGAATACGCCAGAAAATCTGCCGCACCGCACGCGGGATATTTTTTGCCGGATCTTCAGATTCGCCCGCCGCGATACCGATCAGCTCGGTGCCCTGGAAGGAGAATCCCACAATCATCGCCACGCCAATCATTGCCGCAAAACCGCCGGCAAAAGGCGCATCGCCAACCTGCCAGTTATGCCAGCCCGCATGCTCGGCACCGCGCATAATGCCGGTGATCATCAGCACACCCACGATGATAAAGATAATCACGGTGGCCACTTTAATCAGCGAGAACCAGTATTCCGCCTCACCAAAGCCTTTTACGGAGATGTAATTGAGCAGGAATATCAGGCCCAGGAACAGTGCGCTCCAGATCCAGCCTGGCGTGTCGGGGAACCAGTAGGTCATCACCAGTTGTGACGCCACCAGGTCAACGGCGATGGTCACCGCCCAGTTGTACCAGTAGTTCCAGCCGAGTGCGAAACCAAAGCCCTCTTCGACATATTTTGCGCCGTAGGTGGCGAAGGAGCCCGACACGGGCATGAAGGCGGCCAGTTCGCCGAGGCTGGTCATCAGGAAATAAACCATCAGGCCGATCAGCATGTAGGAGAGCAATGCCCCGCCGGGGCCAGCCTGGGCAATGGTTGCGCCGGAGGCGACAAACAGGCCAGTACCAATGGAGCCGCCAATGGCGATCATCGTCAGATGACGGGCTTTTAGCGCACGTCGTAATGCAGGTTGTTGTGTTGTTTTTGAGTCATTATGCATGTGTTAACGCTACACCGGGTAAAAATGAGGCGCGATTGTAGCAGCCAGACCGCCTCTGTATAGCGATGCCATGCTGTTATTAGTTAAGTTCATGATCGCGCCCGGATTATTAGCAATCACTCGCGGCAATACGATAAAAAGCGTGTCAGTGCCCTTGAAACATGCTTCTGCCGGTGATGAATGCGATAGAGCGTGCGGGTGAGGCGCGGCAAGGGAATCGTCAGTTCTGCCAGCGTGCCCGCCTCCAGCAAATCTTCAATTACCCGACGTGACAGGCAACTGATGCCCATGCCGTGCCGCACCGCATGCTTGATGGCTTCGGAATTGCCCAGTTCCATGCCCAGCTGAAAACTTGGCAGGTGTGACAGCAGCAGATAATCGACGATGTCACGGGTGCCGGAGCCGCGCTCACGCAGGATCCACGGCGCTTCCGCCAGCGTTTTCAGCGTCACCGGCTGTTGCAGGATGGCGGCATCAGGTGCGGCAAACACCACCAGCTCATCTTCCAGCCAGGGCTCGCTGACCAGCTCAGTCATGTGACATGGCCCTTCAATCAGCCCCACATCCACGCGAAAATCGGAGACCGCCTGAATCACATCCTGACTGTTGCCGACGCTCAGCTCCAGCGGCAGACCGGGGAAATCACGCCGGTAAGCCGCCATCATGCCCGGCAGCAGATAGTTACCAATGGTGCTGCTGGCGAAGATGCGGATGGCACCGTTATCCTCTTTAAACAGCTGTTCAATTTCGCCCGCCTGCTCCAGCAGTCCGACCGCACGCGGATAGAGCAGCCGCCCGTGCTCATTCAGCACCAGCCGCTTGCCGACGCGATCAAACAGCTGCACGCCGAGCTGATTTTCCAGATCGGCCAGCGCCGCGCTGACCGCCGACTGCGACAGCGCCAGCAGTTGCGACGCCTGGGTGGTGGAACCGCTCTTGAGCACTTCGGTGAACACTTCGATTTGCCGCAGCGTAATGTGCATCGTCGCCTCTTAGCTCAGTGAATGCCTGACAAGGTAAATGATCAGTGCCAGCCAGATCAGCCCGATCGCGACCAGCCAGCCTGCAATCTTTTTGCCGCGCGAACGCTGTAACTGCGCCCGCTCGCTGCTGCTGATGCGTACCTCTCGCGGCAGCAGACGCAGCAGGATCATAACGCCCGTGGGAATGATCACCGCGTCATCCAGCAGCCCCACAAAGGGGATCACATCCGGGATGAGATCGATCGGGCTGACACCGTAGGCGACCAGCCCCAGCATCCCCAGCTTGTTCCACCAGGGCGTGCGCGGATCGCGAAAGGCGAACCACAGTACCAGGAAATCTCGTTTGATCAGCGTCGCCCAGCGGCGCAGACGCGAAACTATCATGAGTGCTGCCTTATCGTTTATTCTGGTTGATTATAAATATATTATCAATTTCACTTTTAAGCCAGTCGCCCGCATGATCATGACTCCACCACGAGGAGTGACGACCATGACTGAACTGAGCATCGCTAAAACGCATCATCCCGCTGCGCTCTGGTTCCCTGGCCTGTTGCTGACCGCCGCGATTGCCGGGGCAGCAAGGTGGCTGGCGCAGCAGCCAGCCATCGCCACGCTGGGGCTGGGGTCCCTGACTCTGGCGATTATGCTGGGTATTGTGGTCGGCAATAGCGTCTATACGCCGCTCGCGTCACGCTGTGACAGCGGGGTCGTCCTGGCGAAACAGAAGCTGTTGCGGCTGGGGATCATTCTGTTTGGCTTTCGCATTACCTTACAACAGATCGCCGATGTGGGTTTCAGTGGCATCCTGATTGATGCACTGACGCTCAGCAGCACCTTTTTTGTGACCTGCCTGCTGGGTATCCGGCTGCTGAAGCTGGATCGCGATACCGTCTGGCTGATCGGTGCGGGCAGCAGTATCTGCGGGGCTGCGGCCGTGCTGGCGACCGAGCCGGTGGTAAAAGCCGCGTCGTCAAAAGTCGCGGTGGCTATCGCGACCGTGGTGCTGTTCGGCACGCTGGCGATCTTTATCTACCCGCTGCTCTGGCCGCTGGCGCATCACCTGTTTCCGGGTCTGAGTGCGGCACAGTTTGGGGTTTTCACCGGCTCTACCATTCATGAAGTGGCGCAGGTCGTGGCTGCCGGACACAGCATCAGCCCGGAGGCTGAGAATAGCGCAGTGATTGCCAAAATGCTGCGGGTGATGATGCTGGCCCCGTTTCTGCTCTGCCTGAGTGCGGTGTTACGCGGCAAACGCAACGGCAGCAAAGCGCGTCAGCCGGTGACGTTTCCCTGGTTCGCCCTGCTGTTTATTGCCGTTGCACTGTTTAACTCCCTGCAGCTGCTGCCTGCAACGGTGGTGGCCACGCTTAACGAGCTGGCGGGTCTGCTGCTGGCGATGGCGATGGCCGCGCTGGGTTTAACCACCCGTTTTGGCGCGCTGCGTGAGGCAGGCGTTAAACCGCTGCTGCTGGGGGCGCTGGTGTTTGTCTGGCTGATTGCAGGCGGCGGCACCCTCAATCTGCTGGTGCAACATTTCATGGGCTAGCGGCATCGGGTATCATGCCGTTTCATCCGTGCATAGCCCCAGGAGAAAGGCATGAAATATATTGGCGCACACGTGAGTGCGGCAGGTGGCGTGGATCAGGCCGTGATCCGCGCCCATGAAATAGAAGCCACCGCCTTCGCGCTCTTTACTAAAAATCAGCGTCAGTGGAAGGCCGCCCCGCTCTCCACTGAGGTGATTGATGCTTTTCGCGCCGCCTGCGAGACGTACAAATTCAGTCCGCAGCAAATTCTGCCGCACGACAGTTTTCTGATTAACCTCGGTCATCCGGTCGAGGAAGCGCTGGAAAAATCCCGGGCAGCTTTTATTGATGAATTGCGACGTGCTGACCAGCTCGGCCTGACTTTGCTGAATTTCCATCCTGGCAGCCATCTGCATCAGATTGACGAGGAAGCCTGCCTGAAGCGGATTGCAGAGTCGATCAACATTGCCCTCGACCAGAGCCAGAACGTGACCGCCGTGATTGAGAATACCGCGGGCCAGGGCAGTAACCTGGGATTCCGCTTCGAGCATCTCGCCACCATCATTGAGCATGTTGAGGATAAGTCGCGCGTCGGCGTCTGCATTGATACCTGTCATGCGTTTGCCGGGGGGTATGACCTGCGAACTGAAGCCGACTGTGAAGCGACCTTTGCCGAGTTTGAGCGCATTGTTGGCTTTACTTATCTGCGCGGCATGCACCTGAACGATGCTAAAAGTGCCTTCGACAGTCGCGTTGACCGCCATCACAGCCTGGGTGAAGGGAATATCGGCAAAACCGCGTTTAGCTGGCTGATGAAAGATCCAAGATTTGATGGCATTCCGCTGATTCTGGAAACCATTAATCCCGATATCTGGAAAGATGAGATTGCCTGGCTGAAAGCCGAACAGCAGGGATAGTAAAAGGGAGCCAGATGGCTCCCTTTTCGTTTAGATCGAACGCGGGTTCAGGGAGCATCCGCCTTCCGTAAAGACGCAAAAAAACGCCATCCCTGGCCCGCGATGCTTTACTCCAGGCGTATGCTCCCCTCGCTTCAGGCTTACTCGCCGTCTGAAAAAGTAAACAGGGAGCCATCTGGCTCCCTGTTTTTTCACTTCAGCAAACGCTGCTATCGCTAATCAGGCTTTCGCAAGCTGCTCTTCAGGACGTTTCAGAACCGCATAGCTCAGACCTGCAATCGCGGTGCCGATGATAATCGCCATCAGATAACCAATAACCGGTGTGATTGCGCCAGGGATCAGCAGTACAAACAGTCCACCGTGCGGCGCCATCAGTTTTGCACCAATCGCCATTGAGATCGCACCGGTCACCGCGCCGCCGACGATACAGCACGGCAGAACACGCATCGGGTCACGGGCAGCAAACGGAATCGCCCCTTCCGAGATGAAGCAGAGCCCCAGAACCAGCGCCGCTTTGCCGCCTTCCTGCTGACCTTTGTTGAATTTACGACGGGCAACCAGCGTGGCCAGACCCATCGCCAGCGGTGGCACCATACCGGCAGCCATGATGGCGGCCATCGGAGCATACGTCTGTGAACTCAGTAAACCGACGCCAAACGCGTAAGCGACTTTGTTCACCGGTCCGCCCATATCGGTACACATCATGCCGCCCAGAATCGCACCCAGCAGGACCGCATTCGCCGTCCCCATGTTAGCCAGCCAGTGCGTCAGACCATTCATGATGCCAGCAACCGGTTTACCTACCACGTAGATCATCAGCAGGCCGGTGATCAGGCTGGCAAACAGCGGAATAATCAGAATCGGTTTCAGCGCTTCCATACTCTGCGGCAGTTTAACTTTGCCGCTGATCAGCTTCGCCGCATAACCGGCAATAAAGCCTGCGATGATACCGCCTAAGAAGCCCGCGTTAATGCTGGTGGCGATCATACCGCCAATCAGACCTGGGGTCAGACCCGGACGGTCAGCGATGGAGAAGGCGATAAAGCCCGCCAGCACCGGAACCATCAGGGCAAAGGCGCTACCCCCACCGATTTGCATCAGCGCAGCGGCCAGTGTGCCCTGCTCTTTAAAGGCGGTGATACCAAAGGCGAACGACAGCGCGATGCTCAGACCACCCGCGACCACCATCGGCAGCATGTAAGAAACACCGGTCAGCAGGTGACGATAAGCCCCGGCTCCCCCTTTCTTCTCTTCTTCGCTGGCATTGCTCTGACCAGCCGCAGCCGCTTTATAGGGCTTCGCTTCTGCCACCGCTTTATCCAGTTCCTGCGCGGTTTTCTTCAGCGCCAGACCGGTTGAGGTGCGGTACATCGGCTTACCGGCAAATTTCGCCAGATCGACTTCAATATCTGCTGCAACGATCACCAGATCAGCGGCAGCGACTTCTTCCGGGGTAATCGCATTACCGGCACCCACTGAACCGCGGGTTTCAACTTTCACCCACCAGCCGCGACGGGTCGCTTCGGCCTGAATAGCTTCGGCAGCCATAAAGGTGTGCGCCACACCGGTCGGACAGGCGGTAACGGCAACCACGCGTTTCTGTGCGCCAGCCTGAGCCGGCGCAGAAGGTGCGCCTGCAGGTGTTGCCACCGCAGCCGGAGCCTGCCAGGTTTTGGCTTCCGCTTTTGCGCGATTCAGAAAAGTTTCCGGCTCGCGTATCGCCAGCTGGACATCGCCCAGCCAGACCGCTTTGCCGTTCAGTGCCGCATCGTCGGGCACGTGTTTGCCCAGCACGATCGCCAGTTCAGCGTCAGCAGGGTTTTCAGTCAGGGTCAGGCCCGCAGCAGCAGCGGCCGCAGCCAGACGTTGTTGCGCCATATAAGCGGAAGCCAGTCCCAGTACGGGGTCTTTTATCAGCAGCGTTTTCATTATCGCTCTCCTGCTGTCAGTTAACGGGTTGTAAGTCGACGCGCGCCATCATTGCGGCCAACTGGGTACGATCGGAAACGCCAACATTGCTCTGGCTGACGGCCATCGCCGCCACGGCAGTGGCAAGACGCAGCGTGTGTTCGCTGGATTCACGCATCAGCAGGCCATAGATCAGGCCGCCAACCATCGAGTCGCCTGCTCCCACGGTGCTGACGACTTCACACACCGGCGGTTTAGCAATCCATTCGCCAGACGCGTTGACCCACAGTGCGCCTTCAGCGCCCAGCGAAATCACCACGTGGGCAATGCCCTGCTCGCGCAGTTCGTGTGCGGCACCAATCACATCCTGCAGCGTTGGCAGTTTGCGACCGGCCCAGATTTCCAGCTCGCGACGGTTAGGTTTAACCAGCCACGGTGCGGCTTTCAGTCCTGCCACCAGCGCCTCGCGGCTGCTGTCAAAGATGATGCAGGGGCAATGGGTACGCAGTTCGGTCATCCAGCGGGTAAAGGCATCGTGATCGACACCTTCCGGCAGGCTGCCACTGACGCAGACCATATCGAACTGGCCAAGCCAGGTCAGCGAGTCGGTGGTAAAACGATCCCAGTCCTGACCCGTTACCTGAAAACCGGAGAAATTCAGATCGGTAACGTCCCCGGTCTGTTCAGTGAGTTTCACGTTGATGCGGGTACGCCCCGGCACCACCTGGAAACGGTTAGCAATGCCCAGCTCGCTGAAGAGCTGCTGAAAGCCGTCCTGATTCTCTTTACCCAGGAAGCCACCAACGGTGACATCGATGCCGAGATCTTTCAGGACTTTTGCGACGTTGATGCCCTTGCCCGCGGCATGCAGCCCGGTGGTTTTCACCAGATTCACTTCGCCGCGCTCAATGTCAGGGGTATATCCCACCAGGTCATACGCCGGATTCAGCGTAATGGTGGCGACACGTCTGCTCATGATGCCCCCTCACCCAGACCGCTGGTGATCGCTTCTTCAATCGCGTTCAGCGCCTGCTGCGCATCATCACCACTGGCGGTGAAGCGCAGGCGATGGCCTTTCTTCACGCCCAGCGCAACCACTTTCATCAGGCTGCGGCCGTTGGCAGGTTTGCCGCTACCGTCGAGGTTAGTGACGGTGATGTCACTGTTGAATTGCTTAATCACGCTGACCAGCGCAGTGCCAGGACGGGCGTGCAGGCCATGCTCATTACGGATGGTGTATTCAGCGGTCAGCACCTCAGCCTGTTCATCGACTTCGCTGGTCAGCAGTGCGTAGACGCCTGCCGCATCCGCTTTCAGCAGACGATCGGCTTTGCCCTGCTGCAGCAACGCGCTGAGGTAACCCAGCACTTCCAGCGGACGCTCATCGGTCGCCGACACGCTGATTAACAGTGCAGCCTGTTCGCCCTTATGGTCGAAAGCATGTTCAGCACGGCTGATGGCAATGCCGCTGCGCAGGTTGCCGAGGCTGCTGTCGCTGAGCCAGATGCCCTGACCGAGATTCAGCGGCGTCGTTGAAACCACGTCTGCGACGTAGCTGGCATCGGCCACGCCCGCGGACTGCAGCCGACCGGCGTTCATCGCCTGCAGGGTGATCAGATCGCTTGCGGCTACGTTCAGCGTAATTAATGAGGTGTCGAAGCTGAATTCAGCGGCTTGTTTCTCGCCCATCAGCAACGCACGAAGATCTTCAGCAGAGGCGGTTTTAAGCTGCTCGGCGATGGTGTCATCGCTCAGAACGTGCGTCAGCTGACGCAGCAGCGCCAGATGTTCATCTGACTTCGCGGCAATCCCGATGGCGACATAGGCTGTCTGATCGTCACCCCAGGCAATGCCCTGCGGGAACTGAAACACCTGAACACCGGTTTTCAGTACCAGATCGCGGGTATCGGTGGTGCCATGAGGGATTGCGATGCCGTTGCCAAGGAAGGTGGAGGTCTGCTGTTCGCGCGCCAGCATGCCGTTGACGTACCCTTCAGTCACATTGCCCGCAGCGGTTAACGCAGCAGCAACCTGACGAATGGCCTCTTCTTTATTCTGGGCGCTGGCTCCGGTATGGATGGCCTGCAATTCGAGCTGGAACATAATTCTCCTCGCTTGCTGAGATTGAATCGTTTCAGCCAGTGGGAAAGTTTTCATGCCATGCTGTTGAAAACAGGTGGCGCAGTCACCGCTGAAACGTTTCAGGGATTGTGGTACAGCTGCTATCGCCAGGCAAGAAAATGCGCAAACGGCGTAGCAGATTTTTGATGTTACGCACATTTCGGGGAGGTTAAGGGAACAAACGGATGAACAGGCTGACGCGGTTGCTGTAACGCGAGGAACGGTGGACCTGAAACGTCAGCCGCGTCAGCGCCTCAGGGTGCGGTATCCGCTTCGAGTTGCAGCAGATAGGTCATCGCCTGGTCGCGTGAGTGGCCGCACATGCTGTGTGTGGGTTGCAGGCCTGCACAGACGGCAGGACGCAAAGGTGAGCCAAACAGTTTGCAGCGCAGTGTGTCATCAAGCTGGACGCAGGGCGTGTTAGCGGGCTTGCCGTCAGGCATGCCAGGAATTGGCGATGAGATAGAAGGTGCCGTGCAACAGGCACCGCACTGGCTACGGCATTGCATGCTGTGCTCCGGCAGAGAAAGTCGCGGCGACAATAGCAGTCCACCGCGCTAATTACCATGAAAGCCGCGGCCTGACACAAAATTTCGCACCCGCGATATTGCCAGTTTTCACCGGCGCGAGTAACGTTGCGCGCACTTCACTTTCAAGATAGCGAGAACAGCAATGCCAAAAGCCAACGAAATCAAAAAAGGGATGGCCGTCACGCACAACGGTAAGCTGCTGCTGGTTAAGGATATTGATGTCCAGAGCCCCAGCGCACGGGGTGCCGCCACCCTGTATAAAATGCGCTTCACCGACGTCCGCACCGGTTTAAAAGTTGAAGAGCGCTTCAAAGGCGACGAAATTATTGATGCGATTTCGCTCAGCCGCCGCAGCGTGACCTTCTCTTATATAGACGGTGACGAATACATCTTCATGGATGACGAGGATTACACCCCTTACTCCTTTAAACAGGCGCAGATCGAAGATGAGCTGCTGTTTATCCCTGAAGGCGGCATCCCCGGCATTCACGTGCTGACAATGGAAGGTCAGGTGCTGGCACTGGAGCTGCCACAAACCGTCGATATGGAAATCGTGGATACCTCTCCTGGCATTAAAGGGGCGTCCGCCAGCGCCCGCACCAAACCGGCTGGCATGAGCACAGGCCTCTCCATCCAGGTCCCGGAATACCTGAGCAACGGTGATCGCATCCGTATTCATATCGCTGAACGCCGCTACATGGGCCGCGCAGACTAATCACAAATCTGATGCCTGTCGTGATAATGTTATATTATTACATTATCACGCTATTCTCTGACAGGAGTCGGTCCCATGACACGCGTTAATCTGATTACCGGTTTTCTGGGCAGCGGCAAAACCACGCTGCTCTGCCACCTTCTGGCAGCCAGGCCCGCCGGAGAGAAGTGGGCGGTGCTGGTTAACGAATTTGGCGAAATCGGGATCGACGGGGCTCTGCTGGCCGATCGCGGTGCCACGCTGAAAGAGATCCCCGGCGGCTGTCTCTGCTGCGTTAATGGCCTGCCGATGCAGGTCGGGCTGAATAGGCTGCTGAAGAGCAAGCCCGATCGGCTGCTGATTGAGCCCACCGGCCTGGGCCATCCGCGCCAGGTGTTGCAAATGCTGAGCGCACCCGTTTATCAGGCGTGGCTGCAACTGAATGCCACCCTGACGCTGCTGGATGCGCGTCAGCTGGCCGATCCCCGCATCGTGAGCAATGAAAACTTCCGTGATCAGCTCGCTGCCGCCGATATTATTGTCGCCAATAAGCGTGACTGCTGGGATCAGGCGGATCGTCAGCGCCTGGCCGACTGGCAGCAACAGATGCAGCCTCCGCGTCCCCTGACCGAAACAGAGTTTGGTCAGATCCCCCTTTCCCTGCTGGATATGCCGTATCAGCCCCGTGAAATTTCTGAACCACATCACCATCATCCCTCAGCCCCCACCAGCGGTCTGGCGGCGTTACGACTGGATGGCGGGGCATGCTGGCGTCGGGCGCTGAACCACGGCCAGGGTTACAGTGCCTGTGGCTGGCTGTTTGATGCTGATACGCTGTTCGACAGTGGCGCGCTGCTGGAATGGGTCCGGCAGGCCGCGGTTGATCGGATTAAAGGTGTAGTGCGCACGCCAGAAGGCACGATGCGTATTAACTGCCAGGCAAAAGAGCTGCAGAGTGACACGCTCATCACGCCGCCACCCGATAGCCGCATTGAGATCATTCATTCTCAGCAGGCTGACTGGAATCGGCTACAATCGGCATTGTTGAAGTGCCGTTTACGCTAAGACAGGTATTGTCGGCGGTTATTTTTTTAAACGAGTTTTGATTATGCGCGCAACCCGCCTTATTACTATCCTGCTGCTTAATGCACTGGGCGTAGTGCTCTTTCTTTCGTGGTACCTGCCGCCTGAACATGGGTTCTGGTTCGGCATCGATAAATCGGTGTTCTTCGGCTTCAATAATCAGATGGTGATCCATCCGCTGTTCGCGCTGATCGTCGCCATCACCAATTTCCGGGGTTTCGATGCGGTGTCACTGCTGGCGATGGGGCTGCTGTATCTGTCGATCTGGCGGCGCGAAACGCCACCGGCGCGACGCCGGATGCTGGCTATCGGCATCACCATGCTGCTGACCGCCGTGGTGCTTAATCAGCTGGGCCATCTGTTGCCGGTGAAACATTCCAGTCCGACGCTGTTCTTTGAGAATGTGCATCGCGTCAGTGAACTGACCGGGATCCCGGCTAAAGACGCCTCGAAAGACAGCTTCCCTGGCGATCACGGAATGATGCTGATTATCTTCGCCTGCTTTATGTGGCGTTATTTCGGTTTCAGCCGCTTTTTAATTGCCACCGCGATTGTGGTGATATTTTCACTGCCGCGCATCATGGCCGGTGCGCACTGGTTTACCGATATTGCCGTCGGATCATTGTCAGTGATATTAGTGGGTTTGAGCTGGTGGCTATTAACCCCCGCCAGTGACGTACTGGTTGACTGGTTTTATCGCAAATTGCCGGGTAAATATAAGCCCGTGAGGTAAATGTTAAGCGCGGACGATTTAATCGCCCCGGTCTTAACCGTCCGCGCTTATAAAAAACACCCCATCACTATTAGGCTGCTAATTAAATTTACGAAAAGAAAACGTTATGACCTTGCTGGCTGGTTAAATAGCAATCAACACCCTCAGCGAATAAAGACAATGCCAGAAACAGCGGCTATGCCCCGAATTGACGCCCCTTTCACTGCCTGTTCCCATCATCATTTCGCCACAATTGTTGCTAAAGTAGTCAGTGTGTTACGGATTGATTTCACATCAAAAAAACCTATGTGAAATTGATTAAAAGCACTCGCCACGGCGTCTGTAATCAGTTAACCTCAGTCGCAGTGAGGCTACAGCGGCAGAAAATTCGGATTTTTTACCGTTAAAATGTGTCCATTAACACATTTTAGTCATTAAGGGTTTGTCTTAGTCTGTTTCGCTTATTAATCTCCCTGTTTTGTCATCTGGCTGGCGACAATTTTGTCGTAAGGAAATCGAAGGAAAACCCGAATAATGGTCAAGTCTCAACCAATACTGAGATATATCTTGCGGATCGTGCCCGCACTGGCGCTGGCAACACTCCTCTCAGCTTGTAGCAGTACCCATAGCAGTCAAAACGCGAATAACGAGAATCATGAAGTTAACAACCAGAATGGTTTTTTACTTCAGGCGTCTCAGGATGAGTTTGAAGAAATGGTGCGTAATGTCGACGTTAAGTCGCGCATCATGGAACAATACGCCGTCTGGAAAGGTGTGCGCTATCGCCTCGGTGGCGATACCAAACGCGGGATCGATTGTTCCGCCTTTGTACAACGCACCTTCCGCGATCAGTTTGGCTTAGAATTACCGCGCTCGACGTCTGAGCAGCAGGACACCGGCAAAGAGATTACCCGCAGTAAACTGCGTCCTGGCGATCTGGTGATGTTCCGTGCAGGTTCAACGGGCCGTCATGTTGGTATTTATCTGGGTAACGACAACTTCGTTCATGCGTCTACCAGCAGTGGCGTGATGATCTCCAGTCTCAATGATGACTACTGGAAAAAGCGTTACCGTGAAGGACGCCGTGTATTAAGTCGTAACCCGACCTGATTATCACCTTCGATCTTCTCTCAGCCAGAGAACATGAAACGCTGCTTATGCAGCGTTTTTTTTCGTGCCTTATCCCTGACGGCAGCCTTCCTGTAAGATAAATGCATTGTATTTCAGATTAATAACGAGACATTTCGGACGCACTCGTTATATTCTCGGTCGCTTAAACCGAAGCAGTCGTGTGCAATAACATAATAATAATTTGATCAGGGGACGTTCCTCATGCCACTGTCGGGGGCGCTACGGCGCCATGCCACCTATCCTCGCCGAATCGCATGGAGTAGCGCGATGGCCGGTGGCTTATTCTTTCTTCTGTTTGCCGCACTGTCACTGCACCAGACCTGGCAGAAGCGTGAACGACAGCATCAGCAACTGCTGGAGAACAGCCGCACCGCCTTACAACAAACGCTTTCCACTCTGGTTAACAGTACACTCAGTCCCCTGCTTCCGTTTACCCACACTGCCTGCCATACCATTAATCGTGAACTGACTTCCCGCGCTGCGTTTGCCGGTAACATTCGCGCCATTCTGCTGGTTAATGACGGCAGCGCTTTTTGCTCTTCGGCCACCGGCAGTTTTAGTCTGCCCATCAGTGTGATTGCACCTGCGAGTGATATCTCACGCGATATCGATTTGCAGCTGATGTCTGGCACGCCGCTTCAGCCAAATAAACCGGCGCTGGGGCTGTGGATTAAAAATCCTGGCAACCAGCAGTCAGGTGTCTTCACGACGCTCAATATCAGCCTGGCCCCCTACCAGCTGCAGCTCTCCGGGCATCCGGAAATTACCGGTATGGCGCTGATGGCACAGCAGAGTGCCTTAACGAGCTGGCAGCCAGGCGTGATGAAGAATACAAACCTGCCGCTGCCGCTGTATCAGCGGGCGCTGACAGGCTATCCGCTGCAGTTTATGTTGTTCGGCTCTGTGCTGGTGTTCAGCGATTATCAGAATATCCTGCTGATCAGCCTGCTGCTGTCACTGCTGGTTTCGGGCGGCTGCTGGCTGCTGTTGTCCGTTTATCAGCGCCCGGGTAAAGAACTGATTCGGGCCATGAAGCGCGGCGAGTTTCATGTTGAATATCAGCCGCTGGTCACCTCCCACGATGGGCAGCCTTACGGGATGGAAGCATTACTGCGCTGGACTCACCCGACTGAAGGCCCGATCCCGCCGGATGTTTTTATTCAGTATGCTGAGTCGCAAAACCTGATTATTCCCCTGACCCGGCATCTGTTTCAGCTGGTTTCCCGTGATGCACACCAGCTCTGCCATACCATTCCCCGTCACGCCTGCCTGAGTCTCAACATATCGCCTCTGCATCTGGCTGACAGCGGTTTCCGGCAGGATGTGCTGCAATGGCTTGATACCATGCCTGCGTCTCACTTTAATTACGTGTTTGAGATCACCGAGCGGGCCATGGTGCGCGACGAAAATGTCGGAGAACTGTTTGACTGGCTGCATCAGCAGCACATCAATATCGCCATTGACGACTTTGGCACCGGCCACAGCGCACTCATCTATCTGGAACGTTACGCGTTTGATTACCTGAAAATCGATCGGGGATTTGTACAGAGCATCGGCACAGAAACCCTGACCTCCCCGGTGCTGGATACCGTGCTGCAGCTGGCCAAAAAGCTGAATCTGAAAAGTGTGGCAGAAGGGGTGGAAACCGGCGAACAGGCAGCCTGGCTGATACATCGCGGCGTGACCCACTTGCAGGGTTACATTTTCAGCCGTCCGCTGCGGCCGGAAACGCTGATAGACTATTTCCGGCGTCATAACGCCTGACTTTCTGGCGCAGATCGTGCCGGACATTTACCAGGAGAGCGTATGCTGTTTCGCTTAGGACTTCTGCTGCTTTGCAGCCTGCTCAGCGCCCCGCTGCTGGCTGCCACGGTCCTGCAAACCTTCGCATTCACTCAGACCGGTGAAGCGAAATATCCGCCTGGCTTCAGCCATTACGATTACGCCGATCCTCACGCGCCGAAAGGCGGCAGCATTACCCTGGCGGTAACGGGCACTTACGATAACTTCAACCGCTACGCCTCACGCGGCAATCCCGGCATCAGCACCGGCACGCTTTATGACGGCCTTTACACCAGCTCAGACGATGAACCGGGCAGTTATTATCCGCTGATAGCTGAATCAGCCCGTTACGCCAGCGATTTTAGCTGGATTGACGTTCGCCTGAATCCCCGCGCCCGCTTTCATGATGGCACGCCAGTCACCGCCCATGACGTGGCCTTTACCTTTCAGACGTTCATGACCGAGGGCGTCCCCCAGTTCCGCGTCGCCTACCGTGGCGTGACCGTCAGGGCGCTGAACGATCTCACCGTCCGCATCGAGGCGCAGAAACCGGATAAAGATCTGCTGCTTGGTTTACTGACGTTGCCGGTTATCCCGGAGGCGTTCTGGAAAGATAAAAAGTTTAACGAGCCGCTAAGCGCACCGCCGTTGTCGAGCGGACCTTACCGCATCACCCGCTGGAAGCTGGGCCAGTTTATTGAGTTCAGCCGGGTGAAAGATTACTGGGCTGCCGATCTGCCGGTGAATCGCGGACGTTTTAATTTTGATCGCATGCGCTATGACTACTATCTGGATGACAATGTGGCATTCGAAGCCTTTAAGGCGGGGGCTTACGACTGGCGTGAAGAGACGTCGGCGAAGAAGTGGGCCACACAGTATCGCGGCCGCAACTTCGACGATGGCAGCATCGTGAAAGAAACCACGCCCAACGATGCCGCTATCGATACCCGCTGGCTGGCATTCAACAATGAAAAACCGCTGTTCCACGATCGCCGCGTGCGTCAGGCTTTTTCACTGATGTTCGATTTCGGGTGGATGAATAAAGCGCTTTATTACGGTGCCTGGCAACGTGCCAGCAGCTATTTCCAGAACACAGAGTATGCTGCACACGGCGTGCCGGATGCAGAACAGCTGGCCCTGCTTGACCCCTGGCGCGCCCAGCTGCCGCCTGAGCTGTTCAGTCAGCCTTACCTGCCCCATAAAACCGATGGCAGCGGCTATGACCGGGCCAGCCTGCTAAAAGCATTTGACCTGCTGAAGCAGGCGGGCTGGCAGATCAAAAACCGCCGACTGGTCAGCGATAAAACCGGTCAGCCATTCACGGTCGAACTGCTGCTGCGCGCTGGCACCAGTACCGAATGGGCGTTACCGTTTCAGCACAATCTTGCGCGGCTCGGCATTACGCTGAACCTGCGGCAGATCGACAGCTCGCAGTACCTGCGGCGCTGGCGTGAAGGCGACTATGACATGATTCCCACCGTTTATGGGGCGATGCCGATCCCGACGTCCAGTCTGCAGTCCTTATGGCAGTCGGAATACATCAACTCATCGTGGAATACCGCTCGGGTAAAAGATCCCGTGGTGGATGACGTCGTGAAACAGATTGTGGCGCATCAGGGTGATCCCACGGCGCTGCGGCCGCTGGCACAGGCGCTGGATCGGGTGCTGCTGTGGAATGCGTATATGATCCCGATGTGGTACAACGCTGAACAGCGGCTGGCGTACTGGGATAAGTTTTCTCACCCGGCCCGCAAGCCTGCCTACAGTAGCGGGCTGGAAAACTGGTGGTACGACACAACCAAAGCCGGACGCCTCCCGGCCAGCAAACGCTAAGGAGATCATCGTTGGCCGCTTACTTTATGCGCAGATTGCTGCTGATTATCCCGACGCTGTGGGCGATCATCACGCTTAACTTTTTTATCGTGCAAATTGCACCCGGCGGCCCGGTCGATCAGGCGCTGGCAAATATTGAGTTTGGTCAGACAACCGGTTTGCCCGGCAGCGGTGCGGAGAGTGCCGGTTCACGCGCCCGCGTCAGCCATCTTAATCCTGCCGATAATCAGTACCGTGGCGCTCGCGGGCTGGACCCCGAAGTGATTGCGGAGATTAAACAGCGTTACGGCTTCGATAAACCGCTCTGGCAGCGCTACGGCGAGATGCTGTGGAACTACCTGCGTTTCGATTTTGGCGACAGCCTGTTCCGCAGCGCCTCGGTGATCGGGCTGATTAAGGAGAGCCTCCCGGTCTCGATCAGCCTGGGATTATGGAGCACGCTGATCATCTATCTGGTGTCGATTCCACTGGGGATCCGCAAAGCGGTACGTGATGGCAGCGCCTTTGATGTCTGGAGCAGCGCCTTTATCATCATTGGCTACTCCATCCCGGCTTTTCTGTTCGGCATCATGCTGATTGTGCTGTTCGCTGGTGGCAGTTATCTCGACTGGTTCCCGCTGCGCGGACTCACCTCTGCGCAGCACGACACGCTGCCCTGGTATGGCAAAGTGCTGGACTACTTCTGGCATATCGCCCTGCCCGTGCTGGCAACGGTGATTGGCGGCTTCGCCACGCTGACCATGCTGACGAAAAACGCTTTTCTGGATGAGATTCGTCAATGCTATGTGGTGACCGCACGCGCTAAAGGGGTGCCGGAGCGTCGCATTCTTTATCACCATGTATTTCGCAATGCGATGCTGCTGGTGATTGCCAGCTTCCCCGCCACCTTTATCAGCATGTTTTTTACCAGTTCGGTGCTTATCGAGGTCATGTTCTCGCTTAACGGACTTGGCCTGCTTGGCTATGACGCGACGCTGCAGCGTGACTATCCGGTGATGTTCGGCACACTCTATATTTTTACGCTGATAGGTTTGCTGATGAATCTCCTCAGCGATCTGACCTATACGCTGGTCGATCCCCGCATTGATTTCGGAGGCCGCTGA
Source organism: Pantoea sp. GD03673 (assembly GCF_029844725.1). GTDB lineage: Bacteria > Pseudomonadota > Gammaproteobacteria > Enterobacterales > Enterobacteriaceae > Pantoea. The sequence continues at coordinate 170,642 of NZ_JAOCKJ010000002.1, forward strand.
TGCCTCTCTCTTTGCTGAATCAGCAGCGCTGGCAGCGGTTTCGCCATAACCGACGCGGCTACTGGTCGCTGTGGATCTTTCTGACCCTTTTTCTGCTGTCACTGTGCGCCGAACTGATCGCCAATGACAAGCCGCTGCTGGTGCATTACCAGCAGCGCTGGACGGTGCCGCTGCTGTTTGACTACAGCGAAACCGACTATGGCGGCGTACTGGCGACCGCCGCAGATTATCAGGATCCCTGGCTTCGGCAGCGGATTGAGGAGAATGGCTGGGCGCTCTGGGCTCCGATTCGGTTCAACGACAGCACCATTAATTTTGCCACCAGGGTGCCCTTCCCCTCTCCCCCCTCTGCACAGAACTGGCTCGGCACGGATGCCAACGGCGGCGACGTTATGGCACGGCTGCTCTATGGCACGCGCATCTCCCTGCTGTTCGGCGTGCTGCTGACACTTTTCTCCAGCGTTATCGGGATTGTGGTCGGCGCTGTGCAGGGCTATTTCGGCGGCAGGATTGACCTGACAGGACAGCGGATGATTGAAGTCTGGTCCGGTATGCCCGCGCTGTTTCTGCTGATTCTTCTCTCCAGCGTCATTCAGCCCGGTTTCTGGTGGCTGCTGCTGGTCACTGTCGCATTCGGCTGGATGAGCCTGGTGAGTGTGGTCCGGGCCGAGTTTCTGCGTATCCGAAACTTTGACTACATTCGCGCAGCGCAGGCGCTTGGCGTCAGCGATGGCCGGATTATGCTTCGGCATATGCTGCCTAACGCTATGGTGGCGACCCTGACCTTTCTGCCTTTTATTTTGTGCGGTTCGATCACCACCCTCACCTCACTCGATTTTCTTGGCTTCGGTCTGCCGCTGGGATCGCCCTCGCTGGGCGAATTACTGCTGCAGGGCAAAAATAACCTGCAGGCCCCCTGGCTGGGCCTGGCGGGCTTTTTCACCCTGGCGATCCTGCTTTCGCTGCTGATTTTTATCGGCGAAGCGGTGCGCGACGCCTTTGATCCGGGCAAAGGAGCCTGAATGACAACGCCACTGCTTGCCATCAATCATCTCTCCGTCGCCTTTCGCCGGGGCGACCAGCTTCGCCAGGTGGTAAATGACGTTTCACTGCGTATCGACGCGGGGGAAACGCGGGCGCTGGTGGGGGAGTCGGGTTCCGGCAAAAGCGTCACCGCTCTGTCGGTCATGCGACTGCTGCATGAAGCTGCGGTGGTTTATCCCAGCGGAGAGATTCTGTTTAACGGCGAAGACCTGCTGCACGCCCGCGAGCAGCGACTGCGGGGAATTCGCGGCAACCAGATCGCGATGATTTTTCAGGAGCCGATGGTGTCGCTTAATCCGCTGCATACTGTGGAGAAGCAGCTGTATGAAGTGCTGTCGTTGCATCGCGGGATGCGGCGTCCGGCGGCTCGCGGGGAAATCATCAGCGTGCTTGACCGGGTCGGTATCCGCCAGCCCGTCTCACGGCTTGGCGACTTCCCCCACCAGCTTTCCGGCGGGGAGCGCCAGCGGGTGATGATCGCCATGGCACTGCTGACCGAGCCGCAGCTGCTGATTGCCGATGAGCCGACGACCGCGCTGGATGTGACGGTGCAGGCGCAGATACTGACGCTGCTTCGTGAACTGCAGCGGGAGCTGAATATGGGCATGCTGTTTATCACCCATAACCTGAATATCGTGCGTCAGCTGGCAGATAATGTCAGCGTCATGCGCCGTGGTCACATCGTGGAGCAGAATGCCTGCCAGACGCTGCTGAACCAGCCGCAGCATCCTTACAGCCAGCAGTTGCTGGCCGCCGGGCCGGACGGAAAAGCACTGCCGCTGCCCCCGGACGCCCCGGTCATTCTGCGGGTCGGGAAGCTTCAGGTCAGTTTTCCGCTGCGGCGCGGGCTGTTCCGGCGGCAGACTGGTGAAAAACAGGTGCTTTCCGGGCTGAGTTTCAGCCTGCGGCGCGGAGAAAGCCTGGGGCTGGTGGGTGAGTCCGGCTCGGGTAAAAGCACCACCGGACTGGCGCTGCTGCGGCTGATTGCCTCGCGTGGCGAAGTCTGGTTTGATGGCCAGCCGCTGCACACACTTTCACGTCGTCAGTTGTTACCGCTACGCCAGCGCATTCAGGTGGTGTTTCAGGACCCGAATTCTTCACTGAATCCGCGTATGACGGTCCAGCAGATCATTGCTGAAGGTCTGGCGGTGCATCAGCCCGAACTTAGCCGCGCACAACAGGTGCAGCGGGTGATCGCGGTGATGGAGGAAGTGGGGCTGGAAGCGGAAAGCCGGCATCGTTATCCGGCCGAATTTTCTGGCGGTCAGCGACAGCGTATCGCCATCGCACGGGCACTGATTCTGGCACCGGAGCTGCTGATACTGGATGAACCAACCTCCTCGCTGGATCGCACAGTACAGAAGCAGATTCTGACGCTGTTACGCCGCTTACAGCAGCAGCGGCAGCTCAGTTATCTGTTTATCAGTCACGATCTGGATGTGGTTCGCGCCCTGTGTCACCAGCTTATTGTGCTGCGTCAGGGAGAAGTGGTGGAACAGGGAGAGTGTGAAAGGTTATTTGCTTCACCCGCGTCTGCTTATACCCGCGAGCTGCTGCAGTCGGCGCAACTCAGCCTGCGATAAAGGTCTCGGCAATCGCCACGCCCTGATTTTTCAGGCAGCAGTTAGTGGCGCTTTCGTCGCGACGCTGAATAAAGAGACAGGGCTGCCCTTCGCACTCGGCAACTTTGCAATCGACCTGAATATCTGCCAGCACCTCTTTCAGCTGCTGCAGGATCTCCCACGCAGGAATGCCGTCATGGCTGATCAGCCGCAGCGCTACAAACTCCTGCTCATCCAGCGCCGCGTCATCGGATTCGATGGCACTGTGGTGATCGCTGGCCCAGCGAAAACGCTGTGGCAGACGATGCACAATTGAAAGTTGCAGCATAGGTTACTCTCCCCGATGAGTTTATGTCGCAACACCGATCTGCCCGGCTGAAAGCGGGGTGATCCCCGCAGAGCCTGGACAGGCATTCCCCCTGTCCGTGCGGATTGCAGAAGCGCATTTTTTGCGACTTACATCGCACTTCAGCCTATATGTACCGCGTTCACACGCCGTTAACAATCATTTTAGACGCATTATGGTTACTTTTTTAACTAAAAGTTTTCACAAGAAAGAAACAAAACCGGTGAGATGTGCATCACTGCGGGTCATCGCGGCGAAACCACTGCGCCCGATTAACGGGACGCAGTGCGGGGACGTGAAGCGTAGAAGAAGAGCAGCAGAGAAATTGTTGCGCAGAGCGCGATAGTGCCGACCATAGGCTAGGCGCTGTTAAAGCTCATCAGGGACAGCAACGCCCCCACACAGGCACCGACGCCAAAACGCAGCGTGCCCGCCAGAGAGGAGGCCGTTCCGGCCATGTGCGGAAACTCATCCATGATCACCGCCATGGCATTCGATGAGACCATCGACACACAGCCAATAAACATCGCGATTCCTGTCACCAGCGGTAAAAAGCCAAGGCTGAAAGCACTGACCAGCAGCAGCCAGATCCCCATGCAGAACTGTATCAGCAGGCCCAGCCGGAACATCGCCACCGGACCAAAGCGGCGCACGGCGCGGCTGTTAATCAACGTCAGCACAAACAGAAACACCACGTTCAGGCCAAAGTAATAGCCAAAATTTTGCGGTGAAACGTGATTCAGTTCGATGTAAACAAAGGGGCCGGCATTGAGAAAGCTAAAGAGGCCCGCAAAGGAGAAGCCGCTCGCCAGCATGTAGCTGAACGCCCGTTTGTGGCGAAACAGCGTCACGAAGTTGCCCAGCGTAGTGCGCAGATGAAACCGCTGTCGCAGCTCCGGCTTCAGGGTTTCGCGGATCTGCGTGCTCACCAGCACGGTTGTCACCAAAGCCGCGCCCGCTAGTGCCCAGAAGATAGCGTGCCAGCTCCAGAGCACCAGCAGCCAGCCACCGATGATCGGGGCCAGCAGTGGCGCAATGGTGGTAATCAGCATTACAAAAGACATCATGCGCGAAAAGTCCTCTTTCGAGTAACTGTCACGCATTAAGGCATTGATCACGACGCTGGCTGCGGCAGCCGAAAGCCCATGCAGGAAGCGCATTGTAATCAGCTGATCGATGGTCTGCGACATCGCGCAGGCGGCAGCGGCGCAGGCAAAGATCAGCGTGCCGAGCGTAATCACCGGCTTACGCCCGTAACTGTCTGCCAGTGGCCCATAAATCAGCTGACCAATCGCGAAGCCAAGAATATAGAGGTTGAGCGACATCTGCACGCTACCGGCTGAAACGCCAAATTCCCGTGCAATCTGCGGCATAGCGGGCAGATACATGTCGATCGACAATGGCATCAGCATGGCTAACAGACCGAGGATAACCACCAGTCCTGTTGGTGAATTTTTTTCCTTACGCACACCTTCTCCTGTCCTTGTAATCGTGACGCGGGCCGCCTGGCCCGCCCGGTTATTTTGCCTGCAACTCTTTTGGCAGGCCAATGCTGGCGATCTCTTCTTCCGTCAGCGCACGGTATTCGCCCGGTTCCAGATCGGCATCCAGTACGATGTCGCCAATGCGTTCGCGATGCAGCTCAATGACGCGGTTGCCCACTGCCGCAAACATCCGTTTCACCTGGTGATAACGGCCTTCGCTCAGGGTCAGCAGCACTTCTGTGGGGGTGATCACCTCCAGCTGTGCCGGTTTGGTCAGGCTCTTCTCATTGTGCAGCTGCACGCCCGCTGTAAACTGCGCGGCCGTCTCATCGCTGACGGGCGACTCCAGGGTGACGCGGTAGGTTTTTTCGCAGTGATGACGTGGCGAGGTGATGCGGTGTGACCACTGACCATCATCTGTCATCAGCACCAGCCCGGTGGTGTCGATATCCAGACGCCCCGCCGCGTGCAGTTTGAATGACATCGGCTCTTCAAGGAAATAGAGGATGGTGGGATGATCGGGATCGTCGGTTGAGCAGACGTAACCCTGCGGTTTATTCAGCATGAAGTAGCGTGGGCCGGTGAGCATCTGCAGCACGTTGCCGTCATAAGCGACCTCGTGGTCGGGCAGCAGTTTAAACGCGGTATCGCGCACGATCTCCCCGTTAACGGTGACACGCTGGCCGCGGATTTCGCGATGAGCGATGGCGCGGCTGATTTCCAGTTGCTGAGAGATGAATTTGTCGAGTCGCATGAATTCGTTTTGCCTGTTACTGCGGAGGGAATCTGAAACGGCCTGGTTAACCGTTGAAAATGTGCGGGAAGTATAACGTGATCCGCGCCAGCCTGACAGCGCGTTTACCGCTCTTTCATGGCATAATTACCCCCGGTTTTGCAAAAGTGAGCAACATGTCTTTTACCTTACGCCCCTATCAACAGGATGCGGTTAACGCCACCGTTGCGTATTTCCGTCGTCATCAAGCGCCTGCGGTGATTGTGCTGCCAACCGGAGCCGGAAAGAGTCTGGTGATTGCCGAACTGGCACGGCTGGCGCGTGGCCGCGTGCTGGTGCTGGCGCACGTCAAAGAGCTGGTGGCGCAGAACCACAGTAAATATCAGGCTTATGGACTGGAGGCCGATATTTTTGCCGCCGGACTGCAGCGCAAAGAGAGTCAGCGCAAAGTGGTGTTTGGCAGCGTGCAGTCGGTGGCGCGTAACCTCGACCAGTTCGACAGCGCCTTTTCTCTGGTGATTGTCGATGAGTGCCACCGTATCGGTGATGATAAAGAGAGTCAGTATCAGCAGATTTTTCATCATCTGCGTCAGCACAATCCGCAACTCCGTTTACTGGGCCTGACCGCCACGCCGTTCCGGTTGGGTAAAGGCTGGATTTATCAGTTCCACTATCACGGCATGGTACGTGGCGACGAAAAATCGCTGTTTCGCGACTGTATCTATGAGCTGCCGCTGCGCTACATGATTAAGCACCAGTTCCTGGTGCCACCCGAGCGGCTGGATATGCCCGTGGTGCAGTACGATTTCAGCCGCCTGACAGCTCAGTCGAACGGCCTGTTCAGCGAAGCCGATCTGAACCGCGAACTGAAACAGCAGCAGCGCGTAACGCCCCATATCATTCGTCAGATTGTGGAGTTCGCTGACGACAGGCGGGGGGTGATGATTTTCGCGTCAACGGTAGAACATGCGCGTGAAATTCTGCACCTGCTGCCGGAAAACAGCGCGCTGGTCTCAGCGGAAACGCCTGCCAGCGAGCGCGATGCACTGATTCTGGCCTTTAAAGCGCAGCAGCTTAAATTCCTGGTGAACGTCGCGGTACTGACCACCGGTTTTGATGCTCCGCACGTGGATCTGATTGCGATCCTGCGCCCGACCGAGTCAGTCAGCCTTTATCAGCAAACCGTCGGACGCGGCCTGCGGCTCGCCCCCGGTAAAACCGACTGCCTGATTCTTGATTATGCCGGTAATCCGCACGATCTTTTTACCCCTGAAGTGGGTGCGCCCAAAGGGGCCAGTGATAATCAGCCGGTACAGGTTTTCTGCCCTGCCTGCGGTTTCGCCAATACTTTCTGGGGCAAAGCAACCGCAGATGGCATGGTGATTGAGCATTTTGGCCGACGCTGTCAGGGCGTGCTGGAAGATGATGAAGGCGAGCGCGAACAGTGTGACTTCCGCTTCCGCTTTAAAAGCTGCCCTGACTGCGGGGCAGAGAATGATATTGCTGCCCGGCGCTGTCACCAGTGCGACAAGATTCTGGTCGACCCGGACGACATGCTCAAAGCGGCGCTGAAGCTTAAAGATGCGCTGGTGCTGCGCTGTGGCGGCATGACGCTTGAACAGGGCCGCGACGCCAAAGGCGAATGGCTGAAGGCAACCTATCACGACGAAGATGGCACCAGCGTCAGCGAACGGTTTCGTCTGCAGACACCGGCCCAGCGTAAGGCGTTTGAACAGCTGTTTATGCGCCCGCATCAGCGCGCGCCCGGTGTGCCGCTGGGCTGGCAGACCGCCGCTGACGTGCTGGCGCTGCAGCCGCTGCTGCGCCATCCCGACTTTGTGGTAGCACGTGCCAAAGGCCAGTTCTGGCAGATCCGCGAGAAAATGTTCGATTACCAGGGGCGCTATCGCCGTGCCAATGAGCTGCGTTAATGCTGACGCGCCTCCGGCGTGCGGCTATATCGTTTGCTACCACCCGGCATAACGGCTATACTGCCGCCCGCTTTTGCATGTGCATTAGCGGGATTGAATAACCAGCCTGTTACTGGGTCGCCTGTAGCAGGATTAAATAAAGAGAATTGTCATGTTCACTATCAATGCAGTAGAACGCAAAGAGCAGGGTAAGGGTGCGAGCCGCCGCCTGCGTACAGCAAACCGTTTCCCGGCCATCATCTACGGTGGTTCTGAAGCGGCTGTTGCCATCGACCTGGATCACGACTCCGTAATGAACCTGCAAGCTAAGCCAGGTTTCTACGAAGAAGTTCTGACCCTGTCAGTTGACGGTAAAGAAACTAAAGTGAAAGTTCAGGCTGTTCAGCGTCACCCGTTCAAGCCAAAACTGTTCCACATCGACTTCGTTCGCGCTTAATCGCGAATTACGTTGATAACAGAAGGGCCGGTTGCGAAACCGGCCCTTTTATTTTGTCGCTGCCAAAGATTGTCGCAGCGCTGAGTGAAAAAAAGCGCCCCGAAGGTGAATGCCGACCATTTAAGCATCGGCATCAGGGCTAAGCGCGGCGTTTTTATTTGCTGCTGGTACGGCGCTGAAGCTGGTCACGCAGATTGGGAGGAGTGCCCTTAATCGTCAGGGTGTCCGTTGCCGGATCCCAGAATATGCGTTCGCCCAGTAACATTGCATCAAAGTTCAGGGTCAGTCCCCCGCCGCTACCGGCAAACTTTGTGAGCTGACGCAGCGTACTGCGATCCGCCGGGAAGCTCTCTTCCAGTTCATAGCCCTGCTCCTGGGTAAAAGCCTGAAAGGTTTTTTCGCCCAGCGGTGGCAGTTCGCTCGACAGATCTTCCAGCGCAATCTCTTCGCCCGCCTGCAACTGCTCGTTGCAGTAGCTGTAGACCTGCTGGCGATAGTTCTGCCGTTCCTGCTTATCCAGTTCCGATTCGTTGCAGTAGTCATCAACGGCCTGCAACAGACCGCGGTTCTGCGCCTTGGTGTCTAATCCCACTTCGGCACCCAGGAAGTCCATAAAGAAGTCAGCCACTTTACGGCCAACGCGCCCGCGCAGGAAGGTCAGGTAACGGGTCGATTCCGGGTTGGTTTCCCACTCGGTTAAATCGATACGCGCCACGATGTCGGCATGATTAATATCAAGATAATGTGTGCTGCTGATATCCAGCTGCTCATTCACGCGCATGCTGGACTGGCTGTTCAGCACCGCAATCAGCAGGTACTCCACCGCCAGATAACGGTAGTGAATAAACAGCACCACGCCGCCTTCCGCAAACGGATATTTCGCCAGTTCATCGCGCAGGCGACCTGTCGCGGCACGGCTAAAGGCGAGAAAATCATCGTTGCCCTTACGACAATTACGCAGCGCTTCTGCCAGTTCACTCTCTGCATTGAACAGGCCATAGGCTTTGCTTTTTGCGCTGTAAACCCGGTGTAACTCCTCCACCATCGCGTTGACCGTGTTGGTGGCAGGCAGCAGCGAATCGCGCAGCGCCAGTTCAAGCTGGTTTTCATCGCGTTTAATTAACTGATGCAGGGCAATCTGGTCGATATCCAGACTCATGGTAGACTCTCCTTTTAGCACAGGCGCGTATTCAAACACCGCCAGCATCGGCTTTCAACTCCATGCTTAAAGCGAACGCAGTACTTTCGATAAAATTGCGGTAAAAAGTGCGCTGTTCCGGTAATATATCGCCTTTTAAAATGAGCTTAGACGACGATATGGCACAATCATCACGCTACAGTGACGAACGCGTGGAACAACTCCTCGCGGACATGGCCCAAATCCTGCACAAGGACAAAGCCCCCACCGATCTCTCCCTGATGGTTCTGGGAAATATGGTGACCAACTTAATTAACAGCGATGTCGCCCCGGCGCAACGTCGTTCACTGGCACGATCTTTCGCCGATGCCCTTCAGGCGTCTGTGCGTGACGACAACGCCCATTAATTGGCTGATTTGATCTCATAATATGGTAACCAACCGGCAGCGCTACCGCGAAAAAGTCTCCCAGATGATCAGTTGGGGGCACTGGTTTGCTCTGTTTAACATCTTATTCGCGCTGATTTTAGGCAGTCGCTACCTGTTGGTCGCCGACTGGCCTTCTTCACTGGCGGGGCGTATCTACGCCTATACCAGCTGGGTGGGCCACTTCAGTTTTGTGGTTTTTGCCGCCTATCTGCTGATTATCTTCCCGCTGACCTTTGTGGTGATGTCGCAACGGCTGATGCGGGTGTTATCGGCGGTGGTCGCCACGGCCGGGCTGACGCTGGTGATGGTCGACAGTGCGGTCTTCAGCCGCTTCCACCTGCACCTGAATCCGGTGGTGTGGGAACTGGTCATTAACCCTGACCAGAGCGAGATGGCACGTGACTGGCAGCTGATGTTTATCAGCGTGCCGCTGATTTTCCTGGTCGAAATGCTGTTTGCGACCTGGAGCTGGCAGAAGCTGCGTAGCCTGAATCGCCGTTCATTCGGTAAGCCGGTCGCCGCGCTGTTTATCAGCGCCTTCTTTGCCAGCCACCTGATGTATATCTGGGCCGATGCGAACTTCTATCGCCCGATTACCATGCAGCGCGCCAATCTGCCGCTCTCCTACCCGATGACGGCCCGCCGTTTCCTTGAGCGCCACGGTTTACTGGATGCGCAGGAATATCAGCGTCGGCTGGTTCAGCAGGGCGATCCGGAAGCGCTGGCGGTGGAGTACCCGCTGAGCGACATTACTTTCCGTGACGCCGGGACACGCAATAACCTGCTGGTGCTGACCGTCGATGGCCTGAATAACGCCACGCTGGCCAAAGCGATGCCGGAACTCGATCAGTTCGCCAGTGAGAACGTGCGCTTCACGCAGCACTACAGCGCGGGTGATACCCCGGAAAAAGGCTTGTTCGGCCTGTTCTATGGTATCTCCTCCAGCTATATGAACGGTATTCTGGCCTCGCGAACGCCGTCTGCCCTGCTGGGGGCGCTCAGTACGCAGGGTTATCAGTTTGGCCTGTTCTCCTCAGAGGGCTTTAATCCGCCGCTCTACCGGCAGGCGTTGCTGACCGATTACTCACTGCCTGCAACTAACAGTCAGCCCAACGCCAGCACGGTGGCGCAATGGCAGAACTGGCTGGAGAAACAGAAGGATTCACAGGCCCCCTGGTTCTCATGGATCGCCCTGAACGGCCCTGATGTCACCGGCGACAGTGACAAAACGCGTCAGCGCAGCTATCTGCGTCAGGCTCCGGCGGTTGATGAACAGATTCACGCGGTGCTCAGCAGCCTGCAGGCGCGTGATTTGCTCAAAAATACCGTTGTGGTGATTACCGCGCAGCGTGGTCTGGCACTGGAGGGCAATCCTGACAGCGCCGGAAACCGCCAGACGCTGCAGGTGCCGTTAGTGATTCACTGGCCTGATACCCCGGCGCAGACGGTTGATCGTCTTTCTGATCATCAGGATGTGATGGCGACGCTGATGCAGCGCCTGCTGCATGTACGGACGAATCCGCAGAATTACTCTCAGGGTGAAGACCTGTTTGCGGCGCGTCGTCGCCATGACTGGGTCGCCAGCAGCGAAGAGAACAAACTGGTTATTACCACGCCGCAGGTGACGCTGGTACTCAACAACAACGGCAGCTATCGCGCTTATGATGCGCAGGGCAACGCCCTGAAAGATCACAAGCCGGAACTGACGCTGCTGTTGCAGGTGTTAACGGAGGAGAAGCGATTTATCGCTAACTGATTAATTATCAGGCAAATAGTTTGCGGGTATCTTGCATTCATGACGATAACCAGTAGACTAATCCTCCAGTGTTCGGCACGTAGCGCAGCCTGGTAGCGCACGGTCATGGGGTGTCCGGGGTCGGAGGTTCAAATCCTCTCGTGCCGACCAAATTCCCTGAAAAGCAGCCCAAAAGGCTGCTTTTTTCGTTTCTGTCGTCAGCTTTAACTTCCCTCGCGTGTCCAGCATTCCGATCTATACTTAAAAACGTGTGGGTAACAAGAGGAGAGTTCATGACATTCATCGAAAAAGACGATCCAACCGAAGCACCCGAGTCCGGCGACAAACAACCTTCCCCGCCAGACCAGAAGTAACCCACAGGGCCGCGTCTGACGCGGCCTTTCTTTATCAGCGTTTCACATTCAGATTAATCCCGAACAGGGTTAACATCACCCTTGCAATCAGCAGGTTAGCGCTTGCAACAAAGTCTGATCAGACTCACAAAAGCAGCCATCCGCTGCGCTTATTCATCAAACTGAAACAAAAATGTCACAGAAAATGCCTACTCTGGATTCCCCAGAAATTGATGGATAATTTTTATGGCGATCAAAGCGAAAAGCCTGAAAGATGCAGAAGCGTTACTTCATTCAGGCATTAGCAAAGTGGAACTGGCGTATGACATTGGCAGCGACGATTTCTTTCGTCTGGCGAGCCACTGGTGCGACCGGGGTGCACGCATCAGCAGGGGTCACCACCATTTCGTTGTTTCTCTTAAAAGTTTTGCCATTCCTCCCAACGACTGATTGCGGCAGGCTGCTTGCCCTGAACCATCGTGCCTGATTAAATGCCTTTTTAGGTTTTGATGATGGTTTCGCATGCGCTATCCCGACCTGCCGCTGCCGCCTGTTGCAGGCGGCTTTATCCTCTCCCGTCACCTTAACCACAGCGATCCTTTGCTGGCGGTGAGTCACTTTGACCCACAAAAGTATCATGACGCGCTCGCTGCTGAATGGGGGATCCCCCTGCCCGCCCGACTGCAGCAGGCTGTGAGCAAACGACGTGCCGAATTCCTTGCAAGCCGTCTGCTTGCCCGATCGGTGATGGCTGAGCTGGGCATTATGGATTTCATTCTGACCAATGCCCCTGACCGATCGCCCTGCTGGCCAGCCGGTGTTCAGGCATCACTGTCACACAGTGCCGGTGTCGTCGTGGTGGCGGCTACCCGTCAGCCCTGCGCTATCGGGGTCGACGTCGAGCAGTTCATGCCAGAGACCACGGCGCAGGAAACAGCAGAGCTGTTGATGAACGCGCAGGAACAGGTTCTGTTGCAAAGACTGCCCATCTCCTTTGGTGCGGCCGCTACCCTGCTCTTCTCACTGAAAGAAAGCGTCTATAAAGCGTTATGGCCACAGCTCCATCAGCCGATGGACTTTCTGGATGCGGCACTGGTATCAGTAGATTTCGTGCAGCAGTGCGCCACGCTGCGCCTGACTCAGCACTTCAGTACAGCTTTTCCGGCGGGCATGTTATTACAGGCAAGTTTTGTGTGGCAGGAAAGTCAGGTCATTACCCTGGTTTCGCATCGGCTTTAGAAACCGGCTAAATAAATTTAGCCGGGAAAGATACAGACGAAAATAGGTTTTTCAGGATGGCAGAAAACGACGTTTCTGCTGATGGCTGAAGAGGCCTGATTAATGCGAAGCACCGCAGTGCGCTTTATTGCTACGTTTTGCCCGCTGCCATCAAAGCCCGGTGTCGGTCCGCTTTACCGAGTCGAGCGTGGCAAGTTCGCGTTCGTTACCGGTCAGCTCCGTTAACTGCCCTTCGCGCATCTCCAGCAGCCGATCGGCATGAATAAAGTAGTGATCGTCATGACTGATCGCAAACACCGTTTTACCTGCCTGCTGCAACCACGGCAGCAGCTCGCGGTAGAAGATGCGGCGAAAATGGGGATCCTGATCTGCCGCCCATTCATCCAGTAACAGCACATCGCGTTCTTCTGCCACCGCCAGCAGCAGCGCCAGTCGTTTACTCTGCCCTTTAGACAGCCGCAGATTCAGCACTTTATTGCCTTCAATCTTCAGCTTATCCTGCATTTTCAGCCTCTCCAGCCACAGCTGCACCAGCGCCGGATTGGCCACCACGCCGTCCCGCCCCATTAACCGGTCAAACAGATGTAAGTCGGTAAAGACCGCCGAGAACTGACTGCGCCACACATCGAGCTCGTCTGCCGTGATCGGCTTACCATCCAGCAGCAGCGTGCCGGACTGAGGCTGATAAAGCCCGGTCAGCAGCATCGCCAGCGTTGACTTCCCGCTGCCGTTGCCACCGATCAGAAACACCAGCTCACCCCGGCGCAGCGTCAGGTTAATCGGCCCGACCCGGAAGCCGTTATCACCATAATGAAAAGAGACGTCGCGCAGTTCCAGTGTCTGCCAGTCAGAGACGGCAGAGGGCGCGTGAAACCCGGCCTGATAAGGCGCAAGGTCAAAGGCGTTCAGCTTACGAAAGGCGACCTGGGCGCTGAGTAACGTGGGTAACGCGCCTACCGCTGAGAGCAGCGGCGTGCGTAAGAACAACAGCGTCAGAGAAAAGGTGGCGGCGACGGCGGTATTGGCCCAGCCCAGGCTGTTGGCCATAAAGAAGACCATGCCGATAGCGCCTAACGTCATGATATTCGACCAGTTCACCGCACTAAGATGATAGGTATCGGCGCGCACAATATGGTGACGCCAGGCGCGGGCATCTTCCTGATACACGGTGTCGTAAACCTGCTGCGCACGTGAGCGGTTCAGCTGCAGCTCTTTGCGTCCTTCAATGACCGTCTGGTAATCACGATAGAGGTTATCTTCAATTTCCCGCAGCTTTGCCATGTGCTGATAGACGCGAGAAACCAGCATCCAGCCGCCTGCCAGCGTGACACCCAGCCAGAGACTGGTCACCAGCAACATTTTCGGCGACAGCCAGGCGAGATAGATCGCTGATCCAAGTGTAATAATGACACCCTGAAACAGCTCCGGCAGGCGCACAAAGGCCAGCGTAATCGCCCGTACGTCGCTGGTCAGTCCCGCCAGCAGTTGCGCACTGCCGAGCTGCTCAATGCGTTCAACGCGGGAATCGAGAATACGCTTGATAAATTCGCCGCGCAGTCGCCAGACAAACTGATGGCCGAGCATCGTCAGCGCCAGCTGGGAGGCCAGCGTCACCGCCATCAGCACCACCAGTTGCAACAGAAACTGCGGCAGTACCGCAAATGAGGTGTTAATGGCGACAATCATTTCGCGGTTGATAAAGGCGATCATGCCGATACCCAGCACGGCGCTTAACAACGTCAGCGCAATTACCCCAATAAAAGGCCAGCGGAACTGGCGAAAAACAACGCTTAGCAACGTCATGCAGGCATTCCAGCAGTCAAAAAACAGCCTGCAGTGTAATGGGATGCAAAATGATAGCAATAGTTATTCTCACCACGCTATCACCGGTGTGGCAGGTTAAAAGGCGCGGCGAAACGTCAGGTTGTAACGCCAGGCACCGACCAGCGGATGAACGCCTGGTTTCAGCGGCAGGATGCCATGATAACGCAGGCGCGACGGCCCGCCCCACACCACAATATCGCCATGCTCCAGCAGCACGCGCTGGGTGCTGTCAGTGCGTTCGAAGCCGCCAAACTGAAACACGGCAGGTAAACCCAGCGACACCGAAACAATAGGCTGACGCAGATCTTTCTCATCTTTATCCTGATGCAGCGTCAGTTTCGCACCCGGTTCATAGCGATTAAGCAGGCAGGCATCCGGGTTAAAGTCCGGGAAGCCCGCTTCAGAGGCGGCCTGCTGCGCCAGACTGCGAAACAGCGGCGGCATGGCCGGCCATTTGCGTCCGTTCAGGTTGTCCTGCTGCTGATAATTGTAACCACGCGAATCCACCGACCAGCCGAAATCGCCGCAGTTGGTCATCGCCACCGACATACGATGGCCGCCGGGCGTGATGCGATGGGCAAAGGGGTTCTGCTGCGCAATCGCCATGATCTGCTGATACAGCGCGTCTGCATCCTCGCGTGCGCGACGCCGCAGGATCACGGCCCCTTCCGCCAGCGGCTCCTGCCAGGGTTGCTCTTCACTAAAAAGATCTAACATCAGGGTTCTCCGGATTTATCGGGGATCAGGAAGGCAGCAAACTGCGGCGACATCCAGCTGACGAATTTATCGCCCTGCTTGCTGATCAGATAGACCGCCAGATGCTCTTTTAACGCCAGCGCTTTCGCTTTTTCGGTGCCAAGTACCATCAGTCCGGTATCCCAGCCATCGGCTTCCAGCGCCGTGGTGGCGATTACCGTGGCAGAAACCAGTTTATGCTCAATCGGCCGTCCCGTAACAGGATCGATGACATGAGAAATGCGCTTGCCATCCAGTTCATAATAGTTGCGATAGCTGCCGGAGGTGCTAATGCCGTGTCCCTGCAGACTCACGCGCGCCTGCACTGCATTTTCACGATCGGTGGGTTTCTGGATTGCCACCCGCCACGGCTGCTGCTGCGCATTCAGTCCGCGACTCAGCACCGCGCCACCTACCGACACCAGATAGTTGTTGATGCCGAGCTGCTCCATCAGTCGCGCCAGATGATCGGTCGCGAAGCCCTCACCCACCGTCGAGAGATCGACATAAAGGTCCGGCAGATCTTTCTGCAGCCACTGCCCGGCTGCGCCCTGCACGACCCGCAGATGTTGCAACCCGGTCTGCGCCCGGGCGGCGGCGATCTGTGCTGCATCCGGCGTATGGCCAGGCTGTTTTGTCGGGCCAAAGCCCCATAAGTTAACCAGTGGACCGACGGTAATATCCATCGCCCCGCCGGTTTTACGGCCAATCCGCAGTGAGGTGGTGACAATATCCGCCATGTTTTCACTCACCGGCTGCAGCGACAGATCACGGCTCTGGTTAAAACGGGACAACACGGAATCGGCTTTCCAGGTGGAGAGTTCAGCATCATCCGCGTCCAGCTGCTGCTGAATGCTGTGTTGCAGCTCCGCTTTACGGGAGTTCGCCACACCGGTCAGGCTCACCCGCCAGACGGTTCCCATCGTTTTTCCTTCCAGCACCATTGCCGGTGTGGCCGCAGGCTTATCGCAAGCCACTAACGTCAGTGCCAGCATCGCCGTAAACAGCAGATTAGTCTGATAACGCATCTTTCCTCACTTGTAACACTTTATTCCGACCTGCTACAAAGCATAAACTTCGGGTAAAGACGCTTAAAGAAAGTTGAATATCTCTCTAAAGCCCCTCACACTTTACCCGTCATCTACCCTGTGCCCGCCTTTAATCAGGCGATCGACATTCATTCAATTAAGGAGCAGCAGATGATTTATCTGATTCTCGCCATTGCCCTGGGGCTGTTTATCTTCAGTACCTATAAAGTCCTGCATCAGCGCCGTCATCGTCATATGCTCCCCTCCCGGCCGCGCCATTAACAGGCTTCCCTGCACCGGACTGGGGCAACATGCTCCCATCGGGCGCAGCAAGTGTACCAAAGCAGGCGTAACGCCTGTGGCTGTGAGAGCGGTTAAGCTGGCATGAATTCTGCACTGTTGAAACAGTGTTTATCTCTGAAGAGGTGCAGAATGAAAAATTCACAGAAGTGGCCGTCAGCATGGCATCACTGGCTGAGCTTTTCAGCCTTTACGCTGGCAGGTGTCGCGTTTGAAGGTGCGCGATTTGGCAGTGTTGTGTCGTCGGTGACCACGGCACCGGAAGCCACAACGTGGCAAAAATCTGAAGCGCCCGGCCCGGAAAATGAGGCAGGAGCGCAGCGGTAACTGCGCTCCCTGACGACTCAGAACTGGTAAACCAGACCCAGTGCCACCACGTCGTCGGTATTGATACCGGCTGCGTCGGTGAAGTCGTTGTCGTCCAGCAGGTTGATCTGGTAATCAACGTAGGTGGACATGTTTTTGTTGAAGTAGTAGGTCGCACCTACATCAACATATTTTTTCAGATTCTGTTTGCCCCAGTTCTGAACATCCGTGCCGCGTGAGGTGACGTAGGCCAGGGATGGACGCAGGCCAAAGTCGAACTGATACTGTGCAACCAGTTCCCAGTTGTCCGCTTTATCTGCATAACCGTACGCTGAAGAGGCGTCACTGCTGTCTCCGAAGCGGGTCGCATTGTAAGCACGCGAGTACATTGCCGCCAGATAGACGTTGTTCGCGTCATATTTCAGACCGCCGGTGTACACTTCCGCTTTATCGCCACGGCCAAGGATAGTTGACGTTGCGCTGTTCTGATCGTTGGTACGGTCAGACTGGAAAGCAGCGGCACCGATGCCGAAGCCTGAACCCAGATCATAGGTCGTGCTCAGACCCCATCCGTCGCCATTCTGACCCAGTACGTCACGTCCATTCGGGGATTCGCTGTTGTTGCCATTCTTGCCCTGATACTGCACGGCGAAGTTCCAGCCATCCACCAGACCGAAGAAGTTATTGTTACGGTAGGTCGCCATGCCATTACCGCGCTGATACATAAAGTTATCTGCGCCATAGGTATCGCCACCGAACTCTGGCAGTACGTCGGTCCATGCGCCGATATCGTAGGCGACGCCGTAGTTACGGCCATAGTCGAACGAGCCTGCATCACCGAATTTCACACCGGCAAAGCCGACACGGGTGTAGCTGTTGGCTGTGCCTTCAGACTCGGCGTTGTTCAGCGCGGCCTGATATTCCCACTGGCCGTAACCGGTCAGCTGATTGCTGATTTCCGTTTCGCCTTTGAAGCCGAAGCGAACGTAGGATTGGTCGCCATCAGAACCGTCGTTGTCAGAGAAGTAGTGCAGACCGTCAACTTTACCGAAGAGGTCTAATTTGTTGCCGTCTTTGTTATAAATTTCAGCTGCGTTTGCTGATCCTGCTGCAACCAGTAATGCAGGGACCACCAGGGAGAGAACGCGACGTTTCATTTTATTACCCTCTGTTATATGCCTTTATTATTTGCCACTGCTAACTGAATGATTAAAAATTCAGCCGGCAGGCCATTGTTGTTTTATACCGGGCAATAATCCACCAGGAAAATGCTACTAAATTTCCAAAAGTGTTTCACAATTCGAAATAGTTATTTCTTAATGTAAATATCGGGGAACTAATAACCAGCACAGATCGATAAAAAATAGCGCACAAATCGTTAATATGATTTTGAATTGTTTTTTATCAAGAGGTTACATCAGAGCAATCCGAAGCACTGAATGATAAAACTTTTAGGGCATCTGGTAATAGAATAGATCCCGCTATCATCATTTATTCCATTATTACCTTCATTCTCCCCGAATGAGATGTACAACTTATTATTTCCCGCCGGACAAATTGTCCGGCTTTTTTTTGCCTGCAATTTGCCGTTCCGCTATATCTGCGTAAACTTTCTTAATCGGGTTAAATTAACGCCATGCTGCGTCCGCACACGGTGTTAAATTGCGCACGCATTGCACCCTGAATGAGGGAATATCCGCCATGTTAATTTATCACCGTAATTAAGCAAGCGGACAGTTTAGCTGGTGCGGTTTTTTAACGCTCACGCAGCGATTCTTTGACTTTATTCAGCGGTTTAATCAGATAGTCCATCACCGATTTCTGACCGGTTTTAATCTCAACATTCGCCACCATTCCCGGCACAATCGGGAATTTTCGTCCGGCACGGTTGGTCAGCTCCGCTTTCTGGGTTCGAACGTAAACACGGTAGTAATATTGATCGCGTTTTACCTCATCCTGCAGGGTATCGGGCGACACCGTTTCAACCTCGCCGGGCAGATCGCCGTCGATAGAAGAGTCATAGGCGGTGACCTTCACGGTGGCGGCCAGGCCGGGACGGATATACGCGATATCACGTGGATTGATGCGCGTCTCAATCAGCAGCTGATCCTCCAGCGGCACAATTTCCATCAGTTTACCGCCTGGCTCCAGCACGCCGCCGACCGTGGTGACCTGGATATCTTTGACGATGCCGCGCACCGGTGAGTAGAGCGTGGCACGCGTCAGCTGATCCTCTTTACCTGCCGCCACCTGCAGTTGTGCATCCAGTTCGGCATTGTTTTTCACCTGCTCTTCGTGGGCGCGCACCAGATAATCATTTCGCGCCTCGTCGATTTTGCCGCGCAGATCGCTGACCTGACGACGCAGACGAATCACCTCGACCTGCCCGGCCGCGCCTTTGGCCACCAGCGGTTCCGTCAGCCGCAGCTCATCCTGCACCAGTTTCAGTGACTGCTGCAGATTACTGATGGTTTCGGTGAGATTACGGCGTCGCGACTCATAGAGCTGTCGTTCACGCGTCACCAGCTGCGGCTCCTTCAGGGTTTCGGCGCTGAAGGTCAGCGGCGTGCCGGAGAGTTCCGCTTCCAGCCGTTCCGACGAGGCGCGCAGCGTGCGTACCTTAGCCTGCGCCTCGCCGAAGTTTGACTGGAAGCGCGTCGGATCGAGGGTCGCCAGCACCTGCCCTTTCTCAACAATGTCGCCTTCATGCACGTTAAGCTGTTTAACGATGCCGCCATCGAGGCTGTCGATCACCTGTGCGCGACTGGAGGGGGTTACTTTGCCGGTGCCAACGGTGACCTCATCCAGAATGGCGAAGTGTGCCCAGATGAGAAAAATCGCCAGTGCGGCGGTGCAGAGCCAGATAATCGCCGATGTCCGGCGCTCATGACGGGCAAGATCTTTATCAACAATGACCAGACTCATGCAGCATCTCCTTTCCCGGACGTCGCTGGCGCAGTTGCACGGCGCAGGATCTCGTCACGCGGACCATCGGCCACAATCCGGCCGTTATCCATTACCACAATACGGTCAACCATCTTCAGCAGCGCCGGACGGTGCGTTACCAGCACCAGCGTCCGGCCGCTGATCCAGCCCTGTAACTGACGGATCACATGCTCCTCCAGCTGTTCATCCATGGCTGCAGTGGGCTCATCCAGCAGCACCACCTGCGGCTGTCGCAGAATCATCCGGCTCAGCATCACCATCTGGCGCTGACCGCCTGACAGCCCGCGTCCGCCTTCATTGATTATGCGATCCAGGCTGGCGGCATCCTGCTGTACCAGCGACAGCGCACCGCTGATACGCAGCGCCTGCAGCATCTCCTGTTCGCTGGCGTGGGGATTGCCCAGCATCAGGTTCTGCCGCAGTGTGCCAAAGAAAAGGCGGGAGTCATGGGACAGCCAGCCGAGCTGACGACGCAAATCGACAGGGTCGATACGCGCAATATCAACGCCATCAACAATCACTTTGCCCTGCGTGGCCTGCGCCTGACCGGCGAGGATCTTCAGCAGCGTCGATTTCCCTGCCCCGACTTTGCCCAGAATGGCAATCTTCTCGCCGGGCTTGATCTGCAGTTGCTGCACGTTGAGCACGTTCTTTTCATTCTCTTCGTCATAGCTGTAATGCACATTGCGCAGATCGTACTGGCCGGTAAGCGTCGGACAGTGCGCCAGCGTGGCGGCGTCAGGCTGATCAAGCGGCTTTTTCAGCAGCTCATCCAGCCCTTTCATTGCCATTTTGGCGTGCTGCCAGCGTGAGAAAACCATCGTCAGCTGCATTAATGGCGCGATGGTGCGGGACGAAAGCAGGCTACAGGCGACCAGCGTACCGGTGGTGATTTGCGAATCGAGCACCAGATAGACACCAAACACCAGCATCCCCGCATAGGTCAACTGCTGCACCGTTGACGCCCAGCCGGTCAGGCGTGCGCCCCATAACCGCTGCTGGTTGCTGATTGAAGCGCTGACTTCGTGGGTCTGTTCCCACTGGCGCTGAAAATAGGGTTCCGCCTGCAGCGCCTTGATATCCTCAATCCCTTCAATGGTCTCCACCAGCACCGCATTGCGCAGTGCCCCCTCACGCAGCCCCTCTTTGGCCAGCCGCGCCATCGGGATTTGCACCAGCAGGCCGGGAATGACGATCAGCGGGATCGCCGCCAGCGGGATCAGCACCAGCCAGCCGCCAACAAACGACATGATGAACAGGAACAGGATCACAAAGGGCAGATCGGCGGCGGCACCGACCGTGGTCGAGGTCAGCAACTCACGCACCTGGTCGATCTCACGCAGCTGCGAGATAAAGGAGCCGGTCGACTTTGGCCGCGCTTCATTACGGATGTTCATCGCCCTGGCAAACAGCATGGCGGACACTTTCAGGTCGATGCGTTTGCCCATTAAATCTGACACCTGGGTTCGCATCAGCCGGATCAGATATTCGATGGCCGCCGCGATCAGCACCCCGATAAACAGCACCCAAAGCGTGGACTGCGACTGAGCCGGAATCACCCGATCGTAGACCTGCATTGAAAAAAGAATCCCGGCCAGCGCCAGCACGTTGCTGACCACCGAGGCCAGCGAAATCTCGGTGATGCGGCGTCCCATGCCGCGAAAATTTTTCCAGAACCAGTGTGGCTCATAGGGCTGAACAAACTCGTCAATGCGGGCATCCCGGCCTCGCGCCGCCACGCCAATCACACCGACATCGCCCTGCGCGCGGGCCAGCAGTTCCGATAAGGCGCTTTCCCGCACCACATCGCCACCTTCACTGAGCCAGTAGCGGGCGCTGCCGTCGGCGTCGATACCCTCCAGCACCGCCACACTGGCATTTTCCAGCACCAGCACCACCGGGGTGATCTCCTGACGCCAGCGCAGTTTGTTCTGCGGCACCATCGTCAGATGCAGTCCCAGCAGCCCGGAAAGTCGTTCCAGCTGCTGTGACACCGGCAGATGTTCAAACCAGCGCATCTGCTGACGCAGGGTTTTGCCATCGGCAGGTTTACCGAATCGCGCGGCCACGCGAAGCATGGCGGCAATCCAGTTATCGGTATTCAGGGTGGATGTACTCATTATTAATGCCTTATCGCTATTGCAGCGAAGGAAGGAGATCGCCGCTGCTTTGCTGGCGATCGATACCCATGATATCGAGGAGATTGTCTACCGCGGCGGCATAACGCACGGTGGCGTCCCAGCCATCGTAAAGCGCGGTGATACGTGAGCTGTCCGCCTGAAACACATCCTGTTCCACGCTGAGCAGATCGTTCAGGCTGCGCTTACTCAGGCGATACTCATCGGCGTAAACATCACGGGTATGGTCGGCACTGGCGAGCTGCACTTCCCCGGCAGCCTGTCGCTGCTGTGCGCCGATCATGTCAGCATAGGCGGTAGAGGCGTTCTGATTGATGGCGAGCTTGGCCTGCTGCACTGCGGCCTGCGCCGCTTCCCGATCGCCCTCGGCAGACTGCGTTTTTGCATTCACCAGCCCGCCCTGGTAAAGCGGCGCTTCCACCTGCAACTGCACTTCATCATCCCAGTAAGACTGACGATCGTTTTCATAGCGGGTCCGGCCCGCCTGCACTTTGATGGTCGGCCAGTGACCGGACTCGGCCTGGCGCACCCGTTCACGGGCCGCTTCCTGTTTCGACTGTGCGCTGCGCACCGCAGCGCTGCTTTCATAGGCGATTTTGTCGAGGGTGATCTGCTGTTTCAGCAGCGCCTGAGGCAGTTCTGGCAGCGTGGCGGGCACCACGCCGGTCAGCACAGTCAGCTGTGCAGTGGCGGAACGCAGCTGGGCGCGATACTGCTCCAGCGTGGCCTGCATCGCGGCGATGCGGGTTTCGGCCTGCAACACATCTGACTGCGAATTGAGGCCGGCATCGGCGCGCAGTTTCGCAATATCCCGCACCCGCTGCAGCGAGGCGATATTGGTGTGCGCCGTATCCGCCAGCGCCTGGTAACGTTTAACTTCGAGGTAAGCCTGCAGCGTATCTTCCGCCACGGTGGTCATGGAGTCGAACAGGCTGAAACGATAGGCATCTGACAGGGCATGCTGCTCATCAATAGCGCTGCCGGTGCGGCCAAAGTCATAGAGCAGCTGACTGAGCGTGATACCGCCGGAGCCATTGTTGTTCAGGCTGCCAGCGGAGTCGGTCTGATGAGAGCGTCCCGCCGCACCCTGCAGAGAGATCTGCGGATACCAGGCGCTGCGGGCGGCATCCAGATCCCCCTCACCAACGTGGATCTGTGCCGCCGCTTCCGAGATTTTCGGATTGCGGGCGAAGGCCCGGAGAATGGCGTCGCGCAGCGTTAAGCTGGCAATCTGTTCTTCGGTCGGCGCAGCGCGCCAGTTAAATTCGGCTTTAGGTAACGGTGCGGCAAAGACCGCAGGCACTGCTACGCCACTCAGGGCGCACAACAAAAAAGTTAATCGCGCTTTGTTCATTATCCATACCAGCAGGAGGTCTTATCATCATGGTGTTTTTCCTGGTGAACAAAGGGAGCAAAAAACTGCTTACACAGCGCCTGACAACGCTATTGCGTTATTTTATTTATGTTTAACACGCGAGACACTGAACGGCCCTTAACATTATTAGATCAAATCCCGTGCTTATTCCTGCTAAAAACAGATGAAATCTTTGATCTTTCTCCTGATCGAACGAAAAACAACCACCACATGATTCCATGCCAATCCAGACAGGCTTAACAGACCCGTCCGGAAGGCAGTGAAATTATTAATGTGTCAGCGTCAGACCAGCGGCTGTGCCGCAGGATGCAGCAGCAGATGATCGGCAAGGGTATAAGGCACATCGGAGAAGAGAGGGCTCTCCTGCGGGACGGCCGCCGCCGTGGCCGCCTGCGCCACGTGCGCGGTCTCTGCCTGCTGCGTGAGGCTGACGGTGTCGAGCAGCTGATCCACCGTCTGATCCTCCAGCCTGCTGGCGTTTTCCGTATGCGATGCCACCTGCACCGTCTGGCTGGCCGTGGCCAGATTACCGGCGCTGTCTTTGCCACTGACCGTCATCAGGTATTCCCCCTCATCCAGCGTTGCCAGCTGCCCGGCCAGAATGGTCAGCGCCCAGCCGCCATCCGCTTTTACGCTGGCGCTGTAGTGCTGATCGCCCAGGGTTAATTCCACCAGGCTGCCCGGTTGCAGATGGCTGGAGCTGCCCTGAATCAGATGCCAGCTGTTCACGTCCGCCGCATCAATTTTGTTGTCATCAAAGGCGGTGTCCAGCGTCAGTGTCGGCCGCTGATGCACGGCCACGGTAAAGAGTGAGTCCCTGGTCTGACTGTCGCTGTTGCCATACTGATCCCAGCGATGGAAGGTGGCGGCGACCGGACCATCCTGCAGTGCCATCAGTTCGCCGGAGGTGAGCGTCACCATGCCCTGAGCATCGGGCTGGTAGGTTTTACCGTTGATCTCCAGGGTGTTGCATCCTTCAACGTAGAAGCTCAGATCGTGCTGCGCTTCCTGATAGTTAAGCGTCATGTCACCGCCAATATCCATTTCGGTGTAGATCGGAATGAACCCGGTGTGAATATTCAGCTCATGCGTGGCGTCGGTGTAGTTATCAGCCCCGTCGATGGACCAGGCGCGGATCTCACCCAGGCTGATAAAGGCGTGTACGTCCGCCGCCGGGATCACCACCTGCCAGTGGCCCTCCTCGCTTATTGTGGCGGCATAATCTTTCTGGCTGGCCCCGGTGATCACCAGTCGGTGACCCGGCATCACGGTCGAGAGCGTGCCGCTCAGCAACAGATCCTGCCGGGTTTCAGCCAGATTAATCACATCGTCTGCCGTGACCTTATCAAAGCTGATGACTGGCAGGCTGCTCTGGTGGGTGATCAGCGTCAGCTCGTGATAGTCGGTTGCGGTTTTTCCGTTAGGATCGGTCGCGGTCACTTTGAGGCTGTAGACGCCATCCTGCAGCGCCTGCATATCGCTTTCCTGGAAAGTGGCATACCACCTGCCGTCGCTTTCCACATGGGCCGTGGTGGTTTGCGTGCCCAGGGTCAGTTTCAGCACCGCCCCCACCGGCAGGTGCGTTGCGCCGCCGCTGATTTCAACGCCGTAAATGCTTTCAGCAATACTCACGGCATTGTCCCCACTGACGGTGTCCACGGTCAGGGTCGGTTTGATGGTGCGATCAACGTAGAGACCGAAATTAACGCTGGTAGCGGTGCTGTGGCCCGCTTTATCGGTGATGGTCAGCGTCAGCGTGTGATTGCCATCCGGCACGCCTTTGAGTGCATCCGCTGGCATGGACGCGTTCCAGTAGCCCCACTTGTTCACGGTGCTGTGCCAGCTCTGATCGTTGAACGTCAGCGTAACCAGCGAGCCGCCTTCTCCTTCCGCCCGGCCGCGCAGATGGACCGGCTTTTGCGCTTCCCAGCCCGCGATGACGCCATCACTGGCAATCGGTTCATAGGGGCGCAGTGCAGCGGGTGGTCTGCTCTCAACCGCGCTGACAGCCAGGGCACTGTAGTCGAGCGGGCTGCTCTGCAGCGACCCGGCAGAGAAAGGGGTGACGGGCAGAGTGAGACTTTGCGTTGCCACAGGCGCAATGGCGGGCAGAGCGCTGTCGGCAACGGCAAAGTCACTGACCGCCGTCTGGAAAATGGATTCAAGCCGGATATTACGAAGCGTATCGCGTGTTGACATAGGTCACCTCAGTTCTGAACAGAAACGCAGACCAAAACGCCCGGATAAACCGGGCGGGAAGTCTGACGATAGGGTAGTGGGTCAGCTTAAGCTGCCCGTTTCCGCTGGTCGGAACTGATTACCCGGAGGTAACAGGGATAACGAAAGAAGACGCTGATAAAAGCGACAAAGGGTGCCAGAAAACTGATTCACGGCGTAACGCCGTTTGCTGCGCCTACCCTAATCTTTCACCCTGCTAATGAATAGTGGCGATAATCTGGAAAGTGAAATTATTACGTGACGAAACAAAAAAAAGCGGGTGCTTTCGCACCCGCTTCTCAGACTGGCCTGCCAGACAGGTCGTGTTTACACCACATGCACCTGCAGGTTCTGCTGCACCAGCACATCACCCAGGGTGTTATCACTGGTCAGCGCCGAGTTGTGGTAGATCTCAAAGACTCTGCCCTCCACCGTGCGCTCGCCGGTTACCTCCCAGATCCCGCCGTTGCTGTTCGCCAGCGTCACCTGACTGCCATCCGCGCCTTTGATCAGCAAATCATCACTCTGTTTATCCGTAATAGTGAGTGCCTCATTGAGATCAAGTTTGACAGAGTTGGTGCCGGTTTTACCCAAATCGAGCACTTCGACATGTTCGACTTTCAGGCCCAGCGCGGTGAGATCCAGATTGAGATACTCACCATTAAGCACCAGCGTATCGGTGCCTGCGCCACCATCAATATGGGTAAAGTTAAGGTCGCTGACCGTCACGGTGTCCGCACCGCTGCTGCCGGTCACCGAGGCACCCTCTGCCGTACTGCCATCAGCCAGGGTAATCACGACGCCACCAATGGTGTAACCCACCTCTTCCGCAGGCGCTGCGGCCACCACGGTGTCACCTGTCACCGCGTTTTCACTGCTGCTGACTGGCGTCACGCTATCCGCTTCGGTCGTCAGCGTTGAGGCCACCGCGACAGGCGCACTGCTGTCGTCGCTGCTGGTGGTGCTGCTGCTGTTATGCTGCGTCTCCACGCTGGCGCTGGCGATGGAGGCGCTGTCATCTGCTACCGAGAACAGGGCCACTGACTCGGTAGCGGCCAGGGTAACCGGCAGCAGTGAACCCAGCAACAGGGTGTTGGTGGTGGTGTAGCTGTTACCGGCCACATCGGTGATGGCGACTTTTGCCAGCGTATTCAGCGACAGCAGCAGGCCGCCGACCGACAGCAGGGAGGGTGAGAAGTTAACGGCGTAACGACCCAGCGCATCGGTCGTGGTATTCAGCGTTGGTCCGTTGTTGCCGTTAGCCAGCAGCAGCGTCACGCTGACCTTCGATCCCTGAGCCGCATTCAGCGAGCCGCCCTGCACCACCAGGCCCGTGAGCAGAGAACCCACGATGCTGAGCACCGGATCAACCCCGACCACCGGCTGATTATGTGACAGCGCGGTAAAGCTGCTGGTGCTGGTCGCGGTGTTCCCCCCGATGTCTGCCACCGTAACGGTCAGCGGATGGCTGCCATCTGCGATGCCTTTCAGCGTCGCTGACGGCACGCTGATGCTCCATGCACCATTCGCGCCGATAGTGGTCGTCAGGATATTGCCCGCCACGTTAACCGTGACCGTGCCACCCGCTGCGTTGGTGCTGGTTCCTCTGATGGTTTCAGCCGCATTGGCTTCGGCGATATTGAGGTAGCCATCGCCGCCAAAGAAGCTGTTCACGCTGACCGTTGGCGTGGTGTGCGTCACCACACCCACCGACGCCGAGATGCTGCCGCTGCTGCCCGCGCCGTTGATGACGCTGGCGGTGACGGTCTGCAGACCATCCGCAATGGCGGCGAGGTTAGCCGCCGGAACAGAAAGGCTCCAGTTGCCGTTGCTGCTCACCGTGGTGCTGTATGTCTGGCCACCGAGCGTGACGCGCACCACCGATCCTTCGGCGTTGCTGGCGGTGCCGCTGATGGTCTGAGCGGATTTAACATCAGCCGCACTCAGCGCATTGTCACCAAACAGTGAGGTAATGGCGACCACTGGGGTCGACTGACTGATCACATTCAGTGTGCCACTGCTGTTCGCCACGTTACCGTAGGCATCGGTGCCCGTTACCGTCACGGTTTTAGTGCCATCGGTGATAGCCGCGAGATCCGCTTTCGGCACGCTGATGCTCCAGTTGCCACCACTCACCACTTTGGTGGTGTAGGTCAGCCCATTCAGCGTGGCGCTGACGGTCGAACCGGCTGACAGGCTGGAGGTCCCGCTCAGGGTCTGGTTTGAGGCCAGATCCGCCGCACTCAGCACGCCATCGCCGAACACGGTATTCACTGTCAGGGTTGGCTGAACCAGCCCCAGTGACACGCCCGCGCTGGTGCTGCTGACGTTGCCGACCGGGTCGGTGACCGACGCGCTGACGGTGAAGTTACCGTTCAGCAGCGTCGAGAGCACGGCTGGCGAAACGGTGGTGGAGAATGTGCCGTCGGCATTGACCAGCGCGGTAGCCGTTGTGTTGCCAATCGCCAGCCTGACGCTACTGCCCGCCGCCAGTCCGGAGACCGTGCCGCTGATGGTCTGGGTCACCAGCGATTCCGCCAGGTTCAGGACGCCGTCACCGAACAGCGGATTGAGCGTGACCTTCGGCAGATTATGAATACCGACCTGCGCCCCGGCGGTGGTGCTGCTGGTGTTACCGGCGCTGTCGGTAACGCTGACGCCGACCGTCAGATTGCCATCGGCAATGCTCTGCAGCAGCGCTGGCGTCAGCGAGACGCTGAAGTTGCCACTGGCATCGGTCGCCGTGACAAACTGCTGTGCCCCCACGGATACCACTACGCGCGATCCCGCTTCCGCACCGCCCACGACGCCGCCAATCACCTGCGTCACAAGCGCATCTGCCACGTTCAGCAGACCGTCGCCGAACAGCGGATTCACCGTGATGGTCGGCAGCAGCGTATCGACGCGGACACCGGCGCTGGTGCTGGCAGTATTACCCGCCGCATCCGTGACTGATGCCCCCACCGTCAGGTTGCCCTGCGCCAGGGTGCCCAGAATATCCGGCGTCACCGTGGCGCTAAACGCCCCGCCAGCCCCGACAGTGGCGGTCAGCTGGCTGTTGCCGACCGAGAGCGTTACCACACTGCCCTGCGCAACGTTGTTCACAACCCCGCTAATCACCTGCCCGGTAGCGATATCGGCCAGATTCAGCACACCGTCGCCAAACAGTGAGGTCAGCGAGATGGATGGCGACTGGGTAAAGATGCCGATCGAAGCGCTATTCGAGGCGACATTACCCGCCGCATCCCTGACGCTGACGCCCAGCGTCAGATTGCCATCCAGCAGTGAAGTGAGATCGCTGCCTGGCAGGGTAAGGCTCCACGCGCCGCCTGCCTGCACGGTGGTGCTGTAACTCTTACTGCCAAAGGTCACCGTCACCTGTGTTCCTTCAGCCGCATTGGTGATCACGCCACCGATCAGCTGTCCGGCTGTGGCTTCCGCGATATTCAGCAGGTTATCACCGCCAAACAGGCCGGTGAGCGGGCCGACTACCGGTACCGCGTCAACAATCGCCGTGACGGTTTCGCCCACTGTGCGGCTGTTGCCCGCGGCATCCGTCAGCGTGACGTCAACTGCCAGCTGACCGTCAGTGAGCAGATCCAGCACCGCTGGCGGCACCACGATGGCCCATTTGCCATCCTGGCCCACTGACGCAGAAAGCGTGGTGCCTCCCAGCACGACCGATACGGTGGCACCCACGCCTGCCGAGGTTGCGGTTCCCGAAATGGTCTGCGCCACCGTGGTATCCAGCGCGCTGAGCGTGCCATCGCCGAACACCGAATCGACCACCAGCGTCAGCGCTGCGTTGACCACCTTGTTCACCGTCAGCGTAGCGTCGGTCTGGTTGCCTGCCTGATCATTGACCCGCACGCCAAACACCAGGGCACCTTCAGTGAGGTCCGACAGCACATCCGGCGTGAGATTGATGCTCCAGCGTCCGTCAGCCCCCACCGTCGCGGTAGCAATCGGCGAGGCATCGCCCAGGTAGAGACCCACCGTCTGGCCTTCTGCGCCCTGCGCACTGCCGGTCAGCACCTGATTGACCGCCAGGTCAGCGGCGTTGATCACGTTGTCGCCGAGGAAAGCGTCAACCAGGACCAGTGGCGCGGTGGTATCCACCGTCACCGTCTGTGTCGCCGTCGTCACGTTACCGGCCCCATCGGCCAGCTGCGCGGTGATTTCCGACGTGCTGCCATCAGGAAGTGCCTGCATTGCGCTGGCCGGAACGGTGGTCGACCAGGTGCCGTTGCTTTGCACGACAGCGGTGTAGGACTGGTTATTAAACGTCACCGCGACGGTGCGACCGGCCTCGCTGATATCAGCGGTGCCGCTGATGACCTGGCTGGTGGCACTTTCACTGCCATTGACCTGGTTGTCTCCCGCAAAGGCATTGATTGTCAGTGTCGGTGGCGTCAGGTCGATCAGCACGTTACCGCTGACGGTCACCGGGGTCGTGCCGTCGGTGGCATTCACGGTGATGGCGACGCTGCCGTCCGCATTGCCAAACGCGCTGACCGGCAACGCAGCCGTTGACCAGCTGCCCGACGCATCCAGCGTGGTGGCGTAGGTCTGACCATTGATCTCAACCGTCACGGCCCCGTTCGCGCCGAGGTTAGCCGAGGTACCACTGACGATCACCCCACCCGCCACATCCTGCGTGCTGATGATGTTGTCGCCCGACACCGTGCCCAGCGTAACCCGCGGGCCTGGCGGTGGGGTAAGGTCGACCGTCAGGTCAACCGGCACCGCTGTGCTATTACCAGCCAGATCCGTTACGGTCAGTGTCAGGGTTGTCGATGGGCCAAACGTGGCCATCTGCTCTGGCGTCAGCGTCACGCTCCAGTTGCCGTTACCGTCAACCACAGCAGTGCCCAGCGTTGTGCTATTCAGCTCAACCCTGACCTGAGCGCCTGTCTCAGCGCCACTAACGGTGCCGCTGAGGCTCTGCGGCTGGATGCTCTCGGCGTAGTTCAGTGCGTTATCACCGGTAAAGGCTGCAACGTTAAGCGCTGGCGGTGTGGTGTCGAGCACCAGCGAGCTGTTAATCGTGGTGCTATTGCCCGCCGCATCGGTTGCCGTAACGGTAACCGGATAGGTAGCATCCGGCAGCAGTGAAAGCACTTCCGGTGCCAGTGTCACCGTCCAGCTCCCCGTCTCATTCACTTCTGCGGTATAGACGTTGCCACCAAGTGTCATCTGCACCGTCTGATTCGCGCCCGTCTCCCCCGTGGTGCCTCTGAGGGTAATGCCGTCGCCCGCATTCTCGCTGTTCACATAGCTGCCGAAGTATTCCGGATCGAGCGACGGCACCGGTGCGGTGAGATCGGCGGTGAACTGCAGCTGCGACGACGCGCTGTTGCCCGCCGCATCCACCACGTTAACCGTCAGTGACTGCGCGCCATCCTCCAGAGAACTCAGGGCATTGGCAGGAATATCGACGGTCCAGTTACCGTTGCCGGAGACCGTGCCAGAGTAAAGACTGCCATTCACATCCACGGTGATGCTGACTGCCTGGTTCGCCCCCACGCTGCCGGTGTTGCCGGTCAGGGTGACCCCTGCCGCGGCTTCACTGATGCTCAGCAGGTTATCTGCGCCAAACGCGCCCGCGTCAAACACAGGCACAGGCACGGCCACCTCCGTCACCACGTCCAGCGATGTCGTGTCGCTGTTCCCCGCGATGTCGGTGGCGGTCACGGTAATCGTGTGCGTGCCAGACGCGAATTCGCGCAACTGTTCCGGCAACAGGGTCAGAGACCAGCTGCCATCGTTCTGCACCGTCGCATTCAGCGGCGAATTATTTTCAAAGCCGTCGATCACGACCGAAACCGTCTGTCCGGCACCGGTAATGCCGGTGGTGCCACTCAGGATCTGTTCACTGCCCGCCTCCGCGGCGTTCAGCGCACCATCGCCAAACGGCAGATTCAGGGTGACATCCGGCAGTGTGTTCACCGCGACCAGCAGCGTGCCGCTGGTGCTGGCGGTGTTACCGTTCACGTCGGTGACAGTCACGCTGACCGGCAGGTTGCCATCCGGCAGTGACTGCAATACGGCAGGCGGCAGAACCAGCGACCAGTTCGAACCGTTATCCGTGAGCGTTGCCGAATAGGCGGTGTCATTAATGATCACCGTCACTGCCGCTGCGTTATCACTGTTCACCGCACCGGACAGCGTGCCACCCTCGGCCGCTTCCGCAGCGTTAAGCAGACCATCCGTAAACGGTGTAGCCAGCGTCGGTGCCGCAATTGGCGTAATCGCCGAGATAAAGGTCTGGGTGATTTCACTGGTATTTCCGGCACGATCCGTCGTCGTGAGAGTCAGGGTGTGTTCCCCGGACCCCAGACTCGCGATCACCTCTGGCGTCAGGCTGGCAGTCCAGTTGCCGTTAGCATCGACCGTAACCAGCAGCGGAATAGCATCTTCGCCCACCGTTACGCTCAGGGTCTGGCCCGCCACGGCGGTGGAGGTGCCTGTGACCAGCTGAACGGAACCTGCTTCGCTGATGTTGATCACGTTATCGCCGAACTGCGTTTCAGCAAAGACGGCTGAAACCGGCGGGGTCTGCAGGATTTCAACGCCTGCGGTAACCTGCGCCGGATTACCGGCCGCATCTGTCGCGCTGACCACCACCTGCGTCAATCCATCGTCGAGGTCAGTCAGTGCGCCGGGTGCCAGGTTCAGCGTCCAGCTGCCGGTGGCATCGGTAGTGGTGCTGAACGTCAGCGTGCCGACAGTAATGCTCAGTACGGTGCCTTCCGGCAGATTAGCGCTGTCACCACTCAGCGTTAATGCACTTTCAGTGTCGGCCAGACTGACCAGCGAATCACCAAACGGCGTGTTCAGGGTCAGCGCTGGCAGGGTGTTAAACGCCACATCCAGTGAGGTGGTGGCGTCAGTCGTGATATTGCCCGCCGCGTCAGTGACCGAAACGGTGATCGCGTTCGGGCCGTCTGTCAGCTGCTGCACGTCGGCTGTCGGAATGGTGACGCTCCAGTTCCCGTCGGCATCGGCTGTGGTGGTGTAGCTGACGTTATTCAGCGTCACCGTCACCGGTAAAGCGCCCGTGGTCGTGCCGCTGACGTTGAGATCGCGCAATGATTCCGCGACGTTAAGCGTGTCTCCCGCGTCAACCGTGATATTGGTCAGGACAGGCGGTGTGGTACTGAACGTGACCGGCTGGCTGGCGATGGCCGGATTGCCCGCCACATCGGTCGCGGTTACGGTAAAGGTTTGCGTGCTGCCCGGTGCCACGTCGTTAAAGACCGTGGACGGCACATTCACCGTCCAGTTGCCGTCAGCGTCGAGTGTGGTCGTGGTGGTGTAATCTGTGCCGCTTAATGTCACCGTCACCACCGTGCCCGCAGCCAGCTGGGTGCTGCCGCCGCTGACCGTAACATCTGCGGCGGCCTCGGTAGCATTAATCACATCATCACCTGCTACCACATTCAGGGTCAGCGTCGGCTGAACCTGCGCGCTGGCCTGCACGACCAGGCTGGCGCTGGCGCTGGCCGGATTGCCAGACGCATCCGCTGAGACCACGACCAGCAGCTGATCGCCATCCGGCAGAGCAGCCAGATCGGCAGAGGGAACGGTGACTGTCCAGCTGCCATCCGCCGCCACCGTCCCGCTGTACTGAATCGCGTTCAGCGTTACCGTGACCAGCTGCCCCTCTGCCAGATTGGTGCTGGTGCCACTGATGCTCAGATCCTGCAGCGACTCCGCCTGGTTCAGGAAGTTATCGTCACTGATTGTCCCGATGGTCAGGGTGGGCAGGTTCAGGCTGTCAGCATCACGCGTCAGTGTGGTCTGAACCGTCACCGCCGGGTTGCCCGCTGCATCGGTCATTGACACAGCGACCGGGTAGCTGCCGTCTGCCAGCCCCTGCACGACGCTGGCAGGCAGCGTGACCTGCCAGGTGCCATCGGAGAGCACCAGGGTGGTGTAATCAACATTCTGGAAGCTGACGGTGACCGTCTGTCCGGCATCCGCCACCGTCGCCGTGCCGCTGATGGCGACCGCTTCCAGCACTTCCACGGAATTGATGATGTTGTCGCCGCCAATGGGGTTGACGCTCAGTACCGGTGGTGTGAGATCCACCGTGACCGCACTGGTCAGCGAACCGCTGTTACCGGCGGCATCGCTGGCATTGACCACCAGGGTATTGACCCCCTCGTCCAGCGTCTGTACCTCCGCTGGCGTGAGGGTCAGCGTCCAGTTACCCTGGGCATCTACCGTGGCGGTATAGTCATTTCCGCCAAGCGTCACGCTCACGGTCTGACCGTCGCCCGCTACACCGGTGCTGCCGCTCAGCGTCTGACCGACCGCTCTTTCAGCCTGGTTCAGATAGCCATCACCAAATGGCGT
Source organism: Pantoea sp. GD03673 (assembly GCF_029844725.1). GTDB lineage: Bacteria > Pseudomonadota > Gammaproteobacteria > Enterobacterales > Enterobacteriaceae > Pantoea. The sequence goes on from NZ_JAOCKJ010000002.1 coordinate 204,301, forward strand.
GTTAATGCTGACCGACAATTCCCCGGTCGCCACGGTGATTTCACGCGTTTCCGTCACCGGATTGCCCGCCGCATCACTGACCGTCACGGTCAGGGTATAAGCACCGGCCGGAATACCTGCCAGGGCACCCGCAGGCAGCGTCAGGCTCCAGTCGCCATCCTGGGTAACGGTGGTGGTCCAGAGCTGGTTGTTGAGGGTGAGGGTGACCTGCTGACCGGCTTCGGCATCCGTGCTGCCGCTGATGACAATCGGCGCGGTGCTTTCGGCGATATTGACGCTGTTATCGCCCGCAACCGTGTTCAGGGTCAGGGTCGGTGGAGTCAGATCCACCGTTACGCTGCCCTGGCTGCTGCCGGTGTTGCCCGCCGCATCCTGCACGTTTACTGTGTAGTTAAGCGTCTCTTCCGGCAGATCGGCCAGCGCGGCGACAGGCACGCTGACCTGCCAGTTGCCATTGCTGTCGACCGTGCCGGTGTAGGTTGCGCCATTGAGTACCACGCTCACCGTCTGGCCATCACCCGTGACACCGGTCGTACCGCTCAGCGTTTGTGCTGTGGTGATCTCGCTACTGTTAAGCAGACCGTCACCAAAGGCAGAGACAATCTCCGGCGCTGGCAGCGTTGCCAGCACGCTAAGCGTTGCCTCGCTGCTCAGGGTCGCCCCGCCACTGTCCGTTGCGGTGACGGTCAGGGTGTAAGGTCCATCGGCGAGAGCCGTCAGTGACTCAGCCGGAACAATCACACTCCAGCGACCACTGGCCGAAACCTGCGCGGTGTAGCTGATGTTGTTAAACAGCAGCGTGACCGTACTGCCTTCAGGCACATTCGACGAGGTGCCGGTGACAATCAGCGGCTGACCCAGCTCCTGCGCATTCAGGTAGTTGTCCTGACTGAGGGCATCCATCGCCAGGCCAGAAGCGTTGCTGTTAATGTCAAAGGTGAGGTTCGCGGTGGTGGTGTTGCCCGCCACGTCGCTGACTGCCACGGTAAAACTGGCGCTGCCATCCGCAATCGCGGCCAGAGCACCGGCTGGCACGACCAGACTCCATGCACCGCTCGCCTGCACGGCGGCGCTGTAGACGGTGCCGTCAATGGTCACGGTGACCAGCTGGCCCGCTTCGACATTGGTGGTGGTGCCGGTCAGACGCTGGTCGGTAAGGCGTTCCGCGCCATCGACCACATTGTTACCGGCAAAGTCCTCCAGCGTCAGGGTCGGCAGCGTGCCCGCCTCCACTTTCAGCGTCAGATCGCGGCTGGTGGTGGTGGCATTGCCTGCCGCGTCACTGGCGGTCACGGTCAGTGGATAGCTGCCGTTGCCCAGCCCGGTATAAACCGTGGCGGGCAGATCCAGTGACCAGTTGCCGTTAACGTCTGCGGTCGTGCTCAGGCTGGTGCCGTTGAAGCTGGCAACAATCAGCGCATTGGCTTCACTGCTGCCGGTCAGCGTCAGCGGCTGCTGACTTTCCGCCGCGTTGATAATGCCATCGGATGGCGTAATGACGTTCAGCACTGGTGGCAGGGTATCCACTACCAGATTGCCGTCAGCCTGGCTGCTGTTGCCCGCCACATCACTGACCACCACGGTGTAAGGTGTGTTGCCCTGTGGCAGCGCAGAAAGTGCCGCTGGCGGCAGCGCGACCTGCCAGTTACCCGCGGCATCGACCGTGCCGCTGTAGGCGGTGCCGCCCAGCGTGACGCTGACGGTCTGGCCATCACCCGTAACACCGGTGTTACCGGCGATCACGCCACCGCTGACCGCCTCCTCGCCGTTGAGAATGCCATCATCAAAGGCCACGCCAGGGGTGGCCACCGGCAGTGCGCTGGCCACCACCGTCAGAGTAGCGTTGCCCGTGGCAAGCGCTTGTCCGGCCGCGTCGCTGGCAGTGGCGGTAACCGTCTGCGGGCCATCGGCAGCGCCGTTAAAGGTGCCCACCGGCAGGATCAGGCTCCAGCTTCCATCCGCAGCCACACTGGTGCTGACTGAGGTGCCGTTGGCAAGCACGGTAATAATGCTGCCGTCAGGCAGGCCGCTGGTGCTGCCACTGACCACCACGGCCCCGCCCAGTTCCTGGGCATTAAGGATGTTGTCGTTGCTGATCGGTGCCAGCGCCACTGAAGGCAGCGTGTTGTCCACGCTGAAGTTAAGCGGACTGCTGGCCGTATTGCCGACGGCGTTGATCACGCTGACGTTCAGCGTCTGATTGCCCTCACCCAGCGCCGCCAGTGCGCCCGCAGGCAGAATAATGCTCCAGTTGCCGCTGGCCTGAACCACGCCACTGTACTCGGTGCCGTTCAGGGAGAGGATCACCTGCTGACCCGCTTCGACGTTACTGCTGCTGCCGCGCAGGGTAATCGGCTGCAGCTGCTCGGCGGCCGTGACGATGCCGTCACCGGCAAAGGTGCTGCTCTCAACCGTCAGCACAGGCTGCACGTCCGGCGAGGTTGCCACATTCAGATCCACCACCTGGCTGCTCTGATTCCCGTCAGGACTGGTTTCAGTGACGGTCAGCAGGTTCGTGCCCGGAGGCAGTGCCGCCAGATCATCCGGGGCGATTTGCAGCGTCCACTGCCCATTCACGCCGACGGTGGTGCTGTAGGTCTGGTCATTGAGCTGGACCGTAACAGTGTCGCCGTTCTGACCGCTGCCGCTGACCACCAGCGGTTCCAGCAGTTCATTTGTGTTTAGCGCGTTGTCACCGCTGACCGGCGCAACCACCAATGGAGGCGGCGTGGTGGCAACCGTCAGCGCACTGTTCTGGCTGCTGCTGTTGCCAGCTGCGTCGGTGACGGTAACCTCCACCGGATAGCTGGTGCCATTGGTCAGACCGGCAAGCGCGGCAGGCGGTACGGCCAGCGCCCAGTTTCCGTCCGCATCAACCGTTCCAGTGTAGGTGACGCCATTCAGCGTCACACTGACGCTATCACCTTCACTGCCTGTCCCGCTGACACTGAAGCCAGCAGCCTGTTCAGCGATGTTGAGCACGCCGTCACCCGCGGGCGCATTTATGCTGAAATCGGGTGCAGTGGTATCCACAGTGACCGGCAATGGCGTGGTGGCAACGTTGCCACTGACGCTGGTAACGGTCACGCTGAGATCGTAACGGCCATCCGTCAGCAGTTGCAGATCGGCAGGGGGTACGGTAGCGCTCCAGCTGCCATCTGCGGCAACCAGCGCCTCATAGGTTTCACCATTCAGCGTAAGGCTGACGAGGCTGCCTGGGGCAACCGTGCCGCTGACGGTCAGATCGGTCTCTGTTTCAGCCGCATTGATAATGCCATCGGTGGCGATCGGATTAACGGTCAGCACCGGTATCCCGGTATCAACCGTCAGCGGTTCGCTGATGCTGGTGCTGTTACCCGCCACATCACTCACGGTCACGGTAATGGAATTACTGCCCTGCGCCAGGGCCTGCAGCGCCTCTGGCGGCAGCGTGACGCTCCATTGCCCATTCGCGTCGACAGCCGCCGGATAGCTGATGCCGCCCAGGGTTACGCTGACAGCCTGACCTGGCAGGACTGAGCCGGTCAGCGTCTGTGCCGCGCTGGCTTCTTCAGTGTTGAGGATGCCGTCGGTGAAAGGCGTGTTGATCTGGGGTTCCGGCAGCGGTGACGTTGCCACCAGCAGCGTCTGGCTGGTCTGCACCTCACCCGAGGTGACGGTAACGGTGGTGTTGCCCTGCGCCAGATTCGCGAGGTCAGCGGCGGGCACGGTCAGGGTCCAGCTGCCGTTTATATCGGTTGTGGTGCTGTAAAGCGTGCCGCCGGGCACCAGCGTCACGGTGATCGGACTGCCAGCCGGGAGGTTTGCGGAACCGCCGCTAAGGATCAGATCGCTCTGCGCCTCCAGCACGTTCAGCGCATTGTCGTCACTGATCGGCGCAATCGACAGCAACGGCACGTTGGTCGTGATGACGGTGAACTGCCCCTCCGCAGGCAGCGCCGGGTTACCGGCCACGTCGGTAATCGCCACGGTAAACGTTTTAACGCCTGCGCCGTTCAGTGATTCAGCGGGCAGCGTTACGCTCCAGCTTCCGTCTGCCAGCACACGACCATCGTAAGACTGGCCGTTAAGGGTCAGCACGACCGGCTGACCGGCCGGTACGCCCGTCACGCTACCGGTAATCAGAATGTCATTGCGCTGTTCCGCATCGTCCACCTGGTTGTCGCCGGTCACGGGATCAATGGTCAGCACCGGTGAGGTTGCCGCCAGCACGGTGACGCTGGATGCAACGGTACTGCTGTTGCCATAGGCGTCGCTGATGACCACGTTAACCGGATAAAGTGCGTCACCCAGCTGGCTGATGATGGCGGCAGGTATTGTCACGCTCCACGCGCCATCGGTTTCAACCGTGACCGTGTAAGTTTCGCCATTGAAACTCACTTCAACCGTATCGCCCTGCGTCCCCCCGCGTCCGTCGATGGTGAGATCCTGCGTGTGTTCAGCGATATTGATATAACCATCACTGCCCGGCGTGAAGACCTCCAGCAGCGGCGGCGTGGTCGCGAAAATCAGTGAACTGCTGGCTGATGTGGTATTGCCATCTGCGTCCGTTGCCACGACTGAAATCGGTTGGGTCCCGCTGGGGACACCCGCGACATCGGCGGCCGGGACAGCCACACTCCAGCTGCCATCCTGCGCCACCACGGCGCTGTAGGTCAGGTTATTCAGCGTGACGCGAATGATGTCGCCTTCGTCGCCGGTTCCGCTAACGAGCAGCGGCTGCTGCGCGTCGCTGACGTTGATTACGCCGTCAGCATCCAGTGGATTCAGGGTCAGCGCAGGCAGCTCGGTAGCCACCCGCAGATCGGTGTTCTGCGTGCTGCTGTTACCGGCCGGATCGGTCACGGTAACCGAGACCGGATAGGTCTGGCTGGTCAGCGTGGCAAGATCGGCAACCGGAACAGATGCGCTCCAGTTGCCGTTTTCGTCGACGATGGCGGTATACGTTTTACCGTTCAGCCCGACCGCCACGCTGTCGCCCGCCGTACCGGTTCCGCTCACCAGCAGCGGGACCGTGAGTTCATTGCTGGTCAGGACACCATCACCGCCCGGTGCGGTGACAGTGACCGCCGGAGGCTGGGTGCTGACTGCCAGCGTCTGCGTCTGGGTGGCGGTATTGCCGCTGGCGTCGGTCAGGGTAACGACCAGCGCATAGCTGCTGCCATCTGACAGTGCCTGCAGCGCCGCAGATGGCAGATCCACCGTCCAGTTGCCCTGCCCGTCTACTGTCGCGCTGTAAATGACGTTGTTTAGCGAGACCGTAACGAGCTCGCCCGGCAGCGCACCAGAACCGCTGACCGGCACGCCTGCCGCCACTTCCGTGCTGTTGAGAATGCCATCACCGCCTGCCACTTCCGCCACAATCAGGTCAGGAGGCAGCGTGTCGACGCTGACGCTGAGCGTCTCGTCCACGCGGTTGCCCGCCTCATCAATCGCGGTAATGGTCAGGCTGTTCGTGCCCTGCGGCAGTAAAGCAAGATCGGCAGCAGGCAGCGTCAGGCTCCAGCTACCGTCATCATTGACCGTGGTGCTGTAGGTTTTGCCGTTGAGTTGCACGTTGACCTGCTGGCCGGCCACCGCTTTACCGGTGCTGCCGCCGATCAGCAGATCGCTGCCCGCGTCTGTCTGATTGAGAATGCCGTCGGTGATCGCACTCTCGTTCAGCGTGATTTGCGGCAGCGTGGTTGCAACCACATTCAGCTGAGCAGAGTCGGTCAGCAGCGCACCACTGGCGTCACTGGCCGTCACTGAAATCAGTTTCACCCCGTCACTGATCCCGGCGAGATCGCCTGCCGGAACGGTCACGCTCCAGAAGCCATTGCTGCCGACCACCCCGCTGTAATTGCTGCCGTTAAAGTTAAGCTGCACTGTCTGGCCGGGGTTTACGCCCACTGCAGAGCCGCTGATGACCAGATCGCTGCTCAGCTCCTGCAGGTTGAGGAAACCATCCAGGCTGACAGGTTCACTGATGGTGATGACGCCCGGTTCACCTGCTGCCGGTGCGATGTTGATGTCGCGGCTGTCGGTGGCTAAGTCACCTGCTGCGGAGGTGACGCTGGCTGTGATGGTGGTGCTGCCTGCCGCCAGTGCAGTGAGCGCCGCAGAGGGGACCTGCGTGCTCCAGCTGCCGTCCTCGCTGACCAGCGCAGTGTAATTCTGACCGCCCAGGGTAATGCTGACGGTCTGGCCCGCCGCGACGTTGCTGGTCGTGCCGGACAGCGTCTGACCGACGGCCTTCTCGCTGTTATCAACCAGATCGTCACCGGCAAACAGCGCAATCGTAATTGTCGGCGTGCCCGGTTCCGCTGGCGCTTCCACCGCAATCGTCCGATCTTCGCTGACGGTTACGCCCGCCTGACTGGTGACCGTCGCCACGATGGTGGCACTGCCCGCGTTCAGCGCGGCCAGCGCGCTGGCTGGGACGCTCAGGCTCCAGCTGCCATCCGCGCCAACCGTGGCGCTGTAGGTCTGGTCGCCCAGCGTGACCGTCACAACCTGACCGGCCTCAACATTGGTGGTGGTGCCGCTCAGCAGCTGATCGCTGGTTTTCTCATCGTTACTCAGGACGTCATCACCGGCGAACTGATCGAGCGTGATCGCAGGCTGGCCCGGCTCCGTCACCGGTGACTCCACGGTGATGGGCAGCGTGGCGCTGACAGGGGTGCCTGCCGCATTGCTGACCGTCACAACCAGCGAGGCAGGCCCCGCCGCCAGGGCATCGAGGGCGTCGGCAGGGATCGCAATATTCCAGCTTCCATCGGGGCCGACCGTGCCGCTGTAGTTCTGGCCGCCCAGCGTCACCGTGACAATCTGGCCTGCTTCGACATTCGTGGTGCTGCCGGAGACCGCCTGTGCTTCCAGCTTCTCATCGTTGTTCAGTACGTTGTCGTCAGCAAAGACATTGAGGGTTAACGTCGGGGCTTCTGGCGCGGTGCCCGCTGACTCCACCAGGAAGTCACGCGTTTCGCTGACTGGCGTGCCAGGGAAAACCGTGACCGTGGCGTTGAGGGTCGCACTTCCGGCTGTCAGCGCGGCCAGCGAGCTGGCCGGAATCGTGACGCTCCAGCGGCCATCCGCACCCACCGTGGCGGTAAAGGTCTCTCCGTTCAGCGTGACGGTAACCTGCTGCCCTTCAGCGACATTGGTGGTCGTGCCGCTCAGCAACTGGTCGCTGGCTTTCTCGCTGTTGCTGAGGATGTCATCCCCGGCAAAGACGTCGATAGTGACGGTGGCCTGACCCGGCTGCGTCGCCGGGGCTTCCACGGTGATCTGTTGCGCGGCCGTTGCGGCATCGCCCGCCGCATTGCTGACCGAAACCGTCAGGGTGGTGGTGCCTGCTGCCAGCGCGTTCAGCGCCGCAGGTGGAACGGTGACGCTCCAGCTGCCGTCACTCTGCACGCTGGCGCTGTAGGTCTGGCCGCCCAGCGTGACCGTCACGATCTGCCCGGCTTCAACATTCGTGGTGGTACCGCTGACAAGCTGACCGACCGCTTTTTCATCGTTACTGAGATCGTTATCGCCCGCGAAATCATTCAGGGTCAGGCCCGGCACGCCGGGTTGCGTCACCGGCGCGTCCACCGAGACAGTGCGGATTTCACTGATGTTTTCACCCGCAACGTTGCTGACGGTGACGCTGATGGCATTGGATCCCGCGGGCAGATTGCCCAGCGCGGCTGCCGGAATAATCACACTCCAGTTTCCACTGCCATCCACGGTGCCGAGGTAAGTCTGCCCTCCCAGGGTAACAGTGACCGTCTGGCCCGCTTCGATATTGGTGGTCGTGCCGGAGAGCGTCTGCGCCGTGCCTTTTTCGTCATTGCTGAGGATGTCATCCCCGGCAAACTGACCAATGGTCAGTGTCGGTTCGCCCGGCTGCGTTACCGGCGCGTCCACGCTGATGGGCAGGCTGGCGGTCACGGTATTACCAGCGGCATTGCTGACTGAAACCGTCAGCGTCGTTTCACCTGTCGCCAGGGCGCTCAGGGCCGCTGATGGCAGCGTGACGCTCCAGTTGCCCTGTGCATCCACACTGCCGCTGTAGGTCTGACCACCCAGCGTCACCGTCACCAGCTGGCCGGGTTCAATGTTACTGGTGCTGCCGGTCACCGTCTGGTCGGTGGTTTTCTCTGCGTTGCTCAGCTGGTTATCACCGGTGAAGTCATTCACTGTCACGGCAGGCGGGCCTGCCACCACCGGCGTATCAACGCTGATGGCGCGGTTTTCGCTGGCCTCAACGCCCGCCTGATTGGTGACCACCGCAGAGATGGCAACCGTCCCGGCGTTCAGCGCATTCAGCTGTGCAGGCGACAGCGTTATCTGCCAGTTGCCCTGCGCGTCCACCACTGCGCTGTAGGTCTGATCACCGAGCGTGATAGTGACAATCTGCCCCGCTTCAACGTTGGTGGCAGAGCCGCTCAGCAGCTGCTCACTGTTTTTCTCGGCATTGCTGAGGATGTCATCACCGGCAAACTGATCGATGGTGATAACCGGCGTACCCGGCTGAGCCTGTGGCGGCTCGACGGTAAGGGTCAGGCTGCCGCTGGCGGCGGTGCCTGCCTGGTTAGAGACGGTTGCCGTCACGGTGGTGGTGCCGGAGGCCAGGGCCGTTAGCGCATCGGCAGGCACGGTGATGCTCCAGCTTCCGTCGCCCGCAACGCTGCCGCTGTAGCTCTGGCCGCCCAGTGTTACGGTGACGATCTGCCCGGCTTCAACATTGCTGGTGCTGCCGGAGAGCGTTTGTGGCGTGGTTTTTTCGCCGTTATCCAGCAGGTTATCGCCCGCAAATGGATTCAGACTGATTGCAGGCGTCGCGGGCGTACCCGGATCGCCCGCAGCGACGGTAATCGGCAGGCTGCCGGTGGCCGCTGTGCCTGCGGCGTTAGTCACGCTGACGCCGATGGTGGTGGTGCCTGCGGCGAGTGCTGCCAGCGCGGCCGCAGGGATCGCAACGCTCCAGCTGCCGTCCGCACCTACGGTGGCATTGTAGGTCTGGCCGCCCAGCGTAACCGTCACAGTCTGACCGGCTTCCACATTGCTGGTGGTGCCGCTCAGAACCTGATCGGTGGTTTTTTCCGCGTTATCCAGCAGGTTATCGCCCGCAAACGGATTCAGACTGATCGCAGGCGTCGCGGGCGTACCCGGATCGCCCGCAGCGACGGTAATCGGCAGGCTGCCGGTGGCCGCTGTGCCTGCAGCGTTGGTCACGCTGACGCCAATAGTGGTGGTGCCTGCGGCAAGTGCTGCCAGCGCGGCCGCAGGGATCGCAACGCTCCAGCTGCCGTCCGCACCTACGGTGGCATTGTAGGTCTGGCCGCCCAGCGTAACCGTTACAGTCTGACCGGCTTCAACATTGCTGGTGGTGCCGCTCAGCACCTGATCGGTGGTTTTTTCCGCGTTATCCAGCAGGTTATCGCCCGCAAACGCATTGAGGGTAATGGCAGGTGTCCCTGGCGTAACCGGTGTTCCGGGATCGGTGCCGCCATCGTTACCGCCGCCGTTACCGCCGCCGTTACCTCCACCTCCACCGCCGCCACCGCCGATGCCAACCGCCAGCCCGGCTAAGCCGAGCACACCCAGACCGCCCGCCGTAATCACGCCCATTGAGGTGTTGGTGTTATCTGCCAGCAGCAGTGGCTCTACGCTGTCGAGTGATTCATAGGTGGGCGTCACCGAACTGGAGGCGAGTTCAGCGCCCTCTGCGGTTTGCGGGAAAAGCGCATGTTCCGGTGGATTGACGCCATCATCGAACACCAGCTCGCTGTGCTGGCCATCGGCGTCGTCGAGGAAGAATTTCTGATAGCGTACCGTGCTGCCGTCTCGCATTTTCAGCACCAGATCGTTACCCTGGCGCTCGAACTGTGTCACCACATCGCGCGTGCCGCTGATGCGCACCACGCTGGGTTCGGTGAGGTTAATGGTTTGTGACGAACCGCCAGCGGTCTGTGAGAGGAGTGTGCCGTTTTCGCGCGAGATAATGTCTACACGGCCTTGCGTGAGTTCTGCCATTTGTAACCTCTATTCCACCAGATTAGCTAATATACTGAATCCATAAACATAAATTTATTTTATGCTTACAGTCTTCACACATAGTTTCACCTTCTGAAGTACAGAAGGCGTCTCAACCTGGTGCATGTAGAAATGGCAAAGCGTAATTTCGTCACTGACGCCTGGCTAAACGGAGCGTGACGGTATTATTGTTAGATTTAGCTGTACAGACTTACGCGAAACGTAACGGTTCTGACAGAATAATTTTTAGCGTAACCGTGCTAAAAATCAACGTCAATGTACAGATTTCATTATGATTTAATCTCAATTACATTAGCCGCATATGAAATGAGGTTTTCGAAAAGTGCGCTTTGCCCTTGTTTTTTCATGTCAATTTATTGCTGACTGTTTCCATAAATGATGCAAAGTGGTCAAAAAACCCTCTCTGGAAAACATGAGGGCTGAAAAATAAATTTGTTAATTATGCGATTCAGCCATCAATTATGGGTGGCCCTGTTCCACGTTGTTCAGCAGCAAGTCGTTGAAAAACGACAGTGAAATTTGAGTTAAGTCACGCTGCGCGCACGGTGGTCATACCAGGAAAGTTCTGGAAAAAATTCGCGGCGAAGCAAAAGTCGGTAAACTCCCGGTTTTGTCATTGATGTGATGGTGCTTCGCCACTTCTGATAAGAGGCACAACGGCCACCGACTCATGGTCAGTGCTACACTTTTCCGCTTTACCATTGATGAATCTGACCTATGACTGCACTGGACGCTGCACAACAAAATAAGCATCAGAGCCGCCTGAACTGGGGCACTCGCACCGTTTTTCTGATCAATGGCTTAGGGATGTCAGCCTGGGCACCGCTGGTACCGTTTGCCCGCGATCGTCTGCAGCTCAGCGGTGCCTCACTTGGCGCGTTACTGCTCTGCCTGGGGATTGGTTCGCTGGCCGCGATGCCGGTAACCGGCACGCTGGTGGCGCGTTTTGGCTGCCGCCGGGTGATGGGCTTCTCCACGCTGTTAGTGCTGCTTATGATGCCGCTGCTGGCCACGGCTGACTCTCATCTGGTGATGGCAGCAGCGCTGATGCTGTTTGGCGCCGGTCTGGGCATGCTGGATGTGGCGATGAATTATCAGGCGGTGCAGGTTGAGCAGGCTGCCGATAAGCCGATGATGTCCGGCTTTCATGGCTTCTTCAGTCTGGGCGGGATTCTGGGCGCGGGTACAGTCAGCCTGTTGCTGAGCCGCTCTTTTACCCCGCTGGCCGCTACCCTGGTGGTAATGGCGGTGATGCTTTTACTGCTGCTGTGGCGACTGCCCGTCTTGATGAGCCAGCGTCTGCACCAGCCCGATCAGCCCTGGCTGGTGATCCCACGCGGTTGGGTTGCCTTTCTTGGCCTGCTCTGCTTTATCCTGTTCCTGGCGGAAGGTGCAGTACTGGACTGGGGGGCGCTGCTGTTGCTGCAGAATCCGGCGATGTCCCCCGCCTATGCCGGACTGGGCTATGCGGTCTTTTCCGTGGCGATGACGCTGGGTCGTTTTAGCGGCGATAAGATCATCCAGCGTTTCGGCCGCTATCCGGTGATGCTGACGGGTGCGCTGACTGCCGCAGCGGGCATGAGCCTGGCCGTCTGGCTGCCCTGGCCGGAAATCGCCCTGCTGGCATTCCTGCTGGTTGGCTTTGGTTTATCCAACACGGTGCCGATGTTGTTCAATGCTGCCGGGAATCAACGGGATATGCCTGCGAACCTGGCGATTTCTGCCATGACAACGCTGGGATATGCGGGTATTCTCTCAGGTCCGGCTTTAATCGGATTCATTTCACAATGGATCGGCCTCAGCGGCGCATTTTTATTGATCGCGCTGTTGCTGTTAGCGGTAGCCGCCAGTGCGCGAAAAGTTGCGCGATAATTCAGGTACCTGACACGCTATGTTGTATAAGTTTCCACTGACCTCCGGCAATGTCACCCGCTTTTTTGTGGTTTTCAATCTGGTGCTGCTGCTGGCGCTGGGCTTTATGGTGCATAACTCGGTCAATGCCTGGCTGACCGGCAAACGCTATGCGATGGACGATCTGGCGCGTGACGTGCAGAAGCGTATCGACGCCTATCGTTTTGCCACCTGGCAGATTTATGAAAATCTCTCCACCAGTGCAGCAGGCGCAACTCCTGGCAGTAATCTGCAGGAAACGCGACTGCGTCCTGACGTCTATTACCTGGAAAAAACCCGGCGTAAAACCGAAGCGCTGATTTTCGGCTCACATGACAGCAGCACGCTCGACATGACCATGCGGATGTCGAACTATCTCGACACGCTGTGGGGTGCAGAAAATCCCACCTGGTCGATGTACTTTTTGAATGGTCAGGACAATAGCCTGATCATGATCTCGACCCTGCCGCTGAAAGATATGGCGACGCGGTACAAAGAGAGCGCCATCAGCTCCATGGTGGATAGCCGCCGGGCAGAGATGTTGCAGCAGGCCAATGCGCTGGATGAGCGCGAGAGTTTCTCGCCGTTGCGCCATCTTGCCTTCCAGAACGATCACTATTTCACGCTGCGTACCACCTTCAATCAGCCGGGCCACCTGGCGACGGTGGTTGCCTTTGATCTGCCGGTTAACGACATTGTTCCGCAGAACATGCCGCTGGAAAACTTCCAGCTGCGTCAGGACAGCTCGCTGCCTGCCACGACAGCCGATCAGCAGGAAGTGGAAAATACCCGCATCACGCTGGTTAATCCCAATATTGAGATTACAGCGACCCTGCCCAGCACCTCACTGCAGCTGGTCTATCAGGTCCCGATTACCCGTCTGATTATCGACAGCCTGCATAATCTGCTCTGGCCGCTGCTGATCAACCTGCTGCTGTTCCTGCTGTCGCTGGCGGGTATCGTGCTGCTGCGCCAGCAGTCGCTGCGTCCCAGCGAGAACCAGAGCGCTGAACTCGACTCGCTGCGGGTCCTGAATGAAGAGATTGTCGCCAGCCTGCCGGTCGGCCTGCTGGTGTATGACTTTGCCAGCAACCGCACCCTGCTGAGCAATAAGATTGCTGAACATCTTCTGCCTCATCTCAACCTGCAGAAGATTATTAATATGTCCGACCAGCATCAGGGCGTGCTGCAGGCCACTATCAATAACGAGGTGTATGAAATCCGCCACGCACGCAGCGTGCTGTCGCCGCATACCCAGCTGTTTATGATGCGTGACCAGGATCGCGAGCTGCTGGTGAATAAAAAACTGCAGAAAGCGCAGCAGGTGCTGGATCGTAACCATCAGATGCGTCAGCAGCTGCTGCACAATCTGGGTCATGCGCTGAATCAGCCTCTGGAGAAGATGGTGACGCAGCTGGTGCAGCTCAGCCAGCGTGATGCCGATGAGACCGTGCTGGATCTGCTCGATGAGAGTCAGGGGCTGGCGCGGCTGGTGGATGATATCGTGCTGCTGAACCGGCTTGAGGCGCATGACTGGTCACCTGATGCGACCGTTTTTAACCTGCAGGAACTGCTGGACGAAATCGCCCTGGAAAGCCTGCCGCTGATGCGCCGCAAAGGGCTGTCGCTGGTGGTGAATAATCATCTGGCCAATGACGAGACGCGATTTGGCGATCGTCGCGCCCTGCGCAAAGTGCTGACCACGCTGATGCACTACGCCCTGACCACCACCCGCTGGGGAAAAATCACCCTGGAAGTTAAGGCGGCGGACAAACAGGCCGATAGAGTGATCATCGAACTGGTGGATACCGGTGCGGGCCTGACGGTGGATGAACTGGCCAACGTCGATTTCCCGTTCCTGGGCGATACCAGCCAGGATCGCTATGGGCAGGCTTCCGGCATGGCCTTCTTCCTGTGTAAGCAGCTCTGCAAGCAGATGGGTGGCAGTCTCGATATCGTGGCAAAAGCGGATATCGGCACGCGCTATAACATGCAGTTGCCGCTGGTGCCGGAGCAGACGCATGAAGAAGAAGAGGAAAAGATTCTGGATGGCGTGACCGCGCTGGTGGAGATCACCGTGGAGGACGTGCATAAAATCGTCTGCCGTCATCTGGAGAACTGGGGTGCGCGGTGTCTGACGCCTGATGAACGCATTTCCGGTCAGGATCACGATGTGCTGGTGACCGACGACCCCTCAAAGCTCAGCGGCTGGGCACTGCTGCTGGCGGAAGATGAGCTGGGTCATCATGCCCTGAACGACCAGCAGTATCGGGTGAATTTCAATCTCAGTAATGCAATGCTGGATGCATTGCTGGCCCTGATTGAGAAGCAACTGTCGCATGATGTGATGGATAATGACATGGAAGACGACACGGCCACGCCATTGATGAGCGGCGGCTATTTCCAGCTGTTTACGGAGACAGTACCGGTTGATGTAAAGAGACTGTATACTGAGTCGGCGGAAAAGGACTACGCCTCGCTTGCTCAGACAGCGCATCGCCTAAAGGGCGTGTTTGCCATGCTCAATCTGACTCCCGGCAAACAGCTTTGTGAAGAGTTAGAACACCACATTAAAGCGTGTGACGATTCAAACATTACAAATACCACCAGTGATATTGACGCTTACGTCAATCAACTGCTGCAGCAAGGTAACCAATAAGATGAATAACTTAAACGTAATTATTGCCGATGACCATCCAATTGTCCTTTTCGGTATCCGAAAGTCTCTGGAACAAATTGAATGGGTCAACGTCGTAGGTGAGTTCGAAGACTCAACAGCACTGATCAATAATCTGTCCAAGCTTGACGCCAACGTCCTGATCACCGACCTCTCTATGCCAGGTGAGAAGTACGGCGATGGCATTACGCTGATTAAATATATTAAACGCCACTATCCGGATCTTTCGATCATCGTTCTGACCATGAACAATAACCCGGCGATTCTGAGTTCAGTACTTGATCTCGATATCGAAGGGATTGTCCTGAAACAGGGCGCGCCTACTGACCTGCCTAAGGCACTGGCTGCACTGCAGAAAGGCAAGAAATATACGCCGGAAAGCGTTGCGAAGCTGCTGGAGAAGATCAGTGCAGGTGGTTATGGCGACAAGCGCCTGTCACCGAAAGAAAGTGAAGTGCTGCGTCTGTTCGCAGAAGGTTTCCTGGTAACGGAAATCGCGAAGAAACTGAACCGCAGCATCAAAACCATCAGTAGCCAGAAGAAATCAGCAATGATGAAACTGGGCGTGGATAACGATATCGCGCTGCTGAACTACCTGTCATCTGTCAGCCAGACTCAGGTTGAAAGAGACTAAGTGATGTCTGAGGCGGTGCAGCCTGCACCGCCTTACCTCTGCCCTTTCCTGCCCTACCCCATCCGCGTTTTACGAACCCGCTCAGCATAGATTGCCAGCGTGACTTTCAGCACGTCTAACGTCACCGGTTTCGACAGACAGTTGTCCATGCCTGCATCCATACACCGCTGTTTCTCTTCCGCCAGCGCATTCGCCGTCACGCCAACCACCGGGAAGAGGTGGCCCAGCTGACGTAACCGCTGCGTCAGGCGATAACCATCCATGTTTGGCATGTTCACGTCAGTCAGCACGATGTCGATCTCATTCCGACTCAGCACGTTAAGCGCATCCACACCATCCTGTGCGGTTTTCACCTGGTAGCCCAGCGTGCCAAGCTGTTCCGACAACAGCATACGGTTAATCGGGTGGTCATCGACAATCAGCACCATGATGTCGTCGTTGTGGACTTTCTCTTCTACCGGCGCGGCGAGCAGCAGCGCATCGGCCGCGTCATTGCCCAGCGAAATACGATAAATACGCGCCAGCAGTGCCGACACCTCATGCAGCGTGGCTGTTGAGTGGATCCAGCGTCCCGGCTGACGTTCACGCGGCATATCCACATGCGATCCGTCAAAGGTGACCAGCGCCCGCAGCGGGAGGTCGATGTCCAGGTCGTAATCGGTCATCACCACATCGTCGTGACCCGGCTTACCGTTATACTCCGCAACCTCAATGCCCTGCTGCTGAATCTGACGGGTGATAAACTGCGCCAGATAGTCGTTGCGCATCGCCAGCCAGATTTTCTTATCCTGTAGATCCTCAAGCAGCATCAGTGACGGCTTTTGCCCTTTGTAAATCGGAATGCGCACAATGAACTGGCTGCCCATGCCCGGCTCTGAGTCGACTTCGATATCACCGTCCATCATGTTGATCAGTTTTTCACAGATTGCCAGCCCCAGTCCGGTGCCCTGGAAATTACGCTGCACGCCATTTCCCACCTGGAAGAAGGGATCAAACAGGCGCGGCAGCTCTTTCGCCGGGATGCCGACGCCGGTATCACGGACGCGGAAGGCCAGATAGCCCTCTGCAACCCAGGCGTGCAGGATAATACAGCCGGTGTGCGTAAACTTAATCGCGTTATTCAGCAGGTTTGAGATGACCTGTTGCAGACGCAGCGGATCGCCATCCAGCACCTGCGGCACGTCATGCTCGATAAAGCAGTAGAGCGTCAGCCGCTTTTTCACCACCAGCGACAGGTAGTTACCGACGATGTGGGTCACAATTTCGCGCGGTGCAAACGGACGCGGCTCAATTTTCAGCTGCTCGGATTCAATTTTTGAGAAGTCGAGAATATCGCTGATGATCTTCAGCAGCAGGCTGGAGGAGTTGTTCATCGCCGTGACCAGGGAGTCAATCCCGCTGGGCAGCTCTTTGGTCTGTAGCAGATCGAGGTTACCGATGATGCCATAAAGCGGCGTGCGCAGTTCGTGACTGACGGTGGCAAGGAACATCGATTTTGACTGGCTGGCCTGCTCTGCCGCGTGGGCCATCTCCTGCAGAGATTGCTCCATTCGTACACGCGCCGACACATCGACCAGCACGCAAATCGCCACGTTCTCATTTCGGTAGCGCGAATGCACAAAGCTGATTTGCAGGTTGGTATTACTGCCGGTCAGCACATCGACAAAATTGACCTGCTGCCCGCCAATAATCTCATTCAGGCGCAGGCGATCTTCCTGCGTCAGCAACGTCAGATAATTATGCGCCAGCTCGTTACTCAGAATATTGGTGCCGTCGCTGGTGCGTAAAATACAGATCCCGACCGGCGCAGAGGCAACAATCTTACGGTTGAACTGCTCATGCTCTTCCAGCCGGTGCGCATTCTCCTCCGCTGGCAGGAACATACGGCGCTCAAAGACCCAGGCGAGGGTAAAGAGGATCACCGCGCTGAAAATATTGAGCAGCAGCGCATTAATGATCATCAGCTTAAGCTGATCCACCATGACGTCGGTGGGTATCGACCAGACCACGTTAAGATCGGATGGCGGCAGCGGTTTCTTAAGCACCAGCTGACGATAGCCATTCAGATAACCAAACCAGGTTTTATCATCAGGCAGATTATCGAGCGAGAAGCCCAGCCCGCCACGCCGCGAATTAAGCAGTGGACGGTAATTTTCATCGGTGATGGAAGCGATAATCGGCAGGCTGCCCGGCTGAATAAACTCATCCAGCCGGATATTCTGCTCAACGCCCAGCAGCGCCTGTAACTTATTGGCGACATAAACCGGCACCACCATATAGAAAGTGCCGACGCCCGGCTGAGCACTGCTGTTGATCCAGTACATTGGATTGCGGCGATCTTCTTCACTGCTATTGCGATAGCGCAGCACATTCTCACGCAGCGATTTCAGGCTGCGTTCCCGATCTGCATTGCTGCTGCCAATCGTAAAATCGGCCAGACACTGACTCTCGCCACCAATAAAAAATACCCGATTAAGCTCATAGGATGAGGCGAAGTTGCTCTTCCAGTAATTGATGTAATAGCTGAGTGAATCAAGCGAGTTGCGCCAGGTATTGCTCATTGAGGTACAGTCGCCATCCGAAAAGAGTGGCGTAAACTGCGGCTGGGTTGTTTTGCCTGGCATCATGCCGGTGAGCACATCCAGACCACTGCTGGCGTTGGTTAAGCGATTTTCAGTGATATATTTCAGCTCGCGCATCATGTCCGCCGAATGGCGCACATACCACTGTATCGTGCCATAGTTGCTGGCAAACTCCTGCCGGACCTGCGTCTCTTTATTGTGCAGCACGCTGATGATGTAAAACGCCGTCAGAACAGCGCCCAGCGTCCAGATTAGCAGCGCCAGCGCGCGAAAAAGATAGCGCGAGATGCGAAGCGTAGTGCGGAAAGAGACAGGATATTTCAAAGGTAACTCGCAGTTGGCAAGGTTAGTCGCATCATCGATTTTTAATGCCCATACACTAGCTTTATCAGGCGAAAAAAGCCAGCCGGCCGCAGGCTTAGCGGCAGGTTTGGGAATCTTTTAGGACAGCTCAGGCCGCCACGCCAGAGGGCTAATAGTGATGCTGTATTCCGACAAGAAAGATACCCCCCTCAACGTCAGCACTCCCTGGCTGTCCGCACCGGCCAAAAGCAACCCCACAGCCCCACAGGAAAGACCCGCTATGCCCGAAGAGCAACGCGTCCACGCCACGGATGGCGTGATAGATCCGCAGGGATGCGGGAATCCTTTACGATCGGGCATTGCCGGTCTTTCAGCGGCTCCCCTCTCACAGCCACCCGCCCTTTTCCTATCCCAAAACGCGCCACCCGGCCATAACAGGAAAGACCCGCTGTGCCCGAAGAGCAACGCATCCGCGCCACGGATGGCGTGGCCAACCCGCAGGGATGCGGGAATCCTTTGCGATCGGGCATTGCGGGTCTTTCAGCGGCTCCCATCCCGCAGCCACCCGCCCTTTTCCCAATGCACCTCTTAATAACGCCACTGTCGGCCCCTGAAAAGCGACACCACAGTCACAGCAGGAAAGACCCGCTGTGCCCGAAGAGCAAAGCGTCCACGCCACGGATGGCGTGGTCGATCCGCAGGGATGCGGGAATCCTTTGCGATCGGGCATGGCGGGTCTTTCAGCGGCTCCCATCCCGCAGCCACCCGCCCTTTTCCCAATGCACCTCTTAATAACGCCACTGTCGGCCCCTGAAAAGCGACATCCCCGCCACACAGGAAAGACCGGCTATGCCCGAAGAGCAAAGCGTCCACGCCAGGGATGGCGTGGCCGATCCGCAGGGATGCGGGAATCCTTTGCGATCGGGCATTGCGGGTCTTTCAGCGGCTCTCATCCCGCAGCCACCCGCCCTTTTCCCAACCCACCTCTTAATAACGCCACTGTCGGCCCCTGAAAAGCGACACCCCAGCCACAACAGGAAAGACCCGCTGTGCCCGTAGAGCAAAGCGTCCACGCCATGGATGGCGTGGACGACCCGCAGGGATGCGGGAATCCTTTGCGATCGGGCATTGCGGGTCTTTCAGCGGCTCCCATCCCGCAGCCACCCGCCCCACTTTCAGGCACTTCTGCCCAACCCTTATGTACAGGCATAAAAAAACGGCAGGCCGGGTTTCCCCTGACCTGCCGTTTCTGCAACGACGCTCAGCACCTGTCAGACAAATTACTCTTCGTCTTCTGCCGCGTCGTCCTCTGCATCCGCATCCGGTGCAATCTCTTCATCGTCGATCTCTGCTTCCGGCGCAATATCATCTTCGCCTTCCGCCACGCTGCCGTCGATTGAATCCAGCTCTTCTTCTTCAACCGGCTCAGCAACACGCTGCAGACCCACTACGTTCTCATCCTCTGCGGTACGAATCAGAATCACACCCTGGGTATTACGACCCACAACGCTCACTTCTGAAACGCGGGTACGCACCAGCGTACCGGCATCGGTGATCATCATAATCTGATCGCCATCGACGACCTGAACCGCGCCAATCACCGGACCATTACGCTCGGTCACTTTGATTGAAATAACCCCCTGGGTCGCACGCGACTTCGTCGGGTATTCGCTGTTGGCAGTACGCTTACCGTAACCATTCTGCGTTACGGTCATGATGGCACCTTCTTCACGCGGCACAATCAGCGACACGACACGATCGCCTTCGGCCAGCCTGATACCGCGCACGCCGGAGGCGGTACGTCCCATCGCACGGACTGCGGTCTCTGCAAAACGCACCACTTTACCGGCCGCTGAGAACAGCATCGCTTCATCGTTGCCGTTGGTCAGCGCCACACCGATAAGCTCATCGTCATCACGCAGATTCACGGCAATAATGCCAGCGCTGCGCGGACGGCTGAACTCTTTCAGCGCAGTCTTCTTCACGGTGCCCAGTGCGGTCGCCATAAAGATATTGAAGCCTTCGGTATACTCACGTACCGGCAGAATCGCCGTAATACGCTCGTTAGCTTCCAGCGGCAGCAGGTTGACGATTGGACGTCCACGTGCGCCACGACTCGCTTCCGGCAGCTGATAAACCTTCATCCAGTAGAGACGGCCACGGCTTGAGAAGCAAAGAATCGTGTCATGGGTATTGGCCACCAGCAGACGATCAATGAAGTCCTCTTCTTTGATACGTGCGGCTGACTTGCCCTTACCGCCACGACGCTGCGCTTCATAGTCGCTCAGCGGCTGATACTTCACATAGCCCTGATGCGACAACGTCACCACAACATCTTCCTGATTAATCAGGTCTTCGATATTAATATCTGCGGTATTCGCTGTGATCTCTGTACGACGATCGTCGCCAAACTGATCGCGCATCAGCTCCAGCTCTTCGCGAATCACTTCCATCAGACGCTCAGCGCTCGACAGAATATGCAGCAACTCAGCGATCTGCTCCAGCAGCGCTTTATACTCATCCAGCAGCTTCTCGTGCTCAAGGCCGGTCAGTTTCTGCAGACGCAGATCCAGAATCGCCTGAGCCTGCTGCTCGGTCAGATAGTACTGACCATCACGGATGCCGTACTGCGGATCCAGCCATTCCGGACGCGCGGCGTCATCACCTGCACGTTCCAGCATCGCTGACACGTTACCGAGATCCCACGCACGGGCAAGCAGGCCCGCTTTCGCTTCTGCCGGGTTGGGTGCCCGACGAATCAGCTCGATAATCGGATCGATATTCGCCAGGGCAATCGCCAGACCTTCCAGGATGTGCGCACGGTCGCGGGCTTTGCGCAGTTCATAGATGGTACGACGCGTCACCACTTCACGACGATGGCGAACGAAGGCATCCAGAATCTCCTTCAGCGCCATAATCTTCGGCTGGCCCTGATGCAGCGCAACCATGTTTATGCCAAACGAGGTCTGCAGCTGGGTCAGTGAATAGAGATTATTCAGCACCACTTCGCCGACCGCATCGCGCTTGATCTCAATCACGATGCGCATGCCGTCTTTATCAGACTCATCGCGCAGTGCGCTGATGCCTTCGACACGCTTCTCTTTCACCAGCTCCGCAATCTTCTCAATCAGGCGTGCTTTGTTCACCTGATACGGCAGCTCGTGAATGATGATGGTCTCGCGGCCCGTTTTAGCATCGGCTTCTACTTCGCCACGCGCACGAATGTAAATTTTACCGCGTCCGGTGCGGTACGCTTCTTCGATGCCGCGGCGACCATTGATAATGGCGGCGGTCGGGAAATCAGGCCCCGGAATATGCTCCATCAGCGCTTCTATGCTGATGTTCTCATCTTCAATGTAAGCCAGGCAGCCGTTAATCACTTCACGCAGGTTGTGCGGCGGAATGTTGGTTGCCATACCCACGGCGATACCGGATGAACCGTTCACCAGCAGGTTCGGGATTTTGGTCGGCAGAACTTCAGGGATCTGCTCTGTGCCGTCGTAGTTCGGCACGAAATCGACGGTCTCTTTTTCCAGGTCAGCTAACAGATCGTGGGCGATTTTCGACATGCGAATTTCGGTATAACGCATCGCCGCGGCGGAGTCGCCGTCGATGGAACCGAAGTTGCCTTGTCCGTCCACCAGCATGTAACGCAGGGAGAAAGGCTGGGCCATACGTACAATGGTGTCGTAAACGGCGGAATCACCATGCGGGTGATATTTACCGATAACGTCACCAACGACGCGGGCAGATTTTTTATAGGGTTTGTTCCAGTCGTTACCCAGTACGCTCATCGCATAGAGTACGCGGCGATGAACCGGCTTCAGGCCATCACGCACATCGGGTAAAGCTCGGCCAACGATGACCGACATGGCGTAACCGAGGTAAGAATTTTTTAATTCTTCTTCGATGTTGACCGGTGTAATTTCTCTCGCAAGGTCGCTCATGGAGCCGCTATCCCTCTACTTAATCCCGGATTTTAAAGGTGCGAAAGTATATCACACTGCAATGCTCTGGTGAACGTTAACCACCGATTTCACCCGCTTTTCATTGCCCCTGAAAGGTGTGCCATCCGCGGTTAAGCGTTTATACTGTGGGCACATTTTGTCAGGAGTTACGATTCAATGAATGCACAACCGCAGAATCATCAGCAGAACGTCGATGCGCAGGAAATTGCCAAGTTTGAGGCCGTTGCCTCGCGCTGGTGGGATCTGGAGGGTGAATTTAAACCGTTGCACCGCATCAACCCACTGCGCCTGGGCTATATCGCGCAGCACAGCAACGGTCTGTTTGGTAAAACCGTGCTCGACGTCGGATGCGGCGGCGGCATTCTGGCCGAAAGCATGGCGCGTGAAGGCGCAGTGGTGACTGGCCTGGACATGGGCGCGGAACCGCTGGCCGTGGCACGTTTACATGCGCTGGAAAGCGGCGTGACGCTGGACTATGTGCAGCAGACCGTAGAAGAGCATGCAGAGCAGCACGCTGGAAAATATGATGTGGTGACCTGCATGGAGATGCTGGAGCACGTGCCGGACCCGCGCTCGGTGGTGCACGCCTGCGCGAAACTGGTTAAACCCGGCGGCGACGTCTTTTTCTCTACGCTGAACCGCAATCCCAAAGCCTGGCTGCTGGCGGTATTCGGCGCGGAATATGTGCTGCGCATGGTGCCGCGCGGTACGCATGACGTGAAGAAATTTATCCGTCCGTCTGAACTGCTGTGCTGGGTCGATGAAACGGACCTCCGTGAACGTCACATCATCGGCCTGCACTACAACCCAGTGACCAACCGCTTCAAACTGGCACCCGGCACGGATGTGAATTACATGGTGCACACTCACCGCGCTGTGTAACGCTTCAGCCCGCCTGAATCACGGCGGGCTTATTATTTGCTTTTCCTTTCCAACTGTTCACAAAATCAGCCGCCACAGAAGCATCGTCTTGTCTGCCAGTGGGTTACGTCAGAATCACGCTGGTCTGCCTCAGTTTTCAGTACGCGCGCCCAGGCCATGCCCCGGACGGGTAGTCTCTTTTCGCTATTTTTCCTCCCCACACGGGCCGAATGTGGAGGATTGAATAAGAAATACGCGTCCGATCAAAGTTAGAAAAAAAAGTGTGATCCGGTTGACATGTTGCCAGGCCTTACAAGGCATGGCCTAAGAATTTTCGCCAGAAATACAACCCCTCTATCCATCATTTTTTGCTCTTGTTAAGCCGCCGTAAAATACTAAAATAAGCCCCCATGTAGTTATGGTATTTCCCATCACCCCCAAGATGTAGTGTTTATCCACACATTATTCACAATGAATATGCTGTGCATAAACCGGGATTTCTTTTAATTTTTGGATACTCACGCAAAGGTAAAAACGCGACATGAACCAGAGTCTGCTCGTTACTAAACGCGATGGCCGCCAGGAGCGCATTGATCTCGACAAAATTCACCGTGTGCTGGACTGGGCAGCTGAAGGGCTGAACAACGTCTCCGTTTCACAGGTGGAGCTGCGCTCTCACATTCAGTTCTATGATGGCATCAGAACCTCTGACATTCATGAGACCATCATCAAGGCCGCAGCAGACCTCATCTCTCGCGATGCCCCTGATTATCAGTACCTGGCTGCCCGCCTGGCGATCTTCCACCTGCGTAAAAAAGCGTATGGTCAGTTTGAACCGCCGAAGCTCTACGACCAGGTTGTTAAGATGGTCGACATGGGCAAATACGATCGTCACCTGCTGGAAGATTACAGCCAGGAAGAGTTTGCGCAGATGGACACGTTCCTCGACCACTGGCGTGATATGAACTTCTCCTACGCCGCAGTGAAACAGCTCGAAGGCAAATATCTGGTGCAGAACCGCGTCTCGGGTGAAATCTACGAGAGCGCGCAGTTCCTCTACATTCTGGTCGCCGCCTGCCTCTTCTCCGGCTATCCGCGCGACACGCGTATGGATTACATCAAGCGTTTCTATGATGCGATCTCAACGTTTAAAATTTCTCTGCCGACGCCAATCATGTCTGGCGTCCGTACCCCGACGCGTCAGTTCAGCTCCTGTGTGCTGATCGAGTGCGGCGACAGCCTGGACTCCATCAACGCCACCTCCAGTGCGATTGTGAAATACGTTTCTCAGCGTGCCGGCATCGGCATCAACGCCGGTCGTATCCGTGCGCTGGGCAGCCCGATTCGTGGCGGTGAAGCGTTCCACACCGGCTGTATCCCGTTCTACAAGCATTTCCAGACCGCAGTGAAGTCCTGTTCTCAGGGCGGCGTGCGTGGCGGCGCAGCAACGCTGTTCTACCCGATGTGGCATCTGGAAATTGAAAGCCTGCTGGTACTGAAGAACAACCGTGGTGTTGAAGGTAACCGCGTGCGTCACATGGACTATGGCGTGCAGCTCAACAAGATGATGTATCAGCGCCTGCTTAAAGGCGAAGACATCACGCTGTTCAGCCCGTCTGACGTGCCTGGCCTCTATGACGCCTTCTTCGCCGATCAGGATGAGTTTGAGCGCCTTTACACCAAATATGAGCAGGATCAGAGCATCCGCAAACAGCGTGTTAAAGCGGTCGATCTCTTCTCGCTGATGATGCAGGAACGCGCCTCTACCGGCCGTATCTACATTCAGAACGTGGATCACTGCAACACCCACAGCCCGTTTGATCCGCGCATCGCGCCGGTTCGCCAGTCTAACCTCTGCCTGGAAATCGCCCTGCCGACCAAACCGCTGGAAGATGTGAACGACGAAAACGGTGAGATCGCCCTGTGTACGCTCTCTGCGTTTAACCTCGGTGCTATCGAAAGCCTCGACGATCTGGAAGAGCTGGCTACCCTGGCGGTGCGTGCCCTTGACGCCCTGCTCGACTATCAGGACTACCCGATTCCGGCTGCCCAGCGTGGTGCCATGGGTCGTCGTACCCTGGGCATTGGTGTGATCAACTACGCTTACTATCTGGCGAAGCACGGTGTGCGTTATTCCGATGGCAGCGCTAATGGCCTGACCCACAAAACGTTCGAAGCCATTCAGTACTACCTGCTGAAAGCGTCAAACGAACTGGCGAAAGAGCAAGGTGCCTGCCCGTGGTTCAACGAAACCACCTATGCGCAGGGCATTCTGCCTATCGACACCTACAAGAAAGATCTGGACGCGATCAGCAACGAACCGCTGCATCTCGACTGGGAAAGCCTGCGCGAAGCGATCAAAACGCACGGCCTGCGCAACTCGACCCTGTCAGCGCTGATGCCGTCTGAGACCTCGTCGCAGATCTCTAATGCCACCAACGGTATTGAGCCACCACGCGGCCACATCAGCATCAAAGCATCAAAAGATGGCATCCTGCGTCAGGTGGTGCCGGAGTATGAGCGTCTGAAAGATCAGTACGAACTGCTGTGGGAAATGCCGAACAACGATGGCTACCTGCAACTGGTGGGACTGATGCAGAAATTCATCGACCAGGCGATTTCGTCTAACACTAACTACGATCCGTCACGCTTTGCCAACGGTAAAGTACCGATGAAACAGCTGCTGAAAGATCTGCTGACGGCGTACAAGTTCGGCGTAAAAACGCTCTACTATCAGAACACCCGTGACGGGGCTGAAGATGCACAGGATGATCTGGCACCTTCTATCCAGGATGATGGCTGCGAGAGCGGCGCCTGTAAGATCTAATGGTCAGGCGGGAGAAACTCCCGCCTCATTCATTTCACGAGGCCTGGCTTCGTCTACTTTTGGACACTTTTTATGGCTTACTCCACTTTCTCACAGAACAAAAATGATCAGCTGAAAGAGCCGATGTTCTTCGGTCAGTCAGTCAACGTGGCACGCTTCGACCAGCAGAAATATGACATCTTCGAAAAGCTGATTGAAAAGCAGCTCTCCTTCTTCTGGCGTCCGGAAGAGGTGGATGTTTCACGCGATCGCATCGACTATCAGGCGCTGCCGGACCACGAAAAACACATCTTCATCAGCAACCTGAAGTACCAGACGCTGCTGGATTCAATCCAGGGTCGCAGCCCGAACGTCGCCCTGCTGCCGCTGATTTCAATTCCTGAGCTGGAAACCTGGATTGAAACCTGGGCGTTCTCCGAGACGATCCACTCCCGTTCTTACACCCACATTATCCGTAACATCGTTAACGATCCGGCGGTGGTGTTTGACGATATCGTCACCAATGAGCAGATTCTGGCCCGCGCCCAGGATATCTCGCGTTATTACGACGATCTGATTGAGATGACCAACTACTGGCACCAGCTAGGCGAAGGCACCCATCAGGTCAACGGCAAGCAGGTTGTGGTCAACCTGCGCGCCCTGAAAAAGCAGCTTTACATCTGCCTGATGAGCGTCAATGCGCTGGAAGCCATCCGTTTCTATGTCAGCTTCGCCTGTTCCTTCGCTTTCGCTGAGCGTGAGCTGATGGAAGGCAATGCCAAAATCATCAAGTTAATCGCCCGTGATGAAGCGCTGCACCTGACCGGCACTCAGCATATGCTGAACCTGCTGCGCAGCGGTGAAGACGATCCGGAGATGAAAGAGATTGCGGCAGAGTGCCGTGATGAGTGCTTCGATCTGTTTAAGAAGGCGGCGCTGCAGGAGAAAGAGTGGGCGGAA
The DNA here is from genome assembly GCF_029844725.1 of Pantoea sp. GD03673. Taxonomy (GTDB): domain Bacteria; phylum Pseudomonadota; class Gammaproteobacteria; order Enterobacterales; family Enterobacteriaceae; genus Pantoea. The sequence continues at coordinate 231,008 of NZ_JAOCKJ010000002.1, forward strand.
TATCTGTTCAGCGGCGGTTCAATGATCGGCCTGAACAAAGACATTCTCTGCCAGTACATTGAGTACATCACCAACATCCGTATGCAGGCGGTTGGCCTTGATCTGCCCTTCCAGACGCGCTCTAACCCGATTCCGTGGATTAACTCCTGGCTGGTGTCTGACAACGTCCAGGTTGCACCGCAGGAAGTGGAAGTGAGCTCTTATCTGGTGGGTCAGATTGACTCTGAAGTGGGCGCAAACGACTTCGACGACTTCCAGCTTTAATCATGAGCCGCGACGTTGTTATTCTGCGCACTTCCGGCACCCGGCTGGAATGCACAGACGAGCATACAAATCTGCTGACGCTGCTGGAAGCCAATAATCTCTGCGTGGAGTTTCAGTGTCGCGAAGGCTACTGCGGCTCCTGCCGGATGCGGCTGCTGAAAGGCGAAGTGCATTACCCACAGCGGCCGCTGGCCTTTGTGCAGCAGGATGAGATTCTGCCCTGCTGCTGCAAAGCTAAAGGCGAGATTGAGCTTGAGTTGTAACTGAGACGGCGTTCGTCAGATTGCTGACCGGGTCAGATGCGGATGAACCTGACAGCCATCATCCCGCCAGAAGCGCTGAGAACGCGGTCAGAACAGGAAAGCGTCCCGCGTCAGAGACAAAAACGCCAGGAGTGTTTTTGAACAACGCAAAGCGTTGGCCCGGAACGGGCGCACCTCAGGAACGAGGTGCGTAATCGTGCGGGCCGGGCAGTCAGGGATGACGGGTTTTGCGTCTTTCCGGGCTGACCGTGTTCCCTTCGCAGGCTGAATATTGCAGCGAGCTGTGTTTACCTTTGTCCACTCATAAAACGGGCGCCTCGGGTGCCCGTTTTGTTTTCGCTGAATTACTGCCTGACGGTTTCAATTACATCAATCCAGCCGTGACCGGTGCTCACGTCACTGCCGTGTAACCAGCGGCGCAGCATGTTCATCGCCATCATCGCCACCACCTTCTGCCGCGTTTCAAGATTATGGCGACCCGTGCTGAACTTCACGCGCTGACCAAAGTTGCCATCCGGCGTATGCAGTGCCACCGAAATCGCCTCCTGCTCCAGGCTGCCGACAGAGAGCGCCAGTGCCGACTGCTGCTGCGAGGCAAGATCACGGGTGCGCGTCACCTGCTGCTCCAGTGTCTCCTGCCGGAGAGGCAAAATGTCAGCGCCTCGCAATGGCACACTGGCCGCAGCCAGTTGCCAGTAGAGCAGACCGGCGGTGTATTGCTCACTGATCGCCAGCTGTTCACCGCGCTGCACCAGCTCACGTGCCAGCAGCGCAGGTAAGCCTTCAGTGCCCTCAAAAATGGTGCATTCTGCCAATAGCAGACGCACCTGCTGCCACACCTGCTCCATCGCCACCCGCTGACTGGCCGGACCGGTGAGCTTGATCTCGATAATCGGCATCGACGAGCGATACCCCATCACTACTCCTTCCGGCAACGCCAGCGGCTCCAGTTCGGCAGCAATATCGCTTTCACCGCGACCAAAAGTGGTCAGCCGCAGACAAATCGGTGGCTCAGGCGGCGAGAATTTTGCTTTCAGGCGCGGAATGATCTCTTGTTCCACCATCACTTTGAATTCAGACGGCACGCCAGGCGTGAAGAACATCCAGCAGCGATTGAGTTGCAGGGCAAAGCCGCAGGCGGTACCCACCGGATTATCGATCAACTCCGCATTAGCCGGGATTTCAGCCTGCTTGCGATTGCTGGCCGCCATGACCCGGCCACGGCTGGCGAACCAGGCTTCCATCTGTTCCAGCCACCCCTTATGCATCTCCAGTTCAACACCCGAGGCCCGTACCGCGGCCAGTGCGCTGAGATCGTCACTGGTTGGCCCCAGGCCGCCATTGACAATCAGCACATCGGCCTCATGACTGCGCGCCTGCAGCGTGGCGATCAGCGCCCCGAGTGAATCCCCTACCGTGGTGCGGCTGGTCATGGGTAAACCCTGCTGGAACAGAACGTCCGCCAGCCAGGCTGCGTTGGTATCGACGATTTGGCCATGCAGCACCTCATCCCCGGTTGACAGCATCTCTACTCTAATCACGTCGGATTCTCCTTTTCACGTTTGCTTTACTGTATGAAGTCAGCCCGGTAAACACAATCGGCATTGCCAGCGATTGAGAGGCGTGCGGCGGGGGCAGCACGTAGCGCTTAAATGTCTGAGGATGATGCAGGGTGGAATAAATGATCTTACTCAGGGTCGTGAGAAGCCAACAAAAACGGCGGGATTTCCCCGCCGTTTTTTACTGCTGCTGTCTGCTAAAACAGTGTCAGCGAATCGCGATTAGCGACGCGCCAGCAGCAGACCGAGTACCAGACCGGCTGTTGCACCGATACCCACACCCTGCCACGGTTTTTCATGCACGTAATCGTCAGCGCGGTAAGCAGCCTGTTTAGCGCGATAGTAGTAGCTATCTGACGCCTGGCTGACACGGGATTTCACATCGTTCAGCGCCTGTTCGGCTTTGCTTTTGAGCTCAATGTATTTCTGATCGGCCGGATCGCCTGATGCCTTAAGCACTTCTTCCAGCGTTTCGGTCAGTAACGCAATATCGTCATCGAGGCCTGTTTCGAATTGATTTGTCTGATTTACCATCGTTTCCTCCGTGTGAATTGCAAAGCAGTTCATTAACTATAGCCACAATCTGGCGATCTGCTGTTTTCCTGTTCCAGGAATCACCTGATTTTTCATCTGCTAAAGTTGCGCCGTTCAGGCAGTACGCCGTTTTGCTGCGCAAAGAAGTGTAAGACGCCGTGGCAACCGTGGAATTTCGCTTCGCTTCTTTGATTAATCTGATAAATTTTGTCGGGACTGAATTTTCCCGTAACCCTACTGTCGTACCCCTCTGTTGCCTGTGATTATCGGGCCATGAAAGTGCATTTTGCACGACAGTCACGACACCCTCGAACAGCTAAGGAATAATCTCTGGCATGAATCGAAGAATGTTTATGAAAGCGTCAATGGCCTTCTCCGCCGTGAGCGGCATGACCGGCCTGTCAACGCTGTTTGCGCAATCCGCATGGGCAGAAGATGGCATTGCTGACGGAACCGCCGTACGCTTCGATTTTGACGTACTGAAGAAAAACGCGGCCGCGCTGGCGAAAAAACCCTGGGGCGGTGCACCCGGTGCGCTGCCGGAGACGCTGGCCACACTCACTCCGCAGGCGTACAACGAAATTCAGTATGACGCTAACCACTCGCTGTGGAACAACCTGCCCGACCGTCAGCTGGATGTGCAGTTCTTCCATGTCGGTATGGGCTTTAAGCGTCGCATCCGCATGTTCTCTGTTGACGGCGCAAGCCGCGAGGCACGCGAAATCCACTTCCGTCCTGAGCTGTTCAACTACAACAACGCCCGCGTAGATACAAAGCAGCTTGAGGGCAAAACTGACCTTGGCTTCGCCGGTTTCCGCGCCTTCAAAAAGCCGGAGCTGGCCCGCCGGGACATCGTCTCTTTCCTTGGCGCAAGTTACTTCCGTGCAGTGGACGAAACGTTCCAGTACGGTCTCTCGGCGCGTGGCGTGGCGATTAACACCTTCAGCAATGGTCAGGAAGAGTTCCCGGACTTCACCGCCTTCTGGTTTGAAACGCCAAAAGCGGAAGATACCACCTTTACCTGTTACGCCCTGCTGGATGGTGCCAGCCTTACCGGTGCCTATAAGTTCATCATTCATTGCGAAGAGAAACGGGTGGTGATGGAAGTCGAAAACCACCTGTTTGCCCGCAAAGATATCCGTCAGATCGGCATCTCGCCTATGACCAGCATGTTCAGCTGCGGCACCAACGAACGCCGCATGTGCAACACCTATCATCCACAGATCCACGACTCCGATCGTCTGGCGATGTGGACCGGTAAAGGTGAATGGATTGCCCGCCCGCTGAATAATCCACAGCGTCTGCAGTTCAACGCCTATGAAGATGAGAATCCGCGTGGCTTTGGCCTGCTGCAGCTCAATCACGACTTTAAAGATTATCAGGATGTGATTGGCTGGTATGACAAACGTCCAAGCCTGTGGGTTGAGCCGGTGGGTCAGTGGGGTAAAGGCGCGATCAACCTGATGGAGATCCCGACCACCGGTGAAACGCTGGATAACATTGTCTGCTTCTGGCAACCGGCAGAACCGGTTAAAGCGGGCAGCGAGCTGAACTTCTCCTACAAACTCTACTGGAGTGGTCTGCCGCCTGTACACAGCGATCTGGCACGGGTGGATGCTACCCGTACCGGTATTGGTGGCTTCCCGGAAGGCTGGGCACCTGGCGAGCACTTCCCGGAAACCTGGTGCCGTCGCTTCGCCATCGATTTTATTGGTGGTGATCTGCAGGCTGCTGCGCCGAAAGGCATCGAGCCGGTTATTACCGTGTCATCCGGTAGCGTGAAGCAGGTTGAGATTCTGTATGTCGATCCGCTGAAGGGTTACCGCATCCTGTTTGACTGGTATCCGAACAGTGATTCCACCCAGCCGGTGGAGATGCGTCTGTTCCTGCGTACCAAAGAGGAGACACTGAGCGAAACCTGGCTCTATCAGTATTTCCCGCCTGCGCCGGATCAGCGTAAATATGTCGATGACCGTCAGATGACGGTGGGGTAATGGAGACAGGCGAGGCTCAGGCCTCGCCTGTTATTTGACCCCATCTCCCCGATGCGCGGTGACACGGAGCCCGCTTCGTGCGCATGGTCAGTTCGAAAAGACGCTAAGCCAATCCAGGCTGATAGCTGTTATTTCAGGGCGCATTCTTCCGCATATCGACGTGCGGAATGCCATCTTCCAGGTAGCTCTCCCCCACCGCTACAAAACCATGCTGCCCATAAAAGTTCTCCAGATGCGCCTGCGCGGAGAGAAACAGATCGTGACCCGGCCAGCGTAGCTGACAACGGCTGATCGCCTTCTCCATCAGACGGCTGCCCAGTCGCGCACCACGTACCCGATCGGACACAATCACCCGTCCGATTTTTACCGGGCTGGTTTCATCCTCCGGCGAGAGAAGCCGTGCGTAAGCCACCAGCTGGCTGTCCGCTATCCCCAGCAGATGCCGGTTTTCCCCCTGCAAATCCTTGCCATCCACATCCTGATAAGCACACTGCTGTTCCACTACGAATACGGCATTGCGCAATGCCAGTACGGCGTAAAGTTCCTGCGGGGTGAGTTCACGATGGTGCTTATCCTGCCAGTCAATGTTCATAATCTCTCCTTGCTCATCACAACACGCTACATCAGAACGGTGTCACCAGCCAGATTCTCCCGTCTGACAGGCAAAAAAAATCAGGCCCGGAGGCCTGATTCATCAGTTGCAGATACCGGCTTACATCAGCGGCTGAGCCATCTGTACCAGTCTGATCAGCGGCTGCGGATAAACACCTAACAGCAGCACCAGAATGGCAGAGATCAGGACGACCACACCACCCGCCGTAAACGCCCAGTTTGCCGGGGTGTCTCGGGTGTGCAGTTCCGGCGGGCTGAGGTAGAGACTCACCGTCACGCGCAGATAGTAGTAGAGGCCAATCGCACTGCCCGCCACCACGGCACCCGTCAGCCACCACAGGTGCGCACTGACGCCTGATGCAATAACGTAGAACTTACCGATAAAGCCCAGCGTCATCGGGATACCCGCCAGCGACAGCATCATCACCGTCATAACGGCTGACAGGATAGGACGATGCCAGAACAGACCACGATAAGAATAGAGCGAATCGGCATCCGGGCCACGATACGGGCTGGACATCAGGCTTACCACACCAAAGGCACCCAGGCTGCTGAACAGATAACCGGCCAGGTAGACACCCGACGTTTCCAGCGACAGCTGATGATCTTTCACCGCAATTAGCGCCACCAGCAGATAACCGAGGTGGGCGATAGAGGAGTAACCCAGCAGACGCTTGATGTTGCTCTGCGAAATCGCCATCAGGTTACCGAACAGAATCGACACAAAGGCGATCATGGCCAGTACTGTGCGCACCGCTTCGCTGTCGGTCACTGGTGCGTACATGAACAGACGCATAATGACGCCGAAGATGGCAATCTTGCTGGCGGTGGCCAGGAAGGTTGAAACCGGCGCAGGCGCACCCTGATAAACATCGGGGGTCCACAGGTGGAACGGCACCAGTGAAAGCTTGAAGCCCAGACCGATGATCATCATGCCCAGACCCACCAGCAGCAGGGGTTCATGGATCATGCTGTCTGTCAGACTCTGACCCAGCGCAACGAAGCTCAGGTTACCGGAGTCAGCGTAGATCAGCGCAATACCAAACAGCAGGAACGATGAGGCCGCCGCCGAAAGAATGGTGTATTTCAGCGCCGCTTCCAGCGAACGTTTCTGGCGGAAAGCGTAGCCAATCAGACCAAACAGCGGCAGCGACAGCAGCTCAATGCCGATGAACAGCGAGGCCAGATGGTTGGCGCTGGCCAGTACGATGCCACCGAGTGCAGCAATGAGTACCAGCAGGTAGAACTCATCTTTGTTGTCCGGGTAGCCCGCCAGCCACGGGTAGGCAAAGGTGCAGGTCGCCAGACTCGCCAGCATGACCAGCGCGGTGTAGAACATCGAATAGCCATCAACGCGCAGCAGCGGCGTGACGTCCATCGCCCCGACCTGACCGACAAAGTAAAGCGAGAGCAGCGCCAGGTTCAGGCCAACTACCGTTAGCGTGGCGTTAACGAAGTGGTTGCGTCGCCAGGCAATGGACAGCATCACAACCACCACCGTCAATCCGACGATTAACAGCGGTAGCAACGCAATCAATTGGTGAGGAGTTATTGTCATGGCGAATTACGGCCTTGTAGTTGAAATTGAAGCGGTAAACCACTGCTGAATATTGCTCATGGCAGCGTGCGAAGTATCCAGAATCGGCTGTGGATAGACGCCCAGCAGCACCAGCAGCACCACCAGAACACCGATGGTCATAAATTCACGCGGTGACATGCCTGGCAGCGGATCTTTCGATTTCGCTTCGCCGTAGTAAGCGCGCTGCATCATCACCAGCGAGTAAACGGAGGCGAACACCAGACCAAAGGTTGCGATGATGATAATCATCGGCACCACCTGGAAGCTGCCGGTCAGAATCATAAATTCGCCGACGAAGTTACCGGTGCCTGGCATACCAAGGTTGGCAACTGCAAAGAACAGCGACAGACCCGGAATCCATTTGATGCGCGACCACAGGCCCCCCATCTGACGCATATCGCGGGTATGTAAACGCTCATACAGCTGACCACACAGAATGAAGAGTGCCGCAGCCGACAGACCGTGCGCAATCATCTGGATGACCGCACCCTGCAGCGCCAGCTGGCTGCCGGTGTAGATGGCAATCAGTACAAAGCCCATGTGCGAAATAGAGGTGTACGCAATCAGACGCTTGATATCGGTCTGTGAGAAGGCCATCCAGGCACCGTAGAAGATACCAATGATGCCTAACCACATGGCGATTGGCGCAAACTCCGCCGACGCGTTCGGGAACAGCGGCAGGCTGAAACGCAGTAAACCGTATGCCGCGGTTTTCAGCAGGATACCCGCCAGGTCAACCGAACCGGCCGTAGGCGCCTGACTGTGCGCATCCGGCAGCCAGCCGTGCAACGGCACCACCGGCATCTTGACCGCAAAGGCGATAAAGAAGCCCAGCATCAGCAGATATTCAACACCGCTCGACATTGGCGTCTGCAGCAGCTGTTCATAGTTGAATGTCCAGACGCCGGTCGCGTTGTAGTGAACAAACACCAGGCCCAGAATCGCAATCAGCATCACCAGACCCGACGCCTGGGTGTAGATGAAGAATTTGGTCGCGGCGGAAATACGGGTTTTGCCGTCTGATGCTTTATGACCCCAGAGCGCGATGAGGAAGTACATCGGCACCAGCATCATTTCCCAGAAGAAGAAGAACAGGAACAGGTCGATGGAGAGGAATACGCCAATCACGCCGCCCAGGATCCACATCAGGTTCAGGTGGAAGAAGCCCTGATACTTTGAAATCTCATTCCAGGAACAGAGAACGGCCATCAGACCCAGCAGGCCGGTCAGCACCACCATCAGCAGCGACAGGCCATCAATGGCTAAATGGAAGCTGATGCCGAAGCGTGGGATCCACGGAACGGAGAAACTTGACTGCCACTGCGGAATGCCCGCTGCCTGCGTCAGTGAATAGCCTCCCTGCAACCAGAGTTGCAGCGAAAGCGCCAACGTCAGCCCCATGGTGATCAGCGCGATCCAGCGTGGCACCTTCGCGCCAAGGCGCTCAGTAAGCCAGCAGATCAGACCGCCGACGAAGGGTATGATAATTAGCCAAGGTAATAACACGGCACACTTCCCTTATATTTCCTTTTCTGAGCTATCTTACTTGCCATTTTCAACCCCGGCAGTGCCCGCAATCCTCACATACCTCGGTATGCTCCGGTTGCTGTGCGCTGGCGGTGATGAAACTGGCTGCGACGATAACGCTCATTACTCAGGTTATTTTGACATTCTTCATTGGGGTGAGCGAACTCACCCCGCTCATCAATCTTAAATCACCAGCAGCAGAGCCAGCACCAGCACGGCACCCACGCTCATTGACGCAACGTACCAGCGCAGGTAGCCGTTCTCACTGACCACCAGGCCTTTGTTGGCAATGCGTGACAGCAGCGCAGGCAGGTTCATCAGTCCATTCAGTGGGTCACGCTTCAGCAGCCACGCAATACCCAGGTAAGGTTTGACGAACACTTTATCGTAGAGCCAGTCGAAGCCCCAGGCCGCAAACCACCAGGTGCCAAAGAAGCGGCCTGGCGCACTGTTTGCGATACGGGTTACCAGCTCACGTTTGCCCAGCCACAGCGCGGCAGCAATCAGAATGCCGACAATCGCCACCACGCCCGAAGTGATTTCCAGTCCCACTTTGCCCGCTTCACCGAACTCATTGGCTGGCAGCACACCCGCCAGCGGCGGCGTAATCAGCGCACCAATAAAGGTGGAGAGCACCAGCAGCACAATCAGCGGCAGATGATGGGTAATGCCCTTACCGGCGTGTGCATGAATCTTCTCTTCACCGTGGAACACGATGAAGATCATGCGGAAGGTATAGATAGAGGTCAGGAACGCCCCCACCAGACCCGCTACCATCAGATTGATGTGACCGTTAGCCAGTGCGCCAAACAGAATTTCATCTTTACTGTAGAAGCCCGCCGTAATCAGCGGCAGTGCCGCCAGCGCCGCGCCGCCCACCAGGAAGCAGGTGTAGACCAGCGGAATGCTCTTACGCAGGCCGCCCATTTTGAAGATGTTCTGCTCGTGATGGCAGGCCAGAATCACTGAACCCGAGGAGAGGAACAGTAACGCTTTAAAGAAGGCGTGCGTCATGAGATGGAAAATCGCCGCATCCCACGCCTGAACGCCCAGTGCCAGGAACATGTATCCGATCTGGCTCATGGTGGAGTAAGCGAGAACACGTTTGATGTCGGTCTGCACCAGCGCGGCAAAGCCCGCCAGCACCAGCGTAATTGCCCCGACAATCCCGACCAGATGCAGCACTTCCGGCGTCAGCAGGAACAGGCCATGACTCCGGGCAATCAGGTAAACACCCGCCGTCACCATGGTCGCGGCGTGGATCAGTGCGGATACCGGCGTCGGACCGGCCATCGCATCTGCCAGCCAGGTCTGTAACGGCAGCTGTGCTGATTTACCGACCGCGCCACCCAGCAGCATCAGCGTTGCCCACTGCAGCATATGGTTGTCTGCGGCAAAGTGTGCCGGTGCCAGCGCCATCATTTCGCGGAAGTTCAGCGTGCCCAGCTCGTTGTAGAGAATGAACAGGCCGAACGCCAGGAAGACGTCGCCAACGCGGGTGATGATAAACGCTTTCATCGCCGCTTTGCCGTTTTCCGGGTTGCTGTAGTAGAAGCCGATCAGCAGATAAGAGCAAAGCCCTACCCCTTCCCAGCCCAGATACATCAGCATCAGGTTATCGGCCAGCACCAGAACCACCATGCTGGCGATAAACAGGTTGGTATAGGCGAAGAAGCGGGAGTAGCCCTCTTCACCGCGCATGTACCAGGAGGCGAACATGTGAATGAAGAAGCCAACACCGGTAACCACCGACAGCATGGTCAGCGACAGGCCGTCCAGCGTCAGGTTCACCTTCATGTCGAAGTTGCCGACATGCATCCACGTCCAGAGTGACTGGGTATAGGCTTGCTGACCATTGGCGAAGAAGTCGAAACCGAGCATCAATGTAGTCAGTGCCGCCAGACCTACCGATCCCATACCTACCGTGGCCGACAGGTTCTCTGACCAGCGACCGCGGGAAAACGCCAACAGCAGAAAGCCGATCAGCGGAAACAAGACAGTTAAATAGAGAAGATTCATCCGCGCATCTCGCTCACAGTATCAATGTTCAGCGTCTGACGACGACGATAGAGCTGAAGCAGCAGTGCCAGACCAATACTGGCTTCCGCTGCTGCCAGGCTGATGGCCAGAATGTACATCACCTGTCCATCGGCCTGACCCCAATAGCTCCCGGCAACCACCAGGGCTAACGCGGCGGCGTTGATCATGATTTCAAGGCCGATCAGCATAAACAGCAGATTGCGGCGTATGACCAGCGACGTCAGTCCAAGGACAAACAGCACGGCAGCAAGAATCAATCCATGTTGTAACGGGATCATGCGTTCTCCTTTTTCACCTGAGCGGCGTCAGCATTACGGTTACTCAGGACTTCGCCCTGACGCTCTTCACGACCGATATGGAACGCCACGACCAGACCGGCCAGCAGCAACATCGACGCCAGTTCAACCGCCAGCACGTAAGGACCAAACAGGCTGATGCCGACCGCTTTGGCGTCAATGATAGTGCCATCGATCCCCTGGTCATTGGCTGTCAGGATGGCGTAGATCATAACCACCAGCAGCAGCAATGAGACGATGCCCGGACCAATCCACAATGACGGGCTGAGCCACTCACGCTCCTGCTTCTCGGTCTGTTTGCCCAGGTTCAGCATCATGACCACGAAGACGAACAGCACCATGATGGCCCCGGCGTAGACGATGATCTCCAGCGCACCGGCAAAATAGGCACCCATCGAGAAGAAGACACCGGCGATCGATAACAGCGAAACGATCAGGTACAGCAACGCATGTACCGGATTAGTGTGGGTAATGACGCGCAACGTCGTCAGCACCGCCACCAGTCCGCAAAGATAAAACGCAAATTCCATGCCTTGCTCCTTAAGGTAATAAGCCTTTGACGTCGATAGGCTTCGCTTCGTTTTCCGCTTCGCCCTTATCTTTACCGTCAATCGCCATACCTGCCATGCGGTAGAAGTTGTACTCCGGATATTTACCCGGTCCCGAAATCAGCAGATCGTCCTTCTCATACACCAGATCCTGGCGCTTAAACTCACCCAGTTCGAAATCGGGGGTCAGCTGAATCGCCGTGGTCGGACAGGCTTCCTCACACATGCCGCAGAAGATGCAGCGTGAGAAGTTGATGCGGAAGAACTCCGGGTACCAGCGGCCATCTTTGGTTTCTGCTTTCTGCAGCGAAATACAGCCCACCGGGCAGGCAACCGCACACAGGTTACAGGCAACGCAACGCTCCTGACCGTCCGGATCGCGGGTTAACACGATGCGGCCACGATAGCGAGGTGGCAGATAAACCGGCTCTTCCGGGTACATCTGCGTTTCACGTTTGGCGAAGGCATGAAGCCCGATCAGCCAGATACTGCGAACTGTCGTGCCAAAGCCAACGACAATATCTTTCAAAGTCATTTGTTAACCCCTTACGGCGCTGTGTAGAGAATCACTGCGGCAGTCGCCAGCAGGTTCAACAGCGTCAACGGCAGACACACTTTCCAGCCGAATGACAGCACCTGGTCATAGCGTGGACGCGGAAGCGCAGCACGGATCAGGATGAACATCATCATAAAGAACGCCGTTTTCAGGGCGAACCAGATGAACGGCGGCAGGAAAGGTCCATGCCAGCCACCAAAGAACAGCGTTACGATCAGCGCTGAAACGGTGGTAATCGCCACATATTCGCCGACAAAGAACAGGCCGAATTTCATACCGGCATATTCAATGTGATAACCGTCCGCCAGTTCCTGCTCCGCTTCTGGCTGGTCGAAAGGATGACGGTGACACACCGCTACGCCAGCAATACAGAAGGTCACGAAACCGAAGAACTGCGGAATAATGTTCCACAGATGCGTCTGGCTGTTGACGATATCGTTCATGTTGAACGAGCCTGCCTGCGCGACCACACCCATCAGCGACAGACCCAGAAACACTTCGTAGCTCAGGGTCTGCGCCGAGGCGCGCATCGCACCCAGCAACGAGTATTTGTTGTTACTCGACCAGCCAGCAAACAGCACTGCGTAAACCGCCAGGCCTGCCATCATCAGGAAGAACAGCAGACCGATGTTCAGGTCTGTCACCATCCAGGTTGGCGAAACCGGCACGATAGCAAAGGCCAGCAGCAGAGAAACAAACGCGATAACCGGCGCAAGGGTAAAGATAAAGCGGTCGGTAAACGGCGGAACCCAGTCCTCTTTAAAGAACATTTTGATCATATCCGCCACCAGCTGCAGCGAGCCGCCCCAGCCTACGCGGTTGGGTCCGTAACGGTTCTGGAACAGGCCGAGCAGACGACGCTCGGCGAAGCTCATGAACGCGCCGCAGGCCACAACCACCAGCAGAATGACGATGGCTTTAACAATGGCCAGCAGAATGTCGATAACGTCCGGTGTTAACCAGCTCATTGCGCCGCCTCCTGCAGAGTGTCAATTTTACCGTTCGCCAGGAATGGCGGAACGCCCGGCATACCCAGCGGCAGACCAATCTGTCCCGCCTGCAGTGACGCCGAGAAACGAACCGGCAGAAGCACTGTCTCACCGGCACAGCTGAACTCTACCGCCGCGCCATTGTTGACGCCCAGCTTCGCTGCATCCTCCGGGTTAATCACCAGGGCTGGCTGCGCCATACGCTGCTGGAAGACCGGTGAACGCTGTGACATCTCTTCGCTGCCGAACAGGCGGTGCAGAGGAGCCACGCGCCACTGCGCCTCGCTGACAAAAGCGGCAGGTACAGCAGAGAACCACGGTAACTGACCGGCGCTGGCTTCAAACAGGCGTACGCCCGGATCGCCATGACGCAGTTTGCCGCCCACTTCTGCCTGGAACTTGTTCCACGCCTGCGGGGAGTTCCAGCCTGGTGCCCAGGCAAACGGAATCTGTGAACGCGGTGCCGATGGCTGGTTGTTCCCTTCCATCGAGAAGGCGAACATCGTGTCCTGATCCTGCGGCTGACGCGGTTCATGAACGCTGATGTTGGCACGCGCGGCGGTACGACCACTGGCGCGGATTGGAGAACGTGACAGCTTCTGACCCCGGATACGGAAGCTGGCATCAGGTGCCGCCTCTTTGATACCCGCCAGCTGCGGCAGACGGGTGACTACCGCATCGATCACGTGATCAAGCTGCGTCCAGTCCACGTGACGGCTTTCCAGCGTGCTGTGCAGCGAGTGCAGCCAGCGCCAGCTTTCCAGCATCACAATGCTGTTGTCGTAATAGGCCGGATCGTAAACCTGGAAGAAGCGCTGAGCGCGGCCTTCGTGGTTTATGGAAGTACCATCGCTTTCGGCGAAGCTGGCGGTTGATAACACCAGACCGGCTTTCTCCAGCGTCGCGGTACGCTGATGATCCACCACGATCACGTTAGTGCTCTGGGCCAGTGCCGCATCCACCAGCGCTTTTGGCGCATGGCGATAAAGGTCATTTTCCAGAACCACCAGCGCATCGGCTTCACCGTTGCTCAGCTGTTCCAGCGCCTGCTCCAGCGGATTGCCGCCGATCATGCCCAGCCCGATGCTGTTCGCGTGACCGGCCAGCAGAGTAATGCCGACATCTGCGCCGCGTGCCTTCAGGGCTTTCGCCACGTTGGCTGCAGCTTCAATCATTGCGCTGCTGCCTGAGTGGGTACCGGAAATGATTAAAGGTTTTTTCGCACCGGCCAGGGCCTGCACGACAACATCCATTTTCCCGCTGAGCTTGCTGTCAAAATCGGTTACCGCAGGGGCAGATTCATCCAGCGCACTGGCGATAGCGAAGCCAAGCCGCGCCTGATCGTCAACCGGCGCACGATAGCTCCAGGCTGCGATATCATCCAGACGGGTTTCATCAACGTGGGTAACAAACAGCGGATGTTTGGCATTCTGACCAATGTTCAGAATCGCAGCGATCTGCCAGTCTGCCACTTTCTGCGCCGCCGCCATATCACGCGCTTTGCCTTTTACCGCCTGGCGAACAGAAAGCGCTACGCGTGCACCCACCTGCGTCAGGTCTTCACCCAGCACCAGCACCGCATCGTAGCTTTCGATTTCACGCAGCGACGGCGTGTAGATACCGCCCTCACGCAGGACTTTCAGCATCAGTTCAAGACGAGCCTGCTCATCCGCTGGCATGCCGGTTGAGAAGTTCTCTGCACCCACCAGTTCACGCAGGGCGAAGTTACTTTCAATGCTGGCGCGCGGCGAGCCGATACCCACTACTTTTTTCGCCTGACGCAGCAAATCTGCACCGGCGTTAACCGCCTGCTCTGCGTTCAGTGTTACCCAGTCGTTGCCGCGCAGCAGCATTGGCTGGCGTGGACGATCTTTACGGTTTACGTAGCCATAGCCAAAGCGGCCACGGTCACACAGGAAGTAGTGGTTTACGGTGCCGTTATACCGGTTTTCGATACGGCGTAACTCACCATAACGCTCACCCGGGCTGGTGTTACAGCCGACACTGCACTGCTGGCAGATACTCGGCGCAAACTGCATATCCCATTTACGGTTGTAGCGTTCAGAGTGCGTTTTATCGGTGAACACGCCGGTCGGGCAGATTTCAACCAGGTTACCGGAAAACTCGCTTTCCAGCGTGCCATCTTCCGGGCGACCGAAGTAGACGTTGTCGTGCGCGCCGTAGACACCCAGATCTTTGCCGTCGGCATAATCTTTGTAATAACGCACGCAGCGGTAACAGGCGATACAGCGGTTCATCTCGTGGGAGATGAACGGGCCGAGATCCTGATTACGGTGGGTACGCTTGGTGAAGCGATAGCGGCGGAAGCTGTGGCCGGTCATCACTGTCATATCCTGCAGATGACAGTTACCGCCCTCTTCGCAGACCGGGCAGTCGTGTGGGTGGTTGGTCATCAGCCACTCCACCACGCTTTCGCGGAACTCTTTCGCTTCGCCATCATCGATGGAGATGAATGTGCCGTCAGAGGCCGGCGTCATGCAGGACATGACGAGACGGCCGCGGGTATCTTCGGCATTCTGGAATTGCTTTACCGCACACTGGCGGCAGGCCCCAACGCTTCCCAGCGCCGGATGCCAGCAAAAGTAAGGAATATCAAGGCCCAGAGAGAGACATGCCTGCAGCAGGTTGTCCGCTCCGTTCACATCATACTCTTTACCGTCTACATGAATTGTAGCCATAGTGACATGCTTCCGTAAGGCTCGTCAGAAACGAGCGTTAATCATATTCTTGCCCCGACGCACGACATTGTCGGGGCGGCGGCACCAGGCCTGTTCCGTGTGCTGCGGCGAATTACCAGCGCGCTTTCAGCAGGTTTGGCTGGATCCCGCCAATCGCGCGGGTATTGCCAAACACCTGCGGTGCCATGCCGGCTTCAAACTCTTCACGGAAATATTTAATGGCACTCTGAAGCGGCTCAACCGCACCCGGCGCATGCGCACAGAAGGTTTTACCCGGGCCAAGCTGACGGCAGAGTTGCAGTAAGGTTTCGATATCCCCTGGCTGACCCTGTTTTTGCTCCAGCGCACGCAGAATTTTTACGCTCCACGGCAGGCCGTCACGACACGGTGTACACCAGCCGCACGACTCACGCGCAAAGAACTCTTCCAGGTTACGCACCAGCGAGACCATGTTGATCTCGTGATCGACGGCCATCGCCAGCGCGGTGCCCAGACGGCTGCCCGCTTTACCGATGCTGGCAAATTCCATCGGCAGATCCAGGTGCTGGTCGGTCAGGAAGTCGGTCCCTGCGCCACCAGGCTGCCAGGCCTTGAACTTCAGTCCGTCGCGCATGCCGCCCGCATAGTCTTCAAGGATTTCACGTGCGGTGATACCAAATGGCAGTTCCCAGACGCCGGGATTTTTAACCCGCCCGGAGAAGCCCATCATTTTGGTACCGGCATCTTCGCTTTTAGAGATGTTTTTGTACCACTCCACGCCGTTGGCCAGAATCGCCGGGACGTTGGAGAGGGTTTCCACGTTGTTGACGCAGGTCGGCTTACCCCACGCACCCGCACTCGCCGGGAATGGAGGTTTGGAACGCGGGTTAGCACGACGGCCTTCCAGTGAGTTAATCAATGCGGTTTCTTCGCCGCAGATATAACGCCCTGCGCCGGTGTGGACAATCAGCTCAAAGTCGAAGCCGGTACCCAGAATATTTTTACCGAGATAGCCCGCTTCCGTCGCTTCTGCAATCGCACGGCGCAGATGCACCGCGGCTTCAATGTATTCGCCACGCAAGAAGATGTAGCCACGGTAAGCCTTGAGGGCAAAGGCGCTGATGAGCATCCCTTCCACCAGCTGGTGAGGCATCTGCTCCATCAGCAGGCGGTCTTTATACGTGCCTGGCTCCATCTCATCAGCGTTACACAGCAGGTAACGGATGTTCATCGACTCATCTTTCGGCATCAGACTCCACTTCAGACCGGTAGAGAAGCCTGCACCGCCGCGCCCTTTCAGGCCTGAGTCTTTGACTGCCGCAACGATTTCATCCTGTGACATGCTTTTCAGCGCTTTTTCCGCACCGGCATAGCCGTTTTTGCTGCGGTATTCGTCAAGCCAGACAGGCTGCCTGTCGTCACGCATCCGCCAGGTCAGCGGATGGGTTTCAGCAGTGCGAATGATCTGTTTAATTGTCATTGATACTGCTCCAGCAAACCAGGGATGCCTTCCGGCGTCAGATGCACATGCGTGTCTTCATCCACCATCATCGTGGGTCCCTTATCGCAGTTGCCCAGACAGCAGGTTGGCAGCAGCGTAAAGCGGCCATCGGCCGTGGTCTGGCCCGGTTTGATATTCAGCTGCTGCTCCAGTGCGGACTGGATGCCCTGATAACCGGTGATATGACAGACCACGCTGTCACAGTAACGAATCACATGGCGACCCACCGGCTGACGGAAGATCTGGCTGTAAAACGTCGCGACACCTTCAACGTCACTCGCCGGGATACCCAGTACCTCGGCGATCGCGTTGATTGCGCCGTCCGGCACCCAGCCACGCTGTTTCTGCACGATCTTCAGCGCTTCAATGGAGGCTGCACGCGCGTCTTCATAGTGATGTTTTTCGTGCTCAATAGCGTGGTGCTCTTCCGCGCTCAGCACGAAGACCTCGTTAGGGTCGATCGTTTTAATGGCAATGTGTTGATCGTGCATAATTAGCGGTCCACGTCTGACATAACAAAATCGATACTACCCAGATATACGATCAGGTCGGATACCAGGCTGCCACGGATTACGGAAGGAATCTGCTGCAGATGCGGGAAGCTTGGCGTACGCACGCGGGTGCGGTAGCTCATGGTGCTGCCATCGCTGGTCAGGTAGTAGCTGTTGATCCCTTTCGTCGCTTCAATCATCTGGAACGATTCATTGGCTGGCATCACCGGTCCCCACGAAACCTGCAGGAAGTGAGTAATCAGCGTTTCGATGTGCTGCAGCGTGCGCTCTTTCGGTGGCGGTGTGGTCAGCGGGTGGTCCGCTTTGAACGGCCCTTCCGGCATATTGTTGAGACACTGCTCAAGAATGCGCAGCGACTGCCACATCTCTTCCATCTTCAGCTGGACACGGCTGTAGGCATCGCTGACGCCATCGCCAACCGGGATTTCAAAATCGAAGTTTTCGTAGCCTGAGTATGGACGCCATTTACGCACGTCAAAGTCGAGGCCGGTGGCACGCAGGCCAGCACCCGTGGTTCCCCACGCCAGCGCCTCTTCCATGTTGTACGCCGCCACGCCTTTGGAACGACCAATCAGCACCGTGTTACGCAGTGCGGCTTTGTCATACTCCTTCAGACGCTTCGGCATCCAGTCCAGGAAGTCACGCAGCAGACGTTCCCAGCCTCGCGGCAGGTCATGCGCGACGCCACCGATGCGGAACCATGCCGGGTGCATACGGAAACCGGTAATGGCTTCAACCACATCATAAATTTTCTGGCGATCGGTAAAGGCAAAGAACACCGGCGTCATAGCACCGACATCCTGAATAAAGGTGGAGATATAGAGCAGATGGCTGTTGATGCGGAACAGCTCAGAGAGCATCACGCGGATCACGTTCACGCGATCGGGCACAACGATACCGGCCAGTTTTTCCACCGCCAGCACGTAAGGCATCTCGTTCACGCAACCGCCGAGGTACTCAATACGGTCGGTGTAAGGAATGTAGCTGTGCCATGACTGACGCTCGCCCATCTTTTCGGCACCACGATGGTGATAACCGATGTCAGGCACGCAGTCGACAATCTCTTCACCATCCAGCTGCAGAATAATGCGGAACGCACCGTGCGCCGACGGGTGGTTAGGCCCGAGGTTCAGGAACATGAAGTCTTCGTTGATGGTGCTGCGCTTCATGCCCCAGTCTTCAGGCTTAAAGGTCAGCGCCTCCATCTCTAAATCTTCTTTCTGCTTAGTCAGCGTGAAAGGATCGAATTCGGTGGCGCGCGCCGGATAGTCCTTACGCAGCGGATGGCCTTCCCAGGTCGGCGGCATCATGATGCGCGTCAGGTGCGGGTGACCATCGAAAGTAATACCAAACATCTCCCAGGTTTCACGCTCATACCAGTTGGCATTCGGGAAAAGACGGGTGAGGGTCGGCAGGTGCATGTCGTTTTCAGACAGTGCCACCTTGAGCATGATGTCGCGGTTGCGTTCAATCGACAGCAGGTGGTAGAAAACAGAAAAATCCGCTGCAGGCAGGCCTGCGCGGTGGGTGCGTAAACGCTCATCCACGCCATGCAGGTCATACAGCATGACGTAAGGCTTAGGTAATTTACGCAGAAACTCGGTGATTTCCAGTATCTGTTCACGCTTTACCCATACCACCGGAATCCCGGTACGGGTTGGCTGAACAGTGAAGGCATCCGGCCCAAAACGGTTACGCAACTCGCCGATCACCGGGTCATCAAGGTGATCACGGGTTTGCCATAGAGGCTGAGCGAGATCTTGCGTGGTCAAATCTGTCATACGTTACTCACCATTCCGGCCTGGTCTCAGGCACTCAAATGAAGGCGTCAGGATGGGGCCATGCATTAAATTGTGATGTTCTGCTGCAGGCGCTGTTGTCCATCCATACGGTTTTAAACTTCGTCCGGGCTGCGCAGATTTGTCACTGCGATGCGCTCGCCGCGTTTTCTTTCACGCTCAGATTGCATGTTAGCGCGGTAAACGCCCTGATCGCCGACAACCCAGGAGAGTGGACGGCGCTCTTTGCCGATTGACTCCTGCAGCAGCAGCAGAGCCTGCATGTACGCTTCAGGACGCGGCGGGCAGCCTGGAATGTAAACATCAACCGGCAGGAATTTATCAACGCCCTGCACGACCGAGTAGATGTCATACATGCCACCAGAGTTGGCGCAGGCACCCATGGAGATGACCCATTTTGGCTCCAGCATCTGATCGTACAAACGCTGAATAACCGGGGCCATCTTGGTAAATGGCGTACCGGCAATAACCATGAAATCGGCCTGACGTGGCGAGGCGCGCATAACTTCAGCGCCGAAACGTGCCACGTCGTGGACCGCAGTGAACGACGTTGTCATCTCTACGTAACAACAGGACAGGCCGAAGTTATACGGCCAGAGGGAGTTTTTACGTCCCCAGTTCACCATGTCATGCAGGGCATTTTCGAGTTTGCCCATGTAAACGCTGCGATGAACGTGCTGCTCCAGCGGATCGCTGACGATTTCCTGCTTTTGCAGAGGGTAACGGTCGTTCTCACCACCGTTCGGGTCTATGCGGGTGAGCGTATAGTCCATCTTATTGCCTCTCTTTTACTGCTTATGAGGATTGGTGTGGCTGACCGTAGTGGTTTTCACCACCACGCGACGGCGAGCTGGCGCCCAGTCCAGTGCGCCGATGCGTACCAGATAGACCAGACCCGCCAGGAGCACCAAAATGAAAATTGCGGCTTCCACAAAGCCGATCCAACCGCTTTCACGGATTGAAGTCGCCCATGCGTATAAAAAGAGGGCTTCGACGTCGAAGATGACGAAAAACATCGCAACCAGATAAAATTTCGCCGACAGGCGGATATGGGTATCACCAACGGATTCGATGCCCGATTCGAATGGCGTGTCTTTGTAGCGGGCGCGTGCTCTGCCGCCAAGCAGCCATCCTCCGGTCAGCATGAAAGCACACAGGCCAAAGGCAATAACGATAAATACGATAAACGCCCAGTGCTGAGCGATGATTTCGGTGGTAGTTGACATACTCATTGCTTACTCATCAAAAGTGGCGCTGGCATCCTGCACGCGTTTCCCGCAGCAAACTGACCACATCGATTCAAGGGAAGGGTAAAAACCTTTTAAATGTTGCTGTTATCAGGTAATAAGCAGCCATTTTATGGGGTTTTTTACTCCTTTCTATAACCTTTTGTCAACTTTGACAAAAGTATCCAAACATTATTTCACACCTGCATCATATTATTAACAAATGATGCCCCGCTTTCCAGCTAAATCGCTTCAGTCTGTAGGGTTAATTTTAGTGTAGCGGGTATTCACATGCATGGATCGTGCATTTAACAAACATATTTTGACAGGTCTCATCCTGTTTTCCTTCCCCTTCACAGGGGTATTTTCTTGATCCAGAACACACTTCTGTCCTTTATGCGTTAATTTTCTCCACTCGGGACGGCAATTCGGAACGTATGGTTCGTTTTTTCGGTCTTTACGTTTCAGTTCATTCAGGAGTGAAATTATTCAGGAGGGCAACGTCAGTGAGACATGTCGGCGAGAAGAGTCGGGGGGAGGCGCAGATATAAAAAAGCCTCTCATTCTGTTCAGGGAAGAGAGGCCTATTTATAAGCGTTTGTTAAGGCAACCACGCCGGTGTTGAGTACAACACGTTAGCGAAATTACTCTTCGTCATCCAGCAGCAGGGCACCGTCAGGATTATTGCTGAGGTTATACGGGTCATTGGTAGACTGCATGGCATTGAAGATAGCCAGTGCCAGTTCATTATCGCTGTCAGGGTTACGGCACAGCAGATACTGCGTATCCGGCAGGACCGGCAGCCCTTCTGCCGCACCCATAACGCGCAGTTCCGGGCTCATCATCTCTACCGGACGAGCTGTCACGCCCAGACCCGCTTTCACCGCAGCGCGCACGGCAGCCAGTGTGGAAGCAACGTAGGAGATACGCCACGGGATGCCCGCTTCGTTGAGGTGATCAATCGCCATATCACGGTAAGGACTTGGCTCATCCAGCAGAACCAAGGGAATGGCTTCGCCGCGCTGGAAAATATAATCCGCTGCGCAGTACCACAAGGTAGGTGAAGTACGCAGTACCTGATAGGTAAAGTTGCCCGGGCTGGAGGTCGTCACAACCAGGTCCACTTCACCCTGATTGAGCATTTCCATCATAAATGGATTGCGTTTAACCCGGACATCGATTGCCAGTTTAGGATAAACCGAGGTGACGCGGTTTAACAGGAACGGCAGAATAGTGTCAGAGGTGTCATCAGAAGCACCAATAGTCAGCACGCCCTGAATGTTGCTGTACATCAGAGAAGTACAAGCTTCGTCGTTGAAACGAAGAATTTTTCTTGCATAGCCTAAAAGCTGGATCCCGTGCTCAGTTAACAGCTTATTACGTCCATGTCTGGCAAACAGCTCTTTACCTACCAATTGTTCCAGACGCTGCATCTGCTGACTGACTGCTGACTGGGTTCTGCAGACCGCTGCAGCGGCCGCTGCAAAGGTATTCAAATCCGCAACGGCAACGAAAGTTCTCAGCAGATCGAGGTCGAGATTCAGTATCGGACGATTTGCATTAGTCATGTTTTTTCTTCACTTATAAGATTTTTACGAACTACTACCCTGGTGTTATTACAAGCTTATCAAAGTGATAAGCAGTAATGGTGCTCAATGTCAGTCCTGTGTGAAGACTGACACAAAAAAAATGTTTATGTGGAACCCGCACTGCTGACTCAGCTAAAAGGTCACGGTGCTCTCAAGACAGATACAACTTCTGAACCGATGGCGCTGGGGTGCGCAAATGCAGGAAGCTGCGTAATTGTCTGATTCCTGCCAGAAAGAATCGGTCAGGATAAAAATCACACTTTACGGGCCAGCAAGACGAAGCGGCCATGTGCATTAAATAATAAATTATACTTAATCATTTTTGACTTCAAAATGGAAATGATTTTGTGAAAAGCGCTGTAAATTTTGTGCTAAAGGCATTTCCAGCCCCTTATGCCACATTATTGATCACTTTTTAAGCCTTCAGCGTTCTGAAATTTAGTGAGAAAGTGTTAAGTACGGCTCCCGATAGTGATAAAACGCGGCCAGAAAGAGCGCCTCATTTGCTACTTTTCCGGCGATCACAAGGCCTTAAACGGACCACTCTTAAGCAACGTTAAGGCGTAGACGTTGCGTGAACGATTAACTTGTCCAAAAAATGAACATTTATAAAATATCGTTTAACTATTTCCTTAAGTGTATATTTCAGGCGCAAAGAAAAGCGCCCTTCCCCTTATTGCCAGAGGGCATTTCATAAAGTCAGAGCCATATGTGGTCTCAGTAGGGGTCTGGGTAGATTAAAATCTTCCTTTACGTGTAATTTCTGGCCTTATCAACTACCTGAAGCTTCAGTAAATATTTTTTACGCTACCCACCGTGCAAAAAGTTATCTAACCCGCCAAAACGGGGCGGCACCCTTCATTTGTGCCCGGGAGGAGAGTACATTGTGCTGGTTCGATTTCTGTGGCAGCCAAAAAGGATTCTGCCCGTTAAGGCGGTAACAATGACTTTTCAAATAGATAAATCCGGTAAGCTCGATAACGTCTGCTATGACATTCGTGGCCCGGTACTGAAAGAGGCAAAGCGCCTCGAAGAAGAAGGCAATAAAGTTCTTAAGCTGAACATCGGCAATCCGGCGCCGTTTGGTTTCGAAGCACCGGATGAAATTCTGGTTGATGTTATTCGTAATCTTCCCAGTGCTCAGGGCTATTGCGACTCCAAGGGTCTCTATTCGGCCCGTAAAGCGATCATGCAGCATTATCAGGCGCGTGATATGCGTGATGTCACCGTAGAAGACATCTACATTGGCAACGGTGTTTCAGAACTTATCGTGCAGGCGATGCAGGCGTTACTGAACAGCGGCGATGAAATGCTGGTACCGGCACCAGACTATCCGTTATGGACGGCTGCGGTTTCCCTTTCCAGCGGAAAAGCGGTGCACTATCTGTGTGATGAGTCGGCAGGCTGGTTCCCTGACCTGGATGATATCCGCAGCAAGATAACTCCGCGTACCCGCGGTATCGTGATTATCAATCCGAACAACCCGACCGGTGCCGTCTACAGTAAAGAACTGCTGTTAGAAGTGGTTGAAATTGCGCGTCAGCATAATCTGATCATCTTTGCCGACGAGATCTACGACAAGATCCTGTACGACGAGGCACAGCATCACTGTATCGCAGCCCTGGCCCCCGATCTGCTGACCGTAACCTTTAATGGCCTTTCCAAAACCTATCGTGTCGCCGGTTTCCGTCAGGGCTGGATGGTACTGAACGGGCCGAAGAAACATGCTAAAGGGTACATTGAAGGGCTGGAGATGCTGGCGTCTATGCGCCTGTGTGCCAACGTGCCAGCTCAGCATGCCATTCAGACGGCACTGGGCGGCTACCAGAGCATCAGCGAATTTATCATGCCTGGCGGTCGTCTTTACGAGCAGCGCCAGCGCGCCTGGGAGTTGATCAACGATATCCCTGGCGTCAGTTGCGTGAAGCCACAGGGTGCGCTCTACATGTTCCCGAAAATTGATGCCAAAAAATTCAATATCTTTGACGATCAGAAGATGGTGCTCGATTTTCTGCTTCAGGAAAAGGTGCTGCTGGTTCAGGGCAGCGCGTTCAACTGGCCGTGGCCCGATCACCTGCGCATTGTTACGCTGCCGCGTGTGGATGATCTGGAGATGGCGATCAATAAATTTGGTCGCTTCCTGCAAGGCTATCGTCAGTAATCGCGCCCGCGTATACTGACGCTATTTGGGGGGAGCCTGTCTCTCCCCTGCCTGCTAACAGGAACGCTCATGACACAAAGCCACTTCTTTGCTCACCTCTCCCGTCTTAAGCTGATCAACCGCTGGCCGCTAATGCGCAATGTGCGTACCGAGAATGTTTCTGAACACAGTCTGCAGGTCGCCATGGTGGCGCACGCGCTGGCCGTCATCAAAAATATCAGGTTCAGCGGCGCGCTTAACGCCGACCGCATCGCCATGCTGGCGCTTTATCACGACGCCAGCGAAGTGCTCACCGGTGATTTACCCACTCCGGTTAAGTATTACAACGCACAGATTGCCCACGAATATAAGAAAATCGAGAAGATTGCCCAGCAGAAACTGATTGAGATGCTGCCTGAAGAGTTTCAGGCGATCTATCGCCCATTGATCGATGAGCATCTGCACAGTGAAGAGGAGCAGGCGGTAGTGAAGCAGGCTGATGCGCTTTGTGCGTACGTAAAGTGTCTTGAGGAATTGTCCGCCGGTAACAACGAATTTTTACTGGCCAAAGCGCGGCTGGAAAAAACCTTAGCGCTGCGGCGTTCGCCGGAGATGGATTACTTCGTTGAGGTGTTTATTCCGAGCTTCAGCCTGTCGCTGGATGAAATTTCGCAGGATACGCCCCTGTAAGCCCGACGGTTCTGCCGCCGGGCCTTCCCTTAAGCCTGCTGACTGAAGGTGAAACTGCCGTCAGACTCGCGGGTTATCACCAGCGTTGCCAGTGATTCGAGCTGAAGCGCCACGTCATCCAGACGCGGTGTTTCCGCAGGGGCATTAATGGCAATCACCGCACAACCGGCGTTCAGGCCCGATAAAATACCCGCGGGGGCATCTTCTGCCACGACGCATGAGGTCGCCGCTAACCCGAGCTTCTCTGCGCCCAGCAGGTAAGGATCGGGCTCAGGTTTGCCTTTGGCGACCTGCTCAGCGGTAATGAACACCGCGGGCTTGGGTAATCCTGTCGCTTTATGACGCGCATGAGCGACCGGCACCGACCCGGATGTGACGATTGCCCAGGGAATCTGCAGTTCGTTTAGCCGGTTCAGCAGCGCGTGAGCACCTGGCAGCGCCTGCACGCCGTCGGTGTCTGCCGCTTCAGCCTGCTCCAGTGCGACAAACTCTGCCTGGATAGCCTCTTCCGACTGGCCTGCCATGAAATGACGCAGAGAGGTGATTGCCTGTTTGCCATGAATGAAATCCAGGATCTCATCAGCGGCGATCCCATGACGGGCACCCCACTGGCTCCAGGCTCGTTCAACCGCTGGCAGTGAGTCCACAAGCGTGCCGTCTAAATCAAATAGAAAACCTCTGTAGGTCACGCGCTCCTCCTCCTCAGGCATTAATCACTTGCGCAATTTCGTTTGCACTCAAATGGTACTGGCGCGGACAAGTCTGCCACAAAGCTAACATCCGTTGATACTTTTCCCACATCGGGGTCTGCGCATTAAAACCGTGAGTACCGGAATCGAAGTGGGTATAACGCCCTTCCGTATTGACCATAAAACGGACGTAACCCAGCAGGCGTGCTTCCGTTGCCGCATCAAAGCCCAGAAAAGCGAGACGGCGCTCTTCAACCTGACTTTTCTCTTTCAGGTTCGACCAGGAGACGTGCAGAGCGTGATGCATTTCCATAATGTCGATCACTGTGCGGCAGATCGTTTCACTGAGTTCGCCAAACTCTTTGTCCAGCTCGCGCATCTGGAGCGCATAACCGCGTTCGATAATGGTCTGGTAACGGCGAAAACGCTCCGCATTTTCCGGCTCAAGCATGGCCATCATTTTATACTGGTTGGTAAGAATCAGACGCTGCGCGTGGGTCATTTCCATTATTCACTCCCGGTCAGAGACCGCTCAGTTAATCAACAATGGCGAAATGATTGCACAGCGTTAGCGACACGGAAATCGCCGTATCGCCTTTCTTTGATTTAGCCGCAGGTTAGCGGTAATTATTTTACCGCCAGCCTGGAACGGGTCAGAGATCGTCGAGGAAGGTGCGGTCGAGTTGTTTAAATGCCCGCTTCAACAGGTCGGCCAGCGCCTGATAGGTCGGCTTGCCTTCTACCGGTGCTATCGCCTGCCCCGCTTCTTCGAGGCGGGCACGTACTTCATGAAACCAGTTAAGCAGCGTCGGCGGCAGTGGCGTCACTGAACGCTTACCCAGCCACCATAATCCCTGCATCGGCAGACTGCAGGCAAACAGCGCCGTCGCCACGGCCGGACCTAACTGACCGCCCATTGCGATCTGCCAGGTCAGCGTAAAAATCGCCAGAGGTGGCATAAAGCGAATGGCGAAACGCGTTGCTGATGAAACGCGATTTTCCGGGAACACCGGCGCCAGGCGCTTATCAGCGGGCCAAGTCTTCATATAGTGCTGGCCGCGCTGAAACATCCGAAACCAACTGGTACTGCCAGATTCATTCGCCATGGCTCACCTCAACTCATTCTGTAAAAATTAAAAAATAGTTATAACCACACAACTTTACGTAACATCCTTCAATTATTTTTGTCTTTGAAGGTGACTCCAGCTATTCTGACGCCGTTTTTACACCTTTCCGGGAGCAAAATGCGCCGCTGGGAAGAGGTCTGAGCCCTGTTTCGACAAGGCAATCATCAAATTTTCGCGTAAGATTACCGAAATTTTTTGCGGAAAAGCAGATTTCTGTCTACCGCATGATGTTTGTCATTAATCTACCAGCTTTCATGGGCTACGCTGTTAGTCTGATTGCGTTTTATTTAGCCACTCTCAAAAAATAGGTACTTCCATGTCGAGTAAGTTAGTTCTGGTTCTGAACTGTGGCAGCTCTTCCCTGAAGTTTGCCATCCTCAACCCTGCCAGCGGTGAAGAGTTCCTGTCGGGCCTGGCGGAATGTTTCCACCTTCCTGAAGCCCGCATCAAATGGAAACTGGAAGGCGAAAAACAGGAAGCGCCTCTGGGTGCTGGCGCAGCGCATAGCGAAGCGCTGAACTTTATCGTTAAAACCATTCTGGCACAAAAACCTGAGCTTTCGGCACAAATTGCTGCAATTGGCCATCGTATCGTTCATGGTGGCGAGAAGCTGACTCAGTCAGTCATCATTACTGAAGACGTGGTACAGGGCATCAAGGACGCCTCTTCTTTTGCACCGCTGCATAATCCGGCTCATCTGATCGGTATTGATGAAGCGATGAAAAACTTCCCTCACCTGTCGGATAAGAATGTCGCGGTATTTGACACGGCTTTCCATCAGACAATGCCGGAAGAGTCTTATCTCTATGCGCTGCCCTACAAACTTTATAAAGAGCATGGCGTTCGTCGCTATGGCGCGCATGGCACCAGCCACTTCTACGTGACGCACGAAGCCGCTAAAATGCTTAACAAGCCGCTTGAGTCACTGAACATTATTACCTGCCACCTCGGCAACGGTGGTTCTGTTTCTGCCATTCGCAACGGCGAATGCGTTGACACCTCTATGGGTCTGACGCCGCTGGAAGGTCTGGTGATGGGAACCCGCAGTGGCGATATCGACCCGGCCATCGTCTTCTTCCTGCACGATACGCTGGGTATGAGCGTTGACGCCATCAACAAACTGCTGACCAAAGAGTCTGGCCTGTTAGGTCTGACCGAAGTCACCAGCGACTGCCGCTACGTAGAAGATAACTACGCCACCAAAGAAGATGCGAAGCGCGCCATGGATGTCTTCTGTCATCGCCTTGCGAAATATATCGGTAGCTACACTGCTCTGATGGATGGCCGTCTTGATGCCGTGGTGTTTACTGGCGGCATCGGTGAAAACGCTGCGATGGTACGTGAACTGTCACTGAAAAAACTGGCACTGCTGGGCTTTGACGTCGATCATGATCGCAATCTGGCGGCCCGTTTTGGTAAGTCAGGCTACATCAATAAAGAAGGCACCCGCCCGGCGCTGGTGATTCCGACCAACGAAGAGCTGGTCATCGCCCAGGACGCCGCGCGTCTGACTGCGTAAAACACTTCTCTCCGTCAGCTCAGGCTGACGGAGTTGTTTTTGACACCCTGCCACGACTGAGAGGTTCAAACGTGTCACGTACAATTATGCTCATTCCGACCGGCACCAGCGTCGGCCTGACCAGCGTCAGCCTTGGCGTTATCCGCGCGATGGAACGTAAAGGCGTTCGCCTTAGCGTCTTTAAGCCGATTGCTCAGCCGCGTGCCGGCGGCGACACCCCGGATCAAACCACCACCATTATCCGCAAAAACTCCTCGATTCCTGCTGCAGAACCGCTGCAGATGTCACGTGTTGAGTCACTGCTGGGCTCGAACCAGCAGGATGTGCTGATGGAAGAGATCATCTCCCGTTACCACGCCAACACCAAGGATGCGGAAGTGGTGCTGGTTGAAGGGCTGGTCCCGACCCGCAAGCATCAGTTCGCCAACGCGCTGAATTATGAGATCGCCAAAACCCTGAACGCGGAAATCGTCTTCGTCATGGCGCTGGGCAACGACTCCCCGGCACAGCTGAAAGAGCGCATTGAACTGACTCAGAGCAGTTTCGGCGGTCAGAAGAACAAAAATATCACCGGCGTGATCATCAACAAACTCAACGCGCCGGTTGACGATCAGGGACGTACCCGCCCTGATCTGTCAGAAATCTTTGATGACTCCTCAAAGGCCAGCATTGCCAATATCGATCCTAAGCAGCTGTTCTCTGACAGCCCGCTGCCGGTGCTGGGTTGCGTACCGTGGAGCTTTGATCTGATTGCCACCCGCGCAATCGATATGTGCCGCCACCTGGATGCGCGCATCATTAACGAAGGCGAGATTCAGACCCGCCGGGTGAAATCAGTCACTTTCTGCGCCCGCAGTATTCCTCACATGCTGGAGCATTTCCGTCCTGGCTCACTGCTGGTGACATCAGCTGACCGCCCGGATGTGCTGGTTGCCGCCTGTCTGGCCGCGATGAACGGCATTGAGATCGGCGCTATCCTGCTAACCGGTAACTATGAGATTGACGATCGCATCGCCCGTCTCTGCGACCGCGCCTTCCAGACCGGCCTGCCGGTGTTTATGGTGAAAACCAATACCTGGCAGACCTCACTGAGCCTGCAGAGCTTTAATCTTGAAGTGCCCGCTGACGATACGCAGCGCATCGAGAAAGTGCAGGAATATGTTGCCAGCTACATTAATGCCGAGTGGATTGACTCACTGACCGCCACATCTGAGCGCAGCCGTCGTCTGTCACCCCCCGCGTTCCGCTATCAGCTTACCGAGCTGGCACGTAAAGCGGGCAAACGCGTTGTACTGCCCGAGGGCGATGAGCCGCGTACGGTTAAAGCGGCTGCTATCTGCGCTGAACGCGGTATCGCCACCTGCGTCCTGTTAGGCAACCCGGATGAAATTCAGCGTGTCGCAGCGGCTCAGGGCGTTGAGCTGGGCAAAGGGGTTGAGATAGTTGACCCGGAACAGGTTCGCGAAAACTACGTGCCGCGTCTGGTTGAGTTGCGTAAGAGCAAAGGCATGACCGAAGTGGTCGCCCAGGAACAGCTGGAAGATAACGTGGTGCTTGGCACCATGATGCTGGAGAGCGGCGAAGTGGATGGCCTGGTGTCAGGTGCAGTCCACACCACCGCCAACACCATTCGTCCGCCATTACAGCTGATCAAAACCGCGCCTAACAGCTCACTGGTTTCCTCGGTGTTCTTTATGCTGCTGCCGGAGCAGGTGCTGGTCTACGGTGACTGCGCCATTAACCCGGATCCAACCGCAGAGCAGCTGGCGGAGATCGCTATTCAGTCGGCTGATTCTGCCAGTGCATTCGGTATCGACCCGCGTGTGGCAATGATCTCCTACTCCACCGGTACGTCAGGTGCAGGCAGCGACGTCGAGAAAGTGCGTGAAGCAACGCGCATTGCGCAGGAAAAACGTCCTGATCTGGTGATCGACGGTCCGCTTCAGTATGACGCCGCGATCATGGAAGATGTGGCGAAATCAAAAGCGCCAGATTCACAGGTTGCCGGTCGCGCCACCGTGTTTATCTTCCCGGATCTCAACACCGGTAACACCACCTACAAAGCGGTACAGCGTTCAGCCGATCTGATTTCCATCGGACCGATGCTGCAGGGTATGCGTAAGCCGGTCAACGACCTGTCGCGTGGTGCGCTGGTTGATGACATTGTCTACACCATCGCCCTGACGGCTATTCAGTCCCAGCAGGCTGAAGGTTAAGCAAGAGGCAGGAACGGAAAAGGCATGCCACAGGGCATGCCTTTTTTTCGCCGGTACGACAGCTGCACGCGTTAACGCAGGCCGTTACGCATTAACGCGCCCGTGCTCAGGCCCGGTTGTCGCCGTTGCGGCTCATCCATAGTGAGAGCGCTTTCAGCGAATCGTCGGTGAACTCATCACAACGCGCGGTGATCTCATCGGGCGTCATCCAGATAATCTCATCAACTTCCGATTCCTGCATGGCGAATGGCCCGTGTGACACACAACTGAACAGACCGCCCCAGACACGGCAATGCTCATCTTCGAAGTAGAATTTGCCGTGTTCAGCAAACGGCACTGCGGCAATCCCTAACTCCTCTTCTGCTTCACGGCGTGCAGATTCCAGCATATCTTCGCCGCTCTGCACCACGCCGCCCGCGGTTGCGTCCAGTTTGCCCGGCATAAAATCTTTTATTTCGGTGCGACGCTGTACCAGAATCTTGCCCATACCGTCATGAACCACAATATAGGTGGCGCGGTGACGCAGACACTGAGCACGCATCTGCGCACGTGTCGCCTGAGCAACGACTTCATTCTCTTCGTTTACAATATCAACCCACTCGATGCCGTCACCCGCAGTTTGATCCACCATCAGTAACCCTTTCCTGTTTGGCGTACAGTTGTGTACGCAGTTTGCCACGTCGTTGTTTTTATGTGGCGTAAGGTAATCACTTCCGCCAGCCTGAGCAAGCCCTGGCGGTTACCGATTTTTACCACTTTCTGCTAACCACTGTTGTACCGAGGCTCGCTGCCACTGAAACTCAGCATAATGCTGCAGACGGGCAGGCAAAGGATCGCCATGTAACACCAGACGGTTAAGCATGACCGCCAGATCGGTATCCGCAATGGACCATTCACTAAACAGATTCTGTTGCCCCTCGGGCAGCAGGCGATCGACAGCGATAACCAGTTTGTCCACCGCCTGCTGCGCTGACGCAGTCAGTGGCGCAAAGCGTTCACCGGCAAACAGCACTTCTGTCGGGCGTTCCTGACGGATCCACAGGAAATCACTGCGCAGCCACGCCTGAATCTCACGGGCACGGGCGCGCTTTTCCCGGTCGCGTGGATAGAGACGCTCAAATTCGGGTGCCGGAAAACGCTCTTCGAGATATTCGGTAATGGCCGAGGATTCGCTCAACAGAAAGTTATCAATCTGCAGGGTCGGCACCCGGCAGGTCAGCGACAGTTCACGGTATGCCGCGGCATATTGCTGATTCTGCGACAGATCGACACGTTTCAGCTGAAAAGGTATCCCTTTCTCGGTAAGAGCAACGTAAGCCGACATGGCGTAAGGACTGAAAAATGATGAATCTGACCACAGGGTGATGGACGGATAATTCATCGGTTACCTCAATTGGCTGTCAGGGTTGCATCATGTTTACCGATTTTTTTTTGCGAAGGCAACGCTGAGCTGCTCCGATCTCTGACGCCGGAACACGAAAGCGCGACGCGACTCACTCTGGAATGGCGCGACTCTTCTATGCTGAATGGTGCAAATAACAAAAACACCAGGAGAGCCGCAACATGCACATTCTAATTACCGGTGGCACGGGACTGATTGGCCGTCATCTGATTCCACGCCTGCAACAGCTGGGGCATCAGATCAGTGTCGTGACTCGGGACGTGGTCAGCGCACGTGAAAAACTGGGCGAGAACGTCGCGTTCTGGTCAGGCCTGGCGCAACAGTCGAATCTGGATATTATCGATGCGGTAATTAATCTGGCAGGTGAACCCATCGCCGACAAACGCTGGACGGAGCCGCATAAACAGCAGCTCTGCGAAAGTCGCTGGCAGATCACGGAACAGATCGCTTCCCTGATCAACGCCAGCACAACGCCACCCTCCGTATTGATTTCAGGTTCGGCCACCGGCTTTTATGGCAATACCGGCGACCTGGTGCTGACCGAAGAGGATCAGGGGCAGGATGAGTTTACCCATCAGCTCTGCGCACGCTGGGAGCAGTTGGCGCTCACCGCTGAAAGTGAACGCACCCGAGTCTGCCTGCTGCGCACTGGCGTGGTGCTGGCCCCCGAAGGTGGCGCACTCAGTAAAATGAAGCTGCCCTTCAAGCTCGGCATCGGCGGGCCGATCGGCAGCGGCAAGCAATATATGCCGTGGATCCACATTGATGACATGCTTAACGCCATTCTCTGGCTACTGGATCATCAGGATCTGCGCGGTCCGTTTAATATGGTCGCCCCTTATGCCGTGCGCAATGAGCAGTTTGCCGCCACGCTGGGCCAGGTTATGCACCGCCCGGCCTTTATGCGCACGCCTGCCAGCGCCATTAAACTGATGATGGGCGAATCGTCGGTACTGGTGCTGGGAGGACAGCATGTGCTGCCAAAACGACTGGAAGCCTCAGGTTTTAGCTTCCGCTGGTACGATTTGCAGCAGGCGTTGCAGGATGTGGTGAAGCATTAGTGTGAAGCCCGCGCCTTACCGGCGCGGGCGCAGGACTACTTCAGCGACCCCTTGAGGAACTGCTGCAGACGCGGGCTTTTCGGGCTGCCGAATACGTCCGCAGGCGGCCCCTGCTCTTCAATTTTCCCCTGATGCAGGAAAATCACGTGGCTGGAGACATGACGGGCAAACTCCATCTCGTGGGTCACAACCACCATGGTTTTGCCCTCCTCCGCCAGCTTTTGCATGATACGCAGCACTTCCCCGACCAGCTCCGGATCCAGCGCGGAGGTCGGTTCATCAAACAGCAAAACCTCTGGCTCCATCGCCAGCGCACGCGCAATCGACACACGCTGCTGCTGACCACCGGAGAGGTGCACCGGATACTTCGCCTGTGCACGCGCATCAATCCCCACTTTATCGAGGTAGCGGATGGCCCGCTCACGGGCTTCGGCTTTGCTCAGCCCCAGTACCTGAATTGGCGCTTCCATGACGTTTTCCAGCACCGTCATATGACTCCAGAGATTGAAGTGCTGGAACACCATGGTCAGACTGGTGCGCAACGCGCGCAACTGCTCTTTGTCAGCGACCTTGAGCTGACCATCTTTATCACGGACCAGCGTAATGTGTTGGTTGTTGACCACGATAGTGCCTTCACTCGGTTTTTCGAGGAAGTTAATGCAGCGTAAAAAGGTACTTTTCCCTGAACCGGACGATCCAATAATACTGATCACATCGCCCGCTTTAGCAGTTAACGAGACCCCTTTCAGCACTTCATGTTCACCGTAACGTTTATGCAATTCGGTGACGCTTAATTTATTGTCAGCCATAGTTCTACTCAATGCGATGAAGAGGGTTTCACGTGGGCCAGCCAGCGACGTTCCGCCAGGCGGAACAGGCTGATCAACACGTAAGAGATAATCAGGTACAACACCGCCGCCAGACCAAAGGCGGTAAACGGCTGATAGGTTGCCGAGTTAATATCCCGCGCCACTTTCAGCAGATCCGGCACCGTCGCGGTGAAGGCCAGCGCCGTAGAGTGCAGCATCAGAATCACTTCGTTGCTGTAGGCCGGTAAAGCCGTACGCAGCGCGGAGGGCAGAATGATGCAGCGATAAAGTTTAAAGGTGGAGAAACCGTAAGCCCGTGCTGCCTCGATCTCACCATGCGGTACTGAGCGAATCGCGCCCGCAAAGATTTCCGTGGTGTAAGCACAGGTATTCAGGGTGAAGGCGAGCAGCGTACAGTTCAGGCCGCTGCGGAAAAAGGCGTTGAGCAGCTCAGTGCCTTTGACAATTTCAAGCGTGTACATGCCGGAATAGAAGACCAGCAGCTGCACATAGAGCGGCGTGCCGCGAAATACGTAGGTGAAAAGCCAGACCGGAAAACTGATAAACCGGTTAGGCGAAACCCGCGCTATCGCCAGCAGAATCGCCAGACAGCCACCAAGAGTGACCGAGAGGATTAACAGCCACAGGGTAATAGCAACGCCGGTAAAACGGTATCCGTCCGTCCAGAGCAGCGATTTCCAGTACTCCTGAATAATCTCAATCATAGCTCGCCCTCTTCACACCGACCGTATAGCGACGGTTCAGCCACCACAGCACGCCGTTCGACAGCGTGGTGAACACCAGATAGATCACACCGGCTACAATAGCGAAGTAGAACGGCTGCCAGGTACTTTTCCCAGCCAGCTGCGTCGCCTTCACCACATCTTCCAGCCCCAGCAGCGAGACCAGCGCGGTGGCTTTCAGGATCACCTGCCAGTTATTACCGATGCCCGGCAGCGCATAGCGCATCATGGCCGGAAACAGAATACGGCGGAACACCTGCGCGCCAGTAAAGCCAAACGCAGTGGCCGCTTCAATCTGCCCTTTAGGTACCGCCATAAAGGCACCGCGGAACGTTTCGGTGAAGTAAGCACCATAAATGAAGCCGAGCGTGATGATACCAGCGACCATCGGGTCGATATCGAACTGCGCCATGCCCAGCGCATCGGTGACCTGGTTGAGAACAATCTGCAGACCGTAGAAGATCAGCAGCATCAGTACGAGATCGGGTACGCCACGAATCAGCGTGGTGTAGCCTTCAAAAATCATCGCCAGTGACCGGCTGCGCGACAGTTTCGCGCCTGCGCCAATCAGGCCCAGCAGCACTGCCAGCACGACGGAGGTGAGCGCCAGCTCCAGCGTGACCAGCGTGCCCCGAAGAATTACATCAGAATAGCCATACAGCATCGAGAGGGTCCTGTCGTGGGGTGAAAACGAAACGCTGCCCGCAAGCGAGACGGGCAGTTTAGCTCTGCCTCTCCAGTGTGAATGCCATTCGCCAGACAGCCTGTCCGCTTTCCGCGCCAGGCAGAACCGACTCAGGCCCGGCAAAACGGCAGCCGGGTCACAGAGGGCAAAGCGACAGGATGGTTAGTCGCCGTACACATTGAAATCGAAGTATTTCTTCGCAATCTTGTCGTAGGTGCCATCTTTACGCATGTCAGCAAAGGCTTTGTCGATGGCAGCTTTCAGTTCGCTGTCATCTTTACGCAGCCCCATACCGGTTCCGACGCCAAAGATTTTGTCATCTTTCACGGCCGGACCGGCGAAGGCGTAGTTTTTACCAACCGGCTGTTTCAGGAAACCTTCGCTGGCCTGCACTTCATCCTGGAAGGCCGCATCAATACGACCGGCGTTCAGATCCTGATAAACCAGGTCCTGGTTAGCATAAGGGGTAACGTTCACCCCTTTTGGCCGCCAGTTCTGATTCGCGTAGGTTTCCTGGGTGGTGCCCTGCAGCAGACCGATGTTTTTGCCTTTCAGCGACTCAATGGTCGGCTCAATTTTCGATCCCTTCGGGGCCACTAAACGCGCATTCGCCGCGTACAGTTTTTCCGAGAAGGCGATCTCTTCCTGACGTTTTGCTGTGATGGAAAGTGAGGAGATGATGGCATCAATTTTCTTCGCTTTCAGCGAAGGGATCAGCGCATCAAAGTCGCTTTCAACATAAGTACACTGGGTATGAATACGTTTACAGATTTCGTTAGCGAGGTCGATATCGAAGCCCACTAACTTGCCTTGCGCGTCTTTCGACTCAAACGGTGGGTAAGTTGGATCAGTACCGATGCGGATTGAACCCGGAACAGCTGCAAAGACGCTGGCAGCACTGGTTAAGCCCAGCATCAGGGAAAGAGCCAGAACACGCTTTTTCATAGATTACCCTCAAGTGAAGTGCTTTTTGTTATGTGGTTCGTGATGTGTTTGCGCAAAGTAATTTGCATGTTTCATGCCAGTTCTGCAAGTTATTCACGCAGTTAGCGTGACGTCAGACAGGCGAAAACGCTATGTTTGTGAGGGGAATATAGCAGTGAAGTAAAAGAGAAAAAGCGACGATGTTAACTTTTGGTGCGTCAAATATGCGAAGAGTGATCCGAGGCGCGCTTATGCACTAAATAAGTGCGCCAGCGGAACTTTATGCACCCTGCCAGCGCATAAAAAGATCTTCCGGTAATTCAATATCAAACTGGTCGATTACCCGGTTAACGGTCTGATCGATAAGCTGATCGATGGTTTCAGGCCGATGATAAAACGCCGGCACGGGCGGCATGATAATCGCACCCAGCTCGGCGGCCGTGGTCATCATACGCAGGTGGCCGACATGCAGCGGGGTTTCGCGCACGCACAACACCAGCTTACGCTGCTCTTTTAACACCACGTCAGCCGCACGGGTCAGCAATGAGTCACTGTAGCTGTGTACGATGCCCGACAGGGTTTTCATTGAGCAGGGTAAAATTGCCATGCCCAGCGTTTTAAACGAGCCCGACGAGATATTTGCTGCAATATCGCGCACGTCATGCACCACATCGGCCAGCGCCTGCACGTCACGCAGCGAATAGTCGCTCTCCAGCCCCAGCGTCTGACGCGCCGCCTGGCTCATGACCAGATGCGTTTCTACCCCTTCCACCTGCTGCAACACCTGCAGCATGCGCACGCCATAGATCACCCCGCTTGCGCCGGAGATGCCAATGATGAGTCGTTTCATATTCCAACCTTATGTCAGCCAATGCGCCATCATACGCGGCCAGCGGGTTTCTGAAAACAAACAGGGCGGGATTGCTCCCGCCCTGTTTTATGCTGTCCTGCGCCGATGGCTATCAGCCTTCGTTATGCAGCTCAAGGTTTTCGACTTCGTTCTGTCGCTGAAGCGCTTTGGCATCATCATTGCGCAGCGACTCCAGATATTCGAGATACTGCTGGTCGACATCTTTCGTCACGTAAACGCCGTTGAACACCGAGCACTCAAACTGGGCAATGTCCGGGTTCTCTTCACGTACCGCTTCAATCAAATCGTCCAGATTCTGGAAAATCAGTGCGTCAGCTTTAATCAACTGACGAATCTCTTCCACTTCGCGGCCGTGCGCAATCAGTTCGGTGGCGCTTGGCATATCAATGCCGTACACGTTCGGGAAACGAATTTCCGGGGCCGCTGAGGCCAGATAAACGCGTTTCGCCCCGGCTTCACGCGCCATCTCAATAATCTGCTCTGAGGTGGTACCGCGCACGATAGAGTCATCCACCAGCAGCACGTTTTTATCACGGAATTCAGCGCGGTTAGCGTTGAGCTTGCGGCGCACCGCGCTGCGACGTAACTGCTGGCCTGGCATGATAAAGGTACGGCCAACGTAACGGTTTTTCACGAAGCCCTGACGATAAGGCTTGTCGAGAATACGGGCGATTTCCAGCGCGATATCGGTTGAGGTTTCCGGGATCGGGATGACAACGTCGATATCCAGATCTTCCCACTCGCGGGCAATTTTCTCACCGAGCTTGGTGCCCATACGGACACGGGCGCTGTAGACCGAAATCTTGTCCAGGAAGGAGTCGGGACGCGCAAAATAAACGTACTCGAACAGGCATGGATTGCTTTTCGGGTTTTCAGCACACTGGCGGGTCGAAAGCTGGCCCTCTTCGGTGACATAAACCGCTTCACCCGGTGCAACGTCACGGATGAACTCAAAGCCCAGCGTATCCAGTGCGACGCTCTCGGAGGCGACCATATATTCGGTGCGGCCATCGGCGATAACGCGCTTGCCCAGCACCAGCGGACGGATACCGTTAGGGTCACGGAAGGCGACCATGCCATGGCCGATAATCATCGCGACGACGGCGTAAGCACCGCGCACCTGCTGATGTACGGCAGCCACCGCAGCAAAAATGTTGTCAGCTTCCAGGGGATCGTTTTGAAAACGATCTAACTCCTGCGCAAAGATGTTCAGCAGGATCTCAGAATCTGATGTGGTATTAACGTGACGACGACCCTTTTCAAACAGGTGCTTACGCAGCTCATGGGCGTTGGTCAGGTTACCGTTGTGCGCCAGGGTGATGCCATACGGGGAGTTTACATAGAATGGCTGCGCTTCAGAGGCACTGGAACTGCCCGCGGTTGGATAACGCGCATGACCAATCCCCATATTGCCCTGCAGTCGCTGCATGTGACGTGCTTCGAAAACGTCGCTGACCAGGCCGTTTGCCTTTCGTAGGCGAAAACATTTCAGCGCATCGATAGTACAAATGCCTGCGGCATCCTGCCCGCGGTGCTGGAGCACCGTTAACGCGTCATAGATCGACTGGTTGACCGGCATGAAACCGGTGATACCGACAATACCGCACATGTTGTCATTTCCTCATTTAGCCGCACACCCGGTCACATCACCGGGGTAAAAAACTCGACGTGCTCTTCAGGTAATCAAAGAACCACCTGATGATATAACTGAACTCGGGAATGAGTTGAGACTGTTGCCAGTCCGGACTTTTGGAAAAGCCAGTGAATGTATCAAGGAAGAACAGCAAAGCGGCTACGATCAGCACACCACGCAACGCCCCGAAACAGACGCCCAACACCCGGTCGGTTCCCGACAGGCCGGTTTTTTCCACCAGCGTGCCGATAACGTAGTTCACAATGGCACCCACAATCAGGGTTGCCACAAACAGCACACCGATGGCGATACCGTTACGAACCAGTTCGTCGTCAAAACCTGTAAACCAGACTGCAAGGTAGGCGTAGTAATGACTGGCGACAAAAAACGCGCATCCCCAGGTAACAAGAGATAAGGCTTCCCGGACAAACCCACGGACCAGGCTGACCAGAGCCGAAAAACCAACTACCGCAATAATGACGTAATCAATCCAGATCATGAACTCTTCCAGCGCCAGTGCAATTGCACCCCTGCATCCAGTTCGGGGCGCATTCTAACAGAAAAAGAAAACGTTTGCGTAGCGGTTTTCTTTTTCTGCATCCATAAAAAAGGCGATGAAAAAAACCGTCATCGCCCGGGTCATTCTCAGCCGGACAGACCGTTGAAAATCGTCACTATTTTATGCGGCAGCACACGTTAAACGCACTGCCAGCCGGGCGAAAGGCGCTGCCTGTTACTGCTATCGGCAGCGCCTGCCACGGGCTTAGCGGGCGCTGTACGGTTTCACCACACCGCCCAGTCCTGAGATGTTTTTCAGCTCACCCACTGCGCCTTGCATCTTCGCCTTTGAGGCGTCCGGCCCGACGTAAATGCGGGTGATCTGACCCTGTACCGGCGTTGATGGCACGGTAAAGGCGCGATAACCCGACAGCCGCAGCTGCGCGACAATCTCATTGACTTTGCTCGCGTTCTTCAGCGCACCCAGCTGCACCACATAAGCCTGTCCTGCCGGTGCCGTTGACTCCGCCGCTTTAGGCGCTTCTTCCTGCTTCGGCTGCTCAACCACTTTTGGCTGCTCAACGGGCTTAGATTTTGGCTGCTCGACGGTTTTTGGCTTCGGCTGTTCGACCGGTTTCTGTTTAGGCTGCTCAGTCACTTTAGGCTTCTGCTGCTCAACGGCTTTCGGCTTCGTCACCGTCTGTGCGGGCACAGACTGATGAACCGGCGGCGGCGAGACAACGACCGGATCGCTCTCTTCTTCCGGCTGCGTCCGTCCCTGCTCTGCCGTGGCATTGGCTTTGCCATTACCATTACTGCTATTAACGGCACTGCCCGCGCCTTCCGGCGGCTGAGCGGGCAGCGACTGGGTTACCGGCGGCACCATTTCGCTATCCTGCTGATCGTCCGGTTTTGGCACCAGCGGAATGGCAGCGAACTCCTCTTTATAATGCTTTTTCTGACCATCCAGCAGCCCTGGCAGTACAATCACGCCAACGGCGACCAGAATAACGGTGCCGACTAAACGGTTCTGAAACTTACTCGCCACGTCCTTTCTCCGTTTCAATCGATTCCATGACCTGTGCCACCGTGTGGAATGAACCACAGACCAGCACAATGTCCTGCGGCGTAGCCCGCTCGCGTGCCTGCTGCCAGGCGAGTTCAACTGAGTCAAAGGCCTCGCCCTGCGGCAGCGCGTTCAGCAGCTGCTCTGCACTGGCACCGCGCGGACCGTCAAGCGGTGCGCAGTACCAGGCGTCCACTGCCGGTGCTAATGCCGCCAGCGTACCGGCGATATCTTTATCATGCAGCATACCCACCACCGCGTGCACTTTGCCGCGTGTCGGCAGTGCCGCCAGACGCGACGCCAGATAGCCTGCCGCGTGCGGGTTATGGGCAACATCCAGAATCACGCGTGGTGATTCACTGATGGTCTGAAAACGCCCTGGCAGCATTGCCAGCGGCAGGCTGGCGCGGATCTGCGCCTCACTGACCTCAAGCCCTGAAACCCGCAGCGCCACCAGTGCCGTCGCCGCGTTAGGCAGCGGCACCTGTGGCAGCGGCAGATCGTTCAGCTCACCCTGCGCATCACGCAGCGACCAGCTTTCAGCCTGGGTATGCCAGGACCAGTCGCGGTTGCGCTGTAACAGCTGAGCGCCTTTATCCTGTGCGACCGCTGCGATGCTCTGCGGCATATCGGGTTCACCCACGACCGCAGGTTTCCCCGGCCGGAAGACACCCGCTTTCTCGCGCCCGATGCTTTCGCGATCCGGGCCCAGCCAGTCGGTGTGATCCAGTGCAATGCTTGTGACCACGGCGACATCGGCGTCCACGATGTTGGTGGCATCCAGACGTCCGCCGAGGCCGACTTCCAGGATCACAACATCCAACTGCGCCTGGCGGAACAGATTCAGCGCAGAGAGCGTGCCAAATTCGAAGTAGGTCAGGGAAATATCTGCCCGTCCGGCTTCAATCTCCGCAAAGCTGGCGCAGTGCTGCGCTTCACTCAGCTCCTCTCCCTGCACCCGGACGCGCTCGGTGTAACGCACCAGATGCGGCGAGCTGTAGACGCCCACGCGGTAGCCCGCAGCGATCAGCAGCGTTTCCAGGGTACGACAGGTGGTGCCTTTGCCATTTGTACCGGCCACGGTGAAGACAAAAGGGGCGGGTTTCAGCAGATCGAGACGAAGTGCTACCTGACGAATACGGTCCAGACCCAGTTCGATAGCCTGAGTATGCAGGTGCTCAAGATAATAAAGCCACGTGGCCAAAGGCGACGTGGCTTGAGGAAGGTGAAGATTGTCCATATGTCCCGTTTTTCTTATTTATACCTGTCAGACTGGTGCTGCGGTAT
Organism: Pantoea sp. GD03673; assembly: GCF_029844725.1. Classification (GTDB taxonomy): domain Bacteria; phylum Pseudomonadota; class Gammaproteobacteria; order Enterobacterales; family Enterobacteriaceae; genus Pantoea. Next base: position 272,434 of record NZ_JAOCKJ010000002.1, read on the forward strand.
ACGGTGCATTGGTAAGAGGCGCTGTGGACGCGCCTCTCTATCTCCTGTCAGGCCTCGTTGCTTTCCGATTCAGTCGTCGCAGGAGCGGACTGTTCACCGTCATGCAGCGGTGCCGGCAGGTTCATCATTTTGGCCAGCAGGCTTGCCAGTTTATAGCGCATTTCCGGGCGGCGGATAATCATATCAATCGCGCCCTTCTCAATCAGGAACTCACTGCGCTGGAAGCCCGGCGGCAGTTTTTCACGCACGGTCTGCTCGATCACGCGTGGACCCGCAAAGCCGATCAGCGCTTTAGGTTCCGCGATGTTGAGGTCACCCAGCATCGCGAAACTGGCAGAAACACCCCCCATTGTCGGGTCGGTCAGCACGGAAATGTAGGGCAGACCGCGCTCCTGCATTTTTGCCAGTGCCGCACTGGTTTTTGCCATCTGCATCAGTGACTGAAGCGCTTCCTGCATACGCGCACCCCCACTGGCAGAGAAGCAGATCAGCGGACAGTTGTCTTCCAGCGCCTGCTCAACGGCACGTACAAAACGCGCACCGACGACAGAGCCCATTGAACCGCCCATAAAGGCAAATTCAAAGGCCGCTGTGACAACCGGCATGCCATGCAACTGACCTTTCATCACGATCAGCGCATCTTTCTCGCCGGTGTCTTTCTGTGCTGCTACCAGACGATCTTTGTACTTCTTCGAATCGCGGAACTTCAGCAGATCTTTCGGTTCAAGTTCACTGCCAAGCTCAACTGTCGTGCCCTGATCGAGGAAACTGCCGAGACGCTCACGCGCGTGCATACGCATGTGGTGGTCACACTTCGGGCAAACCTCAAGATTACGCTCCAGCTCGGCGCGGTAGAGAACCTGGCCACAGCTGTCGCACTTGGTCCAGACCCCTTCCGGGATGCTGGCTTTGCGCGTTGGCGTTGTGGTGCTTTTATTAAGAATGCGTTCAATCCAGCTCATTGATGACCTTTCTGTTTAAAACTGACCTGGTCCAGTCGTCTTGATACTGCTGAAAACCGCTTCAGCAGACGGTAAATGTCGCTCATTAAACCACAACCTGTTCAGACTGTGGATAAAAATCTGGTCTTACCCCTGAGCGAAGCCTTACGGCAGCTTCTGCTGCTTCGCCTGACGGCGATGACGCCAGACTTCGATCACACCCGGCAGAATCGAGACCAGGATAATGCCAACGATCAGCAGCTTCAGGTTTTCCTGCACCACGGGCAGATCGCCAAACAGGTAACCGGCATAGGAGAACAGCAGCACCCACAACAGCGCACCTGTGACGTTGAACAGCGCGAAGTGGCGGTAGGACATGTGCCCCATACCGGCAACAAACGGCGCGAACGTGCGGACGATCGGCACAAAACGCGCCAGGATAATTGTTTTTCCACCGTGACGGGCATAAAACGCGTGGGTTTTATCCAGATGGCTGCGACGGAAAATTTTCGAGTTCGGGTTGCTGAATAACCGCTCGCCAAACAGGCGACCAATGGTGTAGTTCACCGCATCACCCAGCACTGCGGCAACCACTAACAACGCCACCATCACGTGTACATTAAGGTCATTACCCGGCAGCGCGGCCAGTGCGCCCGCCACAAACAGCAGTGAGTCACCTGGCAGGAAAGGCGTCACGACCAGTCCGGTTTCGCAGAACAGAATCAGGAACAAAATAGCGTAAATCCAGATGCCGTACTCTGCAACCAGCTCGGCGAGATGCACATCAATGTGCAGAATAAAATCGACCAGAAAATGGAGAAACTCCATAGCGCGCCCTTTTAAGTCCTGAAAGTGAGTTAATCCGCGAGAAACAATGGTCCCATCGACGGCTGTGGTAACGCAAAGTGGGATGGGTAATCCACCGCCACCAGATACAACCCTTCTGCCCGCGCTGTGGCTGCGGCTAATGTCCGATCTTTCGCGGCCAGCAGCGTTGCCATCCATGACTCAGGCTTGTTGCCGCAGCCTATCTCCATCAGGCTGCCTACGATATTGCGCACCATATGATGCACAAAGGCATTGGCTTTGATGTCCACAATCACGTAGGGGCCCTGACGCGTCACGTTAAGGTGAATCACGTTGCGCCACGGTGTACGCGACTGGCACTGCACGGCGCGGAACGAGGTGAAATCATTCTCGCCTAACAAACATTGCCCGGCGCGCTGCATCTTCTCAGCATCCAGAGGATGGTAGAAGTGCGTCACGCCCTGAGCCAGCACCGCCGGACGCAGACGCTGATTGTAAATCAGGTAGCGATAGCGTCGGGCCGTAGCACTGAAGCGGGCATGGAACGCATCCGGCACCGCTTTTACCCAGCGAACCGCAATATCCGGGGGCAGATTAGCATTCACGCCCAGCGTCCAGGCCCCATCGGGCCGCTGTGAGGTGGTCTCAAAATGGACTACCTGCCCCGTGCCGTGTACGCCCGCATCAGTGCGGCCAGCACAAAAAATGCTGACCGGATGATCGGCGACTTTCGACAGCGCGCGCTCTACCTTCTCCTGCACGCTGCGGACTTCATTCTGACGCTGCCAGCCGTAGTAGCGGCTGCCGTCATACTCGATGCCGAGCGCCAGTTTGTGTGTCTGACCATCGGACATGCTTACAGATACTCCTGAACCAGTTTCTCTGCGGTTTTCACCGCCATCAGCGCGCCGCCAAAACGAATGTTGTCCGCGACTGACCAGAACTGCAGCAGCTCCGGGATACCGTAGTCGTTGCGCACAGCACCGATGCTCAGATCACCATTGCCGGAGGCATCCGTCACCGGCGTTGGCACGTCATCCTCTTCGCTCAGACGAATATCTGACGCCAGCGCCAGTTCGGCACGGGCTTCCTCAGCGGAGAGCGGGCGCAGGTTCTCAATGTGAACAATCTGCGCGTTACCGTAGAACACCGGGGCCTGAACACTGCTGACCGCAATCGGTAAGCCTTCGTCCTGCAAGACTTTACGCACCTGATCAATCAGACGACGTTCACTCTCCACGCTGCCTTCTGCATCGGCCTGCTGCGGCATCAGGTTAAACGCCAGCTGACGGCCAAAGTGGTGCTCATCAGCCGGAATCCCATTCAGGAGGCGGGCACTCTCACCGGCCAGCGCATCCACAGCCACTTTGCCGTAGCTGGAGACCGAAATCAGGTTAGTAACCTGCAAACGGCTCAAGCCAGCCGCATCCACCAGCGGTTTAATTGCGGTCAGCAGCTGGCTGACCAGGTTGTCCGCCACGCTGATGATGTTGCGATTACGATAATCTGCCAGCACATGCGGATTCACATCCGGCACCACCAGCGGCACATCGGGCTCCAGCGCAAACAGCTCACTGCTGTCGATCACCAGACAACCGGCATTCGCCGCTTCATCGGCGAAGCGTGCCGAGGCGTCACGTCCTGCCACGAAAAAGGCCAGCTGCGCCTGTGACCAGTCGAACGTCTCTGCATTGTCGACCCGCACCGAGCGGCCGTCGAAACGTTTAACCTCGCCCGCACTGTTTTCGCTGGCCAGCAAATATAATTCACCAACCGGGAACTGGCGTTCCGCCAGCAGTTCCAGTACAGCGTTCCCTACTGCGCCTGTCGCGCCAAGTAGCGCAATATTCCAGCCGTCAGACATGTTGGTTTACTCCAGACAATGACATAAAAACAGAAGGCGGTGATATTCACCGCCCGGGGATTCAGATTTATCCCCCCTGAACCAGCCGCCATGCAGATACGCCAGCGTTATGCGCATTTTCGGTTCACTGAGCAATTCAGTGAGGAAAGCTGCGCCAAATCGCCAGGCCTGCCACGGCCGTTATTTCGGGGAATAGTTTGCGTTAAAGCCCAGCTGGTTCAGCATCTCAGCCGTTGTAGCGTCATCACAATTCACCTGCAGCGATGACCACTCGCGGCGCTCCTGATACTGCTTACGCAGGCGATCAAACTCGCCGGGTTTCGCCGCCACTTTACGCAGAGGGGCATCATAGCGACGCACATCATACACCAGATGCGCCAGGCGTTTCAGCGTTGGCTGATCCAGCGGGCCATTCAGGGTGATTTCACTGAATTCCGGCACCGGCAGTAAGGTGCTGAGCGGCACCTGCTGCGGCTGACCAATAAAGTCACACCAGGCTTCGAATACCTGGGTGGTGCCGCGTGCTTTGCCTTCCAGCGTATAGCCCGCGATGTGTGGCGTGGCGATGTCGACCTTATCCAGCAGCGCCAGCGAAAGATCCGGCTCCGGCTCCCAGACATCCAGCACCACACTGAGATCGTGGCGCATTTTCAGCACCTCCAGCAGCGCGCTGTTGTCCACTACCGGGCCACGACAGGCGTTGATGAGAATGGTGTTGGGCTTCAGCGCCATCAGCAGCGCCGCGTCCGCCAGATGCCAGCTCTTATAGGGTCCGTCTTTAAACAGCGGCGTGTGGAATGTCAGAATATCTGCCTGCGCAACCAGCGCTTCCAGCGACAGGAAATCTTCCGCATCACCGCGATCGGCACGCGGCGGATCGCACAGCAGAGTTTTAATGCCCCAGGCCTCCAGGCGCTTCTGCAGCCGCCCGCCGACGTTACCAACGCCAACAATGCCGATCGTGCGGTCGCGCAGCGCAAAACCGTCGCGTTCTGCCAGCAGCAACAGTGCAGAGAAAACATATTCCACCACCGCAATGGCGTTACAGCCCGGCGCGGCAGAGAACGCAATGCCCGCCTGCTGCAGCCAGTTCTCGTCGATATGATCGGTCCCCGCCGTGGCGGTGCCGACAAACTTCACCGGCTTTCCAGCCAGCAGTGATTCATTTACCTGGGTGACTGAGCGCACCATCAGGCCATCGGCATCGGCCAGTTCCGCCACCGGCAGCGGACGACCAGGCACTGCGACCACATCGCCGGTGCGGCTGAATAACTCACGGGCATAGGGCATATTTTCATCGACCAGAATTTTCACCACGGCTTTCCTGTCTGTTGCGTAAGAGGCAATTATTCTGGCACAAAGCGCCGCGTTAGCCTAACCGTGCGCGGTAGCGATCGGGCGTGGTTCCCGCCTGTTGCTGGAACATCACAGTCAGCGCCGAAGCGGAACTGTATCCCAGCTCATGGGCAATGCTCTGCACGCTTTCCCCCTGCTCCAGCAGCACAATGGCGCGCAGGAACCGCAGCCGCTGCCGCCATTCGCCAAAGGTCATATGCAACTGCTGCTGGCAGCGCCGTGCCAGCGTGCGTTCGGTAGTAAAGACCCGTGCCGCCCAGCCTGCCAGCGTGGTGTTATCACCCGGATGCGCTTCCAGCGCATGCAGGACCGGAGCCAGAAACTTGTCGTCCGACGTGGGAAGATAGCTCTCCTGCACCTGCGCCAGCCGCAGACGATCGCGCAGCACCTCGCACAGCCGCCACTGAGCATCCGTTTCGGGTTGCTCCATTTGCTGTACAGCAAATTCATCCATGATAGCGTGAGCAATGGAATCGACCAGCATCAGGCAGGCCCGCAGCGGAAAGTCAGCGCATAGCGGACCTGCAATATTAAACGTCCGGAACTGCGCCTGGCGATGGTTATAGCTGCTGTGAAGCTGACCGGGCGGGATCCACACCGGAATATCGGCCGGGGTCAGTAACCGCTCACCTTCAACCTGCATCTCAAGCACGTGGCTTTTCACCATAATCAGCTGGCCCCAGTCATGAGCATGGGGCAGATATTCAGTGCGGGCATTGGCCTGTTCGTAACGCATGAAGTAGCGTAACTGCGGCGCATCCACCGGCGGCTGGTAGGTCACTTTCAGGGTCATTCTGTCCGCTTCATCGCTAATTTTGTCTGATATTAACTATCTGTATAAATCCGGACAAGCGTACACTGCGCCTCATTATGGGTGTGTGATGTCACAGGAAGAGTCAGCATGTTTTTTCTCTATCCGCTTTTGGCGGTGATGATCTGGTCGATCAATTCCATTGTCAGCAAACTGTCGGCCAGTGCGATCGATCCGGCGGCGATCTCATTCTATCGCTGGCTGCTGGCGCTGCTGGTGCTGACGCCCTTTGTGCTGCCCGGCGCGTGGCGGGCGCGCAGGATCATCAAACCGCATCTCTGGCGGCTGGCGATCCTCGGGCTGCTCGGCATGGTGCTCTATCAGAGCCTCGCCTATTACGCGGCGCACAGCGTCAGCGCCCTGTTTATGGGTATTATTGGCGCGCTGATTCCACTGCTCACCGTGCTGCTGAGCGTGGTGATCCTGCGGATTGCGCCAACGCTCGGTATCCTGCTCGGCAGTATCATCTCATTTTGCGGGCTGGTGTGGCTGGTCAGTGAGGGCAACGTGATGCAGCTGCTGAATCAGGGCATGGGTAAAGGTGAGCTGATGATGCTGGCCGCCTCTGCCTCTTATGCGCTGTATGGCGTCCTGACGAAACGCTGGGCGCTGCCACTGCCGATCTGGCAAAGCCTTTATGTGCAGATTTTGTTCGGCGTACTGCTGTTACTGCCCGGTTTTTTACTGGCACCCGAGGTGTCGCTTAACCGGCACAATCTGCCACTGGTGGCGTTTGCCGGCCTGTTCGCCTCCCTCATCGCCCCCTTTTTGTGGATCCACGGTGTGCAGCGCCTCGGGGCCAGCACGACCAGCATCTTTATGAATCTGACGCCGCTGTTTACAGCGTTAATCGCCGTGCTGTTTCTGCATGAGCAGCTGCACAGTTACCACTGGATTGGCGGTGGCCTGACGCTGTTCGGTGTCATACTGGCGCAGCGGCTGCGTACGCCTTTAACCCGGCATAAAACGGTGACTCAGCCACCGTCCTGAATCGTTCCCTTCGCCGATTGCCGGGTATCGCGGCGGTGAAGGAGAATGCCGCTGAAGGTGGTGATAAAGTCAGGTCGCCAGGGTTCACAACTGAAGCATAAATCTCGCGCTGAAACACGCGTCCCCCGTGGGATTTCCCGGGGGCTTTTGCTATCATGGCCTATTCATTTTCCGGCGCACCCCACGCTGTTCTGTTTTCCCAAGGAATCCGCCATGCAACCTCTCAGCGGCCCCGGTGCGCCGGTCGATCGTTCATCTGTTAATCCGCAAACCGGTGTGACGCGTCACGGTTCTGTGGCGGGTGAACAACCGCTCTCTCCTGCCCAGCGCACGACGTTAGAGCGCCTGATCGTGCGTATCTTATCGCTCAGCAATCTTAAAACGCCTGAACTCTGGGCGGGCGTCCGCCATGAAGTAGGCGTTAAGAGTGAAGCGGAGTTGCAGTCGCGTCACTTCCCGGCAGCGGAACAGTATCTTAATAACCGCCTCACGCAGGCACAGAATGGGCATGCCACCCGCCAGCTGATGACCCAACTCACCGATCTGCTGCCGAAAGGCAATAACCGTCAGGCCGTCAGCGATTTTATCCGTCAGCAATTTGGTCAGACTGTCCTGAGCGCACTGAGCCAGGATCAGCTGCGCCAGGTGCTGACGATGTTGCAGAGCGGGCAGATGACGATTCCTCAGCCACAGCAGACCCGCGTCAGCGATCGCACCCTGTTACCGGCAGAGCATCAGACGCTGAATCAGCAGGTGGTACGCCTTGCCGCTGCTACGGGTGAATCCACCGGTAAACTGTGGATGGCGGCGCTGAAGCTGGTGAATCTGACCAGCGGCGATCCAATCCCCTCACGCCACTTCCCGCTGCTGACGCAGTATCTGCAGGTGCGTCAGACGCTGAGTCAGCACAGCGCACCGACGCTGCAACTGCTGGAAGCCTCGCTGAAGCAGCCGCTCGATCAGCATGAGCGGCAGCAGCTGGAGGATTACAGCCAGCAGCGTTTTCAGGCTACACCGCAGATGGTGCTCACCGCGACGCAGACGCAGGACCTTCTGAACTTCCTGTTCAGCCGTCGCGCCGACCGGGCGGAAAAAATTCACGAACAGCCGCTGGCGGCCAGTGAGATCAAACCTCAGCCTATCTGGTCACCGTTTGTCGCGTCGCTGCCGCCCGCGATGCAGCCCCTGGCTCAGCGTCCCCTGCTGGGTTTCATTGTCGCACTGGTGGTCATCACGCTTTTACTCTGGCTGGTTCTTTAATTTAGCAGCCGCAGGATGCCACAGCGGCGGCGACGGGCCATTCGCCCGCGGCATCACCCCAGGTCAGCGGATGACCGTCACGTTTCCAGAAATCCAGCCCGCCAATTAATTCCTTCACCTGAAATCCCAGCGACGCCAGCTTCCAGGCTGCTTTCGTCGATCCGTTACAGCCAATCCCGTCACAATACGTGACATAAACATTGCTGCGATCGAGCCAGGCCGTTGTGGTGGCATCCATCCCGCGATGCGGAAAATTTATTGCGCCGCAGATATGCCCGGCGCGATAAGCCTCCGGCGACCGGGCATCGATCACCACAATTTCTGATGCCTGACGGGCCAGGTCGTCCGCCAGATCCCAGGCGTCGGTGTAGTAAGCGAGTTTTGCCTGCAGGTAGTCGAGGCTTTGTTGCGGCGAGGCGGCCGGAATTTGTAAAACCGATGACATAGCGATTCTCCTGTTGTGGTGAAGTCGCAGTTTACGGCAAAGTGGACTGCTTACTGATACCCATTATCCATCAGGTATAAGACCCATATGCCTTCACCGCTGTTACAACTTTTCCGGCATCAGGCCAGCGGCGGCGTGCGTGAGCGGCTGTGCGCGACGCTGCGACAGGCGATCAACCGGCACCATCTGCACGCCGGTCAGCAGTTACCGTCCAGCCGACAGCTGGCGCTGGATCTGCGTCTGTCACGTGTGACGGTGGAAGCAGCCTACGGACAGCTTGAAAGTGAAGGCTATCTGCGACGCGAAACCGGTCGCGGCACCTTTGTCGCCATCACTATCCCCGCCAGCTCATCATCCTCACCGGCCCGGATTCAGCCCGCCCGGTTCTCTGCGCGGGGTCAGCAGGTGCTGGCCACCGGTGGTTGTCAGGATCCCCCTTTTCCGCACGCCTTCGCCGCCGGTTCGCCGGAGTTGCGCGCTTTTCCCCACCACACCTGGCGACGCCTGAGCAGCAGCGTGCAGCGTTCACTGGGCAGCGCGGCAATGGGATATGGCGACCCCTGCGGCTACCTGCCATTACGCAGCGCACTTGCTGATTATCTGGCGCTCTCACGGGGCGTAGCGTGCCAGCCGGAGCAGGTTATCATTCTGACCAGTTCACAGCAGGCGCTGCAGTTACTGGCGATGATGTTCGTCGATCCCGGTGATGAGGTGTGGATGGAGGAGCCAGGCTACGCCGGTGCGCGTAATGCCTTTCTGGCCGCAGGCGCACAAATTCGCGGAATTGAGGTAGATGCGGAAGGTGCTATGCCCGCTAATGGCAGTGCGACGCTGATGTATCTGACGCCCTCGCATCACTACCCCACCGGGGTCACGCTCAGCCTGCCGCGACGCCTGGCGTGGCTCGACTGGGCGCAGCGCAACCAGTGCTGGTTAATTGAAGATGACTACGATAGTGAGTTTCATTATGACGAACGTCCGATTCCCGCGCTGCAGGGTCTGGACCGTCATCAGCGGGTCATTACACTTGGCACCTTCTCGAAGTCGCTTTTTCCCTCGCTGCGACTGGCGTGGATGGTTGTCCCCCCTGCACTGATTTCGCCCCTGCGCCAGGCGCGCAGCGTGCTGGATGGGCACAGTGCCCTGCTGCCGCAGGCTGTCACTGCGCCTTTCTGCAACAGGGACATTTCGCCAGCCATCTGCGCCTGATGCGCCAGCTTTATCACAGCCGCCGTGATCGGTTACTGGAGCAGATTGAGCAGCGGCTGTCGCCGTGGATCACGCCAATAGCCAGCGGCGGCGGGCTGCAGATTACAGTAAAACTGAAGGGACAACAGAATGAAGCGCGACTCACCGCGATGGCGGCACACCGGGGTTTGCTGCTGCCGCGTCTGAGTCCGCTCTATGCCGGACCGGCCTCTCAGCAGGGCTGGATGCTGGGCTTTGCTGCACTGACGCCAGACGAGATTGTGGCAGGATGCGACAGATTACTGGAGGTGCTGAAGGAGGGCTGAAACAGATAACCCGGACAGGCTGTAAAAACAAAAAGGGCCGGCAAGCCGGCCCTTCTGCGTGCTGACGTAACAATTACGCCTGATATTTACGCATGGTCAGTGTGGCGTTGGTGCCGCCGAAACCAAAGCTGTTAGACATCACGGTGGTCAGCTCTTTTTCCATCGGTTCAGTGACGATGTTCATGCCGGTTGCTGCCGCATCCAGCGAGGTGATGTTGATGCTTGGCGCAATAAAGCCATGCTCCAGCATCAGCAGCGAGTAGATTGCTTCCTGCACGCCCGCCGCACCCAGTGAGTGACCGGTCATGGCTTTGGTTGCTGAAATGTATGGCGTGTTTTCGCCAAACACTTCACGAATCGCACCCAGCTCTTTCACATCGCCTACCGGAGTTGAGGTTCCGTGGCTGTTCAGATAGTCGATAGGTGTATCAACACCGTTCATCGCCATCTTCATGCAGCGCACTGCACCTTCTCCTGATGGAGCAACCATGTCTGCACCGTCTGAGGTGGCACCATAACCGACGATTTCGGCATAGATGTGCGCACCACGCGCCAGCGCATGCTCCAGCTCTTCAACCACCACCATGCCACCGCCACCGGCGATAACAAAACCGTCGCGCTCATTGTCATAAGTCCGTGACGCTTTTTCCGGGGTATCATTGTAACGGGTAGAGAGCGCACCCATGGCGTCGAACTCACAGGCCATTTCCCAGCACAGCTCTTCGCCGCCACCGGCAAAAACGATATCCTGTTTGCCGAGCTGGATCTGCTCAACGGCGTTACCGATACAGTGTGCAGAGGTAGCACAGGCGGAGCTAATCGAGTAGTTTACGCCATGAATCTTGAATGGCGTGGCGAGGCAGGCAGACACGCCAGAAGCCATCGCTTTGGTGACCACATAAGGGCCAACAGCTTTCAGGCCGCGTGGGCTGCGCATGGCATCAGCACCAAACACCTGAAAACGCGGAGAACCGCCGCCTGAGCCTGCAATCAGACCCACACGCGGGTTGCTCTGATACATTTCAGTGCTGAGGCCGGAATCTTTAATCGCTTCTTCCATGGAAAGATAAGCATAGATGGACGCATCACTCATAAAACGCACAACTTTGCGATCGATGAGGCCGGTGGTATCTAATTTAACGTTACCCCAGACGTGACTACGCATGCCGGAATCTTTCATCTCTTCAGAAAAGGTGATGCCAGAGCGTCCTTCACGCAGAGATGACAGCACCTCTTGCTGGTTATTACCAATACTGGAAACGATCCCTAAGCCAGTAATCACAGCACGTTTCATTCAATCTTCCTCATCCACTTCTTCTTAATTGGCATGCACTCTAGCGTACACTTGTACGCCGAACAAGTCCGATCAGCTATTTCCTTTTGTAAATTTGCGTCATGTCACGCGGGTCGTTAAAATCGCGCCACTGCCTGAAAAATGAGCCTTTACCGTGAAATTAACCCCGGTTGAACATGCACAGCTAAACTGGAATGAACAGGGTACACCTGTTTCCCGAGCGTTTGGTGACGTCTATTTCTCGAATGACAACGGTCTGGAAGAGACACGCTATGTCTTCCTTGGCGGCAATGGTTTCCCGCAACGTTTTGCTGAGCATCCGCGCGATCTGCTCATCGTGGCGGAAAGCGGTTTTGGCACTGGCCTTAATTTTCTGACGCTGTGGCAGGCGTTTGATGCGTTTCAGCGCGAACAGCCCGATGCGCCATTAAAACGTCTGCATTTCATCAGCTTCGAAAAATTTCCGTTAACCCGTGAAGACCTGGCTGCCGCGCAGCAGCACTGGCCTGAACTGGCTCCCTGGGCCGGGGCGCTGCAGGCGCAGTGGCCTGCTGCCCTGCCAAGCTGTCAGCGCCTGCTGTTTGACGGCGGACGGGTCACGCTCGACCTGTGGCTGGGCGATATTAACCAACTGATGGGACAGCTGGATGAAAGCCTGCATCGTCAGGTGGATGCCTGGTTCCTGGATGGTTTCGCGCCATCAAAAAACCCTGACATGTGGACGCCGGAGCTGTTCGCCATGATGGCCAGACTGGCGCGCCCGCAGGGAACGTTCGCGACCTTCACCGCTGCCGGTTTTGTGCGTCGCGGCCTGCAGCAGGCGGGCTTTACCGTCATCCGTCGCAAAGGCTTCGGGCCAAAGCGTGAAATGCTGTGCGGCAATCTGCATGATGCACCTCCGTTACCCACCGGACAGCCCTGGTATCATCGCCGGCCGGCGGAGCAGCGTGATGTGGCCATCGTTGGCGGCGGTGTCGCCAGTGCCACGCTGGCGCTGGCGCTGCTGCGTCGCGGCTGGCGGGTAACGCTTTACTGTGCCGATGACGCGCCTGCGCTGGGTGCGTCCGGCAATCGTCAGGGCGCACTCTATCCGCTGCTCAACCAGCATGATCCGGCGCTTGCCACTTTTTTCCCGGCGGCCTTCAGCTTTGCCCGGCGGCTCTACGATCACATAACCGTCACCTATGAACACAGCTGGAGTGGTGTGCTGCAACTGGGCTGGGATGAGAAAAGCCGTAAGAAGATTGATCAGATGCTGGCGATGGGCCTGCCTGAATCCATCGCCTGTGGCGTGGAGGTGGCAGAGGCAGAGAAACTGGCGAATGTTGACCATGGCTGTGGCGGCATTTTCTACCCGCAGGGTGGCTGGCTTTCACCGGCCGGGCTGACCAGCGCGATGCTGGCCTGGGGCGAAACCCAGGGATTACGCATTCACTGGCTGCATCGGGTAACCCGCCTTTCTCGGGAGGATAATCACTGGACACTGACGTTCAGCGATCGCCCGGCAGTCCGTCATCCAGCAGTGGTGCTGGCAAACGGTCATGCCATTGCCGACTTTACGCAGAGCGCCCCGTTACCCGCTTATCCGGTGGCCGGTCAGGTAAGCCATGTTCCCTCGACGCCGGGCCTTAACGCGCTGCAAACCGTACTCTGTTACGACGGCTATCTGACGCCTGTCAGCCCCCAGTTTGGTACGCACTGCATCGGTGCCAGCTATCACCGTGGCGAAACCGCAACGGCTTACCGGGAAGAGGACCAGCAGGAGAACCGCAGCCGCCTGCTGAATTGCCTGCCTGATCGACGCTGGGCAGAGGCGGTGGATGTCAGTGACGGAGAGGCAAGAATGGGTGTGCGTTGCGCCACGCGGGATCACCTGCCGATGGTGGGCGGCGTGCCGGATTATGATGCCACGCTGGCGCAGTACGCTGATTTACCGGCTCAGCTCGCGGCAAGTCACGATATCGCTGATGCTCCCGATCGGGCGGGCCTCTATCTGTTTGGCGCGCTGGGATCGCGCGGCCTGTGCAGCGCGCCACTGGCGGCCGAGGTGCTGGCAGCCCAGCTGGCGGGCGAGCCGCAGCCGCTGGACGCGACGACGCTGGCAGCACTTAATCCGAATCGTTACTGGGTGAGAAAATTACTGAAGGGAAAAGCAGTTTAGCGGATGCTGAGGGCGGCACGCCGCCCTGCAACGTTATGCGGAAAGCTGACGTGCCTGCACAAACAGGTTGTCCCACATGCCCACCACCAATGCCTGGTCACGCGGCGAAAGTTCACCGGCAGCGATAGCATTTTGCAGGCTGCGTGAGACCTGGATCTGCAGCGCTTCTGGCGTATGTTCACCCAGTTGTTCCACTTCGGCGACGGCCAGTGTCAGATGCCCGCGCAGATAACCGCTGGCGAACAGCTCATCGTCACTGGCATGCTCGACCATGTCGTCAATCAGGGCCAGAATACGCGCTTCAAATTCTGCGATCATCTCAATTCCTCTATTAATAATGCCTTCGTGCATCACAGATCGTCCGGCCAGGGAAACTGCGATGCGGTTAATGAAGGCCTGCCATAAAATTCCGCAAGAGCGGCAATAAAACGCGCGGGACGGTCGGGAATGCCCGACGTCAGATAGTTCATGACCTGAGCATGTACTTTACGCTGAAACGCAATGCGATCCGGCTCACAATCTCCATCGAGATTGTCACAACTCACGTTGAAGGGAAAGCCTGCCGCCATACAAAACATCCACTCCAGCGCCTGCGGCTTCACTTCCACCGCTTCAAACTGACTCTGGGTCAGTGCATCGCGGCCATCCGGGCAGTACCAGTAGCCGAAATCGACCATTTTACGGCGCGCCTCACCGGCAATGCACCAGTGTGAGATCTCATGCAGAGCGCTGGCGTAAAAGCCGTGGGCAAACACCACGCGGTTCCACGGTGACTCTGCATCAGCAGGAAGATAGATCGGTTCATCATCGCCTTTAATTAGACGGGTCTGAAATTCATCGCTGAAGCAGCGATCAAACAGCGTGATCAGCTGTTCATAATGATGGGTCGGGTTCATGACAGTATCGCGTTTCAGGTTACGAATGCAGCGTGGCCAGCCAGGCCAGAACGGCGCTGCCATGGCTGTCCCACAGTAATTTAATGCTCATGACGGCAGAGACAATGACCACCATCGGGCGAATCAGTTTCTGTCCGCGGCTCAGTACCAGCCGTGCGCCCAGGCGCGCGCCGCAGAACGCACCCAGCATCATGATCAGGCCGGTTCCCCACACCACTTTGCCGCCAAACATAAAGAACAGCAGGCTGCCCACGTTTGAGGTGAAGTTGAGAACCTTGGCATGAGCGGTTGCTTTTGCGAGGTTGTAGCCGCAGAGGGTGACGAAAGCCAGCGCATAGAACGATCCTGCGCCCGGTCCGAAAAATCCGTCATAGAATCCCACCGCCCCGCCGCCCACCAGCGCATAGGCCAGGCCGTGCAGGCGACGCGCCTGATCGACTTCACCCAGGCGCGGCATCAGCAGGAACCACAAGCCAATCGCGATCAAAAACAGCGGCAGCATCTGGCGCAGGAAATCCGCCTGCAGGCGCTGAATCAGTATCGCGCCCAGAATGGACCCCATCAGCGTCATGGCGATGTTCAGCCACTGTTCATTAAGCCTGACCGCACCACGCCGGACAAAATAGAGACTGGCGGAAAACGATCCGCCGACCGATTGCAGTTTATTGGTCGCCAGCGCCTGCGCCGGTGACAGACCGGCAGCCAGCAACGAAGGTACCGTAAGTAATCCTCCGCCACCCGCGATTGAATCAATAAAACCGGCGAGCATGGCGATTAAAAACAGCAACCCGACCAGCAGCGGGCTGACCACGAACCAATCCATGGAATCCCTTACAGTAAATGTTTATCCAGCAAAGCCTGACAGGCAGGCGGTAACGGCGGCGGCTCACGTTTCACTGGCGCGCCTGAACCAGGCTGTTTCGGCAGGAACCAGCTCTGAAGCTCGGCACCACAACCATCGCCAGCAGGCGGTGCGGGCTGATCTTCACAACCGATACTGCCCGCCGGACAGCGCAGTCGCACATGCATGTGAGCGCGATGGGCAAACCACGGGCGCACTTTCCGCAGCCAGTCGCGATCGTTACCCGCATCAGCACAAAGCTGCTTTTTAATCGCCGGATTGACGAAGATACGCATTACATCGTCATCTTTTGCAGCCAGTTTAATCAGGCTGTCGATCTCCGGCTGCCAGTGACGGGCAATAACGTTTTTATCGCCCGGCCCGACCAGATCCAGCGGCTGCGGTTTCAGCAGCTGCTGCGCACTCCAGCGGGTTTTGGGCAGCTGCAACCAGATATCCACATCCAGCCCGGTCTGGTGACTGGCGTGCCCGCTGCTGAAACGCCCGCCTGCCGCCATGCCCATATCGCCAATCAGCACGTTGCCCAGTTGCAGGTTATGTACCCGGGTGCTGAGCCGCTGAATAAACTGAATCAGATCGGGATGGCCAAAGTAGCGCCGCTGATCCTGACGCATCACCTGATAGTGCAGTGAGTTCAGCGGCAGTGCCTGCGCGCCGACGATACAACCGTTGGCAAAGCCACCAATAGACTGCGGGGCGCCGCTAATCGGTTGCTGGATACGTTGCCACGGCGTCGCCGCCAGGCTGGAGGCGCTGATCAGCAGCGCACTCAGGGTAAGCAGAAGCGCTTTCATGCCATCACCAGCGTGGTACAGTGCTGCTGACGTCACCGTTCTGCGCCCGCTGACGCAGCAGATGATCCATCAGGACGATCGCCATCATCGCCTCGGCGATCGGCACGGCGCGGATCCCGACGCAGGGATCGTGACGGCCTTTGGTGATCATTTCGACTTCTTCGCCGTCGCGGGTAATGGTTTTACCCGGCACGGTAATACTGGAGGTCGGTTTCATTGCCAGATTGGCGCTGATGGTCTGGCCGCTGCTGATGCCGCCCAGAATGCCGCCAGCGTGATTGCTCTGGAAGCCGTCGTGGCGGATTTCGTCACGGTGCTGACTGCCGCGCTGGTTAACCACCGCAAAGCCATCGCCAATTTCAACCCCTTTCACCGCGTTGATGCTCATCAGCGCGTGTGCCAGGTCGGCATCCAGTCGGTCAAAGACCGGCTCGCCCAGGCCTGGCGGTACGTTATCTGCCATAACGGTGACTTTGGCACCGATGGAGTCGCCCTCTTTTTTCAGGCCGCGCATCAGTTCATCCAGCGCCTCCAGCTTGTCCGCATCCGGGCAGAAGAACGGGTTCTGTTCCACAATGCTCCAGTCTTTCAGCTCACAGCTGACGTCACCAATCTGTGCCAGATAGCCACGCACCACTACGCCGTGTTTCATCTGCAGGTATTTCTTGGCAATTGCACCCGCCGCCACGCGCATTGCGGTTTCACGCGCCGATGAGCGGCCGCCGCCACGATAGTCGCGCTGACCATATTTTTGCTCGTAAGTGTAATCAGCATGGCCCGGACGGAAGAGATCTTTGATGGCACCGTAATCCTGCGACCGCTGATCGGTGTTCTCAATCAGCAGGCCAATCGAGGTGCCGGTGGTCACACCCTCAAAGACACCGGACAAAATTTTCACCTGGTCCGGCTCGCGGCGCTGCGTGGTATAGCGCGAAGTGCCTGGGCGACGGCGATCGAGGTCATGCTGAATATCCGCTTCCGTCAGCGGGATACCCGGGGGCACACCGTCAACGATACAGCCCAGCGCAAGACCGTGGGACTCGCCAAAGGTAGTTACTCGAAAAAATTGCCCGATGCTGTTTCCGGCCATGCTATTTCCTTGTCAGAGTTCGGCGGGCGAGACTTCGCCCCACTTTTAATCTTTGTAAAAAGAGAAATGGTGCTGTGCGTCGACAATCTGCTGGCGCGTCAGCGTGAAGACGCCGTCGCCGCCGTTGTCGAATTCCAGCCAGGTAAAGGGCACATCGGGATACTGCTCAATCATGTGCACCATGCTGTTGCCCACTTCGCAGACCAGTACGCCCTGCTCGCTGAGATAGTCGGGCGCACAGGCCAGAATGCGGCGTACCAGCTTCAGGCCGTCGCTGCCTGCCGCCAGGCCAAGCTCCGGTTCGTGGCGATACTCATTCGGCAGATCGTCCATATCTTCCGCATCAACATACGGCGGATTGGTGACGATCAGATCATATTTCAGCGGGGGCAGTTCGCGGAACAGATCAGCACGGATTGGCGTAACCTGGTGGATCAGGCCATGTTCTTCAATGTTCTGCTCGGCCACCGCCAGCGCGCCGGTGGAAATATCCACAGCGTCCACTTCCGCTTCCGGGAAAGCATAGGCGCAGGCTATCGCAATGCAGCCGCTGCCAGTGCACATATCCAGAATATGCTGCGGCGGGGTACTGACCAGACCGGCAAAGCGGTTCTCAATCAGTTCGCCAATCGGTGAACGCGGCACCAGCACGCGCTCATCGACAAAGAATTCGTGGCCGCAGAACCAGGCTTTATTGGTCAGGTAAGCGACCGGAATACGCTCGTTTACGCGACGGATGACGCGCTCGACAATCAGAAGACGTTCGCTGGTGGTGAGACGCGCACTGCGCATATCTTCAGGAATATCCAGCGGCAGCCAGAGTGACGGCAGGACCAGTTGAACGGCTTCGTCCCAGGGATTGTCTGTGCCATGTCCGTACCAGATTCCGGCAGCGGAAAAGCGGCTTACCGCCCAGCGCAGCATGTCCTGAATGGTGTGCAGTTCGTTCACTGCCTCATCGACGAAAATTTTGTCCACGTAGCCCTCCGCAGGCCTTTTGCTAAATCGGCCAGTAGTGTGCCATGAAGCCGGGGAGAATTCAGCGCAGCAAGGTGAAAAAGCTGACATTTAATGACATTAATCGGTAAGGTATCACCTATGCTGTGTAGCAGACTTTTCTTAGATAACTGACCCGTCATGAGTAAAAAAACACCACTAAGCCCGGATGATCAGGCGCTGTTTCGCCAGTTAATGACTGGCACGCGTCAGTTAAAACAGGATACTTTTGTCCATAAATTACCGGTTAAAACCCGCGAACTGCCGGTAAAACGTCTGCTTTCAGAGCAGGCGGACAACAGCCATTACTTTTCGGATGAGTTTCAGCCACTGCTCTCGACCGAAGGGGCCACCCGGTACGTGCGCGCCGATGTCAGCCATTTCGAGCTGAAAAAACTGCGGCGTGGCGACTATACGCCCGAGATTTTCCTGGATTTGCACGGCTTAACGCAGCAGCAGGCCAAGCAGGAACTGGGCGCACTGATCGCCGCCTGCCGCCGTGAACATCTGTTCTGTGCCAGCGTGATGACCGGTCATGGAAAGCATATTCTGAAGCAGCAGACGCCGCTGTGGCTAGCCCAGCATCCGTGGGTGATGGCTTTTCATCAGGCACCGAAGCTGTTCGGCGGTGACGCCGCACTGCTGGTTCTGATTGAGATTGAGGAGTGGCAACCGCCTGTGTTGCCTTAAGAGAGGGGCCGGTATGATCGGCCCACAGACATCAGATGGCTTTCGCCAGCTTTTTAGGACTGACCTGCCACAGGAGTTTACCGGCATGCTGCGTGGGTTCGAATTCCACGCAGGCAATAGCGGACGTGGCAAACATGGGCGGCGCTTCCTGCGGGCACAGTTCAGAGACTAAGTATCCCACCAGCGGCAAGTGAGAGATCACCAGTGCCGATTTCACGCCCTGATTTGCAAGGGCCTGCAGATAGCACCCTACACTCTCCGGATCGCCGCCCGGCGTTAACTCCGGCAGAACATCCTGGTTTTCCGGCAGGGGAAAGGCTTCACGCACGGTAGCGAGGGTTTGCTGCGCGCGTAAATAGGGACTCACCAGGACACGCTCAATGTCCGGCGTCTGGCTGTTAAGCCAATGGGCCATCTGACGTGATTCATTGCAGCCACATAAGGTTAAAGGCCTGACTGAATCACTGGCTGCTTCCAGAGCCGCATCGCCGTGACGCATGATAAAAACTTGCATAAAGCACCGCTGTTGTTTGTCGACATCGCCCGACGCCTGGCGCCTGACTCTTCACTCTGCGAATGAACGCTGTGTTTTACCCTAATGGCTTCAGTATAGTCAACCGGTTGTTTATTAAATAAGCGCTTCTCAGAATCATGCTGCGCCGCACACTCTCGCGGCGCTTTTCTAACCCGCTGAATCGGATTGGTTATTCCATTTACAGCAGAAATGTAAAATTTCGTCTATTTATTGACCGCCTCAATCAGCGCTTCGCAGGGCGTAAATCGCTCACCATGCTGCTGCGAGAGTCGGGTTAATCTGTTGACCACCTCTGCCGCGCCCAGTTTGTCCATGTAGTGGAACGGGCCGCCCAGGAAAGGGGGGAAGCCGATGCCAAACACCGCACCGATATCCCCATCACGGGCGCAGCGAATCACCTGTTCTTCAAGGCAGCGGGCCGCCTCGTTCAGCATCATCATCATGCAGCGTTCCGCAATCTGCGCTTCACTCTGTCTGGCCTGCGGCGTGACCTTCAGCAACGTATACACCGAGGTGTCCGGTTTTTTACGCTGCCAGTGCGGCAGGTCATAGCGATAAAACCCTTTGCTGTTTTTACGTCCCTTACGACCATCCCTGAGTACCGCGTCAAACGCAGCAGGCGCGGCAAAACGTTCACCATAGGCCTGATGCAGGATGGGGCTGATTTTGCTGCCGACGTCGATGCCCACCTCATCCAGCAACTGAATCGGGCCGACCGGGAAACCCGCCTTCACCAGCGCCCGATCGATATGGTCAATCGGCTCCCCCTCCAGCAGGCAACGCATCGCTTCATTTATATAGGGCGTCAGGATGCGGTTTACATAGAAGCCAGGCTTGTCCGCCACCACAATCGGGGTTTTGCCCTGACTGCGCGCCAGCGCCACAATGGTGACCAGCGTCGAGGTGGCGGTATTCAGATGCGGGATCACCTCTGCCAGCGGCATTTTCTCTACCGGACTGAAGTAGTGCAGACCGATGACATTCTCTGGCCGCTGCGCACCGGCGGCAATCGCCTCAATCGGCAGCGAGGAGGTATTAGAGGCAAACAGCGTGTGGGGCTGACAGTTCGCTTCCACTTCGCTGACCATCTGCTGCTTCAAAGCTAAATCTTCGAATACGGCTTCAATCACCACATCGCGCTGCGCGAAGCCCTGATAATCAATGCCGCCCGTGATACGTGCCATCTGCTGCTGACGCTGTGCCGGGGTCAGCTGACGCCGCCTGACTTTTTTGCTCAGCAGTTCCCAGCTGGTTTTCAACGCATGGTTAACCCCTTCCAGGCTGATGTCTTTGATGCGTACCGGCAATCCGGCGTTGATCGCGGTAACGCTGGCAATGCCCCCGCCCATCAGACCGCCTCCGAGGATAGCGACGCGCTTAACGGCTGCGGGTTCAGCATCACCGCCCCGCTCTTTTTTCATGGCGGTCGTCGCGAAAAACAGCCCGCGCAATGCAACGGATTCCGGCGTCATTGCCAGCTCGCCGAACGCACGCGCTTCAGCATCATGTCCCGCCCGGCTGCCCTGCTCCAGCCCGATGCGCACCACCTCAATAATGCGGTTTGCCGCCGGATAGTTTCCCTGCGTTTTGGCTAAAGTCTGTCGGGTTGCCAGCGCAAACAGCGCCTGACGGCCAACCGGCCCATGCAACAGACGGTCGCGCAGGGGCAGCGCGCGTCCGCTGACCTTCCCTTTTTTCACCCGTGCAACCGCGGTTTCCAGCAGAATGGCCTGAGGCACCGCATCATCGACCACCCTCAGCTTACGGGCCTGTTTAGCCCGCAGCGATTTGCCGGTCAGAATCAGTGGCAGCGCCTGCTGCACGCCAATTAAGCGTGGCAGCCGCTGAGTGCCGCCGGAGCCCGGCAGTAAACCAAGCTGTACTTCCGGTAATCCCAGGCGGGTTTTATCATCCAGCGAGCAGATACGTGCATCGCAGGCCAGCGCCAGCTCCAGCCCGCCGCCCAGGCAGGCACCATGTATAGCGGCCACGACGGGGAATGGCAGTGCATCAAGCGCAGCCATCACTTCCTGACCCTGTTTTGCCAGCGCTTCGGCTTCCTGTGCGCTGCGACAGCGATCAATCATGCTGATATCCGCCCCCGCGATAAAGTTATCCGCTTTGCCGGAAATCAGCACCAGGCCCGCCAGCTGAGGATCGCGCCGCGCCTCTGCAATGATGGCGGTGATCTGCCCGGCAAATTCCGCCTTCAGGGTGTTCATTTTCTCGCCGGGGACATCAATCGTGATGATGCCGACGTGGTCCAGTCGCATTGTCAGATGAAACGCATTCTGCTCCATTATTCGGCCTCCAGAACCATTGCCGCACCCAGACCGCCTGCCGCGCAGGCCGTGACCAGTCCTAATCCGCCACCGCGACGGCGGAGTTCATTCAGCGTCTGGGTGATCATGCGCGCACCCGTAGCGGCAAAAGGATGGCCATAGGCGATTGAACCGCCCAGCACATTAAAGCGCTCTTCATTTACTTCGCCCAGCGCATGGGGGCGATTGAGCACCTCACGGGCAAAGCGCTCATCGCGGAACAGTTGCAGGTTGCTGAGTGTCTGGGCGGCAAAAGCTTCATGCATATCAATGAGCGTCAGATCGGCCAGCGTGATCCCGGCGCGATCCAGTGCCAGCGGCGAGGAGTATGCCGGACCCAGCAGCATATCCTGCTGTACGCCAATAGCGGTAAAAGCATAGCTGCGCAGATAGCCCAGCGGCCTGACGCCCAGTTCACGGGCACGCCCCTCGCGCATCAGAATCACGGCGGCCGCACCGTCGGTAAGTGGTGTGCTATTGGCCGCAGTAACGCTGCCATGCTGACGATCGAATGCCGGACGCAGTCGGGCATAATCTTCTGCTCTGGCGTTCATGCGGACGTTATTGTCCTGGTCGATGGCGGTTTTCCACGGCGGCACAAAGGCAGCCATCACTTCCTGATTGAGTATCCCGGCCTGCCAGGCTCTGGCAGCATGCTGGTGAGAGCGCAGTGCCAGCGCATCCTGTGCCTCACGGGTGATGCCATGACTCTTCGCCATCTGCTCTGCAGTGTCACCCATACGCAGGCCCGTAGAATACTCCGCCACTGCGGGGGGAACCGGCAACAGATCGCGTGGACGCAGACGCCGCAGGATGTGCAGTTTTTGCCCAAAACTGCGGGCTTTGTTGAGATCCACCAGCGCCCGTGCCAGCGTTTTGCTGACACCGACAGGCAGCACTGACGAGGAGTCCGCGCCACCGGCAATGCCAGCCGAGATGGTGCCAGCCAGCAGACTTTCTGCCACATTCGCGACCGCCTGAAAACTGGTGGCGCAGGCACGACTGACGCTATAGGCATCGGTATGCACACCAAGCCCGCTGCTTAACACAATTTCACGCGCAATGTTCGGCGCTTCCGGCATCTGCACCACCTGACCAAAGACCAGTTGCTCGATGACCTCAGCCGGCAGTTCACTGCGCGCCATTAATTCGCTGACCACCATGCGTCCCAGCTCAATGGCGGGAATGCCATGAAAGCCGGTCGCCTGGCGCAAAAAAGGAGTGCGTAACCCGTGGGTTATTGCGATGCGTTCACCATCACGCGTCAGCAGCGGCTGCGCTTTGCTCATTGTTCTCACCTGTGACTGGGACTGTGGCATCATTGCCTGAAGAGGTCTGACCTGATCAGTGTTAACCACAAGCGGGTGAGCCGCCAATACCGGAAAGAAAAAAGTGCGAAGGGAAACACGAAAATGAAAAACGCCGCATTAACGCGGCGTTATGAGACTTAACGCAAACCGAGCTGGAAAATCATCGTTTCAGCCTGGCAGCTGAAAGTGAAATCGATCTCTAACTGCACGCCCTGATCGACTTCCCTGAAGCGCGACTCAATGACACAGGGTTCTGATTCAACGTCACGCGCACGTCTGGTAAGGTGCACCAACTTGGCTTCAGCATCGTCACGGTGAGCAAACCACTCCGACCAGCTGGCGGTGCAGTCGGTGTTATCCATTACCGTGCCTACATCAACACAACAACAGGCTGCGGTTTCAGTCGCACTGCATTTTTTAATGGCATCAGTCATTTCATTCTCCTGACCCGCAATGGGGGGTGGATCGCGTGATTTTACGGGCGAAATTTTACCTGCTCGCGTAAAAATGCGCCACGCACATAGCGCTAAGTGACGAATATCACAATAAAAATTGATCCAGAACAAACTGGAATCGGTATGCTGTGCAGAATCAGGGCCGTTTTGTTAAGCAGATCGAATTTTAAGCGATCAATCCTGAAATATTTTAAAAACAATATTGCAACATGCACACAGGTCGGACCTATACTCTCCGCACTGGTCTGATATGTGCGTTTTACATCAGTCCCTACAATCCGCCGTCCTTTGTTACGCGACGTTATAGCGTTAAATAATAATTCACATGAGGTTGTGGTCATGAACCATAAAAACCTGTTTGCAAAGTCAGCCGTGGCGGCTGCAGTGGCGCTTGTCTCTTCACACGTTTACGCAGCTGGGTTTCAGTTAAATGAATTTTCTACGATTGGTTTAGGTCGCGCATATTCAGGCGAAGGGGCAATGGGCGATACCGCGGCGTCTGCGAGCCGCAACCCGGCGACGATGGCATTAATGGATCGCCCGGAATTTTCTATCGGCGCGGTCTATATTGCGCCGGATGTGAATATTCGCGGTCGCAGTCCCACCGGACGCAGCCTGGATGCCGATAATATTGCGCCGAATCAGTGGGTGCCCAATATTCATTATGTCCAGCCCATCAACGATCAGTGGTGGATCGGCGCGTCTGCAACCTCTAACTATGGCTTAGCAACAGAGTTCAATAATGGCTACACCGCAGGGGGTTACGGCGGTAAAACCGATCTGGTCACCGGCAATTTTAATCTCAGCACTGCCTACCGCTTAAATGAACATTTCAGTCTGGGCGTTGGTTTTGATGCGGTTTATGCGAAAGCCAAGATTGAACGCTATGCCGGTGAATCCGGTGCACGACTGGGCGTTCCGGCTGATACGCAGGTTGCGCATCTGAAAGGCGATGAGTGGGGCTATGGCTGGAATGCCGGTATCCTGTATGAAGTGGATGAAAATAACCGCTTTGGCTTTACCTACCGTTCCGAAGTGAAAGTCGACTTTGACGGCGATTATAAAAGCAGCCTCTCATCCCGGCTGAATGCCGTGAATAATCCGGAAGTGTCAGGCGTGCCGTTTGGCACCAACGGCACCACCGTTCCGGGCGCGTTAACCCTGAATCTGCCAGAGATGTGGGAAGTGTCGGGCTGGCATAAAGTCGCTCCGCAGTGGGCAGTACATTACAGCATGGCTTATACCAGCTGGAGCCAGTTCCAGGAGCTGAAAGCTACTGGCTCAAACGGGCAGACATTGTTCTATAAAGATGAAAGTTTCCACGATGCATATCGCATTGCACTGGGCACCACCTATTCCTACGACAAGAACTGGACTTTCCGCACCGGTATTGCGTTTGATGATAGCCCGGTGCCCGCTGACAAGCGCTCTATCTCTATACCGGATCAGGATCGTTTATGGCTGAGTGCGGGTACATCTTACGCGTTTAACGATGATGCCTCGGTGGATTTGGGCATCTCTTATATGCACGGACAGAAAGTGACAGTTAAAGAAGGCCCTTATACCTTTACCTCTGAAGGTAAGGCCTGGCTCTACGGCGCGAACTTCAACTACAAGTTCTGAGTGGCGGGCGAGATCAAAAAAGGCGACTCTGATGAGTCGCCTTCACACTGTTAACCAACCCCAGCTAATTTCCCGCACGTGCGGGGAACACGCCGAAACCCCAGCCACCGACGCCTGACTCAACGGTTTATCCGCGCCACGCGGAAGACCAATGATTGCGTGATATTGCGGTGAGCAAGTCACGGTTTATCCCCGCTCGCGCGGGGAACACTAATCACCTACTCCGGTTCCTGCTGTCCGACCCGGTTTATCCCCGCTCGCGCGGGGAACACGTTTGTGGCCTCTATTACCTCAATCCGAGCACCGGTTTATCCCCGCTCGCGCGGGGAACACTTGATTGACGAGTTCAGAAAAATAGCTCCATACGGTTTATCCCCGCTCGCGCGGGGAACACGCTAAAATTATCCCACTGATAAAAAAGCGTTTTTTCATACCAGCAAATTCCACCGAATTTTACACCCGGTTTGAGCCAGATGAACAGTACTTCTCTGGCTTAAAATCTGTCGAAAAAAGGCGCGCATATCAGCAGGCAGGACGGAGATAACAGCCCCAAAGTGAAGGGAGCCAGGTCATTACGGATACCGTCAGAAGTCAGGGAAGAGGAGAAAAACGCGCCGTAACATTAAAGCCGCTGTTAGGGTAGTAAAGAAATAACTGAACCTGTTCTTTGTGCAGGCCCGGTCTTAATGGAGACCGGGCCTGCCATTGTCAATAAACTTAAAACGGCTGCTGCACTACGCCCTTTTACGAACTGAACATTACGGCGAGTCGATATCTTTCAGATCATCCTGAATCGCTGCCGCGTTAGGGTTATCTTCCGGCTTGAGCTTGCCGCCACGTGCAAGGAAGTCGTGCCGCTGGAAGTAGGCGTTACGGATAAAGGCGTAGGGATCGCTCTGCTGTTTCAGGATGCCATCAGAATCCAGCAACTGCGCACGGGTCTCGATCCCTTCCAGCGTCCACTTACCAATCGACATTGGCCAGGTCAGCCAGCCGAGGATTGGGTAGAGCGTATCAACGTAGTCGCCGCCATCCTGACGAACCGTAAAGCTGCCGTAGGCAGGCAGTTCAACATAAGGCCCGTAGCCGACGCCGTAGTGACCCAGCGTGGTCCCGAAACGGTGCGGCTCTTCACGCGCCAGTTCCGGGTTTGCTTTACCAGCGACGTCAATGAAACCGCCCAGTCCCAGCACACTGTTCAGGAAGAAACGGGTAAAGTGAATACCCGCATCCCGTCCGTCACCGACCAGTATGGCGTTGACCATGCTGGCGGGCTCTTCCAGGTTGCCGAGGAAATTGCTCAGTCCGGTACGCGCCGGTACCGGCACATAATCACGCCAGGCGACAGCGACCGGACGTAATACATACGGATCCAGCACGTTGTAGTTAAAGTTAAACATCGTGCGGTTAAAGCTTTCGAAGGGATCGCTGCGCTGAGCAGGATCGCTATTCGCCGGCTTTGAACTGGCACAACCTACCAGAAGGACGCTGGCCATAGCCAGGCTGGTCAGGCGATAATTCATTCCAATCTCCCTGTGCGGATGAAAAAGGTCTGCCCATCGTTCAGGTCACAGCCCTGTCGTATTGGCTTACCCGATGAGCATAGCTGACTTTGTGCCAGAGGCAGCAGGCAATGGCACGCATCATTTTAACGTTGTCAGTTTTACGGTCAGGGCAGCTGCTTATTGATCTCAACCGCAACCGACTGATGCCCATCCCAGGGCGTCACGGCGCTCAGACCCAGCCAGTCGCCCGGCTGTGGATTGGCGCTGCCGTCGCGGGAAATTCGCACCCGGACCTCGACCTGATGCTGCGCCGAAAGCAGGCGATCCGGCATCATGGCGTTACTGTCATCCAGCGTCAGTGTCAGCGGAAAATGACTGAGCGGCATCCGCTTAACCGCCACCGGCACGGGTGAAGCCCCGTCAGAAACCGAAATATACAACACTCCGTCCTGCGGTAACATTTTTTCTGCCTGCGGGGTCAGCGTCACGGTCAGCGCCAGCTGACGACTCTGCTGCCCGGCATCACTTCTGGCCTTTTCAATGCTGCGGGCAATCATCGCGTGCCGGGAATCACCAGCGGGCAGCAGGCCCTGCAGCGTCTGCCATGCGTTAATAGCCTCATCGTATTGCTGCTGACCGTAAGCATTGAAGGCCAGCAGACTCAGCGTTCGCAGGTTTTGTGGATCCGTTTTAAGCAATGATTTCAGCAGCAGTGACGCCTGACGGTTATCCTGCGGATCGGCAGATCGCGTCAGAACCTCAGCATAATCCTGCCTGAGCGCCAGATCATTGGGGGCAAGCTGGAGTGCATGCTCAAACGCCTGACTGGCGATCTCCGCATTGTTGAGCACCATGCCGAGCCGCCCCAGCATAGTCCAGTCGGCCAGATTATCCGGTTCCGTCTGCAACGCGGTACGCAATCCGAGCTGTAAGCGCGCCAGCTCCTCCATGCTCAGCGGTTTTGCGGCGGGGTCCATCAGCCGGGCGCGGAGTTCAGGATACGCCTGCTGTACCTGCATCCAGCCCGTGAATTGTGCCAGGCCGCCGGTTTTCAGATAAGTGCCCAGCGAAACCGCAACCAGCACGATCACGCCCGGCAGCAAAATCCAGCGGCTGCTGCTGTGTGACGTAATGGTCTGTGCCGCCGGAATATCGGCCAGCAGCGTCTGCTGGAGTTCCCGCTCCATCAGCGGTCGCTCAGCGACAACGCCCTGCGCTTCATCCTGCGCCAGCTCATCTATCCGCTGATGGTAGAAACGCTGATTAAGGCGATCGCGATCGCCCGTGCTGGCCTGCCGTTGTCGCCAGCCCGCAGCCAGGAACAGCGTGCAGGCCGCCAGCAGTAACAGAAAAAGGGTGATCCAAAATGCACTCATTACGGCTTCCTGTCTGACTTCAGTAGCGCATTAAGACGCTGTTGCTCTTCTTCATCCAGTTCACTGCGGGTTGTACGCTGACGGCTGCGGAGGATGATCACCGCGCCGCCCAGCAGTACAAACAGCGCCGGACCCGCCCACAAAATCAGGGTCGACGGCGTGACCGGCGGCGAATAGCTGACGAAGTTGCCATAACGCGCCACCATGTAGTCGATGATCTGCTGGCGACTCTGGCCCTGCTTCATCAGCTGATAGACTTTCAGTCGCATATCGGCGGCAATCATGGCGTTTGAGTCAGCAATGCTGTTGTTCTGGCATTTCGGACAACGCAGCGACGCGGTGAGGTCACGGTATTGTTCTTCCTGGGCCACCGAGTCAAAATGCAGCGTGTCGATGGTGGCCCACAGGTTGATGCTGAACAGCAGACCGCAAAGCAGTAACAGCGTTCTCATGAACCCGCCTCCGCACTGTATTTAATCCACAACGGTTTCACTTCCTGCTCCCAGACGCGCGCATTCAGATCGCCTGCATGGCGATAACGGATGATCCCTTTGCCGTCGATCAGGAAGGTCTCCGGCGCACCATAGACGCCCAGATCCAGCCCCAGCATGCCGTTGCCATCATAGAGGCTCAGCGCGTAAGGATTACCAAGCGTATTCAGCCAGTTAACTGCCTTATGACGATCGTCTTTGTAGTTCAGGCCGACCACGCGAATGCCCTGCTCCGCCAGCGTATTCAGATACTGATGTTCAGCACGGCAGGTCGGACACCAGGTCGCCCATACGTTGAGCAATATCGGCTTGCCATCCGTCAGCACACGCTGGTCATAGGTTTTGCCTGGCTGATCAAGCGCTTCAAGCCGGAACAGCGGCACCGGTTTGCCAATCAGGGCTGATTCCAGACGCGTCGGATCGTCGCCATCCGCATTGCGTGTTAGTTGCCACAGCAGCGCCGCTGCCAGCAGCAGAAACAGCATCAGGGGAATAAACAGGATTTTCTTGTTCATGTCCGCGCCTCCTGGCCCGTTTTTTTGCGCGAACGGTAACGGGGATCAAACAGGCAGAACAGTCCGCCCAGCGCCATCAGCGCACCACCGAACCAAATCCAGCGGACAAAGGGTTTGTAGTAGATGCGCACTGCCCAGCCGCCATCTTCCAGCTCTTCGCCAAGCGCCGCGTAAAGATCGCGGCTGAAACCGCCATCAATCGCCGCTTCGGTCATCATGGTGCGGGCTGCGGTGTAAAAGCGTTTTTCCGCCTGCAATGTCGCTTCATGTTTGCCGTTGCGGGTGACATCGATGATCCCCATGCCGCCGCTGTAGTTAGGCCCCTGCAGATTCTGCACGCCACGGAAAACAAAGTGATAGTGATGTATATCGACGCTATCGCCCGCCTTCATCCGCACATCGCGCTCGACGCTGTACTGCGTGCTGAACGCAATGCCAATCACGGTAACACCCACTCCCAGATGGCCCAGCACCATGCCCCAGTGACTGCGCGACAGGTGGCGCAAACCGGCAAAGAAGGGATGACGATGGGTAGCGCGTTCATGCAGTTCCAGCAGCGTCAGCACGATAATCCAGAGGGACATCAGCAGACCCACGACGGTCATCGCCTCAATGCGATCCTGCAGCCACCAGGGCACGATCACGGAACAGGCCAGGGTGACTATCAGCGCCAGCGCCAGCCGTTTAGCCAGCTTTTGCGGTTCATCGCGACGCCAGCGCACCAGGGGTCCGATCCCCATCAGCAGCGCAAACGGTGCCATCAGCCAGCTGAACATTGTGTTAAAGAAGGGTTCACCGACTGAAATGCTGCCCAGCCCCATCTGCTTGTGTACCAGCGGCAACAGCGTACCCAGCAGCACCACCAGCATGGCGGCAATCAGTAGCACGTTATTACCCAGCAGGAACGATTCCCGTGACCAGGTTTCATTCTGCACCCGGCCACGCACCTGGCCGCCCTTGATAGCGTAGAGCAGCAGCGAACTGCCGATGACAATCACCAGAAACGCCAGGATAAACATACCGCGGGCCGGATCGGAGGCAAAAGAATGCACCGATACCAGTACCCCGGATCGCACCAGGAACGTGCCCAGCAGGCTCAGTGAAAACGCGGTAATCGCCAGCAGCACGGTCCAGGCCTTAAAGGTGCCGCGCTTCTCAGTGACCGCCAGCGAATGCATCAGGGCAGTGCCCGCCAGCCACGGCATAAACGAGGCATTTTCAACCGGATCCCAGAACCACCAGCCGCCCCAGCCCAGTTCGTAATAGGCCCACGCAGAGCCGAGGACAATACCGACCGTCAGAAAGACCCAGGCCGCAGTGGTCCAGGGACGCGACCAGCGCGCCCAGGCGGTATCCAGTCGTCCGGCCATCAGCGAGGCAATTGCAAAGGCAAATGCCACCGAGAAGCCGACGTAGCCCATATAGAGCAGCGGCGGGTGGAAGATCAGGCCGATATCCTGCAGCATCGGATTCAGGTCATGCCCGTCTATCGGGAAGTCCGGCAGCGTGCGGCCAAACGGATTGGAGGTCAGCAGGATAAACAGCAGGAAGCCGAGATTAATCATCCCCATCACTGCCAGCACGCGCGCCAGCGCATCCTGCGGCATACCATGGCTGAATATCGCCACCGCCAGTGTCCAGGTGCTGAGCAGCAACACCCACAGCAGCAACGAGCCTTCGTGTGCGCCCCAGGTGGCAGCAATGCGATAATAGACCGGCAGCAGGCTGTTGGAATTCGTGGCAACATACGCAACGGTAAAATCGTTGCGGATAAAGGCCAGGACCAGCAGCGCAAAAGCCGCCGCGATGCAGAGAAACAGGCCGCTTGCCAGCGGACGTGCCATCCCCATCAGGCGGGCATCCTGACGCACTGCGCCCCACAGCGGATAGCTGCTCAGCAGCAGAGCAAGCCCCAGCGCCAGGCAGAGCAGAAAAGTACCTATCTCGGGCATCATGATGATTTATTTCCCGCCTGATAAAGCGACTGCGGGCCGGTGTGATTAGTCTTCATCGCATCTTCAATCTCCGGCGGCGTATATTTCTCATCGTGTTTCGCCAGCACTTCTTTGGCGATAATCTGGTTGCCCGCGGTCAGTACGCCCTGCGCGACAACGCCCTGCCCTTCGCGGAAAAGATCCGGCAGGATGCCTTCAAAACTGACGCTGACCACACCCCGGGCATCATAGAGTTTGAACGACACGGCCAGCGTATTGGGATCGCGCCGGACGCTGCCGGGCATCACCATGCCACCGACGCGCAGTCGCTGACCCGCTTCGGGCTTCTCGTGCGCCTCGCCTTTGCCGTAGAGGATTTCTCCTGGGGTATAGAACAGATCGATGTTTGAGCGCAGCGCATACATCACCAGCGCGGTAGCCAGGCCGAGGCCGAGCAGAATCGCCACTGCCGCATAAAGGCGGTTGCGTCGACGGGTATTCACAGCGTCTCTCCTGTCGCTTCAGCCGCAGCTTTCTTAGATTTCGCCGCCCGGATACGACGCTCCCGCGCATCGCGCTGGCGGATCTCAGCCAGCAGGCGGCGGCGCTGCAGCAGGGTATGCAGCGTCAGTCCGATAAGCGGAAGCAGCGTACAGGCAACCGCCAGCCAGACGTAAAAGGCGTAGCCGCCCATCGCAAAGAAGGTGTGCCAGGAAGTAAATGCCGGGGTCATGCCTGCTCTCCCCGCGTCGCCACATCAATCGCCCAGGGACGATGACGTTCAGTTAACAGAATCAGATTGCGCAGCCGCATCAGAGTCAGCGTGATAAACACCAACAGATAACCGAGGATTGCCCAGCGCAGCGGTGTTCGCATTACCGGCGCAATCGCCTGCTGAAGAAGGCCTGACGAGCCCTGATGCAGGGTATTCCACCACTGCACGGAAAAGTGAATGATCGGCAGGTTAACCACACCAACCAGAATCAGAATACCGGCGGCCCGGCCCGCAGTGCGGCGGTCATCAAATGCGTGCCAGAGTGCAATCACGCCCATATAGAGGAACAGCAGCACCAGTTCCGACGTCAGGCGCGCATCCCAGATCCACCAGGTACCCCACATCGGCTTACCCCATGCGGAACCGGTGACCAGCGCAATAAAGGTGAAAACCGCCCCCACCGGTGCCATGGCGGCAGAGACCAGATCGGCCATTTTCATCTGCCACACCAGGCCGATAAAAGCGGCAACAGCCATTGAGGCATAGATGCCCATCGACCACATTGCGGCAGGGACATGGATGTACATGATGCGGAAACTGTCCCCCTGCTGATAATCAGCAGGGGCAAATCCGAATCCCCAGACCCAGCCCAGCAGCAAAGAAGCCAGTCCTGCAACGGCGAACCCGGGCACCAGTCGCCCTGAAAATTGATAAAGCCGTTCGGGCCTGGCCAGCTGATGTAACGCTTTCCACATAGCAAATGCTCACATTAACGATAAAAGAGTGTTGCCGCGTCTTTTACGCGCGGTTGGTGTAAAGCTGGTTATTGCAAAGTAATGCGTAGCGCCGCGGCCGTGGCAAACGGCGCGAGCGTGGCGCTCCCCAGCAGCATCGCGCCGAGAATCGCCAGATAGCCATCAATCGGCAATCCCTGACTGGCCGCCTCCATCGCCGCACTGGCGAAGATCAACACCGGTATAGCCAGCGGCAGCACCAGCAGGCTCAGCAGCACGCCCCCGCGTCGTAACCCCACCGTCAGACCGACCCCAATCGCACCAAGGAAACTCAGGGTTGGCGTGCCAAGCAGCAGCGTCAGCGCCATCGCCCGCCAGCCATTAAAATCCAGCGACAGCAGCAGCGCGGCCAGCGGTGACAGGATGATCAGCGGTACGCCGGTCACCAGCCAATGCGCCACCACTTTGCCGATGACCGTCACCGGCAGCGGCGTTGGCAGCAGCACCAGCTGCTCCAGCGAGCCATCGCTGAAATCATCACGAAACAGCCGCTCCAGCGCCAGCAGCGAGGCCAGCAGTGCGGCAACCCACGCAATGCCTGGTGC
The DNA here is from genome assembly GCF_029844725.1 of Pantoea sp. GD03673. Lineage (GTDB taxonomy): Bacteria > Pseudomonadota > Gammaproteobacteria > Enterobacterales > Enterobacteriaceae > Pantoea. The sequence goes on from NZ_JAOCKJ010000002.1 coordinate 305,324, forward strand.
AATGCGCGCCAGCTGTTGCGGATCGGGTCCGATGCCCAGCGGAAACAGGGTAATCACAATCAGGAAGAACCAGAGCGGATTGACCACATCTGCTCCGCTGCGAAAGGCAATGCGCAGTTCACGCAGGATGAGGCGAAACAGCATCAGTCTGCCTCCTCGTCGCCAAGGCGAATTTTGCGCACACGCGCAGCATCCGCAGGCAAATCCTGGTGGGTGGTCAGGATCACTGCACCGCCGTTATCGGCATGCCGGGCGAATTGCGCCATTAATTTTTCAATTCCTGCTTTGTCGATAGCGGTCAGCGGCTCGTCGAGAATCCATATCCGGGCTTTGCTGAGCCACAGACGCGCCAGCGCCACCCGACGCTGCTGACCCGCCGACAACCGGCTGACCGGCACCTCTTCATCGCCCGTGAGATCGACGCTTTCCAGCGCAGTAAAGATCTGCGCATCACTGCAATCGGGATGGTAAAAGCGCAGATTTTCCAGCGGCGTGAGCACGCCTTTGACACCGGGATGGTGGCCCAGATAGAGCATCGCCTGATGCCAGGTTTCACGCTGTCGCAGAATCGGCTGCTGCTGCCAGCGGATGTCACCCTCTTCCGGGCGGCTCAGGCCAGCCAGCAGGCGCAGTAACGAGGTCTTACCGGCACCATTCGGGCCTTCAATCTGCACAATGTCACCAGCAGAGACGCGAAACGAGAGCCGCCGGAACAGCGCACGTTCGTCATATGCACAAGTGAGCGTAATGATTTCCAACATCTAGGGGGGAATCGCACCAGCTAAAAGTGGCCGGGATATTACCACAATGTTGCTGTGGGCCGAAGTGTGACCCAGCGCTCAGTTTCACTCCCAGTAGCTTATTCGTGCGGTATCGCAGAAAGTCTGAATAAAAATGCAGTTCCGAAAAACGTTGTTACGCTTATTCGCACTGGTCGTTACATTTACGATAAATAAAAAACGGCTACGCTTATTACGCAATAGCACTATCACCAGGAGAAAATATGAAGCCTTCATCAGGTAATGAACAGGGTCCTAACGACGTAGAGAGCGAAGAGAAGGACAAGGGCACTGACATCGAAGTCGATGAGGAGGCTTTACCCTCCCGTGCAGCGGCGATCCATGAAGAGATTCGCCAGGATGGTGAAAAGGAGCTGGAGCGCGACGGTATGGCGCTGCTCTGGTCAGCCATCGCTGCCGGTTTATCGATGGGTGCCTCGCTGATGGCAAAGGGGATCTTCAAGGTGCATCTTGATGGCGTACCGGGGGCGTTCCTGCTGGAAAACCTCGGTTATACCTTTGGTTTTGTCATCGTTATCATGGCGCGCCAGCAGCTGTTTACTGAAAATACCGTCACTGCCGTATTACCGGTAATGCACAAACCGACCTGGAGTAATGCGGGTCTGCTGTTACGGTTATGGGGCATTGTTTTACTGGGTAATTTAATTGGTACGGCGCTGGGTGCGCTGGCGTTTAATGAGATGCCGATATTTGACGAGGCAACCCGACAGGCGTTTACCGAGATCAGTATGAAGGTAATGGAAAACTCGCCTGGCGAGATGTTTGCTAATGCGGTGATTTCCGGCTGGATTATCGCCACGATGGTCTGGATGTTCCCCTCTGCGGGCGGTGCCAAACTGCTGGTGATTGTCATGATGACCTGGCTGGTTGCGCTGGGCGATCTGGCGCATATCGTGGTGGGCTCGGTGGAAGTGCTCTATCTGGTGTTTAATGGCAGTATCAGCTGGCATGAATTTTTATGGCCGTTTGCCCTGCCGACGCTGCTCGGCAATATCACCGGCGGTACCCTGATTTTTGCCCTGATCAGCCATGCGCAGATCCGCAATGACATGAGTGAAGCCGCCGTAGCTAAAGCGAAAGCCGAAAAGCGCAGGCAGGAAAAACGACGTCAGCGCGAGGAGCAGGAAAAGGCAGAATAAACGACAAGGCAGACAGTGCTGATTTACAGGCGCTGTATGCCTTTATCGTCCCCTTCAAAGCTGAAATTTATCCCTATGCTGCCGCCGAAAGCGCTGATTGGATAACGGTTAAATAGCAGGTTCAGTGATGGCTTTGTCTTTTATCGCTGTCGGGCAGGTTGTTTGACACTTATTACCGTCTCATGAAATTAGTGGAATTGAAGCCTTCAGCGTGACTGTTTTCGGAATCTGCATGCGACCACAGCGCACTGAAAAGCGAAATTGCTGACGGAATGAGCAAACGCACGGCGATGTAGTGAATCTCCAGGCCGGTTTGCGCTATACTGCGCGCCGCAGTCCTCTTAGTTAAATGGATATAACGAGCCCCTCCTAAGGGCTAGTTGCAGGTTCGATTCCTGCAGGGGACACCACATCTCACAGAACCCGCTTCCACCGACACGAACAAAACCCCTTCAGAATCTCACACGACAGCAAATCATACACAACCGACGCGAACCGACATGAATTGACTACTCCGACTTTTTGCGGGCATATTGTGGGCACACCGAAAATGATGCCCGGAATTATGCCCACATGCTGACCGTCAAGCAGATTGATGCCGCTCGCCCTAAAGAAAAGTCATACCGCCTGGCAGATTCTGGCGGTCTGTTCCTTTTCGTTCCCCTCTACCTGCAAAAAGGTCTGGCGGCTGCGTTACCGCTTTGACGGGAAAGAAAAGACGATTGTCATCGGGCCCTATCCTGAAATATCGCTTACAGAAGCCAGGGCGCGACAGTCTGAAGCGAAGATGAAGTTGCTTGCAGGTGTTGACCCTGCCGAGCAGAAGCAGTCGCTGAAGAAGAAAGAGAAAGAGGCTGATGCTGATACCTTCGGAGATATCTTCAGAGAGTGGTATGTCCACAAGTCTAAAGTCTGGTCCCCGGGCTATGCGGATGAGCTGCACCGGATGTTCACCGACGACATTCTGCCGATCATTGGTCATCTGAAAATGGAAGAGGTTGAGCCAATGGTTCTGCTGAAGGTCATCAGGCTATTCGAAGAACGCGGCGCGATGGAGAGAGCGGATAAGGCCAGGAGGAGGTGTGGCGAGGTTTTCCGGTATGCGATCGTAACCGGGCGAGCTAAGTACAACCCCGCGCCAGACCTTGTCGATGCCCTGCGAGGCTACAGAAAGGAAAACTACCCTTTCCTTCCAATTAACCTTATCCGGGAGTTCCATAGGGCGCTTGAAGGGTATGGTGGAAGCGTGATTGCAAAGATTGCGGCGCAGGTTCTTCACTACACCGCTCTGCGTACAAAAGAGTTACGCTCTATGACATGGGCGAACGTCGACTTTGAGAACAGACTTATCACAATTGACGCTGAAGTGATGAAGGGTCGGCGCATACATATAGTACCTATGTCTGACCAGGTGGTCGATCTGCTAACTTTCCTGAAGAAGGTCACCGGCCAGTACCTGCTCTGCTTCCCGGGCCGCACTGACCAGAAGAAGCCCATCAGCGAGAATACCGTGCTCGGCGTGATAAGAAGGATTGGATATGAGGGGGAAACCAGTGGTCACGGATTCCGTCACCAGTTCAGCACCGTCATGAACGAGCTTCACTGGAACAGTGATGCTATTGAGGCCCAATTGGCGTACGTTAACTCGCAAGGTACGCGAGGAATTTATAACCATGCCCAGTATCTCAACAATCGCATTGAGATGATGCAGCACTGGGCTGACTGGCTGGATGGTAAAGGGGCATAGCCCCTTTCGCCTCAGATAGTCGGCCGGTAGGGCTCGTACAAAGTCAGAACCTCGGGCTGTCACCTTCCCCAGCACCACGATTCCCTCCAGCCCATTCCCTTCTAACGTCTCCCCATCCTGAGTAATGATCCCTGTACTGAACAATTTCCCCAGCTGAGGGTAGTCGTCGAACTGGAATGCAATCGTATCGCCCGGCTTTGCCTGAAGCGATCGGTCTATTAGGACGAATCCGCCTGGCGTTTCTATCCGGAGCATATGACCCGGGTGAGGTGCAAACAGCCTGTTGAGGTCGAGGCGGCTCTCGACGTAATCCTGTGCCGGTGACTGAAATCCCATGGCGTCACCTCACATATCCCATATTACGCAGGGCGTAGGTGCGGTTGTCACCGTTCTCTGTCGCCAGTTCCATGAACATGTTTTGTTCGCGCCGTATCCACTGGTTGCACTGCTGCAGCGTCCAGTGATGGTTAACGGCTTCCAGCTTCGCCTGGAATGCACTGGTCGTCACTATCTGCCGCCCCAGCCGGTCCAGCGTTATCGCCTGCACGAATGCAGGCCGTATTTCGTAGTCTCTCGCCATCAGTAATCCCCCTCTGAAAATGCTGTATGTATAAACATCAATGTCGATCAGTGGATTTGATCAAGGCGAAACGGCTCATAGTTTTGTAAAGCCATTGTTGGCGCTGAAATTTCAATCTGGCGGCTTCGGTTGCGCGTGACTAACCTCAAATTACCCACCCCGTAGCCTGCTCAGAGAGGCGCGGTTGAGTCATTGCCCGGTCGCCGGGCTTTTTTCGTTCAATGGCACTCATCATTAGTGCATAATAATGAGATAACTTATCGCTAATCAGGTTCTGTTTATGGCTACCCAGGGAAGAAACAACGCTATCGATTTAGTAAAGATTTTGATGGCCATCCTTGTAATCTCAATTCATACAATAACTCCTAGTGGGATTTTTGATTACCTTCTGACACAGAGCGTAGCAAGGGTTGCCGTACCATTTTTCTTTATTGCCGCCGGATACTTTTTCCCATCAAACCCAAAACAAGCAGATATTAAGAAGGCTCTTTTCAGGCTCGCGACATTGTATATCGCATGGTGCGTGTTTTATTTACCTTTTGAAATATCAGATATATCCACAAAACCACTGTCTGCTAGTGGGTACTTCTGGGAGTCTTTATATATCTTTGCGAAAGGATGGCGACACCTTTGGTTTATGCCTGCATTAATGCTTGGGATGGTTGTTTACTATTTATTGCACTCGAATAAAAAAGTTAACATTATAGCATTTTCACTTTATGCTATTGGGTTTATGGTGCAATTAAACATCGAACATGGCGAATATTCCATTTTATTTTATAGGAACTTTTTAACATTTGGTTTCCCACTGATTGCCATGGGGGCGGCATTAAAGAAACAAAGACCTTCATTCAAGACCGGTTACCCAGTCTTGGCAACTCTTTTGCTTCTTACCGTTATGCTTTTGCTAGAGGGATTTGTCAGGCTAAAATCGGGTATTTATGACAATGATTTATTGCTACTCGCTCCATTAGTAGCAGTTTATGCTTTTATGCTAACCTTAAAGGTCGACATTAACCTCCCGCTCAACATAGCATGCACGGCATCAAGCATTTATTTTATACACTATTTTTTCTACCTGACTTTGAAATATCACATATCAAATCAGATTTTACTTTTTCTAGCTGTATCCGTTCTTTCTTTGTTCTTTAGCCTGACGCTTAACAAGTTAAATATTTACAGAAGATTTTTCACCTGAAACCGTATAACAAAGAGTTGTGAATCAAGCTTCAGGCGGGAGTGGAACGTCTTTACTCCCGTCACCTAATGCAAGGTAAGACCTTAGCGATTTTCTATAACTAGTCCAAGTCGCAAGGAGTTTATTTAGCTCATCCTCTGAGATGGTTGCAAAGTCTTCATCTTCAATTTAATCCCTGATAGAATTTATTGTCGAAGACGCCCTATCGTATTCAGATTGTGCGGAAATGATATTTAATTCTAATTGCTGTTGAGGCGTTAAGTGCACTTCCGGGGCTTTGAATGTCCAATTACCCTTGCTGTCTTTAGTCGCTGAGAAGCCTGGCGCTGCAACCTGCCCATCTGACAGTTCATAAGTTGTATATTCAGAAAATATATCACCCTCGCCACCCCAGACCACAACATTCTCTACCAATCCATCTTTGATCAAAGCGTAATTGCTCATTATACGTATTCCTCTACGATAATTATCCCACTGGTCCCGTTTCCACCTGCAGTGGTTACGGAAGCCGATGGGACAACAGCAGAACCGCCACCGCCCGCACCATATCCAAAAGCAGATTTAGCCACGTTAGACCCACGAATTCCTCCGCCGCCAACTCCAAGCTTACTGTCTGCGCCCCTTCCCGACTTAAGCGCACTTTGTCCTACGGTAGCGCTTAATGAAAGAGGCCCCTACTCCTGCAGACGCTGGAGAGCCAAAAGCAAGGCCGCTTCCTGATGGGGACACCAGTCCTATTCTGCACCACCTCCTCTCAATGACCTCTTCGCGGATACGCTGAAAATCATCGCCATATCCCGGGTTTTCCCCGGCCAGACTGGTGTCACTTACCGGCGCAAATCATAGCTGCCAGTTTTCGAACGCGTCTGCTGTTGCAGTTGCGTGTCGTCAGCCTGACAGGCCGTGACCAGATTCTGCAGAGTATCCGTTATTCGACTCCATCCATGTCACTGTTTCCGGCACTGGCCATCAGCGCCTGAGCCGTGGCTGCGCTGTCGACACTGAATATCTGATCCGGCAGCGTGAATCCGCGCAGATCCAGCAGCGCCAGCGGACCTTTCCCAAGTTGTGAGCGCAGCACCCACTGTAAAGTGCGATCGTCCGGGGTGTTAAAGTTCATCATCCACTGGCTGCGATCAAGCTGCTGCCGCTTACTCATGTCCAGCCAGCGAATGAAGCCCCAGGTGCCGCTGTAATCCCCGAACAGGCGCGCACCGGCGTTGACTGTGGTCCAGGTCAGCATCGTCCCCGGCTTGTAGGAGTCCCCTGGCCAGCGGAAGCTCTGCCAGTCGGCAATCTGGTTGAAGTAATGCAGCTTTTGTCCATCAATGGTCAGCTGGGTTTCCACCACCTGCGGCACAGGGCGCGCCTGCAGCTCAAAACTGATGCCCTGACTGCCATCGGTGAACAGAATGTCTGACAGCTGACTCAGCTGGTTAACGGCCCGCAGGAAAGCCGGATTGAAGCGCAGTCCCTGGCTGTTGACCTTATCCGGTACCCACTGACTGCCCTCTTTACGCAATACACCGCCAAGCTCTGTCATCAGGAAGCGCTCAATTCGTCCGCTGTCCTTACGCACAAACTCCGCCAGCATGGGCAGAGAGGCATCACTCTTACTTGCCGCAAACGGAAAGCGCCCGTCAAAAGCGGTGTGCCAGTTCGCGACCACCGAGCGGCTCCATTTGTCATTCAGACTCGCTGCCGACGGCTGAAGCACGGTCTCCCAGGCCTGGGTCAGCGGTTGTACAAACATTGTGTTGCCAAATCCGCTCCACTCTTCGCCAAGGCTTGCCGAAATCAGGCTGCCGTACTGCTGGGTGTCGGTCAGATCAACGCTTTTACCCTGGAATACGGTCTGTGCCAAAATCTGCATCATCGCCTGCGGATCAGAGGCACTGGCAACCTGTTGCAGGCGCAGACGCACGCGGGTGATGCGGGTCAGATACGTCTGCAGACTGAGGGAGTTGTCTGCCGACATGACGTTGCTGCCATTATTTTTACCCAGCAGCTGAAGCAGCGGACCAAAGGTTTCATCCAGCGGCCCCTTCGGCCCAGACGCATTCTGGTCAATCGCGGGCTTGTCTTTCCCACCCACCAGATCCTTAGCCGATCTGATGATAGAATCCGAAAGACTTTCGCTCTGCTGGCCAGTCAGACCCTGCCAGGCGATGGTGTTCATCAGGGCAATCAGCGGCGACTGGCGGACATCGCTCATTAGCGTCAGCTGGTCGGTCACATCAGCAATATTGTTTGCCGGATTAAGTCGCAGGCTGTTAAAGAAGCTCAGCCAGCTGCCGGCAAAGTCGGTGAAGTAACGTTGCGTCAGGCGCGCTTTCAGGGCTTCCGGCGACAGGTCTGAGGAAACCGCTTTCCGGCTGTCACTCAGCACCCAGTCAATTTCATCCCGGCGGGAATTTGCAGCCTTTTCGATAGCCTGCTGAATGCCCCCTTCCCACGCCTGGCGGGTAAACATGCCCGGCACCACCTCTTCAGTGGTGAACAGTCGCCGCGCATCGGTACCGCTGGTCATGTCTTCCAGCGACATATCTGCGAAGTTACGACGCACAGATTTGAGCATGTTCTCATAGAGCGTGCTTTCAGCGTTACGACGCCCGATCTGCTGTAACAGCAGCTGGCGACTCTGGCTGACCAGTTGCGCATCCGGTGTGATTTTCCACTGTGGCTGCTTAGGCAGTTCAGTGATGTAGAAGGCCCACAAATCCGGCGACAGGCTTTGCCACAGAGCGGTGGAAATACCCATCCGCGTTGGCTGCACGGTTTTCAGGGTCTGCGCGTAGAATGCACCGTCGACTTTATCCGGACGGGCCATCATCAGCCAGGCCTTCAGTTGGTCATAGCCCGGCTTCGCCAGTTGCGCCCTCTGGTCGCTGTTGGGGGCAGAGTTTGCCAGCGCGGTGAGTTTCTGCGCCAGCGCCTGATTCGCCGGGTCGCGGATCAGGCGGTTGTTCGCCACGCCGTACCAGGGGAGCATCGCATCGAGCAGTTGCTGGTTATGGTTAAGACCGAAGCGCTGGTACCAGGGGGCACCACCCTCAATATGGTGCTGCAGCCGACCAGCGTCATTACGCAGGGTATGCAGAGTCGTGAGCTGGTAATCCGATACGGAAGGATCTTTCACCAGGACATAAGCCTGTTCAGAGACGGAAACTATCTGCTGCCGGTTGACCGTAAACGATAACAGCGTCCCTGCCCCCCAGGCACCGATGATGGCCATCAGCGTCCAGGCAAGCGTCTGCTCCCAAGCCATACCGACACGGCGGCCCCGCACGCGAAAGCTGTCGTCAACGATACCCTGCCACGTTACTGGCAGAGTCAGTGCATGGCGCTGTAACTCAGGGATATATTTTTCAGCACCGGCTGTTTCTCCTGCGATAGTGGCGGGTTTATTCTCAGGCAGGCTGAACATCAGGCCACGCAGCGGAATGCGCTGCTGGGAGGCTGCCAGCCAGGGTACCAGTTGCTGAGCCCAGCGGGTAATACCGCCGTCCTGGAGGGACTGGCCCAGGCGCAGCAGGAAATCGTGGCAGTTGTTCTCAGCGGCCTGACTCACCCCCTGCGTTCGCAGGGTCGGCAGCATCCGCTCCAGCTGCCGGGTAATATCGTCAGGCTTAGCACGCAGCGGAAAACTGGCTCCGACCGCCTGCTCAGGGCGTTTAGTCTGCGGCCAGGCGCTGTCACACAGTTGCCACAACCAGACCGGCGCAGAGTAGCGCAACAGTTCGCTGATTTTTTCCAGTCCGCGGAGGTCGTTGTCACTGATTTGTGGAGTCAGGTTAAGCGACTGCGGCAATACGCGAACAATACCATCCAGTGGACGTCCGCGGCGCAGTTTACGCAGCGCGGTGTATTTTTCTACATCGGGCTCTGCAGTCAGGTCGCCGCCGTAGATAAGTACGGTACGATTTCCTTCAAGCCATTGCTGCTGTTGCAGGCCAGGAACCAGTTGTTCGATTGCCGCATCGTCACCGGTAATCAACAACAGGCGGACCTTGTAGCGCCAGAAGAGGCTATAGCGCGATCGGAGGTGTGTCTTCAGCAATCGGTAAGCCGCCTCGTGCCCCGTAACCTTTGCAGAGCTACGCTTGCGGGATGACAACGGGATAAGCTTATCCTTAATCAATAACCGGAAGGACATAAACCCCAGTACCAGCATGCTGAGCGCAATTCCCCAGACGATAAAGCCAGAGACAATAAGCGGACGCAATGTTTCCCATTCCGTTGACCGTTCGGTCGACCACAGCCACCATGCCACTCCGCCCAGTAGTACCAGTAAAGTGGTCACAGCAATACAGACAGTTACCGTGGCTGCCACAGAAATGGCAGCAGGCTTATTGACGTTGTCCATCAGGTTTTACTATTCCAGTTGCGAGGGTGTTCATCGGGTCGCGAGCAATCCAGCCGCACGGTTGTTGGTGGTGCGCGGCATAGATTGCCGCCAGGGATAAAACAATCAGAGTTTCCATATCGCCAATTTCCCCCCAGTTGGCGTCCTGCAGATGCTGGCTGACATCCCATCCATTATTCGCCAGCACCTCGAGGCCGGGTCGGGAAAACAGCGTACAGGCCTCCGGTGGCTCATTCAGCTCGCTCTGTTCCAGTGCACGGGCGAAAACGGTGAGCAATATGTCGCCTTGTTCTGGTGAAAAAGTTTCACCACGCGTCAGTTGTACCGTGCCGTTAAGTCCAGCCAGCCACAATGCTGCAGATTCTCCGGCGGGACGTTCTGTGCCTGACTGCGGCGCGATGACCTGACACCCGGCGATCAGTATCGTGTCATCAGGTTTAGCTCCGGCTAGCTCACCCGCTATTTCAGCCAGGCTGGCTTCCCCTTGCCAGGGCTCAGGTCGGGCTGGCAGTGCAATGTCCGGAAAAGCGATCACCATCTGTGCGCGAAATGCCTGCCAGACGATGTCGGCACCCTGCCAGTAGCAACGCAGCGGTGGAGTGAGGTTTTCTTCACCACGCTGCTTTTGCCACTCAATTACCAGCAGTTCCGCCAGCCGCTTTTCACGAGCTATGGGATCCATAACCGAAATTTGTGGCAGTCTCAGCGCACTGCCGCCGCCCTCTTTTTTTTCCTCCGGCGGACGTTGTTCACGGTTAAGCACACGCAGCCAGTCAACTGAACGCGTACCTGCAGGCCCCAGCAGCAGGCCTTCTTTTAACCAGAACGCCTGCCGGTGCGCCGCCCACCACCGCTTCTGTTCATATGCCACCAGCTGATTGTAGAAAGCGGCGTTATGCAAGCTGACACGGTAGTACAGAAGCCGCACAAGCCAGCCAGTGACCGACAGCAGCAGTATCACCAGGATAACGGTGGCCACCAGAGAGCTGTTACTCTTGGCAGAGGGCAACAGACCGCCAGCACCGCCGCCGATCAACACCAGCAGAGCAGTGGCCGACAGCCACCTTGCGGTACCAGGTGGACGTGCCGTTTTGTACGCCGGATAATCAGGAACGGACCTCACTGGTCAACACCGCAGTCAGGAAACGAGCTGACCAGCGTACAGCCGCAGGCACAGTGGTGACCATGCAGCGCGACGGGCTGTCCATCAACCGTTGTCAATGTGCTACCTTCCGCGATGGTCGTCATGCCGTGTTTGTTACAGCAAACCGGATCTCCCTTACAGGCAAATCCCTGACCAAAACACTGGTAGTGCCCTCCCAATACCTTGCCACCATATTCCCGCAGACTATCTCCTTTGCGGATGACTTTACTCATCGACCCTCCTTACTCAACTTTATCCAGTCACCGTCAGGACATCCTCAAGCCAGCTGACCGGGATCGCAGCCTGCGCCCGCGCCAGCTGTTGTTCAGCCACCAGCGCTTTTCGCTGTGCAACCATCACTCCCGGCTCCCGGGTAAATGCCCGCAGCTGTTCCCCGCCCGGCAGTTCCGGCACGGGTTCATGGGTGATCCTGTCCAGCACCTCAAGCTGCAGCGATCGCACAGCGCCTGTCGCGGCCAGCCCCGCCAGCTTTCCGGTCAGGCTCTTTTGTCTGAAGCTCAGCACAACACCCGTGGTCAGGGTGGCAAACCCGATAAGATCCCCGGCGATCACCAACGGCGATAGGGACTTATTACATTTGTCGCTGAAATAAATCATCCGGTAGCGGAAGTAGCCGCCCCACATCTCGCGCGTACCCAGCGCAGCGTGCATAAACCAGGCTCGCGAGTCGTGCACCTGGTCGTCGAATAGTGCCCTGACCAGCCCGGCTGGCTGTTCCGCATTACTGGCCTCACCGGCAGCAGGAAACAGGACTGCCACCCGGGCGTCTCCGCCAGCCTTTATTCGCCGGTATTCCTGAGGTTCATCATCGGTATTGAGAACGAAAATCATCGGCTGCAGCACGGTATCCAGCACCGCCTGTGCCAGGTTCTCCGGAATACGGTAACCGTCGTGGTAATCCTTACCGAATTCCTTCGCCGCTTCAAACAGCTGGGTCTGCGCCATATCCGGGTCGAAATCCTTGATGCCCGGATGGAGCACAAGCTCATCCATGTTGTCGGCAGACTGTTTTGCTATCTGGTCCTGACGCGTTTTGAGGACCTTTTGCTGCTTCTGATCCCGTGCTTCTTCTGCCGCCTTACGCGCGGCAGGCAGCGCTTCGGTATTCGTGGCTCGCTGGTAGAAAGGCGTTTTCAGCATCGAGCCTCTGGCATAACGCTCGATACGCCAGCCGGTGATCCACGCAATCTGGTTTTCCACGACGGTTTCCAGACTGCCGCTGGCACGCGGTGGTTCGTATTGGAAGGCCTCTTCGGGCGTGATTTTTTCTGGGGTAGTGAGATTCAGGGTAAGTTCGCGCCAGGCGTTGAAGCGATTGACAAGTGTTCCATGTATTCCGAATTGTTCAATAAGATCAGGAGGCATAGCACGCCATGCATCTTTTTTAAGGTCTTCAGGGAGTGAGTCAATAGGTGCCTTCAGTGGCGCTCCAATCTGGAAACCAGCAGCGTAAAGCTCATTTAAAGCTATCTGCGATAGCAATAGGCGGTCATCAATACCATTCGCCTTTCCCTGATCCCCTGGCGGATAACCGCCCCCTAGATCCGAGTGCATCCCCGGGTAAACCACCTCAATGGCATAAGGCGGGTACTTGCCGTTACCCCGGCGCACCGAGTCCAGCGGGAAGCAAAGACGCTGCTCATGGCTTGAGACCAGATGCACGCATTTTTTTATCAGACCGCCATAGGTTTTATCGTCCGGAAGCTCCATGGTACCGTCAGCCCAGGACATATGCCCCTCAGCAATCGGCACCACGTGTGCGATCCCAACGGAGGCCACGGTATCAAGCAGCCCGAGAAACTCCACGCTGACGGGCAACTGCATCTCGCCAATCTGCAGGCACTGTGGGGGTTTTTCGCCCTCAGCCTTTGGTGGAGGAAGCAGCTCGCTCAGCCAGCGTACAAACGTACGCGCAGCGGCAGCGCCGCGGGAAAATCCATAAACGTACAGTTTGATGCCTAACACCTTAGGCTTACCCGGCTCCGGCTGCGTGAGCAGTGGTTTCAGTTGCGGAGCTAACTCATTCAGTAAACGGCTGAACTCTTCATAGCGGTTGTGGCTGCCGCCAAACCACAGCCGGTTCCAGCTGGTGCCCATTTTGCTGATGGACTGTCGGCTCTCTGCGGTGGTTAACCATTTTTGAGTAGCGGAAAATTTCAGTACATCAATAATCCGCAGCAGCGCCCAGTTAATACGCTCCTCCCCCTTAGTTGCACCCGCCAGTCCCATGGTTGAATAGTCCGGGTCGTTCACTTCAGGGAACGGGGTGCCCACACCGGGCATATAGAACTTAAAATATTTCCCTTCACCATCTTTAGCACCATCTAAGAGTATTGACTGCCCGTCAGAGGGAACCCCGCCCGTCGTACCGGTTCCAATAGTGGCACGAAACAACCGCGCGATATTGGTCGGGTGTTTCGGAGGGGGAGACAGGAGCAGGTCATTGTTCAGGTTATTCCCCGTACCGTCGAAAAACAGACTAATATGCAGCGTCTTGCAGCACGGCGGTTCCACGCGTCGTCCGGCCGCCAGACACAGTTCCTGGCGGTAGAGCCGCTCGGCGCTGTTCTGCTGATGGCAACTCTGCCCGACCTGCAGCGCCTGCGTTGGCAGGCGTCCCTGGGCCGGAAATGGCGGCGGCACCCAGGCTAAATCGGTTTCCTTTACTTCGGACATACTTTGGGCTCCTTCATCCTGATGGGCTCTTTTATCGGGTAGTTGGCATTTCTCGGTGACCAGCAGCTGGTGGTCACCTTCACGTCATCACAGGGCAGAAAGTGCACCGTGATGCCGCAGACATCCTGGCCGTTATAGTCGGGAACCGGGACGGTTTTGCTGTGCTGCCGTTTTTGGGCATCTATGCCTTTTTTCCAGGCAAGATACTTATCCTCATCAGCAAATCCGGGGAAACCAGCTGATGAACCCTGCCCAGTTTCCCAGTCAATACGCACCGTCATACCCGGCGTCCAGCGGGCGGGCACGCTGTAGCAGCAGCCGCCACCGCCGCCCTGAAATGGACCAATAATGTCGATACCCGACTGGTCATCCACGCTGAAGTGGTTAATCGCCCATTTAGTGTGGTTGATGGCTTTAATGGTTCCACCGCCCCCCCCTTCGGCCTGAGCAGCAGGCTGCGAGCAGCTGGTTAACAGCAGCAGGCCCGCCAGCAGCGGGCTTAATAATGAATGTTTCATCTGAATTTCCTTACAGAGGTGGGATTAAAGAGAAAACGGCGGCGGCACCCAGGCTAAATCGGTTTCCTTTATCTCGGACATACTTTGGGCTCCTTCATCCTGATGGGCTCTTTTATCGGGTAGGACGGACTGCCGTAGGTGTAGCAACTGGTCGTCACCTTCACGTCATCACAGAGCAAAAAGTGCACGGTAATACCGCAGACATCCTGGCCGTTATAGTCGGGAACCGGGACGGTTTCGCTGTGCTGACGTTGTTGAGCTTTAATATTCCTTGCCCACTCTAAAAACTTCTTCTCATCTGCATATCCCGGGAAACCAGCTGATGAACCCTGCCCGGTTTCCCAGTCAACTCGCACCGTCATATCCGGCGTCCATCGGACGGGCACGCTGAAGCCCCCCCACCGCCTCCCTGGAACGGCCAATAATGTCGCTACCCGACTGGTTATCCACGTTGAAGTGGTTAATTGCCCATTTAGTGTGGTTGATGGCGTCAATGGTTCCGCCACCACCGCCTGCGGCCTGAGCAGCAGGCTGCGAGCACCCGGTTAACAGCAGCAGGCCTGCCAGCACCGGACTTAATAATGAATGTTTGACTTTTCTTGTATGAAAAGAGCATTAAAAAGGGAGGATGTAACGGCGGATAAAACGATTTCTTTTTACCATCAGTCCCTTACTTATGTGGGAATCCACCTTTTCATGACCCAGGCCTCGCGTGCTTCATCCAGAATAATGCCCTGGTTGGTTGCCTCCAGCATGCCCTGGTAACAATCAGAAAAAAGTGCCTGTTGTGATGCATACCTGTCCGCTGGCGGTGCACAGTGCGACAGAAGGGTCATGACATCACATACGCACATCAGATGCTCAAGCTGGCGATCGCTGAGGTCGATTTTGTTAGGTTTTTCGTCGCGAGTCTGGGGCGTACCGCTACCTTTTATACCTCTGGGATTACCATCCATATCCTGCCATGCCCAGAACAACACAGGCCGCAATAAAGGCTTTTGCTGTTCCTCACTGAGAACGTCCGTAAAAAGCACAGGGAAAATCCGTGTATCGTAGAACCGTAAAATCCCGCTCCGTCCTTCCTGCAGAATATCCATACACTGTGTGAGCCAGCCAGCCAGGGCAGAAAAAGGCCAGTGTGAGCACAACAGCAGCAACGAAGCCTGAACGGCAACCTGCTGACTCGTGTCCTTCAGCCACTGCAACTGCTGAAGATCATCAAGTCTAATGCGTGCAACCAGCGGAGCATCATCGACGATAAACGCTTCCGGAAGCCCTTGATAAAGTGATTGCCACTCCACCGACAGTGCATTCAGAGCCGGAATAACGCTGAAATCCAGCCCTGCCTGATCAACGATAATATCAAGATAACCCGTTCCGGAAGCCCGGCAGGTAACAGCGACTTCTTCAATCCATTGCGCAGTCATTTATGCCTCCCTGGGTACAAAACCCTGCGCCAGTTCCTGAGCTTTTTTTAGGCACTCTTTGCATACTGATGCCGGCAGTTCTGACAGAGGAAAATCCTCGCTGGCAGGCCCCTGCAAATCGTGCAGACCTTTAAGACTGATTAATCCCGGCCCGTGAATATGCACCTCTCCCTGTGGCGTAAGACGAATATAAGCCCCGCCACAGCCCAGAGTAATGCCATTTTTAGCCGTCAACTGCAGGTGTCCCTGTGTTGACTGGACGGTGATATCTTTCAGGGAAGTCAGCGACAGCGCATCACTGTGTGACTCAATTTCCAGTGAACCTTTGGCGGATACCAGCCGCATTCCTTCCTGTTGGGCCAGCAGTGAGACCGCCTGGCTCGCGTTCACCGAATAGCACTGTGCTGCGGTGATATTGACTTCCCCCAGGCTCTGCAGGAACAACCCTTTCCCGCTGTACATCAGGGCTGTTTCCGGCGTAACGGCGGCAATACCTTTCGCTGAAGACAGCAGCAGCGCAGGCTCTTTACACTCACTGGCACCTGAAACCAATGCTCTTAATGGCTCAGAATCAGGCGTAATATTGTGGTGAGTCTGTGTGATAGATCCCCATCCAGTTACCTGATTCAACGCCCCTTTTAGCAGACTGATGGCTGACTGCATCTCCAGCACCTGCCCCTGCGCCCCCGCCTGGCCATCAGTACTGATAAATATCCCTTTCTGTGCCCGTATTGCGCCCCAGCTGTCCGTCCTGAGTTCAAAACCCTCACCGCGCTTCTGTTTCTCACCATCGACTAAATGACCGAGATTCAGCTGGCTCTTGCCGCCGTACTCGGTGCTGACCTTGATATGCTCTTTACCGCGCTCATCATCCAGGCGGATTTTGTTGTTCGCCGGGGTGCGTAACACGTTACGTTTGTAGTTTCGGATAGTGACGTGGTCGCCGTGCGCCGAGTCGTGAAGCACACCCGCGATATAGGGTCGGTCCGGGTTACCGTCCTCAAAACCAATCGCCACCTCGGTACCCGCCAGCAGCGGCAGGTGCAGGCCGAAGGTATCACCCGCATACGGGCGGGACTGACGCACCCACAGGCTCTCGAGTCCGGTCTCCCGGTTATCTCGGTCGAACAGCATGCTGACGCGATAGCGGCCGTCTTTATCGATGTGGGCGTAGGTGTCGTTTTCAGTGGTGCTGGTCACCCGCGCCGGCAGCGTTCCGGCCATCACCGGGCGTGAACCAGGCTCATGACGGAAACAAAAATCCGTGCTGTCCGGGATACCGTCAAAATGCACTTCAAAATCCCGGTCGCGCCGCGCATGGCTGTGCATCGCCGTAATGACCACGCCCTGCGCAAACACACCGGGCACTTCGTACCCGCCGGTGACGCTGAGTACCTGACCCGGAGAAAGGGTCGGGCAGCTGGTGATGGCCCGGGCCTGCGTCTGGCCATTCAGGTAGCGCTCATGACGAATGCGGGCATAAAACGCCCCGGACTCCGGGGCAGGATTGCGGTCACTGGTAATGCCCGCTGTCAGATAGTTATCCGCATAGTGGTAGGCATCACCGTAAGTGGTGGCATCTCCGCGGGTCGCATCGACCCGGGCATTCATGTCATCCGTGGCCTGGCGGTAGTTGTAATCACGGGTGCTGACCTGCTTCTGCACCACGTTATGATGGCTCTGCATGCCCCAGACCGCGTCCACACCGTCCGAATGCTGTCCAGATGGCGGAACCGATGGCAGCGTCAGGCCTTTTTCATAGCTTTGCTGCCCATCACAGAACTCCACAACGTCGATGTTCAGGCGTGTATCAGTGGTGAAGCGGAACCAGATACCCACCTCACCCAGCAGACGGGTAATAAAGTGCAGGTCGTCCTCGCCGTATTGCATGACCTGTTCACGGCGCGGGTACTCTTTCAAAAGCGAGAACAGAAAGTCCTGGCCGCGCATGTTGTGGCGCTCGCGCAGGATTTTCTCCACGATTTGCGGGACCGACATGTCCTGATAAATGGCGTTCTGGTGCGAGCGGCTGAGCAGCGCCAGCCGCGGCTGCAGCGTCAGGCCATAGCGGGTCTCGTCCTTCGAGGTGCCGAGCCGTTCGAAGCCGCTGACCACCCCCTGAATCACCCGCACCGGCTGCTGCATTTTGATGCCATACTGCTGGCCAGCCGGGGCCAGCAGCGTCAGGGAGGCGGCTTTCATCAGCATCATTTCTTTGCTGATGGCATGGTCAGGGCTGGTGAATTCAATACGGTAACTGAACGGCGTACTCAGGGCTTCATCGCCTTCAAACGCCAGTACATCAAGCCCTGATTCACATCCCTTTACCGACAGCTGGTGATGGTTATGGCTGAAACTGATTATGGGATCACTGCTCATGCGTGCACTCCTTGTGTACGATCAAACTTCAGCCCTTACCGCAGCTAAAGCGTAACGGCTGTGGTTTCTGTCAGGCGGTCATGTGAACCAGCAACTGCTGGCTCAGTACCGGAAGAATCTGTCGATTCAGCAGGCTATTGACGCTACCCGGCAGCAGCCAGCCGGCGCGTCACACGCTACCGCCCATCGCTGTTTCCGTGAAGGGGACCAAAGCGCATGCGGTCGGGCTGGCAGTTTTTGGGCTTCTTTGCTTAACGCCCGCACGGGCCTGCGTTCAGCAAAAGCGAAAATGTGAACAGAAAGGACGGTCCGCTTGCGATATACGCGGTGGCGTGTTCGTTCCGGGAATCGACATAAACGACGTTGCCGTCTTTACAGGTTCAGGTATTTTTTCCAGCGCATTGTGGAAGGCAACGTTGTCGGGCTGCCTGACTTCAGGGGCACGAAGCAGGCTTCGCATGGACAGCATTGCTTCAGACTGAGGGATATAACGGGGGACCTGCTCCGGTTCGGCATCTTTCATGTCACGAAAACGGAGATTACCCCCCTCTTCGGCAACATCAACCGGCAAAGTGCTTGCCACCGACAGGCTGTCAGCAGGCTCAGAATCATCGATTACGCTATTGAAATTGATGTTGATGGTTTCACGCCCCCGCAGCGGACGAGGTTCCCAGCCGTTTCTGTTATCTCCGGCTATCTCCATGTTTGGGGGAAGCGCTACTCTATTGTCTGCATCACTGGGGCGGACGATGAAATGAACAGCGACACGGGCTTTGTCGATTTCGGACTGAAAGGAAGAGTTAGACATGACTGTCCCTGTTCTGTGGAGTACCAGAAACCGTCACAGCCAGTGTCAAATCTCAAAAACAGCTTACCCTGCCATAAAACATTCCTGCCTTTAAACATTCAGCAAAAGCAGAACCTGCGGTCAGAAGCGAGTGCATTCCATTGACTGGCACTATGACGCGATATAAAGCGTAAATCCGTAAAGTTTTTTTCCAGATAAACACTCAGGGCGCGAGTTTAAAAATAGTGGAGCAACTAAAGGAAATGATAATTTGTAACAAAAAGTAAAAATAACCAGCACTGAAAAAACCACGCAATAGCATGTTATGTAAGATATTTCTTAAGATGACAGTCAAAAACTCACGCTATCAATAGCTGAAAAGTGTTTCAGCAGTCTGCCAGATGCAGAATTAAAAACAGTGGAGATTACGGTGCAGAAACGTGCCGTTAAGGACTGTTCAAACGGATAGCGTTAAAAATTGAAAATGAGCACTCACTCAATCAGGCGGGGTTTAAAGATAAGTTATGTTAATTATTTTTGGTGTGAACATTCACTGCACGAGGGGCCCTTTTTCCGCTAAAAAGTTCTTCGGCCCTCCCGCCGACACCCGGAAGGCGTCATGCCATAGACCTGACGGAAACGATGGCTGAAGTGCGCTGAAGAGTGAAAACCACACTGAAGGGCAATATCCGTCAGCGTCAGTTCGGGCCGCTCAAGCAACGACCGCGCACGATCCATACGACGGCGCATCACAAACTGGTGCGGCGCTTCGCCGGTGGTGTGACGGAACATGCGGGCAAAGTGAAACTCGCTGAGTGCCGCTTCCTGCGCCAGCACAGCCAGCGTTAAAGGCTGGTCGATATGGGTTTCTATGAAGTCGAGCACCCGACGTAACACCACCGGAGCCAGTCCCCCCCGCACCTGTGGCAGTTGCCATTTTACCTCACTGTAGTGCTGCAAAAGATGGGTCAGAAGCAGTGTTGATGCACTGCTCAGCGTCAGCTGGCTGGCGGGCTGTTGCCAGTCGCTGCTCAGCAGAAAGTGCCGATAGAGCTGGGTAATACGGTCATCAGTGGAAAAAACTTTCTCATGCAGATTTAACTGCGCCGGGCTGCGATCCCAGACCTGTTCGGCCAGCTGCCGCAACTGGTTCTCGCTGCAATAGAGATGAACAAAAGCGAGATCGGCACGCAGATCCCAGGTTGATTCCGTACCTGCGGGCATCAGACAGAAACGATCTGGTGCGCCTCCGTTACGCCAGCCCTGCGCTGTTTTATGCCAGGTATCGTAACCGCCCGCCACGTAAAGGCTCAGCGTGTGATGATCACTGAGATTTGTTACGCGATCGCCACTATTAAACCAGGCAGCCAGCTGAATGCCGCTATTGAGTTGTACCCGATCACGCAGTTGCGCTTTGTGGCGTTGCAGCATTTCAAAGGTCTGGTAGGTACGCATCGGGGTATCAGGGTCAGATAAACAGAGCATCAGTTTACGGATTGTGGAGGACAGAGAACAGGTCACATCGGGACAGAGGGTAAAAATGCGCAAGATTTTGCAAACCCGGCGCAATTCGCTGCAAGCCCCGTGTACGTTATCGGCGCAGACTCAGCGTTTTAGGGTGGAGGACGTGGCAATGAACCTGTTTTTATATCTCTCTGTGGTGCTGATCTGGGGCACAACCTGGATTGCGATTTACGCGCAACAGTCTGCTGGCATCAGTGCCGTCACCGTCGCCGTGTTCTGGCGATTTCTGCTGGCTTCGCTGGTCATGTTATTGCTGCTTAAGCTGATAAAACGGCTGCACAGGCTGACGCTGCGTGATCATCTCTTCTGTGTGCTGCAGGGCTGCTGCGTCTTTGGCTTTAACTTTGTCTGTTTCTATTACGCTTCGGGTTATATCAGCAGCGGACTGGAGTCGGTCATTTTCTCTATGGCGGTGATGTACAACGCCATCAACAGCTGGATATTTTTTCGTCAGCGCCCCTCCCCACGTCTGGTCCCGGCGATCGTGCTGGGCATGGCGGGCATCGTTGCGCTGTTCTGGCACGATCTTCGCAGCACGCAGGCCTCTGCCGGATTACTGTACGGCATTGGCTTGAGTGCGCTGGGCACGCTGGGGTTTTCATTCGGCAATATGATCAGTCAGCGGCATCAGCGTCTGCAGCGCGACGTGCTGACCACTAACAGCTATGGCATGTTATACGGCGCACTGATGATGGCGCTGGTTTCGCTGCTACAGGGTGTTTCACTGCAGCCGACCTGGAATGCCCAGTGGGTTGGCGCATTAACCTATCTGGCTATAGTGGGATCGGTGATGGGTTTCGGTGCCTACTTTACGCTGGTGGGACGAATAGGAGCCAGCCGGGCTGCCTACACAACCGTTCTGTTTCCGCTGGTCGCGCTGGCACTCTCAACCCGTTTTGAGGGTTATGAATGGCACGCCAGCGCCATCCCTGGCCTTGTCATGATTCTGCTGGGCAATATCGTCATGTTTGCCCGCTGGCCGGCAAGCCGTCGCCGGGTCGTCGTCTGACGCGGAGGCGGGCTCAGGCCCGCATTCGCACAGGCGTTACGCCCACTGCTGCTGAAGAAGTTTCTGTGGTTGATTGATCGCTTTACGCGCAATCCAGTAGAGCAGAACACGCTCATCGTCACCGTCACGATCGGCCATCGACAGTAATTTTAGTGCCAGCGTCGATTTGGTCACAGGCTGTTGTTCCGTACTGAGTTCAATCACCGCCTGACCGATGATGCAGCAAACTTCGTCCTCACTGGTGGTGGATTCATATGTCCGGTCTTTCATATTTCCTCCTGATAAGTGAACTATCAGCCTGGCAAAAAATCCGGAGAGCTGCCCACATAAACGGCTCGCTGAAACATTCTATTACGGCTAGTTACCCTAACTTATCAAGCTGTCGCTTTGGTTACTTTTAACGCAACGCTGCCTTGTCGTAACTTTTCTGCATTGTGTCATTCATACCGCCTGAGTGGCATTTCATTCCCTGATCCGTTCCGTTCATACCGTTACTGCTCACGCGCGCGAATCACGGCTTTATTCTGACTGCAGTTTCCAGATTCCCGGACGGGAGAGATACATGATGAACCAGACACAACAGGCTTCTTACCAGCGGTCCCGCTGGCTTACATTGTTCGGAACGGTAATCACTCAGTTTGCGCTGGGGTCAGTTTACACATGGAGTTTGTTCAACGGTCAGCTGTCACACAAGCTGGATGCCCCGATTAGTCAGGTCGCCTTTTCCTTTGGCCTGCTGAGTTTAGGTCTGGCTATCGCCTCTTCACTGGCCGGGAAATTACAGGAGCGTTTTGGCGTACGCCGCGTGACGATTGGCGCGGGTGTACTGATGGCGCTGGGCTTCTGGCTCACCGCGCATGCCAATAAACTGATGATGCTTTATTTCAGTGCCGGGCTGTTGGTCGGTCTGGCCGATGGCGCCGGTTACCTGATGACACTTTCAAACTGCGTGAAATGGTTCCCGGAGCGTAAGGGGATGATCTCTGCCTGCGCGATTGGCGCTTACGGCCTTGGCAGTCTGGGATTCAAATTCATCTGCGGAGCACTGCTGGCGACGGTGGGTCTGGAGCAGACCTTTATGATCTGGGGCGTGCTGGCCATGTCGATGATTATTCTCGGCGCACTGCTGATGCGTGAAGCGCCACTGCAGCAGATCAGCGCCACCAGCAAAGGTCAGCCGCATGCGCGGGATTACACACTCGCACAGTCAGTGCGCCTGCCGCAGTACTGGATGCTGGCGCTGATGTTCCTGACCGCCTGTATGAGTGGCCTTTATGTGATAGGCGTTGCCAAAGATATCGGCGAAGGGCTGGTACACCTTTCCACGCAGACGGCTGCCAGTGCGGTAACGGTGATCGCGATAGCCAACCTGAGTGGTCGTCTGGTCCTGGGTGTGCTCTCTGACAAAATGCTGCGCATCAGGGTTATTTCGCTGGCACAGATTGTGTCGCTGATCGGAATGAGCGTGCTGCTGTTCACCCGGATGAATGAGATCACCTTCTTCCTGTCACTCGCCTGTGTGGCGTTCAGTTTCGGCGGGACGATCACCGTGTTCCCGTCACTGGTCAGTGACTTCTTTGGCCTCAACAACCTGACAAAGAACTATGGCCTGCTCTATCTCGGCTTTGGTATCGGCAGCGTGCTGGGCTCGCTGGTCGCCTCGCTGTTTGGTGGTTTCACCGTGACCTTCAGCCTGATTATGACACTGCTGGTCATCTCCCTGTTCCTGTCACTCACCATCCGCCTGCCCCAGACGTCCGTCACCGCAGAACCGGTGTTGCAACGTCATTAACGTTACGGGCAACGCACGCTGACGGGCCGCAACAGAGCGGCCCGTTGTCGTTTAGCCGCGGAATCGCGGTTCTGCCATGCCTGCCACTGCGACATCCACTGCAAAAACATCGCCGGACTGCGGATAGCGCGCCAGCTCTTCTTCAGTGCGATCTTCGCGAGAACTGGTGATAAACAGCGTGTTAAGATCGGCACCGCCAAAGGCCACCATGGTCGGCCACTTCACCGGCAGCAGGATCTCATCAACGATTTCGCTGCTCTGCGGATCGATACGCACCACGCGTCCGCCATCAAACTGTGCTGACCAGTAGAAGCCTTCGCTGTCCACTGCGGCACCATCGGGTAACCCACCTTTCGCATCAAAACGGCGGAACAGGGTGCGCTCACCCGGCTCGCCCTGCTCATTTAACGGATAGCGATAGAGCGCCTCATTCGGCGTGTCGCTGTGATACATCCATTGCCGGTCAGGAGAGAAAGCCAGTCCGTTGGAAATTTTAATGTCGCGCGCTTTCACTTCCAGCGTCAGGTCAGGCGTCACGCGGCAGAGCAGCCCGCCATTTTTGTCCTGCGGTTCCCACAGACTGCCACACCAGAAATTACCCCAGGGATCGACACGGCCATCATTGAAGCGACTTTGCGCAGCTACGCCGGGATTCTCTGCAATCTTTTTCTCTGGCTTGCCCTGCGCATCCAGCAGCCAGACACCCCCACGCAATGCGGCGATCAGCCCACCCTGCTCACGCAGACCGATGCATCCCACCTCTTCTGCCTGCGGGAAGGTCTGCAGTTCACCGCTGACCGGGTCAAAACGGTGAATGGCGGGTGCCAGGATATCGACACAGTAGAGGACCTGTTCTTCGACGGACCAGAGCGGGCATTCGCCCAGTTCAGCCTGTAAAGCCAGGATATTTTTAACAGCGTGCGTCATGTTTCTCTCCCATTGAACTGACATGCTAATAATGTAGTGGTAAAAACTTTCAAATGAGAATTATTTTCGCTTGATTTTGAGATTATTCTCTCCGATAGTATTTATTATTCAGCTCATTCCGATTTATTTAATTCCCTCCACTACAGAAAACCGCATTCTGAAATATCCCGTCATATCTTATTAAATAACTCTACAAAGCCTGCATCTTCACTCCACTTTTCCGGCGTAGTGTCGTAGTCATTGGAAAAGAGGAGAAGCTTCCGATGAAGAGATTAATTAAAGTCGCTTCGGTGGTTGTGCTGATGTCGTTATTAAGCGGTTGTATCATCAGCCCCAGACATGACAATGGCTGGCACCGTGGAGGGGGAGGCGGATATCATGGCGGCTACTACGGAGGTCATCACGGAGGGTATCATGGCGGTCACCATCGCCACTAATGGGCAAAGATGTCACACAGCATAAAATAAAAGCGTTACATTTTAAGGGCGGGATAATTATCCCGCCCGTTTTATTTAGCTTTTCAGAGCATAATTACACTGGAACCATGCTTTCTTCAGTCCCGGAATATGACTCTCTTGCGCAGGCAGCGCTTCCACTTTATCAAATCCTTTATTGCTGCAGTAATTGGCCAGGTCGATATCCATCGCATCACGATTGACCTTTACCGGGTCAAAACGGTACTGCACGGTATTTGAGCTGGGATCTTCATCTACACGTTCAAATGCCCCGGGTTTGCTGGCAGTACATCCACTCAGCAGAATCAGCGCCAGTGCGCCAATAAGTTGTTTTTTCATAGTCGTTGTCCTCACGTTGCCGCGCAGTTTATGACGCAGCATGTCACGCATCCATAGGATTAATGCGCGAAAAATCAAAAATCGAGAAGCTTTTACCGATTAATTTAATACGATTAAGCGGCTATCACTATCGTGCCAGAAGTGACAGGATGTATTCAGACCAAACGAAGACTGCACCACACCAGGAAATGCCATAAATAATAAACTGTTTCTCTCACTTCCCTGCCCGCGCTTTGCGGGCTTTTTTTCGCCCGCTAAGCACGGCCTTACTGGCCGGTCAGTGCAACCATTCTACGTAACAGATTAGCGGCGCGCTTGTCAGGTAATGCCAGAATGTCACTGTAGAGATCAATGGACATGGCACACAATGAAGAGCGATCAACCGCCGTGTCGGCAGGCATGTTCAGCTGCTGCAGCTTGTCGCCCCACTTCAGATAAAGGCGGCCTGCAATCTCTTCCAGATCATCCTGCGCCTGCGTCTTATCCAGTGGCTGTTCGGGTGGAGGGCTGTTGAGCAGCAGTTGCTCCAGCACATCGGCCTCTTTGCGATTCAGCGACGCTGGCAGTGTGGTCTGCAAATTGATGCCCCCGCTGACCTGCGGATAGAGATAACGGAAGCAGAGGCCCGGATCGATCTGGTTCAGCGCCCGCATCTCTTCGACCGAGACGCCAATATAGTTAACAACTGCCGCATCCGTGCCGCGCATCAGTCGCTGATTAACCACCTCAATCAGCCAGCCACGCAGTTCACCCGTCGCCTTGTCCGGTGGCTCCCCCGCACGGATTCGCCGGGTCAGCTCCTGGGTCAGCAACAGCCATAAGGCCGGTTCCTGGGTCTTCAGCACCCGATAGCCTGGCATCTTTGCCAGTTGATTCTCCGCCTGCTCACGCTGCGTGGCCTGCAGCTGATGCGGCGCGACCCAGCTGAACCAGAGCAGATTAGCCAGTATCAGCGGCAGCAGAAAGAGGAGGAGTCCCTGCCACAATCGCAGACGGGTGGTTTTGATCAGTACAATGACGATCAGCGCCAGCAGCGCAAAAGCGGCCAGCGTAATAAAAAGCAGAGAATTCATGCTGCGGGATTAATCCTTACGCACATCGATCAGCACAGGACAGTGAGCACGCTCAATAACTGATGCGCTGACCGAGCCCTTTAAGAGCCGATTAAAAGAGGAGAGATGACGACGTCCCATGATAATCATACTGGCCTTGAGCTGTAGCGACTGAGCAACGATGGTATCCGCCGCGTCACCCGCCAGAATCATGCCGCGTGCAGTAAGGCCTGCGCGCAGTAAGGGGGCCAGCGCATGACGCACCACCATTTCCGCCGTATTCTGCTCATCCTGTGCCGCCACGAAATCGGCCGGATCTTCACCCGCATCAATTTCCATTGGCTGATTACAGGAAGAGTAAGCAGGATCGACACAGCACAACACCACTACCTCGGCGCGATGCGCCAGCGCTTCTTCAATGGTTAAGGCAACCACTTTCTCCGCAACCGGAGAGTGATCAATGGCCATCAGCAGGGTTTTCATCAGATGCTTATCCTTCAATCGCGGCAACTTTGCCGATTTCACGCACCAGTGCCTCTTTACACTTCAGCATCTCGTCACGAAAGCGGGCTTCGTGTCGCAGAAAACGTGCAGAGGGCACCAGTAAAGAGACAGAAAAGCGACCAAACAGCGTATCCAGCGCAAACGCCATGGTGGAGATTCCTTCCAGGGTTTCACCGCGATCCACGGCGATACCGGTTTCGCGCACTTCCCGGATACGTTGCAGCAACTGCGGCAGCGTTTTCACCGTCATATCGGTTAACTCCTGCCAGGCGTCGCCAACAATCGTCCGCACATCTTTTTCACACTCCAGCGCCAGCAGCGCCCGGCCGCCGGAGGTGCTGTAAAGCGGCAGATTGAGTCCCATATGCGGCACCACACGCAGCTCACGCGATGCCACCACGTGGTGAATAATCGCCAGCTGGCTACCGCTGGCACGCGCCAGCGAGACCGTTTCATTGGTGTCGGAAGAGAGTTTTTCCAGCAGCGGGCTGACCAGATCGACCACGTCGGTATGCACGCTGGAGATCAGTTTTAACAGCGCTGGCCCCAGGCGCAGTCCGCCCGCCCCGCTGCTTCGCACCAGCTCTGCACTGTCGAGTGCGGCAACAATGCGCTGCACCGTTGAACGGGGCAGTTCCACCGCCTGAGCGATCTCGCCAAGGCTCATGCCGCCCGGCTGTTCGCCCAGCGCATTAAGAATTTTTGCCGCACGGGCGATGACCTGAATGCCGCCCGTTTTTTCATCCTCACGGCTGGAGGGTTGATGTGCCATAGCGTCGTCCTGTTTGAGCTGCCTTACTGTAGCGCGAAAGCCGCACTTTTTACAGCCTGTACCACATTGCAATACAGCATACCGGGATGTAATATTACAACCTGTATCACATCGCAGTACACTGCATCATAATAACGAGATCGCCTGTCATGAACGCCAAGCCAGCCGCCGCGCCGGCCCCTCATCCTTTTACAATGCGACTGGCGCTCGGCTTAGTCGGCGTGCTGATTGCTGCGCTGACCTCCGGGCTGAACGATCGCGTCAGTGATATCGCCCTGGCGGACATCCGGGCCGCACTGGGCATCAGCTACGATCAGGGTAGCTGGATTATCTCCGGTTATCAGGCCGCAGAAGTCGCCGCCATGATGATCGCCCCCTGGTTCGCGGTCACCCTGTCGCTGCGGCGTTTTACCCTCGGCGTATCGACAGGATTTATGCTGACCGGCATTCTGCTGCCGCTGGTACCGGATCCAACGCTATTTATCAGCCTGCGCGTGCTGCAGGGGCTGTTCGGCGGTGCCTTACCGCCCATGCTGATGACCGTCGCCCTGCGCTTTCTGCCGCCGCCTTTTAAACTGTTTGGTCTGGCGGGCTATGCCCTGACGGCGACGTTTGGCCCTAACATGGCGGCCTCGCTGGCGTCGTTATGGACCGATCACGTCAGCTGGATGATGGTGTTCTGGCAGGTCGTGCCGTTGATGCTGATTGCCATGGTGCTGATAAGCTGGGGATTGCCTCAGGACCCGCTGCGTCCTGAACGCTTTCAGCAGATAGATCTGTTTGGCATGATGACCGGCTGCAGCGCGATTGCGCTGCTGGTTCTGGTGCTGACCCAGGGTGAGCGCCTTGACTGGCTAAACTCCCCCTTGATTGCCGGTATGTTGCTGGCTGCACTGCCGCTGCTGCTGGTTTTCCTGATCAATGAGTGGTTTCATCCGCTGCCGCTGTTTAAATTGCAGATGCTGCGGCGGCCTAATCTGGCGCACGGCCTGCTGGGACTGGCCTGCGTGCTCATCCTGGGGTTATCAGGCTCCGCGCTGCCTTCCGCCTATTTTGCTCAGGTCAGCGGTTTTCGCACCCTGGAGTTTGCCCCGCTGGCGCTGACGGTAGGCCTGCCGCAGCTGCTGATCGCGCCACTGATTGCGGCCCTGCTGAATATACGCTGGATCGACTGCCGCTGGATGCTGACGGCGGGCGTCGGCCTGCTGGTGACCGCTTGTCTGCTGGGCACGCAAATCACCAGTGACTGGGCGCGACAGAATTTCTGGCTGCTGCAGATCCTGCAGGCGTTCGGACAACCGATGATCATTTTGCCGATACTGATGAGCGCCACCAGCGTGGTAGCCCCGCCTGAAGGGCCGTTTGCCTCGGCGATGTTTAATACGGTGCGCGGTTTTTCCAGCATCGCTGCCTCCACGCTGGTTGACGTTTTTCTCTCCCATCGCGCGCAGTTCCACTCCAGTGTTCTGATTAATCAGGCCGCCAGTCGCAGCTGGCTGATGACCGCGCCGACGGCCGATCAGGCCAGCCGCAGCTTGCCGCTGTTGCCGGATGGCAGCATCAGTGCCAGCGAGAATCTCAGCGGATTCGCTACCCTGGTCCGGCATCAGGCCACGATCCTCGGCCTGAGCGACAGCTGGCTGATGCTCACCGGCTTTGCCGCCTGCCTGTTATTGCTTACTGCCATCCTGCCAAAACGGGTCTGGCCGCCTCAAACTTTGATCCAAAACCCCTCCCGGAATAACTGAATATGCGTGCTTTCGAAATGAGAAGAACTCTGGTGCTGACTCTGCTGCTGCTGGCGTTACTGGCCATTGCTTTTGTGGTCTGGTCACTGATGACCGGCAACGATCACCGCACCAATGATGCCTACGTCAATGCGGATTACACCCTGGTGGCGCCGAAAGTTTCCGGCTACATCAGCCATGTGCAGGTGCAGGATAATCAGCAGGTCAAAGCCGGTCAGCTGCTGGCGACGCTGGACGATCGTGACTATCGTGTGGCGCTGGAAAGTGCCGAAGCTGATCTGCAGGTGAGTCAGGCAAAACTGCTGAGCAGCCAGGCACAGCTGGAGCAGCAGCAATCCGTGATCGATCAGCAGAAAGCCAGCGTCGCGGCCAGCCAGGCGTCTGCGCAATATGCCGGACAGAGCGCCGATCGCTATAACCGGCTCTATAAAAGTGGCACCGTGGCAGCTGACGACCAGCAGAAAGCCAGTTCAAACCAGCGCTCAGCACAGGCCGCTGTGCAGCAGAACCAGGCTGCGCTGGCATCGGCAATCAAACAGGTGGGCGTATTACAGGCTGCGGTGCGCTCAGCGGAAGCGGATGTTGCTGCGGCGAAGGCCAGCGTCGATCAGGCCAGGCTGAATCTCTCCTACACGCGTATTACGGCTCCTGTTGACGGGATGGTCGGCCAGCGCTCGGTGCGCACCGGTGCCTACGTGTCAGCCGGAACCCGCCTGCTGGCGGTGGTCCCCCTGCAGCAGACTTACATTACGGCTAATTATCTGGAAACGCAGCTTAGCGATGTGCGTCCGGGTCAGCGGGTACGCATCCATGTGGATGCCCTGCCAGGCAAGACGTTTACCGGCCATGTGGACAGCATCGCACCGGCCACCGGCGCAACGTTTTCCGCGATCGCACCCGATAACGCCACCGGCAACTACACTAAAGTTGTTCAACGTCTGCCGGTTAAAATTGTGCTGGATAACGACCAACAGCATCTGGCTCAGTTACGTGTCGGCATGTCGGCGATCCCGGAAATTGAGGTGCCGTAAAATTGTGAGCAATATCTCAGAACGGACCTATTTCATTTAGGCGGGATTACGCGTAGATTAGCGCCTGATCCTGTTCTGAGTTATTCAGATCGACCCGGAAATGAGCAGACCATTATTGAAATGGCGATCTCTTTTCCACAGCTGTTCGCGTTGCACTGGTTTGGGATCGCCATCATCGTAACCGCTCAGAGGAGTTGCTTTGTGAAATATGCCTTGATGGGAATATCTTTTTTCGCGTTACTTTGGTTCGGCACCTTTGTTCTGCTGCTGAAGTAATGGCGTGACAGTGCCGCCACGGGGCGACCGTTGAGTCGCCCCTGCTGGCTGTCAGTGCTCTTCTTCTGTTTTCATGCTGCCCGGCAATATGCCATCGGCACGAAACATCGCTTTAATTCCCCGTACCGCCTGACGAATGCGATCGCTGTTTTCAATCAGCGCAAAACGCACGTGCGTGTCACCATAGTCGCCAAATCCGATACCGGGCGAGACACAGACTTTTGCCTCCTGCAGCATACGTTTAGCAAACTCCAGCGAACCCAGATGCGCGTAGTGGTCCGGAATTTTTGCCCAGACGTACATCGAGGCTTTCGGGTTATCGACCATCCAGCCCGCTTCATGCAGTCCCCTCACCAGCACATCACGCCGGCGCTTGTACTGCTCTGCAATGTCACGCACGCACTGTTGATCGCCTTCCAGCGCCGCAATCGCAGCCACCTGAAGGGGCGTAAAGGTGCCGTAGTCATGGTAACTTTTGATCCGTGCCAGCGCCGCGACCAGCTCTTTGTTGCCCACCATAAAACCGATGCGCCAGCCCGCCATGTTGTAGCTTTTTGACAGGGTAAAGAATTCGACGGCAACATCACGCGCGCCCGGGACCTGCATGATCGATGGCGCTTTCCAGCCGTCATAGACGATGTCGGCATAGGCCAGATCGTGGATCACCAGTACGTTGTACTGTTTTGCCAGCGCAATCACCCGTTCGAAGAAGTCGAGCTCTACACACTGTGCGGTCGGGTTAGACGGGAAGCCAAGGATCATCATTTTTGGCTTGGGATAACTCTCGCGGATGGCACGTTCCAGCTCATTGAAGAAGTCAACGCCCGCCACCAGCGGCACTGAACGCACCTGCGCCCCGGCGATTACCGCACCGTAGATATGAATCGGATAACTTGGGTTCGGTACCAGCACGGTATCACCGTGGTCCAGCGTCGCCAGCATCAGATGCGCCAGACCCTCTTTAGAGCCGATGGTCACAATCGCCTCGGATTCCGGGTCGATCTCAACCTGGTAGCGTTCGGCGTACCAGCGGGAGATCGCCCGACGCAGACGCGGAATGCCCCGTGAGGTGGAATAACCGTGGGTATCGTCTCGCTGCGCCACCTGGCATAACTTTTCGACAATGTGCGGCGGGGTTGGGCCATCCGGGTTGCCCATTGAAAAGTCGATGATATCTTCGCCGCGCCGACGCGCAGCCATCTTCAGTTCAGCGGTGATGTTAAAAACGTAAGGGGGCAAGCGTTCGATACGCGAGAAACGACGGGGTATGCTGTTATCAGCCATGATGTCCTCTGGATTACGTAAGCGCCCGGACCGTCCGAGCGACGCGGGTCACTGCGGTGACCCGTTACGAACATAACGCGGTGAGGTTCATGTTGTCGAGGGGGCAGAAAATATTTTTATCCTTGCGGATTCAGGCGACCCAGCAGCCAATCGTTCACCCAGCAGCCGTTCAGCAGATAATTATCCCGTAGTGTCCCCTCCAGCTGAAAGCCGTTTTTCTCCAGAATCCGGCGTGACGCCCAGTTGCCTTCAATCACCATCGCCTTGAGCTTGTGGAAATCGGCTTCCAGCAAAAACTGACACAGCGCCGCCAGCGCTTCACTGCCATATCCCTGTCCGCAGTAGCGATGCAGCAGCATATAACCCACCTCCGCCTGACGATGTGGCACCCACTCCGGGCTGCAGCCAAACAGGCCGATCGGCTCACCGTTATCACGTCGCCGTGCCACCAGGCAGAGCATATGAAAACTGCCTGGCTGCCAGGGGGCCAGACGCTCGGTGAAGCGCTGGCGGATGTCTGCTTCATCGGGGATTTCACTCACCCAGGTCATGGTGTCGCGATCTTCATGCACGGCACGAAACAGTTTCCAGTCTTCTGGCTGTAATTTATTCAGGGTTAATCTGGCGGTGACAAGTTGCATCTGCTGCTCCCGATGGGCGCGGTTT
Organism: Pantoea sp. GD03673; assembly: GCF_029844725.1. GTDB lineage: Bacteria > Pseudomonadota > Gammaproteobacteria > Enterobacterales > Enterobacteriaceae > Pantoea. The sequence continues at coordinate 337,485 of NZ_JAOCKJ010000002.1, forward strand.
TCCAGCGGTCGCTGGCACGCGTCATCGCGCAACATAGCAAAACGGCACATCAGCGACCAGCACCGGAGGGATGAAAAAACTGTTCCCCTTTATTGCACTCAACCTTTCCTCTTTTTAGGCAAAGGCCGTAAAAATTGATCTGAAACACGAACACCCGGCGTGATTGATCGGGAAGCTAGCGGTTCGCGATCACATTTTTTATCATAGGGTCACGTTCCCTTGTCGACGAGCCGCCTGTGTCCTCCCACTTCACGATGTTACTGGCAGTATTTGATCGCGCCGCCCTGATGTTGATATGCCTGTTCTTCCTGACGCGCACCCGCCCGTTTCGTCAGCTGCTGCAAAAAGATGAACACACCCGTGGGGAGAAAATAGCGGTAACCGCCATCTTTTCGCTGTTTGCGCTCTTCAGTACCTGGTCGGGAGTCAATGTTGACGGTTCGCTGCTGAATGTGCGGGTCATCGCCGTGATGGCGGGCGGCATTCTGTTCGGGCCCTGGGTCGGGATCGCCACCGGGGTGATCGCGGGCCTGCACCGCTTTCTGATCGATATTCACGGTGTAACCTCTGTGCCCTGTCTGATTACCAGCATCATTGCCGGTATCGTCGCGGGCGGTATTAACCGCCGGGTGCTGAAAGAGCATCGCTGGCGCGCCGGTATCGTCGGCGGCATGCTGTGTGAGGCCCTGACGATGTTGCTGATCGTTTTGTGGGCGCGCCCTGCCTCACTCGGGCTGGCGATTGTGTCGGAGATTGCCCTGCCGATGATCCTGGGGGCTTCCAGCATCGGTATTATTGTGTTGCTGGTGCAAAGCGTTGAGGGTGAGAAAGAGGCGATTGCCGCCCGCCAGGCCAAGCTGGCGCTGGAGATCGCCAATAAAACGCTGCCGCTGTTTCGTCAGGTGAACAGCGACTCGCTGCGCAACATCTGTGACATTATCCGGCGGGAGATCAAAGCCGATGCGGTGGCGATGACCGACAAAAAACAGATTCTGGCCTACGTCGGTTATGGCGAACACAACTATGAGCATGGGGATGATGGCATCAGCCCCACCACCGCACAGTCAATTGCCAGCGGTAAAATCATCATTAAGAACAACGATGAAGCGCACCGCACCAAAGACATCCATTCGATGATCGTCATCCCGCTGTGGGAAAAAGGCAAAGTCACCGGCACGCTGAAAATCTACTATCGTCGCGCGCACCGTATTACCGGCTCGCTGAAGGAAATGGCAATCGGCCTGTCACAAATCATCTCAACCCAGCTTGAAGTGTCCCGCGCCGAGCAGCTGCGTGAAATGGCCAATAAAGCGGAACTGCGGGCGCTGCAAAGTAAAATAAATCCTCATTTCCTGTTCAACGCGCTGAATGCCATCTCCTCTTCTATCCGGCTTAATCCCGATACCGCACGCCAGCTGGTGATTAACCTGTCACGCTACCTGCGCTACAACCTGGAACTGAACGACGATGAGCTGATCGATATTCGTAAAGAGCTGTGGCAGGTGAAAGATTACATCGCCATTGAGCAGGCGCGGTTTGGCGATAAGCTGACCATGATTTATGACGTCGATGACGATCTCCATTTTCTGCTGCCGAGTCTGCTCATCCAGCCGCTGGTGGAGAACGCCATTGTGCACGGTATCCAGCCCTGTAAAGGCAAAGGCGTGGTGACGCTGAGCGTCCGGGATCTGGGCGATCAGGTGCGGATCGCAGTACGGGACACCGGACAGGGCATCAGTGACGACGTTGTGGCGCGGGTGGCGCGCAACGAGATGCCCGGTAATAAAATCGGCCTGCTCAATGTGCATCATCGGGTAACACTCCTGTCGGGTCAGGGACTGAACATTGTGCGGCATCAGCCGGGCACCGAGATTTCCTTTACGCTGAGTAAGCATGGCCAGCGCCTGGCGGAGAATCTGTTATGAAAGCCATTATTGTGGAAGATGAATTCCTGGCGCAGCAGGAGCTGAGCTGGATGATTCAGCATCACAGCAAAATTGAGATTGAAGCCTGCTTTGATGACGGTCTCGACGTGCTGAAATACCTGCAACAGCATCGGGTTGATGTGATTTTCCTCGACATCAATATCCCCTCACTGGATGGCATGCTGCTGGCACAGAATATCCATCAGTTTGCTCATAAACCGCTGATTGTCTTTATTACCGCGTGGAAAGAACATGCGGTAGAGGCGTTTGAGCTGGAAGCGTTTGACTACATTCTCAAGCCCTATCAGGAGTCGCGGATTGTCACCATGCTGAACAAGCTGGAAGCCACGGCCCAGGCGCAGCAGGCGGTCAGCCATCTTAGCGCCACGCCCGCACCGCAGACGGTTAACCTGATTAAAGATGAGCGCATTATCGTTACGGATGTGAATGATATTTACTACGTTGAGGCGCATGAGAAACTGACGTTTGTTTATACCCGTCGCGAGGCTTACGTGATGTCGATGAACATTACCGAGTTCTGTTCACGTCTGCCGGAGCAGCAGTTCTTCCGCTGCCATCGCTCGTACTGCGTCAGCCTCAGCAAGATCCGCGAAATTGAGCCGTGGTTCAACAACACCTATCTGCTGAAACTGCGCGATCTTGAGTTTCAGGTGCCGGTGAGCCGCAGCAAAGTGAAACAGTTTCGACAGCTGATGCGCCTGTAGCACAGGGCGGAAACGGACTGTTCAGGTATGGATCTGGAGAGGGAAAAAGCAGGCGGTGATTTCCCGAGCCCGGCCCGCATCAGCAGGCCGGTCGGGAAAATCGATCGCGCACAGCATGGCAGTGCGCGAGGTGAAACTTAATCAGAGGATGCGACCCAGCGTCTGACGCAGATGCGCGCCTGCGCCCAGCAGGCCAGGCTGATCGTGCGTGATCATATAAACCGGGATGCTGGCAACATAGTCGCGGAAGCGGCCTTTGTCTTCAAAAGCGGCACGGAAACCGGACGCCTTAAAGAACTCCAGGAAGCGTGGCACGATGCCGCCCGCAATGTAAACGCCACCAAAAGTGCCAAGGTTCAATGCCAGATTGCCACCGAAACGGCCCATGATGACGCAGAACATGGACAGCGCGCGACGGCAGTCGATGCAGCTGTCATCCAGCGCACGCTGACTGACATCTTTAGGCTTCAGGTTTTCCGGCACGCGATTGTCCACTTTAACAATCGCACGATAGAGGTTAACCAGACCGGCACCCGACAGGACACGCTCCGCTGAGACATGGCCCAGCTCTTCGCGCAGCACTTCCAGAATCTGATCTTCCTCTTCGCTGTTGGCAGCGAAGTCAACATGACCGCCCTCGCCCGGCAGGCTGACCCAGCGCTTGTCCACGTGGACCAGATGGCTGACGCCTAATCCGGTACCGGCACCATAAATCGCAATAGGCTTATCTTTTACCGGCGCTGTGCCGCCAAACTGAATCACGTTGTCGGCGGTCAGCATCGGGATCGCCATTGAGACCGCGGTAAAGTCGTTAATGATTTCCAGGTGTTCAAAACCGATGTTCTCTTTGAGCTTGCGCGTGGAAAACGCCCAGTCATGGTTGGTCATTTCAACCCAGTCATCGGTAATCGGGCAGGCGATAGCAATACAGCCATCTTTAACATCCTGCTGTTGTTCATCAAGATAGTGGCGGATGACGGCTTCGAGGCTGTCGTATTCTGATGTTGAGAATGTTTTGGCCTGGGTGATGCTGCCGCTTTCCACCTCACACAGGGCGAGGCGTGCGTTAGTACCGCCGACATCGCCGACCAAGGCATAGGTTGTCATTCTTCTGTTGCTCCGCTTGGGGTCTTAAGAGTTGGAGGACACTATAAATTTCTGCCCATAAAACAACAACGCTCACCGGTGCGATTGGTGAGCGTCTTCTCAGGTGTGCTACAGCCTAACCGCGATAGTCCACCCTGCACAGCGGCAACTATCTGAATCTTAGCCGCCGTTGCGTTGATTCAGGCAGGCGGTGACTTTTCGTAGCAGTGGCGGCAAATCCTCTTTCTGCATGACCACCTCAACCAGCGACAGCCATTGAGGCGCTGAAAGTCGCGCCATTACCTCGTCCAGCTGCACGGTCTCACTGATGCGCCAGCTCTGCGCCTGACTCTTCAGGCTCAGAGCATGCGGTAAGGCCGTCCAGTTCCACTGGGCAATATCATTATAACGTTGTGTTGCGCCATGAATCGCCCGTTCAACGGTATAACCTTCATTATTCAGCAAAAAGATAATCAGTCGCTGCTCATCGCGCAACATTGAACCCAGTTCCTGGATCGTCAGCTGCGCCGAACCGTCTCCGATAATCAGGATAACCCGGCGATCGGGGTCAGCCGTCTGCGCGCCAAACGCTGCGGGAAGAGTATAGCCGATTGATCCCCATAATGGCTGAACCACCAGCTGCGCCTGCGCGGGCAGACGCAACGCGGCGGCACCAAATGCGGCTGTCCCCTGCTCCGCCAGAATCAGGTCGCCAGGTTGCAGAAATGCCTGCATCGCCTGCCAGAAAGCATGCTGGCTGATTACGGCCGCCGGTTCTGCCGGTTGCACTGCTGGCGGCGTGATGGCGGTTTGCCACTGCTGGCCATAACGTTCAAACAGCGGTTGCAGTTCGCTGAGCGCATCTGCCATCGACAATGGCGAGAAATCTTCGCCGCCCACGCTGGCACTGAAAGGTTGCAGATCGATCAGCCGTTCAGGAGCAAACTGCTGCGTGAACCCTGCGGTAATGGTGTCGGTGAAACGTACCCCGACGCAGATCGCCACATCCACCTGCTCAATCTGTCCGCATACCTGATCGGCGCTGGCTTCACCGGCATAGGTTCCTGTAAACCCCGGCTGCTGCTCATCCAGTACGCCTTTGCCCATCAGCAGGCTGGCACAGGGAATCGCGCACTGTTTACGCAGCGCGGCCAGGGCAGACTGCTGCTGCCAGCGCAGGGCCAGAAAATCAGCCAGCAGTGACACGCGCTCTGCCGGTGCCAGTAACCGCGCCGCCGCGTCGCGGAAAGCGCGGCGTGCATCGGGCGAAGAGGATTGATGGCTGTTCAGGGGCCGCGCAGGGGGCTGTACTTCCAGGGCAGCCACATCCACGGCCAGCGACAGGTAACCGGGACGACGGGCCTGCAGCGCCTGCTCAATTACCCGGTCAATCTCAGCAGTGGCATTGTCAGCCGTGAGCTGTGCCGTTGCCGCGCTGACTTCGGCGGCCATACGAATAAAATGCTGGAAATCGCCATCGCCCAGCGAATGGTGAACGCAGTCACCCTGACGTTGTGCTGACGTTGCAGGCGCACCGACAATGTGGATCACCGGCAGATATTCAGCATAACTGCCCGCAATGCCGTTAATCGCGCTGAGTTCGCCAACACCGAAGGTGGTTAACAGCGCCCCCACGCCGCTGCAGCGTGCATAGCCGTCTGCCGCATAGGCTGCATTAAGCTCATTGGCACAGCCAACCCAGCTGATTTCCGGGTGAGCGATGACCCGGTCAAGAAACTGCAGGTTATAGTCGCCCGGTACGCCAAACAGATGCTTTACACCAATCTCCTGCAGACGGGTCAGCAGGTAATCTCCAACGGTAAATGTGGACATTGCGCATTCCTTTCAGGGAAGAGTCGGGTTAAGTATCTGACAGCGGTTGAAATTAGCGAGAAAGGTCGCGCTTTTCACCAGCCGTAAAGGCTGGAAAGTCGGCGTTACGCTGGCAGATTATTCTGTAAAAATGCGAACTGCTGCGCGCTGTCACTGAGTGTAACCGTATACACTGATAGACTTTTGGCACATATCCCCGTTTTTACTCAGGAGCGCTGAATGTCCTCTTTCCCTCATCCCGATCGCTATCAACAGATGGAATACCGTCGCAGCGGCCGCAGCGGCATTAAACTGCCCGCTATCTCGCTGGGCCTGTGGCATAACTTTGGTGACAGCACCCGGGTCGATAATAGCCGTGCATTGCTGCGCCACGCATTTGATCTCGGCATTACCCACTTCGATTTAGCGAACAATTACGGTCCGCCACCGGGCTCAGCGGAAGAGAATTTCGGTCGTATTCTGCGGGAAGATTTTCGTGCCCATCGTGACGAGCTGATTATCTCCACCAAAGCAGGCTATACCATGTGGCAGGGGCCGTATGGCGACTGGGGTTCGCGTAAGTATCTGGTCGCCAGCCTGGATCAGAGCCTGAAGCGGATGGGGCTGGAGTATGTGGATATTTTCTATCATCACCGCCCCGATCCGGAAACGCCGCTCGAAGAGACAATGCGCGCGCTGGATCATGTGGTGCGCCAGGGCAAAGCGCTTTACGCTGCGCTGTCTAACTATCCGGCCGATCTTGCTGCCGAAGCGATCGCTATCCTGCGCGATCTCGGTACCCCGTGTCTGATTCACCAGCCGCGCTATTCAATGTTTGAACGTACACCAGAACAGGGGCTGATTCAGACCCTGGGCGATGCGGGCGTCGGCTGTATCGCCTTTTCTCCGCTGGCGGGCGGCGTGCTCACCGATCGCTATCTGCAGGGCATCCCCGACGATTCGCGTGCCGCCAGCGGCAGCAAATTCCTGACTGAAAACCAGCTGACGGATGAAAAGATGGAGAAGGTTCGCAGGCTGAACGTTATTGCTCAGCAGCGCGAGCAGAAACTGGCGCAGATGGCGCTGGCGTGGGTGCTGCGCGATGATCGCGTCACCTCGGTGCTGATTGGTGCCAGTAAAACAGCCCAGATTGATGACGCGGTAGCGATGCTCGCGCGTCGTCAGTTCAGCGATACCGAATTAGCGGCGATTAACGCTGCCCTGCTGTAACGGTTTAGTGCCCGGCACTGATCGCCGGGCGTTTTCTTCGCCAGAATAGTCTCAATCCCCGTTCTCTCCCCAATTTCCTCACAATCTTCCGACACAATGATGCGGTAACAACAGCAATACGCAGGCATAATCACTGCGCCGCAACAGCATCAGACTGTTGATGAGGAGAAGAAAATGAAAAGAGCCCTTATTTTTGCTGCCCTGCTGGCCCTGATGTCGCCAATGGCAAGCCACACAGCCCTGGCCTCCAGTGCCTCTATTACTCTGGCCCCCGGCGTCACGCTGAATCTGGGCGATCGCGATAATCGCGGTTATTACTGGGATGGCGGTCGCTGGCGTGAACCGCGCTGGTGGAATGACCGTTACTCCTACAACGAACGCCGCTGGTGGCGACATGAAGAGTGGCGGCGTCATAAGCAGTGGGAGCGTGAACGTCGCTGGCATGAACGCGACCGCGAACGCCGCTGGGAGCACCAGCATCGCCGCGACCGCGATCGCGGCTGGGCTCATCATGACCGTCCCGGGCCTGGCCCGCACGGCTTTGGCCCGGGTGGTCCCGGCCATCATGGACACGATCGCCACTAATCAAAACGCCCGGCAGAACCGGGCGTTTTTTGTTTTCCTGGACCGCTACAGCCCCAGCGCTTCGCCCACCAGCAGGTAAAGATTCAGCGCAATTACCAGCAGCACAATCAGGCGTCCGGTGTTCTGCATCAGACGCGAGTTCACCATATCCTCGCCCATCAGCTCGCGGTTGCCGGTAAAGGAGAGCAGCGGGATCAGCGCCAGTGCGATACCGAAGCTCAACAGCACCTGGCTCATCACCAGAACCCGCGTTGGATCCCAGCCTGCCCAGATCACAATAAAGGAAGGCAGCATAGTGACCGTACGACGCACCCAGAGCGGAATATGAAAATGAATAAAGCCCTGCATCACCACCTGCCCCGCGAGCGTACCGACCACCGTCGAGGATAAACCAGCGGCCACCAGGCTCAGACCAAATACGATTGCCGCCGCCTGACCTAACAGGGGTTGCAGCGTCAGATAGGCCTGATCCAGTTCAGCGATTTTGCTGTGGCCGCTGAAGTGGAAGGCCGCTGCCGCCGTCGCCATCATCGCCAGGTTAACGAATCCGGCAATGGTCATGGCAATCGCCACATCCAGCTTGGTTGAGGAGTAGCGCTGGCTTTTGCTGTCCTCGCTTTTGCCCTGCGTCAGCGCGGAGTGCAGATAAATCACGTGCGGCATAATGGTCGCCCCCAGCACACCCGCCGCCAGGAAGACGGCATCCGACGTCGGTAACGCGGGCATCGCCATGCCGATAACCAGCTCTTTGACGTTGGGCTGAGAAAAGAAGAGTTCGACGATATAGGCTGCCGCCACAAACAGCAGCAGTCCGCCAATGACCCGCTCCAGCGGCTTTTGACCACGGCTCTGTAACATTAATATCAGGAACGTGGCGATGCCGGTCAGCACCGCGCCCTGCATCAGAGAGATGCCGAGCAACAATTTAAAGCCCAGCGCCGCGCCGATAAACTCGGCGAGATCGGTGGCCATCGCAATAATTTCTGCCTGCACCCAGTAAAACCAGACGGCGGGCCGGGGAAAGCGGTCGCGGATGTGTTCAGCGAGATTTTTACCCGTGGCAATGCCCAGCTTGGCTGACATCAGCTGAATGAGCATGGCCATGATGTTGGCCCACACCACCACCCACAGCAATTTATAACCGTACGCAGCGCCCGCCTGAATATTGGTCGCAAAGTTGCCCGGATCGATATAGCCGATAGCGGCAATAAAGGCGGGGCCCAGCAGTGCGAGTTTGACTTTTCTGACTCCGCGAGCGGCGCGCCCGGCGGTACGACTCTCAAACATATCCGGTACCCTGTCTGAACATTTGCCTGCCCCACAAGCTTAGGGGTTAGCATGTGCAAGTGAAATTCGTTTATTGTTATCGATGTAATAGATGCTGCTATAAAGTATAGCCATTGCTATACATTACAGTAAAGGAAGTGATTGCTAAAAATGTGAGCAAGAGTGTCACTCTACGCTTTGTGTGAAATATAGACAATAAGTATAGGGTTATCTGGCGTGAATGATTTGTAAACAGGACGTGATCTCTGGAACTTTTCTGGAAAATATAGCGATAGCGAATACTTATATTGTGGTTCAGATCTCGTTTTTAAGTAACGCGTTACATAGAATACGCAACAAAATACAATCCTCCTCAAATTTGGAGCAACTATGTCCCATATTTTGCAATTTCTTTTAGCACTGGTGGTGGTCGGGATACTTTCCTTGCTGGTCAGTCACGATCGTAAAAGCATTCGCATTCGCTACATTGTACAGCTACTGGTGATTGAAATTGTGCTCGCCTGGTTCTTCCTGAACTCAGAAGCGGGACTGGGTTTCGTCAAAGGCTTCGCGGGCTTCTTCGACCATCTGCTGAAGTATGCTGCCCAGGGAACCAACTTTGTGTTCGGCAACATGAGCGATAAAGGCCTGGCCTTCTTCTTCCTTAATGTGCTGTGCCCAATCGTCTTTATCTCTGCTCTGATCGGTATTCTGCAGCATTTCCGTATCCTGCCGTGGGTTATCCGCGGTATCGGTACTGTGCTGTCGAAGATCAATGGCATGGGAAAACTGGAATCTTTCAACGCCGTAAGTTCTCTGATACTGGGACAGTCAGAAAACTTCATCGCCTATAAAGATATCCTGGGCAAGATGTCACAACGCCGCATGTACACCATGGCCGCGACGGCGATGTCCACCGTTTCGATGTCTATCGTCGGTGCCTACATGACCATGCTGCAGCCGAAATATGTTGTCGCGGCGCTGGTGCTCAATATGTTCAGCACCTTTATTGTGCTGTCGCTGATCAACCCTTACCGCGTTGAGAATGAAGAAGACCTTCAGTTGCAGGATCTGCATAAAGGTCAGAGCTTCTTTGAGATGCTGGGCGAATATATCCTGGCCGGTTTCCGCGTCGCGATTATCGTTGCCGCCATGCTGATTGGTTTTATCGCGCTGATTTCAGGTCTGAATGCGCTGTTTGATCTGATTTTCGGCATCACCTTCCAGGGCGTTCTCGGTTTTGTCTTCTATCCGTTTGCCTGGATGATGGGTGTACCGTCTGGCGAAGCGTTGCAGGTCGGCAGCATTATGGCGACCAAGCTGGTATCGAATGAGTTTGTTGCCATGATGGATCTGCAGAAAATCGCGGGTCAGTTGTCGCCAAACTCAGAAGGTATTCTCTCCGTCTTCCTCGTGTCGTTCGCCAACTTCTCTTCTATCGGCATCGTAGCCGGTGCGATTAAAGGTCTGAACGAAGAACAGGGTAACGTGGTTTCCCGCTTTGGCCTGAAGCTGCTGTACGGCTCTACGCTGGTCAGCGTGCTCTCCGCCGCTATCGCCGGTCTGGTTCTGGCGTTCTAAGCACAGGTTTACGTACGAAAGGGCGAGCTGGTCTCGCCCTTTTCTTTCCGGTTTGTTCCTGCCCTGCTTCCCTTCTCCCGCTTTGCCTCTTCCCTCACACACCTGCATGACGTCTGCCTTGCGGCAGTGCGCGACACGCCCTGTAAACAGCGTCATATACGCCACAGGAGCCGGGTTACAAACGCATGTGCGTGTAGCCGCGTGAAGGGCAAAACGTAATTATGCAGGGACAAAGGAACAGGTAAAACAGAAAGGATTTTGACAACGATGCTGTCAGAAAATGGTGGAGATAAGCGGGATCGAACCGCTGACCTCTTGCATGCCATGCAAGCGCTCTCCCAGCTGAGCTATACCCCCACATCTGGAATCGTTTTTCAGTACCAAACTTTTGGGAAGAAGTTTGGTGGAGCTAAGCGGGATCGAACCGCTGACCTCCTGCATGCCATGCAGGCGCTCTCCCAGCTGAGCTATAGCCCCGAACCGAAAAACTGTCGCGTTAAGCGACGGACGGCATAATATGAAACCGCCTCCGGGGTGTCAACGGCAAAATGACATTCTCTGTTTGATCGCTGAAAAAGGCGGCAACCTGCGAAGTTTCAGCAGCATGCTGCAGCTGAAAATCGTGTCTGTTGCGGCAGGACCGTTTTTTAACTGTTATTCAGTCTGCCGTCAGGTTAATTCCCGGTTAAATATGTTATAGGAATTTTCTTGTCTTCGTCTTTTTCGCGTGCAAAACTTAGCCCGCTAATTTAGTGGTGACCGGGACCCTCTCCCGTACACCACGCGTCCACCAGGCGTTATCGTCACATTAATCCTAAAAAAACTATTGAGATACTATGTCGCTGCATACACCTAAAGAAATCGCACAACTGGCGATCCAGTCAGGCGTGGCAAAAAGCCGTGCGCCTGTCAGCATCCTTCTGATTCTTGGCTTTATGGCGGGCGCATTTATTGCGACCGGCTTCCTGCTGGATCTTCACGTAATCAACACCCTGCCCGCTGAATGGGGCTCATTTGGTGGCCTGCTAGGTGCCGCTGTCTTCCCGGTGGGTATTATCATGACCGTGCTGGCAGGGGGTGAGCTGCTGACCGGGAATATGATGACCCTCCCTGTCGCCTGGTTCGCTCGCCGCATCAGCTTTATGAGCGTGGCGCGGAACTGGTTCTGGGTGACGCTGGCGAACTTCCTCGGCAGCGTAGCCGTGGCCTGGTTCTTTGGCCATATGCTGGGCATGACCGAAGGCGATTACCTGAAAAAGACCGTTGCTATCGCCTCTGCAAAAGTCCATGCCGATTTTCTGCACGCCTTTATTTCAGGCATTGGCTGTAACTGGCTGGTTTGTCTGGCGGTGTGGCTGGCCTTTGCCAGTAAAGATGTTGTCGGCAAGATCTTTGGCATGTGGTTCCCGGTTATGGCGTTTGTTGCCATTGGCTTCCAGCACGTCGTCGCCAACATGTTCATTATTCCGGCCGCCATTTTTGCCGGTCAGATGAGCTGGGCAGAGTATCTCCCTAACTTTGTTGCCGTGTTTATGGGCAATGCCGTGGGTGGTGCCGTCTTCGTCGGTCTGGCCTACTTCCTTGCCTTCCGCCCTGCCGCAGAACCTGCCAGCAACCCGCAGTAATCCTGTTTTGCCTTTTGTCAAAAGACAAAAGGCAATTTCAGCCTCAGTTACTTTCCCCCGTAACGTTTTGCTGTAATATGTACCGCTAATGTATTTAACAGGGATAGCATCGTGAAAAAGGAATGGCTTACTCCCGAAGAGCTGGCTGCAGAAACGGGTTACAGTCGGCAAACGGTGAATAAATGGATCAAGCGAGAGAACTGGACAACAACGCCAAAGCCCGGTGTACAAGGCGGTAAGGCGCGTCTGATCCATATTGATGAACGCGTAAAAAGTTTTATTCAGTCAACACGCAATCTCAATGAGCCCGCAGCAACCTATGGAGCAGTGGCTAATTCGTTACCTGCGTTATTGATAAGTTCTGTCCAGCAAATGAGTCAGAATGAACAGGATCAGTTCACCGCGTTAATCTTACGGGAAGGGATTAAGGGCGTAATGCAGCGGCTTGGAATTGGCGAAGAGTAAAGTAACCGGAAGCGTGACGCTTCCGGCTGTGTTGATTAAGCCTGCGCTTCACGCTCACTGATAAAGGCCAGTGCCTGCTCAATACGTGCCACACTGCGGCTGCGGCCAATTGCTTCAACGGTAACATCCAGACCCGGTGACTGACCGGCACCGGTCACAGCCACACGCAGCGGCATACCTACTTTACCCATCCCGACGTCCAGTTCATCTGCGGTGCTCTGAATCGCCTGATGGACATTTTCAGCAGTCCACTCACTGATGGCAGCCAGCTTGTCGCGCACCACTTCCAGCGGCTGACGCGCCACCGGACGAAGATGTTTCTTCGCGGCATCAGCATCAAACTCAGCAAAATCTTCATAGAAGTAGCGGCAGGATGCAGCCATCTCTTTCAGCGTTTTACAGCGCTCGCCCAGCAGACCAACCAGCTTCGCCAGTTCCGGCCCGGTGCGGGTATCAATTTTCTGCTCTTCAATATGCCATTGCAGATGAGTCGCCACATATTCTGGCGGCAGCGTATTGATGTAATGATGGTTCAGCCACTGCAGTTTCTCGGTGTTAAAGGCACTGGCAGACTTGCTGACGGCATCCAGGGTAAACAGCTCAGCCATTTCGGGCACGCTGAAAATTTCCTGATCGCCATGTGACCAGCCCAGACGAACCAGATAGTTGAGCAGCGCTTCTGGCAGGTAGCCATCATCACGATACTGCATCACCCCTACCGCGCCATGACGCTTGGACAGCTTTTTGCCATCATCGCCCAGAATCATTGAAACGTGGGCATAGACCGGAACCTGTGCGCCAATCGCTTTAAGGATGTTGATCTGACGTGGTGTGTTGTTGATGTGGTCTTCACCGCGAATAACGTGGGTGATGCCCATATCCCAGTCATCCACAACGACACAGAAGTTGTAGGTTGGGGAACCATCGGTGCGGCGGATGATCAGATCATCCAGCTCCTGATTACTGAACTCAATCGGGCCACGGATCTGGTCGTCAAAGATAACCGAACCGTCCTGTGGATTGCGGAAACGTACCACGCACGGCTCATCATCAGCATGATGTTCATGGCTGTCGCGGCAGCGGCCGTCATAACGCGGCTTTTCGTTGTTCGCCATCTGCTCTTCACGCAGGGCTTCCAGACGCTCTTTAGAGCAGTAGCATTTGTAGGCGGTGCCCGCTTCCAGCATTTCATCAATGACCGCGTTGTAGCGATCAAAACGTTTAGTCTGGTAGTAAGGGCCTTCATTCCAGTCGAGGCTCAGCCAGTTCATGCCATCCATAATGGCCTCGATAGCCTCCGGCGTGGAGCGCTCCAGATCGGTATCTTCAATGCGCAGTACGAACTCGCCCTGGTTGTGACGGGCAAAGAGCCAGGAATAAAGTGCGGTACGAGCGCCACCGACATGCAGATAGCCGGTCGGGCTGGGCGCGAAGCGTGTTTTGATTTTCATTGAGTAGTGCCTTAGATGCGCGGGTTTTGTGTCTGGATGACAAAAAACAGGTTAGACGCGAAAAAACAGTGGGCACATTCTAGCATCTGACGGTGAATCCTCAATGCATGCCCGCCAGTTGCCTTCCGGGAAAAGGCGCTTTTCTGCCAGTAAAACCAGCATATTGGCTAAAAGCGCGACAGGATGTTTAAAAATAAACCGAACGCACATTTATGTTTTAAAAAGCGTTGACTCAAAATCAACTATCCCTATAATGCGACTCCACACAGCGGGGGTGATTAGCTCAGTTGGTAGAGCATCTCCCTTACAAGGAGGGGGTCGGCGGTTCGAACCCGTCATCACCCACCACTCTTAACCGGGTGCCCGCAGTGAACAGGTATGAAGATATGGGTGATTAGCTCAGTTGGTAGAGCATCTCCCTTACAAGGAGGGGGTCGGCGGTTCGAACCCGTCATCACCCACCATATCTTGCCTGTTAGCAGTATCGAAGTACGAAGTGGGTGATTAGCTCAGTTGGTAGAGCATCTCCCTTACAAGGAGGGGGTCGGCGGTTCGAACCCGTCATCACCCACCACTTCGGGTCGTTAGCTCAGTTGGTAGAGCAGTTGACTTTTAATCAATTGGTCGCAGGTTCGAATCCTGCACGACCCACCAATTCAGAATAAAGCGCCTTTAAGGCGCTTTTTTCGTTTCTGCTGTATGAGATTAAGCGTGAGCAAGGCCGCAGCCGCCCTTTGCTGATGTACTGGATCCTTCCCGCCTTTTCGCCACCTTAGCGTTTTGCCCTCTCAAGTCGTTTAATCCCGTGCCGATAACGTATCTGACAACTTACAGGGAGAAAAATGATGTCTTCAATTTCCAGCATTTTAAGCAGTGCGGTGAGTAGCGGTGACAGCGGCGGCGGCAGCGTGGCCTCGCAGGTCGCGGCGCTGAATAAACAGATTCAGAATGTCTTAACACAGGTCAAAGAGCTGGCCGACAACAAAGAACTGACTGACGAACAGAAGGCTGAAATGCAGCAGATGTATCAGTCACAAATCACTATGCTGCAGGCGCAGATTGCGCAGCTGGAACAGAAGCAGGCTGAGCAGGATCAGCCCAAAAGTGACAGCACGCCAGTCAGTGAGATCAAAGCAGACGGCATTAACCGCCCTACCGATACCAACAAAGTTGACGTTTACATCTAAAACGCGGGTTTTACCTCGCGTTGTTTCGCCAGCAGCGTCGCCTGCTGGCGAACCTCCTGCCAGATGGCTTCGGCAGCCGGAGTCAGAGAGCGGTTTTTACGTTTAATCAGCGTCAGGCTGCGATTGATTTCCGGGTAAAGACGCCGCACCGTGAGTGCGCGATCCGCCGGTAACGGTAACGCCAGCGCGGGCAGAATACTGATACCAATCCCCACCTGTACCATCGGAAACAGCGTGGCGGGATGACCAATTTCCTGCACCACGTCAGCCCTGATGTTCTGCTGCTGCATTGCCGCATCAATAAGCACCCGACTGCCGGATGCGTAATCCTGTAACACCAGGGTACGGCCATCCAGCATCGACCATTCAGCCCTTTCCACCTGTGCCAGCGGATCGTCATCACGGCATAACAGCAGGAAAGGTTCATCCAGAATGGCGATGCTGTCGAAATCGCTATCGGTAAGCGGCCCAATCACAATGCCAAAGTCCACTTCGGCATTACGCACACTTTGCAGCACCCACTGCTGGGCACGATCGTGCAGGATCACTTTGATATCGGGGAAATGATGCTGACTTGCGGCCAGACATTGCGGCATCAGATGCGCGGAAATGGTCTGGCTGGCAGCAACTCTGACGGTGCCACTGCGCTGCTCGCCAAAACTGCGGATATCCAGCAGTGTGGTATGAATCTCCTCCAGCAGACGCTCCATGCGTGATGCCAGCTGTTTTCCCGCCTCGGTCAGCATCACCTCACGGGTCGTTCTGTCCAGCAACCGCACGCCGGTTTCTGCTTCCAGTTCTTTAATGCTGTGACTGACCGCCGACTGACTCAGACCAATCGCCTGCCCCGCCTGACTGAAACTCCCGTAGTGAGCCACGGCAATAAAGGTACGAAGCTGACGCAGGGTATAATTCATCGATTATGCTCATAGATTCATTCAATAAATCAATTTTATTTCTAAACCTGTTTCACGCACAATCGCGCTATTGAAAAATTTACCGGATTTTAACAATGGGCTTTTTAAAACTCGATCCGATGATGGTCAAACTGATCATCACCGTGCTGCTGGCCTCTTTTCTGCCTGCGAAAGGGATCTACGTTGATATCTTCAGTTACCTTGCCACGGCTGCGATAGCACTGCTGTTCTTTATGCACGGTGCCAAGCTTTCGCGTGAAAAGATCATCGCAGGCAGCAGTCACTGGCAGCTGCATCTGTGGATTATGTTCAGCACCTTTGTTCTGTTTCCGGCGCTGGGACTGCTGCTGGTCTGGTGGCACCCGGTCGATGTCAGCCCGGAAATTTATACCGGCTTTATTTACCTCTGCATCCTGCCAGCTACCGTCCAGTCGGCCATCGCGTTTACCTCAATGGCGGGCGGTAACGTGGCCGCAGCGGTGTGCAGCGCCTCAGCATCCAGCCTGCTGGGTGTTTTCATTTCGCCGTTGCTGGTTAACCTGGTGATGGATATTCATAGCAGCGCGCCGAGCGATGGTCTGGAGCAGATCGGTAAGATTATGCTGCAACTGATGGTGCCCTTCATTCTGGGTCACCTTTCACGTCGCTGGATCGGGGGATGGGTTGAGAAACACCGCAGCCTGATTGGCAAAACTGACCAGACATCGATTCTGCTGGTGGTCTATTCTGCCTTCAGTGAAGCGGTAGTTAACGGCATCTGGCACCGCGTTGGATTGAAGACGCTGCTGTGGATTGTGGCAGGCTCCATCATCCTGCTGGCCGCCGTGCTGATCATCAATCTGCTGGCCTCACGTCTGTTCCGCTTTAAACGCGCCGATGAAATTGTGGTGCTGTTTTGTGGCTCGAAGAAGAGTCTGGCGAATGGCGTGCCGATGGCAAATATTCTTTTCCCGGCCAGTACGGTGGGAATTATTGTGCTGCCACTGATGATTTTCCATCAGGTGCAGCTGATGATCTGCTCGTTTATTGCCGGACGCTACAAGAGGACCAATGAGAAGCAGCAGGCTCTGGAAGTTAAAGCTTCAGTGATGGAGTCACAGAAGTAAACGCGTTGCCCGCCTGCGCGGGCAGCGTTATTTACGGGTCTGGAGCGGCTTAATTAAACTCTCCAGACCCTCTGTTTTTATTGTCAGGGTCAGTTGCATCAGGTCACCCAGCTGGCCGGACGGGAAGTCACCACTGCGGGCAAACCAGAGCAGATACGGCTCGGGCAGATCGATCAGCATCCGCCCCTTATATTTGCCAAACGGCATAGCCGTATTGGCTATCGCCACCAGCTGATGCTCATCCATCTCAGGCACCCAGCAGACGGATCATTTCCGCTTCATCAATCACGTCTATGCCAAGCTCCTGCGCTTTTGCCAGCTTTGAACCCGCCGCTTCGCCCGCAATCAGCAGATCGGTTTTCTTCGATACGCTGCCGCTGACTTTTGCGCCCAGAGCGATCAGCTGCGCTTTGGCATCGTCACGGTTCATCTGAGACAGCGAGCCGGTCAGCACCACCGTTTTACCGGCGAACGGACTGTCGATCTCTTCGGCTTTCACCACCACCACCTGCGGCCAGTGAATGCCGATGTCGTCAGTCAGCTGACGGATGACCTCACGATTGCTCTCCTCTTCCATAAAGTTGCGGACGTGTTCGGCTACCACTTTGCCCACGTCCGGCACGGCAATCAGGGCTTCATGATCGGCATCCATCACCTTTTGCAGCTCACCAAAATGGTTGGCCAGATTGGCTGCGGTCGCCTCACCCACTTCGCGAATACCCAGCGCATAGATGAAACGTGCCAGCGTGGTCGACTTTGCTTTCTCCAGCGCGTCGACAACATTCTGCGCCGATTTCGGCCCCATGCGATCCAGTCCGGTCAGCTTGCCCGCCGTAAGACGGAAGAGATCGGCGGGTGTGCTCACATACTCTTTTTCCACCAGCTGGTCGATAATTTTATCGCCCATCCCGTCAACATCCAGTGCCCGACGCGAGACAAAATGCTTAAGGGCTTCTTTGCGCTGCGCACCGCAGATCAGCCCGCCGGTGCAGCGCGTGACCGACTCCCCTTCGACCCGTTCAACCTCAGACCCACAGACCGGACAATGGGCAGGAAAGACCACTTCACGCGTCTCTTCAGGGCGCTCAGCGATCACCACGTTGACAACCTGCGGGATCACATCTCCGGCGCGACGAATCACGACCCGATCCCCGATGCGTAATCCCAGCCGCGCGACCTCATCCGCATTATGCAGCGTGGCATTGCTGACGATAACACCCGCCACCTGCACTGGCTCAAGGCGAGCCACCGGCGTGATGGCCCCTGTACGACCAACCTGAAATTCGACGTCCCGCACCCAGGTCAGTTGCTCCTGTGCCGGGAATTTAAAGGCAATCGCCCAGCGCGGTGCGCGCGCCACAAAGCCCAGCTGTTCCTGCAGTGCCTGTGAATCGACTTTGATTACGACGCCATCAATATCAAAACCAAGATGCGGACGCAGCTGCTCAACATCACGATAGAAGGCCAGCGCTTCTTCGGCGTTATGCACCAGCTTGATGCGGTCGCTGACCGGCAGGCCCCAGGCTTTGAACTGTTGCAGACGCCCCATATGACTGTGCGGCATCTCACCGCCTTCCAGCAGGCCAAAACCGTAGCAGAAGAAGGTCAGCGGACGTCTGGCGGTAATGCGCGGATCCAGCTGGCGCAGAGAGCCTGCTGCTGCGTTGCGCGGATTAGCGAAAACTTTGCCGTCCGTGCGTCGCGCTTCCTCATTCAGCTTTTCGAAACCACGCTGCGTCATAAATATTTCGCCGCGCACTTCCAGACGGGCCGGAATGTTGTCGCCTTTAAGCCGCAGCGGAATAGCGCGGATGGTGCGGACGTTGGCGGTAATGTTCTCGCCGGTAGTACCATCGCCCCGCGTCGCGGCCCGGACCAGCAGGCCGTTTTCATACATCAGGCTGACTGCCGCGCCATCAAGCTTGAGCTCACAGCAATAGGTAATGTCATCGCTGCTTTTCAGCCGATCCTGCACCCGCTTGTTGAAGGCCATAAACGTGGCTTCATCGAAGGCGTTATCCAGCGACAGCATCGGGACTTCGTGACGAACCTGCTCGAATACTGTCAGCGGCGCAGCCCCTACGCGTTGCGTTGGCGAGTCCGGCGTAATGAGATCGGGGTGTTCTTCTTCCAGCTGACGCAGTTCCCGCATCAGACGATCGTATTCGGCATCCGGCACTTCCGGCGCATCCATGACGTGATAGAGATATTCATGATGGCGCAACGTGGTGCGCAGTTCGGTGATGTGATCCTGGACGGATTTCATATAGCCCCATCAGATAAAAAACCCCCGACAGGCGGGGGTTTGTTTTAACAATTCAGATAGCGGTTAGCGCAGGTTTCAGACGCCAGCCACATCGCGGATACGCGCTTTGTAAGTTTCCAGCTTCTGAGGCGTCATCATACGGCGCTCGTCATCCAGCACTACGCCACCCACGTCATCAGCAATGCGCTGTGCCGACTGCAGCATCAGTTTGAAGTTCTGATTCGCATCACCATAAGACGGCACCATCATAAAGATAGAGATGCCTGGCGTGCTGAAATCGGTCATCAGATCAGGGTTGAACGAGCCCGGCTTAACCATGTTAGCCAGACTGAACAGAACAGGACCACTGCCGGCCGGACTGAGATGACGATGGAAAATGTTCATTTCACCAAACTGGAAGCCCGCCTGCAGAATACCCTGCAGTAATGCCTCGCCGTTCAGTTCGCCGCCTGAATGTGCCGCAACATGCAGCACCAGGACCGCTTCTTTCGGTTTTTCCGCAGGTGCTTTCGCGGCAGGCTGTGCTGGCGCAGGTGCCACTTCAGGCTGCGGCTGCGGCTCAGGTTCTGCCTGGTACTGCGGTACAGGCTGTACCGATTCCAGCGGATCGAGATCCAGCAGCGGGTCAGCCTGGACTGGCGGCGCGACAAAAGTCGGCGCAGGCTGCTGACGAGCCGGTTCAGGGCGCGACTGCGGAGCAGGCTTCGGTGCCGTATTGAAAAGCGGATCGCTTTCGGGTTCAGGTTGCGGTGCGGGTCGTGGCGCAGGCTGACGCACAGGCTCAGCAGGCGCTTGCTTACGCGGCGCTTCTGGCTGTGGCGCGCGAATCTCATCGAAACGCGGTTCCTGATGTGTGCTGCGCTCAGAACGAACACGAACCTCGCCGACGCCGTCATCTTCGTCGTCAATCAGGTCCTGCTCATCATGTTCATCACGTTGTTTCAGACGTTTGTGCGGGCGATCGCGGAACACTGACGAACGCTCTTTACGGCTGGTCCACAGCCCGTGAAGAAGGAGCGCTATAATGGCGATCGCGCCAACAACGATTAATATCAGACGCAAATCCTGCATCATTGTATTCTCTGTTGTTCCAATACCTTGCCACCGCGGCAAACTTTATCCTCTAACTGTATTTGCCCTGCTACACAAGTGCAAGTCTGTGCACTATTTTCTGACAAATAAGATAGACAACCCACGCTTTTTCGCTGTTTTTTTACCCAAACGGCACCTGGCCTGGAGAAAAAGCCAGGTTATAGTGGGCGCGCCCTAATACTTTCAGGAGAAATGGCTTTATGGCCCTTGAGAATTCCGTCTCAGATTTTAACGGCATGCACTACTTTAGCCAGGGCTGGAAACTGGTCCGTCTGCCTGGCATTCGCCGCTTTGTCGTCATGCCGTTGCTGATTAACATTCTGATGCTCGGTGGCGCATTTATCTGGCTGTTCTATCGTCTGGGCGACTGGATCCCCCGCCTGATGGCGCATATTCCCGACTGGCTGCAGTGGCTGAGCTATCTGTTATGGCCGCTGTCGGTGATTGCGATTGTGCTGGTATTCAGCTACTTCTTCTCGACGCTGGCAAACCTGATTGCCGCCCCATTCTGTGGCCTGCTGGCCGAACAGCTCGAAGGCCGCCTGACAGGCAAGCCCCTGCCCGACAGCGGCTGGGCTGGAATGATTAAAGATGTGCCGCGCATCATGAAGCGTGAGCTGCAAAAACTGGGCTATTACCTGCCCCGCGCTCTTGGCCTGCTGCTGCTCTACTTCATCCCAGGCTTTGGTCAGACGGTTGCGCCAGTACTGTGGTTCCTCTTCAGCGCCTGGATGTTATCTATCCAGTATTGCGACTACCCGTTCGACAACCATAAGGTGCCGTTTCAGCAGATGCGTAACGCCCTGCGTCGGCACAAAACGGCCAATATGCAGTTTGGCGCACTCACCAGCCTTTTCACCATGATTCCGATTCTGAACCTGGTGATTATGCCGGTTGCCGTCTGCGGTGCTACCGCCATGTGGGTCGATCGCTACCGTCAGCAACTGGCACGCAGTGAGGTGCGCTAAACTCATCAGCGCGCCTTATGCTCTTTTTCGCAGGGCTTATTGCCGGGTGACATATAGATATACGATTTCTTTCCTTCCGCACCCAGGCAGAACAGGTATGCTCATAGGGTTCCCAATAATTCATACAGTTAAGGGCAGGCTATGAGTAAGATCTATGAAGACAACTCTTTGACAATTGGTCATACGCCGCTGGTTCGACTGAACCGCATCGGTAACGGCCGCATTCTTGCGAAAGTTGAATCCCGTAACCCGAGCTTCAGCATTAAATGCCGTATCGGTGCCAATATGATTTGGGACGCAGAGAAACGCGGTATTCTGAAACCCGGCATTGAGCTGGTTGAACCCACCAGCGGCAACACCGGTATTGCTCTGGCATACGTGGCCGCTGCACGCGGTTATAAACTCACGCTGACCATGCCGGAAACCATGTCGGTGGAACGCCGTAAGTTGCTGAAAGCCCTGGGCGCAAACCTGGTTCTGACTGAAGGTGCCAAAGGCATGAAAGGTGCCATCGGCAAAGCGGAAGAGATTGTTGCCAGCGATCCGGACAAATACGTGCTGCTGCAGCAGTTCAGCAACCCGGCTAACCCGGAAATCCATGAAAAGACCACCGGCCCGGAAATCTGGGAAGACACCGATGGCGAAGTGGATGTGTTTATTGCGGGTGTCGGCACCGGCGGTACGCTGACCGGCGTGAGCCGCTACATCAAAAACACCAAAGGTAAAAAAGATCTGATTACCGTCGCGGTTGAGCCGACGGATTCCCCGGTCATTGCGCAGGCGCTGGCGGGTGAAGAGATCAAACCCGGCCCACATAAGATTCAGGGTATTGGCGCAGGCTTTATTCCGGGCAACCTGGAGCTGAACCTGGTTGACCGCGTGGTGGCAATCACCAATGAAGAAGCGATCAGTACAGCGCGTAAACTGATGGAAGAGGAAGGTATCCTGGCGGGTATCTCATCCGGTGCCGCCGTTGCCGCGGCGCTGAAGTTGCAGGAAGACGAAGCATTCGCAAATAAGAACATTGTGGTGATTCTTCCCTCTTCCGGCGAACGCTATCTTAGCACCGCCCTGTTTGCCGATCTCTTCACCGAAAAAGAGCTTCAGTAGTCCGGGTCGACAGTCTGAAAATGTTGAAAAAAGCACCCGTTTGGGTGCTTTTTTGTGGCGCAGATCTCACTTTTGTCACCCGGCAGATTGATTTCAGTGATGCCGCTCTGGTATTTAGACTGCCAATTATTTCGATGCCTGAAATTAATCCGCATTTGAAGTGGATCAAGCTGAATCGATTTACGGATTCAGTGAAACGGCGAATCACGGCATAATTAACCGGTGACGTGTAGAATCGGTTTTGAGACGCAACGGATTGTAGATTTGACGCATGCGCGTCTTTGGTCAGCATGAAGCTATACCCGCGCACCTACACAGGCTAAAGTGAAGGCTCCAGGCTAGACTTTAGATCCATAACACTCATCCTGATAACGTTGGGGAAATAGAATGTTCCAGCAAGAAGTTACCATTACTGCACCAAACGGTCTGCATACTCGCCCAGCTGCGCAATTCGTTAAAGAAGCCAAAGCTTTCCAGTCAGAAATCACTGTGACGTCTAACGGCAAATCAGCAAGCGCGAAAAGCCTGTTCAAGCTGCAGACACTGGGTTTAACCCAGGGAACGGTTGTGACCCTTTCCGCGGAAGGTGAAGACGAGCAGAAAGCAGTTGAGCATCTGGTCAAACTGATGGCTGAACTGGAGTAATCTCCGCTCAGCTCTCCAGCCAATCGACTCCTCTGCGCCATTGAGTGCAAACATCTTGATCGCGGACAACCTGTCCGCGTTATTGCTTTCGTAGAGTACGTGTCCCGCGACAATGGCACCGCAAAGAGTCCCATCAGCCATCGTGATTAAAAGGTAGCGTTATGATTTCAGGCATTTTAGCATCACCAGGTATCGCTTTCGGCAAAGCACTGCTGCTGAAAGAAGACGAGATCGTCATCAACCGCAAGAAAATTTCTGATGACCAGGTTGAGCAGGAAGTTCAGCGCTTCCTCGATGGCCGTAGCAAAGCGGCTTCACAACTGGAAGCGATTCGCGTCAAAGCGGGTGAAACCCTCGGTGAAGAGAAAGCAGCCATCTTCGAAGGCCACATTATGTTGCTGGAAGATGAAGAGCTGGAGCAGGAAATCATCGACCTGATCAAAAAAGATCACGCTTCTGCCGATGCTGCTGCTTACTCAGTCATTGATGGCCAGGCGAAAGCACTGGAAGAGTTAGATGACGAATACCTGAAAGAGCGTGCGGCTGACGTGCGCGACATCGGTAAGCGCCTGCTGCAAAACATCCTCGGTCTGCACATCGTTGACCTGAGCGCGATTCCTGACGAATCCATTCTGGTGGCAAAAGATTTAACGCCGTCAGAAACCGCGCAGCTGAACCTGAAAAAGGTGCTGGGCTTTATCACCGATCTGGGTGGCCGTACCTCTCATACCTCAATCATGGCGCGCTCGCTGGAAATCCCAGCCATTGTCGGAACCGGCAAAGTGACCGTAACGGTTAAAAACGGCGATTTCCTGATCCTGGATGGCGTTAACAATGCGATTCACGTCAACCCTTCAGAAGCGATTCAGGAAGAACTTAAAGCCGTACAGAACCAGTATCTGTCCGAAAAACATGAATTAGCCAAGCTGAAAGATCTGCCAGCCGTCACGCTGGATGGGCATCAGGTTGAAGTCTGTGCCAACATCGGTACTGTGCGCGATATCGCCGGTGCTGAGCGTAACGGCGCGGAAGGTGTGGGTCTCTACCGCACCGAATTCCTGTTCATGGATCGTGACTCACTGCCCAGTGAAGAAGAGCAGTTCCAGGCCTATAAAGCTGTCGCTGAAGCGATGGGTTCACAGGCAGTTATCGTGCGTACCATGGACATCGGCGGTGACAAAGACCTGCCTTACATGAATCTGCCGAAAGAAGAGAACCCGTTCCTGGGCTGGCGTGCAATCCGTATCGCGATGGACCGGAAAGAGATTCTGCATGCGCAGCTGCGTGCCATTCTGCGCGCCTCCTCCTTCGGTAAACTTCGCATCATGTTCCCGATGATCATTTCGGTTGAAGAAGTACGCAGCCTGAAAGCGGAGCTTGAACTGCTGAAAGCGCAGTTGCGTGAAGAAGGTAAAGCCTTTGATGAAGGCATTGAAGTTGGCATCATGGTTGAGACCCCGGCTTCCGCAGTCATTGCTCATCATCTGGCGAAAGAAGTCGACTTCTTCAGTATTGGGACAAACGATCTGACGCAGTATACTCTGGCGGTCGATCGTGGTAATGATTTGATCTCACACCTGTACAACCCAATGACGCCGTCTGTGCTTAACTTAATCAAGCAAGTCATTGATGCATCTCACGCTGAAGGTAAATGGACCGGCATGTGTGGTGAGCTGGCAGGTGATGAACGTGCTACACTACTGTTACTGGGAATGGGGCTGGACGAGTTCAGCATGAGTGCCATTTCTATCCCTGGCATCAAGAAAATCATTCGTAATACTAATTTTGATGATGCGAAGGCATTGGCAGAGCAGGCACTGGCTCAACCGACAGCGGAAGACTTAATGAACCTGGTTAACAAGTTCATTAAGGAAAAAACGCTCTGCTAATCTGCATGATGCTGGCCCCAAATTACTGCTTAGGAGAAGATCATGGGTTTGTTTTCTAAACTTTTTGGCGAAAAAACGGATAGCGCTGGGACAATCGACATCGTAGCGCCTCTGTCAGGCGAAATCGTGAACATTGAAGACGTACCAGATGTGGTGTTTGCAGAAAAAATCGTGGGCGACGGTATTGCGATCAAACCCAGCGGCAACAAAATGGTTGCGCCTGTTGATGGCACTATCGGCAAGATTTTTGAAACCAATCACGCTTTTTCGATCGAATCAGACAACGGCATCGAGCTGTTCGTCCACTTCGGTATCGATACGGTTGAACTGAAAGGTGAAGGCTTCAAACGCATCGCTGAAGAAGGCCAGAAGGTCAAAAAAGGCGACGTGGTTATCGAGTTCGATCTGCCGTTGCTGGAAGAGAAAGCGAAATCAACCCTGACGCCGGTTGTCATCTCCAACATGGATGAAATCAAGGAATTGATTAAGCTGTCTGGCCAGGTCACCGTCGGTGAAACCCCGGTGATTCGCATCAGAAAGTAAGCATACGTTTATAACATAACGGCACCCACGGGTGCCGTTATCGTTTCTGCGGTATACGCCTTCAGATCTGCCAGTGTGGCAGACGCAGCGTCAGCTCAAGTCCACCTTCTGGCCGGTTCCGCGCCTCCACTTCACCATGATGCGCCAGTATCACTTTACGCACGATAGCCAGCCCCAGGCCATACCCTTTGCCCATCAGCGGCGAATTTACCCGCACAAAGGGGTCAAAAATGCTGGAGAGTTTCTCCTCATCGACACCTGGCCCCTGATCGCGCACCTGAATCGCCAGCCACTGCTGTTCTGCGCGTAAATCGACCTCAATCTGCTGGCCGGGCAGAGAAAAGCGCAGCGCGTTGCGTAATACGTTCTCGATGCCGCGCCGTATCAGCTCTGCGTTGCCCCGCACGGTGTAATCGGCCCGCTCATCAACCTGCAACGCCACCTGCACGCCGGGGATCTGGGCTTCATACCGCACATCGGTGATAACCGCCTCCAGCAACCCGGTCAGGTCAAAATATTGCTCATCCGGGATGCTTTCGTGTTCAGCACGGGACAGCGTCAGCAGCTCACCTATCATTTTGTCCAGCCGATGCGCCTCTTCATCAATGCGGTCAAGCGAACTGCTCACACTTTCTGGCGTCTGTCTGGCCAGTCCGGTCGCCAGCTGCAGTCGTGCCAGCGGTGAACGAAGCTCATGTGAGATATCGTGCAGCAGCTCCTCGCGGGCGCGCACCAGGGTATCTAGCCGCTCGACCATGGCATCAAACGCTTCTGCGACATTCGAGATCTCGTCGTGGCGCTTACGCATGCTCGGGAACAGCCGCACGCTGAGATCCCCTTCTGCCACCCGTGCAAATCCTTCCCGCAGCTGACGCAGGGGCCGCGTCAGATTCCAGGCGAGCAGCAGACTGAACAGCAATCCCACCGACCCGGCGAAGACAAACATCGGTTCAGGAATATTCAGAAATTTTCGCGGCATCATGTTATGTGTGCTTGCCTTGCGCATGCCTTCCAGGTCGTAGCGCAGCTGATATTCCCTGCCATCCGCGCCGCGAACCCAGCGCACGACCTTTTCAGGCAGACGGCCGCTGAGATCCAGATTGCCGCTGTCCTGCAAGTGTGGCGGTTTAGCCTGCTGTGTGACGTGAAAAAACTGACGGTCACGCGTGTCCCAGTCCGACAGCATCGCATTCAGCGCATCTGGCCCGCCCCGCTCCAGTACCGATGCGGCAAAGGTCATCTGCAGGTCCACCACGCGACGGATAGCCATAATTTCAGGCGGATCATGCCGCTTACCGGAGAGCGAAAAACCGAGCCAGATAAGCTGGCTCATGATCACAACAACAATCCAGAAGCCGATAAAGATCTTCCAGAACATGCGCCCACGGTAACTCTGCTTCATCGAATGCGGTAACCGATGCTGCGAACGGTTTCGATATTGATGCTGTCAGCGGTCAGCGCACTGAGCTTCTGACGGATGTTGCTGATATGCACATCGACGCTGCGGTCATAAGCTTCACGGGGACGACCCAGCCCCTTTTCAGACAGCTCATCTTTTGACACAACCCGGTCCGGTGCGCGCAGCAGCAGATCCAGCAGGTTAAATTCCGATGCCGTGAGATCGAAGCTTTTACCCTGCCATTCACTCATGCGCGTAGCAGGATTCAGCGTCAGATCTCTCCAGCGCAGCGGCTCTCTGGCATCCGGCTGCGGCACCTGCTCTTCGAAACGACGTAATACCGCACGCAGGCGGGCCACAAGCTCGCGGGGATAGCAGGGTTTCGGCATATAATCATCCGCCCCCATCTCCAGGCCGATCACACGATCAATATTATCTCCTTTAGCGGTCAGCATAATCACCGGTATCCGGCTGTTCTGGCGCACCTGACGCAGTACATCAATGCCACTCATATCGGGCAGCATGATGTCCAGAATCATAGCCGTGAACTCGCCTGACAGCGCCCCCTGAATCCCGGCGCTGCCGGTCAGAACCAGCTGGGCATCAAACCCTTCGGCAATCAGGTACTGGCTCAGCATCGTGCCTAATTCAACATCATCATCAACAAGCAAAATTTTCATGGTTATCTCTCGACAGAATTGGCGCTATTTTGTCCTGTGCCGGGCATTCGCGCAGCCTGATTTACGCGATCCTTACAGATTCAGTCTATCCGGCAGAAGAATGCTGGCTAAAAAAAAGACCTGTGGGCAGTCAGCGTGCGCACAGGTCTGGATTCGAATCAGCAAAGATTACTGATGATAGAGTCCGGTCGAGAGATAACGATCGCCGCGATCGCAGGCGATCGCCACCACCACGCTGCCCGGATTAGCCTGCGCAATGCGCAGCGCACCCGCCACCGCCCCGCCCGAACTGACGCCACAGAAAATCCCTTCGCTGCGAGCCAGCGCCCGCATGGTCTCTTCTGCTTCTTTTTGCGTCATGTCCATTACATCATCCACCAGATCGGGGCGGTAGATCCCCGGCAGATAGGCCAGCGGCCAGCGACGAATGCCCGGAATACTGCTGCCTTCACTGGGCTGCAGGCCGATCACCTGCACACCCGTGTTGTGCTCTTTCAGGTAACGCCCCACGCCAGTAATGGTGCCGGTAGTGCCCATGCTGGAGACAAAATGCGTCATGCGCTGGTTCGACTGCTGCCACAGCTCCGGCCCGGTGGTCTGATAGTGGCCCAGCGGATTATCGGGATTATTGAACTGATCCAGTACCCGGCCTTCACCACGCGCCGCCATCGCCTGCGCCAGATCGCGTGCGCCTTCCATGCCCTGTTCACGCGGCACCAGAATCAGCTCCGCGCCGTAGGCACGCATCGCGTCCTGCCGCTCCTGACTCATGTTGTCAGGCATCAGCAGGCGAAGGCGATAGCCTTTCATCGCCGCGATCATCGCCAGCGCAATTCCGGTGTTACCGCTGGTGGCTTCAATCAGCTGATCGCCCGGTGAAATATCGCCGCGCAGCTCTGCCTGATTGATCATCGACCAGGCCGCGCGATCTTTTACCGAACCGGCCGGATTGTTGCCTTCCAGCTTGAGCCAGACCTCACTGCCGTTAGCGGGCGTCAGGCGCTGCAACTTAATCAGCGGGGTATTGCCGATGGTATGTTCAAGAGTCGTCACGGTGCGGTTCCTGGCCTCTTACAAACTGAAGGCGAAAAAAAGGCGGGAGTGACACTCCCGCCCGGTGTTGATGAGAAAATATCAGGCGCTCTGTGCAAAGGCAACTGCGCGTAATGGCGTATCACCCTTATAGAGGCGCGCCTGCTGCAGGCCAACAAACAGACGCTCGCCGCGAACCGGGGCAGTCTGCTCACCTTCAAACACCAGCGAGAACGGCTCGCTCTGCCAGCCCGCAGGCTGAACCACCAGCTGCCAGAAGTGACCGCGTGGGCTGACTTCCAGCACCTGTACCGGCAGCGGTGTTTCTAAACTGCTGCGGCGCGACACGTCGACTTCCCACGGACGCAGGAACAGCTCAACCGCTCCCTGATGTGCAGAGGTATACCCCAGCGGCCAGTGATGCGCGCCGACATGGAACTGCGATCCCTGAATTTCACCGTCAAAGCGATTCACTTCACCCAGGAATTCCAGCACAAAGCGGGTCGCCGGGTCGCGCCACACATCATCTGGCGTGCCGACCTGTTCAATGTTGCCCTGACTCATTACCACCACGCGATCCGCAACTTCCATCGCCTCTTCCTGATCGTGGGTCACGAACACGCTGGTGAATTTAATCTCTTCATGCAGCTGACGCAGCCAGCGGCGCAGCTCTTTACGCACCTGCGCATCCAGTGCCCCAAAGGGCTCATCCAGCAGCAGAATCTGCGGTTCAACCGCTAACGCACGCGCCAGCGCCACACGCTGTTTCTGACCGCCCGACAGCTGTGCAGGAAAGCGATTCGCCAGATGGGCCAGTTGCACCATCTCCAGCAGACGGGTAACGCGCTGTTTGATTTCCGCCGCTGAAGGACGTTCACGACGCGGCAGCACGGTCAGGCCAAAGGCGATGTTGTCGAATACCGTCATATGACGGAACAGCGCATAGTGCTGAAAGACAAAGCCCACCTGCCGATCGCGTGCATGGAGGCGGCTGACATCGTTGCCATGAAAACGGATCTGCCCGCTGTTCTGATGCTCCAGCCCGGCGATAATGCGCAGCAGCGTGGTTTTGCCCGAGCCTGACGGACCAAGCAGCGCCACCATTTCACCCGAAGCAATATCCAGAGAGATATCGTTCAGCACCGAGGTGCGACCAAAGGACTTGTTGATCTTGTTAATCTCAATGCTCATGATTTCCCTCCTGTTGCAGGCGTTTGTGCTGTTGCTCTAAACGCCACTGCACAATGCTTTTCAGAAACAGCGTTACAATTGCCATCAGGGTTAACAGGGCGGCGGCGGTAAACGCGCCAACCGTGTTGTAGTCCTGATGCAGTAATTCAACCTGAAGCGGCAAAGTATAGGTTTCGCCGCGAATCGATCCCGAGACCACCGAGACCGCACCAAATTCACCAATCGCACGGGCGTTGGTCAGGACGATGCCATACAGCAGCGCCCAGCGAATGTTCGGCAGCGTCACACGACGGAACATCTGCCAGCCGGATGCGCCTAACAGCACCGCCGCTTCATCTTCATGACTGCCCTGACTGAGCATCACCGGGACCAGTTCGCGTACCACAAACGGACAGGTCACAAATACTGTCGCCAGCACCATGCCAGGCCAGGAAAACATGATCTGAATGTTATGCGCATCCAGCCAGCCGCCTGCGGGACCATTCACGCCCCAGAACAGCAGATACATCAGACCGGCTACCACCGGTGACACGGCAAAAGGAATATCAAACAGGGTCAGCAGCAGCTGACGGCCCGGAAAGGTAAAGCGCGTGACCAGCCAGGCGAGCAGCGTACCAAACACCAGGTTAACCGGAACGGTGATCAGCGCCACCATGACCGTCAGCCAGATGGCGTGCAGCATGTCCGGGTCCGCCAGATTGCTGAGGGCAACGATCAGCCCCTGATTCAGCGCTTCCCAGAAGATGGACGCCATCGGCACTACCAGCAGCAGAATCGAGATCAGCGTACCGATACCAATCAGCAGCCATTTGCCCCAGTTCACAGGCTGACGCGCCGCGTGATTAAGCTGTGAAACTTCAGCCATTAGTGACCTCCCAGACGACGGCCAAAGCGGCTCTGTAATGTGTTAATGGCGAACAACAAAATCAGCGAGGCCGCCAGAATCACCGAGGCGATAGCGCTGGCTGCGGGATAGTCGAACTCCTGCAGCCGGACAAAAATCATCAGCGAGGTGACTTCAGTTTTCCAGGCGATGTTACCGGCAATAAAGATCACCGCACCAAATTCACCCAGGCTGCGGGTAAAGGAGAGCGCCGTTCCTGCCAGCAGCGCAGGGGCCACTTCCGGCAGCACAACACGGCGGAAGCTCTGCCACGGGGTCGCACCCAGTGTTTCGGCCGCCTCTTCATACTCCGGGCCTAACTCTTCCAGCACCGGCTGCACAGTACGCACCACAAACGGAATGCTGGTGAAGGCCATGGCAATGGCGATACCAATCCAGGTGTAAGAAATCCTGATATCAAAATGGGCGAACCACTGTCCGTACCAGCCGTTAACCGAAAAGAGCCCGGCCAGAGTCAGACCGGCTACGGCGGTAGG
Organism: Pantoea sp. GD03673; assembly: GCF_029844725.1. Lineage (GTDB taxonomy): Bacteria > Pseudomonadota > Gammaproteobacteria > Enterobacterales > Enterobacteriaceae > Pantoea. Next base: position 368,641 of record NZ_JAOCKJ010000002.1, read on the forward strand.
CAGTGCAAACGGCAGATCCATCAGGCCATCCAGCAGTGCCCGGCCCGGAAAACGATAACGGGTCAGGATCCATGCCATCAGCATGCCAAACACCGCATTGAACAGTGACGCGACACCGGCAGAGAGCAGTGTCACTTTATAGGCGGCAACCAGCTGAGGGTTGGTCACCACATCCCAGTACTGTTGCAGCGTCATCTGAGACAGCTGCATGATTACCGCGCTGATCGGCAGCAGCAGAATCAGACAGGTAAAGAGCAGGCTGGTGCCAAGGCTGAGACCAAAGCCGGGCAGGACACGTTTATGGCTGGCTGCAAACATTATCCGCGCCCCGCCGCTAACAATTTATCGAGCTCACCGCCGCTGGTGAAATGCGTCTGCATCACCTTATCCCAGCCGCCAAAGGCGTCTTCGACCCGGAACAGGCTGGTCTGCGGGAAGCGATCTTTCTGCTCTGCCATCAGCTGTGGGTTGTTCACACGATAATAGTAGTGAGTGATAATATTCTGTGCTTCCGGGGTGTAGAGATAGTTCAGGTAAGCACTGGCCGCATCAGCGGTTTTGTTGGCGGCGACATTCTTATCCACCCACGCCACCGGAAACTCCGCCAGAATGTTGGTTTTTGGCACCACCACCTCATATTCATCTTTGCCGTACTGGTTGCGGATGTTATTCACTTCCGACTCAAAACTAATCAGTACGTCGCCCAGTCCGCGCTCAGCAAAGGTGGTGGTCGCGCCGCGACCGCCGGTGTCGAACACTTCAACGTTTTTCAGAAACTGTGTCATAAAGGCACGGGTTTTCGCCTGATCGCCCCCGTCGGCTTTATCCGCTGCGCCCCAGGCGGCCAGGTAGGTATAACGGCCGTTACCCGAGGTTTTCGGGTTCGGGAAAATCAGCTTCACATCATTGCGGGTCAAATCTGCCCAGTCGTGGATCTGCTTAGGATTTCCTTTGCGCACCAGAAACGCCATGGTGGAGTAAAAAGGCGAGCTGTTATTCGGCAGGCGGCTTTTCCAGTCTGCGGCAATCAGGTTGCCTTTATCGTGCAACACCTGCACATCCGTCACCTGGTTGTACGTCACCACATCCGCACGCAGTCCCTGCAGGATAGCCAGCGCCTGCTTCGATGAACCAGCGTGCGACATCTTAATCGTCAGGGGATCAGCAGGGTGACTGGCATCCCACTGTTTAACAAACGGAGCATTCAGGGCAACAAACAGCTCCCGCGACACATCGTAAGAACTATTAAGAAGTTCAGTGGCATGGGCTGCGCCGGCCAGGCTCAGCGACAAGGCGATACCGCTCACGATTTTTTTCATCGCTTGTAATGTCATTTGGCACCCTGAAAAAGTTTGATGCGGATCTTCCCCGCTGAGGCATCAGTTTATTTATAACTCAGTGAAAACCAGTAACGGTTTTATATATCGTTTGATGATTTCAAAGTCGAAAAAAGCATAAGACAGCGGCAGAGTTTATGCAGAAATCAGCAAATGCCGATGGGGAGGAGGAACACCGTGCAGCGTGCGCTGACAGGGGTTTTCAGGGGTATCAGCGGCCGCCAGACGGGCGGCACACTGCCATAACGATTAACGCTGCCAGACGATCTTCCTGATTTTCCAGGTTTTCAGGGTATCGTCAGAGGGCATCAGTCCCTCCGGCCCATGCCAGTCGCCGTGATAGATATAGGTCAGATGCTGACTGCCTGGCGCACGGCACACGACGTCACGCGCATCGGTGCCACTGGCAGGTGTGCAGTTATCAAAGGCTTTGCTGAACGTGTTACTGAAGGCGTCACCCACTTTCGTGCCGTCGGTACTGGCAATCGCGCTGTCCATCACCTCAATGCGTTCAACCTGCGACTGCCCGTAAACCACCAGCTTAACCTTGCCATCCTCCAGCGCCTGCCAGAAAGAGACAATCTGACCATTCTGGCTGCGCATGCCCTGCCGCAGGGTATAGTTACCGTTCAGTCCGGCATCGATGGCATCCTTTTTCATGGCTGTCGAGGCGGTTAATCCCCCCACACCCTGCTCAGTCGCGGTCAGCGAGGAACCAAACCAGTTCCACGGCAGCGCCGAAGACCAGTGATACGTCAGTGGATTCCACCAGCTTGCCTGCTGGCTGCTGTCAGCGCCGGAACCCGAACTGGCACAGCCGCTCAGAGCAACGGCGGCGATCAGTAGCGTGGAACGAACAGCTTTCATGAGAACTCCTGTAAATGCGATGCCGGAAAGGCGGAACTGATTGGAGTCGCAAAGCGACAAAAAGTTTAGTTGAGATGATGTTCAGGCAGAAAGCAGTCGCGACAGCGACGGCTTGATTGCAGCCAGATCAGCGCCAGCAGGTCGAACAGCGTCAGCAGCAACGGCAGCGGCGAACTGAGCAAATCGCCCTGCACAAACTGCCCTCCCTGCCAGAGCAGGTTTACCAGCAGCGACAGCGACAGCACGCTGCGCCAGTGCTGCCAGAGTCGCGGCAGGCGCGTGCGGTAGCCGGTCAGCAGCAGGCCCGCCAGCGCCGGTAATCCCAGCGCCAGACCGATCCAGAACGCCTGACGATCCGGGTAGAATAGCGCCAGCAGGTCATTACCCTGCTGCCGGGACGCCCCGGCCATCACCAGCAGCAGCCACGTCCGCGCCTGTAATAACAGGATCAGCCAAAAAAGAAACGGCAGCCGCAGCTGCCCCCTGGCGTCATACTCGTCCGGCAGATAGCCCGGTGACGGCTTAGTATTCACGATCTTCGATCAGACGTTTACCAAACAGCAGCGCGTCAACCGGCTCATAATCGAGCTTCTCATAGAAGGCCACCACCTGATCATTCTCTTCGCGGATCATCAGATGCAGTTTCGGACAGCCCCGTGCAATCAGTTTCTTCTCCAGGCGGTTCATCAGCGCATTCGCAAAACCGCGCCCCTGGTAGTCAGGATGCACCGCCAGATAGTAAGCCGCGCCGCGATGCCCGTCATACCCCCCCATCAGCGTGCCAACGACCACACCGCCCACTTCAGCGACCAGAAAGAGATCGGGGTCGTGATTCATTTTGCGTTCGATATCCAGCTCCGGATCGTTCCATGGCCGTAACAAATCGCAACGTTCCCATAAGGTGATCACTTCTTCAAAATCTTCCTGGCGGAAGGCGCGGATTTCCATCTTAATTACCTGCAGATAAGCACAATTTGCTGATTATCACGCATTCTCTGCTGCACGCAACCCTCCATAGCGGGCGGAAAATAAAAAAGCGCGAATTTTCTGTTCGCGACCTGCAATACAAAGTAATGCCCTGAAATGGTTCTGTGATCGCAGGCAGCAAAGCCTTAGGCTATAACACCGGCAAGTTTCCTGTTACCGGACCCGTACATGCACCTGCTTAAACGTTTGATTCATCGTCGCCAGTTACTGCTTTCCGGGCTGGCTCTGGCCATTTTATCGCCACGCGCCATTCAGGCTAAAGAACCCGCGCTTACCGGGGCAAATCGTCATGCACACCCTGCCCCGCCCGCAAAAAATGGCAAACGTATTGTGATGATCGATCCCGGTCACGGTGGCATCGACTCCGGTGCCGTGGGCGAAGAGGGTTCAGAAGAGAAGCATATCGTGCTGGAGATTGCCGGTAACGTGCAGCGCCAGCTTCAGAGCCATCCGCGTATTGAAGTGCGCCTGACCCGCGATAGCGACCACTTTATTCCGCTGTATCAGCGAGTAGAAATTGCTCACCAGCACGGTGCCGATCTCTTTATGTCGATTCATGCCGACGGCTTTACCAGCCCCGATGCCAGCGGCGCTTCGGTATTCGCGCTCTCTAACCGCGGTGCCAGCAGCTCAATGGCGCGCTATCTCTCCCAGCGGGAGAACGATGCGGACAAACTGGGCGGCGTAAAGGCGCAGCAGCAGGATCACTATCTGCAGCAGATTCTGTTCGACCTGGTGCAGACCGACACCATTAAAAACAGCCTGACGCTGGGTAAGCATGTGCTGGACCAGATCCGCCCGGTGCATCACCTTCACAGCCAGCACACCGAGCAGGCTGCGTTCGCGGTCCTCAAGTCACCGTCGATCCCGTCGGTGCTGGTCGAAACCTCCTTTATTACTAATCCGCACGAAGAGCAGCTGCTTGGCACCACCGCGTTTCGCCAGAAAATCGCCACCGCCATTGCAGGCGGCATCGTCAATTATTTTGATGAGTTCGACCGCCGCAACGCCTGATAGGGATAGCCGGTTTGCGCCCTGTGACGCGCCGCACTCATGCAAGCGGCGCGCTTTTGCGTATAATCGCGTCAGACTTTGACAAACGATAAGCGAAAAAATGGCTGATATTTCCCGCGTAAAAGCGTTCCTGCTCAGCTTGCAGGATGAGATTTGTAACCAGCTGGCGGCTGAAGATGGCGGCGCACAGTTTGCTGAAGATAGCTGGCAGCGCCCTGGCGGCGGCGGCGGTCAGAGCCGCGTTCTGCGTAACGGCGCGGTATTTGAGCAGGCGGGCGTCAATTTTTCGCATGTGCATGGCGATCAGATGCCCGCATCGGCTACCGCTCACCGGCCAGAACTGGCGGGCCGCAGTTTTGAAGCGATGGGCGTGTCGCTGGTGATCCACCCGAACAACCCCTATGTCCCTACCAGCCACGCCAACGTGCGCTTCTTTATTGCAGAGAAACCGGGAGCCGATCCGGTCTGGTGGTTTGGCGGCGGCTTTGACCTGACGCCGTTCTACGGCTTCGAAGAAGATGCACTGCACTGGCATCAGACCGCCGCCGATCTCTGTCAGCCTTTTGGCGACGATGTCTATCCGCGCTATAAAAAATGGTGTGATGACTATTTCTATCTGAAGCATCGTGATGAGCAGCGCGGCATTGGCGGTCTCTTTTTTGACGATCTCAACACGCCCGACTTTGAGCAGAGCTTCAGCTTTATGCAGGCAGTAGGCCGCGGCTTTATAGATGCTTATCGGCCCATAGTGGCTCGTCGTAAAGATCATCCGTGGGGCGATCGTGAACGTCAGTTCCAGCTCTACCGCCGGGGTCGCTATGTGGAGTTTAATCTGGTGTGGGATCGCGGCACGCTGTTTGGCCTGCAGACCGGGGGACGCACGGAATCGATCCTCATGTCGATGCCTCCGCTGGTGCGCTGGGAGTATGATTATCAACCCGATGCCGGTTCCCCGGAAGCTGCCCTCTATCGCGATTTCCTGCCGGTAAAGAACTGGCTGAACCTGCCAGATTGATCGCGTCTGCCGCTGCAGCGCGGGCCGCAACCCGCGCTGCGCTTACCGCTATCCTGATCTCCCCCTCCTGTTTCACAAGGCACAGATTGCTACAGTGTGACCTGCGTCATTCGTCCTGACTGCTATGCTTAAGGATGGAATATGGCGCATCCCACGGTAAAAACCGCATGACGGCTCCTTCGCACCGCCTCGCAGCGCAACAATCAGAGAAACCGCATTTTCATCAGAAAATCTCTGTTGCAATGTTATGGGTTCGCGTTACCGGTAGCAGAACATGCCACAGACCGGCTGCGAGGTCTGAGGTGCACCCTGTTCGCTTTTATTTTTCTTTTCAAGGAGTTTAGAGATGAACCAGCTAGAAGCCCTAAAACAGTTCACCACCGTGGTGGCGGACAGTGGTGATATCGAATCGATTCGTAATTACCACCCGGAAGACGCCACCACTAACCCTTCACTCATTCTGAAAGCATCCGGTCTTGAAGGGTATAAACACCTGATGGATGACGCGATTGAGTACGCCAGAAAACAGGGCGGCAGCAAAGAAACGCAGATTATCAACGCCAGCGACAAAGTGGCGATCAACCTTGGTATGGAAATCCTGAAAAGCATACCGGGCCGTGTTTCGACCGAAGTGGATGCGCGCCTCTCCTTCGATCGTGGCATGTGTGTCACCAAAGCAGAAAAACTGATTCGGATGTATGAAGAGCACGGCATCGATCGCTCACGTGTGCTGATCAAGCTGGCCTCGACCTGGGAAGGCATTCGTGCAGCGGAAGAGCTGGAGAAGAACGGCATCCACTGTAACCTGACGCTGCTTTTCTCTTTTGCTCAGGCGCGTGCCTGTGCCGAAGCGGGCGTGTTCCTCATCTCCCCGTTCGTTGGCCGCATCTACGACTGGTACAACTCACGCAAGCCACTGGAACCCTATGTGGCGGATGAAGATCCAGGCGTGAAGTCCGTGCGTCGTATTTACGATTACTACAAAAAGCACCGTTACAGCACCATCATCATGGGTGCCAGCTTCCGTAAAGTGGAGCAGATTGTGGCGCTGGCGGGCTGCGATCGCCTGACCCTGTCACCTAATCTGCTGGAAGAGCTGCAGAACAGCGATGCGCCGCTGGAGCGTAAACTGGAGCCATCAACTGAAGGTTTCCATCAGCCGTCGCCGCTCTCCGAGGCAGAATTCCGCTGGGAACATAACCAGGATCCGATGGCGGTCGAAAAACTTGCTGACGGCATCCGCCAGTTCGCGGTTGACCAGCAGAAGCTGGAAGATGTGCTCGCCGCACGCCTGTAGCGTTCATTTTAGTCGGGCGGGACTTTCCCGCCCTGATGCATAATAAAGGGAGAACTTTATGTCCTCACGCAGAGAGTTGGCAAACGCGATTCGTGCACTGAGCATGGATGCGGTTCAGAAGGCAAATTCAGGCCACCCCGGTGCGCCGATGGGTATGGCCGATATCGCCGAAGTGTTGTGGCGCGACTTCCTCCAGCACAATCCAACCAATCCCGCCTGGCTTGACCGCGACCGCTTTATCCTCTCCAACGGCCACGGCTCCATGCTGCTTTACAGCCTGCTGCACCTCAGTGGCTATGATCTGCCGATTGAAGAGCTGAAAAATTTCCGTCAGCTGCACTCCAAAACGCCGGGTCACCCGGAAATTGGTTACACGCCTGGCGTTGAAACCACGACCGGCCCGCTGGGTCAGGGTCTGGCTAACGCCGTGGGCTTAGCCATTGCTGAGCGCACGCTGGCCGCGCAGTTTAACCGTCCGGATCATGAGATTGTCGATCACCACACCTATGTGTTTATGGGTGATGGCTGTCTGATGGAGGGGATCTCGCACGAAGTCTGTTCCCTGGCGGGCACGCTGGGACTCGGTAAACTGATTGGCTTCTATGACCACAACGGCATCTCCATTGATGGCGAAACTGAAGGCTGGTTTACTGACGACACCCACAAGCGCTTTGAGTCCTACAACTGGCATGTCATCGGCGACATTGACGGCCATGACGCTGAGGCCATCAGTAAGGCGATCAAAGAAGCGCAGAGCGTTACCGATAAGCCTTCCCTGATCATCTGCCGCACCATTATCGGTTTCGGATCACCGAATAAAGCCGGTAAAGAGGAGTCGCACGGCGCGGCGCTGGGTGAGGCCGAAGTTGCCCTGACCCGTAAACAGCTCGGCTGGACCTCTCCGGCGTTTGAAATCCCGGCTGAGATCTACCAGCAGTGGGATGCCAAAGCCGCAGGGGCTGAACGCGAAAAAGCCTGGAATGCAAAGTTTGCCGCTTACAAAGAGGCCCATCCAGAGCTGGCGCAGGAGTATGAGCGCCGGATGAATGGCGAAATGCCTGCCACATGGGAAACCGAAGCGACCCGTTTCATCCAGGAATTGCAGGCTAACCCGCAGAAAATCGCCAGCCGCAAAGCCTCACAGAATTCGCTGGAAGCCTACGGCAAAATGCTGCCGGAGTTCCTTGGCGGCTCCGCTGACCTGGCACCGAGTAACCTCACCATCTGGTCAGGTTCTAAATCGATTAAAGAAGATCCGGCGGGTAACTACATTCACTACGGCGTGCGTGAATTTGGTATGACCGCAATTGGTAACGGTATCGCGCATCACGGCGGTTTCGTTCCTTACACCGCCACCTTCCTGATGTTTGTCGAATATGCGCGTAACGCCGCACGTATGGCGGCGCTGATGAAGGCACGTCAGATTCTGGTCTACACCCATGACTCCATCGGTCTGGGCGAAGATGGCCCGACGCACCAGCCGGTTGAGCAAATCGCCAGCCTGCGTCTGACGCCCAACATGAGCGTCTGGCGTCCGTGCGATCAGGTGGAAACTGCGGTGGCGTGGAAAGCCGCTGTCGAGCGCCATCATGGGCCGACTGCACTGATCCTCTCCCGTCAGAATCTGCTGCAGCCGGAGCGTACCCCGGAGCAGATTGAAAACATCAAACGCGGCGGCTATGTGCTGAAAGATTGCGACGGCACACCAGAAGTGATTCTGATCGCGACCGGTTCAGAGATTGAGATCACCCTGGGTGCCGCAGAGAAGCTCACGTCAGGCGGTCACAAGGTGCGTGTGGTGTCACTGCCTTCTACGGATCTGTTTGATGCGCAGGATGCTGCTTACCGCGAATCCGTACTGCCGAGCGGCGTGAAAGCGCGTGTGGCGGTCGAAGCGGGTATAGCTGACTACTGGTTTAAGTATGTCGGTCTGGACGGTGCGATTGTGGGTATGACCACCTTTGGTGAATCCGCGCCAGCCAGTGACCTCTTTGCAGAGTTTGGCTTCACGGTCGAGAATATCGTCAGCCACGCTGAAGCATTACTTAAGCCGGTTTAATGCCTGTGCCCTTCCCGTTGAGTCGGGAAGGGCCATTTAATCCCCTTGCCTGACACAGAAAAATATCTCTGTTCCCCTCTTCCCGCCCCGCGCAAACGCATTACTATAGAGCCGTCATACTTAATGCTGCCTGTTCACTAACCGGTTGTCTGTTCCTGCTGTTGTTCTGCCGGAATAACACGGTTCTGACCTGATGCATCCCGATGAGTGCAGGCAGATTTCCTCCGATTTCTATAGCGAAGCCATTTCCGTTGAACATGCGCACACCTTATTTACTGGCCCTGATGGTTTCACTGCTTCCTTTAAAAAGCATGGCGCAGGTTGCGCCCGATCCGTTGCTGGCCTCTCAGATTGTTGATCGCTATGCGGAACATATCTTTTATGGCAGCGGGGCAACCGGTATGGCGCTGGTGGCGATTGATGGCAATCAGCGGGTGTTCGCCAGCTTCGGTGAAACCCGCCCCGGCAATAATGTGCGCCCGCAGAAAGATTCACTGATTCGCATCGCCTCGCTGAGTAAGCTGATGACCAGTGAAGTGATGGTGAAACTGGCCGAGCGTGGACAGATTCGGCTCGACGATCCGCTGAGTAAATATGCGCCTCCGGGTACGCGTGTGCCTGCTTACAATGGTCAGCCGATTCGCCTGATTAATCTCTCAACTCACACCAGCGGACTGCCGCGTGAACAGCCCGGCGGCAAAGCGCAGCGTCCGGTGTTTGTCTGGCCAACACGCGGTGAACGCTGGGCGTGGCTGTCTCGGGCTAACCTCAAAGCGGCACCGGGCAGCAGCGCCGCCTACTCCAACCTGGGCTACGATCTGCTGGGCGACGCGCTGTCACGCGCCACCGGCACCCCCTATCCGGCGCTGTTTCAGCAGCTGATTACCCGTCCGCTCGGCATGAAAGACACCACGTTTACGCCGTCCCCTGAGCAGTGCGGACGCCTGATGGTTGCGGAAAAAGGGGCCAGTCCGTGTAACAACACCCTGGCGGCGATTGGCAGCGGCGGTGTTTATTCAACGCCGGATGACATGGGCCGCTGGATGCAGCAGTTCCTCAACTCTTCGGTTAACCATCGCACGCCGCAGATTGATCGGCTGCAGACGCTGATCTATCGCCGCGATCAGCTCAGCAAAGTAGAAGGCATGGATGTGCCGGGTAAAGCGGATGCACTGGGCATGGGCTGGGTCTTTATGGGCCCGAAAAATGGTCGCCCCGGCATTATTCAGAAAACCGGTGGCGGTGGCGGATTCATCACCTATATGGCGATGGTGCCACAGCATAACGTTGGGGTGTTTGTCGTGGTAACGCGCTCGCCGCTGACCCGCTTTACGCCAATGAGCGACGGCGTGAACAATATGCTGGCCGAACTGGTGGGGAATCAGAACGGATCGCCGATGATGGTGCAGGTCATTCGCTAACGCTGCTGTACGCCACCGTCAGACTGGCTGACCCACAGGGTTGGCCAGTCATCACTGCTGTGCCAGGCGTCACAGGTCGACTCTTCCGCATATTCCGCTAACACAAAACGTGTGCCATCAAACTGCCAGCGGGTCGCCCTGCCGCAGTCGCCTAATCCACGGCCCTTACCAAACGTGTAAAGCTGACCACTGGCGGCATCATACTCCGCATTGATCAGCTCAAGCTGTCGATCGCTGGCACCGGGTGGGGTAAACGGCAGAGTCAGGGTGATGCCACGCGCCACATAAGGCGGACTACGCGTAACTTCGAAGGCCAGATCGATCACGTTGTACGCCCCCATTTCACAACTCACCAGCAGCAGCGCACGCTGGTCAGTGAGTGGCGCAACGCTGACTTCGCGGCGCAGCGGATCAAGAGAGCAGGAGTCGGTATTGACCCGCCAGGTGCCGTAGTCAATTAAACCGCTGGTTTCATCACGCGTCAGTGCCGCAGGCGAAACTACGGCAGGCGGCAACGGCGGCAGCGCAGGCGGTGGCGGAACATCCCAGCTGGCCTTATCGCCACGTTTAATCCACGCGCTCATACTGTTGACCCGCCCCTGTACGTCATCCATCAGCAGCAGCGCAGCCTTCATGCCGCGCAGGGAGATCAGCGCATTGGGGTCGTAGGTAAGCTGCAGGTTTTTGGCTTCCATCACCAGATCGAAAAATTCATCAATGGCGATTGCATTGCTGGTAGCGAGATGATGCGGCTCTACCGTCCAGTGTTTGAGGTCGGGTTTCAGGCGGCGCTGATCGAGCAGCAGGTTATCCTGCAGCGGGCCGCCAGGCAGCGCACCACTGTAGGCACTGCCGTAGTCGATGCGCAGCAAGGGGCGATCGTTGACGCCCGCGTGACGCGAAATCGTCATCACCAGCCCTTTGTCGCCCGGAATATTGCGCGCCACGCAAAAGGCTTCATTGTTGCAGGTGATTTGCCAGTCGTTGAATGACTTTTGCAACGGTTCCGCCTGAACAGAGGCAACCCACAGAGACGGCAACAGCCAAAGCGATTTCATCCAATACGACATTAAGAAGATCGATCCCCGAATACCCAGAGTGGAGAGAATAGCGCATCAACGGGCCTGACAGGGTTCGCATTCTGTGAACCTGTGCAAAAAGCGCAGTTAACTGCTTAAAAAGCGTGCATAAGGTGGATTAAGTCTCACCACTCCACTCTCAACGCTGTCTCGCGGCAACAGGCGCTGCGGTTCGGTTTCAGGGCGTCAGCCAGCCCGCAATCTGTGCATGCTGAAGCAGCATAATGGTTTTACCGTCGCGAATGCGGCCATCGGCGACCATCGCCAGCGCATCCGGGAAGCGTAATTCCAGCACATCGATTGACTCATCTTCGACGCCACCGCCTGCATTGTCGCGCAACGATTCATCATAAACGGCAGCGAAAAAGTGGATAAGCTCGGTCACGCCACCCGGCGACATATAGCAGGCAAAGAGCTTTTCGACCTCGCCCACCGCATATCCGGTCTCTTCAATGGCCTCTTTGCGGATGCAGTCCTCCGGGGAGTCGTCGTCCAGCAAGCCAGCACAGGCTTCGATTAACATGCCGCTGTCGTTACCGTTAACGTAAGTCGCAATACGGAACTGGCGCGTCAGAACCACGCTGTTCTTCTCACGGTTATAAAGCAGGATAGTCGCCCCGTTTCCGCGATCGTAAACTTCGCGCTTATGACGGATAACCTCGCCACGGCGATCGGTGATTTCATAGGTAAAGTTACGCAGTACAAACCAGTTCTCAGACAGCAGCTTGTCTTTGATGATGTTGATCTTAAACGACATGATGACGCCACTCATGCATAAAGGGAGTTGTTCATCATAGGGGCTGGCGGGCGGGAAAACTATCCTAATTCCCGGCAGGAAAAAGAGACGTCGCAGTCAAAAAAAAAGCCAGCCCGGAGGCTGGCCTGAATGGCTGCAGCGCTTATCAGCGTGAGGTATCCTCAGCCAGCTGCGCAGGTTTCGCATCGTCTTCGTGATGATCGTGTTCAGTCTCGGCGATGGCGTTAACACGCTTACGCACACCAAACCATCCCAGCACCAGCACCACGGCAATCAGCGGAATAGAGGCGATGGTGTAAGTGCCGTTCGGGTAGTCAAACGCCATCAGCACCAGCACGCTGAACAGGAACAGCAGCGTGAGCCAGGACGTAAATGGCGCACCTGGCAGCTTGAAGCTGACATCATCCGCCTTGCCCTCTTTAATCGCTTTACGCAGACGCAGCTGACAAATCACGATAAAGGCCCACGAGGAGATAATGCCCAGTGAGGCGACGTTCAGCACGATCTCGAACACCTGAGAAGGCACGTAGTAGTTGAGCACCACACCAATAACATAAACGCCGATGGTGACCAGAATACCGGCATAAGGCACCTGCTGACCGTTCATCTTTGACATGAATTTTGGTGCCGAGCCCCCCATCGACATGGAGCGCAGGATACGCCCGGTCGAGTAAAGTCCGGAGTTCAGGCTGGAGAGTGCCGCACTCAGCACCACAATGTTCATGATGCTGCCAATATAAGGCACGCCCAGCTTCGAGAAGAAGGTTACAAACGGACTCTGCCCTGCCTGATAGGCGTTCCACGGCAGCAGCAGCACCAGCAGAACCACCGAACCGACGTAGAACAGACCGATACGCCAGATTACGCTGTTGATTGCCTTCGGCAGCATGGTTTTCGGGTCTTTACATTCCCCCGCCGCCGTACCGACTAATTCAATGGAGGCGAAGGCGAACACGACACCCTGAATCAGCACCAGCGCGGGCAGTAAGCCGTGCGGGAACAGGCCACCGTTATCGGTGATCAGATGGAAGCCGGTACTGTTGCCATCCAGCGGTTTACCGGTGCCAAGGAACACCACGCCCACCACCAGGAACACCACAATCGCCAGCACTTTGACCAGGGCAAACCAGAACTCCATTTCGGCAAACCACTTCACGCCAATCATGTTCATGGTGCCGACAATGGCCAGCGCGCCCAGGGCGAAGACCCACTGTGGCACATCACCAAACGCGCCCCAGTAGTGCATATAGAGCGCGACGGCGGTGATGTCGACGATGCCGGTCATTGCCCAGTTGACGAAGTACATCCAGCCCGCCACATAAGAGGCTTTCTCACCCAGGAATTCACGGGCGTAGGAGACGAAGCTGCCGCTGCTGGGACGGTGTAATACCAGTTCGCCCAGCGCACGAAGAATAAAGAAGGAGAAGATGCCACACACCAGATAGATGATGGCTAACGCGGGGCCAGCAGCCTGGAGGCGGCCACCTGCACCCAGGAACAAACCGGTACCGATGGCACCGCCGATCGCAATCATCTGTACGTGACGGTTACCCATCGCCTTTTGGTAGCCAGCGTCATGAGAGTTGAGCCAGCGACGTTTCGCAGCGCGCATCTCGCTTGGGGTTTTCTTTTTAGATTTCATAGCATTCCTGTTTGTCCTGACCATCAGTCGTCGCCTCCCCACTTCGGGTGTAATGCCCGGTGAAATGGGGTATTTTCCTCTGTGCGCTTGTCTGTGAGTGAGTGCCAGACAACGCGGGAATTTACGGCGATGAATCCTACCCGTTCTGCAAGAACGAAGCAAAATATACCGGGCAGATGCACAGGCTGATTTGTAAGAATCCATCCTGATGCACAAAAACAAAAAAACCGGCCATTTCAGGCCGGTAAAAGCTACAGGGATAGAATCAGAAGGGCTGGATTAGCGATAAATCTCTGCGGTGCCGGTCCACAGGCTGGAGTCGCCGGGGTTGTCGACGCCGATAACACGGTAGTGGCTGGCGCCCATCTCTTCAGCTTTCTGCGACAGCTGGCGATTCGCATCGTCCAGTGAACCGCGTACGCCGGAGACCGAAACGCTACCGATGCTCTGCATGCTCTGCGCCTGAGACTGGTCAACGGGCGCAGCAGCGAAAGTAGCAAATGAGGCGGTAGCCAGTAATGCGCCCGCCAGTACAGCATTCAGTTTTTTCATTGGATGCTCCTTAATCTGAGAGGGGTTGAGCTGATGACTGAATGAATTATTAGCGCTGCAATGAAAAGCAACATCGGAACGCTGTAAAGCTGTTCCTTTTTTAACCACAAAACGGTAGCCCCTTCCTGGGAACTGTCAGTTGTGGTCATTTAATGTGCGATATGTAAGCGCCTGTGCGATAAACAGGGGATGGATCATTTGCGTTACGTTTTTGCGCTCTTATAATTCCCGCACTCTCAACAGGGCCATTCATGTGATTGTTAAACGTTCCGTTACTCAAAGCATCGCTAAGGCGCTCAGCGCGATTGTCCTGCTGTCGCTGCTCACCACCGGTCTGGCGTTAGTGACGCTGCTCAGCAGCCAGCGCGATGCGGAAGCGATCAATCTGGCGGGATCGCTGCGCATGCAGAGCTATCGCATGGCGCTGGATGCCAGCCGTCAGCCGCAAAACCTGCCGCATCACCTGGCGCTCTATCAGCAAACGCTGGATGCCCCGGTGCTGCAAAAGCTGGATCGCCCGTGGGTACCACGCGAAGTCAGCGCTCGCTATCAGCGACTGCGTGCCGCATGGCCTTTGTTGCAGCAGCAGTTGCAACAGGGTGATACTGCGGCTTACCAGCAGCAGGTGCCGATCTACGTCGGTGAAATTGATCGCTTCGTACTGGGTCTGCAGCGCTACACAGAGCTGAAAATGCGTCTGGTGGCTGCCAGCAGCCTGGCCGGTGTCATTGCGATTGTCGTGCTGGCACTGATGACCATTCGCTTTACCCGACTGAAGGTGGTGCGGCCACTCAATGCGCTGGTCACGGCCAGTCGCTATGTCGAAAGCGGCAACTTTGCTTTTCCGCCACTTCATGTTGAGCAGCAGAATGAACTGTGGGTACTGTCGCACGCCTTCAGCGGCATGGCGGCACGACTGCATTCGCACTATCAGCTGCTGGAAAGTACGGTGCGCGCCAAAACGGAAGATTTAACCCAGGCGAATCGCACGCTGTCACTGCTCTACGACAGCTCACAGATGCTGACCGCCAGCCCGTTACATCCGGCACTGTTTGAGGCGGTCTTAACCACTGTCCTGACCCGGGAGAAACTGACCGCGATCCGGCTCGACAGCGACCAGTTTCAGTTCTGCGCGGGTGATGCTCAGGCTGCCGGTGAGTGGCAACGCCTGCCGTTACAGCAGGACGACCAGCAGATTGGCGAACTGCGCTGGCAGTCGCCTGGCCACTCTCACCCCAATGAGCTGATGCGCAGCCTGGCGGCGATGCTGGGACGGGCCATCTGGATCTGGCAGGCACAGCAGCAATACCAGCAGATGCTGCTGATTGAAGAGCGCACCACCATTGCGCGGGAATTACATGACTCGCTGGCGCAGTCGCTTTCATTTTTACGTATTCAGCTGACCCTGCTGCGCCGCACTGTGAATAAAGATGACAGCGCCGCCCACGCCATTATCGCTGACTTCGATCAGGCGCTGGCGGACGCCTACCGTCAGTTGCGCGAACTGCTGACCACGTTCCGCCTGACCATTGAGCAGGCAGATCTGGTGGCGGCGATGCAGGCCATGATCGCCTCATTGCAGGAGAAGAGCGACGCAGAGATACATTTTAATTATCAGACCGGCCTGCAGAGTCTGGAGGCACAACAGCAGGTGCATGTGCTGCAAATCGCCCGTGAGGCGCTGCTGAATGCCATTCGTCACGCCAGTGCGCAGGTCATTCGGGTGGATTATCAGCACAGCGAACAAGGTGAGCACGTGCTGACGATTACGGATGACGGGGTCGGGATGAACAGCACTGACGAACCCGCAGGCCATTACGGCCTGACAATTATGACGGAGCGCGCCCAGCGCCTGAGTGGCAATCTGACTATTCACACTCAGCAGCGGGGGACCCGGGTCGAACTGCGCTTTCCACCGCAACCGGCGCGCCCGTTTACCTGAACGGCCCGGCGGTGATGTTAACTCATTTAACGATATCGGTCTCAGCGTGCAGGCCAGCGGGTTCAGACCCGCGTGGCGTCAGTCTTACGCCTCTGCCGCAGTCTGAAGCCGATAAAAGGGAGAAAATATGCAACAGCCCGCATTAACTTTGATGATTGTGGATGACCATCCGCTGATGCGCCGCGGTGTACGTCAGCTGCTGGCACTGGATCCCCGGCTTGAGGTCATCGCAGAGGCCAACAACGGCACGGAAGCGCTGGCAGAAGCCCGCCGTCAGGAACCTGATATCATTCTGCTCGACCTGAACATGAAAGGTATGTCCGGGCTGGATACGCTGAAGGCGTTGCGCCACGAAGGGATCAGTTCGCGCATTCTGGTGCTGACCGTCTCTGACGCCCGCAGTGATATCTTCGCCATGGTGGATGCAGGAGCCGATGGTTATCTGCTCAAGGACAGCGAGCCGGAGATCCTGCTGGAGCATATTCTGCAGGCAGCGCGGGGTGAAAAGGTTTTCAGTGACGGCGTTGCCCGTTACCTGGCTAACCGGCAGCACAGTGCCGATCCCCTGCGCCAGCTCACCGGACGCGAGTGCGACGTGATGCAGGAGGTGGCGCGTGGTCTGTCCAACAAAGAGATCGCGGCTATTCTGCACATCTCTGAAGAGACTGTGAAAGTGCATATCCGCAATCTGCTGCGAAAGCTGGATGTCCGCTCACGCGTCGCCGCCACGGTGATGTGGCTTGAAAGCCGCAAATAGCCAACGAATTTACATTTTATCCTCAATTTCTCCACGATTCCCCCCGTTGCCACACGTAGAGTAAAAGGCGGCGGAGAATCGTGGCAAAGACCAACCGACTTACCTGCCAGTGCGCCCGTTGCTGGCGGGCCTGACCGCTTATAAAAGTCCTGAGGAGTGTCGATTTAATGTCGAATTTCTTTATCGACCGTCCCATCTTTGCCTGGGTTCTGGCGATTCTGCTGTGCCTGTGTGGCACGCTTTCGATTATTTCACTGCCTGTTGAACAATATCCCGATCTGGCACCACCGAATGTGCGCATCACCGCCAGCTACCCGGGTGCCTCCGCACAGACGCTTGAAAACACCGTGACCCAGATCATCGAGCAGAACATGACCGGCATCGATAACCTGATGTACATGTCCTCAAACAGCAGCAACACCGGCCAGGCGCAGATCACTCTTACCTTCACCGCCGGAACCAATCCCGATGAAGCCCGTCAACAGGTTCAGAACCAGTTGCAGTCAGCGCTGCGCAAATTGCCACAGGCAGTGCAGTCGCAGGGCGTGACGGTCAATAAAACCGGTGACAGCAATATTCTGATGGTGGCCTTCGTCTCCACCGACGGCAGCATGGATAAGCAGGATATTTCAGACTATGTCGCCAGTAATATTCAGGACCCGCTAAGCCGTATTGATGGCGTCGGCCAGGTGGATGCTTACGGCTCACAATATGCGATGCGCATCTGGCTCGATCCCAACAAACTGATCGCCTACTCGCTGAC
Organism: Pantoea sp. GD03673; assembly: GCF_029844725.1. Lineage (GTDB taxonomy): Bacteria > Pseudomonadota > Gammaproteobacteria > Enterobacterales > Enterobacteriaceae > Pantoea. The sequence goes on from NZ_JAOCKJ010000002.1 coordinate 386,130, forward strand.
CACCTCGGATGTGGTCAGTGCTATCCAGTCGCAGAACACCCAGGTTGCCGTGGGTCAGGTCGGTGGCCTGCCTTCCGTGGAGAAACAGGCACTGAACGCCACGGTGAATGCCCAGTCGATGCTGCAGACCCCCGAGCAGTTCCGCGCCATTACCCTGAAGAACAATCCCGACGGTTCCGTGGTGACGCTGGGCGATGTCGCCAGCGTGGCGCTGGGCGCAGAGAAGTATGATTACCTGAGCCGCTACAATGGTCAGCCCGCGTCAGGCCTGGGGGTAAAGCTTGCCTCCGGTGCCAACGAGATGAACACCGATAAGCTGGTGCGGGCGCGCATTGAGGAGCTGTCTCACTATTTCCCGCACGGCCTGGAAGCAAAAATTGCGTATGAAACCTCCCCTTTCGTTAAAGCGTCGATCACCGATGTGGTGAAGACGCTGCTGGAAGCGATTGTGCTGGTATTTGGCGTGATGTACCTGTTTATGCAGAACTTCCGCGCCACCTTAATTCCGACCATTGCGGTGCCGGTGGTGCTGCTCGGTACGTTCTGCGTGCTTTATGCCTGCGGATTCAGCATCAATACCCTGACCATGTTTGCCATGGTACTGGCGATCGGGCTGCTGGTGGACGATGCCATCGTGGTGGTGGAAAACGTTGAGCGCATCATGCATGAAGAGGGACTCTCGCCGCGTGCCGCCACGCGAAAATCGATGGGCCAGATTCAGGGCGCACTGGTCGGAATTGCGCTGGTGCTCTCTGCGGTGTTTGTGCCGATGGCGTTTTTTGGCGGCACCGTCGGCGCTATTTACCGTCAGTTCTCCATCACCATTGTGTCGGCGATGGTGCTGTCGGTGCTGGTCGCGATGATCCTGACACCCGCGCTGTGTGCCACATTGCTGAAACCCGTCACAAAGGGTGAACAGCCTGAACGTCGCGGCTTCTTCGGCTGGTTTAATCGTCACTTTAATCGCAATGCTGACCGCTATGCGCAGGGTGTTGCAGGCATCCTGCAACGGGGGGGCCGCTGGCTGCTGCTCTATCTTGGCATTATCGGCCTGATGGCCTTTCTGTTTCTGCGACTGCCGACCTCGTTTCTGCCCCTGGAAGATCGCGGCGTCTTCCTGACTCAGGTTCAGCTTCCGGCAGGCGCGACGCTGGAGCAGACGGCCAGCGTGGTTGCGCAAGTCGAACAGTATTATCTCACCGAGGAGAAGGCCAACGTGCTGTCGGTCTTCTCCACCATCGGTGCAGGCCCCGGCGGCAACGGGCAGAACGTAGCGCGTCTGTTTGTGCGGCTGAAAGACTGGGAAGCACGGCCGGGTGCCGATCGCACCTCGTTCGCCATCATCGAACGTGCGACGAAGGCGTTTCAGAAGATTAAAGAGGGTCGCGTTATTGCCAGCAGTCCGCCCGCCATTACCGGCATGGGCAGCAGCTCTGGCTTTGACATGCAGCTGCAGGATCACGCGGGTATCGGTCATACGCAACTGATGGCAATGCGCGACAAACTGCTGGAGATGGCGGGCAACGACAAGGCGCTGTCACGGGTACGGCACAATGGACTGGATGACAGCCCGCAGCTGCAGATCGATGTGGATGCCCGCAAAGCGCAGGCGCTGGGCGTGTCGCTGGATACCATCAACGACACCCTGACCACCGCATGGGGCTCCAGCTATGTGAATGACTTCCTGGATCGGGGCCGGGTGAAAAAGGTCTATGTGCAGGCCGCCGCCCCCTTCCGCATGCTGCCGGACGACATCAACAAATGGTATGTGCGCAACAGCAGCGGCAAAATGGTGCCCTTCTCCGCGTTTGCCACCAGCCGCTGGGAGACCGGTTCGCCACGTCTTGAACGCTATAACGGCTATTCGTCGCTGGAGATTGTCGGCGAAGCGTCTGCTGGCGTGAGCAGCGGCACAGCGATGGATGAGATGGAAAAGCTGGTAAATGCTTTGCCGCTGGGTGTCGGGTTCCAGTGGACCGGCGCTTCTTATCAGGAACGGCTCTCCGGCTCGCAGGCACCGGCGCTCTACGCGATTTCGCTGCTGGTGGTGTTTCTCTGCCTGGCCGCACTGTATGAGAGCTGGTCAATTCCGTTCTCGGTGATGCTGGTGGTGCCGCTGGGCGTGGTGGGCGCGCTTATCGCCACCTGGATGCGTGGGCTGGAGAATGATGTCTACTTCCAGGTTGGCCTGCTGACGGTGGTGGGCTTATCCGCTAAAAACGCCATCCTGATTGTGGAGTTTGCTAATGAGATTAACAGCAGAGGACGCGAACTGGTGGAGTCCACGCTGGAGGCGTCGCGTCAGCGTCTGCGGCCGATTTTGATGACCTCGCTGGCCTTTATCTTTGGGGTGCTGCCGATGGCAATCAGCAGCGGTGCAGGCTCCGGCAGTCAACACGCGGTGGGAACCGGGGTGATGGGCGGGATGATCTCCGCCACGCTGCTGGCGATCTTTTTTGTGCCGCTGTTCTTTGTGCTGGTTCGTCGTCGCTTCCCGCTCAAAGAGAAGCCGCACGACTGAAGCCCGATAAAAAGCGGCCACTGAAATCAGTGGCCGCCTTATTTGTTTCTGTGTGTGGTAAGAATTCCAGCAAGTGGGACTGACCTGCTTTTCTCAGGGCCTGTTACTTGTTGCGTAACATGGCTTCGATGAATTCTTTCCAGGTTCCCATTTCAGTGTCAATCATAATGCCCTCTCTTATTGTGCTGGCAATATTACGCGTTTTTTTTAATCAGGTGAATACGTTTACACCTGTTAACTCTATCGGCAGGCGCTATGAAAACGTGAATATTGCTGATTCTGTAAGCTGACGCACATTTCAGCAACCCCTTCACCTGATTGAAAATAAATTTTTTTAAGCCCAGCGGTAGACTATTTTATCAACATGGCGAAATTCTTAATCACACAATGATGAGCAGGGTAATGATTACCCGCGAAATTGATAGCGCTTACCCGCAGTGAAACAGCGACATCATGGCCATGATAGCCGGACCGATTCCCGCGCCTGTGCAGATGCCGCAACGGATCACACTATGCTAAACTCGCGCTTTGGCTGCTTTTTTCAGCTTTCTCTTCTCACAGGACAAAAAGGATCGGGTAATGAGCACGCAGTGGGTGATGTTCGGGATTAAAAATTGCGACACCATAAAAAAAGCCCGGCGCTTTTTAACAGACGCAGGCGTTGAGTATCACTTTCACGACTACCGTGCCGAGGGTCTGAGCGATGCCCTGCTGCAGGAATTTATTGATGCGCTGGGCTATCAGGCACTCCTGAACACCCGTGGCACCACCTGGCGTAAACTGCCCGAGGCCGATCGTGAAGCCGTGACCGATGCCCGCAGTGCCAAAACGTTGATGCTCGCGCATCCCGCCATGATTAAGCGTCCGCTGTTGCGCGCCCCGGATGGCGCCCTGCTCGCCGGTTTCAGCGAAGCCACCTATCAGACTGTTATCCAGGAGAAGTCATAATATGTTTTGCCCGGTCATTGAGCTGACGCAGCAGCTTATTCGTCGCCCCTCTCTCAGCCCCGATGATGCCGGATGTCAGGCTCTGCTGATCGCCCGTCTTGAAGCTATTGGCTTTAAGATTGAAACGATGAACATCGACGACACCCTGAACTTCTGGGCTACCCGTGGCGAAGGTGAAACGCTGGCATTTGCCGGTCACACCGATGTGGTGCCGCCTGGCGATGCCAGCCGCTGGATCAATCCCCCGTTTGAACCCACTATCCGTGATGGCATGCTGTTTGGCCGCGGTGCGGCTGACATGAAAGGGTCGCTGGCAGCTATGGTGGTCGCCGCTGAACGTTTTGTGGCGGTGCGTCCTAATCACCGGGGGCGTCTCGCCTTTATGATTACCTCTGATGAAGAGGCCAGCGGTGCCAACGGCACGGTTAAAGTGGTTGAGCGGCTGATGGCACGCCGGGAGCGGCTCGACTACTGCCTGGTCGGCGAGCCCTCCAGTACCGAAGTGGTGGGTGACGTGGTGAAGAACGGCCGACGCGGCTCGATCACCGCCAACCTGACGGTGCACGGTGTGCAGGGCCACGTCGCCTATCCGCATCTGGCGGATAACCCGGTTCACCGGGCGATGCCTGCGCTGACTGAGCTGGTCGCAACCGAGTGGGATCAGGGGAATGCGTTCTTCCCGGCGACCAATATGCAGATTGCCAACGTTCAGGCAGGCACCGGCAGCAACAATGTGATCCCTGGCGAACTGTTTGTGCAGTTTAACTTCCGCTTCAGCACCGAACTCACCGATGAGATGATTCGCCAGCGGGTCGAAGAGCTGCTGGATCGTCACCAGCTGCGTTACACCATTGAGTGGAAACTCTCGGGTCAGCCTTTCCTGACCTCACGCGGCAAGCTGGTTGATGCCGTCGTGAAAGCGGTAGCGCACTATAATGAAATTAAGCCGCAGTTGCTGACCACGGGCGGCACCTCCGATGGCCGGTTTATAGCCCGGATGGGGGCGCAGGTGGTCGAGCTGGGGCCGGTGAATGCCACCATTCATAAAATCAATGAGTGTGTGAAAGCCTCCGACCTGCAGATGCTGAGCCGGATGTACCAACGCATCATGGAACAACTGATCGCCTGACGGCGATGTTAAGGAGCAGCAAATGGAATTTATCAAAGATTACTGGTGGATCCTGGTGATCCTGCTGATGGTGGGTGTACTGATGAACGTTTATAAAGATCTGAAACGCATCGACCACAAAAAATTTATGGATAACAAACCTGACCTGCCGCCGCATCGTGATTTCAACGATAAATGGGATGACGACGACAACTGGCCGAAAAAGAAGTAAAAGAAAATGCCCCTGCTGTGCAGGGGCATTTTTACATCATCGCGATAACGTCATCGTCACCGGGTTTAGCGCCGCTCAGCGCCTCATCAAAGTAGCGTTTCGGCACCGTATAACGCAGATGGTTCAGCGCCAGCTCCATGCTGCGGTGATCGATGGCGTGCGCCAGATCGTCAACGATGTCGAGAGTGACATCGCCACCGCAGGCCATCAGCCGCTGTTCCGCCTGCTGCGCATGGTGCAGCGGGATCTGCTCATCATAATCACCGTGGATCAGATGAATCGTGGTGCGTGTGCTCGCTTTCTCCGGCAGGGTAATAAACCGGCCGTTAAACACGACGGCGCGACCCGCCAGATCCGGATGGGCTTTTACCCCCTCCAGCACCATACTGCCACCCTGTGAAAAGCCGATTAACGCTGTGGCTTCCGGCCGCACACCGCTCTTTTTTTGCCAGTGACGCACCGACGCCTCAAACTGCGGCATTGCCGCATCAACCCGCTGCTGGACAGTCTGATCGTGCAGATCCGTTTCACCAAACCACTGACGACCCGCGCCGGGCGAGCCGACGGAGACCACCAGCGCGTCGGGAAAGGTTCTGGCGAACCAGCTGCCAATCTCCCCCATTGAATCCGGGTTATCACCTACGCCATGGTAGAGAAGAAACAGCTGTGCTGTAGTGGCAGGCTGTTGAACGATTACATATTTCAGTGTCATGTTGACCTCCTGTGTTCACTTTACGCCGCCCGGCACAAAATGCTATGAGGATAATTTGAACCAGCTGGTCGAATTATTTCAACGGCCGGTTCAGCAGGTTCGCAGCAACGCCCAGGCTGTCGAGTGCGGTTGCTGCCTGCTGACGCAGCTTAGCGATCAGCGCTTTACGTCCACTCAGCCCCGCCTGCCGGGCCAGTTCGCTGAGTGCGTCGGGTGCAGAGACCGCTGCGGCCAGCAGCGGCACGGGGACGGCACTCGCCCCGACCAGACGCTGTAACACCGGCAGACTCGCCTCCAGTGGCCGCTGCGCCCAGGCAAAACCGGCAGCCAGCTGACAATCCTCGGCGTTAAGGTCATCATCAGCCGTCTCAGCAAACGGCAGTTCCAGCGCGATATGCTGGCGCAACCGCGGCCAGTCACGCGCCAGCTGGACGGCTGCCCGGCGCGTCAGTGCCTCACCCGCAGCAGAACAGGGCAAAATCGCCATCGCCGCGTAGCAGCCGCTGCTGGCTTCGCGCTGACTGCCAATTCGCACCAGCGTGAAGCCACAGGCACGCCAGAACGCCCAGAGTGATTCAGTGTAGCCGAAGCTGACGGAGAGGTAGTCATGTCCGGCGGCGGCACTGGCTGCTGCTGCCACAAGCTGCTGCCCTGTTCCCCGGCGACGGCTCTCTGCCACCACCGCAAGTCGGCTGATGCGCAACGAACGCAGGGTTGCGGCTTCAGCCAGACCGGCGTGGGCGGCCAGCGACTGCGCCACCAGATTACCGCGCGGTCGTCGGGTGCCCGCCCAGACCGCCTGCGCCAGCTCAGGTTCAAGCCCGCCCTCTTCCACCAGCCAGAGCGCGCCCTGTAACGCGGGTGCCTCGCCCGCCCGCCACAGTTGCATACCGGGTGCATCCAGCAGACGGCGCAGATCAAGCGGCGAGGTGCGGTAGTGCGCACTGGTGAGCAGACGATAGGCCGCCTCCAGCGTGCTGAAATCGTGGCGTTCAACACGATGAATCGTTGCCGGGGAATCGGGTGGGGCCACAGCAGCATCCTCAAACAGTAGCGCCTGATTCAGCCACTGCTCCAGTGGATCGCAACGCGACCAGCGCAGCGGCTCGTCCAGCGTGAAATAGTGAACCCCGGTAAGCCCGGCGCAGAATTTAAGAATAAAACCGCGTCCGCTGCCTTCGTAGCCCTGCACCGTGGTGGTGAGCAATACCCGCGGGTAGCGGCTGACCAGCGCCTGCAGCAGCGGTGCCGGAATGGCCGCCGCTTCATCCACAATCAGCCACTCCGCCTGGGGCGGCGTTTCCAGCGCCAGCAGCGCATCGGGGGCCATAAAGTTAAAATGCTCAGCGGCAAAGGTGGCCAGCACCGCCGTTGAGGCTTTGGCCGGTGCCGTCACCAGACAATGTCTGTTCTGCCGGGCCAGCATGCCTGCCAGAGCTGACTTGCCCCGTCCGCGGGCGGCGGTCAGCACGGCAACACCCGATGGCAGCGCCACCAGCTGATCGAGGATCGCCTGCTGCTGCTGTGGGGCCTGGCAGTGCCAGTGCGGCCAGTCCGGCTGCGCCGGAAAACGGCAGGGCTGATGCTGCCGCTCCAGCAGAACCTGATCATCCGCCAGAATCAGCTGTTGCAGGTGGTGAACAAAATGGGGCGTTGCGACAGGTTCAGCGACATCGGCCCAGCGCAGGCTGTCGCTGTCAGGCTGCTGCGACCACGCCTGCCAGGGCGGCACCAGTAGCACCAGCCAGCTACCGGCGGTGAGCGTACCGGCCAGCGCAGCGAAAGCCTCGGCGTGAAAGCCCTGACGGGCATCGAACAGGGCATGATGAAACTCACGGCCAAGCAGCGTGCGCACCGCGCCAGGCTGTATGTGCGGAGCAAAAATCTGATCGTGATCGGGTGCTTCAGGTGAAGCAGAGAATAACGGCTCCGGACTCAGCGTCAGCCAGTCGCCAGGGAGCGCTTCGCGCCACGCCGCAGCCCGCACTAAGCACCAGGCCGGGTCGCCGCTGATCACTGCCAGACGACGCACACCGGCCTGCTGCATAAGCAGCGAAGGGATCATCAGTTGCTGGCGAAGGTGTTGCACTGTCCTGGATCGCCACCATCAAATCCGCGTTTGAACCAGGTGTAACGCTGCTCAGATGTGCCGTGGGTGAAGCTGTCCGGCACGACGCGGCCCTGACCTTTCTGCTGCAGGCGGTCATCGCCAATCGCCTCAGCGGCATTCAGCGCTTCCTGCAGGTCGCCCGCTTCAAGGATATTTTCCTTCTGCATATAGTGTCCCCAGACACCGGCAAAACAGTCCGCCTGCAGTTCCATTTTGACAGAGAGCTGATTGACCTGCTTCTGGCTGGCACCCTGCTGCATTTCACGTACTTTCGGTTCAATACCCAGCAGTTTCTGGACATGGTGACCAACTTCATGCGCAACGACGTAGCCCTGAGCGAAGTCACCGTCCGCACCCAGTTTGGTTTTCATCTCGTCATAGAAAGAGAGATCGATGTAGACAGTCTGGTCAGCAGGACAGTAAAACGGCCCCATCACCGACTGCCCGGTTCCGCAGCCGGTGCGGGTGGCACCGCGATACATCACCAGCTTTGGTGCCACATACTGTTTATTCATCTGCTGGAACAGTTTGCCCCAGGTGTCTTCTGTGGTGGCCAGAATCACTTTTGTGAATTTTGCGGCCTCATCATCGTTAGCGCTGACGCTGCGCTGTTGCTGCTGGCTGGTCGGTGCCACTTCCCCCCCTGTCAGCAGTCCGGTCAGATCGTATCCGTAATAACCGGCCACAGCCACGACAATCAGCAGCACGATGCCGCCTTTGCCACGCGGCAGACGAATCTGGCGACCTCCGCCTCCAAAACCGGACGATTGATCGCGACGGTCCTCTACATTGTCGCTTTCGCGACGCCCTTGCCAGCGCATGCTGTATTCCCTCAGACATTATTCAGATGGCATGATTTTAGTTGCGTGACGGAGCAATCACCAGCTTTACCCCTGAAATGAGAAAAGGAGAGCCGTCGCTCTCCTTTTCCGGGTGCTTTTTTGCGCTGCTGGCAAACTCAGTCGAGTTTTACGCCCAGCCGCTGTGCCACCGCTTCATAGGCTTCGACCACACCGCCCAGGCTCTGGCGGAAACGATCTTTGTCCATTTTATCCAGCGTCTCTTTGTCCCACAGGCGCGCACCGTCTGGCGAAAACTCATCGCCCAGCGTCACTTCGCCGTTAAACAGGCCAAATTCCAGTTTGAAATCAACCAGGATCAGACCCGCATCGTCGAACAGTTTGCTCAGCACGTCGTTGGCTTTAAAGGTCAGCTCCTGCATCCGCGCCAGATTCTGTTTGCTGACCCAGCCAAAGGTTTCGCAGTAGGATTCGTTGACCATCGGGTCGTGCTTTGCATCATCTTTCAGGAAAAGATCAAACAGCGGCGGATTGAGCACAATGCCCTCTTCCACGCCCAGACGTTTTACCAGCGAGCCTGCGGCGCGGTTACGCACCACGCACTCGACCGGCACCATCTCCAGCTTCTTCACCAGCGCTTCAGTATCTGACAGCAGCGCTTCCATCTGGGTCGGGATACCCGCTTCCTGCAATTTGGTCATGATGAAGTGGTTAAACTTGTTGTTAACCATTCCCTTGCGATCAAACTGCTCAATTCGGGCGCCATCACCTGCTGACGTATCGTTGCGGAATTCGAGTATCAGCAGATCCGGGTTATCGGTGCTGTATACGGTTTTCGCTTTACCGCGATACAACTCAGCTCGCTTTTGCATCTTGTTCACTCCAGACTTGAAATAACGGGTGTTCAGCGACCAGTGCCGCTGCGGCGATTGCCTTGACGCAATCGTTTACTTCGCCGCGCGCTATTATGCCAAAAACAAAATAAAAAGGCCGGAGAATCTCCGGCCTGAGGCAACTTTATTTGTTCAGCGCCGCCTGGAACACGGCAACCAGTGCATCGTTTTGCGACTGGGTCAGCACATGCCCTTTCGGGTCGATGAATTGCAGACTGGTGCGGTTATCGAGATCGCCCACCTGCACTTTGTAATCGCCGTTTGGCAATTCCGGATCTTTCGCACCGATTGAATCCCAGTCGCTGCTGCTCAGTGACTTATAGGTCACCTTCATGCTGCCGGTTGAGCGGGTGGTATCGGTCACTTCCATCCCGACGCGTTTCATCGCATCAGGCAGACGCTGCCATGCCACGTTATACGGCGTACGCAGGATCAGCATTGGCAGGCCGGTATCATCTGCGCCGCTCTGCACATCAATGGCACCATTTACCCGGCCTGACGCCGCGTTTTCACTGGCGGTATCAATCTTGTCCAGACCTGTGCTGATGTCGTTGAGCATCTGCGCGGTGTAACGCTGAATCTGCACAGGGGAAGTAATGGTTTTACCATCCTGCTGCAGTTCCAGCAGACGCACGGTCAGCTGCTGCTGATAGCTCTGCGACTGCACGCTGATCTGGTAGCGGCCACGATACTGCTGATCTTCATCAGCACGGTTCCATTGCACCCAGTCGGTCGTCAGCTGCTGGCCTGCATCGTTACGTGACGCAATCGGGAATTTGTATGACTGCACAACGTTGACGACCTGCGACCAGACTGAACCACGGCTGTTATCAATCATCAGCGCACCGGTGTTGTTGCTGAACTGCGCACGGGTCCCGTTCATCAGCGCCAGCGGCTGGGCTGGCGGACGGATGTCGAGCTGCTTGCCGGTCGGTGCCTGGCTGCTGGTGCGCGGCACATCGTAGTCACCACGCTGCACCGGCAGGATCATACCGGCAGGCGCTTTCAGTTCGTTTAACTGGCTGGCTTCAAGATAAGATTCGTCACCGCTGACCTGGCGCTTATAACGCTGATCGCTTGAACAGGCTGACAACAGCATCAGAGTAGAAAGCCCCACTACTGTGGCTACTGTTGACCGCTTTACTGAGTAATTCATTCAAACTCCCTAAATTATCGCAAACCCGCTTTCACCAGCGCCTGCTCCACTTTCGGCTGGCCGGCTGCAGTCAGTGGCGTCATTGGCAGACGCAGCGTGTCGTTAGCGATTAATCCTAGCTGTTTCGCAGCCCATTTCACCGGGATAGGATTGGGTTCACAGAAAAGCGTCTGGTGCAGGTGCATCAGACGCTGATTCAGGCGGCGTGCCTCGACGAAATTGCCCTGCTGTGCCAGTTGACACAGCTCGACCATTTCACGCGCAGCCACATTTGCGGTCACCGAAATGACGCCTTTGCCGCCCAGTTGCATAAAGTCCAGCGCAGTCGCGTCATCGCCACTCACCAGAATGAAATCTTCATTAACCAGCTCTTGGATCTGACTAACCCGCGATAAGTTCCCGGTTGCCTCTTTGATTCCGATAATATTTTTGATTTCGGCCAGGCGGGCAACGGTTTCCGGCAGCATGTCACAGCCGGTACGGGAGGGAACGTTATACAGCATCTGCGGCAGGCTGGTGCTGTTGGCAATGGCTTTAAAGTGCTGGAACAGCCCTTCCTGCGTCGGACGGTTGTAGTAAGGCGTCACCGTCAGACACCCCACCACGCCGGAATTTTCAAAACGCTTCGTCAGAGAGATGCCTTCTGCCGTGGCATTTGCACCGGTTCCGGCAATAACCGGAATACGGCCATCAGCCAGTTCCAGGGTCAGCATCACCACATCACCATGTTCTTCATGGCTCAGGGTTGCAGATTCGCCTGTGGTGCCGACGGAAACGATCGCCGCGGTGCCGCTGGCGACGTGATAATCAATCAGTTTTTTCAGACTCGACCGGCAGACATTACCGCTGTCATCCATTGGCGTAACGAGTGCAACAATACTTCCCGTAAACATTGGCGATCCCCTCGACAAACAAGTGCTTCATGGTACGTTTTACACTTAGGGAAAAGCAAGCAAGCCACGCCATTCCCGCGCTTGTCAGCAGTTTTTTTTATGTTTACCTTATAGTTATTAGCGAAAGCAGAGGAAAAGCCATTTTGCCGCAATCTCAGCCCCATCATCTGGTGATCACCGCACTCGGTGTTGACCGTCCGGGTATCGTCAACACGATCACCCGACACGTCAGCAGCTGCGGGTGCAATATTGAAGATAGCCGCCTTGCCATGCTCGGGGATGAGTTCACTTTTATTATGCTGCTGTCGGGCAGCTGGAACGCGATCACACTGATTGAATCGACCCTGCCGCTGAAAGGGGCAGAGCTGGAGCTGCTGATCGTCATGAAGCGCACCAATGCCGGGGTTCGTCCGCCGATGCCCGATACCGCGTTCATTCAGGTTGAAGTGGCCGATTCACCGCATATTATTGAACGCTTCACCGATCTTATTGATAAGCATCAGATGAATGTGGCTGAACTGGTGTCGCGCATCACACCCGCACAACACGCTTTGCCACCAACGCTCTATATTCAAATGACCGCCCACAGTCCGACACGCACCAGCGGCACCACCTTTGAGCAGGCTTTTAACACCCTGTGTCAGGAGCTGAATGCTCAGGGAACGCTGCGTCTCTACAGTGTGTCTGACGCCGACAGCGGCGAATCTGTCAGCGCGGTACGCTAAACTTTGGTCAATAAACCGGAATTATTTCTCTACATGACTGACGCGTGATCGGCTATGTGATGAAATACCCCCTGATGGTAATTTTCCCTCTGGTCGTTTCAGTCCGGATGGTGTATTACCCAGAGCCTGAATAAGAAAATGGAGAGATGTGATGAATCCACTGAAAGCCGGCGATACTGCACCTGCATTTAGCCTGCCCGACCAGGACGGCGAACACGTGAATCTGACCGACTTCCAGGGACAGCGCGTTCTGGTCTACTTCTACCCGAAAGCGATGACACCAGGCTGCACCGTGCAGGCGTGCGGTCTGCGTGACAACATGGATGAGTTGAAAAAAGCGGGCGTGGAAGTCCTGGGCATCAGCACCGACAAGCCGGAGAAACTGTCAAAGTTTGTCGAAAAAGAGCTGCTGAACTTCACGCTGCTCTCAGATGAAAATCATGAAGTCTGCCAGGCGTTTGGCGTCTGGGGTGAAAAAACGTTTATGGGGAAAACCTATGACGGTATTCACCGCATCAGCTTCCTGATCGATGCTGAGGGCAGGATTGAAAAAGTGTTTGATAACTTTAAAACCTCGAATCATCACGACATGGTGCTGGATTACGTTAAGTCAGCCTGATGTTGAGGGGCGCGGTAGCCCGACCGCTGCGCCCTGCTTATCTGCTTTCCTCTCTCCCCTGCCGTTGCAACCCAACCGGTATTCGCGCGATTACGCTGCAGCCACGATAACGCAGTTACGTCCGGCATTTTTCGCTCTGTAGAGCGCCGCATCCGCCTGTTTCAGACTTGCTTCCAGCCCGGCATCCTGTGTGCCATTCCAGGCCGCGACGCCGATAGAGAGGGTAATCCGTCCAACATCAGTGAGCCAGGCTTCGGCAATACCCAGCCGTACGCGCTCCGCGATGATGTGTGCCTCATCCAGTGCCGTGCCCGGCAGCAGCATCAGAAACTCTTCTCCGCCGTTACGACACACCACATCAGACTGACGGGCGCTGGCACGCAGCGTGCTCGCCACCTGCTGAATCACCCGATCACCGACATCATGGCCCCAGCTGTCATTGACGTTTTTGAAGTGATCGATATCCAGGGCCAGCACTGAGAAAGGCTGTCGCAGCGTGCGGTAGTACTCCAGCACCGCGTTCAGCCCGCGGCGATTCAGCAACTGGGTCAGGGGATCGGTCTGCGCCTCCGAGCTAAGACGACCAATTTTATCCTGTACCAGACCAATACCGGTGAGCAGCGCACGCTTCACCTGAGCCGCCTCAAAATACCAGGCGGTAATGCCGCCAATCTCTTTTGAAACCCCCTGCGCATCCATCCGGCTGGCTTTGCGCGCCAGTTGAAAGAGCGGCCGGGCAATCAGTCGCGCCAGTATCACGGCAACCAGCAGGGTAAGCAGCGCGAACGGCACAGAATTTTTCAGGACTTTCATCAACAGGCCCGACAGTGGATCCAGCGTGACGTTAATCGGCTTCAGGGCCACCACAGTCCAGCCGGTGGTCGGCACCACGGCAAAGCCCGCCAGCTGAGTGGACTCACCCGGACCGGCAAGCATCAGCGAGCCGTTGGTCTCCTCGCCACGCGGACTGACGATAGCGGGCAGCGTTTTACCCACCAGCTGCCGATTCTGGTGATAAAGCACCTCATTATTGCTGTCGAGCACATAGACCGTGGTGCCATCCCGGTAAAATTGCTCACCCAGCAGCGCATTCAGAATACTTTTTTTCTTCAGGTAGATGGTGCCGCCGATATAGCCCAGGTAGTCGCCATCGGCACTCCAGACGGGCCAGGAGATAAACACCAGCAGATTGTTGGCGGCAGAAAGAGTGGGTTTGCTGATGACTGGCTGCCGCAGGGTCAGCGCTTCCCTTGAGGCGTCGCTGGTGAGGTGCATGCCTTTCAGGGTCAGTGACTCAGGCGAAATCGCTTTGATCACGCCCTGCGCATCCACTATCGCAACGGAGTTGAAGCTGCTGGTCTGCTCGCGCAGACGGTTAACTTCGCTTTGCAGCAGCGCGTCATTATTAAAGTCACGGCTGAGCTGGTTGGCGCTGTAGTGCAGCTGTGACTGCGCCAGCTGAAAGAAAATTTCACTGGTTGAGGCCAGCTTAGCCGCATAGGCCCGGTTGGCCTCAAGCGTGGTGTCTATCAGCACCTGGCGCTGTACCCGCCAGGTGGCGTAAAGCGTATTCGCGAGTGTGATGACAATGCTGACAATCACCAGCAGGGCTATCAGATTGCGCAAATCGGCCTTTGGCCGAAGGAGCTTTAACATGGCGTCGCCGCCCTGGAGATAAATGTCATGTCGTCAATGCCTGATTATTTTTTTAATGTGTGTCAGCAGCCCTGCTATCCGGGCTTAAGTCTACACGTTGTCGGCATTTTTGAGCAGCATTAAGACAAATTTCACCCCTGAGAATACAGATTCAACTGGCACTAATCGATTAATCCGTGGCTATCGTAAAAGGGCCAGGGTCCTGAAAAGTGACCAATTGCACACTGATGCGTGACCATTCCCTGACCAGGCTGCCAGCAATGTAACAAAAAGCCGGGCGGCTCCAGAATAAAGTGAGCCGGGCCATCGGGATGCAGATCCAGCGCCACCTGATGCGACACGCCTGGCGCAACACAGGCCAGCGTACCGGCAAAGCGGGTCTGCAGGCTACGATGCAGATGACCGCAGAGCACCCGTTCAACCTGCGGATGCCGGGCAATAATCGCCTCAAGCGCCTCGGGATGGCGCAACCGTTGCCGATCCATATGCGCGATGCCACAGGCAAAAGGCGGATGATGCAGCATCACTAGCGTAGGTTGATCGGCGGCCGCGCTCAGCGCCTGATCGAGCCATTGCAGCTGGTGCGCATCCACCTCCCCCCACGGCTGTTGCGGCACGCTGGAGTCCAGGGCCAGCAGCCTGACGCCGCCGACGCTGCACTGCCAGTTCAGCGTCGGTCCCGCCTGCAGGTAGGCGTGATCCGGGAAAGCCGCACGCAGCGCCTCGCGGTCGTCATGATTGCCCGCCATCAGATAAAAGGGCAGCCGCAGCCGCCGCAGGGCTTCGCGCAGCGTCTGGTACTCTTCCGGCCTGCCAAAGTCGACCAGATCGCCGGTAATCACCACCACATCGGGTTGCGGCTGCAGCGCATTAAGCGTATCGATAACCTGCAGTAATGCCGCATGCGTATCGACCTGTTTGTAAGAGAGGCGGCCATTGGCCTTAATGTGCAGATCGCTGATTTGGGCGATCACCGTGGGTTGAACAGACACGACGGGCTCCTTAGCAACTGAATTCCAGCGCGGCCTGGCGGGTCAGCGACCAGCTGATGCGCTGTCCCGCCTGCCAGATCTCGCGCGCATGACGCTCTACCTGGATAGGATTATCCAGCCCGATATCGATCAGTAAGCGCTGCGAAGCGCCAAGGAACGTGCTGCCCACCACCACGCCGCCCTGGGGATAGCGTGTATCGTCGGCCAGCAGCACATCTTCCGGGCGGCAAAAACGCAGAGGCTGACCATGCGGATCGTGCGCAATGCAGTTAATGGCCCCCACAAAATCGGCCACAAAGCGGGAGGCCGGACGCTGATAGATTCCCTGCGGCGTATCGAGTTGCACCAGACGGCCCTGCTCCATCACCGCGATGCGATCGCCCAGCGCCATCGCCTCCTGCTGATCGTGCGTCACGTAAACAGCGGTAATTGCCAGCCGCTTGAGCAGCGCGCCAATCTCCAGCCGCAGTCGATCGCGCAGCCGGGCGTCAAGGGCCGCCAGCGGCTCATCAAACAGCAGCACTTTAGGCCGGGCGGCCAGCGCACGTGCCAGCGCCACCCGCTGCTTCTGCCCGCCGGATAATTTATCAATGCTGCGATGAGCCAGATGCGTCAGGTCCACCAGCGCCAGCATCTCCCCGACCCGCGCCTCACGCTCAGCGCGCGGCACGCCCTGCACCTTAAGGCCATACGCAACGTTCCGGGCCACGTTGAGCGTCGGGAACAGCGCGTAGTTCTGAAACACCATGCCGACATTGCGTTTCTCAATCGGCAGAGCGGTAACGTTGCGCTGATCAAACCAGATTTCACCCGGCGGATCGCTGCTTTCCAGACCGCTGATAATCCGCAGCAGCGTGGTTTTGCCGCAGCCTGATGGCCCCAGCAGCACCAGCGTTTCTCCGGCGTGTACCCGCAGATCGAGCGGATGCAGCGCGACCTGCTGATTGAAGCGACGTGAACAGTGGCGCAGCGTTACGTTAACAGCCTCTTTCATACCATTTCCTCTCTTTCCTGCCGCGACGTTTGCCGTTCCAGCCAGTGATTACAGGCGTTGAGCAACAGCAGCAGCGGTAAAATCATCATCATAAAGATCAGGGTGTAGGCGGATCCGACCTCCAGCCGCATCGAGGTGTAGCTGTCGGCCAGCCCGACCGGCAGAGTTTTGGTCAGTGGCGTGTGCAGCATCCAGGTGATGTTGAACTCCCCTACCGACAGCGTGATCACCATAAAAGCACCCGCCAGAATGCCGTTGCGGCAATTCGGGATGACCACAGTAAAGAAGCGATGCCAGAAGCCCGCCCCCAGGCTGGCAGCGGCCTCTTCCAGGCGCGGCAGATCGGTCGCCTGCATCACCGACAGCACCGGCCGGATCATAAAGGGCAGCGTAAACAGCACATGGCCTGGCAGGATGAAGAGCCAGCTGTCGCGTAACGCGCTGAACTGACCATAAAGCAGAATGATGCCCAGCGCGGTGGCAAGCCCAGGCAACGCAACCGGCAGCATCAGGCACTCCTCAATGCGGGCGGCCCAGCGTGACGGTGACTTCAGTAACCCCCAGGCAGCCGGGACGCCCGTGAGCACCGTCACCACCAGACAACTCAGCGCAATCAGCAGCGACAGCCAGAAGGTATCACCATACATCTGCCACACCTGTGCCACCCACTTCAGCGTCAGGCCACTGCGCAGCCCGGCGAAATAGTTCTGCGTGACGCCCGCCAGCATTGAGAGCACAACCGGGACGATCATAAACAGCGCGGTAAGGCTGGTGATCGCCACCTGCAGCCAGAAAAGCCCCCGGCGCTTCATCGTGACCGTTCCTTCCGGCGGGCAGCCAGTCCGTTTGCCAGTATCAGCGCCAGCCAGGCCACCGCCCCCATAACGACCGACAGTGCCGCCGCAGTGGCGAAGTTGGCGTAATTGGTGAACTCGCCGTAAATGGTCAGCGGCAGAACCGCCAGTTCTGTGCCAAGGGTAAATGCGGTGCCAAAAGCCCCCATGCTGGTGGCGAAACAGAGTGCGCCACAGGAGAGCAGCGCCGGTTTCAGCCCCGGTATAATGACGTCAATGATGATGCGCGACTGGCTGGCACCCAGCGAACGGGCCGCCTCTTCCAGCGATCGGTCCAGCTTCTCACTCGCCGCCACCAGCGTCACGATGGCGCGCGGCAGCGAAAAATAGAGGTAGCCCATAAATAACCCGCCAAGGGAGTAGGCAAAGACCCAGCGCTCATGAAACAGGCTGAGGCTGAGTTGCGCCAGCACCCCCTGACGCCCCGCCAGCATCACCATCAGAAACCCCACCACCACGCCCGGAAAGGCCAGCGGAAAGGTCAGCAGCGCCAGCAGCGTGCCGCGCCCGGTAAAGCGCTGCCGCGCCAGGAAGCAGCCGACCACCGCAGCAATCAGCAGCGTCACCAGTGTGACCGCCGCCGAGAGCAGCACGGTGTTCAGCAGACTTTGCAGATAGTGCGGCTGGCCGATCACCGTCCAGTAGCCGCTGAGGTGCGTCGTGCGATCCTCCGTCATGCCCATCTGCAACAGACGGGCAAACGGCAGCAGCCAGAAGGCCGCAAAGATGAGCAGCGCAGGCAGCAGCATCCACGGCCCGTTCGCCCCCAGCGGACGAAGGCGCTGGCGAACCGGCCCGCCCGCGGCAGGCAGGTTGATTTCTGACAGTGACATCAGTGAATCTCACTCAGATAGCGGGCGGAGAAGCCCTTCTGTGCATCGGCCATCTGCTGATAATCCACGGTGTGAGCGCGTGCATAATCGCTGTCAGGCAGGAAATATTTTTTCGCCTCGGGCGACATCGCACCAGCCCGAACCGGACGCAGCCAGGCATTGGCCCAGATCGCCTGACCGGCATCTGACAGCACGAAATCGATCACTTTTTTGCCGTTAGCCGGATGCGGCGCGTTCTTCACCAGGCTGATGACATAAGGCACCGTGACCGTGCCTTCGGCGGGAATGACAAATTCAACATTCGCGTGATCTTTGTAGCGGGCGCGATAGGCGTTAAAGTCATAGTCGATCAGAATCGGAATTTCGCCTGAAATCAGCCGCGCATAGGCCGTCTGCTTCGGCACAATCGGCTGGTTGCGCTGCAGCGCTTTGAACCAGTTTATCGCCGGGGTAAAGTCATGCAGGCTGCCGCCTTTAGCCTGATTCACCGCGACCGCCGCGACGTAGCCCACAAAGGCGCTGGCCGGATCAAGATAGCCCACCATGCCTTTATATTCCGGCTTCAGCAGATCATCCCAGGAGCGCGGCACCGGCGCGCCTCCCAGCGCATCAACGTTGACCATAAAGCCCATCGTCCCGGAGTGCAGCGCCACCCACTTGCCCGCCGGATCTTTCATTCCTGCCGGGATTTGATCCCAGTTAGCGGGTTTGTAAGCGCTGACCACGTCGGCACTGACAGCCTGAATGCCGAAGCTGACGCCGTAATAGACCACGTCGGCGACAGGATTGTTTTTCTCCGCGACCAGCTGCGCCAGCGCCTGACCGGAATTTTTATTGTCCTGCGGCACGTGAATGCCGGTTGCTTTTTCGATTGCCTGAAGCTGCGTGGCCCAGTCGGCCCATTCTGGCGGGCAGTTATAGCAGATAGCATTTTCCGCTGCCTGCGCCCACGAACCGGTGAGCGAGCATCCGGCCAGCAGTGCAGCGCGGGCGATCAGTTTGATATTAACGGTGAGCGACATGATGTTTCCCTGAAGAAGAGCCATGAAATGCCGGGGCGATACTCTCCCCGAGCCGTAAATGATGGGCCAGCAAATGGGTCTTACCGCCCGGATTCAGAAGCAGATCGATAGCACGCGTCCCCATCAGCGCAATCGGCTGAACGACGCTGGCCAGTGACGGAGAAAGCTGTTCGCCCAGTTCAATGCCGTCGAAGCCGATCACGGAGAGCTGATGCGGAACGCTGATTCCGGCACGCGCAGCGGCACCCAGCAGGCTGACAGCCAGCAGATCGTTACTGCAAATCACCGCCGTCAGCGGCGAAGGGGCATTGATCAGCGGCAGCAGCGGCCGGAAGTCAGAGTGGATATGGCTGGGCATCTCAATCATCGCCTGCGGTGTGAGACCCGCCTGCTGCATGGCCTCGCAGTAGCCCAGATAGCGCAGACGCGCACGGTCAGATTGCTGCATCGGGCCCGCCGCCATCACGATATGGCGGTGGCCCAGTGAGATAAGATGGGTAGTCGCGTCGGCAATGGCTTTGCGGTTGTCGACGCACAGCGCGGGCCACTCATGCCGTTGCGGCACGTTGTGGGTCAGGACGAAAGGCATCTTCGCCGCCGCCAGTGTCGGCAGCAGCGCACTTTGGTCAGCGTCAGCTACCGTCAGCACCAGACCGGCGACACGCTGATGCAGCATATGCTCGACAATGGCCGCTTCCCGCTCGGCCTGATAATCACTGGTTGCCACCAGCAGCGCATACCCAGCCTGCCGTGCCTGCTGCTCCATCGCCTGCAGTTGCACAGCAAAAACCGGATTCAGCAGTGACGGCAGCAGAACGCCAAGCGTGGTGGAGTGCCGGGTGCGAAGCTGACGGGCAATATGATTAGGGCGAAAGCCGATCTGTTCCGAGGCGGCCAGCACCTTTTGCAGCGTGCCGGGTTTAAGCAGATGAGGGTCGGAAAAGGCGCGCGCAGCGGTTGCGCGGGAGACCCCGGCCAGTCTGGCTACGCTGATTAAGTCGGTCATCACTGCCTCGTTTATTGTCGATGAGATCGATCTCATTGCGACGTAAACTAGCGGCAGACTATGACAGGCGCATCACGGTAACATGACCGGCAGGTGACAGCGGCAGTAACGCCGCTGTCGGGGAATTACAGCATCAGGAAGGCGTAACCGCTGTTTTCCAGGGTGGCAACGGTGGTGCCGCTGGAGATGGTGTGTGTGACCATCGGGTCAATCCAGTTGCGATCGAGCTGATGAAACGCCACGGACTGGTCGCAGATGGTGACCTGAACGCCCGCTTTTTTCAGCTCGCTGATCAGCTTCAGGTTCGGGTTATCAACGCCGTAAGCTTTGCTGAACTGGTCATTATTCAGCGCTGATGAAACTGCGTCGCCGTTAATCGACACCACAAATTTCAGCTGGTCGAGTGGCACACCCGCCGCATAGTAGAGATTGGTAACACGCGCTACGCGCTCCAGACCGAGATTCGGCTTACGAATATCGCCTTCATTGCGGTTAATCTGGAAAACAATTTTATTACTCAGACCCGCTGTGGTGCCGGGTTTAAATGCAGGCGTATCGACATAATGTATTTTGCCGTAGCCTTCAATCGCTGGCGTACTCCAGAAATCAGCAGGCTCAGCTTTATTATCTGCCATTTTGCCGCTGACCTTATCGACTAATTCCGGCAACTGTAAAACATTGCCCCCAATAAATCCCGCTACCGCTGCCATCACCACTAATGCTGCTGGACGCATTCACTCTTCTCCCGATCGTTTAAAACATCAATTACATTGCCAGCCACGCGTATCCCTGGTTTTGCAGGGTCGATACCGTGGTCGGACTGGAAAGCGCATGTACCACTGATTTATCAATCCAGTTATTCGGATAGTGATGGAAGGCCACAGACTGATCGCAGACCGAGACTGTCACTCCCGCCTGATTCAGCGCATTAATCAGCTTCAGGTTTGGATTTTCGATGCCATAAAACTGTCTGAAATGGGCGTTATCCAGCATGGCGGGCGTCGCGTCGCCGGTGACCGAGACCACAAACTTCAGCTGGTCGGCCGGAATGCCTGAGGCGATATAGAGATTCACCACGCGCGCCACGCGTTCCAGTCCCAGATTCGGTGCGGTCATTGCGCCGTCGCTTCGGGTAATCTGGAAAACAATTTTGTTGCTCAGGCCCGCCACCGGTTTAAACGCGGCATCAGGCTCGTAATGTATTTTGCCGTAGCCTTCAATCGCCGGGGTACTCCAGAATCCAGGGGCTTCCTGTGGCTCAGTGGCAAAATGGCGTGTCACTTTGTCGTAAATATCGCCACTCTGTGTGACAGCCGCACCCACGACACCGCCAATAACGGCGATTAACGCGTATGAAACAACTGAACGCATAACACTTCTCTCCGGCAAATAATGTCTGTCAGATTCAGGGCTGAATCAGGTCGGCTATCTATATCACAGCGCGGACGTAATTCTCGCCTCTGTAAATTCAGGTCAACGCGCCGTTAATAACTGATGAAATTATTCATTGTGATAATTAATCGAAAACTTTCATCATACCGGAATAAGATTCTTAGCAGAGGTGGATCTGACAAACTGCGGTTTACGCTTTTTCTGTAAAGTTCACGAAATAAAATAACAGCCAGGCATAACTGGAATGAGAAAAATCAGTACAGGGATGACGATTGGATTTATCAATCACGGCGGGACGTTTTTTGGCTCTGGGTAGCGGATTTTTTCAGAGTAGACCTGGAAAAACACGTGCCATATTCAGTTTTTTTGAGCGAATTTACATAACTTTAAAAAAATAACGCTTCCTGCTTCAGACCTCCGGTAGCAGATTCTGCTTTATTCCATCGAAGCGCGACGGGAATGATAAGATAAAGGGCAACTTAGTTGCTCGCTGTTCCGGTAAAACCGCGCGCATTTTTATTCGTTTAACTGCGGTTTAAGGAAAAATGATATTCAGTTTTTTTCGCCAAAAACTGCGATCTTGCACAAATTACCGCAGGCACTGACCCGAAAACGACATTTCTTTCTTTTGATGCTCTGGTTAAGATAGTCACGAACCGTCGTTATCTGCGAAAAATGGAACATCTCCGCTGCGCACCTGTCCATTTTCAGGGCCTCTCTACAGGATTAAGGCATGTTGAACCGGTTAAAGAAAACGCTGATCGCCGCGCTCCTTCCGACGCTCATTTTCACGACACTGACACCGGCGAACGCCGATATCAGTGATGCACTTCCCGATATTGGCACCACGGCCGGTTCGACGCTGTCGATTAATCAGGAACTGCAGATGGGCGACTTCTATGTGCGCCAGCTGCGCGCCAGTGCGCCGCTAATCAACGATCCGCTGCTCAATCAGTACATTAATCAGCTGGGACAGCGACTGGTCTCGCACGCTGACGCCGTAAAAACGCCGTTTCACTTCTTTCTGATTCAGAACGATGAGCTCAACGCCTTTGCCTTCTTTGGTGGCAATGTGGTGCTGCACTCGGCGCTGTTCCGCTTTACCGAAAATGAAAGTCAGCTGGCGTCAGTGATGGCGCATGAAATTTCGCACGTTACCCAGCGCCATCTGGCGCGCGCAATGGAAGATCAGAAGCGTAATGCACCGCTGACCTGGGTCGGTGCGCTGGGCTCAATACTGCTGGCGATGGCCAGTCCGCAGGCGGGCATGGCCGCACTGACCGGCACCCTGGCAGGAACGCAACAGGGAATGATCAGCTTCACACAGGGCAATGAGCAGGAGGCTGACCGCATCGGGATTCAGGTACTGCAGCGCGCCGGGTTCGATCCCCAGGCAATGCCCAATTTCCTGCAAAAACTGGCCGACCAGAGCCGCTTCTCGTCGAAACCCCCGGAAATTCTGCTGACGCACCCCCTGCCCGACAGCCGTCTGGCGGATGCCCGCAACCGCGCCAACCAGATGCGTCCGGTGGTCGTTCAGTCCACTGAAGAATTTTACCTGGCGAAGGTGCGTGCGCTGGGAATGTACGCCACCGGGCGTAATCAGCTCACCGACGAACTGCTGAGTCAGTACGCCAGCGGCAATGCCCGTGAGCAGCTGGCGTCACAATATGGCAAAGCGGTGCAGTTTTTACAGGCGAAAAGTTATGCCGATGCGAAGCGGATTGTCACGCCACTTCTGGCCAGGCAACCCAACAATGTCTGGTTCCTGGATATCATGTCGGACATCGATATCGGCCTGAACCAGCCACAACAGGCGATTACCCTGCTCACTGCCGCCACCGGTGCAAAAAACAGCCCGGTGGTGCAGCTCAACCTGGCGAATGCCTACGTGGAAGCGAAGCAGTATGCCAATGCCCGTCGTATTCTGAACCGCTACACCTGGGCCAACAAAGAGGATCCTAACGGCTGGGATTTGCTGGCACAGGCGTCTGCGCAGCAGGGACTGACTGACGAAGAGTTATCGGCGCGGGCAGAGAGTCTGGCGCTGAATGGACAGCTTGATCAGGCGATTACCACCCTGAGCAGCGCCAGCGCACAGGTGCCACTCGGCAGTCTGAAACAGGCACGCTACGATGCCCGTATCGACCAGCTGCGCCAGTTACAGCAGCGCTTTAAGCAATATCAGAAAGGCTGAGCACCTGCGCCACCCGTAAAACAGGAGTCTGAAATGGTGACGATTTACCACAACCCGCGCTGCAGCAAGAGCCGCGAGACGCTGGCGCTGCTGACCGCCCGCGGAATTGAGCCGGACGTAGTGCTCTATCTGCAAACGCCGCCCGATCGCGAGACGCTGCAAATTCTGCTGCAGAAGCTGGGCATGCAGAGCGCACGTCAGCTGATGCGCACCAAAGAGGCGATGTACAGTGAGCTGGCACTCGGCGACAAAAACGAAAGTGCGCTGCTGGATGCGATGGTGAAACATCCGGCACTGATTGAAAGGCCGATTGTGATCAATGCCGACAAGGCGCGGATCGGACGTCCGCCAGAAGCCGTGCTCGACATTCTTTAAAGGCCGAGCGTCTCTTTAACAAAGGGAATGGTAAGTTTACGCTGCGCGCTGATTGAGGCGCGATCAAGCCGATCCAGCGTATCAAACAGCGTGCGCATTTCCCGGTCCAGTCGTTTCAGCAGGAAGCGCCCCACATCTTCCGGCAGCTCAAAGCCGCGTAATCCGGCGCGCAGTTGCAGCGCCTGTAATTTGTCTTCGTCGGAGAGAGGCTGCAGGCGATAAATCTGCCCCCAGTCCAGGCGCGAGGCGAGATCGGGCAGTTGCAGATTGAGCTGGCGTGGCGGACGATCGCCGGTAATAAACAGGCGCGTGTTGCCGGTTTCCAGAATACGGTTATAGAGATCGAAGATCGCCATTTCCCACTCCGGTTCACCCGCAATGCACTCGATGTTATCGATGCAAACCAGTGACAGCTGCTCCATCCCTTCCAGCACCTCCGGGACAAACCAGGTGCGTTTATCCAGCGGAACGTAACCGACCGCTTCGCTGCGTGCGGACATTTCGGCACACGCGGCGTGCAGCAAATGGCTCCGGCCGCCGCCTTCGCGTGACCAGAAGTAAAGATAGCTGCCATGTTGTTGGTTGAGAGCACCTTTCAGCGCGGCAATCAGCGACGGGTTTTCCCCCGGCCAGAAGCTCGAGAAGGTTTCATCGTCAGGTAAATAGAGTGGCAATGACAATTGTGCCGGCGTGTTCAGAAGCACCTCAGCAAGAGAACAAGCAAAAAATCGGGGGAAGTCTACCACAGTTTTCGGAAAGAGATGAATGGGGCGTCCCTGCCCCGATCCGGCAACGCTCGCTGCGATCACCGCTCGTGCGGTTCTTCAGCCTCCAGCACCACTTCTTCCGGACGCAACAGCGAGATCACACGGAAGATCAGCGCCAGTCCGACACCCACGATCGTCGCCAGCGCCATGCCTTTCAGCTCCGCCGCGCCGATATGCACCTTCGCACCGCTGACGCCGATGATCAGGATCACCGAGGTGAGGATCAGGTTCTGCGCTTTGTTGTAATCCACTTTGGATTCGATCAACACGCGAATACCGGATGCGCCAATGACCCCGTACAGCAGCAGCGACACGCCGCCCATAACCGGCACCGGAATCGCCTGAATCACCGCCGCCAGTTTACCGACGCAGGAGAGCAGAATGGCCAGAATCGCTGCGCCGCCAATCACCCAGGTGCTGTAGACGCGGGTTATCGCCATCACACCGATGTTTTCACCGTAGGTGGTGTTTGGCGTTGACCCAAAGAAGCCGGAGATGACCGTGGATAAGCCGTTAGCAAACATTGAGCGATGCAGGCCAGGGTCGCGAATCAGATCTTTCTTCACGATGTTGGCCGTGACCACCAGATGCCCGATATGCTCGGCAATCACCACCAGCGCGGCAGGGAGAATCGTCAGCATCGCTACCCATTCAAAGCGCGGCGTATAGAAGGTTGGCAGCGCAAACCAGGGGGCTTTTACTACGCCACTCCAGTCGACGATGCCCATAAACGCAGAAAGCAGATACCCCGCCACCACGCCGACCAGAATCGGGATGATCGCAAGGAAACCACGGAACAGCACGGAACCGAAGACGGTTACCGCCAGCGTGACCAGCGAAATCAGCACGGTTTTGCTGTCGGGCGCACTGCCTTCAGCAGGCAGCAGGCCAGCCATATTGGCGGCCACACCCGCCAGCTCCAGACCGATGACGGCGACAATTGCCCCCATCGCCGCTGGCGGAAACATCACGTCGAGCCAGCCGGTGCCCGCACGTTTTACAATCAGCGCCACAATACAGAACAGCACGCCGCACAGGATAAATCCGCCCAGCGCGACCTCATAACCCAGCGGCAGCAACAGCAGCACCGGCGAGATAAAGGCAAAACTGGAACCGAGGTAGGCGGGAATTTTACCTTTACAGATAAAAAGATAAATCAGTGTGCCGATGCCATTAAACAACAGCACCGTCGCCGGATTGATGTGGAACAGAATCGGGACCAGCACCGTGGCACCGAACATGGCGAACAGGTGTTGCAGGCTGAGTGGAATGGTTTGCAGTAACGGTGGCCGTTCACTGACACCAATGGCGCGGCGAGTCATCATTTATCCCCTTATATTTTATCTCCCCGTGGATGCGCGCTTCCGGGCACAGCAGCGGGCACGCTGATGCGCCTTGTGGCAGAGCCAATCCGTTCGGGGCGTTATTTTTGTTAAAAAAAAGCCGACTCTCTGGTCGGCTGTGCGATTTATTTGGTTCCGAAAATCTTGTCCCCGGCATCGCCGAGGCCGGGAATAATGTATCCCTTTTCGTTCAGTCCCTGATCCACGGACGCGGTGTAAAGCTCAACGTCAGGGTGCGCTTTCTCCAGCGCGGCAATCCCTTCTGGCGCGGCAACCAGAACCAGAACTTTGATGCTGGTGCAGCCCGCTTTCTTCAGCAGGTCGATGGTGGCAATCATGGAACCGCCGGTTGCCAGCATCGGATCGACCACCAGCGCCAGGCGCTCTTCAATGTTAGAGACCAGCTTCTGGAAATAGGGCACCGGCTCCAGTGTCTCTTCATCACGGTAAACACCCACCACGCTGATACGGGCGCTGGGAACGTGCTCCAGTACCCCTTCCATCATGCCAAGACCGGCACGCAGAATCGGGACCACCGTGATTTTTTTGCCTTTGATCTGATCGATCTCTACCGGGCCGTTCCAGCCCTCAATGGTGACGCGCTCTGTTTCCAGATCGGCGG
Source organism: Pantoea sp. GD03673 (assembly GCF_029844725.1). Classification (GTDB taxonomy): domain Bacteria; phylum Pseudomonadota; class Gammaproteobacteria; order Enterobacterales; family Enterobacteriaceae; genus Pantoea. Next base: position 412,900 of record NZ_JAOCKJ010000002.1, read on the forward strand.
TCGCTTCGTAGGTCAGCAGGCTGCCCACTTCAGAAGCCAGCTCGCGAAAACGCTTTGTACTGATATCATGCTCACGCATCAGGCCCAGTTTATGTTTGACCAGCGGGTGTCTGACTTCCACGATCTTCATTGGTGTTCTCCCGGAATGAGTTGAGCTAAAAAAAATCGCGGGATTATACCGCCTTTTCCGCGCTGCGCCACCTGCTCTTGCGCAAAGCCGCGGGTTTTACCGGGAAAAAGAGAGGATTAATGAAATTAGCCCGATGCGTAATCCCGGACTCGCAAACGTTTGCCTGCACTGATAGAATTGCCGCGCTTTATTTTAAACCACCAACCGCAACTCGCGTGGGGACCTCGCAGTGACCGACAAAACCTCTCTCAGTTACAAAGACGCCGGTGTTGATATTGATGCTGGTAACGCTCTGGTTGACCGTATTAAAGGCGTAGTGAAAAAGACGCGTCGCCCGGAAGTGATGGGTGGACTGGGCGGTTTTGGTGCGCTTTGCGCGCTGCCGCAAAAATACCGTGAACCTGTGCTGGTCTCCGGCACCGATGGCGTGGGCACCAAGCTGCGTCTGGCGATGGATCTCAAACGCCACGATGCCATCGGAGTTGACCTGGTCGCGATGTGCGTGAACGACCTGGTGGTTCAGGGTGCCGAGCCGCTGTTCTTCCTGGACTACTACGCCACCGGCAAACTGGATGTGGAAACTGCCTCTGCGGTGATCACCGGCATCGCCGAAGGCTGTCTGCAGTCAGGCTGTGCACTGGTGGGCGGTGAAACCGCTGAGATGCCAGGTATGTATCACGGCGAAGATTACGACGTGGCGGGTTTCTGTGTCGGCGTGGTGGAAAAGTCAGAAATTATTGATGGCAGCAAAGTGCAGGACGGCGACGTACTGATTGCCCTCGGCTCCAGCGGCCCGCACTCCAACGGCTATTCGCTGGTGCGCAAAATTCTGGAAGTCAGCAACACCGATCCGCTGGCTGAACAGCTCGAAGGCAAACCGCTGGCCGATCACCTGCTGGAACCGACCCGCATCTACGTGAAAAATATCCTGAGCCTGATTGAGCAGGTCGATGTGCACGCTATCGCACACCTGACCGGCGGCGGTTTCTGGGAGAATATCCCGCGTGTACTGCCCGACAACACCCAGGCGGTGATTGACGAGAAGAGCTGGCAGTGGCCGGCCGTCTTCAGCTGGTTACAGCAGGCGGGCAACGTCAGCCGTTTCGAGATGTACCGCACCTTTAACTGTGGCGTCGGCATGGTCATCGCCCTCAGCCCGGCCGACGCGGATAAGGCGATTGCGCTGATGGAAGCCGCCGGTGAGAAGGCCTGGAAGCTCGGCGTGATCAAAGCGTCGGATGCAGAAGAGCGTGTGGTCATCAACGGATGAAAAAGCTGGTTGTACTGATTTCCGGTAACGGAAGTAACCTTCAGTCCATCCTTGACGCCTGCGCAAGCGGGCGGATTCACGGCAGCGTCGCTGCCGTGTTCAGCAACCGCGCTGCCGCGTACGGCCTGACACGGGCGCAGGAGGCGGGGATTCCTGCCCACGCCCTTGCCGCCAGCGACTTCGCTGATCGTGACGCCTTTGATCGCCAGCTCATCACTGAAATCGAAGCATACAGCCCGGACCTGATTGTGCTGGCAGGGTACATGCGCATTCTCAGCAGCGCGTTCGTGACCCATTTTCACGACCGCCTGCTGAATATTCACCCTTCCCTGCTGCCGAAATATCCGGGTCTGCATACGCACCGTCAGGCGCTGGAGAATGGCGACAGCGAGCATGGCACCTCGGTGCATTTCGTGACGGACGAACTGGATGGCGGGCCGGTGATCCTGCAGGCCAAAGTCCCGATTTTTGCCGACGACAGCGAGGCGGAGATCACGGAGCGGGTGCAGCATCAGGAGCACGCCATCTATCCGCTGGTCATCGACTGGTTTGTTGAAGGCAGGCTAGTGATGCGCGACGGTAAAGCCTGGCTAGATGGCGAACCGCTGCCGCCGCAGGGCTATGCTAACGACTGACGCACGGTAAGCTGTCAGGAATTTCCCTCAGACGGCTGACAAACGTAAAGCGATGGGGGCCGGTGTGATATCCCTGCAGACCGGCCCTTTCCCGACGCTGATTCAGCCGTAACGCCCCGTAATATAATCTTCGGTCCGGCGCTGTTTTGGCGCGGTAAAGATACGATCGGTCTCATCAAACTCCACTAACGCGCCCTGATGCATAAACGCAGTGTAATCGGACACGCGGGAGGCCTGCTGCATGTTGTGCGTCACCAGCACCAGCGTGAAATGCTGCTTCAGCGTGGTCATCAGCTCTTCAATGACCAGCGTGGAGATGGGGTCGAGCGCAGAAGTCGGCTCATCCAGCAGCAGGACCTCCGGCTCAATCGCAATGGCGCGGGCAATCACCAGCCGCTGCTGCTGGCCGGTGGAGAGCGTCAGCGCATTCTGCGACAGCTGATCTTTCACCTCACCCCACAGCGCGGCGGCGCGCAGCGCCCGTTCACAGGCTTCGTTCAGCACCCGTCTGTCCCGCACACCCTGCAAACGTAATCCGTAGACCACATTTTCATAGATCGATTTTGGAAAGGGATTAGGCCGCTGAAATACCATACCAACGCGACGGCGCAGCGCCGAGAGATCCTGTTCGGGCCGCAGGATCGGCAGCGATCCCAGCAACACGTCCCCCTCTACCCGGCAGTGATCAATCACGTCATTCATGCGATTAAAGCAGCGCAGCAGCGTCGATTTGCCACAGCCCGAGGGGCCAATCAGGGCGGTAATCCTGTTTTTCGGCACCTGCAGCGAAATCTCCTGCAGCGCCTGGCGCTCGCCATACCATAGCGACAGATGGTTAACGGTCAGCGCGATATCCGTGTCGGACGTCATAGTCATAGCCTGTTATTGAGTCATAAGGCGATAGCGTTCACGCAGACGGTGACGCAGGCCCATCGCCAGCAGATTAAGCGACAGAATAATCAGCACCAGCAGCAGCGCGGTAGCGAACACCAGCGGCCGGTCAGCTTCAATATTCGGACTCTGAAACGCCAGATCGTAAATCTGGAAACCCAGATGCATAAACTTGCGATCCAGATGCAGATAAGGAAACACCGCGTCGACCGGCAGTTCCGGCACCATTTTTACTACGCCGACCAGCATCAGCGGCGCGGTTTCACCAGCGGCACGTGCCACCGCCAGGATCAGGCCGGTGAGCATGGCTGGCACCGCCATCGGCAGCACCACGTGCCACAGCGTTTCCGCCTGGGTCGCGCCCAGCGCCAGCGATCCCTGCCGCAGGCTGTTGGGAATACGCGATAAGCCCTCTTCGGTCGCCACAATCACCACCGGCAGCGTCAGTAAGGCCAGGGTCAGGGATGCCCACAGCAAACCGGGCGTTCCAAAGGTGGGATTGGGCAGCGCACTGGCGAAAAAGAGCTGGTCAAGAGAACCACCCACCAGCCAGACAAAGAAGCCCAGACCAAATACGCCATACACGATGGAGGGAACGCCTGCCAGATTGACCACCGCAATGCGCACCAGCCTGGTCAGCGCATTACGTCCGGCATATTCATGCAGCCAGATCGCGGCGACAACGCCCAGCGGCATCACCACCACCGACATAATCAGCACCATCAGCACGGTGCCAAAAATCGCGGGGAACGCACCGGATTCACTTTCGCCTCCGGCGGGCGAATCACTGACAAAACGCCACAGCTGATGCCCAAAATGCAGCATCCTGCTGGTCAGCGTCATCGCGTTCGGCTTCCAGCTGTCCACAATTTCGGTCAGCGGGATCGCATGCTTCGTGCCCTGCACATCCCGCAGAATTAACAGGTCGCGCTGACTCTGCAGTTGCAACGCGGCCAGTGTCTCACTCAGCTGATCAAAGCGGCGCTGTAAGGCTGCCTGATTCGCCTGATATTCTGATTCTGCCTGCAGATCAAAACGCCCGGCGGCACGGTTGGTGGCCGCCTGCTCATCGAGTTCTTCACGCTGGCGGGTGAGGCGCGCCATATCCACCCGGCGAATCTGGTTTGCCTGCCGCACCAGCATCTGAACCTGACCAAGCCGCTGATGCAGCAGCGCATCGGGATTCTTCGCCGTCAGCTCTTCGTTATCTTCACGCAGGCCGACAAACCAGCCATAGGCCTGACCGTGGCTGCGCCGCTGCAGCACCATGACGTCCCTGGGCTGACTGACCTGCGCCGCCGCACGGCTGTAGACCACACGGAAATCGGGTGCGTCCCAGTCACGATTACCGGTTTTAATCAGATAGCGGTTCACCGAACCGCCGCTGTTCCCCTGTTCATCGGCCGGTGCCGGAAAATGCCGCTGATGCACCAGGGTTTCACCCAGCAGGCGCGTTTCACCGCCTTCAGGCTGGCTGAAGGTGTAGAGATCAACGCGCTGCGGCCAGAAAGCGCGCACGCCCTGCCACGCCAGTAAGCCAATCAGCAGCGTAAAAGCCAGCAGGCACACCGCAACCGCACCGGCAGTTAACCAGCGCCAGCGATCGTTTTGTCGCATCGCCTTCATGCCTGCTCCTCGTGCTGGCTGTAACGCTGACGCAGCCGCTGGCGGATCAGCTCGGCAACCGTGTTAATCACCAGCGTAAACAGCAGCAGCATCAGGGCGCTGAGAAACAGCGCGCGATAGTGCGCACTGCCCGCTGCCGCTTCCGGCATCTCAATGGCGATGTTGGCGGACAACGCGCGAAGACCACTAAACAGGCCTCCTTCACTTTGCGGTGTATTGCCGGTCGCCATCAGCAAAATCATGGTTTCTCCTACGGCACGTCCCAGACCGATCATCAGGGCGGCAAAAATACCGGCAGAGGCACCCGGCAGCACAACGCGGGTCAGGGTTTGCCACGGGGTCGCACCCAGTGCCAGTGAACCCTGCCCCAGCGCTGCGGGCACGCTGAACAGCGCATCTTCAGAGAGGGTGAAGATCAGCGGCACCAGCGCAAAACCCATTGCCAGCGCCGCCACCAGCAGATTGCGCTGCTCATAATGGGGCAGCCAGTCGCCCGCATCCGGTATAAACAGCACAGGCAGCCACAGCGTCAGCAGCGTGACCAGCAGTAACAGCGGCAGCAGAATCAGCACCTCTCGGCCCGGCTGACGCCAGCGCGGCGGTAAACGCGTGCTGAAGACGCCACACAGCAGCAGCGCGCCCGCCAGCGTCAGCGGCAGCAGCAGTACCCCCACCAGCGCCTGACCAATATGTGGTGCGAGCCAGATTCCGGCAATCAGCCCCACCACCACGCTCGGCAGCGCGCCCATCATCTCAATTGCCGGTTTAACCCAGCGTCGCAGACCCGGTGCCATGAACCACGCGGTGTACATCGCCGCAGCCAGCGCCAGCGGTGTGGCAAACAGCAGCGCTAAACTGGCCGCTTTCAGCGTGCCCGTCACCATCGGCATCAGGCTGAATTTGGCCTGATAGCTGTCACCGGCGGCGGTCGATTGCCAGACCCAGTCTGGCCCCGGATAGTTCTCATACCAGATTTTCTGCCAGAAATTGCGCCAGGTGACGTCCGGCCACGGATTATCGAGCCGCAGGGTCTGCCAGCTTCCCGCCCGCTCAATCAGCAGGCTGTCGCCATGGGGTGAAAACTGCGCCTGCACAATGCCGGGTTCCAGCTGACGCTGCAGTATCGGGCCCGTCTGCTTGCTGGCGAACAGCCGCAGCATCCCCTGCTTACTGAGGGTGGCAAACACCCGGCGTTGTGATTCTGTCACCAGCAGTGCCTCATCGTCGCTGTGCGCAAAGGTGCGGATTCGCTGCAGGCGCGGCCCCTGCTCGCTGGCGATAGCAAACCACTGCGTGACGCCACGGCGATCCTGAATCAGCAGGCTTTTGCCGCCCACCAGCAGATGCAGACTTTGTGGGGGCTGCGACAGGGTGTGAGTTTCGCGCAGCAGCGCACGGTCTTCGTCGAGTTGCCAGACCCGCAGCAGATTACCTTCGGTGGTGTAGAGCAGATCGCCGGACGGTGAGAGCGCCAGCAAATCAAGCTGGCGTTGCGGAAGCGAAATAACAGAGGCCTGACGATCGGTGCCGAGCGTCAGCACCTGGAGTCCGGCCTCTGTGAGTGCGGCAATGCGCCACTGTCCCGCCTGACGCGTCGCCAGTGCCATCTTTGTCACTGCGCCAGCGGGCAGATGGAACGGTTTATCGCCCAGCGGGAAACGCCACTGCCGATCGGTCGTGGGCTGCATCAGTGTCAGCGCCCCCTGCATATTCAGAAGCAGCGTCTGCCCATCAGCACTCTGCACGACCTCCTCGGGAGCGGGCGTCAGCGCCAGCGCCGGTTCCGCAGGCTGACCATCAAGCGGAATAAATCGTGCTGCACCGTGTACGCTGATACGCCAGCCGGTATTGCCCTGATTGCCTATCGCTAAGGCAGGCGTACGATCCCAGAGCTGCTGGCTGGCCGTGATTTGCAGGCCAGGGGCATTAAACAGCGGTAATACCACGCCAATCAGCCAGCAGAACAGCAGCAGCATCAGCAGCAGGATCGCGACGCCACAGCAGGTGATCAGCCGCCGCGTCAGACGATCAACGGCACGACGCTTACGATCGCTGAATTGAACAGGAATGTGGTTTGCGCTCATGCGGTTCCGGTAGCAGGCGAAAATAAGCCGCTATGTTGCCCGTAGCCGATTGATATGACAACTCCTGGCGTTGGACAACGCTGCCATACTCTCGCCATAATGTTGGTGGATACTGGATCTTCAGTCCTGCAACCGCTAAATGGAGTGAGAATGGGTCAGGTAAAGCTTTATATTGAAAAAGAATTAAGCTGGTTATCCTTTAATGAACGGGTTTTGCAGGAAGCAGCGGACAAAAGCAATCCACTGATTGAGCGGATGCGCTTTCTGGGCATCTACTCCAACAATCTCGACGAATTCTATAAAGTGCGTTTCGCCGACCTCAAACGCCGCATTCTGATTGGTGAAGAGCAGGGTTCCGCCAGTACGCCACGCCATCTGTTTAAGAAAATTCAGCAGCGGGTGATGAAGTCCGATCAGGAGTTTGATGCTCTTTATAACGACCTGCTGCTGGAGATGGCACGCAACCAGATCTTCCTGATCAACGAACGCCAGCTGTCACCCAATCAGCAGGCGTGGCTGCGCCACTACTTTAAACATGAACTGCGTCAGCACATCTCCCCGATTCTGATCACCCATGAAACTGACCTGACCGAATTCCTGAAAGATGATTACACCTACCTGGCGGTAGAGATTATCCGGGGTGACGATATCCGTTATGCGCTTCTGGAGATCCCGTCCGATAAGGTGCCGCGCTTCATCAATTTACCGGCAGAGCCCCCGCGCCGCCGTAAGCCGATGATTCTGCTGGATAACATATTGCGTTATTGCCTGGATGATATTTTCAAAGGCTTCTATGACTACGACGCGCTTAACGCCTATTCAATGAAAATGACGCGTGACGCCGAGTACGATCTGGTGACGGAGATGGAGTCGAGCCTGCTGGAGCTGATGTCCTCCAGTCTGAAGCAGCGACTGACGGCTGAACCGGTGCGTTTTGTCTATCAGCGCGACATGCCGGAGGCGATGGTTGAGCTGTTGTGCCACAAGCTCTCGATTTCCAACTTTGACTCGATCCTGCCGGGCGGGCGCTATCACAACTTCAAAGACTTTATCGGCTTCCCGAACGTCGGTAAAAACAACCTTGTTAACCGCCCGCTGCCGCAGATTCGCCACATCGGTTTTGATGGCTTCCGCAACGGGTTTGATGCGATTCGCGACCGCGACGTGCTGCTCTACTATCCGTACCACACCTTTGAGCACGTGCTGGAACTGCTGCGTCAGGCGTCGTTTGACCCCAGCGTGCTGGCGATCAAAATCAACATCTACCGCGTGGCTAAACACTCCCGCATCATGGATGCGATGATTCATGCCGCCTATAACGGTAAAAAAGTCACGGTGGTGGTAGAACTGCAGGCGCGCTTTGATGAAGAAGCCAATATTTACTGGGCAAAACGCCTGACCGAAGCGGGCGTGCACGTCATTTTCTCCGCGCCGGGCCTGAAAATTCACGCCAAGCTGTTCCTGATCTCACGCCGCGAAGGTGAAGAGATCGTGCGCTACGCGCATATCGGCACCGGTAACTTCAACGAGAAAACCGCACGGCTCTATACCGACTACTCGTTGCTGACCGCAGATGCGCGCATCACCAATGAAGTGCGCCGGGTCTTCAACTTTATTGAGAATCCGTATCGGCCTGTGACGTTCGATCACCTGATGGTGTCGCCACAGAACTCACGCCGGATGCTCTATGAACTGATCGACACGGAAATTGCCAATGCCCAGCAGAACCGGCCCAGCGGTATTACTCTGAAAATCAACAATCTGGTGGACAAAGGTCTGGTAGATCGGCTTTATACAGCCTCCAGCGTAGGGGTGAAGGTCAATCTTCTGGTGCGCGGAATGTGCTCATTAATCCCCGATCTGCCGGGGATCAGTGAAAATATTCGTGTCATCAGTATTGTTGACCGGTATCTGGAACACGATCGCGTCTATATTTTTGAGAATGGCGGCGATAAGAAGGTGTTCCTCTCCTCCGCTGACTGGATGACCCGTAACATTGATTACCGCATCGAAGTGGCCGTGGCGATTCTCGATCCCCACATCCGGCAGCGCATACTCGACATTATTGCTATTCAGTTGAGTGATACGGTAAAAGCCCGCATCGTCGATAAAGAGTTGAGTAACCATTACGTCCAGCGCGGCAACCGTCGTAAAGTGCGCTCGCAGCTGGCCATTTATGATTACATCAAGAAACTGGAACAACCTGAATAAATCCTATGCCAATTTCTCATAAAAGTACGCCAAAACCCCAGGAGTTTGCGGCGATTGACCTGGGCTCGAACAGTTTCCATATGGTGATTGCGCGGGTCGTCGATGGTGCGATGCAGGTACTGGGCCGCCTTAAACAGCGCGTCCATCTGGCTGACGGGCTGGATGCTCAACACAACCTTAGCGAAGAGGCGATGGAACGCGGCTTAGCCTGCCTGGCTCTGTTTGCCGAACGCCTGCAGGGGTTCAGTCCCAGCAATGTGACCATTGTCGGTACGCATACGCTGCGCGAGGCGGTTAACGCCGAAACCTTCCTGCAGCGTGCTGCTGAGGTGATCCCCTATCCGATTGAGGTGATTTCCGGCCATGAAGAGGCGCGTCTGATCTTTATGGGCGTTGAACATACGCAGCCGGAAAAAGGACGCAAGCTGGTGATCGACATCGGCGGCGGCTCCACCGAACTGGTGATTGGCGAGGATTTTGAACCGCAACTGGTTGAAAGCCGGCGCATGGGTTGCGTCAGTTTCGCCCAGCTCTATTTCCCGAAAGGAGAAATCAGCCGGGAAAACTTCCGTCGCGCCCGTCTGGCAGCGGCGCAGAAACTGGAAACGCTGGCATGGCAATATCGGCTGCACGGCTGGCAATATGCGCTGGGCGCGTCCGGCACCATCAAAGCTGCCTGCGAAGTGCTGCAGGCAATGGATGAGAAAGAGAAGCTGATTACGCCAGAGCGCCTCGAAAAGCTTTATGACGAGGTGATGAAACACAAATCGTTTGCGGCCCTCAGCCTGCCGGGCCTGTCAGAAGAGCGTAAAGGCGTGTTTGTACCCGGACTGGCAATTCTGTGTGGCGTTTTCGATGCGCTGGCGATTCGCGAGCTGCGCCTCTCCGATGGTGCGCTGCGTGAAGGCGTGCTCTATGAGATGGAGGGCCGTTTCCGCCATCAGGACATTCGTAGCCGGACAGCACAAAGTCTGGCGAATCATTACGCCATTGACAGCGATCAGGCACGTCGCGTGCTGGAAACGACCGAGCAGCTCTATCTGCAATGGCGCGAGCAGAACCCGAAACTGGCGAATCCTCAGCTGGCGGCACTGCTGAAATGGGCGGCGATGCTGCACGAAGTGGGCCTGACGATCAATCACAGCGGTCTGCAACGTCACTCAGCCTATATCCTGCAAAACACCAACCTGCCGGGCTTCAATCAGGATCAGCAGATGCTGCTGGCGGCGCTGGTCAGATTCCATCGCAAAGCGGTGAAGCTTGATGAGTTGCCGCGCGTCACGCTGTTCAAGAAAAAGCAGTTTGTGCCGCTGATTTTCCTGCTGCGCCTGGGTACCCTGCTGAACAATCAGCGTCAGGCCACCACGCGTCCGGATACGTTAACCCTGAAATGCGATGACGGCCACTGGACGCTGATTTTCCCGGCAGGCTACTTCACGCAGAACAATCTGGTTCAGCTCGATCTGGAACGTGAGCAGATTTACTGGAACGACGTTACGGGATGGAAGCTGATCCTCGAAGAAGAAGTCTGACAATCCGGGCGCCTGGCGCCCGTTTAACTGAATTGAAGAATATGACACAACCAACCGCACCGCTTTCAGGCGAAAACTATTTCGCCGAAACCTATGGCCTGACGCCGCCCCACTCTGAAGTGGTTGCCGCTCTGCCCAAGCTCAGCGTCGGCAAGGCGCTGGATCTCGGCTGTGGCGCAGGGCGCAATACGCTGTTTCTGAACCAGCACGGCTTTGACGTCACGGCATGGGATCATAATCCGCAAAGTCTGGCGCGCCTGCAGGATATTATTGCGCAGGAAAACCTCAGTGGCATTCACACTGAGCAGCGCGACCTGAACAACACGCGCTTCAATGGCGGCTTTAATTTTGTGCTGTCGACCGTAGTGATGATGTTTTTGCAACCGCAGACCATTCCACAGCTGATTGCGGACATGCAGGCCTGTACGGTCAGGGATGGTTTCAACCTGATTGTGGCGGCGATGAACACGGACGATATGCCCTGCCCGGCTGATTTTGCCTTTGCGTTTAAGTCGGGCGAGCTGAGCCACTATTACCGCAACTGGCACATCGTGAAATACAACGAGCATCCCGGCCAGCTGCATCGCACCGATGAAAATGGCAACCGTATTACCTGCCGCTTCGCTACGCTGCTGGCGCAAAAAGCGAGTTACTGATCTTTATCTGCTGTTTTTTTCTACAGCGATTGATTTCATCAGGAGACTGTGACTAAATATTGCAGTCGCCCCTGATGGGGTCATTACAGGAACCACCCCGCGTGAACAGCGCTATTTCTCCCCGAAGACGTCAAAAAACCAGCACCATGACCCGCATTGTGCTGCTGATCAGTTTTATCATTCTGTTTAGTCGCCTGATTTTTATCCTGCCCGCAGCCTTCGAGCATCATCAGCAACAGAAAGCCATTCCTGAGCCGGTTGCCATTTCAACAGGTGATACGCGCTAACGAACACTGACTTTTCGCCTGAAAATTAAGCGTTATCCAGACAGCTGGACTCTTTTTTGCATCCCTTTTTCAGGCGAAACGCTACACTTCGTGCTGGTGCTTTCAGACTAAAGGGATCCAATATGTCTGCCTCTCACACTCAACGTTTAAGTGAAATACGTCATCGCATTCTGACGCTGCTGCTCAACGAGCACGATCTGGTTGATGCTCTGCTGGAAAAATCCGGCGATCTCAATCCTGAACAGCAACGTGAAAATGCGATCCAGCGTGATGCGCTGGAACAGGACATTCTGCAACTGCACGCCGCTGACCTTGCGGATATTCTCGAAGCCCTGCCCGAAGAGGAGCGTCAGGCGCTGTGGCGGCTGGTGCCAAACGAGCGGCGCGGTCATGTCCTGGTTGAAGCCTCTGAAACGGTCTGGGCCAGCCTTACCGAAGAGATGAGCGACCGCGATATCCTGAGCGCTATTCAGCCGCTGGATATCGACGATCAGGTCTGGCTGGCGCGTTATCTGCCACGTGACCTGACCGGACGCCTGCTGGCGACGGTGGAGCCAGGCTTACGCGCCCGTATGCTGAGCATGGTGCAGATCGACCGCGATCGCGTGGGCCGGGTAATGGATTTTAATATCCTGACGGTGCGCGACGATGTCACGCTGGCGACGGTTCAGCGTTTTCTGCGCAAGCGCAAAAGTATGCCGGGCGGAACCGATAAAATTTTTATCACCAACAATGATAATCAGCTGCTGGGCGAGCTGATGCTGACGGATATCCTGCTTAATAAACCCAAAACCCTGGTAAGCGACGTCATGAACGCCCGCCCTACCACCTTCCAGCTCAACGATAAAGCCGAAGACGCCGCCAGTGCCTTTGAGCGTTATAACCTGATTTCGGCCGCCGTCACCGACGCAAAGGGTAAACTGATTGGTCGTATAACCATTGAGGACATCATCGACCTGGTGAATGCCGAAAACGAAAGCAACATTCGTAAAATGGGCGGTATCAGTCAGGAAGAGGATGTTTTCGCGCCGGTACGCAAGTCGGTGCGTAAGCGCTGGGCCTGGCTGGCCATTAATCTCTGCACCGCCTTTGTCGCCTCACGGGTTATCGGACTGTTCGAAGGGACGATTTCGCAGATCGTTGCCCTGGCCACACTGATGCCGATTGTCGCGGGCATCGGCGGCAATACCGGGAATCAGACCATCACCATGATTGTGCGCGCGCTGGCCTTGCATCAGGTTGAACCGGGTAACTTCTCATTTCTGATTGTCCGTGAACTGGGCGTGGCGCTGATCAACGGCCTGTTCTGGGGGGGCATCATGGGCGGCATTACCTGGCTAATGTATGACAATATGGCGCTGGGTGGCGTCATGATGCTGGCGATGGCGCTAAACCTGCTGCTGGCGGCGCTGATGGGCGTGCTGGTGCCGCTGGTGATGACCAAAATGAAGCGCGATCCGGCTGTTGGCTCCAGCGTATTGATCACCGCGTTGACCGATACCGGCGGCTTCTTTATCTTCCTGGGACTGGCAACGATCTTCCTGCTGCCACACTGATCAGGCGTGAAGACCGTAACGTTGCAGCGATCCGTGAAGATTGTGCTGGCGCGTCACCCGCGCCAGCTCACGGGTGGCCACAGGCATGATGGCCTCCGGTCCCCGCCGCCAGCCGTAGGATTCGGCGTAACGTAACGCCATCTCGATCTCTTTACCAGGATGCCGCTTCCTTGCCATATATGCCCCTGAGCTGACGCCGAACATGTACGTTGTCAACTGACAACTCAATGACTATTCCTCAATGTGGTTCAGCATGCGAAGACGTTTTCTCGCAGTAAAACAATCAGGGTATAAACTGTAAAACGTCACGCAAAAAACGATCGGCAGCAGTAACGATAATTAATGGAGGCAATATGTTTAAAGCAGAGGATTTTGTTCAGTCGAAAACCGGCGGCCCTAAAATGCAGGTGTTGCGTGTGGAAGGCGACACCCTGTGGTGCGCACGCGTTGATGATGCGGCGAAGAAAGAGATCGAAGCGAAGGCAGAGAGCGTCAATCTCTATCATGAAGAGGGTGACTTCGGCGTGTGCTGAGGCAAAACGGCCCCGTTAACGGGGCCAGACCGTCAGGGCTTGTCCTTCTGAAGATTGTCGTTGCCCAGGCCACCGATAAACGGCAGACGCAGCCGGAACGGCGTAAAATCGAGTCCCATGTTCAGACCCAGCAGGTTCACTTCAAATCCCTCTTCTGCCCCCAGTGTCACGCCCGCTACACCCAGAATCGACACCTGCATTCCCCGCCCGGATGGCGGCAGCCCGACCGGACGCCACAGAGGCCGGTAATCTTTGCCCAGCGCATTCGCGGGCAGGTCCAGCTTTAACGCCGGGACTTCGCGGCCAATGTGCGCCAGGAAGGTGTTGCTGTTCGGTCCTGGCCAGGCGCGGTAGGTGGTCGGCCACGGATAGGATTTTATGGCAGCTTCTATCTGCGGAATCATCGCTTCGGCTTCCGGTCCACGGTGGTCCACCAGCAGTCTGGGTTTTGCACCATACCAGTAGCCATCCGGCAGATTGGTGTTGCGCCGGACCTTATCACCACTGCCCCAGCTAATCACTTCGTAGCGCGTGTAGCGTGTTTCACCGGCACGCTTGAAGATAATCCACGGATGCACCGCTACCGCCCCTTTCCAGCCATAGGTCGGCGCGGCATAGACCTGCACAATTGCCAGATTGTACAACGCACGCGGATCGGGCGCGATGCCCGCCGAATCACGCCGGGCAGTCGCCCAGCCCCCTGGCTGTGCGGTTTCGCTGTGACGCGTTGCCTGCGCGATGCTGGCACCCAGCGACAACAGCAGCACGGCAACAAAAAACAGGCTGAACACTTTAAGTGAGAGCATGACAACATTCCTGGTGACGTAAGAATTACACAAGGCCGGGTTAGCAGGCAGTTTCAGTAAGCGGCGGCGTTGAGATACATCGGTGAAAGCGGGACACAGCTGAAGTGACGTGCAGGCTTTTACTGCAGGGAGAATAACGCAATTTTCGGCAAAGTGAACAGAAAACCGCCAGATGGCAACCCGGATGTGCTGAAAGGTTAAAACGGCACATCTGCGTATGGTTCAGGCAATAAAAAAACCCGCTGGAAGCGGGCTTTTTGAGCATCAGGGTTTAATCGGCGCGAACCGGTTTACTCCCACTCAATCGTTGCCGGTGGCTTACCGCTGATGTCATACACCACGCGGGAAATGCCGTCGACTTCATTGATGATGCGGTTAGAGACGCGGCCCAGGAAATCATAAGGCAGGTGCGCCCAGTGAGCGGTCATAAAGTCGATGGTTTCGACCGCACGCAGCGAAACAACCCAGTCATATTTACGGCCATCGCCCATCACACCCACCGAACGCACCGGCAGGAAGACGGTAAACGCCTGGCTGACTTTGTTGTAGAGATCCGCTTTATGCAGCTCTTCGATGAAGATAGCATCGGCACGACGCAGCAGGTCGCAATACTCTTTCTTCACTTCGCCCAGCACGCGCACGCCCAGACCCGGTCCCGGGAACGGATGGCGATACAGCATGTCGTACGGCAGGCCCAGCTCCAGACCAATCTTACGCACTTCGTCTTTGAACAGCTCTTTCAGCGGTTCAACCAGGCCCATCTTCATCTCTTTCGGCAGGCCACCCACGTTGTGGTGTGATTTAATCACGTGCGCTTTACCGGTGGCAGAAGCCGCCGACTCAATCACGTCCGGATAGATGGTGCCCTGCGCCAGCCATTTCACGTCCTGCAGTTTCAGCGCTTCTTCATCGAAGACTTCCACAAACACGCGACCGATGGTTTTACGCTTGGCTTCAGGTTCATCAATCCCCGCCAGCGCGTCCAGGAAACGCATCTCAGCCGGTACGTGGATGATGTTGAGACCAAAGTGGTCACCGAACATGTCCATAACCTGCTGGGCTTCGTTCAGACGCAGCAGGCCGTTATCCACGAACACGCAGGTCAGACGGTCGCCAATGGCGCGATGCAGCAGCATGGCGGTCACGGAGGAGTCCACGCCGCCTGACAAACCCAGGATCACCTTGTCGTTACCCACCTGCTCACGCAGGCGTTCAACGGCGTCTTCGATGATTTTGGCAGGCGTCCACAGGGCTTCACATTCACAGATGTCGATGATGAAGCGCTCAAGCATCCGCAGGCCCTGACGGGTATGGGTAACTTCCGGGTGGAACTGCACGCCGTAAAAACGCTTCTCTTCGTTAGCCATGATGGCGAACGGACAGGTTTCGGTGCTGGCAACGGTCACGAAGTCAGCCGGAATTGATGTGACCTTGTCGCCGTGGCTCATCCAGACATCCAGCAGCGGTTTACCGGCGGCACTGATCGCATCTTCGATGTCGCGAACCAGGGCGCTTGGCGTCGTCACTTCAACCTGCGCATAACCGAACTCACGTTCGTTTGAGCCCGCAACGGTGCCGCCCAGCTGCATTGCCATGGTCTGCATACCGTAGCAGACACCCAGCACCGGTACGCCAGCGTTAAAGACATATTCAGGTGCACGCGGGCTGTTCAGTTCGGTGGTGCTTTCCGGGCCACCGGAAAGGATGATGCCGCTTGGATTAAACTGGCGGATCTGCTCTTCGGTGACATCCCATGCCCAGAGTTCACAGTAAACGCCAAGTTCGCGCACGCGGCGGGCGACCAGCTGCGTGTACTGTGAGCCGAAATCGAGAATCAGAATGCGATGCTTATGGATATTTTCCGTCGTCATTGAGGGGTTTCCAGAACGGTGACTTGATCAATAAAAGCGCCCGGCTAAAGCCGGGCGTGAAATCGGGATTACGAACCCATGCGGTAATTCGGTGACTCTTTGGTGATGGTCACATCATGCACGTGGCTCTCATTGATGCCCGCGCCGCTGATGCGGACAAATTCCGCTTTGGTGCGCAGGTCGTCAATGGTCGGGCAACCGGTCAGGCCCATGCACGAGCGCAGGCCACCCATCTGCTGATGCACGATCTCTTTCAGACGGCCTTTATAGGCCACGCGACCTTCGATCCCTTCAGGAACCAGTTTGTCAGCGGCGTTGTCAGTCTGGAAGTAACGGTCAGAAGAGCCTTTGGACATCGCGCCCAGCGAACCCATACCACGGTAAGATTTAAACGAACGGCCCTGATAGAGTTCGATCTCGCCCGGTGACTCTTCGGTCCCCGCCAGCATTGAACCCACCATCACACAGGAGGCACCTGCGGCGATTGCTTTGGCGATGTCACCGGAGAAACGGATACCGCCATCGGCGATCACCGGAATACCGGTGCCTTCCAGCGCGGTTACGGCGTCAGAAACAGCAGTGATCTGCGGAACGCCTACGCCAGTGACAATACGGGTCGTACAGATAGAGCCAGGGCCAATACCGACTTTAACGGCGCTGACGCCTGCCGCGACCAGCGCCAGTGCGCCTGCACCGGTGGCGACGTTGCCGCCAACGATTTCCAGGTCCGGATATTTCGCACGGGTTTCACGGATACGTGACAGCACGCCTTCAGAGTGGCCGTGCGAAGAGTCAATCAGCAGCACATCAACGCCCGCTGCGACCAGCGCATCAATGCGCTCTTCATTACCGGCACCGGCACCCACCGCCGCACCAACACGCAGACGGCCCTGCGCATCTTTACAGGCGTTAGGTTTACGTTCGGCTTTCTGGAAGTCTTTAACGGTGATCATGCCCAGCAGATGGAAGCTGTCATCCACCACCAGCGCTTTCTCAACGCGTTTTTCATGCATTTTCTGCAGGACAACGTCGCGCGCCTCGCCCTCTTTCACCGTCACCAGACGATCTTTCGGGGTCATAACCGCAGAGACAGGCTGTGAAAGGTCGGTAACAAAGCGCACGTCACGACCGGTGATGATCCCCACCAGTTCGTTGTCGCGGTTTACCACCGGGTAGCCCGCAAAGCCGTTGCGCTCGGTCAGGGCTTTAACGTCAGCCAGTGGGGTGGTAGGCAGCACGGTCTGCGGGTCAGTAACCACGCCGCTCTCATGTTTCTTCACCTTGCGCACTTCATCTGCCTGGCGGTCAATTGACATGTTTTTGTGAATAAAGCCAAGACCGCCTTCCTGTGCCAGCGCAATCGCCAGACCCGCTTCAGTCACGGTATCCATCGCAGCGGAGAGCATAGGA
The DNA here is from genome assembly GCF_029844725.1 of Pantoea sp. GD03673. Classification (GTDB taxonomy): domain Bacteria; phylum Pseudomonadota; class Gammaproteobacteria; order Enterobacterales; family Enterobacteriaceae; genus Pantoea. Next base: position 430,398 of record NZ_JAOCKJ010000002.1, read on the forward strand.
ATGTTTAAACGGATATTTTTGGTCAGCTGAGTGCTGAGATCGGCCGTATTAGGCAGGACGGTGGAGTGAGCAGGAACGAGCAGAACGTCGTCAAAAGTGAGTGCTTCTTTAGCGATTCTTAACATGGCAATACTCCACCTCGGGTGATTGAGATTAGATAAAATATTGCCGCGGCATTATACAGGCCGTAATCGATTGCCTCCAGCATTATTTAAGAAAAACTCTTGATCCCCACCGGCAGCCCTGTAGTATCGATGAATTAACCTGCTGATTTGGAATTTGATCTTCATCACATGTCGCTGCCACCCATCGCCAATATTTTTACCGTCAGCCGTCTTAATACGACAGTGCGTCAGCTGCTGGAGAAAGAGATGGGCCTGGTCTGGATCAGCGCCGAGATCTCCAACTTCACCCAACCGGCCTCCGGTCACTGGTACTTCACGCTAAAAGATGATGGCGCTCAGGTTCGCTGCGCCATGTTCCGCAACAGCAATCGCCGCGTCACTTTCCGTCCGCAGCATGGTCAGCAGGTGCTGGTGCGCGCCAACATTACGCTCTATGAACCTCGCGGTGACTATCAGCTGATTGCCGAAAGTATGCATCCGGCGGGTGAAGGGTTGCTGCAACAGCAGTTTGAGTTGCTGAAAGCAAAGCTGGCAACCGAAGGCCTGTTTGATCCGCAGCACAAGCAACCGCTGCCGGAACCGGCGCGTCAGGTCGGGGTAATCACTTCCTCCACCGGTGCGGCGCTGCACGATGTGTTACGCGTGCTGCATCGCCGTGATCCCTCTCTGCCCGTCGTCATCTACCCCACCGTGGTTCAGGGCGTTGATGCCCCAGCCGCTATCGTACGGGCGATTGAAATCGCCAACCTGCGCAACGAGTGCGACGTGTTAATTGTCGGACGCGGTGGCGGTTCGCTGGAAGATTTGTGGAGTTTTAACGACGAACGCGTGGCGCGCGCCATTTTTGCCAGCCGCATTCCCATCGTCAGCGCTGTCGGGCATGAAACCGACGTCACCATTGCTGACTTCGTTGCCGATTTGCGCGCCCCTACCCCTTCCGCTGCGGCTGAAATTGTCAGCCGAAATCAGCTGGAGCTGCTGCGCCAGTTGCAGTCGCAGCAACAGCGGCTGGAGATGGCGATGGATTACTATCTGGCGCGCCAGCAGCGGCTTTACACGCGTCTTGAGCATCGCCTGCAACAGCAGCATCCGCAACTGCGTCTGGCCCGTCAGCAGACCGCCCTGTTCCGCCTGCAGCAGCGTCTGGGTGAAGCGATGGAAACCCACCTGCGTCACGCTGCCCGTCGGCAGGATCGCCTGTCGCATCGGCTCAATGCCCGGCAGCCGCAGCAGCGTCTGTTCGAAGCGCAAAAGCAGCTGCAAAACTGGCATTATCGTCTGCAGCAGAGCATGACGAAGCAGCTAAGCAGCAATAAGCAGGCGTTTGGTCAGTTGGTGGCACAGCTGGAAGGCGTCAGTCCGCTGGCGACGCTGGCACGTGGGTTCAGCGTGACCACCGACACCGCCGGTCAGGTGGTGAAGAAAACCGTACAGCTTCAGAACGGCGACCTGCTGCGCACCCGTCTTGATGATGGCTGGGTTGAAAGCCAGGTGACGCAGTTGCTGCCCGAGAAAAAGCGCCGACGCAAAGCCGCCTCCTGACGCTCACTCTTTCCGTCAATTCGCACGTTTCCACTAATCGCTGGCCTCACTCATGAGGCCCATTTAGGCAGGTGGGTCTGTACTTCTGGCGCATTCCTGTCGCCAGGGAGTCTCACATGGCTTGCTGCGCTATTGCCCGGAAAATAATCACCGCCGCAAAACGCCTCCTGACGCTGACTCTTTCCGTCAATTCGCACGTTTCCACTAACCGCTGGCCTTACTCACGAGGCCCACTAAGCCAGGCGGGTCTGTACTTCTGGCGCATTCCTGTTGCCAGGGAGTCTCACATGGCTTACTGCGTTATTGCCTGGAAAATAATCACCGCCGCAAAACCGCGTCCTGACGCTTACTCTTTCCGTCGATTCGCACGTTTCCATTAATCGCTGGTCTCACTCATGAGGTCTAACCAGCCAGACGGGTCTATACTTTTGGCGCATTCCTGTTGCCAGGGAGTCTCACATGGCTTACTGCGTTATTGCCTGGAAAATAATCACCGCCGCAAAACCGTGTCCTGACGCTGGCTCTTTTCGTCAATTCGCACGTTTCCATTAATCGCTGGCCTCACTCATGAGGTCTAACCAGCCAGACGGGTCTATACTTTTGGCTCATTCCTGTTGCCAAGGAGTCTCACATGGCTTACTGCGTTATTCCTCCCTATATCCTTCGCAAGATCATCGACCACAGTTCCGGCCACCAGCAGGAGCAGGCGCGTCGCACCCTGACACACGTTCAGCACCTGATGGCGGAACACTGGCAAAAGCCGACCGGCGTGAAAACGGCGGCGGGTGGTCGTGTGGATCGTGAAATTTATGATGCTCAAAATCAGGAAACCCTGCCGGGTAAGCTGATTCGTCAGGAGGGCCAGCCCGGCAATGATGATGTCGCGGCTGAAGAAGCCTGGGACTATCTTGGCATCACCTATGACTTCTTCTGGCAGGCTTATCAGCGTAACTCGCTGGATGGTCAGGGCCTGAAACTGCTGGGCACGGTCCACTACGGTGAGAAATACCAGAACGCCTTCTGGAACGGCCAGCAGATGGTATTTGGCGATGGTGACGGCGAAATCTTTAATCGCTTCACGATTGCGATTGACGTTGTGGCGCACGAGCTGGCGCATGGCGTCACTGAAAACGAAGCGGGATTAATCTACTTTGAGCAGGCTGGCGCGCTGAATGAGTCGCTGTCAGATGTCTTTGGCTCTCTGGTCAAACAGTACAGTAAAAAACAGCGCGCAGAGGAAGCAGACTGGATCATCGGCGAAGGCCTGCTCGCTAAAGGCATTAACGGGCGTGGTCTGCGATCGATGTCTGAACCCGGTACCGCCTACGATGACCCGATGCTGGGCAAAGATCCGCAACCCGCTCACATGGTTCACTACGTGAAAACCCGTGAGGATAATGGCGGTGTTCACATTAACTCCGGCATTCCTAACCGGGCTTTTTATCTGGCGGCCACCGCGCTGGGCGGGTATGCGTGGGAACAGGCGGGATATGCCTGGTACGACACGCTGTGTGATGACGAGCTGCCTCAGGATGCGGACTTTAAGACCTTTGCCCGCTTCACCGTTCAGCATGGTAAAAAGCGGTTCAGTCAGTCGGTCAGCAGTGCCATTGAACAGGCGTGGAAGGAGGTTGGCGTGCTATGAGTGAACTGCCCGAACTCACCGATGATGCCACCATCGTCGTTGCGCGCGAAGGCGGCATGGCCTTTATTCCGGGGCTGCGTGCCGAACGGCGTTTTATGCTGGGCGAGCTGCCACCTCCTGAAAAACAGCGTGTCTGTCATGCGCTGGAGCAGGCGATGCCGCTGGGTGAACCCGAGGAGAAAGCCGCACAGGTGGGCAGCGGCGACCAGCGCTACTTCCGCATTCAGATTCAGTATGCCACCCGCCGGGAAGCAGGCACCATTGTGCTGCTGATCCCGGAACAGGTGGCACCGCCTGAGTTAAAGGCGCTGTGGCACGACGGCAAATAAGCAAATAAAAAGGGCCGACAATGTCGGCCCTTTTCCTTAAGCGTTGTTACTTGCTGTCTGGCAGCGCGTAAGCAATCACGTAATCACCACGATCCGGTGACTGACGTGCGCCGCCAGCCGAAATCAGGATGTACTGCTTACCATCTTTCGGTGAAACATAGCTCATCGGGCCGCCCTGGCTTCCCACCGGCAGGCGTGCTTTCCACACCTCTTTGCCGGTTGAAGAATCAAAGGCGCGCAGATAGTAATCCTGCGTACCGGCGATGAACACCAGGCCACCCTGCGTTGCCAGCGTACCGCCCAGTGTTGGCATGCCCACCGGCATCTTCACGCGCATTTTGATGCCAAACGGACCGGTGTCCTGTACGGTGCCGACCGGCACCTGCCAGACGATTTTCTGGGTTTTCAGGTCAATCGCCGACAGCGTACCGAATGGCGGCTTCTGACAAGGGATGCCCAGCGGCGACATAAAGCGGTTTTTGTTCACTGCGTATGGCGTGCCTTTCAGCGGAACAGCGCCCATACCGGTGTTAATCGCTTCGCCGCCGTTGCTGCCACGCGCAATGCTGCCGGTATCAGCCGGGATCATCTGAACCCACAGGCCCAGACGCATGTCGTTGACGAACAGCAGATGGTTGTTCGGATCGATCGACATGCTGCCCCAGTTCATCCCTCCCAGCGAACCCGGGAAGCTCAGAGACTTGTCGGTGTCCGGCACGGTGAACAGGCCGTCATAGCGCATTGATTTGAAGGCGACACGGCAGGCCAGCTGATCAAACGGCGTTGCACCCCACATGTCAGACTCTTTCAGCGTCTGGTTGCCAATCTGCGGCATACCGGTCGAGTGAGGCTGCGTTTTGGTGTACTGCTCGTTCGGGATATGGCCCTGCGGCATCGGCAGCTCTTCGACTTTGGTCAGCGGCTTACCGGTCATACGGTCAAGCACGAAGATCATGCCGGTTTTACCGCCAATCACCACCGCTGGCGTGGTGCTGCCATCTTTTTGCGGGAAGTCGATCAGGCTTGGCTGCATCGGCAGGTCAAAGTCCCACAGATCGTTATGTACGGTCTGATAGACCCATTTTTCTTTACCGGTGGTCGCATCCAGCGCCAGCACCGAGGCACCATATTTGTGATCCAGTTCGGTACGGTTCGCACCCCACAGGTCAACGGATGAGCTGCCCATCGGAATGAACACGGTGTTCATTGCCGGATCGTAAGACATCGGTGCCCAGGAGTTTGGCGTACTGCGGGTGTAATCTTTACCCGGCATCAGAATCGCATTCGGGTCAACATTGCCCGGGTCAAACGCCCAGCGCATTTTACCGGTGATAACGTCAAAACCACGCAACACGCCGCCTGGCATATCGGTCTGTACGTTATCCGCTACGCGACCACCCACGACGACGGTGCTGCCTGCCAGCGTTGGCGCTGAGGTCAGCTGATACTGTGGATCCGGTGCCTGACCCAGGCCCGCTTTAAGATCAACAATGCCGTGATTGCCAAAGTTTTCACAGAACTCACCGTTGTCGGCGTTGATCGCAATCAGACGCGCGTCGATGGTGTTCATCAAAATACGGCGCTGGCAGCTGTCACCGGCAGGCAGCACAGCGGCTGGGACAGGTGATGAACCCGGCTTATCCGGCTGTTGCAGGGGTTTGGTTGCGTCAAAGTAAGCCAGACCACGGCAGCGCGGCCAGACCTCTGCTTTCGCATTGATTTCACGTTTCCAGATCTGCTTACCGCTGTCAGCTTCAACCGCGATGACGTTGTTGTGCGGCGTACAGAGATAAAGGGTGTTGTCAATCTGCAACGGCGTCTGCTGATCCTCTGCACCGTTACCGGTCGGGCTGACAGGCGTATCACCGGTGCGGAAGGTCCAGGCGACCTGCAGATCTTTCACGTTATCGCGGGTGATTTGATCCAGCGCCACAAAGCGGCTGCCCTGCGGGGTATTACCGTAGTTATCCCAGTCTTTCTGCTGTTTCGCTTTATCCACCGGAATCAGCGGCAGCTCTTCACCGGTGCCTGCAACGGTAGGATGAGGCTGGAACATCTGCACCAGCGTGACAACCATGCCTGCCGCCAGCAGCGCGGAGAAAACGTAAGAGGGTTTTGCCAGTGCGTGCTTACCTTCGTGCTTACGCAGTGAAGGCCAGATCAGGAAGGCCAGTAACATCAGCCCGGCAGGCACCATCAGGCGCGAGACCAGCGGCCAGAACTCCAGACCTGCGTCGAACAGCGACCAGATCAGGGTGCCGACAAAGACCAGCAGGAACAGCACCACTGCCGATGATTTGCGACGGAAAAACTGAATAGCGGAGAGTACAGTAACGATACCCGCAATTAAAAAGTACCAACTTCCGCCAAGCGCGACCAGTTTGCCGCCGCCAATGGCAAAAAACAGACCGGTGGCAAGCAGCACCAGTCCGAGCAGCACGGATGCGATTCCCAGCCCCTTTCCGGAGTGGGAGGATGTTTCAGCCATAACACTTACTCTCCTGAATAAACAGAGCGGCCGGACAGGTGCCGTCCGGACTCTGACACGTTAAATACGTCCGCGCAGAGCATCACCCGGTTTCAAATCGAATAGAAACAGACCCGCGTCCGTGAGAATCAGGAGGCCGGAAGAGCACGGATGTGCCTGCCCCCTCCCACGACGCGGCAGGATTGTACCACCTGGTACATTACAGAGTGAACATTTACAACGCGTTTGTTACGGCGCAATAGCATTTTTGCTACAAAAAAGGGCCGGACGTTACGCTGTATTAGCTGATATTAATCGTAGCTGAAAGCGGGGTCAGTGATCTGCTGGCAGGAAAAGGACGCGTTTGCGGGAGATCAAACCATGTCCGTTGCGGCAAAAATAGTCCACTGCGCCACAGGCTTTCAGCACGTCAAGCCGCTGGTAACACTCAGGACAGCAGGGACAAGCGGGGAAATGCGCTCCGCAGGCCGTACAGATAAACGCACCGTCGCTGAGCGACAGCGGTTGCTGACATTTTTCACACACGACACGCATTACGCTCTCCCTGCCCTGCGTTATTCAGAGCAAAAAAAAGAGGGCCAGATGGCCCTCATGTTGTTAACGCTTATTCTTTTTCATGTGCGCCATCAGACGCTTGCGCTTACGCTGCTGAGTTGGCGTCAGCAGGTTACGTTTGCCTTCATAAGGGTTATCACCCTCTTTGAACTGAATACGAATTGGCGTACCCATCACGTTAAGTGATTTACGGAAGTAGTTCATCAGGTAGCGTTTATAAGAATCGGGCAGATCCTTAACCTGGTTACCGTGGATGACCACAATTGGCGGGTTATAACCACCGGCATGGGCATATTTAAGCTTAACGCGACGACCGCGAACCAGCGGCGGCTGGTGATCGTCTGCCGCCATGTTCATGATGCGGGTCAGCAGCGAGGTGTTTACGCGCCGGGTCGAGCAATCATAGGCTTCCGTGATCGACTCAAACAGATTACCAACACCGCTGCCGTGCAGTGCTGAGATAAAGTGGAGGCGGGCGAAATCGATAAAGCCCAGACGGAAGTCCAGCGTCTCTTTCACTTCATCACGCACTTCCTGTGACAGGCCATCCCATTTGTTGACCACAATCACCAGCGAGCGACCACTGTTAAGAATGAAGCCCAGCAGTGACAGATCCTGATCGGAAATACCGGCGTGAGCATCAATGACCAGCATCACGACGTTGGCATCTTCAATCGCCTGCAGCGTCTTGATGACCGAGAATTTCTCAACGGTATCAGAGATTTTGGCACGCTTGCGCACGCCTGCGGTGTCGATCAGAACGTATTCACGTCCATCGCGCTCCATCGGGATGTAGATACTGTCGCGGGTGGTGCCCGGCATATCGTAGACCACCACGCGGTCTTCACCGAGGATGCGGTTAGTAAGCGTTGACTTACCTACGTTAGGACGACCAACGATCGCCAGTTTGATCGGCAAGCCAGTCGGATCGAAGTTTTCTTCTTCCTCTGCGGCTTCCAGCTCAGCGGTCTCTTCGGCGTCCAGTGCTGCCCAGTAAGCCTGGTTCTCTTCTTCTTCAGTGAGTTCGACCTTCTCAACCTCTTCCATCCACGGCAGCAGTGCCGTTTCGATGAGGCTGGTCACACCACGACCGTGCGACGCCGCAATGGCGTGGATCTCGCCCAGGCCCAGGGAATAGAAGTCGACCACCGCCTGATCCGGGTCGAGTCCGTCCGTTTTGTTCGCGACCAGGAAGGTGGCTTTCTGACGGGAACGAAGATGTTTAGCGATTTGCTGATCGGCGGCCATCATGCCCGCACGCGCATCAACCATAAACAGCACGACATCCGCTTCTTCAATCGCGAGCAGTGACTGCTCGGCCATCCGCGTTTCAACACCCTCTTCGGTGCCGTCGATACCACCGGTATCAATAACAATAAATTCGCGCCCTTCCACTTCGGCGCGACCATATTTGCGATCGCGAGTCAGTCCAGGAAAATCCGCTACCAGCGCATCACGTGTGCGGGTTAAGCGGTTAAATAGCGTAGATTTTCCCACATTGGGACGCCCAACCAGCGCGACCACAGGTACCATAACAAAATGCCTCAATAAATAATTAATCGCCCGAATGGCGTGATTATAACGGCTCTGGCCGTTAAGTTCAGGCTTAAGGCGCAAAGAATACCATGCCTGACTAAAAACGAAACGGCCCCTGATTAAATCAGGAGCCGTCGGAACGGAGGATTTCACCTGCCAGACGTTTACCCGTTAACGGGTAATCGCATAAACCTCGCCGTCTTTCGACTGAATCAGCAGCTTATCGCTGGCGACCACCGGTTCGGTCTGGAAACCGGCGCTATCCAGTTTTTGCTGTGCAACAAAACGACCATCAGTGGTGTTCAGCCAGTGCAGATAACCTTCGCTATCGCCGACCACCAGGTAGCCGTTGTAGAGCACCGGTGACGTCAGGTTGCGATGCAGCAGATCGCTTTGACGCCAGATGGCAACGCCGCCGTCAGCGTTCAGCGCGATCACGCGGTCATCCTGATCGACCAGATAAATGCGACCGGCGTCGACAATCAGATCTTTCACACCGCCAATTTCGCGTTTCCACAAAATCTGGCCGGAACGGAGATCCAGCGCGGACAGATTACCGTTGAAGGCCAGTGCATACACTACGCCGTTAACAATAACCGGGGTGGTATCGACGTCATTAAGACGATCGATCTCAGTGGCACCGCTGACCTGAGAGATGCGCTGTTGCCAGATCAGTTGCCCCTGGTTCATCACCACGGCACTGACACGACCGTTGTCGCCACCGACAATGGCGCCGCCAAAAGCAACAGCAGGTGCAGATTCACCGCGCAGTGACAACGCTGGCATATCCAGGTTGACGCTCCACTTCACAGCACCGCTGCTCTGGTCCAGCCCCTGCAGCATACCGTTGCTGGTATGCACCAGGACCAGACCATCGCTGACGACCGGACGGGAAAGCGCTTCACCCGCGACGCTGGTCTGCCAGGCCAGGCTGCCATCACTGCCGTTCAGGGCATAAACCTTGCCGCGTTCGCTGCCAACATAAACCCGATCGCCATCAGCGGTCAGGCCGCCTGATAACAGGGCTGAGCGGTTTTTCGAGAAGAAGCCGGTTTTCTCAGAGAGATCGACTTTCCATTTTTCTTTACCGTCTGCGGCATCCAGCGCTTTAACGATACCAAAGCGATCGGCAGCGTAAACCGTGTTGTCCTGCCAGGCAGGATGCAGATTGGAGTAGAAGTCACCCACGCCATCGCCTACCGAGGTGTTCCACACTTTCTGTGGCGTGAACTGATTTTCCACCTTCGGCAACGGGGCCATTTTTACTACATCTTCTTCGCCGCTAAACAGCGAACAACCGCTGAGCAAAGTGACTGAAATCAGTCCCGGCAGCAGGTATTTACGTAATTCCATGCGCTCTCTCTTGACTGGCTTAGCTTAAGTTATTCATCTTCATCTGCATCATTTGCTTCAATGCCGGAGAGGCGTCAGATTCCACCCCTTTACTCCAGGCATCGCGCGCGCCCTGCTTGTCGCCTTTGGTTAGCAGCGCTTCGCCGCGAATGTCGGCCACAATGGCTGTCCAGCCATCACCCTTCACACCGTCAAGGGTTTTAAGCGCCGCATCGGCTTGATTCTGTTGCAGTTGAATGCGTGCCAGGCGCAGGTTGATTACCGCCTGCAAATTGGCATCTTTGGTATCTTTCAGTCCGTTTTGCAGCAGCGTTGCGGCTTTATCAAGCTGACCGGCATCAACATACTGCTTCGCCAGATCCATCGCAGCCAGCGCACCGTAAGTATTGCTGTTTTCACTGGCAAAGCGGTTTACCGCTTCCAGCGTTTCCGGTTTGCCCGCCTGCATGGCGCTGGTGAGCTGCTGATACTGCGCGGATACGGATTTCGCCGCATCGTCCTGATGACTGCTCCAGTAACGCCAGCCACCCAGCGCAGCAATGCCGATGACTACGCCAATGGCTAACGCTTTGCCATTGCTGGCAAAAAAGTTGCGCAGCGCGTCGGTCTGCTCGTTTTCATTGCTATACACTTCCACGCAATCCTTCTCCTTTCTATGGTTGGTGCTGTGTCACGCTTACTGTAACAGCGTGCGCAATACAGCAGCAGCCTCTGCCTGATCCAGCGTTTGCTGCTCGCCACGGCGCAGATCTTTAACCACGACCTGACCGGCTTTGACTTCATCCTCGCCTAACACCAGCGCAACGCGAGCGCCCCATTTGTCAGCACGGGCAAATTGCTTCTTGAAGTTGCCGCCGCCAAAGTTGGTCATCAGCCTCAGTTCCGGCGCTTCATCACGCAATTTCTCAGCCAGCTGCATCGCAGCAGACTGCACGCCCTGACCTGAAGCGATAACATAGACATCCACATTGCTCTTCGGTTCAAATTCAGGATTAACCGCCTGAACCAGCAGCACCAGACGCTCCATGCCCATGGCGAAACCAACGGCGGGCGTTGGGCGACCACCGAGCTGCTCGACCAGACCATCGTAGCGACCACCGCCGCATACCGTGCCCTGGGAGCCCAGGCTGTCGGTGACCCACTCAATCACGGTGCGATTGTAGTAATCCAGACCGCGCACCAGACGCTGATTGACGGTGTAGCTGATCCCGGCGTCATCCAGCAGGCCACACAGGCCGCTGAAATGTTCGCGGGATTCGTCATCCAGGTAGTCGCCAAGCTGTGGCGCATCATTCAGCAGCTGCTGAACATCGGGATTTTTGCTGTCCAGAACGCGCATCGGGTTGCTGTACATGCGGCGTTTGCAATCCTCATCCAGCACCTCTGTGTGCTGTTCGAGGAAGGCGACCAGCGCGTCACGGTAACGTGCGCGTGCTTCCTGTGAACCAATAGAGTTGAGTTCCAGACGAACGTGCTCAGAGATACCCAGAGCCTTCCACCAGCGAGCGTTCAGCATGATCAGCTCCGCATCGATGTCCGGTCCCTGCAGACCAAAGACTTCCACGCCGATCTGGTAGAACTGACGATAGCGGCCTTTCTGCGGACGCTCATAGCGGAACATTGGCCCCATATACCACAGGCGCTGTTCCTGGTTGTAGAGTAAACCGTGTTCGATACCGGCGCGCACGCAGCCTGCGGTGCCTTCCGGACGCAGCGTCAGGCTTTCACCGTTGCGGTCTTCGAAGGTATACATCTCTTTTTCAACCACGTCGGTGACTTCACCGATGGCGCGCTTAAACAGTGGGGTTTGCTCCACCAGCGGTAAGCGAATTTCGCTATAACCGTAGCTCGCCAGCGTCTGCCTGAGCACGCCTTCAATCCGTTGCCAGAGGGCGGTATCCGCAGGCAGGTAGTCATTCATCCCGCGAATCGCCTGAATATTCTTCGCCACGTTAAAATCTCTTAATGCAAAAAAACCTGTCCGGCATCATACCTTATGAGGATGAAACCGCACAGGTTCAGTCAAAAAAGTCACGTACGCAGGCTGCGCACGCCATTATTTTTCCAGATGCTGCACATCAATGCGGCGGCTGGCATCCAGCATCGACGCTTTAGCCCGAATGCGGGCTTCCAGCTGATCGATCATGTCATTGTTGTCGAGACGATCGCGCTGACGCACACCATCCTCGTAGAAACCGCTCTTTTTGCTGCCGCCGGTGACACCCAGCGTAGAGAGGGTCGCTTCGCCCGGTCCGTTGACCACACAGCCGATAATCGAGACGTCCATCGGCGTAATCAGATCTTCCAGACGCTGCTCCAGCGCATTGACCGTGCCGATAACGTCAAACTCCTGACGTGAGCAGGTTGGACAGGCGATGAAGTTGATCCCGCGAGAGCGAATCCGCAGTGACTTCAGAATATCGAAACCGACTTTGACCTCTTCAACCGGATCGGCCGCCAGCGAGATACGCAGCGTATCGCCAATCCCTTCTGACAGCAGCAGACCCAGCCCAATCGCCGATTTCACTGCGCCCGCACGCGCACCACCGGCTTCGGTGATGCCGAGATGCAAAGGCTGTTCAATCTGTTTCGCCAGCAGACGATAAGATTCGACCGCGAGGAAAACATCAGAGGCTTTAACGCTGACCTTGAATTGATCGAAGTTAAGGCGGTCGAGATGATCGACATGGCGCATGGCAGATTCCAGCAGCGCCTGCGGCGTCGGCTCGCCATACTTTTCCTGCAGATCTTTTTCCAGTGAACCGGCGTTCACGCCAATTCGAATCGGAATATTGTTGTCGCGCGCACAGTCAACCACCATGCGGATGCGCTCATTGTTACCGATATTACCGGGATTGATGCGCAGGCAGTCGACGCCATATTCGGCGACTTTCAGGGCGATGCGGTAGTCAAAATGAATATCTGCAACCAGCGGGACGTTCACCTGCTGTTTGATCAACCTGAATGCTTCTGCGGCATCCATGGTAGGCACCGAGACACGAACGATGTCCACACCGACTCGCTCAAGGGCTTTGATCTGATTTACCGTCGCTTCCACGTCAGTGGTGCGGGTGTTGGTCATCGACTGAACGGCGATTGGCGCGCCGTCACCGACGGGCACCTTGCCGACGTAAATGCGTTTAGATTTACGACGGATAATGGGTGCTTCGTTATGCATATTTCTTCTCCACAATTGCCCGGTACGCGATACGCTGTTATTGCGCACCCAACGTCAGGCGAGCAACCTGGTTATTACGGATAAAACGGCTTAAATCAACGGGCTGATTCTGATATTGCACCTGAACCGCGGAAGGCGCGCCAATTTTCAGACGATACGGAGGCGTTCCTGCCAGGCTGAGTTTACCACCACTGCGCTGAATGCCGCTGAACAGTTTTTTGCCGGTTGCATCACTGACTTCAAGCCAGCAGTCGGCGCTAAAGGTCATGACCACCGCGTTAGGGTCAGCAGCCGGTTCGCTGACCGCGGCTGCGCCCACTGGCATCTGAGGTGATGTGCTGGTACTGGACTGGGTGGCTGCAGGCGCAGCCGCCGTGTTTTCCACAGGGGCCTGGCCTGGCGACACGACCGCATTGCTGGTGTTATCGGGCTGTGCGGTCGTCGCGCTGTTGCTGGCGCTGGCGGCCGGAGCCGCACTCGCTGGCGTGCTGGCCGCGCTGTTATCGCTGGCAGGGGGATTACTTTCGTCAGGTGCGGCTGGCGTTGCGCTGTCGCCGCTGGTTTCACCCAGCGGAATCGACTGACCGTTATCACCGCTGCTGTTGTTCTGATCGGTCATCGGCACCAGATCATCCTGCGACGCTTTATGATTCTGCCACCACCAGGCACCGGTCAGACCCACCACCACAAAGACCACCAGCCAGGTAAAAATCATCAACCAGCCGTCGCGTTTCTTGCGGCGTTTGCCCAGGGAGAAACTTTGCATCGGTTCGATCTTTGCAGCCCGAACCGGTGTCTGTTTCGCCATCATCGGCAGCAGTTCCTCTTCAGGAATGTGCACCAGACGTGCGTAAGAGCGAATATATCCGCGCAGGAACGTAGAAGCTAAATCGGCAGGCGATTTGTCTTCCTCGATGTCACGCACGGTAGAGAGTTTCAGGCACAGGCGCTCAGCGACGTTCTGCTGCGTCAGCCCCATCTGCTCACGGGCCAGACGCAGGCGTTCACCTGTTGAGTGTAATGCAGAGTTTTCTTGAGTGGCTTCAGTATTCATTAGCTAAATAACGCTGGTACTGTATCGATTGCGGAAAACGTCGCGCTAACCGGTCGCCATAACGTGAAACGTCAGCGGCATTTCCCTGTAGCGCGGCGAAACGTAAGTGTAACGCCAGACTTCGTGCCGTTTCGGGCAGCTGTTGCTGGTAAACGTCGAGCAAAACCTGCACCTTTGCCAGCTGGTTATCTGCCATCCGCTTTTCAGCTTCCGACAGCAGCGAATCCGCTTTGCGCCTGTCAGCGTCAATGGCCTGGCGAAGCATCCTGCGGGCAGCGGCAGTATCGCCAGCCTGCAGAGAGCAAAACCCGGCCAGTTCATGCGCGTCATTGCGTGCATCAAACTGCGGTGATGCGCCTGCCCGACTAAACTGTTGATGCGCTTCGTCATACTGCCTTAAAGCGCAGAGAAACGCACCGTAATTGTTAGCAACAAAACCATTATCCGGGGCCTGCTGCTGCGCCCGTTTAAACCGCGCCTGTGCCGCTGTCTGGTTACCCTGCTGTTGCGCCAGCCGTGCCAGCGCAAGCGAGACCCGGTAATCCTCAGGCGCGGCGGCCTGTGCCCGCAGAAAGTTTCGCTCCGCTGCGGCATAGTCTCCCCCCGCCAGATAGTGCATCCCTAACTGCAGACGCACTGCTTCTGCGCCGGGTTCAGGCGGCTGGCTGACACACCCGCTTACAACAAACAGCGCCACTAAAACGGCAGGTAATCCGTTACGCATAATCATTTCCATCCGGTTGACGTTGACAGGCTGCAGCCTGCCACGCGTCATCTCGTCAGGAAACGCACGGTGTCACTCTTCTAGAGCGCCTTCACAGATATGGCTTCACCCGCCATTTTTTTGCGCAGCGTTCGCTTGGTACGGTCGATCACCTCTCCGGCTAACTGACCGCAGGCGGCATCAATATCGTCACCACGGGTTTTTCGCACGATGGTGGTGAAACCATAGTCCATCAGCACTTTGGAGAAACGATCGATGCGGCTGTTTGAGCTACGGCCATACGGCGCGCCCGGGAAGGGGTTCCACGGAATCAGGTTGATTTTACACGGAGTTTCTTTCAGTAATGCGGCAAGTTCATGCGCATCATCGGTGCTGTCGTTGACGTGATCCAGCAACACGTACTCAATCGTTACACGTCCCTGATTGGCGTTGGATTTGCCAATGTAGCGTTTTACCGCCGCCAGGAAGGTTTCGATATTGTACTTTTTGTTGATTGGTACGATGTCATCACGCAGCTTATCGTTTGGCGCATGCAGGGAGATCGCCAGCGCGACGTCAATCATATCGCCCAGTTTATCCAGTGCAGGAACGACACCGGAGGTAGAAAGGGTCACACGACGCTTCGACAGACCAAAACCGAAGTCATCCAGCATGATCTCCATCGCCGGGACCACATTATTGAGGTTGAGCAGCGGCTCGCCCATGCCCATCATTACCACGTTGGTAATGGGACGCTGGCCGGTGATTTTTGCTGCGCCGACAATTTTCGCCGCACGCCACACCTGACCAATAATTTCTGACACCCGCAGGTTACGGTTAAAGCCCTGCTGTGCGGTCGAACAGAATTTACACTCCAGCGCACAACCCACCTGTGACGAAACACAGAGCGTGGCACGGTCGCCTTCCGGGATATAGACCGTTTCCACCAGCTGGTCGCCCACGCGAATGGCCCACTTGATGGTGCCGTCGGTAGAGCGCATCTCTTCGGCCACTTCCGGCGCGCGGATTTCCGTCAGCTCCATCAGCCGGTTGCGCAGCTTCTTGTTGATGTCGGTCATCTGCTCGAAGTCATCGCAGCAGTAGTGATAGATCCACTTCATGACCTGATCGGCGCGGAACGGCTTTTCGCCCAGCGACAGGAAGAATTCGCGCATCTGCTGACGGTTGAGATCCAGCAGGTTTATTTTCTGGCTTTTAGGGGAGACGACAATGGGGGATGCGGACGCGGACGTCACAATCTGTTCGGACATAATATTCTCTGGCCTCGTTGTTACACGTTATGGCGCTGTTCAGGGATAGGTGAAAAAATTGCGCCCTCATTAAGCGATGTCAATGAAGGCGCAATATTGTACAACATCTGCCGCCTGATAACAGACGGGAGTGACCTCCCTCAGGCAGATTTTTGTAAAGCTGCTGTAACGTTTATCGCCGGGCGATTAACGGGTACGTGGGCAGATTTCGTTTTCGCCAAAGAAATAGGCGATTTCGCGGGCAGCAGATTCAGCAGAATCTGAACCGTGCGTGGCGTTTTCGGTGAAGCTGTCCGCGTAGTCAGCACGCAGTGTGCCAGCCAGTGCGTTTGCCGGGTTAGTTGCACCCATCAGGTCACGGTGACGCTGAACCGCATTTTCACCTTCCAGCACGGAAACAACAACCGGGCCAGAGGTCATGAATTCAACCAGACCATCGAAGAATGGCTTGCCCTGGTGCTCAGCGTAAAAGCCTTCAGCCTGCTCTTTGCTCAGCTGCAGCATTTTTGCGCCAACGATTTTGAAGCCTGCGCTTTCAAAACGGTTGTAGATAGCACCAATCACATTTTTAGCGACGGCGTTTGGCTTGATGATAGAAAAAGTACGTTCGATTGCCATGATGACCTCTGTCTTGACGTTCTGAAGAAACCGGTGGCGTCCGCCCCGGTTAAGAAACGGCGCCGATTATAGGGGCTGAGTCCGGCATTGCCTATCAGAGATCCCCAATTTGTTGAAAATTCTTGATCTGAGTCGAAGCAGACACGCCACAGTTATGATTTAGCACAGAAAACAGTCAGCTGCGGCTGAAGGTGACCGAGACGAGCTGCCCCTCTTCATCCATTACCACCAGCTGATACTCGCCCGGATGATCGAGTTGCAGTGACAGGCTCTCTGCGGCGCTTTGCGTCATCAGTGGCTCGCCATTCAGGAACCACCAGCGCTGCGTGCCCTGCCCGCCCTGCACCGCGACCGGGAGCGTCAGCGTGTTGTTGCCCGGCAACGGCCTGACAATTTGTCCGTCAGTCACGCCGGTAACGATCAGCGGCGCACTGCTGCCCTGCTGTAACGGCGGACACTGCGTATCAACAGGCGGCAGGCGTTGCGCCCGCCGCTCCTGAGGCGGCAGCCAGGCTTCCAGCGGCAGCGGCCAGACCAGCCGTTCGTGACGGGTGGCACCGGGGCAGTCGGCTGCGACGCGACGTCCTTGCGCATTCTGCCAGTCACTCAGGCGTAATCCGCTGAGGCCCTCCTGACCCGGTGCCAGCAGCGTTGGCGGCAGGGTATCGGAGGCAACCCAGCTTTGTCGCTGCTGACGGCAGTTTTCGTCTCCGGCAGGCAGCGGCTGACCGCCAGGCCAGCAGATGGTCGCGACCGTGACCGAGGCCGGACGTGGATCGCGTGGCACATCCCGCCTGCCGAGGCGGCTCATCAGTGCGCTATTAATCTGATTCATTACTGGCACGGCAGAGGCAAAACCAAACTGCCCGGCAACCGGCGTGGCATCCGGTCGCCCGACCCAGACACCAATCAGATAGCGGGGATTGATGCCTACCGACCAGGCGTCGCGGTAGCCATAACTGGTGCCGGTTTTCCAGGCCAGCGGCACCACATCAGGTACGCTGCCATTACCTGCGGGCTGCGCTTCCCCGGCCAGGATACGCCGGATGATCCACGCCGATTCTGGTGAAAGCAGCGGCCGCTGTTGCAGAGGCTGATTGGGCATCCAGCGCAGCTGACCGGCATTGCCGTGACGGGCAAAGGCGCTGTAAGCCGCGACAATCTCATCCATGCGCGCCCCGGTGCCGCCAAGAATCAGTGAAAGATTAGGTTCAGCGCCTGGCGGGAAACGTAAGTTCAGACCCGCGTTGCGCAGACGCGCCGTGACATTTTTCGGTCCCAGCGCCTCCAGCAGCTGTACGGCGGGCAGATTCAGGGATCGCACCAGCGCGTCACTGGCGCTGACCGGTCCGTGAAACCCGGTGTCGAAGTTGCCCGGACGATAATCCCCAAAGCGACGCGGCACATCCTGCAGCAGCGATTCGGCATGAATAAGCCCCTCGTCCATCGCCATGCCATAGATAAAGGGTTTTAACACCGAGCCTGGCGAACGCACGCTGGCAATCATATCCACATGCCCGAAACGGCTGTCATCAGTAAAGTCAGCCGACCCGACGTAGCCGCGCACCGCCATGTTGGTGTGATCCACGACCAGCATCGCCAGTGAGGTGCGCGGCGGAAGCTGGTTCTTAACGTTCAGCGCCAGACTTTCCAGTTCGCGCTGCAGGGAAGGATCGAGCGTAGAGACAATCTTATCGCTGCGGCTGATCGACAGCAGCCGCCGGGCCAGCAGCGGTGCCATCTGCGGCATCTGACGCGGCGGCAGCCACACCGGCTCCTGACGGATTTCCGCCACCTGTTCAGCAGACCAGATGCGGTATTCCGCCAGCCGATCCAGCACTTTATTGCGTGCCGCTTCCGCCCGTTCCGGCCAGCGATCGGGCCGCAGACGGCTGGGTGCCTGCGGCAACACGGCCAGCAGCGCCGCCTCGCCGGGTGTCAGCTGTGACGGGGCTTTTCCCAGCCAGCTCCAGCTTGCCGCCCCCACCCCTTCCAGCGTGCCGCCAAAGGGCGCCCGGTTAAGGTAGAGCGTCAGGATGTCACGTTTGGAAAGATGCCATTCCAGCTGCAGCGCCCGCCACGCCTGAATCAGCTTTCCACGCAGGGTACGGGGTTGCGGGTCGATCAGGCGCGCCACCTGCATGGTCAGGGTGCTGCCCCCGGAAATGACGCTCTGATGGCGCACATCCTGCCAGGCAGCGCGCACCAGCGCCAGCGGGTTGATGCCGGGGTGATACCAGAACCAGCGATCCTCATAGGTCAGCAGCGCCTGCAGATACGCCGGTGCCACGTCATCGGGTGTGACCGGATAGCGCCAGATGCCCTTGCTGTCAGCAAAGCGCCACAATGGCGTACCGTCGCTGGCCACAATCACCCGTGCAGGCTGCACCTGTTTAAGCGGCAGCGGGAACAGGCGATCCAGCCCCCACGTTGCCAGCCACAGTGCCAGAAAAAAAAGCGGCAGCGCGAGCCACCACTTTTTAAGGGTACGGCGTTTTAACATGTGTCGCGTCACTTACTGGATATGCAGCTGCGACGGCGTGCTGCCGGTGGCGCGCCACTCTGGCACATACATCGACTCAATCTGTGGAGGCGGCATCAGGAAGCGACCCGGCGTGACCGCCCGCGCCAGGTAGACCAGCGTCGCGGGACGGTAACTATTCACCACCAGTGCGGCCACAAAGCGATCGTCGCGGAACTCTATGTGCTTAATGTCAGCCTGCTGCATGTCGCCCATGCTCTCCTTCAGCGTATCCGCACTGTCGCCGAGACTGGCGCTGCTGTCAGCCAGGTTCTGGTTTTCCAGTTCCAGACCGGCAGGCAGCAGATCCACCACCAGTGCATCGTTGATAGTGCGCTCTGACGAAACGGTCAGACGCACCACCAGCAACTCTCCGCTGCGCAGATTACTGAGGTCGGCGGCTTTGCCATCCAGGGTAAAGTATTCGCGTTTAATCCCGAGCACATTGCTCTCAGGCTGAGGGGCGGTCAGCGGATAGCCGGTAACATCCAGACGACCGTACAGCGGCGCACTGCCCGGATTGCGGATGGCTAAGCCCTGTAACAGCTGTTCAGCCGCCAGCCCTTTATTCAGCGGTGCGTCGCCCTGCAACGGTTCCGCATCGCCCGACAGCAGCGCCTGCCAGCTGCCGCCCTGCGCACGTTGCAGGGTATGAGCCGCCAGATAAATTGCGTTGTTCTCCTGGGTCGAGAACCAGCGTTTGCCATTCACCTCTTTGGACAGCGACAGCAGCAGGCTGTTCTGCAAATCAGGCTGCAGCTTATTCTCTGCTAACAGGGCAATCATCATCCCCTGATCGCGCACCGTGCTGCCATAGTCGCCGCTCCACTTGTTGTCTGAGCGCGTCAGCGTGGCACCCTGCATAATCGCCTGCCGGGCGCGCGCTTCGTCACCCATCAGCTTCAGCGCCACCCCCAGCTGCATCAGCGCCAGTCCGGAGCGGGCCTTTCCACGTTGCTGATGCAAGGCGCGCAGCGCACCCAGCGGCGCACGCTGCTGACGCGCCAGTACCAGCCCCGCGTAAGCCTGTACGCTGAACTGCAGCGCGGCGCTGTTATCACTCTCGCCGCCGCTGATCTGCGAGGGATCCTGCAGATAGCGCAGCAATCGTGCATTTGCGCGATTCACCACATTATCCGGCAGCGCATAGCCTGCTTCACTGGCGCGCAGCAGGAAGTCCGTCACATAAGGCGTCAGCCAGAACTCCTCTTCACTTTGTTTATCCCACAGCCCAAAGCTGCCGTTGGCTCGCTGCATGCCCGCCAGACGCGCAATGCCGACATCGACGGCAGCCCGCCGCGCCTCATCGCTGCTGGTTTTTATGCCCATAGCGGTCAGCTCAGCATGGCTGGTATAAAGCGAAGGCCAGAGGCCGCTGCTGATCTGTTCCAGGCAGCCGTAGGGATAGGCGTAAAGCGCACTGATATAGCTGGCAATGTTCAGCGGCGGACGATTGCTCAGCGTCAGCTGTCCACTCAGGGTGTGCGCATCCAGCCCCGTCAGCGATGCGGCCGCGACCTGCCACGGCTGATCGGGATTGATCACCGCTTCAAAGTTCAGCGTCTGCGCCGGATAAGGGGGCCTGACGCCAATTTTCCACTGCTGTTTGCCGGGCTTCACCTGTTCACCCGGCAGATTCAGGCCGGAAATCTGTACGGCGATCTCGCCATCACCAAAACCGCTTTTTGCCCTGACCGGAATCTGTAATGTGGTGCGCGCACCTTTGGCCAGCGTCACGCTCTGGCTGGCCGCACCGGCCAGTTCCACCAGGCCACCGCCGGACAGATCTACTTTCAGCGTTTGCGGTAAATCGGTCAGGTTTGTGAGATCCAGCGCCAGTAATGCGCTGTCGCCGCTGGCAAGGAAACGCGGGGTAGCCAGTTCGCTGATCAGCGGTGCCGCGACCACCAGCTTACGCTCTGCCGCGCCGAAACTGTCATCGCTCCAGGCCTGCGTCATGAGCCGGAGCTCGCCGTTAAAGGCCGGAATCGGCAGTGTAATCGACCCGTTGCCCTCTTTATCGAGCGTCACCGCCTGTAACTGCTGCGCCACGATATTGACGTGCGTCACCGGCTTTTTACCGCCGTGCGTCATCGATTCATCGTCGCCATCACCCCCAAAACGCAGCGCCGCCAGTCGGCCACCGCCTTCAATAAGCTGACCAAAGACGTCGTACTGATCGACGTTGTAGCGTTTGCGGCCAAAGAAAGCCTGCCACGGATCGGGCGTTTTAAAATCCGTCACGCTCAGTACGCCGCTGTCCACCGCTGACAGCAGCACATGCACTTTTTCTGGCAGCGGACCGCCGTCACGACTGGCATGAACCTTCACCGTCAGGCGCTGCTCAGGACGAATTTTATCGGGTGCCGTAAGCGTCAGGTTTAAGCGACGCGCCTCCGTCGCCATCGGCAGATGCAACAGCCCCACCGCACGTTTAGGCGTTGCGCCGCTGGCCTTATCGCCGTCACGTACCACGATAGCGCTGAAGTAAAGATCGTGACGCCGCCAGCTCTCCGCAACAGAGACATCCACCGTTGTGCCGCCCTGTGGGACGGTCAGAGGCTGCCACCATAGCGTGCCGCTGCTCGACTCCACCATCAGGTAGCCTTTACCGGCAGCCGGTGACTCAACCTGCAGATGCACGGTATCGCCCGGCTGGTAAGCCGCTTTGTCCAGCTTCAGTCTGACCTGATCGGGACGCAATGCCCCTGTGCCATTGGTGTTATCCTGCCAGTCATAGCCCGCATTGAATCGCATACTGCTGACGATCTTTTCACCCGCCTGCACTTCCAGCCGGTAGTGGCCCCACTCGACCGGGAAGCTGACTCTGGTGCTGCCGTCAGCCGGGACAGAGATTGCGCGCTCATCTTCCTGCAGATCTTTGCCATTATATTGCGACTGCCAGCCTTCGCTGTCGGAGAAGCTCCAGTAGTAATCCCGGCGCTCACGAATCAGACGCACATCCAGCTTATCGGCTGCCAGTTTTCTTCCCTGACTATTGGCATAAACAATGTCGAATTCGGCCAGGCTCTCTTCCGGCACGGTAGGCTCATCGTGATAGCTGTCACTGCGGTAGTCATATACCGCCTTGTTACCGAAAAGCGGCCGGATGCCTGGCAGAGCGTCAGCAGGCCAGATGGCCTGGGTTGCACGACGGGTGACCGGGCGTCCGCCGGTCTCCAGCAGGCTGGCCTGCAGAATCAGATTGAGCGGCGAGTGCAGCTGATTCCACTGATTCTCTACCATAAGCTGTGCTTTACCGCTGGCGTCGAGTTTAAGCTCTACCTCATCCAGCGTGCGTTTTACTCCCTCTTCGGTAATGTCACCAAACTGGTAGCCCGGCAGCGCGGCCACGGCTTCACGTGCAGGCCGCAGATAAAGTTGTCCCTGTAACGTGTTACCGGCCGCAGGTGCGCCATAGAGGTAGCGTCCTTCAATACCGAACGTAACACTGGCATCTGCAGGTTGGGGCTGAGGGGCATTGTTCAGGGTTAACGCCATGCGCTCCGGCAGAAAATCTTCGACGTGGAACGTCCACTGACGCCTGAGGTTATCACCGGTATTCAGCCGCAGCATCCAGTCACCGGTCATGGCTGACGCTGGCAGTGCCAGGCGCTGCTGGTAGAATCCCGCGTCGGGCTGCCAGACAAAGGTCCGCATCACCTGACCGTCGGGCTGCACCAGCTCGGCTTTGATTGGCTGGGCGGGCAAAGGATGTCCATCGGCATCGCGAAGCAGCGCATTTACGATGACGGTTTCGCCAGGACGGTAGATATCACGCGGGCCAAAAACAAACAGCTGTTTGTCATAGCCCTGCGGACCGGCAACCGGAAACTCAGCCAGGTCCAGCGCCGGACGCGCCAGGTCGATCAGCGAGGTCTGCTCACCCTGCACGGCCAGCAGGAGTTTGCCCTTTTCATCGGCTTTCAGGCTCAGATGGCCGGTGCTGTCACTGGTGCCGCTCTGCAGCACCTGCCCTTTCTCATCCAGTAACCTGACGCTGATGCCGGAAAGCGGCTCGCCGTTTGCCAGACTCTGAGCGAAGAGTTCGAATCGGGTCGGGAAGCGATGCAGCGAGAGGCCAATATCGCTCAGGGTGAAGAGCGTGGCGGGCTGGCTGTAGCGATACGTTCCGGCCTGTTTCATCACCGCCAGATAGACGCCCGGCTGCTGAAGCGCGGCAATGTCTCTCATCGGCAGCTGCAATTTTTCACGGGTGTTACGCGCCGGATTAAGCTCAAAGCGTCCGGTATAGACCAGCTGGCTGCTTTTGAGCAGATCCGCCGACGCCCAGGTGGAAAGGTTGTTGCCGTAACGCCATTCCGAAAGAAACTGTGCCAGGCCCGCATTCTTAATCCGGAAGAAATCGACATCAACCTGATCCACATTCAGTGCCAGCACAGGCAGACCCTGCGTGATGCGCAGCGGCAGCAGGGAACCGCGACTGGCAAAACCCACCATCGGCTGGATATCGCTGGTCGCAATTTTCTGACTGTAATCGGCGGCAAGTGTCTCACCGCTGGCGGCGCGCAGTCCCGCATCCACCGTGACGGTGAAGTGGCGCGACGGTTCAGGATGACGAAAACGTAACGTTTTGCGGTTAGCCGACAGCTCCCAGCCGCCATCCACGCGGCCCTGCTTATCATCGGTTAACCTGACTTTCTGCGCGATCGCCTGTTTGTCATCCAGCGGCTGGCTGAAGGTCAGGACCAGCGCAGCGGCACCGTCAATCTGGAGTTCCGAAAGATCGATAATCGACAGCGGTTTGCTGACCGGGTTCGTTGCGGGTATCTCTGCCGCCTGAACAGGCAGGACAGGTAACAGGGTCGCTGACAGCAGCGAGCCACCGATCAGCATGCTGAGCAGCAGCCGGGTAGTGCGTTTCTTCATGGTAGTTCCTTCACCGGGACGCAGAATGTGTCGTTTCATTACGCTGCGCAATTTCATATCAATGCTCGCATTTAATCAACGCTTCTCTTGAGATGGTGCGCACATTCCCTGACACTGGCAGGACAGATTGCTGAGATGAGGTTGTTATGACGACGCCACTGTTTGTGTCCGCCGACTGGTTACAAGAGCACTACAACGATGCGCGGCTTCAGGTACTGGATGCCCGTATGCTGCCACCCGGCCTGGAAGCCGTTCGCGATATCCAGGCTGAATATCTGGCGGGTCATTTGCCCGATGCGCCTTTCTTTAATATTGAAGCGCTTTCCGATCACACCAGCCCTTATCCGCATATGCTGCCGCGCGCCGAGAGCTTTGCCGTAGCAATGCGTGAGCTGGGTGTCAGCAGTGATAAACACCTTGTGGTCTATGACGAGGGCAATCTCTTTTCCGCGCCGCGTGCCTGGTGGATGCTGCACACTTTTGGTGTGGCGCAGGTGTCGATTCTGGCGGGAGGGTTACAGGGCTGGAAAGCGGCAGGCTTTACGCTGGCAACCGGCGACGTGAATCTGCCGGAGGGCGAATTTGACGCGCACGTGGATGAGAGCCGGGTAAAACGCCTGACGGACGTGCTGCTCATCAGCCATGAAGGCGGCGCACAGATAGTTGATGCGCGTGCCGCCAATCGCTTTAACGCTGAAGTTGATGAGCCGCGTCCGGGTTTGCATCGCGGACACATTCCCAACAGCCTGAACGTGCCGTGGAATACGCTGGTTGAGCAGGGAAACCTTAAGCCGGACGCGGAACTGCGCAGGCTGTTTGCAGAGGCAGGCGTCGATATCACCAGACCGGTAGTCGCCAGCTGTGGCTCCGGGGTAACGGCAGTGGTAGTGATTCTGGCACTGACGGCGCTGGGGGCACGGGAGGTCACGCTGTATGACGGATCCTGGGGCGAATGGGGCAGTCGCGACGACTTACCGATTGCCAAATAAAAAACAGGCGGCCCATGAGCCGCCTGTTTTTAGCGTGTATCAGATAATCCGCTCACTGCCTTTGAAATCACGCAGGAAACTGCCCCAGCGACGTTCATAGAAGGGGGTGATGTGGGCGGTAAAAAAGTGGCTGATGCCGCGATCGTTCAGCGTCACTTCACAGATATCCACCGGCGCATCGTCCGGCAGCGTGTCCGTTGCCACACTGCCCGCCGCCTGAATAATCGCCTCAATGTTACTGTCCGCTTCAATACCAATCAGCAGATTGGGCGCTTCATCAGCCCGCTCACGAATACTGGCGATAAATGCGCGGCGCACCTGCTTATGCTTAGCGAACAGTTGAGTCAGCGAATCGATCATCTGCGCAGGTGGTTCGGCCACTTCAGACAACAGCAGGGATTGCCCGCCTTCCAGTACGGTTTGCTGGCTTAACGCACTCCCCTCTTCGGCCAGCAGATGGGTGATCTCGGCCGCAGTAAACTCTTTGCCGGAAGGCAGTTTAGGATTGAGAAACAGCGTCTCGCCACGCGTAATCTCAAACAGCGTCCGTACCGGCAGACGCAGCCAGGACTGCTCACCGCTGACGGCTTCACTCATCGCCTCTTCTGACGTGAAAAAAGGAATGATGCTGCTGCCATCCTCTTTTTCCCAGTGCTGCAAATCAACGGGTGTGCTGGCATCAAACTGTTGCGTGGTGCTTTCACCTGGCACCCAGACATCAGATTCCAGCAGCAGCTGAAAAAACTCGGGCCGATGGGCAGGCTCAGTGGCCGCCAGCTTCAGCACCTCTTCAAGACGGTTCATAGTTTCCCTCTGAACAGCGGCGGCATCCGCCACCGCTGAAACCTGCTTATTTCAGTAACAGATTGGCGATGGTACGCACGCCAAGGCCTGTTGCACCCGCCGCCCACTGATCGACTGCGCCTTTGCGATAGGTCGCGGAGCAGTCAATGTGCAGCCAGCCCTGCTGATAATGGCTGACGAAATGGGACAGGAACGCTGCCGCGCTGCTGGCACCCGCCGCATGAGACGGGCTGGCGATGTTATTGAGGTCGGCAAAGTTAGACGGCAGATGGCTGCGATGGAACTCAGCCAGCGGCAGACGCCAGAACGGCTCATTCTCACTCACTGCGCTGCCCATCAGCGACTGCGCCATCACATCATCAAAGGTAAACAGCGCATGGTAATCGTTGCCCAGCGCCGTCTTGGCCGCGCCGGTCAGCGTTGCGGCGTCGATGATCATTGTCGGATTCTGCTCGCTGGCATCAATCAAACCGTCAGCCAGCACCAGCCGACCTTCCGCATCGGTGTTCATCACTTCCACCGATTTGCCGTTGCGATAGCGAATGATGTCGCCGAGTTTAAAGGCGTTGCTGCTGACCATGTTGTCCGCACAGCAGAGGTAGAGTTTGACGCGCTTGTTGAGACCACGCGAAATCGCCATAGCCAGTGCGCCGGTCACGGTCGCTGCGCCGCCCATGTCAGACTTCATGGAGTCCATGAAGCTGCTCTGCTTCAGGCTGTAGCCGCCGGTGTCAAAGGTGATGCCCTTACCGACCAGACAGGCATAGACCGGTGCATTTTCATCGCCGGTCGGGTTGAAATCGAGCGCCAGATAAACCGGCGGGCGATTCGAGCCCCGTCCTACCGTATGCAGGCCCATATAGCCCTGTTCGCGCAAATCGTCGCCTTTGGTAATGCGATAGCTGACGGCGCTGCCGCCCACTTCGCTAATCAGATCGACTGCGGTATGCGCCAGCTGTTCCGGCCCCAGATCGTCGGCAGGCAGGTTAATGACGTTGCGGACCCAGTCGATGATTTTCAGACGGCGATCAAACTCTGCCTGCTCATGTTCGCCCAGCGCTGGCCACTCAACCTGACGCTGGCCTTTCGGGCCACGGAAGCCCTGCCAGAATGCCCAGCACTGCTCCAGGTGCCAGCCTTCGCCGGTCAGCGCCACGTGGCGGATCCCCTGGCTGTCGATTTTGTGCGCCGCACGCTGGATGGTGTTCAGCGCATCCGCGCCGGTCAGATGCAGTGTCATGCCGCTGTCGTTGCTGCTGAGAATCGCTTTTTCGCCCCAGCGCACATCGGCGGGCTGGCTGCTAAGCGTAATAGTCATCGGTTGTGTGGTCATCGAAAAGCTCCGTAATCGTTATCTGTTTCATCCAGCCTGATTGTTATGACGGATTTAATGAGATGTTAAATATAGTTCGCAGAGACCTGATAACAGATTCCGTCAGATGTTGCCAGTAAAGTGCACATATTGCTGACGCCGTTTGCGGACGGTTACCGGGTATCAGGATTTCATTAAGGCCCGCAGGCGGGTCACTGATTTCTGCACCAGCGCGATGGCGTAGTCGATCTCTTCTTCGGTGGTGAAGCGTCCCAGTGAGAAGCGCAGCGAACTGTGTGCCAGCTCTTCACTTACGCCCAGCGCACGCAGAACATAGGACGGTTCCAGACTGGCGGAGGTACAGGCTGAGCCGGAAGAGAGCGCGAGATCTTTCAGCGCCATGATCAGGGATTCACCCTCAACATCCGCGAAGCTGAGGTTAAGAATGTTCGGGGCACTCTGATGCGGATCGCCATTAAGGGTTACGTCCGGCAGTGTGCTGATGCCCTGCCACAGTCGATTGCGCAGCGCCTGCAGACGTGCCATTTCGGTTTCACGCTCTTCTGCTGCGATACGATAGGCTTCACCCATGCCGACAATCTGATGCACCGGCAAGGTTCCTGAGCGCATCCCGCGTTCATGTCCGCCGCCGTGGATTTGCGCGGCGATCTGCACGCGCGGTTTACGCCGAACATAAAGTGCGCCGATGCCTTTCGGGCCATAGAGTTTGTGGGCTGAAAAAGACATCAAATCAACCGGTAACTGGCTGAGATCGACAGGCAACTTGCCGACGCTCTGGGTCGCATCCACATGAAACAGAATCTCACGTTCGCGGCAGAGTTCGCCAAAGGCGGCGATATCCTGAATCACGCCGGTTTCGTTATTAACGTGCATCAGGGTGACCAGGATGGTGTCGTCACGCAGCGCCGCACGCAGCTGTTCAGGCGAAATAATGCCGTTAGCCGCTGGCGTCAGGTAAGTGACAGCAAAGCCTTCGTGCTCCAGCTGCTGGCAGCTATCGAGCACCGCTTTGTGTTCAGTCTGGCTGGTGATGATATGTTTGCCGCGCGCCTGATGGGCGTGGGCTGCGCCTTTGATCGCGAGGTTATCGGATTCGGTGGCACCAGAGGTAAAGACGATTTCGCGCGGATCGGCGTTAACCAGTTCGGCGATCTGATTGCGGGCAACATCAACCGCTTCTTCAGACTGCCAGCCAAAACGGTGCGATCGCGAGGCCGGATTACCGAACGTGCCATCCAGCGTCAGAAACTGCATCATTTTGCTGGCCACACGCGGATCGGCCGGCGTAGTGGCGGCGTAATCCAGGTAAATCGGTAATTTCATTGCGCTACAGCTCCGTATAGAAAATCATACGTCTTTATAGCAGATTCGGCCCTGACCGCGTTAGCAGTTAGGGCCGGAACAGCGGGGATTACGAGGCGCGTTGATTAACGTTGATTTCCTGCGAACGCGGGCTCTGGAAGCGACGGTTATCAATCGCATTCTGACGATCGGCCACATCCAGAATCTCCTGGTTATTGACCAGTTCAGCCAGCGTAATATTGTTCAGGAAGTCGCTGATACGCACGCTCAAATCGCGCCACAGTACGTGAGTCAGGCAGCGCTCGCCGCCCTGGCAGCCTTCTTTGCCCTGGCATTTGGTGGCATCAACCGACTCATCAACGGCAGTGATCACTTCACCCACAGAGATGGTGTTTGACGCTTTACCTAACAGATAACCGCCGCCGGGACCCCGCACGCTGGAGACCAGCTCGTTTTTGCGCAGTCGGGAGAAAAGCTGCTCCAGATAGGAGAGCGAAATGCCCTGACGCTCTGAAATATCAGCCAGCGGGACCGGGCCTTCATGGGAGTGAAGGGCAACGTCCAGCATTGCAGTAACGGCATAACGTCCTTTGGATGTCAGTCTCATAGCGTACGACCTCAATAGCGTCCGGTTATCGGAGGATTAGCAACAGATGCCATGAAGTCTGACATTCCCGAGTAAATTGGTCAACTATTTAACCTGGTAAATCAGTCAGGTATTTAACCAGGTAATTTACTCAACTATTATCTGCTTCTTTTTTCTCGTTTTTCCGCTTTTCAAACGACGAGAGCATGCCACGCAGGATGTTGAGTTCATCACGTTCCGGGCGGGCGCGGGTGTAAAGACGGCGCAGTTTGCTCATCACCTGACCTGGATTGGCTTCACGGATAAAGCCGCTGTTCAGCATCATCTGTTCCATATGCTGATAGAAGCGCTCAAGGTCATCCACCAGCGGATACGGTGATTCTTCATACTGCGGCGGCGGGCTGGCCTGCTCCTGCGCCTGTAACCATGCCATGCGCACTTCATAGGCGATGATCTGAACCGCCATCGCCAGGTTCAGCGAGCTGTACTCCGGGTTGGCCTGAATCGCGACGTGATAGTGACACTTCTGCAATTCTTCGTTGGTCAGGCCGACGCGTTCACGACCAAAGACCAGCGCGACCGGTGCCTGCTGGCCCTCTTCCACACTTTTTACGCCGCATTCACGCGCATCCAGCATCGGCCAGGGCAGCGAGCGTGAACGTGCGCTGGTACCGACCACCAGACTGCACCCGGCGATGGCCTCATCCAGGGAATCGACGATTTTTGCATCACCGATAACGTCACTGGCCCCGGCTGCCAGGGAGATAGCCTGTGAATCCGGCTTGACCAGCGGATTAACCAGATAGAGGTTAGTTAAGCCCATGGTTTTCATGGCGCGCGCAACGGAGCCCATGTTACCGGTGTGAGAGGTTTCGACCAGCACGATACGAATATTTTGCAACATGATTAGGGATACTCAGAAACGGGTCAGTAAAATTAGTGGATAGAATCCTAACATAAAGCAGGACATTTACCGAACACGCTGCTATACTCCGCGCCGTTTTCCCCGTTCTTTAACATCCAGCGAGAGATACCGATGCATCCAATGCTCAACATTGCCGTGCGCGCAGCGCGCAAGGCCGGAAATTTAATTGCCAAATATTATGAAACCCCGGACGCCGTCGAAGCCAGCCAGAAAGGCAGCAACGACTTCGTAACCAATGTTGACCGCGAAGCAGAACGCCTGATTATCGAAATTATTCGTAAATCTTACCCGAAACACACCATCATCACTGAAGAAAGCGGTGAACTGGCGGGCGAAGATCAGGACGTTCAATGGGTTATCGATCCGCTGGATGGCACCTCCAACTTCATCAAACGTCTGCCCCACTTTTCTGTTTCTATCGCTGTGCGCATTAAAGGCCGCACTGAAGTCGCTGTCGTTTACGATCCTATGCGCAATGAACTGTTCACCTCTTCACGTGGCCAGGGCGCGCAGCTGAATGGCTATCGTCTGCGTGGCAGCATTGCCCGCGATCTGGATGGCACCGTTCTGGCAACGGGCTTCCCGTTCAAAATGAAGCAGCACGCGCCTGCTTACATGAACATCCTGACTAAGCTCTTCACCCAGTGCGCTGACTTCCGTCGCACCGGTTCTGCTGCGCTGGATCTGGCCTATGTGGCGGCCGGTCGCGTAGATGGCTACTTCGAAATTGGCCTGAAGCCGTGGGATTTTGCGGCGGGTGAACTGCTGGTCCGCGAAGCGGGTGGTCTGGTCACTGACTTCACCGGTAACCATGGCTATCTGCTGTCCGGTAACCTGGTTGCAGGTAATCCGCGTGTGGTGAAAGCGATGCTGTCGAACATGCGTGATGAACTGAGCGAAGCGTTAAAACGCTAAGTCTCAGGACGTAAAAAGGCGGCTTTTCAGCCGCCTTTTTTATTGCCTGTTAATCAGTGAGGATTAACGACGTTCGTGTGCCAGCACCTGACGGGGCTGAGTACGACGACCTACCATACCCATCACACCGGCCAGTACCGCTTCGATGATCAGCAGAATCAGGGCATACCAGCTCGCTTTCGCCGTCGCAGCCGCCGCTTTTTCGCCTGCTTCACGCGCTTTCTGTTCAGCCTGCTGTTTCAGTTCCTGATACTTCTGAACGGCCTGCTGATAGCTCTGCTCGGTTTTCGCTACGATTTGATCCACTTCCTCATCGCTTTTACCGGTACGCGCTTTAATGATGTTTTTCAGTGCGTCACGATCGGCGGCCTGCAGGGTATCTGAGTGACGATCCATCACGCCTTTTACCCAGTTGGTCAGATCGGTATCTGCCGTCTGCGGATGGTTCGCGGTGTTGTTAGCCTGGTTTTCCGCATTCTGCGCTTCGTTATTTGCATCCTGCTTTAAGTTCTCTGGCTGTAATTCCGGCTTACCCGTCTGACGTAAAGTGGTCTCCAGTTCGTTCTGCAGGCTGTCTAAATTAATATTATTTTCCTGCAGCTTTTCTTTTGCCATTTGGGTCACTGAAGGCGCAGCGGCGGAAATACCGTTACCCAACGCCTGGAAGCCTGAACCCAGAATATTCATCGCGCCACCTAATACACTGGTCGCCAGCGCAATAGCCAGGTAAATAGTGAAAATTGTGCTAAGGCCAAACATCAGTAAACCGTGCAGTGCACCTTCACGCTGTGCCAGTCGACCGGCAACATAACTCCCTGCCGCCATCGCAACCAGCATTTCAATGGCCGTCCAGACCAGCGCGCCAGTTCCAAGGCCGTCCAGCGGGTTCTGTTCTTTCATCGGATCAATGGTGGTCGCACCAATGGCTGTGCCCAGCAGCGTCAGAATGATATGAACGATTAATGCACAAATAACACCGGCAAACACCGCGCTCCATGAAATACGTTTCAGCGGTAGTCCTGCAGGCCCGGTCGCCAGCGTTTCGGTGTAGCCATTATTAATACGGGTATCAGCCATGAAATATACTCCTCGCAATAAAAAGCTGTTCTGATCTTTTATCATCCCGACGGCGGAATGCCGTTTTGGTAATAACAGCGTAGACAGGGAATAGTCATTTCTCCACTAAACTACCCAGAGAAAAAAATAAAGAGATGAATTCAGAGATAATTAGCGAGGTAAGGATAACAGCGGGAATTTAATTCCCGCTGCGTTTTCAGTCAGAAAGGTCGAATTCCGCCGCCCGGCGTCAGCTGCGCTGACTGCCATAATGCGATGCCCGCCACGATCAAAATCATGCTACCGGTTAAGGCCAGCGCCGGGATGAGTAATCGCGCCATGCCTGCGGCGTTGCGTGGCTGTGCCAGCCGCTGCGCCACAGAGCGTGCCTGCTGCACCAGCAGGCCAATTGCCGAGATGGTCAGGGCGGTGCCCAGCGCCATTACCGCAGCGGAAAGAATGCCCCAGCCATACACGCCAATCACTTTGGCAAACAGCAGCATCATGATCGCGCCGGAACAGGGACGTAATCCCATCGACACGACCACCAGAAACTGCGTTTTCGCGCTGATATGGCCGCTCATCTGCTGCGGCGTCGGAAGGTGCGCGTGTCCGCATCCGCACTGTTCATCATGCTGATGGTGAGGCTGGAAGGCGCGAAATATCGGGGCTGGCCGTGGACGGAATGCCAGCCACAGCGAACGCAACGCCCGGTAACCAATCATCACACCCAATCCGATCACCAGCAGATAACTGCCCTTTTCCAGCCAGAAACTGCTGAGATGCAGCTGGCGCGACGAGGTGTTCAGCACCACCAGCATGACCGTGACCAGCGCAATCGCTACCGAGCCCTGCAGCAGTGAGGCGAGCAGCGTCAGCCTGATACTGGTTTTAACGCGGCTCGGATGGGTCGCCAGAAAAGTGGCGATCACTACTTTGCCGTGGCCGGGTCCAAGCGCGTGCAGCACGCCATAAAGCAAACTGAATATGACCAGCGAGAGGCCCGCCTGATGGGGCTGATCCGCCACCTGTTGCAAGAGCTGGGTCATCTGCCGGTGCAGATCTTTCTGCCACAACACGCTTTGCAGCAGAATCTGCGACCAGTAAAACCAGACCAGTAATCCGCCGCCGATGAGAAGCCCCGCCAGCAGCCACAGAGGCCAGAGCCGGGAAGCCCGAAGGGGGGTGGCGATTACTGACATGTCAGTACCACCGTCTGCGCGAACTGGCGACCTAAATCCATCTCTTCTGCAGGCGCATCGGCTTTATCCAGTGACAGCGCATACTGCTTCAGAGAGTCGCTGGGCTTTGGCGTGTTGAGCGTAAATTTGCAGCGTGCCTGCAGCCCCGGCGGCAGGGTTAACGCGCCGGGATTGTCATAGAACATATCGACGAAGTAAGTAGGATCGAAGGTCAGGATCTCAAAGCGCTGGCCGGTCAGCTTCGGGGGTTCCGCCAGCGGCAGAACAAATTCCAGCACCGCTTTGTGGCCGCTACGCGACAGATTGTATTCCGTTGGCAGATTCAAAAACTTTACCCGCTGTTGGTTGTGCCAGATTTCGGAAAAGTAGTGCTGACCCAGGACATTCGCCATCACCCCCGCCGCCAGTTTTTTCCATACCACGCTGCCCGGCTTCGCCTCGCCCGCGTCATAAAGCAGATCGGCGGAGGTTATCTCATCCATGGTCCAGATCATCTTCAATCCGGTAAAGGTGTCGCCCTGCGCCACCAGTTCGGTTTTCATGTCGATGAAGCTGTGAGGATGTGCCAGCAGCGCCGGACTTAGGACCATCAGTAAGGCAAAGAGTGCGCGTTTCATAATGTTATAAAGTAACGTTCCTGATGAAAAGAATCTATAAGTAACAAAATTTTGTGACCCGCCTTAAACCTCCGGCAAATAAACCGCGTAAACCGCGCAGGCGCTGACCGGGTTGACTACGCTTAGCTCAAAATAGCCTGCTGGAAATCTGATTGATGAGTTCTGCTACCCCTTTGGCACCACTCTTCACCCGTTCACAGCGTCAGTGCCATCTTTTGTTGTTGCTGTTTCTGCCTGCACCCGCGCTTACGCTTGAAAAAATCTGCCAGCTGAATGGCGTCGATCCTGCCGTTGCCCGACAGGATATCGCGGATGTGGGCCTTGAGATACAGCGATATCACCAGCTGGAATTGCATCAGATGGTGGATGGCAGCTTTCGTCTTCATGGAACAGAGTTGGATCGTCGCCTTTGTTTGCTGCACAACCTGCGACGCAGTTTGCGTTTATCGCAGGACTTTGTCTGCGAGCATTTTGCCGCGCCTCTGCGTCAGCGCCTGAAGGCGATCAAAATTGAGAAAGCGCTGTGGGATGAGACCAATTTACAGGCACTGATTCAGCACTGCAGCCTGTGTCTGAAACGTGATTTCAGCGACCGTGACCGGCTTTTTCTGCAGATATTCATGAAGTATGGATTGTGCCAGCGTCAGCCGGTGCTGTTCAGTGAAGCGCAGTCTCTGTGGCTGCAGCAGAAGCCTGAGCGGCAGGCCGCCGGGGATGTGATTCATCACTGGCGCAAGCGCTGCCATCTTGCTCCGCACGTCAGTGAAACCGACTTCTGGACACTGCTCTTCAGCCAGATCCATACACCGGTTGTGGACGCTATCGCACATCCTGCCGGGCAGCAGCTGATGAATGCGACTCAGCAACTGATCAATGACTTTGAAGCCTGTGCCGGTGTCACTTTTGCTGACCGCGACGAACTGCTGCGCCAGCTCTATCCGCATCTGGCACAGGCGCTCGATCGCACGCACTTTAATATCGGTATCGACAATAGCGTCGCACTGGATGTCAGCCGGCTCTACCCTCGTCTGCTGCGTACCACTCAGCAGGCCCTGACGGCCTTTGAGCAGCATTACCAGGTAACCTTTACGCCGGAAGAGGTGAGTTTAATCACCATTATTTTTGGTGCCTGGCTGATGCAGGAGAGTGCGTTGCAGGAGAAGCAGGTCCTGATACTGACCGGCGGCGACGCCGATCTGGAGCAGAATGTGGAGCAGCAGATCCGTGAGATCACGCTGCTGCCCATCAATATTTCCTACCTGGATGTGAAGCTGTTTCAGAAGGAGGGTGCGCCCCGGGACACAGACATTATCATCTCGCCCTACCCGACTTCGCTGCCTCTGTTCTCTCCGCCGCTGGTACATGCAGAGCTGCCGCTGACGTTACACCATCAGCAGCGCATTCGTTATTTACTGGAGTCGTAGCCGGGACGCAGAAACAGCGCAGGCAGTGCGACCAGCGCCATCACCCAGAAGAGATGCCCCTGCAGATGCGCGAACAGCACGCCGCAGATCATGGTCATGACCGCAATCCCACCGCCCATTGCCAGCGCGGAATAGAGCGACTGCAGCCGGATCACTTCCGCCCCCTGCCGCGCCGCGATAAAGCGCATCGCTGCCAGATGACAGACGGTGAAACTGCCACAGTGGAGAATTTGCGCCACAATCAGCAGCGGCAGCGCGGTGCTGGCACCCAGCAGGCTCCAGCGGATTAACGCGCAGATGCCTGAAAGCAGCAGCAGGTCACGCGCACGCCAGCGGCGGAACAGGCGGTTGCTCAGGGCAAACACAATAATCTCCGCTACCACGCCCAGCGACCAGAGGTAGCCCACCGTCGAGGCGGAATAGCCGCTCTCCTGCCACCAGATAGCACTGAAGCCGTAATAGGCCGCGTGCGCGCCCTGCAGTAGCGTGACGCAGAGCATAAATCGCCATACTGCATTTTCACGCAGTAACGATCGCCATTCCTGCCAGCCGCCGCCCGCAGCCCCCTGCCGCTCATGACCCTGTGGCTGGGTGGCGGGTTTCAGCATCATGCCAGCAAGCATGGCGATGACACCGACGGAAAGCAGCAGCAGAATGGCCTGTGAGGAATAAGCGCTTACCAGCATGCCGGTTAACGCCGAGCTGATCACAAAGGCCAGCGAGCCCCACAATCTCACCGGTCCGTATGCCAGCCCAATCTGCTGCGTCCAGGTTGCCGCCAGGGCATCGCTGAGGGGCACCAGCGGCGAGAAAAAGAGATTAAAGCCGATCATCACGGTCAGCAGCCACATCCACTGCTCACCCACCCAGAAACCGGCTGCAAACAGAGAGGTCATCAGCGCCAGCAGACGTAGCGCCGTAATTAACCGGCCAGGATTTTTAACCTGTGAGGCGATAAGCAGACTACCGACGAAGCGTGCGACCATACCACAGCCGAGCAGCAGGCCAATCTTTTCAGCATCCAGGCCGGTGCCTTTCAGCCACACCCCCCAGAATGGCAGATAGATGCCGTAACAGAAGAAGTAAGTGAAGTAGCCCAGTCCGAGCCATCTGGCGGAGCCGATTGCCATATTCCCTCCAGCAGGTGTGCTGCCGCGCAGCATGAGTGGGCGCTACTCTGGCAGAGCGCCGCGGGACAGGCAATAAAAAAGGATGGCAGAAGCCATCCTTTTTAGTCTGTATCACAACAGGTTAACGATTAAGCGTAAACCGGCAGACGGCTGCAGATTTCCAGCACTTTGTTTTTGGTGCGCTCAATGGTCGCTTCGTCATTGATGTTATCCAGCACATCGGCGATCCAGCCCGCCAGCTCACGCACGTCTGCTTCTTTGAAGCCACGACGCGTAACCGCTGGCGTACCGATACGGATACCGGACGTCACAAACGGGCTTTTCGGATCGTTCGGCACGCTGTTCTTGTTAACCGTGATGTTGGCACGGCCCAGCGCCGCATCCGCTTCTTTACCGGTCAGGTTTTTGCTCACCAGATCGATAAGGAACAGATGGTTATGGGTGCCACCAGAAACGATGTCATAGCCACGCTCAATCAGTACTTCTACCATCGCTTTGGCATTTTTGGCCACCTGCTGCTGGTAGGTTTTGAACTCTGGCTCCATCGCCTCTTTAAAGGCAACCGCTTTGCCCGCGATAACGTGCATCAGTGGACCGCCCTGACCGCCAGGGAAGACAGCAGAGTTCAGTTTCTTATAGAAATCTTCATCGCCGTTTTTCGCCAGAATGATGCCACCACGCGGACCTGCCAGCGTTTTGTGGGTGGTGGAGGTTACGATGTGCGCATGCGGAATCGGGCTTGGATAGACTTCTGCGGCAACCAGACCGGCAACGTGTGCCATATCCACAAACAGCCAGGCTCCCACGCTATCCGCGATTTCGCGCATTTTCGCCCAGTCACAGACGCCGGAATAGGCGGAGAAGCCGCCGACGATCATTTTTGGCTGATGGGTTTTCGCCAGTTCAGCCAGTTCGTCGTAGTCGATTTTACCGGTCTCATCGATACCGTAAGCCACCACGTTATAGAGTTTGCCTGAAAGGTTAACCGGTGAACCATGAGTCAGGTGTCCACCGTGCGCCAGGTTCATCCCGAGGATGGTATCGCCCGGCTGCAGCAGCGCGGTGTAAACCGCAAAGTTAGCCTGTGAACCTGAGTGTGGCTGCACGTTAGCGTAATCGGCACCAAACAGCGCTTTTGCGCGGTCAATCGCCAGCTGCTCAACGATATCAACGTACTCGCAGCCGCCGTAGTAGCGTTTGCCCGGATAGCCTTCAGCGTATTTATTGGTGAGCTGAGAACCCTGCGCCTGCATAACACGCGGGCTGGTGTAGTTTTCAGAAGCAATCAGTTCAATGTGCTCTTCCTGACGCACTGTCTCCTGCTCCATCGCCTGCCACAACTCGGCATCGTAATCGGCAATGTTCATATCACGCTTTAACATCCGGATCTCCTGACTCAGCTAACTTTCTGACGGTATTTACCCCCCTTCAGGGGCGAAGGCCCACAGTGTAAACCGTTTTAACAGGTGAAGGTAGGGTGAACCGCCTCTTTTTACGCAAACGATTGGCTGGCTACTGGCACGGCATTTTTACACCTTTTTCCCCGGCTCAGCCGCCACAATTTTTCTCTCCGATATGGCCGTGAGTTTCTGTGATGCACTAAAAAGTTGCCACTCTGGCAACCAGAAAGTTCATCGCGTTATTTACACAGCAGACGAAGCGGCTATAAGATGCATTTAAAATACATCTTTAAATGAGAGGCCATTTTTATGCTTGATGCACACACCATCGCCACCGTTAAATCGACGCTGCCTGCCATTGCAGCCTGCGGTCCAAAGCTCACCGCACATTTCTATGACCGGATGCTGTCGCACCACCCGGAACTTAAAAACGTCTTCAATATGAACAACCAGCGCAATGGCGATCAGCGGGAAGCGCTGTTCAACGCCATCTGCGCCTATGGCGCGAATCTGGAGAATCTGGCCGTGCTGCTGCCTGCCGTGGAAAAGATTGCCCAGAAACATACCAGCCTGAATATTCAGCCTGCGCAGTACGCCATCGTGGGTGAAAACCTGCTGGCAACCATCAAAGCGCTGCTGGATCCAGGCGAAGAGGCGCTGGCGGCATGGGGCCGGGCCTACGGCGTTCTGGCGGATGTCTTTATCAATCGGGAAGAGGAAATTTATCAGGCAACAGAGCAGCAAACCGGTGGCTGGCGCGGCACGCGTGCGTTTCGCATCAGCGCGATTGAACAGCAGAGCGATGTGATTAAAAGCTTTACCTTTACGCCGGTGGATGGCGGCCCGATAGCAGCGTTTAAGCCGGGTCAGTATCTGACAGTTCACCTGCAGCCCGCCAGTTTCGACCATCACCAGATTCGTCAGTACTCGCTGACGCATCTCAGCAACGGCAAAGATTATCGCATTGCGGTGAAGCGTGAAGCGCAGGGCACCGTCTCCGGCTGGCTGCATCAGAATGGCAGGGTGGGTGATACGCTAATGCTCGCCGCACCGCACGGCGACTTTTTCCTTGAGGTCGATCCTGTCACGCCGGTGGCGCTGATTTCTGCTGGCGTAGGTCAGACGCCGATGCTGGCGATGCTGCATGCACTGGCAGCAAGCCAGCACCGCGCGCCGGTCAGCTGGCTGCACGCTGCAGAGAATGGCAAACAGCATGCCTTTGGGCGTGAAGTTTGTGACACGGGCAGGCAGCTCGCCGATTTTGTCAGTCAGGTCTGGTATCGCGATCCCGCCGCTGACGATGCCGGTCGCTATGACGCGCAGGGTCTGATGGATATCAGCGTCATGTCCGCACGTCTTGCCTCATCCGCAACCCACTTCTGCCTGTGTGGCCCCCTGCCCTTTATGCAGCATGTGGTCGCGCAACTGCGTGATGCTGGCGTGGCTGACGCACGCATTCATTACGAACTTTTTGGCCCGCACAAAGGGATGTAATTGCGTCATCTGTGGGCGCAGATGACGGGCCGCTCTGAATCTGACAGCAGCTCAACGCGAAGGAAACAGGGTCAGAAGAGGAAAGTGTCCCGCGCCACGACGGCGCGGGACGGAGGAATTATGGATGGCGGGTGTTGCGTCTTTCCAATCTGACCCTGTTCCCTGAGCAGGCCGGATCTCACACCGGTTTCCGGCATAAAAAAAGCCCGCAGCGCGGGCTTTTTATGCGGATGACGCGCTGATAAAAAGAGTATCAGATCGCTTCTTCATCCTCTTCGCCCGTACGGATGCGCACCACACGCGCCACGTCGAAGACAAAGATCTTACCGTCACCGATTTTGCCGGTCTGTGCCGTACGCATAATGGTCTCAACGCAGGTATCAACGATATCGTCGCCGACGACCATTTCGATTTTGACCTTAGGCAGAAAGTCGACCATATACTCTGCGCCGCGGTACAGCTCGGTGTGCCCTTTCTGGCGACCGAAGCCCTTCACTTCACTCACGGTCATCCCGGTGATGCCCACTTCCGCTAAGGCTTCACGAACATCATCGAGTTTGAATGGTTTGATAATTGCATCAATCTTTTTCATGTCAGACCCTTTTTCACTCCCTCTGTGGTCAGAGGATTTATTCAGTATAAATGTTGCTGGCGCTGTCGGGCGGTAATATCCGGGTTTCTTCAGGTTGCCGCAAGTGCTGTCAGATCATGCCGACCGCACCCCTGTTGCTTCGGGCCTGAGCAGTCAGCCTGCCGGTCTTACTTCGCAGCCCCCGCTACTCTTTAAAATCACTGGCGTCCAGTTCATGACGAGACAGCAGCTTATAGAACTCCGTGCGGTTGCGCCCGGCCAGACGTGCGGCGTTGGTCACGTTGCCTTTGGTCATCTGTAACAGCTTACGCAGATAGTTCAGTTCAAACTGGTTGCGCGCCTCCGCAAAGGTCGGCAACGCGCTGTTTTCACCGCTTAACGCCTGCTCCACCAGCGCAT
The DNA here is from genome assembly GCF_029844725.1 of Pantoea sp. GD03673. GTDB lineage: Bacteria > Pseudomonadota > Gammaproteobacteria > Enterobacterales > Enterobacteriaceae > Pantoea. Next base: position 470,374 of record NZ_JAOCKJ010000002.1, read on the forward strand.
CGCTGATGACCGGCGATGAACTCAGCGCCACGCACTGCTCAATCACGTTAACCAGCTGACGCACATTGCCCGGCCAGCTGGCGGCCATCAGACGCTTCATCGCATCGACGGAAAAGCTGCGAATCTGCGGTTTGTGCCGTTCTGCCGCCTGGCGCAGCAGATGATTGGCAAGGAGCGGGATATCTTCGGTGCGCTGATGCAGCGCCGGAATTTTCAGGTTAACCACATTCAGACGATAGAAGAGATCCTCGCGGAATTCCTTTTTCTCCATCGCTTTTGGCAGGTCGCGATGGGTCGCTGAAATGATGCGCACGTCGATCTCAATATCATGATCGCTGCCCAGCGGCCTGACCTTTCGCTCCTGCAGCACCCGCAATAATTTCACCTGCAGCGGTTGCGGCATATCGCCAATCTCGTCCAGGAACAGCGTTCCGCCGCCTGCGGTTTTAAACAAACCGTCGCGGGCACTCACTGCGCCGGTAAAGGCCCCTTTAGCATGCCCGAACAGCTCGGATTCCAGCAGCTGCTCCGGCAGTGCGCCGCAGTTAATGGCAACAAACGGCTTGCCGTTGCGCGGGCTGGCGGCGTGAATCGCCTGTGCCAGCATCTCTTTACCGGTGCCGCTCTGACCGTTAATCAGCACGCTGACGTCCGACTGCGCCACCATGTGCGCCTGCTCAAGCAGCCGTAACATCACCGGACTGCGGGTAACGATCGCTTCGCGCCAGCGGTCATCGCTGACCGGTGCCTGCTGTGCCAGCGCCTCATCGATCGCTTTGTAGAGCGCATCCTTATCTACCGGTTTAGTCAGAAAGCTGAACACGCCCTGCTGCGTGGCAGAAACCGCGTCCGGAATGGAGCCGTGCGCCGTGAGGATAATCACCGGCAGACCCGTGTGGCGTTTCTGAATTTCGCCAAACAGCGCCAGACCGTCCATCTCATCCATTCGCAGATCGCTGATCACCAGCTCGATTTTTTCTTTCTGCAACAGACGCAACGCTTCCGGTCCGCTCGCTGCGGTGGTGACCTGATACCCTTCGCTGCGAAGACGCATGCCCAGCAGCTTCAGCAGGCTGGGATCGTCATCCACCAGCAGCAGTTTTGCCGCTTGTCTGACCATTATTGCTCCTCATCCTGCGGCAGCGCCGTGCCGTGTCCGTTGTCAGAAACATCCGGGGCTTTGCGTGATGAAAGCTGGCGCTCAATGTCTGTCAGCCGCTCCAGCTTATGCTGCGTGTCGCTGAGCTGCTGCTGCTGTTTCACCATTTGCTGGCGTATCGCCTCCAGTTGCGTATCGCTGCTCTGCTGCAGATGAGCATAACGGGTGCGCGCTTCACTGAGGTCGAGCTGTGCGGTCTGATTGCTGCGCCACAGCTGAATCAGCGGGCGCACAGACTGCGGGAAGTCGCTGCTGTAGCGATCAAGCGTTTCCACATAGCGACGACGCTCAACAGGCGTGACGTTGCCGTTGGACATCAGAACGCCCTGTTTAAAGGCGCGCGACCAGTTCTCAGCTGGCCAGCGATGAGCTTCGGCCCGGGCCTCAGCAGGCGAAAGACGCTCAGCACAGTCGATGGCCCGCATCCAGTAAAGGGTATTGCCCAGCGCCGCACTGTTTTCTATCGGCCACAGGTCATTGCAGCGGGTCGCCAGGTAATCCGCAATTCTGTCCTCGGGTTCCGCCACCTGATGGCCTGACGGCAGCGCGGAGGTGGCCGGGGAGGTCGTACATCCGCTGAGGAGCAGCGTAGTCAGCGTGCTCAGCAGCAAAGTCGGTAAATATTTCATCGGTCAGACTTTCCCGGCTGTGGTGTTCAGTTCAATTCGAAAACAGACGTCAGCCTGCTCACAGGAGACCAGCGTCAGGTCGCCGTGCATCCGGCGCAGGCAATCTTTGGCAATACTCAGCCCCAGCCCGCTGCCTTTCACCGGCCCTTTACGCTGCTGGCTGCCCTGGAAAAACGGTTCGAAAATCATGGACTGCTCTTCCGGCGGGATAGGCGTTCCGCTATTCGCCACCTCAATCCAGACCCGATCGTCCTGCTGCTCGCTGCGAAGCCAGATGGTACCGGATTCGCTGCCGTAGTTCACGGCGTTCGAATAGAGGTTATCGATCACCCGCATCAGTAGCATCGGTTCCGCAAGGCAGTGGCTGATCTTAAGGTCGACGACCGTCTGCATCAGTTTGGCGCGTGCTGAAAGCGCATGGGCATTAACGACGCCCTCGACAATCTCCGCCACGCTGACCGGCACCAGCGCGATTGGGCCATCCGCCAGTTTCCGATTGTAATCAAGCAGCTGTTCAATCAGCCGCTGAAGATGACGGCTGCTGCTGTCGAGTATGGTAACCACCTCTTTTTGATCGGCATTCAGCGACCCAGCAACCTCGTCTGCCAGCAGGTCGGTGCCTTCGCGCAGGCTGGCCAGCGGCGTTTTCAGTTCGTGAGAGAGATGGCGCAGAAATTCATGACGCTGCGACTCCAGCCACGCGAGCCGCTCGCTGAGCCAGACGATGCGCTGTCCCAGCGAGCGTAACTCACGCGGACCGCGAAATGTCACACTGTTACCCAGGGCACGCCCTTCGCCAAGCCGGTTGATCATCCGTTCAATGCGCTTAACCGGACCGATAATCATGCCGGTAAACAGCGTCATCAGTGCCAGGCTGATGATAAACAGAATTAATGCCTGCCAGCCGAAAAACTGGCCGCGATCGGCGATTTCGCGCTGAAGCTGTAAACCGCGCGAAAACACCACCTCACGCGTGTCCTGCACCATCTGCGCGTTAGTCGCAGAAAAGCGATCCAGTGCCTCTGCGGCAACCGGCACCGGATTACCATTGTCACATTTCAATGGCGTCAGCAGCGGCAGCGTCGCCTGTAAGGTCTGGAATACGGGCAGTTCGGGAAGACTGGCGCTGTGTGAGCTCAGCATCTGGCTGTAGCGGGTATGCTGAGTCTGATAGAGACGCGCCAGCGAGGCATCATCCAGCACGCAGTACTGGCGATAGCTACGCTCCAGCTCAACCGCCGTTCGCGCCATCGCCTCACTTCTGCGCACATCGGTAAACGTATTGCGGTTGGTGTCCGCAGCCTGTTCGCTTAACGCAGAGAGACTTTCCCATGCCTGCCAGGCCAGTACCAGCAAGGGCAGCAGCACCAGCACAAACGCCATCAGCACCAGCTGACGCAGAGAACGGGGGAATAAACGCCATTTTTTCACGCAGCCGCTTCCTTAAGATTCGCTGTCTGGATGCTAACGGACTCTGTCTGCGGAAGGAAGGGGAAGAAAAGAAAACGGCAGGCTCACTGGCCTGCCGCTGACACGACGCGTGATGCATCGCGTAAAAATGGGTGGAGCCTTACTCAACGTTACGTCCGGTGTTTGATAACGCAAGCGATTATCGGTCAGGTGGACGGCAGGCTCCGTTTGGTGCGTCATTCGGGCTTTATGAGCTCTTATCCGCTAAGCGGGGCAATCATAAACAGGTGAATGAGCAGCTGCGTGATTATAGCAAGTTCCATGCCAGAAAATAAATCATTATATTTTTCAGCAGATTGAACAGACCGGCCCGCTGACTGGCGCGAAAAATCTGACAAAAACCAGGGCAGAGTGTCTCCGCAAGGCGACAATAAATTCATCCTGATGCGCAGACATTTAAAATCAATGAGATAAATGTCGCCATACAGCGACAGTGCCACAGACCGGTTGTCGTCGTTTGCCAACAGCGGCGCAAAAAAGAACAGGAGGCACGCTGGCCTCCTGTTCATTTCAGTGGATTACATTAACCCAGCTGTCTGCGCGCATTGCGGAAAATACGCATCCACGGGCTGTCTTCACCCCACTCAGCCGGATGCCAGGAGTTGCTCACGGTGCGGAACACGCGCTCCGGGTGCGGCATCATGATGGTGACACGACCACTTTCGTTGGTCACGGCGGTGATGCCGTTAGGTGAACCATTCGGGTTAGCCGGATAGGTTTCTGTGACCTTGCCAAAGTTATCGACAAAGCGCAGTGCCACCAGCCCTTTCGACTCCAGCGCCGCCAGGTGTGTCGCATCACGGACTTCCACAAAGCCTTCACCGTGCGAAACGGCGATAGGCATATGCGAACCGGCCATCCCGTCCAGCAGCAGTGACGGACTGGCGGCGACTTCGACCAGGCTGAAGCGCGCTTCAAAGCGCTCAGACTGGTTACGCACAAAGCGCGGCCAGAGATCGCTGCCCGGAATCAGTTCACGCAGATTGGACATCATCTGGCAACCGTTGCAGACGCCCAGCGCCAGGGTTTGCGGACGATGGAAGAAGGTTTCGAACTCGTCACGCACGCGCGGGTTGAACAGAATCGATTTCGCCCAGCCCTCACCGGCACCCAGCACATCGCCATAAGAGAAGCCGCCACAGGCGACCAGCGCCTGGAACTCGTCCAGACCACGACGTCCGGCCAGCAGATCGCTCATGTGAACATCAATCGCGGTGAAGCCAGCCCGATCAAAGGCGGCGGCCATTTCCACGTGCGAGTTAACGCCCTGCTCACGCAGCACCGCAACCCTTGGACGTGCGCCAGTGGCGATCATCGGGGCTGCGACATCTTCCTGCGGGTTAAAGGTCAGGTGTACATTCAGGCCAGGATCGCCGTCGTTCTTCTTCGCTTCATGTTCCTGATCGGCACACGCCGGGTTGTCGCGCAGACGCTGCATCTGCCAGGTCGTTTCCGCCCACCAGGTACGCAGCGTGTTGCGACTTTCGCTATAAACCGCACTCTCACCGGCACGGATGACAAAGCGATCGCCCGGCTGCGCACTGCCCAGCAGATGCGTCGAAGCGGCCAGGCCGTGATCGGCCAGGATCTGCTCAACCACGGCGCGATCGGCGGCGTTAATCTGGATCACTGCACCCAGCTCTTCGGTAAACAGGGCGGCCAGTGCATCATCGCCCAGCGTGGCGATGTCAACGTCGATACCGCAGTGACCGGCAAAGGCCATCTCAGCCAGCGTCACCAGCAGACCGCCGTCGGAGCGGTCGTGGTAGGCCAGCAGTTTCTGCTCAGCCACCAGCGCCTGAATCGCATTGAAGAAGCCCGCCAGCTGGGTGGCATCACGCACGTCGGCAGGTTTGTCGCCAAGCTGACGGTAAACCTGCGACAGCGCGGTTGCGCCCAGCGTATTTGCGCCGTTGCCCAGGTCGATCAGCAGCAGCAGGTTATCCAGATCCGCCTGCAGCTGTGGCGTGACCGTGCGACGCACATCTTCGACGCGGGCAAATGCGGTAATCACCAGCGACAGCGGTGAGGTCATCTCGCGCTGTTCGGTGCCTTCCTGCCAGCGGGTTTTCATCGACATCGAGTCTTTGCCGACCGGGATGGTAATCCCCAGCGCCGGGCACAGCTCCTCACCGACCGCTTTCACCGCCGCATATAAACCGGCATCTTCACCCGGATGACCGGCTGCGGACATCCAGTTTGCGGAGAGCTTCACACGCTTCAGCGAACCAATCTGCGTTGCCGCCAGGTTGGTCAGTGCCTCACCCACGGCCAGACGACCGGACGCCGCGAAGTCCAGCAGCGCAACCGGTGAACGTTCGCCCAGGGCAAAGGCTTCGCCGTGGTAGCTGTCAAGGCTGGCGGTGGTCACCGCACAGTTGGCTACCGGGATCTGCCACGGTCCTACCATCTGATCGCGCGCCACCATACCGGTCACGCTGCGGTCACCGATGGTAATCAGGAAGGTTTTTTCCGCCACGGCAGGCAGATGCAGGACGCGATTCACTGCATCGACCAGCGTAATGCCATCACGCTGCAGTTCAGTGCCCTGCACCTGCTGCGTAACCACATCCCGCGTCATCTTCGGCGTTTTGCCCAGCAGCACGTCAAGCGGCATGTCGATAGGCTTGTTAGCGAAATGGCTGTCTTCCAGGCTCAGATGCAGCTCTTCGGTCGCTTCACCAATTACCGCAAACGGTGCGCGTTCGCGCTGGCAGATCGCCTCAAACTGCGCCAGTTGATCGGGGGCGACGGCCATCACATAACGTTCCTGTGATTCGTTGCACCAGACCTCCAGCGGGCTCATGCCAGGCTCATCACTTAAGATGTCACGCAGGTTGAACCGGCCGCCACGACCGCCGTCGCTGACCAGCTCTGGCATCGCATTAGAAAGGCCACCTGCGCCCACGTCGTGGATAAACAGAATCGGGTTCTCATCCCCCAGTTGCCAGCAGCGGTCGATTACTTCCTGGCAACGGCGTTCCATCTCCGGGTTGTCACGCTGAACGGAGGCGAAGTCGAGATCGGCATCAGACTGACCCGAGGCCATTGAGGATGCCGCACCGCCGCCCAGGCCGATGTTCATGGCCGGTCCACCCAGCACCACCAGCTTAGCACCCACGGTAATTTCGCCTTTCTGTACGTGATCGGCCCGGATGTTACCGATGCCGCCCGCCAGCATAATCGGCTTGTGATAGCCGCGCAGTTCGGTGCCGTTGTGGCTGGTGACCTGCTCTTCATAGGTACGGAAGTAGCCATTCAGTGCCGGACGACCAAATTCATTGTTAAACGCCGCGCCGCCCAGTGGACCGTCGGTCATGATCTCCAGCGCGCTGACGATGCGTGCCGGTTTGCCGAAATCTTCTTCCCACGGCTGTTCAAAGCCAGGGATACGCAGGTTAGAGACGGAGAAACCGACCAGGCCCGCTTTTGGCTTGGAGCCGCGTCCGGTTGCGCCTTCATCACGGATTTCACCACCGGAACCGGTGGCCGCACCTGGCCACGGTGAGATGGCCGTTGGGTGGTTGTGGGTTTCCACCTTCATCAGGATGTGCGCGGCTTCCTGGTGCCAGCGGTATTCGCTCTCGCCGGCATCGGCAAAGAAGCGACCCACTTCTGATCCTTCCATTACAGCGGCGTTATCTTTGTAAGCAGACAGCACGAAGTCCGGCGTCTGCTCCATGGTGTTTTTGATCATCTTAAACAGCGATTTTGGCTGTTTCTCGCCGTCGATAATCCAGTCGGCGTTGAAGATCTTGTGACGACAGTGCTCAGAGTTCGCCTGCGCAAACATATAGAGCTCAATGTCGTTAGGATTGCGGCCCAGCGCGGTAAATGCCGCCACCAGGTAGTCGATTTCATCGTCCGCCAGTGCCAGACCCAGCGCGGTATTTGCCTGAACCAGTGCCTGACGGCCCTCACCCAGCAGATCGACACTCTTCACCGGCTGCGGCGTGTGGTGCGCAAACAGCTGCTCAGCCTGCGCCAGATCGCTGAATACCGTTTCCATCATCCGATCGTGCAGCAGCGTGCCCAGCGTTTGCCACTGTGCTTCCGTCAGCTGCGGAGCCTGCACATAAAAGGCCAGACCGCGTTCCAGGCGACGTACCTGCGGCAGACCGCAGTTGTGGGCTATGTCAGTGGCTTTGGATGACCAGGGTGAAATTGTGCCGGGACGTGGCGTTACCAGCAGCAGACGACCCTGTGGGGCATGTTCAGCGAGAGAGGGACCATACTTCAGCAGGCGTTGCAGGCGGCTCTGTTCGTCAGTGGTTAAGGGCGTACTGACATCAGCAAAATGGATGTACTCAGCGTAAATATCACTCACCGGCAGATGAGCGTCCTGAAAGCGGGTCAGCAGTTTGTTTACACGAAATGCCGACAGGGCGGGCGAACCACGCAGAATTTCCATTAATAAGTCTCTCGTCAGGGCGCCGGGCGACGCTTGATTGGGCGCAACAGGGAAAACGGGGCGTATTATAGAGAAAGCGACCTCGCGACGAAACCGTTTGCGCACAATTTTTGGCGACCCGGATTTGCCTGAATTTTGCGCAAAAGCTGCTATAAAAGTTGCTCAGTGTGATTTTGTTGCGCAAAATGCCCCTCGCTCTGGGAGTTCAAAGAAGATAAATACTGCCTTTAAAAGACAGAGGCCTTAGAGCCAGCGAGAGATAACTATTTGAAACGCCTAAAATTTAATTATCTGTTTATCGGTCTGGTTGCCGTGCTGTTAGCGTTAGCGCTGTGGCCATCCATTCCCTGGTATGGGGGTGGGCAGGACAGGATTTCACAGATTAAATCACGGGGAGTGCTGCGGGTCAGTACCATCAGCTCTCCCCTGACTTACTACACAGTTAACCAGTTACCGGCCGGTATGGATTATGAGCTGGCAAAACGCTTCGCCGATTATCTGGGCGTCAAACTTAAGGTGACGGTTCGTCCTAACCTGAGCGATCTGTTTGATGACCTGGATGAGGGCAAAGCCGATTTGCTGGCCGCTGGCCTGAACTACAACAATGAACGCCTGACGCGCTATCGGACCGGGCCAGGCTACTACAACGTTTCGCAGCAGCTGGTCTATCGCGTGGATAAGCCGCGCCCTAAAAACCTCGGTGACTTAAAGGGGCGGCTGACGGTTGCGTCAGGATCGGCCTATCTGTCAACGCTGAAGAACGCACGTTCAAATCAGTTCCCCGATCTGGACTGGGCGATCTCCACTGATCAAAGTCCTAAAGCCCTGCTGGAAGCGGTGGCCGACGGCAAGCTCGACTACACCATTGGTGACTCGGTGACCATCGCCCTGTTGCAGCGCATCTATCCGCAGCTGGCGGTGGCGTTCGATGTTACTGATGAAGAGCCGGTAACCTGGTATGTGCGACACAGCGGTGACGACAGCCTGAATGCGGCGATGCTCGACTTCTTTAATGGTATGGGTGAAGAAGGGGCGATGGCGCGGCTGGAGGAGAAGTATCTCGGTCACGTCGGCACCTTTGATTATGTGGATACCCGCACTTTCCTGCGCGCCATCGACAGTACGCTGCCCGACATCAGGCCGCTGTTTGAGAAGTACGCCACCAGCATTGACTGGCGGCTGCTGGCGGCCATCTCCTATCAGGAGTCGCACTGGAATCCGCAGGCTACCTCCCCGACCGGCGTGCGCGGCATGATGATGCTGACGCGTAACACCGCTGAAAGCCTGGATGTGGGCGACCGCACCGATCCCGAACAAAGCATTCGCGGCGGCAGTCAGTATCTGCAGGATATGATGGCGAAGGTACCGCAGACCATCCCGGAAGATGAGCGCATCTGGTTTGCGCTGGCGGCTTATAACATGGGTTATGCCCATATGCTCGACGTGCGTAAGCTGACGGCACGCCAGGGCGGTAATCCTGACAGCTGGGCGGATGTGAAGCTGCGTCTGCCGATGCTGAGCCAGAAACGCTATTACGCCCAGACGACCTACGGCTATGCGCGCGGACATGAGGCTTATAATTACGTGGAGAACATCCGCAAGTATCAGATAAGCCTGGTAGGCTATCTGCAGGAGCAGGAGAAGCGCCTGGCACGTCAGGCGGCGGAAGCAGCAGCCGGGGCGGAACTGGCCAAAGGCTATCCGGTGGTCGAACCGAAGATCGCCATGAACTAACCCTGGCGTTGCGCCTGACGCAGCGCTTTTTTCTGCTCGCGACGCAGACGGAAGAAGTCGCTCAGCATGGCGGCACACTCTTCAGCCAGCACGCCGCTGTGCAGTTCAACCTGATGATTCATGCCTGGATGGCCCAGCACATCCAGCAGCGATCCCGCCGCCCCACTCTTACTGTCATGCGCACCATAGACCAGCCGGGTAATGCGGCTGTGAACCATAGCACCGGCACACATCACGCACGGCTCCAGCGTGACGTAGAGCGTGGTATCCAGCAGGCGGTAATTTTCCAGCACTTTGCCGCCCTGCCGCAGAGCCATGATCTCGGCGTGCGCCGTCGGGTCATGCTGGCCAATGGGCCGGTTCCAGCCTTCACCAATCACCCGGTCACCCTGAACCAGCACCGCACCCACCGGCACTTCGTCCTGCTCCCAGGCACGGCGCGCCAGGCTAAGCGCATGGCGCATCCAGTATTCGTCTTGTTGTTTCACGCTGACCACTCCGGGCGACTGAAAAGCGGCGCATTATAGCGATCTCTGTGAGCGTGTCGACGCTTATTCCAGCTGTTGCAGTTCACCCGCCGGGGTCACACGCCAGCGATGCTGACAGAAGAACAGCAGCGGGTTGTCCTGTTTGCTGTCGCTGTAACCACTGTAGAGCTGTAACGGCGTGCCAATTTTCTCCTCCAGCTGTGCCACTTTCTCATGGCCGAGGCAGCGCATCGCCAGTACCCGTCCCCCCCAGCCACGCTGCATCTGACTGGCAATCAGTTTTACGCGTGGCAGAAACGCGGAGTCGTAATAGACCTGCTCCACCAGTGACTGTGGCGATCCGGTGATGAGCCAGACGTCCGCATCATCACTGCCAAGGTAGTCCGTCAGGCGCTGCTGCACCACCGGAAAGGCGGTTACGCGCAGGCGAAACCACTGCGAAAATTCCGCTTCGAGCCGCAGCAATGTCTGCTCAGAGCGGCCAAAGGTAATTGACCAGAGCAGCAGGCTCATGGGCCAGCGTGCCGCCCGGCCTTTAAAGAGCAGGCCGATACCCACCACCGGCAGTAAGGGCACCACCAGCAGCAGATTGAGCGGGCGGCGACGCAGCAGATAGCGCATGAATGTGCCGAACATGTCCTGCTGATGCAAAGTGCCATCCAGGTCAAAAAATACGATGCGACGTTGTGTTCCCCTGGTCAAACAACTCTCCTTTACGGCTGATTCTGAGATGATAAAGAGTAGTGTAGCCATCATCAGGCGGTACGGCGATGGCGGTCATTTTTAATTCCGATGACTACAATGCCCGATGAATAGTTTATTCTTCACTGATTATCCCTGAATTATGAGGATTGGGCATGAGTTCATTGCTGCGCATTCGCCAGCTTTATCCACGTCTGGCATTGAACGAGCGCCGGCTGGCAGATTTTTTACTGTCGCAACCCGATCGGGCACGCCATCTGAGTTCACAGAAACTGGCAGAAGAGTCCGGCGTCAGCCAGTCGAGCGTGGTGAAATTTGCTCAGAAGCTGGGATACAAAGGTTTTCCGGCGCTGAAGCTCGCCCTGAGTGAGTCACTGGCAGACAAGGATGCCATTACCGTGCATAACCATATTCTCAGCGACGACCCGCTTAAAATGGTGGGCGAGAAGCTGCTGACAGAGAAGCTCTCGGCGATTCGCGCCACGCTGGATATTAATAGCGAAGAGAAGCTCAACGACGTGTTACAGCTGCTGAAAAATGCCCGGCGCATTTTACTGGTCGGCATCGGCGCATCGGGTCTGGTGGCAAAGGACTTCTCCTGGAAGCTGATGAAAATTGGCATTAATGCCGTGGCGGAACAGGACATGCACGCCCTGCTGGCCAGCGTCCAGGCGATGGGGCCGGGCGATGTGCTGCTCGCCATCTCGTACACCGGGGAGCGGCGTGAGATCAATCTGGCGGCGCAGGAAGCCGTTCAGGTGGGTGCCGATGTGGTGGCGTTTACCGGCTTTACGCCGAACACCCTGCAGCAGAGCGCCAGCTACTGTCTGTATACCGTTGCGGAAGAGCAGAGTACCCGCAGCGCCGCCATCTCTTCAACCACAGCCCAGCTGGCACTGACCGATCTGCTGTTTATGGCGCTGGTACAAAACGATCCGGAACGTGCGTCCAGCCATATTCGTCACAGCGAAGCGCTGGTGAAAAAGCTGGTCTGATCAGCAACAGCGCGTATAATACCCGCGCTTTTTCTGTTGTTATCAGGTGGGAAAAATGGCGCTGTTGATTACGTCCAGATGCATTAACTGCGATATGTGTGAACCGGAGTGCCCCAATCAGGCCATTTCACTGGGCGATGCCATCTATGAGATTGATGTCAGTCGCTGTACGGAATGCGTCGGGCATTATGAAGCGCCCACCTGTCAGCGGGTCTGCCCCATCGACAACACTATCATCACTGACCCACAGCACACCGAATCACGCGATGCGCTGTGGGATAAGTTCGTGCTGCTGCACGGCTAGCTTTCAATGATCACCGTGGCGCAGGCGTAATGACGTTCGTCGGCCAGCGTCACGTGAACGTGGTTAACGCCCAGCTTCTCTGCCACGTCAGCCGCCTGCTGAAAGAAGCGTAACCCCGGTTTTCCCAGCGCATCGTTGTAAACTTCAAACTGATTAAACGCCAGACCACCGCGAATGCCGGTGCCAAAGGCTTTTGCTGCCGCCTCTTTGACCGCAAACCGCTTAGCGAGAAAGCGCACCGGCTGGTTATGCGCCTGATACTGCTGCCATTCGGCCTCACTCAGAACACGACGCGCCAGGCGGTCGCCGGAGCGCGCTAACACCCCGGCGATGCGTTCAATCTCAACGATGTCACTGCCCAGTCCCAGAATAGCCATCAGCGGCGGGCTTCACGCAGCAGTTGCTTCATCTCTTTAACCGCATCCGGTAAGCCACTCATTACTGCACGCCCGATAATGGCATGGCCGATGTTCAGCTCATGCATTTCCGGCAGCGCCGCAATGGGGAGAACGTTGTGGTAGGTGAGACCGTGACCGGCGTTGACCTTCAGCCCCAGGCTGGCAGCAAAGGTCGCGGCATGACGAATGCGGGCCAGCTCCGCATCACGTGCCCTTCCCTCCGGCGCTTCGGCATAAGCCCCGGTGTGAATTTCAATGTAAGGCGCGCCCGTGGCAACGGCCGCTTCGATCTGGCGGTGGTCAGCATCAATAAACAGTGAAACCAGAATGCCCGCGTCACTCAGCAGTCGCACCGCCGCATTCATCTTCTCCTGCTGCCCCGCCACATCCAGTCCGCCTTCCGTGGTCACTTCCTGACGCTTTTCCGGCACCAGGCAGCAGAAATGGGGCTGGATATCACAAGCGATGCCGATCATCTCATCGGTGACCGCCATCTCCAGATTCATGCGCGTCTGGATGGTGTCACGCAGTATGCGCACGTCGCGGTCCGTGATGTGACGGCGATCTTCACGCAGGTGTACGGTAATGCCGTCTGCGCCCGCCTGCTCGGCAATAAACGCCGCCTGCACCGGGTCGGGATAGTTTGTCCCACGCGCGTTACGCACCGTGGCAATGTGATCGATATTGACGCCTAACAGCAACTCAGCCATGACCATCCTCACTTCTTTTCCATCGTGATGTTGAGTGTACCGCGCAAATATAAACTGCCGGTACGACCCGCGCTATTCATCTGCCTGTTCAGGCTTTTTCTTAGGGATAAACTGGCGGAACAGCTCCTGACTTTTCAGCGGCTTGCCGCCAAGATAGGGCTTCAGCGCCATGCGGGTAAACCGCTTAGCAGCCCGCAGGGTGTCGGCATCGGGGAACTCGCGTTCACACAGGGCGTGCAACTGGCGACCGGTAAAGCTGCGCTGGTTGACCACCAGACTGGCGATAAAGCCGCGCTCTTCGCGATAGCTGTACGTCATGTCGTCGCTGACCGGCTCGCCGCTGCCCGCGCAATGCCGGAAATCGACGCCGTAACCCAGGTGACCGAGCAGCGCCAGTTCAAAACGGCGCAGTGCCGGTTCCGGCTTACCGTGCGTTGAGGCTAATGCCTGAAGGCAATTGAGATAATCGAAGAAGAGTTCCTGGAAGGGAGATTCCGGCTGCAGGACGCGAGAAACCAGCTCATTGACATAGAGACCGCAGTAGAGCGTCATGCCGCTGAGCGGTAAGGCCAGCGACACCGCTTCGGCATTGCGCAGGGTTTTAACTTCCCCGCGCCCGCTCCAGCGAACCAGCAAGGGAGTAAAAGGCTGTAACGCGCCTTTCAGCTGCGAGCGCCGTGAGCGTGCGCCCTTAGCCAGCACCCGCACCCGCCCTTCGTTTTCGCTGAACAGGTCGAGCAGCAGACTGGTTTCGCTGAAGGGACGACTATGCAGCACAAAGGCGCGTTGCCAGCCTTCCATTGAATCAGAGATCGTCTGTATAACCCAGGCTGCGCAGCGCTCGTTCGTCATCTGCCCAGCCGGATTTCACTTTCACCCACAGTTCGAGATGCACTTTCGCTTCGAACATCTCTTCCATGTCCCTGCGCGCTTCTGTTCCGATGACTTTGATTTTGGCCCCTTTGTTGCCAATCACCATTTTCTTCTGCCCTTCGCGCTCAACCAGAATCAGACCATGAATGTCATAACCGCCGCGTTCGTTAGTCACGAAGCGTTCGATCTCCACCGTCACTGAATAAGGCAGTTCCGCCCCCAGGAAACGCATCAGTTTTTCACGGATCATCTCTGAGGCCATGAAACGCTGTGAGCGGTCGGTGATGTAATCTTCCGGGAAGTGATGATCGGCCTGCGGCAGATGCTTGCGGGTGATCGCCGCAATGGTGTCGACGTTTTTGCCGCTCTCCGCTGAGATTGGCACGATATCGAGGAAGTTCATCTGCTGGCTCAGGAACTGCAGGTGCGGCAGCAGGATGGTTTTATCCTGGATGTTATCGACTTTATTGACAGCCAGCACAACCGGCACTTTGTTGTCGCGCAGTTTGTTTAACACCATCTCATCATCTGGCGTCCAGCGCGTGCCTTCAACCACGAAGATCACCAGCTCTACGTCGCCAATGGAACTGCTGGCTGCGCGGTTCATCAGACGGTTAATGGCGCGCTTCTCTTCCATGTGCAGACCGGGGGTATCGACGTAAATCGCCTGATAGTCGCCCTCAGTATGAATGCCCATGATGCGGTGGCGCGTGGTTTGCGGCTTACGCGAGGTGATCGACACCTTCTGCCCCAGCAACTGGTTCAGTAAGGTGGATTTACCGACGTTTGGTCGGCCAACAATCGCGACAAAGCCGCAATAAGTAACGTTTTCGCTCATTCGAGTCCTGAATTGTTCAGCGCCTGGTGCGGCGCTGAAAGAGTGCTATTTGAGTCATGTGTCATTCAGCGTCTTCTGACGCCGGGATAGCCCTGTCAAAGGGGTATTGATTCGGTGCCGGTTCCGGCCCTGTTACCCCGACAGACCTATTCGAGACCTAATTTTATCAGTGCCTGTTCAGCCGCTGCCTGCTCCGCTTTACGACGGCTGGAGCCGACGCCGACGACCGGCTCGGCCATGCCACTCACCTGACAGTGAATGGTGAATTCCTGATCGTGGGCTTCGCCACGCACCTGCACGACCAGATAACTTGGCAGTGGCAGATGACGTCCCTGCAGATACTCCTGCAGGCGCGTTTTTGGATCTTTCTGTTTATCGCCAGGACTGATTTCGTCCAGGCGGGTCTGATACCAGTCGAGGATCAGCTGCTCTACCCGCCCGATGCTGCTGTCGAGGAAGATACCGCCAATCAGCGCTTCTACCGTGTCCGCCAGAATCGATTCGCGACGGAAACCGCCGCTTTTCAGCTCACCCGGACCTAAGCGCAGACACTCGCCAAGATCAAATTCGCGTGCCATTTCAGCCAGTGTATTACCACGCACCAGCGTGGCACGCATGCGGCTCATGTCACCTTCATCGACCCGCGGGAAGCGGTGATAAAGAGCATTCGCAATCACATAGCTAAGAATAGAATCGCCCAGAAATTCCAGGCGCTCGTTGTGCTTACTGCTGGCGCTGCGGTGAGTCAGGGCCTGCTGTAACAGTTCCGAATGAGTAAAAGTGTAGCCCAGTTTGCGCTGAAGCTTGTTAATCAGGATGGGGTTCATGCGATTCCAGTTCTTTGTTGCGTCTGTGACTCTGCATACCAAACGGGGCTGGCAATCCAACACGTTCCGTTTGGTGTGCAGTGGCCTCCCTGAGGAGGCCACCCGATTTGCCTGTTGATCAGACAACCTTATTAGTGGATTCCGCCGATGCGACTGAATCGCACGCCGGTCGGCCACTGACCTTCTTGTTTCTCAAAGCTCATCCAGATAGCGACCGCTTTACCGACCAGATTACGCTCCGGGACAAAGCCCCAGTAGCGGCTGTCGGCGCTGTTATCACGGTTATCGCCCATCATGAAGTATTGCCCCTTCGGCACCACCCAGCTCGCCTGTGGCTGACCCGGCTGCTGATAATACATGCCTGCCTGACTCTGCGCTTCGTTAACCAGCAGAATGTCATGCGTCACGTTACCAATCGTCTCTTTACGGGTTCCCAGACGCAGACCGCCGCGCAGGGTGTCGCCCTGCGGCACCTGATAAAAACCGTTGCCGGTTTCGTTACCATCAAAGCCGCTAAACGTCTGAATAAAGTTGCTTGGCTCAACGTCGGTATACGTCACCGCTAACGCTGTGTCACAGGCTTTATCATCGGCACAGGTCGGCTTCACCGTCAGCGTTTTGCTGTAAGGATCATAGATGACTTTGTCGCCAGGCAGGCCAATAACGCGCTTAATGTAGTCAAGGCTCGGATCTTTCGGGTATTTAAATACCGCAATGTCGCCGCGCTTCGGCTGACCGGTTGGGATCAGCGTCGTCTGGGTGATCGGATCTTTGATGCCGTAAGCGAATTTCTCCACCAGGATAAAGTCGCCAATCAGCAGCGTTGGCATCATCGAGCCAGAGGGAATCTGGAACGGTTCGTAAATAAACGAACGCACGATGAACACCACGGCCAGCACCGGGAATACGGATGCGGTCGTTTCAACCCAGCCCGGCTGTGAAGAGACCTTCGCCAGCGTTTTGCTGTCAAGTGCGTTGCCGGTCTGAGCCTGCGCCGCAGCCTGTTTCGCACGGCGTTCAGGTGCCCATTTAAAACGATCAATTACCCAGACGATGCCAGTAACCAGCGTCGCTATCGCCAGAATCAGGGCGAACATATTAGCCATTGGAAATCCTTATTTGCTGTCCTTACCGACATGCAGAATGGCGAGGAACGCTTCCTGTGGCAGCTCAACGTTACCAACCTGCTTCATACGCTTCTTACCATCTTTCTGTTTCTGCAACAGTTTCTTCTTACGGCTGACGTCGCCGCCATAGCACTTGGCAAGAACGTTTTTACGCAGCTGTTTAACGGTTGAGCGCGCAATAATGTGGTTGCCGATGGCGGCCTGAATCGCAATATCGAACTGCTGACGCGGGATGAGATCTTTCATTTTCTCAACCAGATCGCGTCCGCGATAAGGCGCGTTGTCGCGGTGCGTGATCAGCGCCAGCGCATCCACACGCTCAGAGTTAATCAGTACGTCAACGCGCACCATGTCTGATGGCTGGAAACGTTTAAAGTTGTAATCCAGCGAGGCATAACCGCGTGAGGTGGATTTCAGACGGTCAAAGAAGTCCAGGACCACTTCAGCCATCGGAATTTCATACGTCAGTGCAACCTGATTGCCGTGGTAAACCATGTTCGTCTGCACGCCACGCTTCTCAATACAGAGCGTGATGACGTTGCCCAGGTACTCCTGCGGCAGCAGCATATGACATTCTGCAATCGGCTCACGCAGCTCTTCGATATTGTTCAGCGGCGGCAGCTTGGATGGGCTGTCGACGTGAACAATGTCGCCGCCGGTGGTCACGACCTCATACACTACCGTCGGAGCGGTCGTGATCAGATCGAGATCGTATTCACGCTCCAGACGCTCCTGAATAATCTCCATGTGCAGCAGACCGAGGAAGCCACAGCGGAAACCAAAGCCCAGCGCCGTGGAGCTTTCTGGCTCATAGAATAGCGAGGCATCGTTCAGGCTCAGCTTACCGAGCGCATCACGGAATGCTTCATAGTCGTCAGAGCTGATAGGGAACAGACCGGCGTAAACCTGCGGCTTCACTTTTTTGAAGCCTGGCAGCGCCTTGTCTGCCGGGTTACGTGCGGTGGTCAGGGTATCGCCTACCGGTGCGCCGAGGATATCTTTAATGGCGCAGACCAGCCAGCCAACTTCACCGCAGTTCAGCTCATTACGATCAACACGTTTCGGCGTAAAGATACCCAGGCGGTCAGCGTTATACACCTGGCCGGTACTGAGAACTTTGATCTTGTCACCTTTGCGCATGGTGCCGTTTTTTACACGCACCAGCGAGACGACGCCCAGGTAGTTATCAAACCAGGAGTCGATAATCAGCGCCTGCAGCGGACCTTCCGGGTCGCCTTCTGGCGGCGGAATATCACGCACCAGACGTTCCAGCACGTCGGGTACGCCAACGCCGGTTTTCGCGGAGCAGCGCACCGCATCCGCAGCATCAATGCCGACGATATCTTCAATTTCCTGCGCAGCGCGATCGGGATCGGCGGCTGGCAGGTCAATTTTGTTCAGAACCGGCACTACTTCCAGATCCATCTCCATCGCGGTGTAGCAGTTCGCCAGTGTCTGCGCTTCAACGCCCTGACCTGCATCCACCACCAGCAATGCGCCTTCGCAGGCAGCCAGTGAGCGGGAAACTTCATAAGAGAAGTCTACGTGGCCCGGCGTATCAATGAAATTGAGCTGGTAAGTTTCGCCGTCTTTCGCGTGGTAATCGAGTGTGACGCTCTGTGCTTTGATAGTAATGCCACGCTCGCGCTCCAGATCCATCGAGTCAAGAACCTGTGCAGCCATTTCACGGTCAGAAAGGCCACCGCAGATCTGAATAAGGCGGTCAGAGAGCGTCGATTTACCGTGGTCGATATGAGCGATGATGGAGAAATTTCTTATGTGCTTCATTTATAGGGATATCTTCGCTTAAAATTCAGTTGAAAATCTGAGCACAGACACATTCAGGAAGATCGCTCTTTACCCACAATCCTGTCAGCCTCATTAATGACGACGCATATTACACTGTTAACGCCGCGCATAAAAGAATGGAACGTGGTGGAAGCGAAACAGATATCTGCGCAAGGCAGAGCGGACAAAGGCCGCGGGATGCGCGGCCTGGACGTACGTTACGCTTCGCTTTCAACACGCAGCGCATCGGGAGGTAAAGCGATGTTGAGAATGACCGGCTGAAAGGCGTCGCGATCGCCAAATTTCATTGAAACGCCTTTGGCGACAATAAAACCGCCAATGCCACCCAGCAGTGCGCCACAGGCGGCGGCCAGATCGCTGCTGAACAGCGCCTGAAACAGACCGGCAACCACGAACAGACCAAACAGCGGCGTCATATAGACCAGCAGCGCTGAACCCAGCAGGCTGCTCTCTTTGATGCCTAACTCAATGCGCTGTCCCGGCTGCAGCGGCTTGCTGCTGGCGATCTGCATCACGTGAGCATTCTTCGGACCGAGTTTATTCAGCATATGGCTGCCGCAACCTTTACGGGCCTGGCAACTGTTGCAGGAGGTTTTTGCTTCGGTATGCAGTGTGGCAATGCCATCCTGCCATGCCACCACGGTGGCCCATTCTCTCATCATTTTTGTGACCCCAGGTCGATGCTGTCCGCAATACGTTTTGCGGTTGAGGGCGGTAATTCGCCGATCACCGCAATTTCGTTATTATTGCGCACAACGGTCTGGACCGTACGACGTCCGGTGCGCAATGTCTGCGTTGTGCTGCTTTTATCGGCTGGCGTCACGTTGATTGCGAAACTAAACAGACCATCGCTGTAGAGCTTCGACTCAATATTTTTGTTCAGTCCCGGCAGCGTGCGGCGATTCTGAGACACCAGCGACATGCCAGCGGGTATCCAGCCAGGCTGCCAGGCGACGGTAACGGCGTCCCCTTTCGGAACGGAAAGCGACGGTGGCAGATTCGCTTTCTCCAGCCCCTGCATCAGATTGCGCACGCCATCATCTACCGCAAAGCTGATAACGCGGAACTGCTCCAGCGTTTCGCCGTCACGATCGAGCAGGTCGATACGCAGCGGCAGCTTAGTGTCCACATCCAGCCAGACCACATAGCTGTAACGGGTGCCATCGCGTGAAACGATGCGCAAGACATCACACATCTGATCGGCAATGCGCGAGCGACCCACGGTAATAAAATCGTAGGCGGTGGCGAGTTTGGTGAAGTCAGCAAAAATCACCGATGGCAACGCATCGATAATGTGATTGCCGGGAAGCGAAAAGGGATCAAGGCCAGGCTCGAAGTAGCTGATATCGTTACCGCGCTGAATGACTTCCCGGCGGGGTCCGTCCATCTGCAACAGCTGTGCGAATATCCGGTTATCGACCACCGCGTGCCGATAACGCAGCGATTCAATACCGATGCGCGAGACGTTGATATAGGCGAATTCGTAGTTGAGGTTCTGACTTGCCTGCTCCATCTGCTGCAATAGCGCCCCGGACGCAGTAGTTTGCGCCGGGGTGGCAGATGACCATAACAGGCTGCCTGTCAGCAGGCTAACAGCATACCAAAACGGCTTCATTACTGCTGCTGCTGTCCTAATGACTGGTTTCCGGGAACATTAACCTGCGCCTGTTTTGGCGCATCGGTTTCAAATTGCAGCTGATCAGCGTGCAGACGACGTTGCAGTTCATAGTCCTGAAGCATCGCGTTCACGCGACGACGCTGGTCCTGAACCTGCTGATTTGAGCTGTTCGTGTCAAACGCATCAGACGGCACGCCCAGGCTCACCGGTGAGGCTTTACCCATCATCGGCAGCGTATTGAACACCGGAGAGTCAGACGTCTGCGTGGCACTGCCCTCTGGCTGATTGTAGTGCTGAACACCCACGATCACGGCCAGTGACACACAGGCAGCCACACCGACCTGAGTCAGTTGCGCAGCCCACGGGCGCGCTTTTTTCCAGAATGGCATTTTTTCCCAGCGGGAAGGCTCTGGCTGAGCTTCAGGGATCAGCGTAGTGACCTTACGCAGCGGCTCTTTTTCGATAGCAGCAGCGACGCGCGCAGAGATATCAAAATGCAGGACGTCGCCTGTATCACCGCGCATGGTATCGCGAATAAGATGATAGCTCGCCCAGCTTTTCTGTAGTTCTGCGTCCTTAGACAAGGCGGAAAACAGCTCGTTATCTAAGGTCTCACCATCCATTAAAGCGGAAAGTTTTTCTTTCTGCATGCCTATGTACCCTTCCAGTAGCCGTTATCACTAACGTTGGATAAGCGGTTGAACTTTGTTATCAATGGCCTCTCGCGCACGAAAGATACGTGATCGAACAGTGCCTACCGGGCAATCCATAATGACGGCGATCTCTTCATAACTCAGACCGTCCAGTTCCCTGAGGGTGATTGCCATACGCAAGTCCTCGGGTAGCGCCTCGATGGTACGAAAGACAATTTGTTTCAATTCATCAGACAACATTAAGTTCTCAGGGTTCGATATTTCTTTTAATGCACCCGCACTTTCGAAATTTTCTGCGTCAATTGCATCCACATCACTGGATGGCGGACGACGCCCCTGAGCAACCAGATAATTTTTCGCTGTGTTTACCGCGATGCGGTACAGCCAGGTATAAAACGCGCTATCGCCCCGGAAAGAGTCCAGTGCGCGATACGCTTTAATAAAGGATTCCTGTACTACATCAGGCACATCCCCCGAGGGAACGTAGCGTGAAACCAAACTCGCCACTTTATGCTGGTAACGAATCACCAGTAAGTTGAACGCTTTTTGATCTCCCTTCTGTACCCGCTCGACAAGGACCTGATCCGTTAACTGCTCGCTCATCCGAGGTAATGTCTCCCCAAATTTTTCATATGCAAAAAGTAACTGCCAGCACATCTCATGTTTCTGAGCAAGCATGCGCTTAGAGTTGTGATGTGGGGCGAAGTTCACTTCCCGCCGTAATTTTTACCGCTCCGATGGACATTACACAGGTTGTTCGTTTTCGTTCAGTGTAAGGAGCGTAAATCGCAGGCAGAGTAACCTATGACAACAGCTTTTTCATCATTAAATCCTTAAGGTTTAATCGGTTTGTTATAAAAAACCACGCCTTAAACAGCTTCATTTTAACCCACTGATTATAGGTAAGTTTAGAGAATCCCCGGCCAGACACGCACGCCTGATGTTTAAAATACTTCACAGAACCCCCCTTTGCGCTTATGCTCAGCGCTGGTCTTGTTTAGTAAATTAAACATTATGATGAATGCGAACCCGGATTATCAGTGTGATGTATTGATTGTGGGCAGCGGTGCGGCGGGCCTGTCACTGGCGTTACGGCTGGCAAAACAGTATCAGGTGACCGTTCTCAGTAAAGCGCAGATTAATGAAGGGTCGACCCTTTATGCGCAGGGCGGTATTGCTGCGGTATTTGATGAGACTGACAGCATCGAGTCACACATTGAAGATACCCTGATTGCCGGAGCGGGATTATGTGACCGTGAAGCCGTCTCGTTTATTGCCAGCAATGCCCGGCATTGCGTGCAGTGGCTCATTGATAACGGTGTCGCCTTTGATCTCGATCCGCAGGCGGCTGGTGACATGCGCTATCACCTGACTCGCGAAGGCGGCCACAGTCATCGCCGAATCCTGCACAGCGCTGATGCCACTGGTCATGCGGTAGAAACAACGCTGGTGAGCCAGGCGCTCAGCCATCCCAACATCCGGGTTCTGGAACGCACTAACGCGGTCGATCTGATTCTTTCCGATAAAATCGGCCTGCCAGGCCCACGCCGGGTAGTAGGTGCGTGGATCTGGAACCGCAATCGTGAACAGGTTGAAACCTGTCGGGCGCGGGCCGTAGTGGTAGCAACAGGCGGTGCCGCCAAAGTCTATCAATATACCACGAACCCCGACATCGCCTCCGGTGACGGCATAGCTATGGCGTGGCGCGCCGGCTGCCGGGTTGCTAATCTCGAATTTAACCAGTTCCATCCGACCTGCCTCTTTCATCCGCAGGCGCAGAATTTTCTGTTAACCGAAGCGTTACGCGGAGAAGGTGCCTGGCTACTACGTCCCGATGGCAGCCGTTTCATGCCCGATTTCGATGAGCGCGCCGAGCTTGCGCCGCGCGATATCGTAGCCCGGGCGATCGACCATGAGATGAAGCGGCTGGGTGTCGACTGTATGTATCTGGATATCAGCCACCAGCCTGAAGAATTTGTGCGCGCACACTTCCCGATGATCTACGAGAAGTTGCTGACCTTTGGCTTTGATCTGACCCGGGAGCCGATCCCGATCGTGCCTGCGGCGCACTATACCTGCGGCGGCGTCGTCGTCGATCAGCATGGTCAGACCGACGTCAGTGGCCTTTATGCCATTGGTGAGGTGAGTTATACCGGCCTGCATGGCGCGAATCGCATGGCGTCTAATTCGCTGCTGGAGTGTCTGGTCTATGGCTGGTCGGCAGCAGAAGCGCTGATTCGTACCCTGCCCGACATCGAAGCTGTCGCTTCGCTGCCCGCATGGGATGAGAGCCAGGTTGATGACGCCGACGAGCGTGTGGTGATCCAGCACAACTGGCACGAGCTGCGTCTTTTTATGTGGGATTACATGGGAATCGTCCGCACCACCCGACGGCTGGAACGGGCATTGCGCCGCATCAGTCTGCTTCAGCAGGAAATAGATGAGTATTACCGTCATTTCCGCCTCTCCAACAACCTGCTGGAGCTGCGGAATCTGGTGCAGGTCGCTGACCTGATGGTGCGCTGTGCGCTGGAGCGAAAAGAGAGTCGCGGCCTGCACTATATCCGTGATTATCCGGACTTACTGCCAGAAGCGCGGCCAACCATTCTGACACCGCCGGGTTACATGAAGAGATAAAAGTCCTGCGTCAGACTACACCACTCAGCGGAATAGCGGGTGTCTGGCGCACGGATAGCGAGACGCTCCAGCAGCGTTTCACCGGCCTCTGGCGACAGGCCCAGCACGACCCGGTGCGGCGGACGATGCGCATATTCCGCCACGTCCAGCCGGAAACGCAGATGCCAGCCATCAGCCTGCGCCAGGGAGATAAACGCCTCGCCAATAGCGACAGGCAGCACCACGCAGAACATCCCCTCTTCTTCAATCAGTGCGGCTGCACAGCGTAACAGCGTCGGATGATCGAGCGAAGCCGTCGCGCGTGCGTTGTCCCGCGCCGTGGTAGAGCAGGCTACGCCAGGCGCAAAATAAGGAGGATTACTGACGATCAGGGAGTAACGTTTATCGCACGGTTCAGCCCAGCTGGCGATATCCTGCTGATGAACCTGAATACGTTCAGGCCACGGTGACAGCTGGACATTTTCCTGCGCCTGCTGTGCGGCTTCAGGTTCTGACTCAACCGCATCGATCGTGACCTGAGACGGCGTGCGCTGCGCCAGCATCAGCGCGATTAACCCACTGCCGCTGCCAATATCCAGAATGCGTCTAACCCCGGCGACCGGTGCCCAGGCACCAAGCAGAATGGCATCCGTACCCACTTTCATTGCACAGCGATCGTGGGCGACAAAAAATTGTTTAAAGGTAAATCCGTTCTTGTTTAACTGAGGCCGTTCACGCGGCTTATCCTGCATCATTGTTCACTACCATCGTTTTTTCCTGCCGCACGGCAGCGCATGAGTGTAACGTGGCGACAGTGGGAATTCACGCGGCAGAGACCCCCAGGCGCAGCGGAAACGGATTAACAGATGAAGATTCAGTCTGATCTGTCTATAATCAGCGCCCCAAACTGAGGTAGACCATGACAGTAACCACATTTTCCGAACTCGAACTCGACGAAAGCCTGCTACAAGCGTTGCAGGAAAAAGGCTTTACGCGCCCGACCGTTATCCAGGCTGCTGCAATTCCGCCCGCGCTGGAGGGCCGTGACGTTCTGGGTTCGGCACCTACAGGAACCGGGAAAACCGCCGCGTATCTGTTACCGGCGCTGCAGCACCTGCTTGATTTTCCGCGCAAGAAATCCGGGCCGCCACGCATCCTGATTGTGACCCCGACCCGCGAACTGGCAATGCAGGTCGCCGATCATGCGCGTGAGCTGGCGAAACATACCCATCTGGATATCGCCACGATCACCGGCGGTGTGGCTTACATGAACCACGCCGAAGTGTTCAGTGAAAACCAGGACATCGTGGTCGCGACCACGGGCCGTTTGCTGCAGTACATCAAAGAAGAGAACTTTGACTGCCGCGCCGTAGAAACCCTGGTGCTGGATGAAGCGGACCGCATGCTCGACATGGGCTTTGCTCAGGATATCGAAACCATCGCGGCTGAAACGCGCTGGCGCAAGCAAACCCTGCTGTTCTCCGCCACGCTGGAAGGCGATAACATCCGCGACTTCGCCGAGCGTCTGCTGAACGACCCGGTTGAGCTGGAAGCGGATCCAAGCCGTCGTGAACGCAAAAAGATCCAGCAGTGGTACTACCGCGCTGATGATCTGGAGCACAAGACCAAATTACTGATCCATCTGCTGAAGCAGCCGGATGTGACGCACAGCATCGTGTTCGTGCGTAAACGTGAACGTCTGCATGAGCTGGTGAGCTGGTTGCATGAAGCGGGGATTCGTAGCAGCTATCTTGAAGGCGAAATGGTGCAGGCCAAGCGTAATGAAGCGATTAAACGTCTGAGTGAAGGACGCGTTAACGTGCTGGTTGCCACCGATATCGCCGCGCGTGGCATTGATGTTGAAGATGTGAGTCACGTCTTCAACTATGACATGCCGCGCACCGCCGATACTTATCTGCACCGCATCGGCCGTACCGGTCGTGCGGGCCGTAAAGGCATCGCTATCTCACTGGTTGAAGCGCACGATTTCGTCCTGCTGGGCAAAATCACCCGTTATGTGAATGAGCCGATCAAAGCACGCGTTATTGATGAACTGCGTCCTGAAACCCGTGCGCCAGGTCCTAAAACAACGGGTAAACCGTCGAAAAAAGTGCTTGCGAAGCGTGCAGAGAAAAAAGCCAGTGAAAAAGAAAAACCGCGCGTGAAAAAACGCCATCGTGATGCCAAAAATGTTGGCAAACGCCGTAAGGCAAGCGGCAGTACGCCAGCGAACGATAATGCGGAATAAAACATCACACGCATAAAAAAATCGCCTCACAGGAGGCGATTTTTTTTATCTGATAACCCGTAACGGCGCTTTCAGCGTGTATTTCCTGCCAGAGCGCTTTCTTCGCAACACGCAACATTGTGTGACGTGCAGTTATCGGCCTATCTCATTCATCTTACTGATAAAAATTGCTGTGTGCGCTTTGCACTAATTTTCAGCACCTGATAACTCAGGCCGCTTAAAGACTTTCGGTAAAGGTACGGGCAATCACATCGCGCTGCTGTTCAGGCGTCAGTGAGTTAAAACGCACGGCATAACCCGAAACACGAATGGTCAGCTGCGGATAGTTTTCAGGATGTTTAACCGCATCTTCCAGTGTTTCGCGACGCAGCACATTGACGTTGAGATGCTGTCCACCTTCAACGCGCACCTGAGGTTTGATTTCAACCGGTACTTCACGCCAGGCGAATTCGCCCAGTTCGCTGATAGCAACGACCTGATCTTCTTCATAGCCCGCTTTTGCACACAGGCAACGCGCCTGAGCTTTCTCTTCATCCAGCAGCCAGAAGGAGTTCAGTAATTGTGAATTGTTAGTTTGAGTGATCTGGATACCAGTGATCATGATTGCGTCTCCCGGATAATACGTGAATAAATCAAATTTGAGGCCCCGGTATACCATCGTTCATTCACAGCAGCCTTGACCTGTATCAATATTAACCAGCCACTCAGCGCGATTTTCAGCTAACCCGTTGATCCTGAAGTGCCTCAGCCTTAAAAATAATGTGTAATTTTCAAATTATTTTTGCCTTCAGGTCAGCGGCAGGAACAGCTAAGCTTACGTCACTAACGTTAAGGGAGTTAAACATGGCTGAAAAGCTGACCTGGCACGATGTGCTGGCTGAAGAGAAAGAGAAACCCTATTTTATTGAGACGCTGAAACAGGTCGCCGATCAGCGCGCCGCAGGTGTCACGGTTTATCCGCCGCAGAAAGATGTGTTCAACGCTTTTCGCCTGACAGAGCTGGGTGACGTCAACGTTGTCATCCTGGGTCAGGATCCCTATCACGGCCCTCATCAGGCGCACGGACTGGCCTTCTCGGTGCTGCCCGGCGTTCAGGTCCCCCCGTCACTGCAGAATATTTATAAAGAGCTGGCACAGGATATACCGGGTTTCCGCAAGCCCGATCACGGCTTTCTGGAGAGCTGGGCCAAACAGGGTGTGATGTTGCTGAACACCGTGTTAACGGTTGAGGCGGGCAAAGCCCATTCCCATGCACGCTTCGGCTGGGAGACGTTTACGGACAACGTGATTGCGGCGATTAACCAGCACTGTGAAGGGGTAATTTTTCTGCTGTGGGGCTCCCATGCGCAGAAGAAAGGCAGCATTATTGATCGTAAACGCCATCATGTGCTGCAGGCACCGCATCCCTCGCCGCTTTCTGCGCACCGGGGTTTTTTCGGCAGCAAGCATTTTTCAACGACCAATGAATTGCTGAGCGCCGCCGGTAAAAAGCCGGTGGACTGGACGCCGGTCTTACCGGAATAGCGCCAGAAAGCACACGGCCGCGTCAGTGCGCGGCCGTGTAACAGGATTCAGGTATTGAATCAGTTTTTAGCTTTAGCTACCGCAACCATCGCCGGACGCAGCAGGCGACCATTGAGGGTGTAACCACGCTGCATCACCAGCATGACATGGTTAGGCTCGAACTCTTCAGACTCCATCATCGACATGGCCTGATGGACTTCCGGGTTGAACGGCACGCCGGTTTCACCGACCACTTCAACACCGAATTTACGTACGGCACCGAGCAGGCCTTTCAGGGTCAGTTCAATCCCTTCGATCATGGATGCCAGCTGTGGGTCCTCTTTATTGGCCACTTCCAGCGCACGTTCCAGGCTGTCGATCACCGGCAGCAGTTCGTTGGCAAATTTCTCCAGCGCAAATTTGTGCGCCTTTTCAACGTCCATCTCGGCACGGCGACGAATGTTTTCTACTTCAGCCTGCGCACGCAGCTGAGCATCGCGCACACCGGTCTGCGACTGCGCTAATTCAGCTTCGAGCTGAGCGATACGCTCATCACGCGGATCCACCTCTGCTGCTGTCTCCGCTTCCTGAGGTTGCTGCTGATCCTGCTGAATTTCGTCTGAGACTTGCTCGTTTGGGGTGTTCTGTTCTTTACTACTCATGAATTTCTCCGCGTTTTGCACATTCATTTCGCTGGTTGGCTTATTATGGGGATTGGTATGACGGATTCAAGGGAACCTATCACATTGCCTTGCCGTTTTGGCTTATAAGGAACACCGACCAGATGAACAAACACTTTAACTGTATTGGTATAGTGGGTCATCCGCGCCATCCCACCGCGTTAACCACGCATGAGATGCTCTGGCGCTGGCTGACAGCCAAAGGTTATCAAGTGATCGTTGAGAAGCAGATTGCGCAGGAGCTGTCGCTTCATGACGTGCAGACCGGCACGCTGGCGGAGATTGGTCAGCAGGCTGATTTAGCGGTTGTGGTGGGCGGTGACGGTAATATGCTCGGCGCAGCGCGGGTACTGGCGCGTTACGATATCAAAGTGATTGGCATTAACCGCGGTAACCTCGGGTTTCTGACCGATCTTGATCCGGATAATGCACAGCAGCAGCTGGATGAAGTGCTGCAGGGCAACTATTTCGTTGAAAGCCGCTTTCTGCTGGAAGCGCAGGTGTGCAAATCTGACTGTTCGCCGCGCATTGGCTCCGCCATTAATGAAGTGGTGCTGCACCCCGGCAAAGTCGCGCACATGATCGAGTTTGAAGTCTACATCGATGAAGTTTTCGCGTTTTCACAGCGCTCAGATGGCCTGATTATTTCCACACCGACCGGCTCTACCGCCTATTCCCTCTCTGCGGGCGGCCCGATTCTGACGCCGTCACTCGAAGCGATTGTGCTGGTGCCGATGTTCCCGCATACGCTGTCAGCGCGACCGCTGGTGATCAACAGCAGCAGTACCATCCGCTTGCGCTTTTCTTCACGCCGCAGCGATCTGGAAATCAGTTGTGACAGCCAGATTGCGCTGCCTATTCAGGAAGGTGAGGATGTCCTGATTCGCCGCAGTGCCGGTCATCTTGATTTGATCCATCCTAAAAACTACAGCTATTTCAACACGCTGAGTTCAAAGCTGGGCTGGTCAAAAAAATTGTTCTGAAAACAGGCCTCACCTCTTTACTGGATAAAAAACCAGTTTATACTGTATGAAAAACCATATGTGTTTATTCGTACAGGTGAACCTATGCTGGCCCAACTGACCATCAGTAATTTCGCTATCGTTCGTGAGCTCGACATCGATTTCCAGCGCGGCATGACGGCAATCACGGGTGAAACCGGTGCCGGTAAGTCTATTGCGATTGATGCGCTGGGATTATGTCTGGGCGGCCGTGCCGATGCTGACATGGTGCGTCAGGGTGCCAGCCGGGCCGATCTCTGCGCCCGCTTCCAGCTTAAGTCCTCCCCTTCTGCTCAGCGCTGGCTGATGGATAATCAACTCGACGACGGCAACGAGTGTCTGCTGCGCCGGGTGATCAGCGCTGACGGTCGTTCCCGGGGCTTTATCAATGGTACGGCAGTACCGCTCTCTCAGTTGCGCGATCTCGGCCAGCTGCTGATCCAGATCCACGGGCAGCATGCTCATCAGCTTCTGCTTAAACCCGACCATCAGAAACATCTGCTGGATGCCTATGCCGGTCACGACGAACTCCTGCAGCAAATGCGTGCCAGTTATCAGACCTGGCACCAGAGCTGCCGCACCCTGGCGCTGCATCAGCAGCAGGCGCAGGAGCGTGAATCACGTCGTGAACTGTTGCAGTATCAGCTGAAAGAGCTGAACGAGTTTGCGCCGCAGCCGGGCGAATATGAGCAGATCGACGAAGAGTACAAGCGTCTGGCTAATAGCGGACAGCTGCTGTCAACCAGCCAGCAGGCGCTGCAGCTGTTAGCAGACAGCGATGACAATAATCTCAACAGCCTGCTCTACACAGCGCGTGAGATGATTTCAGAACTGACCTCGCTGGATGAGAAGCTGAACGGTGTTCACAACCTGCTGGAAGAGGCGGCGATTCAGCTGAGCGAAGCCAGCGACGAGCTGCGTCATTACTGCGACAGCCTTGATCTGGATCCCAACCGCCTGTACGAACTGGAAAAGCGCATTTCGCGCCAGATCGCCCTGGCGCGTAAGCATCACGTCACGCCAGAAGGGCTGCCGGAACTGCATCAGCAGCTGCTCGCAGAAGCAGAATTGCTGTCACAGCACGAGAGCGATCAGGAGAGCCTGCAATCGCTGGTGGGTGAACACTATCAGGCCGCCCTGCAATGCGCTGAACAGCTTCATCAGCAGCGCAGCCATTTTGCAGATGAGCTGCAGCAGCTGATTACCCAGAGTATGCATCTGCTCTCAATGCCACACGGCCAGTTTAAAATCGCGCTGACCTTCAATCCTGATCAACTGACGGCAGATGGTGCAAGCCGTGTCGATTTCCAGGTGACAACTAACCCCGGTCAGCCTCTGCAACCGCTGGGAAAAGTCGCTTCGGGTGGTGAACTGTCACGTATCGCGCTGGCGATTCAGGTCATCACCGCGAAGAAAATGGAAACACCTGCAATGATTTTCGATGAAGTGGATGTCGGCATCAGCGGCCCAACCGCCGCCGTGGTCGGTAAGCTGCTGCGTCAGCTGGGCGAATCGACGCAGGTAATGTGTGTAACCCACCTGCCGCAGGTTGCCGGTTGTGGTCATCAGCACTTCTTTGTCAGCAAAGAGACTGATGGTGCGATGACTGAAACGCATATGCAGCCGCTGGACAAACGGGCGCGTCTGCAGGAACTGGCACGTCTGCTGGGTGGCAGCGAGGTCACACGCAATACCCTGGCTAACGCAAAAGAACTTTTAGCCGCTTAGCAGCGCACTTTTTTAACCTGACGGGGTCATATGCTTGCTCTGCAGAGGTTTCCATCAGCGAAAAGGTTTATTATCATCGGCACTTATGTCGCCAGAGTAATAAAGCCTGCCGCAGGCAGAGTTCAGATTTTGATGGCAATAAAATCGCCTGTTGAGGCGTTTGGCCCCGGAAAAGGAATGTATAGATGCGCTGTAAAACGCTGACTGCCGCGGCAGTGGTAATGTTGATGATGACCGCCGGATGTTCCACCTTAGAGCGCGTGGTCTACCGTCCTGATATCAATCAGGGCAACTATCTGGTTGCCAACGATGTGGCTAAGATCCATACCGGTATGACACAGCAGCAGGTGGCTTACACGCTCGGCACGCCGATGATGAAAGACCCGTTTGGCAGCAACGTCTGGTATTACGTTTTCCGTCAGGAGCCAGGTCATGAGAGCGTGAAGCAGCAGACGCTGACGCTGACCTTTGATGGCAACGGTGTGCTGACAAACATCGACAACAAGCAGAATCTGTCACAGAACAACAACTGATTGAATGGCAGACAGTCTGAAAGCTGGACAGTAAAAAGGCGCACTGAGCGCCTTTTTTATGCCTGTTATCTGCTAAGTCTGCTGAGATAACGGCCTATTTTTTACTCTCTGCCGCTCGCTCTGCGCGCTGCCTGCGTAACTCTTTAGGATCGGCAATCAGCGGACGATAGATCTCAATACGATCGCCCTCATTAAGCACGTCATCGAGCTTCACTGGCCGACTGTAGACGCCGACTTTGTTACTGGCGAGGTCAATTTCCCGACGAAGTTCCAGTAAACCTGATTTCAGGATGGCCTGTTCTACCGTACAGCCCTGCTCTACTTTTACGTAAAGCTGATACTGCTTTTCAGGTAAGGCGTAGACCACCTCGACAGAAATATCAGGCACGATAGACCTCTTTGGCGCGCTGGGTAAAAGCCTGCACCATGCTGTTAGCTAACTCTTTAAAGATACGTCCAAAGGCCATCTCTACCAGCATGTTGGTAAATTCAAACTCAAGGCTTAACTCAACCTTGCAGGCATCGTCGCCCAGCGAGACGAATGTCCAGCCGCCGGTCAGTTTGCGGAACGGTCCATCAACCAGTTGCATGTGAATGCTCTGATTGTCCGTCAGGGTGTTGCGGGTAGTAAACGTTTTGCTGATGCCCGCTTTCGAGACATCCACGGAGGCCGTCATCTGATTTTCAGAGGCATCCAGCACGCGGCTTCCGGTACAACCCGGCAGGAATTGCGGATAAGCATCCACGTCATTTACAAGTTGGTACATCTGCCCGGCACTAAACGGGACCAGCGCCGAACGACTAATCTGAGCCATAATGGTTCCTGTTCATCACGAAACCGCTGAATAATAGCATTTTCAGCGATTAAACAAAAATGTCCCCGAGTGAGGGTGTGCTAGAATATCCCGTTTCCTGCTGCCCCGCTGGACTGGGGATGCGATAACCGACTAAGTGATGTAAAATACGCCTCATTATGACAAAGAAAAAAGCACACAAACCCGGTTCGGCCACTGTTGCCATGAACAAACGCGCCCGCCACGAATACTTCATCGAAGAGGAGTATGAAGCGGGATTATCGTTACAAGGATGGGAAGTTAAGTCACTTCGTGCCGGTAAAGCTAACATCAGCGACAGCTATATTCTGCTGCGCGATGGCGAAGCCTTTCTGTTCGGTTCAACCTTTCAACCTTTAGCCGTTGCCTCCAGCCACGTGGTCTGTGACCCGACGCGCAGCCGCAAGCTGCTGCTGAAGCAACGTGAACTCGACTCTCTGTATGGCCGCGTTAACCGCGAAGGCTATACCATCGTGGCGTTGTCGCTGTACTGGAAGAATGCCTGGTGCAAACTGAAGATTGGTGTTGCGCGCGGTAAGAAAGAGCACGACAAACGCGATGACATTAAAGATCGCGAATGGAAATTAGACAAAGCACGTATCATGAAGAATTCAGCGCGCTAACCACTGGATTTTAAGCTGTTTAGTTGCTAGTATTTGAAGTTCTGGGGCTGATTCTGGACTCGACGGGATTGTGAAGCCTTAGGAGCATGCCGAGGGGCGGTTTGCCTCGTAAAAAGCCGCAAAAAAATAGTCGCAAACGACGAAAACTACGCTTTAGCAGCTTAATAACCTGCTCTTAGCCTTCTCTCCCTAGCTTCCGCTCTTAAGACGGGGATCAAGAGAAGTCAAACCCAAAAGAGATCGCGTGGATGCCCAGCCTGGGGTTGAAGCGTTAAATCCAATCAGGCTAGTCTGTTAGTGGCGTGTCTGTTCGCAGCTAACCGGCGAATGTAAAAACTGACTAAGCATGTAGTGCCGACGGTGTAGTAATTTCGGACGCGGGTTCAACTCCCGCCAGCTCCACCAAAATTCTTCAAAGATGGTTCCAGTGCCATCCGCAGAAGTCCTGAAAGCCCGCACGGCACAAGCCCTGCGGGCTTTTTTGTGTCTGAAATCTTCCGAGGCGATCCGCGTGAATCCAGAGATAATTGGTACACGTTTAGGTACACGCTATAATGTGTACCTAAAAACGTGTACCAATTATGGACGGAAACCAGTCATGGCGCGGATGACACGCCCCCTCACTAACAACGAAATCCTCAAAGCTAAACCTCAAGAAAAAGATTTTACGCTGCACGATGGCGACGGGCTTTTCATGCTCGTCAAAACCTCCGGTAAGAAGCTATGGCGTTTTCGCTACCAGCGACCAAATAGCAGCAGTCGCACAAATCTCAGCCTTGGCTCTTATCCTGCCCTAACACTCGCTGTCGCACGCCAAATGCGTGACCAATATCTTTCGATGCTTGCGCAAGGGATTGACCCGCAGAAGCAGCAAGAGGAAGTTTCTGAACAACAACAAATTGAGCTGGATAGCATTTTTTCAGTTGTTGCCGGAAGGTGGTTCCAGCTTAAAAGCAAAAGCATCACCGAGGATTATGCGAAGGATATTTGGCGATCGCTGGAGAAGGATGTCTTCCCTGCTATCGGTGAAATTTCTGTTCAGGCACTCAAGGCCAGAACGATTGTTGAAGCACTGGAGCCGATTAAAGCTCGCGGTGCACTTGAGACAGTTCGCCGGTTGGTGCAGCGCATCAACGAAATCATGACTTATGCAGTTAACACCGGATTAATTGATTCGAATCCTGCTTCGGGCGTTGGTATGGCTTTTGAACGACCAAAAAAACAGAACATGCCAACGTTACGACCGGAAGAACTGCCAAAGCTAATGCGCTCATTAGTAATGTCCAATCTCTCAATCACAACTCGCTGTTTAATTGAGTGGCAGCTTCTTACTCTCGTGCGGCCGTCAGAAGCCTCGGGAACACAATGGGCAGAGATCGACTTCGATTTAAGCCTTTGGGTTATTCCAGCGGAGCGCATGAAGGCCAAGCGCGAACATGTCGTTCCTTTATCAAAACAAGCTCTCGATATTCTTGAGGTTATGCGGCCTGTCAGCGGCAACCGACAATATGTTTTTCCAAGCCGTAACGATCCCAAACAACCAATGAATAGCCAAACTGCGAATGCCGCATTAAAGCGCATAGGCTATGGCGGTAAGTTGGTTGCTCATGGTCTGCGTTCCATAGCGAGTACAGCACTTAACGAAGCCAGTTTTAATCCTGATGTTATTGAGTCAGCACTTGCACATAGCGATAAAAACGAAGTGAGGAGAGCCTACAACCGTTCTACTTATCTCGAACAACGTAAAGATATGATGAGCTGGTGGGGCACATTCACTTATACAAGTTAGCCCAACATGAAATTTATAGCTTAGATTTGATTTGACACAGCTATGGCACCGAGCTAAACCTAATTTGACAGGCAGTTCTGTGCTTAGAGAAGACGTTGTTGTTCGTTAGAACAGATATCCAATAATGCTTAGTATTCATGGGTAGGTTGCTTACAAAACGCTCAGGCTTAGGTAGTGCAATCACTGCTAGCATCTAATAAGTATTTTGAGCTAGACTTCAATGGAAATATATAAATTTCTTTTTCCTAGTGGTTATCAAAAAGAATATAGACGAGATTATTATGACTATAAGTGCTGCTGTCTTTTTTAAAGAAACTCAGGGTGTAACGGATGAAATGGGGGATTTCTTTTCTTTCACTTGGGCAAGTTACGCAGGCTTGAGAGAATTATGGTGGCAAACGCGAGGGTTCAAAAGTTGTTACCCAGATATATCTGATAAGGAATTATATGAGAAATTTTTCTCAGGTCTACAATTACCTGGTCGTGTTGACTTAAAAACGTTATGTATAAGTATGGACTGGGAAGAACACGAATATAGGTTCAGCTCAAATCTAATTTTTAATGCTTGCACATTATTCGAAACCTGGATAGAACGAGTTTGCTCCTATACAGTACCATCAAGTCAGGATTGGTTTCCAAAAGCTTTACAATGCCCCTCCCAGCCAAGCACAACTAATCACAAAACACACATTGATTGTATAAACTATATTAAATCTAATAAATCTAATTACTTAAATGATGAAATACTACCCACCTTAATAAAAAACAAAGCAAATGCTTGGTCGCGCCTAAATTCTTTATTAATAATTTATACATACTTCAAGAGCATAAGGAATAACTTGGTGCATTCAGGAGGGATTGTTACAAAGACTATTGTTAATAAGCAAAATGCTCTCATTTCAGAGTTGTCAACTAATGGAAATCCCGTGAAAGGTACTTTTGAGATGCCTACGCAAATCTTAGGTGAAAAAATAAAATTACCAATCAAAGATTCCATAAACATCTACAGCGTTTTAAAATGTTTAATTTTTACTTATGATGCGGCACTCAGTACAACAAATTATAGTGAAGAAACGTTTAAAAAAAGACTGCGGAGTACAGTGGAAAATAGCAAGCATTCGTTATATAGAGTGCCTGTAGATATAAGAAAAAGAAACAGAGTTCTAAGGTCTATACTTTTAAGATCAAACCTCCCAACCGATATTGATTTTGATAAACTTTACTCTTTCCTTCTTTCTAATGGAATTATTTCTCGATGATAGTTATGGATAGTTATCAATAGAAAGACAAAGCTAACCAAAGTTTAAAATCTTTATACTGCTTACCGATCAACAACCGATAAACATGATACTGAGCAAAAGGTCCGCTCTTCGCTTTAAGCAGACCGTTAGATTTAATTGTATGCTGCCAGTGAAAAATGTTAGCTCAAGTTTGAGCCAATACACATGAAAGGAAACCAATTGCGCCTAGGAATCACACAAAGAGGTCAGCGCGCAATGCTATCCCCGCCACGCCTGCCCGCTTTATGTATCGCTTTTCATGCAGGTGCATGATGTGGTCAGAGCCGCGCCCGGTATGGCCTGAACGGTAGAGAACAATGCATGGTT
Source organism: Pantoea sp. GD03673 (assembly GCF_029844725.1). Lineage (GTDB taxonomy): Bacteria > Pseudomonadota > Gammaproteobacteria > Enterobacterales > Enterobacteriaceae > Pantoea. The sequence goes on from NZ_JAOCKJ010000002.1 coordinate 506,280, forward strand.
TTGCATGCAGATCCATGCAAGCGATGCATGCATCACTCTTTACAAAGCGGCTGGCCAGAAAAAGGGCTTCATAAAGACAAAGCATAGACACAAAAAAGCCGCTGATCGTGCAGCGGCCGTAGGGGATTAATGAACCTGACGGAATGCTGAGCCGTAACGGCCCAGCGTCTGACGTTCTCTTACCGGTTCCGGTGGTGATTCCGGTAAGTTTTCTGGCTGTGGCGGTGCGGTGATCACCTTTGTGATGCTCTCATTCGTCTTGAAAGTACAGGAGCAGTCCAGGTTAGTGCACTGGTGATAACGCTCTTTCACCTGTTCGGACATATAGCGGCTCGATTTGGTATGTACCGCACTTTTGCAGTAAGGACAGTGCATCATTTCTGGCTGCCCTCCTGAAGTTTTGCACGCTGCGCACGGATTGATTCAGCCAGCTTCTGACGGCGCAGAGGGCTCGTATAAAGCTCCATATCAATACCCGTAAGCGGCGGGCGATACAGACCAATATTCTCCAGCAGCGGAGCCTCATTTAGTATGCTGTCTGGCAGAGCAGCCGCCGCCCGCGTCAGCGCTTCACCGACCAGATATGCCACGTCCTTAATACTATCCCGGTCGTCTCCGGCAAACGTCGGGGAAAGCTCTTCACGACGGAGACGCAGCTTAATGGCCCACAGCAGCGACGGACTTATGTTACGCAGGGCTGACTGCCAGTGCACATCCGCAAACCCGGTAAAAGCCTCCCGGTGCGATTCAATATACTCTTTACCACTGCCGCAGCATTTCAGCATCGCCTCCTGCTTATCCAGCGCCAGCTCTTTAAGCAGCCCGCCGAACTCATCGGCCAGTTCACGGCTGGCGATGCGCTGAGAATGTTTGGCGCGCAGCTCGTCAGTAAGGTTGCCTCGCAGGTTGCGGAAGCTCGTGCGCCAGTTACTCTCCGCTTTTTTCCCTGCCTCGATGGCCGCCTGCTGCTCTTTTTCACAGCGGGCAATATCGGCGCAGATGCCGTTATAGGCTTTCATCCTTTCGGTATGTTCAGCGCGGGCTTTCTCGAAGCGTTCCAGTGAAGCGGGTTTCTGTTCCGGAGTGGTCATGGTGGTCTCTCATCGTCTGTAAAGGATGAGGCCATTCTGTCGTGTACACCAGGACAGCGCATTTCATTGCTTTCCGCCTGTCTATGAACAGACAAGGGCTTAACTCGTGGGGGGTGGCTCCTTAACTGATGATATTTCTTATATAACTGTTCACTGGTATTCACTGAGATAAAAAAGATAGTAAATACAGTAGCTAAGCAGTGAACCCTTTAAAATTAAGTCTTCACTCAGTATTCACGCGTCTTCACGCAACCTCAGATAAGAGCTTTTTTTCTGGCGAGCCTTTTTCAGATTTTAATTCTATTAATAAAAGATTTTTAATCGCTGAAAGCTCTTAAAAGGCAAACGCTGGCAAACGTTGGCAAACAAAGGCAAACAGGAGGTAAGAGAAGTGCTTTTTGCTCATTTTTCAGCAATCATGGGGTTGTTTACTTCACCAGAAATATAACCAGAATAGGGGGTTACCTGAAGACACCACCGGAACCGGATAGCACCGGCCGGACTCATAATGAGGTAACACCATGCACGCAGTTTCATCCGTACCAGCCCCTGCCATTCCCGTAATCCGCGATGCCGTTTACCCGCGCGACCGCTTTATGCGCCTGCCGGAAGTCATTAGCACCTGCGGCCTGTCACGCTCGACCATTTACGACTTAATCAGTCGGGAGCAGTTCCCCTCACAGATTTCCCTCGGCGGTAAAAACGTCGCCTGGCTGGCGTCAGAGATTGACAGCTGGATGCAGGCCCGCATTGCATAGCGCGCCGGGGGTGCAGCATGATTATGCTGAATTTCGGTACAAAAACCTTTCCGCTCACCCGCGAAGAAGTCGCCTTTGTCGCACAAAGCCTGACGGCAGCCCTTAGCTGCAGACCAGCAACCGCACTGGCCTTTACCAGCGGAATGCACGGTCACATCTCCGTTATGAGTAAAAAAGCGAAGCCTGCCAGGCAGCGGGCGAAAAAAGAGAACCGGGAATTCCGATCAAATCCGCCGCAATCCGATCACGTCCTGACCGGTTGCTGAGGAAATAGCCCCGATGTTTAAAAAAAGGCTTTTCTCTGGCGAGCGGCCATTATACAGTTTTCGTGCTGCCGCAAAATCGGCAGCCGGGCGTAGGAACCCGTGTTACTTATTGGCGACACAACACGCGCCATGCGTGTTTTTTTACGTCGTTGCCTCAGTGCGCCATTTTTCAGCGCAGCGGTTCTTATTCCGTTGCGTCGTCAAAATAATGGTGGCTCAGGCGGGGCAGCCTTCGGGCTGGCCGGTTTCCAATAAGGCCGGTATTCCTACCCCCGTCCGGGCTACCACCCATGAGCGTAGGAACTCCGGTGGTAGCAGTAACCGCTACTTATTGGAGATTGTCCTCATGACAACGGCCCTTACTGCCGCTCACCCCGAATTCACCTTTATTTTTGCCGCCGTGCGCCGCACTGATGCCGCCGCTCGTCCCTGTATGCTGCGTACTGTAGCAGGCGATGAGCGCAGCGCCCGTGCCAGCCTCGCCCGTGATTACGTCCTGTCCTTTGCCGGTCGTCTGCCGATTAAGGCGGTGGCGGCCTGAACACCCTTTCTCAACACCTGAATAACCATGACACCTACCCCATTCCCCACGCTGACTATCTGCGTCTGCTGCACGCGCACACGGTCGGCGTGACCGTACTCGATATGTTCGACTCGGTGAACTGCCTGAGCGCGCGCGGCTGCGTCCCGGACGGCGCGGCGCTGGCCTCGGTCGTCGCCCTGCTCACCGACCAGCTCGGTAAAGTTGTTGAAACCTGTGAATCCCGCATGTTAGCCACGGAGGCCCGCCATGATGACCGCTAATCACTCCTGCCTGCCCGTTGAGGTACGCACCGCCGTTTACCGCCGCGCGCTGGCGCAGGGCTATCTGAATGCCTGCAAAAACCTCGGCATTACCGTGTCAGCCACGCTCGATGAGCTTCAGATGACCATCGCCCTTGAGCTGGAAAGCTTTTATGTGCGCCGTCACGGCCCTGATGCGGGCATGGAGATGGCCTGCACCATGCTGGGCGATATGGTCGAGCCGGACCTGCTGACCGCACCGCCGCGCCTGACGCAGCTCGGTGTCACCATGATGGATGAGCTGTTCCGCAGCCAGCTTGCGGCCGCCAGCCGCATCACGCTGCACTAAGGGAGAACATGCAGATGAAACATATCGTCTCTGACACCGTAAAGGCGGCCACCGGATTCTGGCCGCAGCTTCTGCCTGCCCTCGGTATCAGCGTGCTCGCCGGGGGGCGACACGGTGCCTGCCCGGCGTGCGGCGGTAAAGACCGCTTCCGCTTCGACAATCAGGATGGGCGCGGAACGTGGCTCTGTAACCAGTGCGGGGCCGGTGACGGCCTTAACCTGGTGGAAAAGGCGCTCAGTATCAGCGCTAAAGAGGCCGCCATGAAGGTGGCCGGAATGCTCGGCACGCTGCCGGAGTCAGCCCCGGTTAGGCATGATGAAGCCGCAGACAAAAGCCGCACGCAGGCAGACGCCGCCGCACGGGCGCAGGCGCTTATAGCCGCAGCCGTCAGCCGCACGGACAACGCCTACCTTTCAGCGAAAGGGCTGCACGGCACGCAGGCGCTCACACTTGGGGAGGCGCTGCGCTGTGGTGGTGTCAGCTTTGCCGCCGGGGATGTGCTTATCCCGCTGACCGGCGAGGACGGTACCGCCATTAACGTGCAGCTCATCAGCGCCGCAGGCGACAAGCGCACCCTGCCCGGCGGACAGGTGAAAGGCACATACTGGCTGGCCGGTGAGCCGGATGGCAAAACGCTGTGGCTCACTGAAGGATACGCGACCGGCCTGACCGTGCACCGGCTGACCGGGCAGGCGGTTTACGTGGCGCTGAGCGCCAACAACCTGCCCTCACTGGCAAAGCGGCTGCGTGAGTCATACCCCGGCGCGCTGATGATGATTGCCGCTGACCGCGACAACAACGGCACCGGCCAGTTAAAGGCAGAGGAAGCGGCGAAAGCCTGTGGCGGTACAGCCGTCCTGCCGCCGGTTGCGGGTGACTGGAACGACGTGTGGCAGATGCAGGGTGATATCGCCACGCAGGCGCAGCTCACCGGCTTCACGCAGCCGCAGCCCCTCAGCCCGTTTGAATCCGTCAGCGAGGCTGACCTGAAAGCAATGAGCGCCAGCCAGAAAGCTGAGCTGCTGGTCGCCCATTACGGAGAGGCGCTGGCCGTGCCGCCAGTCGGGGAGGAAATCTGCCGCTATGAGAACGGCGCATGGCAGGTGATGGAGGCGAAGACACTGCGCCGGGAAATCGCCGCGCTGTTTCAGAAAGTGCGCGCACCGTTCTCGGCCGCCGGTATCGGCAGCGTGCTGGACACGCTCAAGCTGATGGTGCCGCAGATGGGTGAACCGTCCCGCCGCCTGATTGGTTTCCGTAACGGTGTGTATGACACCACAACAGGCACCTTCAGCCCGCACCGCCGCGAGCACTGGCTGCGCACCGTCAGCAGTGTGGACTACACCGCCCCGCGTCCGGGTGAAAACCTTGCAGACCACGCCCCGGCCTTCTGGCGCTGGTTAACGCGGGCCGCCGGGCATAATCACGACAAGCAGGAGCGCATTCTCGCTGCGTTATTTATGGTGCTGGCAAACCGCTATGACTGGCAGATGTTTCTTGAGGTGACCGGTCCCGGCGGCAGAGGTAAAAGCGTCATGGCCTCGATTGCTACGTTGCTGGCCGGAAAAGACAACACCACGTCAGCCACTATCAATACACTGGAATCCTCCCGCGAGCGCGCCAGCGTGGTAGGTTTCTCGCTGATTATCCTGCCTGACCAGGAAAAATGGAGCGGCGACGGCGCGGGCATCAAGGCTATTACCGGCGGAGATGCGGTGGCAATCGACCCGAAATATCGTGACGCCTATTCAACGCACATCCCGGCGGTCATTCTGGCGGTGAACAACAACCCGATGCGCTTCAGCGACCGCAGCGGCGGTGTTTCGCGCCGCCGGGTTATCCTGACTTTCCCGGAAGTCATACCGGCCAAAGAGCGTGACCCGCAGTTGCTGGATAAGATCAGCACCGAGCTGGCCGTGATTGTTCGTCATCTGATGCAGCGCTTCGCGTCGCCAGATGAAGCCCGCGAGCTGTTGCAGTCACAGCAGTCATCCGGCGAAGCGCTGGAGATTAAACGCCAGGCCGATCCGCTGGTCGATTTCTGTGGCTACCTGCTGCCGCTGAGCACGCCGAATGGACTGTTTATCGGTAACGCCAACATTCGCCCGATTAACCCTAAGCGCTATCTCTATCATGCGCACTTGTCATTTATGGAATCTCGAGGGCATCAGCACCCGCTCAGCCTGACGGCTTTCGGCCAGGCGGTGCCGCAGACACTGAAAGAGTACGAACGCGTATTGCTTAAGCGCAGGACAAATAACGGTATACAGACCAATCTTACGTTACATGAGGACAGCGAGGCAGATTGGTTGCCCGCATGTAGCGCCTGATACCTCCACTCCACGTAAACCGGTTTAGGCCGGTTTTTTTATATTTGCTGTAATTATCAACGTAAGCCAAGGTCCGCTAAAAGCGAGGAGCGGAGTTTTGTTTGATGTCAAAACGAAATTTCATGGTCAAACCTCGCCAGAAAGAATTGTCTACAATCGCTATAACAAAAGTTCAGCTGACGTTGATGCCGGATCGATTAAACCTTTTATTGCAGTAGCTTTACCGAATCCAGTCGTGGGTAAGCAGCATGTTCTGGCCCAGTACCGGACGTCCGTTGCGCCAATAGGAATTTTATCTGGTATGAGAGCCAACCGAGAGAGGCGCAACATATTTTTTTGCGACAGTAACGCAGTGGTTGAAGCGTCCGGCAACCTCTGCGACTTAACGACGGGCGGGAAATTTGAGTGATTGTGATGAATCTTACAGGCACAAAAAAACCGCCTAGGTAGGGCGGTTTTTTTGGAAAGCTGGATAGGTAGGCCAGCCTTCAGGTGATGCAAGACTAAACATTAGACAGGCAAATTGTCGGATAGATTGTCGGTTACGTCAAGCGTAATAGAGGCCAGGTTCGCCACATCGCGAGGCGATTTATACAAGATACGAGTTCATCTGTGCATGGGACATGCCCAACCTTACTATAACTTAAGGCAAACTTTCGAAAACTCTGAAAATACTGTTATAAATTCCCTTGTTTGTTTTAAACCCAGCGATATAATCAGTGCGTCTAATGAATAAATTGCGTCCCAAAGAAGCTCATGCACTGGTGCATTAATCTCTAAGGAGGTTTACGTTCTTCGACGAACGAATGAGCACAAACCGTGTTAAGTCTTTGTTTTAGATGAAATATTAATGGAGAAAAAACTCTGTTCATACAACTGTCGCACGCAATCATGCTTGTAACGGTTTAATCAAAAACAACTAGGAGGACAACAATGCAACGGCATCACCACGTTCATTTGTGTAAGCCCTTCTTAGTAGGGGCTTATCACTAATTTCGCTGCCTATATTATGGTAGTAGAAATCTCTTAACTCATGCGAGTGCGTTAAGGGTTCAGTACCCCTTAATACCTTTTCGGTTTTAAGGATATTGTCACTAATCGGGCCATTTTCGCTATGCCTTTGCAAACCAGCGGTGGGGCGTAAAGGGTTAACATAGGGGCTGGAACTTAGGATTGTTAAGGCTCATATTCCGGGCCGCAAGACTAAACATTAGACAAATGCCGTAGTCTTCCTCTCTGGACCTTTCCAGCCAGATGGAGAGTTGTGCCCATCTTAGATGGAGTACAATTTATGAAGCGTTTGAAGAAAGTTAGTAAAAAGTTGGTTTCGTTGTTTTTTGTAGTATTGATTAACCACGGCCCTGCGTTAGATGGTGAAACTAAATTTGATTTTAGCGGATCTCACTTTGTGAACGTGAACGTAACAAATGTTACTTACGCGCCAACAACGTCAGAATACTTTTTGCTAGCTAAACCGACGACAGAGGAGAAGTTCCAGTAATGGGCTTCGCGTCAAGAGCGCTGTTCGGCTCTGTGTCCGCTAAATAGTATCCATCTTCTGGATGGCATAAAAAGCCCCCGCAAGGGGGCTTTTTTTGTCTGTTCACATCCTGCCATTTTTGCAACTTGTCGCCATTTCTGTTTTTGATATAGGTTCCATTTTTGGAATGAATTAATAAAAAAGTCATATCTAACTATTTCTTTTCACTTCAGATTTCTACTCATCAGCGTTTAATCGAATCTCCGATAGTAACGCTAATTACAATTGTGAGCGTCCCCTCTTGGCATAAGCGGACTATTGAAAACAGCAGCGTTTAATAACTTCACATCTAACGTAGCGCTCGAGTCGCTTTTTTTATATTGGCAAAGATGATCACCAAAAATAAACTCTAGTGTACATCCCGCCTAAAACCATCAACCACCTAACACATTGATATTAGTACACAAAATACAAAGGTGAACAGTGTGAACACTTTTCTCTAAAATCATTTTATTTTGGATCTAGCGCCGGGCATTCGTTATCCTTGTCGTGCAGCTTCGGGGACGAGATCCAATCATTGGTACACGTTTAGGTACACGAGCTAAAACTGAATTGTGAGAAAACAATTAATTTCATTTACTTGCGTGACCTATTCAGACTCCGCCAGCCCAAAATTCTTCAAAGATGGTTCCAGAGCCATCCGATGAAGTCCTAGAAGCCCGCACGGCGCAAGCCCTGCGGGCTTTTTTGTGTCTTGAATTTGTCCCGCGAAGTCTGAAGAGAACTAATTAAATCCGAACCTTTTAGGCCTATGGATAGGCCCAACGAAAAGCTCTATTTTTTCGTTGGGCCTAAACGCATGGAGACTACCCATGGCAAGAAAAACCTAGCCGTTAACTGATACTGAAACCAAAGCAGCTAAACCTAAAGATGCCGACTACCAGTTGTATAATGGTGACGGGCTTACTCTATTAATCAAGTCCAGTGGTAGTAAGCTCTGGCTGTTCCGCTACTACCGACCTCTGACTAAAAAGCGAACCAAACAGAGTTTCGGTGCCAACCCTGGTGTCTCACTATCTGATGCGCGTAAACTCAGAGCCGAATCTCGAGTTTTACTGGCGAAAGACATTGATCCGCAGAAATATCAGAAAGAACAGGTCAGGCCTCTCCGCTCCCACTCCACCCGCCACGAGTGGAGGAAAACGATGCATGCAGCATTTCAATCACACGACAGGAAAATACAGCTGCAGGACAAAAAAACACGGCATGCGTTCAGGTCTCCCCGTTAAAGCACTTCCCCCCTCCCTTCATCCCCATAAAGCGCCAAAGTAAGCCATTCCCGCGCTTTCACTGCACCAAAATAGTGCTTTCGCCGTGGAAATATCACGGCTTTGCACCGTTTCGCTTTTTCTGGCCCTGGCACACTTTATGCTTGATAGATTGACAGCCTGTAATGTCTTCGAGGTGACGATGCTGAATATTAATCTGTCCGCTTCACCCTTTTTTGATGAGATGCTCCTGGCTGAAGGTGAACACCGTGCCCATTACGCCGCCTACTGGCAATGGCTGCAACAGGCGGATCACCATGCTGTACAGCGCAAGCGGGAAGAAGCCGCCCTTCTGTTTCACCGGGTGGGTATTACGTTCAACGTCTACGATGACGATAACGGTGCCGAACGGTTGATTCCGTTCGACAGCGTGCCACGCATTATCCCGGCCGCTGAGTGGGCGATGCTCGATCGCGGCATCCGGCAGCGTGTGCAGGCGCTCAACGCCTTCCTCTACGATATCTACCACAAGCAACATATTCTGAAGGCGGGCATCATTCCGGCAGAGCAGGTTCTGGCTAACGATCAGTATCAGCCCTGCATGCAGGGCGTTGATCTCCATCGTGATATCTATGCGCATATCGTCGGCGTCGACATGGTGCGCAACAGTGATGGGGAATACTACGTCCTGGAAGATAACCTGCGCACGCCGTCCGGCGTCTCCTATATGCTGGAAAACCGCAAAATGATGATGCGGCTCTATCCGGAACTGTTCGCACAGCAACGCATTGCCCCCGTGGAGCGCTATCCGTCGCATCTGCTACAAACGCTTCGTGAAAGCTCGCCAGTCAACGATCCTACCGTCGTGGTATTAACCCCCGGACGCTTCAACAGCGCTTACTTCGAGCATAGTTTCCTGGCCCAGCAAATGGGCGTTGAGCTGGTCGAAAGCGCCGACCTGTTCGTTAAGGATGGCATGCTGTTCATGCGCACGACCGCCGGGCCATGCAGAATCCATGTGATCTATCGTCGGGTTGACGATGCCTTCCTCGATCCGCTGGCGTTTCGTCCGGACTCCATGCTCGGCGTGCCGGGGCTGCTGTCGGTTTACCGGGCGGGCAATGTTGTCCTGGCCAATGCCATCGGGACCGGCGTGGCCGATGACAAATCGATCTACCCCTATGTCCCGGATATGGTGCGCTTTTATCTGCAGGAAGAACCGATCCTCAACAACGTGCCCACCTGGCAGTGCCGGCACAAAAACGAGCTGTCGTATGTGCTGGCAAACCTCGAAAAAATGGTTGTAAAAGAGGTTCACGGCGCTGGCGGTTACGGCATGCTGATTGGCCCCGCCGCGAGCAAAGAACAGCTCGCCAGTTTCCGGGCGCTGCTGCTGGCGCGTCCGCAGAATTACATCGCGCAAAACACGCTGGCGTTGTCCACCTGTCCTACTTTCGTCAACGAGGGCCTGGCACCACGCCATATCGATCTGCGCCCCTTTGCGTTGAGTGGCGCAGAGATACGACTGGTGCCCGGCGGCCTGACCCGGGTGGCGTTAACGGAAGGATCGCTGGTGGTGAACTCGTCGCAGGGCGGCGGAACCAAGGACACCTGGGTACTGGAGGATGATCTATGCTGAGCCGAACAGCCAGTGAACTCTATTGGATGGCCCGCTATCTGGAGCGGGCAGAAAATATCGCCCGGGTTCTGGACGTCACCAACAAGCTGTCGATGATGCCCATCCGCAACGGGGGCGATCAGGATCTGCAGGTGCCGCTCAACCTGACCGGCACCAGCCAGCTGTATGCAGAAACCTGCCCGACGCTGACGATGCCCAATCTGGTCAGTTTTTTCGCTCTGGACAACCGGAATCACAGCAGCATTTTCAGCTGCCTGCAGATGGGCTGGAACAACGCTCATGCGGTGCGCGGTAGCCTGTCATCGGAAGTCTGGGAATGCATCAATGCCACCTGGATTGAGATGAAAGCAATACGCCGCCGGGGCATAGGTTCAGACGGTGCCGACGCCTTCTTTGACTGGGTGAAAGAGCGCTCTCATCTGTTTCGCGGAGCCATGTTCGGCACCCTGCTCCGCAGCGATGCTATGCGCTTTATCCGTCTGGGGACGCTGCTGGAACGGGCGGATGGCACCGCCCGTCTGCTGGAAGTAAAAAACAGGCTGATGGACATTGATGACGATCCGGTTCGCGAATATTACCGCATGGACACCCTGCTGCAGGCGGTAAGCGCACGCGAAGCCTACCACAGTATTTACAAGCAGCCCCTGAGCCGGGAGACCATCGCCGAACTGATGATCCTGCGCAACGAACTGCCGCGTTCGCTGCTGGCCTGTATCAACGATATGGTACAGCAGCTGGAGCAGATTGGCGGCCGCGCCAACCAGCCACGCCGCCTGGCGCACATCCTGCACGCCGAGCTGCGCTTCAGTTCCATGAAAGACCTGAGCAGAATCGGCCTGAACCCCTGGCTGGAAAGCTTTCTCGCCCAGGTAAACGATATCGCCGAAAGTATCCATCACACTTATCTGGAGGCGCAATGAAACTTCGCATTGAGCACAACACGCACTACCGCTACGCCCAGGCGGTGCAACGGAGTATCCAGTACCTGCGGCTGACGCCACAGGAGTCGCCTCATCAACGCATCCTGTCCTGGCAACTGACGTTGCCGGATAAGGCGGTCTGCACCACGGATCCCTTTGGCAACATCATGCATGTGCTGACCCTCGATGAACCGCATGAGTCAATCACCATTCAGGCACACGGCGTGGTGGAGATTGAAGACAAGGTTGACCATGAGGCTCAGGGACATCTGTCGCCGCTGGTTTTCCTGCGCCACAGTCCACTGACCCAGCCGGATGCGGCCATTCAGGCTTTTGCCCTGCGTTATCATCAGCCTCAGGCGATTCTGAATGCCCTGGAAAACCTGATGGGTGAACTGCTGCTGAAGATGCCTTACCGCCCGGGGTCCACCCTTGTCACTGACAGTGCCGCAGAGGCTTTCGCCGCCAGTAGCGGAGTGTGCCAGGATCATACGCATGTCTTTCTGAGCTGCTGCCGCAGCCTGAATATACCGGCACGCTACGTCAGCGGTTACCTGCACAGTAAAGATTCTTCTCATGTTGCGACCCATGCCTGGGCCGAAGTCTGGGTGGATGAGCGCTGGCACTGTTTTGACGTCACCAACAATACCCGTATACCTGATCAACATCTTAAGCTGGCCGTCGGCATTGATTATCTGGATGCCTGCCCGGTGCGCGGTTTACGGATTGGCGGCGGCTACGAAGATATGAGCGCTATCGCCGCCGTACAAATGATGTAAATCGCGCTGTCACCCCTTGCTGAGGGTTAAAACTTCGTGCACGCTGACGTCTGCTGGCGTGCAACTCTTTTTTTGGGGAATGTGGTATGACCTATTGTGTGGCCATGCGCCTGTCATCCGGGCTGGTCTTTGCATCCGATTCACGAACCAACGCCGGTGTGGACCATATTTCCACCTTCCGTAAACTGCATGTGTTTCATCAGGACGGCGATCGGACACTGGTGCTTCAGACGGCCGGTAATCTGGCGACCACCCAAAGCATTATCAGCCTGCTGCGGCACCGCAGTAAGAATGCCGATTGTCCTAATCTGCTGAATGCCGCCAGCCTCTACGAGGCCGCTACCCTGGTGGGAGAGACGGTTCGTGAAGTGATCCAGCGCGACAGCGAGGCACAACAGAACGGCAGCACGACAGACTTCAGCTGCAATCTGCTGCTCGGCGGTCAGATCAACGGGGATGAGATTGGGCTGTTCCATATTTACCCACAGGGCAACTTTATCGAAGCAACCCGCGATACGCCCTATTTCCAGATTGGTGAAAGTAAGTACGGCAAACCGATCATTGACCGGGTGCTGCACTACGACATGCCTCTGGAGCAGGCGATGCAGTGCGCGCTGATTTCACTGGATTCGACGCTGCGCAGCAATCTCTCCGTCGGACTCCCGCTTGACGTCATGATTTACGCGTGTGATAGCTACAGCGATGCCCGGCAATACCGCATTACCGAAGATCATCCTTACTTCAGCACTATCCGTAAAGGCTGGGGAGAAGGATTGGTCAGCACGTTCAGACAGCTACCACCGCTGGTTCTCTGAACCGTGACAAAGCCTGACTTCGTTCAAAGCGAACACCCGAAGCGTTCGGGTCATGCGCCTTTGCACCCTTCTGTGGCCTCCCCTCTGTCGCCTTCACCCCGGAGGCCCGAAATGACGCGTTTCCCCGCCCCACTTTCCTGACCCCTCTGCCCCCTCTGTTCCCCTTTACAGCGCCCGTCCAAACACGAAATAATAGCGTCACACGCCGGGCCACCCCCCTGGCAGCCTCTGAACCGACGTTAATCCAGCGGACAATTTATGACCAGTGAAATCCCCCTCAAGTATTATGATGTCGCCGATGAGTACGCGACGGAGTCCGCTAAGCCAGTGAGCGAAGCAGAACGCACCCCGCTGGCACACTACTTCCAGCTGCTGATCACCCGTTTAATGAACAACGAGGAGATCAGTGAAGAGTCGCAGCAGGAGATGGCGCGTGAAGCGGGCATTGATGAGCAGCGTATTGATGATATCGCCGAATTCCTGAACCGCTGGGGCAACGAGTAACCGCGTTACCGGCAGACGCGCCTGGCGCCGTCCAGCCGGTTAATCCGCCTGACTTAACAGCGCATTCGCCTCAGCACAGCGCATCTTCGTCAGGAGATGCGCTGCGCTGGCAGCCACGTGTCAAACGTGGCTGATGGCAGTGTTCGGGACATCACTCTCGCCTTCTTCTGCCGCTAAACCCATTCCCCCTGTCGCCTTCCCCGCCAGCAAACTTCACGCCCACCGTCCATCCCCTGGCGCAGCCGGAAATTATCATCCAGACTTATATAGTCTGCGCAGGCATTGTGTTTTACACTGCGCGCTGTAAAAAACTGAGTAGATTAAGCAGGCAAAAATGGCGATGAACGGAACGATCACAACCTGGTTTGAAGATAAAGGTTTTGGCTTTATCAAAGATGAAAACGGTGATAACCGCTATTTTCATGTGATTAAGGTCGCCAACCCTGATCTCATCAGGAAAGATGCAGCGGTGACGTTTGAACCCACCACCAACAACAAAGGCTTATCCGCCTATGCGGTGAAAGTTGCGCCGGCAAGCAAATATATCTATATCGCGGGCGAGCGGCTTAAGATTACCTCGATCAAGTCTTACCTCGTCTACAACGAAGAAGTCCCGGTCGATGCCGGTGTCGACAAAGAGAACGCGGTACTGTCAGTGGGTCTGCTGCTGAATAATATCCGGCCAAAATCAGACCTGAAAGCCAATGAGATGCGCTCGCTGAAAAAGCTGGCGGTCACCACGTTCCAGGGAACCACGCTGATCTTCTCCGAAGATGAGATCGACATTGAAAGCACGGTTAACATACTTAAAGGCCTGAAATAATTCCGCAGGCGGGCCGGAGCCTGTAAACAGGTTTTCGGCTTTACAGCCCGCCTCAGCCTGGTATTCAGGCCCCGTCCTCTGGCATGACATCCCCTGCTGCTCTGCGCCGCGAGAAAGTCATTCTCTGGCAGATTAAACCCGCCTTTTTTTCCGGCTGATCGCTTGTTCATGATAAAACACAGGTCAAAAGCGCAACGCATCAAGGTTCATCCCCACAACGCGTCTTTCCAGGGTAGAATCAGATACTTTGTTCAGTCATTGCCCATGTTTTCCATCATCGCAAATTGATACGAAAAGCGGATGAAATAAGGTATAAAGCCGCATGAAAATCCCAAACAGAATACAGCCCCTGGTCGATGACGGCCTCATTGACGATGTGCTGCAGCGGCTGAAAAGCGGCAAAGAAGCAGACGTCTACACCGTGCTTTGCGGCGGTAATGTGCAGTGCGCCAAGGTCTATAAAGAAGCGACCCAGCGTAGCTTCAAACAGGCGGTACAGTATCAGGAAGGGCGTAAAACCCGTAACAGCCGTAACGCCCGCGCCATGCAGAAAGGCACAAAGTTTGGCCGTAAGCAGCAGGAAGAGTCCTGGCAGACCGCCGAAGTGGATGCCCTTTTCCGTCTGGCGAACGCCGGTGTTCGCGTACCCCAGCCCTATCTCTGTATTGACGGCGTGTTGCTGATGGAACTGGTGACCGACGCCAATGGCTCTGTCGCGCCGCGCCTGAGTGATGTCACGCTCTCCGAAGAAGACGCGATCGCCGATTTCCACACCATGATCCGCAACATCGTCCGCATGCTCTGTGCCGGTATCGTTCACGGTGATTTATCAGAATTCAACGTGCTGCTGGATGACCAGGGACCGGTGATTATCGACCTGCCCCAGGCGGTCGACGCAGCGGCCAATAACCATGCTGAGTCGATGTTCGAACGTGACGTAAACAACATCACTTCATACTATGGCCAGTTTGCTCCGCAGCTGCTGAAGACGCGCTATGCCAAAGAGATCTGGCAATGCTATGAAGATGGCAAGCTGACCCCGGAAACACCGCTCACCGGACAGTTTGTGGAAGAGGAGCGCGTGGTGGATATGGATTCGCTGATGGATGAGATCATCACCGCAGAAGATGAATATTACGAGCGCCAGCGCGCCAGCCGTGAGCGCGACGAAGAGTAAGTAAAAAGGCAGCGAGTCGCCTCGCTGCCTCTGAATGACCGCCCTATCACAACGCCATCACCGCACGACGACCGTCAGCGCAATCAGCGTTAAGCCGATCATCATCACGCCGACAAATACTGTATCAAGTCTCCCTTTTTTCATCTTCTCCTCCTCAGAACCACTGACCAAAACGACGGATGTAGAAGCGTTTCATACCCTGCGCCACCAGGCAGTAGCTGAACAGCGTCAGCACCAGCCAGGGGAAATATTGCCATGGCAGTGGCACCAGACCGACCATCGCACCCAGCGGTGAAAACGGAATCAGGATGCCCAGCGCCATCACCGCCAGCGTGGTCAGCATGACCGGTAAGGTGGCACGACTCTGGATAAACGGGATTTTCCGGGTACGCAGCATATGTACTACCAGCGTCTGTGACAGCAGCCCTTCAATAAACCAGCCGGACTGGAACAGCGACTGCACGCCTGCATGGTTCGCGCCGAAAACGAACCACATCAGCGCAAAGGTGGTAACGTCAAAAATTGAGGACGTTGGTCCCATCCACAGCATGAAGCGTTTAATGTTGCCAGCATCCCACTTGCGTGGCTTATTCAGGAACTCACGGTCAACCTTGTCCCACGGCAGCGCCAGCTGAGAAACGTCATACATCAGATTCTGAATCAGCAGATGAATCGACAGCATCGGCAGAAACGGAATAAAAGCACTGGCCACCAGCAGCGAGAACACGTTGCCGAAGTTAGAGCTGGCGGTCATGTTGAGATACTTGATGATGTTGCCAAAGGTCTCGCGTCCTTTGCGTACCCCCTCGTTCAGCACCTGTAAATCTTTCTCCAGCAGGATGATATCCGATGAGGCTTTCGCCACATCCGCCGCACTGTCTACGGAAATTCCGGTGTCGGCCGCCCGCAGTGCTGGTGCGTCATTAATGCCATCGCCAAGGAAGCCGACGGTATGACCATTCTGCTGCATCAGGCGCACCAGACGGGATTTCTGCAGCGGTGTCAGCTGAGCAAACAGGGTGCAGCGTTCTGCTTCCTGCGCCAGTTCATCATCGTTCATCGCCTCAATCTGATCGCCGGTCAGCATCGCCGGATCGGTCAGCCCGACATCGGCACACACCCGCAGCGTCACCAGCGGATTGTCACCGGTCAGCACTTTCACCGTCACGCCGCTGTCGCGCAGGGCTTTGATCGCCTTGCCCGCACTGGCTTTCGGAGGATCGCGGAAGGTCAGCATGCCCTGGATGACCAGATCGCGCTCGTCACTGTCGCTGAGTGGCACACGCTGTTCCCCATCACGGGTTGCGACCAGCAGCACGCGATACCCCTGCTGATGATAACGTTCGGTCTGCGCCAGCAGTGCCGCACGCTGTGCCGCATCCAGTGCAACGATCGCGTCACCCTGCCGCACGGCGATGCTCACTGCCAGCATCTCTTTTACTGCGCCTTTACAGATCAGTTGCGAACGATGCTGAGTCAGATCTTCCACCAGCACCGACACCCGACGACGGGTAAAATCAAATGGCAGCTCATCAACCAGCTGATACTGGCTGCGCTGAGTCTGTGAAATAACTTTATCGCCCGCGCCCAGCACGGCGCGATCCATCAGGTTTTTCGCGCCACTCTGGCTGCCACTGTTGAGCCAGGCCAGCAGCAGGACCTGCTCATCTTCATTTCCCTGCGCATCCAGATGATGTGCCAGCAGAATGGTGTCCTGAGTCAGCGTGCCGGTTTTATCCGTGCAGAGCACATCCATCGCACCCAGGTTCTGAATAGCGTTGAGCTTTTTGACGATCACTTTGCGGCGCGACATTGCAATCGCGCCTTTGGCCAGGTTGGCGCTGACAATCATCGGCAGCATTTCCGGGGTCAGACCGACCGCGACCGCCAGTGCAAACAGCGTGGCGTCCATCCAGTCGCCTTTGGTGAAGCCGTTGATCAGCAGCACCACCGGCACCATCACCAGCATAAAACGGATCAGCAGCTTGCTGACGCTGTTCACGCCACGGTCAAACGCGGTCTGGGGACGACTGCCGGTGAGCGACGAGGCCAGCGAACCAAACCAGGTTTCGCCCCCGGTCGCCACCACCACGGCGCTGGCTGTGCCGCTGGCAACGCTCGTGCCCATCAGGCAGATATTCGGTGATCCCAGCAGATCCTGGGCGGTCTGGCCCTGGGCATCGATACCCGCATCGCTGCTCTGTTTTTCAACCGGCAGCGATTCACCGGTCAGCACCGCTTCACTGATAAACAGATTACGTGAGCTCAGCAGGCGCACATCGGCTGGCACCTGATCACCGGTGCTGAGCAGAATGATATCGCCCGGCACCAGTTCACTCATGTCCACATCCTGGCGCTGCGGCGTTTCACTGCCCGGCTCACGCCGCAGCACAGTCACCTGGCTGCGCACCAGTGACTGCAGCGCCTGCGCCGCCCGGTTGGTGCGGAACTCCTGCCAGAAACGCAGCAGCCCGCTCAGCATCACCATAGTACAGATGATGATGACGCCGGAGAGATCGGTCTCCTCACCGGCGCGCAGCGGCAGTATGTAATCGGTAAACAGGCTCACCAGTGCCAGGACCAGTAATACATAGATAAACGGGTTGTTAAATGCCATCAGCAGCTGAACCAGCGCCGGTGGCGCTTTTTCATGTGCCACTTCATTTCGGCCATAGGTGGCCAGGCGTTTCGCCGCTTCAGCCTGAGTCAGGCCCTGACGCTGGCTGCGCAGGTTGGCCAGCGTCATCTCAACGTGCTGGCCTGCCTGCTGCGCGACAGCAAATATTTTTTTACTTTTTTTATCGTTACGGTTGCCAGCTTGAGTGATGGCAACCTGCTCCAGTTTCATGTCGCTCATTTCGACATCTCCCTGATTTAAAGCAATAGTTGTCCTGCACATAAAATAACGTGCATGGATAAAACCTGGCGTAGCCGGGTTATTTAATGGGGTGACCTTCAGGAATAATCACGTTATTCCGCCTGCGCGAAAAATAATAACGCACACAGGGTGACGTTACGCCTGTTAAGCGCAGCGTTATAGAGGTCAGATATCAGCGTTCGGGCGCAGCCTGGGCTACGCCAGTCGGGGTGGAGGAAAAAGGGCTAAGATAAACAGCAGCATAACGCGCACTCCTGTGGATGACAGGACTAAAAATAAGGAGCGCGATCGTTAATTAAAGCGGGGATCGCTGCTCGCCGGTTGGCAAGCAGCAGAGAAAATTCAGCTTGCCAGAGTTAATGTTAATCCGGGGTGACTGTCCAACTGAATTCTCCTGAAGTTAATTGCCGCTATTATAAAGAGAAGAAAGTCCGGGTAAAGCTATTCAGGGATTAATAACCACCTCGTTGAGGATTTGTTTCTGCTCAGATTGCCGCTTCGGTAATAGCGTGACGATCTTCTTATAACCACAACCTCATCCTTATAACCTTTTCGCATATGATTAGCCCATATTCGACTATTCTTCGCATCAGCCCTTTCGTAAACTCGCGTAACTTTTAAGAGGCAAGGAAATTTCATGAAAACTATAATTCCATCACTGCTGGCGCTGACGCTGGCTGCCGCCTTTACAGCCCAGGCCGCAACACCGAAAGATACACTGGTCATTGCCCAATCTACTGACGACGCCGACAGCTTTGACCCGGCTAAAGGATTTGAACTCACCAGCGTTCAGGCTTTTACTAACATCTATCAGCGTCTGGTGCAATCTGACCCGCAGAACCCGGTAGATCTGAAACCAACGCTGGCGACCTCCTGGCAGCCAGGCAGCGACAACCGCAGCCTGACCTTCGAACTGCGCAAAGATGCGACGTTTTCAACCGGCAACCCCGTGCGCCCGGAAGATGTGATCTTCTCGCTGGGTCGCGTGGTAAAACTGAATCTGGACCCTTCTTTCATTCTGACGCAGCTTGGCTGGACCAAAGATAACGTCGATGGCTTCCTGAAAAAGGTCGATGACAATCATGTGCAGATTAGCTGGACCGCCAATGTCAGCCCGACCTACGTCCTGAGCCTGCTCTCTGCACCGGTTTCTTCAATCGTTGATGAAAAAACCGCGATGGCGAATGAGAAAAATGGCGATTTTGGTAACGCCTGGCTGGCAACTCACTCGGCGGGCAGCGGTCCGTATCAGATTCGTAAAGTCGTGATGCATCAGGTCGTGCTGCTCAGCGCGAACCCGACTTCACCGGCGGGCGCGCCAAAAATGAAGAACATCCTGATCAAGAACGTACCGGAACCGGCTGCGCGTCGTCTGCTGCTGGAACAGGGTGATGCCGATATCGCCCGTAACCTGGGTGCCGATCAGATTGCTGCGCTGAACGGCAAACCGGGCGTGAAGACGGAAGCGATTCCAATGGCGTCGCTCTACTACATCCAGTTCAACATCGGCGCGAACGAGACGATGAAGAACCCGGCCTTCTGGGAAGCGGCACGCTACCTGTGGGATTACAAAGGCATTGCTAATGAGCTGCTGAAAGGCCAGTTCGACGTGCATCAGAGCTTCTTGCCTAAAGGTTTCCTGGGCGCGATCAACGATACGCCTTACAGCTACGATCCGGAAAAAGCCAAAGCGATTCTGAAGAAAGCGGGCCTGAGCAACGTCACCTTTAAACTCTCCACCAGCAACCAGCCACCTTATCTGGATATCGCACAGGCGCTGCAGGGCAGCTTCGCGAAAGCTGGCGTGAAAGTAGAGGTGGTGCCTGGTCTGAGTTCCGAAGTTTCGACCAACGTGAAAGCGCATAAATATGAAGCGACGCTGAACGCCTGGGGCTCGGACTATTTTGATCCCAACACCAACGCCGCCTCGTTTGCTTACAACCCGGAAGATGGCAGCAAAACCATCGCCTACCGTTCAGACTGGCACATTCCTGAGCTGAACAAACAGGTGATTGCGGCGACAGCAGAAAGCGATCCGAAGAAACGCGTGGCGCTGTATGAAGCGATGCAGCGTGACGTGATGAAGAACTCCCCTTACGTGATTGGGATGCAGGCGAAAAACCTGATCGCCCTGCGCGACAACCTGAAAGGCTATGTACAGGGCATCAACCCTGACATGGTGTATTACTCGCAGGTCACTAAGTAATGGCACAGTCTGTTCCTTCAGCCGGGTTCGCCCGGCTTTTTTGGCAGCGTGGCGGACGGCTAATCGGCAGCGTGCTGTCGCTGCTGGTTACGCTGCTTGGCCTGCTCGCCTTCACCTTTATGCTGTCGCATCTCTCGCCGATTGACCCGGTGCAGCAGATTGCGGGCGACCATGCCAGTGAAGCGACCTATCAGCAGGTGCGTCACGACCTGGGTCTCGACCAGCCGGTGCTGATGCAGTTCTGGCGCTACATTGAACATCTGGCACAGGGCGATCTCGGCGTCTCCCGACTGACCAATCAGTCGGTGAGCAGTGACCTGATGACCACCTTCCCTGCCACCATTGAGCTTGCGACCTGCGCGATGATCTTCGCGGTGGTGTTCGGCGTCACCCTGGCGCTGCTGGCGGCCTGGAAACCGGGCAGCTGGATCGATAACCTCGCCCGCTTTATCTCGCTGCTGGGTTATTCAGTGCCGGTGTTCTGGCTCGGCCTGCTGGGCCTGCTGCTCTTTTATGCGGTGCTGCACTGGTCGGCCGGACCGGGACGGCTGGATGATATCTGGGTCTATACCCTGGAGCCAAAAACCGGCTTTGTGCTGATCGACAGCTGGCTGTCGGGTGAACCAGAAATGTTCCGCAACGCGATTGCGCACCTCTGGCTGCCGGTGGTGATCCTCGGCCTGCTGGCGATGGCGGGCATTACCCGCTTACTGCGTGCCGCGCTGCTGGAAGAGAGCAGCAAAGAGTATATGGTGCTGGCGCGCGCCAAAGGCGCGGGGCGGGTTCGCATCCTGCTGCGCCACATCTTCCCCAACGTGCTGGGCACGCTGGTCACGGTGATCGCCCTCTCCTATGCCACACTGCTGGAAGGCTCGGTACTGACCGAAACCGTCTTTGCCTGGCCGGGGGTGGGTCGTTACATGACCAATGCGCTGTTCTCCGGCGATGTGCCGGCGATTCTGGGCTCAACCCTGTTGATCGGCAGCTGCTTTATTCTGATAAACGCCCTGGCGGATGTTTTAACCTGGTTAACCGATCCGAGAACCCGATGACGCAACAACTCTCTGAACCCGAAACGCTGCGACCACGCCGTCGCCGTCAACGCGTGACCTCGTTAACCGTTGGTCTGACACTGGTAGCAATTCTCATTCTGATGGCGCTGCTGGCACCATTGATTGCGCCGTTCGACCCGAATGTGCAGACCATGTCGAGCCGTCTGCTGGCACCGTCGGCGCAGCACTGGTTTGGCACCGATGGTTTTGGTCGCGATCTGCTGTCTCGCGTGATTTACGGCGCACGTCCTACCCTGCTGCTGGTGTCGCTGATTCTGGTGCTGACGATTCCGGCTGGCCTGTTGATCGGCATCACCGCCGGTTATGTCGGCGGCTGGACGGAACGCCTGCTGATGCGCATTACCGATATCTTCCTGTCACTGCCGAACCTCGTTATCGCGCTGGCGCTGGTGGCGATTCTCGGCCCCGGCCTGATGAACGGCGCACTCGCACTGGCGCTGACCAGCTGGCCGCCGTTTGCCCGCCAGGCGCGTGCTGAAACCCTGGCGCTGCGCCGCAGCGACTACCTTGCCGCCGCACGGATGCAGGGGATTACGGGCTTTCGTCTGATGTTTGGTCATATTCTGCCGCTCTGCATGCCGACTGCGGTCGTCCGCGCCGCGCTGAGCCTGGGCGGGATTATCCTGGCCGCAGCCGGACTTGGCTTCCTCGGCATGGGTGTACAGCCACCGACGGCGGAATGGGGATCGATGGTGGCCGAAGGCAGTAAAGTGATCTTCGATCAGTGGTGGGTTGCCGCCGCGCCGGGCGCAGCCATTCTGTTTGCCAGCCTGGCCTTTAACCTGACAGGCGATGGCCTGCGCGACCGACTGGATACCCGTCATGCAAAATAATCTGCTCCATGCCGAAGGGCTGACCATTCGCAGTGATGATGCGCTGCTGGTCGATAACATCAGCTTTTCCGTGGGCCGCGAGCGCGTGGCGCTGGTGGGTGAATCCGGCTCCGGCAAATCACTCACTGCCCGCAGCCTGATGGGCTTACTGTCGCCTGCGCTGCACCTGCAGGCCAGCCAGCTTCAGGTGGCCGGTGAAAATGCGCTGACGCTGAGTGACCGTCACTGGAACCAGTTGCGCGGTAACCGCGTGGCGATGGTGATGCAGGACCCGAAGTATGCGCTTAACCCGACCCGCACCATTGGCTGGCAGGTAGAAGAGCCGCTGATCCTCCATCGCCGTCTGAGCCGTGCCGAGCGCAAAGAAAAAGTGTGCGAAATGCTGGATGCGGTCGGCCTGCCCGATCCGCGACGCCTGATGCAGCACTATCCGCATCAGCTTTCGGGGGGCATGGGGCAGCGTGTGATGCTGGCGATCGCGCTGGTCACCGATCCTGACTTTCTGATCGCTGATGAACCGACCTCCGCGCTGGATCACGCCATGCGCGATCAGGTGCTGGCGCTGATCCGTGGTCTGGTGGAAGCGCGTAATATGGGTCTGCTGCTGATCAGCCATGATTTGCAGCAGGTTTCGGAGCATTGCGAGCGTGTGATGGTGATGTACAAAGGCCGGTTGCTGGATACGCTGCCTGCCGCCGATCTCCCGCACGCGACCCATCCTTATACCCGCACGCTGTGGGCCTGCCGCCCCGGCAAAGCAACCCACGGACAGGCTTTACCGGTACTGGATCGCGCTGCGCTGGAGGCGAATTATGATTAAGCTGCAGAATCTCAGCGTTGCCCATAAGCAGGGCTACGAGCTGCGCACCGTGGTACACGAGGTTAACCTGGAGGTTAACGCTGGCGAGTGCTTTGGTCTGGTCGGCCCGTCGGGCTGCGGTAAGTCATCGCTGCTGTGGGTACTGGCAGGCCTGAATCCACACTGGCAGGGCCAGATGCAGCTTGCCGGTCACGATGTTCAGCCGGGCAAAGCCTTTACCGGCGCGCTGCGTCAGGAAGTGCAGATGGTGTTTCAGGACCCTTATGCCTCGCTGCACCCCCGTCACCGCCTGCGGCGCACGCTGTCGGAGCCGCTGAAGCTATTGAAACGCGACAACATCAACGATCGGATCGATCAGGGGTTCCGTCACGTCGGACTCGATCCCGCGCTTGCCGATCGTTATCCGCATCAGCTCTCTGGCGGTCAGCGTCAGCGCGTCGCCATCGTGCGCGCCCTGCTGCTGCAGCCGAAGATCCTGCTGCTGGATGAGCCGACATCGGCGCTGGATATGTCGGTGCAGGCGGAGATCCTTAATCTGCTCAACGATCTGAAACGGCAGGATGGCCTGACTATGGTGCTGGTCAGCCACGATCCCGACGTTATCGATCACATGTGCGATCGCGCCGTGCGCATGGCGCAGGGTCGGATCGTCGAACAGATCTCTGCCTGAAACCAGGCCGGACGGCGTTCATCTGCCGTCCGGCGCTCCGTCCCTTAACACGCCCTTCTGCCCCGCTTGACCACCTCTTCTGCCTTACCCGACCGGCGCTCTGTTTCTTCTTCAGCCTCGTCTGAATGCCACCTCCTTGCGGTGAACGGCTGCACACTAAAGCGGCAGCAGTATGCGACAGCGCAAAATGCAGCCGCAGGCTGATGCGGTATACTCGCGGCAATTTCTTTAAAAAGGGTCAGGTTATGACGGTAAAATTGCGTCCGCTGGAGCGGGAAGATCTTCACTTTGTCCATCAGCTGGATAACAACGCCAGCGTAATGCGCTACTGGTTTGAGGAGCCGTATGAGGCATTTGTGGAGCTGTCCGATCTCTACAACAAGCACATTCACGATCAAACCGAACGTCGCTTCGTCGTGGAGCACAGCGGGCAGAAAGCGGGATTAGTGGAGCTGGTGGAGATTAACCATGTGCACCGCCGCGCTGAGTTTCAGATCATTATCGATCCGGCGCATCAGGGCAAAGGACTGGCTACGCAGGCGGCGAAGCTGGCGATGGATTACGGCTTCTCGGTGCTGAACCTCTATAAGCTCTACCTGATTGTCGATCAGGAGAACGAAAAAGCGATCCACATCTACACCAAGCTTGGTTTTGAGATTGAGGGCGTACTCAGGCATGAGTTTTTCATCAACGGCGAGTATCGTAACACCATCCGCATGTGCATTTTCCAGCATCAGTATCTGGAACGCCATAAAACGCCAGGCGGAATGGTGAAGCCGACCGCGCAGTGATCAGCCGCGCGCGCCAACCGGGTTCATGAATGGACGAGGATGTTCCGGCTTGAGGTCGTACATGCCGCCGTAGAAAGGATCGACCAGCAGCCAGCCGGGGAAGCCACCCAGCGGAATGTTGCCCAGCAGATACCAGAGGTTAGCGCGTGCCTCGATAGGCACCGTGACCGGCACGTAGCCCGGGCTTTCCAGCATCAGCAGGTAGTGCTTTTTGCCGAAGTAACGCCCGGTAGATTTGGCCAGCTCGACGGTCTGCGGTGTGAAACCCTGCGCCACCGCATAGCCACGCTCATCCTGCACGGTAAAGCGTGCGCCCTGCGGCAACGAGTCGATGCGCACCATTTGAGTTTCAGTGCCGACAATGGTGGCACAGCCGCTAAGCAGCAGCGCGGCGGCCAGAGCCAGAATTCGCGGTTTCATAGAGGGGTCCACAGAGTGATCAGTGATCAGAGTGTAGACCGCTCTCTCTTTCTCAATCGGGCTATCATCGCCCGATTCAGCCAGCTTATTGCGGTTGACAAGCGCGGGCGATAGCGGCGATGTCGCCGGGTGAGGTGCGGCAGCAGCCGCCAATCAGCTTCGCGCCCGCCTGTTGCCACTCGTCCAGCTTGTCATGCAGCGTGCAGCCCGAGGGCGCTGAATGCCAGGTTTTGCTGGCGGCATCATACTGCTCGCCGGAGTTGGGATAAACCACCAGCGGCTTGTCGGTCAGCGTCTGCAACTGCTGCAGTGCAGGTGTCACGCTCGTCAGCGACACGCAGTTAATCCCCAGCGCCACCACCTGCGGCTGCTGATTCAGCCAGCTCACTACCTCTGACAGCGGCGTGCCGTCGCTGATGTGTCCGGCGTCGCGCAGGGTAAACGTAAACCAGGCGCGGCCTTCCGGGAATTCAGCCAGCAATTTCACCAGCGCCTGCGCTTCAGCAAAGGAAGGCAGAGTTTCACAGGCGAGCAGATCGGCCCCTGCCGCCAGCAGCGCCTGTACACGCGGGCGGTGAAACGCCATCATCTCCGCTTCCGGCAGTGCATAGTCACCGCGGTACTCTGACCCATCGGCCAGGAAAGCGCCATACGGACCCACCGATCCCGCGACCAGCAGCGTGTTCGCATCAGGACGTACAGCCAGATAGTCGTGACGGGCGCGGCGCGCCAGTTCGACGCTCTGGGCGATCAGCGCCAGTGACTGCGCTTCATCAAGACCACGTGTGGCAAAGCCCTGCGGCGTCGCCTGATAGCTGGCCGTAATGGCGCAGCGTGCGCCAGCGACAAAATAGTCGTAGTGCACCTGATAGATCAGCTCAGGATTCTCCATCAGCACCTTCGCTGACCACAGCGCATCAGCCAGATGACAGCCGCGCGCTTCCAGTTCAGTAGCCAGTGCGCCATCCAGGATCAGCGGCGACGACTCCGATAAAGCCTGCGCGACGGGGTTATGCGACATCTTTAGCCTCCTCAGGCTTTGGGGATGATTTGTGGGTCAGATGGTAAGCGGCATAGCAGAACAGCACAAACGGGATGCCGCACCACAGTGCGATGCGCTGGGTTGGATCAAACGCCAGACCGACACAGGCCAGCAGGCAGAGCAGGAAACCGAGCACCGGCGTCAGCGGATAAAGCGGCGCACGGTAGGCCAGGTCTGCCAGCGATTTACCCTGCTGAAGATGACGGCGACGGAAAACAAAATGCGAGGCGCAGATGCTGAGCCAGACCGCCACCACCGCAAAGCCGGAGATAGCCGACAGCGCCACAAACACCGTGTCTGGCGCGACCACGCTGGAAACCAGCGCCAGCAAACCGCCCACCATGCTAACGGTGATGGCCAGCAGCGGTACGCCGCGCTTGTTCACTCTGGCGAAGGCACGAGGCAGCGTGTTTTCATTGGCCAGCGACCAGAGCATACGTCCGGACGCATAAAGACCGGAGTTGGCTGCTGACAGGATAGCGGTCAGGATCACAAAGTTGATGATGTCAGCGGCATAAGGAATACCGATTTTCTCGAACACCAGCACAAACGGGCTTTTCACAATGCCCGCCTGCTCCATCGGAATCAGCGCCGCCAGCACAAAGACGGTGCCAATGAAGAAAATAATCAACCGGGCCACGGTCGTGCGGATCGCCAGCGGCAGCACTTTCTCCGGCTGCTGGGTTTCACCGGCGGCAATCCCAATCAGCTCGGTGCCGGAAAAGGCGAAGTTCACCGCCACCATGGTCATCAGAATGGGCAGAACGCCGTTGGGCAGCCAGCCGTGCGCCGTCAGATTGCTCAGGCCCGGCGCTGAGGTGCCATCTTTCATCGGGATAAAGCCAAACATCGCCGCGCCGCCCAGCACAATAAAGGCGACGATCGTCACCACCTTGATCAGCGAGAACCAGAACTCCCCTTCGGCAAAGAAGCGGGTTGAGATGACGTTCAGCAGATAGATGGCGCAGCAGAAAACCAGGCACCAGATCCACACCGGGATCTGCGGGAACCAGTACTGCATACAGAAGCCCGCTGCTGTCAGGCTGGAACCAAGCGCCACCGTCCAGGTGAGCCAGTAGAGCCACGCCACGGTGTAGCCGGTTGCCGGGCTGAGATAGCGTGCGGCATACACGTGGAACGCACCGGTTTCCGGCATCGCCACCGAGAGTTCACCCAGACAGACCATCACCAGCCAGACCACCAGCGCGCCAATCAGATAGGCGAGCAGCGTACCCGCCGCTCCGGTGGTGGAAATGATATAGCCGGTATTAAAAAACAGGCCAGTGCCGATCACGCCACCCAGCGATAACATCACCAGATGGCGCACTTTCATGGTGCGTTTAAATTGTTCCTGCGAGGGGATTGGCTGTTCGCTCATCATTTTTATCCGTATGGACGTCTAAACATCTATAGTGGACAATTTTATACGCGTCACAGCCGGTAATTGCAACGGCAAGGAAACAGGGAGGACATTCAGGCAGTTCAGTGCCCCGTCGCGGCGGGGCCTGATGCGTTAGCCGAAAACGCTTTGAATATAGCGTTCCAGTGCCATGCGGGAACTGAATCCGTGCGGGATGCCGTAATGTTCCTGTGAATCACCCGCCAGGTAGAGAGGGAATTGGGTGTAGTGATCGCAGGTTTTCATTTCAGAAGCAGGTTCAGCAAACGGCTGGCTCTTCTCTTTCAGCGTGGGATGAATCACTAAAGCCATGCGCCCCATGCGCGCTTCGCGATTCACATAAACGTAGTTTTCTCCCCGGCGATAGCCATAGGCCCGTGGGGTAATTTCATCGACTTCGAAACCCGCTTTTTCCAGTACGCGCGCTACCTCATCTGGTCGTAAATACATGCTCGATCCTCTCCTCTTTCAAAAGCTTCGCAACCTTACATCAGCATGACAGAGCGGGCATTCGGAATTTTCCCTAAAGAACACGCCCGCGTCTCGTTTATCTCAGGGTCGTCTACACTAGTATTACGTTTTTAAATCAAAGGGAGCTAAAAAATGTTTAATCGCACTGTAAAAAACGATGACATTGATATCAATCAGGACGTTAATGAACTGGCCGATTCACTGGAAGCGCTGTTGAAATCTTATGGCAGTGACGCCAAAGACGAAGTGGATTCTGCCCGCAGTCAGGCAGAAAAGCTGCTGAAGCAGACCCGCTCTAAACTGAATGGCGGCAGCAACCGCGTCTCGCAGGTTGCCCGTGATGCCGGTGCGCAGGTTGACACCTACGTGCATGACAAGCCGTGGCACGGTGTAGGTATCGGTGCCGCTTTCGGTATCGTCGTCGGCGTGCTGCTGGCTTCACGCCGCTAAGCCCCGGAAAATCCCCGAGCCCTGCCCCGTGCGGGGCTTTTTTTTGCCTTTTTCTGGCTGACGACATTTACAAAAGAATTTTTCAGGCTGGAAGGTGCATCACTACTGGCTTTGCCTCAGTTGCGCAAACGCAAATCACAAAACCCTATATATGGTGGGCTTGACCACCCAAACCACTACATCTAGTATTTACCTCATCAGCAAGACACCTGATGCCCGCCCCAAAAAAGCCGCTAACTGCTGCGCCTGCTTCGTTTCCGGGCATCAGAACCGCATACAGAGGGAAATACGAATCATGCGCATTATTATTTACACTAAAGATAACTGTGTCCAGTGCAACGCCACCAAAAATGCGATGGACCGTCAGGGTCTCGCCTACCAGCTGATCAATCTCGACAGCCAGCCGGACGCAATCGACAACCTGAAATCCCTGGGTTACCGCCAGGTGCCGGTGGTGATGGCGGATAACGATCACTGGAGCGGCTTCCGCCCGGACAAAATCGCCACCCTGCGCACGCTTTCTGCTGTCGGGAACTAAGCGCATGTTCCCGCTGGTCTATTTTTCCAGCCAGTCGGAAAACACCCACCGGTTTGTGACGCGTCTCGGCCTGCCTGCACGGCGCATCCCGCTTGATGCACGTCAGCAACTGCATATCGACCAGCCCTATATTCTGGTGGTGCCGAGCTATGGCGGAGGCAGCAGTCGCGGTGCAGTACCCGGTCAGGTGATTCAGTTTCTTAATGATGAGGCGAACCGACGCGGTATTCGTGGCGTTATCGCGGCGGGCAACCGTAACTTCGGTGCCGGTTACTGCCTGGCGGGCAGCATCATTGCAAAAAAATGTCAGGTGCCCTGCCTCTATCGCTTCGAGCTGATGGGAACGCCTGACGACATCGCGAAAGTTAAAGCGGGAGTAACCCAATTTTGGCAACAACAGACACCCTCAATGGCGTGACGCTCGACTATCACGCCCTCAATGCCATGCTGAACCTTTATGATGCAGAGGGTCGCATCCAGTTCGACAAGGATCGCGAAGCGACCCGTCAGTTTCATCTGCAGCATGTGGAGCCGAATACGGTGAAGTTCGCCAGCCGCGCCGAGCGTTTACGCTATCTGGTGGCGGAGAGCTATTACGAAGCTGAGGTGCTGAACCAGTACGATTTCGACTTCCTGCTTGCGCTCCATGAGGTCGCGGAGACGTGGGGATTTGAGTTTAAAACCTTTCTCGGTGCCTGGAAGTACTACACCAGCTACACGCTGAAGACCTTCGACGGCAAACGCTATCTGGAAACCTTTGAACAGCGCGCCTGCATGGTGGCACTGACGCTGGCTCAGGGCGATGAAACCCTGGCGCGGGCGCTGCTGGAGGAGATCCTCAGCGGCCGTTTCCAGCCCGCCACCCCCACCTTTCTGAACTGCGGCAAACAGCAGCGCGGTGAGCTGGTCTCCTGCTTCCTGCTGCGTATTGAAGACAACATGGAGTCGATTGGTCGTGCCGTGAATTCAGCACTGCAGCTGTCGAAACGGGGCGGCGGCGTCGCCTTTTTGCTGTCCAATCTGCGTGAGTCCGGTGCGCCGATCAAACGCATTGAAAACCAGTCGTCGGGCGTGATTCCGGTGATGAAAATGCTGGAAGATGCGTTTTCTTATGCGAATCAGCTTGGCGCACGTCAGGGCGCTGGTGCGGTGTGGCTCAATGCGCACCATCCCGATATTTTCCGCTTCCTGGATACCAAGCGCGAAAACGCCGACGAAAAGATCCGCATCAAAACCCTGTCGCTGGGCGTGGTGATCCCCGATATCACCTTCCGGCTGGCAAAAGAGAACAGACCGATGGCGCTGTTCTCGCCCTACGACGTGGAGCGGATCTACGGCCAGGCCTTTGGCGATATCAGCATCAGCGAAAAGTACGACGAGATGCTGGCCGACGATCGCATCCGTAAAACCTATATCCAGCCGCGTGATTTTTTCCAGACGCTGGCCGAGATTCAGTTTGAGTCAGGCTATCCCTACATCATGTATGAGGACAGCGTGAACCGCAGCAATCCGATTGCCGGTCGCATCAATATGAGCAACCTCTGCTCTGAGATCCTGCAGGTGAACAGCGCCAGTGAGTACAATGACGATCTCAGCTATCGCCGGGTCGGCAAAGATATCTCCTGTAACCTTGGCTCACTGAACATTGCGCACGCCATGGACTCAGGCGATCTGTCGCGCACCGTGGACGTCGCCGTTCGTGCCCTCACCTCGGTGTCGATGATGAGCGAGATCGGCTCGGTGCCTTCCGTTGCCGAAGGCAATCGTCGCTCGCATGCCATTGGGCTGGGTCAGATGAACCTGCACGGCTATCTGGCGCGGGAAGGCATCGCCTACGGTTCGCCGGAGGCGCTGGATTTCACCAATCTCTACTTCTATTGCATTACTTACTTTGCGCTGCGCACCTCTAATCAGCTGGCGCAGGAGCATCTGCAGACGTTCGACGGCTTTGCGGATTCGGACTACGCCAGCGGCGTTTACTTCGATAAGTATCTGCAGCGCGAATGGCGTCCGCGTACCGAACGCGTAGCCAGGCTGTTTGCCGACGCCGGACTGACGCTGCCGACTCAGGCAGACTGGCTGGCACTGCGTGACGCGGTGATTCAGCACGGGCTGTTTAATCAGAACCTGCAGGCCATCCCGCCGACCGGTTCGATCTCATACATCAACCACGCCACCTCCAGCATTCATCCGATTGTCTCTCCTATCGAGATCCGCAAAGAGGGCAAAACCGGCCGCGTCTACTATCCTGCGCCATTTATGACCAATGAGAATATTCACCTCTATCAGGATGCGTATCAGATTGGGCCGGAAGCGATTATTGATACCTACGCAGAAGCGACTCAGCACGTCGATCAGGGTCTGTCGCTGACGCTGTTTTTCCGCGATGACGTCACCACCCGTGACATCAACAAAGCGCAGATTTACGCGTGGAAAAAAGGGATCAAAACGCTCTATTACATTCGACTGCGTCAGATGGCGCTTCAGGGCACGGAGGTTCAGGGCTGCGTTTCCTGCTCCCTGTGATAAAAACGATGAAATTAAAACAGATTCAGGCCATTAACTGGAACCGCATTCAGGATGACAAAGATCTTGAGGTATGGAACCGTCTTACCAGCAACTTCTGGCTGCCGGAGAAGGTGCCGCTCTCTAACGACCTCCCCGGCTGGCAGACGCTGGATAAACAGCAGCAGCAGCTGACTATCCGGGTCTTCACCGGCCTGACGCTGCTCGACACCATTCAGAACGTGATCGGCGCGCCGGGGCTGATGGAGGATGCCATCACGCCGCACGAAGAGGCGGTGCTGTCGAATATCAGCTTTATGGAAGCGGTGCATGCCCGCTCCTACAGTTCCATCTTCTCAACGCTGTGTAACACGCAGGATGTGGATGCCGCTTATCAATGGAGCGAAGAGAATACGCCGCTGCAGAACAAGGCACACATCATCCTGGAGCACTACCGGGCCGATGATCCCCTGAAGAAGAAGATCGCCAGCGTTTTCCTGGAGTCGTTCCTGTTCTACTCCGGCTTCTGGCTGCCGATGTACTGGTCGAGTCGTGGCAAGCTGACCAACACCGCCGATCTGATTCGCCTGATTATTCGCGACGAAGCGGTTCATGGTTATTACATCGGCTACAAATATCAGCAGGCGCTCGCCTCCGCTGATGATTTGCGGCGCGAAGAACTGCAGCAGTTTGCCTATGATCTGCTGCTGGCGCTCTATGAGAATGAAGTGGCCTATACCGAAGCGCTCTATGGCGATGTGGGCTGGGTGGAGGAGGTGAAGACCTTCCTGCACTACAACGCCAACAAAGCGCTGATGAATCTGGGCTATGAGGCGCTGTTCCCGGCAGAGCTGACGGCGGTGAATCCGGCGATTCTGTCGGCGCTGTCACCCAACGCCGACGAGAACCACGACTTTTTCTCGGGTTCCGGCTCCTCCTACGTGATGGGGAAAGCGGTCGAAACCGAAGATGAAGACTGGAATTTCTGATTGTCGGGCAGTCCGCTGATCTGTTGAGCGCCCCTGAACTGGGGTGCTCAGCCGTCGGCGAGAAATCCCTGATCGGGTGTGATTAACGCTTCGATAAAGGGCATCTCACTGAAAGCGTGAATGCAGGGTGTTGGCTCAGGGCGCATCTGCCCATCGCGTTAAAACTTTTACGCAGTCGGTGAGATATGAAGCCCTGCACCTTCCTGTTACACGATCCATCCCGGCCTGAAATCCATTCTCTTTTCGGAACTATTGTTAATACTGGTATGGCCTGTTAATAAACATGCGTGTGAAATAGTTTTTTGAGTTATTATTAACCTCAAATGATTATTAGCGACCGATGCTGTTTATGAATGCGACTCGCCAGGGTCTGACGCCTGCTTTAGTAATGCTGATGTCGGTAGCGACCGGCCTCTGCGTAGCCAGTAACTACTACGTTCAGCCACTGCTTAATACCATCGCCCATCAGTTTGATCTCTCAGTCAGCCTTGCCGGGTTTATTGTCACCACGGCGCAACTCGGCTACGCCTGCGGCCTGCTGCTGCTGGTGCCGCTGGGCGACCGCTTTGAACGACGCAGCCTGATCGTGACGATGATGCTGCTGGCTGCGGCGGGCATGGTGATCATCGCCCTTTCGCCTTCGTTCCCTTTTTTACTGCTGGGTACGGTCATGACCGGCCTGTTCTCGGTCGCTGCACAAATTCTGGTGCCGCTGGCCGCCACGCTGGCGGAACCGGAGCGACGCGGCAAAATCGTCGGAACGGTCATGAGCGGTTTGCTGCTGGGTATCCTGCTGGCGCGCACCGTGGCAGGCGGGCTGGCGCAGCTCGGCGGCTGGCGCACCGTTTACTGGACCGCCAGCCTGCTGATGGTGTTTATGGCGCTGGCGCTATGGCGAGCACTGCCGCGCGTTAAACAGTCGGTGCCCATGCGCTATCCGCAGCTGCTGGCTTCTATCTTTCGGCTGTATGCAGGCAACCGGGTGATCCGCACACGCGCGTGGACCGGCTGTCTCTCCTTTGCCAATTTCAGTCTGCTGTGGACCTCAATGGCGTTTCTGCTCTCTGGTGCGCCTTATCACTTCTCAGAAGGTGAGATTGGCTTGCTGGGCCTGGTCGGTGCCGCAGGTGCGCTGGCTGCACGGCAGGCGGGCTCGCTGGCGGACAAAGGTAAAGCGAAGCTGACTACCCGGCTGGGCCTGCTGCTCATGCTGCTGTCATGGATCGCCATTGCCTGGGGTGCGAACCAGCTTGTGCCGCTGATCGTCGGTATCCTGCTGCTGGATCTGGCGGTGCAGGCCGTCCATATCACCAATCAGAGCGTGATCTATGCGCAGATGCCGGAAGCGCGTAATCGTCTGAATGCCGGTTACATGACCAGCTATTTTCTTGGCGGCGCAGTGGGCTCGCTGCTCTCGGCTACCGCTTACCATTTTGCGGGCTGGTATGGCGTCTGTATCGCGGGCGCGCTGCTGACGCTGCTGAATCTGCTGATTTGGGCGGGCGGATCGCGCTTTGAGCCGGAAAAAATCAACTGAAGGCTATTCAGACAACGCATTGGTCTGGTCACAAATGGTTAGGTTTGTTATGGTTAGCAACAAACCTATTCACTTCAGTTATTTTTCCTCGCGATATTATTAAATTTGCCCCCTTTTGATAACGTCCCGGCACAGCCGCCGCTGCCGGGCGTACGGGTTTTTGACCCAGGGCCAGGGAGTGGCCTGGAATACCTTTGATGGTGCAGAGTGCGAGTCTGTCAGCGACCACCTGCCAAAAAGTGACTACGCTTAGCCTGTCACCATAGTTATTATACAAGTTGCAATTAGTGAGGTTTTTTTTAATGGAAAGTTCGTTTACTCCCATTGAGCAGATGCTAAACATCCGTGCCAATCGTCATAAGGATTTTCCGTTGCAGGAAATTATTCTGACGCGTCTCTGTATGCATATGCAGGGTAAACTGCTGGACAACCGCAATAAGATGCTGAAAGCACAGGGGATTAATGAAACCCTGTTCATGGCGCTGATCACGCTGGATGCACAGGAAAATCACAGCATTCAGCCTTCTGAGCTCAGCTCGGCGCTTGGCTCTTCACGCACCAATGCAACGCGCATTGCTGATGAGCTGGAGAAGCGCGGCTGGATTGAGCGTCGTGAAAGCGATCACGACCGTCGCTGTCTGCACCTGCATCTGACCGATAAAGGCATGGAGTTCCTGCGCCAGCTGCTGCCCCCTCAGCATCAAAGCCTGCAGTACCTCTGGTCATCGCTGACTGTCGATGAGAAGTCTCAGCTGGAAGGCATAACCCGTAAGCTGCTTAATCGTCTCGATAAAATGGATGAAGATCAGCTGATCGCCTCGCTGTCCCGCTAATAGCAACAAGTGCGACACAATCACCTGTCGGAATCGTTATCTTAATTTTCTTTTTTATCTGGCCAGCGCTCAGTCGCTGGCTTTTTCGACTCGGGCGCTGGCAGAACAGGATTTCTGCCGCCCGACTAAATGGAAAACGTGGAGAAAGTCATGAGTGCAACGGCAGAAGCACAAAGCCCGCAACCGTCAGCCAGTAAAAAGAAGAAGCGCAAAAGTGTGCTCATTGTGCTGGCGCTGATCTTTGTGCTGATTGGTATTGCCTGGGGCGTTTACTGGTTCCTGGTCCTGCGCCATTTTCAGGAAACGGATGACGCCTACGTTGCGGGCAATCAGGTACAGGTGATGGCACAGGTCTCCGGTAGCGTGAACAAAGTCTGGTTTGAAGATACCGATTTCGTTAAAAAAGGCGATGTGCTGGTTTCGCTGGATAAAACGGATGCGGAGCAGGCGTTTGAAAAAGCGCAGACGGCACTGGCCACCAGCGTACGTCAGACGCATCAGCTGATGATTAATGGCAAGCAGTATCAGGCCAGCATCACCCTGCAGCAGACCGCGCTGGCACAGGCGGAGGCGGACCTGAAACGCCGTGAGCCGCTGGGTGCGGCAAACATGATTGGCCGTGAAGAACTGCAGCATGCCCGCGATGCTGTTGCGACGGCCAAAGCGCAGCTGGACGTAGCGATTCAGCAATACAATGCGAATCAGGCGATGATCCTCAATACGTCGCTGGAGAATCAGCCTGCCGTGCAGCAGAGCGCGGCGGCGCTGCGTGACGCGTGGCTGGCGCTGCAGCGCACCGAAATCCGCAGTCCGATGGATGGATTTGTCTCCCGCCGCAGCGTACAGGTCGGTTCGCAAATCACCACCAGCACTCCCCTGCTCGCCGTGGTGCCTGCGACCAATCTGTGGGTTGATGCCAACTTTAAAGAGACGCAGCTGGCTGGCGTCCGTATCGGTCAGCCTGCCACCGTTGTGGCTGATATTTACGGTGACGACGTGGTTTATCAGGGTAAAGTCGTGGGCCTGGATATGGGCACCGGCAGCGCCTTCTCGCTGCTGCCAGCCCAGAACGCCACCGGTAACTGGATCAAAGTGGTTCAGCGGCTGCCGGTCCGTATCGAACTGAATCAGGACGATATCGCCCGGCATCCGCTGCGGATTGGCCTCTCCACGCTGGTTAAAATCGACACCACCAGCAAAGAGGGCAGCGCGCTGGCCACCAGCGTCCGTCAGCAGGCCGCTTACAGCAGCAACGCCCTGGCGATTGACCTTGCGCCGGTCAATCAGCTGATCACCGATATCGTCCGCGCCAACGCCGGATGATGACGCGGAGGCTGTAATGGCACAAAAACCGCTAGAAGGGATGCCGCTGGTCCTGATGACCATTGCGTTGTCGCTGGCGACGTTCATGCAGGTTCTGGACTCCACCATCGCCAACGTGGCCATCCCGACGATTGCCGGTAACCTGGGAGCATCCAATTCGCAGGGCACCTGGGTGATCACCTCGTTTGGCGTGGCCAATGCGATTTCGATCCCCCTGACCGGCTGGCTGGCAAAACGCATCGGTGAAGTGAAGCTTTTCACCTGGTCGACGATTCTGTTTGCCATCGCCTCCTGGGCGTGTGGTATGTCCGACAGCCTGGAAATGCTGATCTTCTTCCGCGTTATCCAGGGGATTGTGGCGGGTCCGTTGATTCCGCTGTCGCAGAGTCTGCTGCTTAACAACTATCCGCCCGCTAAGCGCAGTGTTGCGCTGTCGCTGTGGGCGATGACGGTAATCGTGGCCCCGATCTGTGGCCCGATTCTGGGCGGCTGGATCAGCGATAACTATCACTGGGGCTGGATCTTCTTTATCAACGTGCCCATTGGCGTGGCGGTAGTGATACTGACGCTGCAGACGCTGCGTGGCCGGGAAACCAAAACCGAAATCCGGCGGATCGACATGGTCGGGCTGGTGCTGCTGGTGGTGGGAATCGGCTGTTTGCAGGTCATGCTGGATCGCGGAAAGGAGCTCGACTGGTTTAGTTCGACGGAGATCATCGTGCTGGGGGTCGTGGCCCTGATTACGCTGTCAGTCCTGCTGGTGTGGGAGCTGACGGACGATCACCCGATAATCGACCTGTCGCTGTTTAAGTCCCGCAACTTTACCATTGGCTGCCTGTCGATCAGTCTGGCTTATATGCTCTACTTCGGCTCGATAGTTCTGTTGCCGCAGCTGCTGCAGGAGGTCTACGGTTATACCGCAACCTGGGCAGGACTGGCGTCTGCGCCGGTGGGGATTTTGCCGGTGATCCTGTCGCCGATTATCGGTCGCTTTGCCCATAAGCTCGACATGCGACGGCTGGTTACGTTCAGCTTCATCATGTATGCCGTCTGCTTCTACTGGCGCGCCTATACGTTTGAACCGGGAATGGACTTTGGTGCCTCAGCCTGGCCGCAGTTTATTCAGGGCTTTGCCGTGGCCTGCTTCTTTATGCCGCTGACCACCATTACGCTGTCGGGACTGCCGCCGGAACGCATGGCTGCTGCCTCCAGCCTGTCGAACTTTATGCGTACCTTTGCCGGCTCGGTGGGAACGTCAATTACCACTACCATGTGGACTAACCGTGAGTCGATGCATCATAGCTATCTGACGGAGTCGATTACCCCGTACAACGTCAATTCGCAGCAGATGTATAGCCAGCTGGAAAGCATGGGGATGACCCAGCAGCAGGCGTCGGCCTGGATCGCGCAGCAGATCACCAATCAGGGGCTGATTATTTCAGCGAATGAAATCTTCTGGGCGTCGGCGGGGGTCTTTTTGATTCTGCTGGTGCTGATCTGGTTTGCCCGACCGCCGTTTGGTGCAGGCGGTGGCGGCGGTGGCGCGCACTGACGTTACACAGCAAAACGGGCCTTTCGGCCCGTTTTTTTATGCGTTCTGACGCCACCATTCGGCGAGCAGTACGCCGGTTGCGACCGAGACGTTGAGGCTTTCCACGTTGCCGGTGCCGCCAATCGACAGGCTCATGTCACCCTGTTTAAATGCGGTATCAGAAAGACCCTCCCGCTCCTGGCCTAACACCAGAACCATTTTCTCCGGCAGCTGAGCCTGCGCCAGCGGCGTGCCCTGATGGCTGGAGGTGGTCACGATGGTGTAACCCGCTTTGCGAAACGCTTCCAGACCTTCGCTGAAGGTTGCGCCGCTGATCGCCTGCACATGCTCAGCCCCGCCTTCTGCGGTACGGACTGCTGCGCCGGACTCCAGCAGTGAGGCGTCGTTTACCAGCAAACCTTTCACACCAAAGTGCGCACAGCTGCGCATAATCGCGCCGAGGTTATGCGGGTTGCTGACATCTTCCAGTGCCAGTACGCAATCTTTGGTGTTCGCCTGGCTCAGCCATTCCGAAACCGCCATTCCCATGCGCTTTTTGATCAGGAAGCACACACCGCCATGATGCTCAGTACCTGACGCTTTGGTAATCTCTGCATCTTCAACGACGTGATAAGCTTTGCGATTTGCCGCCAGCCAGCGCAGCGATTCGCGGAAACGCGGTGTCACTTCCTGCACGAACCAGGCGCGTACAATCGCTTCAGGACGGCTCTGGAACAGCGCCTGACAGGCGTTCTCGCCATAGACGCGGGTCTCTTCATTACGCTGACGACGGATCTGCTCGGGATCGACGAAGCTCTTACCGCTGATGCCGCCGTGATCCGGCTTATCGCTTTCAGGTGATGCCGCACGATCGGCAGATGGTGCGCGTGACACGGTGCGCCACGGGGAATCACTGCTGCCATAAGCTCCGCGATTATCATCGCCACGATCGTTGCGGCGTGGTGCACCACGTCCGCCTTCGTCACGACGCGGTGAGCTGCTGCGACCGGAGTCGTCGCTGCGACGGCCAGCGGAGCGACCGCCTTCCTGATTGCGTTCAGTGCGGGGGCCAGATGAACGACGATTATCATCCTGGCGGGCAGCAGAGTGACCACCTTTGCCTGTACGAGGATTTGGCGCGCGTGCGCTTTTATCGTCCTCGCCACGCACGTACATCACCTTAACCTTACCGCTCTTGCCTTTAAATTCGTCGTTCATGTCTTCCTCCTGCATTGAGAGCGCGCAGATTACCTGATGTGCTGGCGCTTAGCTATCAACTATTGAACCTATAGAGCAATCCAGATTGAGCAAAAATCCGCCCCCTTTCATAATGGACAACTATTACCAGACTGAAACTTTTCAACATCAGAGGTTCCTATGCATACGGTATGCGCTTCCTGTCAGGCTACCAATCGCGTTCCTGACGAACGCCTTGCCGACGTGGCGAAATGTGGTCGCTGTGGAAACGAGCTGTTCGATGGCGAAGTGGTGAATGCCACCAGCGCTAACTTTGACAAATATCTGCAGGATGATCTGCCGGTCGTAATCGATTTCTGGGCGCCCTGGTGCGGTCCCTGCGTTAACTTTGCACCGGTGTTCAAAGATGTCGCCAGTGAGCGCAGCGGGACAGTCCGCTTTATTAAAGTGAACACCGAGGCGGAACCGGCCCTGAGAGCCCGTTTCAACATTCGCAGTATCCCGACCATCATGCTGTTTAAGAACGGTGAGCGGGTCGATATGCTGAATGGTGCCATGCCTAAAGCGCCGTTCAATGAATGGCTTGATGAGTCACTTTAATCTTCAGAGGCCAGCCTGTCTGGCCTTTTCCATTTCAACTGCGCTTCGATTACACTGACGTTTTTCCTGCCCTGAATCCTCATGTCTGATAATGCTGTTTTGCGCTTGCGCACCCAACGCCTGGCCCGTGCCACCCGCCCTTTCCTCGCGCGCGGAAACCGGGTTATTCGCTGCCAGGGCTGCCTGCTGCCCGAGATCAACTGTCTCTGCAGCCAGATCGTGCCGCAGTCTGCCCGTAGCCGCTTCTTGCTGGTCATGTTTGATACCGAACCGATGAAGCCAAGCAACACCGGCCGTCTGATTGCCGACATTCTGCCGGATACCCAGGCGTTTGGCTGGTCACGCACCGAGCCGGATCCCCTGCTGCTGGCAGCCGTGCGTAACCCCGATTATCAGCCGCTGGTCGTCTTCCCGGCGGCCTACGCGGACCCCGGTCGCGAGGTGCTGACAACACCGCCTGCCTGCGGCAAGCCCCCGCTGTTTATTATGCTGGATGGCACCTGGACCGAAGCGCGCAAAATGTTTCGCAAAAGTCCCTGGCTCGACGCCCTGCCGGTGATGTCGCTGGATGTCAGCACGCCTTCGCGTTATACGCTGCGTGAGGCACACGGCGAAGGTCAGCATTGTACCGCTGAGGTTGCGGCGGCGCTGCTGG
Organism: Pantoea sp. GD03673; assembly: GCF_029844725.1. Taxonomy (GTDB): domain Bacteria; phylum Pseudomonadota; class Gammaproteobacteria; order Enterobacterales; family Enterobacteriaceae; genus Pantoea. The sequence continues at coordinate 546,023 of NZ_JAOCKJ010000002.1, forward strand.
CGCAGGCGGGCGATCGGCTGGCGGCCGGGGCGTTATCTCACCATTTTGACCGGTTCCGTACGGCCTATCTGGCAGGGAAACCGCATCACGCCGGACAGGCCTGACCGCCTCCCTGTGGTTCTGGCAGGCAAGACCTGCTCTGACAGATGACCGGAACGGGATGTTCAGCCTGCGATCTGTCCGGAAGCACTGCCCGCAAAAAGCGTTTACAATCACGCAAATCCCGATCTCTGGAGGGCGAGATGAGCCAACGCGGACTGGAAGCGCTGTTACGACCTAAATCAATTGCGGTAATCGGTGCCTCGGTAACACCAGGGCGTGCTGGCTATTTTATGATGCGTAACCTGCTGGCGGGCGGTTTTAGCGGACCGGTGTTGCCGGTAACGCCAAAGTATAAAGCGGTCAGCGGCGTGCTGGCCTGGCCCACCATCGACAGTTTACCTTTCGCGCCAGACCTGGCGGTGATCTGCACCCACTCAAAGCGCAACCTTGCACTGCTGCAACAGCTCGGCGAGAAAGGCTGCAAAGCCTGCATTATCCTCTCTGCGCCAGCCAGCCAGTCAGCTGAACTCAAAGCCTGCGCCAGCCGGTGGCAGATACGTCTGCTGGGACCGAACAGTCTTGGCCTGCTGGCCCCCTGGCAGGGACTGAACGCCAGCTTCTCGCCGGTCCCCATTGAGAAAGGCCGTATCGCGTTTATCTCCCAGTCTGCAGCCGTGTCCAATACCATTCTCGACTGGGCACAGCAGCGCAACCTTGGGTTTTCCTGGTTTATCGCGCTGGGTGACAGTCTGGATACTGATGTCGATGACCTGCTCGACTTCCTGGCCCGCGATGGGAAAACCAGTGCCATCCTGCTCTATCTTGAGCACCTCAGTGACGCACGTCGGTTTGTTTCCGCCTCACGCAGCGCCTCCCGTAATAAACCGATTCTGGTGATCAAGAGCGGTCGCAGCCGTGAAGCGCAGGCGCTGCTTGGCACCCACAGTGGTCTGGATGCCGCCTGGGATGCTGCCATTCAGCGTGCGGGATTGCTGCGGGTACAGGATACGCATGAGCTCTTCTCCGCCGTTGAGTCACTGAGTCATATGCGACCGTTGCGGGGTGACAGGCTGATGATCATCAGTAATGGTGCGGCCCCCGCCGCGCTGGCGCTGGATGAGCTTTATGCCCGCAATGGGAAACTGGCGCAGCTCAGCGACGAAACGCGTCAGCAGCTGGAGGCGATATTGCCTGCCGGTGTCGGTCGCGGTAATCCGCTGGATTTAAAAGATGATGCGACAGCAGAACGTTATGCCGCCTGTGTGAATATCCTGCTCGACAGTCATGAACCTGATGCGTTGATGATTATTCATGCGCCAAGCGCGGTCGCGCCCGCAACAGAAACAGCCACACACCTGATTGATACCCTTGCCCGCCACCCGCGCGGTAAGCGGGTGACGCTGCTGACCAACTGGAGTGGCGAGTTCTCTTCACAAGCTGCGCGTCGTGCCTTTACGCAGGCGGGGATTCCGACCTGGCGCACACCGGAAGGCACCGTGACTGCCTTTATGCATCAGGTTGAGTACCGGCGTAACCAGAAGCAGCTGCGCGAAACGCCTGCCCTGCCCGCGACGCTGAATCAGGACAGCGCCCAGGCGCATCAGTTGCTGTCACAGGCGCTGGCGCAGGGAATTACCACGCTGGATACCCACGAAGTGCAGCCGGTGCTTCAGGCGTACGGACTGACGACGCTGCCAACCTGGATCGCCAGCGACAGCGCGGCGGCAGTGGCAATTGCCGATCAGATTGGCTATCCGGTGGCGCTGAAACTGCGCTCACCCGATATCGCCCATAAATCGGAGGTTCAGGGCGTGATGCTCTACCTGCGAAATGCCAGCGAAGTGAAGCATGCCGCCGAGGCCATTTTTGATCGGGTCAGGCAGACGCTGCCGGAGGCGCGTATCGAAGGGCTGCTGGTTCAGAGCATGGCCAGCCGTGCGGGCGCACAGGAGCTGCGGGTGGTGGTCGAACAGGACGCGCTGTTTGGCCCCATCATCATGCTGGGTGAAGGCGGCGTTGAATGGCAGGCAGATAAGCAGGCTGCCGTTGCCCTGCCCCCGCTGAATATGACGCTGGCCCGCTATCTGGTGATTCAGGCGATCAAGAGCGGAAAAATCCGCAGCCGCAGTGCGCTTAATCCACTGGATATTCCGGGTTTAAGCCAGCTGCTCGTGCAGGTCTCTAACCTGGTGGTGGATTGCCCGGAGATCCAGCGTCTGGACATCCATCCGCTGCTGGCGGCAGGCGATGACTTTACCCTGCTGGATGTCACCCTGACGCTGGCACCGTTCCACGGCGATAACGAAGCCCGGCTGGCGATACGCCCTTATCCGCAGCATCTGGAAGAGCAGGTGGAGTTAAAAGATGGGCAATTCTGCCTGTTCCGGCCCATCCTGCCTGAAGATGAACCTCTGTTGCGCGATTTTATCAGCCAGGTCACTAAAGAGGATCTCTACTACCGCTACTTCAGCGAAATCAACGAGTTTACGCACGATGACCTCGCCAACATGACCCAGATCGATTATGACCGCGAAATGGCGATTGTCGCGGTGCGTCAGCATCAGGGACGGCCAGAAATCATCGGGGTCACCCGAGCTATCTCTGATGCGGATAACATTGATGCGGAGTTCTCGGTGCTGGTCCGTTCAGACCTGAAAGGGTTAGGCATGGGCCGCCGTCTGCTGGAAAAGATGATCCGCTACACCCGTCATCATGGCTTGCAACAATTGAACGGTATCACCATGCCCCATAATCGCGGCATGATTACGCTGGCCCGAAAACTCGATTTTCATGTTGATATTCAACTGGATGACGGTATCGTCAGCCTGAAATTGTCTTTACAGAATGAGATCAACTAACCTTGTAGAGAAAGGTAAAAAACGTTCGAATCAACGGAGTTGATGTTATTATTTATGGTTATAACCCTGATTTGATGGCAAAAGGCCATGCAATGAACAGAGAAGAAGTGCACTGCGATGTTGTCTAAATTCAAACGTAACAAACACCAACAACACCTCGCACAGCTGCCGAAACTGTCACAATCCGTTGCGGATGTGTCGACACTTTACTCGCCTGCCGAATTTCGCCAGACGTTGCTGGAAAAGATTGCGGCAGCGCAGACCCGCATCTGTATCGTTGCGCTCTATCTGGAAAACGATGACGCCGGGCGTGCCGTCATGGATGCGCTTTATCGTGCGAAGCAGGCGCGGCCAGCACTGGATATCTCGATTCTGGTCGACTGGCACCGTGCGCAGCGTGGGCGAATTGGCGCAGCGCGGGGCGTAACCAATGCCGACTGGTATTGTGACATGGCGACGCGTTATGCCGATATTGCCATCCCGGTCTATGGTATTCCGGTCAATACCCGCGAAGCGCTGGGCGTGCTCCATCTTAAAGGATTCATTATTGATGATATGCTGCTCTACAGCGGTGCCAGCATCAATGATGTTTACCTGCATCAGCATGACAAGTATCGCTATGACCGCTACCAGGTTATCCGCAATCCGCAGCTGACCGATACCATGTATGACTGGATCACGCTGAATCTGAAGCCTGCGGAAGCCGTCAACCGGCTCGATTTCGCTGAGCGTCCTTCAAGCCCTGAAATCAAAAATGAGACGCGCCAGTTCCGTCAGGATCTGCGCGGCTTCAACTATCAGTTTGAAGGGAATGCCAGCAACGATGAACTGGCGGTCACGCCGCTGGTCGGTCTGGGTAAGCATAGCCTGCTTAATAAAACCATTTTCCACCTGATGCCCTGTGCAGAACAGAAGCTGATTATCTGCACTCCCTATTTCAACCTGCCCGCCTTGCTGGTGCGTAATATTATTAATCTGCTGCGTCAGGGAAAACAGGTCGAAATCATCGTCGGTGATAAAACAGCTAATGATTTCTATATCGCTCCCGATCAGCCGTTCAAAATTATCGGCGCGCTGCCCTACCTGTATGAAATCAATCTGCGTCGCTTTCTGAGCCGTTTGCATTACTACGTGACGACCGATCAGCTGGTCGTAAGATTGTGGAAGGATGGCGAGAACAGTTATCACCTTAAAGGGATGTGGGTTGATGATGAATGGCAGCTGATCACCGGTAATAACCTTAATCCACGTGCATGGCGGCTCGATCTGGAAAATGCAGTGCTGATTCACGATCCTCATCAGCAGTTAGCGGCACAGCGTGATAAAGAGCTGACGTTAATCCGGCAGCACACTACGATAGTCACGCATTTCCGTGAGCTTGAAAGTATTGCTGATTATCCGGCCAAGGTGCGGAAACTGATTCGCCGTCTGCGCCGGATACGTATTGATCGTCTGATCAGTCGTATTCTTTAATCGCCGCCTGCCAGAAGGCATCCATTATGCGAATTGTGCTGCTTGCTGTGCTGTTGTGTAGTGGATGTGCCCATATGGCGGAAGATCACTGGACCGGGCGCGATAAAGCACAGCACTTTGTTGCATCTGCCGCTCTGGCCGCTGCGGGCAGTGAATATGGACAGCGCCAGCATCTTTCTGGCCGGCAAAGCAGGACTTTCGGCATCCTGTTTTCGCTCAGCCTGGGGGCAGGAAAAGAACTGTATGACAGCCGCCCGAATGGCAGCGGCTGGAGCTGGAAAGATTTCGCCTGGGATGCCGCCGGTGCCGCCAGCGGCATTGCCTTATGGAATCTGAGTCAGTAGCTTTTTTAGAGCTTAATCCCCTTGCCGTGCTTGTGCAGCAACAGCGACACCAGAAACGCTATCGCCCCCATCGCTGAGACATACCAGAAGAAAGTGGTCTCAATCCCCTGCTTTTTCATCAGCAACGCAACATACTCTGCCGAACCGCCGAAGATTGCATTCGCTACTGCGTAGGAGAGCCCGACGCCCAGAGCACGCACCTGTGGCGGAAACATCTCTGCTTTAAGAATGCCGCTGATGGCGGTATAGAAGCTGGTAATCAGCAATGCGAGCATAATCAACAGGAAGGCCACGCCGGGACTCTGCACGTTTTGCAGCAGGGTCAGAATGGGCACCGTACAGATAGCCGCGCCTGCGCCAAAAATCATCATTGAAGTACGACGGCCGATTTTGTCTGACAGTGCACCGATAATCGGCTGAATCAGCATAAAGACCAGCAGCGCGCCGGTCATCAGCCCGCTGGCCGTTTTAGGATCCATACCTGATGTGTTGACCAGATACTTCTGCATGTAGGTGGTGAAGGTGTAAAAACTCAGTGAGCCGCCCGCGGTGAAACCCAGCACCATCAGAAAAGGGCGGGTATGATTGCGCAGCAATCCGACGACACTGCCCGCATCGCGATGTTCACGGCTGCTCTTATCAGATGTTTCTTCCAGAGAGCGTCGTAACCACAATGCGACAACCGCGAGCAGCGCACCCAGGAAGAACGGAATACGCCAGCCCCAGCTGCGCAGCTCTGCATCAGTGAGCAGAAATTGCAGCACTACCACGGTCAGCACCGCGGCTAACTGTCCACCAATCAGCGTGACATACTGAAATGAGGCATAGAATCCTTTCCGTCCTTCCAGAGCTACTTCGCTCATGTAGGTTGCACTGGTCCCATATTCCCCACCCACCGATAAGCCCTGAAACATACGCGCCAGCAGCAGAATGACAGGCGCCGCAACGCCTATCGTGGAGTAACCGGGGAGACAGGCGATCACCAGCGAACCAAAACACATCATGCAGACTGAAACCAGCATCGAATTTTTTCGGCCATGTTTGTCACCGATATAGCCAAACAGCCAGCCACCAATCGGACGCATTAAAAATCCTGCCGCAAAAATGCCCGCCGTCTGTAATAGCTGAGTGGTGGTATCGCCCTGCGGGAAGAAAATGTGCGCAAAGTAGAGCGAGAAAAATGAATAGACATAGAAGTCGAACCACTCAACCAGGTTGCCCGATGACGCGCCAACGATAGCCCAGATGCGTTTCTTTGTATCGTCCGTCTGAGTTTTATTATTTGTTGTTGTCATGCCTTACCTCTGTTCTTTGCTGATCAACAGCGTTTAAAGAATTGAGTAAAGCATTTAAGTCTACAGAAGGTAAAGGCGGGTTAATCCGGGATTGATAGTGTGAGCCATATCGCTAATTATCGAAAAATCAGCAGGTTGCTAACAATTCTGACTGGAAAAATGGGCTAATGAAGGCTATATGAAGCGGGTCGATGGTTAATATTTCAGCTTAAAGTGGCAAAAAGCGGACGTAAAAAAGCCCCGCACTTCCGAGCGGGGCTTCTTCA
>NZ_JAOCKJ010000003.1 GCF_029844725.1 Pantoea sp. GD03673
ATGGTAAGAGTGGACTGGGAAACCGGCTTAGGATATGCGATGGATTTCTCGGGATATGAAAATTGGGATAAATATCTGGCATGGAGGAAAAAAATAAACGCTCAGAAAAAACAACACAGCATCGTTGTGCCAGTACCGGACTATACCGATCAGGATACCTGCGGCATCACGGTACATTTCCTGCCCTGTGACCAGGTGAAAGTGACCACCAGTTGCGCAAATTACGGTCGTCCGGGTTATCCAATTAAAGACCCGATTAAGATGGCGGAGCCGAAAGTCTGTCCGAAATAATCACCGGTCTGGTGGTTATCACGTCTGTTTGACCTCTCTGAAAACAGCCCAGCCACAGTTGCCCGCGCGATTATGGCTAAGCAAAGTGTACGAAATCCGTCCATTAAACAAAGGAATGCAAAATGATGATTAATCATTATCTCATTGCAGCCTGTGCCCTGCTGCTGGCGGGCTGCAGCCAGTCTTCAGCGACGGCCTGGAGCGGCGGTGGTGGCACCATTGAGGCCTTCAACCACACGAAGTGGGCAATTAACCACTTCAGTGTTGATGGTCAGTCGGGCATTGATGTTATCGGGCCGTTCCAGGGCGGTGGCGGTGGCTGCTGCTATGGCGTGCCCGCAAAGTGGCGGCCGGGGATGATGGTAAGAGTGGACTGGGAGAGCGGAGAAGCATCGACAAAGGGATTTCCTGGATTTGCAGATACGGCGAGGTATCTGGTATGGGAAAAGAAAATGAGTGTGAATAATCGTAATCACAGCATCGTTGTGCCGGTACCGGACTATACCGGGCAGGATACCTGTGGCATCACGGTACATTTTCTGCCCTGTGACCAGGTGAGAGTGACCACCAGTTGCGCAAATTACGGTCGTCCAGGGTATCCGATAAAAGACCCGATTAAGATGGCGGAGCCGAAAGTATGTCCGAAATAACCACTAATGGATTGTGTTACCCGCCAGCGTTCCCGGCGCAGGGCCGCCTGCCCCTTCAGGTTTCACTGACAGGCGACAATCTTGCAAAACAGGAGAGTCAGGAGCGGGCATACCGGCAGGAACTCTGCCTGGCCTCGGAACGGCGTGTGGCACCGCCCTGCTGTAAAACCCTGCATATCAGCCTGTTTTTTGATGGCACAGGAAATAACCTGAACAACGATTTATTCGTGGCCCGTGAAAAAAAGCGCAAAGGCGAACCGGCCATTCTTCATCCGACCAATATTGCCCGTCTGTTCCGGGCCACCATCGGTCAGGGTCACGCTGGCGGGCTGACGGATAAAAGCGCTGAGCTGCTTGATGGCGACGGCACCGGCGAAACATGGAGAAGACAGAATTAACTGGGGGCTGTTGCGGCTAATTGATGCCCTGAAGCGAACGTTGCTTAAACAAATACTCTCGGATGGCGAGAGCTGGAAAGCCGTGGAGAAAATGTCGACAGCCGATGTTGTCATTTGGCCTGACAGGCAGTGCGAACCGCTGCGAAACCTTCCAGAGTCTTCTGCAGGCAGCTTGACCGCAGCCAGTGGATGATGAGCTTCACCGCCCCGGATGGTCTCACGCTACAGTGGGTACTGCGATCCCAGTTGGGCAAAGGCCCGCTGGCACTGCTGGCATTACGGAATTTCACTTTGCCGGATCAAATCTTTAGCGTGGATGCCTCTGCGGCTGCACAGGCATTAACCATTACCGATAACTTTGCCATGAAGGGAACAGAATAATGGCCGCATTACAAAACATTCTTAACGCCTGCGGGGCAGATGAGAAGAGCGCACTGGCTGAAGCACGTATGCGCAGTGCGGAGTGGCATAGCTGGCTGGCTCCTCTCGGCAGCAACCAGGGGGCGGGAGACGATCCGGGATATGACGATGATTTTCAGCGTATCCGCGAAGAGGTCAACAAGCTCTCCGGAATCGACACCGCATTAATCTGCCAGCTGGCAGAAAAGCTGCTGAAAACCACCTGCAAAGATCTGCGCGTGCTGACTTTTTACGCCTGGGCACGTCTGCATCAGGAGGGCGAAGCCGGATTTGCTCAGGGGATTGAGCTGCTGGCAGCGATGCTGGACCGATATGGTGCCGCGTTGCACCCACATCGCGAGCGCAGCCGGAAGTCTGCCCTGGAGTGGCTGGGCAGCAGTCGCGTGACGGATAGCCTCTTACTTTATCCTGAAGTGGACATGGCGGTCATGCAGCGAATTACCGCTGCGCTGGTGCTTGCTGAACAGACTTTTCTGACCTTCGACGAGGCGGCACGACCCGAATTAACCGGTTTGTATCAGGCGCTGGATAACCGGCTGGTGCAGAGTGGTGGGGCGAACAGTCTGGTGCCGCAGACCAGCCGTGAAGAGAGTGGTGCTGTGGTCTCAACCGCCTCAGAAGCCCCGGTGATGAGCACCGTCACCTCCGGGCGTGACCTGCTCGATCAGGCGAAAGTGCTGGCCAAATACCTGCGGGATCAGCCCGGTGGCTGGCTGGCGGGGCATCATCTGTTGAAAAGTGTTCGCTGGGACACGCTGACAGAACTTCCTCCGCTGGATGCGGCCGGGCGCACCCGACTGACCCCGCCAAAACCTGACAACAAAGCGCATCTGAAACGCCTCTGGCTGCAAAAAAGCTGGTCTGAGCTGCTGGAACATACCGATACGCTGCTGGAGCAGGGAGTGAATCATCTGTGGCTGGATGTGCAGTGGTACGCCTGGCAGGCGCTGATAAAACTGGATGCGGATACCGCTTGCGCAGACATCCTCTGCCGTGACCTGAAAGGGTTACTGGCGCGCCTCCCCGGACTGGAAGTCCTGACGTTCAACGATGGCACGCCCTTTGCCGATGAAGTGACGCTGCAATGGATTAACGAAAGCGTGCTGGACGATCTGCAGGGATGGAAAGATGAACCGGTCAGAGCCACAGGGATCGGCGCGGATGACGTGCTGACGCTGGAACCTGAGGTCCTCTCCCGCGCTGACAGCGAAGGGATGGAGGCCGCGCTGAGCTGGTTGCAGATTCAGCCGGGTTACACCTCCTCACGCGATCAATGGCTGAAGCGCCTGCTGATGGCGCGGGTCAGCGAGCAGTGCGGTAAAAACGAGATGGCGCTTCATCTGCTGGGTGAACTGGATAGCAGTGCCGGAAAACTCACGCTTGAGCAGTGGGTGCCGGAACTGATGTTCGAAGTCAGGGCACGCCGGTTAAAACTGCTGCGCGGTAAAGCAGGGCGAAGCGAGGCGGACAAATCCCGTCTGCAGCCAGAGATGGAATCTCTGCTTTCCGGGCTTATTGCTCTGGATCCGGCGCGTGCTGCGGTGTTGTGCAGCTAATATACCCACCAGAAAGATGATAATTTATGGATGATTTAACCCTGCGTTATTATGACGCCGAAATGCGTTACCTGCTGGAAGCGGGTGAAGAGTTTGCCCGCGCTCATCCGGAGCAGGCAGCCATGCTCAACCTTGATAAAGCGGGCGCACGTGACCCCTATGTAGAACGCCTGTTTGAGGGTTTTGCTTTCCTGATGGGGCGGCTGCGTGAAAAGCTGGATGATGACTTACCCGAACTGACCGAAGGACTGGTCAGCCTGCTATGGCCGCATTATCTGCGAACTATTCCGTCGATGTCGGTGGTCGAATTCACGCCGGACTGGCGCGAAATGAAAGAGCCGATGCGCATCGCGAAAGGCTTTGAGGTGCATTCCCGCCCGATTGGCGAGAAGGGAACACGCTGCCGTTATACCACCACCAAAGCGATCAACCTTCAGCCACTGTCGCTGGAGAACGTCCGTCTTACCACCGATTCTGAAGGGCGATCGCTTGTCACGTTGCGGTTTGACTGCAGCGATCTTGCCGACTGGGATCGTATCGATCTCAGTTCGGTTTCGCTTTACTTCAATGCTGATGCGCCGCTGGCCTGTGCAATGCATGAAGCCTTTACCATGAATGTGGCGCGGATGTGCCTGAGAATGCCAGGTGATACAGACGCAAGACCGCTGGCAGGGCATTTTACCGCCCAGGGGTTTGGCGAAGATGACACGCTCTGGCCAACCGGCACCAGCAGTTTCAGCGGTTATCAGTTGCTGCTGGAGTACTTTACCTTTCGTGAAAAATTCATGTTCACCGCCCTGCGCGGTCTGGAAAGCGTGAATTTTCCGGCCGGACTTCGCTGGTTTGAAATCGACGTAACACTTACTGAGCGCTGGGAACATGACTTCAGCTTCACGGAAAAGCACCTGCGTCTGAACTGCGTCCCGGTGATCAACCTTTTTCCGCTGGAGTCCGATCCCCTCACGCTCAACTCACTGCAGACCGAGTATATGCTTCGTCCGATGCGCGTGCAGGATGGCCATACGGAATCTATGCGGTGGATTCGGTCATTTCATCCAGTCAGCATACCTATGTGCCGTTTTCCAGCTTTCGCCACAAAGGCGGCATGATGCGTCACCAGGCACCGGAATATTACTACCACACCCGCGTTCGTCGGGGTCCGTCCGGGCTGCATAACACCTGGCTTATCCTCGGCGGTGAGGCCTTTGACAATCACACGCTACCGGCAGATGAAAGCCTGTCGCTGACGCTCACCGGTACGCATGGTCAGCTCCCCCGGCGGGCACTGCAAAGCACTGTGCTGGATACGGTGATGAAAACCACCTCGGCCAGCATCGCGGTGCGTAATCTCTGTGCGCCAACGCTGCCGTGTTATCCCCCGGCCCAGGACCGTTTTCACTGGCGCATACTGAGCCATCTCGGCAGCAGTTTTCTTTCAATGATGGACAACGCCGATGTGCTGCGCGGCACGCTGGCGCTCTATGAGTGGACGCACAGCGAGATGAATCGTCGTCGTCTCGAAGCCATCACAGAGGTGAAACACAGTGAGACTGAGCGTTTTGAGCAGGGCTATCTGGTGCGCGGCGTCCTGATCGACGTCACGCTGGATAGTCACGGCTTTGCCGGGCGGGGAGACATCTGCCTGTTTGGTGAAATGCTGAGCCGCTTTTTTGCACTTTATACCGATATCTACCTGTTTAACCGTCTCGTTATCACCCTGCAACCCACCGGAGAGCGCCTGGAATGGCAAGAGAAACACAATCGCCGCATTCCCGGCTGACGCCACGGCTGGAAGCCGACCTTCACAGAATGAATTTTTACCGGTTTTGCCAGCTGCTTGAGAAAGGCCAGCCCGATAAGCCGCTGATAGGATCGACCAGCCATCCTTCCGATGACCCGGTTCGCTTCAGCCCGCATCCGGGGATGGGGTTTCCCGCCACTGAGCTGAAAAACGTTGAATATGATGAAGAGGATGAAAGCAAACCCCCGGTCATCCGCACCACCTTCATGGGGCTGTACGGCGTGGATTCTCCGCTGCCAACAACTTACCTGGATGATATTACGCAGCGCCGTGAGGGACACGAGGCGCTGCAGAGCTTTCTGGATATCTTCAGCCACCGCATCCTGACGCAGTTTTATCGTATCTGGCGCAAATACTCTTATCCCGCCACCTTTGAGCCGGGCGGCACAGACACGGTTTCGCAGTCACTGTTAGGGCTGGCAGGACTGGGTATTCCCGGCACCGCGAACCATATTGCCACGCCGGTTTCGCGGTTTCTGGCGCTGCTCGGGATTTTACGTCAGCCAGGAAAAACGCAGGAGGGCATCCAGGCGCTGGTGACCCTGCTGGCACCGGAAACCCGCGTTCAGGTCAGTCCCTATTGTCTGCGCCCGGTTGAGATCAGTCAGCCATTAGGTTTTTACGGCGAGGATGATTTCCTGCTCGACGGCAATTCACCGCTGGGTGAGGAAGCGATGGATGCGAACAGCCAGTTACTGATTGCGCTGATGACTGAGGATGAGCAGGAAGCGCAGGGCTGGAAGCCTGATGGTCTGCTCTGGAAAGATTTTTTGATCATGCTGCGGGTCTATCTGGGGTGGCGTTTCAAAGCCCGGATTACCCTGACGCTCAGCACCCCTCTGCTAATTGCGCCGCCATTAGGGGAAGGGGCTTTCTGGCTGGGCATGAACGGTGTACTGGGCGCTGACAGTGAGGAGAGTCTGCCCGATCTCCCGTCGTATTACACCACTGAGCTGGGTTATTACACCGGCCTGCAGCCTGCCGTTCCACAACAAGGAAACCAACGTGTTACGTATAAGTTCGATTAAAAACAGAAGCTGGCTGCTGCTGCCGCTGGCGATTAGCCTGACGGGATGTGGCCTGAAGCAGACCGTCACCGATGGCACCAAATCAGCATTCACTGCTGTGTTTTACAAAAAGATCAAAACCCTGCATCTCGATTTCACCGCACGTGAAACGCTGAACACCGATGCCCGCGAAAATAATTCCCTGTCAGAGTCGGTGGTGATAAGGATTTATCAGCTGAAGGATCGCAAAGCCTTTGATCAATCCGTCTATCAGCAGTTAGTGAAAGAGGGGGACACCATTCTTAGCCCTGATCTGCTGGCCAGCCGGGATGTGGTGCTGAAACCCGGTGGTGCCGCGAGTCTGGATATGCCAATGGAGCCTGAGACAAACTTCGTTGCCATCGTGGGTCTTTTCCGTCATCCGGACAGTGTAAATGACCGCTGGAAATGGGTGCTTGAGCGTAACGATCTCGATCCCGACAAACCGCGCATTATCGAAGCCGGTGCCAGTCAGTTGATGCTGCAACCCGTTAAGGAGCCGTGATGCCACAGGAACATAATGCGGTTTCTTTATACGAGATGCTTTACGGTAACTTCACCGGGGGGCTCGATCTGCAGCAGGTCAGCGACGCGAATCAGGTGATCCTTTCGGTGCTGGATAATATGCAGCGCATCCTCAACTGTCGGGCGGGTACGCTTGCGCATCTGCCCGACTTTGGTCTGCCGGATATGACCAAAATTCTGCAGGGGATGCCGGGAACGGCACACCAGTTAATGAACACGCTTTCTGAGGTGCTGCTCAAGTATGAGCCACGCCTGAAGACGATCAAGGTGGTGCTGCTTGAACAGACCCAGCCGGGCGAGTTGCGTTACGCCATTGATGCCGAACTGAAAGGCCTCGGGCTGGTACGCTACGGCACCGAGTTTATGCCAGAGGGGCGTGTTTTGTTGCGTCACCTGAGACAGCAACATTTCCTGGGTAATCAACAAATCTGAGCCATCGCATCACCCCGGCTGTTTGCGCAATACAAAACAGAGCCAGCAGACCTCGTGCTGGGTCGCAATCAGCGAAACTGAGCCGCAAAGCGCGTGTTCAAACCGATGATACCCGCCGTTACCTTTCCTGTTTCTCAGAAAGGGATCTTCAGGAGCTTTCCTTTAGTGAACACCCCGAAAACCTTTAAAACCGGCAGCGATCCGCGTGGCTTGCCGGATTATGCTGCACTGCGCGATGAACTGGCGAAGCTGTCTCATCCGGCGCGTCCGGATGTAGACTGGGAACGCGTGGAGCAATTGAGTCTTTCGCTGTTTCATAGCAACGGCCTGGAACTGCAGACGCTGTGCTGGTACACGCTGGCGCGAACCCGACTGGCTGGTATGGCGGGTCTGAACGAGGGACTGGCACCGCTGGAGATGCTGATAACCCAGCAGTGGGGAACATTGTGGCCTCGGCCAGCCCATGCCCGGATTGAAATCCTTGCCGGGCTGAGTCAGCGGCTCCAGGCCGTACTGCGTACGCTGACGCTTGATTATGCGCAGCTGCCTCTGATCTATCAGGCCGAGACATATCTGAACACTGTGCGTGATCTCCTGCAGCGTCTGGAGCTGAAAAATATTAGTCAGATAGGTGAGCTGTCTCTGTTTATGCACAATGCAGCCACCCGGCTTGAAAATCAGTACGCCAGTCAGCGTGACCCGTCTGCCAGCGTTATCCCTGCGGAAGACCGGGGTGCCCAAATGGCAGCGGAGCCTGCAACGGTCACGGTTAATTCCGATGAGACTCTCCCCGCCAGCGTCGGCGATGCAAACGGCGTCGCAAAACGGGCACCGCGTATTACTGCCGCAAGAAGTCAGCCAGCCACCAGCCGCAGCGGTGCCGCTGAACCGGTCGTGAAGCCTGGATCAACGCCGCCGAATACGCATCAGGTGCCAGTGAATAAGGAGATATCACCCATTTCACCGCCCCGGCAGGCGTGGCAACCTTTCGTCGCAGGTATGCTGACCATGCTGGTTGTGGGCGCGATCGGCCTATGGAGCAGGCAAAAAATCGACCCGGAGCCGGTCAGCCCTGTGCCGGTCATCGCTGATGCCCATGCGCTGACCACGCTGGCGCAGCTTTCGCCATTATGGCGACAGGAGTATGGCTTTGTGCTCGCTGCCAGCGCTGAGCCTGACGAAGCAGACGCGTTAAAACGCCAGTGGCAGCACTACATTACGGGCAATGCGCTACCCACAGAGTCATTAGCTGGCTGGCATCAGGGCATGGAAGGATTGCAGGCGCTGACACACCGCCTGAATAAGCTTGATGAGCGCAAAGGCAGCTACCTCACCGGCTCAGAACTGAAGTCGATGGTGTTTACGATTACGCAAAATTTCAGCCGTTCCGTTCCCCTCGAAGAGCAGCTTTATCTGCTGGGACAGTCAGAAAACGCGGCATCGGGAAGAGCCGCTCAGCTGGCGCAAATCGATATGCAGTTTTCCCAGTTGCTGAACCGCTATGCGCTGATAAAAAGTCAGGCAGAGTGAGAGCTGGCCGCGATATCTTCCGGGGTCACCGACAGTCTGCCGGGTCGCTTATGGCAAAATTAATAATCTGCGCCATAGTCAATATTCACCGATTGATTACGCTTTAGCTTTTATTAAGTCCATCGGCACCTGTCTCAGGCGCTATTTAACAGAGGTTAAAATGTCTACAGACTCTCCGGAAGATATCTCCAGCGATCTCTCTCAGTTCGTTGGCACACATTTCGTTTATACCTATGATAATGGCTGGAAATATGAGTGGTACGCGCGTAATGAAACGACCTGCGATTACCGCATTCATCAGGGGCTGGTGGGCGGTCGCTGGGTGACGAATCAGAAAATGCACGCGGTGCAGTTTGCGCCCGGCATCTATAAAGTTGACTGGCATGAACCCACCGGCACCTGCGTCAGCCTGCTGTTTGATCTGAATCGCACCCTGCTTCACGGGACAATTTTCTTCCCGCAGTGGATCGCCGGAGAAGGTCAGCACCCGGAGAAAACCATCTGCTATCAGAATGACTTCATTGAAGACATGCACCGCTTCCGCGATGAAGGCCCGGCCTATCCTTATGTGATCATTCCTGAGTTTGCCAAAGTGACTTACATGAAAAACGAAGGGCCGGATAATGATGAAGTGATCAATCAGGCACCGGGGCAGATGCCTGCTGACTATTTTGATGATAAGTGACTGACACGACGACCCGCCGCTAGGGGCGGGTCGCTTCGGCCTGACGCGCCAGCGTGCGGGCCAGTATTGAAGAGTAGAGTGGTTTCCCCCCCAAAAACTGCGCCAGCAGCGTAGCGCCCAGACAGGTAATAATCATCGGCAATATCAGCTGATAGTTATCGGTCATCTCCAGCACCAGCACGATCCCGGTAAGCGGTGCCCTGACGGAAGCCGCAAACAGTGCGCCCATCCCTGCAATAGCAAAAGTCCCTGCGTCCAGATGATACAACGGAAACAGGTCCGTCATCGCCACCCCAAAAGCTGTTCCGAGCAGCGTTCCCAGTGCCAGCATCGGCGCAAAAATACCGCCTGGCGCACCCGAGCCAAAACAGAGCAGGGTCGTGACCAGCCTGACCATAAAGATGAGCAGCAGCAGGGTGAACGGGAAGACGCCATGAACCGCCTGGGGGATCAATTCTGAGCCACCGCCTGCGCCCGGTGCGAATAGCAGCGCCAGAATACCGCAGCCGCCGCCCAGCAACGCACCCGCCAGCACAACACGTGCCGTTTTACCGGCATAAAATTGTGCAAAGAGATCCTGCGTAATAAATATCAGGCGGTTAAACAGCACGCCGACCATACCGATGATCATACCCAGTAACAGATACATCCACAGCGTCTGCACTGGCGCATCAGCCAGTTTGCCTACCGAGATCACCGCCTGTTCGCCGTTGAAACAGCGAAACACGATGCTTGCCATGATCACACCGGTAAACACCGCTTTAATCGAAATCAGGTTATAGCGGAACTGCGGTCGCATCTCCTCGATGATAAACAGGATGCCCGCCAGCGGGGCATTAAACGCCGCTGCCAGACCAGCCGCAGCGCCCGTCGCCAGCAGCGTATGACGCGCTTCGTTGCTGCGCATCCCCAGAATATCAATCACCATGCGACCAATGTTCCCGCCCAGCTGCACCGTCGGGCCTTCACGGCCCAGCACCATCCCGGCACCCAGGGTGCCCATGCCGCCAAAAAACTTTACCGGAATCACGCGCCACCAGCGCACCGGTCTCAGCTCTTCCAGCGCCCCTTCAATTTCAGGGATGCCGGACCCTCCCGCTTCGGGCGCAAAACGCCTGACGAGAAAATAGCCGATCATTGCCAGCAGAGCCGAAATGGCAAAGGCGGCAGCGTAGAGCATCCCGCCATGAAACTGCGCGGGGATGAGCGTGTCGGCGCGCCATTGCTGGATTGCTTCAACGGCGCGGGCAAACGCCACGCCCGCCAGGCCGACCAGCGTACCGACCAGCGCTGCGCAAAACAGCATCGCCAGCGGCGTTTTGTCACGATGGAGCAGGGCGCGAAACATCCGGCTGCGCGCCGCGAGGGAGCGGGGCACATAAACCGGCTGCGGTGATTCTTCATTCATTGAGAGACATTCTTGTTCAACCAGACCAGCGTGCCAGTTTACTGAGTGATAAGGTGAAAACAAACGGCAGAATCATTTTCAGCCGGGAAAAGCTTAATCGGTCTGCGGTGGACAAACCACTTGCGCCATGCGTTCGCGGTAGGCTGGATTATCCTGATTTTTCAGCGCCTGAACCGCAGCGGTCAGCGTTGTCTGATTCTGATTCAGGTTTTGCTTATCGTGCAGAAACGCCTGCCGCAGTTTTTCATCGGAAAGGGCTGGCGGTAACTGACACTTCTGACGCAAATCGTTGGTTATCTGCTGCTGACGTAGCGCAAATTTCAGCGTGTCATAGGGCGCAGCGGCTGCCAGAAGAGGGCTTAACAGCGACAGAATAAACAGCGTGTTGCGGATCACGTTCATAATGATCTCCTGACTGCTGAGCACAAGGCTCTTCGGCAGTTTTCCGTTGGGTTTAATCGCATTGCGTGACTCGCCTCATCACCGCACCATCGAGCGACTGCGGCAACGTCGCCACGGTTGACGCAATAATCATAGCAATACTGGCGCGACAGGGAGCTGACATGCAGCCACATTCCACTGAAATTCTTACCGCTGACTGCTGTATAGTCGGCGGTGGCCCGGCCGGGTTGATGCTGGGCTATCTGTTTGCCCGCGCGGGCCTGCGCGTTGTCGTGCTTGAGAAGCACGCTGATTTTCTTCACGATTTTCGCGGTGACACCATCCACCCCTCTACGCTGGAAATTATGCATCAGCTCGGACTGCTGGCGTCCTTCCTGACGCTGCCCCATCAGCGTGCCGAAAAGCTGGAGGCCGAAATTGCCGGACAAAGCATTACGATGGCAGACTTCTCGCGTCTGCCCGTGCAGTGTCGTTTTATTGCTTTCATGCCGCAATGGGATTTCCTGAACTATATGGCAGAGCAGAGTGTCCGCTATCCGGGTTTCAGCCTGCTGCAATCGACCGCCTTTGAATCGCTCCGTTATGAAAATGGCACGGTCAGCGGCGTAACGGCCTCGTGCGGTCATCAGCAGCTGCATATCCGCTGTAAGCTGGTGGTCGGTGCCGACGGTCGTCATTCACGCGTGCGCGAAGCGGCCGGTCTGACCGGACAGGAATTTGGCGCAGCGCGCGATGTCATCTGGTTCCGCTTAAGTAAGCAGCCGCAGGATCCCGAACTGGGCATGGGCCATAAAGGGCCGCGGCAGAACTTCATTGTCATCGACCGTGGAGACTACTGGCAGTGCGGGCTGACCATTCCGAAAGGGGAGTTTGAGGCTAAGCAGGCCGCCGGACTCGACGCGTTTAAAGCAGAAGTGGCGGCGGTGTCGCCTTTTGAGCCGACGCGCATGACGGAAATCAGTAGCTGGGCGGCATTCAGACTGCTGTCGATACGTATCGACCGTCTTGATAAGTGGGCAAAACCCGGCGTGCTCTGCATTGGTGATGCCGCACATGCCATGTCGCCCATCGGCGGGGTTGGCGTCAATCTGGCGATTCAGGATGCGGTGGCAACAGCGAATCTCCTGACCGATCCCCTGAAAAGCGGTGAACTGCAGCTACGCGATCTGGAAAAAGTGCAGAAGCGCCGTCAGTTCCCCACTGTCGCCACGCAGTTTCTCCAGATTAAGATGAGCCGAAACAAAGCCAGAAGAAAACCCACGGGCAGCAGTAAGGTTCCGGCCATTATCCGTCGCCTGCCGTTTCTGCGTTTTGTGCTGGGTCGCCTGATCGGTCTGGGCTTCAGAACGGAGTCGCCAAAGGTTGCACGTATGAACTAAGAGCGTTAAATGATTTCGACAGCGATCAGATATCGTGCGACACTGTTTCGCTGTGAAAGTACTGTCAGATTGAGCCGCTATTTATCTGATAATTGGGCGCTAATTGAGCATTCTTAAGCGAAATTATTTTCGATTTTTGCGCCTGCATAGGAGAGGTTTCAGTGCATAACGAGCAAAATGGCAGCGACGTAAAACGTCTGAGTGCGATCAAGGCACTTTTATCGCCGGATGAAACCCGGGATAAAGTGCTGGAAAGATTTGTGCATCTCGCCAGTCAGGTGCTGGGTATTTCAGGCAGCTTCATTTCGATTATTGACGATCATAATCAATACATAAAAGCGTCACGTAACTTCGATCTCAAACAATCGACGCGTGATGATTCCCTTTGCCGACACGTTATCGACGGTGAGGGTCACCTGGTGGTGTTTGACACCTTACTGGATGATCGCTTTGTTACGCATCCGTTTGTGAAAGGCGACCCGCATATTCGTTTCTACGCAGGCGTGGCGCTACAGAGCCTTGACGGCGCGATGCTGGGTACACTTTGCGTTACCGATACGCAGCCGCATCCCTTTACGGATGAGAAACTTGCAACGCTTCGCTCACTGGCCACGCTGGTCACTTCTTTTCTGGATGCCTGGAACAACGCGGGTTTTGCCGACGTTATAACGCATCTGCCGAACCGCCCACGCCTGATCCGGGATTTGCAGCAACTGACCCTTACCGCACCCCACAGCCGTTTTCGCCTGATTCTTATCGACTGCCTCGACATTATCCGGGCTTATGAGCTTTCCCGCGCGGTGGGCATTGCGCCGATGGAGAAATTGCTCAGGCAGATGGCGCAGGATGTTGCGCACCGGCTGAATCTGCAGGAGAACGAGGCACTCTACTCGTTTGCCCCTGGCCGTTTCGCCATCATTCAGCCTTATTCAGGCCGTTATTCAGCCCAAAACATGATCGATCTCTTCAACGGGATGCGGGCCGATCTGGCGGAAAATATTACCCTCGATCTGGATGTTTATACCGGCGACACCGAGTTTGTACCGGGACAGATGGATGCCAACGAAACGGTGCGCCAGGCCGTAAGCGCGCTGCATGAAGCGATTGATGAGAACATCA
Organism: Pantoea sp. GD03673; assembly: GCF_029844725.1. Classification (GTDB taxonomy): domain Bacteria; phylum Pseudomonadota; class Gammaproteobacteria; order Enterobacterales; family Enterobacteriaceae; genus Pantoea. Next base: position 13,643 of record NZ_JAOCKJ010000003.1, read on the forward strand.
GTGCGATGTCGTTTGAGGAGAGTTACGACTCACGGCGTACCGATGACTTTATGATCATGAACGATCTGGCTCAGGCGCTGAATAAAGATGAAGAGCTCTATCTGGCGTGGCAGCCCAAGGTGTGTCTGAAAACCGGTAAAACGGTCGGACTGGAAGCGCTGATCCGCTGGAATCATCCTGAGCGGGGTGAGCTTTTCCCCTCAGATTTTATTCCGTTAGCAGGTAAAACTAACCTGATCTCCGATCTGACCAACTGGGTTATCGATCACACCGTTGAGCAGCTGGCGCGCTGGAATCGCGAGTATGATTTAATTCCGGTTTCGATCAACGTCAGCGAACGCGACTTCAGCAGACCCGATTTTGCCGACAAGCTGGTGGCGAAATTAGCGACAGCCGGGTTGCCCCACTCAATTATGGGGATTGAGTGTCTGGAGAACGAACTGATCACCAAAAGCGATGTGGCGATCAAAGGACTGGAAGCGCTGAAATCGCAGGGGTTCGTGATTTCGCTGGATGATTTCGGCACCGGCTACAGCAACATCAGCTATCTGCAGGATATCCCGCTGGATGTGATTAAAATCGACCGGTCGCTGATCTCGCGTATGGGCAATGACGACGCATCGAAAATCATTGTCAGGTGCATTATCCAGATGCTTAAAGAGCTGAACTACACCGTGCTGGCCGAGGGTGTGGAGGCCGAAGCCACGCTGGGACTGCTGAAAACGTACGGTTGCGATCAGATTCAGGGTTACTTCTTCTCTAAACCGCTGCCCGCCAGCGACATCGAACACTGGCTTTATCAGAAGACACGCTAGTCAATCTGCCCGCAGCGAGGGCTGCGGGCGCGCGTAATCACTCACTGCCGATGGCGTAGCGCTCAACCGGGGTGATGCTTTTAATCAGCCTGTTATCAAACAGAAACTGCTCATACGCCTGATAGCGTGCGCGATCCAGTTTTGCCGGATCGGCGGCGAACAGCGGCAGAGTAGCCTTCCATGCCTGATGATTGAGCGGCGTGTTCAGCTCCGGATGCTCCTGTGAAAATGCCTGCCAGCTCTCTTCAGGATGTGCCTGTAACTGCGCATTTCCCTTCTTCAGCGCCCGCAAAAACTTTTTGATTTTTTCCGAGTGTGCCTCATCACGATGGGCAACAATGATCAGCTCGTCATAGGCGGGCACACCATAATCCTCAACGTTAAACACCACCGGCGCTTTACCTGCAAGCCGCATCTCCAGGGCTTCTATATTGCGATAGCCGCCAATCACGGCATCAACCTGTCCGGTCAGCAGGGCGCTGGTAAGCTGAAAGTTGACGTTAACCAGTTTCACCTGATCGGCCTTTACGCCGTCATGGTTCAGCATGGTCGCCAGCGTCGCTTCTTCAATGCCGCTGACTGAATAGCCGATGCGCTTTCCTTTTAAATCCGCGGGTTTTTTTACCGTTTTGTCCAGCGTCATCAGCGTATTGAGCGGACTGCTTATCAGCGTGCCCACCCGCATCAGCGGTAAGCCCTGATCGGCGAAGAAATGCAGTTGTGGCTGATACGTTATCGCTAAGTCCGCCTGTTTAGCGGCCACCAGACGCGGCGGCAGCGCCGGATCAGAAGGCGGCACAATGCTGACCTCCAGACCCTCTGCCGCAAACGCGCCGGTCTGCTGAGCCACCATAATGGGTGCGTGGTCGGAATTGATATACCAGTCGAGCACCAGCGTCAGTTTTTCCATCGCCTGAGCCTGTGTGGCTAAGGTTGCACTGAACAGCAGGGTAAACAGCGGGAGTTTAGTCATAGGGTTTCTCATGAGTGGGGTCATTAAGGTGTCTCGGGAGCCCAGGTAATCAGGCGTCGAAGCAGGAGGTCAATGATGAGCCACAGCGTCAGCGTCATCAGCACCAGAATAAACAGGGCAGCGAAACAGAGATCGCTCTGCATCCGGGCATTGGCATTCAGCATCACATAGCCCAGTCCTTCAGCCGATCCCACCCATTCACCGATGATTGCGCCAATCGGCGCGACGGCCGCTGCCATCCGCAAGCCCGAGCCCAGGGCAGGCAGTGCGGCTAACAGCCGGACGTGACGCAGTTGCGCTGCATGTGAAGCGCCAAGCGTGCGCGCCAGATCGAGATAGCCGGAAGGCACGCGGCGCAGGCCATCATAAAAAGCGGACGTCACCGGGAAAAAGATCACCAGTACCGCCATCGCGACTTTGGCGCTCATGCCAAAGCCAAACCAGAGCACCAGCAGCGGTGCCAGGGCAAAGACCGGAATCGCCTGGCTGGTGATCACCAGCGGCATCATCCAGCGCTGCAACCAGGGCGAAAAAGTCATACCCAGCGCCAGCACGCTACCCAGCAGCACACCGAGCGCCATGCCGCTGAGGATTTCGGTCAGGGTTATCAGACTGTGATGGCTGAGCCAGGCGGCGTTGTTCCACAGCGCGGTCGCGACCGTCGCGGGCGAGGGCAGCAGAAAGGCCGGAATGGAAGTGAGCGTGGCGAGCCACCATAGCGCGATCAACCCGGCAGAAAGCATGACTCCTCGTCGAAGAGCGGCGAAACGTCTTCTCATCCGGCTATCCTTCTCAGCTGTTTCAGCAGGGCGGCCTGACGCTGGATGACATTGACGTCCTCTGCTGCACGCGGGGGCTGGCCCTGCGGTGGCGGGCAGGTTTCAATGCCCGCTGACCCCATGATCAGCAGGTGATGACCGAGCCGACAGGCTTCCGCGGCGTCATGCGTGATCAACAGTACGGTATGCCCGACCAGCATTTCTGCGGCCAGTGTCTGGATCTGAGTCCGGGTCAGCGCATCCAGTGCGGAAAACGGCTCATCCATCAGCACGATGGGCTGACGGGTATAGAGGGTCCGCGCCAGCGCGGCGCGCTGCCGCATTCCCCCGGAAAGCGTTGCAGGCCGGGCATGGGCACAGTGGCTCAGGCCCACCCGCGCCAGCAGATACTGCGCCCGCTCGCGATTAGCTTTCTCACCCCTCAGACGACTGGCGAGGCAGACGTTCTGTTCCACCGTCAGCCAGGGATAAAGCAAATCCTGCTGCCCCATCCAGGCGATACGCCCGGCCAGCGGCAGGCCGTCGCTCCCGCTAATTTCCCCGGAAACAGGTGGCGTCAGACCGGCAATGACCCGCATCAGGCTGCTTTTCCCCACGCCGCTGGCACCGAGTAAAGCAGTAAATGCGCCGCCCACAATCTCCAGATCCAGCTGGCTGAAAAGAGGCTGCTGACCCACTGTCAGGCAGAGCTGACGAACGGAAATACCCGGCGGGACGGCATCGACTGACAGACTCATAAGCCGACCCGCAGATTGTCGGCATGATTGAGACCCATCTGCCAGAACGCCGCTTCCAGCCGGGTCGCGGTAGTAAAAATCTCTGCCAGTGCATGAATACGCTGTTCACCGGCACGCTGCCCGGCCAGGGTTTCAAACAGCGCAATTGAGGCGCGAACACCGGCCAGATAGGTTTCATCGCCGTAATTCTCTATCCATGCAGCGTAAGGATTTCCCTCAAAACGGGTCGCGGGATCGTTCAGCAGCGTCAGGCCGATTTCCGCATAACCGGCCACGCAGGGCATCAGCGCCGCCATCAGCTCCAGTGCATCGCCGGTGTGACCCACGTCCAGCACATAGCGGGTGTAATTGAGCGTTTCCACTGCCTCGGGTTCGCTTGCCATCGCCGTCTCACTGATACCCCATTGCTGGCAGTAAGCCTGATGCAGCGGCAGCTCGCTGATAATGGCGTTAAGCGATGCTGTCGCACTTCGCAGGGCGGCGGGATCAGAGAGTTTACTGATCAGCAAACCCAAGGCACGGGCGAAGTGCAGCAGGAACAGCGCGTCCTGAATGAGGTAGTGGTGAAAAGCGGCGGGAGGCAGTGTGCCCTGACCAAGCTGCTGTACAAAATCGTGCGCAACATAAGCGTGCCATTGCGTGCCCGCCTGCTGGCGCAGACGACCATAAAAGCCGGTCTCGAAAAGGGGATGTGACATGGGATCTCCAGTTAAAGGGAGATCCGGGCATACGGTCTGGAACAGGGGATAGTGCAGGATATGAGACAGAAAATCTGCCGACCCGTCCCTTCGCTGGCATGACCCAGATCAGGTTCAAAGGGTTCGGCTTGCGCCATCTCAGCCCATTACAGGACACCCCTCGGAGACATTGGTTATACGATAATTACTGCCGGAGCACAACGCATGCGTTAACCGCCTGCACCTGCCTGGCTGCCACGCAGCAGCGCGTTACGGCACGCCTTTTAAGTGACGTTGTCACTCAAGGTCCGCACCGTTACTGGCAATCACTTTCTTGTACCACCAGAAAGATTTTTTCCGCGTGCGCGTCAGCGTGCCATTCCCCAGGTCGTCACGGTCAACATAGACAAACCCGTAGCGCTTGCTCATTTCACCCGTTGAGGCAGCAACCAGATCGATACAGCCCCAGCTGGTGTAACCCATCACAGGGACACCATCTTCGATGGCATCGCCCATTGCGCGAATATGTTCACGCAGATAGCTGATGCGGTAGTCGTCATTGATCTCGCCATTCGCAGTGATTTCATCGCGTGCGCCCAGTCCATTCTCCACCAGAAAAAGTGGCTTCTGGTAGCGGTCATACATCATATTCATGGTGATGCGTAAGCCCAGCGGATCAATGCCCCAGCCCCACTCACTGCGCGGCACATGGGGGTTGGTCAGGGATTTCACCACATTGGCAGCGCTGCTGTTCTGCTCGTTCATCTCTGCTGAAGCGCAGCGGGAGGCGTAATAACTGAATGAGACAAAATCGACGCTGTTTTTCAGGATGTCGGCATCGCCGTCAGCGATCTCAAGCGTTACCCCTTTTTCACGGAACACGCGTGCGGCGTAAGCCGGATAAGCACCACGTGCCTGCACATCAATGAAGAACAGGTTTTCGCGATCCTTCTCCAGCGCTGCCCAGACATCTTCCGGTTTACTCGACCACGGATAGAAGTTGCCGCCTGCCAGCATGCAGCCGACCTGGTTTGCCGGGTTCACTTCATGCGCGATTCGGGTGACCAGTGCGCTGGCAACCAGTTCGTGATGCGCCGCCTGATACTTGACCTGGTCCTGATTCTCACCCGGTTCGAACACCAGGCCGGCACCGGAAAAGGGGCTGTGCAGCAGGATATTGATCTCATTGAAGGTCAGCCAGTATTTCACCAGACCATCAAACGCCTCAAAACAGGTGCGGGCATATCGGGCAAAGAAGTCGACCATTTTGCGATTGCGCCATGAGCCATATTCGGTCACCAGATGCATGGGCACATCAAAATGGCAGAGCGTAACCAGTGGTTCGATGTTGTATTGCCGGCACGTCTCAAACACCGCACGGTAAAAGGCGATGCCGTCGGGATCAGGCGTCAGTTCATCGCCGTTGGGATAAAGACGGCTCCAGGCGATAGAGGTGCGGAACACGCTGAACCCCATCTCGGCCATCAGTGCAATATCTTCCGGATAGCGGTGATAGAAATCGATAGCCTCATGGCTGGGATAGAATTCATCGTCACGCAGGGTAAAACGCTTTTCCAGACCCAGTTTGACCGGCATACGGTGCGGGCCATGCGGGATCATATCGACGGTGGTTAAGCCCTTTCCGCCCTCACGAAAACCGCCTTCACTCTGGTTGGCGGCCAGCGCGCCGCCCCATAAAAATCCTTGCGGAAACCTTGAATCAGACATGCAATCCTCTTATTCCGGGTCAGCGTGACCCTTTCCTTTAGTGGCTATTGATGGCGTTAGCGCGTTCATTAACAGGCGCAGGTTGCGCGCTGTTTCGGGTTTCGGGCTCGGGTTCCGTTTCAGGAATATCGTCAAACCCTAACAGCAGCGTCAGCACAAATGACAGCACCACTGACAACACCATGACGGCGCCCACCCAGACGATACTCATGGGATTGGTGGGATCAAAAAACTGTACGCTGGTAAACAGGCCGGGAGAGGCCATCGAGTGGCTGGCCAGCCCGCCAATACCCGCGACTGCGCCACAGATAAAACCGCTGATGAGACAGGCAATGAGTGGCCGTTTTAAACGAACCGCCACACCATACAGCGCCGGTTCTGAAATGCCCGCAATGATGGCTGATGCCGCCGCTGCCAGCGCAGTCTGGCGCAGTTCACGATTTTTGGTGCGGAACGCCACGGCCAGCGAGGATCCTCCCAGCGAGAGATTGGCACCAATCTCTGACGGCATCACCATGCCTTCTTTGCCGGTTTCGGCGATGGTCTGGATGATGGTCGGCGTAAACACCCGGTGCATCCCGGTCATCACCAGCAGCGGCCAGATGGCACCCATAATCGCAACGGAAAGCCAGCCAAGATAGCCATGTACCGTGTAGACCAGCGCGGAGATGCCGCTGCCGATCCAGATGCCAATCGGGCCAATCAGCACAATCGCTATCGGCGCCGCAATCAGCACAATCAGCATCGGTTTCAGGAAGTTTTTCGTCACGGCGGGGGTGATGCGATCCACGCCGCGCTCAATGTGGGACAGGATCCACGTCATCACCAGCGCCGGGATCACCGTGTAGGTATATTTCACCGCAGTGACCGGGATGAAAGCGAACTCCACCGGCTGACCCTGCGCCGCTTTTGCCATCAGCTCAATAAAATTGGGGTGAACCAGTATCCCGGCAATGGCGATTGCCAGCGACATGTTGGTTTTGAATTTCAGCGCCGCAGAGGCCGCCACCATGATCGGCAGGAAGAAAAAAGCACCATCACCTATCACGTTAAGGATCACCAGCGTTGACGAGCCTTTTTCAAACACGCCCGCCATATCAAGGATCATCGCCAGCAGCTTAACCATCGACCCGCCAATAATTGCCGGGATCAGGGGTGACATGGTGCCCACCAGCGCATCCAGAATGCCTGCGCCAATGCCCCTTAGGGTGATTCTGCGTTTCACCGGGACAGCCGATGCTGTGCCGGGTGAACCCAGTTCCAGCACCGCCTGGTAGGCGTGCGAAACGTTGTTACCAATGATCACCTGGCACTGGGTGTCGTTGTGTACCACGCCCATGACGCCCCGGATGGCTTTAAGACGGGGATAGTCGACCTGCGTTTCATCTTTCACCACAAACCGCAGGCGGGTCATGCAGTGGGTTACGGCTTCGATATTTGTCAGGCCGCCTAGCGCATCGACGATGGCGCGTGACACCTCGGCATAGTTCATGGGCATGATCGCTCTTCTCTGTAGGGTAAGTCGGTTAAAGTTTTTATGTTTTTAGCGCCTGATGACAGGCAAATAGGAAACCGGTTTCACAAAATCATGAAGTGCTTTCAGAACGCCGACAAGCGTAAAAATCAGGCAAATTGCCGTTTTGTGAGCTATATCACTTGAACGCGCCAGGCAACGTCGTGCGCAGACGGGGGGTAAATATTTCCAATATTGAGAGGCTTAGGTAGACTGCAGAACGACGCAGCAAAGGAGCATCACGATGGCAACGATTCAGGAAGTGGCAAACAGAGCGGGCGTCTCAAAAGCGACAGTGTCACGCGTGCTCTCCGGCAATGGCTATGTCGGGCAGGAGAAACGTGAAAGGGTGTTAAAGGCGATTGCTGAAACCGGATACCGGCCCAATCTGCTGGCGCGTAACCTGGCGACCAAAACGTCTCAGACTATCGGACTGGTGATCACCAATACGCTCTATACCGGAAGCTACTTCACTGAATTAATGGCCCATTCCGCACGCATGATGGAGCAGCAGGGTCGTCAGCTGATTCTGGCGGACGGCAAGCACACCGCTGAACAGGAAGAAGCGGCGATTCAGTTTCTGCTCGACCTGCGCTGTGATGGCATCATTATCTACCCGCGTTTCCTGAGTATTGACGCGCTGGACGCGATTATCTCCCGCCACAAACAGCCGATACTGGTCATCAACCGGCGGTTGCGCATCAACCACAGCTACTGCATTTACAGCGATCAGCACGCCAGCAGTGCGACAGCTGTCAGCCATCTGCTGAATCAGGGGCATCGCGATATCGCCTTTATCACCGGTTCACTGGACTCCCCGACCGGCGTCGAACGCCTTTCCGGCTATCACGCTGCCCTGACCGCACAGGGTCTGAAAGCTGACGACCGCCATGTGGTGGCGGGGAAATGGACGGCGCAGAGCGGGATGGCCGCCGTGGATACGCTGCGGGAGCGGAACGTGTCATTTACTGCGCTGGTGGCGAGTAATGATGAGATGGCGATTGGTGCCATTAAGCGCCTGACCGAATGCGGGATTACGGTGCCCGATCAGGTGTCGGTGATAGGCTTCGATGACATCCCGCTGGCACCCTATATCACGCCGTCGTTATCCAGCATGAAACCGCCGGTGACTGAGATGATCGATGAGACGATTAACCGCCTGCTGACGATGCTGGATGGCGGTGACTGGCACACCCAGGCACCTTTTACGGCGAGCCTGATGCTGCGCGATTCCGTCAGGCCGGGGCCCCGGTCTGCTTAAACTGCCGCGACCTGTATCACCTCAATGGCCTGTTCCCTGAGCAGCGCGACCGTGGCTGCATCGAGTGTCTCATCGGTAATGACATTACCCACCTGATAACCGCATGAGAGCGGATAGGGGTGAACCTGCCCGAATTTCGAGGCATCGGTCAGGGCATAGCTTTCAGCGCCCTTCGCCAGCACCGCATCCACCACATCACAGCGCAGCATGTTGCGGCCGGTAAAGCCGGTCTCCGGGTGCCAGCCATCCACGCCAACAAACGCTCTGTGAAAATGGACCTGCTGGATGGAATAACGGGTCAGCGGGCCGACCACGGACTCACTGCTTTTCTGCAGCAATCCACCCAGCACTATCACATCACAGGCGGCTTCCCGCAGAAGCTGGGCGATATAGTGGCTGACGGTAATCAGCGTCAGATCGGCACGGTCAGCCAGCGCACGCGCCAGCAGCGCATTGGTGCTGCCGCCTTCGATGAACACGGATTCACCCGGCTGCACCAGGCTGGCGGCATGCTGTGCCAGCGCCTGCTTGGTGGGGTAACGGGTGTTCATGCGGGTGCCGACGTTGTCGCTGTCCAGCGCCAGCGCCGAGCCGTGAACACGGCGCAGCAGCCGGTCACGTTCCAGCAGCGTGAGATCCTGGCGCATTGTCACGTCGGAAACTCCGGTAAGCTGCGCCAGTTCACTGACCGTTACGCTGCCCCGGCTGTTAACGAGTTGAATAATCTGATGATGTCGCGGGTTCATAATCGAGTTTCGCAGAAAAACAGTAGTGTATCAGGGATTACCCCGCGCCGGTGCAGAACGCGGGGTCTGGATCAGGCTAAATCCAGTGAGCGGCGTCCGTTAAGGTTCAGATCGTCCGGCTTAAAACGCTGATCCCATTCAGCTTCATAATCTTCCGGCGGAAAATCGTCCGGCGACCGTCCCTGCTCAAGCGCCTGCGCAACCCGCCGGGCATAGGCACGATTCTTGTCACACATTGGCGCTGCGGGGATATACATCACATTGCCCCAGCCCTGCTGATTTTCGACCGGCGCAACGGCGTGGATCACATCGCAGTGCCACCACACCGAATCGCCCGCCTCCAGCGCCGGGATCGAACAGAGTCCGGCAATCAGGTGCGGATGCCACTGCTCATTAATGGGCAACACCCGGCCCGGTGCCACGCCACACAGTTCATCTTCAGGTACATCTGAAAGCAGCGGGCGCAGCAGGACATAGGCCATCGCCTGCGGCACCGGTACCACGTGCAGCAGGCCCTGACCGGGGATCATATCGGAAAGGGCGGTCCAGCCCTGAAACGTACGGAACACGGAACATTTGGTGGTGCCAGGCAGGTCATACTCATCTACGTCGGTACGGTGCGCGGCGTTCCAGGGATCGTAAGCGGCAAAATCACCGTGAAACAGCGTACTGAAAACCTGCTGATAGGCGGGCAGTAACCAGCGTTCCAGTGCGCCGGAGTCGGTATGGGCACCTAATCCTTTCGACGTGGTGCCGGGCAAACGGCGACGGATGCGGTCGGGATAGATAACGCTGATATCAGGATCAAACCACTGTTTGCCGTTGGCATTAAAGGTCCATAGCCGGTTCAGAAAGGATTGCGCATCAGCCATCGCCGCGCTCTGCCGCGCATCCATCTGCGCCTTTGACCAGTAAATCGGGTAAATTTCAGGGCGTGAGGCGGCCAGCGTGCCAAAGAAGTCATCACCGGGACCGCGATAATGTTCATCAAAGCGGTTGTGATCCAGATAGTCGAGCATCGACTTATCCCATGCCAGTGCCTGCTCTCGCGCGAAATGCTGCTTAATCACCACACACCCGCGACGTTTAATCAGCGCCCGGGTTTCATCCGAAACCCGTCCTTCTGTTATGTCCTGCATCGGCACCACCGGCCAGGCTGTGCCGGTTCGCGCTTCCTCTGCTTTCGCTTCGGCAATGGCGGTGTTAATGCTGTCGCACACCTGCCGGAAAAGGATATCGACGTCGCCGATTTGCTGACGCAGCTGCTGCTTCATCTGGCGGATAGCCGTTTTAACATCATCAGGTAAGGGGGTAGAGCGGCATTCTTCACGCATTTCAGACTCCTCAATGTCAGGGATTGAGTTACGAATGTAATTAAATTAACCTTCATTCGTAATTTGCGACTGAGGTTAACATTCTTTTAACGACAAAAAACGTGCGTGATAACACAACTTCTGAACCGGAACGCTCTGAAAGCCGTTAGCAAAGTCACTATTTGCATTCTCATTAATCCACACAGCGAGTAAGCTTTATGAATCAAATCAATCAGCCGGAAGGACAGAACGGCGAACGTAAAGGGGCAGGCGAGATGGCGGTTAAGATGATTGCGGTGGATATGGACGGGACCTTTCTGGACGATAATAAGCAGTACAACGTTCAGCGTTTTGCACGTCAGTATGCGCTGCTGAAGCAGAAGGGCATCCGGTTTGTGGTGGCCAGTGGTAATCAGTATTACCAGCTGCAGCGCTATTTTCCTGACATCAAAGATGAGATTGCGTTCGTGGCTGAGAATGGCGCGTGGGTCTCTGACTGCAACGAAGAGATCTTCTGTGGCGAGTTAGCGCAGGAAAAAGTACACAAGATCCTCGATATCCTGGCACATGAACCCGATATCGCCGTGGTGGTGTGCGGACGCAAAAGTGCCTACATGCATTCTTCCGCCTCTGATGCGGTGATGGAACAGCTGGCAAACCACTATCACCGGCTGGAAAAACGCGATGACCTTTATGCCATCGACGACACCATTTTCAAATTCTCGCTGAAGCTGGAGCATGAAGGTGTGGAGGCGCTGCTGCAACGACTGCATGCCAGTCTGGGCGAGCTGGAGAACATCATGCATCCTGTTTCCAGCGGTTTTGGCTTTATCGACCTTATTATTCCCGGCTGCCACAAAGCCCACGGTATTGCGTTGTTGCAGGAAAAATGGGGGATCAGCGATTGTGAAGTGCTGGCCATTGGCGACAGTGCAAATGATATTGAGATGCTGCGTCAGGCCTGCTTCAGCTTCTCAATGGCCAATGCTGCTGACGCTGTTGCTGCAGTGGCTCGCTACCAGACTCAGAGCAACAATGATGAAGGTGCCCTGAATGTGATTTCCCGCGTGCTGGCACGCGAATTCCCGTTCGATTAAGTCCCGGTAATCGGCCTGACGACCCCTGTTTTATCTGTCACTTTCCTGATGGCTGCGAGCATGATTTTCCATTTCATCCAGCGCAGCCTGATTCTCCAGCCCCCACTGATACATCTGCTCAATCGGCTCTGCGAATGTAAGACCCAGTGGCGTAAGGCTGTATTCCACTTTTGGCGGCACCACCTGCCACACCTGACGTGACACAAGTCCGCGCTGCTCCAGTTCCCGCAGCGTCTGTATCAGCATCTTCTTCGAGATTCCCTGCAGACTGCGCTCCAGTTCGCCGGTGCGAGCCCGATTATCCGGCCAGTGCCAGAGCGCATGCAGCACCATTGTGCTCCACTTCACCGAAAAAAGTTCCAGCAGCCGACGCGGCGGCGAGTCCGCATAAAAGCACAGTTTCCCGTCAATCCAGACCGGCATAATTTCACATCCCGTTTTATGGTAACCAAAAGGTAACTACTACCAAAAGGGAGTCTGTGTGTCTATAGTGTGCCGCTTTCTTTACGACCATCAGGTAAGAAGAGGCAACAGATGAAAATTAATGCGCTGGTCGCCACGCAGGCAGATCACCCGTTGAAAACCGGGCAGATTGCGTTACGCGACCTGCAGGCTGACGATGTTAAAATCGACATTCTCTACTGCGGTGTCTGTCACTCTGACCTGCACATGGCGCGCAATGAGTGGGGCGTCAGCCGCTATCCGCTGGTTCCCGGTCACGAGATTGTCGGACGGGTCATTGCAACAGGTGACAACGTCACGAAATTTTCCGTCGGAGACACGGTTGGCGTTGGCGTCATGGTTGATTCCTGCCGTGCGTGCCACTTCTGCCAGCAGCAGGAAGAGCAATATTGTGAGGCCGGGTTCACGCCGACTTATAACGGCATCGATAAATATACCGGTCACACAACGTTTGGCGGCTATGCGCAGCACATCATCACCGACCAGCATTTTGTGGTCACGGTTCCCGATAATCTGGCACTGAACGCGGTGGCACCGCTACTGTGCGCAGGCGTAACCGTCTGGTCACCCCTGCAGCACTTCAACGTAAAGGCAGGCGATCGTGTCGGCGTGGTCGGTCTTGGTGGCCTGGGCCACATGGCCGTTAAGCTGGCCAGCGCACTGGGTGCAGAAGTCACCCTGTTTACGACCTCTCCGGCGAAAGGGGCGGATGCGCGTCGGCTGGGTGCTAAACATGTCGTGATCTCGCGGGATGCGGCACAAATGGCCGGATGTCAGGCGTCACTGGATATCATTCTTGACTGTGTTGCTGCGCCGCACGACCTTGATCCTTATCTCAGCACGCTAAAAACCAACGGTCAGCTGGTGCTGGTGGGGATCCCCGATCAGCCTCATCCGTCACCGAATGTCACGCCGATGGTGTTTCGTCGCCTGAGTATCACTGGCACCTCCATTGGCAGCATCCAGGAGACGCAGCAGATGCTCGACTTCTGTGGTGAGCACAACATTACGGCCGACGTGGAGATGATCACCGGTGAAGAGGTGGAGTCTGCTTTTGAACGTATGCTTGTCAGCGATGTGAAATATCGTTTCGTGATTGATATGCAGAAAACCCGCTGGTAACCCTCTGGCCCGCTCTGAAAGTGGGCCTTCCTGCTGTGTGCTGGCAGGCCAGAGGCCGGAATGAATAGCTTCGCTGATAGTTACAACATACCATGTGCGTTCCATTGCCATATCACATGCGTGTCCGTGCAATAAAAGCTATTCAGCAAATAGGTTCGGATAGCAGCAAAAAAATACCCGACGCACGGGTCGGGTATCTGCATTACCGTCTGTAGCAGGTGTTAATTCTGATCTTTGTCCGCTTTACTTTTTTCAGGTTCGTCTTTTTCAACAGCATGAATAAAGGGTTTAAGCAGCTGAATATCCAGAATGACATAAACCATGGTGCTGATAAAAAGCGAGATGACGCTGCCAAACACGCCGCTGGTGGTAAACGTCAGATAGTTATAAATCACCAGCCAGGTCACGCAGATGAACAGCGCGAGCGAAATAGAAAGGTTGGGCACGGAGTAATTGCTGGTGCCGCCGCCCTGGGTGTGGGTGGCTTTGAACAGATTTCCGATGGCGTATGTTTCCAGCACCAGAATGCTCTTTTCCCAGTTGCGCTGCTTTCGAGCGCTGGCGCGGGTCAGGAAAAGATAGAGAATCGAGATGAAAAAACCGGAGAAGGCGATAAGCACCGGAATCGCTTCCAGCGCATATTCAATGCTCTTATGCGCAGCGCCCGTGGTACTGAGATCAAGCGTCAGCGAGGCACCCAGCGCAGCATATAAAAAGAGGAACAGCAGCAGAAACGTCAGGCTGCGTTTCCAGTCTCCATCAGCCTCGGCGCTTTTCTGCTGGATGGCCACCTGAAGCGATTGCTGAATTTGTTGTGCCTGAAGGGAGTCTGTATCAAGGGTGTGGCAGGGCGCGGCAAAGAAGTGGTGCATAAACTGCTCGTCTTCTTCGTGAATGGTGATTTTCATCAGAAACCTGTATTGGGGGAGTTTTCTTTATTCTAATCAGCACAGGATGAATTAACAGTAACTTTGCCGGTAAACCAAAGCCCCAGGCTGGCTTAGCGGGATATCAGGCTAAACAGCGTGCTTAAAACCGAATCCGTTGCAAACGTCTGAGCAGCGTTATCCTCGTCGTGGCGCAACTGTTTATGGCGCACCACGGCGGCATCGGCGTTATCGGCATAAATCACGTCCCGGACGATCCCGTAACCTTCCGTAGCTAACACGTCCTGCTGATCCTGTCTTAAGAGATTGACGGCCCTGACTGACTGGTCCTTCTGGAACAGACGATAATCTGGCATGCTTATTTCTCCCCAGGAGTGTCCAGCGCTTTAAACTGCCTGATAGCGTCATTGATATTGTTCGTCTCGACGGTCGCGATGCAGCGATCACCGTTAAAGACCTCATAGCGGGCGTTGTGAAGCTGAAACAACAAATCCCTGCCACGAAAATGTATGCGTTTCTGTTTAACGCCAATCCCATGCCGCCGTAATAGCGCCTGTGACAGGCGGTCGGTCTCTTTAATCATTCCTTCAGCTCCTCGGCAGTACGTGGTCACTGCCAGTAAACCTGATGAACATTAGTTTTATATTAAGAGACAACCTTATTTTTAGCAGGGCTAAAGTGTACCTTTCAGAGAAATTACCGGGTAGCAGGGACTTACAGGACGGTTTCCCTGCCGGATTCCGCATTCACTGCGTTAACAGGCCCTGAATGCGGTACACTTGCCCGGACAACTTGCACAGGACATGCCGCTATGAGCGATAAGAAGATGATTTCCATTGATCAGTTCAGCGCTGATGAACGTCTGGCCGTCGAACAAACCTATAAAGGGCTGGCTGAAAAGTACCGTCAACGAACCGGTAAAGAGCCGGACAGTAAAAAAGAGAAAGAACTTAATGGTGAAGCGCGGCAGATGGTAATGGCCAGTAAGCTGGAAAAGGAGAGAGCGCTGGCTGAGAAGGCGAGGAAAAAACCGCTGCGTAAAAAGAAACCTGAATCATTAACCGCCAGTGAAGTCAGTGATTTCAACTGGTCTGCTTCGGTTGCTAAAGGCCGCAGATAATCTGGCTGCGCGTGCAACAGTGGCGCGCAGCATCGTTTTGCCATTACCCCGCAGGTGGCGGTCTTTTGAACTCCTGCTTCCAGACTCATGCAATAAGAATATTCTGCAAAAAATTTACCTTATTTTATCAATTCCCGATAAACTGCCTGAACCTGTCGCTGCTTCAGTCTGCCTATGAATTATTACACTCCTGATGATGTTCAGCTGAAGCGCCGCTCGACGCGATTTGTGCGCCGTATGTTCATGATGCGCCAGCTCGGCACCTTTCTCTGTTTTCTGCCCATTCTGTCGGTTTTGATGGAGATGGGGAAAAGGCCTGAACTTTGCGCACTGCTCTTTGTTAATGCTTTTATCTGGCCTTATATAGCCTGCCGAATGGCATTGCGGTCACGCGACCCTACGGGGGTTGAACGTAAGAACCTGACGCTGGATGCCGCTTTCGGCGGCGTCTGGGTTGCTGCCATGGCACTGAGTCCATTGCCCTCAATTATCATCATGGCGGTATTGATCTCCGATCGCTACTCGGCAGGTGGCTGGGTTCAGCTGAAGTCTGCCCTGCAGGCTTTTCTGTTTGCCTTTGTGCTGGTCTGGTCAGCGGAAAAAGCCCCCTTAGTGCTGACGTTCAGTACCCGTACTGTCTGGCTGACACTGCCGCTGGCCAGCCTGTATCTGCTGGCACTCAGTGTGGTGTCACATAATCTGACGCTGAGTCTGCGGCAGAAAAACCGCGAACTGGAACGCATCGCGCTGATGGATCCAGGCCTGAAAATCCCTAATCGTCGTCTGTTTGAGCGGCGGCTCGAAAGTGAATTTTTACGCACGCAGCGAGGCGAGGGCAAAGCCTGGTTAATGCTGCTGGATGTCGATCACTTCAAACAGGTTAACGATACCTTTGGGCATGAAGCGGGTGACTTTCTGCTGGCAGAGATCTCGGCGCTGCTGCGAGACAGCGTCGGCCTGAAAGATGTGCCTGCCCGCTTTGGCGGTGACGAGTTGTGCGTGATCGTGCGGGATGCCGATGAAACCAGCATCCTGCTTCTGGCACAGCAGATAAAACAGGGAATTGCCTTACTGCGATTACCCGCTTCATCCACTTTTCAGTGCTCGGTGAGTATCGGCATTTCAGCAGCACGAGAAGCGGCGTCGATTCATGAATGGCTGAGACGCGCTGATGAGGCGCTTTACCAGGTCAAACGCGCGGGGCGCAACAACGTGCAGATTTGGCATTCAGACCTGCTCAACACACTCAGTGAAGTCAGGAGCAAGTGAAGAAGGCAGCCTGAGACCGCATCTCAGGCTGTATGATTAAATCTTCGGGTAGTCGCCGGTGCCATCTGGCCACGGCGTCAGCAGATCGAAACCCTCTTCAGTGACGGCAACGGTATGTTCCCATTGCGCCGAGAGCGAGCGGTCTTTGGTCACGACCGTCCAGCCATCTGACAGCACGCTGGTTCCTGCTTTACCGGCATTTATCATCGGTTCGATGGTGAAAATCATACCCGCCTTCAGTGGCATGCCTTCACCCGGCGTGCCGTAGTGCAGCACCTGCGGATCGGTGTGATAAATTTCACCGACGCCGTGACCGCAATATTCACGTACGACAGAAAAACCGGCCGTTTCAGCAACACGCTGAATGGCCGCGCCCACATCACCCAGCGTTGCACCAGGTCGGACAGTTTTAATCCCCGCAACCATCGACTGATAGGTGATCTCAACCAGACGCTTTGCACGGACCGACGGCGTGCCGACAAAGTACATCCGGCTGGTATCGCCGTACCAGCCATCTTTGATTATCGCCACATCGATGTTGACGATATCGCCATCCTTAAGTTTCTTACCGGACGGGATGCCGTGGCACACCACATGATTGACTGACGTGCAGGTCGTGCGCGTGTAGCCGTGATAACCGATGTTCGCGGGCGTCACCTTGAGTTCATTCACGATGTAATCGTGACAGATGTCATCTAACTCTTCGGTAGTCACGCCTGGGCGAACGTGTGGTGTAATCATCGCCAGCACCTGAGCCGCAGCCTGTCCGGCTGCCCGTGCCATCTCAATCTCCGCTGCGGTATGAATTTTAACGGTGTTCATGACACATCTCCTTGTGTGGTGAGGGTCTCTTTATGGAGCATATTGCGGATATCAGCGTTGCCTTCCAGTTCAAGCCGGATCAGCATCTGCGCCAGTTGGTGTTGGGTGTGCTGCGGATAGAGTTCAGCCAGCATACCCAGTTTCAGCCAGTGTTCAGCCTGTGCATTGATTGAGCGGCTCATCGCCTGACTGGCGATGCGCAAATTCTCATGCATCAGGTCGGAGATTTTTACGATACCCATGTAAGCCTTATATGAAACGTATATGTTTTGTATATAGCATATCCATAATTTCATGCGTTGCAAGGGCAAATGTTAACCCGTGCGAAAATGTCCGAAATTACATATGCATCACACCAGTGCATACGCATCGCCACGGGAATCGAGGTACTTCTGAGCCATGGTGAGATGCCTGAGGCCCAGCAGTGGTTGTATAAACGCATGACCGTAATGTGCCGCATATAATCCTCCGGGCAGGCTGCGGATCTCGTTAAAGACTCGTGGGTTCGGCAGCGCATCCAGGCCCCACCGCGCTCGTGTGCGCGTGAATGCCTGTCAGGTTTTCCCGGCGAACCGGGCCGGGTCTGCGTTCATGATGTCGTGTAGCAGAATAGATAAAATCCTGTGAGGGACTATCCCGGCGGCATAACGCAATCACGTCGTTCAGTGTCATTCCGGTGTCATGCAGCGCCAGCCCAACGGCGATGGGCAGGTCAGATTACAGGGAAGGTTAGCATCATAACATTCACTTATTCGTTTAATTACAGTTAGTTAGAAAAAATTATGATGCCGACAACAGTTTCTGATGATGTTAAAATACTGGCAACAGATCAAACTCACTCAGCGCCCATGAAAGGATGTTGAGGGCGGCGAATACCATAATCATGCACAACTGAAGCCCGTCCCACTGGCCGCGCTGATAGCCAGAGTCATGACGGGATCGCATTTTCAGATGAAGTAATCCCGGAACAATCACTGCCCAAATTGTCGCGATTAGCCCGGCATAACCAATCGCCCTAACAAACCCATCCGGAAAAAGCAGAGATAAACTCAATGGCGGCAGGAAAGTGATCGCTGTGGCTTTGAGGCGACCCGTTCTGGTCTTTGGGAAAGCAAAGCGGTCGCTAATGTAATCCACAAGGCCTGCCGTCACCCCCACGAACGAACAGATAACGGCAAAATGTGAGAACGTCGAAAACAACAGCGACATCCCGGCAGTATAACCATGCAGACTAAACGCGTGCATCAGTGCGGCAATATCTCCGCCCTGGCTGGCAATTTCCGGAAAGGCTGAGCGGGGAAGGTTACCCATAGTGCAGATTATCCAGAAAAGATAGATAACCAGCGCCACGGCGGTGCCTGTGCACAGGCATCTTTTAACACGTCGATGATCGCCATTGTAATAGCTAATCAGGCCTGAAATATTTCCATGAAAGCCGAATGAGGCGAGGCAGAATGGCACGATGCCGAGCATATAGGGCCAGTACGATGCTGTCGGATTATGACTGTCCAGCAGGTAGTTGATATTCACGGTGGTTAATAATCCACCAAATAGGGTAAGTAACAGAACAATTTTGGTGATGAGCAGAACAGACATTATTCGGCCAATGCTGCTGGTGCCTAACCAGACGATGGCAGCTACGGTCAGGCTTAATATCACTTTGGCTTCGGATGATGAAACCGTTTTGCCGGTTAATTTGCTCAGCGAGTGATCATAAACAGGTCCGACCGCTGAAATATAGGCATATGTCAGAATGCCGAGCACGAAAACCAGGCTCAGACCATTTACCTCAGCCCAGTTACGACCTAATACATCACGGACAATTTTGTCATAGCCGGTTTCCAGAGGGTAATGCTGGCTCACACGGTGAAACATCAGACCACTGATTAACATACAGACCCAGCTAAATGTCAGTATCAGTAATGCCCAGCCAAACCATGCCCCGGCCATCACGACCGGCAAGACGAACATGCCTGCACCCACCACAGTGCCGCAAATGATTGTTGCTCCCCAAAACATCGAAGGAGAACGCTTTGAAATTGCCATATCGGACATAGGGGTTCCTGAAGAAAAAAGTTAGCGATGGAGAATAGCCTCTATAGCCAGGGCATGGCTAATTAACTGACGATCTGCTTTTGGCAACCCATCTAACGATAATCCAACAGACAAATCTCCCTGGTCAGCAACCGGTATTGTCACGCTGGGCGCACCCACGCTGCTCGCAATATCGGTGTTACGAATGAGTTTATTGAAAATATCAGGTTGACTCACATTCCCGATCTCTGGCACTTCACAACACACCGTCGGATAGAGGATGGCATCCACCTTTAATTCGCTGTAAATCTGATCCCAGTAAGCGCGAAGTTGACCGATCGATTTCAGGCCATGCATGTAGTCCTTCCAGCTAACCTGTTCCTGCGCATTCTGCTTCTGCAAGATAGACGCGACGGCTGGGTCGGAAATTTGTCTGATGATGGTGTCAAAATCAGCGACGAGGCGCTGCTCCAGCAAGAACGCGGGGAAGTCGATGAAAAATTCAAAAAACGGTACAGGGAACTGGATTGCTTTGTTCAGCTTACCGAATATGCTGTCATCGAACGTCACGATCTCAACGCCTGCCCGCGCCATCAGCCTGACCACCTTCATGCAGGTTTCCCGTATGGGAGTATCCAGATTGCTCCACATAAACTCAGCTGGCAGCCCTAGTCGTGAAGGCAGACGAGGGGTAATAGCGGGTTCATCCATCATTGCGGCGTCGAGCAGCGCTAGGTCACTGACTGTCGGGGCAATAAATCCAGGAGTATCTTTGGTGCGGGAAACAGGAACAATGCCTCCGGTTGGATAACGTCCCGTGCTGGGTCGGAAACCTGCGACTCCACACAGTGCAGCAGGTATACGTACTGATCCGCCGGTATCGGTGCCGACGGAAAATGCGCTGATGCCGGCAGCTACCGCTGCGGCACTTCCGCCACTACTGCCTCCGGCGATGTGGCCAGGGTGCGCTGGATTGCCAACACTACCCCACTGACCAGACAGAGAGGTCACACCAAAAGAAAGCTCATGCATATTGTTTTTGCCACACATGACAGCACCGAGTGTCTTAAGCCGGCTAATCACTGGCGCATCATCCATCGGATAAAAGTCGATTAATCCCGGCGTGCCGGCAGTTGTCGCAAAACCTTTTACATTTATATTGTCTTTGCATGAAAAGAGTAAGCCCGATAAGGGCAATCCGGTCTCTGACGAGTCGAGCTTGTTTGAAGAGAATAACTGTTCATCGAATGCAATAAATGCATTCAAATCTTTGCTGGCGTGATAATTGTGCAGCCGGATATGGTTGCTGGCTTTCAGATCCCCGTAACGCCTGTTCAGGGTCTGCTCATCCTTCAGCAAAAATTGTGTTCTTTTTTCCATGTTTAACAATGCTCAGTAATGATAATGACGCTGCATATTGTGAAGCGGATTATTTTTCCGGAGCAGACCCCCGAGGCTGTAAATGACAGCGCAAGCTGCATTAATACCCGTCTGTACCGCGCCCTCGGCCCAGCCACCAGTAAATGAGCAACTGCATCCGGCCAGATAAATTCCCTGATCAGATTCATTATCTTTAGCTGACTGAAACTGATAAAACAGCGATTCAGAATAGCGATCGTCACCGGGATAGTTGAGTTTAAAGGCACCCATTGCCAGAGGATCGGTCAGCCAGTCATATTCAAGAATATATTGGGGATCGTTATTCATAGGGCTAAGGTGTTTAGCGAACACCGGGGCAGATATCGCCAGTTCTTTAACCAGTCGCTCTAGCCTTTCACGTTTATCTTTTAGGGTGACTAATTTATGAGAATCATCCTCCCATGTGTAGCTGATTAGCACGACACCATGTCCTTCCGGATCATTCGGCTGATAATCGAGGCAGTAAATACCTCGTGCAAGCGTGTCCGTAAGAATGGTATGAGGCAATTCTTCTTTCAGCCAAAACTTTTCCCGGGTCAAGAGAAAGAGCTTTGACGAACCGATAAGGTGGGTTTCATTCACTGCCCGGCAGACATCAGCCGGAAAAAGCGTATTGTGTCTCGACAAATCCAGGCATACCTGCATTGCGCGGGTAGATGTGGTGACAATCACTCTGTCAAAAACCTGGCGGTTGCCTGTGCTGGTTGAAACCACAAACTGGCCACTTTCAAGTCGGGCGATTTCTTCGACTTTCTGGTGAACGATACGATCGCTTAACGTGCAGCCCTGCAGGATTTCACTGCTCATTCTTGTCGTAAGTGTTTCAATGCCTGCCGGGACCATACGCTGATCGTCTTCCAGACCGTTTACCACCAGCCGCATGATTTCAATAAACGCCGCCCGATATACCGGCTGAAAGCCGCCGGAGCCAATACCCAGCGAGCCAAAGAGAGCAAAATCATCGGGTTTATGCCACCGTTCACCTCCCGGCGGATTTGCGCCAGTGAAGATCCTGACAAGCGAAGAGTAGAAGCAGTTATCACCGAAGATATCCAGGTATTGCTGCCAGGCTTCTTTAGCATCTGCAAGCCGGCCTTCTTTCAACGCCAGAGTGATTGAATCAGGCGCCTGAAGCTGCTTTCCTTCAATAAGGACGCCTTCCTGTAAAAAACATCGCCAGCCGCGATCAACCCGCGAAAACAGTGCCGGGGGCGGGGTTCCCGCAGTCCATTTGTGCGGCACACCCTGAAAATGAATTTCGGTATCAACAATGCCAGGATCCGGAAACTCAGAGGCTGTATCGATATTGAATTCAGCCAGATAGTGAAACAAACCTGTTTCTGAAGGGGGAAAGCGCATTGCTCCCATTTCAGCTATATATTCCGGCATATTGTCATCAAATTTCTGGCTTAACAGTCGCCCACCGGATCTGGCAGCGTTCGCTTCGAAGAGCGTGACATGCGTGAGACCCGCCTTCAAAAGCTCCCGCGCCGCAATCATTCCGCTCAGGCCTGCCCCGATAATTGCCACGCTTGCAGGACAATCGTTATATACATGCCCAATGCTGCCCGCTGATTTGGCGTGGCCCAGAAAAGCTCCGTAATCAAAGAGTGTATCAATAAAGGGAAAGGTATATCCCTCGCTGACATGATCTGCTTTAGTCTTCATTATCTATCCAGCGGAATGCATGTTATTTCAATGATGAGGATGCGCTGTTAATGGAATCTCTTTAGATAAGAGGAGCCTGATTTAAACATTCACATTGTGGATTGTTCAGAAATTAAAATTCTTAAGGTAACCGTTATAAAAACAGGCAGTCCATCCAAAGAGTTATTTCCACAATAAACGCAGGTTTTTGCATCTTTATTTTTTGCACAGGTAAAGAAACCCCGCACATCGGCGGGGTAGGTCATCAATGCTATGAAGGCTGGGGCAACGCTGTCTCCTGCAGATGACGCCAGATGATTTTGCCATTCGGCTTTGATTCGAACACGACGGTCGAAAAACGCAGCGTGGGGCTGTGACCCGGAAGCTGCTGTAATTCTTTATAAACAACGGTTGCACCATTCTCGTTATCCGCAATCACTCGCATGTCGCTGATTTCGATTGCTAAACCGGGGCGTGCGCCGCGCTGAGTCCGAAAAAAGGAGTCTAATGTTGTGAAGTCCAGCAACCCGCCACCGGTTGTTACCATGGAGTATGCCGGACTGAAACGTGCCAGGAGATCTTCACAAACCTCATCTTTTGCAGTTTCATTGCCCAGCCATTCTTTTATCAATTCATGGGCATCCAGGACTTCCTTCAGGAAAAGGTTCATTTTTGTTCCTTATTAAGCGTAAGTACGACTTTGTGATTCGCAATGCGGAGAGAGCACAGAACAGGGATGACAGCGCTGCATGCTGCTATGACAAAGCAAAGACGATAGGACTGATCTACAGGCATCCCTGTGTTCGCTATCAGATTGAACAGCAGGCTGACCAGCGTTACGCCGAGACAAAAACTAAGCTGACGATTGATATTCCACAGGGCGCTTGCATCGGCCAGTTCACGATCAGCCATTTGAATAAAAGCAGAACTCTGCGCCGTGCTGCTGCACAAGCTGCCGCCAAATCCCATAAAAGCGAAAGCGAGTATGCAAATAATCGTGTCTATGCTATGCCCTCTTAGCGCCAGCATCCCGATACCTAATGCCTGAACCAGGCAGCCTGTGATAAAGAGCGGACGGGGGCCCCAGCGGTTAAACTTTTTGCCCGTCAGGCTGATAGCGGCAAAAGAGGCTATTGACCAGGGGAGCATGAGCAAACCCACGAAGCTGGCATGCATCCCCAACTGATTTTGCAGATAGAGCATGGTGATCATACTGACGCCAGTAAACACACCGGGGATAAACTGATAAATCAGCATTGCGGTATGTAAAAGCGGATCTTTCACCAGATGCAGGTTAATAAGCGGGTGACGTTTTTTAAGCGCGTTGCTGACATAACCCGCCAGTGTAACAATACCTGCCAGTAGCATCAGTGCGCCTTTAATGAACTCTCCGGCTTCACCCACATAGGTCAGCCCCAGCAAAATCAGCGTGAGCGCAACGCAGCCACTGACTAATCCCACCAGATCTAACGGTTCGGCGGTCTTTTCCGGGCGAACCGGTTTGAGCCATAAACCTGCCATGAGCAGCGTCACCACGGCCAGGGGAAGGCTGACCAGAAATACCCAGCGCCAGCTGAGATGCTCGACCAGTATTCCGCCAATGGCTGGCGAGAGGGCGGGTGCGAGCAGAGCGACCAGCATGACAACAGAGGATAATTTTGCGCGCTCATTACTTTGATACAAAGCGTAAGTCATTGTCTGTCCTATGGGGATCAGCAATCCGCCGCCAATACCCTGAATCCAGCGCCAGGTAATGAGTTGCGTAACCGATGCTGACGCACCCACTCCGCAGGTACCCAAAATAAAAATCAGTAATGACAGCATGAAAAGACGTTTCGCCCCCATCCGCCTTGCCAGCCAGCTACTCAGGGGGATGACCAGTGTCAGCCCCAGAATGTATCCATTACTTATCCACGCCAGCTGGCTGACGGGTGCGTCGAAATGCCGGCCGATATCCGGATAAGCCACGTTGGCGATAAACATATTCACCAGATCGATAAAAAATCCCAGCAGATACACACTGGCAACGCGCACACGATAAGACATTTGTTTTCTCAGACAGGAGAGCATAGGGCGCGCAGTATAAGACCGATATCAACCCGGATAAATTGCTTTTCCCTTGCTACACTGTCAAAATTATTTTGACAATTTGCATACCGAAGAGGAGACGTGATGATCAATATGCAACGCCTGGCTATGTTTGTTGCGGTAGCAGAGGCGGGCAGTTTTACCGGTGCCGCTCAGACGCTGGGACTTACCAAAGCAGTAGTCAGTTTCAATATCAAACATCTTGAAGAAGAGCTTGGTGTTTCACTGCTGACAAGAAGTACCCGACGCGTTTCGACGACGGATGCCGGAGAACGATTTTATCATCGCTGTCTCCAGCTTCTTGAGGATGCCGAAAGCGCCCTGGAGGATGTCCGCAGCGATCATGCCGGATTAAGCGGGTTGCTGAGGATCACCACAACCCCGGAGTATGGGGCCAGGGTGATTGTGCCAGCACTCACGGATTTTACGGCGAAACATCCACAGTTACGTATCCAGCACGTTTCTTCATCAAAAAATGACGATCTCATTGCCGGTCGCTTTGATGTGGCTATCCGGCTCGGTCATCTGGCCGATTCCAGCCATCATGCCCGTCTCATCGATCGGTTTGATATTCTGGCGGTTGCAGCGCCGCGTTATCTGAGCACCCTCCACACCCGGTCTGTCCGGAACCTTGAACAGCTTGCTTCTGCAAAATGGATTGCGCATAGCCGCTTATCAACGCCGCTCAGCTGGCAGGTTGTCACACCCGGCGGGCTGATTGTACTGTTGAGCGCCAGCTCTCCAGCAATGGTCATGGCTGACAGCGCG
The DNA here is from genome assembly GCF_029844725.1 of Pantoea sp. GD03673. Taxonomy (GTDB): domain Bacteria; phylum Pseudomonadota; class Gammaproteobacteria; order Enterobacterales; family Enterobacteriaceae; genus Pantoea. Next base: position 38,920 of record NZ_JAOCKJ010000003.1, read on the forward strand.
TCCTCTTTGCTGGCGTTTGCGTTAGCCGGAGCTGGCGTTACCCTTCTGCCGGCCTGGCTGGTACAGGATGAGATAGCGAAGGGAAGGTTAATACATCTTCTGCCCGATCATCTTTTTCCCCCACAGGGTATCTACGCGCTTTATCCCAATACACGCCATGTGCCGGAAAAAGTGCGGACATTCATTGATTTCCTGCACGATCGCTTAGTGGCAATAACCTGAGCCTGAAGCAACGAATAACATTCAAAAAACTGATTATATGCGTCGGGGAAGGTTTTTTTCTGGCCTATGTCAGAGTCCCTCATTTTTTTATATTCATTGCATTTGAGCACGCCTAATCCACGAGGCTTACAGGTTTTAAACGTTTAACTTTATGATGGTTAGGTCGATTGATTTTTGCGCAATTAAGCTACTTAATTGGCTTTCCTGAACTGTATAAAATAAAAACTGAAAAATTACATTTAAAATAATAATACTAATGCGAATAAAATCATCTACTTACTATTAGTTATCGCGTGAGATGATGCGACGGAAAATTTATCATATCTGCCTGTAAATTAAACGCTAAAGAGGCCCGGGCAGGACTTTTGGATAGAAAAGTTTACAAGGAAAAATGAGGGGTTATTACAGAATTAAGTTGACAGTGAAAGGGAATATATTGTCTCTTATCGCCGATTTGTAAATTAACTTCAGCAAGAAAACATGAGAATTGCTTGTGTTTTTGCCTTCTGCGGGTCTGGATCACTCAGGGAGAATGTAAAAATGATCGGTTTATCGTCGTCAGTCATGCAATCGGGCATTGTGGATTTGGCACCCTCAGAATTTGAGGCGCTGTTGAGTAATATCAGAGAACGGGCACTCACAGGTGAATTTGATGATCGCAGACATATCTCTCAAGACATCATTGAGCGTTTCAGGACGGCCGGTGTTTATAGGGCACTGGTGCCTCAGCGATTAGGCGGGAAGGAATCTAATCCTTTTGATTTTTGTCAGCTGATTGAATGCCTGGCAGAGGCTGACGGCTCTGCCGGATGGGTAGCGAGTTTTGGGATGAGCCCATTTTACCTTTCAGCTCTACCTTCAAAAACACTTGAAGCGCTTTACAATACCGATAAAGGAGCCGATATCATTTTTGCAGGAGGCATTTTCCCTACGCAAACGGCATCTCCGGTTGAAGGAGGGGTAAGAGTTACGGGCCGCTGGCGGTATTCGAGTGGATGCATGGGCGCAGATGTTGTTGGCGTGGGGATTCAGACGGAATCAGCGGGGGGTAAAGAACTTCCCCGGGTGGCTGTGCTGCCCGTGTCAGATGTCACGATTGATCAGACATGGAATATGGTGGGCTTAATGGGTACCGGCAGTCATGATCTGGTGGTAAAAGATGTTTTCGTTCCTGAGGAGTGGACTTTTATCCGGGGAGACAAAGCAAACCTTGAGGAAAATCTGTTCAAATATCCTACCCTTTCACTGGCAACACAGGTGCTATCTGTGGTTGCGATTGGCGTTGCGCGGCGGGCAATCAATGAAGTCCGAAATACATCAAATCTGAATCTGTCGGTCACCGGCGCACCTGCAACAATACAAAAACCTACCGCTAAAATTGAGATCGCTAAAGCTGAAGCACGTTTTCATTCAATGCGCTCTTACTTTTATCAATCACTGCAAAACGTATGGTCCTGCATTTCCAAGGGAGAAGGATTATACGATCATCAGATAAATATGTTGCGTTTATCCAGCACCAACGCTGTTCACGAAGCAGCAAAAATTTGCCGCAACATGCAATTATTATCAGGTATGACTGGCGTTTCGAAAAATCACCCTGTCGCCAGATGTGTTAATGACACTATGGTAATAACCCAACACGCTTTTATGGGTGAAATGACGTATTTAAATGCAGGTACGATGCTATGTGGGCAGCTTCCCACGGCAGGATATCTGTAATTTTATTTGCAAATAAGCATGAATTTCTGGTTGGTTTTTTATAATAATACGATACGTATTATTAAACCTGAGTAATAAATTTCACTTAGATCGAAATGGTAAAGAAAATGATAGACATTAATGATTTTCGCAATGGAATGTCAATGCTTGGTAGCGCTGTTTCTATTGTCACCACCGCCCATGAAAAAAACAACTATGGAATGACTGTTTCCGCAGTGTGTAGTGTGACCGATACCCCACCAACGTTACTGGTATGTATTAACCGTAAATCATGGTCCCATGATTTTTTTGTTTCCAGCGGCGTGCTATGTGTGAACATACTCTCTTCATCACAAAAGGATTTATCATCTTCATTTGCCAATAAATCACTTTCAATGGCAGACCGGTTTAGTTCCCATAGCTGGTCAAAACTTCATACAGGGGCACCCGCATTAGATGATGCACTGGTGAATTTTGATTGTGAGATCAATGAAGTAATCGAGAATGGTTCCCATAGCGTTCTGTTCGCAAAAATCAGGAAAATGCGTATGGGCCAACCTTCATCAGGTTTAATTTATTTTAACAGAAACTATCATGGCATACCTGAAAGCACGTTGTGATATGTTTTTACCTGAATAAATATATGAGCACTTATTCAGGGAGCAGGAAAATCGTGGCAGAGAGTGTTAACAAATAGCTGCAAAACGCCTGTGTGAGTAAAATCATTGGTGGCTATCGACACTCTTCATGCAATACTGACCTTCTTTCGACGCTGTTAATGGGGTTATCTTACGCTTAATTCACCTTTCAGATATTTTACAAATCTGGTTGCCGAAGATAGCGGATGCTTTAAATAATCTTATTGATTACTTTCAATATCTGAGGTTCATGGCTTATGTGTGAATAATCGCTAGTATAAACGCAGGTGCTCATAAGTAAGTTCTGAAGCATTCTATTCAGAATCAGTTATGCAAACCATTTTTTCGAAAGCTGTCTGAAAGGAGTCGGAGAATTCTAACTGTCCCATTACAAAGTGATGCTTGGGTAAACATTACTATCAAATATAAGCAGGCGGCATGCCCATATCTGATTGAATCCGCCAGATTGATTGTTCAGTTTTTTTCAAAATATGTTTCGTATAGAACATTTCCATAACTTCAAGCGTTGCACAGGCACATCGCCCTCGCCTGACATGGGGTATGCATGCCCTCATGCATCTGCATCTTCAAACCGTTAATCATCTTATCTGCAACAGAAACGCTTATTCACTGAGAGGATTTTGAACCGGGATAATCGCTTTATAAAAATGATCACCCGCGTAGTTAATTACATCCCGGCGGATTGACCGTCCTGCTCCGGTGTCAACGGTGCCACACAAGTGGCGGGCGCTGCTAAAAACCTGACGATCCCCGGCTGCTTTCTTCGTGATTGACAGTCAGCAGGCTTACATATTTCCGGACATTCTTCTTTTCGTTTTGCTGACATACATTTTGATGCTGCTTAATTAGACTGCACGCTGAGAATGAACGTTCATTACAGGGTATTTATGAGAAAGTTTCAGCGCAGTGTGATCGCAGGAATTGTGATGATGGTGGCGGCCTGCGATCAAAACAGTCGTCATCCGGATACAAACATGACCACCGAAGTGGGTGTGAAAACATTACAAACGGAATCTGTGACACTGGATAGCCAGCTGGCCGGGCGCGTAACGGGAAGTATGACATCAGATGTCAGGCCACAGGTGGATGGCATCATCCAGAAACGCCTGTTTGCAGAGGGGGATGACGTCAAAGCCGGGCAGATACTCTATCAGATCGATCCTGCCAGCTATCAGGCCAGTTACGATCAAGCCTTAGCACAGCTGAAAAATGCACAGGCGCTGGTGAAAAGCAGCAAATTGAAAGCTGAACGCTATGCTGCGCTGGTGAAAGAAAAGGGTGTGTCACGGCAGGATGCCGATGATGCGCAGGCAACCTATCAGCAGAACGTCGCCTCTGTCGATCAGTACCGCGCTACCGTTGAAAGTGCCCGTATCAACCTGAACTATACCCAAATCAAAGCGCCCATCAGTGGCCGTATCGGAATCTCATCGGTGACGCCAGGTGCCCTGGTGACGGCCAGCCAGACCTCTGCACTGGCAACGATTCGCGCACTTGATCCCATCTATGTCGATCTGACCCAGTCCAGTGTCCAGCTGCTGAAACTGAAGCGCCAGCAGGCGTCACTGCAGCAGAGTACAGATGCCGTGGCTGTCAGGGTCACTCTGGAAGATGGCACTGCCTATGAACATCCCGGCAAGCTGGAACTGACCGAAGTCTCTGTTGATGAAGCGACGGGCACGGTTACGCTGCGGGCGATCTTCCCCAATCCGCAGCATGAACTTTTGCCCGGCATGTACGTTCGGGCCAGTGTCACCAATGGCGTAAAAAGTGATGCCATTCTGGCACCGCAGCAGGGCATCACCCGGGATGCGAAAGGCCATGCTACGGCGCTGGTGGTGGATAACGAAAGTAAGGTTGAAAGCCGTGAAGTTGTGGCCGATCGCGTGATTGGCAACAAATGGCTGATTACCTCGGGCCTTCATCGCGGCGACAAGCTGATTGTGGAAGGAACCGCGAAAGTGCAGCCGGGCATGCGTGTCAGCGCCGTTGAAGTGACGCCAGACGATAAAGCCGCTTCAGGCGAGGGCAATTGATATGCTGGCTCAGTTCTTTATTCGTCGTCCGGTTTTCGCCTGGGTTATTGCCCTGTGCATCATGATGTTCGGCATCCTGAGCATCAACAGCCTGCCTGTGGCGCAATACCCGGATGTGGCACCGCCGCAAATCAGTATCCAGGCAACCTATACCGGTGCATCTGCGGAAACGCTGGAGAGCAGCGTGACGCAGGTCATTGAGCAGCAGCTTACCGGGCTGGATGGATTGCTCTATTTCAATGCCACCAGCACGGCATCTACGGGTCAGGTCAGAATTAATGTCACCTTCCGGCAGGGCACCGACCCGGATATTGCTCAGGTTCAGGTGCAGAACAAGGTTCAGCAGGCAGAGAGCCGCCTGCCGACCGCCGTCACCGCACAGGGTGTGACCGTGCAGAAGGCGCAAAGTGACTTTCTGCTGATTCTTGCGTTGTACGATAAAACCAACAAAAGCAGCTCATCAGATGTCGCCGACTATATGGTGAGTAACATGGAAGACAGTCTGGCACGCGTACCGGGGGTGGGCAGCGTTCAGGTATTTGGTGCTGAATATGCGATGCGTATCTGGCTCGATCCGGCCAGACTGGCCTCCTATTCACTGATGCCTTCTGATGTCACCACGGCCCTTGAGAGTCAAAACACGCAGGTCTCCTCCGGTCAGTTAGGCGCACAACCAGCCAGCAAAGAACAACAGCTGGTGGCGACAGTCCGCTCACGGTCACGTCTGCAAACGCCTGAGCAGTTCCGCAATATCGTACTGAAAAGTCAGGCCGATGGATCAGTGGTGCGACTGAGTGATGTCGCACGCGTTGAAATGGGTGATGAGGATTACAGTTCTAACGTGCTGGCGAACGGTCATCCGGCATCCGGTATTGCTGTCCAGCTGGCGTCAGGGGCTAATGCGCTCTCAACCGCCGAACAGGTAAAAGCCAGAATCAATGAGTTCCGCAGCACTATGCCTGCTGGCTATGAAATTGCGTATCCCCTCGACAGTACCGATTTCGTCAAAATCTCAATAGAAGAGGTAGTTAAAACCCTGATCGAAGCGGTGATCTTAGTGGTCATTGTGATGTTTGTTTTCCTGCAAAGCATCCGCACGACGCTAATCCCGGCGATTGCTATCCCGGTGGTATTACTCGGCACCTTTGGCGTGCTGTCCCTCTTTGGCTATTCAATTAATACCCTCACGATGTTCGGTATGGTGCTCGCCATCGGCTTACTGGTTGATGATGCCATCGTCGTGGTTGAAAACGTCGAACGTGTGATGCGTGAAGAGGGCTTACCACCGCGACAGGCAACGGAAAAATCGATGAAGGAGATTACCGGTGCGTTGATTGGCATCGCCATGGTGCTCTCGGCGGTGTTCCTGCCAATGACCTTTTTCAGCGGATCGACGGGTGTGATCTATCGTCAGTTCTCAATCACGATTGTTTCATCAATGGTGCTGTCGGTGATTGTGGCGCTGACGCTGACCCCCGCACTCTGTGCCACCCTGCTTACACCGCATGATCACGAAAGCAGCAGCAAAGGGTTTTTCGGCTGGTTTAACCGCAGCTATGAGAAAGTCCAGGCACGCTATCAGTCTGGCGTTGGTCATGTTGTGAACGGTTCAGTGCGTTATCTGCTGCTGTATGGTGTGCTGCTGATCGGCTGTGCGGTGCTCTACATGCGCCTGCCGACGGGCTTCCTCCCGACCGAAGACCAGGGTTACATCATGGTGCAGTATCAACTGGCCCCTGGCGCCACGGAAAATCGGACAAGTGACGTGCGTCGTCAGGTACAGCACTACTTTGCAACCCAGGAGAAAGATAACGTTAACGTCAGCATGCTGGTAAACGGCTTTAGTTTTGCGGGGAATGGTCAGAACGCCGGTATCGGTTTCATTGCGCTGAAGAACTGGAGTGATCGTAAAGGCAGCGAAAACAGTGCTGATGCTATTGCCGGTCGCGCAATGAAGGCGCTGTCGGGCATTCGTGATGCGCAGGTTTTTGTGCTCACGCCACCGCCGGTTTCCGGACTGGGTCAGTCAAATGGCTTCACCTTTGAACTGCAGGCGCGTGGTGCCACCAGCCGGGATGAGTTGCTGTCTATGCGGGATCAGCTCATCGCGGCTGCCAACAAGGATCCCGCGCTCAGTGCCGTGCGTGCCAACTCGCTGCCGAGCCTGCCGCAGCTGGATGTCGATATTGATGATGCGAAAGCACAGTCGCTGGGTCTGACCATTAGCGATATTAACAGCACGTTAAGTGCGGCCATCGGGGGGAGCTACGTGAATGACTTCACCGATCGCGGTCGTGTGAAAAAAGTTTACATCCAGGGGGAACAGCAGTTCCGCAGCAAGCCGGAAGATATTGACCAGTGGTATGTCCGTGGCACGGACAGCAGCAGTAATACCACGATGGTGCCGTTCTCATCCTTTGCCTCAATGAAATGGGCGTATGGTCCCGATGTTCTGTCACGTTATGACGGCCTGGCCGCTTACGAAATTCAGGGTTCGGCGGCGGCTGGCAAGAGTTCCGGGGACGCCATCTCCGCAATGGAAAAGCTGGTCGCGAAATTACCCGCAGGAAACACATTTGCATGGAGTGGGCTTTCTTATCAGGAAAAACTCTCTGGCAATCAGGCCATGTCGCTGTATGGCATCTCGCTGATTGTGGTGTTCCTGTGCCTTGCCGCGTTATATGAAAGCTGGTCAGTGCCCTTTTCAGTGATGATGGTGGTGCCACTAGGCGTTATAGGCTCGCTGCTGGCGATTACCCTGCGGGGACTGGAAAACGACGTTTATTTCCAGGTTGCGCTGCTCACGATTATCGGCTTATCGGCCAAGAACGCCATTCTGATCGTGGAGTTTGCAGAAGAGCAATACCGTAAAGGAGAGAGCCTGCTCAGGGCCGCAACGCATGCAGCAACGATGCGCCTGCGTCCCATCATTATGACCTCGCTGGCCTTTATTGCGGGGGTGCTGCCACTGGCTATCTCGACGGGCGCGGGCGCAAACAGCCGCATCGCCATTGGTACCGGTATTATCGGGGGAACCTTAACCGCAACGCTGCTCGCCATCTTCTTTGTACCGCTGTTCTTTGTGCTGGTCCGTCGTCTCTTTCCGGCCAGGCCGCATCAGGAAACGCTGTCGTCAGACTCTGCAGCAAGGGTGAAGGAATAATGACAATGTCTGCAAAATTTTTAGCCGTGTTTTTACCCTGTTTCCTTGCGGGATGTGTTTCGCTCGATCCGCATTATTCCCGCCCTGAAAATGCGGTCGTTGCAGCAAATCCGGCGGGCGAGGCTTACCGTAACCTGCCGAGAGCCGCGAGTCATTATCGCGAGGTGGGCTGGCAGGATTATGTGCAGGATCCCCGGCTCCGCCAGGTCGTCGCAATGGCGCTGGACAATAGCCGCGATTTGCGGGAAGCCGTTGCGAGTGTGAAATCAGCACATGCCCAGTATGGTGAACAGCGCGCGAATCTTTTCCCCACACTCAGTGCCGATGTGAGTGGAACGCGTTCTCGTGCGCTGACAGGAGAGGGCAATCAAACGGCACTGGGCAACAGTTACTCCGCAGAGGGCAGCGTCAGTTCGTTTGAGCTGGATCTGTTTGGAAAAAATCAGAGCCTGTCTCGCCAGCAGTATGAAACCTACCTTGGCACGCTGGAAGGTGCGCGAAGTACGCGCCTGACCTTACTCTACAACACGGTCGATTACTGGTTACAGCTGGCCGCCGACCGCAGCAATCTTGAGATTGCAAAAGAGACCGCAGAGAGTGCGCGAGAGTCACGGGAGGTGACACGCAAACGTCTGCAAAACGGCGTCGCTTCTATGGTGGATGTCGCCTCAGCAGACACCACTTATCAGTCTGCGCAGGCAGATGTCGCCAGCTATACCACGCTTGTGGCGCAGGATAAGAATGCACTGGAGCTGGTGGTGGGTCACCGCGTGCCTGATAATCTGCTGCCGCAGAACATTGAGACTATTGGTCAGGCCTTACGTGACGTACCGGCCGGTGTTTCATCTGAAGCCCTGATTAATCGTCCGGATGTGTTGCAGGCTGAGCACAATCTGAAGACAGCCAATGCCAGTATCGGTGCGGCACGCGCTAACTTCTTCCCGAGCATTTCACTGACGGCGAGCGGTGGCGTTGGCAGTGCCGATCTCTCTTCACTGTTTAAAAACGGGGCGGGAATCTGGTCCTTTTCCCCCAGCATTTCGCTTCCAATCTTTAAAGGTGGCTACAACGTTTCTTACCTGAACTACACCAAAGCGCAAAAGGAGTATTACGTGGCGGCCTATGAAAAGGCGGTGCAAACTGCTTTTCAGGAAGTCGCAGACGCACTGGCGCGTAAAGGCACCCTCAACGATCAGCTGACCCGCCAGCGTAACAATGTGGCTGCTTCACAGACCTATTATCACCTGGCCGATCTGCGTTATCAGAATGGCGTGGACACCTATCTGAATGCGTTAACTGCTCAGCGTACGCTCTACACTGCCCGAACCAGTCTGGTCAGCGCTGAGCAGGCGTACTACCAGAACCTTAATACGTTTTACAAGGTTATGGGTGGGGGGACGGCATTGCAGGAGTCGGCAGTGAAAATGTAAAGACGGGGTGCGCATTCATATGTACGCATGCGCACCCTGTGTCACGCGCCGTTTACTCTGTCAGGTCGGGTAAGCAGGTTTTGCCTGGATATGTCGATGTCAGAAGGGGAACTCAGAACATTTCAACCCGGGGCTGATATGTCGCGGCCTGCCAGTCCCGGTTATCATAGCGCAATGATTATCAGGAAGCGCCAGACGTCAGTTAACAGGAGTGGTTGTGAGCAAGTCAGACAATGAGGATTTCCTGCAACAGCGGCAGGCGCAGATCATTTCTGCGGCGAAAAACTGCTTCAGTCGCTCTGGCTTTCATGGCACGAGCATGGCTGACATAAGCCATGAGTCCGGTCTGGGTGCCGGACAGATTTATCGCTACTTCAGCAGCAAGGAGTTAATCGTCAGTGAAACGATAAAAAGTATCGCAGAACACTGGCGGGTGTTTTTGCTGGAAAACATCCAGCGATTGACCAGCACCGCAGAGATCATCGATACAGAATCTGATTTTTGGCAGGCGTGGTCTTTCAGGGACCGTTGTCTGCTGCCTGAAATGTATTCAGAGGCATCGCGTAATCAATCCGTACGCGCGTTACTTGCGCAGGAAGAAAACGCGTTAATGACGGAACTGGACAGGGTATTTGAGCAGCAGATGCCCGCAGCGACCCCTCAGCAGCGTAGCGACCGTATTCAGTTTTTGCTGATGCTGATCGATGGCGTGGCCTGTCGGACGTTTGGCGATAAAAATCTTGATCAGCAGGAGTTAGCGCGGATTAACAGCCTTCTCAGCGGCCATCTTTTTTCCTGAATTAAGCCGCACTGTGCCGATTGATATCGCGGCTGATGACATCCAGGAATGACATAAAGCTGCCCTCAATTTCGCGTTGTTTCATACAGCGCCGGATTGTCAGGCCATCTATGATCAGTGACATAATATACAGGCGTGTCTCAATCACCTCAGCCTGTAATGTCGGATTAAGAGCCAGCTCCTGAATAACAAAGTTCTCTTTTAAAGCCTGCCACGCATCAGAAATTATCTGACGGATGCGTTCATTTCGCGTGGCCTCTGCAGATATATCAATAAGCAGTACAATGTTTTTTTCAACATCGATTGACACGACGTGGTGCGCAGAAGAGGGCAGGTTCCCGGCAGGAGCACGATTAGCGAGGTTGTTTTTCAGTGAATCTATCATTCGCTGCACTACCCGCTTTATGAGTGCTTCGATAATAGCTTCTTTATTTTTATAATATTTATAAATCAGCCCGACGCTGATTTTAGCCTGCCTGGCGATGCTCTGAACCGATGTCTGATAAAAGCCTTTCTGTCGCATGCAGTATTCAGCTGCATCAAGAATGTCCTCGCTGCGGTTCATAATAACACTCACATTTCAGAAAATATGACTCTACCTCCTTTCAAACTGCATGGCTATACATCGGCGTTGCAGGCTGCTGCATGAATGGCTCTTATCAGCATGCGGTGCGGTGCTGTCGTGGCCTGACAGCCGGGAAAAATCGGCCATAGCCGCAAAGGCAATCGACAGGGTTTCAAACATCTGTTTTCCCCGTTAAACACTGACAGGTGAATGCCGGGCATTCATGCGACTCCGTTATCCGTTGTCACCAGCAGAATGCAGATGATTACGCCGGTACGCTTTCCATTCAGCCCAGCAATTGTCGGGATTGATATCAGCGTAACCGCGACATTCTGCCATCGTGAGAGCAATGTCGCTTGCCACTTCAATCGCCGAGGCATTATCCCGGATGCTGCTGACTTCTTCTTCAGTAAGCGGACTCCCTTTCTCATTCTCATTTTTCAGCAGCAATGGGATGAGGGCAGGGATGAAAACGATACTCATGAGTTATTTTCCTTATTGTTAAAGCGATGGTCATAATGAACTCACTGACATGCGACCCTTGCTTCATGCTGTTAATAGCCCTGTGAAAGCTACTGCCTGCGGAAAGGTATCGGGTTATCGTCGCAAGACTCAGCACGCATTCATTGTTGACCTGTATTGCCATCGATGAAGGTGAACAGACCGGCGCCCTGTTCTGGCTGACCGGCTGGTCCTGTGGCTGTGTAATGAATAATCCGGGTAGCGTCGAAGCCCGCCTCCGCCATAATGACCACGCGCATCTGTTGTGAACGAGGCAGCAATCAGCGAGGCTATTGGCTGTAATACGCCCTTTCATCATTTCGCCCATTCATATTGATTAATCCTGTTTTCGACAAACCGGGCGACATCTTCAGCGAAATAATCACTCTTTCAGGATTGACCTGATTTCTGCTGGGCTACTCTTATTGAAGGAGGTGCCTATGTGTGGACGGTTTGCGCAGTACAGCAGCAGAGACGACTACTTTGACTCTCTGGGGCTGAAGCCCGATGAAATCATTTTTGATCCGGAGCCGATAGGGCGTTTCAACGTTGCTCCGGGCACGAAAGTGCTGCTGCTTAATGAGCGGGACGATGAATGTCATCTTGACCCGGTTTACTGGGGCTACGGTCCGGCGTGGTGGAATAAGCAGCCGCTGATCAATGCCCGCAGTGAAACCGCCGCAACAGGCCGTATGTTTAAGCCGCTGTGGGAACAGGGTCGCGCTATTGTTCCCGCCGATGGCTGGTATGAATGGACACGTGACGGTGACAAAAAACAGCCTTACTTTATTCATCATAACGCGCATGAACCGTTGTTTTTCGCCGCCATTGGCAGAGCGCCTTACGGTAAAGACCACGGGCATGAGGGATTTGTTATCGTGACGGCAGCAAGCAACAAAGGCATGGTTGATATCCACGATCGCCGTCCACTGGTTTTAGATGCGGCAGCCGTACGTGAATGGCTCAGTGTTGAAACCTCACCCGGACGGGCGCAGGAAATTGCCCATGAGGCTGCATTGCCCGAAACGGCTTTCTCCTGGCATCCTGTTTCAGCCAGAGTCGGGAATATTCATCATCAGGACGAAAAGCTTATCGAAGAGATTAATCCTGAGGGCACATAAAGAGCAGGTGAGCTATTTCCCGCGTAGCCTGCCATGTTTTACGCCGGAACATCAGGGCTAAGGCGGGTCGCAATGGTTAATCCTCCCAAAATAACAGGCCGTTTACTCACCCTGCCGGTTGCTCATTTTCACACCAAATACACAAAATCCCAGCAAATCTTTGGCCTCATCTTCCACCCGGGTCACCATGACAAGATCGGACGAACCGTCAGGGAGCCTCACCTCATACGGCGGGTAAGGGAGTCCTTTCAGGCGGAATTCCTGCAGCCAGAGAAGTTTTTCAGCCTGAGACGGAATGACTTCATAAATATATTTGTGAATAAGATCCTGCGGGGCCCAGCCGACCCGTTCGGCAAAGGTGTCGCTGGCATCCACGATCACCAAATCCGGGTTCAGAAAACAGATGGACGTGCCGGGAATCGCATACATTGATGATATCTGATGCGCGCGCTGATCAAGGGAAAGACGCGAAAGCCGCCGCAGAAACCCTTTATCGGGTACGGTGTGGAGCATTTTACAGCTTTCCGCGCCTGAGACCGGTTTCCCGAACAGATAGCCCTGTGCATAGAGGCAGCCTATCCCCCGTAGCATTTCTGCCTGTTCCTGGGTTTCTACACCCTCCGCGATGACATCCATATCAAGGCTTCGGCCAAGCCCGGCCACGCTGGAAATAATCTTCCGGCTGTCCTTTTTGTGCAACATTGATCGAATGAAACTGCCGTCAATTTTAAGTGTGTTAACCGGTAACTGAATCAGCCAGGCGAGGCTGGAATACCCTGTACCAAAGTCATCCATTGCAATCGTACAGCCCATCCCTGCCAGAGCTTCAATCTCAGTCCGGGCGGTGTTGATGTCATTCAAGAGGGCCGTTTCCGTGATCTCAATCTTCAGCCTGGCGAGATCGAACTGAAATTCAAGGGCGGTATTTCGTATTATTTCAGTAAGATATCTCCCGTTCAGCTGGGAAGGTGACACGTTCATGGATAAAAACTGCTGTTCAGGCCATGCGGCGGCAACTTTAAAACCCTGGGCCATGAGGCTGAGCATCAGTTCATCAAGCAGACCATTTCGCTCCATCGCGGGGATAAAGTCTGCTGGCGGCGTCACGGTGCCTTCCGGCGAGATGTGTCGCGCCAGCATTTCAAACCCCATTACGCGCAGATCTTCCAGAGAGACGATAGGCTGAAAAAACGGGTGAAACTCACCACGTTTAATACGCTGCTGCAAAAGATTGCGCGTCTCATCATTGTTCATATCAGGTTTCATCTTATTCCTGTAAATACCTAATTTTCAGCCTGTTAAAGAAAGTCCCTCTGAAGTTCAGGCTTTATAAACACAGCTAAAACTGTCGAAAGTCGCGTTTTGATTTAATCTTTTGGTCAGCGTAATCATTACGATAACCCCATTCACATGACGTCTTATCTCAACGCTGTCTTATTGTTTAATTCAGCAATATTTTATTACATTCAGGGCGTGTACCTGCTTTTTGCGGGCGAGCAACATGGCATGTGTACCAGCGTTATCGGCTTCAATGAGCTTTTCATTACACCGTAATAGCATGAAGCTGAAGCAGGAATTGCTTCGCATTCTGAATGCGCGCTTAGGTTATAGCAGATGGATCGAATACGGGTGGAAAAAATTTTCCTGGGATGGTCTCATTATTCCGCCACGATAAAAAGATTCTTTCTTATAAGACGGGAGAGGAAAGCCAGACGAGCATTCGCTATTATCGAAAGGGGGAGTTAAATGCCCGGTTAAAAATAACACAGCTGAAGATTGAATATTAACAAAGGTAATGAGTCTGGCAAACGTCAGTCGGGTAAAGGCGTTATTAATTGATGTTTAGCGGTGAGCAAAAATTTTTAATAATGAGGTTTCCTGATGACCATTCGTATTGTTATTCCAGATGATTATCAGCGTGCCACACTGACGCTGAATTTCCTCCATAGCAATAACAATTTTCAGTGCGATGTACTGGGCGATCTCAGCAGGGATCCGCTGGCAGATGAACGGCTATCATCGGCAAAAGCATTAATTCTTATCCGCGAAAGGACGGTGATCGATGAGGCCTTTCTGCGACGGACTCCAAATCTGAAATTGATCAGTCAGACGGGCAAGCTGTCGAGGCATGTTGATATTGATGCATGTACACGGGCGGGCGTCGCCCTTGTGGAAGGCAGCGGCTCTCCGGTTGCGCCTGCGGAGTTAACCTGGCTGTTGATCATGGCATCCCGAAGAAAATTCGTCTCATCGGTGAAGGCAATGGCGCAGGGGCACTGGCAAACAGAAACCGGTTCGGCGGTGCATAATCAGGTCATCGGCATTCTGGGGTATGGGAAAATTGGTAAACGTATTGCTTCCTATGCCGCCGTTTTTGGGATGCAGGTGCAGATATGGGGAAGTCTGCGTGCTCAGGAAGAGGCGCGTGCTGACGGGTGGAGGGTGCCTGAGAGTCGGGCGCAATTTTTTGCCACCAGCGATGTGTTAACCGTGCATCAGCGACTGGTGGCGGCAACGCAGGGCAACATTACACCAGCCGATCTTGCGCTGATGAAAAGTGATGCGCTGTTCGTCAATACCAGCCGTGCTGAACTGGTTTCAGAAGGCGCGTTGCTGGCTGCCCTGAATCAGGGGCGGCCCGGCTTTGCGGCACTGGATGTGTATGAAGAAGAACCCCTGTACAACACCGGGCATCCTTACCTGCAGATGCCAAATGTACTGTGTACGCCGCATCTGGGATATGTTGAACAGGCCAGCTATGCGCACTATTTCAGAACCGCATTTGATAACGTTGTGCGTTACTTCAGGGGCGACAGGTCGCATGTGATAAATGGTTGAAGCTTTCGGGCATAATCACCCGTTTCATCGCGATCCTCAGTGCCTGTTGCACCGGTTCCTGACTCAAATCGAAGTGGTGCCGGAAAGGTGTCTGTAGTCAGCGAACCTCTGTTTCGCATTCAGCTTTTTCAGGCGCGATTAACGTTACTGCTTCGCCTGCCTTTGCCAGAGGGCCCGTTCACGACATCATTCATAACCGTTTAAATTCCCTGACTTCCATTCACTGACTTTGCGCGTCATCCGGACCGCTGATCGTAAAGCAGGCAGATGATTTGCAGCGTTTTTACACCCCAACGGGCTCTTTTTACGCCATTTTTACAGACCTGGCGGTTTAATTAACGGCACCGGGCGCGTAAGCGCCTTTCTTCAGGAAGCCGTGAATGAAATGCATCAATAAGCCCTGGTCCATACCTGGATGCCGCGAGGCGGCATTCGCCGATCTGGCTGAGCAGCAGCGCCTGCGCCTTATCTCGCCCCGCAAATGGTTTCGGGATGCCATTGAAGCCAGTACCGATCCGGCCTTACTGAATTATCGCCTGATAGCTGAATGGCTGGGCACAACGATCCCGGACAGTCGTGCGCTGATTCTGGCGCTGAACAGCAGCCTCTGTTTCGGACTTTACCGTAATGGCCGACAAATCGGTTTTGCCCGGGTCGTCACTGACATGGCTGAAACCTGGGTAATCCGGAATCTTTATATTTCTCAGGAGTATCGCTTTGTCGGGCTGGGTTCGTGGCTGCTGCGCTGCTGCCTGTCTCATCCCGGTGCCAGGGGCTGCCGCAGCATCATTGCGATGGGTGAACCCGTGCCGGACTTTTTTGAGCGCAACGGCTTCAGTGCATTTCCCTCGCTGCCCGGCGTCTGGGGGATGACGTTGCACGACGGGATGTATGACCCGTCTGACGTAAAAAGTGCCAGCAGGCATTAAGCCGACAGGGCGCACTTATGAGTGGTCTTCTCCAGTTTATCCTCCGACCTCAGCTTCACAGCCGCTGTATACCAGGTTCTGTTACCTGTTCACAGCACTCGCTTAAGGAATTCACCATGTCAGGCCTTATTCTTGTTTCTCACAATCAATCGCAACGATCGACGCTTACTGCCGTCTATGACGGAATACTCTCCCGTCAGGGCGGCCTCTGGATTAGCTGGAATGGTGAAAGCACCGTTGTCCCGCATGAGGGGGCAAGATCTTACGCCGCGCAGCAGCAGGGTCAGTATGAAACGGTCACGTTTCCCTATACGCCAGCCGAGCTTGAAGAGGGATATCACACTTATATTCATAAGGGGCTCTGGCCTGTTTTCCATCAGCGCCCGGACATGGCCCGTTTTTCTGCAAGTGGATTTCAGGAATATAAAAACATCAATAAAGCGTATGCGCGCGCCATCTGTGAAAATGCCACCCCTGACGATGTTATCTGGCTTCAGGATTATCACCTGCTGGGCTGTGCCACCTTTATCCGTGAAGAGGGCCTGACCAACTCCGTCGGCATTTTCCTGCATCAGCCTTTTCCGGCGGGCAGAATGTTTGAAAGCATCCCGGAGTGGCGCTGGTTCACCGACTCGCTTTTGTGTTGTGACCTGATTGGTTTTCAGACCGTGCAGGACAGGAATAACTTCCTCGTCTGGCTGGAGAGCGAATTCCGGCTGGAGCGGCTGGAAGCGGACAGCTTTCGCGTTCATGGCCGGATCATCAGAGTCGGTGTCTTTCCGGTCGGGATTGACCTGGACGATGTTGAGTCTCTGCGCGAGAGTAACAGCTGCGCCTTTATGGAAATGCAGTGCCGCGAAAGTCTGCCCGAAAATAGCGTACTCAGCGGCGGCCACCTGGATGAGAGTTCGGGCTTGCCTTACCGCATCAGCACGCTGGAAGTGCTGTTGCGAAGGCATGAATGCTATCAGAAAAATATTACGCTGTTGCAGCTTGCGCCGCCCTCAGCCGGACATGCACACGCGGCGTCACAACTCGGACACGCGCTGGAAGCGCAGTGTGGTGAGCTTAATGGCGTGCATGGCACCATGAACTGGTATCCGGTTAACTATCTGACTCACGCTTACAGCCGGGAAGAGCAGGCCGGTCTCTATCGTGCCTCACGCGTTGCGCTGGTGACGCCCCTCATGGCGGGTATGAGCCTGATGGCGAAAATGTATGTTGCCCTGCAGGACCCGAAAAATCCTGGGGTGCTGATCCTCTCGCAGTTTGCCGGTGCCGCCGATCAGATGGAGGGGGCCATTATCGTCAATCCTTATGATCCTGATGCAATGGCCAGTGCGGTCCATCGCGCTCTGCAGATGCCTTTACACGAACGGCGCTCTTTGCATGCCCGTCTGCTGAAAGGCCTGCATATGCAGAACAATCATCACTGGGCCGGGTCATTTTTGCGAACGCTGAATGACGAGCCGACAGCCCCGTCATCGTTGCTGCCACCCGCGGTGTTGCCGCACCTCAGCAGTAGCCGGGCGAGATACTGAAATTTCAGCTTCTGTCGGCACGCGGTTATGACGAGGTGAACGCGCAGGGCAGGTATTCACCCGCCTGAAATCAGGCGCGGTTGACCTGCTTCTTATAAACGGTAACGAGCCTGCTCTCTGCCATGAGCAGCAAGCAGGCATCCAGTCCGTCAGAACGACAGGCTTTAAAGGGAAACGGACCGTACTGGTGAAAGAACGTTACTTTATTAATGATGCAGATAATAAAGGCCCTTTTCTGTGTGATCTCTCCCCGGTGCCGCGTAAATTATTTTCGAATTTTGAGAATCAGGTCTTATTCGATTCGCTAAGTGCTTTAAACAGTGCCATGAAAGGAATATCAACGGTATTAAAAGCGTTGAGAGGTCACGCTCTACCCGCTAATAAAAGAGGAAGCTCTGTACATCGCAGAATGATGGCTTCAATGAAACATAGTCTGAACCGGGGCGCATCGAACCGAAACCTTTCAGGGTCTGGATCTGACACAGAGCGGACGGTGAGCACCCTTCATACGACGCGTTTGGACATCCTCATGACCTGCCCTGGTATGTTGTAGCGCAATATTTGTAATGACATGAGGTGTAAGACATGGGTAGCATTAATTTACGTATTGATGATGAACTCAAAGCGCGTTCTTTTACTGCACTTGAAAAAAATGGGTATTACTCCCTCTGACGCTTCGTCTCATGCTTGAATATATCGCTGACAATGAACGTTTGCCGTTCAGACAGACACTTATAACCGCAGAGTTTATTGAGAGTGTAAAAGAACGTCTTCGCAATCCTCAGCCAGTACGTATGACGCTCGATGACCTCTGATAGTGCATTTACTGGATTTTGACGAGCAGGCATTAATGGAATGGCGAAAGCTGGGCTCGACGGTACGTGAACAGTTGAAAAAGACGCTGACAACATCGGGACGACCTGAACATCTGTCTCTGGCCGTGCCCGGCCTCAAAGCGTCGCCATCATCGCCGGAAATTCACTCACCAGTTTATCCACGGCCAGCCTGACTTTCAGGGTTAGATGCGGCGTGCGCGGCCATACAGCATAGACAGGCCAGCGTCCTGCAGACCGGTCTTTTAATATTTCTGTCAGGCTGCCGCTCACGAGTTCCTCGCGCACCAGCCAGTAGGGCAGTGAGGCGATGCCGCCGCCTGCCAGGGTGATATCTTTGACCGCCTGCATGTCATCCATCATAAATCGGGCTGGTGGGATTAAATCCGTTATCTCATCCTTTTCATTTTTAACGCGCCACTTAAGAATGCGCCCGGAACGGATGTAGGCGACGGCGGCATGCTGTTTCAGCTCATCCAGCGAAACCGGCTCGCCAGCCTGTCGAAGGTAATCAGGCGACGCGCAGAACACCATAGTGTGAGAACCCAGATCCCGCGCGATGAGACGCGTGCTGTCAGGCAGTGCGCCGATTCTGACAGCCAGGTCAAATCCCTCTTCTTGCAAATCCACGGGCCGGTCGCTGAATGACATTTCCAGCTCCAGTGCGGGATGCTCTTTCGCCAGAGCGGCCAGCAGGGGTGACACACACAACTGACCGAGGAGAACCGGAACAGATACCCGCAGTTTTCCGCTTACCTGCAGCTTGCCACCTTCCAGAATGTCTTCCGCCATGCTGATTTCATCCAGCGCCCGACGGCAGGCTTCGTAATAAAGCGTGCCTTCGTCGGTCAGACTCTGGCTGCGGGTGGTTCGGTTAAAAAGCGTAACGCCCAGCCTCTCTTCAAGCCGGGATACCGTTTTAGCGACGGCTGAACGTGTGACGTGCAGTTTTTCAGCCGCCTGCGAAAAACTCACTGACTCCGCAGCAGTCACGAAAACAGGAATGCTGTTCATTTCGCTTTTCATATTGTCGCCCTGGGGGAACCAATTAAGGGAAATACTATCTTCACTGTCACTTAAATGGCAATGCTAGAATTCTGACTGTCTCTTAATCACCCCATCAGGAATCATCATGGCTCGCACAATGCAACGCTGGACCTTAAATCAGCCCGGTCGTCAGAACCTGACCCTTACGGCAGCTCAGATCCCTCAGCCTGGGCCGAACGAAGTGCTGGTTCGGGTGAACGCCATCTCCCTTAACTTCCGGGATAAGGTCATTATTGAAGGCGGAATGGGTAATGGCATGCCTCTGCCTTTTACCCCAGGGTCGGACATGGCTGGTGTGGTGGAGGCTGTCGGGCCGGGCACAACCCGCTTCAGTCCGGGAGAACGCGTTATATCGACTTTTTTCCCGGACTGGATCGACGGCAAACTTCATAACGATGCCAGAAACCCGCGTTATGACACCACAGGGTACGCGCTTCAGGGCGTACTGGCTGAATACGTGGTCATGAACGAAGCGTGGCTGGTCAAATCACCTGAGTCGCTGTCCGATGCGGAAGCCAGCACGCTGGTTTGTGCAGGCCTGACCGCCTGGTTTGCACTGATTGAGCGCGGAGGCCTCAGGGCAGGTGAAACCCTGCTGGTTCAGGGAACCGGTGGCGTGGCGCTTTTCGCACTTCAGATTGGTAAAGCAGTGGGAGCCGAGGTATTTATCACCTCATCCAGCGATGAGAAGCTGGCTGCTGCGAGGGCACTCGGTGCCGATCACGGAATTAACCGCACGCGTGAGGATTGGGTCGACGCTATTCACCGGTTGACCGGCGATCGAGGCATCGACCACGTTGTGGATACCGTCGGAGGACGTAATTTTGCAGATTCTGTTCGCGCCGTCGCTTCACACGGCCGAATCTCCCTGATTGGCATGATGGACACAGACGACATTACCGTCCCCGGCGGCATGCTGTTGCTCAAGTCGCCGACTGTGCAGGGCATTGGCGTAGGCCACCGGCGGGCGCTTGAGGATCTGGTTCGGGCTGTGGACGTCATCAGACTCAGGCCTGTCATTGATAAAACCTTCCGCTTCGGCGAACTGCCACAAGCGCTGGAACAACTCGACAACGGCGCGTTTGGAAAAATCGTCATAAGTGTGGGCTGACTTTTCTGAATCAGGTTACGTCTGGCGGCGGGGCCTTAAAATGGCTTCGCCGGTTACCTGACTTCCGTTGCCAGCCTTTTATACCGGGTCTCTGCTGCCTGCTTCGAGACATGACAAAATCCCTAAGCCGGACCCGCCAGGGCACCTGTCACACCGGAAACGCCCGGACTGCGCCCGAAGCCCCGTGCGGTGCCGGTGATGAATCAGACTTACTGTTATGACACACGTTATGCGATGAACCGGTATCAGCGCTGACCGTCTTTCAGCGTATCTGACTGAGAATAATACGGTCGAAGATGCGGTCGCCCAGCCAGACGCGCATGCGGATGAGCATCTTTGCAAACTTACCGGCCGCATACCGGGTACGCGGGTTGCTGCTTTTCACTGCCCGGGATACGACGTCTGCAATGACTTCTGGTGAGCTGCCTGTGCCGTGCCCGTAAGTTTTCTTTATCGCGGCAGACACGATACTGACAAGGTGTCCATAGGGACCGCTGGCCGAACGTCTGATAAGCGTGTCACTGGCGGCATCGCCGAAACCCGTCTCTATGACACCGGGTTCAACAATCACTACTTTTATCCCGAAACCCGCGACTTCAAGCCTGAGGCAGTCTGACCAGCCTTCCAGCGCATGTTTAGTTGCGTGATACCAGGCGCCCAGAATGCTGTACATTTTGCCGCCCATGGAGGTGATGTTCACAATATGTCCGGAGCGTCTGTCTCTCATCGCGGGGAGCAACAACTGTGTCAGCCGTGCGGCACCAAACAGATTGACCTCAAACTGATAGCGGGCTTCATCAATCCCGATTTCTTCTACCGGGCCGTAGAGGCCAAAGCCGGCATTATTAACCAGCACATCAACACCGCCGGTCTGGCTCAGAATTGTTTTTACACCGGAGACAATGTCCTCATCGACAGAAATGTCCATCCGCAGCGGTCGGGCACCAAGACTGACCAGGTCGGCCATCTTTTCAACGTTGCGGGCCGCAACGTAAACCTGATAGCCATCCTGTATCAGACGGCGGGCGATGGATTTACCCATCCCGGACGATGCGCCGGTGACCAGCGCGGTTTTCTTTTCCTGAGTAAACATAGGCACCTCAATGAATGAACGGCGTTTAGTTTGCCTGAACCCATGCCGGGAATGTCTTGCGTTGTACGCCAGACTTCTTGCTGAAGGTGCCATTCGTTGCAGAAAGCGCGCCATTTTTGAGCTAAGCGGGAATACGCTGACCTGATGCGTGGCAGTTTTTCGATAGCTGTTTTACAGCCCCTCATCTTCGGGAACCCGCGCTAAACGGGACAGGCTGGATACCTCAGCAAAGGAAGCCACACCCATATTCTAAAACGCTTGAGAGGGTGCTGGCTGCCTGAAATGTGCCTCCTCGCGGAAGGTTCAACAGTACCGTAGCCGAAGTGCGAGCAGACCATCAACAGCAGTGGTAACTATGAACAGAATGTTCATTTCACCCGGTCACAGTTCCCCGTTCTGTTAACTGATCGGAGGACAGGATAACTATCCCCTTCGTCACAGGGACCGTCTGTGTCAGGGCCCGTGCTACAGCCAGAGCCTTCACTGGTTTGTAAGCTCCGGGAAGAACGGGAGATAACAGTCTGGCTATCGGGATGGAAATAATTTCCCCCAGACGCACCGGCTGACCCAGTCCCGCACGGTAGTCGAGCAATAAAGCGGGTCGCGCAATAACCAGCGTGGTGAGCGGCAGTGCTCTGAGCGCCTCCTCCAGCTCACCTTTGACCCGCGTGTAAAACACAGACGATCTGGCGTTGGCACCGCTGGCGCTGACCAGCCCTATACGGCTGACCCCGGCGCGTATAGCGGCCTCTGCAACGGCCATATTAGCCTCAAAATCCACAGCCCGGAACGCCTCTTTGCTGCCTGCCACTTTGATTGTTGTACCCAGTGCAAGATAGGCTTCGTCTGCATGGGGAAGCTGCCCCAGTGACCTGAAATCGACGAGATGAACCTGTAACTTTGGATGACTGACTTTGAGTGGCTTTCTGCTCAGTGCATGGATGCAGATGACGTCCGGATCATTCAGAAGGAGCTGAAGGAGCTGTCCACCTGTGAGACCTGTGGCACCGGCCAGCAATACAACACGATTTGTCATGATGCTCTCATTTAATTGAAACGCATGGCTTCCCTGACGGTTTCAGGCGTCTGGCCTGTCCAGGCCATAAAAGCACGGTAGAATGAATTCGGATCTTCAAAACCCAGCAGGAAGGCAATTTCGTAGCCGGGCAGTCTGGTATTGCGCAGATAGTGGCGGGCCAGGTTTTCGCGGCTGGTATTGATCAGAGTGCGAAAATTCTCACCCTCATCCTCAAGTCTGCGCTGTAGCGTGCGTTTACTCATACCCAGACGCTCTGCTGTCTTCTCTATAGTGGCCTCGTTACCCGGCAGCAACTCCAGAAGTACCGCCCGGACGCGTTCAGAGGTTGTGGCCGTTACATCCAGCTCACTCAGACGGCGGCGCAGCTCTGGCTCGAATATCTGCCACATTCCTTCATTTACCGTTAAAAAAGGTCTGTGGGCATCAGCAGCAGAAAAGCGGATAGCTGGCTTTTCGCCTTGCGAAATGCGGGTACCAAAGAACCGGGTAACGTGACCAGCCTGTGCGTCCGTGGGAAGCTGCTGGAGCATGACGCCTGCTGCCATAATCGGTTCACGTGTTGCCAGTCGGGCCAGCTTCAGCAGAAAGGCCAGTTCTGCGATTTGTAAAGACACGGGAATGTCTGTGGCTGATAACCAGCGCGGTGAAACGATGAGACAGCCATTATCATCAACGGCTGTCTCCAGCATCATCGGGGCAATGAGCTGCTTATATCGGGCCAGCCGCTGGACTGCCTGCATCATATTGGTACTGCATAACGCCGCGAAAAGCGGCGGGTCAAAAGATTCAGCAGAAACCTTTTCCACCAGGGGCAGGGGAAACGCCGGATGATTTATTCCGGCTTCAAGTGCATGCCATAGGCGAATGTATTCATCTGTCGTGAGACCACGATCGGTTCCTGAAAATGTATCATCTGGCAGGTGCGCCCTGCGCAGAATATCTCCGGGCGTCAGGCCTGCGTCTTTAAGCAATGTTTGCCAGCTGATATTGAGGGAGAAAGTACGGTTTCGTGCCATTTTCAGATTCCGGAAGTGAATATCATGCAGGACTTAATCGGGCATCATATCTGAACAGATCTGCATGATATATTCCATCCGCGCCATAATGATGGTGAATTACGCCATCCGTCAGATGACCTGCCGCAATACCCCATTCGCGAAGTCTGAAAGCATCCAGCAGGCACAAAGCGGACCCTTTTAGCGTCAGTCTGAAGGCGAAACCTCAGGTGAAAATTGCAATCGGGCAGAGATCCCTGTCGTAAGGCTATGGGCAGCGATCACCCGTCGCTGGATTTTATCACTTTGCGGCGCGACCTCTGATGCCCGGCCTGAACGCATACTTTTTCGCGCGCAGGGCGATGATCAACGCGACAGCCATAAAGGCCAAAAGCGCCCAGGGGAATGAGGTTGCACCGGCACTATTGAGTAGCAGACCACCGATGACGCCGCCGCTGGCAATAGCCAGATTCCATGCGGTGGTGACCATTGCCTGGACGACATCGACATGATGACCAGCCGCGTCGGCGGCGGCCGTCTGCATCTGCGTTGACGCGCCCCCAAACGACACCCCCCAGACCACGACCGCCAGAAAGACTACAACCTGCTCGCGCATGCCTGCGGTGAGAACCGCAGAGACCAGCGCCAGTGCCGCCAGACTAAACAGAACCAGATTGCGCAAATGGCGATCTACCCGTATTCCGGTAATCCAGATGCCGACAAGGGCCGCTATACCAAAAATCAGCAGGATAAGGCCGACGCTTGCTGTCAGTCCCGACAACTGCAGAAACGGGCCGATAAAAGTATAAAGAATGTTGTGTGCCGTCATCCAGAGAAAGATAACCGCCAGAACCGGTCTGACGCCGGGCATCATGAACACGTGCCACACAGGGAGACGGCGGTCAGCCTGCTGTCCCGGCAGGTCGGGAACCGCGACCCACGTCCAGATAAAAAGAATCACTGCCAGCGCGGCCATGATCCCAAAGGGCACTCGCCACCCCATCACGCTGCCCAGCCATGCGCCTGCGGGCGTGCCCAGTGACAGCGCAACAGGAATGCCAACCATTGCAATAGCCAGTGCGCGGCCCTGTAACGCAACAGGAACGAGTCGGCGGGCATAGCCTGCCAGAATCCCCCATGCCAGTCCGGCAGCCACACCCGACATGAACCGGGCCGCCATCGTCAGCCAGTAACTGGACGATAAAGTGGTAATGGTATTGAAAATCAGAAAGATGCCCACGGCCAGCAGCAGCACTGTTTTACGCTGCCAGCCACGGGTCAGCACCGTCAACGGGATCGCCGCGATCAGCGATCCCAGCGCATAAATGCTCACCAGCTGGCCTGCCATCACCTGGGTAACGCCCAGGCCTGCTCCAATTTCAGGGAGCAGCCCCGCTGGCAGCGTCTCGGTCAGGATGGCAATAAAGCCCGTCATGGCAAATGCCAGCAGGGATGCCAGAGGCAGGCCCCGCTTTGTGGTGGGTTCATAAAATTCTGTGGTGTGCACGTTAGCCTCTTTTAATCACTGAAAGAACGGAAACCCTTACGCAACGGGCGCTCTGATTTATGTACCGATTGGTATTTATCTGAAGCTATAGGCGAGCTCGCAGCTTGTCAAGCACATCTGTATCGATTAGTATTTATGTCTGGCAAACAGACAACGGAGGGGATATGGCGCAGATGGGACGTCCACGGACATTTGACCGGGATGAGGCAATTCGTCAGGCGATGATTCTTTTCTGGCAGTATGGCTACGAGTCCACCTCACTTGCCATGCTCAAATCGAACCTTGGAAATGGCATCACCGCACCGAGTTTTTACGCGGCCTTTGGTTCGAAAGAGGCGCTGTTTGAAGAAGTTGTCGCCTGCTATGTGTCCACTTACGGTCAGGTTAACGATTGTCTGTGGGATGACACGCTTGCACCGCGTGACGCTGTCGAGCTGGCATTGCGCCGGTCGGCAAAAATGCAGACAGAGCAGGGACATCCCAGCGGCTGCCTGATTGCGCTGTCTGTGAATACCTGTTCACCCGCCAATGACCACATCCGTAACATTCTGGCTGTCCAGCGCGAACGGACCAGGGCGGGGTTTTTACGATGTGCCACAAAAGCAAAAGAGGCGGGACAACTGGCTGCCGGTACAGACGTGCGGGCGCTTGCCATGATGTTGCACTGTTTTGAGATCGGCCTGTCAACGGAAGCCCGTGATGGGGCATCCGGTGAAGAACTGGACGCGGCGGTTTCAACTGCGTTAAAAGCCTGGGATGCCTGTGTCCGCAACGCGGATAACTGACAGTGAAGGGCACACCTTTTCAGCACGCAGTCGGAAGGTACGGCTCAGACGCGGAAAACAGGCCCGCTGCTGGGGTTAATTGTCACAGCCTCTGCCATTTCCCCTCGATTTGATTCCCGACTTTAACCATCCGGCTATACCGGGGGTCTTTGTGTCACCCGGAATCATGCGGGTGGGTATGGCGAGGACGTGGCTCTTATCGTCAGGAGGCAACATCAAACGCAACGCTGTGCGCGTCAGAGATGCCTGGCCTGCCACTGTCTGACGTAACAGGCCCGCACTTCAGGGTTCGATACACGCCCTTATAATCCCACCAGCGTAATATTTTTCTTCGTTGTCAGCGCGTTATATAACGCTTTCGCCAGGCAGCCAGACGCCACCCCGGCGTGAACGCTGTCTGAATCGGTCCAGAATGATTTAATGCGCAGCAGGGTGTTAATGCGGGTGACGCGCTCCATTTCCAGCACGGCCAGCACAGGGTGGCGCTGTTCACCGAGTTGCTCTGTGGTATCAGCCTCGATCACCGCGGCACGTGAGGCCTGACTGTCAAAGATAACGTGGCATCGTGCGCCGTTCAGGTTAAGTATGTCGATGACTTCGTAAAGGCAATTAACAGCCTCTGCACTGTAGGTTGCGGGCACAGATAACATAGCAAATCCCTCTGACGCAAAATGTAGTGAGCAGCCAGCATAGGCGAACATTAATGAGAGGAGAAGTTACTGTTTTTGCATGAGAAATGTAGAGCTCTAAGGTTACGATAACGCCCGTTATTTTTACTCTGATTTACACTGGCACTAAGGTTAAGCGAGGCGTGAGCAGACCGTGACGGCGGGGCGCGGATTTGACTTAAGTGCGTGGCTGGCTAATCGTTCCAGTGAGGATTGTACTTACCGCCCCACGCAGCGCGTTAGCGGTGTGCCTGCATCAGGTTACAGAATGCGCATCAGGTTAAGTTTAAGATTTATCGCTATTGGAAAGTATAAGCGTCGCCGTCTGGTGATAGGGTCATTCATAAGCTCAGATGTAAACCTCACATGCCGCTGCGCCAGCGGACTGGCACACCATTCACTGGCAGCGTGACAGGTCTGATAGCCTGTCCTGAGCAACCAATAAACGCCTAATACATCTTTAATAATTAACGGGTATAGTGACGAAAAAAGAGTGACGGAAGTTTATCTATGCTGAAGAAATACCGGGGTTCGCAAATTCTTTTTCACTGGCTGACGGTTTTACTGATTATCGTGGCCTACGCCACCATTGAGCTGCGCTGGATGGCAGAGAAGGGAACCTGGCAGCGAAATGCGGTGATGGTCACCCACTTTACCGCAGGATTTTGCGTCATGATCCTGATGATAGCCCGCCTGTGGCTGCGCACCCGGTCTGAAACACCGCCGATCACACCGCCGGTTGCGCGCTGGCAGACGGGTATTTCCCATCTGGTTCACACGCTGATTTATGCGCTGTTTGTTATCCTGCCGGTTCTCGGGCTGAGCTCGCGCTTCCTGCGCGGAAAAGAGTGGGCCCTGTTTGGAATATCGATGCCTGTGGCAACCTCTCCCGATCCTGCCACTGCCAGTATGCTGATTGACTGGCACGAAACGCTGGCTCCGCTGGGATACTGGTTAATTGGTCTGCATGCGCTGGCGGCGCTGTTCCATCACTATTTTCTCAGGGATGACACGCTACGCAGGATGATGCCGTAACCGCCTGCGCTGACATGCCAGCGTGGCGATCGTAAACGGTCCGGCCTTCACCGGCCGAACAAAGGCATCAAGAGGATCATCATGCTCTGGCTCATATCAAAATACGCCATCACGGCTTTTATGGTCGTGCTCATTTCAGAAGCGGCTAAACGTAGCGATCGCCTGGGCGGCTTACTGGCCGCCTTACCGCTGGTCACCGTGCTGGTACTGATCTGGATGAAGCTGGAAGGGCAGACGCAGGAAAAAATCAGCGCTCATGCCTGGTACACTTTCTGGTATGTGGTGCCGACACTGCCCATGTTTGTTCTGTTTCCGTTTCTCGCACAGCGCACAGCGCACCGGCTTCTGGCTGACGCTGCTCATCTCCTGCGCTATTACCCTCGTCCTTTTCGCACTCTGGGCGCTGCTTCTGAAACGCTTCGGTATCGCGCTGATGTGAGCAGGCTGTTTACCGCTATCGTCTGGGGTAACCTTCGTTATGCCCCGGACATCGTTCAGACAAGCCTATAAAAACTGCACCTTACTCCGTGGAATCTCCAGCGTTTAGGGTGCAGTTCACGCCGTGTGGTTTGAGTCTTACCGGGCGCTAGGCAGGGCGGACCCTGGCCTTTGTCGGATGACCATCACGTCCATCATCATGGGTATGGTCCGGATCCGGCTCAATAATCACAATATAATCTTTACCGACCCCATCGCGCGTTAACGTCACTAAATCTCCGGCAACCGGTTTGGAATCAAAATCATGTTCCTCTTCAACGCCAGTATCTTCAAAAATCACACCGAATTTCATTGTATCGTCCTCTCTGTAATGAGCCGCGCCGTTAACCCGGGTTTTGCTGACGCTTACCTAACCATTCTAGCCTGGCCTGAGAATGCCACTTTGCTCGGTGGATTACGCAGAGCCGATCAGAAACATCGTCAGGGTGACGTGCAAAAGAAAGCAGGGTATGGGGAAAGCCGATGAAGTGCGGGAGTGAAAGATATGGCAGTACAGCGTCGGGCAACGTGCTTTTACCGCAGGCACGGGGCAACAAGGTGCTGTGATGCACCCTTAAGCACACGGCGAGCGGGCTTTGAGCAGCGTTGAAAAGGGGGGCTCAGGGTTACAGGCAACCCTGAGCGAGACATTATCGGTTACGGAGGTGATAAATATCGGCGAAGTAGAGATGGCCTTTTTTCTCATACTGCGACAGCAGGGTCTTTTTCTCGGTCTCAGTGAGGATATGTCCGTTCAGCAGTGAATCTATGAACGCTTTACCAACATAAACTTCCCTGTACCAGTCACCGGTATAGCAGTTTTTCCAGGCACCTTTATCAATATCATTAACCTGATAAGAAGGGTTGATGTGGAAAAAGAAAAAGAAGTTGCAGACCGCAAATATCAGGCAGCACGCAATATATTCAATCGTGCCGAAAGAGTCAGAGTACAGCAGTAAACTCATTGTAAGAACAAACAGAAAACACATTAATCCATACAGGCCGGGGTATTGCCTGATGAATGAAACGTCGAAATAAGGACGGTCATTGCGATGCTCCGCGTTGTTTATTCTGTTTAATTCGTCCTGCAGGACGCTGTTGAGATCATTTTGCATTTCTGAAGCCTTATCAGCCAGTTGTATTAAATTTTAAAGACGGGTTGACGCTGAGCACGGCAGCGTCGACGTTACAGCACAATCAGTTGCGTTAAGTGAACGGTTCATATGGCCATCCCGGAAAAATAAAAGGGATCGGCCAGCATTTCAGAAAGAGTTTTGAGCCTCTCTTCACATTGCTCACGGGTCTGAGAACCGCCCAGACACAGGCGCAATGCCTCGACGGGATTATTATCAGTACAGAAGGCAACGCCTGACACCGCACTGATTCCCTTTTCCCGGAGTTTGGCCGCCACATCTGAAGAGTTTGAGTTAATCATTTTTGGCAGGGGCAGCCACAAATGATATCCGTTATTATCCGCCTGATATTCATAGGCAGAGAGGTGGAAGGAAGCCATTTGTTGCCTTATTTTTGCCTCACTTTTAATTTCTTTCAGCATACGCTCGGCCGTGCCGTCATTAATCCACTGGCGCGCCAGCGCATTCGTAAACGGGCTGGACATAACCGTCAGCGCCCGCAGAACACCCGCCAGACGTTCGGTGGCGCGGCCATTGGGCCCTTTGAGAAAAGCAATCCGCAGACCCGGACCAAAACACTTGGACATGCCGGTCACGTACCAGGTCAGTTCCGGTATCAGTTCTGCAAAGGCAGGCAGGTGGTCATCACTGAGCGCCGCATAAGCATCGTCTTCAATCACCGAAATGTTATAACGCCGACAGACGTCCGCCAGCGCTCGCCGTCTGTGCTCAGGCAGGGTTAACGTCGTCGGATTGTGCAGGGTCGGGTTGATATACAGCGCGGTGACTTCACCCGCTCTGCAATGCGCCTCCAGAACGGACGGATCGGGACCGTATTCATCACAAAGTACTGCTTTAAGCCGGATATCAAGATGGTTTGCGATTGCCTTCATCCCCGGATAAACAAGGCTGCTGACACAGACACACCCTTTTTTGCGTTTAAAAAGCGTCATCAGACCAAAAAGCGCGCTGTGGATCCCAGGGCAAACCAGCACTTCAGCCTCGCTGGTGATGCTCAGTTTACGACTCATCCAGCGTATTGCCGCGGCTTTGTCCTCTGCGCTGCCACCAAAATCCTGGTAACGCATCAGACTCAGCATATCGGTGCTGTTAAACAGATTTATTGCGCCGGTTCTTAACGCGTCCTCCACGGCATGACCCGCCGGTTCGACGGGCGCATTCATCGTCATCTCATAACTGCTCACAGGCACGAGTGAGGCTGACGATGCTTTATTGCGGATAAAGCTGCCTAATCCTGGTCGGGAATCGATAAGGCCCATCCGGCGGGCTTCAGCGTAGCCCCGCGTCACGGTTGTGTAGTTCAGGTCAAGTATCTCTGCCAGCTCACGTAATGGAGGCAACCGATAGCGCGAGGGTAATTCACCCGATGCGATACCTTCAGCAATGAAATCAGCTATCCGAAGATAAGCAGGACGCTGAGTCTGTTGCTGGATCTGCGTTGCCCAGCGTGTAAAAAGTGCGTTAACCATTTTTCGCTATCAGGACAGGAGTGATGACAACAGTAATAGCACATCAAAAATCAATGCGTAACTTGATTGCATTATTGATTGCATCGATTAGCGTATATAGCTGAAGACACGGGATTGTGGACACCTGTCAGAGCATGCAATCATCAACATCCTGGACGCGTTTTGATTGAACGTGTGCAATCCCCTGAACCGTGCAGTGATTGATTCAGCAAGGGCAAAGCAGGTCGTGAACCGGACGTTTATCACCAGCCAACATCATTCAGAACAACCCGGAACGCCGGAAAATAAAAACGAAATTCGATGCTGAATGCTTCAGTGGCGCGTTTCGCTCTCTTCCTCGGGGTGAGGTTACCCAATAAATGAACCCACTGTTATTCAGCAATATAACGACGATTAAACGAAGCGCAACGTTAATATTACCGAAGCGGTATTTTCATGCCGGAAAGATAAAACGGCTCTCTTCATGGCTGACATTCACCCTGCGCTTTTAAAATCCAGCAAGGATATTTCCAGCGCTGTTCAGCAAATCCTGATTTAAACGAAGGCGTTAAATAGCCCGGCGTAACGCTTTTACCAGGCTATTAGGGTTTGGGGCGATGAAATTATTACCTGAATTAATGTCGTCACTCAATATTCCACTATACTTTCAAAACGTTTGATATTTTCCTGAGAGGACGTGCCGTTTTTTCTGGTATCTGCCTTTCCCATGACATTCAGGAGTACATAATGCAAAAGCGTAAAACCTTAAAAGGCCTGCTGGCTGTATCTGCCGTCGTCGGCATGTTCAGTACCGCTGGCGTTCAGGCCCAGACGCAAACGGCCGCTCCGCAGGGCGGCAATACCGAGCAGACGGTGGCGAAGGATAAGCTCAGCGCAGGTGACGAAAAAGCGCTTAAAGATATGGCGCAGGCCAATATCAATGAAATAGCCGCCGCGAAAATTGCGCTGAACAAAGCGGAAAGTGCTGAAGTGAAGGCGTTTGCTCAGAAGATGGTCGACGATCACGGTAGCGCCCTGACCAAAGTTAAGGCGGTGGCTCAGCAAAAAGGCGTAACACTGCCCACTGAACCCGACGCTAAACACAAGGTTATGGCCGGTAAACTCGAAAAGCAGAGCGGCAGTGCTTTTGACAAAATGTATATGGAACACGCAGGCGTCATGGATCATAAAATGGTATTGTCCACGCTAAAAAGTGACGCGATGAAAATCAACGACTCCGATGTTAAGACGCTGGCTGATGCGCACACGCCGGTTGTAGAGCAGCATCTTAAATCTGCCGAGCAGATGTCAAAGTAACCTGAATCATGCGTTGCACAACATTGGGGTCCGGCATGACCGGACCCCTTTTTGAATATACCGCTACAAGCCCGATTAATAATGCCTGCTGACACGGCAGGCATCGCTGAAATACTGTGCCACCCGTGCAGTCAGCTTTATTTATTATGGATTGATTCAATGATGGCGTATTCAATGCTGTCAGCGTCCCTGAACCTGAATTATGTTTGCGGCAAACAGGATTCATTGATCCCGGCATCATGTGACATTTTCTCCACGTAACGTTGCGCTGATTTTTACCCTCTCCGTGTTCCGGCATCAAACCCTCACCTGTCCGTGAAAAGTGTAAGAATTAATGCCTGACCAGGATTTTCACCTGACGTTAACTACAGTTGATAGCACTCCGATTGAACCACAGTGGTTTCATGATGCCGACATCGTTAACCTCCACGCTTTATGCTCGCTTGCGTCTGCTGCTCTCCATCACTGCCGGGCTGATTTGCTATTTTCTGCTCTCTGAACACCAAGGCCAGATGCAGCGTTTGCTGATTAGCTGGAATGTCTGGGCGTGGCTTTATCTCGGTATTCTCTGGATTCGCATGTTGCGCACCGATGCGGCGGGCATCAGGCGCATTGCCCGCCAGCAGGACCAGAGTGCCGCACTGGTGCTGGGCATCGTGATCGTGGCCTGTACGGTCAGTATTGTGGCCATTCTGAGTGAACTTCCCACTCTGAAGGGGCTTTCCGGCACGCCGCGACTGCTGCATTTATTGCTGACCGCAATGACACTCATCGCATCCTGGGCCATGTTGCCCAGCGCATTTGCGATGCATTATGCCCACCAGCACTATCTTTACCGGGATAACAGCGTGAGTCCGCTGATCTTCCCGGATAAAACGAAAAATCCTGGCTACTGGGACTTTCTTTACTTCTCTTTCACCATCGCGGTTGCCTCGCAAACGGCTGACGTCGCCACCGGAACAACCGGGATGCGCAAACTGGCCTTGTTGCAGTCTGTTATCTCATTCATTTTCAACCTGGCAATTCTGGGTTTATCGGTGAACGTCGGAGCCAGTTTGCTTAATTAAATGCGTGTCAGACCAATGCTGAAGGAATATTGCCTGACCAACGCTCAGGTAAATAGCCGTTAATTCTGGTCTGGTCACGGTCAATGATTCAGTCTAAGCAGCAGGCCATCGGTGATTCAGAGCGGGTAATTATCAGCTGCAGCAACCCCTGATAGCCGATCATCGATTTGCTGTCAGCTTCCGTAACAATCTGGTCACCTGTGGTGATGATAACAATGTGTAATAAGGTGTTAGCTGCCTCTTCACCCGACACTGGTTGCCGTGTAAGTTCGTGGGTGTTTTACGCTATTGTCCCCCCAATCCGCGAAGGAGAGATAGAGTGAAAGCAACCACTATGGTCACGACCAGCCTGTTAATGCTGATGAGCAGTGTTCATGCTGAAGGTCTGACAACACCGGCAGAGGGTAACAAGCTAACCGTCAGTTTTGGACAGCCCACCATCAAACAGGTGCTGCACTACCGCAAAATGTATGACAAAAAGCCGTTTCCGGATGCTGAGATTTATTATTATGACAACGGCACCTATAAGATTATTTCTCAGGGCGAAAACCATTACGGCGTTTATGTCATGCAGGGCAGGTTTGATGATGAAACCTTCACCGTGCGCTTTATCTCTCTGCCTTCGGCTGACTGGGGCAATAAAACGGCCTTTCATCAGTTAACCTTTATCCGAAATGAAAAGCAGAACGTCTTTATTCAGAACGCGATTGTGGATACCGGCGAGGCCATTGCGCAACAGAACGGCACCTATACGCAGGAAAAAAACAGCGTAAGCAATCCGGTTTCTACCCGCTGGGAAAACAAATAATGTTCGGGTGGCAGCCGGTCTGCCACCCTGATTCAGTCCCCTGGCCGGGCACCATGCCAGATTTTTGACCGGCTGCAGCTTACCGGGTTTTTTATACGCGAAAGCGCAACAGCCGCACGGTAATGCCTTAACCTGTAGTAAGAGGAGTGACGCACACAAAAGGTACGCAGCCTGTGCGCCATCACTCCCGCTTTTCAGTCATTCCCACTCATTCCGGGTCCCGAGGCGTAAATATGGACAGAGCGTTGCCCCTGCTGGATGTGCAGGACGTCACTTTTTCAGTCGGGAATCGTCAGTTACTGCGACCTGTCTCTTTGCAATTAGCCCAGGGCGACAGCGTGTTGCTGACCGGTCCCTCCGGCAGCGGAAAAAGCACACTTCTGAAAATGCTTGCGTCACTTATCACTCCGACTACCGGCCAAATCTTTTACAGGAACAGTGACATCACGACGCTGAAAGCTGAGACCTACCGTCAGCAGGTATCGTACTGTTTTCAGACGCCGCAGCTTTTTGGTGAGACGGTTTATGACAACCTTGCGCTGCCCTGGCAGATTCGCCGTCAGAAGCCACAGCAGGATAAGCTTGTTGCTGCGCTGGAAAGCATCAACCTCGCACCGGACATGCTGCATAAGCCTGTAGAACAGCTCTCAGGCGGAGAAAAACAGCGTGTCGGGCTGCTGCGCAACCTGCAGTTTATGCCTGACGTGCTGTTACTGGATGAAGTGACCAGCGCCCTTGATGAAGAGAACAGGCTGGCCGTCCTGGCGTTGATTAACCGGATTGCAGCGGAAGAGAAGGTCGCCGTGGTACGCATCAGCCATGATGTCAGCGATATTCAGCAGGCCGGGCATGTGCTGCGCCTTGCGCCGCCAGAAAAGGGGAATGAACATGAATCAGCATAATATCAGCGACACCTCGCTGTTACTTTCCCTGTCGCTGGTCCTCATCGCGTTGCTTATCAGCCAGAAAGAAAAACTGGGCATGGGCAAAGATATCATCTGGAGTGTTTGTCGGGCGGTTATTCAGCTAGTGATTGTCGGTTTTGTGCTGAAGTCTATTTTCGATGTGAATAACAGCTGGCTGACGGTCGTGATGGTGCTGTTTATCTGCGTGAATGCCGCGATCAACGCCCGTAAACGCGGCCGAAACATTGAGAACGCCTTCGCAATAGCGTTTATCGCAATCTTCAGCGGCACCGGAATAACACTGACGACTCTGGTACTGAGCGGTGCAATAGCGTTTGTGCCGATGCAGGTCATTCCCATTTCAGGCATGATCGCCGGGAATGCTATGGTCGCCGTCGGGCTCTGTTACAGTAACCTGAATCAGCGCTTCAGCGATAACCAGCAGAGAATTATGGAGATGCTGAGTCTGGGGGCTTCGGTGAGGCTGGCTACCGGTCGTATCATTGCGGACAGCATTCGCACCGCGATGATCCCGACAGTAGATGCCGCTAAAACCGTCGGGCTGGTCAGCCTGCCCGGTATGATGTCCGGGCTGATTTTTGCAGGCATCGATCCACTTAAGGCGATCAAATACCAGATTATGGTGACGTTTATGCTAATTGGGACCGCCAGTCTTTCAACGATTATCGCAGTCTGGTTATCTTATCGGCGTTTTTATAATGAACGCGCGCAGCTGAAAATAGCGAATAACAATGCGGACGGGTCACGTCGATAATTGATTCAAACATCATGGTAAGGAAGAACGCGCAGGGTAAAGAAGACCAGCGTCAACAGACAGGAAGGTCTGAAATAACCCGGAAGAAAGAATAGACAGGGTGTCGTGCATTTTCATCTTATGACGACGGCTGCAAGCGCGATGAATTCTCCCGACATCTCTGAAGGATAGCCATAGCGCCCGTTACCCAACTTAGTTACATCATCCTTTAAAACGCCATCATCAACGCCGAATCAGGCATCCTGCTGTTATTACGCCTGGCAGGAAGTCAGGCGTCCGTGAAATAGCGTTGTGGCGAGGTGTATGTTTCGGCAAGGGGTGTCTGGCCCGGTCTTCCAGCCTCAGATACAGCGAAGAGGGCATGATTGGGGTCAGTCTTTTATGACGGCATTAACAATGGTCATGCCTGCCGTATTGCTGCGTTTGGTCACGCGCAGCGGTCCGCCGCCAAAGTAATTACCCGCAGGTTCACACACTTTTATGCGTCTTTGCAGATCCGGGTCGTTAACGTCTGCGCCAGAACAGCTGTTACGACCGCCGCCTGAAAACTCGCTTACTTCTGTATAGGTGCTGAGGGTACCCGGAAGTAGCCAGACAATCGTGGTGAGCAGCATGTAGCTCAGAAAGGCCACCATCAGAACAGCCCCTGCGAAAAGTTTGATGTTATTCAAAATGCCTTTGATAGCCGTTCCCTTGCCCCATTTTTTAATGATCAAAAAAACAGAGAGTCCCAGAGGCAGGACGGCACTCCACAGTGCCTGGAGGAGGGGATTAGTCAGAAAAGTCGTGCGATCGATTTCATTGCGCCACACAAAAAAAGTCACTAAGCAGCCCAGCGCACCGGAGATGATCAGCGCTAAACGAGGTGTCGAATAAGAATTCATCAGTCACTCACTCCCTGAGTCAGTAATAAAACGTTTATGACGCAAAATAATCAGTGCGCCTGACACATTGCCTGAACCTGCAGGCGCTGCGGGGAAAAATAATTAGTTGATGATTTAAGATTATCACGCGTGTCATTTCATAGACAAAGCGCATGGCATTTATTTATGTTTTACGTTTCCCACAACATGAGAATAGTGAAATGATTGTCAGAACATGGCACGGATGCGTTCCGATCAGGCATGCAGAAGCCTTTGCAAATCATCTGCAAAAGACCGGGGTAGAACATTCAGAAGGAACGCCAGGGAGTCTGGGAGCCCGTGTCCGCAGGGAAACGCAGGGTGAATGGGAACATTTTTTTCTGGCGACATACTGGGAAGACTTAGCGGCGATCAAAGCGTTTGCAGGTGAAAAGTATCAGATTGCCGTGACGTATCCTGACGATGACCGCTTTGAACTGCTATCCGATCCTTACGTTTTTCATCATCACGTGCTGAGCGTAACCCCTTTGTAATTATTGCCCCGCCGCAGGGCGGCGGCTTGTGTCTGATTACGTCGGTTTCCCTTAACAATCAGCCAGCTGGCATAAGGCTGACAGAAACTCTTTTAATTGTAGATTGATCGATCTACAATCGATCATCAGCACAGGGGGGTGACATGAAATCAGCGGCAGGCAGACCCAGAGAGTTTGATCCAGAAGCGTTCCTTGACACGGCACTCGACTGTTTCTGGCAGAAGGGATATCAGGCCACATCCATGGCTGAATTGATGAAGGCGTCAGGGCTGGCAAGTGCCAGCATCTATAAACTTTACCCGGATAAGCGCGCTATCTATCTTGCTGCTTTGCAGCGCTATATGGATGAGGGCAGTGCAAGATCACTAAAGCGAAAGACGGAAATGTCGCCAGAAGCCGCCTTGCGAGAAATGCTCGACTTTGCGGCTCAGTTATCTTCTGCGCCTTCGGGAGCACGAGGTTGCTTCACCATTGCGGCGGCCAGTGAACGCTTGCCGGGTGATGAAGAGGTCAGAAAGAAAGTGTCTGAAAAATTCAATCATATCATTGATGAAGTAGAGCGCATTTTAATAAAAGGGCAGCAGCAGGGGGTCTTTCGTCAGGATGAAAACGCGAGCGTAATGGCAAGAAGCGTATTTATGATGCTTGAGGGTATGAGGATATATGGAAAGCTTCAGCCAGAGCATGAACAACTAAGACAAAGTAATGATTTTATTATCAGGACGCTCCTGGAAAGCACCCAAAATAGTGCCGGGAGTATTGCGGTTAAGGCTCCCTCATGATCGGGGTGGGCACCCTTGTCCGGCGAAGAAAGAGAAGAAGCACAATGGTCTTGCCTGAATGCACCGACGGGATGATTTTATGCGGCTGGAGTGATAAGGGGCGTTTTTTTTAAAAGATCTTTTCCGCTGACAAAATTAAAGATATGCGTGCCTTATTCAAACGTCTGGTCACTGACATAAGTGCCAGTATAAAAGGTGATGTTAATCAGGGGGATCAGCGTTTTATCTCAAAAACCAGCCTGAAAAACTCATCAGTTTACATTAACATCATAATGTAAAGCCTCATATTCATCGCACTGCGCCAGTTCGGAAAATAGGTTTCTTCCTCAAAGCCAAATTCACAGGCATGTATTTAATAGTTTCGTTATGAGAAGGGTGGGCAAGAATATCAGCAGTATGACTTCCCGACGAAGGGTTGTTCGGGAAGCTGAAAGCGCGTAACGCGGAATAATGTCCAGAATTCAACGCTCAGGCACAAATAATGACCGGACAACACCTCGTCCGGTCATCGGCTCTGGTTTCTGCATCAGCTCAGCTTATTTCTGTGCTGACTGAGCCTGCTGATTTTTCTCCGCTTCTTTCTGTTTTTTCTTCGCCATATGATGACCGACTGCACAGCCTGCTGCGGCCCCGGCGACACCATGATGAGCAACATGACCTGCCACGCCGCCCACTGCGGCTCCTTTCAGACATCCCTCGGCATTAGCCTGTAAATTCACGGACAAAAACAGACCGGTTGCCATAACAATAACTGATAACTTTTTCATCATTTTATATCCTGGTCGTCATAGTTGCAGGTTGAACTCCGCTGAGCATAGCCAGGATTCAGGGTGTTTCGCTCGCCGGGATACAGGAATCACGACGTTAGTTACCTGTCGTTACGCTTTTCATAAAATAACCCGGCCGGATGATGTGTTTTTAATCAGGCGATCGATTTTCAACTGACCCGGCAGTGAGATCAGGCCATGTAATATCTGGCCTGGTCTTACAACAGATGCTCACGACTGCGGGTTTAATAACATCAGACCTGCTGCTGCAACGAAGTCATGCGGTGCTTTACAGAGAAATTAACGTGATCTGCCTGAAACGCGACACGCTCGCTTTTATTTTATGCCTTAGCATGCCTCACAGACCGGGTAATCGCTCATCAATGGGGCGAGGCTTACAGGAAGATAATTAAACGCCGGGTAAACAATCGTGCATTACATTTATTTAAAGCATCTTTGTTTAACCTGTAAATACGTTATCACGGCTAGATGCTTCTTAATAAATTCTTAATGAAATAACGTTATAAATGACTGAGTAACCCCACTTACAAAGAAATTAAAATTAAGTCTGAGTTAAGAGGGGGGCCTGTGAAGGTTCTGGAAGGCCATCTAAAATAGGTGCCCGTTGCACATCCTGCCATCAAAATAAATAAACGAAATATAAATGAAAGATTTACTGAAATACCTGTGGTGCTGTTTAGCCTGGCGTTAACTATTAGCTTTATACTGGTCCGGTTAGCGCACTGATACGTAAAAACGTCATTACACGATTGATTCATTTAGTTGAATTGTTTAATTGCCCGGGAAAACGTTAGTTAATGCTTTCCTTTCTTTAACCAGATTGAATGGCACCATTATGAAAAATATCCTTATTACCGGTTCAACAGGTTTTTTAGGCGGGGCTTTTGTCGCAAAGCTATTGCAGAACAGCGTTCAGAATCGATTGCTGCTGCTGGTCAGAGGCGAAACCGTTGATGAAGGGTTAAACAGGCTTAAAGCAAACCTGAAAAACTTTGGTTTAAATACCCCATTAATCAACAGGATAACACCTGAGAATATTATTCTGGGCGATCTGGCTTTCACCGAAAACTTTATTGATGACACACGCCTGAATAGCGTTACGCATGTCATTAACTGCGCCGCCGTCGCCTCTTTTGGTAACAATCCCACAATCTGGAAAGTGAACGTAGAAGGCACCTTCCTGTTCGCTGAGCGGATGAGCCGTGTAGAAGGATTACAGAAATTTATTCACGTGGGTACTGCGATGTCCTGCGCACCAGAACCCGGTTCGCTGGTCACAGAGGGGGGACTGAATTCCACCCGGGATCAGCATATTGTCGAGTACACCTGGAGTAAGGCCTCGATTGAAAAGCTCATGACCGAAACGCTACCCCATCTGCCACTGGTTATTGCCCGGCCGTCGATTGTTGTGGGGCATTCCGATCAGGGTTGTCTGCCATCAGCCAGTATTTTCTGGGTATTCCGCATGGCACTGGCATTGGGTAAATTTACCTGCGACCTGGACGATCGTATTGATGTGGTTCCCGTTGATTACTGCGCGGATGCGCTGGTTATGCTGCTTGACGCTGAAAATGTCATTAATGACGTCATTCACATTTCTGCCGGAACACAGAGCAGTGTCACGTTTGCAGAAATAGATGAGGCAATGGCCAAAGCGTCAGGGAGCAGGGCGCTGGGCGGCGATTATCAAAAGGTGTCCTATAAGCAACTTTCAGACAGCCGAAGAACCTTTAAGGATCTTTTCGGCCCGTGCAACGAACGAATCATGCTGCGGGCAATGAACCTGTATGGGCACTTCTCAAACCTGAATGTGGTGTTTGATAATTCCAGACTGCTGCAACTGGGCATGAATAAACCGTCCAGATTTACCGACTACCTGGATCGCTGTGTGCTGACAACACGTGATTCAACAATTGCCGAATTGATGCAGGTTGATTTCAAGTAGCGAATAAGAGTCCGGGAGAAGCAGGGGTTTTCCCGGATAAAAAAAGCGCTTCCAGCCGGAAGCGCTTCAGTGGATCAAAATGTCAGGGTAAGACCCGCATAATAAGCCCGACCCGGCTCGTTATAGGTCGATGCCCCATCCGCCTCACGGTAGAGCTGTTTATCCAGCAGGTTATTAATCCCGGCA
Source organism: Pantoea sp. GD03673 (assembly GCF_029844725.1). Taxonomy (GTDB): domain Bacteria; phylum Pseudomonadota; class Gammaproteobacteria; order Enterobacterales; family Enterobacteriaceae; genus Pantoea. The sequence goes on from NZ_JAOCKJ010000003.1 coordinate 79,583, forward strand.
TTAGCACGCAGATTTTTGGTTATGTCGTAATTGAAATTAACGCCAAAAACAGAATAGGCTCCAACCTCACGATTCGACATTGCGCCATTTTCTGTACGCGATTCCGCATACTGGCGCGGTTTCTGGCGGCCATACAGGGTCCAGTTAACGTTGGTGGAGAAATCCTGCGTCACCTGCCAGTCCAGCATGGTGTTAATAGTGTATTTCGGAATGATCGACAGCGGATTGCCGGTCTTTTTATCCTTTGACTCGATCATGTAAGTGGCATTGGTCCGCCATTCAAGTTCGTCACTGACCAGCGGTATCGTAACGTTACCCTCCAGACCTTCAACCACTGCTTTGCCGCCGTTGCTCCACTGCAAAATATTGTTGCCATTAGAGGCGTACCCCAGCACATCGGTCCCGGCAACGATCTTGTTCTTATAATCATTGCGGAACCAGGTGACGCCCGCAATATAGCCATCCTGACTGAACTCAATACCCAGCTCTTTATTAACGCTGACTTCAGGATCGAGATTTTGATTGCCCAGCAGATAACAACTGCCGCTCGCCACATTGACCGGGCAGCCATTGCCTCGTGTAGCCAGTAAATAACCGTCGCTGGATTGATAGAGGTTAGGGGCTTTAAATGCACGGGCAATACCGGCTTTCAGGGTAAAGCTGTCTCCCAGCATCTGAGAGATATTCAGTGACGGGCTCCAGTTCGCCCCAAAGGTATCGTGATAATCAAAGCGCAGACCGGGGATCACTTCAGTGCTGTCGGTCGCAGCGATGTTATCTTCAACATAGAGCGAACTTATCGTTGCGCTGTTTTGGCTGTTACGACTGCCCGCATTACCGCTTACATCACCAATCGAAACGCCCGGCGCACTGGTGCCGTTCATTGAGTTAGGATCGTTCAGCTCATCACGATTCCACTCGGCACCCAGCGTAACGGTCTGTTCACGCAGCAGTTCCACCGGGAAGCTGACTTCGCCTCCTGCCCGGTAACTTTCGAAGCGACTGGTTGAAAACGTATTGCTGTTGATCCGGCCTTCACCTGCACCTGCGGTGCCTTCGTTCAGGCGGGTATTATTGGTTTTTTCATAGTTAAAGGTCAGTTTCGACTGTCCCCAGTCCCAGATGCCGTTGTGGGCCAGGCCCCAGGTCTGACGATAAAGACGATTGGTTTCCGACCCGTCGAGGGATTCAATCAGCGCATTACCGGCCCCGTTGCTGTACTGGGTATCGCCCGTGTAAATATTGCCCTGACGACTGTAGCCGTAACTGAAATCCAGCACCTGTAATGGCGTAATTTTCCAGGAGAGCACGCTGTTGATGTCTTTGTTGCGAACGCCTTCACGACCGGCTGCGCCTGAGCCATTCTGTGACTGATTGATATCAAATGCGTCGCTGTCAGTTTTATTGATGTTGCCATAAAGCCGCATGGTCAGCGCATCGCCCGCCAGCGGGCCGCTGAGGTTAAAGTTGGCGCGTCGGGTTGCGCCTTCTTTATTATCTTCCGGCTGGTTGGTGAAGAGCGACAGCGATCCGCTCCAGTCGTTCGTCGGACGTTTGGTAATGATGTTAACCACACCGCCAGAAGCACCGGAACCGTAACGGGCTGCCGCCGGTCCACGAATAACTTCAATGCGTTCAACCATTTCAGGTGGCACCCAGTTAGAGTCACCACGGGAGTCACGCTCGCCGCGCCAGCTGTAACGCACCGAATTGCGGGAGGTCGTCGGCACACCGTCGATCAGAATCAACGTGTTTTCCGGCCCCATGCCGCGAATATCGATTTGACGATTGTTACCACGAACGCCGTTGGCACTGTTGCCGGTGAGATTGACGCCCGGCATTTTACGGATGATGTCTGAGAGGTCGTTGACCGGTGGATTTTTTTCAATGTCCTGCGAGGTAATCACCGAAACGCCGGGCTGCTGTTTGAGCTCCTGCTTTGCAGTGACCAGCATCGTTTCATCATCCGCCAGTTTCTCCGTCTCTTCCTGCGTCGCGCCGTTGGCAGACGTACTCAATAAACCGGCTAGCAGCAGCGCAACAGGGCGCTTATGGACACGCATGGTTACATTCACTTAGAAAATCTCCCTGAATTATTAAGGTATGTAAGCAAATGCGTATGATAATGATAATAGTTATCATTGTATATCACAGTAAGAGACCTTTACATTCCCTAACAATGGGTTGTTAATTCATCGATCTGCGGGAGAGATGAACAAAATACGCCACCGTCCTGGTTCTCTGTCCATGACCCTGAAAGTTCCCCAGAATGGCTCAAAACGAGTCTTTGTGACGCCAGACTTATCAGGTCTGGAGTCACAGCATGCTGATGGTTAGAATGGCGGCTTTAAAGCGTTTAACAGGTAGCAATGTGATAACCGATTCAACCACCACTGCAGCGCGTTCGGCCCATGTTGGCCGCCATGTCCTTATCTGGCTGGAGCAGGTTAACGCTGCGTCGCTTAGCGAGCTGGATAATTTTGGTGACGACGGCACGGTAGAGCAGGTGATGAAGGTCTGGGTAAAACTGTCGCTGATGATCAGCCGCCGGCGTCCTGAGATCGCCATTTCGTCGCTGCTGAAACACGTCCTGCCCGGCATTGGATCGCAGCCAATTAAAACGCTGAACCGTTTACGCCTAAACCGGCTTTACAACATTCTGATTGCCGACGGAAAGAAAGAGGAGGCGCGCCGGGTTTTCGCGCTGACCAAACAATTCCTCTCCTGGGCTGAAATGCAGGGTTACCTCGATCATTCGCCTATTGCCTCCATGAAAAAGCGGGACGTTGCGGGTCGCGCTACACCCCCACGCAGTCGGCAGCTGACCGATGCAGAGATCTGGGTTTTCTGGCACGGTCTTGATAACTGGGCATTGTCGGAGCAGGCGCGCTGGGCGCTGCGTTTATGTCTGGTCAGCGCCCGAAGGCCGGATGAAATTGTGCAGGCGCAGAAATCGGAATTCGATCTGCAGCTCGGATTGTGGATGCAGGGCACCCGTAATAAATCGCAGCGCGAGCATGTGCTGCCGATTTCACCGCTGATGCGGCAGTGCATTGAAGCGTTGCTCAGTGCCGCCGAACCAGATTCGCCCTGGCTGGTTCCCGCACCCCGCGATCCCCAACAGCCGCTGTCCAAAGGCGCGCTGAATCAGGCGCTGCGGCGGATGATCCGCGCCCCGCGTGGGCTGGGACTGGAGCCGTTTACCCCACGCGACCTGCGCCGTACCGCCCGATCAAAACTCTCTGCGCTCGACACGCCGAATGACGTCGCCCGCAAAATCATGAACCATGCGCTGGAAGGGATCGATCGGGTCTATGACACCCATGACTATCTGAGCCAGATGCGCAGTGCCATGAATACCTTTTCAGATGCGGTTAAGGCGATCATCGAATGCGAAAGCTATCACCTGCTGCGACATCGCTATGATGGCGAGACCCTGACGCTGGACGATCTCTCTGTCATGGCGATGACGCGCTGAGGTGATCGCTATTTTGGTCTCAACTAATGTGCGTGCTTCACTCCTTATGCTAATTATCCCGTCCTTGGTGGGCGGAACCGATTACAACACCGATAGTCGTTAGATATGATTTTTTTGATTGGATGAAAATAAAAAAACCTTTTAACCCCATGTTTTTGTTGAAATAAACACCCAGCATTTTAATGCTTCTTTTGCGGCAAACCTGTTCTGCAAAACCCCTGCAAAATTGCATTCTAAATAGCCAGCATTTTCCAGCCAGAATTCCGGTCATCATTATATTTATCCGTCATTTTTTGGCTTGAATGGCCGAGCAGGGTTTTAGTGTCAATCCCTTGCGCCCGGTAAAGCCTTTCAGACAACGACCTCTGCTCGTGGAAAGTTGGAGGAGTTTTCTCTCCCCAGCTTATTCCTGAAGCATCCCGAGCAATTCTGAAATGCATCCCAAGAGAATCAGTATGAACCTGCCCGCCTCTCTTAGCGTGGCCACTATCGTGATGATGATGGATTATGTAGGGACTCAGTATTTTATCTCTGCATTGTGAGATAACATCTCGTAAAGACATGCGTAACTCATCACACCTTAACGAAAGTGGAATTGCGATCTTTACGCCGGTTTTCTGTTGCTCGACGTGAAGATGATCATCCCAGATATCAGAAAATTTCATTTTTGAGATGTCCCCGCTGCGCTGTCCTGTTATGACGGCAAGTAGCATTGCTCGCTGAATATAATGAGTGCTAATTGCTATATCATAAATATCACGCCATTTGTTCATGTCTAAACGTGACCGCATAACTTTTATTTTAGGAACTCTTGTGGCCAGGGCCGGATTAAAGCTCCCATTAAACTCTCCTGCAAGCTGTGCTTCTCTAAAAAAGTCACCAGCTACGCTTCTGATTGTGTTTGCCATGGAACATTTGCCTTGGTTGATGTAGCTTTCCATAAGCGTGTGTATGTCTCGCACTGTAACTAAATCCAGTCCTTTGATCCCCATCTCGCTAGCCAGTAGATTTGAAACCAGACGCCTGACTTTAAATGTGGATTGCTTAATATCACCATCTCCAAGCCTCCGGCTCTGTAAAGCAATATAGCGTTCAGACCAGCCAGTGACAGTGATTGAATGATTTACCGTTTCTGCTATGCAATCACGCACCCGGACCATATTCTTCATCGCGTTTTCAGCAAGTCGGGTATTTGCTTCGATTGCAATTGCTTTAGCCTCTGCCTCATCCGTTCCCAGTCCGTGGAATTTTCCTGTCACTGGATGCTTAAACCTCCAGTACACGCGTTTAGTGCGGACGTCTGTAAAACACGATAACCCGGGTATCGTCACGTTGTACTTACGAGGACGAGCCATCTTCAAGAATCCTTTTTAGTCTCTTATCATCATTATTTTTGATTACTGGCGCAGCAGAAAGTCCAATAAATTTTGCCGTTCTCTCTACGCGCCAGCAGCGTCCAGCTTTCAATGGCTGAGGTGATATCATGCCATTCTTTGCATACTTCAAAAGCGTGGGGGTGCTGGGTATTGGATCATCAAATTCTTCCTCTGCCCACGCGGATAAACTTATTAAACGCGACATAATTTTCTCCACACATTCCTGCTGCATCAGGATTTGTAGCCATGATAGGTTAGGGCGTATCGATATTTAAGTTAAGTTAGTGCCAGTGACTTGTGGCTCAAATCACCCTGTTTAAACTGGCAGTTACTTATTGCACTTCCCACATTACTTGTGGGTCAGAGTCTGAAGTTGCTGCGACAGCTCATCATCATACTTCGGATTAATAGCGCCATGTTCTCGTTCAGCCCGTATGATTTACGACCGGGGCGACGTGCGTCGCATTTACATTTATGCCCCTTTTTCAGGCTGTACCAGCACACGGACTTCTTCGGTAAGGGCGAGCAAGTCACGAACATTTATCTCTATGGTGCCGATCCAGTGTGCCGTTAGCGCTCTTGCTTGCGACTCAAATTCATTCAGCGGTTCGATTGTTCGTGCACCTCATAGCCTTAGGATCTAAGAGCCTTAATTACCTCATCTTGTTCAAGATAATCACCATCTCATCAACCTCAGGATAGGCCTCACCGATGTAATGACCCTTCTGAGGCAACTTGACCAGCTGCGCGGTCAGAGGGGGGGAGCCTTCTTGCAAACAGTATTCGCCAACCGCAGCCTGTACCAAATTGCTTGATCCACACCAGGTCGAATCACTGGATTTCACACATCTCAATCTGCTGAGCCCATTGATTCCAGATATAGCCCACTGGCAATACGACGAGCGCGACGTTTTGCTGCTTCACGACAGCGCTTAATAGCTTCCCCGGAACGGTCAGTGCTGTAGTTGATCACCACTGGCTTGTGTGGGTGTGGAGCAACCCGGCGCGGATTTCTGAGCAGGGTATAAGTACAATCGACTGAGTTGCCATTGAGAAAAACTATATCAGAGGCCTCAACCTGGAGCGTTTTGCCCCCACGTCGCATTATGTGAAATATTAGACGGTTAAATTCACTAAGGGTTATACCAAGGCGCTCTGCCAGCTCCCGACCCGTTATCGGGCTTGTTGATAACTGCCAGGCTAACTTTTCGCTGAATCCGGCATTGGGGCCATGACTACGGCAATACTGAGCAATTTTTTTCATGAAACCTCCTCAAGCGTTAGCGTGCCTGAGTGGAGTAAATCTATTTCCATCTGGGAAATGATATTGATCGCCTGTGATATGCCGGGCTGCTTGTGGTTACCCAGCGTCGTTACAGCACGGCGTGCTTCTCCGAGGGCTTCTCCACGCAATATGCGAATCCACTGATCACAAGCTGGGGTAGCAAGTGCTAAGTTCAGGTCATCAATCAGCGTCAGGTCAGCCCCTGCAATCTTAAGCGCGGCAATGGTGTCAGGCAGGATGCTGTTTATACGCAAAACCTCTGCAGCCAGCAGATTGGCGCGCACGGTAGTAACGTCAAGGCGTGATGCCAGCTCAGTAACCATCTTTACTATGTCAATCAGAGAAGTTTCTTTACCCATGTTCATAGCGAGCTGGTGACCGGCAGTGACGACTTCTTTATTCGATTTGAAATGATGCAAATCTTCGCCCTCAGTTAATGGTGATGGTGCTGTTAAGGCGCTCAGCTTCGTTCTGCGCTTTTATGGGATTAGTGATTATTGAACCATCAGGCATTACCCAGCCGTTGAGGATATGGCTGTAGGGCAGGGTGATGATGCCTACGATGATGTGGTCATCAGGCTTTTTCATCGTTATACCCCCTACGAGCTTTAGCATACTTACTCACAACAATTTCAATCGGAGCAAATCCGTCTTTTAGCGTCACTCCTGTCTGAACGTAGATAGCCTCACCATGGCGGAAGAAAGTAAGGCCGCTCAGAATCAGCATCCTCCGCTCCAGACCCATAGCCTTACGAAGTTCGTCATGTTCGTCGTTGTTGATCTTAGTTTTCGGGATATGGTCACTCCACAGTTTCTGAATTGCCAAATGCTCTTCCTTGATGCCTTTTGGTAAGCGTGCTTCAGGCCAGGATGTATAGCCGGTATTACCAGCGGGTACTGTCTCTGACTCTTTGGCAATGTAAGGTGCCGCTTCAAAATTCACATCGCAGAAGGTTGAGCGCGTCAGATCGCTTTTCAACGCGGTCTTTCCACCCGGCAGCGAAGAAAGCTCTGCCGCTTCTTTGCACATCTGCACTTCATCAGCGCCACCCTTTTCCCATGCTGCTAACGCCTCAGCGCTGGTGAACTTCCAGTAACCCATAACAGTCTCCACACACGATTTTTGGTTGCATGAATCCCTTGCCAGTGACGGCAATAAAAAACACTAAGGATTCGTTAAAGTCGGTTGGTGGGTTACTGCAATAACCCACAACCTGATTACTCCACACATCTGAAGGTTGCTGCGGTGCCGGGTGCCTCCCGGTACTCTGGTCAGACTGACAAAAACCAGAGCGGAAATTCTTAGACTGTGTGCAATTTTTGTCAATCTTCCACGTGCGCTGGCCGCATTCACCACAACAAAAAGGATACTTACTCAACGTCACTGAAGCGTGTGAAAACACCCGCGTTGCAAATGCCCTTGTTGTTGTGAAAAAGGGCGGTCAAACAGAACGCTCTGCGTAACCGCCAACACAGCAATTTCGCACTCTTAAAACGTTGGTTTCCGAACCACATCTCCGATATCACATTGCACACTCACCACACCTGCATCACCACAGCAGATCACATCGGCTTCAGGGAAGAGGCGTAGAAAAGTAATCAAATCCTGGATCGTTGTGTTCGACATGTTCTTTTTCATCTTCATTCTCATTTTCAAAAGTCGTGAGTAACTTCGATGTGTAGAATATAGCTACTTTAAGTAGAGTAAATCAACTACAAAAAGTAGAATGATGCGGGGTAATGGTGTTTTTAGTAATAACTCACTGATTTTAAGGCGAAAAAAAACCGGCCTGGGCCGGTTGTTATAATGTTTATGATTATCCGAAATCGAGCATCTTCAGCGGTAAGCACCTGATAAGTTTACCAAAAATGTAAAGATCGGACATTTCGTTCTCTTCGATAAAGAATGGAGGATATTTCTCGTTATCAGAAAGAACGGCTAATTTTCTTCCCTTAACCTTCTGTAATCTCTTAACAAAAGTCGAGTCTTCAAAGTTAAAAACATAGACTCCATCACCATTGAAATGATCAATAGCTCTATCGACAAACAATAAATCCCGTGGAGACAACGTTGGCATCATACTGTCTCCATCAACATTAATTAATTCTATTCCGTCGAGTGTACGTCTGCCGAATAGCTCATGAATTCTTGTTTCAGGTATTTCTATTGAGCTAATTACGGTTGGAAAAGGAGGATTTATATATCCATTTCCAGCGGATGCATGCAGGTCTAACTGCTTAATACGTACAGTTCCTTTGTCAGGCATATCAAGGTTTTCCATAACCCCATAGTCAAGATAGGCAGGCGATACTGAAAGCTTGTCTGCGATCCTCAACATTTTTTTGTCCCTCGGCTTTGCTGTGCCAAGCGTATAGCGCCGCGCCATCTCATAAGAGACACCACTAAGTTCTGAAAGCTCTTTAACTCCCATCGCCTTGCTCTGGAGCGACTTATTAAGCCTGTCGGCAAAGTCTTTGTATTTAGTTTCTTCCACCATAAGTGGAAGAGTAAGTGCACAAAGCAGAGTTGTCATTTCTATTTTAAGTTGCACTAAAATGCTACTGTAAGTAGTATGGGTTTCATCCTATCAATGAGGACCCAAAGATGAAGCAAAGCTTCAGAAATGTTAGTGAGCAGGCTGTTCGCGCTGTTGGTTCAATGTCAGAAGTTTCCCGGCTGTTTGGATTCAACTCCGTTCAGTCAGTAGCTAACTGGATCACTAATAACCGTGTTCCTTCAGAGCGAGTGATCTCACTATGCAAATTGGGAGGATGGGCTGTAACTCCGCATCAGCTAAGACCTGACATCTACCCGCACCCGAAGGATGGCATGCCTGGCAGAATTATCGCGGCACCTAACTCAAGGTAGCTGGTGGGAGTTCCGCAGTGAAAGAGATGGATAAGGTCGATCTCTATGACACTGAAATAAAGGCGAGTGCAGCAGCTGGTGAGTTAGCCATAGCAAAGATTGCCGCAGCGCCTGACAGCGTGAGCTACAGGAAAGAGCGCAAAACACTTCAGCGTTGTTCCAAAAAATGCGTCACCAGATTCACGGCTACATGGCGCTATATGGCGTCGGGGTATTAGGCATTTGGTGGTGTGTTTAGGACGAATGACAGGGAAATTGATGCTTCAGGTGTGCATATCAATGTGCTGGAAACCCGGAAAGCAGCGTTTTTTCAATCCAAAAAGGTGACGCCCAGAGATTGCAGCCCTGAGCGTCGGTCGCGACTAAATCAACGTGTGTGGAGAATCAATCGCATGCCTATTGTAAGCCAAACCAAAGCAGTTGGGCAAATCAGGCGCCGCGTTATCGCTGGTGTTTCTGTCTATGAGCAAATCATACCGACAGCTGGCAGACCTGACTACTACCAGCCAATCACGGCTCCGGCAGTTGAGTCTGTGTGGAAGTCTATCTGCCGCCTTACGGCGCAGCCAGGTGTGAACTGATGGAAAACGAGATCGTTAAACCCTGGGTGGAACGCTACATGGACCCACGTGGTGTTGTTGTGGTGACGGTAGGCGTAGACGTGGTGAATCATCGCGTGATTTACATGCGCCCTGATTATCCGGAACCCTGCATACAGCCCCGCGTTCTGTTCAGTCAGACGTTCAGGAAGGTGGGGTTATGAGTTTATTGCTGAAGGTTAAACCGCTGGTCATCAGCCCGGCTCTTGCACAGCGTATTGGGCTTAATGAGGCCATCGTGCTGCAACAGATTTGCTACTGGCTGGAGGACACCACTTCAGGTGTTGAGCATGATGGCAAACGCTGGATTTACAACACTATTGAAGACTGGAATGAACAGTTCCCGTGGTGGTCGTCAGATACCGTTAAACGTGCTCTAACCTCACTTAAGAAAAGTGGGCTGATTTACGTTGAGCAGCTAAAAAAAACGCGACATGACAGAACGAATTTTTACGCGATCAACCACGCAAACCCACTGCTGGCCGATGAGAGCAGATTGCCCTCATCGAAAGATGCAAATTGCTCTCATCGAAAAGGGCAGACTACACCGATCGATAAGGGCAGTTTAATCCCATCGATAGGGGCAAATTGCTCTCGTCTTACAGAGAATACAACAGAGAGTACTACAGAGATTACACCAGGTTCTTCTTGTCAGGTTGCGGCGCACCCTGACGATGAGTGGTCAATCATCAGGCGCTCTCGGGAAGTCTTACGCCACCTTAATAAAATGACCGGCGCTAAGCACACAGAGGCGCAGTCGTCGATGGGCCACATCAAGTCCCGGCTGAAAGATGCGTTTACGGTGGAAGAGCTTTGTCTGGTGGTGGATTACAAACACGCCCACTGGGAAGGCACGGATGAATACCAGTACCTGCGTCCCAAAACGTTGTTCATCCCTGGCAATTTGCCTGGCTATCTCCAGTCAGCAATCAAGTGGGATAAGGCAGGCCGCCCACCGCGTTCTGAGTGGAATGCGCTGAAGCGCAACATTCAGCGGGATATTCGGGATATTCCAAAGCCTGACAGCTCAGTGCCTCAAGGCTTTCGCGGTTAACGGGAGACAAATCATGATCAACCACGAATTAAAAATTCTTGATCTGATTACACGTAATGGGCCGCTGAAGGTTCGCGATCTTTGCAAATTAACAGGGCTGCATGAGACATCAGTGAAGCGAGTCATCAAACCTCTTTTCATAAGAGGGAATCTCAGGCGGTCGAGCGACTGGAGTTATTCAATTAACACCGTCCCATCACCGACAGAAAGTGAGAAATACAGCCACCTGGCGAAGCAAGCCACTGAACTGGAGAGTAAAGGTTTCTGGTTGCGTGCAGCACAGGTATGGCGTGAAGCAGTGCTGGTGGGCAGGTTTGATGCATCCCGTAATGAAGCCAAAGAGAACTGCGACCGTTGTGCCGTAAGGGGCTCACTCAACTGTGGCAGCTACAGCGGGCTTGATACAGGCCGTATTGGTGAAAGCTTTCTGAGTGAGGATCGCCAATGAAAGAGCACCCTAAGGATGATTGCGCGGAAGCTGTTCAGTCTGAAAAAGATGATGGCAATGACTTGTTATTGCCAGAGCACGAAATCTTTGAGCAAAGCGTTGCTGAAGCATCGGCTTACGTTATTGCCGCCTTTAAAATAAAAACTGCGGAATACACGTTCATCCAAACTAAATGGACATCCGCCAGGGCGCCAGACTCCGCTGAGAATCCAGCCTGTTTGATAGTTCCGGCAGAAACTATTGCCAGTCAAGGTCGTATTACCGGGCAGTATCAGAACGATCTCAACCTGAAACTGTGTTTATCAGAGCAACATGATCATCGAGAGCTGGCTTTAGGGCAGATGCAGCGCTTCTCAGCTGTATTATTAAACCAACTATGCACAGTTTTGGAATTCAGCGTGTTGGTGGAACAGAGCGACCGTGATTGCGGGTCAAATATCCTCATTCTGCGTCCGGCTGCTCGTGGATTGCCTGACGAAATGACTATCCGGGATATGGGAGCGCGTGCTGCATGAAGTTAATTCTCCCGTTTCCGCCAGGCGTCAACACATACTGGCGTAACACCAGAGAGAGAGTATGGAGCAGCGCTTCCGGTCGCTGTCTCCGCGCTAACGCCTTGGCGTCAGTCAAGGAACAGTTAAAGCATTCTCTCACGCCGTTTACAGCGAACGTAGAGGTAAGAGTTATGCTGTTCCCGCCAGACAAGCGCCAGCGGGATCTGAATAACTATCACAAAGCATTATTTGACGGTCTTACACATGTCGGTGTGTGGGGCGATGACAGTCCGATAAAGAGATTTACGGTAGAGTGGGGCGCAACGACGAAGAAGGGTAAAACTGAAGTAACGATCACCCCTTTTGAAGAGGTGTCCGCATGAGAGCTTTGCTAACACCCGAGGTGGCCCCACGCACAGGTATTGTCCTGTTTAAGCCTGGTCCTGAACTATTAAGACTATTTCAGGGACGTGTTGTGATCTGCCCGCCGACACTGGATATGGCAGATCTGCCATCAGGCCGCCTGAATGATGGCACACAGCCGTTACTCAATGAGTCCTCACTGATTCCATTTTTCAGTCATGAACGTGTAATTAAGGCTGCTGGTGGGCGTAATGCACTGGCATCCTTCGTCCAGTCTTTCAACTACTGCCAGTGGGAACGGGAAAAGCTGGGGGTATGGCATCACCATGAATTTACTGTGTCAGAAACTGAAGACGGCCTGGTGTCTCTTTGCTACAGCCACGATAATGAGTTTAGAGAAAATGGTGTGCCTGGTAAGGTAGAGAGCATCGCAATGGGAAACACTGCGCTCTGGATAATCAGGGCCGCATGTAACCAGATGGCGTTAACAGTCGAACACCAGCTGACCCTGCCGGAACTTTGCTGGTGGGCAACCCTGAATGATGTGACTGACCTGATACCAGAGGCACCGGCCCGGCGCGCTCTGCGCATGCCGAAAGAGACTATCCAGAGCGGCGAGCTGAAAGAAGCCCGAATTATTCCGGTGCGACCGGCTCGCAAGGTGATTCAGGATGCTGCTCAATTGGTCAATAAGATAATCGACCTGCGCACCGACCCGGACTCTCCAGAATCATTCATGAAGCGCCCCAGGCGAAAGCGCTGGGAAAGTGAGGAATACACACGATGGGTAAAGTCGCAGACGTGCGCATGTTGCGGCGTGAAGGCTGACGATCCTCATCACATCATCGGACATGGACAGGGGGAAATAGGAACGAAGGCACATGATTTATTTGTGATACCGCTATGCAGAGCGCATCACGGAAGTGCTCCGGGATATGAAAGCGTTTGAAGAGAAGTACGGCAGTCAGGTTGAGCTGCTATTCAGGTTCCTTGATTTCGCGATTGCAGTCGGCGTTGTCGGGACAGAAAAAAAAATAAAGTGTGTGGAGAGGATTAAATATGCGTGACATATCACAGGTATTAGAGCGCTGGGCGGGATGGGCTAAATCAGACCGCAGCGGTATCGATTACTCTGCAATCGCGGCTGGGTTTAAAGGGCTGCTGCCGCAGGAATCAACGTTAACGCTTACATGCAGCGACGGAGACGGGCTGATTATTGAAGGTTGCCTGTCACGGCTTAGAGCTAAACGGCCGGATGAGCACGCGATCATTGTGCTTCATTACTTTTATAATATATCAAAGCGCGCCCTGGCTAAGCAGGCCAGGCGCGATGAAAAGATAGTCAGAATTGAAATCCAGATGGCTGAAGGCTTTATTGAGGGATGTCTGGCAATGCTGGATGTGCGGCTTGATATGGACGACGAACTGATGCCGAAAAAAAATATCAAAAAACCGCTAACGCGGTCCGCATTTTCCTTAGTAATCTGATAAGGTCGGTTACAAGGCAGTGCAGCTTATCTGCTAAAAGTCAGTTCCAGATTTGGAAATCTAAGCGCCTCGGGTCTCACCAGCCTGGAGGCGTTTTTTATTTTAATTATACCCTATAGGGGATAGATAGATTCTTATCCCCTATAGGGTATAGGCAGGTTAACCCTGTTGACAATGGGCGAGGCAGTTACCCCTTTTGCGTCAGGGGCTCATTCTAAATAACGCATTTAAATCGCTCCGGGGTAAACAACAAAGTTGACATGGCATACATAAAAGATTGCTTTAGTTACATGTTCAACAGATAAGAGAAGTAGTGAAGCAGAGCGGGTTCAGTCGCTGCGTTAAAGAACCACTGCGAAAGACTATATTGAAGCAGCCAGGCCTGAAACAATTATCCAACGCTTCGGGGCTGGATGCGATTTAATTTTTACTTTGATGATAACCAGCCAGTCCCGGTAACGGGTCCGGTTACCTGCGATGTTGTAGAGGCGTCGGCGAAGTTGCTGTTGCTGAAGGCTTTCCTTGTTTCCTGCTTAACTCAGGTTGAGCTGGCTTTACGCATGGGAGTTAAAAAGCAGGAAGTGACGCGCATCTTTGACCTGCAACACTCGACCAAAATTGATACGGTTCAAATAGCGCTGAATGCGCTGGGCAAGCGGCTTGAGTTAGTCGCTGCCTGACAGCTTTAAATATCCTGATTCAAAGGCTCACTTCGGTGGGCCTTTTCCGTTTTTGCGCATACCAATCAGTCTCCACACACTTTTTGACAACGTGGTGTTGCGCAATTCTCTTCTGACTACCGATAGCACCGACCGTAATGACGTTGGTGATATGAGTATTGATATGAGCAAACTGGCTTCAGGCGCAGCATATGGCGCATCTGCCGGGACGATCGCTAATGGTCTGTTGACCCGACTAAACCCCGATGAATGGAGTGCTGTCGGTGTCCTGGCCGGGATTCTGGTGGCCCTGTTCACACTCGGCATCAACTGGTACTACAAACGCAAGGCTACCCTGGCGCAGATAAAAGCTCTTAAACGCTGACTCACTGACCCAGACGCCAACGAGGAGTGACTCATGGCTATCTCAAAAAGCCTTCGTATCAGGTTAATTGCTGTAGCGGGTGGCGGAGCTATGGCTATCGCTACGGTATTCCTGGGCGGAAAGAATGGAGTCGAAGGTAGGGCGTACGAGCCTTACAAAGACGTGGCTGGTGTATGGACAGTCTGCGACGGTCACACCGGCACCGACATTATCAAAGACAAAAAGTACACCGACCGGGAATGTGACCGGCTTCTGTCGAGTGACCTGCAGCCGGTCAGGAGGACGGTAGACAGCATGGTAAAAGTGCCGCTTGGTGAATATCAGCGCGCTGCTCTTTACAGCTTCACTTACAACGTTGGCTCCGGCGCATTCTCTAAATCCACTCTGTTAAAGCACCTGAACTCAGGTGATGTTACTGGTGCGTGTGAAGAACTTCGCCGCTGGGTGTATGCCGGTGGCATGAAATGGAGAGGTCTTATGAACCGGCGAGACATGGAACGCTCATTGTGTCTGGCGGAGAGTGACGATGACCTCAAAGGCTAAAGTGCTTAGTACGCTCATGCTACTGACTCTTTTGCTCTTAGCCACGTCAGTAGCATTCGCGCTCTATTACCGTGGCAGTGCCATTGATTACAAGGCGCAGCGTGATACTGCAACAAGCAGCCTTAAGCAGATTCATGACACTATCGCCGATATGCAGAAACGACAGCGTGATGTGACCGCACTTGATGAGAAATACACGAAGGAGTTAGCCGATGCTAAAGCGACTATCGATCAGCTGCATGATGATGTTGATAGTGGCAAGCGCCGGTTGCAACTCAACGCAATCTGCCCGAAGCAACCCGCCACCGGCACCCCCGGCGTGGATGATGCAGCCAGCGCCAGACTTACTGACGCCGCTCAACGGGATTATTTTACCCTCAGAGCGCGAATTCTGGTTTCCGGGAAGCAAATAGCAGGATTGCAAGAATATATAAGAGAGCAGTGCAGAAAATAACATTCCAGAAATTGATTTATCAGGTCGATCCATAAACAATGAAAAGGAAGAAATATGGCTGATATGGTAGTTGTCTCTCCACCTGTAGTAACTACAGGTAGCAGCAGTGTAATGTATCCAGGCGGCCGCGGGGGTAATGTTGCATCAGGAGGCCCACCACATAATGTTAGATATGCAGTAGAGCTGCACAGTGGTAGTTACCACAAGAATGCTACACCACTTATAGCAAAGGATTTGAAGAGCAACTTATCCGAATCGAAAAAATTAGAAAACGCAATGTGGTGGTTTAAAAATTGCGTATTTATCAATATGTGTGAAACTTTGCCAAATCCATTGCAAGAGTTAGCAAAACGCTTTGATACCCGTGAGCGAATTAACTTCTCGCCAGTTCAGGGACCACCAAAGTTGAGTAACTCTCCTTATGCAATTGCAACGGCTTTAAGCAATTTTTTGTGGGGTAATGGCAGGACAATGAGTGTGGATATCAGCACTTTGTCTTTACAGTTTATCCAGGCTGGTAATATCCCAGGTTTTAGCGATCGCATGAATGCAATCGGGAACCCCGGACGTCATAACCTTACATTTTCATTCCCATACAACACGGCCAGCTCTAATGTTTTCATGCCTTATATTCTCGGTAATATTACTTTACAGCTGGATGGTACTTTTACTCGCAATGCTACCGGATCGTGGTCTTTTGAGGGTGTCGTCAGGGCTCAGGCTCCTGATTTATATGATTTCAATGCAAGCACACACCGCAGCAAAACTAACGAGGATCTGACTACCATTGGCCGATGGATGGGTGAGCGATTTAACGGCGTGCCCTATAAAATCGAAATTAATGGTGAAACAGCTGTTAAGTTTTAGAGCGTAAACGAGTATGATTCTCATCTTTGACGGTAAGGATGAGAATCCTATGAAAAAGTTAGTGAAAAATTTTGTCATCTTAGCTATAGCTTTGGCAGTACTCGCATTAGCTGTAATGATTTCTATCGTAGTATCAGCAAGACCATCGAAGGTCGGTGATTCTCAGGCTGAAGCCTGTCGCCACTATGATAATCAGGCAATCATGACGAGAGTAATTCGTGCTAAAACCCGGGATGAGTCTCAGTTGAAAAATTTCTCTGACGTTCAGGACTTAGCGGAAAAAAATGGGATTCTTATCGATTACGACCAGATATCGTTTGGAAATGACATTTGGTTAGTCCCGTTTAGTCAGCGCAGCGGCCAGTCAGCAACTGAGGAATATATTGGCCTGCTGGACTGTACTACTGATAGTGTTGAATTCAGCAAAAAGTGATATCAATCCCGGCCAGGAAAAGAGCATCAAAAAACATATTTTCGAATGCGGCTGATGATGAATTTCAGGGACGCATATGGCAGAAAACATTAAAAATACTCCTTCAGGGCGAAAGCGCCAGGATAATCATTGAGTATTTATTCTGCCACAAATTTGTTGATGATCACCTTCATCGCCTGGGAATATGTGAGAAATTCCACATTCTTGCCCAAATGGCTGTAAAATCAGACAGCCGTAATAATTAAAACAGTAGTAAACAGCCGCCAGAGGGCGGTTTTTTGATGGGAATTAATAATGTTTACCATACCCGGTGCCACTGTCATTGCTGGCACGAGTACACCGGGCATATCATTTTCCGGCGCTATCCCTATCGGCGGACAGAGTAAAGCCCTGCCTGACACAATATTTCTCCAGAACGACAGCAATAAATCACCGGCGTCGCCGTGGTACGTCACTCAGTTAGACGCAACGCATTATTCGATGCTGAATGCCGGGCTGCTGGGTGGCAGTCGCACTAGTGTAATGGCAATCGCACACGGCATTATCCGGCTTTATTACCACATCGAATCATTTAGGTTCTGGGGACAGGAATCATCCTTGTCAGCTGTTGGTGACTTGATGGCCTTCGGGGTTGTGGCGCATCGCTTCAGTGATCGACTGGTCACCGGCCCCTGCGTGCATACGGTATTTAAGTCTGAAGGTATCGGTAAGGAGTGCGCCTGGTGGAAACACAAATAAGCTTTCTGATTGTGGGTCATCACTCCCGCAGGCATCAGGCAGAACAACTGGCATGCCAGCTTAATGCACACCTTCTGATTGATGATGACCAGCACGGCGCAAACTGGAATCACCGACGCGCCATTGAATGGGCCAGCCAGCAGCATTGCCGGGTAGTGATTCTGGAAGATGATGCGCTTCCGGTGCCGGGCTTCGCAGAGAAGGTGGCTGAGTGGCTGACACGCTTTCCTGAAGACTTATTGAGTTTCTACCTTGGGACCGGCAGACCGCCGCAGTATCAGCCTGAGATAGCAACAAAATTAATTGAAACAGACCGGCAGCAGGCGGATTTCATCACGCTTAACCGGCTCATTCATGGCGTTTGCTACAGCGTCCCAAAGCTGAAGCTCAATCAGGTTATCAGCCGCTGGAATCATGGTTCGCCTGCTGATTACGCCGTGGGTGACGCATGCGGTGGTGTTGTGGTTTATCCATGCTACTCACTTGTTGACCACGCAGATACGGCAACGGTTGAAATCCATCCCGACAACACACCTCGTACTGAGCGCCGCAGGGCGTGGAGACTGGATGCCGCAACGAATACCGAGAGCGTGCCGTAAGCATGGCTGCGCTAAGACAACCACAGACCGCTCTGGCTATTGCGCTGATCATCTCAATGAAGGCTGGCAGCAGCATCAGAACGGACTGAGCAGGCACCAGCGCGTCTATGGCAGCGGCTGGGATGACAGGCGGGCACGTACACTGAATCGCGACAAATATCTCTGCCAGAACTGTAATCGCAACGGCAGGGCAGCGGCAGCAAAGGCCGTTGACCATATCATGCCAAAGGCACATGGGAGTACTGATGAGGATTCGAATCCTGAGGGGCTCTGCTGGCCATGCCATAAGAACAAAACCGCACGCGAGCGCCTCAAATGATAGTTATTCACGTTAGGCTGGATGCAAAGGCAACTGTATCGATGTGAGTGACAACCATAATAATAAGCCGGGGAGGACGGGTCGAAAGTTCAGGGTCTGGCGCCTTTAGGACCGCCGCCTAACCTTTTTTTACACCGCCGCAGGTTAGAGAACTTTTTTATGGGTTTCCTCATGCAATGATTGATAGGAGTTTTCGATTATGCCAGGACCGCCGAAAACCCCTACCCATCTACAATTGGTGATGGGTAACCCTTCAAAACGGGCAATCAATAAAAACGAGCCCAGACCTCCCTCTGGGGTTCCTGCTACTCCGAAGCATTTCAGCAAGCAGGAGAAATACTGGTATAAGCGGCTGGGTGAGGAGCCGGGCTGCATTGGCGTTATTACAACGCTTGACGGTATGGCTCTTGAGCTTCTGATAGGTGCTTACGTTGAGTGGAGAACGCACCGCGATATTTTGGACGAAGAGGGAGAAACCTGCACGACCAAAACGGCGCTGGGTACACGCTCATCAAGGCACACCCACGAGTGGCGATGATGGCTGATGCCTGGAAGCGACTGCGCGGGATGATGTCTGAATTTGGCATGACCCCGGCGTCACGCAGCATGGTGAATTCTGGCGGTGCCGGAGACGTTGACCCACCTTAAAGCGAGAGGCTGATGGCGAAGGTTGCTGATGGTATACACCACGCCGAAAGGGTTGTGGCGGGAGAGATTGTTGCCGGAAAATATGTAAAACAGGCATGCTCCCGCTTTCTTGACGATTTGAAAATGGTGAGCAGCGAGATATTCACTTCAGTGAAAGCCGCGCCCAGCACATTCTTAATTTTTACAAATTTGTGCCGCATGTCAAAGGCGATCTGGCAGGCAAGCCAATTGACCTGATGGACTGGCACATCTTCATCCTGATTAATATTTTTGGCTTTGTCATCCCACTCATCAATGAACAGACCGGGTATGCCAGGCGCTACCCCCGAAAATCACGACAAGCCGGGCGCTGTGAATGTAGTGAATCCTGAGGTAATCAACTCCCTCAAATCTGCGCTGGCTTCGCTCGGCGAATAAGGAAAAAAATGTCTGATGTAAATGAGCTCCTGAAGAGCGTGTCAGCCAAACTTGAGAAAGTTTCTGCTGACTTCAGCAAAAAGGCTGAAGATGCACTCAAAGAGGCGCAAAACTCTGGTCAGCTGTCAGTTGAAACCAAAGCGGCAGTCGATAAGATTGCCACCGAGCACAATGCCCTCAACGAAGCGATGAAAACCATCCAGACTTCTGTGGGTGAACTTGAGCAACACGTTGCTGGCATGAATATCAATGCCGCAAAGGACGTAATTCAGTCTGTTGGCCAGCAACTGGTCTCTGCGGAAGTGATGAAGGATATCCGCTCCAGCATGGAAGGCGGCAAGCGCACGAGCGTCCAGGTTAAGGCAGAGCTGACAAGCGTTAATGTACCCGGTCAGATTGTTCCGCCTGTGCGTCTGCCTGGCATTGACCAGGCACCTAAGCAGCGCCTGTTCATCCGTGACCTGATCGCACCGGGCTGCACTCAATCCAACACAATCTATTATGTGAAGCAGACTGGTTTTACCAACAACGCCAGCGTTGTGCCTGAAAATACCACAAAGCCTTACAGCGACATTAAATTTGCTGAAGAAGCCGCCCCTGTCAGCACAATCGCTCACATGTTTAAAGCGTCTAAGCAGATTCTGGATGATTTTGCTCAGCTTCAGTCAACCGTTGATGCGGAGATGCGCTACGGCCTGAAGTATGTGGAAGAGCAGGAAATTCTGTTTGGTGAGGGTACTGGCGCACACCTCAAGGGGATCATCCCGCAGGCCGTGGCTTTCAATCCAGCTTTCGCCGTTGAAAAGCAGACCGGCATTGACGTGCTGCGTCTGGCGATGCTTCAGGCTCAGCTAGCCCGCTTCCCGGCGTCTGGTCACGTTCTGCACTTCACCGACTGGGCGCGTATTGAGCTGACCAAAGATGAGTTGGGACGCTATATTCTGGCTAATCCGGCTCAACTAACCACGCCAACGCTGTGGGGGCTGCCGGTTGTTGCCACCGAAGCATCTCAGTTCCTGGGTAAGTTCCTGACGGGAGCGTTTGACTCTGGTGCTCAATTGTTCGACCGTCAAGACGTTAACGTGGTGATCTCTACCGAAAACGCTGACGACTTTGAAAAGAACATGATTTCTATTCGTTGCGAAGAGCGTCTTGCTCTGGCGGTATACCGCCCTGAGGCGTTTGTGTTCGGTTCCCTGACTGCTTCAGGCAGTTAATCATTAATTCAGCGGCCTCCGGGCCGCTTTTGATGGTGTTAGCAATGGCTATGATTGAGTTAATTACTGTCAGGGCACACTGCCGTATCGATGAAGATGACAGCAGTGAAGATTCCTTACTGAGTATTTATAGTGGTGCCGCGAAGCGTTACGTGGAAACCTGGACCCGCAGAAAGCTTTACGAAACAAATGCCGAACCCGGTTTCGATACTGATGAAGACCGACTATTGCTGGATGACGATGTGCGAACGGCGATGCTGTTGCTTGTCGGGCACTGGTACTCAAATCGTGAGGCAGTGAGTATCGGTGAGATTTCCAGCGAGGTGCCACTGGGCGTTGAGGCTCTCTTACAGCCTTATCGAATTTACAGTGTGTAGGGTGGACGTATGCAGGCAGGAAGACTGTGTCACAAAGTGACGATTCAGAACTTTACGGTAACACGCCTGCCATCAGGACAGCAGCAAAACGTCTGGGTTGATGGCATGACGGTGTGGGCTGAAGTTAAAGGGGTCAGCAGTCGGGAACTCATGACTTCTGGCGCTCATAAATCAGAGGCAACGGTACGTGTCTGTATTCGTTTCAGGACCGATGTCACAGCAGCGTCAAGGATTAAATGCATTACCGGTCCTTTCAAGGGCAAAGTTCTTGATGTAACCGGAGATCCGATACCGACCGCAAAGGCGACGGAGCTAGAAATGCTTTGTAAGCAGGGGGTAAATACGTGATAGACATGAAGCTGGACTTCTCTGGGCTACTGGATATTTCCGGCGATCTTGATGCGCTGAGTAAGGCTGAAAGTGGCAGGATGCTGCGCAATGCAACCCGTTCAGCAGCTACCTTAATTAAAGACGAAGCCGTACGAAGAGCCCCTGAACGCGCGGGTAAACTGGCGGAAAATATCGTGGTGCTCACGCAGCGCACACGTAACGGTGATATTTCTTCAGGTATTGACATTCGCGGTCGCAACCCCGACACGGATAACAGTAGCAAAAAGATGAAAGCCAGTGACTCCCGTAACGCTTTTCACTGGCAGCTTGTTGAGCTAGGCACGTCTGATATCGCCGCTACACCATTTATCCGGCCAGCGTATGAAACAAAACAGGACGAGGCCGTTAAGGCCGCGTTTGATACGGTGAACCGGGCCATAGATGAGGCACTGACAAAATGACCGAGGCATCAATCTTTAATCTGATTGGCAGTCTGGCTGGCGGCCAGGTGTATCCTTATGTAGTACCGCTTAATGCACAGGGTTCACCTGCCATCAGCGCACCGTGGATCGTATTCATGGTGGTCAGTGAAGTTTTCCGCGACACGTTGAGCGGACCGGCTGAAGAAAACGGCTCATTGCACATCGACGTGTACGCATCATCCCCGGATGAAGCCCGATCACTGCGTGAGGCTGTATCTTCAGCATTGTCACCCCTGAATTTTACGCAACTCAATAACACCAACGGTTACGAATCTGAAACCGGTCTTTTTCGGGCGACTCTGGAAGTTCAGAGCATCCAGTAATCGCTCACCCATACACTATAACAGCCACCGCAGGGTGGTTTTTTTTCGCCTGGAGAAAACATGACCAGCAAATATGAAAAAACGCAGGGGATGACGATTGGCGTTTCATCTACCCCAGTTACTGCGGATGCATTTAATGCCAGCGGCTTTCCGAACGGTATCACGTTCTTTAATGCGGAGTGCGCGACCAAAGAAGTCACCTACACCGGTGGGCAAAAAAGCGATATTGATGTGACAACGCTGTGCTCTATCGAGCAGGAGCAAACAAACGGTCTCGCTGCGCCCGCTGAAATGGCGCTGACCCGAAACTGGGTGGGGGATGAACAGGCGCGTCAGGCACTGCAACAGGCTTATGACAATGATGAACTACGCGTTCTGAAGGTCGTTTTCCCGTCCGGGAATGGCTATTACGCTCTGATCGAGGTACGCCAGAGTTCGTGGTCCGCGGGCACATCAGCAGTGGTTTCTTCTACCTACTCACTGCGCGTGCGCGGTAAACCAAAGCCGATTGTTGCACCAGGATCATAATCCCTGTCTCTTCAATGAGCCACACAGTGTGGCTCATCATACCCACTTCTGAAAATGCAGAGAATTTGAAATGCCGTCATTAAAACAAGCCCAAACATCACCAGCTTCACTTCGCGCACTTGCGCTTGCTGCATCATCAGGTTTCCGCTCAAAGATAGTTGAGGTGCCGGAGTGGAACGGCGCTAAAGTCATGCTGCGGGAGCCATCTGGTGAAGCCTGGGTGAAATTCCGAGAAATCATGATGCCTCCTGAGACTGAAGACGGTCAGGAGCCGCAGAAACTGAGTATTCAGGACGAATACCTGCGTAACAAACTGGCTGACGTGGTGATGTTTATCGATGTGCTGATGGATGAGAGCGGCAACCGCGTATTCAGCGAAAGCGACGAACAGACCGTATCTGAAATTTACGGCCCGGTGCATTCGCGCCTGCTTTCCCAGGCTATCGGCCTGGGCATGTCACAGGAAAAAGCAGAGGTAAAGTAAAAGAGCCGCTGACCTTCCTCATGATGTCCCTTGCGCTTCGTATGGGCCGCACACTGAACGAACTGCGCACGTCAATCACCGCCAGCGAGCTAAAAATGTGGATTGCCTATGATCGTCTTAGCCCGATTGGTGACTGGCGCGGGGATGTTCAGGCGGCGCAGGTTTCAACAGCCATTCTTAACGCGCAGGGTGGCAAGGCCAGGATTGATGAAATGCTGCTGAAATGGGGCAACGCTGAAGAAGAGGAAGAAATCAGCGGCTTTGAAGGGTGGATGAGTAGTCTTTGATTACCGCGCCGGTGCGGTTTATACAGGTGAATTATGGCAACGCTGCGCGAACTCATTATTAAAATCTCCGCAAATTCCAGTTCATTTCAGTCTGAAATTTCGCGCGCCTCACGCATGGGGGCCGATTATTACAAAACTCTGGAGCAGGGTAACAAGAAGGCCGCCGCCGCTGCCCGTGAAACTCGGCGGTCTATATCGGAACTGAATTCTCAACTGGCAACGGTGAAGTCATCTGCTGCCAGTCTGGCTGGTAGATGGGCTGACGCATTTGCAACTCATCAGCTCATTAAGTTTGCCGATACCTGGAATCAGATGAGTGGACGCCTGAAAATGGCGTCTACCTCAACTGATGATTTTGCCAATGCCCAACGAGCACTGATGGAAATCAGCCAGCGCAGCGGCACGTCACTCGAGGCTAATACAAATCTTTATAGCCGTATCGCTGAGTCAATACGTTCTGCAGGCTACGCCTCAGCAGACATTGCCAGGGTCACCGAAACGGTAGCAACAGCACTGAATCTTTCGGGTGCCAGTACGGAAGAGGCAAGCTCAGTTGTTACTCAGCTAAGCCAGGCGCTTGCTTCAGGTGTGCTGAGTGGAGAGAATTTCAATTCCATCATGCAAAATGGTGGTCGCCTGGCGAAACTGCTGGCTGATGGTCTTGGCACCTCGGTAAGCGGTCTTCGCGATATGGCAAACAATGGGCAGCTGACCACAGATACAATCGTGCCGCTGCTTACCAACGTTGAAGTGCTAAGAAAAGAATTTGAAAGCCTTCCTGCCTCCATCAGCGGATCGGCCCAAAAGGTAGAAAACGCCTTCCTGGCTTGGGTCGGTGGGGCCGACCAGGCGGTTGGGGCATCCTCTTTGCTTGCCGGAGTGCTGGACGATCTGGCGAAAAATATCGACACCGTAGCTAACACTGCTGGCGTGCTGGTCAGCATTGGTCTGGTGCGTTACTTCGGCAATATGGTGGGGAGCGTTTACCGGTCAACAGCGGCGGTGGTTTCTAACATTGGTGCAGAGGTGGCGCTCGCACAAGCTCAGGTTCGTGGCGCTCAGGTCAGTGTGGCGGCGGCCAGACAGACAGTTTTTCGCGCTCAACAGGCCAGAGCCGCCGCAGTATCGATTCAGTCGCAGATTGTTGCTGAGCGAGCACTGATCGCCGCGCAGTCCGGACTTAACAGAGCTATTGCTGGCAGAGCATCTGCCATCAGCAACCTGAGCAGCACTGCCTCCGTGATGTCACGCCTTGGCGGTGGCTTGCTGAGTCTTATCGGCGGCTGGCCGGGTCTGATTATTGGCGCTGGTGCAGCTATGTTTGGTCTGTATCAGCACACTCAGCAGGTGCACAAAGAGGCGGTGAGCTTCGCCGATAACCTTGATGAGGTTAACAGCAGGCTAAAGCAAATGTCCGTGCTGGTCCTGAAGTCTACCGCCATTGATGCCCGGACATCGCTACAGGCGCAGAAGAAGGATTTGAGCGACCTTGACACGCAGATTGCTAAGGTAAAAGAAAACCTGAGTGGTCTGGACCATATTCAGCAGGACTACAACAAACACCCCACGCTGACTTATATCAACACGTTTATGGATCAGGCCGATATCACGGCTAAGAACGTGGAACTTACCGATAAGCTAAACAAGCTGGAGTATCAGCGTGAGCAGGCTGCGGCAAAAATCGCCAGTACGCAAAAGCTGGTCAACGATGCGAGCGATCTTGCAACGCAGAAGGCCGTTGAACAGGCAGGCGCGGTTTCTATCCTGAAGGGTGCCTATGACATCCTTAACCGCTCAATGTCCGCCACTGCTGGTGCAAAGCCACCTCAGTATGCAGGACCGGTTGTTGACGTTACCAGTGCAACCCCTGAGCAGCAAACGGCGCTGGAGAGGGCCCGTCGTGAAAATGAGCTTTCCAGTCTCACCGGGTTGCAGAAACTACATGCTCAGCATCAGTACGAAGCAGACGATCTTAAACTGACTGGCGCACATTATACCCAGTACGTTTACAACAAAGACCAGGCCGCAAAAAAAGATGCCGCTGCTACAGAAGCAAAAAAAGCTGGTACTGCTTCAACCAATGCGCAGAACAAAGCCGAGCAGGAAGCGGCAAGTCAGGCTGAGAACTACGCCCGCAAAATTGAAGATCTGAGTGCGGCCATTGAAGTGCAGAAGGTTCGCGCAACGGAGGGTGAAAAGGCATCGGAGCTATATGCCGCATCACATCAGGCAGGAACTAAATGGACTGAAGAGCAGCGCAAAGCTATTCGCGACAACTCATCTGAATTAGCCATATGGACGCAGCGAGCCGAGGCGAACGTTAAAAAACAGCGCGATCAGGCTGAGGCGCTGAAAGATTTGACCGAAGCAGCGCGTAAATATCGTGATGATACCGCACAGACCACGGCGACAGCGGGTCTCAGTAAACGTCAGCGCAGCCGCTATGAAGAAACGCAACAGATAGATAGCGTTTTCGATAAAACGGATAAAGGCTCTGCAGCCATTGCCGCACGTCAGCAGGCGATGGATGACCTGGACAAAAAATACCAGGCGATTGCGGCATCAGAAGCTGACTGGCTTAGCGGTGCATCCAGGGGTTTTCAGAACTGGCTTGAAAGCGCCAGTGATGTGTCAGGCGCCGTGGAATCGGGTATGACGTCAATGCTGGACAGTGCAATGGGCAACATGACGTCCATGCTGGACGGAAGTAAAGCAGACTGGAAGAGCTGGGGCCTTTCCATCATGCAGACCATTGCGAAGATCGCGCTTCAGATGGCTGTCGTGAATACGTTGAAATCTTCATCATCATCGTGGGGAAGTATCTTTGGCACGATTGCCAGCAGCATCGGTGGAGCGGTATCCGGAGGAGCTACGGGCGGCACTACCGGTTCTACCGGCGCAATGGGGCTTTCAACCAGCTACAGCGGCTATGACGGCGGTGGGTTTATCGGCGCAATGGGGCTTTCAACCAGCTACACCGGCTATGACGGCGGTGGGTTTACCGGCGAGGGCGGTAAATATGATCCCGCGGGCATTGTTCATAAAGGGGAATTTGTTTTCACCAAAGAGGCAACAGATCGCATCGGTGTGTCAAACCTCTATTCCCTGATGAAAGGTTATGCTGATGGCGGTGTTGTCGGCCCCGGCACAGTTGCGTTTACCTCCGGCGTTAACCGCGCTTCCGGTAACGGTAATACGGTTTTTAACATCAGCGCTCCGGTCACCATCAGTGAGGGAGGCGCGGCGGGCGAAACTTCTGCCAGCGGTACGGCTGACACGGCCAGGCAGCTTAAATCTATTGTCGAAATGACACTAACCGAGCGGCTCAGGAAGGAGATCTCTCCGGGCGGACTGCTATACCGGACTTCGTGAGGTAATAAATGGCGACTGATACCTTTGACTGGTGCGTCAGAACGGGGGCGACGGAGGAGGTCAACGTTGCCACGCTTCAGGCCCAGTTCGGTGAGGGCTATAAGCAGGTGGCTGGTGTCGGGATTAATGACCAGCGTGAATCGTGGCCGGTCACCTGCAGCGGCAGCAAAGCCGATATGGCGACTGTCAGAGCATTTCTCAAAGCCCACGTTACGGCCTCCTGCTGGTGGGTCAATCCGTGGGGAGAGAAAAAGCTTTACCGCGTTAAGTCGGACTCGATCCGGCCCGCCTTCATCAACGGCAATTTCGTGGAAATCAGCTTTACCTTTGAGCAGGCTTTCGCACCGTGACATGTCACGATAACAACAGGGCGCATGTGCGCCCTTTTTTATTGGGTGAAAAATGAGTTTCAACCAGGACATTCAGGCGCTGGAGCCGGGGAGTCTGGTCCAGCTGATTGAGATTGACGGTACGGCCTTCGGGCTGGATACCGTGCTGCGCTTCCATGCGTATAACCTGCCGACCGAGGGCTGGCAGTCTTTTGCAGCGGAAAACCTGCCGTCCATCATCTGGCAGGGCAATGAGTACGATCCGCACCCCTATGAGCTGACCGGCATGGAAATGAGCAGCACCGGTTCACAGCCGACGCCAAAGCTTTCTGTCGGCAACGTGGGCAACTATGTGACCGCGCTCTGCCTGCAGTTTGACGACATGGTTAAGGCTAAGGTACGTATCCACACCACGCTGGCAAAGTATCTTGATGCGGCAAACTGGACCGCAGGCAATCCCACCGCTAACCCGCAGGAAGAACGCGTTCAGCTGTTTTACGTGAATGCTAAAACATCTGAGACACGTGCTCAGGTAGATTTTGAACTCTGCTCTCCGTTTGATATCCAGAGCCTGCAACTGCCATCGCGCCAGATAACGCCGGTCTGTACCTGGTGCATGCGTGGCTGGTATCGCACCGGCACCGGGTGTGATTACACGGGCAACCGGTACTTTGCGAAAGATGGCACGCCCACGAATGACCCGTCTAAAGATGTTTGTGGAGGGCGAATGGCAGATTGCAAAGCACGCTTTGGCGACGATCAGCCACTGCCATTCGGAGGGTTCCCGGCAGCAAACCTTCAGGGTAAATAACAATGCGTAGAAAAATTCTTGAGGCGATACGCGAGCATGTGGCCGCCGAATACCCGACAGAGGCATGTGGTCTGGTCATCCAGTCAGGCCGGACCCAGAACTACATCCCCTGTAGAAATATCGCTAACGTGCCGACAGAGCACTTCACGCTGTCGCCGGAGGATAAGCGGGCAGCGGAGGCGCAGGGCGAAATCCTGATGGTTATCCACTCGCACCCGGACGTGCCGCAGCTCATCCCGTCAGAGCATGACAGGGTGCAGTGCGACTTTTCCGGTGTGGAGTGGGGCATCATGTCGTGGCCGGATGGTGACTTCTGCACTATCAGTCCGCGCACTGATCGCGACTACACAGGTCGCCCCTGGCTGATTGGCGGCAATGACTGCTGGACGCTCATCATGGACTGGTACCAGCGTGAGCACGGCATCACCCTGAAAAACTGGTCTGTAGACTATGAGTGGTGGGTGGACGGCAAAGAAAACCTTTATGACGACAACTGGCAGTCAGAGGGGTTTGTGCAGGTTGAGCCAGCGGAGATGCGCGAGGGCGACATGATTATGATGCGCATCAGCGCCCCGGTAACGAACCACGCCGCAATCTACCTGGGCAACAATATCATTCTTCATCACAACGCCGGAAGCCTGTCTGCACGGGTGCCTTATGGCGAATACTGGCGTAACCGTACCGTGCGTATCGTGCGCAGAAAGGAGCTGATGAATGCTTAAAACCATGCGACTCAAAGGCCGGATGGCAAAAATGTTTGGACAGGTTCACCAGTTCCACGTAGCTGATTTGCGGGAGTTGCTGCGTGCGATGTGCTCACAGGTGCCGGGATTCAAAAAGTATGTGTCAAACGCGCATCTGAACGGCGTGCGCTTTGCCTTCTTCAGCGGAAAAGACAATATCGGCTTGCATGAATTCGACATGTCCTCAGCCGCGACCGAGTTTCAGATGGAGCCTGTGCTGGAAGGTTCAAAGCGTGGCGGTACACTCCAGATCATCATCGGTGCCGTTGCGATTGTGGCCGCTTTCTTCACAGCAGGCATAACACTTGCGGCATACGGCGCAGCGCTGGGTACCACTACTGCGACAGGTCTGGCAGTAACTGCGCTTACCAGTATGGGTATCAGCATGCTGCTGGGTGGAGTCGTGCAGATGCTGATGCCACAGCCCAAGCTTAACGTTGGCGCATCATCCAGTACGGACAATAAGCCGAACTACGCGTTCGGTGCCCCGGTTAACACCGTAGCGATGGGCTATCCGGTGCCGGTGCTTTACGGAACGCGGGAAATCGGCGGCGCGGTCATCAGTGCAGGCAACTTTACCAGCGACCAGCAGTAATAAATAAACCGGAAGTATACTGAAGAAGTATGAACCTTTTTAAATAGAGAGTTTATCTGGATGCGTGATGGTGACAATTAACAGGGCGATGCTCATCAAGATTACATGAAGGGCGGCACACAGAAAAAAGTCATTGACGCCCTTATGGATGCTCTGGGTCAGGCTAAATAAGAAGCACTAAGCCTGGATGACACTGATACTGTGCTGAATATTGGCCGAGCCACCACCTAAATCCAGAGTAATGTTCCAGTAGCCGGAATAAGGAACATGCAGATGAGCCGGCAGGCGCTTGAAAAAACCGCCACCTCCATGATGCTGAAATCTGCGATTGCTTCTGTAGTTATTAAAATTGCTGTCAGTCGTCATTAGCACGTTACATTGATGAGAACAGTTAACGACAACAGTATCGCCCTGGTTGAGGTGCATTCTTTTATGTAAATACTGCATACCTTTTCCTTTCCAGAGGTAATCAGCCATCCCTCATTGCTGTGTGCGTCCATGCCCCAAACATGAACGGGCTGAATACTCAACATATCCTTAAGTGTCTATCAGCAACATCCTGATATTCGAACAGTAATTCTAAAGCCGCCTTCGGGTGGCTTTTTTTATGGGTGAAATATGCGACTTCTCGAAGGTGCCGTGATTAAGGGCAGGAAAGGCGGTGGCGGTAGCGCTCATACGCCGGTAGAGCAGGCAGACGATCTTCTGTCTGTCGCCAAACTGAAGATGCTGCTGGCAATCTCCGAAGGTGAGATTCAGGGCGATTTAACCGCGCAGCAGATTTACCTGAACGATACACAGCTGGCGAACGAAGACGGCACCTATAACTTTACCGGTGTCGTGTGGGACTGGCGCAGAGGAACGCAGGACCAGACCTATATTCAGGGTATGCCGGAGGTCGACAACGAACTTTCAGTGGGTGTTGCCGTCACGCAGGCTGTCGCCTGGACGCGCCAGTTTTCAAATCTCACACTTGATGCAGTCCGCATTAAGCTCAGCCTGCCGGTCCAGTATCAGTACAAAGACAATGGCGACATGGTTGGCACCGTGACACAGTATGCCATTGATCTGTCGACGGACGGTGGGTCATGGACCACTGTTGTCGACGGCAGCTTCAACGGCAAGACCACGTCTGAATACCAGCGCGATCATCGTATCGATTTGCCTGATGCGACATCCGGCTGGTCTGTCCGGGTGCGCCGTATTACCCCTGACTCGACATCCTCAAAGCTGCTCAACGCCTTCAAAGTTTTTTCATTCGCAGAGGTCATCGACAGCAAACTCCGTTATCCCAATACTGCGGTGCTGTACATTGAGGTCGATGCCAGCCAGTTTAGCGGACAGGCTCCGAAGGTTACCTGTAAGCCAAAAGGGCGTATGGTCAGAGTGCCGACGACCTATGATCCGGTTTCACGCACGTATACCGGTACATGGCAGGGTGATTTCAAATATGCCTATACCGACAATCCGGCATGGATTTTCTATGACCTGGTGCTGGATAAAATCTTCGGTATGGGGACGCGTGTCGATGCCACGATGATCGACAAGTGGGAGCTCTACAGCATATCGCAGTACTGCGATCAGATGGTGTCAGACGGCGCAGGCGGCACGGAGCCTCGCTTTACCTGTAACGTCTTCATCCAGAGCCAGCAGGATGCGTATACCGTGCTGAAGGACATTGCGGCGATATTCCGTGGCATCACGTTCTGGGGCAACAGCCAGATTTTTGTGAATGCGGACGTGCCGCAGATCGACTCAGACGGCAATGTTGACGTAGATTTTGTTTACCACGCGGCGAACGTTATCGACGGCTTGTTCACGTATGCCGGTGGCAGCTATAAGAATCGTTATTCATCCTGTCAGGTAAGCTGGTCCGATCCAATTAATCACTACTCTGACACTGTTGAAGGCGTATACGACGCCGATCTGGTGCAGCGCTATGACGTTCGCGAAATGAGCCTGACCGCCATCGGCTGCACGTCTCAGAGCGAGGCGCATCGGCGCGGGCGCTGGGCCATTCTCTCCAACGCGAAAGATGGGACCGTGTCATTCGGCGTTGGCCTGGATGGTTACATTCCGATCCCGGCTGAAATTATCGGTGTAGCAGACCCGTTCCGCAGCGGTAAGCAGAATGGTGGCCGCATCAGCGCGGTAAATGGCCTTCACATCACGCTCGACCGTGCTGTTGATTACGCTGTAGGTGATCGGCTGGTTCTGAACCTGCCGGACGGCACTGCACAGACACGAACAATTGGCAGCATCAGCGCCGATAATAAAACCGTCAGCGTGAATACCGCCTTCCGCATGACGCCGGTGGCGGGCGCAGTCTGGGCCATCGACAGCGACAATCTGGCAATTCAGTATTTTCGTGTCACCTCAGTAGCAGGAAACGATGATGGTACATTCACCATCACCGGGGTGCAGCACGACCCGAACAAGTACCGCTACATTGATGATGGCGTACGCATTGAGCCCGCGCCTATCACGGTTACACCTATCAGCGTGCTTAAGGCACCGGCCAACATCAAAATCAGCGAAGTCAGCTTTGTTGAGCAGGGGCTGTCCGTCTCATCAATGCAGGTCACGTGGAACAGGGTAGAGGGTGCGATCAGCTATGAGGCTCAGTGGCGCAAGGATAAAGGCGACTGGATTAACGTCGCAGTCACCAGCGCACAGGGCTTCAGCATTCAGGGCATTTACACTGGCGTCTATGATGTCCGGGTGCGTGCTGTTAACGCGGTGGAAACATCTTCGCCCTGGGGATACGCAGACTCAACTTCACTCACTGGCAAAGCGGGTAAGCCAGGCACGCCGGTTAACCTCCGCGCTACTGACAACGTGGTGTGGGCAATTGATGTAACGTGGGCGTTTCCTGATGGTTCCGGTGATACCTCTCATACAGAGATGCAGGTGGCCACAACGGCAGACGGGCAGAATCCGCAGTTTCTGGCCTATGTGCCTTACCCCGGAGTGAGCTATCAGCACGGCCCTATGCCTGCTGGTGTTCGCCGCTGGTATCGTGCACGGCTGGTGGACCGTATCGGCAACACAGGCGACTGGACTGGCTTTACAGAAGGTGCCAGCAGTGTTGATGCTACCGCGTTGCTGGGAGATATTACCGGGCAGGTGCTGAAAACGGATGCCGGTAAGCAGCTCATTGCCAGGGTAGATACCAACATTGATGCGATGCTGCAGAACGCGCTGAACCTCGATGCAACTGTTGATCACCAGATGGCAATCGCTGGCGCAAACAACCAGAACCGCGCCGATATCCTGGCCGTTAAGCAGACCATCGCCACTAACGACCAGGCTTATGCGCAGAAGTTTGAGCAGGTGCAGGCCGCAGTGGGGAGTAACGTTGCTGCTATTCAGCAGACATCCACGGCGCTGGCTGAAACCAACGGCAAGCTCTCTGCTCAATACTCTGTCAAGGTGGCGGTAGACAGCAATGGTCGCCAGTACGCGGCTGGGATGGGGATTGGCGTTGAGAATTCTCCTTCCGGCATGCAGACGCAGGTGCTGTTCCTGGCTGACCGCTTCGCCGTAATGTCGCAGGTTGGCGCTACGCCGAAAACTTTCTTTGCCATTCAGAACGGCCAGACAATTATCAATCAGGCTTTTATCGGTGACGCCACCATTACCAGTGCAATGATTGCCGCCTATATCGAGTCTACAAATTACGTTGCCGGAGCCACGGGCTGGAGATTAAGCAAGGACGGAACCTTTGAAAATAATGGTTATGATCCTGGCAATGGTCGGATGGTGCAAACCAACAATCAGATATCCGTTTATGACGGAAATGGTGTCCTGCGCGTGAGAATGGGGAAACTCAGCTAATGGCATATGGGTTTGGAACGTGGGATGCAAGCGGTAACTATAGTAATAATGGACTAATTCCTGTCAATATTCTTGGATATTTTAGAATTGATGAAAATATTCTTAACGCGACCTTCAACTTTTCGATACCTGCCGGATTTACCCTTCGGTTTGTCGTAATGCCTGATAGTTCAACAGATGGGGTTGGTGATAACCGCCGCCGCATTTATGTTTCTGGAAACAGTATAATTGTCGAGCCAGCACCAAATAATGTATCTGGCACGGACAGATTTCCTTTGAATGCAATGTACATAATGGGTTACATATCATGAGCTTTGGAGCAATGCTTACAAGGGAAGACGGAACCCCCTTCTATGTACAGGACACCATTCCGTTCGCGCTAATCAGGCGACAGACTTTTTCTGTGGATGCCAAGGTTAATTCAGGAAACGGACAGCGGATTAGCCTGGATTCTACCGGAGAAGTCCCATATCTGTATTTTGTGAGATTCGACCAGCCCGATGGGTGGGGCTATCAACAGATAGTTACTGGGACGCATGGCCTTGTTGTTGGGGCATCCAGGAGTGGCACTGTAAGCGGTACAATTTATGTATTCGGCGCAGTTGCTCAACCAGTTCCAGTATGGGGGATAGCAATTTATGACGAAAATGGGCGATGCATTCTGACAAACGAAACGAAAGTATTGCGTGGTATCAACATTGTTATTCCAACTGGAAGAGCCGGAACGGCTGGTTACCTAAACGAAACTATAGCAGGGAAAAAAGCGATCATTCCTGCACGGTGTGGAGCGGTAGTCTACTCGCAAACTGTAGGGGGAAATATTTTTACGCAGATCATAATTCACTCCACTGGATGCTACTGGAACGGAGATAACACCGTTGTTCGTTCAAATGAAATGGGGCGCGGCTCCTCTATAATTCCGGTAAATTCCACGAAAGGAAGTGGTTACGCACCTCCCTACATCGACTGCACCATTTATGATTAAAATACACTTAAAAAACAAAAGAATTCAATAAAATTCGCTAGTTTTAAGCGGCAATGAATTAAATTAATCATAAAGAAATTCAAGTGAAAAGGATTGTTATTGAGTTTTCGTTTTTGATTTTGTCATCTTCTTATTGTTATGCAGCTAGTTACCCTATAAGAGCATGGCAACCCGGAAAGTCTGGCGAGGTTATCGTTGGGTTAGACTTTAACCAGTAAGGACGAGATAAAAATTTAATGATTGTAAAATCAGTCCCGGAAGGTTTTTTGAAAGAATTTCTATAAATGCAATATAAGAAATGCCTTTCGAAAAAAATAGCCCCTAAACGGTCGAAAAATCACCATCAAATACGATAAATAAATTTTCAAACAACATCTCAATCCGGCCACAGCGCCGATTTTTTTTGCCCGGAGATCACCATGCCAGCAGGCACTATTGCATTAACTAACAACTCAACGACTGTGACAGGCTCTGGCACCAGCTTCACAACCGAGCTGAAGGCGAACGATTTCCTTGTTGCTTTAGTGGGAGGCGTTACCTATACGCTCGGAGTCCAGTCGGTTAATTCAGCAAACAGCGTAACACTCACTACAGCATATAACGGCCCAACAGCTTCAGGCGTTGCGTGGACGGCTGTTCCTAATGCTGCACTGGTCGGTATCACTGCGCAGGTAGCGGCTGATGTAGCTAAGGCCATTCGCGGTCTTAATCTCGACAAAGCGAACTGGCAGCAGGTTTACAGTGGCAGCGGAAATATTTCGGTTACGCTGCCTGATGGCAGCCAGTACAGCGGGCCATCATGGAACAGCATTGTGGGCTCTGTTTCAGGAAAAATGGATAAAAGTCAGAACCTCAATGATGTTTCTAATAAAACAACTGCGTTAAGCAATCTTGGTGCACTACCGCTATCGGGCGGAACGCTAACTGGTGGCCTGACTGGTACAACCATCGTTGCGAAAAACGGTGTCTCCGCAACGTCTAACGGCGTGAATATGGGGCAGCAAGGCACACATCTTGTCTGGAATGAAGACAATGGAAGTGGTAAAGGTTCCATTGTTGTTAACAGAGGAAGTGGAGTAGGCGGGTTTAATATTCGCATTGTAAACTCAGCGAATAATGTTGAAAACGCGAACTTCCAGTTCACTGCAGATGGTTTATTCTATGCGGCCAACGGCTCAGTTTCAGTAAATAACCGTGTGAGAGCCTTCTCAGCAGTAAGCAGCACTTACCTTGAAGTGAAGGTAGATGGTGCAGCTAAAGGTATTAATTTTTTTGATTCAGATAAAACGCTGAAAGAAGGAATTGAAGAAGCAGATGAGAAGCTTGCACTGGAGATCATTCGCAAGATACGCCCAGTAGCATATAAATTTAAAGATAAAATATTCACTTATCAATCGCCCGATCCCATTACAGGTGAGATGGTTATTGCAGAGGGAAAACAGGTTGGTTCTTCTCATAAATACGGGGTGATTGCTCAGGAATTTGAAGAGCTGCTGCCGGAAGGTGTAATCACGAACTCTGATGGCATGAAATCCCTTGATCCGTTGGAACAGCTTGGTCTACTCCTGACAGTATGTCATTCGCAACAGAAATTAATCGATGATCAATCTGAGATTGTCAAAGCTATGGGTGCCAGGCTCAAAGACCTTGACGGTCTGGGCGGATAAAAGCCCGGCGACCGGGTAAAGACTCAATCGCGCCTCTCTTTTCAGACGACGAGGTGGGCTTATAGTGCTTTATTCAGAGCTAAGCAGCAGGCAAAAAAAGCCCGGATATTATCCGGGCTAGAGGTCAATTCTTGAAATCAGAAATTATAATTCAGACTGACTGAATAATTTCGTGGCTCGTTAAATGCAACACCACCTGACGGATCAGTATTGTATTCTCGGTCAAATATATTTTTGACATTACCCTGTACCGAAAGATTTTTGTTAACCTGATAACGCGCAAAAAGGTTTGCGATAGGGTAACTTCCTTGATAAACGCGCTCGGTCTCACCTGAGGCGTTAGTAGCTTCCTTGTAGGTCCGGTTTTGCCAGTTGATGCCTCCCCCTACAGTCAACTCGCGAAGGACTGGAAGATTATAGCTTGTGAATAGCTTCAAGCTGGTTTGTGGCATATATGGATTTGAACGTTCTCCAGAAGCGTCTTTAGCAACATAGCGAGTCGCACCAAAGGTCATCTTCAAATTTTCAGTGACAGCACCATTTATCTCAAAATCAACGCCGCGACTTACAACGCCTTTGGAGGATCTGTACGCATTCTCACTACTATTATTAACGTAGGTATTACTTTGTATCTGGCCAAGATTCTCCTGCTCGATACGGAATACAGAAAGACTGGAAGTGATTTGACCATCATCCCAATCACCCTTGATGCCAGTTTCATAATCTCTTCCGGTAACAGGTTTCAGGTAATTGCCTTGCTGATCACGGTAAGTTTGAGGCTGGAAAATTGATGTGTAGCTCGCAAAGGCAGAATAGGTTTCGTTAATATCATAAACAAGGCCGCCATATGGAGTAATGTTATTCTTATCCATATTTGAAGACGTGCCATTCGCGCTATACTGGGTATAGCGAGCCCCAACAATAAGGGAAAGTGGATCTGCAAGAGAAAAACGAGCTGCTGTATATGCAGATTTCTGGCGTATAGTGTCTTCTGAAGACAATGCCCAGGCTGGCCATTGAGGTTCATCAATGTTCCCTGACCATTCATTCCAGTTTCCAACCTGTGCTGGTGACAGTATTTCAGAGGAATAGATATACTTATTACGTTGACGGCTATAATCCACGCCAGCAACCAATTGATGTTGTCGTCCTAATAGCTCAAATGGACCGGTGGCATAAGCGTCTATAGCTGTTTGAGTGCGAACACCTTTGTACCAACCTGCATATCCATATCCTGCACTGTTCAGTATACCCGTTTGCTGATCAGGGTATCCGTAGACATACAGTAGTTTACTATCAAAGTCTGATTCACTATGAGTGCCATTAATACGTGTTTGCCAGCCATTGTCGAAATTAGTTGTCAGGTTAGCAAAGACCTTGCGGGACAGAATATTATAGTGCGTCCAGTCGGCAGAAGGATTATCGCTTCGATCGTAATGAATTTTGCTTCCGTTGCTATACCAGGTTGGCAGGCCGCCCCAGGTTGGTCCATCTGTATTACGTGACTGATAGTCGTAGCCCAGGTCCAGTGTAGTGCTCTCGGTAAGGTCTGCCGCTACTGTGGCATACAGGAACTTTTTACGTTTATGGTAACGATCAACCCAGCTGTCTTGATCCTGGTAACCCGTCACCACACGACCGCGTAGCGTACCGGCGTCATTAAGTGGCCCTGACAGGTCTGCAACATAGCGCTGATTATCCCAGGTGCCATAACTTGTCGAAAGGTTGCCTGTAAAAGTTTTACTATCAGCTTTCTTACGAATCATGTTTATGGCAGCACCCGGGTTACCCGTACCGGTCATTAAACCCGTAGAGCCGCGTACGACATCAATGCGCTCATAAATTGCAGAATCACCATCAGTTTCACCAAAGTTCCACGCGCCAGTTTGAGTCGAAGGAATATCATCATAGGTGTAATTATTGATGTAAAAACCACGTGAGTAGAAGTCAACACGTTCGGAGTCATTTTGTGAAGCTGATATGCCTGTAACGTTCGCTAAAGCATCGCCAATGTTCTGAAGGTTCTGGTCTTTAATGCGCTGCTCAGTAAGTGTGCTGACTGATTGCGGGATATCACGCTGGGTTAAGTTCAGTTTAGTTCCAGCACGAGTCGCTGGAACAGTGTAGGACTGTTCAGCTGATGTCGCTGGAGCAACGGCTTCATCTGCAGTTACAGTCAGAGTCTGGTCAGAAGATAAGTTTTTGTTGTCAGAAAGCTCAGCAGCATGTGCGACGCTGCAAAACAATGCATTACTTACCATCAGCGCTACCACTGAAAATGCAAATTTGGTGTTTCTGGTTGATTGAGACTTGCCGCTACTATCAGATTCTGAACTAACCCGGGTGAAAGACATGCCATAACCTCTTCATTTGTTTAATATTCTTGACTCAATTATTCACCCAAGCATTGCTGAATCTTTTCGGCAACTTTGGTAAATTTCAGTAAGCGCAAGCATACTAAATGCAAA
The DNA here is from genome assembly GCF_029844725.1 of Pantoea sp. GD03673. Taxonomy (GTDB): domain Bacteria; phylum Pseudomonadota; class Gammaproteobacteria; order Enterobacterales; family Enterobacteriaceae; genus Pantoea. Next base: position 117,934 of record NZ_JAOCKJ010000003.1, read on the forward strand.
TGATTGTTATTGCCATTAACATTTAAGAAAAGTTCAAACTTTTTTTATGTCTATAAAGTAAGCAAAATGCGTTCTGCAAAACTGACAGCAACTAATTGATATAGAGCGTTTAAAAAATTGCATGAAAGTTGCAAGATAATCATCCCTGATTTTAATAACCATTAATTATCATTTACTTACTTGCTACCCATAAAGCTACAACACCGATAAACGCAAAGTGGATGTCGTTAATGCCTTTGGCAGCGGTCCGTATGAACTGCTGGGTCGTCAGCATGAGCTGATGGTGGGCGTCAATTACACCTGATTCCTGGCGCACGTTACACCAACTGGAATCGTGAAACGCCGGGTAATGAGGTGGAGCAAAACAACACCACACCTTACGGCGGGCTGATTTATGATTTCGCTGAAAACTGGTCTGCTTATGCCAGCTATACCTCGGTGTTCCAGCCACAGGATTATCGCGATGTGACGGGTGCCTACCTGTCACCGGTTATCGGCAAAAACTACGAGGCCGGGCTGAAATCTGACTGGATGGACAGCCGCTTAACCACCTCGATATCGGTATTCCGCACCGAGCTGGATAACGTCGGAGAAGCCACCACCCAAACAATTCAGGGGTCAGGGGATGTGGCCTACATTGGCCGTAAAGGCGTAGTGAGTCGTGGCGTAGAGTTTGAGGTGAATGGCGCACTGACCGACAACTGGCAGATGACGTTTGGCGGCACGCGTTACATTGCTGAAAACCGGGATGGCAGCACCTTTAATCCCCAGTTACCGCAGACCAGCTTTAACCTCTTCAGCAGCTATCGCCTGCCAGCGCTGCAGCAGCTTACGCTGGGCGGCGGCGTGAACTGGCAGACCCATATCTGGAACGACGTCGGAGGCCCGGAAGGCAACGGCACCTGGCGTGCCCGTCAGGGTAGCTATGCGCTGGTCGATCTTTTTGCCCGCTATCAGGTGAACAAGAATCTGTCGCTGCAGGGCAACCTCAACAACCTGTTCGACAAAGAGTATGACACTAACGTTGCCAGCTCCGTTGTCTACGGCGAACCACGTAACGTCTCCGTGACCGCCAGTTACACCTTCTGATCTGCCTCGGGATGCAGTCTGTAAACAAACGCCTCAACTGAGGCGTTTTTTTCTCACACCCTGAACCCGGACTCAGGTAAAGCGCAGTGCCACATTAAACCCGTCACCCGACGCCACCACAATCGCCTCATTCTGATCCTGAAACGCAATATTCCCCGCCAGCAGTGCGCGTCTTACCTGAGCGAGATCCTCTGTCTCAAACCCCAGCGCCACCATCCGGGCGCGGCCATCGTAGTCGTCGGGGAGCGGGCCGAACCGGTGCAGCGCAAATGCCGCCGACGCAAATCGTACCGTGGCGGCACCGGCACGCAGAACAAACGCGCCTTCAGGACAGGCGAGCACTTTTGCGGCACCAAAGAGGCGACTATAGACCTGAGCCGAGTTCGCCGGATCCTGCGCCACAATGACAAATTCGCTGATGTTCCGCACGCCATTGGGATGGCGCTGCCAGGCAGGCTGCCATACCGCCTCAGGCGTCAGATGCTGGCAAAAAAAGCTGCGGCCATTGGGTATCAGCGAAGGACGCAGTCGAACGGTACGAAAACGGGCTTCAGTTACCGTACCGTCGGGCAGATCGACAGGACGGTGAAAAGAGGCGGGTGGATCGCCATCCAGATCCTGACGTTCCAGATGCTGAAACTCGCTATCGGCATCGCCGCTTTTCCACACCAGACCGCTCAATCCCAGCGGCGACTGCCAGAGATCGGCACGCTGGCCTTCGTTGCCGGGCTCATAACCCAGCAGCTCCAGATAATTTTCGCCAAAGACGGCCAGGTGGTTACTCGATCCCAGCGAATGATGACCCCGCTCCGTGAGCTGAAAGCCGAGCCGCCGGAAGCGTGCGCTGGCGCGGTCGAGCTGGTCGGCGACGTTGATCACCGCGTGATCAAGAATCGGTTGCGGAACCGGAACAGACATAGCTGCACGCCTTTTTTTTGTCATTGCGCCGCCACAATCTGTAACGCGCGTGGTACCAGCTGCGTGAAGTAGTCTACTGCCGGGCCAATCAGCGCTTCATCCGGGTCGAAGGCGGCGTGATGCAGGCCAAATTCGCTGGCGCTGCCAATGCTGACAAACGCGCCCGGCACCTGTTGCAGATAAAATGCAAAATCTTCTCCGCCCATCTGCGGCGACTCAGCATGCTCCGCGAGATAGCCGCTCTGTTGTGCGACTTCCAGAGCCACATCCACCCAGCCTGGCGTGTTAATCAGCGCAGGCGGCCCCTCGGTCCACTCCAGCTCAGCGGTCGCGCCGAATGCGGCAGCAATCCCCTGAATCAGCGACTGGATGCGGTGCGGAATCTGCGCCCGGATCTCGCTGTTGTGGGTGCGCACGGTGCCTTCCAGCTCAACGCTTTGCGGTAAGACGTTCCAGGTGTTCCCGGCGGTAAAGCGCGTCACGCTCAGCACCACCGTCTCCAGCGAGCTGAACACCCGGCTCGGCAGGGTCTGCAGGGCGGTCACAATATGGCTGGCAATCACAATCGAATCGATGCCCTCCTGGGGTCGTGCAGCATGTGCGCCTTTACCTTCGACGCGTATTACAAAGCGATCGACGTTGGCGTAAAACGCGCCCGCCCGGCTTCGCAGCGTGCCCAGCGGCAGGTCGGGTGCATTGTGCAGGCCGAATATCGCCTGTACGCCTTCCAGCGCACCGGCATCCATCAGCTGCCGTGCGCCATTAAAGGTCTCTTCCGCGGGCTGAAACAGAATCCGCACCCGGCCTGGCAGCGTGGCTTCCTGCTGTTTAAGCTGCAGGGCAACGCCGAGCATCACCGCGCTGTGAACGTCGTGGCCGCAGGCGTGCATTACGCCCGGCTGCTGTGATCGCCACGGGCGATCGGTGATTTCATCAATGGGTAACGCATCAATGTCTGCACGCAGGGCGATCGTTGCTTCGCCGTGACCGATTTCAGCCACCACGCCGGTTTTCAGCCCCAGTGGCAACAGCCGGATACCGGCTTCTTCCAGCCAGCGGGAAAGGCGTTCAGTGGTGGCAAATTCATGGTTTGAAAGTTCAGGATGCTGATGCAGTTCGCGACGCCACTGCACCAGTTGTTCGGTTAAAGGCAATGTCATGGTTATCCCTGTTGTTCCGGCAGAAAAGGCTCGCCCAGCGTCAGCATCAGGCGATTGGCCCAGGCAAAGAAGGCGGTGGACTGGATCAGGTCGAGCAGGGCGAGGGTATCCAGCCCCTGTTCGCGCAGTGCAGCGATCTGCGACTGCGTCGGCTTAGCTGGCGTCACCGACAGCGCAGCCGAAAACGTGATGATCGCCTGCCAGCGCGGGGAATGTCCGTGGGCAAGTACCGCACCGGGAGCGACGTTCAGCAGTTTCTGTATGGCTTCCTCCTCCTTAGAAAGCTGGCTGGCTTTACGGGCGTGTACCGAGGCGCAATAAATGCAGCCGTTGACCTTGCTCACCACGGTCGCGGCCAGTTCGCGCTCGGCACGCGGCAAGCCGCCGGGGGTGTAGAAAATGCCCTTGTCGGTCAGGGTACGCTGCGTCAGCAACGGCAGGTTACGCGCCAGCAGACGGAAGTAGTCGGATCGGGTGTGGCCGAATGTCTCCAGCGTCGCCTGCTCCTCCTCGCTGAATTCAGCCAATGGTTTTGCGGGAAGCCACGGCTCCCAGCCGAGCTCCTGTTGTGTAAACGCGGTCAGCGCCGTATTGCCGCTGGCGGTCCTTAATTCCGTATGCCAGGCACCGGCTACACCCGGCGGCAGCGCACCTGATGCCTCCTCGCCCTGCAGGCTGCGCAGGCCCGTGAGTAACCGGCTCTGAAAACTGACGAACGCCACCAGCTGCGCCAGTGTGACAATGCCGCGCAGGCTCCAGCCCGCCTGTTTCAGGATCTCAGTATGCGCCGGTAAAGCGGTAACCGGCTCGAAGGTGAGACGATGGGCGAAATCCAGCGCGGCAACGATCCTGTCACCATCGGGCAGTGTCTGCTGCGGCTGATAGTGTGCCTGCAGCCCCGGCTGCGCATGCCAGCCTGCGACGTTAGCAGCCAGCAGGCGGCGCTCTGCCAGCGGAAAGTCGTCATCCCCCTGGTTAAATAAAAGGGTGTAGCTGCCCTGCGTATGACGTGTGGCGGCGTGACGTGTCTGCCGTGCGTGTGCCAGGTCGGAATCGGGGTCGATATCCGCCAGTGCGGCGATTAAATCGTCAGGTTGACTCATGACATTCTCCTGTCGGATTGGCCGGTGGCACGAAGCGCGGGGGCCAGATGCCTGGCGATAAGTTCAATTGACCGCAGCGTGTCGGCATGGCCTGGCTCTGTGGAATGCACCTGGAAAGAGAGGTCGGTGACGCGTGACAGCACGCTGTCCTGCGCCAGCGAGTGCGCGACCTGCTCAACGCCGCCGACATGGGCATCAAACTGCGCCAGCAGGTCATTAAAGCTTTCTCCGCGTAACTCACCACGGTACTGAGCGGCCTGCCTGCGAATGCCCGGTTCAGCGACCTGACGCGCATAGTGATCAGAATCGGCCACGAATGCCGTGCGGGAGGCGAGTATACGTGGAGCCACCCCCGCAGGGAGTGCCGCAAGATAGGCGTCGATCAGCGGATTCTGTAGCGCATCGAGCGGCAGATCAGCCTGACCGGGTGGCCGTGGCTGAGTGCGCGACAGCATCAGGCCGTGACCGCCCTGGGCAGCACGGATTGCCCCTTCAACCGAAAAGGTGGCGATCCACACGCGTCCGGCCAGCTGCGGCGCGGCGGGATAAAGATGATTATCGGGATGCCCCAGCGAATCACCGCGCCAGGCGCTAAGCAGCGTATGCAGATTGTCTGCAAAGGCCGCGCCGCGTTCGGCAAACGTCAGGCCAAACGGTAAAAATGAATCAGGTGTGCCGCCCGATCCCAGTCCGATTTCCAGCCGCCCCTCTGCCAGCAGATCAAGAACTGCCGCATCTTCGGCTACCCGTAGCGCATTCTCCATCGGCAGCGTGATGATGGCGGTGCCGAGCCGGATGGTGCGGGTCTGTGCGGCGGCATGTGCCAGGAAGACCAGCGGTGACGGCAGGCCGCCCTCATCCTCATGAAAGTGGTGCTGGGCAACCCAGGCCGTGTCAAAGCCACAGCGTTCAGCATGTTGTATCTGTTCAGTGGCCAGTTGATAGCGCTGTTTTGCCGGAACCTTATCCAGCAGTCGGGTAAAAAAGCCGAGACGGAGGCTCATGCTGACTCCTTGTGCGTTAAGGTAACAAGTGGAGGCATTGCTGCAATCAGTTCACGGGTGTAGGGATGCTGAGGCGTGCGGAAAACCGTGACAACGTCACCATGTTCCACGGCTTCGCCAGCCTTTAATACCGTCACGCTGTCGGCAATCTGTCGTACGGTCGCCAGGTCATGGGTGATAAACAGGTAGGTCAGCCCAAGGTCGGTCTGGAGTTGCTGCAACAGGTCGATGATTTGTGCCTGAACGGTAACATCCAGCGCTGACGTTGCTTCATCCAGCACAAGAATGTCAGGCTCGCAGATCAGCGCCCGCGCCAGGGCTACACGCTGCCGCTGACCGCCTGAAAGCGCATGAGGCTGGCGTGACAACAGTGAGAGCGGCAGTGCGACCCGCGAGGTTATCGCTTCTAACCGTTCACGGCGCTGGCTGCGGCTCAGCCGTTCAAAATTAAGCAGGGGCTCTTCAATAATTGAATAAAGCGTCTGGCGGGGATCGAGCGAGGCAAACGGATTCTGATAAACAAACTGGATTTTACGCCGCAGCTGACGCCAGGCTTCACCACGCAAACCGTTAACCCTGATGCCATCCAGCGTCACGTCGCCGCTGTCGGCGCTTTCAAGGCCCAGAACGATACGTGCCAGCGTCGTTTTACCGGAGCCGGATTCACCGACCAGCGCATGCGTTGTGCCGCGTGCCACCTGAAAGCTGACGTTGTTCAGCGCCTGCAAACGCTGTTGTTTACCCAGCGGAAAGCTTTTCATCACGCCGGTTACCCGGATGGCAGGAACCGAAAAACGTGCGGCTGCGGGTGTCACTCTGGCGGGTCGCCCGGGCGTAGCATCGTTCAGTAACTGACGGGTATAGGGGTGTGCTGGCGCACTCATTATCTGGTCGGTGCGGCCCGATTCCTGAATCTCACCGTGGCGAAAAACAATAATGCGGTCTGCACGCTGTGCCGCCAGCGCCAGGTCGTGGGTGACGAACAGCACGGCGGTGCTGGAGGCGTGCCGCAGGTCATCCAGCAGATCAAGAATGCGCTTCTGCACCGTGACATCCAGCGCACTGGTTGGCTCATCCGCGATGATTAACTCCGGCTGCAGAGCGAGGGCAATGGCAATCAGCACCCGCTGCTTCATGCCGCCCGATAGCTGATGCGGATACTGCTTAACCCGCTGCGCCGGGTGACTGAGGCCGACGCGGGTAAGCAGTTCAATCACCCGCTGCTGGCGCTGCACTGCCGATAATTTCAGATGCAGGCGCAGAATCTCCTCCACCTGCTCACCGACCGTTTTAACCGGATTCAGTGCGTTGCCGGGATCCTGCGGCACCAGGCTGATACGCGCACCGCGCAGCGTATCAACGCGCTTTTGTGACCATTGACTGATATCCACGCCATTCAGCCGGATTTCACCGGCCTCGCGGCGGCCGTTTTCCGCCATCAGGCCCATAATGGCCTGTGCCGTGGTGGTTTTACCGGAACCGGATTCCCCGACCAGCGCCACCATCTCCCCGGCTCGCAGCGCGAAGCTGACATTGTGGACTACCGGCTGCCACTGGTTATGCCTGCGGTAGCTTAGCGTAAGATTATTGACTGCGAGTAACGGCTGAGTGCTCATCGGCGTCCTCCTGAAAGTTGCTGACTGATGCGGTTGGCGGCGAGCACCACAGCTATTACAACCACACCAGGAAACGTGGTCAGCCACCAGGCTGTAGCCAGATAATTACGCCCTTCAGCGATTAGCAGACCCCATTCCGGCACTGGCGGCGGCGTGCCGTAGCCGAGAAAGCTCAGGGTCGAGAGCGCCAGAATTGCCTGACCAAACTGCAGGGCGGCATAGGCGATCACCGGCGTCAGCGCATTGGGCAGAATGTGACGCCACAGCACGCTGAAAAACCGGCCGCCGCTGCCGTAAGCGGCTTCGACATACTCGCTATGGCGGATGCGCACCACTTCAGCCCGTGCCAGCCGGGCGAAGCTGGCTATGGAGGCGATGCCCACCGCGAGTGCGGCATTGAGGGTGCCGAAGCCGAGTAAAATCAGCATGCTCAGGGAGAGCAGCAGCGACGGAATCGCCAGCAGCACGTCCACTGAGCGCATCACTATCGACTCCGTTTTGCCGCCAGTCGCTCCTGCGAGAACGCCCAGCGCGGTGCCGGCCAGCAGGCCGATGGCCACAGCTATCATGGCGGCAGAGAGGGAATGTGACGCGCCGTAAACGATGCGGGCAAAGAGATCGCGGCCCAGTTGATCGGTGCCAAGCCAGTGTCCGGCTTGTGGAGCGAGCCGCTGTGCGCCCGCTATCCCTTCCGTCGGGCTGGCCTGGGTAAAGAGGGTCGGGAAGAGCGCTGCCAGTCCGGCCAGCAGTATGACTGTAACAGCCAGCCACAGGCCCGGTGCGAACCGCAAAGTCCGTTTCCCGGATGTCGAAGATTGCCGTGCGACTGCGTAATCAACCAGACTCATAGGGCACCTCGTGAAAGCTGTAAGCGCGGATCAAACAGCGGCATCAGCAGATCCACCAGCAGGTTGATCACCACAAAACCCAGCGCGGAGATCATCACCACTGCCTGTAACACCGCGACATCCTGATTGTTCACTGCCTGCTGCGTCAGCTGACCCAGACCGCCCAGGCCAAATACCGTTTCGGTAATCAGGGCTCCGGCAATGAGCTCCCCCAGCAGCAGTCCGGCCACGGTGAGCACTGGCAACATGGCGTTGCGCAGGATGTGCCGCCACAGGACATACTGCTCACTGGCCCCTTTGGCCCGCGCCACCGCTACAAAAGGCCGGGTTGAGACCTCATCAATGCTGCGCAGCAGAATCTGTGCCAGCGGCGCAGAGATCGGAACGGCAACCGTGATAATGGGCAGAATCAGTCCCTGCCACGGCGAAGGATTGATGACCGGGATCCAGCGCAGCTGAAATGAAAAGAGCTGAATCAGGGCGATGCCGAGCCAGAAGGTCGGCACAGAGATAAACAGCGCGGGCAGGGACTGCAGCAGATTACGCAGGAAGCGCAGAGCGGGCAGCCCGGAAAGAGTCGCCAGCACGAAAGCCAGCAGCGTTGCCAGCAGGAATCCGCACAGGGCCAGTCGCAGCGTGCCGGGCAGGTTGCTGGTCAGCAGTTCACTGACCGGCACGCCCGCCTGCACCGAATAGCCGAAGTCACCCTGTAACAGCGCCGCCAGCGTATGCAGATATTGCTGCCACAGCGGACTGTCGGCACCGTAGGCCTGACGCATTTCAGCAATCTGCTGCGGACTCAGACCAAGATCCGGATTCTGAAACCTGATTAGCACTGCATCACCCGGCAGCACCTGCAACAGCACAAATGACAGAGTAAAAGCCGCCCACAGGACCAGCAGTCCCAGACCGGCGCGTTGCAGCAGATAGTGGCGCATTCTCACCTCCGGTTACTGTTTTTCCAGCCAGGCACCATAAAGCGCCGGACGACCTACCGCTTCAAAACTGACGCCTTTCAGCCAGGGCGCACCCGCATAAACCTGTGGCTCTTCAAAAATCGGAATCACATAGGCCTGATCCAGCAGATAGCGCTGAACATCACCGGTCAGCTGCAGCCGTTTTGCCGGGTCTACCTCGGCGGAAATGGCCACCAGCAGCTGATTGAGTTTGTCGTCGCGGAAGTTTTTTACTTTGGTGCTGGAGCCGCCTTTCTGCAGCAGGCTGTCGCGGTTAGCCGGGTAGAAGCTGCTTTTGATCACGTCGGGATCGGCGCGGCCAACTTCGGTGACGTTAAGCGGCGTTTTAAGCGGGTCGAGGTTATCCAGCGTTTTGCTGCCCGCATCGCCCGCTTTCACGGTAAGGACGACGCCTGCCTGACGCCACTGCTGGGCGATCAGTTGCAGCACCTCTTTGTTCTGCGGCTGTGGCAGGGATTCATAGACGGTTAAGGCCAGTCGCTGGCCCGCTTTCTCACGAATGCCATCGGCACCCGGTTTCCAGCCCGCCTCGTCCAGCAATGCCCTGGCTTTTGCCAGATCAAAAGTAAGCTTGTCCGCCAGATTGACGTAACCGGCGGCTGTAGTCGCCACCACCGAGGTGGCCTGCGGGTAATTAGGTGAGAAAAGTGTCTCAACAACCTGTTTAGCATTGGTGGCATGCAGCAGCGCCTGACGCACCCGGATATCGCTGACCAGCGGATTATCGGGACGGAAGCTCAGGCTGTCGTTAACCCCCCGGGTCGGCGCAGCATAAACCGGGAAGTCCTGATCTTTCGCCTGCTTCTCATCATAGGCCTGTACCTGACGTATCAGGCCCGCCTGACCCGCCAGTAGCGCACCGATGCGCACGCTGTCTTCCGGCGTGACAATCACTTTAATCCCATCAAGGTTAGCGGGACCCTGCTGCTGTATGTTTTTGGGGCCCCACTGGTAGTCTTTACGCGCCACCAGATCCACTTCCCGACCGAGCTTCTCATCACTGACCACAAACGGCCCGGAGCCGATGATGTGACGGGCATCGCCCAGCTGATCGAAACTGCGCGCCAGGGTACTCAGCGACACCAGGCCGGAGCCAATGGTGGCGGTGCCCTGTAAAAATCCAGGCGAGGGTTTTTTAAAATAAAACTTCACCGTCAGCGGATCGATCACTTCGCTGCGCTCGTAGTTATTAATCACTTCTGAAACCGGCAGGCGCAGCGCTTTATTTCCCAGCCCGTAGGTATCAAAGTTTTTCGCCACTGCATTGGCATCCAGCGGGGTGCCATCAGAGAAAGTCACGCCCGGACGTAATGTAAAGGTGTATTCCGTTTTATCCGCGTTAGTGGTCCAGCTTTCCGCAATCCAGGGTTCAACCTGTAATGTTTCGGGATTCTGCCAGGTTAATTTATCGGTGATCTGGTTAAGAATGCCGCCATTAGGGTAAAAGCCACCGGCAGGGGGATAGAGAGCAGTATGTGCCTGTTGTTCCAGATAAATCAGCGTACCGCCTTTGACCGGCGCGGCAGCCGCATTGAAGGTAAGGGTCCCGGCAAGTAATGAAAAAACCAGCGTCCGTGTGTCCGGTTTAAGGGAAAATAACGTCTTCATGGTGAATTCCTTTGTTATCAATTGCCTCAGCAGGCGGAATCATCATCGAATGACGCAACACACAGATAAAGTAACGATTTGGTCAAAGCTTATCTGAAAAAAATCAATGCGGCGGAGGGGGAGAATTAAGAGGTGTTTTTAATTTGCAGAATGGCAAATATCAGTCTGCCACTCTGCGGGTTTATATTTTCGAAACGACGTCCAGCCGCTTAATCAGGATTCCGCACACAATTTCTGCTGGCCTGCACGCAGGAAAGCACTCACCAGTCCCAGCCACAGCAGACCGCAGATCAGGTTAACGGTGCTGAAACCACCGGTGCCGAAGCTGAAATAGGCGGCTTTAGCGGCTTCAATACCCAGTGCAATGATCAGGATACTCACCATGCCAAGCATCGCCGCCACGCTGCCTTTTCCGGCACTGCTGGAAAAAAGCGTCATGCGATAAAGCCCGGCGTTGATGAGCCCCGTACCGAAGCCGTAAAGACTCATTCCGGCGGTGAGCCACAGATAGCTATGCGGATCCAGCACGGTGGCGGTTATCGCAATGGTCAGTCCCGCGATCACCGGCCAGGCACCGAGCCGCACCGGTTGTTCAATTGGCAGGCGGCCCGACAATCGCCCCAGCATCAGATTGCCCGCAATCATGGCGGTAAAGACCGGCAGCTGGAGCAGGGCATAGTCGATACGGCTGAGCTGCGCACCGTGGATCAAAATCACGGGCGACAATGCTACCCATGCGATGCAGGGTACGGTAACCAGTCCGATAGCCAGTGAACCGCGCATGACCTGACGCTCTTTCAGCAATGCTGCGTAACCGCTGATAATCGATCGCAGCGACAGCGGTGTCTGACTATTGCCCGCTGTTTCTGGCATGGCGTACCACAGCCCGGCCAGGGCGAGTGCTGCAACCGCACCAATCAGCCAGAACAGGGTGCGCCATTCCCCCACGGTAAGAAAAGCCGCGCCCGCCAGTGGCCCGGCCAGCGGGGCCAGCAGGGCGACGTTGGCCATCAGCGCCATCATTTTGATGCTGAGCGACTCCGTAAACGCCTCCTGTACCGCAGCGTAGCCTACCGCACCGATAAAACAGAGGCTGATCCCCTGCAGAAAGCGCAGCAGGACGAACTGCTCAATGCTTTGCACCCAGTGTGTGGCGATGCAGGAGATCATAAAAAAGGCCACACCACTGAGCAGCACCGGACGCCGCCCGATACGGTCAGAAAGCGGACCCAGCAGCCACTGCAGCATAATCCCACCGGCCAGATAGGCGGTCAGTGAGGTGGAGACCCACTCCGGCCCGACCCTGAATTCCTGCGTCACCAGCAGCATGCCGGGCTGGATCATGTCATGGGCGATATAAGTGGCGAACTCAAATAACACCAGCGACAGAGGAAAGATCAGATGTCGCCGGGTCAGTTGCGTCAGCGGTTGAAAAAAAGCCATTACAGATACCTGTGAGTAAACCATTAAAAAAAGCGGCCACCTGGGTGGCCGCATAATCATTGAGTGACAGTGTAACGCTTAGCGCCAGCGGGCTATCGGATTGTCCAGCGTACCGGCAAACTTAAGGTTCTCAGCGGGATCAGAGAGGTTGATCATCTGCTGGTTATTCGCCAGCTGCAGGCGGTTCAGGCAGGAGCGGGTAAACGACGGCGCGAACATGTCATAGCGTGCGAACTTCGTCGCCAGCTGCGGATGTGCCTGCTGATAATCTTTCACGCACTGCGCTACTGCCTGCCAGAACTCATCCTCGCTCAGCGTCCCTGACTGATCCAGGATTGCACTGATGAAGCGGAAGATGCAGTCAAACACATCGGTGAAGATCGAAAGCAACTTAAGCTCTTCCGGCACCTCTACCGCCAGACGCTGTACGCCTTCCGGCAGCACCGCATCGGGGTTCATCACGGCGATCTCTTCGCCGATATCCTTCATATAGGCGCTGACCGGCACGTTGTTTTCCAGCAGCATGATCAGGTTTTCACCGTGCGGCATAAACACCAGGTCATGCTGATAGAAGCAGTGCAGCAGCGGACTGAGGTAGCAGGTCAGATAGCGCGCTATCCACTGCTTAGCGGGCAATCCCGATGTCGCGATCAGTGCGGGCAGCAGTGCCTTCTGATGGTGATCGACGTGCAGGAAAGAGGCCATAGTCATCAGGCGCTGGCCCGGTTGCAGGCTGGCCGCAGGATTATCGCGCCACAGCGCCGCGAACATTTTTTTATAAGCAGAGTCGCCTTTAATTGCCTGTTCATAGTAGCGGTTGTGATAGCCAACCGACGCGACTTCGCGCAGGATGCGGAAATCACACTGTTTCAGCCACGCATCGCCTGCCACCAGCTGTTCCAGCCAGCCGTTAATGGCAGGTGTTGTCGCCATATAGTAAGGCGACAGACCGCGCATAAAGCCCATGTTCAGCACCGAGAGCGCGGTTTTGACGTAGCGCTTCGTGGGCTGACTGCGGTTAAAGAAGGTGCGGATGGACTGCTGTGCCTGATAAGCATCGTCGCCGGTGCCGAGCCAGACAATATCGTGGCTGGCAATGTCTGCTGCGAACACGGTCAGCAGTTTGTTCTGCCACTGCCACGGATGCACGGGCATCAGGATATAGTCCTCAACTGCCAGTCCTTTATTCACCAGTTGCGTATTGAACTGCTCCACAGTGGTGTCGCCCAGCTCATCACGCATCAGTTGCTCATAGCTCAGCTCGCTAAGGCTGGAGAAATGGGCGTTGCGGCGATGAACTGCAACCCAGATGAGGTGAACGGGCGCGGCCGCTTCCGGTGCATACGCCAGATAATCCTGCGCGTCAAAACCGATGCGTCCATTGTTAGCGACAAAGCAGGGATGGCCTTCGGTCATCGCCGCTTCTACCGTCTGGAAATCAGCTGAGACCAGTGCCTGACTGTCGGGATTATTCTTCTGCAGCTTGTAAACGCTGCTGCACAGCGTGCTGCTGATCTCTTCCATGTAGGTGGCCAGCAGCGCCTGCGGAATCCCGATCTCGCCGTTGAACTCCACAATAAATTTCAGCGCATCAAGCGGCAGTGTATGACCATTCTCCTGCTTGCGCAGGGAATCTGCCTCGATTTCCCAGTGATCCAGCGCCAGGCGGGCTGCCCGGAAATGGTATGTCGCTTCACCGCCCGGCACCGCCAGCGCATAGCTGCCGTCGCTGCGTTGCTGCGGCGTAATGATTTTTTCATGCGCGAATTCAGCAATCGCCTTGCGGATCAGCATGCGGTTCGCCTGCGCCCAGTTATCGCCCGTCAGGTGCGAGCCGTCTGTCAGTGAAGAAGGGGTGTTCATGGTCTGCGACTCCTGCTGTAACGCGTGTTGATAATCTTCCCGCTGGCAGAAGGCCAGCCAGGCGGTTTTATGGCCCATGTCGATGGTGTGCTGGTAGCGGAATCCGGCACGTTTATTCAGCACATGAATCTTCTCATTGCGCACGTCCGGTTCCACCACCACGCGGCGCACCTCGGGGCGGCTGAACATGTAGTCCATCACCAGCGAAAAGACCTGCCAGCTGAAGGCTTTGATCGGCTGACTGGCCGGGGCAATCAGAATGTGCATGCCGTAATCATCGGGCGCAGCCGGATAAAATTTGCCGACGTCATCGTCGCCTGCGCGATAGCACTCAATCAGGCAGACGGGCTGGTCGTTACAGCAGCCAATCAGCGCCGCATGGGGATCGGCAGCGGTCAGCGTCCGGTAGAACGCCGCCACCTGGTCCAGGCTCTGCTGCTGCATGCCCCAGAATCGGGCGTATTCACGGGTGACCCAGCTGTGGATCAACGGCGCATCGCTCGCCAGCATGGGTCTCAGGGTAAACCGGCCTGCGGGGCGGTCGGCACTGAACAGTATTGGTGAATTCATCTCAGTGCTCCGATGTGGCCGGGAAGGTCTGGAAGGCGATCTGACGTTCGATCGGATAGACCTCACGTCCGGTCAGTTCACGCAACAGCACGGAGTTGCGGTAGCAGGCCATACCCAGGTCTGGCGTCACAAACCCGTGGGTATGCAGCTCGGCGTTCTGCACGAAGATCTGATTGTGATAGTCGATGCTATAGTTGCGCTGCACGTCGTAGCGGCCTTTGTCGTCCCAGCGCAGGCGCGCATTGATGCCTTCTAAGAACATCGGTGGCTGGTAGTGATAGCCGGTTGCCATCACCAGTCCTTCAGTGCGGCGGGTGAAGGTGCAATCCTGCTCCTCCTGATGCAGCGTCAGCTCAAATTCCCCCTGGGGCAGCCAGCGCATCCCGGTCAGCGCCGAGTGGGTGAAGAGGTTGACGTTCAGATTCCCATCGAGCTGTTTGACATACATCAGATCGTAAATGTCATTGATCAAGCTGCTGTTAATCCCCTTGTAGAGATTTTTGTGGCGGGCATTGAGCGCATCCCGGGTGCTGGCGGGCAGGGCGTGGAAATAGTCGACCCACTCCGGTGAGGTCATCTCCAGCGTCAGCTTGGTGTACTCCAGCGGATAGAAGCGCGGTGCGCGGGTGATCCAGTTGAGCTGATAGCCAAAGCGATCGATATCGGTCAGGAGGTCATAATAGATTTCAGCCGCGCTCTGGCCGCTGCCCAGCACGGTGATTGAACGCTTCTGTTGCAGGTCCGCTTTGCGGGCCAGATAGTGGCTGGAGTGCGTCAGGCGCTGCTGATGCGGCTGGCTGCACGCTGGCATCCAGGCTTTAGGCCCGGTGCCGAGGACCAGATGACGCGCCTGATAGCGCTGTTTTTCACCACTTCGGGTGTCGGTCACCTGGAGGTGATAAATCCCGTCGGCCTCATCATAGCTGACATACTCGACATGGCTGTTCCAGCGCAGATTAGACAGCCGCGAACTGGCCCACTGGCAGTACTGGTTATACTCTTTGCGCATCAGGAAGAAGTCTTCACGGATATAAAAAGAGTATAACTTGCCCTTTTCCTTCATGTAGTTAAGCAGACTGTACGGGCTGGTCGGATCGGCGAGCGTCACCAGGTCGGCCATAAAAGGCGTCTGCAGATGCGCGTTTTCCAGCATCATACCGGTGTGCCAGTCAAAGCCCGGATTCTCATCCAGGAAAAGACCGTTCAGCCCCTCAACCGGCTCGCTCAGACAAGCCAGACTGAGGTTAAAGGGGCCAATGCCGATACCGATAAAATCGTAAACGGGACTATTCATTTTAAATCGCTCCCTGGTTCGCCGCGCTTAACGCAGAGGCACGGACCTGTTCGCGGCCATAATGCGCAATCAGGCTCAGGACATCTTCGATGTCGGCGGGGGTCGTGGTGGGATTTAACAGGGTGAACTTCAGGTACTGACGCCCATCGACTTTGGTGCCAGCAATCACCGCGTTACCGGAGCGGAACAGCGCTTTACGGATGGCGGCGTTGATCTCGTCGAGTTGCGCGTCGCTGGTATGTTTACCCGGAACGTAGCGGAAAATCTGCGTAGTCAGCTCAGGCGCGTGCAGCACTTCAATCGCAGGATGCGCAGTTAAAAGCTGGTGCGCGGCCTGTGTCAGATCGATCAGGGTATCGAATGCCTCACCCAGCGCCGCTGGCCCCATCACGCGCAGTGTCAGCCACATTTTCAGGGCGTCAAAACGGCGGGTGGTCTGGATACTTTTGTTGACCAGATTCGGTGTGCCTTCCTGCTGAGCGCTGAGCGGGTTCAGATAATCGGCATGATGCGTGACATGTTTCAGGTTGTGGCTGTCGCGCACAAAGAAGGCACCGCAGCTGACGGTCTGGAAGAAGGATTTGTGATAATCGACGGTGACGGAATCCGCACGTTCAATGCCATTCAGGCGTGAGCGATGATGTTCAGAGACCAGCAGGCCACAGCCGTAAGCGGCATCAACGTGCATCCACAGACCGTAATCGTCACAGAGACGGGCAATTTCCGGCAGCGGATCGATACTGCCAAAGTCGGTGGTGCCGCTGGTGGCGACCACAGCAATCGGAATCAGTCCTTCATTGCGGCAGCGTACGATCTCCTCTTCCAGGCATTTTGCGTCCATGCGGTAGTGGTCGTCGTAATCCACCGCAATCACCGCGTCATAGCCCAGACCCAGAATCGCCATCGACTTCTGAATGCTGAAATGACTGAGTTTCGAGGTAAAGACCCGCCACTTCGACGCCGTCTCAGGCAGGCCGCGATGCTTAATGAGGTGCCCCGGATGATGCGCTGCACACCAGCTGTCACGCGCCAGCAGCATGGCCATCAGGTTAGACTGGGTGCCGCCGCTGGTAAAGATCCCGTCCGATCCGGCTGGCAGACCGATGCGGCCCAGCGTCCAGTCGATGACCTTTTGCTCAATCAGCGTGCCGCCAGCACTCTGATCCCAGGTGTCAACCGAGCTGTTCACCGCCGCCATGATCTGCTCCGCCATCAGAGAGGGCAGCACAACAGGGCAGTTCAGGTGCGCGAGGTATTTAGGATGGTGGAACCAGACCGCGTCACGAAGATAGAGCTGACTCAGCTCTGCCAGCGCCTCATCGTTGTTGCCCAGCGGACGATCGAGATCGACATCGCTGAACCCGGCCGCCAGTTCATGGGGCAGAATCCCGCTGAAAGGCTTCTCTACGCCTGCAACGGTGCGCGTCATCAGTGCCAGCACGTCCTGAGTCTGCTGTGACCAGGCCGCCAGTTGTTGATCGTTAAAAATAGCCGTTTCGGCACCGCTGGCATAAGAGGCTGGCGCCAGGTCCGGTGCCGTCTGAGTGGATGAGCGTAAAAGCATGTTCAGTTCCTGTGCGTGATTACCCGTGACACTGCCGACACAACGTCAGCAGCGTTGGAAGTCCGCTCAACAATTCCAGTAAACATAAAACTAACTAACCAGATAAAAACCCTGACCATTAAGGGGATTAGTGTTTTCACCTTAAAAAAATAAAATACCGCATATTATTTGTGGATTTGGCAGCGTTTAACGCTTTGTTATATGCGGATGAGAGTGTAAATGTTAATCATTATCATTCAAATGTTTTGTTGTTAAATTTTATTTATTAGTATGTCTAATGTTGAAAATGTGATTCTGATCACGATTTGCGATCGGAATCGTCCTTTTTTTGGGTGGCCCTGAGCCTGAAAAGTCAGGGCATGGGTCGCAGAAAAGGGTTAACCGGTGCGCTGAGGTAACAATCGGAGGGGCGGGCGGTGAATTGATGCGACAGGAAGCGTGTCTGAAAGGGAATAGGTGTCAGCGGGTCTGACAGGGAGAACAGAAGTACACAACCCGAAAGGGCTGTCAGCCCTTCCGGTTGCGGTTACCGAGTCTGATTACACGTCGTGGGTCTCTACAGGCACTTTCTTTTTGGCTGTGAAGTTATAAATCACTAACAGGCCAAAAATACCATTGATAATCAGGGTGATGGTTCCCTTGTCCATAAAGTGAGCCATGTTGCCGAGCAGGATGCCGGTTACCCCGAAATCCGTATCAGAGAAGGTGGTGTTGGTCAGCCCAATCTGTCCGAGGACCGGTAACAGGGCGACAGGCAGGAAGGTGATCAACAGGCCATGCGCGAAGGCACCACAAATTGCGCCGCGCTTGCCGCCGGTCGCATTACCAAACACGCCCGCCGTCGCACCACAGAAGAAGTGAGGAACAACACCGGGCAGAATCAATACCCAGTGCAGTTGTCCAAGGACAAACAGTCCCACCAGGCCGCCGACAAAGCTGGAGATAAACCCAACCAGCACCGCATTCGGCGCATAGGGGAAGACAATTGGGCAATCCAGCGCGGGTCTGGCTTCCGGCACCAGTTTTTCTGAAAAGCCGGTAAAGGCCGGGACAATTTCAGCCAGAATTAAACGCACACCCTGCAGAATAATAAAGACGCCTGCGGCGAAGGTAATGGCCTGAATGAAAGAGTAAACCAGGTAATTCTGACCGTTGCTGAAGTTAGATTCCACGTACTCTTTACCGGCAGACACCGACAGAATCAGATAAATAATCATCATCGTCAGGGAGATTGAGATCGTACTGTCGCGCAAAAAACTCAGGTTTTTTGGCATGTTCATCTCTTCAGTGGATTTCGATCCTTTACCAACCACAGAACCGATCCAGCCCGATAAGACATAGCCAATTGTCCCGGTATGCGCCAGCGCGACATGGTCGCCACCGATGATCTTACGCATATAGGGCTGGGCGATAGCCGGGAAGGTGGCCATCAGAATACCTAACAGCAGTGACCCGGTGTAAATAAGCTGAATACCTTCAAAGCCCGCGACCGATAAAATAATCGCGATCATACAGGCCATGTAAAACGTCACATGACCAGACAGGTAGATATATTTGAGTCGGGTAAACCTGGCGACGACGATATTGGCGACCATGCCAAAGGCCATGATCATAGTAGTGGGCGCACCATATTTAGCCAGTGCAATAGAGACCATCGCTTCATTATTCGGAATGATGCCCTGAACATCAAACGCATGTTTGAAAATATCGCCCAGTGGCGTCAGGGAACCGACCAGCACGGTCGCTCCGCCTGCCAGCACCAGAAAGCCCAGAATCGTTTTTACCGTGCCCTTAATAACATCAGGAAACGGCTTCTTCTGAGCGATCAGGCCAAAAAATGCCACCAGACCGACTAATATGGAGGGCACTTTCAGCACATCGACGACGAACTGCAAAAGATTTTGAGTAAACATATTAACCTCGAGGGTAAGGTGTTTATCTAATTGTTAGCGTCAGTTCTTCTCAAAATACGCACGTATTTTCTGCTCCACTTCTTTCAGGTCGATGATGTTATTGATGATGATGACCTTCTGCTCCGGCAGATTTGCGCTGTAGGCAATATCTTTCGCCATAACAAAAACATCCGCTACGTCAGGGGTTACAGAGCCAAGATCCGAATGTTCAACTTCAGCTTCAACACCGATTGTTTTAAGCACTTTCTTAATGTTCATTTCCATCATGAAGCTGCTGCCCAGACCTGAACCACACACTGCCATAATCTTCATATCAAACCTCATTCACTGTTGATTAAATTCACTGTTGATTAAAAGTCGTGTTTTACCCGGCAGACTAAACGCCGGATAATATCGTCATGAGCGCGTCCTGACTGCGCGCATTAAAAATCTGCGCCATGATGTTTTCATCAGACAAAACCTCTGCCAGCTGGGAAATCATTTCGATATGGCTATTACTGTCCGGTGCCGAAAACATAAAAATCGCCTTCACCGGATCGTTCTCTTCAGAATCAAAATTCACTGGCGTGCCCAGCAGCACAATCGACAAGCCGAGCTTGTGGGCACCTTCCTCGGGACGTGCGTGGGGCATGGCAATCTGCGGCGCGATAACAAAAAAGGGACCGATCTCCTCTTTTTGTCGAACAATCGCATCAATGTAATCCTGCGATATTGCGCCGCAACTGAGCAGAGGACGCCCGGCGACTGCTAACGCTTCCTGCCAGTCCGCAACGCGTTCAACGTACCGGACGTTCTCGTTGTTTAACCACTTAGCCAGATGTGACATCGTTTCGCTCCTGCTGAACCTGCCTGAGTATGTACAGACAGTTTTTAAATTTGCGTCCTGTCTTCCTTTTTAACTGAACCGGCTGACAGCTGAAGCACATGTAAAGCAAAGGAAAATAAAGGGACGTCTCATTCATAAAAGCGCCGTTTCTCATACGGTTAAGAAAAAAGGCGGCGTCGTCAGGTTATATTTCACCTCAGACAACACATCTGTACAGGTTAAAGATGTCTAGTCACCCTGATGATGTCCCTCGACGTGTACGGACACAACATGAAAAGTTAAAATATTGCTGTGCAGGCTTAACATCAGTACCAATTTGATAGGTCGGTCACACATTCAGCTAGCCGCAGTGGTACTCATCCGGCAATGTCAGGCAGAACTGTACTGACACGGATTGGTGAAGTTTCACCTTCACGCTTAGGGGAAGAATTTCGATGGTTGATAGCATCACTGAAAAGCAAAAAGAGGTGGTTGATTACATCCTCAATAAAATTAAGGATGATGGCCTTCGCCCCGGAGAAAAGCTGGATACCGAAATATCAATCGCCAGAAATATCGGTATTACCCGCGCAACGGTTCGTGAAGCCACCCGTATTCTGGTTGAGCAGCAGAGAATTTACCGGGTAAAAGGTTCAGGTATTTTTGTGGGGTCGGCTGAGATAAGCAGTCAGGCGCACAGATATCATGTGCTTTCACCGTTTGATTTTCAGGCGCAACGTAAGGGCCATAAAGGTGTAAGAAAAATTATTTCAGTGAGCATCATTAAGGTCCCTTCAGCTGATATGGCACAGGCGCTGCGTATTAAAAACAGCGACCAGATTTATAAAATTTTACGCCTGATGTGTTTCGATGATATTCCGGTGGCGCTCGAACATATTCATCTGCCGGTGAACATGTTTAACAGTCTGGAGTTCAGCAAGCTGGAAGTATCAAAATATGCCTACATCGAAGAGGTAACCGGAAAGAAAGTGCAGCTCAGAGATCAACATTTAACGGCCGTGAATCTCACCGATGCACAGACATTGACCCTGCTTAATTTAGCTGCCGGTGATGCGGTTATACAGCTCAATGAGACGGTTTTCCTTGATGACGGTGTTCCCTGTGAAGTGAATGTGGCGATGATCAACACCCGCTATTTCCCGTTAAAACAGAACTCACAACGGCCCTGAAACCGTAAGAACAATTTCTGCAAATCTTTGCCAGCTTAGCGATTTTATTCACCTGTCAATCAGGTTTCTCAGAGCGTGACAGGCATTATTACGGCCTCACGCCCTGTTTCAGCGCCTTTTAGCCTGTTATTCCTTTCTGCGTTCCCCATTATGACGAATGTAAGAAAGCATAAAACAATATGATGTTTTACCCCTAACCGACAGCGCAGCACACTGGTCAGCAACCGGAATAAACAAGGACCAGGTGAATGGCATATCGATTAAGTCTGTTAGACAAAGCGCCCGTGTTGCAGGGCGAGTCGCCGTCCGCAGCACTACAGCGCACGCTGCAACTGGCGCAACGGGCAGAGGAGTGGGGTTATCACCGCTTCTGGCTGGCAGAACATCACAACACCGCGCAGCTCGCCAGCCCTTCACCGGAAGTGTTGATTGCCTGGATCATTGCCCAGACCCGTCATATTCGTGTCGGATCGGGCGGGGTGATGTTGCAGCATTACAGCCCCTACAAAGTGGCGGAAAACTTTAACCTGCTCGCCGCACTGGCACCGGGCCGCATCGACCTCGGCATAGGCAAAGCGCCGGGCGGACTGCCACTTTCCACCCATGCCCTGCAACAGGGAGTTGATGCAGCGAAAAAAGGCAGCTTTGCTGAGCAGCTGCAGCTGCTGGATAGCTGGCTCAAACCGGTTCAGGCTCAACCCGATGACGAAGGCTTAGCCGCGACGCCGCTGCCATCTCGCCCGGCCAGCCGCTTTCTGCTGGGTGCCAGTGAAGAGAGCGCCCGGCTGGCTGCCCGTCTGGGCTGGCAGTTTGTCTTTGCCGCTCACCTCAATGGCGACCGCCCGTTGCTGGAGCACGCGCTGAAAACCTACTCACGCCTCAGTAACGGCCAGCGCGCACTGGTGGCCGTTCAGGTGGTCGTGGCCGACTCACCCGCCGGGGCGGACCTGCTGGTCTCCAGCCTGCGTCATTATCATGTGTCGGTAAAAGGGGGGCCGGGCGTCAATGTCGCCAGTCTGGAACAGGCAGAACGCTATGTGCGTCAGGGCGGCTACCGTGATTATCAGATTGAGCCGCGCACGCCATCGCTACTGAAAGGCACGGCGGCGCAGGTGCATGCCCAGCTGGACGCGCTGCACCACAACTTTGATATCGACGAGTTCATCATCGACACACCGATTACCGAGCCGGTTGCCCGCCTGCAGTCACTGGAACTGCTGGCTACCCATCATCTGGTTGCCGCCTGAATCTGCGTGGAGAGTGATCATGAGCAATGCGTCACAACTGATTGAATGGCGGCGCGAACTGCACACCTGGCCGGAATTGTCGGGTCAGGAGTTTGCCACCACAGCCAGATTGCGGGGCTGGTTGCAGGCAGCGGGCATCCGGCTGCCTGACTATCCCCTTGAGACAGGCCTTGTCGCGGAAATTGGTCACGGCGAGACAGTCATCGCACTGCGTGCCGACATCGATGCACTGCCCATTCATGAGGCGAGCGGGGTACGTTTTCACTCCCGGCATCCCGGCGTGATGCACGCCTGCGGTCACGACCTGCACAGCGCGGTGATGCTGGGCGCGGCGTTGCAGCTTCATGCCCAGGCGGATCGGTTACCCGGTCGGGTGCGCATCCTGTTTCAGCCTGCTGAAGAGATTGCACGCGGCGCACGCCAGTTCATCGAGGCGGGCGTACTGGATGAGGTGCAGGCTATTTTCGGGATGCACAACGAACCCTCCCTGCCTGTCGGCACGTTTGCCACCCGCAGCGGGGCGTTTTACGCCAATACGGACAAATTTGTTATTCGCGTCACCGGCAAAGGCGCGCATGCCGCGTATCCCGAGCAGGGCGTCGACAGTATTGTCACCGCCAGTCAGATTATCCAGGCCTTACAGGGGCTCACCAGTCGCAGTTTCAATGCGCTGGATAGCCTGGTGCTGAGCATCACCCGCATCGACGGCGGCAAAAGCTGGAACGTACTGCCCGGTGCCGTTGAGTTTGGCGGCACGGCCCGGACTCACGATTTACAACTGCGTGCCGAACTGGAACAGCGGATCCGCACGCTGGTTGCGCACTTTGCTGAAGCCAATGGGGCACAGGCGACCCTGAGCTGGCATCCCGGCCCGCCCGTGCTGGTCAACGATGCGCACTGGGCCGCTTTCAGCAGCGACCTGGCGCAGCAGGCAGGCTATCGGGTGCAGTCCGCCGGACTGCATCTGCTGGGTGAAGATTTTGCCTTTTACCTGCAACAGGTGCCGGGCGCGTTTGTCAGCATCGGCAGCGCCAGTGATTTTGGTCTGCACCATGCCAGCTTTAACCCGGATGAGGCGCTGATCGCTCCCGCCGCCGACTACTTCGCCCGTCTGGCCTGCGCAGCACTGCAACATCTCCGTGCCCGATGTCGGGACACCCCGCTGAACTGAATTCATCTGCAGCCCGTTAAAACACAGGGGTTTTAAAAACCCTCGTCGGGCATCGCCACGACTAAAAAAGAGAGAGCATCATGACCACAAGACAACTTCGGCTGGGCACCATTCTGCATGGCGCATCGGGAAATATGTCCGCCTGGCGCCACCCGGCAGCACAGGCAGATGCCAGCATCAGCCTGGACTATGCCAAAAAAATCGCCCGCAAGGCGGAGCAGGGAAAGCTCGATTTTCTGTTCGTCGCCGACGGATTATTTATTAATGAGAAATCGATTCCGCACTTTCTGAATCGCTTTGAGCCGCTGACGCTGCTTTCAGCACTGGCGGGCGTCACGGAACATCTGGGGCTGGTTGGCACCGTTTCCACCTCTTATAGCGAGCCGTTCACCGTGGCGCGCCAGTTTGCCAGTCTCGATCATCTCAGCGGCGGTCGTGCGGGCTGGAACGTTGTGACCTCGCCGCTGGAGGGGTCTGCAAAAAACTTTTCCCGCGAGAAACACCCGGAACACGCGCTGCGTTACCGCATTGCCGACGAGTATCTGACGGTGGTGAAAGGCTTGTGGGACTCATGGGAGCAGGATGCCTTTGTGCGAAACAAGGCGACGGGGCAGTTTTTCGATCCGGCAAAGCTGCACACGCTCGATCATCACGGTGACTTCTTCCAGGTGCAGGGGCCGCTGAACATTGCCCGTACGCCACAGGGCCGTCCGATCATATTCCAGGCGGGTGCATCCGACGACGGTAAAAAGCTGGCGGCGCGCCATGCAGACGCCATCTTTACCCATCAGGCTACCCGCGAAGAGGCGCAGGCCTTTTATCAGGATGTCAAACAGCAACTGAAAGCCAATGGCCGTCAGCCAGAGGACCTGCATGTTTTCCAGGGGGTCAGCGTCATCGTTGGCGAAGATGCAGAGGACGTGGAACGGCAGTATCAGACCACGGCAGCGCTGGTGTCGATTGCCGATGCGCTTAACTACCTTGGCCGGTTCTTCGACCATCACGACTTTTCACAATACCCGCTGGATGCGCCGTTCCCGGACATCGGCGACATCGGTCAGAACAGCTTCCGTAGCACAACCGACGAGATTAAACGCAACGCGCAGCAGCATGGCCACACGCTTCGGCAGGCCGCACTGGAGGCGGCCACTCCGCGTCCGCTGTTTCACGGCACCCCGGAAGCGGTTGCGGATGGTCTGCAGCTCTGGTTTGAGACCCACGCCACAGACGGTTTCATTATCAATGGCGGTACACCCGACGCCTTTGAGCGTTTTGTCGACCACGTGGTGCCCATTCTGCAGGCTCGCGGCCTGACGCGCCGCGACTATCCGGGCAGCACCCTGCGCGACAGCTTTGCCCTTAAACCACCCGTTAATCAGTTCACCTCACGCTAAGAGCACCAGCCATGCAAACATCATTGCACCTTATCGCCCTGCTTATTCTGGCCGCCAGCAGCACCGTACAGGCTGAAGGCACCAGCGTCTCCTATAACGGTCAGCGCGTCAGTCTGGAAGCCAACAAAGCTCCGATTAATACCGTGAAGAATCCCGATGCCATCGCGCAACTGCCTGCGGGTCATCACTTTGTCGTACCCGGTTCCTTTACCGTGGCGGTGGCGGCGCTGAATTCTCCGCCGCTGACGGTGTTCTCTGATGACAACAAAACCCTTCTCGGCAGCGAAGTGGATATTGCCCGACTGGTTGCAGACAGCCTGGGTCTGAAACTCAACATCGTTCCGACATCGTGGGAAGGCTGGCCGCTGGGGGTGGCTTCAGGCAAGTATGACGCGGCGATCTCCAACATTACCGTGACCAAAGCGCGTAAAGAGAAGTTCGACTTCGCCACCTACCGCAAAGATTCACTGGGCTTTTATGTCAGCACCCGCAGCCCGATTACGTCACTGACCCGCGCGGAAGACACTGCCGGGCTGCGGATCATTGTGGGATCCGGCACCAATCAGGAGGCCATTCTGCTGGCATGGGATAAAGAGAATCAGGCAAAAGGCCTTAAAGCCTTTACCCCGATCTACGCCAAAGATGATGCCGCACAAACGCTGGCGCTGCAGGCGGGGCGAGCCGATGCCTGGTTTGGCCCTAACGTCATTGGTGCCTGGAAAGCGGCGCTGCTCGGTAAAACCCGGCTGGCGGGCAGTGTGGATGGTGGCTGGCCAAAAGCAGCACACATTGCGGTGACGGTGAAAAAAGGCAGCGGGCTGGCGGAACCGATCAGCACCGCGCTGAATGGCGTGATCGCCAATGGCGACTACCAGAAGGTGCTGAACCGCTGGGGCGAAGGCGTTGAGCACATCGACCGTTCAGAAATCAATCCCGCCGGGCTGGGCGACTAAGGAGCTGACCATGAGTGAATCCACTTTCCGCGAGGTCTCACCCGATGCACCCGAGCTGCAACCGATTCTGAGCGGCCTGTTCGGCGAATATTCGGCGCGTTATGGCGACTATTTTGCCCGCCATAAAGAGCAGGAATTAACCGCGTGGTATCTGCCGCCGCAGGGGCTGTTCATTGTGCTGGAACGAGATGGCGAGATCATCGCTATGGGCGCTTACAAACCCTATGACCCGCAGACTGCCGAACTCAAGCGTATCTGGACCCGCAGCGATCTGCGCCGTCAGGGGCTGGCGCTGGTGGTACTCCAGGAGCTGGAACGGCGTGCCCTGCAGGCGGGTTATCAGCGGCTGTTTCTCACCACCGGCTTCCGCCAGCCGGAAGCAGTTCGGCTCTATACCGGTCACGGTTATCAGCCACAGTGTGATCTGAGCGGCGACCTGGAGCGTTACGGCCAGCCGCCGCACGACGGACGACTGCGTTTTATCAAAGTGATCGGCGTCGGTAACGTCGCCGAGGCGAGTTAAGGAGTGACGATGAGCAAACATCAACATTTACAGGTGGTCCCGGCACGTTATCCGGCACGCACCGCAGGCGCTATCCTGGCGCTGTTTATTCTGGCAGGCGTGGTGCAGTCAGTGGCCTTTAATCCGCGCTGGGAGTGGCGCGTGTTTGCCCACTGGTTCTTCGACCCGGTGATCCTGCATGGCCTGGGTCAGACGCTGCTGCTGACCCTGCTGGGCACGCTCTTCAGCCTCATTTTCGGCGGTCTGCTGGCGCTGGCACGACTCTCCTCGTCGTGGCTGCTGAGCACGCTGGCATGGGGCTACATCTGGCTGTTCCGTTCGCTGCCGCTGATTGTGGTGCTGATTATTCTTTATAACTTCGCCTATCTTTACGACACCCTGTCGCTCGGCATTCCCTTTACCGGCCTGTCGTGGGGCGCGTTTCAGACGATTAACGTGCTGGGCCAGTTTCAGGCGGCGGTGATTGGTCTGACGCTGGTGCAGGCGGCCTACAGTGCGGAGATTATTCGTGGCGGGATCCTCGGCGTTGACCAGGGGCAGGTGGAAGCCGCTTCCGCACTCGGTCTCTCTGCGTCGCGTCGGACCTTCCGTATCATTCTGCCGCAGGCGCTGCGCGCCATTATTCCCACCGCATTTAACGAGGTCATCAGCCTGGCGAAAGGCACGTCGATGGTTTATGTGCTGGCGATGCCAGAGCTGTTTTACACCATCCAGATGATCTACAACCGTAATCAGGAAGTGATCCCGCTTTTGATGGTCGGTGCCGCCTGGTATCTGATTATCACCACCGTGTTGTCCGTGATTCAGTATTACGTCGAGCGCTGGCTGGCCCGCAGCGTTAACCGTGAGCCGCACGCTTCGCGCTGGCAACAATGGCGCAACCGCGTCACGCCCCTTCATCCGACCGAGGAGATCAGCCATGTCCGAAGCCATTGATTACCGCACTTCACATACAACCGGTGCCATCAGTATTACCGGTGTCACCAAGCGTTTTGGTAAACATACCGCGCTGGATGATGTTTCGCTGTCGCTGGAACCCGGATCGGTCACGGTGATCCTCGGGCCGTCCGGCTCAGGTAAGTCCACGCTACTGCGCACCATCAATCATCTGGAGCGGGTCGATGAGGGATTCATTCAGATTGACGGCGACTACATCGGCTATCAGCAGCGCGGCAATAAGCTGTATGAACTCAAAGAGAAGGCGATTCTGCGGCAGCGCATCAACGTCGGCTACGTGTTCCAGAACTTCAATCTGTTTCCACACCTCAGCGTGCTGGATAACCTGACTGAAGCGCCGGTTGCCCATCGTCAGCTGACAAAGTCAGAAGCGAAAGTACGGGCGGGCGAACTCCTGGACATTGTGGGTCTGCGCCACAAAGCCGATGCCTGGCCGCGTCACCTGTCGGGCGGGCAGCAGCAGCGTATTGCGATTGCGCGGGCGCTGATGCTCAATCCCCGCGTGATGCTGTTTGACGAGCCGACCTCGGCGCTGGACCCGGAGCTGGTCGGCGAAGTGCTCGACGTGATCAAAAAGCTGGCGCGTTCCGGCACCACGCTGGTGATTGTGACGCACGAAATCGGCTTCGCCCGGGAAGTGGCAGACAACGTGGTCTTTATGGTGGATGGCCGGATTGTGGAGCAGGGCAGCACCACTCAGGTGCTCAATAATCCGCGTCATGAGCGCACCCGCCGTTTCCTGGCGCGTGTGTTATGAGGGGGCTGACGTTAGCCGCGTTGACGCTGCTCCCGGTGCTGACCTGTTCAGCGGCGGAGAGAGCCGATGTGCTGAAAAACGAGACCCCGATCCATGCCCCGGCTAATCCGCAGGCGATAGCGAAAATTCCGGCTGATTTCCACTTTATCGAACCCGGCACGCTGACGGTTGCGACTTCCGCGACCATCTCACCGCCGCTGTCGCTGCTGGCGTCTGACAACGTCACGCGAATCGGCAGCGATCCCGATATCGCCAGGCTACTGGCTGACAGCCTGGGACTCAGGCTGAAGCTGGTGCCGGCGTCGTGGGAGGACTGGCCGCTGGGTATCAGCGCCGGACGTTATGATGTCGCGATGTTTAATATTGCCGTCACCGAAGAGCGCAAGAAGCGGTTCGATTTCGCCACGTATCGCGCCGACAATCACGCCTTTGCGGTGAAAAGCGACAGTAAAATCACTCAGATTAACAGCCCGCCTGATATTGCCGGTAAGCGGATTATCGTCTCATCGGGCACGAATCAGGAGCGCATTCTGCTGAGCTGGGACCAGCAGAACCGGGCCAGGGGTTTACCTGCGGTTAAGCCGATCTACCTTACCGATGATGCCTCAGCGACGCTGACACTACTGTCGGGACGGGCTGATGCTATCTTTGGCCCGCACTCGATGGCCGCCTGGAAAGTGGCATCACGCGGCCAGACAAAGCTGGTCGGGCGCGGGCCGTTTCGCGCCTGGGTCGCCGTGACCACTAAAAAGAACAACGGTCTGGCACCTGCACTGCAGGCCGCGGTGGACGGCACCATTGCGGGGGGACAGTATCAGCAGGTGCAGGCCCGCTGGGGTGAACAGGATGAAGCCATCACTCACTCCACGGTCAATCCACCGGGCATTGTTTACTGAACCTGCTGGGTCTGGCTGGCCGGTGCCCCACCGGCCAGCCAGAATATTGTCTGTTGCAACAAGGCTGTATCGCCTCATGCACCGCTCTCGTCCTGCTCGCAGCGCGCCCCTGAATTGGGCTACACTCTTCAGCGTAAGTGATTTATCCTGCCCGCCTGTTTCCGTTAAAATTCACTGCGTGGCGGAGTCATTGACCTGGAAGCCCCATGAAAATCAGATTCCTTTCTGCTAATGAGCAAAAGCTGGCGGAGGTGCGTAAGATACTTGAGCCTGTCGGGGTCGAAGTCTTACCCATCGCCCGTCGCATCGAAGAAATTCAGACTGAAAACGAGCTCGACCTGGTGCGCGACAAACTGACCAAAGCCTTTTCGCTGATTGGGCGGCCGCTGTTTGTGGAGCATACCGGCCTCTATCTGGATGGCCTGAATGGTCTGCCCGCCGGGCTGACCCGTATCTTCTGGAACCGCCTGGACGCGGAGCGCTTTACCGCGCTGGTGCAGGGGCTCGACAGCCAGGCTGTAACGGCCAAAACCGTGCTCGGCTACTGCGACGGTCGCAAAATGTATCAGTTCTCGGGTGAGCTGCGCGGCACCATCGCCGCAAAACCTGCCGGGACGCGTGGCTTCCAGTGGGACTGCGTGTTTATCCCGGAGGGCTATGAGCAGACGTTTGCTGAGATGGGCGAACTCAAGAATGAGATTTCGATGCGGCGCATCGCGCTGGATCGCTTCGCCACCTTTTTAAAAACCTCGCGGGGAGTGGCATGAAACCTGAACTCAAACGCGCCTATGATTCCGGTAAACTCATTCTGTTTGCCGGTGCCGGTATTTCGCGTAATTTTGGCCTTCCCGAGTGGCATGAACTGATTGCTCATCTTGCTAACGAGCTGGGTTACGATCCCAAAATCTTCAACACCTACGGCACGCACCTGTCGCTGGCGGAGTATTACAAGCAAAAGAAAGGTTCGCTTGGCCCGCTACGCAGCTGGATGGATCGCGAGTGGCACCGGCCAGATATCGATGTCCGGTCCTCAGAAATTCATACCATGATTACCCAGGGTAATTTTTCACGCATCTACACCACCAATTACGATCGCTGGCTGGAAGCGGCGCACGACGCGCACGGCGTCCCGTATTATAAGGTGGCGAATGCCGCCGACCTGGTCTCTCTGACGGAAGATAAGCGTCACATCATCAAGCTGCACGGTGACTTCGATGACGACACCTCTATCGTGCTTGATGAGAGCAGCTATTTCGAACGCCTCTATTTTGACTCACCGCTCGACATCAAACTGACCCACGACGTTATGGGTAACTCGGTGCTGTTTGTGGGCTACAGCATCAGTGATTTCAACATTCGCCTGCTGTTTTACCGTCTGACCAAGATGTGGGGCCGCACCGGCCTGGCGACGGCCCGGCCAAAATCGTACCTCTTCACCAACCGCAACAATCCGGTAGCCAAAGAGGTGCTGGGGCAGTGGGGGATCGAGGTGATCGTTTCCGAAGAGGACGATCCGCGTAAGGCGCTGGCGATGTTCCTTGAAGAACTCCTGGTGTAGTCAGCCTGATTTCCGGCAGGGAAGCGCCAGAAAAAAGAAAAAACCTGCACACGGTTAAGGTTAGCCTGAACGCAACCGGGAAACCTGATTCTCTGCTGGCAAAGCATAACCGGCATGATATACTGTATGCATACACAGTACCTGAGGGCGAAAAGATGGCTGTTGAAACAAAATTTGTTGTAGTCAGAAAGGGTGAAGAGAAGATGACGTTTGCCAATAAGAAAGAGGCCGATGCCTACGACAAAATGCTCGATATGGCCGAAGCCTTCACTGACTGGCTGTTACAGCATCAACCTGCACTGGATGAATCTCAGGCGGAAACGCTGGGCCTGCTGATCGCCGAGCAGAAAGACGCGGTGCAGCACATTCTGCGCACCAGCAAACTGCCGGAAGTGGCCGCAGGCGCGACAAAGCCTGAAGCTGTAGCAGAGGAGAGTGCAGAAGAGCCTGCTGCAAAGAAAGTACGCGCCGTTAAAGCCGCGTAATCGCCACAACGCCGGAACAGAACGTTCCGGCGTTGCGGCTTCTGAACGGCGGTTTGGTCCGTTCTTTCTCAGACCCGCTACATCGCGTTTTATCGTGATGTTCCCCGCCTGTCCTGCCTGCAATGTCTTATCCCGGCACGTTTTAGTCTTCCGCCATTCTGTCTCCCATTCCGTCCGTTCTTCTGGCTGGCGCTGCAACCCGGTATTCAGTGCTGTTACCGTCCGGCACACGCGTGCAGGATGCCTGAGTGACTGAACGTAAACGGTCATTCTTTTTTAGCTGTGCGGATCTCGATCGCTGTCACGCTTTTTGCCCTGACAGCTTGAGGTCACAATCAAAACTGATAGAGTCCCTCAACTGGATTGTTACTGCTTAGGCAGGCAAAACCTGATTTCTGGCTACTGCCGGACGTCAGGTTTTTTTGTTTCTGGGGTTTCGATGAAAATCGCCAAGATTCTTAATAATAACGTGGTGATGGTTCAGGATGAGCAGGGGCGCGAGCAGGTCGTCATGGGACGTGGGCTGGCCTTCCAGAAACGCGTCGGTGACAGTCTCAATAGCGCGCTGATTGAAAAAGTGTTCGCACCGCAAAGTGATCTGCTGGTCCGTCGGCTGGAAGAGTTGTTAAACCAGATCCCGCCGGAAGTGATGACCACCTGCGACCGCATTATTGCTCTTGCGACACAGCGCTTGGGGAAATTGCAGGAGAGCCTGTATATCACCCTGACCGACCACTGCTACTTCGCCATTGAACGGCAGAATAAAGGTCTGCCGATTAAAAATGTGTTGCTGTGGGATATCAGACGGCTTTATCCCAAAGAGTTCGAACTGGGGCAGGAGGCCAGGGCAATCATTTCCCGACGTCTGAACGTGGACCTGCCTGAGGATGAAGCCGGGTTTATCGCGCTGCATCTGGTGACGGCGCAGCTTCATAATGACATGCCGGAAGTGATGGATGTCACCCGGCTGATGCAGGAGATTCTGCAACTGGTGAAGTATCAGTTGCAGCTGGAATACAACGAATCGTCACTGAGTTACCAGCGGTTTGTCACCCATCTGAAATTTTTTGCCCAGCGGATGCTGACGCGAACGGTAATAGACGATGATGATGTTTCACTGCATACCGCAGTAAAAGATAACTATCCCAAAGCCTGGAAATGCGCGGTGAAGATTGCGCAGCATTTGCAACAACGCTACCAGCGTGAGCTGACGGCTGAAGAGATTATGTTTCTTGCCATTCATATCGAACGGGTAAGAAAAGAGGGGCAATAGGTCCCATAAACTGGATTGTTACTGCTTTATGCAGGCAAAACCTGAGCGCGGCCTCTGAAAAGAGGCCGTTCTCGGGTTTTTTTGTTTTTGGCTCAGTCAACAAATGTCCACGGACATCAGGTGAAAGGAAATCGAGATGGAATATCAAACGCTGGCGCAGGATATTCTCAGCCACATAGGTGGCAGGGAGAACATCGTCAGTCTGGTTCACTGTGCCACCCGGCTTCGTTTTAAACTGAAGGATAACCACAACGCGGATGCTGAAGGACTGAAAAAAAATCCGGGCGTCATTATGGTTGTCGAAAGCGGCGGGCAGTTTCAGGTGGTGATCGGCAACCATGTTCATGATGTCTGGCAGGCCGTCCGTGCTGAAGCGGGACTCGTGGATGAAGTCGCTGCATCAGCAGAGGATGAGAAGCCCGACAACCTGTTCAGCCGCCTGATCGACTGTGTATCCGGCATTTTCACGCCGTTTATCGGCATCCTTGCCGCCTCCGGTATTCTCAAAGGTTTGCTGGCGCTGGCCGTCGTCTGCGGCTGGCTGTCTGTTGAAAGTGGCACCTATAAAATCTGGTTCGCGGCGAGTGATGCCCTGTTTTACTTTTTCCCGCTGGTGCTGGGCTACACCGCAGGTAAAAAGTTTGGTGGTAATCCCTTTATCACCCTGGTGATCGGCGGGGCGCTAACCCATCCGACGATGATTGCTGCGTTCAATGCCAGCCAGCAGACCGGTGCAATCACAGAGGCGTTTCTTGGCATTCCTGTCACCTGGTTCAATTACAGCGCATCGGTTATCCCCATTATTTTCGCCGCGTGGGTGAGTTGCTGGCTGGAAAAACAGAGCACGCGTCTGCTTCCCGCATCCATGAAAAACTTCTTTGCGCCACTGATCTGTCTGATTATCACCGTGCCGCTGACTTTCCTGTTAATTGGCCCACTGGCCACGTGGCTGAGCCAACAGCTGGCGAACGGCTATCAGTGGATTTATGCGCTGGCACCCTGGCTGGCTGGCGCGGCCCTGGGGGCGCTGTGGCAGGTCTGTGTGATTTTCGGTTTGCACTGGGGTCTGGTGCCAATGATGATCAACAATCTTGCCGTACTGGGGCATGACTCAATGCTGCCCATGCTGTTGCCTGCTGTTATGGGCCAGGTTGGCGCGGCGCTGGGTGTCTTTCTGCGCAGCCGGGATGCGCGTCAGAAGATGCTGGCGGGTTCATCTGTGACCGCAGGGATCTTTGGTATTACTGAGCCAGCGGTGTATGGCGTTAATCTGCCGCTGCGTCGTCCCTTTATCTTTGGCTGTGTCGCAGGCGCTATCGGTGGTGCCGTTGTCGGCTTCAGCAGCACGCACGTTTATTCGTTTGGCTTTGCCAACATCTTTACTCTTGCTCAGATCATCCCACCTGGCGGTGTTGATGCCACATTATGGGGCGGCATTGCCGGCACGCTCCTGGCGCTGCTCCTGAGCTGTGTCATGACGCTGGTCGCGGGCATGCCCCGCATCAGCACGGCAGACACCGTGATCCCGGTGATGCCTGGCGAAGATGACATTCTTTCACCGATGACCGGCACCGTGCTGGCTCTTGACCTGGTGCCGGATGCGACCTTCGCCAGTGGCCTTCTGGGACAGGGCGCGGCCATCATTCCCTCTGACAACAAACTCATTGCCCCCTTCGCGGGTGAGGTTGCCTCCCTGTTTCAGACCCGACACGCCATTGGACTGTTGAGTCACAGCGGGATTGAGCTGCTGATTCACGTTGGCATCGATACCGTTCGTCTCGACGGCAAACCTTTCACGTCACACGTCAACGTGGGTGACACGTTCAAGCCCGGCGATCTGCTGCTGGAGTTTGACCGTCAGGCCATTCTTGATGCCGGGTATGACCTCACAACACCGATCATCATCACCAACAGCGAGGCATATCCTGATGTGATGACAGTAGCAGGGACCGCTGTCACTGCAGGAACACCGCTGTTCAGCATCATTCATTGATAAAAGGAGATCAGAATGAAACCTTTCCCGGATGCATTTTTATGGGGCGGTGCGGTTGCCGCTAATCAGGTTGAAGGCGCATGGCGTGAAGAGGGCAAGGGCCTTTCAACCGCTGACATGCAGCCGCAGGGCATTTTTGGCCCGGTCGTGGATCGCGTTGCAGGCACCCGGAGCCTTAAAGATGTGGCGATCGATTTTTACCATCGCTACCCGGAGGACATCAGGTTATTTGCAGAGATGGGATTCAGCTGTCTTCGCGTCTCAATCGCCTGGACGCGTATTTTTCCAGACGGTGACGAGCAGCACCCGAACGAAGCGGGTCTGGCGTTTTATGACCGATTGTTTGACGAGCTGGCAGCGCATAACATCACGCCTCTAGTGACCCTGTCACATTATGAAATGCCCTGGCACCTGGTCAAGCATTACGGCGGCTGGGGGAATCGTGAGGTGACTGGCTTTTTTGAACATTATGCCCGTACGGTGTTTACCCGTTACAGGAAGAAAGTCAGCCTCTGGCTGACCTTTAACGAAATCAACATGTCTCTGCATGCGCCGATGACTGGCGTGGGCTTGCTGGAAACCAGCAGTCAGGGCGAAGTTTATCAGGCTATCCATCACCAACTGGTCGCCAGTGCGCTGGCGGTTAAAGCCTGCCACGAGATCAATCCTGATGCCAGGATTGGCAATATGCTGCTGGGGGGCCTGGTCTATCCGCTAAGCTGTAAGCCTGATGATGTGCTGGAAGCGCTGCAGGAGAACCGGAAATGGCAATTTTTCGGCGATGTTCAGTGTCGTGGTGCTTACCCTGGCTACATGTTGCGCTTCTTTCGCGACAACAACATTGTGCTGGATATCACGGATGCCGATCGCCAGATACTTAAGTCGACCGTCGATTTTGTCTCGTTCAGCTATTACATGTCTGGCTGTGTCACCGCTGATGAGGCGCTTCATGAGAAGATGCGCGGTAACATTCTGAGCATGGTGCCCAATCCCCATCTGCAAAGTTCTGAATGGGGCTGGCAGATTGATCCGCTGGGCTTACGCACCTTGCTGAATCTGCTGTGGGATCGTTATCAAAAGCCGCTGTTTATCGTTGAGAATGGACTGGGGGCCAAAGACCTGCCGGATGACACAGGCATCGTGCAGGATGACTATCGCATCAGCTACCTTAACGACCACCTGGTTCAGGTGCGCGAGGCCATTGAGGATGGTGTTGACGTCATGGGATACACCAGCTGGGGGCCGATCGATCTGGTCAGCGCATCAAAAGCTGAACTGTCCAAGCGCTACGGCTTTATTTATGTAGACCGTGATGACAGCGGTGAAGGAACGCTGGATCGCCGACGTAAGAAAAGCTTTTACTGGTATCAGGAGGTTATTACGACAAACGGTGCCTCACTCAAAGGCTGATGCCGGTACGCCGTGGTACATCGCGGCGGCGGCGATGTACCTTTTATCGTGATCGGATAACGCAGCCCGTTCAGTCCGTCTCGCGGTTGCTCACCTGATAACGCGTACTCCTGCCGCCGCCCGCCAGCCGGTAAAGACAGCCTTTTTCCACCAGATCGGCCAGGTGACGGGTTGCAGTGGCTTTACTCACTTTAGCCACCTTCTGATACTGGCCGGCGCTAATCCCCTGTTCGAAACCCTGCTCGCCGCCGTCTAGCAGACGGTTCAGCACTTTTACCTGTTCCTGGCTCAATCCCAGTCCCTGATGCCGCAACCAGAAACGTGCTTTCATCTGGGTGCGATCGATGACATACATAGCCTGCTTCAGGCTTTCATCCAGGATATCCAGAAACCACACCAGCCAGTCTGTAATATCCAGCCCGCCTTTCTGCGTCTGCTCAAGGATGCGGTAATAACCGGCACGCTGCGCCAGAATGGCGGGTGACATGGCGTAAAGACGAATGCTCTGACTGTCGGCCTGCGCCAGCGCCAGATCGGTTAGCGCACGGGTGATGCGCCCGTTACCGTCGTCAAAAGGGTGCAGGGTGACAAACCAGAGATGACAGATGGCCGCACGCAGCAGCGGGTCCAGCATTACATCCTGCTGGCTGTGATTGAACCACGCAATAAACTGCAGCAGCTGCGGCTCCAGGCCGGGCCGTGGTGGCGCTTCAAAATGCACCGTGGGGCGATCAATGCGACCTGAGATGACCTGCATTGGCTCACTGCCACGAAGCATACCCACGCTCAGGCGCTGCACGGTCCACTCATCGGCCGGAAAGAGCCAGTGATGCCACTGGAATAGTCGGTCCAGCGTCAGGGGCTGGCTGCGGTTGTTGATGGCATCGAGCATCATGGCAGCCAGGCCTTCTGAGCGGTCAGAGACCGGATAGGGCTGCGCTTCCGTTACACCGAGCCGACGCGCCAGCGATGAGCGGACTGATTGCACGTTAACCCGCTCCTCTTCAATGGCTGAAGAAGAGAGGATATTACTCAGCAGGGTATCCAGCGTCTGGGACTCGCTGTCTGACTGCAGGCTGGCACGGCCCAGCAGCAATCCGCGCTGCTGCTGCAGATGCCGCAGGCGAGGTAACAGCACGGCATCCTGCCATTGAAAATGGGGCCAGTCCGGCTGTTGCCAGATCCAGTTAACGTGCATAGTTGGCTCACGATAAGGGTGGATGAGCCGAACAGTCGCTCCTATTCGGCTCACAGAATGAGTCGATAATAGCGAATTTAAGGCTCACAGGCCAACCGGAAGGAATGAAGATCAAAAAAAAGGACCCGAAGGTCCTGTTTATTAGCGGGAGAACTGCATAAAGGTGTCTGAATAGTAGTGTACGATCCAGGCAACATACGCCAGCCAGACGACCATCCCAACGGCTAATCCTGATTTACCGATCATTTATCTCTCTCCACAGTGATGAGGGGCTGCAGCAACTGTTGACATAAACTGACAGTAAAGGCGCGGGGCAGTATTGTCGCAGATCAAAAAAAGCCCGGTCATTCGCATCCCGTTAAGCCGCTGGCGATCAACTTCCCTGAAAAACTGACTGCCAGCCCCGGAAATCTGCGGAACGCCGACGATTAAAGTTCAAAAAAACGCCGCCGATAGATGATCTCAGGAGAAACATAACCACAAGGAGGTAAAGAGCAGGATCATTTCAGGGGAAAAATCATGTCCAGTTCGTTACTAAAAAAGAAAAAAATGAGTACCCGTGCGCAGATGCTGCTCATGGGCGGTTTAACCATTGTGCTGGGCTTCACCGTCACCATCGGTGTCCTCAGCTGGCAGTCCGCTAAAGAACAGAAGACGCTGGCGGAAAAATATCTGCAGCAGATTGCACAGAGCCGTGCGCTGCAGGTGCAGCAGGAGCTGGGTCATGCACGTGATGTTGCCAGTCATCTTGGGCAAAGTGTTATTGCCTTACCGCACGCCGGTATTACTGACCGCAAAGTGGTCGACAAGGTCATGGAGTATGCGCTGCGCGACAATCCTGACTACCTCTCTATGTCCGTCACCTTTGAACCGAATGCGTTTGATGGACGCGATGCTGAATTCGCCACACAGCCGGGTCAGGCCCCTCAGGGCCGCTACGCCTGGTTTGTGGATCGCGATACGTCAGGCAACTACGTCATGCATCCGCTGCTCTCCTACCTCACGCCAGGTGAGGGGGATTACTATCTGGTTCCACAGAAAGCCAAAAAAGACACGCTGATCGAACCCTACAGCTATGCCTACAACGGCGTCCCGACGCTGCTGACTTCTGTGGCCGCCGCCATTATCGAGCAGGGCACATTAAAAGCGATTGTCACCTCTGACATTTCACTGGCCTCACTGCAGCAGAAAGTGAATCAGATTAAGCCCTGGCAGGGTAGCGGCTATGCGCTGTTGCTCTCCAATGCGGGCAACGTTGTCTCCTCACCGGTTAAAGAAGAGGCGGGTAAACCCTGGACCGGGAAAACCGATAATTTCACCACAAAGGTGGTCGAGCATTTTGACGCTGTTCTGGGGGAAAACGCATTAATGACCTGGCAGCCGGTGGTCATCGGTAACAGCGACAAGCCCTGGTATCTCGGCGTGGTGGCACCGGTCAGTCAGGTAATGGCTGCTGCCAACCGGCAACTGATGTGGGCGCTGCTGCTGATGGTCGTCAGTATTCTGCTGGTCGGCACCGTTCTCGGTATGCTCTTCAGCCGTAAAGTGTTGCGTCCAATTGGCGGCGAGCCGGTTGAGGCGGCGCATATTGCGCTGGCCGTCGCGGAGGGCAAGCTGGATAACGCGATTGCCGTGAAAAATGGCGATCGCAGCAGCCTCTTCTTTGCGCTGCAAACGATGCAAAGCCAGCTCCGGGAGATCGTCGGGCAGATTAAAGATTCCAGTGCATCAGTACGTCAGGGCGCAGGCGAGATTGCCAGCGGCAACCTCAATCTGGCGTCACGCACTGAAGAACAGGCCGCCGCGCTGGAGCAGACCGCAGCCAGCATGGAGCAGATCAGCGCTACGATTCGCCTGAATGCCGACAATGCGCAGCAGGCGACCAGCCTGACTGAAAACGCGACGCACATTGCCAGTCGCGGTGCCACGCTGGTGGGCGAGGTGGTGCAGACGATGGCGCAGATCGATGACAGCTCGAAAAAGATCGGCGACATTACTACCATGATCAACAGCATCGCCTTCCAGACCAATATTCTGGCGCTTAACGCGGCGGTAGAGG
Organism: Pantoea sp. GD03673; assembly: GCF_029844725.1. Taxonomy (GTDB): domain Bacteria; phylum Pseudomonadota; class Gammaproteobacteria; order Enterobacterales; family Enterobacteriaceae; genus Pantoea. The sequence continues at coordinate 156,773 of NZ_JAOCKJ010000003.1, forward strand.
CAGCACGTGCCGGTGAGCAGGGGCGTGGTTTTGCGGTGGTCGCTTCTGAAGTGCGTAATCTGGCCCAGCGCAGTGCGAATGCGGTGAAAGAGATCGGCGCACTGATCGAAGAGTCGAGCGTGCGCGTCGAGAACGGTGTGCGGCTGGTGAACGATGCCGGTAAAACCATGCAGGAGATGATGCACGCGGTGAATTCAGTGCAGGGAATTATCGGTGAGATTGTTACGGCGTCAGGCGAACAGGCGCGTGGCATCAGCCAGGTGACCATTGCGGTCAATGAAATGGATGGCGTCACCCAACAGAACGCCGCACTGGTGCAGCAGATGTCGGCAGCGGCCAGTTCGCTGGAAGATCAGGCGCAGCAGCTGTCACAGACGGTAGAGCAGTTTCATCTGGCATAAAGCGGGCTGGTAAAACTAAACCCACACTTTCGGATAGCGCGTCGGCACAGGGAGCCGACGCGCCCTGCAAAGAGGCAGGCTCGCCATCTCTGGCCGCTCAACGCAGGCGATGACGCACCTCATCCCTGAGATGCACACGTTGCCGGGCCAGCGCGTTGCATTGTTCAAAAGGCTACCGGCGTGTTTGTCGCAGGCTCCCCTCGCGTCGGGCGGTTCAGCCGCCTGCATTCAGTGCTGACAGAAGATCGATCACTGCTCCGTCAGCCGCACACCGCTGCTGGCATCAAACAAGTGCATTTTGTCGGGATTAACCGTCACCGGCAGCGTGCCGCCGGGCACGGCATCACTGCGTCCGCTCAGCTGCATATGCAGCGGGAAACCCTGCCAGTTCAGATGTAACAGGGTGGACTCGCCGGTGATCTCCACGATATTCACCGCCGCAGGTTGCCCACTAACATCACTGATCAGATCGTGAGGACGGACGCCCAGCGTGACCGGCTCTTCGGCCTGCTGCTGCGCGGCCTTGTGCCAGCGGCGCGGCAACGGCAGCCACTGCTCGCCACAGCAGACGCCAGGCAACCCGTCCCGCGTCTGAAAGCGGGCATCCAGCAGATTCATCGGGGGTGAACCGATAAATCGCGCAACAAAGGTGTTAACCGGACGGTCATAGATTGCCAGCGGCGCACCCTGTTGCACAATCACGCCCTCTTTCATCACGACAATCTGATCGGCCAGCGTCATCGCCTCGACCTGATCGTGAGTCACATAGACCATCGTGGTTTTAAAACGCTGATGCAGCGATTTAATCTCGGCCCGCAGCTCCATGCGTAACTGCGCATCCAGGTTAGAGAGCGGCTCATCGAACAGAAACACCTGCGGATTGCGGACCATGGCCCGTCCCATCGCCACACGCTGCCGCTGTCCGCCCGATAACGCCCTGGGATAACGCTGTAACAGCTGATCGATGCCGAGAATGCCTGCAATCCGGGCAATTTTGCTTTTCTGCTCCTCGCGCTTTACCTTTTTGACCTGCATGTGAAACGCCAGATTCTCCGCGACGGTCAGATGGGGATAAAGCGCGTAGCTCTGAAACACCATGGCGATATCCCGGTCAGCAGGATCGAGATCGTTAATCCGCTTTTTATCCAGCATAATGGCCCCATCAGAGACGCTATCCAGACCGGCCAGCAGCCGCAGCAGGGTGGATTTACCGCAGCCAGAGGGGCCGACCAGCACGGTAAAGCTGCCGTCGGGAATGGTTAAATCGAGCGGATGCAGCACGCTCTGTTTTCCGTAGCGCTTCGCCACCTTTACAAGTTCAACACTGGCCATAATCAGCGCACCTCAGTGGTTAAGTGGAGTTGTTGCCAGCTGGGATAGCGGCGCGGAGACGTGCTTATCGCCTGCGATGCCACTTCTATACCCCAGCGGAGCGCGGTGTGTGATGACTGGCGATAAAGCAGCGCCGTCAGAAAACCAGCATTAAAACTGTCACCGGCACCGATGGTATCCACCACCGTCACCGGATGGGCGGCGGCAAATTGCACCGAGGCGGCAGACCAGAGACGTGCGCCCTCTGCGCCACATTTGATCACACAGCCGCCGCGACCACTGAGACGGGCGGCCAGCTGTTTACCGCTTTGCTCCAGCAGATCTGCACCTGCGAAACCCAGCGCTTCCACCTCATTCAGCAGCAGCCAGTCGCAGTCCGCTAACCACCTCCCCAGCGCCAGCCGTAGCTCATGACTCCAGCCAGCAGGCGGCCAGCCCGTATCCACGGCCACACAAAAGCCGCGCTGCTGCAGCACAGCCAGCAGTACCGGATAGCGTTCATAAAGTTCCAGACAAAGGAAGGTGCCGCACAGCAGCACGATGTCACCCGGCGTTGCCTGCAACGGCAGCTGGGCCAGTACATCGTCCGCCGTCAGCCGGGTAATATGACCGTGATTACTCAGAAACGATCGTTCGTTATCGGGATGGGTCACGCCCACCGTCAGCGAGGTCTCACAGGCGTAGCGCGGCCAGTGGGCAGCGCTGTGGGGAAAGTGACTGGCAAGCCAGTGACTGAACCCATCATCGCCCTGATTAGCGATGGCCCGATGCGGCACCTGCATCGCCTCCAGCGCCAGCGCGCAGTTACCCGCAGATCCGCCGGGACGTAACTCGCTGTGTTGCAGCATGACTTCTGTGCCGCGTTCTGGCCAGTCGCTGAGCGTGCTCATGATTAAATCAACATTAATATTGCCCACCACATAAAGCGTGGACGCAGTGCTATTGACCATAATTATCCCTTACTTCCGCCGCTGGTGAGTCCGCTGACTAGCGTCTTCTGCAACCAGATGGCAATAAACAGAGGCGGCACCGACGCCAGAATGCCAATCGCCGCGATTAGCCCGTCGTCGGTCGCCCGTCCGGCGGTAAAGCCCGCGATGGCGACCGGCAGGGTCTGTGCTGAGATATTGCTGGTGAACAGCAGCGCATAAAAAAACTCATCCCAGGCCAGCAGCCAGCCAAACAGCGCAGCTGCGCCCAGCATCGGTTTCGCCAGCGGCAGTGTGATACGCAGCAGAACCTGCCAGAAGCGCAGGCCATCCAGCCGTGCTGCCTGTTCAATATCCCGAGGCAGTGAATCAAACTGGTTCTTCAGCATCCAGGTGAGAAACGGCAGGATCAGCGAGCAGTACACCATCACCAGACCGGGACGGGTGTTAAGCAGGCCCAGCTGCTGTAGCAGAAAGTAGAGCGGCAGCACAAACGCGACCGGTGGCACCATGTAGATCGCCAGTGCGCCGGAAAGCCAGGCATCACGCCCGCTGTAGCGTGAAAAGCTGAACGCCGCCGGTATCGCCAGCAGCAGCGAAATAGCAGTGGCAACCGTCGCCACCAGCAGGCTGTTGCCCAGCGCGTGCAGAAAGATGTTGCCCGGCTGGTTCGGTGCCAGTGAAACCAGCCCCCGATAGCGGCTGAAATCCCACTGGCGCGGCAGCCACTCCAGCGGCACGCGGGAGAGGTCGCTGGCAGAACTGACGCTCATCAGAAACAGCCAGCCCATCGGAGCCAGAATAGTGATGGCGACCAGTAATGCCGCGCCGTAACGCAGCACCCGACGCAGTTTAGTTTTCATAAGCGGAACTCCGGCGGCGTTGCTGCCATAACATCAGCAGATAGAGCGTAATCAGCAGGGCGCACATCAGCGTCATCAGAATCGCGTAGGCAGCACCGCTGCCAGCGCGCAGGTAGCTGAACGACTCCTGATAAACAAAAAAGCTCAGGGTCTTTGTGCTGTCCACCGGGCCACCGCGTGTCATCACGTAGATGATGTCGAAGATCTTAAAAGCATCAATGGTGCGTAAGACCAGCGCGACCCCCAGCGGGGCGACAATCGCCGGGAAGGTAATTGCCCGGAAACGGCGCAAGGCAGATGCGCCATCCAGCCGCGCTGCTTCAAACAGATCCTCAGGAATAGACTGCAATGCCGCCAGCACCAGCAGCGTTACCAGCGGATAGTTTTTCCAGATATCCGCAAACATCACCGCATTGAGCGCCGCATCCGGCGATCCCAGCCAGCTGCGGTAGCCGTCAATGATGCCGGACTGGCTGAGCAGGGCGTTGATGCTGCCGTAATCGGGATTAAAGTTCAGCCGCCACATCATGGCGTTGACGATGGTCGGCAGCGCCCACGGCAGGATCACCAGCACCCGCAGCACATTACGCCCGACGAATTTCTGATTCAGCAGCAGCGCCACCAGTACGCCAATGATCCCTTCAAACGTCACGGACACCAGGGTGAAGTAGAGGGTACGCCAGATCGCCGCCCGGAAATCGGGATCGCTGAGCGCATAAAGGTAGTTTTCCAGGCCAATCCAGGCGGGCGTTTCCCCGCTGCCAATCAGCGCAGCATCAGTAAAGCTGAGCCAGATGGTACGCAGCAGGGGCCAGGCGGTTAACAGCAGCATCACCAGCAGCATGGGTGCCAGCAGCACCCATGCCTGACGCTGTTCGCGTTGACGCAGACTCAGCATCATGACTCCTTAACGCAGCCGGGCAGCGCTTTTATCCACCGTTGCCATCGCGTCCTGCGCCGTGATGTTACCCAGCAGGACCTGCTGCAACTGCTGCTGCAGCTGATTCGACAGGCGGGAATAGTCGGCGGTTTCAGGACGTGACAGCATCACGTTGAGCGATTTGTCCGCTGCGGCGATCAGGCTCTCCTGATCCTTTTTTACCGCCTCATCCTGATAAGAGGATTTCCAGATTGGCAGGCTCAGCTTCGCATACTGATTCTGTACCGGCTGTGACGTCATGTACTGAATGTACTGCCAGGCCTCACTGGGGTGCGTGCTGCCTTTGGTGATCCCCAGCCCCATCGAGCCATTTACCGCACCCACTTTCCCCGGCGCATCGCCCGGTGCAGGCATGATGCCAACGTCGCCCGCCACTTTGCTTTGCTTAGGATCGTTGGCCATGTTGTACATGTAGGTCCAGTTCAGCGCGAACGCGGCATCGCCATTGGAAAACGATTTGCGGACATCCTCTTCCAGATACTCGCGGGAAGCCGGATTACTCAGCCCCTCATCGAGCGAGGTTTTCATCAGGGTCAGCGCCCTGAGTGAAGCCGGGCTGGAGAAGCTAAGCTTGCCGTTCTGGTAAAACTGTCCCCCCAGGCCGGATACCAGCGTGGTGTAGTCACATACCAGCGCCTCAGCCTGGGACCAGCTCCAGACCAGCGGCCAGGTGACAATCTTCTTATCCTTGATGATCTTCGCGTCATCAAGGACCTGCTGCCAGGTCTGCGGCGGGGTGGTGATGCCCGCTTTCGCCAGCATTGCTTTGTTGTAATAAAGATATTTGGTGTCGAGGATCCACGGCATCCCCAGCGTTTTACCTTTGTACACCACCGTGTTCATCGCGCCAGGGAAGACCTTCTCTTTCTCCTCTGGGGTGATGCGTGCGCTGACATCCTGCAGCAGGTCAAAGCGGGTAAATTCCGCAGGCCAGATGGCGTCGAACAGCACCACATCATAGCCATTGCCGCCCGCCCCACGCGCCGCCACGATCTTGTCATGCAGGGCTTCATAAGGGACAAACTCCAGATTAACGGTGACATCCGGGTGCGCCTTCTGGAAGTTTTGCGTCATCGCACGGATATCATTCTCGCTATAGGCTGCCTGCGTCATAAACAGGGCATTAATCTGGCTGGCCGCCACCGCGCTCCCTGCGCTTAACATCAGTAAGGCGGCAAAACCGGCTTTCAGTTGGGGGGTATAACGCTGTGACATGGTCTTCTCCACGATGCAGGAACAGGCTGTCGGTTAATTAAATCAATTTGATTGATTTAATCGGGGGCGTGATTCTGGTCAGCGGGTGAACTGACCTGTCAGTAATAAGCAAACGGCGTGCCACAAGACGAAAAGGGTAAGCAACAAAGCCGTAACAACGCTGACACTCAGACTGCGCTTTAATGGCGACATTGCCTATTCAGATGCGCGAGATTTGCGTGCAGCATCAAAGATATTGTTTGCCCGAACGCTTGCGCAGACCAATACTGTCGGGTCCCGCTGTAATGGAAAACAACATGAGAACTTCGGGTACAAACCTTGAACATGCGCGGGCGCATAACCGGCGCGTAGTGATTGAAGCCATTCGGCTACACGGTGAACTGACCCGTGCCGAACTGGCGCGCCTGACCGCACTGACGCCGCAGACGGTGTCGAATATCGTGGCTGAGCTGGAGCAGGCCGGACTGCTGACCAGCCGCCAGCCGCGCCGCAGCGGTCGCGGTCAGCCCTCCATTCCGGTTACGCTCAATCCCACGAGTGCCTGGTCGATCGGCATTCATCTTGATCATCAGACGCTGCTGCTGGTTCTGGTTGATCTGAGCGGTGAAGTGCATTTTCGCCGCCTCGTTCTGGTGCAAAAGCCTCAGCCTGCTGCGACGCTGGCGTGCATTGCTGGCGTGCTGGAAGAGATGCGAACGTTCCTTGGCTCGCAGTGGAAAAAGGTGCTGGGAATTGGCGTGGTGATGCCGGGGCCGTTTGGCGTGGAGGGCATTTCATCCGTCGGGCCAACAACGCTGAATGGCTGGGAGCAGGTCGATATCGAGGCTGAACTCGCCACCCTCAGCGGTCTGCCGGTGACGCTGGAAAACGACGCCACCGTTGCCGCTATTGGCGAACGCTTTCACGGTGTTGCGCGCCACCTGAACTCCTTTATCTATCTCTATATCGGCACCGGTCTGGGGGCCGGGATCTTCACCGATGGTCACATCTATACCGGGCACGCCCATAATGCGGGCGAGATTGGACACATTGTGGTGGAGCCGGGCGGTCGTGACTGCTACTGCGGTAATCAGGGCTGCCTGGAACGTTATGTCTCGCTGCAGGCAGCTTATGAATTCTGTGGTCTCGATCCAATGCGGGCGCTGCCTGAAGATCTGATGCAGACTGCGCCTGCACGTTTCACCGCCTGGATTGAGAGTGTGACAACGCCGCTGCGTCAGGCGATCAATATTCTGGAGTCGGTGTTTGATGCTGAAGCCGTGATTATTGGCGGGATGATGCCTGCGCCGTTGCTGGAGCAGATGGTGGCGCGCCTGCCGCCGCTTTATCAGTCGGTGCGGGGGCGCTATCTGTTAGATATGCGGCTGAAAATCGGCATGACCGGCAGCGATACGGCTGCGCTGGGCGCGGCTGCGTTACCGATTTTCGATGAATTCAATCCGCAGTTTCAGGTGCTGATGAAGTAGAACAGGGCGCTGTTGCAGACAACAGCGCCATAAGGATTAACCCGGGAAGATGCCGCGATCTTTTCGCGCCATCAGGATGCGCTCACACGCCACGATGTAAGCCGCGGTGCGCAGCGAGCAATCTTTCTCCTTCGACTTCTCCCAGACGTGAACCATCGCCTCCGTCATAATCTTGTCGGAGCGACGATTAATCTCATCTTCACTCCAGAAGAAGCTGGCCATGTCCTGCACCCATTCAAAGTAGCTGACGGTAACGCCGCCTGCGTTACAGACCACATCCGGCACCACAATGATGCCGCGCGTTGCCAGCATGTCATCCGCATCCGGGTAAGTCGGGCCGTTTGCGCCTTCCAGCACAATTTTACAGCTCAGGATCTCCGCGCGCTCGCGGGTAATCTGACCTTCCAGCGCGGCCGGGATAAGAATATCCATCTCCGTCGTCCAGAACGCCTCTTTATCAATGCTCTCGGCACCCGAGAAACCGGCGATCTGCTTGTTGGCGATCTGCCATTCGGTCAGGGCAGCCATATCAATGCCGCCTGCATTAAACAGGGTCGCCGTGTGATCCTGAATCACCACCACGCGTGCGCCTGCGTCATCAAACAGACGGGCCGCTTCGCTGCCGACATTACCAAAACCCTGAACCGCCACGCGTGCGCCTTCAATTTCAATACCGGCGCGGCGTGCCACTTCACGGCCGGTGATAAAGACCCCACGCCCTGTGGCTTTTTCACGGCCCAGCGACCCGCCTAAGTGGATCGGTTTGCCGGTCACCACGCCGGTCACCGTGGTGCCGAGGTTCATGGAGTAGGTGTCCATCATCCAGGCCATCACTTTGCTGTTGGTGCCGACGTCCGGTGCCGGGATATCTTTCTGGGGTCCGATGATAATCCCTATTTCGCTGGTGTAGCGACGGGTCAGACGCTCAAGTTCACTTTCGGACAGCTTGAACGGATCGACCCGGATGCCACCTTTGGCCCCCCCGTAAGGCAGGTTGACCGCCGCACATTTAATGGTCATCCAGGCGGAGAGCGCCATGACTTCATTAAGATCGACATCCGGATGATAGCGAATACCGCCTTTACCCGGCCCGCGCGAAAGGTTGTGCTGAACGCGATAGCCTTCGAAATGGCGAATCGAGCCATCATCCATCTGGAGAGGAATATCGACAATCAGCGCACGTTTGGGATGCCGCAAAGTATCTATCCAACGTGAAAGATCGCCCAGATAAGGCGCAACCCGGTCGATTTGCTGCAGGTAGGTGGACCAGGCAGATGTGCTGCTTTCAGACGCATAAGATAACTTATCCATAAAAAACCTTTCTTAATGAAGTTAGTTATTGTGTGGAGCCGTGGACGAAGAGCGCATGACAGAGCGCGGACATAATCTAACACTTATGAAACAAATAAGATGGTGTGATTGCCCCATAAAAGGGCATCAGCGCCCCATTATGGGGCAACAAGAGTGAATAGATTCGTGGTAACACCCCCGAGAAGGCGAATAAAAATGCGCTAAGCGTGCGTGCAGCCTGCATAGAAGCGCGAATTTCGCTATCTTTCAGTTCTTTGAGGGCGTTCAAAAAGTTAAATAATTGATCATGACGTTGTTGACTTTGCCGCCCCCATTATGCGCATGAGAATAAGTAATCAAAGGATTACATTAAGTAATGGATTGGGCGGAGATTGAGCTGGCTAATCAGGGAGTTAGAAGCAAGCCGGGGAAGGGGTGAGAATGAGCGGGCCAGCGCGGCAGGCTGGCCCAGGAAAATTACTGATGCAGAGCCTGTTCGGCGTCTTTCAGTTCTTCCCGCGCTTCCGCTAATTTATCTTCACGCTTCTGGATTTTACTGGCGCTGCGTCCTTCTGCTTTCGCTTTCGCCAGTTCCTGTTCGCGCTCAAGCACTTCACGCTTTTTCTCTGCCACCTTTTCCTGGCGCTCCTTTAACAGGCTGCCTTCGGTACAGTTCTGATCCACTTCACGTAGCGCTTTCTCAAGGCCGGCAACCTGCTGGGTATTATTGTGCTGGCGAGCGAAAGCGAGGCGGGTCTCAATGTCCTGCTTTTTGGCGGCACAACTGGTCAGGTCAGACGCGGCGTATGCAGCAGTCAACGTGAGGGATGAGAGGCACAGGGTCAGGGTGAGTAGCGTTTTTTTCATCAGAGTCTCGTTAATGCGTCAGGATAGAGGCACCAGTATAAGGGGCTACCTTAAGAGATTCTTAACGGAAAAAATTATTTACTGGCGCGGAAAAGCGGGGGAAAGGAGAAGCTGCCTGCTATCAGGCAGCGCTGGAAGAGGACGATCGGCAAAAGAGCACTTTACGATCGGGTCCACTGAGCATAACCGGAAAACCCTCCTGACTCTGCTGATCAAAATAGTCCTGCATAACCTGACTGATGCCAGCACCACACCACATCACATGATGCTGGTGAAGGGCGGTTTTAATGGCAGGCTGTCCGGTGGCACGCGAGTCAACCGCGACATGAAAGCCCATCGCAGTAAGACGAATCGCCTCCAGCCAGATTTCGGTTTTATCGAGAACGCTCACCGCTTCCAGAAACAGAGGAATAGAGGATTCACTGCGCGATGAGACACGCATCACCTTGTCCGCCTGCTGCATAACGGTTTGTTCAAAACGATCGAGGCGGCGAGATGCGCCCTTACGGTGGTCGGCATGGAGCCAGACACTCAGTGGACGCAACAGGTTAATGATGAAATCATCACCGCTGTAATTGCTGGACATGTTGTGCATCTGACGTGAAAGCGACAGGGGTGAGCCAAATTCAAGCTGCCAGAGCATGTCGCCTTTACGCGCCGCCCAGCCCTGAGTCCTGACCGCCGTTGCGTCTTTCTGACTCTGCCTGATCTCATCAAGTGTTGCACCGGTAGCCGTTAACCCAACCAGAGTACGGATTTCGCTAAGATGTGCATGACTCCACGCGTCGGCATGCTGCTGAGAGGTCAGTAATCCCTGCTTCATCCAGCGCTTCAGATTCGCGGGATGGGTGCCGGTTATCGCACAAACAGTATCGGTAGTATGAAATTGCATATCGTGCCCTCTGCTGAGGGAAAGGCCGCCGGGATTAGCCGGGGATGAACAACCACTATGAACCTAAAAATCGTTAATTAACAGGGGTGGCGCTCAATAAAAGCGCTAAGTTCTGCGCGTGACGCTGCGCTTATTCGATTGAGCGAACGTATTAACGTCAGGGCGATCAACAGGTTAAATCTTGCCTCTGCGTTCTTAAAAAACTGTGTATTTATTCAGTAAAGATTCTTTACGTTAAGCGTTCATAAAAGCAGCGCTGTTTTGCCCATTTTAAGAGCATGCTGACTGCATCCCCCCTTACATCCGCCCTGCAAACCGCTAAAATAAGGGGTTCAATGATCAGGAGAAAGAGTGCCCAATGCGTTATCGTTTTACTCTCGCCGTTGTGACGGTTGCTGCTGTACTGACCGGTTGTGCGAAACATGCCGCCAGCGATGCATCCGATGAATTTGCTGCTGGTCCGACGCAGATTGATGTGTCACATATCAAGACCCGTGCGGATGATGGCTCCAGTGTGTTCCTGACTGTAGATGGTAAAGATGCCGGCAGGTTGCCGAATGGTGAAAGCAAACTGCTGCATGTTGCGGCCGGGAAGCATCAGATTGGTGGTTATGTCCCCACGCTGTTCGGTCTGGGCCGGGTAACTATTGCGCCGGTAGAAGTGACCACGTCACCTGAAGATGTCAAGAAAGTGGCCTATACGGTCACCCGCAACAAAGCGACCTTTGTTGAGAACAAGGGCGAGCAGGGCTGAGTGAATGATGGCGGAGAGCCGCGCTCTCCGCTGGACACGCCTGTTATAAGCCGAGTTCGCTCAGTGAAGGATGGTCATCGGGGCGACGGCCCTGTGGCCAGTGAAACAGCCGCTGTTCTTCGCTGATTTTCAGGTCGTTAATGCTCGCGAAACGCTGCATCATTAAACCCTGCTCATCAAACGCCCAGTTCTCATTGCCATAAGAGCGATACCACTGTCGCTGTTCGTCGTGCCATTCATAGGCAAACCGCACCGCAATCCGGTTCTGGTCAAAACTCCACAGCTCTTTAATCAGCCGGTACTGCTGCTCCCGCTGCCATTTTTGCTGCAGGAAAGCCACAATGTCTGCCCGGCCAGTCAGAAAGATGTCACGGTTACGCCACTGGCTGTCTGCTGAATAGGCCAGCGCGACGCGTTCCGCATCCCGACTGTTCCAGCCATCTTCAGCGAGCCGTACTTTTTCCATTGCCTGTTCAGGCCGGGTAAATGGCGGTAAAGGCGGACGTAAATTCTTCAACGTTTTCTCCTTAAACAGCGCGGGCAGAAGGGTTATCACCCTTCATGACCGATTATCAGAGCTCAAGAGCGTGGATCTGACAGACCGCTCGCGCCGCTTCCTGACCTTTTTTAACAAAGTGCTGGGTGTAGAAGTCGATGAATTCTGCCGACGGCTGGAAATTATGTGGCGTAAGTGACACAGAGAAGACAGGCACGTTAGTTGCCAGCTGCGCCTGCATCAGACCACTTACAACGGCCTGAGCGACGAAATCATGGCGATAGATGCCGCCATCCACCACCAGTGCAGCACAGACAATGGCATCGTAATTGCCGGTCTGCGCCAGACGTTGCGCCAGCAGCGGCATTTCAAAAGCGCCCGGAACATCCCATGTTTTGATCTCATACGCAGCACCGCGACTGTCCAGTTCCTGTTCGAAACCGGTCAGAACCTGAGAAACGATTTCGCTGTGCCAGTTAGCTTTAATAAAGGCGACTTTCAACGGCTGCATGACTTACTCCAGTAATAGGTGACATTCAGTGATAACGGGCCAGATTCCGGCCCTGCACCCCGAATCAATAATAGCGAGCATGGCAGGTCAGTAACCTGCTGACAGCCTTCACTATACTGTAATGTAAAGAGTCTGTGTCCATCATTGTGATTATATGTAAATAACAGAAGCGATAATTCGCATCACGGGCTGCCGCACAGGGACGCCACGCGCTGACCTGCGCATCTCAGAAAGAGAGGCATGCCCTGAAATCACTTCCTTCTCCGCTTTTTGCGTAACCGGTTCCATTGACGTTATTGCTTAAATAAAATACTGGATATTTGAACAGGTGTTTGTATAATAAATGGACTGCCCGCCGGGTATTGGTAGCGTTAGTGAGGGGTGAACCCATGATGATTTCGACTGAAAGCCTCAAATCTCTGGAACAATCGGTCACAATGAGCAGCCGTGAACTGGCTCAGATGACCGGCATCACACACGGAGAAGTGAAGCGGTTAATCAAAAGTCTGGAAACGGCTCAGCGTCTTTCTCAGCCACTCAAAGTGAATGACTATGAGCGGGATGGAGAGGTGCGTCAGGAGTATCGCCTTAGCAAGCGTGACTCACTGCTGGCCGTGGCGCGTCTGTCGCCGGGTTTCACTGCTGAAGTGCTGGACCGCTGGCAGGACCGTGAGAAAACGACACATCTGCCTGACTTCACTAACCCGGCTGAAGCAGCTCGTGCGTGGGCGGAGCAGTTCGAACAGCGTCAGGCTGCGGAGCAGCAGCTGGCACTCTCGGCCCCTAAGGCGGCATTCTTTGACAGCTTTGTTGAAGTCGATGACTCGCTGGGCTTTCGCCAGCTCTGCAAAATGCTGAAAGTGAAAGAAACGGAATTCCGTCAGTTTCTGCTGGAGCGCAACATTATGTATCGCGCCAAAGGTACGCTGACGCCGCAGCACTACCATTTGCAGGCAGGCTACTTTACGCTGCATACCGGTACAGGTGAAAACCAGCACGCTTTCTCACAGGCGCGCTTCACCGCCAAAGGGGTGAAATGGGTTGCGAGTCTGTGGGCGGGCCATCTTGCTGCTCAGCCTAAAGGTGCAGCAGCCTGACGTCGTCGGGTCTTTCTGGCAGACACCCGAACGTAACCGGGCCGACAGACGTGCAGAGAACTGTGCAGACAGCAAAAGAAAAGGCCGCAACAGCAATGCGGCCTTTTTTGATCGTTAATGTGCAATTAAGGGCGGTTTACCAGCCTTTAATCGCATCACCTTTGTAAACTTCTTCGGCTTTCGCCGCAACTTCCGGTGACTGCAGTGCAGATTTCAGCTTCTGAATTTTGTCGCTGTCTTTATTATCTTCACGTGATACCAGCGCATTGACGTAAGGCGACGAGGCACTTTCCATAAATAAACCATCACGGTGTGCAGATAATCCAGCCTGCGCCGAGAAGTTGGTATTGATGATGGATAAAGAGACGTTCGGATCGTCTAATGTGCGGGTCAGCTGCGGGGTATCAACTTCAACCAGCTTCAGATTTTTTGGGTTTTCGATGATATCCAGAGAGGTGGGTAAATAGCCAACACCGTCTTTGAGTTTAATCAGACCCTGCGCCTGAAGTAACAGCAGGCTGCGTCCCAGCGTGGTCGATTCGTTAGAGATAGTGACCGTGGCACCGTCCTGCAGTTCACTGATGTTCTTAATTTTGTGCGAATAAGCAGCAATCGGGAAGACGAATGTTTTACCTACCACCGCAAACTTATAGCCGCGCTCTTTTGACTGGGCTTCAAGATAAGGCAGGCTCTGGAAGGCGTTCGCATCCACTTCTTTGTTATTCAGTGCTTCGTTTGGCAGCACATAATCATTGAAATTCAGCACTTCAACATCAAGCTTGTATTTATCTTTGGCAACCTGCTGCACCACCTGCCATATTGCTTCATCCGGCCCGGTATTAATGGCCACTTTCACTTTGTTATCGTCATCTTTAGAGCAGGCGGATAATAATAAAACAGAACTGGCGAGTAATGCCGTAAACAGACCTTTCATTATCAGAAATCCCTCGGGTAGTAGATGGCTTCAAAGATAATACAGAACTCACAGGTTGCGTACTGACGCCGGAATATATCTTATAACTACAATGCACATTCCGGATATTAATTAACCATCCGCTCTGTTGATCCCATCATCTCCGGTATTTTCCGGCATTGGCTCTCTGCAATTTCCAGACAGAACACGCGTTCTACCGCAGGCAGGCATCAGCGCCATTTTCTTCTACGCTTATTGCTCAGTCACAACCGGCATTCCATTGAAAATTAACAGGGATTAACCATGTCAAAGCAGGATAACGAAATCAACGCGGTCGAAGTGATGCGCAGCAGCCAGGCCTGGAACGGTGAGGTGATCGATGCTTATCCCACTGGTGAACCCGAACTGACAGTGATGCGTCTGTCGCTGCCTGCCCACACGTCGTTGCCCTGGCACACCCATCCCATGCCCAATGCGGCGTTTATTCTGTCCGGCACCCTGATTGTCGAGGATAAAGAGAGCGGCGAACAGCGCACGTTCACTGCGGGAGAAGCCCTGAATGAAACCGTTAACAGCGCACATCGCGGTTACACCCTCGATGAACCCGCTGAACTGGTGATTACCTATGCCGGTGTAAAAGGGCAGGAACTGACCGAGCCGCTACCGGGAGAACCTGAAGAATTTTAAGCGGCTGCTTTGCCGTAACCAATGGCGGCAGCGTTAACCGCTGCCGCCGTTTACCCCGGAAATAAACCCCAGCCGGATTTGATATGGATCAGTAAAACGTGCGCCTGCACAGACCAGGATAACGTTCTTTGCTCCATCCACACCCTCACTGTAAAAAGGATTTTTTATGGATAAGAACGTTGCCCTGCTACTCGCTCCCGGCTTTGAAGAAGCTGAAGCTATTATCACGCTCGATATTCTTTCTCGCCTGGGCGTTCGCGTGACCACGCTGGCCTGTCAGCCATTCAGGGAAGTGACCAGTTACCATCAGGTAAAGGTCGTGGCTGATGAGCTGCTGGAAGAGAATCGCGCGCGGCTCTTTGATGCGGTGATTGTGCCAGGCGGCCCGGACGGCAGCAAAAATCTGTCTGCGAATGCTGCGGTGATTGATTTTATTCGCCGGCACGACGACGCGGGCCGTCTGGTCTGCCCCATCTGTTCCGCTTCGGCCAGAGTACTGGCCCCTCACGCTCTTTTAAAAGGGCGGCGTTATGTCAGTTCCGGCACCTCATCAGAGGGGGTGACCGACGGCGTGTACGTTAACGCGTCAGTCGTTAAAGATGGCAATCTGCTGAGCGGACAGGACCTGGGTGCGGCATTTGATTTTGCCTTCGCCATCGCTTTTATTCTGACAGGTGAGGGCGACAAAGCCATCGACCAGGCAGAACACATCAGCCACACGCTTAACGTGGATTTCGCGCAGTTGTAATGCGGCTTTTGCGCCCCTGATGCGTCCGGGGCGCAAAACAAAAGACGGCGTTTTACTTACCACCAGCACCTGCATCACTCAGGTCCCTGATAAGTGGTGCGATAAAAACGCTGATACCAGCGATTAGCCAGCGTGTTCATATCAATATCCTGAAACTTCTGCGGATAGAGTTTTTTTGCCATCCACAATTCCCCTAACCCCATTGCTTCCGGCATCGGATAGCCCCAGGCTTTGGCGTAGTCCGGCATCAGATACACGCGATGATTTTTGACCGCGTCGATCGCCTGCCATTGCGGGGAACGGGTGATTTCATCTACGACAGAAGGATAGCGATCCTGCACAAAAATCACCTGGGGATCCCAGGCGATCACCTGCTCCATCGACACGGTTTTAAACCCTTTGAGGGTCGTTGCAGCGACGTTGACCGCGCCCGCATGCTGCATCATCAGCCCGGTATATTTCCCCGAGCCGTAGGTGGTCAGTTCCGGGTTTGCCATATAGGCGCGAATGCGTTTCTCCGCCGGAATGTCACTGAGGCGATCGCGGACAATCTGGCGGCCCTGATCGGTGGCCGCGATCAGCGCTTTCGCTTCTGCGGGCTGGTTCACAATCTCGCCTATCAGCGTAATCCCTTCGCGCAGTCCTTGGTCATAGGCCATCTCCTCGTCAGTGAGGGTGGGGTTCATTTTCGCCTTTTCACCCGGCTGGTCATGACGCAGCGAGATGGCGACCACCGGAATGCCCAGCGCGGTGATGCTGTCGATCATTTCATGCGGCGCATAGTTGGTAACAAACACCACCTGCGGGTGCAGCGCCACCAGTTTTTCGGGATCAACATGCGTCAGATCCCCCAGCGTGGCCATATGATTCAGTTCAGGCGCAAGACGGGCATAGCCGTCGCCGAGCTGCTGCTTCCAGTTCGCCATCACCCCCACAATTTTATCGGTGGCGTTCATCTGCACCAGCAGGTTCAGCGTCTGATGCTGAAGCACCACAACACGGTCAACGTGGTCGGGAATCGTGACCTGACGGCCAATCTGGTCGGTAATCTGACGCGAGGCCTGGGAAGAGAGCGGAAGAAGTATCAGTAAGCCGAGTGTGCATGCCTGCCAGAAGCGTTTCATTACTGTCCTTAAAAATCAACATTCGTTATGCAATGGATTATATAACGATGAGTGATATGCGTCACGGTTTGCGTCGTTATGACGGCAGGGCAGCAGGCAAGAGAAGAAATTATCCGGGCGTTTCAGCCTCATCAACCCGCACGGCACTGATTATGTGCAATGCCCATTGCTGGTTCACCATCCCGGTGCCTTGCGGGCCGGAATGCGCGTATCCTGCTGATTTGTAGTGCGTTAATTTCTGGCACGCCATTTGCTGAATCCTCAGCAGTAAGCAGCGTATGACATGTTGATAACAAATAGCTGGCTAGGGTTCCGGTTCACGCAGGTGAATGTCTGGTCCGAGAGCTGGCGACCTCTGCGAGGTTACACGGCGGGACAAAAGCCCGGGAGACAGCGGCACCATCTGGTGTCCTGCGCTGCTCCCATTTTTTTGTGCCAACCAGAGGTTAACCATGAAGAAATCACCACTCCTGACGCTGATTGTGTCGCTGGCGCTGCTGGTCAGCACGCCGTCTTTCGCCGCGGTCAAAAAAGAGTTCAACATCTGCTGGACCATTTACGCGGGCTGGATGCCCTGGGGCACCCTCAGCAACGAGAAGATCATTGATAAATGGGCCAACAAATATGGCATCAAAATCCATATCGTTCAGCTCAACGATTATATCGAATCGATCAACCAGTACACCGCAGGGCAGTTTGACGGTTGCACCATGACCAATATGGACGCCCTGACCATCCCCGCAGCAGGCGGCGTCGACAGCACAGCGCTGATTACCGGCAGCTATTCCGAAGGCAACGACGGTGTGGTGCTGAAAGGCGAAAATAAAAAACTCAGCGATCTGAAAGGGATGTCGGTCTATCTGCCTGCGCTGTCAGTGTCGCACTATCTGCTGGTGCGCGGTCTGGAGAAGGCCGGATTGCAGGAAAAAGATGTCAAAGTCGTGAACACCTCCGATGCCGATATCGTTTCAGCGTTTGGCACCCGCAACGTCAGGGCCGCCGTGGCCTGGAACCCGCAGCTTTCTGTTATCAAAAAGACCCCGCAAACCACGGAAGTGTTCAGCTCCTCCGCCGTACCGGGTGAGTTGATTGACATGATGGTGGTGAATACCGACAACCTGAAAGATAACCCGGCACTGGGTAAAGCGCTGACCGGGGCCTGGTTTGAAATGATGGCGAAAATGCAGGCCGGTGACACGCAGGCACTGAGTGCCATGGCTGCCGACTCCGGTACTGACCTCGCCGGTTACAAGGCGCAGCTTAAAACCACGCACCTTTTCTGGACCCCTGCTGAAACCCAGGCCTTTGTCTCTTCCCCCGATCTGGCTAAAACCATGCAGCGCGTCGCGGCCTTCTCCTTTGATAAAGGATTGCTGGGCGAGGGCGCACAAAGCGCTGATTTCATCGGCATGAGCTTCCCTGGCAACATTACTGCCGGTGATACCGCAAACATCAAACTGCGCTTTGATGACAGCTATCTGAAGCTGGCCGCTGCGGGCAAGCTCTAATCACCGATCTCAGGAGTTTTTGCCATGCGCCACATCAACCGCTATCCCCGGCAGGGAATGCGCCTGACGCTGATGCTGTTACCCTTTGTGCTGCTAATCGCTGCGTGGTTTATCAGTTCCGCGGTGCGTCTGGAGGCGAATCCTCACGACAAACTGCTGCCGGGTCTGTCGCAGATGATTGCGGCCATAGACCGGATGGCGTTCACGCCGGATAAGCGCAGCGGGGAGTATCTGCTCTGGGCCGATACGTGGGTTAGCTTAACCCGTCTGCTGACCGGTCTGGCGATCTCTTCGGTGATGGGGCTTTGCATTGGCATTGCGGCGGGCGTCTTCCCGGTGACCCGAGCGGCGCTGTCACCCTTCATGACCGTCGTGTCGATGATCCCCCCGCTGGCGCTGCTGCCGATGCTGTTTATCGTCTTCGGGCTGGATGAGCTGTCAAAAGTGATGCTGATTGTTATTGGCATTACGCCGATGCTGGCACGGGATCTGGAACATCGGGCGCGG
The DNA here is from genome assembly GCF_029844725.1 of Pantoea sp. GD03673. Lineage (GTDB taxonomy): Bacteria > Pseudomonadota > Gammaproteobacteria > Enterobacterales > Enterobacteriaceae > Pantoea. The sequence goes on from NZ_JAOCKJ010000003.1 coordinate 175,313, forward strand.
GAGATCCCCACTGAGCTGTTTATCAAAGCGCAAACGCTGGGCGCGAACAGCTGGACGGTGGTGCTGCGTGTCGTGCTTCCTCCGCTCTTATCCCGGCTGATTACCTCGCTGCGCCTGCTGCTGGGATCGGCATGGCTCTTTCTGATCTCCGCAGAAGCCATCTCCGCCACCGCCGGGCTGGGATATCGCATTTTCCTTGTGCGCCGCTACATGGCGATGGATGTCATCATTCCGTATGTCATCTGGATAACGCTGCTGGCGTGGCTGATGGACCTTGCGCTGCGTCAGCTGCACAAAGCCTGTTTCCCCTGGGCGGAAGGAGGCCGGGAATGAGTTTTATCGATATCAAAAATATCTGGCAGGAGTATGGCGACCACGTAGTGCTGGAACGCATCAGCCTGCAGGTCAGGGAGGGCGAATTCTGCTCGCTGGTAGGCGCATCCGGCTGCGGTAAGTCGACATTTCTGCGGCTGCTGCTCGGTCAGGAGAGGCCGACGCGGGGAACCATCACGCTGGAGGGCAAGCCGCTGCCCGCTGAGCCGGATCGCAGCCGTGGCGTGGTTTTTCAGCGTTACTCCGTTTTTCCCCATCTCAGCGTGCTGGATAACGTCGCCATTGGCCTCGAACTCCCGGCGTCACCCTTTACGGGCCGGCTGTTTGGTGCCAGAAAACGCCAGGCCCGTGAGCAGGCCAGACAGATGCTGGAGAAGGTCGGACTGGGTCATTCGCTGGATAAATACCCGGCGCAGCTTTCCGGCGGAATGCAGCAGCGGCTGGCAATTGCGCAGGCATTTGTGATGCAGCCACGCGTGCTGCTGCTGGATGAGCCGTTTGGCGCGCTGGACCCCGGCATTCGCAAAGATATGCATGCGCTGCTGCTCCAGTTGTGGAGCGAAACCCGCATGACGGTGTTCATGGTCACTCACGACCTGGCAGAAGGTTTCAATCTTGGCACGCGGCTGCTGGTGTTCGACAAAGTGCGCCTCGATCCTCAGGCACCGGGTGCGTGGGGTGCGCGTATCACCTACGACATCCCGCTAAATGAGACGCGGCTGTCTCAGCTGGCAACCGGCAGCAATAACAATGTTTACCCCTTTAAGGAGATCGCTCAATGACAGCACTGTTTCATTCAGCCCCGAGCCTGCGCGAAGAGCAACTGCCTGGCGGCGCGCATACCTCGCTGATTCTGCGTAAAGGGCAGATCCTGCGCCTGACAGACATCGAAGGCGGTGCGAACGTCAGCATGATGATGCTCAATCCTCACGAGAAAAGTGAACGGCTGAATCTGCCGGATACCCTGAAAGGCCAGCACACCGCCCGGCTGACCACCGGCCACTGTTTTTACTCCGACATGGGGCGCGTACTGGCCGCGATAGTGGCGGATAGCTGCGGCTGGCACGACCCGTTTGGCGGCGTACTTAACGCGGAAGAAACGCGAGACAGGTACGGCTCAGGACCTTATCAGGCGTTGCGCAACGGCTTCTACCGCAACGGCGTGGACAATCTGCTGGTTGAGATGGGCAAATGGGATCTGGGTCTGGAGGATTTACTGATGGTCGTCAACTTTTTCAGCAAAGTGACGGTCGATGAGCAGGGCCGCTTCGCGTTCAGCGTGGACAACAGCCGTGCGGGCGATTTTATTGAGCTGTACGCCCCGATGGACGTGCTGCTGGTGCTGACTGCGCTGCAGCACCCTCAGGATCCCGCCACTGACTACCTTCCGAAGCCGGTGCAGCTGAGCTGGTATCAGGCCGATGACAGGCAGAGAGTCAGCGAAGCGATGATTACCCGCGGTGAAAACCAGCGCGCATTTGATAACACCCAACTTTTTGCCCTGTAAGGAGGCTACGATGACCCTGACCCATTCCGATCGTCGTCCCGAAGATGCTGTTTATCGCCACGTGATTCCGGCAGGAGAGCCGTGGCTGTTTGAAGTGAAGAAAGGGCAAACGCTGCGCCTGCACGACCTTGAAGGCAATCAGGCCATTGATACGCTGTTCTACAACACCGACAACCCACGGGAACGCTACGATCCCCAGCGCACGCTGCGCCGTCAGGGCAAGGTCTACCTGACTACCGGCAGCGTGCTCTATTCAAATCTCGGTCATCCGCTGCTGACTATCGTGGCTGACACCTGTGGTCGTCACGACACGCTGGGCGGGGCCTGCTCGCAGGAGAGCAACACCGTGCGCTATGCCCAGGATAAGCGGTACATGCACAGCTGCCGGGATAACTTTCTTTGTGCCTGCCTGCACGATGGTCGCCTTCATAAGCGGGATATCGGGGCCAACATCAACTTTTTCATGAACGTTCCGGTCACACCTGAAGGCGGTCTGACGTTCGAGGACGGGTTATCTGCACCCGGTAAATATGTTGAGCTGGTGGCCGAATGCAACGTAATGGTGCTGATCTCCAACTGCCCGCAGCTGAATAACCCCTGTAATGGCTGGAATCCGACACCTGCCGAAGTGCTGGTGTGGAACTGAGACCGTCACGCACACTGATTCTCTGAACCTTTCACCGACGCACGCCGCTGACGTGCCGGTCAGCCCCGGGGACGGCCCCAGGGACTATCGAATTTTGCGGGACGGCCCGCATCCCTGAGAGTTCGCTTATGTTTGATACCTTACTGATTGCCAACCGTGGCGCGATCGCCTGTCGCATCCTGCGCACGCTGCGTGCGATGCAGGTGAAAGGGGTCGCCGTTTACGCCGAAGCTGACCTGAGCAGTTTACATGTCCGTGAGGCGGACGAAGCGCTAAGCCTTGGCGAGGGGCCAGCCGCACAGACCTATCTGGCGACGGAAAAAATCCTTGCCGCCGCACAGCAGAGCGGTGCCCAGGCAATTCACCCTGGCTACGGTTTTCTCTCGGAAAACGCTGCCTTTGCCGAGGCGTGTGAGGCTGCCGGTCTGATCTTTGTCGGACCCACGCCGCAACAGTTACGGACTTTTGGCCTGAAACACACGGCCCGGGCGCTGGCGAAAGCCGAAGGGGTGCCGTTACTGGAAGGCAGTGAATTGCTGGCGGATGTCAGCGAAGCCCGCCTCGCCGCAGAGAGTGTTGGCTATCCGGTGATGCTCAAAAGCACTGCGGGCGGTGGCGGCATTGGTATGCGCGTCTGTCATGACGCCCAGGCGCTGTCAGAGGCGTTTGAAACGGTGCAACGCCTGGGTCAGAACAACTTCAGCGACGCCGGGGTGTTTCTGGAAAAATATATTGAACGCGCCCGCCATCTTGAAGTGCAGATTTTCGGTGACGGTCAGGGGGACGTCATCGCTCTGGGTGTGCGCGACTGCTCGGTGCAGCGACGTAACCAGAAAGTCATTGAAGAGACACCCGCGCCCAACCTGCCCGCAGGTATGGCCGACGCGCTGTGTGCAGCGGCTGTCGCCCTGGGTAAAGCGGTGAACTACCGCAGTGCCGGAACGGTGGAGTTTGTTTATGACAGCGTGACGCAGCACTTCTATTTTCTCGAAGTGAACACCCGGCTTCAGGTTGAACATGGCGTGACGGAGCAGGTGTGGGGCGTGGATCTGGTGCAGTGGATGATTGCACTGGCGGCAGGCGACCTCCCGCCACTTGCCTCCCTAGCCGCCACGCTGAATCCTCAGGGCCATGCCGTGCAGGCACGCATCTACGCGGAAGATCCGGGGCGACAGTTCCAGCCTTCGCCGGGCTTACTGACCGACGTTTTCTTCCCGGCAGCCGACGGTAAAACGCTTCGCATCGACCGCTGGGTGGAAGCGGGGTGTGAAGTCCCGCCATTTTTTGACCCGATGCTGGCAAAGGCGATTACCTTCCGGCCCACGCGTGAAGAGGCGATCGCCGCCCTGACGCAGGCGCTGGCAGAGACCCGTCTTTACGGCGTCGAAACCAATCGCCTCTATCTGTTACAGATTTTAGCCTTTACGCCCTTTACGGCGGGTGAACCCTGGACCCGCTGTCTGGAGCAACTCCGCTATCAGGCGGCTACCGTTGAGGTGCTGAGTCCCGGGACCCAGACCAGCGTTCAGGATTATCCCGGCCGTCTGGGGTACTGGGCGGTAGGCGTGCCGCCGTCAGGGCCGATGGATGATCGCGCACTGCGTCTGGGCAACCGTCTGCTGGGGAATGCAGAGGGTGAGGCCGCGCTGGAAATCACCCTGAACGGACCCACCCTGAAATTTAATACCGAAACAGAGGCGGTGATCTGTGGCGCGCCGCTTCATGTCACGCTGGATGGGGTTGAGCAGGCGATGGACACCGTGTTTACCGTCCCGGCCGGGTCCCTGCTGAAGCTGGGTGCAATGCGTGGCGCGGGCGTCAGAAGCTATCTCTGCCTGAGCGGGGGCGTTCAGGTGCCGGATTATTCCGGCAGTAAGAGTACCTTTACCCTCGGCGAATTTGGCGGACACGCCGGACGCGCACTCCGCAGCGGTGACGTGCTGCATCTTGCGCCGCGTACCCCGGGCGCGACCGGAACAGAACTGCCTGCCGGACTGCGCACTGACCTTGCCGCCGTGCGCACGCTGCGGGTCATTTATGGTCCTCACGGTGCGCCGGAGTTTTTTGCGCCGGCCTTTATGACGACGTTCTTTGCCACTCACTGGGAAGTCCATTTTAACTCCAGCCGCACCGGCGTGCGCCTGATTGGGCCAAAGCCGATCTGGGCCCGCGACAGTGGTGGCGAAGCGGGGCTGCATCCCTCGAATATTCATGACAACCCTTACGCCATCGGCGCAGTTGATTTCACCGGCGATATGCCGGTCATTCTGGGACCGGATGGCCCGAGTCTCGGCGGGTTCGTCTGCCCGGTGACGGTAATCGAAGCCGATCTCTGGCAGCTGGGGCAACTCAAAGCCGGTGACAAAGTCCAGTTTGTGGCGGTGGATATCCCGACCGCCCGGCGACTGGCCCTGGGCCGTCGCACCGAGCTGACCACCTTACAGCCACAGGAAACAGCGTGGCAGCCTGCGCCCTGGGTTTCGCCCGTTGTCATGACCTGCGGCGAAGCGGATAAACGTCTGGTGGCGCGTCTCTCCGGTGATACGCATCTGTTGCTGGAGGCTGGTGAGCCGGAGCTGGATCTGGTGCTGCGTTTCCGCATTCACGCCCTGATGCAGGCGCTTGAAGCGCAGTCCCGTAAGGGCATTATTGATATCACGCCGGGGATCCGCTCGCTGCAAATCCACTTCCAGCCGGAAACGCTGACGCCGGAGGTGCTGCTGAGTTGGGTGCGCGGTGAGTGGGAGACGGTCTGCATGAGTGATGACCTTCAGGTGCCCACACGTGTGGTGCATCTGCCGCTCTCCTGGGACGACCCGGCCTGCCAGAAGGCTATCGAAAAATATATGACCACCGTGCGGCAGGATGCGCCCTGGTGCCCGAGCAATCTTGAGTTTATCCGCCGGATAAACGATCTGCCGGATGAGCAGGCCGTCTGGAACACGGTGTTTGACGCCAGCTATCTGGTGATGGGGCTGGGCGATGTCTATCTCGGCGCGCCGGTCGCCACACCGCTGGACCCGCGTCATCGGCTGGTGACGACGAAATATAACCCGGCCCGCACCTGGACGGCAGAAAACTCGGTGGGGATCGGCGGCGCTTATCTGTGCGTTTATGGCATGGAGGGGCCCGGCGGCTATCAGTTTGTGGGCCGCACGCTGCAGATGTGGAATCGGTATCATGACGTGCCCGACTTTGGCGGCAAACCCTGGCTGCTGCGCTTTTTCGATCAGATCCGTTTTTATCCGGTTTCAGCCAGTGAGCTGGTGCAGATTCGCCGCGATTTTCCTCTGGGTCGCTATCCGCTGCGTATTGAGCACAGCACGCTGCGGCTGGCGGAGTATCAGGATTTCCTGGCGCGTGAAGCGGAAAGTATCGGTGCCTTCCGCAATCACCAGCAGAGCGCGTTCAATGCCGAACGTGACCGCTGGATAGCCAGCGGCCAGGCCCATTTTGACAGTCAGGAAAGCGTGGCGGATGAAGGCGGTGACACGCCGCTCCAGCCGGGAGAGCAGGGGGTTGAAAGCCCGGTTTCCGGTAATTTATGGCAGGTGCAGGTCACAGCAGGCAGCCGGGTGCGGGAAGGCGATACGCTGGTGGTACTGGAGTCGATGAAAATGGAGATCCCGCTTCTGGCCCCGTGCGACGGGATCATTCAGCAGATCAGCGTCCAGCCGGGCAGCGCAGTCCGTGCCGGGCAACGCGTCGCGGTCATCGTTGAGGATAACAGGTCATGATGATGACAGCTGACCCGCCGGGTACAGCTGTGCCGTAGTGGCAATCTGCACGGTGCCCGCTGGCAATTTCACACCGGCGGCCACAGGCGGCCCACATCGGGGCCACGGGCTATGTGCAGTTCGCGCCCCGTTCGCGTAACCAGCCGATCATCGCTTCACTGCCAGGCTGGCTCAGCGTGCGTTGCGGCCAGGCAAGGTAGTAGGGCTTGCTGAGCGGCAGGCAGAGTTCATCCACTATTACCAGATCGCCACGCGCCAGTTCCGGTGCGATAAGGCGTCGTTGTCCCAGCAGCAGTCCGGCACCCGCGACCGCCGCATCAATCGCCAGCGAGGTCAGGTTAAAGCTGAATGCAGGCTGCGGCAAAGGTTCATCCATGCCTTTGGCCTGAAACCAGCTTTGCCAGTCAGGCAGAAATCGGCCTTCATGACCCCAGTCGAGGTGGATCAGAGGAGCCTGGCTTAAGATCGTGTCCGGGGTGAATCGTTGCAATAACGCGGGGCTGGCCACTGGCAGCACGTCATCATGAAACAGCATCAGCTTATTTAACTGCGGGTAGCGATCGTCCCCAAAACAGATGACGAAATCGGCGGGCATCGCCGTGAAATCAACCTGTGAATGGGTGCCGTGTAACGCAATATTGACCGTCGGGCAATGATCGCGCCAGCTCGCCAGCTGTGGCAACAACCATTTCGACGCCAGCGCCGGTAAAGCATACAGCGTGAGGGTGGGCGCACTGGCCGCATGACGAATGTTTTGCTGGCCCAGGTGCAGAATATCAAACGCTTCGGTGACATAACGCAGATACGCTTTGCCGGTTTCGGTCAGCATCACGCCACTCTGGGTGCGCAGAAACAGAGCGCTGCCAAGTTGCGCCTCCAGCTGACGGATCTGCTGACTGACCGCCGCCGGTGTCAGGGCCAGCTGGGCGGCTGCTTTTGCCAGACTGCCCAGTTCGGCGGCCACTTTGAATGACTGTATAACGCTGATTTTTGGCAACCTTGGCAGTTGGGCGGGCATTAACTCTTCCTTATCAGGGCAGTAAGTTTTTATCGTTACGCAGCGTGGCAGGCGACAGGTAGAGTAGCATCACACCTGCTTATTGTGAGAATTGTTGCTATGTCTGACTCCCTGGTTCGTCTCGATCTTCATCCGCTGGCCGATCATGGCTGGCGTCAGCGCTGTCGTGAGCAATTAAATCAGTCCGGCGCGCTGGTCCTGCGCCAGTTCTTACAGAGCACAGCCTTAGCGGCGATCATTGCAGAGGGCAATGCAAAGCGTCATCTGGCTTATCATACTCACAGCAAACACAATGTTTATCTGATGAAACCTGATGACGCTTTCAGCGCGGAGCACCCGCGTAACCGGGCTGTGCTCAGCACCAAAGGCTGCATTACCGACGATGTTATCGCTGCCGAATCGCCACTGCGTCAGCTTTATAATGATGATCTGTTTAAGCGCTTCCTGTGCGATGTGCTGGGTGAGGAAGCGCTTTATCCTTACGCCGATCCGCTTTCCTCGATCAACCTGCACTACGCGCCTCACGGCCAGGAGCTGGGCTGGCACTTCGACAACTCCTCGTTTGCTATCACCTTACTGGTTCAAAAACCGCTGGCGGGCGGGGTGTTTCAGTATGTGAAAGATTTGCGGGATGCGGATGCCGGTGAGATGAACTTTGCCGGTGTCGGGGCGGTGCTGGACGCATGCCAGCCGGTTGACGACCTGGAAATCGATGCCGGGGATCTGGTGCTGTTTCGTGGCCGTAACGCCCTTCACCGGGTGACGCCAACCGAAGGCGAGGTCACCCGGATGCTGGCGGTGCTGGCTTACAATACTCAGCCTGGCATTGCGTTGTCAGAAACCGCGCGGATGACTTTTTACGGCAGACTGTGACATCAGGGCGTGTCCGCAAGGGCACGCCAGCCGCGCTGAAATATCTGCTGCGTGCGGAAAGCGACGAGTGCTCGCCAGTCCGCATCAGCGGGCCAGAATCCCTCGACCAGTTGCTGCTTAAGCGCCTGACCTTGCGCACTCGCCGGGTCGCCATACAGATGCAGCCAGTGATCATCACGCACCCGCCTGTGCATGTCTTCCCCCGCGTACGTCCCGCACTCCACCACAAGGGGCAAAATCGTCGTCCCGGTTAATGCACTCAGCAGGTATTGCGACAGGTAGCCCGTTGCCGTGGCGGTCACGCCTGTTACGCTGTCACGTTCGGCACCGGTAAATAACAGGGTCAGCCACTCACCATAAAGCGATTTTCCCCAGTCATGCGCAGCATAATGCCGCTCCGCGATCGCGAGCAGCATCGGATGGCCCCATGCGCCAGCACCGGTGTGAAGATCAAAGCTAATGATGGTTTTCGCGACGGAGAGATGCTGTTCGATGATCGCCTTCATCGTAAGGTGAGACCAGCCGGGCTGATGCCCGCCGAAAAAGAAACCATCCGCAAAAGCATACTGACCCGCTTCTGTCACACGTTTCAGCCCCTGCCAGCCTGTACTCGCCAGCGCGTCTGTCAGTTGCCGATCGGCGCTGGCACGGTCGCCATGATAGATACCGTGCCACGCCGCATAATCCGGATTCGCAGGAACCGGCTGGCTGAAGTCAATAAAATTACGGTTGAGGTCAACGTTGTCTTCGTTGACACGCCGCAGGTGGGCCGTTCCCCAGGGATTGAGCAGATGAACCAGAAACAGCGCAGTGTCAGCAGGCAATGCGTTCTCATCCAGCGTATTCAGCCAGGCTATCTGACATTCTGAACCATAATAGCCTTCAACGCCGTGTGTGCCGGAGACAACTACCATCAGACGTGATGCGTTGGCCGGCCCTGACCGTGCCACATCCGTATACAGCGTTTCTCCCTGCGGACCCGGCAGAGGATGCGGGTACGTGGTGATTTCTGCGCCTTTATTCTGCGCAGCGGCCAGAAAACGTGCGCGCTGAGCGCGGTATTCAGGCAGTGCCATATTTTCCAAACTCCTGCAATTCGTCAGGCGCTATAAATCAGGGATAGACCCTGAATTTGAAGTATTTTTTGGTCAACGCATCGTAGGTGCCGTTTTTGTGAATCTCCGCCAGCGCCGTGTTGATCATCTTCAGGTTTGCCTCATCGCCTTTGCGTAGCGCGATACCCACGCCATCCCCAAAGATGACTTTATCCACCAGGGTGCCTTTGATGGCGTACGGCTTGCCTTCAGGTGAGGTAAGAAATCCCTGTTCAGCAGAGACAGCATTCGCCAGGCTACCGTCAAGACGCCCGGCCACGAGATCGGGATAGACTTCCATCTGGTTAGGATAAGAGATGACTTTGACGCCCTCGGGTTCCCATTTCGTTTTGGCGTAGGTTTCCTGAATGGTGCCCTGCGCCACGCCGATCGTTTTACCGCGCAATGAGGCTACGTCGGTGGTCAGCGTGCTGGCTTTGGGAGCCAGTAAGGCACTGGGCGTGTTGTACAACATGTCGCTAAACGCTACCTGCTGACGGCGCTTATCAGTCATCGACATCGCTGACAGGATGGCATCAAATTTCTTTGCCTGAAGGGCAGGGATGCTGCTGTCAAACCCCATCTGCACCCACTGGCACTTTACTTTTGCCTGCGCACAGACCGCATTGCCCAGATCGATATCAAAGCCCTGCAACGATCCATCAGCCGCTTTGGATTCAAACGGCGGGAACGTAGGGTCCACACCAAAGCGCAGTGTCTGCTGCGCCAGAGCGCCCTGGGAGAATGCTGAGAACGAAAACAGTAACGCAAGGGCGAAGCGCTTTTTCATATTATATTCCCCGGATAAAGGTGAGGTTAAGCATGACATTCAAATTTAATAACATGCGGATCCTCTTCCTGCCAGCAAATAAACGGCATTCTTCCAGAGTAAAATCTTATGTTATTACATGACGATGCAAATTATTTATACGCCATTAATTTTTACTTAATGCCAGCGGATTAATGGGGGTAAGAAACAGGCTTCAGGCAGGAGGCGCGGCTGAGGGATACATCCCGAAATCAGGTGGGCAGGCAGGGTCAGGTTGTTATCGAACAGCAGCGGATTCAGCCGGGGCGGGAAATTAAACAGGTTCCTGCTTTATAAACTAAATCAGGTGTTCCTTATTACCTGACCGGAAATTTAATCAAAAGATCCGCTAAAATTAAATTCTGGTCCGGCGTTATTTTGAATCCGGATTAACCATTGTGCTTAAATCTTTTTCGTGAAGGCTAAACGCGCATGGAGGAAATCTGTTCTGGCATATGACGCGTATTCGGGTAAAGGGCGTAAATATTCTGCCACAGGACTGATAGTGAGTGAGTCATTGTTGCTTATGCGGAGACGGCTCGTGCGGCCAGATGAGCTGCGCTGAAAAGGAAAATCGGTGTCAGCCCTCAAACCGGTTAATACGCACAATCTATCTTATGTTAAATAACCGGAATTTGTTATTACGCTCGCCAGATACCTCCTTCCAATGCGAATCAACACCCCAGCTTAGTCGCTGGGGTGTTGTCTGCCCTTTTTACTCCTTCGCTATCGGCGTCTCGCTCACATCAATCTTCGTCTCACCCTGAATGGTTTTAATGCGTTTCTCAACGTCATTCACCTGCTCGCTGCTGTGCAGTAAGGTGTAAGTCAGATCAAATGTGGTGCTGGCACCCGGTTGCAGCTGCTTCACGCGCTTTTGCTCGCGTTCAATAGTCACCGGATAGGCGTAACTGGTGCCGGGTTCAATACCGGTCACATAGCCCTGTTTCAGCGTGTCAGTATTTTTCCACAAGGTCAGCATCGGGAGCTGACGGGTATCAAACTGAATCGATGCGCCGCTGTTTCCGGCTTTGTTTATCATCGCAGCGACGGTCTGATGCTGACTGTCGGAAAGTGGCTTGATGTTGAACACCATCTCATCAAAGTCTTTGGTCGGACCTTTGTAAGTCTGCCACTCTTTTAATCCGGCTTTTGCGTAGTCATTGAACGGGCTGATGCCGGACATCGGGGCCAGGAAGCGTGCGCCCTCTTCCAGAATCGGTTTGCCGAAGTTGCTGTGATAGATGATCTGGTAATCGTGCGGATAGTCAGCATGGTTAGTTAACACATCATGCAGGCTGAAACTGTTACTGCCCGGCACGTAGCGCAGTTCGGTCATCGTCTGCAGATCTGTTTTCTTGAAGGTGCTTTCTTTAATCAGCCCGCGAATGCGGATTTCATGGGGAGCCGCATCGGCCACCTCAACTTCCAGCTGTGAAACCGGTGTGTTGCCCGCTTTACCGTGCAGCGTGTAGATTCGGCCCTGATCGGTTACCGGATGACCGGTCCATTCGTAGCCGCAGCGCACCATCATCTCATTGAAGCCGTCCAGCCAGCCCAGACCGTTGCGGCTCTCAAGGTTAATGTAAGCAGGGTTGACCACCTCTTTTACCGGTGAATCCCAGCCCATACGGCTGCCAAAGCCTTCAACGCGCAGCAGGTTCATACCCCGGGTCGGACTGAGCGTGATGGTCAGGCCATTCTGACTGTGGAGGGTGAGGATTTTACTGCCTTCCTGCTTGCCGCCGTGAAGCACTTTTTGCTCGATGCTGAACGGCTGACCTGACAGCTTCAGCTCACTGCTGGAAATCTGCCAGTTGCCCTTCTCTGTGCCCTGTTCAGCACTCGTCAGCACCCAGGTTTTCGCTGCTGCAGAACCTGAAACCAGAACCGCCAGTACCGTTAACGCCAGTTTAATCTTCATCATACACCCCATTTGCTGAATCGTTTTTTCATTCCTTAAGCGGAATTTACTGGTTGAGGCTGACGAGAAACGTGACGATGCTCACCTGCCGGTAAATCGGCGTCTTTTAGCGGCATTATTGCGGCGCAAATCACATAAAACACGGACGCTAAGGAATAATGGCGACGAATTATGTGAGTTAGCACGGCATGAGCTGTATTCGATTCAGCCCGCGATTTTTGACTGAAAATCAACCTGCTGATAACGCGACATAAAAAAAACCTTAAAAAAATTCAAACGCCCGCAACTTTTTCCGTTTTTGAACGAACCTTTAAGCAGAGACGTCAGACAACCCCGTCTGATGGCCAATGGAGAGAGTCATGCCAATGAAAAACACCCTGAAAACCCTGGCCGTCGCTACGCTGCTGGCACTGAGTGTTCCGGCAACATCTGCGTTTGCGGCGTTACAGGCTGGTGAAAAAGCCCCGGATTTTAAACTCGACGCCGCGCTGGCGGGCAAATCAACCACCTTCTCTTTGCAGGAAGCCCTGAAGAAAGGCCCGGTTGTTCTCTACTTCTTCCCGGCGGCATTCAGTGCAGGCTGTACGCTGGAAGCACACGATTTTGCTGAAGCGAGCGATGAATTCAAAAAACAGGGTGCGACCGTGATTGGCGTCACCGCAGGCAATACCGATCAGATTGCGAAATTCTCGCAGCTTGAGTGCCGTGACAAATTTACCGTTGCAGCCGATCCGGGTGCCAAAGTGGCCGAAGAATATAAAAGCACCATGGAAATGAAGGGGCAGAAAGTCTCAGACCGCACGTCGTACGTGATTGCGCCGGACGGCAAAATCCTGCTGAGCTTTACCGATAAAAACCCGGATACCCACATCCAGAAAGCGATGGATGCCGTGAAAAAATACCGTCAGGCCAATCCGGCATAACTTCATCTTCTGAGCAGGTACATCATGCTGACTGCGATTGCAGCCGCCTTCCTTGGCGGCATTATTCTTAACCTCATGCCCTGTGTGTTTCCGGTGATCTCACTGAAAGCACTGAGCCTGATCCGCCATCATGAATCGCCATCACACGCCCGTGCAGAGGGCCTGGCCTTTTTGCTCGGCGTTGTGGTGACGATGGTCGCCCTGACCGCAGTGTTGCTGCTGGCCAGGGCGGGGGGCGCATCGGTGGGCTGGGGATTTCAGCTGCAATCGCCGCTGGTCATCGCCGCGCTGATTCTGGTAATGCTCGGCTCAGCACTGAACCTGCTCGGTCTGTTTGAAGTCGGCTTGTCAATCCAGCGAGTGGGCGAAGTGGGCGGCGATCGCGGTGGTCTGGTCGGTTCAGCACTGACCGGCGCGCTGGCGATCATTGTCGCCACGCCCTGTAGCGCGCCGTTTATGGCCAGCGCGGTAGGCTATGCCCTGACCCAGCCTCCGCTGGTCAGTCTGGTGATTTTTATTTCGCTGGCACTGGGTTTTGCGGCCCCGTTTACGCTGATCTCGTTCTTCCCGGTGCTGGCGCGGATATTGCCAAAGCCAGGTGCATGGATGGTCACGTTAAAACAGGGTCTGGCGTTTCCGATGCTGGGGGCGGTGGGCTGGCTGATCTGGGTACTGGAACGTCAGGCGGGATCGGCGGCGCTGGCTGCGATTCTGGCCTGCTGTTTGTTGCTTAGTTTTGCTGCCTGGCTCTACGGCATGGCGCAGAAACGCCGTATGATGGGACAGCGTCATGGTGCAATGCATGTTGCAACCGTGTTCTTCCTTGCGCTGGTCGTGGTGCCGTTATTTAATCTGAACCGTTTTGCCACAGCACCGGCTGAGACGGAAAACGCCTCTCCTGCTGCTGCTGCCGTCGCCTGGTCGCCCCAGAACGTTGACGCGATCAAAGGTCAGGGTAAGCCGATTCTCGTGAACTTTACCGCGTCCTGGTGTATTACCTGCCAGGTTAACGACCGCACCTCGCTTTCGACGCAGGCGGTGAAAGCAGCAATGGCGCGTACCAGCACCATTTACATGGTCGCTGACTCAACGAAATACAATCCCGATGTTGAACAGGCGCTGAGTGATTTCGGGCGCGGTGGCTTACCGCTCTATGTGGTCTACCCGGCTGACGGCGGTAAACCGGTGGTACTGCCGCAGGTCCTGACGCCAGGCATTGTGATTTCAGCGCTGGATCAGGCAACGGAAAAAGGAAAGAAAACCTGAGACGATTGATGAAACCATCTTCTGCTGCGTGGTCAGCGCACGACGACCGTGTGCTGACCTGCTGATGACTGATGCCAGAGACTGATCAACGCGCGCAGCACTGGCCAGCGTTAATGGCCAGGGCGCAGGCAGGTGACAGAGCTGCCTATAACCAGTTACTGAAAGCGATGGTTCCGGCCATCCGGGCACTGGTATGCAAAAAAATCCGTGACGAGGTTCTGGTTGAGGATGTGATTCAGGAGACGCTGCTGGCCATCCATCGCGTGCGGCATACCTACGATCCAAAGCGCCCGATATTGCCGTGGGTGGCCGCTATCGCGTCAGCCCGGACCATTGATGCACTGCGTCAGCATGGCCGTCGTCAGGAAGTCCAGGACGATGAGGCGCTGCAACAACGGCCCGCCGACAGTGCCGACGCCTCAGCCGATCCCGATATCCTGTCCGGCTGTCTGGACACCCTGCCGCAGCGTCAGCGGGAGATCGTCGAATCCGTGCATTTGCGTGAGCAGAGCCTGGCGCAGGCAGCTGCTGAAACCAATCAGTCTCTTTCTGCCGTTAAATCTCTGTTGCATCGCGCAATGGTTAACCTTCGTAAATATGGACGGGGTCATCATGAGAAATCATGACCAGTTAATTAATCAGCTCAGCGCCACGGCGAAGCCGGTGCAGCGCATCTGGCCTACCGCGTGGCGTGTTGCGGGCTGGATCGCGCTTGCCCTGCCTTGTGGTGCCCTGACAAGCTGGGCATTCCACAGCAGGTTTACTGACTGGTCTCAGCCGGGTGCATTACTGACGCTTATTGCCGTGCTGCTCTCACTGGTGATTGCGGGCAGCACGCTGGCGGCCGCTTTTACGCTGAGTATTGCCGGAAGAAAACCTGTCAGCCTGCGCTGGCCGCTGCTGCTGGCGATAATGTGGCTGGTGCTGAATATGATCAACATGTCATCCTCGACCCCGGCTGCGGGCGCGAGCCGGTTTGGCGAAGGGATTCACTGCTATCTGTTTATGCTGTCGGCCAGCCTGCCAATGATACTGATGTCCGTGCTCGCCCTGAAACGCACCCGGTCACTCTATCCCGCACAAAGTCTGGCACTGAGCGGCTGCGGCAGTGCCTTTACCTCCTCCATGCTGCTGTCGTTATGTCATGAAACCCATCTGCATATCATCGATTTCTCCATGCATCTGGCGGCGGGCATCACCATCGTGGCGCTGACGGTTGTGGCCGGACGCCGCTGGGTCCGGCTGGGCGCGTAATGGCTCGCCGCTTGCGAATCACTCTGCGACCAGTTCAATCAGGTTTCCATCCGGGTCGCGAATAATCGCCTCATAGAAGCCGTCGCCTGTGCGGCGTGGGGCCGCCACCAGAATGCCCGCTTCTGCCGCTCTGGCGGCCAGCCTCTCCACCTGCTGCTCATTACCGACGCTAATCGCAATATGCGCCCAGCCTGTCACTTCCCTGCCCGGCTGACCGGCGGCCAGGTCTGGCAGGGTCATCAGCTCAATGGTCGCACCCTGCTCCAGTCGCATAAAGTATGAGGCGAAGCCGGGACGGTTCCGGCTCTGATAGAGCGCATTGCTCTTCGCGTTAAACCACTCGCGCCAGAATTGCTGCTGTGTTTCAGGATGGTGCGTCCAGAGTGCAACGTGGGCAATTTTCATCAGTTTTCCTTCGCGGTGTTATGGCCCAGATTAAGGGTAAGAGAAACCGCGCCGACGACCAGCATCAGCGCCATAATCAATGAAAATGAGAAACCCAAGTGGGTGTAATGCGCCACATAACCAATAACGGCGGGGCCGCTCAGAACCCCCAGATAACCCAGTGTGGTAATGGCCGGTACGGCCACTGCCTGTGGCATAGCCGTCTGACGTCCGGCTGCGGTGAACATGACCGGCACGATATTGGCGCACCCTGCGCCAACCAGGGTGTAACCCAGTAATGCCAGCGGCCAGGCGGCGATAAAAGTCACCATCGCCATGCCTGCTGCGGCAATCAATGCGCCACCCAGCACCACAGGCAGACGGCCCAGCGATGAGATGACGCGATCGCCCGTCAGACGTGCCACCGTCATCGCAACAGCGAAGCAGGTGTAACCCAGGCCGCCCAGTGACGCCGGAATATTCCGTACATCGGTCAGATAGACGGCACTCCAGTCCAGGACGGTGCCTTCCGTCAGGAAGACGGCGAAACAGATGATGCCGATAATCAATACGCTACCGCGCGGAACCGCAAACACCGGGCCTTCAGCGGGGTTAGCGTAGGTCAGCAAACCCGGCGCACTGATCAGTGACATGATCATCACCGCCGCCACCGCCAGCAGGCAACCGGTCAGCACGCTGAACCCCATCGCCAGCAGCAGCGTCATAAAGCCAGCACCAGCAATTCCTCCCACACTGTACATGCCGTGAAAACCCGACATCACCGGCGTCGAAGCCTGTTTCTCCACCAGAATCGCCTGAATGTTCATGGCGCAGTCGGTGACGCCGATGCCGACGCCAAACAGCAGTAGCGCCAGCGCCAGCAGCAGCGGATCGCTGAGCACCGACAGCCAGGGCGTGCTGATGATAATCAGCGCAACGGCAACCAGAATCACCCGACGGCAGCCAAAGCGGCTGGTGAGCCAGCCCGTTACCGGCATCGCTATCAGCGCGCCCACGCCCAGACAGAGCAGCAATGTGCCCAGCTGTGCCTCATTAACCCCGGTATTCGCACGTGCAAAAGGTACCATCACGGCCCAGGTCGCGGTAACAAATCCGGCCAGAAAAAAGATGATGCGTGTTGCCTGAGCGGCAGAGACGTTATTAGCCATTACGATCCTTTTTAGGTGCTGGACAGACAAAGCAAGAGTATCAATCAACAGCTATTGACACCCAGCCGGTCAGTGAACGATCATGCTCACTATAGCTCGATTATGAACAATGTGGAGTTTACATGCTCGATTATGCAGCTTTCCCCCAGCAGCGGCAAGCACTGATTCGTGAGATCCTGCAGCAGAACGGTCGTGTAGTTTGCGCGGATCTGGCCCGGCAATTGTCGGTGTCTGAGCACACTATCCGGCGCGATCTGCATGAGCTCAGCAAAGAAGGATTGTGCAAAAAGGTTTACGGGGGTGCGGTATTACAGTTGCAGGACGCAGGCAGTTTCATCAGCCGGAAAGAGCACGATCACGCAGCAAAAGCCCTGATCGCGCAGCGCTGTGCCAGTCTTGTGAAAGCCAGCAGCTGCATTTTTATCGATGCCGGTACTACCCATCTGGCACTGGCACAGGCAATCCCGCCTGAGCTGAGTCTTACGGTCGTCACGAATGCGCCCGATATTGCTGCGCTGTTGATCAATCATCCTGTCGCAGAGGTCATCATGCTGGGCGGGCAGATACAAAAGAGCACCGGCGGCGCAGTCGGGCAAACCGCAATTAACCAGATCCAGGGAATACTGTTCGATCAGGTCTTTATTGGCGGCTGCGCCATGAGCCCTGAAGCCGGGCTGACCGGGTTTAACTATGCGGATTGTGAATTCAAAAAAGTCGCCATGGCACAGAGCAATCAGGTTATCGTCGGGCTGACGGCAGATAAAATTCCCGCTGTGGCTCGGTTCAGCGTGGCGAAATGCCGTGACATTTCAACGCTGGTGGTGGAAGAGAAGCTCGATAAAGCCCTGCTTGATGCCTTTGCGGCTGAAGAGATTACGCTTATCACGGTCTGATCCATAGACATGGCAATGAAGCGAGCCTTAGGATAATCAGGCTCGCTAATACCTTCCGCTTTCCCGTCAGCGACCACCACGCAGAAGCGAGCCTCAGATTACAGATGCGTTGCGAACCACGCAGTCTGCGCGTTAATCACAGCAGCGAAATGCTGACCATGGTAGATATCGTAATGGCGGGCGTCTTCGGCCACCAAAAACTGTTTGTCCGTTGCCGCAACGGCATCAAACAGGTCGCGCCCCTGTTCTGGCGGATTGACGCTATCCTGACCCGCCACGACGACCAGTGTCGGGCAGGTCACCTTTGCGGCATTTACGGCTGGCTTATAGAGCAGGGTTTCTCTGACGGTTAAAAACGGGATTTTGATGTCCATTTTAGGGTGCTGATGCCGGTTCTCCTCAAAGAACGCTTTCGATTCTTCATCATTCAGCACGCGGGTGATAGCAACAAACATCTCTTTGCCACTGCGCTGGCGCTTTTGATCCATTTTCTCCAGCGTGGCAATAAAGCCGGGCTTTTCTGTCGCATCCAGTTGGCCGGTTACAATCTTTTCGCCGTCTGCAAAAGCCAGCTGACTGACGATGCACTTCACATCCGGGTTGTTCGCTGCCGCACCAAAGACATGACAACCACCGAATGAGGTGCCCCATAAGCCGATCCTGTTCGGGTCCAGCGCCGGTTGTTGTTTAGCCCACGCAATGACGGAGAGAATGTCAGCAATCTGCATTGACGGCACAAGACGGCCTCGCTCGCCGTCACTGTCACCAAAACCGCGATAATCAAAGGTGACGGTGGCGTAGCCCGCCTGGGTAAAGGCTTCTGCGAACGCAGGTAACAAAATCTCGCGGATGCCGCAAAAGCCGTGACACAGAACAATTACCGGGGATGGGGTGGCTTTGGGCTGACGCAACGTCAGCACGATACCTTCAGCAAGCTGGTGGGTTGATGACTCCATGAGTGTTAATGCTCCTTGTTTAGTGGTTAAAGGCAGAATTAGCCCGCCCGCACCTTTTCACAACCGAACCGTTTTTACCGCGATCCAGATCAGATGCAGGTGAGTTTCTGTCTGAACGGCGACAATGCCGCACCCGATACTGCCAAATCTCTGGCTTTGGCGTAGGCTGAAAGCGGGCGGGTTAAATAACGAGGTCACAATGCAAAATGAAATGACAGGACAATGCCACTGCGGCGCGGTGGCATATCGGGTAACGCTAAAGGATGGATTCAACACCGTGCGCCGCTGCAACTGCTCGTTTTGCCGGATGCGTGGCGCGGTGGTGGTGTTTGCGACCAGCGTTGAGCTGACGCAGGGTGAAGCGCAGCTCACGGAATATCGCTTTAACAGCAAACAGGTGGGCCACTACTTCTGTTCCGTTTGCGGTATTTACACTTTCCATCAGAGCCGCTCGCAGCCCGATCAGTTTGGGGTTAACGTCGCGTGTCTTCAGGGTGTTTCACCCTTCGACTTCACCGATGTACCGGTCTCCGATGGCATCAATCATCCCAAAGATGGGGGCGCGGGCGGTGTAGCCGGTCATCTGATCTACACGCCCTTGCAGTCCTGACCTATTCCCGGCTGGTTTTGCCACTGAAACGGGTAATCGGCTTCTGCTCCTCACGGCCAATCTGTTGTGAGAAGACCTCTAGTGCGGCGAAGATCGGGCGCAGTCCGCGCCACAGATCCTCATCGTTAAGCAACCGGATGATGCCACGGATGCCCGGTGCGGCTTTATCCTGACGCGCCTCATCGCGCGCGGGTTTAACCGCCATCGCCGCATCGCGAACCGCCAGCAGCAGATGATTGAAGCGCTCTGGCGGCACGCTGCCCAGCGTCATCATCAGTAGCGAAAGGTTCTGAAGTGCGTTCTGGGTGCCGGGCTGGTTAAGCCCGGAGACCAGAATTTTTCCGACCTCACTGTTTGACTTAACCAGATCGTTCGCCAGCCGCAGAAAGCCATGCTGGTGGAGATTCTCAATCAGTTCATCCATCGCTTCGCGTGCGGTTGGCTCAGTACGTGTGGGCGTGACCTGATATTTCATCCGTTCTGCCATCAGAATTTCTCCGGTTTTTCAACATGTTCAGGCGGTTCACGATAGCCTGCCTGCTGCCATTTCTCTTCAATCGGCAGGTGATCCAGCGGGGTTCGGCTCCCGTGGCGGAAGTTATGTAACGGCAATGGATTAGGCTGCGTGCGGCGTTCGATTCGCTTCATGTTCACGGCAAGCTCTTTATAAGCCGGTGTGTTGACGTCGGGATCGTGATGTTCGCCGGTCAGCGCGTTGACCCCATCCTTACCATGATGAATCGGCATAAACAGCACGTTGCCCGCCACGCGTTCTGTGATGACAACCGGGACATCCATCGATCCGCGCCGTGAGGTAATGCGCACCCATTCGCCCTCGTTCAGCGCACGCGTGGCAGCCAGCTCGGGTGAGATTTCAACAAAGGCATTAGGCGACAGCGACATGATGCGGCCCCCCTGCCCGGTCTGATTCATTGACTGGAAATGTTCCAGCATCCGGCCATTGTTCAGCAGCAGATTGTATTCTGCATCCTCCTGTTCCGCAGGTGGCTGCCAGCTCAGCGGATAAAGACGCGCTTTACCATCCGGGAAATTAAAGCGCTCCGTATAGAGGCGCGGCGTGCTTTCGCCTTCGGCGCTGACCGGCCAGAGTTGCGACTGCCAGCCAACCAGCTGCTCATAGCTGACGCCAGCGAAAATCTCTGCAATGCTGGCGGCTTCCGCCATGATCGCGCCCGGATTCGGGTAATGCCAGGGGTGGCCCAGGCGGGCAGCGAGATCAGTGAAGATTTCCCAGTCGGGACGACAGTTGCCCAGCGGCTTCATGGCGGGCGAAAAGTGCTGGATACGCCGCTCGGTGTTCACAAACGTGCCCTCTTTCTCCACGCTTGGCGCACCGGGCAGCACCACATCGGCGAATTCAGCCGTGCGTGACATGAAAATGTCCTGCACCACCATAAATTCCAGCTTGCTGAAGGCAGCATGAACGTTATGTGAGTCAGCATCCGCAAACGCGGTCTCTTCGCCGGTGATGTACATCGCCCGAATTTTGCCTTCTCCCGCCTCCTGCACCATTTTGAAGTTGTCAGCACCGGGCTTGTCGGACAGTGCATCAGGGGAAACACCCCATGCGCGGGCCCACTTTTCCCGCACTGCGTCATCCGTGACTTTTTCATAGCCGGGATAGAGATTGCTCAGGCAGCCGAAATCGCTGGCACCCTGCACGTTGTTGTGTCCACGCATCGGGAAGCCGCCGGTGCCGGGCCGCCCATAGTTGCCCGTCACCAGCAGCAGGTTCGACAGCGCCGTGCTGGTGTCTGCGCCGTGACTGTGCTGCGTAATGCCCATGGCCCACAATATACAGACGCTGCCCGCCTTGCCGATCATCTCCGCCGACGCTGTGAGTTCGGCTTCGCTCAGGCCGCAGATCCCGCTGGCGTAGTCCAGCGTAAAGGCGTCGAGAGAGGCGCGATACGCATCAACGTGATTTACCCGCTGCGCCAGGAAGGCGTCATCGGCATAACCGTGATCGAACAGGTATTTCGCCATCGCCGAGGCCCAGACAAGATCGGTGCCAGGCCGGATGCGCAGATAGCAGTCAGCCCGCTCCGCCATTTCATGACGGCGTGGGTCCACAACCAGCAGTTTCTGGCCGCGATGTTTGTGGCTCTGTTTAATATGCGAAGCGATCACCGGATGGTTTTCGGAGAGGTTGCTCCCGACCAGCACGATCAAATCGGTCTGCTGCAAATCCTCAATCGTCCCGGCATCGCCACCGTAGCCGACGGTGCGGAACAGCCCTTCGGTGGCCGGGTTCTGACAATAGCGCGAGGAGTTATCGACGTTATTGGTGCCAAAAATTAAGCGGGCGATTTTCTGGGTCAGATAGGCTTCTTCATTACTGGCCTTGCTGGAGCCGATAAAGCCAATGGCGTCACCGCCATAGTTTTGCGCGACGCCACGCAGCCCCTCGGCCACCCGCTGCAATGCTTCATCCCAGCTCGCGGGCCGGAAACGGCCATTCTCACGAATCAGCGGCGTGGTCAGGCGTTCCGGGCTGTTGACGAAATCCCAGCCGAACTTGCCTTTAACGCAGGTGGAAATGCCATTAGCTGGCGCGTCGGCGACCGGCTGCACTTTCAGGATATGACGATCGCGGGTCCAGATTTCAAAGCTGCAGCCCACGCCGCAATAGGTACAGACCGTTTTGGTGCGTTTGATCTCCGACTGACGCAGAGCGACGTCAATTTTTGACACGCCGGTGATAGGTTCCATGCCGATGCTGTTTTCCAGCGCTTTCACAACGTCGATGAGCGGGCGTTTCAGCCCCTCGTCCATTGCGGTAAACGGGCCTGCGTCGGGCTGCATGGTTTTTTCCAGCAGAGCATTGCACGGACAAACCGTGACGCAGTGCCCACAGCTGACGCAGCTGGAACCGGCAATTTCCGTTCCGCCATCCCATAACACGCGGGGATGCGCCTGGGTGTAATCAATCGAGAGCGTCTCATTGACCTCGATATTCTGGCACGCCTCTACGCAGCGACCGCATAAGATGCACTGGTCAGGGTCGTAGGTGTAAAACGGATTCGAATGGTCTTTAGCATAAGGCTTGGGCTGATGCGGGTAGTACTGAATCGGAATGTGCATATCGGCCACGGCATTATGCAGCGTGCAGTCACCGGTATTGTGTTCACAGACGGTGCAGTAAAGTTCATGACGGTTAAGCAGGCGATCCATTCCCTCCTGCTGCGCGTCTTCCAGCGCACTGCCCTTACTCTGCACCTTCATCCCCTCTTCGGTACGCAGCGTGCAGCCGCGAACCCGCTCTCCATTTACGTCCACCCAGCAGACATCGCAGCTTTGCAGCGGCGGCAACGCCGGGTGGTAGCAGACATGAGGTAATTTTTTCCCGTGAGCATCAAGAAAGTCGATCAGCGGTTGATCCGCTAATCCGTCCAACCGTTCACCATTAAAATGAATGGTGCAGTAATTTTCACTCATATAAGCCTCATGACGACAGTGCGAAAGCATCCGGCTGGAAAAAAAGCCCTGTATTTAAAGGGTTGCTTCACAAGCTTAGTGAGGATTAGCCGCAGCGCCATGAATACCGCTACGCTTAATAAGGTTAATGGCTGACAGGTAAGGGTTTTTTAAATGTAATGACTTTTTACCACGTGAAGCGGGGCGTATTTATCGGGGCATCAGCGAGAGCATTACCGGAATGTTTTGTGTTACTGAGCAATGAACGCACGGTTGTTCAGGCCGCTATCTGGTTAACAAATAAAAGGTATGTTGTAACTATGATAAGTGCGGGGGTCTTTTATTAATTGGCGTGAATTAACAGGAATCGCGCCCTTCAGCGACGCTGGAATTCCCTGAAATCTGCAGATGAATAATTAAAACCATACCTCTGTTACCGTTCCGCTTAATATCTGAATGAATGTGGATCCGGCATTCTCTTATTACGGATAAAAGTCACTGAAAGGATTTATTCCGGTTAACGGGCTTATGGGCGCATTCCGCGCCTGAACAGCACAATTCTCCTGTGCCACGGTAAATCATTACGGCATGGTACGATTAAACAAAGACACTCAGCATTTACAGCCAGAATAGCGTTATACCACCCTGCCTTATGCTCAGGATTTAACCATATCAATCAGTAATTTATTCGAATTTTAACAGGCTGTTAATTATAAGATGATAATGATAACTGTTATGGTAATATCCTGTTAACCCTGCCCAGAGATGTCATTCAGGGCCCTTTAACGCGTCATGTTTAATTACATTATCAGTGAAACCCTGGCTGGAATGAGGTCTGCATGAACCCCATCGTATATATTGTTGACGACGACGCTGCTGTAACTTCTGCACTGCGTAATCTGCTCACCGCCGACGATTACACGGTAAGCTCTTTTTCTTCGGCGGATGATTTCCTGGCGCACGCTATTACTTCCCTGCCCTGTTGCCTGATTCTGGATATTAATCTGCCCGGCGCAGATGGATTCGACGTTGCACAGGCTTTACTGGATCGCGGTTACACCATTCCCACCATCTTTTTAACCGGGTTCGGCACCATTCCGGTCACGGTGCGGGCGATGAAAACCGGCGCTTATGAGTTTCTGACTAAACCGGTTGATCCCGATCGTATTTTGCAGGCGGTCGCGGAAGCGATACGCATTGCTGAACAGAACAGGGCGTCTTCTGAGGAGCGCCGGGAGATATTCCAGCGGCACCAGACCCTGACGCCGCGTGAAAGCGAAGTCATGCTGCTGGCAATCAGCGGCCTGCTGAACAAACAGATTGCTGCCGAAATGGGCGTCAGTGAGATCACGGCTAAAGTCCACAAGCGGCGGGTGATGGAGAAGATGAATGCGCGCTCGCTGACCGATCTGGTGCGTGCGGCTGAGCGGCTCAATATTACCCATACCCGACGCCGCTAAGGCCGGGCCTGCAGTCTTACCCTAATGGCAGCGTAAACCAGAAACGGCTGCCCCCTTCTGGCCGGTTCTCGGCACCTGACTCGCCACAATGCTTTTTGATGATCCCTTTAATGATCGTTAATCCCATGCCCATGCCATTTTTCTTCGTGGTGTAGAACGACTCGAAGATCCGTTCACGAACGCCGTCAGGCAAGCCGCAACCGCTGTCCAGCACCTCAAATCGCAGGGTGTCACTGGTGGGATTCTCGGAGGTGAGGCGCAGCAGCGCCGCACGCGGTAGATCATCGGACATGGCATCAATAGCATTGACGACCAGATTGAGCAGCACCTGCTGAATCTGCACGCGATCGCAGAAAATATCCGCCCTGGTGGCCCGAAACTGTAGCTCCAGCGAAATGCCCCGCCGTTCCAGCTCTATCCGGGAGAGCGCCAGAATATCCCGGGCGATCAGATGAAGGTTCTCCGGCGCAAAGCTCGGTTCATGATTGCGGGTCAGCGCCTGCAGGCCACGAATGATTTCTCCGGCGCGTTTACCCTCTTTGATGATCTCATTCAGGCTGTTACTGGCATTTTCCAGCATCAGCGGTTCACGCTTTAACCAGCGCAGGCTGGCCCCTGCATTAGCCACGATGGACATCAGTGGCTGATTAATTTCGTGGGCGATGGACGCCGTAAGCTGCCCGACCGTAGTTGCGCGTGTAACCCGCGCCAGGTCTGCCTGTGCCATACGCGCGGTGTCTTCTGCCTGTCGCTGTAAGGTAATGTCAGAAATGGTGCCGAAGTACTCTTTCACTTCGGGGAAGTTGTCAACCGGTTCACCGATACCCTTGATATAGCGGCACTCCCCGTCCGGCCTGAGCACACGGAACTCAGCCTGCATACTGCGCCCCTGGCTGACGCTCAGCGTGACCAGTTCACTGATGCACGCATAATCATCCGGATGAACGCGGGTGAGAAAGTCTGCCATCGACAGCCCTTTTTGATCGGCGGGCAGGCCAAGAATACGGCCATATTCGTCAGAGACCATCATCATGTCCTCTGTGACTTCCCAGCGCCAGGTGCCGGTGTGGCTGATCTTTTCACCGAGCATCAGCGAGGTTTTGCTGGCACGCAGCTGTTTCTCAACCCGTCGCCGATGATTGTTCTCTGCCAGTAACTCGGCATAGAGTCGCGCCGTCTCCAGTGAAACGGCCGCCTGCGCACTCAGGGTTTTCACGATGTGGGAGTGCTCAGCCGTGAACGCATCGGGCATCAGGCGGTTTTCCAGATAGAGCACGCCCACCATGTTGGCCTGTCTGAACATCGGAACACACAGCACCGCGGCACCCGAAGCCACCAGATAAGGGTCCTGACTGAACGGACTGAACGCCTCGGGTTTGCCGGTGCGTATTTCCTGACCGGTACGGATCACCGCGGACAGCACGGACAGGGGCAGATCCGTTGCGAGAGGTCGCTCTTTGACAATCTGCACCCGCACGCCGTCGGCCGTACTTTCTGCCCAGGCCTGCGTCTCAGGGAGATTGCCATCAAGAATGCGGATGAGCCGACAGCGCTGAGCACCGGCCCGCTCCAGCAGCATCCGCATCAGGGTGTGTATCAACCGGTCAAGATTGATCTCCTCCGTCAGAGCGCGCACGGCGGTGAGCACGCTTTCCATGTCATAGAAAGCGGCATCCTGGGTAAAGGGTATGGTGGCCAGCGCGCTGTTTTGCACCGGCGCAGAAAGATGCGGATAGTGCTGCTCAAGCTGGCGCACCATCGCCATCGCCCCCCAGTTTTCCCAGCTTCCTGTTGCTGCTTTGATGTAGGCATCTGCTGCGGTATCCAGCTGCAAAGCCTTGCAGCAGCGACCCGCCAGCTGATTTGCCAGCGCATGAATGTGCAGATAGCCCGCCTGCCGGGAAAGGCGAATGGCCTGTTCATACTGCTTCAGGGCTTCGCCCGTGTCGCCTTTCAGGCGGGCATGTTCTGCCCTGAGCAGGGCATATTTGTCTGCAAACAGGCCGGGGTTAAGGGCGGCCCAGTCAGCAAATTTAGCAAGATGGCAATGCAGCGCCTCGCTGTCAGCGGCGGGATGCTGCTGGCTTAGCGATAACGCAGTGTAGAAGTGCATATCCATGAGGTAGATATACGCGGGCACTGCGCTGGTCAGCAGATTGATTTCCGCAAAACAGTGCAGCGCATCACGGTATTCAGCCGCAAAAAAGAGGGCCATACCGCGATATAAACCGGCCCAGAACCGCACCATCGCTTTCGGGCCGGAGATCAGCCCCGGCTCGCTGCCCGCCACCATCGGTAAAGACGCGTCGCGATTGCCTGCCCTGAATCCGTTGCTGTTTCGCAGCTGCATCACCAGTTGCTTCTGCATCACCAGTACGTTTTCAACATCGGGATAATAGGTTTTCCGGGTAAAGGCGAGACCGCGCTCAATGGAGGTCAGCACCGACTCCAGGTGATCGCCGCGCGTCAGCGTGTTCATAATCTGATGACGCAGCGAAAGGCAGGCAAACGAGCGATCGCCATGCATTACCGCAACACGGAAACTTTCACGGGCGCACTCTACGGCAACATCCAGCGGCTGCGTCCAGATCCCCACCTGGTCCAGCGGCAGCAGCGTGCGTGCTTTGTAGCGGATGAAGTTATGCTGTTCCACCAGCTCACGTGCCACCCGACCGCAGGCATAACTCAGTGGCCAGGCCCGATAGCGCTCGCCTGTCAGCACGCTGAACCAGGAGAGACCAAACGCAGAAGCCCCGGTCATGCCGTGGTCCAGCGTCATCTCCAGCATCCGGCAGACCAGCAAAAGATGCAGCTGAGGACAGTCGTAAGCGGAAACAAAAATGGTGCTGGCCATCAGGTTCAGCACCGACTCAATTTCGGCATCGCTGTTCAGCGGCAGCGGCAAAAAAGCGGTTTGCGGAGCGTCGCCGATGCGCGCCCTGAGCGACAGCCAGGCCGCATCAATCTCCGCGTCATCGGGATTACGGTTGAAATGCTCACCAAAGACTGCCAGCCACGCGAGTGCGGTTTCCAGCGCCAGATGATTGTCAGACTGGCGCATATGAATCTCCGCAGAGAGACAGGCGGCCCTGGATTTTTCACTGAGCGTTCCCGGCGCACTAAGCAGCCGGGTACACAGCGTTTGCGCGCGGCTGAGATTACCGTGCAGAAACTCGCACTCCGCCTCATCAAGACCCAGCATGAAGTCGTTGCCGGTTTCTATCCGCAGGCTTAATCGCTGAGCGGTACGCAGATAGCGCAGCGCCGAGAGGTAGTCCCCGGCACGCTTCGCCCCCTGTGCAGCGTGCAGGCAGAGCTGATAATACCGCTCACGATCTGCCACACTCAGCGGCAATTCCGCAATCATGCCAATGTGATAAACCGCACGGTACAGTGTCTCACCGTGATCCGCCGCTCCCACCGCTGCCGACAGCCATGCCGCAGCCTGCTGATGAAGATGCTGTTGCTGACGGAGGTCGGGCAGTAAAAACGCCGCGTTATGCACCCGGTCGTGGGTAAAAGCGTAGTGGCCGCCCGTCAGGGTAATGAAACGGCCACTGACCGCCGGTTCAAGCTGCTGCTGAAGCTGTGCGACAGGCGTTCCGCTGATGTGACTTATCAGCGACAGCTCGCCGCTGGCCCCCAGGCAGGCCAGATCCCCCAGCAGCTGGCGTGTTAACACCGGCATCCGCACCAGCTGATTCAGCACCAGCGTCGCCACATTGTCGGTGTACTGACGCGCAATCAAAGCCTGGCTGTCGTAATGCCATTTCGGTGGGTTCTGCCGACAGAAAATCACGCCATCGTCCACCGCCTGCCGAAAGAAATCCTGTACCGAGAGCGGATTGCCGCCGGTTTTGTCATAGATAATCTGAGCGAGGTCACGATTGCCGCCGGGACGGGTGTGCAGCATCCCTGCCAGCCAGCGGCTGATACGTTTTACGCTGAGCGGCTGTGGCGTCAGCGCCACGACCCGCGCCGCTGACGCTCTGATCCGCAGCAGGAAACCGGCCATCATCGGACAGGGCATTGCGTCGCCCTCACGGAAAGCGAGCACCAGCATGAACGGCTGATGCTCATTACGCATAATCAGGGTTTCCAGCAGCTGCAGCGTGGCATTATCGGCCCGGTGAACATCATCAATGAGCATCACCAGCGGGCGGCCCGGCGTGGCAAAAGCCGCAATAAGCGCACAAGCCATCTGGTTAAACTGCTCGCGGGCGTCCGGGGCATGGCGCACCACGGGCGTCAGGGAGCGGACATTCAGCAGCTGTTTTAATTCCGGCACCAGCTCAATCGCTAAATCGGTGTACTCCGCCAGGAGGCGCAACAGCCGCCCGCGCCATTTGCTGACTTCCGGGGCGGACAATCCCAGCAGATAAAGCGTGACCGTGCGAAACGCGGAGGCAATGGAGGCATAGGGGACGGCGGGCGAAGGGTGCTCGGCCTTGCTGGCTGCCAGCAGAATCTGACGGTGCTGCAGGGTTTTCAGGGCGGAGGCGATAAGGGCAGACTTTCCCGATCCGGGCGCACCGCTCAGCATCACCAGGGTTTGTGTGCCGCTGCGGTTAACGCCCTCCAGCGCGGTCAGGATTGCGCGGGCCTGCGGATGCTGCAAAAACAGGGTTTCGGGCCGGAAACTGCTGCTGAACCGCTCCTGAAGACCCGGCGTAAACAGCGCAATGGTGTTTTCCGCTGTGAGGGTTGCCTGACAGCGGCGCAGATCGGCCATTAAGCCCTGCACGGTCTGGTATCCCTCTGCGGGTGACTTTGCCAGCAGGCGCAACAGAATCACCGAGAGCATCGGCGGCACATCTTTTCTGACCTGATCGGCGGGCCGGGGAGCGCTGGCGATATGATGATGGATCCACTCTGCCTCGCCCGCGTCGGGTGATCCAAACGGCAGCCTGCCGGTCAGGTATTCATACAACACCACCCCCAGGCTGTAGAGATCGCTGAGGCTGCTGACCGGGTGCGGCGTGCGACCGGTGTGTTCAGGAGACATGTAGGCCAGCGTACCGCCTGAGGCGCGAAGACCGTTTTTTTCCGCTGACTGTGCCGCCAGCGAGGCGAGTCCAAAGCCGCCCAGCCGGAAGCGCCCCTCGTCCGTGACAAAGAAGTGACCCGGCTTGATATCACCATGCACGATGCCCTGATGATGCGCCTGCCCCAGCGTGACGCAAAGCTGCAACGCAACCTGCAGGAAGTCGGTGAGGCTGTCGGGCGGGGTGGCAAGCATATGCGCCAGGGTGCGAAAGGGAAACGCAGGGTAAATCAGGGCATAACGGTTAAGATACCGGCCGGTGCCGGTTGCGGTAATCGCCCAGCGCGGTGAGAGATACCCTGCCAGCGCCCGCTCATTTTTTAGCCGCTGCGTTGCCTGAAAGGTGACATCGTCACTTTGAGGGGTGGCGATAATCAGGGGCTCACCCGTGCAGGAACGGGCCTGCAGCCAGAGCAGGCAGCCATCCTGCGCCAGCGGTGTCAGCGAGTCGACGTCCTCAATCACAATCCCTGCGTCATCTTCCTGAAGCGTAACCGAAAGAATGCTCATCAGCGCGCTTCTCCCCTGGATAACGCACACCGGACCAGTGTCAGCAGCGTATCAACATCAATGGGCTTTCGTAAAAACGTAACCGCCCCCAGGGCGATGGCATACCACAGGGTGGTGTCGTCCGGGTCCGCCGAGATAAAAATGACCGGGGGAAGATCTGTCCGCTGTTTCAGGCGCTTAAACAGCTCAAAGCCGGACATCCCCCTGAGTCCGACATCAATTATCAGCATTCCCGCCTCCGAGAGCGCATCGTCATCGCTCAGCAGTGCCTCACCGGATTCAAATAATCGGGTTAAGTAGCCGTCTGAGTGCAACAGATTGCTCAGTCCACTGCGGACTGCGCATTCATCATCAACAATGACAACACGCTGTGACAGCGCCATGCAGTTATCCTCCGGGACGCCTCACCGTGCGGCAGGCGAGGACTTAAGGGGGGTTATCGCCATCGCGCGGCGGTGTGCCCGTGATTTTTGGCAGACACGCCTCGCAAAACGCTTTCCGTGTCATCGGCTGTCGGCACCACAGCCGCTTAACCAGCGGAATGATCTGTTCGCCCACCAGCATGCCAGACAGGCCCAGCAACGCAATAACGGGCGGTGCCGGAGCGTTAACGTCAATCAGCGCATAGATTACCCCGGCAAGCAGGCCTGCCGTGAGAGAAATAACACAGGATTTCAACATGTTCAGTTCATCCGTAACAGGGGTGTAACAGGCTGAACATTCAGATACTGCGGGACGGTCGCCTGTGCCGCAGGCAAAACCGCATGCACCAGCGCCCCGCCCAGCAACATTCCCAGCAGCCCCACCAGCGCAATGGCGGGCGGCGCGGGTGAACGAACCCTGAGCAGACCATAAAGCAGGCCAATCAGCACCCCGGCCGCCAGGGATTGAAGTAAGGGGTTCATGACCGGACTCCTGTTGTACCACGCTGCTGACCGGCGGTGCGGTGCCGATCAGCAGGACGCCGCTTAGCGCACCGGCGCGTGAACCGGTGCCAGAGTCCGGTGTTCGCTTTTCTGACGTGACGGCGCTTTGTGTACCATGGTGTAGGCGTAGTCCACACCTATGCCATAGGCACCGGAATGCTCTTTGGCAATGTTCATCACCGCATCGTAGGTATCACGGTTGGCCCAGTCACGCTGCCACTCCAGCATCACCTGCTGCCAGGTGACCGGCACCACACCCGCCTGAATCATGCGCTGCATTGCATAGTCGTGCGCTTCTTTGGTCGTGCCGCCTGAGGCGTCCGCCACCATGTAAATTTCGTAACCGCCTTCCAGCATTGCACACAGTGCGAAGCTGTTATTACAGACTTCGGTCCACAGTCCCGACACCACCACTTTTTTCTTACCGTTCGCCGCCAGCGCATCACGCACTTTCTGATCGTCCCAGGAGTTCATC
Source organism: Pantoea sp. GD03673 (assembly GCF_029844725.1). Classification (GTDB taxonomy): domain Bacteria; phylum Pseudomonadota; class Gammaproteobacteria; order Enterobacterales; family Enterobacteriaceae; genus Pantoea. Next base: position 206,561 of record NZ_JAOCKJ010000003.1, read on the forward strand.
GAGCTGCGCTCCAGAATATCCAGCCCCGGAAACACATCCAGCAGCTCCGGGTAGGTATGACCGGAGAAGCTTTCCGTTTCGACCGTGGTAATGAGGGTGGGGATATTGAAGACTTTCGCCGCCTTCGCCAGCGCAACGACGTTGTTTTTCAGCACCTGGCGGTCAATGGACTGCACACCAAAGGCCATCTGTGGCTGCTGGTCGATGAAGATAATCTGGCTGTTATGTGGCGTGAGGACTTCAAGCTTAGCGTTGGACATACGTTCACCCATAGAGGTTAAGTAACGGAATTTCCGCCAACCGGCGCGGAGCAAAAAGACGGTCAGGGCAGGTTTGCTGACCTGCTGCTGGCTGTCTGGTCGCAGTGTAGGGCGACGTGCTGGGGCAAACTATTATCTCTGCGTATAACTATACGAACGTATAGGTATCCCTTCGTATAACTAGACGCTCTGCCAGGCCCCTCACCATAATCCGCCCTATTCGTGCCCTGTTGTCTGCGGCATTTCCTGTCCTGCCATGCGCCGGACAACCCCGTTCTGGAGGATCTATGGTTACGCTGGGTAACGCTGAACTGATACTGACCCATGGCAAATTTCATACTGTTGACCGCAGCAATCCGCTGGCAGAAGCCGTCGCGATTCGTGACGGTAAATTTGTGGCGGTGGGCACGCTGGCAGAGGCCATGGCGTTTCACTGCGACGATACGAAAGTGATCGACCTTAAAGGTCACACCGTCGTGCCGGGGCTGAACGACTCGCATCTTCACCTGATACGCGGAGGGCTGAACTACAACCTTGAACTGCGCTGGGAAGGCGTGCCGTCGGTTGCCGATGCGCTGAGGATGCTGAAAGAGCAGGCGCTGCGTACCCCGTCACCCCAGTGGGTGCGTGTGGTGGGCGGCTGGACCGAGTTCCAGTTTGCCGAGCGCCGGATGCCGACGCTGGACGAGATCAACGACGCAGCACCCGACACACCGGTTTTCCTGCTGCACCTTTATGACCGCGCCCTGCTCAACCGCGCAGCATTAGAGGTGGTGGGTTACACCAGAGAGACGCCGAATCCGCCGGGCGGGGAAATTCAGCGCGACAGCAAGGGGAATCCCACCGGCCTGCTGATCGCCCGTCCCAATGCCATGATCCTCTACGCCACCCTGGCCAAAGGCCCTAAGCTGCCGCTGGAACAGCAGATCAACTCCACCCGCCAGTTTATGCGGGAGCTGAACCGTCTGGGTCTGACCAGCGCAATTGATGCGGGCGGCGGCTTCCAGAACTATCCCGAAGATTACGAGGTGATTGCTGAGCTGCATCAGAAAAAGCAGATGACGCTGCGTATCGCCTATAACCTCTTCACGCAGCGGCCGGGGCACGAACTGGAAGATTTTGAAAAGTGGACGGACATGCTGACCCCAGGCCAGGGCAGCGACTATTTCCGTCACAACGGTGCAGGTGAAATGCTGGTCTTCTCGGCTGCTGACTTCGAAGATTTCCTGGAGCCGCGTCCCGACTTAGCGCCCGGTATGGAGGACGAGCTGGAGCGCGTGGTGCGTCATCTGGTGGAACACCGCTGGCCTTTCCGTCTGCATGCAACCTATGACGCGTCGATCAGCCGGATGCTGGACGTGTTTGAAAAAGTGAATCGCGACATTCCGTTTAATGGCCTGCACTGGTTCTTTGATCATGCGGAGACCGTCACGCAGCGCAATATCGATCGGATTAAAGAACTGGGCGGCGGCATTGCGGTGCAGCATCGTATGGCCTTTCAGGGGGAGTACTTTGCTGAGCGCTACGGCATTGAAGCCACCCGTCACACCCCGCCGGTTCAGAAAATGCTGGAAACCGGCGTCCCGGTCGGGCTCGGCACTGACGCAACCCGCGTCGCCAGCTACAACCCCTGGACCGCGCTCTACTGGCTGGTTTCGGGCCGCACGGTGGGCGGTATGCAGATGTATGACGTCAATGCCCGCCTCGATCGTGAAACGGCGCTGATGCTCTGGACCCAGGGCAGCGCCTGGTTCTCCAGCGAACAGGGTAAAAAAGGGCAGATTAAGATCGGACAACTGGCCGATCTGGCCGTGCTGAGCAAAGACTTTTTCAGCGTGCCGGAAGAAGAAATCAAAGGCATCGAGTCGGTGCTGACCGTGGTGGATGGCAATATCGTCTACGCCGCCGGATCATTCAGCGCGGATGCGCCGCCCGCGATTCCGGTTCTGCCCGCGTGGTCGCCAGTGGTAAATGTGCCGGGTCACTATCGCAGCGCCCCGCCGGTTGCGCAGCACCGTGCAGGGATGATGCCTGCTGTCCACCACTGCAGCGGCCCGTGTGGGGTGCATCGCCATTCCCATGAGATCGCCCGGGGTGCCAGCGTACCGGTCGCCGAAGACAACGCCTTCTGGGGCGCGCTCGGCTGCAGCTGCTTCGCGTTTTAATCATGAATATGGCTACCGCTCTTTCGCCCCGCATCAGCGCGGGGCTGTTCTTCCTGCGGCTGACCGGCAGCATGCTGCTGTTACAGGTGCATGGGTTGCCGAAAATTCTGCATTTCAGTGAGGAACTGACGCGTATTGAAGACCCCTTCGGACTGGGACCAATGATGAGCCTGCTGCCCGCGATCGTCGCGGAAGTTATCTGTCCGGTGTTTATTCTGACCGGCTGGGGGAGCCGGGTCGCCTGCCTGCCGATCATTGCGGTGTTACTGGTGGCGATGCTGGTGGTCCACCCTGGCTGGACACTGGCAGAAGCCCAGTTCGGCTGGCTGCTGCTGATTATCTTTACCACGCTGGCGATCACCGGGCCGGGCGGCTGGCGAATCGGCGCGGCACACGCTCAGGAGGTTCGGCATGGCGCAGGTTAATGATATCCACCAGCTGGAGCAGGAGCAGCCCGAAGCGCGCTCCGCTCAGGAGGTTTCGCCGCTGCAGCCCCTGCGCCAGCCGGTGTTTCGCATGCTGTGGATTGCCACGGTGGTCTCCAATATCGGTTCATGGATGAACGATGTGGGCGTGAACTGGAGCATGCTGACGTTAAGTGCCGATCCGCTGGCCGTGGCGCTGGTGCAGGCAGCCAGCAGTCTGCCGATGTTTCTGTTTGCACTGCCGTCCGGCGTGATGGCGGATATTGTTGACCGGCGCAAATATCTGCTGTTTTCTCAGCTCTGGACGTTTATCGCCGCCAGCGGGCTGACGGTGCTGGCCTGGACCGGCCATGTCACACCCGACGTGCTGCTCATCGCCGCCTTTTTGCTGAGTGCGGGTGCGGCCATGAGTTCGCCCCCCTTCCAGGCGATCGTGCCGGATCTGGTGACGAAACCGGAGCTGGGTCCTGCCATCGCGCTTAACTCGCTTGGCATTAATATCAGCCGTGCCATCGGACCGGCGCTGGGTGGCCTGATCCTCTCATTCACCGGCCCCTGGATGGTCTTCCTGCTCAATGCGTTGTCGGTGCTGGGCGTCACCTGGGTGCTCTACCGCTGGAAAGCAGAGCCGGGCATACAGCGACTTCCGCCCGAGCATTTCTTTCCGGCAGTCCGTGCCGGACTGCGCTATGTACACGCGGCACCGGTATTGCGTAACGTCCTGGTGCGGACCTTCGCATTCTTCCTGTTCGGCAGCGCGGGCTGGGCACTGCTGCCGCTGGTAGCGCGTCGGGAGCTCGGTCTGGGCCCAGGCGGGTATGGCATTATGCTGGCCTGCATCGGCGTCGGCGCGATAACCGGCGCGGTGCTGCTGCCGCGCCTGCGTCGTCGCCTGAGTTCCGATCGCCTGATGGTGCTCGCCAGTCTCATCTTTGCCCTGACCATGCTGTCGCTGGCCTTTGTACGGCACTTCTGGCTGCTGAATGCGTGTCAATTCCTGACCGGTTTTTCCTGGATCGCGGTGCTCTCAACCCTCAACCTTGGCGCACAGCGCAGTGCCGCAAAGTGGGTAAAAGCGCGTGCGCTGGCGGTATATCTGACGGTGTTTTTTGGCTCCATGACCGCAGGCAGTGCGCTCTGGGGACAGGTCGCTTCGCATTTCAGCATTCCGCTGTCGCTCTGCATCGCAGCGCTGGGTATGGTGCTGGCCAGCAGCACCGTCTGGCGCTGGCGGCTCGATCAGGACCCCGATCTCAATCTTGACATGATCGGTGATGGCCTCAGCGTGCCTGCGCTGGCTATCCGTCACGAACGCGGGCCGGTCCGGGTAAATTACGAATATCGGATTATGCTTGATGATGCACATGCCTTTACGGTGTGTATGCAGGATATGCGGCGGGTCAGACGCCGTGGGGGTGCCATTAACTGGTCACTTTATGAAGATATTATGCAGCCCGGCATCTTCGTTGAGACGTTTGTGGTTGATTCCTGGGTCGGGCATCTGCGTCAGATAGAACGCTATACCATTAACGACAAAAAAATAGAGCAGCGGGTTTTCGCCTTCCATCAGGGCGAGAATTTACCTGAGGTTCGCTATCTGGTGGCGCCAGTGTGACTGGCGCAATACCATCTTTACATCCATCACGTCATACAGAGGGCAATACTATGAGCACCTTTAAAACGACCGACGGCACACAGATCTACTTCAAAGACTGGGGCACCGGTAAACCTGTGTTGTTCAGCCACGGCTGGCCGCTGGATGCCGATATGTGGGACAGCCAGATGAAATTCCTGGCCGATAACGGCTATCGGGTCATTGCATTTGACCGTCGCGGATTTGGTCGCTCTGATCAGCCCTGGATCGGTAATAACTACGATACCTTCGCGTCGGATATCAACGATTTGATCACGCACCTCGACCTGCAGAACGTCACGCTGGTCGGGTTTTCGATGGGTGGCGGCGACGTCACGCGCTACATCGGCAGCTACGGCAGCGATCGCGTCGCGGCGCTGGTGCTGCTCGGTGCCGTCACGCCTATCTTTGGTAAGACGGCAGACTACCCGCAGGGTGTCGATATGTCGGTGTTCGAGGGCATTCGTGATGGTCTGCTTAAGGATCGTGCGCAGTTTATTAAAGAGTTTGCCACGCCGTTTTATGGCACCAATGCCGGTCAGACCGTTTCAGATGGCGTGATGACGCAGACGCTGAATATCGCGCTGCTGGCTTCCCTGAAGAGCACGGTCGATTGTGTTACCGCCTTCGCGGAGACCGATTTCCGTGCGGACGTCGCGAAAGTGAACGTGCCGACGCTGGTGATTCATGGCAGTAACGACCAGATCGTGCCGTTTGAATCCACCGGCAAAGTGGCGGCAGAGATGATTGAAGGGGCTGAGCTGAAGGTTTATGACAATGCGCCGCATGGTTTCGCCGTCACGCATCAGGATCAGCTGAATCAGGATCTGCTGGCGTTCTTAAACGCGCAGTGATGCGCGCGGAAACGGCCCTGAACAAAAATGGCGCGGTGGAAACCGCGCCGTTTTCATTTTAGCGGGTAGGATGATTCACTTCATTTGGCCGCAGGTCGAACAACAGCACCTCTGCCCCGTCACCGTGACTGAATGACAGCGTTTTCTCATCGCGCACCCGCGCACCGTCTCCGGCATTAAATTGCAGGCCGTTGACGCTGACACTGCCCCGCGCCACATGAATATACGCATAGCGATCGTCCGGCAGAGTGATTGTCTGCTGCTCATCACCCTGGAACAGGCCCGCATAAATGCGAATATCCTGACGCACCCGCAATGCGCCGTTTTCCCCTTCCGGCGAAATAATCAGTCGCAGATTACCGCGTTTATCCGCTTCGCTGACGGAGATCTGCTGGTAGCCGGGAGGCGTATTTTTCTCGGCGGGCACCACCCAGATTTGCAGGAAATGAACGCCCTCCGTGCCGGAGTGGTTGAACTCGCTGTGGGTAACACCGCTGCCCGCACTCATCAGCTGCACATCGCCGGGAACAATCACCGAGCCGGTTCCCATTGAGTCTTTGTGCTCCAGCGCCCCCGCCAGCACATAGGAGATAATCTCCATATTGCTGTGCGGGTGAGCCCCAAAACCCCGCCCTTTGGCGACACGATCATCATTGATCACCAGCAGATCGGAAAAGCCTGCCTGGTCTGGGTCCCAGTAGTTTGCAAAAGAGAAGGTGTGACGTGAATGCAGCCAGCCGTGATCGCCCACGCCGCGTTGCTCTGACAATCTTTGCTCAATCATATTCTGCCCCTTCGTTGATTCGGGAAGTGCGAATGCCCTTCGATGGAAACAGCATATAAGTAAACCTGACAGCCACACAATGCCGCGAAAAGGCAATCACTGTCGCATTCTGGTAGACAATTAAGCGCGGGATGGGGGATTACACTGTCAGCTGCTGGCACGCACCACCAGCTCACCCGGCATGATCACGCACTGGGAAGGGGCGTCGGGCCGGGCAATTTTTTGCAGGACCAGTTCACAGGCCCGGCGGCCTATCTCTTTTGAGGGCTGCGCCAGGGTTGTCAGCGGGGGCGATACCATCTCAGCCAGTTCACTGCCGTCGAATCCCACCACGGCAATATCCTCAGGAATCCGCAGATTCGCCTGCTGAATCGCCGCCATCGCACCGGCTGCCAGCGTATCGGAAACGGCAAACACCGCGTCAGGCCGCTGCTCGCCCGCCAGCAGCTGATTCATGGCGGCTTTACCAGCGCTGAAGCTCAGCTCACTGGCATACGCAATCGCCTGCCACGCCAGGCGCTGTGCTGTAAGCTGTTGTGCATAGCCCGCCTGACGCAGGCGGGCATACCGGTAGCTGAGATCGTGATTGATCAGGGCGATACGCTGACGTCCCCGCCCGGCCAGATACTGCACCACTGACTGTGCAGCTGCGTCATCATCAATGCCAACGCAGGAGACCTGGCCAGTGTCATCATGTTCGGCACACTGAACCCAGGGGGCTGCACCTATCCGCTGGCTCAGCTCCGGCAGTTTGCTGAAGGCATCCATCGTAATAATGCCATCCACCATTTTGCCGGAAAGCAGTTGCAGGCTGGAGCGGGAACGTTCTGTATCCGCCCCCGAATTACACAACAGGATGCGATAGCCATTTTTCTCAGCGTGGGCCTCAATGCCCTTAACCACCTCGGCGCAAAAGGGGTTGGAGATATCTGAAACCAGCACCAGAATCATCGAGCTGCGCGCCGTACGAAGCTGGCGTGCCAGCAGGTTGGGCTGATAGTGGCTCTCTTCAATTGCCGCGAGCACCTTCTGACGGTTAGCCGGTTTTACGCTGTCGCTGTTATTCAACACCCGTGAAACTGTGGCAACTGAAACACCCGCCATCCGGGCGATGTTCTGAATTGACATAACGATCCCTCTGTTTTAATTCCTGTGAAGCCCACACAGCGTTCCGCTGATTCCACGCTGTCCCTCAGGCGTCGCACTCCAGACCCAGCTGACGGCGTACTGATGGGGCGTTCTCTGTTGACGCAGCAAAATCATCAAAAGCGCGATCGGCCACCGGGATGATATGCCGACGGATAAATTCTGCGCCCTCACGCGCCCCCGTTTCGCCCTCCTTCAGGCAGCACTCCCACTCCAGCACCGCCCAGCCGTCAAAGTCATACTGCGCCAGCTTGCTGAAGATGCGGCTGAAGTCGATCTGCCCGTCGCCCGGTGAGCGAAAGCGTCCGGCACGTGCCAGCCAGGGCTGATAACCGCCATACACGCCGCTGCGCCCGTTCATCTGATATTCGGCATCCTTAACGTGAAAGGCTTTGATGCGGGAATGATAGAGGTCGATGAACTGCAGATAATCGATGTGTTGCAGCAGCAGGTGGCTGGGATCAAACAGGATATTGCAGCGCGGATGGTCATTCACCTCCGTCAGAAAACGCTCAAACGTGACACCGTCATGCAGGTCTTCGCCGGGGTGAATCTCATAGCAGAGGTCAACGCCGTGATGATCAAACACGTCCAGAACCGGCAGCCAGCGCCGTGCCAGCGTGGTAAATGCCTCACGGAACATCGCTTCATGATGCGGGGGCCAGGGGTAAAACCAGGGCCACGCGAGCGAGCCGGAAAAAGTGGCGTGTGCGCGCAGACCGAGTTTTTCCGAGGCCGCTGCCGCCCGCTTCAACGTGGCGATAGCCCAGTCGGTGCGCCGGGCGGGATCGCCTCGCAAGGCCGCCGGGGCAAAATTATCAAATGCGAGGTCGTACGCCGGGTTCACCGCCACCAGCTGACCTTCAAGATGGGTGGACAGTTCGCTGATCTCCAGCCCGAAACCGGCCAGGGTGCCCCGCACCTCGTCGCAGTAAGTCTGGCTGACCGCGGCCTTTTCCAGGTCGAAAATAGCGGGCTGGTGACAGGGGACTTGCAGTGCCCGGTATCCCAGTCCTGTGGCCCATTCCGCCAGACCTGCCAGCGTGTTAAAAGGCGGCTCGGTGGTGATAAACTGCGACAGAAAGATGCCTGGTCCCTTAACTGTTTTCATCAGTAACTCCGGGGTTCCGCAACCGTTAATCACGGTATTTAAACGAGAAGAAGAAAAGCATCGCAATCAGCGCGGCCGCAACGGCGGGGATCCACCAGAACAGTGCCCAGCTCTGCGCGCTGACCTGACCGGCTACCAGCTGGTTATAGAGCGCCCCGGAGATTTGCGATCCCAGCAGCATGCCCACGCCGTAGGTGAACATCACCACCATGCTCTGTGCCTGACCTTTTACCTTTTCACCGGCAACGCGATCGGTGTAGATAAAGCCCACCACAAAGAAAAAGTCATAGCAGATGCCATGCAGCAGAATGCCGAGGTAGATTAGCGTGCGCGTCTCATCACTCATGCCCAGCGCAAACAGGGCATAGCGGACAAACCACGCCGTCATGCCAGTCAGCAGCATGTACTTCACGCCCAGACGGCGAAACAGCAGCGGGATAATCAGCATAAAGGCAATTTCAGACATCTGACCCAGCGACATCAGCGTACTCACTTCGCGGATACCGGCATCGGCCAGCCAGGAGGCCGTAAAGGCGTAATAGGTGCCGAGGGGTATTGAGATCAGGGTGGCACACAGCGCAAAGATCATGAAATGCCGCAGGCGCAGCAGCGCGAAGGCGTCGGCACAGAAGAGATCGCGGAGTTTTAACGGCGAGCCCTTAGCCGGTGCCGGGGTGTGTGGCAGCGTCAGGCTGTAGAGGGCAAGCAGGACCGAACAGAGTGCCGCCAGCTGGAACACCGCCACGCTGTCTGCAATGCCGGTGACGCCGATAAAGATTCCCGCCACAATCCAGCCGATGGTGCCGAAGACCCTGACGATGGGAAAACTCAGTCTGCTGGCAAGGCTGTGAAAAGCGATATTATTCGAAAGCGCCAGCGTCGGCATAAAGCAGAGCGTATAGCCAAATAACAGCGCAATCAGCAGCGCCCCATTTTCTGGGATCAGCGCCTGAGGCACAAACCAGAGCATCGCTGCGCCCGCCAGATTCATCACCGCCATGACTTTCTGCGAGGCAAAAAAGCGATCCACCAGCATGCCGAGCACAAACGGCGAGAGGATGGACGCGACAGGACCGGCCGAAAACGCATCCCCAATCAGCAACGGCATGTTGTGACGGGTCATCACCAGCCCCAGCGTGACCGACCAGCTGCCCCAGATAAAGAACTGCATAAACATCATCAGAGAAAGACGCGGCACCAGTAGCTTATGCTGCACCCGCTGACCTGCACTCTCCTGCACCGTTGCAATCATGGGAACCTCACGAATAAGTAATCGATTACTTTCTGGATGAGTCAAAAGTAATCGATTACAACCGGGCTTTCTTTCGCCGCGATCACAGATTGTTAACCCTGCGTTATCATCTTTTAAATGCCAGAGTCGGGATGCCGCGACAGGATCAGGTCGTCATGTCCCCTACCCGCGCTTTACGAAAGCGGTAACGCTCATACAGCACCGAATAGAGGCCGCCCGTCACCACCAGCACCGCGCCGATGACCGTGGTAGTGGTCGGCAGGTTACCCAGCAACAGGTATCCCACCGCGACGGACCAGATAAGCGTCGTATAGTCGAACGGGGCCAGCAACGAGGCTTCGGCATAGCGCAGGCTCAGGGTCATCAGAATCTGCGTGATGCCCCCCAGCAGCCCGCACCCAACGAGCAGCGCTATCTGATTTCCGTGCGGCATTTTCCAGCCGCCCGGCAGCGTGACCAGCGACGTTAACGCGGTGGTCACGGCGAACCAGAAGGCGATAGCGCCCGGCTTCTCTTTGCCGTTAAGAAACCGAATCTGGACCAGCGCGCAGGCGGTACAGAAGGCCGCCATCAGCGCCAGCAGAATGCCCGCCGAGGCAGAGAGTGAAAACGTGACCTGACTCGTCAGCGAAAGGTGCCCGGAAAACATCACCAGAATGCCGCTGAACCCCGTAAAGACCGCCACCCAGCGAGAATGACGCACTTTTTCACGCAGCAGCAGCGCCGCCAGCAGCACGGTAAACAGCGGCGCGGCATAGTTAATGGCGGTGGCATCGGTCAGGGAAATGTAGAGCAGCGACAGATAACTGAAATAAAGGCCGCCGGTTCCGGCCAGGCCGCGCACGAAGTGACCGCGAATATTGCGGGTGCGGATGCCATCCAGCACGCTGCCCTGAATGCGCAGCCAGATTATCAGCGGGACCAGAGCCAGCAGCGAGCGGAAAAAAATTACTTCACCGACCGGAATGGCCCCATCCAGTCCTTTAACACAGGCCAGCATCAGCGTGGAGCTCAACGCAGCTGTGATCTTCATCGCTATGCCAGCGGACGCGTTCATACGGTTTTTAATCTCAGTGGGGGAAATAAGCAGCAAAATCAGCAGACTCAGACTCCATACTGGCATAATGCTGTGCAGCAATCTGCCGTGGTTGCGCCGCAGACGGCAGATTATCTTTTTTTAGCGCCGCAGTTCGGCATGAAGAGGCATGTGGGTCCCTGTCCATGCTGGCAGACTCTGCGTGCTGCCCGGTTTACGGGCCGCGTCTCATAAGGAACGGGAGTCACCGATGATGCTGCGCCTGCAATGGCAGAACCTGTTGCAGCGCCTGTTGCAGCGCCTTTGATGCCACCAGGAGCCGCACCGGCTGCTACACCTTCAGGGCCACCTGCCCATCCCTGAAAACGCCTCCCTTACGGCACCTGCGCTGGCATGCACCACGCGCTGCATCGTGCGATACGCAAGAAGGACAGCCTCGCTCAAAGTGCGAATTCGCATGACCACCAGATGCCCTGCTCATTTCACTTAAGTCCCGCTCTCAATTTTTTGCTTTAAAATAAAGCGCTTGTGAATGACAGGCACGATCGCCATTGTTAAAAAAACATAGGCAACGATGAGGCTGTACAGGGATCCTTCAGATACATCCAGCCTTCCACACATGATCCCCAGAGGAATACAGAGCAAAAGAAAGCCCCCCTCAATAAGCAAAAGTGAAAAAACGTTTTTCATGCGTGATGCGTTACGATTCTTTTTAATCATTATTCCGGCCTGCATATTATTGCAACGCAAAAAACCCGCACAAGGCGGGTTCTTTTATTATCAATTCAGGCTTAACTGCTCAGGCTGTTACCGTCATCGCGATCGTAAGCGTTATTGATAACAGAGGCTTACATAGGTACGACGTTTGCCGCTGAAGGACCTTTCGCGCCGTTTTCAATAGTGAATTCGACCTGCTGGCCTTCGTCCAGAGTTTTATAATCGTTGCTCTGGATGGCAGAGAAATGTACGAATACATCTTTGCTGCCGTCCTGAGGAGAGATAAAACCGAAGCCTTTACCCGCGTCAAACCATTTTACTAAACCAGTCATTTTACCAGACATCGATATTTCCTTAATTTATGAGCCACAAGTGGCAGAGATGGCCTGTCTTCCAGAAGGTTACTTACCAGGATTTTAGGAGGAGACTCATGAAGAAGGGGTATCTTGAGATATCGCTTGCACTGAGGACTGCTTGACTAAAACTGCTTTGATAAGGTCTGTGTTCCAAACCGAGGTCGCTATTAAGTCATGCCTGAACAACTTAAGCAAACATTATTTTAATTTAATTTTAACATCCAGACGCCCGGAGCGACCTGATTGATTTTTAACGTCTTTTCAGTTTTCAGGGCTGTCGGATGGATAATGATTGCTGAACGGTCAGATTATTTAAAACGAACTTATTAGCGTCGCAGAAAATGTTACGACAGATCCGGGCAAATGAGGCGCAGCGATCATCCCTGTCGCTACGCCCTGTAAGGGTTCGGTCAGACTGGCTGAACCTGCTGACGGGCAGCGTGACGCGCCGTCATCACAAACACCATCAGACCGGCTACACCCAGCGCCACACCGACCCAGGCAGTGGAGATCCAGCCATAGCCCAGCGACACCGTCAGCCCACCCAGATAAGCGCCCATCGCATTGGCGATATTCAGCGCCGAGTGGTTCATCGCCGCCGCCAGCGTTTGCGAATCATTGGCGACATCCATCAGGCGAATCTGCAACGACGGCAGCAGTACCGAGCAGGTGCCAATCAGGAAGGTCGCCAGCAGTCCGGTCGCCACATGCTGAACCAGCACCGGGAAGGCCAGCATCACCAGCACGTTCCATAACAGCGTCCAGCCAATGATATTCAGCACCGCACCCTCTGCCAGTCGGCCACCCGCCAGATTACCGATGATCATCCCCAGTCCAAACGCCACCATCGCCCAGGGGATCAGCGAAGGAGAGATGCCAGCGATATTGATCAGCGTCGGTGCGATATAGCTGAAGATGGCGAACATGCCGCCAAAGCCGACCGCGCCGACCAGCAGGGTCAGCAGCACCTGTACGTTTTTCAGTGCGCCCAGCTCGCGCAGCGGATGTGCATCCGCATCGCCGGGGGTATAAGGCACATAGCGCCCAATCAGCAGGCAGGTCAGCAGACCAATCGCGCCCACAAAGGTGAACACCACGTGCCAGCTGAAGAGCTGCCCAATCCAGGAGCCGAGCGGCACACCTATCAGGGTCGCTACCGTCAGTCCCAGCATCAGCGACGCCAGCGCACGACCGCGTCGTTCAGGCGGCACCAGTGATGCCGCCACCAGCGATGCCACGCCAAAGTAAGCGCCATGCGGCAGGCCCGTGAGAAAGCGCGCCACCAGCAGGCCGTGATAGCTGTCGGCCAGTGCGCTGGCGACATTGCCGATGCTGAACAGCGCCATCAGGATCAGCAGCAGGGATTTACGCGCCATCCGTGCCGCCAGCACGGCAATCACCGGTGCGCCCACCACGACACCCAGCGCGTAACTGGCGATGGCGTTGCCCGCCTGCGGTTCAGTAATCGCCAGAGAGCGTGAAACATCGGGCAGCAGGCCCATCATGATGAACTCACCCGTCCCGATACCAAACCCGCCCAGCGCAAGCGCCATTAACGCCCAGCGGACAAAACCGGCATCGTCGGTTTTATGCTTATTTTTTAACAAAATTGATTCCCAATGACCTGAACTGAAAAGCGGACGTGAGCCGGCGGGAGAAAGCAGAACAGGTTCCCGTCCGGATGAAGCGGCCAGACTATAGAAAGTCAGGCCGCAGTAAGCAACCCATTTTGTGATCTGGCGCACACCTTCGTTTGCAGGTTGTGACGCGTGAGTAACCCCAGAGACGGCATCCCGGACTCAGGGCGCGGATGCGGGCAAATCAGTGTGCGCCGGTGCTTACCCGGCGGCCAATGTCTTTCAGCTGCGAATATTTCTCCAGCAGCTGAGGGCCATCATCCAGGCTCATGGCAAACATCCACATATAGGTCATCACCGAATAGATGTGACCCGCACTCAGGCCGCTCCGGTTCGACATCACCGCGATGGTGACCGCAAAGAGCAGCGCTGCCACGCTACCGATAGCCAGATAACCGCACGCTTCCCGATCCGACAGGCGAATCCGCAGACTGGCGAGCACGCCGTAGTGACGGCTGAGTGACGCGGCGTTTGCGTTGCTGACAAAACGCACCTCTTTCTCCAGCCGGTTGTTCAGGCGGCCAAACAGCGCATCGTTTTTGCGGGTAAAGCCCGGCAGGAAACAGGCGAAGAACAGCAGGATCGCCAGACATCCCACGCCCGTCCAGAACTCAATAGCCAGCAACATTACTGCGGCACCGGTCATGGAGGCCAGCGAGGTAATCAGCACCGGCAGATGCTTTTCAAAAAAGTCCACGAACTCGCGGGATAAAGCTACCCGCGCGGCAATCGTAGACGCACTCTGTTTTTCGCTGCGTTGTGCCACAATCACCGGCACAGCCAGTTCTGCGTAAATGCGGGCAAAAGTGCGGGTATCGACGCTGCGCCGTGCCGCGCCAATGGCCCACATGGTAAAGACCATGGCCGCATAGAGTACCGCATGCCAGGTTTTGCCGGAGAGGATGGCATTGATCGCAAAGCCCGCCAGCAGCGGATAAAGCAGATACATGACGTTTTCAGCCACCACCAGCAGCAGCGTGAAGAACAGCTTGCGGCTATGGCGGCGGCCAAGCATTTTTAATGTCAGAATGGCGCTGCGGGGTTGTGCGACCGGCAGGATCGTTTTCAGGGGAAGCATAGTTTCTGTTTCTGATATAGTGATTCTTGAGCGGTTGCTCAAGTACGAAAAGCAGTCTATTTGAGCAATTGCTCAAAGTCAACACGACGGTGATAGAGAGAATAATGAAAGAGTCAGCGGAAGCATTGAGAACCCGAATCCTGGATGCAGCGATTGCGTTGTTTATTGAGAAAGGGATTGAAAAAGTCACCACCCGGGAGCTCACCGAGTCCGTGGGTATTTCACGCAGCCACATTTACCACTACTTCAGTAACTGGCAGACGCTCTGCCTGGCGGCGCTGGAACGCTTTATGCGGGTCGATTTTGAAGATTTTGCCGCTGAACTGGCCGTGCTCACGCCCCGTCAGCGGCTGCATACCCTGTTTGAAAGCCATCTGCCGGATGCGCCGGATGCCACCTGGCAACTCTATGCCTCGTTCTGGCAGATGGCAGCGCACAATGACGCTTATGCGGCGCTGGCAGAAGAGATGACAGACGTGTGGCAGGCACTGGTAGAGGGGATAATTCGTGACGGCGTCACTGACGGCACGCTGCGGTGTGAGAATGTGCCCCGCACCGCCAGGCAAATCAGCGCCATGCTTAATGGCTATGCGGATTTACTGACAATAAATCCTTCGGCGTCCAAAGCTCGCGAAGCATTGGCAGACCTGAACCAGTTTATTGAGTGTGTCCTCTCATGATGCCGGTTACCTGCTTATTAACCCTCAGCCTGTGGCCATATATTAATTAAATGTTAAAGAAAGGTTTATTATTTTAATTGGTCTGCGGTTTTCAGTGGCTATTAATGCAGCTTCGTCAGTAAAACTGACTTATGCTTTTTATGTCTGAGAAGCCCCCTTTTTGATAGCGTTTTTAGCCGGAAACAGCTATTTACACAGATTATTATCATTGACTTAGCGCATGTTAAGACAGGTAAGCTGGTGTTTTTACGCCATTTATTAGAAAGCCGTTACCGAAGCGGCAATAATGCATGCGGTCACAAACCCACCAACTGATTGATTCATATAGCAAAGAATCTGTTATCGCCCGATAAAATTAATCATTGAGTCGGACCTGAAAAACACCTATATTGGCCGCGCTTTTCACATAGCCACCCATTTTAATTCATTTATTCAACTGTGACGCTACGCCCCCGTCCCGGTTGTAGGAGAGATATGATGACGGATAAAGTCCGTATTGATAGTTTGAATGCACAGAACTTAGACGCAACCAACGCAACGTATTTAGCCCGTCAGGCTGAATTTGAATCAAACGTTCGAAGTTATCCTCGTAAATTGCCGTTCGCGATTGCGAAAGCTCAGGGTGTCTGGATCACCGACGTTGAGAACAATCAGTATCTCGACTGTCTTGCGGGTGCGGGAACGCTGGCATTGGGTCATAACCATCCAGACGTTCTGCAGAGCATTCAACATGTCATTACCAGCGGCTTGCCGTTACATACGCTCGATTTAACTACGCCGTTAAAAGATGCGTTCTCTGAGTACCTGCTCTCTTTATTACCGGGCCAGGGCAAAGAGTACTGCCTGCAGTTTACCGGTCCGTCCGGCGCAGATGCCGTTGAAGCGGCGCTGAAACTGGCGAAAAAGCACACCGGTCGCTCCGGTATCATCAGCTTCTCGGGTGCGTATCACGGTATGACCCACGGCGCACTGTCGGTCACGGGCAACCTGTCTCCGAAAGAAGCCGTAGACGGCATGATGCCGGAAGTGCAGTTCATGCCTTACCCGCACCTTTATCGCTGCCCGCTGGGCATTGGCGGTGAAGCAGGCGTAAAAGCACTGACTTACTACTTCGAAAACCTGATCAACGACGTTGAAAGCGGCGTCCGCAAACCGGCAGCAGTGATTCTGGAAGCGGTTCAGGGTGAAGGCGGGGTTAACCCGGCACCGGCTGAATGGCTGCAGCGCATCCGCAAAGTGACCAAAGAGCATGGCATTCTGCTGATCATCGACGAAGTCCAGGCGGGTATTGCCCGTACCGGTAAATTCTTCGCCTTTGAGCACGCGGGTATTGAGCCAGACATCATCGTGATGTCCAAAGCGGTCGGCGGCGGTCTGCCACTGGCGGTACTGGGTATTAAGAAAGAGTTCGATGCCTGGTCTCCTGGCCACCACACCGGCACCTTCCGTGGCAACCAGCTCGCCATGGCTACCGGCCTGACGACGCTGAAGCTGCTGAAAGAGAACAATATCGCAGACAAAGTCGCCGCACAGGGCGAATGGCTGAAAGGCAAACTGGGCGAGCTGCAGCAGCGCTACCCGGTCATCGGCAACGTGCGCGGTCTGGGTCTGATGATCGGTATTGAGCTGGTGAAACCTGACGAGCCTGCTGACCATATGGGCAGCTTCCCGGCAGACGGTGAGCTTTCTGCTCTGGTACAGAAAAAATGTTTTGAGAACGGCCTGATTCTGGAGCGTGGCGGACGTCACGGCAGCGTTTTACGTCTGCTGCCTTCCCTGCTGATCACAGATGCAGAACTGGACGTCTTCATGGATAAATTTGAAAACGCCCTGCTGTCCGCTGGCGTGAAAGCAGTTTGAGTGGAGTGAATGCAATGTCCCGGTTAAACCCGATTCTGGCGGCCTCAGCACAGAGTACCGAGGCCTACCAGCAGGCGATTGCCCAGAGTAGCGCGGCCGTCGTTAAGTGGCTGGAACAACCTGAGATGTATCAGGGAAAAACCGTCGCAGAGCTGCGCGAGCGCATCACGCTGGACTTCAATCCTCAGGGCCTGGGTAACCAGGCCGCGATTGAACGCGCCATCGAGTACTTTCTCAAAGACAGCCTGTCGGTGCATCACCCACAGTGTGTGGCGCACCTGCACTGTCCGAGCCTGGTGATTAGCCAGGCGGCAGAAGTCCTGATCAACGCCACCAACCAGAGCATGGATTCATGGGATCAGGCACCCTCTGCCACCCTGATTGAAATGAAGCTGATTGAGTGGCTGCGTACGCAGGTGGGTTATCAGCCCGGCGACGCGGGCGTCTTCACCAGCGGCGGCACCCAGAGCAACCTGATGGGTCTGATGCTGGCGCGTGACGCCTGGTTTGCCCGTCAGGGTCATTCTGTACAGCAGGATGGCTTAACCGGCGATCTGAAGAAGATCAAAGTCTTCTGCTCAGAGAACGCGCACTTCTCAGTGCAGAAGAACATGGCGCTGCTGGGTCTGGGCTATCAGTCTGTCACGCAGGTGAAATGCGATAGTTTTGCCCGTATGGATATGGATGACCTGCGCCACAAGCTGGCGGCATCCAAAGCCAACGGTGAAAACATTCTGGCGATTGTTGCCACCGCAGGTACGACTGATGCTGGTGCGATCGATCCGCTGCGCGACATCGTGGCGCTGGCAGCTGAAGAGAACATCTGGGTTCACGTTGATGCGGCATGGGGCGGCGCGCTGCTGCTTTCTGAAAAGTACCGTGACTATCTGGACGGCATTGAGCTGGTCGATTCCATCACACTGGACTTCCACAAGCAGTTCTTCCAGACCATCAGCTGTGGTGCTTTCCTGCTGAAGGAAGCGCGTCACTATGAGCTGATGCGTTATCAGGCGGCCTACCTGAACTCTGAGTTTGATGAAGCGCAGGGCGTGCCGAATCTGGTATCGAAGTCTCTTCAGACCACCCGCCGTTTTGATGCACTGAAACTGTGGATGGGTCTGGAAGCGCTGGGTCAGAAGCAGTATGCCGAAATCATCGATCACGGCGTGACGCTGGCGCAGCAGGTTGCCGGGTACGTTGATGAGCAGCCCGCGCTGGAGCTGGTGATGAAACCGCAGCTCGCCAGCGTGCTGTTCCGCTATCGTCCGGCACACCTGGCGCACCTCAGCAGCGCGGATATCGCCTTGCTGAACCAGCGTATCGGCGATGCCCTGCTGGAGTCAGGCCGCGCCAACGTGGGTGTGACCGAGCACGACGGTGTCACCTGCCTGAAGATGACCCTGCTGAACCCGACAGTAACGCTGGACGATATCAAAGTGTTGCTGACCCTGGTGGAAACCACGGCACAGCAGCTGGTGTAATTCAGCGCGTCTGACTACACCCCTAAAGGCGCCTTCGGGCGCCTTTTTCTTTCTCTGCCGCTACGGATAACCCAGGCACCTTTACCACGCGCACCTGCCCGGCTTTACCCATCACAGCGCCCCCAATACGTGACGTTGTGTTCCGTCAACATCACGCGTGATAAATCTGCTTATTAAGCGCGTTTAATCGTGAACCCGCATTACCTTTTTATCTGATATTAATTAACCGCATCACGATCAAAAAATAACACCTCTTTTTCAGTCATAATACTCAAATTAACGTATTGATTAGCCGTTAATTACGGCAAGTCATCAGGGTTTATAAATTCCACAGGAGTTATTGCTTATGCTGCTGCGTAAATTAATTATCATTATTCTGGGTCTGATTATGGCGGTGGTCATTATTATTGCCGACAACCACGCTCATAAAGTGCATTCCCGTGATCATATTTTCAGTTTATTTTCATCGCAGGACCACTGATCTGCCCTAGCGCATGCCCGACCGCACTCACGCAGGATGCTGCCCTGTTCCTGTTGCCGTGGAAGCAGTGGTTTAATCCTCACTTAATAATGGCTGTCGCGTGTCATTCGGGTCAGGCAAATAATATCAAGGGCCGCATAACCGACATGCAGCCTGCCGGACGTCATTCCTTTATCCTGAACTCAGCGCGACGGTGGCTCATCCAGCAGCCGCAGGTGGTCATCTTTATTCAGCGTCATCAGTGCAATAATACTGACCTGCGCAGTCGCCATCACATACCAGGCGGGAATATCCGGGTTGCCGGTCTCTTTAATCAGGCTGGTAATGATCAATCCGGCGCAGCCGGAAAACACCGCGTTAGAAAGCGAATAGGCCAGACCCAACCCGGTGTAACGAACGCGCGTGGGAAACATCTCGGCCAGCATTGCGGGCCCTGGCCCCGCCAGCAAGCCGACCACGCCACCGGCGACAAAGACCACCAGCGCTTTAAGCAGCAGGCCGGTGTTCTCTGCCTGCAATATGTTTAACAGCGGCAGAGAAAGCACCAGTAACAGCACCGCCGCAGAGACCATGACCGCACGGCGGCCAATTCTGTCGCTCAGCATGCCAGCCGGGATGATGGTCGCGGCAAAGCCAAGGTTCGATATCACCGCAATCAGCAGTGCCTGATTAAAACCGGTATGCAGCGATGCCTGCAGGTAGGTGGGCATGATCACCAGCCAGGTGTAACCTGCTGCTGACCACACCATCAGGCGGCAGATACCGAGCAGAATCGTTTTCAGCGTGTCACCCAGGCTGGCGTCCACTTTTGCCGGGGTCTGCGCCTGCTGCTGAACAAACGCAGGGGTCTCTTCCATCTGAACCCGCAGCCAGAGCGCCAGTGCGCCCAGGGGAAGCGCAATAAAGAACGGGATGCGTCAGCCCCAGCTCAGCATCTGAACCGGCGTGAGCAGCACCGGGAGCAGCGCCACGATGCCCGCGCCTGCCAGCAAACCCAGCGCCACGGTAAAGGATTGCCAGGCACCATACAGGCCACGCCTGCCACGCGGTGCAAACTCGGTCATCAGCGAAACCGCCCCGCCATACTCGCCTCCCGCGAACAGCCCCTGCAGGATACGCAGACCGGTAATGATGAGCGGGGCCAGAATACCTATGCTGGCGTAAGTAGGCACCAGCCCGATAGCTGCTGTCGCCAGGGTCATCATGATCAACACAAAAATCAGCGTGGGTTTACGCCCGATGCGATCCCCCATCCTGCCAAAAATAATCGCACCCAGAGGACGAAAGAAAAAGGCGATGGCGAACGACGCATAGGTCAGGAGCAGCCCGGTCAGCGCGGATTCGCCCTCCAGCCGGAAAAAATTCTGCGCAATTACCGTGGCAAGAAAGCCGTAGACCGCAAACTCATACCATTCAATGAAATTACCCACCGACCCGGCAAGCAGGGCACGTTTTCGGCTGGCGGAGGAGAGCAGAGTTTCGGCGGGTAACGTCATGGCAGGCGATCCTTTTTAACGCCTCATCAGTTGCTTATGATTAGCACAATCGCTGAATAACTGCGCAAACTTCTGCCGGTCGCGTTAACGCCGACACAAAAATTCAGGGTTGTGCGCCCTTACACGCCCTTTTTCATCCTGAGTCCTTGCACAACCGCTTTACGGTTGTCAGGATGTGCGGCATTG
Organism: Pantoea sp. GD03673; assembly: GCF_029844725.1. GTDB lineage: Bacteria > Pseudomonadota > Gammaproteobacteria > Enterobacterales > Enterobacteriaceae > Pantoea. The sequence continues at coordinate 227,199 of NZ_JAOCKJ010000003.1, forward strand.
AATGAATCAGGCGAAGAGATAATGAACGCACACACCTCAAAAGATCCGCTGCATGGCGTTACGCTGGAAATGCAGATAAACAGTCTGGTGGCGCAGTATGGCTGGGCGGAGCTGGGAAAACGGATCAACATTAACTGCTTTAAAAGCGATCCCAGCGTGAAGTCGAGCCTGAAGTTTTTACGCCGTACCCCGTGGGCGCGGGCTGAAGTCGAAGCACTCTACCTGGCCTCGTTAAACGCGCATCCGGCATCACGCGACGCATCGGCTGAAGAGGCCGAACAGCCACCCGCTTGCGATCCGTGGGGCAACTGGCGCGGTAACACACCGCAGTAACGCTGAACAGGCACTAAAAAAGCCCGCGCAGGCTAACCTGTGCGGGCTTTTTTTACGTCAGGCTGTCATTACAGCGCCATGTCGTGTTTCGCTGAAGGCGCGGCCTGCTGCGGCTGTGCGGCTGGCGCGTCTGTGGCTTTACCTTCCATGTTGATGACAGGCGGTGTGGTCAGCTGCAGGGTAGCAGCGGTTTCATTCCAGACCTGCTGCAGCAACGGCACGTTGTCATTCAGTTTCTGACCGTAGCCTGGGATCATCTTATGGATCTTGGCCTGCCATTCCGCGGACTTGAACTCTTCCGGGAACAGTTTCTGCATCACGCTCAACGCAATAGGCGCGGCGGTCGATGCACCAGGAGAAGCACCCAGCAGGGCGGCCACAGTTTTCTGCTGATCGGTCACAATTTCTGTACCCAGTTTCAGCACGCCACCTTTTTCAGCATCTTTCTTGATGATCTGCACACGCTGACCGGCCTGAATCAGTTTCCAGTCCTCTTTCTTCGCGTCAGGATAGTACTCTTTCAGCGATTCAAAGCGATCTTCATCACTCAGCATCACCTGTCCGATCAGGTATTTCACCAGGTCGAAGTTATCCATACCGACATCGGTCATAGGCCCGATGTTATGGGTGGTGGTGGTGCTCAGCAGATCAAACAGCGAACCGTTTTTCAGGAACTTGGTTGAGAAGGTCGCAAACGGTCCAAACAGCACGACGCGTTTGCCATCCAGATAACGGGTATCCAGGTGCGGAACGGACATCGGCGGTGCGCCGGTTGATGCCTGGCCGTAGACTTTAGCCAGATGACGCTCGGCAATCGCGCTGTTCTCGCTAACCAGGAATGAACCGCCGACCGGGAAGCCAGCATAGTTTTCTGCTTCCGGGATGCCGGTCTTCTGCAGTAATTTCAGCGCGCCGCCGCCCGCACCGATAAAGACATATTTCGCATCAACGGCACGTTCGTTACCGTTTTTGGCATCTTTAATGGTGACGTGCCAGGAGTTGTCGCCGTTACGTTTGAAATCGGTGACTTCAGACGAGGTTTCCAGACGGAAGTTTTCATTCTTCTTCAGGCTGCCGATCAACTGACGGGTAATTTCACCGTAGTTCACGTCGGTGCCAACAGGGGTCCAGGTTGCGGCCACTTTCTGCTGAGGATCACGACCTTCCATCACCAGCGGTGCCCACTGCGCGATCTGCTTGTGATCGGTAGAGAACTTCATCCCCTGGAACAGCGCGGTTTTCTGCAGCGCAGCATAGCGTTTGGTCAGGAAGTCAACGTTGTCGCCCCAGACAAAGCTCATGTGTGGCGTTGAGTTGATGAAAGAGCGCGGATCGTGCATCACGCCCTCTTTAATCTGTGCGGTCCAGAACTGGCGGGAAACCATAAAGGCTTCATTGATTTCCAGCGCTTTGGTGACGTCGATCGAGCCGTCTTTACGCTCAGGCGTATAGTTCAGCTCCATGTTGGCAGAGTGACCAGTACCGGCGTTATTCCAGCCGTTAGAGGATTCCAGCGCCACGCCATCCAGCTTCTCGACCATGATCTGCTTCCAGCCAGGCTGCAGCTCTTCCAGCATGGTGCCCATTGAGGCGCTCATGATGCCGCCGCCGATTAACAGGACATCCGTTTTTTCTGGTGACGTTTCAGCATGGAGGGCTGAAGAAACTAACAAGGCCGCGAGGGAAAGGGTGGGAATAACTTTCTTTGAATTCATCATTTTAATCTACAGCTCAGACGGTACTGGTTAAAAAAAGTCCTCAAAGTTTAAAATAATGTTATTTATGAGTTAACGTGAAAATAGTTATAAAATTAAAAATAGCAATTTAGCCTTATTTTAATTACAAAAGGCTTACCGAACTACTCACATATTTTAACCACACATTAAGGGTGTCCTTTGAATTATACAATCCCCTAACCCAAATATTGTTACGGGTCTGTCGCCGGTGCGCAGACCGCTAAAACTGTACTGATGCGGTGAGTTAGCGTATGTTTCCAGCCGATCCCCTACCCGTGCTGAACATCAATGACAAGCCAACCACAGAACCGATTTGCCGTGACTAAACGACCCATGAAACTCAGTACCCTGACCACCCTGATGATGACGGCTGTTATCGTTACCGTGCTGCTCGCTGTCCATCTGCTCTATTTCGTTCAGATTGATAACTTCGCGCAGTCGCATCTTAAGGACAAAGCGATGGCGGTGGCGCGAACGCTGGCAGACAGCCCTGAAGTGCAGCGCGGATTGCTGTTACCGGACGGCAGCAGCCAGATTCAGCCGCTGGCGGAAGCCGCCCGTAAACGTAACGGCCTGCTGTTTGTGGTGGTGACGGATATGCGCGGCATCCGCTTTTCACACCCGAATGCTGCGGTGATCGGCAAACATTTTGTCGGCAATGACATCTATCCCACCCTGGCCGGGCGAGAGAATGTGGCGGTGAATCATGGGGTGCTGGTTGAAGCACTGCGGGTGTTTACGCCGGTCTTTAACGCACAGCATCAGCAGATTGGCGTGGTGGCCATCGGCATTGCGCTGAACGATGTGGCGGCACAGATTGCCAAGAGCCGCTGGAATATCGTCTGGACCGTGCTGTTTGGCGGCCTGGTCGGGCTGCTGGGTATTCTTATTCTGGTCAGGCGGCTCAAGAACATACTGCTGGGGCTGGAGCCGCATGAAATCTCCAGCCTGTTTGAACAGCGTCAGGCGATTCTGAACTCCATCAAAGAAGGCGTTATTGCGGTGGACGATCAGTCGCGCGTCAGTCTGATCAACCACGCGGCTCAGCAACTGTTGCATGAAACCACCCGCAAAATGCCGTTAAGTGGCGACCTGATTGCCGAAGAGAGCGTAATGCACCGCCATCAGCAGGATGCGCTGCATGCGGGCAAAGCCTGGCACGATCAGGAACTGACGCTGGGCAACCGTATCCTGATCAGTAACACCGTGCCGGTGCGCAGTCGTGACCGCATTATCGGCGCGGTGACCACCTTCAGGGACAAGACCGAGATCAGCCAGCTGATGCAGCGTCTGGACGGCATGGTAAACTATGTAGACGCGTTACGTGAGCGGTCCCATGAGTTCATGAACAAGCTGCATGTGATTCTGGGCCTGCTGCATATGAAAAATTATGCCCAGATGGAAGAGTACATCCTGAAAACCGCTAACGCCTATCAGACGGAAATCGGGTCGCTGCTGCAAAAGATCAAATCGCCGATCATCGCCGGTTTCCTGCTCAGCAAAATCAACCGGGTGACCGACGAAGGCCACCAGCTGATTATTGATGAAGCCAGTTTTCTGCCGGACTGCGGCAGCGAGGAGCAAGGCGCAGTCCTGATTACCGTGCTGGGCAATCTGATTGAAAATGCCCTTGAGGCGCTGGACCCGGAAACCGAAGGCGAAATTCACCTCATGCTGCACTATCAGAATGGCTGGTTAGCCTGTGAAGTGAGTGATGACGGGCCGGGTATCGACAGCGCGCAGCTCAGCACCATTTTTGAGCGCGGCGTCTCGTCAAAAGGTGAAGATCGCGGTGTCGGGTTATTTCTGGTTAAACAGCAGACCGAAAGCCTGGGCGGCAACGTCAGTGTTGAGTCGGAACCGGGCGTGTTTACCCAATTCTTAGTGCAACTTCCGTGGGAGAGAGGAATGATTACCCAATGATCAATGTGTTAGTTGTCGATGATGACGCCATGGTAGCCGAGCTGAATCGCTGTTATATCGGGCAGATCCCAGGTTTTACCTGCTGCGGCACGGCGTCAACCTTACAGCAGGCCAAAGAGCGGCTGGCTCAGGCTGAGCCACCGGTTGATCTGATCCTGCTGGATATTTATATGCAGCAGGAGAACGGTCTCGACCTGCTGCCGGAGCTGCGCAGTGCAGGACGCCCGGTGGATGTCATTATTATCTCGTCAGCGGCCGATGCCGCCACGATCAAGACTTCGCTCAACTATGGCGTGGTGGATTACCTGATCAAGCCTTTCCAGTTTGCCCGCTTTGAAGAGGCGCTGACCGGCTGGCGTCAGAAGAAATCGCTGATGGACAATCATCAGTTCTATCAGCAGTCGGACGTGGATCAGCTGCTGCACGGAAACCCGCCAGGGGCCAGCGAACAGAAACGCCTGCCGAAAGGATTAACGCCCCAGACGCTGCGCACCCTGTGCCTGTGGATCGACGCCCATCCCGGCACCGAGTTCTCAACCGACGAACTGGCAACGGAAGTGAATATCTCGCGCGTCTCCTGTCGCAAATATCTGATCTGGCTGGCCCAGATTAATATCCTGTTCACCAGCATTCACTATGGTGTTACGGGCCGTCCGGTTTACCGCTATCGGCTGCAGCCGGAGTATCACACCCTGCTCAAACAATACTGTCAGTGAGACAACCAGTAGTCCGCGTTCAGTAACTGAAAAGAAAAGTGACGTTGTGACGAGCAGATGATCTGCCTGTCACGGGTCACGAAAATGGCTTCAATGCCCGGTTTATCTGCCAGGCAGGCGATGCCCTTTTCAACACCCAGCCCATACAGCAGCGTGGTATAGATGTCGCCATCCAGCGAGCGATCGGAAATCACGGTGACGCTCAGGAGTTCATTATCCAGCGGATAGCCGGTGTGTGGGTCAAGGATGTGGTGATAACAGACGTCATCCACCTCGAAATAGCGCTCATAGATACCGGATGTCACCACCGAGCGGTTATTGACGCCGATGACGCCTATCAGCTCATCGGCCTGACCAAACGGCTTTTTCAGACCGATTGCCCAGCCCGCTGCTTCTGGCGGCGCACCCACCGTCTGAACGTTTCCACCCAGATTGATCAGCGCACTGCTGACCTGCTGCTGACGTAAAAACGCCTGTACTACGTCGGCAATGTACCCTTTGGCAATAGCCCCCAGGTCAATCTCCATGCCCGGCCGGGCCAGCATAACGCTACGGGCAGCGGCATCAAGAATAACGTCATGCGGATTAATCAGTGCCATGCGCGCCTGAAGATCGGGTGCTGACGGCACGCTATGGCCCTGAAAACCGATTTTCCAGCACTTGACCAGCGGACCAATCGCCAGATTAAACAGGCTGTCGGGCAACAGGCTCACCGCATGCGCACAGGCGATCAAATCAAACACGGGCGCACTGACAACCACCGGATGCACTCCCGCCGCGTGGTTAATCGCCATGACTTCCGACGCCGCACGGTTCACGGTGAAAAGGTTCTCCTGCTGTTTGATCAGGCGGAAAACCTGTCCGGCCAGCGTTTGATTGTCGTCGAAGAGTTTTAGCAGGATGGGCGAACCCATTAAGACAGCGGAGTAAGCATAGACACGCGCATCAGTTAACATAGGCGACTCTGCTTTGATGAGGAAAAACCGGCACCCGCCTATGCGGATGCCGGAGACGACCGTTAACGTCGGGCGTAAGCGGCGGCGTTACCCCCGGCCAGGATACCGAAGATGATGATATCTGCCACGGCATTCCCCCCGATACGGTTTGCGCCGTGAATGCCGCCAACCACCTCGCCACACGCCCAGGCACCGTTAATCACCTGTTTCTGGCTGTCCAGCACTGCGGTGGTGGTGTCGATGGTGACCCCGCCCATCGTGTGGTGTACGCCCGGTGCGACGCGAATCGCGTAGAACGGGGCTTCACTCAGCGGATGACGCAGCGCGGTCTGACGACCAAAATCTTCGTCTTTCTGCATAATCACAAAGTTATTGTAACGTGCCAGCGTCGCTTCCAGGGTGTGATGCTCGCTCATGTTGAGTTTCACCGCCAGTTCCGCGACGGTTGGCGCGCTGACCACAAAGCCTTTGGCGATATATTCGTCAGCCGCTTTGTTATTCATGCGCACCTGCTCGTCAAACACAATCCAGGCACTCTTCTCTGGCAGGGCGATAATCTGCGCCGAGACTTTGTCGCGGGTCTCCATTTCGTTGTAGAAACGCTTGCCCGCCTGACTGACCAGGATAGCGCCGCCGCCGCGAATGGATTCAGAGACCAGATAAGAAGTGGTCTGCTCCACCGTTGGGTGAATCTGAATCTCACCCATGTCCACCGTACCGGCACCAATTTTCTCCAGCATCGCAATACCGCTACCGGTAGCACCTTTGTGGTTGGTGGTAACAAAGCCATCAAGTTCCGGGCGGTATTTCACCACCAGCTCCCGGTTCGCACTGAATCCGCCGGTGGCCACAATCACGCTTTTAGCGTTCAGGATACGGCTGTCGTTGTATTCATCGACCACTTTCACCCCGGTTACTGCGCCGTTCTCATAGAGAATTTCCGCCACTGAGGTTTCCAGCAGGACTTCAATATTGCGGCTGTTGATATTTTTCACCAGGCCGCTAATCAGGAAGCCACCCACCGCTGAACGGTCTGCCGGGCGGTGTGTACGATCAATGCTCATCCCGCCGGTAATGGTGATGTCGTTCAACTCAATGCCGTGATTCGCCAGCCACTCAATCGCCTCAGGAGCCAGGTCCACAAACTCACGCAGCAGTACCGGGTTGTTTTTGAACTGACCGCCTTTCAGTGTTTCTTCGTAGAACAGCTCTTTGCTGTCTTCGATGCCTTTAAGTTTCTGGAAACGGGTTTCAGCCGCGTTCATACCCACAGACGCTTTAATGGTGTTGCCGCCAATCGTCGGCATCTTCTCGATGATAACCACGCGCGCGCCTTCATCATGCGCCTGAATTGCCGCCGCCAGACCGGCACCCCCGCTGCCCACAATCACCACATCATAGTTCTGCGGTGCATTCGGGTTGCCCCCTTCATCAATTACATGCGCTTTACTGGAGGTGGTCATGGCACGGGAGACCGCTTTTTTCAGCGCCTCACTCTGGGTGGTCGCGCCGGTAATGGCATCGACGTGCGGGCTGTTCGCCACAAGAATACGACTACGCAGACTTTCAAAGGTGGTTGTGAAATCAACATCCAGCGTGTCATCCGGCACCAGCGTGATGTCGGTGATACGGTCGGTATCCAGCGTAACGTTGATTTTCAGCTTCAGCGCTTCGGCTTCCACTTTTTCCTGGTAAACGCCCGCTTTGTATTTACGACCTGACTCGCTCATGTCGCGGATCATCGCGTCGACCAGCGAGAAGCGCCACAGCGGTTCGGGAATCTGCAATTCTTCACGTTTGTTGCTGTCGATGTAGAGTTCGAGATGTTCGTTATTGATGATGCGGTCAGCCCAGTTCGGATAGGCGATACAGGCTTTACCAATCGCCACCAGGTCGTAGCCTTTCTCCAGCGCCAGTTCAGCGTCAGCTTTATTCACTACGCCGCCAACCCCAATCACCGGCACTTTTGCCAGCACAGGCGAACGCATTGCTACGAATTTCTCAATCAGCGGCGTCGGGTCCTGGGTATCCACAATGGAAGGACGCAGCAGCTGGCCGACGGAGAAGTGAACATAGTCGAGTCCGCGTGCGGCCAGTTTTTCCAGCAAATAGAGGGTGTCATCGAAACGGATGCCGGGCACTTCAATCTCTTCCGGCGAGAAGCGATAGCCGATGATGAACGAGTTGTGGGCGAAGCGCTCAGCCATCTTGTGGGTGATTTCCAGCACTTCCAGCGGGAAGCGTGCACGGTTATCGCGGCTGCCGCCCCACTTGTCATCGCGCTGGTTAGAATTCGGTGAGTAAAACTGCTGAATCAGATAGGTGTTGGCACCATGAATTTCAACACCGTCGAAACCCGCCTTGATGGCGCGGTTCACCGCATCACCAAATTTGGTGATCATGGTGTCGACTTCATCGGCGCTCAGCGCCAGCGGCTGGGTGGCCCCTTCGCGTGGTGCCGCAATGGCACTCGGTGCAACCGGTGTTTTGCCGCCGATCAGCTCCGGCTCGACCATGCGGCCACCGTGATAGATCTGCAGAATGGCGGTTGAGCCTTCAGATTTGATCGCGTCCGCAATACGTTTCAGACCGGGGATTTTATTGTCGCTGTCGATAGCAATGGCACCCGGAAAGGCCGGGCCACGGTTATCAATAAAGCAGCACTCAACAATCACGGTGCCGATACTGCCAGCACGTGCGCGGTAATATTCGACCAGCTCGCTGGTGACCGTTCCGTCATAAAAACCGGTACAGGTGGTCATCGGTGCCATCACCAGTCGGTTTTTTAAAACAGCGCCGCCAGGCAGGGTAAGAGGATTAAGGATGGGGGTGAGAGATTTCATTGCGATAAACTCCAAGATTTAAAAGTCTGGAAATTTTTTAGCGGACGCAAATTATCGCTTAATTAAGTGGTCCGATGTCATGACTCTAATATACCCTTTTCTTTGCTTTCATAAGCGATAAATTTACTTTTTTAACTTTTAAACGATTCAGAGTTTTTATTTGCCGAATTGAGCAGGTGACGTTATATTAATTGTTGACCAAGGGTAACTAAAAATCAACCATTCATTTACATAAATAATTTACCCTTTTTGATCATGATGTTATGATAAGTCACTTGGTTTAACCCCTTCAGAGATTTGGCGATCAGCTTCACAAAACTGTAAGAATGTCGATGCCAGGAATATAAATAAAAAATAAATGTTAAAAACAGGGAATAATGAATAAATTTCTTTGATCTGGATCAAAATCTATATTTGCAAAAATCGCATCATATTTACATGGATTTAAAAATGCTGCTCAATAGTCAGGCAGCAGATTAAAAAAATCAGTGCATCGCGGTTTATTCACACTATTTAGAATAAAAAAGAAAGTCATCAGTGAGTGTCCGGGGCGCAAATCGCATTCTTCTTAACTTGCAGATAAAACACTATGAAAACACTCTCAGCTGTAACTGAACCCCCTAAAGCCGCACCTGCGGGGGCGGGTAAAAAGAAAGCTATCATGCTGGCGCTGCCGGTCATCGTTGCTGTGTTGCTGTTGCTGGTGCCGACACCGGCGGGTCTCGAACCCTACGCCTGGCACTTCTTCGCCATTTTTGTTGGGGTGATTGTCGGCTTAATCTTTGAACCACTGCCTGGTGCTGTTATCGGCCTGACCGGCGTCGTGGTCATCGCGCTGTTCAGTCAGTTTGTGCTTTTCAGCCCAGCCGAACTGGCTAACCCGAAATTCAAAGTCGCCAGTGAATCCTTTAAGTGGGCGGTCAGCGGTTTCGGCAACTCCACGGTCTGGCTCATCTTCGGTGCCTTTATGTTCGCCGCCGGTTATGACAAAACGCAGTTTGGCCGTCGCCTGGCCCTGATTCTGGTGAAATATCTGGGTCGCCGCAGTCTGACACTGGGCTATGCGATTACCTTTGCTGACCTGTTACTGGCACCCTTTACCCCGTCTAATACCGCACGCAGTGGCGGCACCATCTACCCGATTATCGCCAACCTGCCTCCGCTGTATGGCTCTAAACCCAACGACCCGAGCGCCCGTAAAATCGGTTCTTATCTGATGTGGGTCGCCATCACCGCAGCCTGTATTACCAGCTCAATGTTCCTCTCTGCACTGGCACCAAACCTGCTGGCCCTGGCGCTGGTGAAAAGCATCATCGGTTTTGATATCTCATGGGGGATGTGGTTCCTGGCCTTCCTGCCGCTGGGCGTGCTGCTGATTCTGACCATGCCGCTGCTGGCTTACTGGTTCTATCCGCCTGAAGTCAAAATCAACGATGAAGTGCCAAAATGGGCTATCGCTGAACTGGAAAAACTGGGCCGGCTGACCCGCAATGAAATCCTGCTGCTGGTGTTCGTGGTCTGTGCCCTGCTGATGTGGATCTTCGCAACGTCGTGGATTGAGCCCGCAATGGCTGCACTGCTGGTCGTCGTGCTGATGTTGTGGACCGGCGTGCTGAACTGGAACGACATTACCAGCAATAAACCGGCCTGGAACACCTTTGCCTGGTTCGCTACGCTGGTGGCGCTGGCTGATGGCCTGGCCCGTGTCGGCTTTATCGCCTGGTTAGGTAAAGAGGGTGGCCTGCTGCTGCAGGGTTATGACCCGCAGATTTCAGCCGTCGTGCTCTTGATCGCCTTCTTCCTGCTGCACTACCTGTTTGCCAGTACCACGGCGCACACCACCGCGCTGTTACCGGCCATGCTGACCATCGCAGCGTCAATCCCGGGCATCAACATGCCGGTCTTCTGCCTGATGCTGTGTACCTCTCTGGGTGTGATGGGCATCATTACCCCATACGGTACGGGTCCAAGCCCGATTTACTACGGCAGTGGTTATCTGCCTACCAAAGATTACTGGCGTCTGGGCACAATCTTCGGTGCCATCTTCTTAGGCTCCATGATGCTGATTGCCTATCCGTGGATGGTGTGGATGTTCTGACGGATACAACATGCAGATCAACGCGTTATAAGATACCATTCCCGCACTTCCCCGCCGCCTCTGCGGCGGGAAAGCATAATAAACGATTAATTCGCCTATGATGTTGCGCCCCGCAGCCTGCTCGCGGAGGTTCAGCCGGTCATTAAGTGAGAAAAAATGTCGAACAAACCTTTTGTCTATCAGAACCCTTTTCCACTGTCCCACGACGATACCGAATATTATCTGCTGAGTCGCGAGCATGTCTCGGTCGCTGAATTTGAGGGTCAGGAGATTCTCAAAGTCGACCCGCAGGCGCTCACGTTGCTGAGCCAGCAGGCGTTTCACGACGCCTCTTTTATGCTGCGTCCGGCTCATCAGCAGCAGGTTGCCTCAATCCTTGATGACCCGGAAGCCAGCGACAATGACAAATATGTCGCCCTGCAGTTTTTAAGAAACTCTGAAATTGCCGCTAAAGGCGTCCTGCCAACCTGTCAGGACACCGGCACCGCGATCATCATGGGCAAAAAGGGCCAGCGCGTCTGGACCGGCGGTGGCGATGAGGCCGCGCTGTCACAGGGTATCTACAACACTTACATCGAAGATAACCTGCGCTACTCCCAGAATGCCGCGCTGGATATGTACAAAGAGGTGAACACCGGGACCAACCTGCCCGCGCAAATCGACCTCTACAGCGTCGATGGCGATGAGTACAAGTTCCTCTGTATCGCCAAGGGTGGCGGCTCCGCCAACAAGACCTACCTCTATCAGGAAACCAAAGCGCTGCTGAGCCCCGGCAAGCTGAAAAATTACCTGGTGGATAAAATGCGCACCCTCGGCACCGCCGCCTGTCCGCCCTACCATATTGCCTTTGTTATCGGCGGCACATCCGCTGAAAGCACTCTGAAAACCGTTAAGCTCGCCTCGACGCACTATTACGACGGCTTACCGACTGAAGGCAACGAGCACGGTCAGGCGTTCCGCGACGTGCAGCTGGAGCAGGAATTGCTGGAAGCCGCGCAGCAGCTTGGCCTTGGCGCACAGTTTGGCGGTAAATATTTCGCCCACGACATCCGCGTCGTTCGTCTGCCGCGTCACGGTGCGTCCTGCCCGATCGGCATGGGCGTCTCCTGCTCGGCTGACCGTAATATCAAAGCGAAGATCAACCGCGAAGGTATCTGGATTGAGAAACTGGAGTCCAACCCAGGCCGCCTGATCCCGGCAGCACTGCGTCAGCAGGGTGAAGGTGAAGTCCTGCAGGTTGACCTCAACCGTCCGATGGAACAGATTCTGGCGCAGCTCTCTGCTTATCCGGTCTCGACCCGCCTGTCACTGACCGGCACCATTATCGTGGCACGCGATATTGCCCATGCCAAACTTAAAGAGCGCATTGATAACGGCGAAGGATTACCGCAGTACATCAAAGATCACCCGGTCTATTACGCCGGTCCGGCCAAAACGCCAGAAGGTTATGCTTCCGGTTCACTTGGCCCGACGACGGCCGGACGCATGGACTCCTACGTGGATCTGCTCCAGGCCCACGGCGGCAGCAAGATCATGCTGGCGAAAGGCAACCGCAGCCAGCAGGTCACCGATGCCTGTCATAAGCATGGCGGTTTCTATCTGGGCAGCATCGGTGGCCCGGCCGCGGTACTGGCGCAGCAGAGCATTAAAAGTCTGGAATGCGTGGAGTATCCTGAACTGGGCATGGAAGCGATCTGGAAAATCGAGGTGGAGAACTTCCCTGCCTTTATCCTGGTCGATGACAAAGGGAACGATTTCTTCCAGCATATTGAGCGCGCACACTGCGCGAAATGCGTGAAGTAATCACCGCGTCAAAATCAAAAAAGCCCCGGAATCGGGGCTTTTTTTCGTGTTGCCAGTCTGGTTCTGTTGCCTGAACAGGCTCGATCCCGCAACGACCCGGACCGGGCTATCCCCGCTGCAGGCGCTGCAACGCCGTTTCAATCTGGACATCGCCCTGGGTGAGTTCGATGATCTGATACTTTATGGCCGGATTCTCAATCAGGCCGACCAGCGTCGCCGCCACATCTTCACGGGGGATCTCACCATACGGAATTGCCAGATCGGCATGCACCCGGCCTGTACCGGCGTCATCGGTCAGCGTACCCGGCCGCAGGATCACCCATTCCAGCGTGCTCGCCACCAGCGCTACATCGGCCAGTCGCTTCACCCGCATGTAGTTCTCAAACCCCTCGGAAGGCGTTTTACCGCGGCCCGCATCCGGGAAAGCGGAAACCAGCATAAAGCGGGAGACGCCCGCCTGCTCTGCGGCGGCGACTGCCAGCTTCAGCCCTTCACCGTCAATGGCATTGGTCAGCTCAATACCGGCACCGCCCGCACCCGCCGTGAAAACCGCCACGTCGTGACCCGTCATCAATTCTGCCAGTGCCGCCACACTCAGCTGCTGAATGTCGCCTGCCACCGGCTTCGCGCCTGCGTCCTTCAGGGTGTCAGCCTGTTCCGGTTTGCGATGCAATGCCGTCACACTGTGACCTTTGCTGCTCAGCTGACGCGTCAGCTGTCGGCCAACTTTGCCCGCTGCACCGATAATGAAACATGTCGCCATAGGATATCCTCCCTTCACTGATTGAGTGCCAGAGTATAGCCAGCTGTCAGAAACAAAAGAGGCGCCGGATGCGGCGCCTGCTGGGGTTATTCCGGGATAACCTTTTCCGCTTTCAGCTTATCAAACAGCTGGGTGAAGGCGTCCAGCGTGCTGCGGTAGCCGGTGAAGCCCGCTTTGCGGCTCTTACTCATGTCGGTAAAGGCTTCCATCGGGCGACCCAGGTCGGCATCGGTGTGCCACCAGGAGGCCAGCTTCGACACATCAGCCTCACGCAGCTGATGCTGCTCTGCAATTTCCCGCCACGCGCTTGCAGCCTCCTGCATACGATCTTCAAGCGGCATCATCCGGGCCGGGTAATCTGCGGCTTCAATGCCGAAATAGTCAGCCAGTTTTGGCCACATCCAGTTCCAGCGGAACACATCACCGTTTACCGCATTGAAATCCTGATTAGCGGCGTTCGGTGAGGTAGCGGCCCAGTGCAGCTGCTCAGCCAGCAGCCCCGCATCGGTCATGTCAGCCACACCATTCCACTGCTCCGGCGAACCGGGGAAGATAAATGGCCAGCCCTTTTCTTTGCACAGCGTCGCGTAGACGGCCAGCGTCTGCCCCATGTTCATCGCATTGCCCACGGCGTAGCCGATGATGGTATGCGGACGGTGAACGCTCCAGCGGTAGTCGTACTTTTCAGCGCCAGCAAAAATTTCATCTTCCTGCGCATAGTAGAAGTTATCGACCGGCTGACGGCCCTGCTCTTCACGGAACGGCGTAACAGGCACCGCGCCTTTGCCGTAGGCTTCAAACGGACCCAGGTAGTGCTTCAGGCCGGTGACCAGCGCAACGTGCGCGCCCTGCAGACGATCGCCCAGTGCTTCAATCACATTGCGAACCATGCCGCCGTTAACGCGGATGTTCTCTTTTTCATTTTCCTGACGCGCCCAGACACTGAAAAACAGCGCATCCGGTTTTACCTCTTTCAGTGCGTCACGGACAGCATCGGCATCGGTCAGGTCGGCGGTCAGGCTGGTAGCCCCTGCAGGGACGGCACCGCGTCCGCGTGACAGGCCGCTGACCTGCCAGCCTTCCTGCTGTAATTTATCTGCCAGTGCGCGGCCAATCACCCCGCTGATACCCACAATCAAAGCGTGCTTTTTCATTTGATTTCTCCTCGTTTTGCGTAATGCTAAGCCTAATAGAGAATTCAGTTCTTATCTCTGGCATTTATTCACAGCATTCTCAACCTGAGTTCACTAATCAATGCACGATCATCGCCTCAAAGATATCCTGCCGTTTGTCGCCAGCGTGGAGTGTGGCAGTTTTACCGCCGCGGCTGAACGTCTGCACGTGACCGGCTCGGCGGTCAGTAAGAGCGTCAGCCGCCTGGAGACGCGACTGGGCTCGCGACTGCTGGAACGCACCACCCGGAGCCTGAGTCTGACCGATGCGGGCAGCGCTTATTATCAGACCTGTCTGCGCGTGCTGGAGGATCTGGCCGAAGCTGAAGCGGTGCTGGCAGCCCAGCGCACCATTCCCTCGGGTCGGCTGCGGCTGGCGGTGCCCACCACCTATGGCCGCCTCAATGTCATGCCGCTGCTGATGCCCTTTTGCCAGCAGCACCCGGAGCTGGCACTGAGCCTGAGCCTGTCCGATCGCTTTGTTGACCTGTTTGAGGAGGGCGTCGATGTGGCGGTGCGGATCGGCGGTGCGCCCGATCTGCCCGCTTCGCTGGGCTGGCGTAACATGGGCCGCGAGAAGATGCAGTTCTGTGCCTCTCCCGCTTATCTGGCGCGTGAGGGACGTCCTGACAGTGAGTCAGCGCTGCTTGACCACCCTGCCATTCTTTATGAGCGCGTGGATGGCACAACCAAACCCTGGCTGTTTACCACCGAAGATGGTCAGCCCCACTGGCGGGAAGTGCCACACCGGCTGGCGCTGGGGGACGTTGATGCACAACTTCAGGCGGTGATTGCCGGGCTGGGGGTGGCGCAGATGCCGTCGTGGCTGATTCAGCGTGCCGTAGCAGCCGGTGAGCTGGACATTATTATGCCGCAGTTGCAGCCGGACGGACTGACGCTGAGCGTGGTCTGGCCTCGCCGCAAACAGTTTCTGCCAAAAGTGGACGCGCTGTTATCGGCGCTGAACGCCCTCGCCATTCGCTGACCTCTGCTTATTTCTTAATACGACGGTTGGGATATTTCATCCTGACCCGTTGCTTTATTGTTTGATGCTGCTCATTCCTGCCTGTTATGCCCAGCCTGAAAGGCCCGCCATTTTATATTCACACCCCTTACCCGCTTACATCTTAAGGCTTTATTTCAGCATTGATGGAATCCCATCAAAATAAAAAGGCCGGAAGGCTTGAGCTCACATAATGAAAACTAAGTTTCAAATATAATTTAACCCGAAATAAAAATATCAGTAGGGTGATGGCTTCTTCATGTTCTGACGTTTTGTCTTTGCCGTTATTACCAGGAGTATTCATGGAAAAAGAACTCTATATCTCGTCGAACCCGGCATCCGGTCCAAATAGCGCCACCCGCACCGAGCCTTTTGTGAAGATTATTGCGCTGGTTGCCACCCTGGGGGGATTGCTGTTTGGTTATGACACCGGTGTGGTCTCAGGGGCATTGCTGTTTATGCGCGGCGATTTGCATCTCACCCCGTTTACCACCGGACTGGTCACCAGCTCTTTACTGTTTGGTGCCGCTTTCGGCGCACTGGCCGCCGGTCATCTGGCAGATAGCCTGGGCAGACGCCGCATTATCATTGCCCTGGCACTGATTTTCGCCCTGGGGGCTGTCGGCTCAGCTTTAGCGCCTGACGTGACCTGGATGATCGTCTCACGCCTGTTTTTAGGCTTTGCCGTGGGCGGGGCTGCCGCTACCGTGCCGGTCTACATTGCCGAGATTGCGCCTGCCAATAAACGCGGGCAGCTGGTTACCCTGCAGGAGCTGATGATCGTCAGTGGTCAGCTGCTGGCGTACATCTCAAACGCAACCTTCAACGATATCTGGGGCGGCGAAAACACCTGGCGCTGGATGCTGGCGCTGTCCATTGTTCCCGCCGTGATGCTCTGGGTCGGCATGATATTTATGCCTGAAACGCCGCGCTGGCATGTGATGAAAGGCCGCAGTCAGGCTGCCCGTGAAGTGCTGGAAAAAACCCGTGCCGCTGAAGATGTTGAGTGGGAACTGGCAGAGATTGAAGAGACCATCGAAGAGAACCGCCAGCGCGGTAAAGGCCGTCTGCGCGATCTCGCTACCCCCTGGCTGATGAAGATTTTCCTGCTGGGCGTGGGTATCGCCGCCATTCAGCAGCTGACCGGCGTCAATACCATCATGTATTACGCGCCCACCATGCTCACCGCCGCCGGGCTAAGTAACGACGCCGCGCTGTTTGCCACTATCGCCAACGGAGTGATTTCGGTGGTGATGACGCTGGCGGGCATCTGGCTGATTGGCAAAACAGGCCGTCGCCCGCTGGTTTTAATCGGGCAGATCGGCTGCACCTGCTGTCTCTTCTTTATCGGGCTGATCTGCTGGCTGATGCCGGAATACCTTGACGGCACGGTCAACCTGGTCCGGGCGTATCTGGTGCTGACGGGGATGCTGCTGTTTCTCTGCTTCCAGCAGGGCGCGCTGTCACCGGTCACCTGGCTGCTGCTGTCGGAAATCTTTCCTGCCCGCATGCGCGGCATCTGTATGGGCGGCGCGGTGTTTTCGCTGTGGATCGCTAATTTTGCCATCTCCATGGCCTTCCCGCTGTTATTAGCCGCCTTTGGTCTGGCCGGCGCCTTTTTTATATTTGCCCTGATTGGTATCGGCGGCTCTCTGTTTGTTGTGAAGTTTATTCCCGAGACCCGGGGAAGAAGTCTTGAGCAGGTCGAGCACTATTTCTATGCGCTCTATAACGGCAATAAATAGTCCCTGTTCTCTGTGTATTTAATCCGTAACGGCCCGCGTCATGATCCAGACGACCCGATTGCTTAACACCGCACCCTTAATTCAAGGAAACTGTTATGAGCCTGAATATTCCCAACGCACGCTTTTGCGTGAATCGTAAAATAGCGCCCGGCCTGAGCATCCCGCAGTTTTTTAAACTGGTCAGTCAGCTTGGTATTCACAATGTTGAATTACGCAATGACATGCCCAGCGGACGCGTCACCGACGATCTCTCAGGCGACGAGGTGAAAGCGCTGGCGCGTGAGTCAGGCATCCGGATTGTCACCATCAATGCACTCTACCCGTTTAACCAGCTGAATGAAGAGGTGCTGCAACGCGCCCGCCAGCTGCTAAGCGATGCGCAGGCAATCGGTGCCGAATCGCTGGTGCTCTGTCCGCTCAATGACGGCACGCCTGTCAGCGCCGCCGGGACCGTCCAGGCGCTGCAAACCCTGGCCCCGCTGTTTGCCGAAGCCGGTATTCAGGGGCTGGTTGAGCCGCTGGGCTTTCCGCAAAGCTCCCTGCGCTCAGCGACCCAGGCGCAGGCGCTGATCCATGAAGCAGGCGTGCCGTTCCGATTGCTGATTGATACCTTCCACCATCATCTGTTCGGGGAGGCGGAGCAGACGTTTGAACAGGCAATTGACATCCGGCAAATCGGTCTGGTTCACCTCTCCGGCGTCACCGACCCGCGCCCGGTGAGTGCGCTGACCGATGAAGAGCGCATCATGCTCAGCACAGACGACAGGCTGGGCAGCAGGCAGCAGGTCCTGCGACTGGAGAAGATGGGCTATACCGGCCTGTACGCCTTTGAGCCGTTCTCATCTGTGATGAACAGCTGGCAGGAAGCGGACATCCTCCGCGAAATTCGTAACAGCATTCTGCTGTTGAACCACTCAGCGTAAGGAGAGCATCATGACGATTAATATTGGTGTTATCGGCACTGGCGCAATTGGCCGCGAACATATCCGCCGGTGCAGTACGGTGTTACAGAATGCCCGCGTCGTGGCGCTGAACGACATCAATCGCGACAACTGCCAGCAGATTGTTAATGAACTGACACCGGAAGCGCGCATTTATGACAACGCGCTGGATCTGATTAACGATCCGCAGGTCAACGCGGTGCTGGTCACCTCCTGGGGTCCGACCCATGAAGCCTTTGTGCTGGCCTGCATTGAGGCGGGCAAAGCGGTGTTCTGCGAAAAACCGCTGGCAGTAACCGCACAGGGCTGTCTGAATATTGTGGAAGCGGAGATTAAAGCGGGACGTCAGCGGGTGCAGGTGGGCTTTATGCGCCCCTATGACAGTGGCTATCGTGCCCTTAAAGCGGTGATCGACAGCGGCGAGATTGGTGAGCCGCTGATGCTGCACTGTGCGCACCGCAACCCGGAAGTGGGCGACAGCTACACCACTGATATGGCGATTACCGATACGCTGATCCACGAACTGGATGTGCTGCGCTGGCTGCTGAATGACGACTATGCCAGCGTTCAGGTGATCTTCCCGCGTAAAACCCGCAAGGCGTCGTCCCACCTGCGCGATCCGCAAATCGTCCTGCTGGAGACCACCAAAGGCGCACGCATTGATGTCGAAATTTTCGTGAACTGTGAATATGGGTACGACATTCAGTGTGAAGTGGTGGGTGAAAGCGGCATTGCCCGCCTGCCGGAGCCGGTTTCTGTTCAACTGCGCAGTGCAGCAAAGCTCTCGACAACGATTCTGACTGACTGGAAAAAACGCTTTATTGATGCTTATGACGTGGAGTTGCAGGCCTTTATCAATAATGTCATCAGCGGTGAAATGACCGGTCCTTCGGCCTGGGATGGTTACGCTGCTGCGGTCGCCGCCGATGCGTGCGTCACGGCGCAAACGACCGGTGAAATCGTGCCGGTGACCCTGCCAGCCCGACCCGCGTTTTACCGCTGAACCCAGCCCTGCACGGTGGATGCCACCGTGCAGGGGCGTGTCCTGGAGTCCTTTTTCAGCCTCGCTTCCTGCTCTGAATAATCCGCCAGCCCGCAATGATAAAGCACGGCCAGAGGGGTATGCGCGGCAGGATTACGGCGCGGTGATAACAATCGCCACGCGCCGGTTCTGCGCCCGTCCCTGCGCACTGTTATTGCTGGTAACCGGTGCGCTCATGCCCAGTCCACGCGTGACAATATTTTCACGCGGTATCATCGCCCCTTCTGCCCACTGTGCCGCGACCGCATTGGCCCTTTTTAACGACAGCTGCTGGTTATAATCGGGTTTGCCGTAATTATCGGTGTGCCCGTCGATGCGGACATGCCGGATACCGGTCGCCGCCAGATTTTTCGCCATCCCCTGAATGTTATGTTTACTGGCGGCCGTCAGTTCTGATTCATTGACACCAAACAGGATCTTATCGGACAGGCCTAATCCCCAGCCTTCCATGTTCTGCGTGAAGCCGGCATTCTTCATTGCGGCAATTTGCGCCTCGCTGAATCGCCCTTTCGACTGACAACCGACCAGCGTCAGAGAGAGCAGCAGCAGGAAAATGTTTTTCTTCATATTTACGCCTTATTTACGCCCTGATTGTTCGCTTATTCCTGTACATATTCTTATCGGCACGTTCGAGAATCGCCTCAGCCGTATCACCCTGTTGTGACCAGGCGTAGCCGATAGTCACTGAGGTCGTAATCGGCAGGCCTTCTGTAATAAGAATCTGTTCCCTGATGGCGTCATGAATGCGCTGCATGAACTGCTGTAATGCCGCCTCACTCGTGCGGCTGCTGACCAGCATGGCAAACTCATCCCCACCTAATCGCGCCACTAAATCCTGTTCAGACGTCAGGGATAAAAGACGTGATCCTATCGCTTTGAGTACCTCATCCCCGGCGGCATGACCCCAGTTATCATTGATGCGCTTAAAGCTATCGCCATCCAGAAACAGCAGCGCAAAACGTTCGTGATCGTGGGGCTGATCGAGGAGTTGTGTCAGGCGCGCGGAAAAGGCACTGCGGTTGGCAAGGCCGGTCAGCGGGTCTGTCAGCGCCTGTGCTGCCAGCGAACGATTATCGCGAATCAGCGAAGCCTTCAGGGATTGCATTTCCATCAGCAGGGAGTTGAGGTCATCCGAAAACAGCTGAAATTCCCGGATTGGCCCACCCGGAATACGCAGGGAGAAATCACCGGAGTGAATCACATAGTGAATCGAACTGGTAATGGTGCGAAGCGTCGCAATGATTCCGCGATGCAGGAATTCACTCAGCATCAGCGAGATAATCAGCACGCAGAGCATCCCGATCGAGAGAATCATGAAGGAGTACTGAATGAAACTCACTGCACCGGTTACGGTGCCTTCCAGCGTCAGGGTGCCGACAACCGCGTCGGCATGAATAATATCGACGTTAAGCGGTTTGAGATAAATCCACTCACGCAGCAACCGTGAAAACCAGCCCGTCTGTTCCTGCTGCGCAGTCCACTGAGCCAGAACAATATGATCCCGGGTAACCAGTTTCGCTGAAGCATACATACCCTCATTGCCAAATCGCTCAATTTTATTACGCGCATCGTAGCTGTCGGCAAAAACAGTTGATGCAGTGAGCGTGCTGCTTAACGTCGAGCCAATCAAATCAAGATTACATTTCTCATAATTTTTAATAAAAATGAGCGACGTCGATGAGAGTAACAGCCAGCACAGCAGTAATATCACCGCAGAGTTAATGGTGCTAATTTTCCGCAGTTTATTGCGGATTGAGGATTTATCGTGCCTTAATTCGTCGAATTTCATCTTATTCGCTTCCCTCTCGGGAGAGCAAAAGCACGTCCGGGCTCACCCTGACACCGCTTCGGGCCAGTGAATCGAGGTTCACGGAAAAGTGCGTATGGTCCGGTTGAAAAATCAGGCAAAAAGCGGCACCCAGGGTGCATTCCGCATTTTTCTCAGCAAGCGTAAGAACTGCTCTTCCCTTAAGCTGCTCAATAAGCTTTACCTGCTGCTGCGGCGTCAGATCGCCGAAATAAAGGGCGTCACATTCATGCCTTGCAAGATCGCCTGCATCCGCAAGATAAACAACGGTGAACGTCGCTGCCGGAGAGGCGCTGTTTACGGGTAAAGAGAGATGTTGTGCTGAAGAAAAAACACATAATTCAGGCGGTTTTTTTAACGCTTTCCAGTGGGTGAAACTGATGATGCCGCTGACAATACGATTCGCTTTGTCATCCTTTATCCCGGCCCAGGCAATATGCGCATTCAGCAGGAAAAAAATAAGTAGCGCAGAGACGATCTGGCAGAGGCGGCGCAGCAGAAGCAGCACATCGACGTCATGATGAATGTGATATTTATCGGTCATACTGCGTTCCAGTAATACTACGCACGGCGGGAGAACTGAATAATCGCGGAAAGATTAACATAGCCAGGACTGCCCTTGCACACAGAATTTTCTTAGCTATAGATACTTCTGTTTATACTTCCAGACCGGCTTATTCCCGGAATAATCGTTGGCCGCAACGGGATATAAAAGAGAGGGGGCCGTGAAACATCACCTTATTTAATGACATTTTCCGGGACGGAATAACATCCGTCTTTCAACAGCGTTCTGTTTTAAAGCCCGGACATTATGGCCAGCGCCGGATAAAGCTGCAGAAAAGCGGCGATGCCGATCATTCACCGCGCCAGCGATATCCGGCACATCACGAGGCCCCCCGCAACGCCCTCAGACGTAGCCCATCATTTTCAGCAGCGACTGCACCTGCGTCATCGCTTCGCTGCGATGAGAGACGCCCAGCTTCTGATAAAGATTGCGGATATGCGTTTTGATGGTGGTAGACGCCACCGCCAGCTCACCGGCAATCTGATCGTTGCTGTAACCTGAATAGATCAACCCCAGCACCTGCCATTCACGCTGCGTCAGCGGGCTGGTGCGGATCAGCTCTGGCACGTCTGGGTGGTTGAGTAACCGGCTGACAAAACCTTCATCGAAATGGGCGAACTTGTGACGGTGATATTTGTTGATCTCCAGCAGGATGCGGCGGGCGCGGTGGCTGTCCAGCTCATTCAGGGTGTTGAGCTGTATCAACTGCCGCAGCTGCTGCGCCATCATTTCGCCTTCAATGACAAAATGGCTGATAAAGCCGGTGCTGCGGGCGAGTTTCAGCGCGTCGATCAGGGCGTGCTGCGCCTCGGCTTTGCGACCGGTCTGCCAGTAGATCTGATTCAGCAGCAGCAGATTACGGTTTAAATCGGTCATCAGGCGCAGGGCACGGGCGTTCTCATTCAGCTCCTCCAGCACCACTTCCGCCTGACTGACATCACCCAGCAGGATTTGGGCACGGGCGATATTACGCCACTGTCCCTGCAGAAAATGGTTATTAGCGAAGGCGGGTTTCGGGGTCAGCCGCATCCAGTCGCGGGCGTTCTGGCTTTCGCCCGTCATCTGCCAGTAGATAACCCGGACTTTGTCGGCATTGGCGATCCAGTCGCTGTGCCAGTTGCCGTTGTTCAGCAGGTTTTCCAGCCGGTTCAGATAGCTGCGGGCGTTATCCAGATTACCGCGAACCAGTGAGCACTGCACCAGCAGCCCCAGACACTGAATCTGCTGCTGCGGCTGGAAACCGTTCAGCACTTTGATGCCTTCCCGCGCCGCCTGCTCGGCCTCGTCAAGCCGGCCCCAGGCCCATAACAGCTGAGCACGAATGCGCAGCAGAAACTCATGCAGCGGGAACTGCGCCAGATGCTGCTCTTCCACCAGCACAAAGGCGCGACTCTGAATCTCATAAGCGGCCTGCAAAAATCCCTGTGCAAACAGAATTTCACTCTGCTGAATCAGGCTCCAGAGCGCGTAGTGCCACACTTCATCGCGACGCGCCATCTGTTCAGTCTGCCGCATCAGCTTGAGTGAATCGTCCAGTTCGCCTTTGCAGTGCATGACTTCGCCATGTACCGAGGTTGCCACAATGCGGCTGTAATGACGGCTGGCCGGAAGGGTGTCGAGCGCCACTTTTGCCAGCCGCTCCGCTTCATCGGTATTGCCATCGTTGATCGCCACCTGAGCACGCAACGCATTAAACTCACCACGCAGCGCTGCATCAATTTCACAGCGGCTGGCCTGCTCAAAACGCGCCAGCAGGCTATCAACTTCAGAGAAGCGATGCTGACTCTGCATCAGCCACGCCTGCAGCAGCACCAGCATCGGGTTTTCGAGCATCATCTCCCACGGCAGGGCTTTCAGGGAGTTTTCCAGCAGCGGCAGTTCACTCTGATTAAACAGCGTCCAGGCGTGCTTCAGCAGCACGTCCCGCAGCATGGTGGCGTCGCCGGAAGCGAGCGCGTGGTGAATCGCCTCACCCGGAAAGCCCTGCGCCATCCAGCTTTCGGCAGCGGCCCGATGCAGCGCAGGCAGCTCTGCCGCCAGCTCCCACTGACAGCGCTGACGCAGGAAGTTGCCAAACAGCGGATGGTAGCTGAACCAGCAGCCGGAGTCGTCCATACGCTGCAGAAACAGCCCCTGACGCTCAATCTCTTCCAGCCGCATCTGGCCGTTCTCTTCACGGGTCACGCAGGCGATCAGTTCATCATTCATTGAGCGCAGCAGCGCGGTTTTCAGCAGGAAATGGCGGGTGGGCAGATCAACATTATCCAGCACCTCCTCCACCAGATAGTCAGCGAGATGGCTGGCATTAATGCCGGAGAGACGGCGGGCTGAGTGCTGAGCTGAACTGGCACCCTGGCGCGCTGACAGCACGATCAGCTGCAGCGCCGTGGCCCAGCCTGCAACATCATCACAGAGGCGGCTGCTCTCTTCACTTTCCAGCGGGGCCGCCAGACGGCAGTCAAAGAACTGTCGCGCCTCCTGATGGGTAAAGGCCAGTTGCTGACTCCCCAGCTCAATCAGCTGTTCCCGCACCCGCAGGTTAGCAATACCGAGCTGCGGCAGGTTGCGTGACAACAGAATCAGGGTCAGATTTTCAGGCTGATGGCGCAGGAAAAAGCGCATCGCGTCATGAATCAGGGGATTGGTGATCAGATGGTAATCATCAACGATGAGCCACAGTGGCTGCTGCCACTCCACCAGCTCGATAAAGAGCTGCGAAAACAGCGCATTGAGATTCACATATTGCCGCTTCTGCGCCAGCAGTTCACTGCGGGGACAGCCGCCGTGTGTGGCCTGTTGCAGGGCTGCAATCAGGTAGTCGGCGAAGCGTTCTGGCTGATTATCGCCTTCATCCAGAGAAACCCAGCCCAGATCGTTTTTCCCCGCCGCCCACTGTGACACCAGCGTGGTTTTGCCGTAGCCCGCCGGACTGGTGACCAGCACCAGCCGATAGTTGCCAGCAGAGGTGAGCTTTTGCAGCAATCTCTCACGGATCACGGTGCCTTCAAGACGCACCGGGCGACTGAGTTTGGCGGGTATTAACATGGGCGCGCGTTTCTCCATTTGTCGAGCGCATCATTATTTTACGCTTCGTAATTATTCCTTACACAGGTTCAGCATTTCGTCAGATGAATGCAAGTAAACCCATTAATTAAGCTTTACAAAAGCGGGCGCAATCACACTCCTGACACGATTTCGGATTACCCTCACCCTCTCCACCCTCCCCATCCTCCTGTCCTAATTCCTGTCAGGAGGAGGAACCTTAGTTTTCTGCCGGGCACACTGTCGCGACATTGACTCACTTTCTGTTTTTACAGGACATCAACCATGACACAGCCCGATTTTAATCCGATAACGTTCAACGCGGCCCTGACCCGTCAGTGGCAGCGTTTTGGCCTGCACGACGCGCAGGAGATGACCCCGGCACAGTGGTGGCAGGCACTCAGCGGTGCACTGGCCGACATGCTGGCCGCACACCCGGCGCCCCCGGCCCCGACAGAACTGCGCCATGTTAACTACCTGTCGATGGAGTTTCTGATCGGTCGCCTCACCGGCAACAACCTGCTGAACCTGGGCTGGTATGACGCGGTGAACGACGTGCTCTCTGCCTGGAACGTTTCCCTCACTGACGTGCTGGAAAATGAAACCGATCCGGCGCTGGGTAACGGCGGCCTGGGTCGTCTGGCGGCCTGTTTCCTGGATTCCATGGCGAATGTGGGTCAGCCTGCCATTGGCTACGGTCTGAACTATCAGTACGGCCTGTTCCGCCAGCGCTTTGAACAGGGCGCGCAGATTGAAGGCCCGGATGACTGGCAGCGCGATCGCTATCCGTGGTTTAACCACAACGCTGCGCTCAACGTTACCGTGGGACTGGGCGGTAAAGTGGTGACGGTTGAGGGGCAGCCGCAGTGGCAACCGGCGTTTGAACTGGTGGGTGAAGCCTGGGATTTGCCGGTGGTGGGCTTTGAGAACGGCATCAGTCAGCCACTGCGTTTGTGGCAGGCGAAACATGCACAGCCGTTTAACCTGGGTCGTTTTAACGACGGTGACTTTTTGCGCGCAGAGCAACAGGGCATTGATGCAGAAAAACTGACCAAAGTGCTCTACCCCAACGACAACCACCAGAACGGTAAGAAACTGCGTCTGATGCAGCAATATTTCCAGTGCGCCTGTGCGCTGGCTGACATTCTGCGTCGCCACCATCTGGCCGGACGCAGCATTGAAACGCTGGCTGACCATGAAGTGATCCAGCTGAATGATACCCATCCGACCCTGGCGATCCCGGAACTGATGCGCCTGCTGCTGGATGAGCATCAGCTGAGCTGGGATCGTGCGTGGCAGATCACGCAGCACACCTTTGCTTACACCAACCACACCCTGATGCCGGAAGCGCTGGAGTGCTGGGATGTACGACTGGTGCGCAGCCTGCTGCCGCGCCATATGATGATCATCAACATGCTGAACGCGCAGCTGAAGACCGCAGTCACAGCCCGCTGGCCGGATGATGAGGCGAAATGGGCGAAACTGGCGCTGGTACACAATAACCAGCTGCGGATGGCGAACCTCTGCGTCACCAGCGGCTTTGCGGTCAACGGTGTGGCGGCGCTGCATTCAAAACTGGTGGTGCAGGATCTCTTCCCGGAGTATCACCAGCTGTGGCCGGAGAAATTCCACAACGTGACCAACGGCATTACGCCGCGCCGCTGGATCAATCAGTGCAACCCGGCGCTGAGTGCGCTGATTACCCGCACGCTGAACACACCGTGGCTGAACAATCTTGATGCCCTGCAGGGACTGGAAGCCTGTGCGGATGACGCCGCTTTCCGTGCGGAATATCGCGCCATCAAGCAGCAGAATAAACAGGCGCTGGTCGGGTGGATCAAAAACCGGACCGGCATTGAGATCGATCCCACCGCGCTGTTTGATGTGCAGATTAAGCGCCTGCATGAATACAAACGTCAGCATCTGAGCCTGCTGCACATTATTGCGCTGTGGCAGACGCTGGTCACCGATCCCCAGGCGAACCGTGCGCCGCGTGTGGTGCTGTTTGGTGCCAAAGCCGCGCCGGGCTATGCGCTGGCAAAAAATATTATCTATGCCATCAACAAAGTGGCTGAGGTGATCAATCAGGATCCGCGCATCGGCGACCGCCTGAAAGTGGTGTTTATTCCTGACTATAACGTTTCCGTTGCCGAGCGGCTGATCCCCGCTGCCGACCTCTCCGAGCAGATTTCTACTGCGGGTAAAGAAGCCTCCGGCACCGGTAACATGAAGCTGGCGCTTAACGGTGCGCTGACCATCGGCACACTCGATGGTGCAAACGTTGAGATCGCGGAGCAGGTCGGTAGCGAAAACATCTTTATCTTCGGGCATACCGTGGAACAGGTGGTGGCGTTAAAAGCCGATGGTTATGCCCCGGCGCAATGGCGTAAAAAAGATCCGCAGCTCAATCAGGTCCTGAAGGCGCTGGAAGATGGCACCTTCAGTCAGGGCGACCGCCACGCTTTTGACGCAATGCTGCAGAGTCTCGGCCCGGAAGGCGGCGACCCGTATCTGGTGCTGGCAGACTTCCAGCCCTACCTTGACGCACAGGCTCAGGTGGAAGCGCTGTGGAGCGATCAGGAGGCCTGGACACGTGCCACCATCCTCAATACCGCACGCTGCGGCATGTTCAGCTCCGATCGCGCCATTCGCGATTACCAGCAGCGCATCTGGCAAGCCAAACGCTAAGGAACGCCATGAAAACAGATCCGGTTATGGATGATTTTTCCCTGGCAGGCATCGCCGCTGAGTACATCAATGCGCACGGCAAGCCACAGGCAATCCCGACCCTGACCCGCCAGCGTTTGCTGGCGGTAATGCAGACACCGCGCCAGCAGAGTACCCCGCTGCCACCGGTGGTGATTTTTCGCAGCGGCGATCTGCTGAGCCTGTCGCCACAGCTGAATGACGATGCCCACTGGCATCTTACCAGCGAGGCGGGTGACATCAGCTCTGGTCGCTGCCAGCCCGCCCAGCCGCTGCATCTGCCGCCGCTGCCCGAAGGCTATCATCAGCTGACGCTGCAACAGGGTGCAGAGCTGTGGTCGTGCCGGGTCATTATTGCACCCGCCCGCTGTTATGAACCCCCGGCACTGCAGGCCGGTGAGTCCTTGTGGGGAGCCTGCGTGCAGCTCTATACCCTGCGCTCGGCAACGAACTGGGGGGTGGGTGACTTTGGCGATCTGCAGCGGATGCTGCCGGAGGTCGCCGCACGCGGCGGCGCGTTTATTGGGCTTAATCCGGTGCATGCGCTGTTTCCTTCCAGCCCGGAGAGCGCCAGCCCTTACAGCCCGTCGTCCCGGCGCTGGCTCAATGTCGTCTACATCGATGTCAGCGCCGTCTCTGACTTCCGGCAGAGTGCCGCCGCGCAGGCCTGGTGGCAGCAGCCGGAGACGCAGCAGACGCTTGAGCAGGCTCGTGCAGCAAAAGAGGTCGATTATACGGCGGTGACCCGGCTGAAAATTCAGGCGCTGCGCCTGGCGTGGCCGCAGTTTACGCAGCGTGACACCGCCGATCCTGAGGTGCTGGCCTTCCATGCCTTTATCCGTGAGGGGGGTGAAAGCCTGCTGCATCAGGCGTTGTTTGATGCACTGCACGCCGACCAGATAGCGCAGGATAGCGGGCGCTGGGGCTGGCCGGTCTGGCCGGAGGCGTTGCAGCATCCCGACAGCCCGGCGGTGCAGACCTTCCTGGCGCAGCATCCGGATCAGGTGCGCTTCTGGCTCTGGCTGCAGTGGCTGGCGGCGCAGCAGTTTGAACGCTGCTGGAACCATTGCCAGCAGCAGCAGATGCCCGTTGGCCTTTATCGCGATCTGGCGGTCGGCGTCGCACAGGGTGGCGCAGAGACCTGGAGCGAGCGCGATCTCTACTGCAAGGAGGCCAGCATCGGAGCACCGCCCGATATTCTCGGACCCCGCGGTCAGGACTGGGGATTACCGCCGATGGATCCACAGGTGATGCGGCAGCGCGCCTGGGACCCCTGGATTGCCCTGCTGCGCGCCAATATGCGCCACTGTGGCGCGCTGCGGATTGATCATGTGATGGCGCTGATGCGGCTGTGGTGGATCCCGGCCGGAGAAAGTGCAATGCACGGTGCCTATGTTCATTACCCCATCGACGATCTGCTGGCGATTCTGGCGCTGGAAAGTCAGCGCCATCGCTGTATGGTGATTGGCGAAGACCTGGGCACCGTACCGGAGGCGATTGTCGATAAGCTGCGGGATGGCGGGGTTTACTCCTACAAAGTGCTCTGGTTCGAACAGGTCTCTGACGCGGGTTTTCGCCTGCCCGCCAGCTGGCCACGCCAGGCGATGGCCGTCGCCACCACTCACGATCTCCCGACGCTGCGCGGCTGGTGGCAAAGTGATGACCTGACCACAGGCGCGCAACTTGGTCTCTATCCCGACAAAGTAGTGCTGGCCGGGCTGTATCAGGATCGAATCAGGGCGAAGCAGGCGCTGCTGAACAGTCTGCATCGGGTGGGTGCTCTGCCGAAACGAGCCGGACGCGACGCACGCCGCACCGGAATGAGTAAGGCCCTGAACCGGGCGATGCAGCGTTATCTGGCTGACAGCCACAGCGCCCTGCTGGGTCTGCAACCGGAGGACTGGCTGGATATGGCCACGCCGGTCAATATCCCCGGCACCAGTGACGAATATCCCAACTGGCGACGCAAGCTGAGCGTTGATATCGAAACACTGTTCAGCGATGCGGGAACCGACGTGTTGTTACGGGATCTGACGGCACGCCGTAAAAGGCTGATGCGTGGTTAAGACTGGCATTTAAGTTAAAAAGAACACACCCCGAAAGTATCCGGGGTTTTTTAAGTTGAATGTCAATCCTGTCAGGGTAATTTGCGGGCAACCCGCTCCCGGATTGTTACGTTTAGTCCGTTAATCAGACAAACCGGTCTCATATCACAAACTTCTACCTGCTGAGACAAAACCGATAATCGCCGTAATACAGCCGTCATTCCCTCGCGCGTCACAGCACCAGTGGTGGGAGATACCGTTATTTCTTCGGGCTCTTTGTCTTCATCTCGTGCAACAGTACCGTTACGATTCAAACTACCTGTCGTGACGAAAAAAAGGTGCGCCTGAGCGCACCAGATGGGACAACATCAGTAGCGTCGGGGCCGCTTCACCCCTTGCCTTTAACGCTACTGATAAACGTTTGCCGCGCAGTGGTAGAACCCAGCCGCTCGGCTTCATCCAGCAGTTTCAGCGCCTTGTCGATATTGCCGCTGTTCACCGCCTGTGTGATCTTCTGGTTAAAGTAACTCTCGGTGTCGCGCATGATCGGTTCCGCACGCGCTTTTGGCGCGGGCGCGGATGCCGGCGTGGGTGACGGCGCGGCGCTGTACGCTGATGTCGGCGCGCCATTACCCACGGTGACCGCGCCTGGGCCGGATGAGCCAAACAGCGGCCCGACCAGAATTGATGAACCGGAACTGGTCTGCATTTTCAGCTTAATCGTGCCGTCACGACTGTGGCTGGCAATGGGATCGGGAATGTCCGGTACGGCATGACCGGTGCCCTGCGCGTAGGCTTTAGCCGGATCAAGCAGGGTGGTGGTCTTAGTCAGGTCGCTGTCGGTAGTGAACACCAGCAGGTAAATTTTTTGCTGACCCAGCGCCGGGGTGAGTTTCATCACTCCTTCAAGGCGATCCGCCGTCATCACACCGGGCTTCTGATAAGTAAAGTAGCGGCTGGGGAACCAGGCCGCCGGACGCAGATTTTCATCCAGTACCAGCACGTTAGGCGCAAAAACCTGACCCTTTGCCACTTCGCTGCTTAACGTCAGCGTGAGTTCGCCAATATTCGCGGGCAGACTGTAAGCCGCGACCGGCCCGGCGATATGCGGCGCGTTGAGGGTCTGGCCGCTGTTTGCCAGTGTCGTGGTCTGGGTCTGTGAGGCCGCCAGTGGCTGCCAGTTCAGGCGTTGCAGTGATTCAGGTGCGACGACCGGTGCGGAGGAGAGATCCTGCGGCACCAGATTCACATCGGCCAGGGCAGGCAGGGCGTGCCCTGTCAACAGTGCCGCACTCAGGCAGAGTGCAGCCAGTTTTTTCATTTTCATTATGCGTACCTTATTGCGGGTCGCGGTGTGAACCAGGCAATGGCACACCGCGACCAGGAAGATCCATCAGGCGCGAAACCGCGTCTGTCAGAAAAGGTTTACCACCAGATTTCCATCTGCGCGCCGAAGGTCACTTCGTCGTTGTTGCCACGGCTGTTAGTCAGGATGCCGTTACCGGTGGAATCAGCAGAGGCGAAGGTAGTGAGATCGCCGGAGGTGTCTTTGCTGTAGCCCCACTTCTCATCCCATTTGGCGTAGGTGGCAAACAGACGCAGTGCCGGACGGGACCAGATGCTGTCACCTGCCTGCCACTGCTGCGCCAGCGTCACTTTATACTGGCCGTTGCGATCGCTGACCTGCTGCGACTTCACATTGTCGTAGCCCAGCTCCAGCAACGTACTCATGATTGGCGTCCATTTGTACATCGGGCGCACACCCACGGTGTACCACTCGGTGCCGCGATTGTTGTCCAGATCGATGTTCTGATACATGGCGACGTACATCAGGTCCCAGCGCTCCGCAAGGGAGATCGCGCCGTGATCGAGCACGCGGTACATGTCACCGTTGTTATTCAGACTGGTGCCCTGCGGCATGCCTTTGCCCTGTGAAGTCATCGCATCGGTTGCGTACTGCAGCACAAACTTGTTGTAGCCTTTCAGCATGCTCTGGGTATGTTCCGCCGTGAACATCCAGCCATCCTTCGAGGCCCCCTCATCCAGACGGTAATCATCACGCGCATTCGCACGGCCGTAATCCACACCCAGTTCCAGTACGCCATCCGGGTTGGTTTCCAGACCGGCCAGACGCACATCAAACACGTCGTTGGCGGTGCTGGTGGCGAAGTCACGGATACGGTCGCTGGAGAAGGTGTAAGAGCCGCCCGCTTCAGACGAACGGGTTGCGGCGAAAGAGAGCTTACCAAAGCCGAGATCCACATCTTCCAGACCCGCACCCGGACCGGAGATATCCCAGTAGTAGAAGTCGATCATATGAACGTCATGACGCTGATAAAAACGCTTACCGGCCCAGATGGTGGAACCTGGCAGCGCGTCAATCAGGTTTTTGCCTTTGACGTTCGCTTCGCGGAAAGCGGGTGAGGTTGCTTCCCAGTCATTCTGCTGCGCCACGGAGTAAGCCACGTTGGTGTCGAAATAGAAGCTTTTGTC
The DNA here is from genome assembly GCF_029844725.1 of Pantoea sp. GD03673. Lineage (GTDB taxonomy): Bacteria > Pseudomonadota > Gammaproteobacteria > Enterobacterales > Enterobacteriaceae > Pantoea. The sequence continues at coordinate 258,931 of NZ_JAOCKJ010000003.1, forward strand.
GCCCTCTTTCCACACTTCCTGGCCTAATTTCAGTTCGGCGTAGGTTTCACATTCGTTGCCCAGACGGTACTTACTTTGAGCGCCGGTGGCCTGGAAACATTGCTGTTCACCACCGCTGCCGGTCCAGCCAATGCCGGAACGGGCGTAACCGGTAAAATCAACCGCCATTGTCGGGGCGGAGAGGGTTCCCACCGCAACGGCAACGGCGATGGGGAGTTTGCGCAGAGTTAACATTTTCTATCTCCTGAGGTCATTGCTTTTATTGTTTTAGGCAGGGCTAAACACCCGGCTCCTGATACAGCCTGCGGCACGCGCTCCCGTCCTCGCGGAACAGGTGGCAACGCTCGGGCGGCAGGCCAATACCGAGGATGGCGCCCTCTTTTACCAGCACGACGTCCTCCTGGCGGTAGACCAGGTTTTGACGGATAGCGGGAATCTCGATGTGGATCTGTGTTTCATGCCCCAGCTGTTCCACCACCTGCACTTCCCCTTCCAGGGTAACGTCGGCGATATCACTGGAGAGCAGATGTTCCGGGCGAATACCCAGAGACATATTGCTGCCAACCTGCACCCCGGCGCTGTCCACCGGCAGCCAGACCAGCTGCTGATTAGGCAGCCGCACCTGCACCTGGTCGATGGCGGTCGCCGTCACTTTGACCGGCAGGAAATTCATTTTGGGTGAACCGATAAACCCGGCGACAAAGCGGTTAGCGGGATAGTGGTACAGCTCAAGCGGCCTGCCGACCTGCGCAATACGCCCGGCGTCCAGCACCACGATCTTGTCAGCCAGCGTCATCGCTTCGATCTGATCGTGGGTGACGTAAATCATGGTGCGCTTAAGGCGCTTGTGCAGACGGGAGATTTCGATCCGCATCTGGACACGCAGCGCTGCGTCGAGGTTTGACAGCGGTTCATCCAGCAGGAAGACGCGCGGCTCCGCCACCAGCGTGCGGCCAATCGCCACGCGCTGACGCTGACCGCCAGAGAGCGCTTTCGGACGGCGATCGAGCAGGTGCGCCAGTTGCAGAATCTCTGCCACCTGATTGACGCGCTGATGGATCTCCGCTTTTTTCACGCCAGCCAGCCTGAGCCCGAAAGACATGTTTTCCGCCACCGACAGATGGGGATAGAGCGCATAAGACTGAAACACCATACCGATGCCACGTTCGGCGGGCGGCACCTCATTCATGCGACGATCGCCGATTAACAGCTCGCCGCTGGTGATGGTTTCCAGCCCGGCAATCATGCGCAGCAGCGTCGATTTACCACAGCCTGACGGGCCGACGAAAACAACAAATTCCCCTTCACGAATAGTGAGATCGATATCTTTCGACACCACCGTATCGCCCCAGGCTTTTGTGACATTGCGTAGCACAACGCTCGCCATGATCCCTTTCCTCTTAGCTGCATATTCGTGTCTGCTCAGCGGCAGACGGGTTCCGGGGTTCACTATGCGAGAGGAAACAAGGGCTAACATCCTCCACCGCCCTGCATTCCGCTGGGGGAGGAGGCGGGAGGAGGAGAAACCCCGGCTGATGCGGCGAAGCGTGCGCTGCCGCACTTTTTTGTGATCGCTCACGCAGACCTGCAGGATTTTTTACCGCTTCAGCACGCGCTTCAGGCGCTTTTTGCCAGTGCGATCACAGCGATGACGTCTGGGGCGTAGAGCAAAGGAGGATGAGAAGCGCTGGCGGATACGCAGAATGATGCCGACAGAGCATTCACCACTTCCGCTAACAGGATGGATTTATGACGATGAAACCCGGAGCAAGAATTCTGGCCCTTTCTGCCCTCTCTGCCGTGCTCTTTTCGGCCAGCGCGATGGCAAAAATCGAGGAAGGTAAACTGGTCATCTGGATCAACGGTGACAAGGGGTATAACGGCCTTGCCGAAGTGGGTAAGAAATTTGAGCAGGAGACCGGCATCAAAGTCACGGTCGAGCATCCTGACAAAATGGAAGAGAAATATCCGCAGGTCGCGGCAACCGGCGATGGTCCCGACATTATCTTCTGGGCGCACGACCGGTTTGGCGGCTACGCGCAATCGGGTTTGCTGGCTGAGGTGACGCCGGATGCCAGCTTCCGCGAGAAGATTTTCCCGTTCACCTGGGACGCGGTGCGCTTTGACGGCAAGCTGATTGGCTATCCGATTTCGGTAGAGTCGCTGTCGCTGATTTACAACAAAAAGCTGCTGCCAGACCCGCCGAAAACCTGGGAGGAGATGGCTGCTCTCGACAAGCAACTGCGCGCCAAAGGCAAAAGCGCCATCATGTTTAACCTGCAGGAACCCTACTTCACCTGGCCGCTGCTGGCCGCTGGCGGTGCCTACGCCTTTAAGCTGACCGACGGCCACTATGACGTGAAAGATGTCGGCGTCGATAACGCCGGGGCTAAAGCGGGCATGCAGTTCCTGGTCGATCAGGTTAAAGCGAAAACCCTGAATGCGGACACCGATTATTCCATTGCTGAAGCGGCCTTTAACAAGGGTGAAACCGCCATGACCCTCAATGGCCCGTGGGCTTGGGGCAACCTCGATAAGAGCGGTATCGACTATGGCGTGACCGAACTGCCTACCCTGAAAGGAAAGCCATCGAAAGCTTTTGTTGGTGTGCTGAGTGCCGGGATTAACGCCGCCAGCCCTAACAAAGAGCTGGCGAAAGAGTTTCTGGAGAACTACCTGCTGACCGATTCCGGGCTGGAAATGGTCAACAAAGATAAGCCGCTGGGTGCCGTGGCGCTGAAATCTTACCAGCAGACGCTGGAGAAAGATCCGCGCATCGCCGCCACCATGAACAACGCCCGTCAGGGTGACATCATGCCAAACATCCCGCAGATGGCGGCATTCTGGTACGCGATGCGCACCGCCACCCTGAACGCGCTGGGCGGTCGTCAGAGCGTTGACGCTGCACTGAAAGATGCCCAGGCCCGTCTGAAGAAGTAATTCTCCCTTTTGCAGCCGGGGCAACCCGGCTTGAGTGACCGTTAAAGGAAAACCGCATCATGTCAGGAAAACCGAAAACGCCCGGTCTGCTGCTGAAAAGCGTTTTGATCGGGATCTGCTGTCTGCTGGTCGGCTATCTGCTGGTGCTGATGTACGTGCAGGGTGAATATCTGTTTGCGCTGCTGACGCTGATCCTCGGTGCCACAGGACTGTGGATTTTTGCGAACCGTCGCGCCTATGCGTGGCGCTATGTCTATCCTGGCGTGGCAGGCATGGCGCTGTTTGTGCTGTTCCCGCTCGCCTGCACTATCGCCATCGCCTTTACCAACTACAGCAGCACGAACCAGCTTACCTTTGAGCGGGCGCAGCAGGTGCTGCTGGGCCGCACCTTTCAGTCGGGTGACGCGGTGAGTTTTTCGCTCTATCCCGCGGGCGATCGCTGGCAGCTGGTGCTGAATGATGGCCGCGCCGATTTTGTCTCTGCGCCGTTTGCATTTGGCGCAGAGCAGACGCTGAAAATGGTTCCTGAAACACGCCCTGCAGGTGAGCGTGCAACTTTCAGGGTCATCACCACCCATCGTCAGGCGCTGGGCCAGATTCGTGCTGAGCTGCCGGATGGCCGTCAGCTGCGGATGAGTTCGCTGCGTCAGTTCTCCGGCACCCAGCCGCTCTATCGGGTTGGCGCGCACGATGAACTGATTAATCAGCAGAGCGGCACGCATTACCGCGCCAATCCGCAGACCGGCTTCTATCAGGCCATTAACGCAGACAATACCTGGGGCAATGAGACCTTGAGTCCCGGCTTTACCGTGAATACCGGCTGGAAAAACTTCGTCCGCGTCTTTACTGACGAAGGGATTCAGAAGCCTTTCCTCGCGATATTTGGCTGGACGCTGCTCTTCTCCCTGATCACGGTAGTGCTGACCGTGGCGGTGGGCATGGTGCTGGCATGTCTGGTGCAGTGGGAAGCGCTGCGCGGCAAAGCCGTCTATCGGGTGATGCTGATTCTGCCGTATGCCGTACCGGCGTTTATCTCAATTCTGATTTTCAAAGGGCTGTTTAACCAGAGCTTTGGTGAGATTAACGTAATGCTCAGCGCGCTATTTGGCGTGAAGCCCGCCTGGTTCAGCGATCCGACACTGGCGCGTACCATGCTGATTATCGTCAACACCTGGCTTGGCTACCCCTACATGATGATCCTCTGCATGGGGCTGCTGAAAGCGATACCGGACGACCTTTATGAAGCCTCGGCGATGGACGGCGCTGGCCCGCTGCAGAATTTCTTTTTGATTACCCTGCCGCTGCTGCTTAAGCCGCTGATGCCGCTGATGATTGCCAGCTTTGCTTTCAACTTTAATAACTTTGTGCTGGTTCAGTTACTGACCAACGGCGGGCCGGATCGCCTCGGCACCACCACGCCAGCCGGTTATACCGATCTGCTGGTGAACTACACCTGGCGTATCGCCTTTGAAGGCGGCGGCGGGCAGGACTTTGGTCTGGCTGCTGCTATTGCCACGCTGATTTTCCTGCTGGTGGGTGCGCTGGCAGTGATTAACCTGAAAGCCTCGCGGATGAAATTCGATTAATAGCCTGATGGATCAGGCACTAAGGAGGTGTTATGGCTATGGTACAACCCAAATCGCAACGGCTGCGTCTGCTGACCACGCATCTGCTGCTGCTGCTGTTTATCGCCGCGATTCTGTTTCCCCTGCTGATGGTGATCGCGATTTCACTGCGTGCCGGTAACTTTGCCACCGGCAGCCTGATTCCGGAGCAGATTTCCTGGGAGCACTGGCGGCTGGCGCTGGGTTTCAGCGTGGAACACGCGGATGGCCGCGTCACACCACCGCCCTTCCCGGTGCTGCTGTGGTTATGGAACTCGATCAAGATTGCGGCCATCAGCGCACTGGGCATTGTGGCGCTTTCTACCACCTGTGCCTATGCGTTTGCCCGTATGCGTTTTACCGGTCGTGCCAGCCTGCTGAAAGGCATGCTGATATTTCAGATGTTCCCGGCAGTGCTGTCGCTGGTGGCGCTCTATGCCCTGTTTGACCGTCTTGGCCAGTATTTGCCTTTTATCGGGCTCAACACCCACGGTGGGGTGATCTTCGCCTATCTGGGTGGCATTGCGCTGCATGTCTGGACCATTAAAGGCTATTTCGAAACCATTGACGGGTCACTGGAAGAGGCCGCTGCGCTGGATGGCGCAACGCCGTGGCAGGCCTTCCGGCTGGTGCTGTTGCCGCTGTCGGTGCCGATTCTGGCGGTGGTGTTTATTCTGGCGTTTATCGCTGCGGTGACTGAAGTGCCGGTCGCTTCACTGCTGCTGCGCGACGTCAACAGCTATACCCTGGCGGTAGGGATGCAGCAGTATCTCAATCCGCAGAACTACCTGTGGGGCGATTTTGCCGCTGCGGCGGTGCTCTCCGCTATTCCGATTACCCTGGTGTTCCTGCTGGCTCAGCGCTGGCTGGTCAGCGGCTTAACCGCGGGCGGGGTAAAAGGCTAAACGATCATCATTGTACGTTGCCACTGCTTACACAACGCCTGTTGTGGTTGAATGATTTGGCGGCCTTCGGGCCTGAAGCTTATCAGTTAAGCTTTTTTGAAGGCCGCAGCGGATAACGCTGTGGCTTCTTTTTTACCGCCTGCGGACAGTGTCTCTGCCGTTGGCCGGGCGGCAGGATCGACTTCGCTGGTTTTAGCGACGCTGCCAAAGGCCACGCCTGACAGCAGGTGGCTGGTGATCTTCATCTGGCAAACCCTCCGCAGCTATGGCCAGTCAGAACAGCCGTGTTCATTAGCCGTGGGACCGACTGCGGCGACATTTTCCGGCGTGTCCGGCGTTCTCTACAGCCTTCCGTCCACCGCCATCAGCGTAAGGCCATTCCAGTGCGACAAAGGGACGTTTGCCGGGCAGAGCGATATCAAAGTGTGAAACAAGCTGATCCATAGAAACCGAGCGGAAGAACGCCATGCCGGTCACGGCCCACACCATCATTTGCATGGGCAGGCGGCGCTTTCTCACCGTGACACCCCCGGTATCGGCAAGGCATTCCTCAATGCGTTCAGGTGAAAGCAGGTCGGAAAGAGCAGAAAACCCTTTCAGTGAGAATGTAATCACAGCATCAAGGGCTTTGCGGAGCAGCATAAAAAAATCCGTAATCATCCATGAGAGATTACGGATCTTCACGCAGCCACCAGATCGTTCAACCGATCATTTTTGTCTTAACTGATCGGCATGACGCCAGATGGCGCGGTCTGCGGGGATTATTTGCCCTGCCGTTCCTCTGCAGGAGTACCCAGCACCCCCGGGTGCAGATGTACGCCTGAAACGTCGGTAGTGGCACGCGCCTTGTGCAGATCGCAGGCGGCCTGCATGGATAACCAGAGACGCGCCGCAATACCCAGCCCCGCCTCCAGCCGCACCGCCATTTCCGGACTGACAGAAGCCTTACCGCTGGCGACCTTGCTCAGCGCCGAAGCGGACACGCCCAGCTCTTTCGCCAGCACGCGCAGGCCAATATTATTGTCTTCAATGTACTCGGTGATCAGGCCGCCCGGATGCGGGGGATTGAACATGCTCATCAGTGGTAATCCTCCAGGTTGAGAATATAAGCATCACCGTCCGTGAATTCGAAAGTGATGCGCCAGTCAGCCCTGACCGTGATGGAAAAAAGGTTTTTCCTGTCGCCTTTCAGGGGATGAAAACGAAAGCCCGGGTAGTTTTTGAATTCATCGGTGGAAATCGCCTCATCAATGACCAGCAGGCGAAGCCGGATGCGTTCAACGTCCTTAACCTGCACGCCGCTGATATCGCCTTTTTCAAACAGCTTCTGTAATCCCTTATGCTTCCAGCTTTTAATCACTTTTCGGCTCCGTGTTTCCCGTTGAGAAACAGGATATCACATGTTTCCTATCGCGAAACAGTCATTATTATCATTTTTCAGTGTCCGCAGAAAGGATATTCCGGGCCGCCAGTTTATCTGGCACCACCCAGCAATTCATCACACGCTGATCGGGGTTCATATGCTGCGCGCGTCGGTTAATTTCTCCGGCCACGTCGCATGCCGCATCCGGGCGATTTCGACAAAACTGCCGTTGATGAAAGCGGGCCGTATAGAGTTCGACTTAACGCGGCACGTTTTTTATCCTCCCACGAATTGATCCTCAACGACGATAAGCCAGCGAACGCACCAGGCGGTCACCGAGCTTCTGAATCAGCATGACCAGTGCCAGCAGCACCACAATTGTGGCAGCCATAATCTGATTATCGAAGCGCTGATAGCCGTAGCGAATCGCCAGATCGCCCAAGCCGCCGCCGCCGACCACCCCTGCCATCGCCGAGAAGCCAATCAGCATCACAATCGTCAGCGTAATCCCCGCCACCAGCGCGGGCAGCGCTTCCGGTAGCAATACACGGCTGATGATATGCCACAGGGTTCCGCCCATTGAGACCACCGCTTCAATGCGGCCGCGATCGACCTCATCCAGCGCGTTTTCCACGATGCGGGCAAAGAAGGGAAATGCGCCCAGCGTAATCGGCACAATCGCAGCGGTGCTGCCGAGCGTGGTGCCGACCAGCAGGCGGGTAAAGGGGATCAGCGCAATCAGCAGCACCACAAACGGCAGGGCGCGGCCGGTATTGACCAGCGCATTGAGCAGCAGTGAAATGGCGCGATTGGGCAGAATGCCCTGGGAACGGGTCAGAAACAGCAGCACGCCCACCGGCAGCCCTATCGCCACCGTGAAAAGTGCTGCCAGCAGCACCATATATACCGTCTCGCCTGTGGCGTTCAGCAGCAGTGCCTGAAAGCGTTCGTGACTCATGCTACGCATCGGGTTAATGCCTCACGCTGATATTTTTCCATAAACACCCGGTCTGCTTCGCCATCTTTCAGCAACATTTTGCGCAGGCGTCCCTCTTCGCGTCCCATAATCTGGCTCAGGGTGCCGCTCTCAACCAGCTGGCCATTCTCCAGCAGCGCCGCGCCGTGACAGATGCGCTTGACCACCGCCATTTCGTGGGTAATCAACACAATGGTGATAGAGAGCTGCTGCTGAATATCGGCCAGCAGGTCGAGAATCGAGGTCGTGGTTTCGGGATCCAGCGCACTGGTGGCCTCATCGCACAGCAGATAGCGGGGTCGCGCCGCCAGCGCACGGGCGATGCCGACGCGCTGTTTCTGTCCACCGGAAAGCTGCGACGGCCAGGCTGTCGCAAAGGACGCCAGCCCAACCAGTTTCAGCAGCGAAGCGACCCGCTGGCGGCGTTCCGTTTTATGCACGCCCGCAATCTCCAGCGCCAGATCGACGTTGTCCTGCACGTTACGGGAATGCAGCAGATTGAAGTGCTGAAAGATCATTCCCATCTGCTGCCGCTGCTGACGCAACTGTGTCAGGTTCATCGCGGCGAGATCCTGTCCGTCAATCTCAACCCGCCCGCTGGACGGTTGCTCCAGCCGGTTCAGGCAGCGCAGTAAGGTACTTTTGCCCGCCCCGCTCCGGCCCAGGATGCCAAAAATGGTGCCCTCTTCGATGGTCAGAGAGATAGCGTCCAGCGCTGGCGAAGATGCGCCAGCGTAGTGTTTACTGAGATGGCTGAGTTTAATCATGCTGCGGGTCCGCAACGGGAATCACAGAGCCCTGATACGTCTTGCGGATAAAGGCCGCCACCTGCGGCGAGCGCAGATCTTTTGCAAGCTGAACCACACGCGGATCTTTTTCCAGTTCAGGCGTGGTCACCAGCAGGTTGGCGTAAGGATTATGCGCTGCGGACTCCAGTCCCAGCGCATCTTTTGCCGGGTTCAGACCTGCTTCCAGCGCGTAGTTGCCGTTGATAACGGCGGCATCAACGTCATCCAGCGAACGTGGCAGCTGCGGCGATTCAATTTCAACGATCCTGATTTTCTTCGGGTTTTCACTGATGTCTTCAGGCGTCACCCGCGTGGAACCCGCCTCGCCCTGCGCTTTGAGTTTAATCACGCCTTTATCCTGCAACAGCCAGAGCGCACGGCTCAGGTTGGTGGTGTTGTTCGGCACGGCAATGCGGGCACCCTCTGGCAGCGCCGCGAGCGATTTCACTTTGCGTGAATAAATTCCCAGCGGTTCAATGTGCACGCTGGCGACGACGGCAAAGGTTTTACCCAGCGCTTTCTCCTGATCTTTTAAATAGGGCAGATGCTGGAAGTAGTTGGCATCGACATCCCCGGATGCCAGCAGTTCGTTGGCATTCACGCCTCCGCTCAGCTCAACAATTTTAATATCCAGTTTCGGGTCCAGCGTTTTAACGTATTCCAGGATTTCCGCGTGCGGCAGCGGATCGGCCGCCACGCGCAGCGGTGCCGCCTGTAAACCTTGAGCAATCAGCAGAGAAAGACCGGCAAGAACCAGAAAGCGCTTTTTAATCATCATCATTTATCTCTTATCGTTATCAGTGGGTATTGTGTTCAGGATAGAAACGCTGGGCGACTTCCGGGTGCGATCGCAGCCGGCCCTTGAGGTAGTTCCAGCCCACTTCACGCAGCAGCGGGTTATGCGGATCGCTGCTGGGTCCCTGGGCCAGCTCAGCCAGCTGCGGGGGAAGCGCGTAAACTGGCACGACGGCGTCGAGCTGTGCGCCAAGAAAGAAAGCGATGGATAAGCGCTCATTGTTCTGCTGCGGCGACACCACGCGATGCACCGTTGCGCGCAGATAACCGTTGGTCGCCAGCTCCAGCAGTTCGCCAATATTGACCACAAACGCGCCCGGCAAAGGGGAGGCATCGATCCAGTTGTCCGGCGTCACTTCAACCTGCAAGCCCGGCTGGTCATCCTGTAATAACAGGGTCAGAAAGCCCGAATCTTTGTGTGCGCCTACGCCCTGACGTGACTCACCGCCGGTGCGGCCCGGATAGCGAATCAGCTTGATATGTTCATTGGGATAGTCGCCGTAGAGGTTATCGAAGGCGTTGCGTGGCAGATTCAGCGCTTCGGCAAAGGCGCGCAGCAGCTCCAGCGCGACTGCGGTCATCTGCTGCTGCCAGTGGGTCACCACGGTTTGCAGTTCAGGTAAGGCGTCAGGCCACTGGTTCGGCCCCTGCATCCGTTGCCATGTCGGGGAGTCAGCGGTAACAGGAAGTGCCTCACGTTCCGCACCAATATCGAACTGCTCACGATAGTCGGGCTGGCGGCGGGTGATTTCCACACCGGGCAGGTTATAGCCACGAAAATGCGGTGAATTGGCCATTGCGACTGCGGTTTTGTCCGCCTGCGGCAGGGCAAAAAATTTCCGTGCGACCCGCTGAACCTCATCCAGTAGTTCACGCTCGATACCGTGATTAATTAAATAGAAGAAACCGACATCACGCGCAGCCTGGCTTAATTTTTCCAGAACCTGTCGCTGCTGCTGTTGATGACCTGACAATAATGCGAAATCAATGACCGGCAATGCTGATGGGGTTAACGCGCTCATGTCTGACACTCGGGTGGCATAGAATCGTTTTACATTGCCATTTCAGTTATGCCTTAACTACCAACTAATCCTGCTATGGATATGCATTGGATGGAAATATCCCACCAGGATTCTGGCAGAGCGCCACCGATTACTCTGTACCTCTGACCTCTTTATTCGGGAGTCATTTCATCGTTATTCGCCTGAAACTGCTCCGGCTATAAAAGCGCCATGATGGGGCGATATGACAAAATGTTTATCAGCGTAAGCAGGCATGAATAAGTGCAGCGTGCTGGATTTGTCAGTAAAGGCAGTTATTTCGGCTGAAAACTTGCAAAACCTTACAATCGTAGTCTAAGGTTTACCGGCTGCGGTTTCTGCCGCTTCACTTAAAAAATTTTTCGGCTTCTTATAGCTTTCATTTCCACGGTTTCTTCTGAACATTGATTTGCGGCTGCGAAAGCTATAAGACTCCTTCATTGATGTACCTGAGGAGAATATGGACACCAGAAACTCATCGTCTGACCACCCAAAGAAACATTTCTGGAACAGGAAGTCTAAAGAGCTGACTGTTGACGACATTACCGTTATTGATAACGACATGCTGAAGCGTGCCGTTGGCGCAGCGGCGCTGGGTAATGCGATGGAATGGTTCGACTTTGGCGTATACAGCTATCTTGCCGTGATTATCGGCAAAGTCTTTTTCCCGGATGCCAATAACGCGGTGCAGTTGATCGCTACCTTTGGTACGTTTGCGGCGGCCTTCCTCGTGCGGCCAATTGGCGGTCTGGTGTTTGGTCCCCTGGGTGATCGCATCGGCCGACAGAAAGTGCTGGCGATGACGATGATCATGATGTCCATCGGGACATTCTGCATCGGGCTGATCCCGGCCTATTCCTCGATAGGGATCATGGCCCCGATTCTGCTGCTGGTGGCACGTCTGATTCAGGGCTTCTCAACCGGCGGGGAATATGGCGGTGCCGCAACCTTTATTGCGGAGTACTCCACCGATAAACGCCGTGGCTTTATGGGCAGCTTCCTGGAGTTCGGCACGATTGGCGGTTACCTGCTGGGTGCCAGCCTGGTTACCGTGATGACCACCGTGATGTCGAATGAGGCGATGATGTCCTGGGGCTGGCGCGTGCCGTTCTTTATCGCTGCGCCGCTGGGTCTGTTCGGTCTGTATGTCCGTCTTAAGCTGGAAGAGACCCCGGCATTCCAGCAGCACATGGAGAAGCAGGAAGCGCTGGAACAGAGTAAGCCGCGTCTGACGCTGATGCAGATGCTGAGCAAGTATCGTGCGCCCATGCTGAAATGTATCGGTCTGGTTCTGCTGTTCAACGTCTCGAACTACATGCTGACCTCGTACATGCCAAGTTACCTGACTGGCGTGCTGGGTCTGCCCGAGTTAAGTGGCCTGCTGCTGGTGATGGTGGCGATGTTCGTGATGATGCCGCTGACGCTGCTGTGGGGTCGCTGGACTGACCGTATTGGTCGTCGTCCGGTCATTGGCTTTGGTGCTGTGGGTCTGATCCTGCTCGCCATCCCGAGCTTTATGCTGATTGGCTCCGGTAACATGTGGGCAGTCTTTGGCGGCCTGCTGATTCTGGGCGTGCTGCACACCTGCTTCAGCGGCACCATGCCTTCGACGTTGCCAGCCCTGTTTACGACTGATATTCGTTACAGCGCACTGGCTATCGGCTTTAACCTGTCGGTGTCGCTGTTCGGCGGGACGACACCGCTGATTACTGCGTGGCTGGTAGATACCACCAAAAACAACATGATGCCGGCTTACTACATGATGGGCGCAGGCGTGATTGGCCTGCTGACCATCCTGACCGTGCGGGAAACGGCGCGTCAGCCACTGACCGGTTCATCACCGGCGGTGGCGACAAAAGCGGAAGCGCATCGGCTTATCGACAAGCTGCGTAACCGGCACAAGCCTTCAGCGACAGCGGCGAAATAACCCCTCTGACACCCTGCTCTGCAGGGTGTTTTTTTATCTGCCGCCGGGACTCACTCCCCCTTTGATTTCACAGCCCTGAAGCGTGCGACTTTCGCACGATTGCCACACAGCGCCATGCTGCACCAGCGGCGGCGATGTGCTTTAGTGCGATCGTAAAACCACAGGGCGCAGGCGGGATGTTCACAGGCGCGGACTCTGCTGAAGTCTTCCTGCGTTAGCAGCATCGCAGCCTGTTCCGCAACTTTTCCCAGCTGCTGCTTCACGCTCTGGCCTGGATAGATCCGCCTGAAGGTCAGCGCTCCCGGCTCCCCGCTCAGTTGCAGATAGCTCGCCGTCTGGCCCAGCCAGTCATTCAGCGCCTGAAGATCAACACCCTCACCCGCTTTGTGCTGCTGCACAGCCTCGCGAATAAGCTGTCTAAGCTGCCGTGCGGCCTGCACCAGCGCGCCCGGCTCATGCTCCGGTTCAGGCCCGTCGGCGCGCAGTCCGGCCTGCTGCAGCCACGCGTCAACATCCTGATCGGTTTGCCAGAAATCGTGCGGCTGGCCTTCCGTGATAGCGTCGGTATTGATGAAATCCAGCGCCGGATGGTCAGCCAGAAACCACGGCCCCTGGCCGGTCTGAACGTGCGTTTCCGCCATGATATCGCCTCCCTCATTCAAAGCGTCTGACGCTACTGTAACTGATAAAAAAGCGATTTAGTAGTTACACACGCCTTTTGTAACCGCTAAAAATTAGTTTGACAGGTTACATAAACGCGACATAATCAGTTCATGTAACCCCATAAACACCACTTTAACAGTTACAGGAGCATGTTATGCGCGCACAATCTGTTTCATACCGTTATCAGCAGGCCGACGGCATCACTATCTTTTACCGCGAAGCGGGCGATCCCTCGCTGCCGATCTTGCTGCTGCTGCACGGCTTCCCCACCTCTTCTCATCAGTTCCGTCATCTCATCCCGCTGCTGTCCGATAAATTCCATGTCATTGCGCCCGACATGCCCGGCTTTGGTTTTACTGACGTCCCCGCTGAGCGTAACTACGCCTGGACCTTCGACGCGCTGGGACAGACGCTGACCGCCTTTGTCGATGCACTGGGGCTAAAACGTTATGCAATGTACGTTTTCGACTATGGCGCACCGGCAGGTCTGCGCCTGGCACTGGCCTACCCGGAACGCGTCAGCGGGCTGATATCGCAAAACGGTAATGCCTATCTGGAGGGATTAGGAGAAGCCTGGGCCCCGGTTCGCGCTTACTGGGCAGATCCTAGCGAGGCAAACGGTAAGGTGATACGCGACACTATCCTGACGGCCGACGGGGTAAAGTGGCAGTATCTGCATGGGGTCAGCGATCCGCAGCAGATCGCCCCGGAAAGCTATACGCTGGACACGCTGCTGATGGAGCGCCCCGGAAACAAAGCCATTCAGCAGGCGCTGTTTCTTGATTACGCCAGCAATCTGACGCGCTACCCGGAATTTCAGGCGTTCTTTCGCCAGCAGCAGGTCCCGACGCTGGTCATCTGGGGCAAACACGATCCTTTCTTTATTCCACCGGGCGCAATGGCCTGGCAGCGTGATAACCCGCAGGCGGTCGTCGAGATGCTGGATAGCGGCCACTTTGCGCTGGAGACCCATACCGATCACATCGCGATGCGCATCCGTGAGATGTTCAGTAGCGACTGATTTGCCGGGTGCAGAGTCAGTCTGCAGGCTGACTCTGCACACTTAATGCTTATTCGTTGCTGAAGCGGCCGACCGTGCTGGCCGCGCCCAGCGCATGACCTTTCAGCTGCGCTACCAGTTCTGCCTGGGTTAGCCCCGGTTTCAGCTGGCCCACCGGCAAATCGGTGGCGATCAGCACAAAGTTGTAGTGATGCAGCCCGCTGCCTGCGGGCGGGCAAGGCCCGTAATAGTGGCGTGTCCCCGGCGTATTTTTTCCTCCGGTGTAATCCCTGCCCTGTGTCAGAGCACCCTGCGCAAACGACGTGCGGCTGGCGGGAATGTTGTAGGCCACCATATGTGTTACGCCCAGCCCTTTGGCCCCAACCGGATCGGTCATCAGCAGGGCCAGGCTGCGGGTGCCCGCAGGCGTGGCAGACCAGTTGAGCTCGGGAGAGATATTCTCACCGACACAGGAAGGATTACTTTTATTGGCCCCGGCAAATTTTTTATCCAGTAGCGCGTTATCGCTGAAATCCTGAGATTGCAGCGTAAAAACCGACGCCGCCAGCGTGGACAGTGGCAAAACGGCCAGCGCCGCTGCACAGAGTAATTTTTTCACCAGCTACTCCTTATCAGGTTAACCCGTTTAATCAGTTACGGATGGATTGCATCGCTGCCTGTTTACTATAACGGCTTTAACGCGATTAACCCGGCTGACCGCCCGTTAAACCTCGCAAAACGGTAAATCTCTGATCCTGGCTGAGAGAGCTGACGCGTTGCCCTGTGACGCATTACCCGATATAAGTTAACCCCTGCGGCTGACTATTCGCCTGAATTCCCGTCACTGTCACCGATAAGGGGACACTATGCAGATTGAAGATCTTCGGATTTACGTCGCGGTAATGCATGCTGGCAACTTTACCGCAGCCGCTGAGCAACTGATGTTATCGAAACAGTATGTCAGCCGTCGCATGGCTGCGCTGGAAGCGTCATTAGGCGCACGGCTGCTGATACGCAATACCCGTAAGCTGTCAGTGACGGATGCGGGTCTGCTGTTTGCGCAGCATGCTCAGCGTATTCTGGATGAGATTCAGGAAGCGGAACTGGCGGTGTCAGAGCAGCAGCAGGCGCTGCGCGGCACCTTCCGCATCAATCTGCCGATGTCGTTTGGCATGAGTCACCTGTCACCCCTGATTGCTGAGTTTCTGAGCCACCATCCCTCCCTGCAGTTTCAGATTGAGCTGGCTGACCGCTATGTCGATGTGATTGGCGAAGGGGTGGATATGGCGATCCGCATTGGCACTCTGGCAGATTCCACGCTGATTGCCCGCCCGCTGGGTGAGCTGAAGCGGGTAATCTGTTGCAGTCCCCGCTACCTGAAGCGGGCCGGAACGCCGCAGCAGCCCGAGGAGCTGCTGCAACACGCCTGTCTGCGCTACGGGCGGGAAGGTCAGAATGGCTGGGAACTGCAGGTTAATGGCAAGCCGAAATGGCTGGCGGTTCAGGGGCCGATGGTAAGTAACAATGGCGAAGTGCTGCGTGATGCCGCGCTGGCGGGTCTGGGGCTGGTGCTGTTACCCGCCTTTATCGTTGAGACAGCTCTGCAACGCGGGGAACTGGTGAGGGTACTGGATGGCTTCCAGCCCCCGCCGCTCTCCCTGAATGCGGTCTACCCGCAGCATCGTCAGCGCAGCGAAGTAAACCGCCAGTTGCTGGCTTTTTTACAGACGCGTTTAGCGCCGTGATTGCGCCAGCTGGCTTAACGCTGTTTTAACGCCGCAAAGACCCGGGCGACCGCGACCGCACCCGGATCGGGCACGCCATTCAGATTCGCGCTGTTAAGATAAGACGATCGCCCTGCCTTTGCTTTCCCCATACTGGCGGTAGCATCGCTGCCCTGTTGTGCCGCATCGGCCGCTGCGGCCAGCGTGTTGCCCGCCACCAGAGCCTCTATGGCTGGCTGCAGTGCATCAATCAATGTGCGATCGCCGGGTTTTGCTCCGCCATACTGCATCATCTTTTCAAGACCCTGCTGTAAAGCGACGGGCAACGCATCCCCTGCCGACAGCTGCTGCGCGGCGGCAGTAAAGAAAATAGCCATCAGCACGCCACTGGAACCGCCCATTACCGTTGCCAGTCGCTCCCCGGTTACCGCGAGCAGATCGGGCAAATTATCCAGCGGCAGCTGGTTATCTGCGCATTCACGCTGAATCTGACGCGCGCCAGCGGCAAAGGTCGAACCGGTATCACCGTCACCCACCCTGGCATCAAGTTTGTTCAGCTCGCTTTCGCTGGCGATCAGGGTTTCACAAATGCGGTTAACAAACGCAGCCACCACGGGGTTATTGGAGGGCTGTACCGGATGGGCTGTTGCCTCCCTGGTTGCCTTCACCGGCTCCAGCGAGGTGATCTTAACCGCCTGAACCCAGCCGGACACCTCAACCGGGGCGCAAATCGCCTCTTCGAACAGCGGGGTCAGCGTCATACAGGTGACTGAAAAACCCTTCATGTCCAGCGCGGTCATCAGCGGTGCCGGGCCAATCAGATACTTACTTCCCCGGCTGAGCGGCGACTCAATCAGGTCACGTGTGACCAGGCTCATCTCCAGCGCTGACATTCCGCCAAGGTTGTTCACCAACAGCGCGCAGGGCTGATCGTTGTCCGGCATCACCTTCTCCAGCAGATGTTGCACAATCTGCTGGCTGTTTTGCGTCTGCATGACGTCAACACCCGGCTCACCGTGAATACCTAATCCCATTTCGACGCTGCCGTCGGGCACCCGCTGGCCGGTCTGTTCATCCGGCAGATGACAGCTTGAGAGCGCCACACCCATGGTGGCGATAGCACGACTGGCGGCCTCTGCGGCTTCCGTTACCGCCGCCAGATCCTCACCACGTTCCGCGACAAACCCTGCCACTTTATGCACCAGCAGCGTCCCCGCTACGCCGCGTGGCTGAGGATTATCCGGTAAGGCGACATCATCGCCGACCACCACCATGTTGACGCTGTACCCTGCATTACGCGCCTTTTCGGCCGCCAGGCCAAAATTAAGCCGATCGCCGGTGTAATTTTTCACAATCAGCAGACAGCCCGCTTCACCGGTCATGTTGATGATGGCGTTATAAACCGCATCCACGCTGGGAGAGGCAAACACATCACCACACACGGCCGCCGTCAGCATTCCCTTGCCAATAAAACCAACATGGGCAGGTTCATGACCGGAGCCGCCACCGGAAATCAGCGCGACCTGCTGTTTTTGCCAGTCTTTGCGCATCACGATGCGGATGTGTGGATCGACCTGTAGACGCACCAGATTGCGCCACGGGCTGGCGTAAATCATGCCATCTAACGCGCTGTCGACGAGATCATCCTTTTTATTCATTACGAATCGGGTCATGTCTTCATTCCTCATGGGCAGATGGGTTGGTGATGAAGAAGTGTTGCACACAACGGGCGATGAGCATAATTCAGCGCCGCTCACCGCAGTCCCGTCAAACGAACGCAGAGCCTGAATGAAATGTGCGCCATATTATTTGCTAATTGATTGATTTTTATCAAATGTCTTTACCTGAAACTGAGAGGTCATGCGCAGAACCTGAACAGCAGATCACGGATGGTAGAGAGACATTTGTTAACAGAGGATGTTTTAATGACCCAACGTATGATTCTGAATGAAACCGCCTGGTTTGGTGCTGGCGCATTGCGTCATTTGCCGGAAGAGGTACAGCGTCGCGGGATGCGTAAAGCGCTTATTGTCACCGACAAAGCGCTGGTTGCGGCTGGTGCGCTAAAGCGGGTCACTGACCTGCTGGAACAGCATCAGCTTGCCTGGTCAGTCTATGATGAGGTCGTGCCGAACCCGACCATCCGGGTGGTGCAGCAGGGCGTTGCCGTGTTCAGAGAATCAGGGGCTGACTACCTGATCGCCATCGGCGGCGGCTCACCGCAGGACACCAGCAAAGCGATTGGTATCATTATTAACAATCCTGAATTTGAAGATGTTCGCAGTCTGGAAGGCGTCAGTCCAACGCGCCATCCGTGCGTGCCAATCATTGCTATCCCGACCACGGCGGGCACCGCCGCAGAAGTCACCATTAACTATGTGATCACCGACGAAGAGAATCGTCGCAAGTTTGTCTGCGTCGATCCGCACGATATTCCCAAAGTCGCCATTATTGATGCGGAGATGATGGCGAGTATGCCCGCCTCACTGAAAGCGGCCACCGGTATTGATGCCTTAACGCACGCGATTGAAGGATATATCACGCGGGGGGCCTGGACCCTGACTGACATGCTGCACCTCAAAGCCATTGAAATTATCAGCCAGTCGCTGCGTGAATCCGTGGCGGGAAGTATTGAGGCGGTTGAGCAGATGGCGTTAGGGCAGTATGTGGCCGGTATGGGCTTCTCAAATGTCGGGCTGGGTCTGGTGCACGGTATGGCTCATCCGCTGGGTGCCTTTTATAACGTCCCGCACGGCGTGGCGAACGCCATACTGCTGCCACAGGTGATGGCGTGGAATGCCGCCTCCACAGGCGAGAAATATCGCGATATCGCCCGGGCAATGGGTGTGAAACAGGTCGATACGCTGTCCCTTGATCAGGCGCGGGAAGCGGCTGTGGCCGCGGTTCGTCAGCTCTGTCGCGATGTGGGCATTCCCCGTTCGCTGCGCGAGGTCGGTTTGCAGGAAGCAGACATTCCTGCACTGGCACAGGCGGCTCTGGATGATGTCTGTACCGGCGGTAATACCCGCACGCCTGATCTGGACGACGTGATGGCGCTCTACCGTCAGAGTTAAACGAACATGCTGTGAAGTGATGCACAGCAGATGTCTGGCCCGCCCGTTCTGGCGGGCTTTTTTACGTTCTGGCAACGGTGTGTCTGAATTCTTTCGCCAGGGGTGACAGAGTCACGATCGCCGCATCCGCACAGCTTCGCCCCCCTTTTTCCGGCACATTTTCAGCCTGAAATCGCCGGTTATCCTCCTGGATGCCAGAGGGCAAATCAGCCGCACTGACCGATAATTTCTTTAGATGCTAAACCCTGATGTACTTGATCTGGATCACAAAAATCCGCATCATGCGCAGCGAAAACCCCTATGACGCTGCGGAGATATTAATGACACTGTACCAGGGTATGCTCGTTTTCTATGCCGTTGTTGCACTGGTCGCTACACTGATCACTTTCTTCATCGCGAAAGATAAGCTGAGCATCAAATTGCTGAGTGCCTTTCTGGTGGGTGCGACCTGGCCGATGAGTTTTCCCGTTGCGCTGATGTTTGCCCTGTTTTAATTGACATTATCCCCTTAGCGACCACACTCAGGTAAGACGTCCCTGACCTGCCAACCGCCGATCACCGACGTGACCCTACTCATGACGGTTAATAAGGAGCGGCTATGCGCACAGTCTGTGTGATCATTCTCAGTTCTCTTCTCAGTGCCTGCGGTGCCCCGTGGCACGCTGAAAAACCGGTTCCTGCGGCCGAAACCCGGCAGCAGACCTGCCAGCCCGGTTCCAATCCCAGCCAGAACGACTGCGGTCACTTCCCGGAACCTGAGTTCCACTAGCCTGAATACGGTAATCGGTGCTGCGGGATCGCAATTGCGCTATTTCATCGCATAACAAGGCTTTACAGGCTGCTAACCGGTCAGTAAAGTAGCGCGCAGACATCAATTCTGATGCGTAAGCGTTAACGTCAACCAACGCCCCCGCAGCACTGCTGCATGTGATGATCCCTGCCATGATGCCTGTACAACAGCAAGCTAAACCTCTCGCTGCGTTCTCCAGCGCCCCCTTTTTTCTGTTCGTCCTGCTGCTCACCGCGGCTAATCTTCGCGCACCCATTACCGCCGTTGGCCCGGTTCTGCAGGATATCCGCCAGACTTTTGGCCTCAGTGCCGGTGAAGCAGGCCTGTTTAACTTTATCCCGCTGATGCTGTTCGCCCTGCTTGCTCCACCCGCCGCCTGGCTGGGCAATCGCATCGGGCTGGAACGCAGTTTATGGGGTGCGCTCTGTCTGATCACAGCCGGATCCCTGTTGCGCTGGCTGCCCGCTGAAGCGGCGTTATGGATCGGAACGCTGTTACTGAGCGCAGGCATTGCCGCCGCGAACGTCCTGCTGCCGCCGCTGATTAAGCGCGACTTCACTGCCCATACCGCCAGATACATCGGACTTTATGCCGCTACCATGTCGATTACCGCCAGCCTGGCATCGGGTATTGCCGTGCCGCTGGGCCAGATCTCATCAGCAGGATGGCGACTCTCGCTGGTCGTCTGGGCGCTGCCGGGAGTGGTCGCGCTGCTCGCCTGGCTGCCGCTTTTACGTCAGCGGCCATCACCCTCAGCGGCGGCTGAAGCGCCTGTGGCACAACGTCATGCGTGGCGATCGGCCGGTGGCTGGCAAATCGCCCTGTTTATGGCACTGCAATCGCTGGCCTTTTATACCCTGATCGACTGGTTTGCCGTATTTGCGCAGGACAATGGCTTCACTCAGACGCATGCAGGCTGGCTGCTGTTCTGGTATCAGGCGATTGCTATCATCGCGAACCTGGGCTGTATGGTTGCGCTGAAGCGGGTGAAAGATGCCCGGCTGACCGCGTTTATTGCTTCATCGGGTATTTTCCTCGGTATGTCAGGTCTGCTGCTTCATCCGCAATGGGCGGTGGTCTGGCTGACACTGGCCGGACTGGGCGCAGGGGCATCACTGGTGCTCTGCCTCTCGCTGTTTAATCTGCGGGCCACCCATCACCGTCAGGCCTCGCAACTTTCAGGGATGGCGCAGTGTGTGGGCTATGCACTGGCAGCGCTCGGCCCACTGTTCTTTGGTGTACTCCATGAGCAGAGCGGTAACTGGACGCTGCCCTTTAGCGTGCTGGTGCTGCTGAGCCTGTTGCAGATGCTGCTGGCACCCCTGGCTGCCCAGTCAAAACCCATCAGCTGAAAATATGGCTCAACGACTCATAACCACTGACTGGCCGGTTGCAGATGCAAGACGCATTGCCGGTTAACGACAACAGACGGGAGAAACGTGCGTGTCTGAACTGAATAATGCGCTGCTGCAGGCGATACTGGAGCAGGTGCGTCCGCTGGTTCATCGGGGAAAGGTTGCTGACTACATCCCCGCGCTGGCCGATGTGTCGGCCGACAATCTGGCCATTGCCGTTTGCCTGCGTGACGGCACCCTCTTTCAGGCGGGCGATGCGGAGACGCGCTTTTCGATTCAGTCGATCTCCAAAGCGCTATCGCTGACCGTAGCGCTGACCCGCTATGACGACAGCGAAATCTGGCAGCGGGTGGGTAAAGAGCCCTCGGGTCAGCCCTTTAATTCACTGGTGCAACTGGAGCTGGAACAGGGCAAGCCGCGTAATCCGTTTATCAATGCAGGCGCGCTGGTGATCTGCGATCTGCTGGAAACCCGCCTCACCGCACCGCGCCAGCGAATGCTGGAGATTGTGCGTCAGCTCAGTCAGCAGCCCGATATCAATTATGATCGTTATGTTGCCCGATCGGAGTTTGAACATTCTGCCCGCAATGCAGCGATCGCGTGGCTGATGAAGTCATTCGGGAATTTCGATAATGATGTTACCAGCGTCATGCAAACCTACTTCCACTATTGCTCGCTGTCGATGAACTGCGTTGAACTGGCGCGCACTTTCGTCTATCTGGCTAATCAGGGCAAAACGCTGGAGGGCAGTCAGATGATTACCCCGCGACAGGCGCGACAGATTAACGCGCTGATGATCACCAGCGGGATGTATGACGGTGCAGGCGAATTCGCATGGCGGGTTGGGATGCCGGCTAAGTCAGGCGTGGGAGGCGGGATTATTGCCGTTATCCCTGGCGAGATGAGCATTGCCGTCTGGTCACCTGGCCTGGACAGCGCGGGTAATTCTCTGGCGGGCACCGCTGTGCTGGAGCTGCTGACCGAAAAGCTGGGGCGTTCGATATTCTGAGTCTGAACGTGCCGGTTAATCAGCTCGCCGTTGTGAAAGACGGCGGGTTTTCCCGATTTCGGGATGATTTACCGCGTGCATCGCGCTGGCGACAAGGCGTCAGCGATAATCTGAGCCTGAGATTAGTGACACATCTGCGCCAGGTCATCTTCATTCAGACCGGTCATCTCCATAACAGTCTTGCGATCCATGCCGTTTCTGAGCATGGTAAGCGCAATTCTGCGTTGCATTTCATGCCCGCCCTGTTCATAACCAATCTCTATGCCTTCCGTACGTCCTTTCTCAATGCCTTTCTGCTCAAGCTGTTGTGCAATAGTCATAAGTGCATCCCCGTGTTGCGGCACACGCAGTGCCAGTTCGCGTACAAAGGCTTCGGCATCTGATATTTCCCCCACCTGTGCCATGTAGTGTACCAGTGATACCACCTGCGATGAAGAGAGGTAGCCTGCCAGCAAAATGGTGACCAGCCTGTCCATCAGTTCTGCCAGATCCCGCTGACGGATATGCTTTTGCAACAAGGTCAGCGCCGCCATGCTGCGGTGTTGCATGATTTCATCGTCAGGTATCACTGTGACATCAACCAGCGGAAAACTGTGGCTGTAGAGCCGGTCTGCCAGCTCCGCATCGTCAAATTCATCCAGCCACCGGGTGGAGTAAGGATAGGGAGCGCGTCGACCGGTGTAGAACAGGACGGGTATGACCAGCGGCAATCGCTTATGCCCCCGTTCAAGATGACGCTGCATGGCAGCCACGGCATAGCGCATGAGCCTGAATGCCATGTGTTTGTCGGGTGCTGACTGATGCTCTATGAGAACATGGATGTATCCATCGCCAGCGGTCGTTTTCAGACTGTAAAGCACGTCGCTGAAATACTGCCGAAGGTCCGCCTCGACAAAGGAACCTGACTCCAGCTTCAGTGTGCTGAGATCACAGCATTCACGCAGTTCTGGCGGCAAATGCAGTTCCATAAAATCCCGGGCGATATCCGGTTGAGTCAGAAATTGCCGAAATGCTGCATCATGTGGCGTGGGTGTGCTGTTTTTCTTTTTCATTGACCAGAATCCTTTCTGTTCCTGTTGCGCTTACTGTGGCTTATTCATGCGCGACAGGCGCTCATCCCTGTCGCGCACGAACCTGGTGAGAATGCCTGAAAACGCTATTCACCTTCTGCTGCCAGATAACACTACCCGGACAGTTAACGGACCCACTCCATGTTCCCGAAACCCATAACTTCACATAGTCACGCAAAACAAATACGCATTGATGTCTGGAAAACATCGGTTAAAACAGCGTCCTGGCCTGAATGAAATTGCGTTTTTAACGGCCGATATCACGATCTTAATACCCTGATTCATTTAGCATGCAAAACGCTTTGTGCGGATTTTACGAGAGCGCTCTGAATAACAGCAACTGCCCGGCCGGGCGCGCGTGCCCGGCCAGAACCAGCACGCTGTCGAAAAGCCGGAACGCCTTAATCAATTCACCACATTAACCGGCTCACCCTGAATAAAGGCCGCGATATTGGCCATGACGCCCGTCACCAGATTATCCACGCCGCTGTGACTCGCCCAGGCAATGTGCGGCGTCAGCAGCAGATTTGGCAACTCCGCCAGTAGCGGGTTATCGGCAGATGGCGGTTCGCTGCTCAGAACATCCAGCGCCGCTCCCCCGATTGTTCCCTGCGCTAAAGCGGCAGCGAGATCGGCCTCGTTGATCAGCCCACCGCGTGCGGTGTTAATCAGCAGCGCATGCGGTTTCATTTTCTCCAGCGCTTCACGATCAATCATCTCACGGGTGCTGTCACTCAACGGGCAGTGCAGCGAAATCATATCGCTGGTGGCGAGCATCTGCTCAAAGCTGACATAACCCTCACGCACCCGTTCACTGCCTTTACGTTCGGCGTACTGCACCTGCATCCCCAGCGCCTGAGCCAGCCTGCCGACCGCCTGGCCGATATCACCTTTGCCCGCGATACCCAGCGTGGTGCCGCCAATATCGCCTATTGGCTGGCGATGCAGACAGAAGTGCTCTGCCTGCGGCCAGTCGGTACGGGTATGACTGGTATAAGACAGTGTGTGACGACGCAGGGCAAAAATGGCGGCGATAACAGCCTCCGACACACTCTGTGTAGAGTAGCCGGGCACATTACTGACCACGATGCCGCGAGCGGAACAGGCGTCAAGGTCAATACAGTCATAGCCCGTCGCCGCTACACAGATAAAGCGCAGTTCGGGCAGGTGCGCCAGGGTGTCGGCCCGCAACGGCACCTTATTGGTGATGGCAACCGTCGCACCCTTAAGTGCAGAGACAATGTCACTGGTCGATGTCTGTGCACGAATCTCCCAGTCAGCGTGTTGTTGCCCGGTCGGCAGAGAGACAGGCAGCGTGTCACCATCCAGCATTACAATTTTCATTTTCAGTCCTTTATGGGTTCGGTTTATTGCAGCCGAATCATCGATGTTATTTATATGTGTTTAGTGGGTAACATCTAAGTTAAATGATGCTGAAATTAAAGTGAATATGTTCAAAGAGTGCGAATTTTTTCGGAACAGATGCCACTTTATTTAACCCTTTTCTCCCCTTCGCGTTACACTGCCGCCCGACATTCTGACCCCTTAGCCCGAATTATGCAGAGATCTTCCCTCAGACATCGACTCACTGCCGGTATTGCGATACTGGCCGTGTTGCTGTTGTTTGTTGCCCCGATGATTTCAAAGAATCTGGCTGAGCATCATGCGACGATGCAGCGCGCATCTGCCCTGCATGCCGGGATGCCGATGATGCATCATCACAGCGACATGTCGATGACGGACCATGAGATGATGGGTCCGGGGTTTGCCTGTGGTTACTGCGATTTACTGGTGCATGTGCCGCTGGTGCTGTGGGTGTTTGTCCCGTTCATCTGGTGGATGTGCCTGCTCAGCCGCGCTCCGCCGCCCTCTGCAATTAATCCGCCCCAACGGCGATGGATGCTACGTCTCCCTCAGCCACGTGCGCCACCCTGTTTTGCGTCACACTCACTGCTTACTGATTCGATTGCGTGACAACGTCACCCAGTCGCCTTTGTCTTTTGAAAAGTGTGGAATGCTATGTCCTCTTCTCAGGAAATTATCCCTGCACCGCGCGGCACGGTGTTTAATCTGTTTCGCCGCCTGCATTTTTATATTGGCCTGTTTATTGCGCCGTTTATTTTTGTTGCTGCCCTGACGGGCACGCTCTACGTTCTGACGCCACAACTGGAACAGGCGATTTACCATGATGCCCTGACCACCACTGCACAGGGTCAGGCACACCCGCTGTCAGCCCAGATTGCTGCCGCTCGTGCCCAGGCCGGTGAATCAGCACGGCTGTATGCCGTGCGGCCCGCACCGGGTCGGCAGGATACCACCCGCGTGCAGTTTGCTGAGCCTCAGCTTGGCCCATCGGAATCGCGATCGCTGTTTATCGATCCCTACACTTTGCAGGTAAAAGGCGATATGACGGTATATGGCACCAGCGGTGTCTTGCCGCTGCGCATGTGGCTGGATCAGCTGCATCGCGGCCTGTTACTGGGCGATTTTGGCCGTAACTACAGCGAACTGGCCGCCTCCTGGCTGTGGGTCGCCGCACTGGGTGGGATTATTTTATGGTTTGGCACGCGGCCACCCCGCACCCGCAAAAAAGTACGCAGCGGCTTTGCAGCAACGCGTCACTGGCACGTTACGCTGGGTCTGCTGCTGGCAATCGGGCTGGTGTTCTTTTCGGTGACCGGACTGACCTGGTCACAGTGGGCGGGCAATAATATTGAAAAGATGCGCAGCGACTTCGGCTGGAAAACGCCGCAGGTCAATACCGCACTGAACGGTGATGCGCCCGCCGAAGCTGCCGATCCTCATGCTGACCATCGCGGTGCGATGGAAGGGATGACCATGTCAGGAATGACCAGACCGGCCAGCACTGCCGCGCCGGTGTTCACTAATCAACCGGATGCCAGCTGGGATCGGGCACTGGCAGCAGCACGTCAGGCCGGCCTGCACGCCGCGAAACTGGAACTGCGCCAGCCTAAGAGCGCCGGTCAGGCGTGGACGGTTTCAGAAATTGATCGAAGCTGGCCAAGCCAGGTCGATGCGGTGTCAATAAATCCGGCTGATTTCAGTGTGGTTGATCGGGTTGAGTTTGCCCGCTTCCCGCTGGTGGCAAAACTGACCCGCTGGGGCGTGGATGCGCATATGGGTGTGCTGTTTGGTCTGCCTAATCAGCTGATTCTGGCCCTGTTCGGCTTTGGACTCTGTGCGATGATTGTGCTGGGCTACCGCATGTGGTGGATTCGCCGTCCGGCGGTTCCTCAGCTCAGCCCATCGCAGACGCTGTTGTCTGCCTGGCTTGCCCTGCCGCGTTATGCGCAGGGCACCAGCCTGATCGTGATGCTGGCGCTGGGTTATGCGCTGCCCGTTATGGGCATCAGCCTGGTGGTGTTGCTACTGCTGGATATACAGCGCTGGCGTAGCGCCCAGCGCGCCTCGGTCGTTCGGGTGGACATCGCGCCGGATAAGCAGTCGCCACTGGCTATTGTCCAGTCACGTTTTGCCGGTAAGCGCAAAGAGATGCGTTATTTTCTCCGCAGCGTCACGGTGCTGGCGCTGATTGTTATTTCAGTGATGGCCAATGCGATGATTGGCGGGGTGATTGACCAGTATCAGATCCCCTTCAGTCACTGGTCACTGACCATGTATATCACTCAGGCAATGATGATCCTGTTGTATTCGACGGTCTTTACCGGGCTGCTGTCGATCCCACTCTGGTATTTCTTCCTGGGTGAGAGTGACGAACAGGGTAAATAATCTGATTATTCACCGCGCAATCTTATCTTCAAAATAACTGACGAAGCCGGGCAAATCATCCGGCTTCTCATTCTGCGCCTGAGGTCTATGATCGTTGTTATGCATTCCTTTATCTGAGAATAAATCATGAACATTGTGCGAGCTAATCCTGAACAACTCTTTGAGTACGGTCCGTTTACCGTTCGCCGTCAGCGACCTGGCGAGGCGCTCAGCCCGCTGCTCACTGTTGACCTGATGTCGCTGAAACTGGATGCCCGGATCCCGATGCAGCAGCATCAGGATGAAGAGGTTTTTACTTACCTGTGGCGCGGTTCGATGCAGCATCAGGACAGCAATGGCGAACGGACCCAGCTCTCTGCAAAGAAAGTGATGGTGGTGAATGCCGGTGAGGGCGTTCAGTACGAAGAGTCAGTGCCGCTGTATGAAGCGGAGCTGTTACAGGCTGTTATCCGGCCATCGCAGCCGGGCGGTGAAGCGATGACGCAGGTGCTGGAGCGCGATCAGGGCATCATGACCAACGGCTGGACCGAACTGGCCGGGCCGGAAGCGTCTGACGCCCCGCTGGAACTGCGCCAGGACGCCTATATTTACGACACGCTGCTGGAGCGTAATCAGACGCTTGACGTACCGTCGATGCCGGGATTTGTTGCTTATCTTGTCGTGCTGGAAGGGATTATTTTCATCGGCGATCAGCGACTGGGTCGTGGTGACGCCGTCAGCGGGCTGGATAGCAGCAGTGAAATCAGGGGCGATCGGGATGCCAATCTGGTTTGCTTCCTGATTAAACCTGATACGTTTGCATAACACAGCGCGGGATAGTTCCCGCGCTTTTTTTTACCACACAGATTAAGGCGCAGGCCGTTGCTGCATCGCCTGAACCCGTTTATAGGCATGATCGAACTGGCGTACATCGTCACGCAGCCAGTGCCGTTGTGTCAGGGGAGCATCATCCAGCGCCTGCGGCAGCGGCACCCCCGCCAGCGATCCCCGGCAGCAAAAGGCGCGTGCCAGTGTCGGCGTAGCGATACCGATGTAACGGGCAAATTCAGGTAAGGTCATCAGTGTTGCACTCATTTTCCACCTCCTGTTAATAAAACACGCCCTGCATTTTCAGCCCAAATCTTTAAGGGCTTTATTGATCTGAAACAGAGATGTGATACTAATCTTCTGCCTGCTGATGAAATAGCTCGCCTCGCCTGCCCTAAAACGAAAAAGAAGTGAGGAACCCGTGTGCCATTATGGATTGATGATTGCCCTGCTGTTTTCTGGCGTTGCCACTGCCCACACCCTGACACCCGGTCAGCCTGTTCCACCGGTTTACGTTGCCGACAAAGGCGAAATGCTGCTGACTGATGGCGACATAAATTATCAGCGCTGGAACAGTCAGACACTGACCGGAAAAGTGCGTCTGGTCATTCATGTGGCAGGCCGTCTTTCCGCGAAGGATCAGAGCGCCCCCTTAATTGAAGCCATCCAGCAGGCCAGGCTGCCGCGTGACCGCTTTCAGACCACCACCATTGTCAATACTGACGATGCGCTGCCCGGCAGTGCCATTTTTGTTGTACGCAGCATTGCCTCCAGTAAGAAAGCGGCACCCTGGCAGCAATTCATCATCGACAGCAGTGGCGTCACCGCGCATAGCTGGCGTCTTCTGCCGGAAAGCGCGTCGGTGGTGGTGATTGATCCAAAAGGGATTGTGCGCTTCGCTAAAGATGGCGCATTATCAGATGAGGATGTCGCCAGCGTGATGAAACAGCTGCGCGCATTGCTGAATTAATTCAGGCAAAATGCCCGTCTTACTTTTGCGGTGAAACGCGGAATGCTGCTGAATTCTCCGACATTTTTATCATTGTGAGCTACGCTTAGATGTAATGGATTTACCCGCCGTTCTTTGAAAACCTGCCAACTATGCCAGGGCAGCCGGGGACGATTATTGAAGATGGCATCGAATCATTTCGACCTGCTGTGACTTCCTCTGTAGATAAGGACAGCCATGATGACGGTCTGTGCAGAACAACACGTCAATTTCATACACAGTGATGCAGCCAGCCTGTTGAATGATATTGAGCAACGGCTTGATCAGCTTTTACCGGTGGTAAGTGAACGTGATTTAGTGGGCGCGGCCATGCGCGAGGGTGCGCTGGCACCGGGAAAACGTATTCGTCCGCTGCTGCTGCTGCTGGCTGCGCGCGATCTCGGCTGTACCGCCACGTCTGCCGGCCTGCTTGATCTCGCCTGCGCCGTGGAGATGGTGCATGCGGCATCACTGATTCTGGATGACATGCCCTGCATGGATGATGCACAGCTTCGGCGCGGGCGTCCCACCATTCACTGCCAGTATGGTGAACATGTTGCGATTCTGGCTGCGGTGGCGCTGCTGAGCAAAGCGTTTGGCCTGGTTGCACTGGCAGAAGGCTTAACGGCAACCGCCCGGGCCGATGCCGTCGCGGAGCTTTCTCACGCCGTTGGCATGCAGGGTCTGGTTCAGGGCCAGTTCAAAGATCTTTCAGAGGGTGACAAGCCACGCAGCGCCGACGCCATTCTGATGACCAATCATTACAAGACCAGCACCCTGTTCTGCGCCTCCCTGCAGATGGCCTCTATCGTGGCTGAAGCGCCAGGGGAAACACGTGAACAGTTGCACCGTTTCTCGCTTAATCTTGGCCAGGCTTTTCAGCTGCTGGATGATCTCACCGACGGCATGGCCGACACCGGTAAAGATGCCCATCAGGATGACGGGAAATCGACGCTGGTGAACCTGCTTGGCCCTCAGGCGGTTGAAGCACAACTGCGCGACCATCTGCGCTGCGCCAGCGAACATCTGCTTTCTGCCTGCCAGGACGGTTATGCCACGCATCATTTTGTTCAGGCCTGGTTTGAGAAAAAACTCGCTGCCGTCAGTTAAGGATGCTGCATGAGCCACTTCGCGGTGATTGCACCGCCCTTCTACAGCCATGTGCAGGCGCTTACGCATCTTAGCCAGGCATTAATCGCACGCGGGCACCAGATTACCTTTATCCAGCAGACGGACGTCAGCGCACTCCTTACCGACAGCCGGATCGGCTTCTTTCCGCTGGGTTTAGCCTCGCATCCGGCGGGCAGTCTGGCGCACACGCTGCAGCTGGCGGCGCATCCGCTTGGCCCGTCCATGCTTAAGTTAATCAATGAGATGGCCCGCAGCACCGATATGCTCTGTCGTGAACTGCCGGTGGTGCTGAACACGCTGGCGATAGATGGCGTGATCGTCGATCAAATGGAACCTGCCGGTGCGCTGGCGGCAGAGTCTCTGAATCTGCCTTATGTCTCAGTGGCCTGCGCGCTGCCGCTTAACCGTGAACCGGATTTTCCGCTGGCGGTCATGCCGTTTGACTATGCCAGCACCGATCAGGCACGCGAACGCTATCGTGCCAGTGAAAAAATCTATGACTGGCTGATGCGACGGCACGATCGTGTCATCGCCCGCCATGCTCATGCGATGGGTTTATCGCCACGGGAAAAGCTGCATCACTGTTTTTCACCGCTGGCGCAGATCAGCCAGCTGATGCCGGAACTGGATTTTCCCCGCCAGACGCTGCCCGATCATTTCCATTCCGTTGGCCCGCTGCGTGCAGCGGTCGCAGCCCCTGCCGCATCTCAGCCCCGCTACTTCCCGCACGGCGACAGACCGCGCATTTTTGCTTCGCTCGGCACGCTGCAGGGGCATCGTTATGGTCTGTTTAAAACCATTGTTCGCGCCTGCCAGGAGATTGACGCTCAGTTGCTGCTCGCGCACTGCGGTCGCCTGTCACCGTTTCAGGCAGAGAAACTGGCGCAGTCCAGCCATGTTCAGGTGGTCGACTTTGCCAGTCAGGCTGCTGCACTGGCGCAGGCCGATCTGGCGATTACCCACGGCGGCATGAACACGGTGCTGGATGCTGTTAACGCACTGACACCCCTGCTGACGATTCCGCTGGCCTTTGATCAGCCGGGCGTCGCGGCCCGAGTGGTCTGGCACGGTATCGGACGTCGCGCTTCCCGCTTCACCACCAGTCACGCGCTGGCTCGTCAGCTTCAGACCTTGCTGGCTGATGCGCGTTACGGCGAGCAGATGAAAACGCTGCGCACTGCGCTTCGGCAGGCGGGCGGCACACCCCTGGCGGCGGATATCGTCGAACAGGCGATGCTGACCCGCAAGCCGGTACTCACCAGGAGAGACTATGCCGCGGTATGATCTGATTCTGGCAGGCGCGGGGCTGGCTAACGGGCTGATTGCCCTGCGTTTGCGCCAGCAGCGGCCGTCACTGCGCATACTGCTGATTGATGCCGACAGTGAGCCGGGCGCGCATCATACCTGGTCATTCCATGCCGAGGATC
Source organism: Pantoea sp. GD03673 (assembly GCF_029844725.1). GTDB lineage: Bacteria > Pseudomonadota > Gammaproteobacteria > Enterobacterales > Enterobacteriaceae > Pantoea. The sequence continues at coordinate 290,057 of NZ_JAOCKJ010000003.1, forward strand.
TCACTGAAACACAGCATCGCTGGATTGCCCCGCTGGTGGTTCATCACTGGCCCGGTTATGAGGTGCGCTTTCCGCAGCGCAGGCGCAGCCTTAACAGCGGCTATTTTTGTGTGACTTCGGAACGGTTTGCGCAGGTCATGCGCGACCGGTTTGCGCCGGATCTTCTGCTGAACACGCGCGTGGCGGGCATAACTTCACACTCGGTTACGCTGGAGGAGGGTCGCGTGCTGGAAGCGGATGCAGTGATAGATGGTCGTGGCTACCAGCCCGATGCTGCGTTGCGCATGGGCTTCCAGGCGTTTGTGGGCCAGGAGTGGCAGCTCAGTAAGCCTCACGGCCTGACCGCGCCGATCATCATGGACGCCACGGTAGATCAGCAGTCAGGGTATCGCTTTGTTTACAGCCTGCCCTTTTCGGCTGATACCCTGCTGATTGAAGATACCCACTACATTGATCACGCCACGCTGGAGGGCGATCGCGCCCGTCAGAACATCCGTGATTATGCCGCGCAGCAGGGCTGGCAGCTAAACCAGCTACTTCGCGAAGAGCAAGGCGCCTTACCCATTACGCTGACCGGCGACGTTGATGCGTTCTGGCTGAACCGCGACGTGCCCTGCAGCGGTCTGCGTGCCGGGTTGTTCCATCCCACGACCGGCTATTCTCTGCCGCTGTCGGTCGCGCTGGCTGACCGCCTGGCGCAGATGCACACCTTCACTGCAGCGACCCTGCACGCCACCCTTCAGCAGTTTGCCCGCCAGACCTGGCAGCAGCAGCGCTTCTTTCGCATGCTAAACCGTATGCTGTTTCTGGCGGGTCCGGCTGAACAGCGCTGGCAGGTTATGCAACGTTTTTACGGCCTCTCCGAAGGCCTGATTGCCCGTTTTTATGCGGGTAATCTCACTGTGTCTGATCGGCTGCGCATCTTAAGCGGCAAGCCGCCGGTTCCCGTACTGGCGGCGCTACAGGCTATTATGACTCCTCACCGTCAACAGGCGATGCAATGAATAGAACTACGGTAATTGGTGCAGGCTTTGGTGGTCTGGCGCTGGCGATTCGCCTTCAGGCGTCAGGGATTCCCACGCGACTGCTGGAGCAGCGCGACAAGCCTGGCGGCCGCGCTTATGTTTACGAGGATCAGGGGTTTACGTTTGATGCCGGTCCCACGGTCATTACCGATCCCAGCGCCATTGAAGAGCTGTTCACGCTGGCGGGCAAAAAACTCTCTGATTATGTCGAACTGCTGCCGGTGAAGCCGTTTTATCGCCTCTGCTGGGAGTCCGGCAAGGTGTTCAGTTATGACAACGATCAGCCCGCGCTGGAAGCGCAAATCAGTGCGTTTAATCCGCGTGACGTTGAAGGCTATCGTCGCTTTCTCGCCTATTCCCGTGCGGTGTTTGCAGAGGGCTATCTGAAGCTCGGCACCGTGCCGTTTCTGTCCTTCCGCGACATGCTGCGTGCCGCGCCTCAGCTGGCCAAACTGCAGGCGTGGCGGAGTGTCTACAGCAAAGTGGCGAGCTACATTGAAGATGAGCATCTGCGTCAGGCGTTCTCTTTCCACTCGCTGCTGGTAGGCGGAAATCCGTTTGCCACCTCGTCAATTTATACCCTGATTCATGCGCTGGAACGGGAATGGGGCGTCTGGTTTCCGCGTGGCGGCACCGGCGCACTGGTGCAGGGCATGGTAAAACTGTTTGAAGATCTGGGCGGCGAAGTGGTGCTGAATGCCAGCGTGGCCCGACTGGAGACGCAGGAAAATACCATTACTGCCGTACACCTGGAAGATGGCCGGGTTTTCCCGACCCGCGCGGTCGCCTCCAACGCTGACGTGGTGCATACCTACCGCGACCTGCTAAGCCAGCACCCGGCGTCGGTGGCGCAGGGGCGGTCGTTGCAGAACAAACGCATGAGCAACTCCCTGTTTGTCCTCTATTTTGGTCTGAATCATCATCACGATCAGCTCGCGCACCACACGGTCTGCTTTGGTCCGCGCTATCGCGAACTGATTGATGAGATTTTCAATAAAGATGGCCTGGCAGAAGACTTCTCACTTTACCTTCACGCGCCCTGCGTTACCGATCCGTCACTGGCCCCGACCGGCTGCGGCAGTTATTACGTGCTGGCACCGGTGCCTCACCTCGGCACCGCGGATATCGACTGGTCCGTGGAAGGGCCGCGCCTGCGCGACCGCATTTTCGACTATCTTGAACAGCACTACATGCCGGGCCTGCGTAGCCAGCTGGTCACGCACCGCATGTTCACGCCGTTTGATTTCCGCGATGAGCTGAATGCGTATCAGGGTTCGGCATTTTCGGTCGAGCCGATTCTGACGCAAAGCGCCTGGTTCCGGCCTCACAACCGCGATAAGAACATCAATAATCTCTACCTGGTCGGCGCGGGCACCCATCCCGGCGCGGGCATTCCTGGGGTGATAGGCTCGGCCAAGGCCACCGCAGGATTGATGCTGGAGGATCTGGCTTGAATAGTCCGTCACTGCTCGATCATGCCGTAGAAACCATGGAAGTGGGGTCGAAAAGCTTTGCCACGGCCTCGAAGCTGTTTGATGCCAAAACCCGACGCAGTGTGCTGATGCTCTACTCGTGGTGCCGTCACTGTGATGATGTGATTGACGATCAGGTGCTGGGCTTCAGCAATGATACGCCTTCACTGCAATCCGCCGAACAGCGGCTGGCGCAACTGGAGATGAAAACGCGTCAGGCCTATGCCGGATCGCAGATGCATGAGCCCGCCTTTGCCGCCTTTCAGGAGGTGGCGATGGCGCACGATATTCTGCCTTCCTACGCGTTCGATCACCTTGCGGGCTTTGCGATGGATGTCCGCGAGACCCGCTATCAGACGCTGGATGACACGCTGCGCTACTGCTATCACGTTGCGGGCGTGGTTGGCCTGATGATGGCGCAGATTATGGGCGTGCGCGACAACGCGACGCTCGACCGAGCCTGCGATCTTGGCCTGGCGTTTCAGCTGACGAACATTGCCCGCGATATCGTTGAGGATGCGGAAACGGGACGCTGCTACCTGCCTGCAGAGTGGCTGGCTGAAGAGGGGCTGACGCGAGAGACGCTGGCGGACCCGCATAATCGCCAGGCACTCAGCCGCGTTGCCCGTCGGCTGGTAGAGACGGCAGAGCCCTATTATCGATCGGCATCAGCGGGCCTGCCCGGGTTACCGCTGCGTTCAGCCTGGGCAATTGCCACTGCAAAACAGGTCTACCGTAAGATTGGCGTGAAAGTGGTTGAGGCGGGCTCACAGGCGTGGGATCAACGTCAGTCCACCAGCACGCCAGAAAAACTGGCACTGCTGGTGATGGCATCAGGTCAGGCGGTTACTTCCCGGATGGCACGTCCTGCTCCGCGCCCTGCTTACCTCTGGCAGCGCCCCGTTTAGCGCCGTGACGCTCCCGCAGCGTCGCCTGCAGTTTTGACAGCGGCGGCGCATAGAGAAAACCAAACGAGACACAATCTTCTTTACCGCGTACCGCATGATGAAGACGGTGCGCCATATAAAGCCGGCGCAGATAGCCCCGGCGCGGAACATAGCGGAATGGCCAGCGCTGGTGGACCAGACCATCATGCACAATAAAATAGAGCAGACCGTAGAGCGTCATCCCGGCCCCGATCCACTGCAACGGCCAGACGCCCGTGCTGCCCAGATAGATGAGCAAAATCGACAGGCAGGCGAAGACGACAGCGTAGAGATCGTTAACCTCAAACCAGCCCTTATGCGGCTCATGGTGTGACAGATGCCAGCCCCACCCCCAGCCATGCATAATATATTTATGCGCCAGCGCAGCCGTAATCTCCATGCCGATAACGGTGACCAGAACAATCAGGGCATTCCAAATCCACAGCATAGTTTCTCCCGAATATGCATCCTGCAAAGTGGCGCAGAGGTTCAATTTTAACAGAGATTGAGGAAAATCGCGTTCAGGAGAAAAATAAGGGAAAAAGCGTGCAGGGGGTGAGTCAGCGTCATCGTACGAAGCCCTTTTAGATCAGATCGTGATCCATCGGGGTGCGAAAAGCGTGACGTGCAGCAATCATCAACTGACTGGCCGTTACCGTGGCAGGCAGTCGCATCAGGATTTTACTCGCCTGCCAGTAACAGAGCACCATGACCTCATCCTCCTCTTTTTCAGCCAGTTCGTGCAGCCGGGCGCGCAGTGATAACACGTCAATACTCTGCTGCTCATCCAGCATGTCTGAGATCGTCTTATTAATGACGCGATGAAGAATTTTCCAGGTGAGATCGGTATGCAAAATTAACCTCTTCTAACGCTTATCGGCCCCAGGCAGACGATCAGCAGGCAGAAAGCAGAAATGGCTTCGTCATTTGGGAGAGCAAATTCTGCAGATAACTATAGCTGCTCGTCAGCGACGATGCAGGGCCAGCGGTTGAGAATGCCAAAGCTGATAATCTTAACGATTAATGGCCCTGCCTGTCGCCTGTTACACGCACGTCAGCCGCTGACTGCTGTTTTTTGTAACAATTACGGCCGATTCTTAACTGGCTGATGTGCAGAGGATTTGCCAGGGTAATGACTCTTCCCGTCCCGTTTATTTTTTAAGGAGTTGCCGATGAATCAGCATGCTGATGTCCTGGTCTGGGGCCACGGCCCTGCCATTTTTGAAGTCTTTCTGGAACCGACCTGCCCTTTTTCGGTACGCGCGTTTAATAAATTCGACGCGTTACTGGCGCACGTGGGTGAAGAGAAGATGACGCTGAAAATTCGCCTGCAATCCCAGCCGTGGCACCTCTTTTCCGGGCTGATTGTGCGTTATATTCTTGCCGCCGCCTGTGAAAGCAAAGAGGCGGCAAAGAAGGTGATGCAGGCGGTGGCCGATCATCGCGACGAGTTTGAGTTCACCGACCACTGCACCGGCCCGAACCGTGAAGCGACACCTGACCAGATTCTGGCCCGCCTGAAGGCGTACAGCAGCGTGGATGCCAGCGCCGCCTTTGATCAGCCCGAACTGCAGAATGCGATTAAATGGCACTGCCGGTATGCCCGCCAGAATGGTATCCACGTTTCCCCCACCTTTATGGTTAACGGTCTGGTGCAACCCGATATCAGCAGCGGTGACGATATTGAGCACTGGGCGAGCTTTCTGATTCGTTAGTTTTTGTGCGCGGCTAAGCTGGCCGCGCCCGGCTCTTCCTTCGCCGCCCCCACAGCAAATCCAATGTCCTGATAATAAAGCCTGTTTTCCTGTGCAGAGGCCGGTTAAGCTGTAACGCTATCAGCCGCGTTTAAGCCGCTGCTTCATCATGCTCACGACGCCGCTGACCTGCATTTATGCCGATTTTATTGAGGATTTACGGATGACCATGACGCTGGAACAACTGCAGGATAAATATCCGGGTGCCTTCGCCGATGCATTTGGTGACTCCCCGGCTTTAGCCAGCGAGCTCGCCACGCTGATTATTGCCGGAAAGAAGGTAGCGACCTGCGGTTCGTTGCAAAGCTGGCAGGATCAGGACATCCTGCCTCAGCCGGGCGGTTACAGCATTGTCCTGAACGGTGAACAGCAGCCCGTCTGCGTGATCCGCACCACCGGACTGTTCCTGACGCGCTTTGATCGCGTCACGCCCGAGATGGCGATGCTGGAGGGCGAAGGCGATCTCAGCCTCGACTACTGGCGTCAGGAACATCAGCGCTACTTTGAACGTACAGGCTATTTCCACACTGAAATGGAGCTGATTTTCGAGACGTTCCAGCTGGTCGAGGTAGTGTAAGGCGACAGGCTACAGCGTGTTTGCCGCCATCAGTGCCAGCCGCGTGATTCCCCGTGCGGCGAGATTCTCTGCCGCCTGAGCAGCGCGCATTCCGCTGGCACAGACCAGTACCACACGCCGATCAGACGGCGGCTGCCAGGCCGCTATCTGCTGCGGCAGAATCCGCTCTACCCGTTCGGCCACGCTGATCGGCGCTTCGTCGGGACTGCGCAATTCCACAATGCAATCGTCCTCCTTAAGCATCAGTTTATCGACAAACGGGATGCCGGGCGCGTCGGGTTCAGGCGCGTCATCAAAGCGGAATTGCCTGATGTGCCAGTCCACAAAGTCGCAGTGGATCATGCAGCCGAGCGGCGACGGCGTCAGTTTCAGCAACACACTCAGCGCCATCTGCGCCTGCATCGCCCCCAGTGTGGCAACCGCAGGCCCCATTACCCCCGCCGTGTTGCAGTTGCCCGAGGCCACGGGTAACTGAGGAAAGAGCGCACGATAGCCGGGTGCGCCGCCGCAGAATCCACCGACATAGCCTTTGCGGCCCAGCACCGAGGCGCAGATCAGCGGCAGACCGCGTGGATAGCAGGCGTCGGAGAGCTGATAGGTGATGGCGAAGTTATCCGCTGCATCCACCACCAGATCAATCCCCGCCAGCGCCTGCGGCAGCTGGCTGGCGCTGAGCGAGTGCGGATGCGCCTCCACCTGACAGTCAGGGTTTCGCTGCGCAAGCGCGTGCTGCGCACAGATGGCTTTCGGATGGCCGACATCATCAACGCCGAACAGCGTCTGCCGGTGGAGGTTGTGCAGCTCAACCCGGTCGCCATCATAAAGGCGAATCAACCCCACGCCCGCGCCTGCCAGTAACGGCAGCAGCGTCGCACTCAGCCCGCCCGCCCCCACCACCAGCACCTTTGCACCCCTCAGGCGATGCTGCCCCGCTTCACCAATTTCCGGCAGCATGGTCTGCCGCTGATAACGCGTCATCGCCGCTCCTTAACTGAATTGTGCCAGCCCGAAAATGGGCGTAGAGGCAGACGCCATATCGCGCTGCTCCATTAATCCCGAGTGAAACGCCTCATGCCCGCCGTGGATCGCGGCAGCAAAGGCACCCGCCATGCGCACCGGATCACGCGCTTTAGCCACTGCCGTGTTAAGGAGTACCCCGTCAAACCCCATCTCCATCGCCTGCGCCGCCTGGCCCGGCGCACCAATGCCCGCATCAATGATCAGCGGTACATCTTTAAACCATGCACGCATGGCGCGCAGTCCTTCGATATTACGCAGCCCCTGACCGGAGCCAATTGGCGCGCCCCAGGGCATCAGCACTTCACAGCCCGCCTCCAGCAGTTTTTCCCCCACAATCAGGTCTTCCGTGGTGTAAGGGAATACCTGAAAGCCATCAGCACAGAGGATCCTCGCGGCTTCCACCAGCGCAAAGGGATCAGGCTGCAGCGTGTCGGCATGGCCAATCACTTCCAGCTTAATCCACGACGTGTCGAACAGTTCACGCGCCATCTGCGCCGTCGTCACCGCCTCTTTCACGGTGTGGCAGCCTGCGGTATTGGGCAGAATACGTTTGTTGAGCTGCTGCAACAGCGAGCGAAACGCACCGCCGTCACTGCCTTCCCGACGCAGGCTGACGGTAATAATCTCCGCGCCTGATGCATTGATGGCCTGATGCAGAATGTCCGGTGACGGATAACCGGCGGTGCCAAGCAGAAAGCGGGATTGCGGGGCAAATTGATAGAACATGGTTAGCCTCCCTGCATCGGTGACAGAATTTCCAGCTGACTGCCCGCCTCAAGTTGCTGACTGGCATAGCGGCTGCGCGGGACAAATTCGCCGTTCAGCGCGGTGGCTACGGTGCGCGGGTCAATCTGCTGCTCCGTCATCAGTTCCGCCAGCGTGATTGCGCGGGTTTCAATCGTGCGTCCATTAAGTTGAACTCGCATGAGTCATCTCCTGAGTGAGTTGCAGCATGAGTTTTTCAGCCATGATCGGGGCCAGTAAAAAGCCGTGGCGGTAAAGCCCGTTGAGCGAGAAACGGCCATTTTCATAGCGGACTTCCGGCAGGTTCTGTCGGTAGGCGGGACGCAGGCCGGTGCCGCTCTCCAGAATGCGCGCTTCGGCCAGCGCCGGATGCAGGCTGTAAGCGGCGCTGAGCAGCTCCATCATCGCCCTGGCGCTGATCGGGCTGCTGTCGTGACTTTCGACCATCGTGGCACCCAGCATGAAATGGCCCCCGGCACGCGGCACCAGATAGCAGGGAAAGCGTGGGTGCAGCAGCCGGACGGGACGCGAGAGCTGAACGTCGGGCGAGTGCAGGATCAGCATCTCACCCCGCACGGCGCGCAGAGCGGGCTGCTGATCGGTGGCGTGAATGCCACGGCAGTCGATGATTTTGCCGGTGGGGTTGCCGCTGTGAAAGGTTACGCCAGCCTGCTGCAATGTGGTGCGCAGTTGCTGCAACGCGCGGCGGGGATCGAGATGCGCCTCCGCCGCGAAAAACAGGCCACGGGCAAAACGGTTTTCCAGTGCTGGTTCGATGTCGCCTGGCGCGACCCACTGATGCTGCTGCGTCATGCTGGCGAAGCGTGTCAGTTCGCGGCTGTCACGCGGCGGCGCGACCACCAGCGTGCCCTGCTGCGCTACGCCATCAACGCGTTTTGCCCACCAGCCAGCAGCGTGCTGCCCCCATTCGATCACCTGTGGCGGCGCGCTTTCTGCTTCGCACCAGGGCGCGAGCATGCCGCCCGCCCAGTGTGAAGCCGCACGACAGTCAGGCTGCGTAATGATGTCGACGGTTTCTCCCCGCTCTGCAAGCAGCGTGGCAACGCACAGCCCGGCCACGCCGCTACCGAGCACAGACCAGCGGCTCATAATGTCCACCGGACAGAAAGCACATAATTGAGAATGAGATGTTTCACTTTGGCCTCATTTTCCGTTAACGAAGACCCGTGATACCAGAAGGGAATAAGCAAAGGCGTCGCGAACGCGCCCGTGCGGCAAGTATCTGATGCGATACCCGTCTTCCTACGCCAGTATCAACTGGGTCAGGTTCTAAGGGTCGCTAAGCCGCGCGGTGCGCTATTAGCCTCTCAGTCTCTCTGGCGAGACTCCCCTGACGGGTTTAGTTGTAAGGTAAGCGGGCAGCTTCGTCAAGCCGCGCGCACGACGCCAGGTCAGAATATCGGGTTCAGCGGGCAGAACCGAACTGCCAGTCAGCTGCGGTTGCCAGCGTCACAAAAGGTCCCGCCAGCGTCTGGTTGTGATGCCCAATAATGCTCTCCGCAGTGAGTTGCGGGTTATCGACTGTGGTATGCGCATCGGCTATCAGCACAACGCTGAAACCCTGTTCCGGGGCTGCCCGACAGGTGGTATCAACACAAAACTCTGTTTTCATCCCGGCAATCACCAGTTGTCGGATGCCTCGCTGGTTCAGCTCACGTTGCAGGCCGGTTTCCCTGAAACAGCTGGGGTATCTTTTTGTGAAGACGACGTCTGACTGTGCGTTAATCTGCAATTCGGGGATCAGATGTGTCAGCGGGCTTTGCGCGTGAAAAGGAGAACCATCGGGGCCGATATGGCGTGCGAAAAAAAGCGGGACATCAGCGAGTCGTGCTTTGGTGATGAGCAGAAAAATATTCGACAGAATCCGGTCAGCGGCATAGGGCGTCGCCGGGCCATGAAAAAGCCCCTGCTGCATGTCGATGATCAAAAGTGCACTTTCAGATGTGAACATGTACTGGCTCCATTCAGATGTTAAGAACGGAGAGCAGCTCCCCGTCCGGTCTGGCGGGGAGTAAGGATCTGTTGTGTCAGGTGCCTGTCACAACGTCGCTCACGCCGCCGCTGAGCGCGGTGGTGGTGACGGTTGTGAAAGACAAAACTGACAAAAACATGGGCTGATCCTGAGTGAATGAATGCGAAAAGTCACCATCAAGAGATGGAACTCAGACAACACTACCCTGAATGCTGCCGCTTTTAAAGCGTCTGCAGTGATTGCGTCACCACGTCGGTTATTTCACGAATACGCGGTTCGGCGCGGCGATAATAAGTCCATTTCCCGACTTTGCTGGCTTCGACCAGTCCCGCATTATGCAGTGCTTTGAGGCATAACGAGGTGGCGGGCTGCGATAAGCCCGCCTTGTCCTGGATGAGGCTGGCACAAACGCCATACTGTTCGAAGGGATAGAGCTGCGAATAGCCCGCAAACGCTTCGTCAGGATTTTTGAGCCACTTCAGCACTGCCACACGCGTGGGGTTGGACAGTAACTTCAGGGCATTTTCGGGGGACATGCCGCCTCACAAAAGATCAGGATGAGTAAAAGGGATAGTCAGTATAGCCTTTCTCACTGCCGCCATACAGGGAGGTGTGATCGACGGGATTCAGCGGATAGCCTGATTCAATTCGCGCAGGCAGATCGGGATTAGCGATGAATGAACGCCCGAAACCAAACAGATCGCCCCACCCTTTTTCCAGAACATGCTGCGCTTTTTCAGCCGTGTAGCGCCCCGAATAGATGATCGGAGATCGGAATGTTTCCCGCAGCGCAACCCGGAAACTTTCTGGCATGTCCGGGCTGTTATCCCAGTCTGCTTCGGCAATAGAGAGATAGCCGACGTCGAGTTCATTCAGCAGCTGTGCAGCACGAATGTAGGTTTCGTGGGGATCACGTTCAACCAGACCAAGATAGACGCGTTCTTCGTCGGTACTCGAAAACAGCGGCGCAAACCTGACGCCGACGCGGTGGCTGCCAAAGACCGAACTGACTGCCTCAACCACTTCGCGCAGAAAACGCAGGCGATTCTCCGCTGAGCCGCCATATTCATCCGTGCGGAAGTTGGTGTGCTCAGAAATAAACTGGTTAATCAGATAACCGTTAGCGGAATGCAGCTCTACGCCATCAAAACCAGCGGCTCTGGCATTTTCAGCCGCGCGTCGGTAAAGCGCGACGATCTCTTTGACTTCGGCATGGGTCAGCACGCGCGGTTCGCTGGGTGCGGTCAGCATCCCGGTACCCGGCCCGGTTTCAATAAACACCCGGACGTTATCGGCGGCAATGGCGGAAGGAGCCACCGGCGGCGCTTTACCCGGCTGAAGTTCATTGTGTGACACGCGGCCAACATGCCAGAGCTGGCAGAAAATCGTGGCACCTTCCTGATGTACCGCCTCTGTGACCTTTTTCCAGCCAGCAATCTGGGCCTCGCTGTGGATCCCCGGTGTCCATGCGTAACCCTGCCCGCGTGGCTCAATCTGCGTGCCTTCGGTGATCATCAGTCCCGCGCTGGCACGCTGACGATAGTATTCCACCATCATGTCGCCGGGAATATTGCCCGGCTGTTCACTGCGGCAACGCGTCAGCGGCGGCAGTACAATACGGTTACGAAGGGTAAGATCGCCCAGTTGCAGCGGGGTAAAAAGAGACGGCATAACAAAAAATCCTCTGGTGTATGAAGAGGCGACATTATATTTACACATTTAAATTTGTAAATGTGTAATCGCTGTTTTTTTGTCATGCGCCACGTGAAATCCGGGGTTAGCGACGCTATTGCTTAACCCCATGATGCTCTCTGGGGTGGATTGACTGCCCCTCATGCCATGATGTCACTCATCGTAAGCGGGCCGGAGTCGATCCCTGAATAAGGTTTTTTTTGAGCCGCCGTGTCACAAGAGATGACGTTGATTTTTTATGCGTTCAGAATCCCTCAGTCAGAGGAGCAGGCAGGTCATCACCGCCCATCAGAGAGTCAAACGTTGCAGGATGTATTACAAAGCATTCTGGCAGGGCACGATAATTCATTCAGACAAGCTAATTTGAGGAGAAAGGGCGTGAACGACCCCATTTCTTTAGAAGCACTCGGGCCACGCATTTGTATTATGGGTCCGTCGAACAGCGGGAAATCTACCTTAGCTGAGGCTATTTCTCGCAAAACAGCATTACCTGTAGTTCACCTGGATCAACTTCATCATATTCCGGGAAGCCATTGGATCCCCAGAGAACCGGCAGCGTTTCGCCTTCTGCATGCCGATGCAGTGAGTCAGGAAAAGTGGGTGATGGACGGTAATTACACAAAATGCATTGAAGCGCGACTCGCTCGTGCCACAGGATTCATTCTTCTCGATGTAAAAATGCCAGTGGCATTGCTACGCTATATTCGCAGGTGTTACTCATCCATACCGCGAATTGGCGGTCTCGGTATGAGCAGAGAGCCTGTAACCCTGGAGATGCTTAAATATATTATCCGCACTGCCCCGCAGAATCGGAAACGCCATAAGAAGCTTTACGACGAGGTCAGACTGCCAAAACTTCTGCTTCATTCTCCGCATGATATTCATGCCTGTCTGGAATACTGGGGCGTAGAGTCAGAAAAATGAAGCACCTGTATCACAGCGATCTATCAACGAGCTTTAAACCCGCTAAAAGCGCATTTAACGACTCCACTGGCCCGGCATGATTTGTCGCTGAACGGGTGGTGTCCCACGGCATAGCATCATCAATACAGTAATCCCCGATGCACTGCATTTCGGCAGGATCATTCAGTAATCCCAGCGGAAGCCAGATATAGGGTTTGTCACGCAACCGGTTGGGCACGGTGGAACCACAGCTGGCGCAAAAATCGTTGCGATAACCTGAGGGTTTACACCATGAAACGATCTGGCTCTCGCCTGATGTCCACTTAAAGTGCCCCTCTTCTGTCAGCGTCGCGAGGTTGAAGCCCGTTCCGCTCTGCTTTCTGCACAGGGAGCAGTGGCAGCGGTAATAGAACGCGGGGGTGACTGAGATTTCAAACGTCACGGCTCCACACAGACATGCACCTTTCATTTCAACGCCTTAAAGATGGGGGTTCACAAGGGTTCGGTCGCTTGCAGTACGGCGACAGAGGCAGGTATCCCTCTTTCACCATGAACTGGCACTAACTGCGGCTGAAGATCAGTTTCAGTCCCGCCAGCGCAAAGCAGCAGGCTAACAGCGCCTCAAGCCCGCGACGAATGCGACGGTAAAAGGCGCTCATCACGGCCGTTGAGAACAGCAATGCATAACCGCCGAAGACAGACACACAAATAGCCGCACAGCCGCAGAGGATCATCGGTAGCGTTGAGGCAACCGCATCCGGCTGCAGCGCAAACGACATCATCGCCACCCAGGTAAGAATCGCTTTAGGATTGCCGATATGCATCAGGATGCCCTGACGATACAGTCTGCCATAGGCAACCCGCTCATCACTGGCAGTAAACTCACCGGCTTCGGTACGGCGTAATGCAGATTTACCCGCTTTAAACGCCAGCCACAGCAGATAAATCCCGCCGCCCGTTTTCAACACAATCAGCAGCTGTGCGAACGTTGCCAGCACGGTCAGTACACCGCAGGCCGCCAGCAGCGCCCAGAGCATCGAACCGCTCACGACACCGGCAGCCAGCGCCAGAGCGGCACCTCTGCCCTTTTTCATTGCCGTGCCCATAATCGCCATATTACTCGGTCCAGGACTCGCCGTAGCGACAAAATAGGTGGTAAATATCAGCGTTAATTCGTGCGAAAGTGCCATTATTTTCTCAGCAATGAGGGGGTTATCATGTTGTTATATCGGCTGACGCAGAAATTTGCTAATTCTTTGTGCGCTGACACTCGCCCGCTTAAAATTGCCTTCGCAGGCTGCTATTTAAAGCAGCCTTTGTTCAGGTTTTATTTTATTTACGCCACATGCAGTCTGACACGGTACGCTTTATTAATCAGGGATGTTTGCGGTCATCCAGACGCAGTTGCATAAATGTCAGATCCAGCCAGCGCCCGAATTTATTGCCCACTTCTTTCATTGTGCCCGCTGCAGTGAAACCCAGCTTTTTATGCAGCGCGATTGATGCCCTGTTTTCCGATTCGATGCCCGCCACCATTACGTGCTTTTTGCCTTCACAGGCAAGCTGGATTAACGTGCGCATCAGGGCATCACCGATGCCCTGTCCCCGTGCGTTTTTATTGACGTAGACAGAATGCTCAACGGTATGACGGTATCCGTCCCAGGGTCGCCAGTCACCGTAAGACGCATATCCCAGCACGCTTTCATCAGCGTCCACGGCCACAATGACAGGAAAACCCGCCTGCTGACGGCTGTGTATCCATGCAATCCGGTTAGCCACATCGACACGGCTTTCATTCCAGATAGCCGTGGTGTTGAGCACCGCATCATTATAAATGTCAGCAATGACATCTGCATCGCTTTCACCTGCCGCACGAATTTTCATGATAGACACCCCCTTGCTGATTCACTAAAGTAGATGAATTGTTCACTATAATAGTTATCCATTATGTTAGATGAAATGTCCAGCAAAGAAGACAACCTGAATATCCGGATTGGTCAGAAGGTCAAAGAGGAAAGAGAAAAACGCGGCTGGTCACTCACTGAACTGGCCGATCACTCGGGTGTGTCGCGCGCGATGATTCACAAAATTGAACGTGGAGAGAGCAGTCCGACCGCTATTTTATTAGCGCGCCTGTCGGGCTCTTTTGACATGAGTATCTCGCAGCTTCTGGCACAGACCGAAGTGCAGACCGGAACGCTGGTGAGGCACGAAAATCAACCGGTGTGGCAGGATCCTGAAACCGGCTATCTGCGTCGTCACGTTTCACCCGGTGAGATGCCAGTCGATCTGGTCAGTGTCGAACTGCCAGCCAATACCGCCGTGCCGATGCCCGCTATCTCTTATATTTCAAGACGCCAGCTGATATGGGTTCTGGAAGGGGCATTAACGTTTGAGGCGGGAGCCAGCACCTATGAAATGGCCGCTGGCGACTGTCTTCAACTGGGCGTTCCGGCTGATTGTGTGTTCAGAAACAACACCAGCACGGACTGTCGCTACGCCGTTATCGTACTCCGGCCTGCCTGAGCAGCGTTGTGTCATAACCCCTTGTGATAACACTCTCAATCCGGCTTTTGATTGTCAGCAATCAAATCGCCAGCCGGACTGAGCCTGTTCAGCAAAAGCTTATTTGCCCAGAATTTCTCTGCGGACAATCTCTGCGCCAGCACTTAAGGCGTGAAGTTTGCCATTCGCAACCTGACGTGGCAGGGGGATCATGCCGCAGTTGGTAGAGGGATAGAGATTTTCAGCATCCACAAACTGCAGCGCCTTGCGCAGCGTGCTGGCCACTGCTTCAGGTGTCTCAATCTCATGGGTTGCCACGTCGATGGCACCGACCATGACTTTTTTACCGCGAATCAGTTCGATCAGATCCATCGGAACGCGCGAGTTCTGGCACTCCAGAGAAACGATATCGATCGCCGAACGCTGCAGTTTCGGGAAGACCTCTTCGTACTGACGCCACTCTGTCCCCAGCGTCTTCTTCCAGTCGGTATTGGCTTTGATGCCGTAGCCATAACAGATGTGAACGGCAGTTTCACACTTCAGGCCTTCAATGGCACGCTCTAACGCCGCGATACCCCAGTCATTCACTTCATCGAAAAAGACGTTAAATGCAGGCTCGTCAAACTGAATAATATCAACGCCAGCTGCTTCTAATTCTCTGGCTTCCTGATTCAGGATTTTTGCAAATTCCCAGGCCAGTTTTTCACGACTTTTGTAGTGGTTGTCATAAAGGGTATCGATCATCGTCATCGGACCCGGCAGCGCCCATTTAATAGGACGATCTGTCAGCTTACGCAGGATTTTTGCATCCTCAACAAACACAGGCTTCTGACGTGAGACTTCCCCCACCACCGTCGGAACGCTTGCATCATAGCGATTGCGGATGCGCACCACTTCGCGCTTTTCAAAATCCACGCCGCTTAAGTGTTCAATAAACGTCGTCACAAAGTGCTGACGCGTCTGCTCGCCATCACTGACGATATCAATACCGGCGCGAACCTGGTCATCCAGACAGAGACGCAGTGCATCTCTTTTGCCGTCAACTAACTCATCATCCTGCAGTTTCCAGGGTGACCAGAGCACCTCTGGCTGCGCAATCCAGGAGGGTTTAGGCAGGCTGCCCGCAGTGGACGTCGGTAATAAAGTTTTCATAGCAGGTGACCTTTTATATTTAATTAATCAAAGAACGGATTCAGCAGACCATTGCGCGAGAAGTGTCTGATTAGGCTTAATGAAATGGGCCTCAGTGAACTTACCCTGCTCCACGGCCAGACGGCTGCGCTCTTCGCGATCGTAAACGATGCGGGTTAACGAATAATCCTGATGCTGCAGCGTGGGCTGATAGCACTGTCCGGCTGCTGAATTCGCGTTATAAATTTCCGGGCGATAGATTTTCTGGAACGTTTCCATCGTGCTGATAGTGCTGATCAGCTCAAGATTGGTGTAATCGCTGAGCAGGTCACCGTGGAAATAAAAGGCCAGAGGCGCAACGCTGCCCTGCGGCATAAAGAAACGCACTTTCAGGCCCATTTTTCCGAAATAAACGTCAGTCAGCGAAGGTTCATCCTGCTGATATTCAATGCCCAGTACCGGATGGTGATTACCGGTGCGCACGTAAGTATTTTTACTCGACACACTCAGGCAGATAACCGGAGATTTACTGAAGCTTTCTTTATAGGCTGCTGAGTTCACGAAGCTTTTGAATATGTTGCCATGCAGCTGACCAAAATCATCCGGCAGACTGAATGCTGTCTGGCCTTTATTGTGATCTGCCAGTACAACGCTGAAATCATAATCTCGCACGTAGGATGAGAAATTATTCCCCACAATCCCGTCAATGCGCTGGCCGGTTTTGTGATCCACGATTTGCGTTTTTAAAATTTCGATTGCCGGGAAAAGTTCGTCGTTGCTGCCGGGACGAAGGTTCAGCTCAGCAGAAATAATCTCAAGCTCGACAGAATAGCGGTCGCCCTTTGGGTTGTCCCAGTGCGCCAGCGCGTTAAACCGATTGTCGATCATTGCCAGAGCGTTATGCAGATTTTCCTGACGTTTTTCGCCGCGCGCTAAATTTGCGAAGTTAGTCGTCGCCCGCGTATTTTTCGAAGGGTTATAGTTTTCGTCGAAACGAATGCGCTTAAGGGTAAAGGCTACGTTATTCATCGCTATCGGGTATCCTGGTCGCTGATATGATGTGTTGCTTCAGGGTTATGCCGCTTTGCCAGCCCTTAACAAGTATTCATATGACTCAAAGTTATTAACAATTCTTACTTTATGCCTCAACCTCTGCCTGAAAAAAAGTGATTAAATTTCAACGAACATGAAGGAAATTCATGTTGAGACGGGGAAGCGGGGGATTTTTTCATGCGGCCAGCGCGCCTTTTACCGTGTGAGAGTAAATCAGCGTGATAAAAAGCTCGATGAAACTGGGGAATAATAATTCATTTCAATAAGTTAGCTTACTTCCACCCTGCCCCGGCACTGGGGCAACAAAGGGCGTCGTACTCAGGCCCGCCAGATATCATTTTCTTCATCTGGCTGAAATCAGCCAATTCCAGCCAGATGAATGTTGCTGCTCTGCACGAGCACGACCTGACGCGTGCTCAACAGTGCCGGGCACGTCTGCTAGATTTTATAAAAATTATCGCAGGTCGCTTTATGCGCGCCGGATTTTACAGAAAGTCTGCTGGCCGTTTCTTTCATGAGTTTTCCCAACCCGCTTTCACCTTTCGACTGCGTCAGGCGTGACGACGGCCCGGTCAGTGCCAGTGCGGCGATAAGGTTGTCATTCTCCCCAAACACCGGTACAGAGAACGCCGCAATATGCGGATCGCGCATACCGGACGTGTACAGCGGAAGTTCAGGTTCAGTTTCAAACAGGGGTTCATTCTGCCCCCAGTAGCGAAGCACCTGTCCGATGGCAGAGTTATCCAGGGGCAGAAAGGTGCCGGGCAGCCGTGTTTCACGCAGTCCTTCAGAAGGCTCAGCCCTGAAAAGACAGAGCCGTTGCTCGTTTTCAATCACATACCATGAGGCGCTTTCGCCCGTCGCGGTCGCCAGGGCGTGAAGTTCAGGCTGAACAATACTGGCCAGATGAAAAGATTGTTCATAGAGCTTGCCCAGATAAAGAAGTCTTGGTCCCAGGGTGTAAACGCCATTGTCGCGGCGAATCACATAATTCATGCGCTCAAGGGAGTTCATCAGGCGATAAACCGTTGTTTTATGGTAACCCGAAAGCTGCGCCAGCGCGGTCAGCGTCAGCGACTCCTCACCAGGTTTGAAACAATCCAGCAGCGCCAGCGCTTTTTCTACGGCAATTACGCCTTCATTTCCCATCAGTACATCCTCCTGTGTGCGACGGCAGGCAGTTTACCGTGCAATTTGTGATTCACATCGTATTTACATCACAAATGCGTGCTTAACACTGGTGCGAAATCAATTAACACCGATATAGTTGTTTTATATTGTACAACATAGTTGTACCTGGTAAAACGAAAGAGGAATGATCTATGCCGAATGCAGAGAATACCTTCATCAATCGCGACATTACCCGGATTGCGCCCGCGCTCGTCAAACAGGCGGCTCAGTTTCAGGCAGCGATACTCGCTGACGTCGCCGGACGTCGCGGGACACTGCATGGTCGCGTCAAACCGGTCGCCTCCTCGATGAAAGTGGCGGGTCCCGCTATCACCGTTGAAGTCAGACCGGGCGACAACCTGGCTATTCATGTTGCGCTGGCAATTGCCAAACCGGGTGATGTGATTGTGGTTGATGGCAAGGGCGACATCAGCTGTGCATTAATCGGGGAAATTATGGCCACCCAGGCGGCAGCATCCGGCATCGCGGGCATTATTATTGATGGCGCGGTGCGTGACGCCGACGCACTGAGTGTGAACGGCTTCCCGGTGTTCTCCGCAGGCCTGAATCCCTGCGGCCCGACCAAATCTGTTGCGGGACGCGTTAACTACCCGGTTTCTGTCGCGGGTGCTGCTATTCAGCCGGGCGATCTCGTTATTGGTGATATTGATGGCGTGGTGGTTCTGCCGCGTGAAGAGGTGCCTGCACTGCTCGAACTGGCGCAGAAAAAACTGGATTTCGAGATTGGCCGTATTGCAGCCATTCGTGATGGCGACCTTCGCGCGCCGTGGTTAGAGAAAGCCCTGCATACCGCTGGAATGCTGGCCGATGGGGAGGCGCTCTGATGACAACCACACCTCCCGTCATTCTGGTCACCGCCAACGATCTGGCACCGCAGGCGGTCAGCCTGCTCAACGCGTTCACTGTTGTTTATGCTGGAAAACAGCCGGACGAAGAGACACTGGTTCAGCTCTGCCAGCAGCATAACCCGGTGGGCATTATCGTCCGTTACGGGAAAATCAACGCCCGCATCATGGACGCCGCGCCTGCCCTGCGTGTGATCTCCAAACACGGCAGCGGCATTGACGTTATCGATCAGCAGGCCGCGGCGGCGCGGCATATCAGTGTGCAATCCGCGCCGGGTGCCAACGCAGCAGCTGTCGCTGAACATACCTGGGCGCTGATTCTGGCCTGCGCCAAATCGATCATTACGCTTGATCAGCGCATGCGTCAGGGGCACTGGGACAAATCCACTCATAAGTCCGTTGAACTGGAAGGCAGAACGCTGGGTCTGGCAGGACTGGGGGCAATAGGCGGTCGCGTCGCCCGCATTGGCCGGGCTTTTGGCATGAAAGTGCTCGCCTATGATCCCTTTGCTAAAACTTTTCCTGATGAGTGTGAACCCGTATCACTTGACGATTTGCTGCAACAGTCAGATGTCATTTCGCTGCACTGTCCGTTGACCGAACAGACGCGCCAGATGATTAACGCTGAGAAACTCGCATTGTTTAAAAAAGGCGCCATTCTGGTAAACACGGCACGCGGAGGTCTCATCGATGAGGAGGCGTTGTTAGCGGCGCTGAACAAGGGCACCGTTGCCTGGGCCGCGCTGGACAGTTTCCCCACAGAACCGCTGACCGCCCCGCACATCTGGCAAAATGTTGAGCGAGTGATACTGTCGCCACACATTGGCGGCGTCAGTGATAACGCCTATGTCAGGATGGGCACCGTTGCGGCCAGTAACATTCTGAATGTTCTGGCGGACTCCCTGGAAAAAGAAACGCCGGTCGCCTGAGCCCGATAACATGCCGACTAAACATACTATCACGCTGTTTAGTCGGCTTTTTTATGGGTTTACGTTTACACCGATTGCTGACAACGCTCTCTGTCGCTCTCATCCTCTGCTTGTTTTGTTTGTGCTGACCCACTGCTAAGCTGCCCTTGTGGCAGGCATCCATAAACGGATAAATGCTCAGATCAGTGCGCACGTGTCAGGTGCCGTTAACAACACCCTTCCTGTCTCGCATGCATGCGTGCTAAAGCCTGTCTGCCTGCTAAAGACGAATAGTCGTGGCAGAACTCTGTTTGTCTCCTGAATCTTACGGCAAACCAACTTTGGAGCATCCCTATCTGAACTGAGTTCTGATTTAAATCTGGCCTGATCAGAAAGTTAAAAAAGGGTTTTAGCATGAAAAAAGTTGAGGAATCCGATCCCCTTTCTCCCTGCTCCCGACACATCGTTGAAAAACTGTCAGCGGAACTCGCCTCAATCACGGGTGATGGTGGCAAACGCCATTTCACATTAGCGTCAATGGAGCAGGAAAGAGCGCTGTGGGCGCTGGCAAGGGACAGCAGTGGCAATGCGATAGGCTGCGGAGCCATTCGACCTTTATCGGAAAATGTGGCTGAACTCAAAAGGATGTTCTCAGACCGAAGTTCTCCCGGTATCGGTACTGCTTTACTCACATTCCTTGAAACAGCCGCGAAGCGTATGGGGTATAACGAACTCTGGCTTGAAACCCGGCGTGTTAACCATCGGGCTGTGAATTTTTATGAGAAGAATGGATACCTACAAATTGAAAATTACGGGCCCTATGCAGGTCGGGAAGAGGCGGTCTGTTTCGCAAAAGCATTATGAAGCTGACTCAGCGCTACGCGGAATTGACTTGCCCTGTCGAAGGGAAAACTGAAAAAGCGCATCTGCAGACGCGGTGATCCACGTCTGCAGATGCGGTTATTTTACTTACTGACCGGTGAAGCGCTGTTTTCCACTTCAATGCTCAGCTCTTTTTTTCGACCCATGACCAGCACCGCAATACCGCCGATGCCACAGAGGACAGCCAGTGGCATCATGGCCAGTGTATGGCTGCCGGTGGCCTGGTTGATGATGCCGTAAACGTTGACCATCAATCCTCCGCCAATCAGATTCGCCATCGCACCGATAGCAGCCAGACCCGCAGCGGCAGTGGTGGATGACATCCATCCCGATGCCAGTGCCCAGAAAGGTCCTTTCATTGAGTAGGCACCGACTAATACCAGTGACAGGATGACGACGCTGCCGGTCAGGGTGTTAGTGATAAAGGCGGAAAGCAGACCACCCGCAATCAGGAACAGCGTTAACGCGGTGTGCCAGCGACGCTCGCCGCTTCTGTCAGAACTTCTGCCCCAGACAATCATCAGAATGGATGCCAGGCCGTAAGGAATCGCATTGACTAAACCGGTGGTGAAATTATCCAGTCCGAATGATTTCAGCAGCTGCGGAGACCACACGCTCAGCGTTGATCCTGCCGCAGACGCGCCTGCATAAATCAGTGCCATCACCCAGATATGTTTATGACGCAGCAACTGCCAGAGGGAAATATGACCAATGGCTTTCTTTTTCGCATTCTCAGCTTCAAGTGTGCTGTTCAGCCACGCTTTTTGTTCCTGGTTTAACCAGCTGGCATTAGAGGGGCGGTTGCTCAGTAAAAAGAATGCCGCAATCCCCAGAATCACCGCCGGAATGCCTTCCAGGATGAATAACCAGTGCCAGCCGCGCATGCCCAGCCAGCCGTCGAGCGACAAAATCAGACCGGAGATAGGCGATCCAATAAAATTCGCCGCCGGTATAGCCACCATAAAGGTCGCAATCACACGCGCACGGTACTTACCGGGGATCCAGTACGTCAGATAAAGGATCACACCAGGGAAAAATCCTGCCTCTGCGGCACCCAGTAAAAAGCGCAGGATGTAGAGCGTATTGGCGCTCTCAACAAAGGCGGTGCAGACCGAGATGATGCCCCACGACACCATGATGCGAGAGATCCAGATCTTTGCGCCAATTTTCTGCATGGCAAGGTTGCTGGGAACTTCGAACAGAAAGTAGCCGACGAAAAACAGGCTGCTCGCAAAACCAAATACGGCTTTGGACAGGCCCAAATCTTCGTTCATCTGCAATGAAGCCATACCAATGTTGCCGCGATCGATAATGGCAATCAGATAACAGACGATCAGAAAGGGCAAAATGCGCCAGACCACCTTCTTAACGGTCTGCTGCTCAATATCGGCAGAGAAAGTCGTGATGTGCTGTTTTTCAGACATGATGATCCTCACAGTTTTGTCATCGCTTTACGCGCCATTGGCAAAGCGCCTTCGTTGTACTCTGTAAAACAGTAATGTACTGAGTAAAACCATTATCACGATAAAATCTCATGCCTGCCGGAAGATGTAATCAGGTTGTGTTATTTGTCACAAAAAAGTGCTCAATGAATTTAGTTTATGTGACGAGGGTGTCGTCAGAGCATTTCGCTGAACGTTCTTTTTTTGGGTGTAGGGATAGCATGGCGGGAAGGAACCGTCTGAAACGGGTTTGTGCGGAGGGGGTGAATCAGTCACGCCTGTTGGCAATAAGCCAGTTAGGGTGACACCGGAACTGACACTGTGAAGACCGGGGCAGGACAGAGATCTGACGTTCCCCGGCAACAACATGCGCGGCATCCTGACGCGTAACCATGACCATGTTTACCCACCGGTTATCAGAAGCAAAGCACCGGTAACAGGTGATACACAGCCCCCCAAATCTGGCGGGCCGATACATCACACTTATGCCTGCGCTTTTCTCCCGACCAGAAAGGCCGTGAAAATGGCAGATTGATGAATCCGCTGACCGCCTGTCTGAGAGACAGGCGGCAGCCCACGCTGAAAAAGTGTCAGGAAAAGACACCGTAAGGCAGTCCAGTCCTGACACCTTAGATTAAGCGTGCGCTGGATTAATTTTAAACACGCTGACACTGGCAAGCAGCATTTCAGCCTGAGCCTGTAAAGCCTGCGCCGCAGCAGTAGACTGCTGAGAAAGGGCAGCGTTTTGCTGAGTGGCCGCATCCATATGCGTGACCGCAAGATTAACCTGATCGATACCCACACTCTGCTCATTACTGGCCGACGAAACGTTTTCAATCAACTCGCTGACCTGATGAATGCGTAAAATAATCTCCTCCATCGTCATCCCGGCATGTTTGACCAGCTCATTGCCCTGGCCGATTGAACTCACAGAACGTTCAATCAGGATACGCACATCCTTCGCTGCTTTTGCAGAGCGCTGCGCCAGAGCACGAACTTCTGCTGCAACCACCGCAAACCCACGGCCCTCTGTTCCCGCACGTGCCGCTTCGACCGCCGCATTCAGTGCCAGAATGTTAGTCTGGAAAGCGATACCGTCAATCACCGTAATGATCTGATTGATCTCATTGGAAAACTGCTGGATTTCGCTCATGGTGTGTACCACTTTTTCCACCACCTCGCCGCCCTGGCCTGCAATGGAGCGGGCATCCTGTGCAATGTTGCTGGCATGAACGGCATTCTGAGCGTTATTTTTCACCACCGAGGTCAGTTCCTCCATCGAGGCGGCCGTTTCTTCAAGTGCGCCAGCCTGCGCCTCGTTACGTGACGAGAGTTCCTGGCTGCCCTGTGCAATCTGAACGGAAGCGGAGGCAATGTTTTCCGTGCCGACGCGGACGCCAGAGACAATTGACGTCAGGCTGCTATTCATTTCAAGCAACGCCGTCATCAGCTCTGCGGTTTCGTCACGTCCACTGGGACGGATAACCGTCTGGAGATCGCCTGAAGCAACGGTGCGCGCAATGTTGACAGCTTCGCGCAGTGGATGGGTAATGCTGCGAATTAACCAGACGGTTATTAATACGCCGGAAAGTAAAATACCCGCCATGGCGACCCACAAGGTCATGCGGGTTTCCTGATACTGAGCCAGGTTTTGCGCCGTCAGCGCCTGATTGAGTTTCTGAGCGTGCGCCAGCGTACGATGAACCACGTCATCAATCATTTTGGTCGGCTCGCGATCGATACCATTGACCTGGCTGTCAACCAGTTGGGCACTGGCCGGATTATGAATGTCGTAGCTTTGCAACGCAGCGAGGTATTTCTGTCTGAGCTGAAGGTGTAGCGCAATCGTTTGTTTCACATGGGTTGTATCCATACCCAGTTCAGGCTGCAGTATCAGCAGCTGATGCAGGAGCCCCTGTGTTTTGTTACTTTGCGCCAGAAAGGCCGCTTTATATTTGTCAAAAACGCCCATGCTCTGCGTGCCACGCAACAGAATGTTCTTCCACTCCTGTACCTGAATTTTAAACTGAACCTGGGCATTTCGGGCCGTATCGATGCTCTCAGCAACACGTGCTTCGCTTGCCATGATGTCTGTATTTTTTTGCAGACCCTGAGCATTCAGGGTGATGCCTCTTAACCCGACAAACAGCGTTGCGAGCAGAAGGATGGCGGCCATCACGCTGAGTCTTTGTCCAATTGTAAAATGATTAAGCTTCATAGTTTTTCCGTGGTGAAAACAACAATGCACCGGCCAATCCCGGTACAACAGTTATCGTCACGGTGAAGCACGGACTTTATGGTCGGGCGTCCCGATCATGCGTTAAGCTTTTATGAAGGCTGACAGGACGTACAGGGTTGCGATTAACAGAAACGCAGCCGCTGGCTGGCCTTATTTTCAGGGATTCAATGTATTTCTGTTGCGGTAGTTGGGCTGGCGGTGATTGCGCATACCTCTGCCGCCCTTTTCACGCTGACTAACGTAGCGGCCTCACTCTCTTTATGCACGCTGGCATGGCAATTCCGGAACCAACCGCCGCAGGCAGTAAATATTGACCAGAGACCGACATAACGTGAACTGACATCTGCCTGGCGATACTGCCTCTTGTTATCTCCCTGGATCAGGTATCCGGCAATGGATGCCAGAAGCCAATCCAGTCAGAGAAACCAGCATGTCAAAGCAGCCTCTCTTCTGACGGGCTCCTGTTTGCCTCTCAGATTCCGCCTGTTTTTGCCGCTCAGGTTTCTGCATCCACCCT
Source organism: Pantoea sp. GD03673 (assembly GCF_029844725.1). Classification (GTDB taxonomy): domain Bacteria; phylum Pseudomonadota; class Gammaproteobacteria; order Enterobacterales; family Enterobacteriaceae; genus Pantoea. Next base: position 314,876 of record NZ_JAOCKJ010000003.1, read on the forward strand.
TCCTGTCTGCTCATGCAGAGCGTGACAACAGCCAACCCCGCACTTCGCATCTATAATTCAGTGTCTCAGACCCTGCGCGCGAGCCGGTCAGCCGCTCAGAAACAGCGTGGGTATCTGAACATCGTGGTGTCAGCGATACATCGCTATTCATTCCCCTGATGATGCCCGCCGGGTTAACAGGCTCATCATTGACAGAAATAAGGAAGCCTCATGATCTTATCACTCGAAAATCAGGTTGCGCTGGTTACCGGTGCCAGCTCGGGTCTCGGCTATGCCTGTGCAGAAGCCCTTGCCAAAGCGGGTGCCGGTGTGGTGGTTAACTACCACAGCCAGGCAGAGCCCGCCGAAGAGCTGGTTGAGAAAATCCGTGCAGACGGTGGACGCGCCATTGCGGTAAAGGGGGACGTATCAAAAGAGGCTGACGTTGAAAATCTCTTTAACCAGACGATTGCTGAATTTGGCAGGCTGGATATTCTGGTGGCGAACTCAGGGCTACAGAAAGATGCCCCATCCATTGAGATGTCGCTTGAGGACTGGAATACCGTTCTGGACGTGAATCTTACCGGGCAGTTTCTCTGTGCGCGTGCAGCGCTGCGTCAGTTTCGTGACCAGGAGCATCGCCCGGCGATCAGCCGGGCTGTGGGTAAAATCATTCATATGAGTTCAGTTCATCAGCTGATTCCCTGGGCCGGACACGTTAACTACGCCGCCTCCAAAGGCGGGGTTGATTTGCTGATGAAAAGCCTGGCACAGGAAGTGGGCGAGGATCGGATACGCGTTAATTCAGTCGCACCCGGCGCTATCGCTACCGCCATAAATGAAGAGACCACCCAGGGCGAAGCGGGCAAGGCGCTGTTAAAACTCATCCCTTACGGGCGTATCGGTGCTGCGGAAGATGTGGCGAATGCGGTGGTCTGGCTTGCCAGTGACCTTTCCGACTACGTTCATGGCACCACGCTGTTTATCGATGGCGGAATGAGCCTGTATCCCGGCTTTCGCGATAACGGCTGAGTTATGCGTCACGTAACCGGTTAATGACCTGGCGGAGAGAGCACCCCTCTTCCCGCCCTGTGCATACTGTGATAGCTCGCGCCGCCGATGTCGAACCAGACACCCACTTCCCGCCGCAACCGCCGTGGGCCGCGCTATGCTAATGTTGTCATTAAACAGGTTCCGCGCTAAGGATTGTCCATGTCTCCCTTTTATCAACTTTCGGCCGTCAGCCTGACTGGCCAGCCAGTCCCGATGGCCGACTTCGCTGGCAAAGTGGTTCTGGTGGTGAATACCGCCAGCCATTGTGGCTTCACGCCACAATATGCTGGGCTGGAAGCACTTTACAAAAAGTATGCCGCTCAGGGGCTGGTGATACTCGGTTTTCCCTGCAATCAGTTCGGTAAGCAGGAACCCGGCGGGGCCGACGATATCGCCCGGACATGCCACATCAACTACGGCGTGAGTTTTCCGATGTTTGAGAAAGTCGACGTCAACGGTGCCGCAGCACACGCGGTGTTTCGTTACCTCAAGGAAGCATTACCCGGCGTGCTGGGTGGTCGTATCAAGTGGAACTTCACTAAGTTCCTGATAGGACGCGACGGCAGACCTGTCAGACGATTTGCGCCGACCACGACTCCGGCAAAAATGGAAGCCGCAATTGCAGCTGCCCTCTGAGGATATGAATTAAAGTAACCGCCCCCCTTACCGAAGAAATTCATCACGTTGAGGAGCCTGGGAGGTTTACAGGGTAAGGGGTGAATAGTTGCGTTAAATCCGTCGTACAGGCCCCCCGCCGTTGCGCGTGCTATACGCGATTAAAGAAGGGACGCTCACCGAAATCAAAACCGGAATAACCGGCGTCAGCTCTGCTTTCATGCGTGTGCTGAAAAGGTGTGCTGAGGTGATATCGCGGATGATCCTTTTGCGGAAAATCTTTGCGGTATCCCATGTGTTCCGGGCGCTGAAACGGCCTGCCAGTGGGGCTGGCAGGTTCCTGAAAATGGAAAACCATCCGACATTATCAACCGATTTGCGCTTTGTGACGCCGCGAACCGGAGTGGATTTACATCCTCCTTCAATGACCGTCTGATTAACTGGGGTAACGTCCGCTGTTCACCGCTCTTTTCCGTCAGGCGGTTCTGTCGTGCGACTGAATGCGTTACATCCGGTCGCGCCTGCGGCATCCCCTACGCGGTCATGCCGCCATCAATTACCAGCTCGGTACCGCCGACATAACGGCTTTCATCGGACGCCAGAAACAGGGCGGCGGCGGCCACTTCATCCGGATTCCCCAGCCGCTTAGCCGGGATTCGGGCGCTCAGCGTTTGTCTCACTTCATCGCTGGCACGGTCAAACATCGGCGTGTCAGTGGGGCCCGGACTCAGCGTGTTCACCCGGATGCCACGCGGTGCCAGCTCGCTGTTCCAGGTGCGGGCATACGAACGCACGGCGGCTTTGCTGGCGGAATAGCTGCCGTAGCCGGGATTGGCCATTTCGCCTGCAATCGAACCCACCAGCACGATGCTGCCGCCCTCACCCATCAGCTGCACCGCGTGCTGCACCGTCAGCACCATCGCGCGCACATTCAGATTAAACGCGCGATCGATGTGCTCCCCGGTTGTCTCTTCCAGGCTCGCAGGTTCTGACACGCCTGACGCGTTAACAAGAATATCGAGGCGACCCGCGCGGGCGACAAGGGTTGCGAACAGGCGCGCAAGATCGCTTTCGCGGGTGATATCGGCAGGAATGGCTTCGACCTGACCGCCGATCGCGGCGACCGCCTCAGCCAGTTGCGCTTCCCGCCGGGCGGTTATAAAAACGCGTGCGCCTTCCTCTGCAAAACGGCGAGCGACAGCAAGGCCGATACCGCTATTACCCCCGGTGACAAGGGCGACTTTTCCACTCAGTTTCATCATTGCGACTCCCAATAGTGGCTGGACGCTTGATGATACATTTCGTATATTTAGTGTCAATTACGCACCTGGTGTACATCAGATATCCCCGAGGAAACCGCATGACCACCGATATCACCCAGCTACTCGCCGAGATCAACAGCACGCGGCCAATCCTGGAGCAGGTAGCGAATAAGTGGTCAGTCCTGATCCTGACCGTCTTGTGCTCTCAGCCCTCACGTTTTAACACCATCAAGCGCAGGCTCGACCCCATCACGCATAAATCGCTGACGGAGGCATTACGCCGTCTGGAACGCAACGGACTGATAAGTCGCCGTGTGATTGCTTCATCGCCTGTGGCGGTTAAATATGCCATTACGCCGCTGGGCCGGACGTTACAGGATCCTTTTGTCGCGCTGGTAAACTGGGCAAAGCAGCATGGGAAAGCCCTGGAACAGGCGCAGGCGGGATATGATGAAGAGCGTGAGACCCGCGATCCCCTGTAAACATCGCACCGGACGACGTTCAGAATGCCGGACGCAGCAGATAACCAGCGTTGTCCCGAAGACCCGTTCTATGCCGAAGTAAAGTGCGGGGAGGTCACGCATCTTGCCTGATCTGACCTGTGAGTTTCTGATGTGATGCATAGCCTTCTGCCGGGCGTAACGGACTCTCTTTCTGGCGCACACAAGGGGGCATGGTGGAGGTGACATGCATGGCGGCGGGATCTGTGACATCGGCTAAAAAGGTTGGTTTTAACATGACCGACGCACTCACAACGGGCTCGCCTGCTCATCCATTAGGGCGCTGCTGGCTCAAAAAACTGATAAGAGCCATCACGTCGGGCTTTGGACTGGTACATCGCCTTATCCGCGTTTTCGAATAGCATTTTGGCCGTTGCCGTCCCGAAGCGGGCAAGGCTGATACCAATCGCCGCGCCAATACGCACATCCCTGTTTTCGATGGCGAAAGGTGCCTGCAGGCTGTCGATAATCCGCAGTGCAATAGCGGATGCTGTTTCGCGATTAGCGCACTTTGCTGCCACAACAAACTCATCGCCACCCAGTCGCGCCACCGAATCACCCGGCCGCATACAGTGTTGCAGCCGTCTGCTGACCTGTTGCAGCAGGGCATCGCCTGTTGCGTGCCCCATCAGGTCATTCACCGCTTTGAAGCCATTCAAATCGATAAACATCACCGTGGTGTAAGCCTGATCGTCCGCCTGCGCCAGCATGAAGCCAACCTTCTCGTTAATCCAGGCGCGATTATGCAGTCCGGTGAGCGTGTCCAGGGTAGCCAGCTTCTCAAGATTACGCATCCTTTCTTTGTCCCGCGTAATGTCGCGCGACACCAGGACCGCACCGATGTTTTTTCCTGAGTTGGGGTTGATGACGCCGCAGGCTTTGGTGCCCAGATTGAGGTAATGACCGTCGCGATGGCGTTTGCGAACCTCAACAACATCCGGCAGCACGCCCCCGCTGAAGATGCACGCCAGCGCTTCAGTGGCTAATTCGCGATCGTCGGGATGCAGAAAATCCACCACCAGCTGGCCGACAACTTCTTCTGCGGTCCAGCCAATCATTTCGCTGTAGGAAGGCGAGATTGAAACGTACCGGCCCTCCGCATCGCAATGGGCAATCAGGTCCGTGCTGTTCTCAATTAACAGACGGTATTCCGCCGCAGTGCGGAGCGCATCTTCCAGCGCTTTACGCTGTCCGCTCACATCAAGAATGAAGCCGTTATATTGCAGATGGGACGTGCCAGGCTGGCAACCCGGCAGACCAGACACAACAACCCGACGGGTCTGGCCGTCCAGACAATGGATCGGCACTTCAATATGGAAAGGGGTCAGCAGTTCCAGCGCGGCAGTCAGTTTCAGCGCGATCTTCTCATCATCATCAGCCTGCGCCAGCCTTAGCCATGAGCTCAGCGTCACGCCCCTGAGTTCGGGCAGCAGACCCGCCGGGCTTTCCTGACTGGCAACGCAGATACCCTGGGCGTCTGTAGACCAGAGAGCGGTAAAAGAGGGTTTGATGATGGGGTTCATGGCGGCCGACTCCGATGTTGCTGACGATACTAAATAAGCTCAATACTCGTCGCTACAGACCTGATTATAACCGTAAATGCCCGCCTGTCGCTGAGGGCGACGCCTGTAAGGGGGTCAGGCGGGCAGGCCGCTATACAGGGTGGCGAAGACTGAAGCCAGTCTGGCGGCAGTGTCCGCGATGCCGTTCCCTTTTCGCATGATGCCAGGCTGTCAGGTTGCAGTGTCAGAAGCAAGAGCCTGTGTATATCGGCTCATCGGGGCATAATCTTTAATCACGGCAGGGTCTCACAGGCCCATGAAACCTGAAGCTTGCGCGTCATGAAATCCCTGAAGGTTTTGGCGCGTCATGCTATGCCATCACTCTGGCTGGCTGAATGGCGAGCCAGTGAAAAAGGCATCCCGTCACGCCTGCGGCTTAATCTCGCCTTAAGATTAATCTTATAACATCCCCGCTGTATTAGCTCATGTTGGGCTTTTCCGGAGTATCACCCTATGCAAAATAACAACACAGCTTCGCAGGCTTTGAGTAAAGTTCCGGCCGTTACCGCGGCATTCTGGTTGACCAAAATCGCTGCCACGACCCTGGGTGAGACCGGCGGCGATGCGGTGACCATGTCGATGAATCTGGGTTACCTGACCGGCACACTGATTTTCGCCATCATCTTTCTGGTTGCTGTCGTGGTGCAGATCAATCGCAACAGCTTTAACAAATGGATCTACTGGTTCACCGTCGTGGCGACCACCACTGTCGGCACGACCCTGGCGGACTTTGCCGATCGCTCACTCAACATCGGTTATACAGGCGGCACCCTGCTGCTGAGCACACTGCTGGTCCTCTCGCTTTTTCTCTGGAAAATATGCTGCGGGACGGTCGCAGTAAATTCGGTCAACAATGGCGTTACCGAGTGTTTTTACTGGGTCACCATAATGTTTTCACAGACACTGGGCACGGCATTGGGTGACTGGACGGCCGACAGCGAAGGGCTGGGGTACGACGGCGGGATCCTGCTGTTTGTCGGCGCGCTGACGGTTATCTGGGCGATCAGTCGCTTTACCTCTCTTTCACGCACCGCGCTGTTCTGGGCAGCCTTTATCCTGACCCGACCACTGGGTGCCGTTGTCGGTGACTTCCTGGACAAGCCCCTGGCTTCAGGCGGGCTCGCGCTGAGTCGCTACGGTGCTTCGCTAACACTGGCGCTGCTCATCATCGTTTTTCTGGTGGTGCTGCCACAGCGTCCGGCCATGAGAACGGCAGCCGCACAGTAAACGATCTACGGCTTACGCGTAAACGATCATCGGAGCCGCCTGCAATGGCGGCTTTCATGTTCAGAGCATCCGGGTTCCTTCGGACGACAGGCTACTCAAGACGACTGGCAATCAGCCGCAGTTGCTCTGCTATCTGCTTTAAATCCCGCTGCTGCTGTCCGGCAATACCGGTCGAACTGCGCACCACCAGTTTTGCAGGCAGAATTGACGAAGAACGCTGCTCATCCTGCTCACTGGCCAGCAAAATGCGCGCAACCGCCTCTTTGCCCTGCAAATCGAGATCCAGCGACACGGTGGTCAGCGCCGGATGAAAAAAGGCACTTTCATAGGTGTCATCATAGCCAATCACCGAAATTTGCCCTGGCACCGCTACGCCGCGCTGATGCAGCGCGCTCAGCACACCCAGCGCCATCTGATCGTTACCCACCAGCAGCGCACTGAACTCCGGTGCTTCACGCAGCAATTGCAGCACACCGTTGTAACCGCTCTGAGCATCCCAGTTACCGTGGCTGATGCTGACGGGTTTCAGACGGTAGCTTTCCAGCGTATCGAGCCAGCTCTTTAACCGCAGGTTGGCGGAAACTGACTGCTCAGGCCCGGCCAGCAGGGCAAACTCGCGATGCCCCTGCTCATACAGATATTTAACGCTGGCACGGGTGCCGTCAGCCGGGTTAAACGAAACGTTAAACACCGCGCTGTAAGGATCAACGTCGAGGAACAGACAGAGAATATCGTCGTTCTCCTGCACGATTTTCTCAGCATCACTGCTCTCCAGCGGGACGTTGATGATCACCTTATCCACCCGCTGAGACTTCAGCTCATTGATGCAATCCTGGAGGCTTTGATTGACGTTCTCATCAATCATGGCGATCAGCACCTGGTAGTCGGCGACATTCGCATAACGTTTAACCGCAGCAGCCACCTGAGAGGGGGCATGCAACGCCAGCGATGTGGTCACCAGACCCAGCGTTGTGCTCTGCTTACCCACCAGCTGCTGCGCCAGTCTGTTGGGCACGTAGCGCAGGGTCTCAATAGAGTGCTCCACCTTGCGCCGCGTTGATTCCGAGACGTTTGCCGACTTATTCAAAACCCGCGAAACCGTCTGATACGACACGCCAGCATGACGGGCGACATCCTCTAAGGTGGCATTTTTAGATTTCATAATTCGCATCCCTGATTACCGATGGCGGCATGGTATCACAGCCGTGGTGTCAGCCAGGCTACCGCAATCACATTGCTCGAATAAAAAGTAAAAGTAATACCTTCACATCGTGAAATTTGGTGATCTGATTCACTAATCGTTACAAATGGCGGCACTTTATTTGCAGTACATCACACATCATCGCGATTTTATTTGTCACTCATCTGACAAAAGGCGTTTACTGCCGCTGTCATGTGAACGTATTACAAATAAAATTGAGGATAACATGGAAACAAGGTTACGTACTGCTGCTGTGGCGCTTGCTGCGGCCCTGACCTCCCCGACGCTCTATGCCGCTATCGACAATATCGATTTTCATGGCTATCTGCGCGGTGGCGTGGGCGTATCGCAGGATGGCGGTATTGAAGAGTATCAAAAGAACAAGGTTGGTCGTCTTGGCAACGAAGCTGACACCTACGGCGAAGTTGAGCTGGGCAGCGAGGTTTACAAAAAGGATGACGTCAGTTTCTACGTCGACACCATGGTCAGTATGTTCTCCGATGGCTCAAATGATAACGAAACCACCTTCGGCGATGATGCACAGTTTGGCCTGCGTCAGCTCAATCTGCAGATCAAAGGGCTGGTGCCGGGTGACAAAGATGCCGTGATCTGGGGCGGTAAACGCTACTACCAGCGTCACGATTTACACATCATTGATACCAAGTACTGGAACATCTCGGGTTCGGGTGCCGGGATTGAAAACTACACGCTGGGGCCGGGCGCGATCTCCTTTGCCTGGATCCGTGGCGATGCCAACGATGTGGATTACCGCGTCGATGGCGACAACGACGTCAATATCAACTACCTCGATCTTCGCTATGCAGGCTGGAAACCCTGGTCCGGCGCGTGGACTGAGTTTGGTATTGATTACGCCATGCCAAACACCACCAACAAACAGAAAGAATATGGTGGCCTGTATGACGCAGATAACGGCGTCATGCTCACCAGTGAAATCAGTCAGGACATGTGGGGCGGCTATCAGAAACTGGTGTTCCAGTACGCCAATAAAGGTCTTGCGCAGAATATGATTTCGCAGGGTGGCGGCTGGTATGACATGTGGAACGATACTCAAAACGCCACCGGCTACCGCGTCATTAATACCGGTCTGCTGCCGATCACCGACAAGTTCTCTCTGAATCAGGTCTTTACCTGGGGTTCAGCGGATGATATCACCGCGCAGACCAGCAAAAGCACCCTGCTGTCGCTGGTGGGTCGGGGTCAGTATCAGTTTACCCAGTATGTGCGCGGTATTGGCGAAGTGGGCAGCTTCTGGCAGAAAGATGAAAACAAAGTGGGCAGCGACTACAAAGCAGCGGGACAGAAATATACGCTGGCGCTGGGTCTGGCAGCCGGTCCCGAATTTATGTCTCGTCCTGAACTGCGACTGTTTGCCTCTTACCTGAATGACTCCGAGGACGGTCACAGCTTCAAAGATAACACCAGTAATAACACCTGGAACTTCGGCGTTCAGGTCGAAGCCTGGTGGTAACTGCGCCATCTCCTCATTGTGGTCATTGTTAAGCTCTTATGCAGGGGCTTATTTGGATAACCGGCAACGGTTATCCATTTTTTTATTTGTATTTCTCTTGCGGTTGTTACTCCGGTTTAAAGAAACGTTCTTCCAGCAGCTGACGCAGCTGATCAGACTGTTTACCAAAGATCGCATGCACCTCATGTCCCAGGATCACCACACCAATCGCTCCCGCTTTCTGCAATCCCGCCGTATCCACCGCTTTCAGCGATGTCACCTTCACCCGCAGCCGGGTTAAACAGGCATCCACCTGCTGAATATTGTCACGCCCGCCAAAACACGTGACAAGACGCTCCAGTAGCGCACTGTCTACCTCAAGCTCTTCCACCGTCAGCGGCTGCCGACTGAAATAGTGCTTAAACGATTTCAGACTCACCATATTGTTCTCCTTCAGATGATAAAAAGGCGGGCTGCTGCCCGCCACTCACGACTGATAAACGAAAACGAGGGGTAGAATGCCCCAGAATTTGCGCCGAAACTGCCATAACCTGCTCAAAATTCACAATTCAGGCAGCGCCGGACCTTCCCAGACAGCATCACTGCCAGAAGCGATGGGGGCCTGAGCTAACGCCCGCACGACCATAAAACGGCACCAGACCGCTCCATCTCCCACATCGCAGCAAAGTCTTCTCACAGACAGCCCCGGTGCCAGAAGCGATGGGGACCTGTGCCTGTAGCAAAGCATCACGGGCCAGGGATGGCCCGTGCTGAGCAGGCAGGGATGCCGTCTTTTGCGTCTTTGCGAAAGGCACAGGTCCCCTGAGCTAACGCCCGCACGACCAGAAAATGCCACCAGACCCGCTCCATCTCCCGCGTCGCAGCAGGGCCTTCTCACAGACAGCCCCACTTCCAGAAGCGATGGGGGCCTGTGCCTGTAGCAAAGCATCACGGGCCAGGGATGGCCCGTGCTGAGCAGGCAGGGATGCCGTCTTTTGCGTCTTTGCGAAAGGCACAGGTCCCCTGAGCTAACGCCTGGACGACCACAAAACACCACCAGACCTGCTCCATCTCCGGCATCGCAGCAGGGCCTTCTCACAGACAGCCCCACTGCCAGAAGCGATGGGGACCTGAGCTAACACCCGCACGGCCACAAAACGCCACCAGACCTGCTCCATCTCCCGCATCGCAGCAGGGCCTTCTCACAGACAGCCCCGGTGCCAGAAGCGATGGGGACCTGAGCTCATGCCCGCACGTCCATAAAACACCACCAAACCTGCTCCATCTCTGGCATCGCAGCAGGGCCTTCCCACAGACAGCCCGACTGCCAGAAGCGATGGGGACCTGTGCCTGTAGCAAAGCATCACGGGCCAGGGATGGCCCGTGCTGAGCGGGCAGGGATGCCGTCTTTTGCGTCTTTGCGAAAGGCACGGGTCCCCTGAGCTAACGCCTGTATGTGAGCAGCCCTACCCCAATGGCCCACTCAGCACCCGGCATCCCCACGCTGCCAGCATCAGCGGTCCCCCCATTGGCGTGCCATCAATCAAATCACTCAGTCCCGCAGGCAACGTCACCTGCTGCGTCTGACCCGTAAAATTCTGCACAAACAGAAACGCCCGTTCACCGTCGGTACGGCGCTGAACAACCACGCCAGGCGGCAGATCAATCGCCAGCGCACGCGGCAATTCCAGTTGCTTCATCAGCGCACCATAAAAATCCCGATGGAATGACAGATCATTACGCGACGCGATATACCAGGCTTTACCCTGACCGACCCGATTCACCGTCACCGCCGGTGTTCCGGCATAAAAATCACTCTCGTAACTGGCCAGCGCCGTAGCCCCTTCCAGATGAATATGCTCGCAAAGCTCCCGCGCCTGATACGGCCCGCTCAGACCCAGCTCGTTGCCGCGCACCCCGCGCACGCCGTTAAACTCCTCATCGGTCAGACTGTCGATCTCTTCTGACCAGATGCCGAGCAACGGCCGCAGCGGACCCGGAAAGCCTCCCGGATAACAGAGATCGCTCTCATTCACGATCCCGCTCCAGTAACTGGCCACGAAATGTCCGCCACGCTCAACATGCTGCTCTACCCGTGCGGCAAAACCCTCCCGCACCATATAAAGCATCGGCGCAATCACCAGATCGTAACCGCTAAGCGCGCTGTCACCGTTAATCACATCTACCGCAACACCCTGCTCCCAGAAAGCCCGATAGTGCTCATTCACCGTGCGCTCATAATGCAGACCAAGATTGCGTGGCCCCTGTGCGTTATCCATCGCCCAGCGACTCTCCCAGTCAAAAACAATCGCGACGCGCGCCTCAACCCGACTGCCCATAACCGGCGTCATCGAGGCCAGCATCCGGCCCAGCTCACTCACCTCACGTCCGATTCGCGTATCGATATGACCGACATGATCAACCACCGCGCCATGAAACTTCTCAACCGATCCCCGGCTCTTGCGCCACTGAAAATACTGCACCGCATCCGCGCCATGCGCCACCGCCTGCAGCGAAGAGAGAATATGCATACCCGGCTTCTTCAGCTTACTGGTCGGCTGCCAGTTCGTTGCGCCAGGCGTCGACTCCATCAATACAAACGGCTTTCCCTGCTTCAGGGTGCGCATCAAATCGTGGTACATCGCGGTATAACAAGCGAGCGTGGTCTCATCCTTCTCGTTATGCCACATCGGGTAGCTATCCCAGGAAATAAAGTCGAGCACCGATGACAGCTTCCAGTAATCGTAATCGTAGAAGTACTCCATAAAATTGGTGGTCGCGGGCAGATCGGGATTAGCCTGCTTCAGCGGTTTAATCTCTTCACGACAAAAATCTGTCACCTGATCCGTCATAAACCGCCGCCAGTCCAGATTCAGACCGTGAATCGACATCTCCCCCTGTGGCGCAGGCGACACAATCTGTGACCAGTCCGTGTAGGTATGGCTCCAGAAATCGCTCCACCAGGCGAGGTTCAGCGTCTCCAGCGTCTCATAGCGACGCTGCAGCCAGCCGCGAAAGGTCTGCTGACAGCGATCGCAGTGACACTCGCCGCCATACTCATTAGAAATATGCCAGCCGACCACCGCCGGATGATGCGCATACCGCGCCGCCAGCCTGCTGTTCATCGCCTGCACTTTCTGGCGATAGACCGGCGACGTCATACAGTGGTTATGACGGCCGCCATGCAGCGCCGGAACGCGATCGCGCCCCACGCGCAGCACCTCGGGATACGCCTGCGACATCCAGGCCGGACGTGCCCCGCTGGGTGTCGCAAGAAACACAGAAATTCCCTGCAGCCACAGCGTATCGATCACCTCATCCAGCCAGCCGAACTCATAGCGCCCCTCTTCCGGCTCCAGTTTCGCCCAGCTGAAAATACCCACCGACATAACGTTACAGTTCGCCTGCTTCATCATCGCTACGTCGTCATCAATAATGCCCGGCTGGTGCGCCCACTGTTCCGGATTGTAGTCAGCACCATGCAGCAGCCGGTTAACCCGGGCGCTGAGCGGGGGAAATTTATTCATACCTGATCCTCAGAGGAAGACATCAGCGTTAACGCTAATAGTTAATGAAAAACCTGTAGCGAAGGCAGCGCCTTGCCGTGACAGTCAAACAGCGCCTGGTTCTCGCGGGCGTTACCCTCTTTCCATTCGTCGTGGATATATTTCATGCCTGCAGGCGTGGCCCACGTATTGCCGGGCGCGGGGATCCACGCCGGTTCCCAGTAAACCACGCCCTTGCCGCGATGGTCTGGCACCGCCAGCACTGCTTTAATCAGATCATGCAGATAAGCGGCCTGTCCCGCGACCGTGCCGGGATAGCCACCCGCTTTCTCCTCTTTGGCCTGGAAACTGTTTTCGGCGCTATCGCAGTTTTCCAGCGTGTAGCCGTAAGCCGCTTCCACCACCATCACGTCTTTGTCATAGCGCCGTGAAATATCATCCATGTTGGCTTTCAGCGCGCTGATGGGGCCGTTCCAGTAGGTGTACATTGACAGGCCAATCACATCGAACGGCACATCGCGCTTCACGATCTCATCGAACCACCAGCGGAAAGTGTCATTCTTCGTGCCCTCAGCCAGATGCAGCATGATCTTCACCTGGTGCGGATCGCTGAGGTTTTCGCGCAGCCCGCTGATGCCCGCTTTCAGCAGGCCCGCCAGCCGATCAAACTCGCCGCCGTTCTGGCCCCAGCTTTTGCCCTCCGGCCAGAGCATGCCCCCGTTAAGCTCGTTGCCAATCTGGACGATATCCGGCATCACGCCTTCGGCTTTGAAGCGGGCAAGGGTGTCACGGGTATAGTCATGCACCTGCTTTTCCAGCTGCGGAAAGGTCAGCGACTGCCAGGCTTTGGGCTTGAACTGCTTGCCGGGATCGGTCCAGAAATCGCTGTAATGAATATCGAGCAGCAGCTTCAGGCCCGCCGCTTTGACACGCTTCGCCAGCGCCAGCGTGGTCGCCAGATCGTTACCGCCGCCGCCATAAGTGCGACCGCTGCCGTCGGTGGGATCGACCCACAGCCGCAGCCGGATAGTGTTGATACCGCTGGCTTTCAGGATGGCGAGGGCATCCTGCTGTTGATTCGCAGCGTTATAAAATTTCGCGCCCTGCTTCTCCAGTTCTGCCAGCGAAGAGATGTCAGCGCCCTTGATAAAATCGGCGGGCCAGGGTCCGGCAGAGGCGATAACAGGCTGATCGGCGGCGAGCAGCGGTGTCGCCCAGGCCAGCGCCAGGGCGAGAAACAATGTTTTTGGCGTCATGATTTATCCTTTAGTACTGCCTGAAGCCAGGCCAGAAACGAAGTATTTCTGCAGGGCCAGATAGAACACCGCCACCGGCACGGCGATCAGTACGGCACCGGCCGCATACGTGGTGTAACTGGCACCCATTTTTTGCGACACCAGGTTGTAAAGGCCAATCGGCAGAGTGAACTGCTCCGGGGTTCGCAGAATGGTGCTGGAGAGAATGAAATCGCCCAGCGGTCCGGTGAACGAGAACAACGCCACCACCGCCAGAATCGGTTTCGACAGCGGCATGATGATCTCAACGAAGATGCGGAAATTGCCTGCGCCATCCATGCGCGCCGACTCATCAAGATCTTTGGGAATGGAGTCCAGATAGCCCTTCATCAGCCAGGTGTTCATCGGGATCATCCCGCCGACGTAGATCAGCACCAGCGCCAGATGGCTGTTGATCAGCCCCAGCAGCTGCGACAGCACGAAAATCGCGATCAGTGCCGAAAACTGCGGAATCATCTGCAGCAGCAGAAACAGCATCAGTCCGTTCTGTCGCCCTTTAAAACGAAAGCGCGAAAAGGCGTAGGCGGTACAGCTGACGCTGATTAACGTCAGCACCATAGTCATGAAACTGATTTTCATCGAGTTCCAGTACCAGGTCAGATAAGGAACCGTGCCGTTGAACAGGTCGCGGTAGTGCTGCAGCGACGCATTTTCAGGAATGATCGAACTGCTGAGCAGACTGTTGCCTGCATTCAGTGATGCGCCTGCCGTCCAGACCAGCGGATAGATAATGATGGTCGACACGGCCAGCACCACCAGCCAGGTCAGCGACAGGCGTATCCACCTTTCGCGTTTAATACTGCCGGACTTCGCCATAACGGTTCCCTTACGCCATCTCATCTTGTTTAAACGACCGCGTCGCGCGGAACTGCCACAGCGCCAGACCTACCACGAAAATCGACAGCAAAATGGTGATCGTGGCGGCGATAGCGTATTGCGACGACGACATGGTGAGCTTGTAGATCCAGGACACCAGAATATCGGTGCCACCGGCATTCGATCCCGCCACCGCCGGGCCACCGTTGTTAAACAGATAGATGATGTTGAAATTATTAAAATTGAAGGTGTATTGCGTGATGATGATCGGTGCAATAGCGTACAGCACCAGTGGTAGCGTGATGGTTTTCAGCCGCGTCCAGGCGCTGGCACCGTCCATGATGGCCGCCTCATAAAGGTCATCCGGGATGGCCTGCAGAACGCCGGTGGTCATCGCGAAGACAAACGGGAAGCCCAGCCAGGTCTGCATCATGATCAGCGCGGTTTTGGTCCAGAACGGATCGGTCATCCAGGCTTTTGGCGCAATACCAAAGACGTCGAGAATAGAATTGTTGATCACCCCAAAGCTGTCGTTGAACATCCCGGCAAACACCAGAATGGTGACAAAACCCGGTACCGCCCACGGCAGGATGAAAAGGGTGCGGATCAGCGGCTTAAAGCGCAGGTCTTTCTGATTGACCAGAATCGCCAGCATCACGCCAACGGTACACTGCAGCGTCGTCGCCAGCAGCGTCCACACCACCGTCCATTGCAGCACGTCAAAGAAGGTGGAGCGCCAGATCGACAGGGTGAAAATGTTGATGAAGTTTTTAACCCCCACCCAGTCCACCAGCTTCGCCGGAGGCGTGTGATAGAGGTTGTAGTTGGTGAAGGCGATGGCGAAACCAAACAGAATCGGAAACACCACCACGAACACCAGCAGAATAAAGCCCGGCGAAATCATCAGGTAGGGGAAGCCGTCGCGCAGCAGTAACTGATACTGCTGGCGCACGCTGTTAAGCTGCTGGCCCCTGTCGCGCTTCACCCCATTCATCCAGGCGTCGCGCACTGAGAACCCCCAGACCGCGACACCGAAGGCGGCAATCAGCACACTGATAATCCCCTCCGCCAGCAGGAAAATGGAGTTATCACGCGGCACCGATTCACCCAGCGTGTAAAGCCCCCAGAATCCCTCACGCAGAAAATCATGGAAGATACCGATAAAGCTGCTCAGCAGAATCAGGAAGCACACGCCTTTCGCCCACTGGCGGTGGTAAAACTGGCCGAAGCCAGGCAGCAGTGCCAGCAGCGCACCGGCAGTCGCATGACGATGGAGACGCTTAGCCGTCACCAGATGTTCATCGGAAGATATAGCCACACTCTGATCCTTATCCTGTACGGTGATCCCGTGAACCGGCATTACTGGTTGCTGGCCTGCATCGCTTCGATCTGCATCGTGATCTGCTTCACTGCGTTATCCAGCGCGGCTTTTGGCGCCTGCTTGCCGGAAACACTCAGCTCCAGCGCCGCATTGGCCGGTCCCCACACTTCCTGCATTTCTGGTACACCCGGCATGGCTGACGCCCGCGCCGCCTGCACTGCCACGGCATTGGCTTTCTCATCATCTTTGATAATCGGGTCGTTCATCAGAGCAGTCACCGGCGGGATCTCCTGGGTTTTCTGATAGCGTGCCTTCACGTACTGCGGCTGGTTAATAAAGGTAAGGAACTTCTGCGCCAGCGCCTGATCTTTGCTCCAGGTAGAAACCACATAGCCTTTCACGCCCAGGAACGAACTCATCGGCTTGCCGTTTGGCAGCAGCGGCAGGGGTGCCACGCCATAGTTAATTCCTGCCGCCTGATAAGGCTGGAACGCCCACGGCCCGTTGATCACGGCGGCCGCTTTCTTCTCGGTAAACAGCGAGTCGATGGCATTGAGGCCGTTGTCGCCCATGATGCCGCCTGGCAGCAATCCTTCGCTGAAGAAGCGTTTGAGATAGGTCACCGCGTCCACGCTGCCTGGGGTGTTCAGCCCGATATCCTGAGTGTTGATGTTACCTTTCGCGTCTTTGCCAAAAATGTATGACCCCATCGGTGCCATCACCCCCCAGCTGTAGTAAATCTGGTCGAACTTCGCCAGCAGGCCATACTGTTTCGCCTCGCGCTGCTTCTGTGAGAAGACGCGATACTCTTCCAGGGTTTTCAGCGGTGAAGGCAGCAGATCCTTGTTGTAGATCAGCACCAGGGTTTCCACCGCCTTGGGTAAGCCATAGACCACGTCGTTTTGTCTGAACGCTGCCATTGCCGAGGGGGTATACGCACTCTGCTCTGCGGCATCGATTTTCAGCGGAGCCAGTAACCCCTGCACCACCGCGCTGCCAAGCTGGTCGTTGGGGATGACCAGCACATCCGGGCCAATTCCTGCCGGGCCATCCAGACGCAGCTTCTCAATCTGCTGTGCAAAGGGCATCTCCTGCACTTTCACTTCAACGTTGAACTGTTTCTGGAAATCATCGATTGCCATTTTGATGCCGTCTGATTTCTTAATGTCTTCCCAGACGGTGAGTTGCTGTGCGGCCCAGGCGGATTGATTAAGCACCAATGCTGACAGGAGTAGCGTAACGCTGATTTTAATTTTCATTACCGGCCTCGTGTGAAGGTATGACATTTTTAGCTGTCATTTGCTGATGTACTTTTTCTAAACACATGTTGAATGTAAGTTCAGTCAACGTGTGAAGGGTGAGTAACGTATCGCATTTAGCCCTACGCTACGCGGAATGCGGATGGCGCTCCAGCCCGTTCGCATCAATGTGTGATCGGTATTACAGAAATCAAAAACAGCGATAGGGGTAGCCCTGGCAGAACGTTATAGTCAACGCAGGCACCATCAGGGCTGACGTGAAAACCCAGCAACTGTTATACGTCATACATTTTAGCCGCCAGATTTCCTGCTATGAGGTTCAGCATGTCCAGCATCAGATTGAGAAACGTCACCAAACGCTTTGGGAAAACAGAAACGCTGAAAAATATTGCGCTCGACATTGAGGCCGGTGAGTTTGTGGTCTTTGTCGGCCCGTCAGGCTGCGGGAAATCCACGCTGCTGCGGCTGATAGCCGGGCTGGAAGAGATCAGTGACGGTGAGATTATGATTGGCGACGAGGTGATGAATGATGTCGCCCCCTCTCATCGCGGGGTGGCAATGGTGTTCCAGTCTTATGCGCTCTATCCCCATATGACGGTAGCGGACAATATTGGCTACGGCCTGAAAGTGAACGGGATACCCAAAGCGGAGATTGAGCACCAGGTCGGGATGGTGGCGAAAACGCTGCAGCTGGCGCACCTGTTGGATCGTAAACCTAAGCAGCTCTCTGGCGGTCAGCGTCAGCGTGTCGCCATTGGTCGCGCCATCGTGCGTAATCCCAGGGTGTTTATGTTCGATGAGCCCTTATCGAACCTGGATGCGGAGCTGCGCGTTGATATGCGGCTGCACATCGCTAAGCTTCATCAGGAGCTGAAAACCACCATGGTTTACGTGACGCACGATCAGACGGAAGCGATGACGCTGGCCGACAAGATTGTGGTGATGAACTACGGCAAGGTCGAGCAGGTCGGTTCCCCGATGTCGCTTTACTACAACCCCATCAACCGCTTTGTTGCGGGCTTTATCGGCTCGCCGAAGATGAATTTCCTGCCCGCACGTGTGGAGCAGTGTGGTCCTGCGGGACTGGTCGCACTAATTAATGACGGTGAACACCGGCTGCACCTCCCCTCGCCCACCCGCCCGCTGCAGCCAGGCGATGAGATCACGCTGGGTATCCGACCGGAACAGTTGCAGATCAACGGCGATGCACCACTGAATATCGACTTTCACTGCGAGGTCGTAGAGCGGCTCGGCAATAATACTTATCTGTTTGGTCAGAGCCACGGCCACGATGGCTTTAAGATGCTGCTGCCGGGCGATGTGCATTTCCGGCCTTATCAGACGCTGCGCCCCAGCTTCCATCCGCAACACTGCATGGTGTTTGATGCCGACGGCGCACGTATCAGCGCAGATGTCGAAATGCCTCAGGTTCGTGCGGCCTGAGGCGTTTATGAATCTGGCTGGCTGGGCAGGATATTTCCACCCCGACCATCGCTACACGAAAAGTCTGGTCTGCCCGTTTCTGCAACGCTATCCCCTTCGTGCCAGCCTGCGGACAGCTGGCTGGCATCCCCCACTCAACAGCGTTGCAGTCAGCCAGGAAAGGTTTGCGTTGTTGCGGGATAATGCCCGGATGCTTACGCCTTGCCTGCCGGGAGGGTCAGGGCCAGAGCGGACACTGCCACCGGACTTTGCCGGATAACGGAGCAGCGCTGAATTAAACCGAGCCCTCTTTTTCAATGACCAGAATGCGGGCAATACCCTGTGGACGTGCAATGTTTTCTGTCCCTTCGCGGGCATAGAAAATATCACCTGCGTTGAGTAATCTGCTTTTTATTTCGCCGTTTTCTTTGTATTGCATTTCAACACACCCATCCATGACAGCAAATACCTCCTGCCCGTCATTGATGTGCCATTTATAGGGTTGATCGGTCCAGTGAAGTTTCACGCTGGTGTTATCGAAACTGGCAATGTGTTGGGCATCCCAGGCCTTTGATCCGGTAAAGGCCTTACTGCAATAAAAATTCATCTTTTCCCCTCAACCTGATTGATTCATTCACATTATCAATATCAGGAAAAATGAACGGGCTCTACACGCTGACTTCACTTCGTCCTGATGTGTCCTGTCGTTGTCCGGATAATGTCAGAACGGGTTCCATCCCCTCCGCGTCAGACACCCGGCATGAGCGGTGCCGGGTGAAATAGCTTGAGTATGCAGGTGAGGATTTCATGGCGCTGCCGGGTCTTCTGAGAGTTCGAAAAATATGCAGCAGCGCCACAAGACACTATTGGCTCAGTTGAAAGGACAGGTGACCCGCGAGATCTAACCGTTATTCACTGACGTTACCCCTTTAAGTTCATCCAGCCCCTGATAGTTAATTTCTTCATCTGCGCTGTCTACAGCGGTTGAAATCGTTAGCAGGCTCTGTAATTCACTTAACAGGATGGCTGCATCAGACTTGAGTATTTCATCTGATTCAGCAGAATCAATGACCGTATTTATCGCCTTATTCGCGCTCTCGATCATTTCGGTAACGCCTCCCTGTTTACTCACGGCCAGAACAAGAGCACTGATCAGCAGAGACTGTGCCTCAACACGCGCAGTTAGTTGCTTCATGTTGGCATCTATGTTTGAAATTTTCGCGAGCATGCTCAGTACAACGTTTTTCATAAAAGATCCCCTGTAAAAGAGCAGATATTACCTTTTTTGGGTTTGTCATGAAAATGACAGGTGTCTGAATTCATCAACGCAATGTTGACGGCGATGAGTCGAAACGGCGAAAAAACGCAGTGCAGATTACATTTCAGCACACTGGAGAATACTGCTTTATTTAAGTATTTCATGAGGTTACTTTTCTGGTGATTATATCACTTTTAATATTCCGGCAATCCCTGTGGTTTCTGGAGTGAATAGAATCACGCCTTCAGTCAGAGCCCTGCCAGCCTTAATGAATATTCACAGGACGTTACGCTGTTTAATTTCTTCAGATACGTAAGCCGGATTAAGGAACAGGAATGGTGAAAAATCCGAAAGCGACCAGTCTATTTTTACCGTTACAGGACAGGCTGCTTCCTGCTTACCGGAATACGCAAAGTTTGCCGTAAAAGATAACAGAGCCGTGCCATTGTGATGGCCCGAATCTGCGGCGGTTCGGCACACTGGACGTTTTTTGCGGGGTCCTCACACAGTAAGCGTCTGAGATAAATCCCGAGCGTGGTGAGTGCCTGTTTGCTTTGCATAAAATCAGGCCTGGTTCCTGTCATTCTGACAATGCCTCTGCGTTAATCACGCACATCAGCCATTCCGCTTTGCGTGGAAGGCCGGTTCATTCTGCAACATTTATCTCTGTCATACCGCTGATGACTTTCACGCCTGAGCCTCTACTTCACCGGCTGAATCGTCTGACAGGCAGAAAAATCGCAGGAAATTTAAAATCCCGCCCGCCTCTGCCGATAACACCAGGTAGAGACATTCCGTACGCAGGAGACAACACATGCCATTACCCGATAGCCACAGCAAGCAGGACATTACCGAGATCACAGCGCGTGCTGGCTCTATCCTGCGGACGCTTCGCGACAGTCTGCAACAGCTGGGGCTTGATAAAACCATTGCCGAAGTTGCGGGAAGCATCCCCAATGCCCGTGAAAGACTGGGGTATGTAGTCACACTGACCCGTGAAGCTGCGGAGGGTGTCATCAACAGCGTGGAAATCACGCAGCCCCTGCAAACCCAGCTGGCAGAAAAAGCAGAGCAGTTAACGCAACGCTGGGAGGCCAGTTCGTCAGCGAAAGACTCTTCGCAGGCATTGGCTGAAGAGACTCGTGCCTGGCTGGATGATGTCCCGCGCATCACAGGTCTTACACAACAGCAGTTGCACGCCATCATGATGGCGCAGGGGTTCCAGGATCTCACAGGGCAGATAGTGCAGGCTATGATGGCGGTTCTGAATCAGGCTGAGCAACAGTTGATCCAGGTACTCCGCGATAACTCAGGCGCACAAGGCACCAGCGAACGCACTGCACCGTCAAAACCCGCTTCCTCATCAGAAGCCCCTGCCAGTCAGGATGATGTGGACGACCTGCTGGCCAGTCTGGGAATGTAATACACCGCGCCATTGCGCTGGCTTTTCAACATGTAGCCCTATGTAGCCCTGACTGAGGCAGAAGTACATCAAAGAGGCCGGAAATACGACCGGTCTCCATCTCCAGAACTTCGCGGAGAGTGTTTTTGTAGATCGGTTCACTCGCTTCCCGGAAACCCACAAAATGCAGCCGGAAAGCGGGCTCAGTCGTGGGCTGCAGAGATGCAACTGTCAGATTGCCACGAAGTTTAATCTGGTTATCTGCGCGAGCAACAAAATGAGTATTTCCTGATTTATCCTGCCACACCAAATCGCCGGTTCTAACAAAGCCGTTTATGGCCAGGAATCATTTTCCTGAGGTCAGGTATCAATTTTTCCTGGGTCAGATCAGACCGTTTAGCGTTTCCACTGGCAACCTGCAAACCTGAAAAATGAAGCTCACCGGTTTCTGGGCAAACTGGGTTTAACTTCAGGGTTCAGAGCATGATACAGCCATACTTCCATAAGTTATATCTCACTAAAAAGATACCTTCACAGGAAACAAAGACAGGTATCTTTTTTGAAAGTTACTTTTTTATGAAAAAACTGAGAAGGTTATTCATTGGCAGGGGCTACCAGCCTTCAGTGAGGCCGGTATGGGGATTATTTTTCGTTAGCGAGTAACCAGGTACGTAGCAAAGACGCCAGTTGCTCTCTCTGCTCCTGATTAAGGGGCTTAAGAATCTCATCCTCGTTAACCAAGTGCTCAGATATAACCTTATCTATCAGTGATCTGCCTTCTTTAGTCAGTCTGAGATTACAGCTGCGACGATCTTCTTCACTGTAAATTCTTTCAACCAGATTGCGCTGAACCAGTTGTTCAACACGTGTACTCATTGCACCTGAAGACAGCATCAATGTCTGGTACAGCTCAGTGGGCGTGGTCAGCGAATTAAATCGCCGGAGCGCGGCGAGAATGTCGAACTCGATGGCACTCAGATTATTGTTCTTAAAAGTTTTATCCAGTTTTTTATCTACGATTCTGCTCATGCGGCTAATGCGGCCTATCACGCCCATTGGCGAACAGTCCAGATCCGGACGCTGCTGAAGCCACTGAACGAGTAATCTGTCTACATGGTCATACTGCATGGTGTTCCTCATCAACATAAAAAGAGACTTGAAATGAATTGTTGTTATGTTTACCTTTTACTAAAGTATCTTTTGCAAAAGATACTTTAGTAAGAGATATATTAATCTTAACACTCTGTATCTGTTTCTCAAGGCTCAACAGGAATGAACAATGCCAACATTGACCCATGTTCACGTGTTACCTGATTCTCACTGGCTGTCTTACCTTCAGCTGAAAATGCGTGATCGTTCAGCTGATCTTGCAACCTTTACACATCATGCCAACCAGGTGATACGGCTGTTACTCCAGAATGCGGCACAATTATTACCCTGTACGAATGATGCGGTAACCACACCGATTAGCGATCGCTTCTCAGGCAACGTTTTGACCCGGAAAATCTGCGGTGTGTCGGTGATCAGCGCTGGCGAGAGTATGGAAGCCGAATTCCGGTCAATGTTTCCGGATCACCCCATCAGCAAAATCCTTATCCAGCGAGATAAAGAGTCAAAGCTTCCTCACTATTTCTATTCGCATCTTCCTCAGGGTATTGCGGGCATGAGTGTCATGCTGTTCGAACCCATGCTGGCCACTGGCGGCTCATTGCTGAAAGCCATCGATGTTCTGAAAGAGAGCGGTGTTGCTGTCGAAAATATCATTGTCGTTAACGTTCTGGCATCGCCATACGGTTTACAGCGCCTGACCGAAACATGGCCCGAACTGAAAATTGTGACGTCTTCAGTTGAGAAAGGGATGACGGAATCAGCGTTTATGCGACCTGGAATAGGCGATTTTGGCGATCGTTATTTTGGAACTTATCCGGGTGCATCTCATGAATAAATTTGGAACGTTAATAAACATTGCTATCACTGCACTGGCCCCGGTTATCTGGGGTAGCACTTATATCGTCACCACGCAGACACTGCCTGCTGGTATGCCTTTACTGGCTTCGGTAATCAGGGCGTTACTGGCGGGCATCATTTTACTGCTGATATGTCGGGTTCGGCCTTATGGCATCTGGTGGCTGAAAATGGCTGTGTTAGGTTTTCTGAATATTGGCCTCTTTTTTTATTGTCTGTTTGCTGCGGCGTACTTTTTGCCGGGAGGTCTGGCATCACTGGTGATGTCGTGTCAGCCCATTATTGTGATGGTGATCGGGGCACTGGTGTTCCAGCAAAAACTGAGCATGATGCACCTGGTATCCGCATTCGTTGGCGTAACGGGAATCAGCCTGCTGGTGCTCAATAGCGCGGTTCAGCTCAATTTTCAGGGGATTACAGTCGGACTGATCGGCACCACCAGCATGGCGTTAGGTATTCTTCTTACTAAGCACTGGGGCCGTCCAACTAACATGTCACTGCTTGCTTTTACCGGCTGGCAACTCACGCTCGGTGGCATCATGTTATTGCCTGCAGCACTTTTGCTGGAACAACTCCCTTCTCATCTGACGTTAACCAATATCCTGGGCTATGGGTGGCTGAGCCTTGCTGGCGGTGTTTTTGGCTATTTCGTGTGGTTCCGGGGAATTGAAATATTGCCACCGGTGACCACCTCATTCCTGGGTTTCATGAGTTCATTATCGGCCTGTGTGTTGGGCTATCTGATTCTCGGTCAGACTTTTACACATTTACAGCTGGTAGGGTGTCTGGCCATCGTCACAGCCATTTACCTGGCCCGTCCGCCACGTGCAGAACCAAAACCCACCTTACTGTCACAGCGAAAAACGTTGCGTCAGTGAAAACCGTCATTTTCGTCAGCACATAATTTCATGAAGAGAAAATAAATGAATGTGAATCAGACTATCGTTATGTTTGACCTGGACGGCACACTTTTCGACACTGCTCAGGCTATCCCTTTGGCATTCAATGCCGCTTTCCGCGAATCAGGATTGTCAGAATTACCGCCGCAGATCATTAAAGAGACAATTGGCCTGCCATTAGAAAAGGCATTTTCTCTTTTATTACAGGTTCCGGTAACTGACCCACGGGTCAGTCAGGCCGTTGATGAGTATCAGCGGCAGTTTAAACGCATCATTCTGCCCGCAGCTAAATCATTATTATTCCCTGATGTTGTTAACGGGCTTAAAACGTTGAAGCAGTCCGGGTTCCGGTTATCTGTGACAACAAATAAATTTGCACGGAGTGCAAACACACTGCTCGCCGCAGCGGATATAGCGCATTTTTTTGACATTGTGGTCTGCGCTGACGAGGTCAGGGAGAAAAAACCACACCCCGAATCAGGTCAAAAAATTCTCGATTATTTTGCGGCTAAGGCATCACATGGAGTGATGGTAGGAGATACCACTCATGACATCCTTATGGCTAATGCCCTGGGATGTGTGTCAATTGCGGTCACTTACGGTATTCATGACGAGAACACGCTCCGCTCCGCTTCACCGGGCTTAATAGCCAACGAATTTAATGAAGTGGTGCGATTCTGCCAGCAATATAACCTATCCAAATCACCTTCAGTGTTACTCTGCTAAGTGGCACGGAAAAGATGAGGTAAGCATGCAAACTTTACTGTCAGATTTTCTCTCAGCCTATCTCCTGGTGGGATACCTGGTCACAGCCTGTGTAATTGTTATTTTCATTTTCACAGGAAAGCATATTTTTCATGGTGTAAAAAACAGGCTTTCAACAAGATATCAGATTGGATATGTGCTGGCGATGTTAATAATCATGCCCGTCTTTTATATATTTTTCCTTCGGGAGATTGGTGAGTTAAACCGTAAGTGGCACCCGGATGATCCTCAGAGAGCAGGAAAGTAGTCATTGTATTGCATGCGCAGGCACGTGTTATATGTTCATCAGTCATCTGTTTTTTAGCGCACATGCACGCTGAAATTATGCATTGTCCATGCGTGTAAGTGGAGGACGGTCCTGAATATCATTCAGCAGCCACAGATTGCCGATGGCTGCAGGCAAATAGCGATTCCCAGTGCCCGGTTTGCCGCTGAAAACGAAACCGCCGAAGATTTTTCCGGATCGTTTACGCAGTGCCGGGCCCTGCTAAGCGCGTTGCTGCATGCTGCGATCGGCTACAGGGATACGCCTGATACGATCCATGCGGGAACAAAACTCACGTTTTAAATCAGGGTGAGCATTTAAAAATTAATTGACTAGCCTGAAATGACAGACAGAAATACCCTGAGCAATCAACCGGTTTAAACGCCTAAAGGTCTTTCATGAAGTCGATAAATCTGCGAAATATGTATCGCTCTGTAAATGAGAACACCGTTGCGATCTGGAAGGAAAATTCAGGCATCGGAGAAATCAGACAGGAGAACTACTACGATCCGGTAAAACTCGCGCTGGCAGCAGGCATACAGCCATCTGTCCCCTCGGATGTCCTGCGTCTGATGTCTGAATTGCAGCAACTCACCCGGGACGATCCGCTGGCTGATACACTGCCAGCGAACGGTTTTCATTTTACCTTCCTGCCCCTGACCCTGCCGCTCTATGACGAAAACGCGCCATTGCCGGAAAATGTGAACCAGCTCACCGCTATCTGGACAGGATATGATGCGAAAAAAATCGTTATCAGGGATCTCCGGCTCGTTGCGTTGCCCGGTCAGTTGTTGCT
The DNA here is from genome assembly GCF_029844725.1 of Pantoea sp. GD03673. Taxonomy (GTDB): domain Bacteria; phylum Pseudomonadota; class Gammaproteobacteria; order Enterobacterales; family Enterobacteriaceae; genus Pantoea. Next base: position 340,712 of record NZ_JAOCKJ010000003.1, read on the forward strand.
TGCAGGCATTCCTGAAAGCCCGGCAATCGCCATGCGTAACTCTTTCTGCGAAAAAGTGCTCGACTCGGACTGGAAACATGCGTTGCTGATGCGTCATACCGGCAGCCCATTACCGGCCCCCTTCTGGCACAGTACTCTTCTGCGCTACAACGCGGCTTTTTTACCCGTAGCCTTACGTCACTTTTTTTCAGATCGCCAGACCCTCAATTTTGGAGAGGTGACCGGAGAACTGACACTGGCCAGGATCAACTACAACTGGACGACATGCTATCCGTTAAAAATTAACTGAAGCAATGCGATTCCCTGTGAGAACTGTTTACGGCCTGCACGTCACTTATACAGTCGATGCCGGATGCGATAAGCGCTGTTAGCCTCCGTCAGATCCTTTCCGCTCAAAGCAGGTTCCGGGATCTTCCCGTTTTCCTGGCCGTCCCTTACACTACGCAGCGCGGGTTTTAAACCCTGCGCCAGAATCATCAGCAATTCAAATCAGGAAATAACATGCTGTGGGCAGAGAGACGTTTCACTGAAATCCAGATTCAAGCCGCCGGGGTATGAGTCGTCAACTGTTTGTTACTCTGGATGGGCCGAAGGGGGCCGGGAAGACCACCCTGCTGGAGGCGATTACGCGCGTGCTGAGGGCGGACAACAGAAAGGTGATCCGACTCAGCGAGAAAAAGAGCGATCCTTTCAGAGCAGAATCCATGGCGCGGGTTAACCGTCTCGCCAGACATCCCTCCGTCGATCTGGAACGGGAAATCTGTCAGCGCTTTGCTGCCAGCCGCGCCTGGATTTCACAGAACGTACTGGCAAAACAGGTACCAGACAGCATTATCCTGATGGACCGCTGGTATCCTTCTGACGCCGCGTTTCGCCGCATGGTGCCCTTTAATGAGATTTTGCAGCATAATCTTGAGCACAACGTGCGGGTGCCCGATCTGCATGTCGGGGTGGTCACTGCGCCTGAGGTTTCCTGGGAGAGAGCAGCAGCACGTTCGCGTGGACTGGGGAGTACGGTGATTCACCGGCTGGAAGAGCATATCGCTTGTACCCGTGCGTTTGAGCAGGAAGCTGACCGGTACGGCTGGTTTATATGTCGTAATGAAGGGAGCCTGGAAGAGGCCACCATGCAGGTGGCAGATGAAATTTACAGATTGTGTTGATACCTCACAGACACCGGTTTGCAGGATGAGCGTCTCTGCTGGCGGGCAGCAAACCAGGAAAATTTTTTCCGCTCTTAAATAGCAGCGCCTTCAGCGGGCGCGTTATACCTTCTTCTTCCGACCACTGCGCTAGCTGACAGGGCTGATAAAAATCAGACGCCATTTTACTTGTCTGAAATCAAGATTAATCAGATTACGGCTGGCACAGACATCCCGCTTTGCCCTATAAAATTGCTTTATTTTTCATATAAGGCACAGGGAATTGCGCTACGCATCGATACCATTTAATCATAACCAATTGGGCTGGCCTGCGGGTGAGCACTGTTCTTCACCTCAGCCATTGCTGCGGGGCACTATCACTGCCGACTGGGTCATCGTCGGGGCAGGATTTGCAGGCGTCGCCTTTGCGCGCCGTCTGGCGGAAATTAACCCTGACCTGAAAATTATTATGGTTGAGGCGCATAACACACAGCAAAGCGCGTCCGCACGTAATTCCGGCTTCGTTATCGGCCTGCCGCACAATATTGGCAGTTCAACCGCCGAATTAAAAAAGGCCAACGCGTACCGGAATTTGCTTCAGGAAGGCATTCATCAGCTGGAGAGGGTTATTTCACAGCATCATCTCAAGTGCGACTGGGAACAGGCTGGCAAATATCACTGTCAGGCAGAACGTGGTAACGACGCTATTTTAAAGGAGTATGCCCGCCATCTCGATTTGATGAATGAACCGTGGCAGATGTCAGACAGCGAGGCGTTGTACCAGAAACTCGGTACGCGCTTTTACAGCAAAGGGATATATACGCCGGGCTGCGTGTTGGTTAATCCGGCGCAGCTGATTGCCGGGCTGAACGCGTGCTTACCTGGAAATGTTCAGCGCTTCGATAACACGCCGGTGCTGGGGATCCGTTACGGCAGCATAGCGGAAGTACTGACACCTTTTGGGGTGATTAAAACGCCAAAAGTGATGCTGGCCACCAACGCACTATCACCGGCGCTGCGTCCGGGGCTTTCGCGTCAGGCGGCCATGGCCACCTTCGCCAGCATCACCGATCCGCTGACCGACGAACAACTGGCTACCCTGCCCCCGATGCAGAGCTGGGGACTCACGCCGGTTAACGCCATTGCCGGCGCAACGTTCCGTTTTACCTCAGATCGCCGTTTCCTGATTCGCCAGCATGTCATACCCGCGCTCAGGGGACAGGTGAATGCCGCCCGCACGTATCAGGCGACCCAACTGCATCAGCATTTATTTAAAAAAGTTTATCCGACGCTGGAGAGTGTGAAAATAACCCACACCTGGTCCGGCACCATCAGCGTCACCCGTAACGGCGCGCCGGAATGGGGCAGACTGAACAAATTTCTCTGTACGGCGGGCGGCTGTAACGGTGCAGGCATTTCAAAGCAGACCGTGGCAGGGACGCTGCTGGCCGATTTCATGCTGAAACAGGACAACCCGCACATTGCAGATATGCTGTCGCTGGGCAAAGCCAATCTCATGCCACCTTCGCCAGCACTGGATATCGGCATTGCACTGTCGCTGATGAAAGAGCGATATCTGGGCCGTAAAGAAGTGTAGTTATTTTCAGTCGTGTGAGGAAAGCCGTTCCGGCATTAATGACTGAAGATGTTATTTATGACAGGTACGCGGGTGCGACGCTCATTGCTTCCTGCAACAGGATCGCGCGCCGGCAAAATAAATTATCAGCTTCAGTCATTTATTTCTGGACATAATCTGAGGCAATGTTTACAGGTCACGTGTCAGCGCGTCGAGGTTATCCGCGAGCATATCCAGCAGGGCGCTGACATAATGATTATTGTTTCCCTGATGCCACATTGCACTGAGCGGAAGCCCCTCAATATTCAGGGCTGGCGAAAGAGTCAGGTATTTCACTCCGTCAGCATTCATATTTTTATAGGATGAGGGCACCAGCGCAATCCCCAGACCGGCAGCAACAAAGCTCAGGATAGTCTGTTTCTCTTCAGCATACTGTGCAATGACTGGTGTGCAGCCACCCGCTTTGAACACATTCATCGTGAGGTCATGACTGTGAGGCCGGGTACGCCTTTCTGGCATGATCACCGGCTCATGACAAAAATCACGGATGGTGACATCAGGATAATCAACAAGCCGGTGATGGGCTGGCACAGCGAGCACACAGGTTTCATTCGCGATAAAACGCGTCGTCAGCAGGGCATCAACCTGCTCAGGAGGTCGTATCAGAACCACATCCAGCCACCCGGATAAAAGCCGCGGAATAAGAGTGTGAGATTTATCTTCCGTAATATGAATATCCGCGTCAGGAAATTGCCTGACAAAGAGATTAATTAATTTCGGCAGCAACCCTCTTGCAGCGCTATCAATAGCGCCAATTCGCAGCGTTCTTTTCTGCGTTAATCTGTTTTTTTGGAATCGCAACCGCAGTGCATCGAAATCCGCGATAACGGTTTTGGCTTCATGGAGAAAAGCCGCCCCTTCAGGCGTCAGTGAGACATTCCGTGTTGAACGGTTCAGCAGCCTTATTCCCAAATCCTCCTCAAGCAATCTGATGAAGCGGCTAAGTGACGCAGGCATCATTTCAAGCTTACGGGCAGCCCGTCCAAAGTGAAGCTCATCACCCAGCACGGTAAAGCAACGTAATTGATTAATATCCATTTTTCTACCAGAACCTGATTATGCAAATTATTTGTATAAAGCAGTGCCGATGATAAAGCTGCTCAAAACTTCATACTGGGATCATTACAAAAAAATAACAACCCTACCTGACTGTGGAGCATCGCGAAATGAATAATGACCTCGAAAAAAGGGTTATGCGCAAGGTTACCCTTCGCATCATTCCTTTTATCATGCTGCTGTATTTCATTGCATTCCTTGACCGGGTGAACATCGGTTTTGCGGCCCTGACTATGAACCAGGATCTGGGTTTTTCGCCCACCGTCTTCGGACTGGGCGCGGGCATTTTCTTTCTCGGCTATTTTCTGTTTGAGGTCCCGTCAAATTTAATTCTGCATAAAGTCGGTGCACGCATCTGGATTGCCCGCGTGATGATCACCTGGGGGCTGGTTTCTGGCTGTATGGCCTTTGTGCAGGGCACAACCAGCTTTTATGTTCTGCGGTTTCTTCTCGGTGTAGCAGAGGCCGGTTTTTTCCCCGGCATCATCCTCTATCTCAGCTACTGGTTCCCGGCGGCAAAACGGGCACAGGTCACGGCGATTTTTATGGCTGCTGCCCCACTTTCTACGGCACTGGGGTCGCCCATCTCAGCCGCGCTGCTGGAGATGCATGGCTTTCTGGGCTATGCGGGCTGGCAGTGGATGTTTGTCATCGAAGCGATCCCGGCCTTACTGCTCGGCGTCGTTGTCCTGTTCTTTCTGACCGATCGCCCGGCCAAAGCGAAATGGCTGACGGACGAGGAGCGGACGTGGCTGGAAAATACTCTGCACACCGAGGAGCAGGCACGGGCGGCGACAAAAAGCCACAGCCGCGCATGGCAGGGACTGGCGGATAAACGCGTACTGGCGCTGGCGCTGGTCTACTTCGGTACGTCGGCCGGGTTGTACACGCTTGGCATCTGGTCGCCGCAGATCATTCGCAGCTTCGGCGCATCATCCATGGAGATTGGCTTCCTGAACGCCTTTCCGGCTGTGATCGGTGTTATCGCTATGATCCTCTGGGCGCGGCATTCCGACCGCACCGGGGAGCGCAGCTGGCACGTGATTGGTGCGTGCCTGCTGGCTGCCGCCGGATTGATTTATGCCGGTAACGTCAGCACGCTTTTCGCCGTCATTATCGCCCTGACCCTTGTTACCGCAGGCATCAGTGCCTCCAAGCCCCCACTGTGGAGTATGCCGACGCTTTTCCTCAGCGGGCCTGCTGCCGCTGCGGGTATCGCCACCATCAACTCCATTGGCAACCTCGGCGGATTTGTCGGCCCGATGATGATTGGCGTCATCCGTCAGCAAACGGGTAGCTATACCTGTGGCCTCTACTTTGTCGCCGGATTGCTGGGGCTCTCTGCTCTGGTTGTGCTGATTCTCTCTGCCAGAACGAACAAGCCGCAAACGGCCGACATTCCTCATCCTCACACTCATTAACTGGAGAAGTTACTATGCGCCACTACAAAATTGCTGCCATCCCTGCCGACGGTATTGGTCCGGAAGTCATTTCTGCCGGAATTGAAGTCCTGCAGGCGCTGACACGCCACGATCCCCAGCTGAAATTTGAGATTGAGACGTTTGACTGGGGGTCAGATTATTACAAACAGCATGGCGTGATGATGCCGGAAACCGGGCTGAACACGCTGAAGACATTTGATGCGATTTACTTTGGCGCAGTCGGTGCACCGGATGTGCCAGATCACATAACCCTGTGGGGTCTGCGTCTGCCCATTTGCCAGGGGTTCGATCAGTACGCCAATGTCAGACCCACCAAAATCCTGCCGGGCGTAACCTCTCCGCTGCGAAATCGCGGGCCCGGCGACCTGGACTGGGTCATTGTGCGTGAAAACTCCGAAGGTGAATATTCCGGTAATGGCGGTCGCGCACATCGTGGTCTGCCGGAGGAAGTGGGCACTGAGGTGGCCATCTTTACCCGCGTTGGCGTCACGCGCATTATGCGCTATGCCTTCAGACTGGCGCAGTCCCGTCCGCGCAAATTGCTGACCGTAGTGACCAAATCTAACGCCCAGCGCCACGGGATGGTGATGTGGGATGAAATCGCCGCCGAAGTGGCGCTGGAGTTCCCGGATGTACAGTGGGACAAAATGCTGGTCGATGCCATGACACATCGCATGACGCTGCACCCTCAGACACTGGATACCATCGTTGCCACTAACCTGCACGCCGATATTCTTTCAGACCTTGCCGGTGCGCTGGCCGGGAGTCTGGGCGTAGCACCAACCGCCAATATCGATCCCGAACGCCGTTTCCCGTCCATGTTTGAACCGATTCACGGCTCAGCATTCGACATTACCGGCAAAGGCATCGCTAATCCGATTGCCACGTTCTGGACCGCCGTGCAGATGCTGGAGCATCTGGGCGAACGTGACGCCGCAGCGCGGATTATGGAAAGCATCGAATATGTCTGCGAGAAAGGCATTCTGACACCGGATGTGGGTGGCTCTGCCACGACCGCTGATGTCACCCGCGCCGTCGTGCAGTTTATCGAAGCCCGTGCCGTCGTTAGCGGGACGGCATAATTATGGAAAATGAACAGGCCGCAGCCATTCTTCGCGATATTTTTCAGCATGCTGTTGACAGTGCCCGGGCCGGGCCGGTTATCCCGCCGAACCTGCCGGAAAAACCGCGTGGCCGCTGTGTGGTGATGGGTGCCGGTAAAGCCTCAGCGGCCATGGCGGCAGCGGTCGATGCGGCCTGGCCGGATGTAGATGTGTCAGGTGTGGTAGTGACGCGTTACGGGCACGCGGTGCCCGCCGGACGCATCCGTATTATCGAGGCGGCCCACCCGGTGTCAGATGCCATGAGCGAAACGGCGGCGATGCTGATTGTGGAGGCGCTGCGCGGATTAACGCCGGATGATCTGGTGCTGGCGCTGATTTCAGGGGGAGGATCAGCGCTGATGGCGCTGCCCGCACCGGGACTGACGCTGGCCGATAAGCAGAAAATTACCCGCGCACTGCTGCACAGCGGCGCCAGCATCAGGGAGATGAATCTGGTTCGTCGTCATCTTTCCGCGGTAAAAGGCGGCAAGCTGGCCCTTCTGGCGCAACCCGCGCGTATCGTGTCATTGATCATCAGCGATGTGCCGGGTGATGACCCGACGGACGTGGCGTCAGGCCCGACCGTTGCCGATCACAGTACGCCACCCGATGCGCTCAGGATGCTTGAACGCTACGGTATTGCGGTCCCGGAACCGGTTCGCCGGGTGCTGAGCCAGCCCGCCAGTCCGGTGGAAAACGCAGTGAACAGTGAAGTCAGGCTGATCGCGGCACCTGCGCTGGCACTGGAGGCGGCGGCGCAGGCTGCACGGAGGCACGGGCTGACGCCGCTGATTCTGGGGGACGCAATTGAGGGTGAAAGCCGTGAAGTGGCCGTGGTGATGGCCGGTATCGCCAGGTCGGTAAAGCAGGGGCACCCGGTTCGCGCGCCTGCTGTGCTGCTGTCGGGGGGTGAAACCACCGTGACGGTCAGGCAGGGTCAGGCTGGCAAAGGGGGGCGTAACACGGAGTTTCTGCTCAGCCTTGCCTGTTCATTGCAGGGTGAAGAGTATATCTGGGCCATCGCTGGCGACAGTGACGGTATTGATGGCACAGAAGACGCGGCAGGTGCGATGGTCTATCCGGACACACTCACTCGCGGCAAACTGAACGGCCTGAATGCACGTGATTATCTTGATGCCCATGACAGTTACCGCTATTTTCAGGCGCTTGATGATTTGCTGATAACGGGTCCTACCCTGACCAATGTCAACGATATCCGGGCAATCCTGATTGCCTGACCGTGTCGCTCTCCCGCCAGTGGGGGAGCGACATTTTAAGCGGTTACAGTATCGAAACTTTGCCCTGGAAAATCACCGGCCCGGACGGCCCGCTTAGCTTAGAGCCGCCTACCGGCTCCAGACTCACTGCCAGTATGGTCTGATTATCCAGTTTCCCGGAAGGTAACGTAAAGGCGTTACTGTCACGATGGTCGATCAGTCCCAGTGATTGCGGCGGAGCACTGCCTTTTATCAGCCACAGCTGTAAGTTTTTATTCTCAGGCAGTGTGACGTTGAGTGCTGAGACCTGAATGAAGGACGCTTTTTTATCCAGACTCACCACAAACTGCGCATCGGGTTGCGTGCCGGTGAGTACCGCAATCGGCTTCAAAGCGGACGTGGCATCAGGCTTCATCACCCCGCTGAAAACAAGAATACCCGCCATTGCCGCAGCCAGACCCCAGCCGATCCAGAAGCCGGGATGCTGCTGTTTTATTTTCCTGCCGTGGGTGCCGGGTTTGCGGTTAAGAGCCTGCTCAATCTGCTGCCAGAGCGCAGAAGGCGGTGTGACATCCTGAGTTGTCAGGTCAATGCCACTGAACGCTTTCTGCCAGCGCACCACCTCTGCGGCAAATGCTGGATCCTCATTGAAGCGTTTATCCAGCCATTGACGGGTGGCATCGTCGGTCAGACCAAGCACATATTCTGCGGCAGTGAGATCCTCTTTTTCCTGACCAGTCATAAGCCAATGCACTCCCGAAGATGGGTTAACGCGCGACGGATCCAGCTTTTTACCGTGCCTTCAGGCTGTCTCATGGTCAGCGCGATCTCACTTTGCGACAGGCCACGATAATAGGCGAGCGTAAGACTCTGTCGCTGTTCTGACGGCAAGTGCGCCATACAGTGCTGAAGGCGGCGCGCCTCAGCAGGACTTTCATCGGATGAAGGCGATGCCTGAAAACCCGCTTCAGCTTCGCTGATTTCCTCCATCGAACAGCATCTGTTTTCGTGTTTACGCAGAAAATCGATCGCCCTGTTTCTGGCGATGTGGCTAAGCCAGATTAGCGGTTCACTGCGCTGATGATCGTAATAGTTTGCCGACTGCCAGATCTGAATAAAGGTGTCGTGAAGGATCTCTTCAGCCCAGTCGCGGCGTCTGACCATACGCAGAATAATGCCGTAAAGCCGGGGTGAAAGGACGTGATAAAGCTGCGCCAGGGCTGCTTTATCGCCGCAGGCAATCTGGTTCATTAAGTCAGCCTGAATATGAGGCACAGGTTTTGTCATCGTCTTCCCTGTTAAAGGTGTAGCCACAGGATCAGTGGCTACACACAGTATAGGTAACGCTTTACGGCATCAGCACAGTATCAATTACGTCAATAACGCCGTTACTCTGATTCACATCATAAGTGGTAATGTTCGCAACATTGCCCTGCGCATCTTTAAGCTGGATGTTGTGCGGGCCGTTTGCCATCACCCACAGGGATGCGCCATTTACCGTTTTCAGCTCAGCTTTGCCTCCACCCGCTTTAATTTTTTTCTCCAGCGCTTTCATGTCCAGTTTCCCTGCGACCACGTGATAGGTCAGGACGCTGGTAAGTTTTTGTTTGTTCTCTGGCTTAAGCAGAGAGTCGACGGTGCCCTGCGGCAACTTCTCAAACGCGGCATTGGTCGGCGCAAACACGGTGAATGGCCCTTTCCCTTCAAGCGTCGGGACCAGGCCAGCGGCCTTAACAGCCGCGACCAGCGTGGTGTGATCTTTCGAGTTAACAGCATTCTCAACAATATTTTTTGACGGGTACATGGCAGCACCACCGACCATGACCGTATCGCTGTTCATGGATGCCGCATAGCTGGCACCGCTGAAAACTAATGCAGTAAAAAGCAGAGTTGGCAGGAATGGTTTCATTTTCACTTCCCTCATTGAGTTTGCAGACAGGGCCGATGTGCCCTTATCTGTTAATACGAATGAGTGAAGAAAACGGATGCAAAAAATTTTAATTATTTTCCTGCGGCATGACTGGTTTAGTGTGGTTACGCCGGAATGTGTGCAATCTCTCTGATTTCAAGAACAAATTCCACCAGCCGGTTCAGGCAAGCGTTGACGCGGGCCGACCGGTGCAAAATCCTTAATATTGCGTTCACAGGCTCGTCTGAATCGCGAAGCCTGGCTGGTGCAAAAAAATCCCGGAAGCGATTCCGGGATTTCTGCTCTCAGGACGCCCAGGTTCCGCGCCGCCTTCAAACGACACTGTTCCCGCTGCGCTAGCCTGCATTGCGCTCAAAGTGGCTGTTCACAAAGGCGCGACAGCGTGGGGAGATCGGATCGAGGAACACCTGATTCGGCGAACCAGACTCTTCAATCATACCCTGATGCAGGAATACCGCTTTGTTCGACACGTCACGCGCAAAACCCATTTCATGGGTGACGATTATCATGGTACGCCCCTCTTCTGCCAGGCTGCGGATTACCCGCAACACCTCGCCCACCAGCTCCGGATCCAGCGCGGAGGTGGGTTCATCAAACAGAATCGCTTTCGGCTGCTGTGCCAGCGCACGGGCAATCGCCACCCGCTGCTGCTGTCCTCCTGAAAGTTGCGATGGCCAGGCGTCGCGTTTTGCGTAAAGCCCCACTTTATGCAGCAGTGCCTCTGCTTCTTCAACAGCCTCTTTATGGCTGCGCTTCTGCACATGTACCGGTGCTTCAATGATGTTCTGCAACACCGTTTTATGCGGCCACAGGTTGAAGCTCTGAAACACAAAGCCGAGCTGCATCCGCATCAGCTTGATGCGACGGCGCTGCTCGCGACTCAATTTCTCGTCGGCGTTATCGAGGGTAACGTTCACCTCGCCGACCGCAATTTCACCTGCCTGCGGCACTTCAAGAAACGGGATACAGCGTAACAGCGTACTCTTGCCTGAGCCGCTGGCACCAATCAGCGAAATCACGTCGCCATCCTGCGCGGTCAGGCTGATGTCGTGCAGCACCTCGTGTCCCGCATAACTCTTTCTGAGATGACGCAGCATGATGGTAGGTGCGGTCATGATCGTGCTCCAAAATAGTAAGGTGATAAGCGTCGTTCCAGCATCGATACGCCTTTGCTGACCAGCATGGTCAGTATCAGATAGATCACCGCCGCGCTCAGGAACACCTCCAGCGCCCGGAAAGTGGACGAGACAATGGAGTCGGCAATGCCGGTCATTTCCATCAGGCTGATGGTGCTGACCAGCGACGTCGCTTTAATCATCGAGATGATTTCATTGCTGTAGGCGGGCAGCGCCTGACGAATCGCAATCGGTAAGGTAATGCGGGTAAAGATCTTAGAAGATGACATGCCTGAGACTCTGGCAGCCTCCAGCGACTGCTGGCTGACGGCACGCAACCCGCCGCGCAGGATCTCTGAGGTGTAAGCCGCATCATTAAGAATCAGCGCCAGTAAACCGCACCAGTAGGGTTCGCGCAGCAGCGGCCAGAACAGGCTTTCACGCACCGCCGGTAAACTGCCGAGGCCGTAATAGACCATAAAAATCTGGATCAGCAGCGGCGTGCCGCGAAACAGCCAGACATAAAAACGGCAGAACAGGCTGCCGACGCGCGTCATGCGCAGCAGATTAAGCAGCAACGCCAGCACGCCGCCTCCCAGCAGCGAGAGCAGCGCAAGGTTTATCGTCAGCGGCAATCCTTTAAGCAGTGCCAGCAGCGTCTGCTGCAAAAACATAATATCCACGTGGACTCCCTACCCCTTCACGCGCGGTTGACCGCGCATCGCAAACTTTTCCACGTAGCGGAAAACCATATCGGAACAGGTGGTGATGGTCAGGTAGATCACCGCACCCACGCTGTAGAAGAAAAAGGACATCTGGGTGGAGTTGGCCGCGGTCGAGACCTGGTTCATCGTTTCCACCAGCCCGGTGACCGAAACCAGCGCCGACTCTTTGATCACCGATTGCCACTGGTTGCCCATGCCCGGCAGCGCGGTGCGTAAGGCCTGCGGCACGATGATGCGACGAAACATCATCAGCCGCCCCATGCCGGTCACGGTGGCGGCTTCCAGCGTCCCCCCCGGAATGGCGTAGAACGCACCGCGAAACACGCCACTCTGATAGGCTCCCGAGATCAGTCCGATGGCTATCGCGCCCGCCACAAAACCGTTCACATCGAACGGTCCCTCGAAGCCCAGCGCGGTGCCCGCCGCGGAGACCACCTGGCGTCCACCGAAGTAGAACAGGTAGATCACCAGCAGCTCTGGCACGCCGCGAAACAGTGTGATGTAGCCTGCCGCCAGCCGCTGCTGCCAGCGCGAACCGGCAATCTGCATCCAGCAAAGCACGCTGCCCAGGAGGGCACCGAGCAGCCAGGCGCAGAGCGACACGCTGACGGTAACGGTGGCGGCGCTGAGCAGCACGCCTCCCCAGCCCTCATCCCCGAATCCCAGTAACTGCCAGTCAATATTCATTAACATCCGTGGTTACGCTTTCGGTGCGACATCTTCGCCAAACCATTTGATCGACAGTTTGCTCAGCGTTCCGTCTTTGATCATTGAGTCCAGCGCCTGATTCAGCACCTGCTGCAGCTCACTGTTGCCTTTGCGCAGACCAATCGCCGAGCCTGCACCCAGCACACCGCCGGAGAAGCCATAGCCGCTGCTGCTGATCGCCTCGCTGTGTTTTTTCACAAACGCGTTGAGGTTAGTACGTGAAGCCATGACCGCATCAACCCGGCCATTCATCAGGTCAGCAAAGGTTTCAGGACCGGCCTGATAGGTACGGATAGTGGCAACATCGCCCAGGTATTTCTGCAGGAAGTCCGCCTGAATAGTGGCGACCTGCACCGCAATGGTTTTGCCTTTAAACGTGGTTTTCAGATCGTCGATGGCTTTTTTCATACCGGCGTCGTCATCCGCCGTAACTACCGTGCCGCTGCCTGGCAGCGTGGCCAGCGGGCTTTTTTTCGCGGTCACGAAGCTGGAGATGCTGACGGTGTACTGGTGGGTGAAATCGATCGCCTCAGCGCGCTTAGGCGTCACGGTCACCGCGTCGATGACCGCATCATATTTGCCGTCGATCAGGCCCGGGATCATGCCTGACCATTTCTGGGGGATGATTTCATATTTAAAGCCCGCACGCTTAGCCAGCTCCGCCACCATATCCGGCTCGTAACCGACAATTTTGCCGCCCGGCGTGGTCTGGTTAAACGGAGGGTAAGCTGCTTCGGTGGCAAACTTCAGTGTGCCGAAATCTTTCGCCTGGCTGAACGCAGACGTGGCGAGCAGCGCCACGGTCAGAGACGCCTTAAGCAGGCGGTTACGCATCATCATATACACCTCATTTCTTTATTATTAAGAGAGCAAATCAATAGCAAGGCGGGTCAGCGCCTGCGTCCCGGCGGCAATACTGCGTTCATCCGGCTGATAGTCGGAGTTATGCAGATGATCGTCACGGCCCGGCGTCGCCGATCCAATATGAATCTGGCAACCCGGCACCCGTTCCGTAAACAGTGAAAAATCTTCAGCCCCAAAGCTGGCGCTGGGCTGCGCGATGATGGCCTTATCAAACTGATGCGACAGAATCTGCTCCAGGTCATCGATGAGGCGATCATCGTTCATTAACGGGGGAACACCCCGCTGGAAATTCACCTCTACCCGAACGTTCTGCGCCAGCGCCACACCCTCGCACATCCGTTTGAATGACGCTTCCATCGCCGCCCGCACTTCGGGCGATTTGGTGCGGATAGTGCCCTGAAACAGACAGCTGTCAGGAATGATGTTGTGGGTGGTGCCACCCTGAATGTGCCCGATGGTTAATACGGCGGAGTGCGCAGGATCGCGCTCACGCGAGATGAGGGTCTGTAGCTGGCTGATGAGATGCACCGTGGCAATAATCGGGTCGGTGCCCATATGCGGTCGGGCCGCGTGGGTCGACACGCCATGAACCGTAACGTCAAATTCGTCACTGGAGGCCGTACTGGCTCCGCGCGTCAGGGCGACGTCACCAGCAGCCAGTTCAGGTTTGTTATGAAGGGTTACGGCCCAGTCAATGCCGTCTGCCACGCCGTCAGCAATCATCGCTTCAGCGCCACTTTCTGGCGTCTCTTCGGCGGGCTGGAATATCAGCCGGACGCGGCCTTTTAGCTGCTGACGATAGTGTGGCAGGATTGTCGCCACACCCAGCATCGTCGCCGTGTGAATATCATGACCACAGGCGTGCATTTTCCCGGCATAGCGGCTGGCAAAAGGTAAGCCGGTCTGTTCGTGAATCGGCAGCGCGTCCATATCTGCACGCAATAGCAGTGTCTTACCCGGCTCTGCGCCGTCAATATCCACCACGACACCACTGCGGCCCACGCCGGTCCGGGGATGCAATCCCAGCGCCTGCAGGTAATCGGTGACCAGACTGGCAGTGCGCAGCGTATCGAAGCCTAATTCCGGATGCGCATGAATATCACGCCGAATCGCCACTAATTGCGATTCAATCTCTTTTACTCTGGCTTTTAATTCCCCGGCCAGTTGTGCTTTTTCCTGATTCATCGCAGCCCCGGTAACAGGAGGTCGGCAGCCCTGTGCCGCCCCTCTTTTTAATCTCATCCTGACGTTGGATGGTGGTGACCGTTTATTTATTCACAGCACGTCACAGAAAGCAACGCGTTATAACCTGAGAACAATCATTATAAATCAGTAGCTTATACCTAATTATTGGAAAGCCGTATGAGATAGCAGCGGATCAGCAATATTATTAATAATTCGCCGCGCAACATAACTTTCCCTACTTTTTAAACGGTGTAATTCCGCGTATTTCTGAAATTAAATAAAAAAGTCTGTCAGTATTTCCGCTAATTTTTCCGGTTGTTCATCGGGAATAAAATGGCCGCAGTCGGTAATCTTTTCACTGCTTACCTGTAGCGCCACGGCGCGTAACGGCGTCGCCATATCAGGTATTGATCCCTGGTCGGCACTCACTGCCAGCAGCGGTACGGCCAGTTTGCCCTTTAGCGCACGCTGACGATTCTGCTCTGCCGACTGCGTGAATGCGCGGTAAAAAGCCAGACCGGCACGCAACGCGCCGGGTTGCTGAAAGACGCGCAGGTATTCATGACGGGCGACTGCATCAATGTGATGGGGATTAGCGGCCTTGCGGTTAAAAAACCAGTCGAGGTAAACCGCCTCTCTGCCGGTGATGAGGGCCTCCGGTAAATCATCCACGCAGTGAAAGCCGAAATGCCAGGTTTTCCAGGCGCTTTCACCGGTCATCGGCAGCAGGTCAGGCAGGGTGATACCGGGAATGCCGCCATCCAGCAGCGCAAGACGGCTGACCTTATCGGGATGGCCCGCCGCCAGTGACCAGGCGATCCATGCTCCAATGTCATGACCGGCCAGATGAAAGCGTTCGATGCCCAGCTGATGCAGCAGCGCCACTATGCACGCTGCCACGCTGTCAGTGTCATAGCCGTCCGCCGGGAAGTCTGAATCCCCCTGCCCTGGCAGGTCTGGTGCGATCACATGAAAGCGGCTGGCAAGGCGGGGAATGACCTCTCGCCAGGCATAACTGCTTTGCGGAAAACCGGCGAGCAGCACCACCGTGTCTGCCTGTTTACTGCCTGCGCTAAGGTAATGCAAGCGATGTGAATCAACATGGATAAAGTGATGCTGATAAGCGGGCTGAGAATGCATAAAACCTCCGGTTATAAAGGAAATGATCATTTCCTTAATGAGCAAAAAATTTAGTCGAGCAGCTTCAGCGCCAGCGGGATGACGCTGCTGTCGGGCCGGGTAGCCGCCACTTTACCGGCTACCCGCATCCCCAGCACGATGCAGAGCATCAGGGACGCGGTGGCCCTGCAATCCACAGCAGTATTCACCGAGCCATCCTGCTGACCCAGCCTGATAATCTGCTGCAGGTTCTGCTGATTGCGCATCAGCGCAGCGCTGACCGCTTCGGCCAGTTCCTCATCCAGCGTCTGCAACTCCAGGGCGCTGACCGCGACCAGACAGCCGCGCTCCCCTTCAACATCGCGCACTGACTCTACGTAAAAAGTCAGCAGCGCGGCCAGTTGCTCACGACCGTTTTCACACCCGGCCAGCCGTGTAGCTAAAGCGCCGTTACGCAGTGAAAGATAACGCGCCAGGACCGCAGCAAACAGTGTGCGCTTATCGCTAAAGGCTTTATAGATGCTGCCGGTGGTCAGCTGCATTGCCTGGCTCAAATCGCCAATCGACGCGGCGTGATAACCCTTTTGCCGGAAAACCAGCATTGCACTGTCCAGCGCTGCATCGGTGTCAAATGCGCGTGGTCGTCCCCGATCTTTATAACGACTGTCATTCATGGAGGGCACCATTAGGAAATGATCATTTCCATTAAAATAGACGGTTCTGTCTGGCAAAAAAAGCATTTTTTATGCTGGCGTTAAGCAGGAATGCTAATCCTTCATATTCCTGTCCCATGCCCCACCCTCTGACCTGACGCAAAACAGTGAAGCGAATGCCTCATCTATACTGCAGCTTATCTTTGCTGAAGGAGCCCAATCATGGGACTGAGCTGGTTTACTCTCTGGCCGCCACTGGCACGCGTGCTGTTCATTCTCACCTGTCTCACTATTATTCTGACCGGACTCTATCTGGCGGCACCGCTGATTAATCAGGTACTGCTGGCGATGTTACTGGCCATCATGCTTGATCCACTGATTACCCGGCTGGATAAAAAGCGGATACCCCGAATTGTTTCATCACTGCTGGTGATTATGCTGATGCTGATGATCATGGTGGTCACCACCCTCAAATTAACCGCACTCACGCCGGATTTAATGCAGCTCAGCCGCCAGGCCCCCTTGCTGCTGGCCGCGCGTCTGGAACAGCTGACGCTGGCGTTTGCCCGGCTCGACATTGGTATGACACCCGACCAGCTGCTGACCTTTGTGGATGCAGGTGCGATAGTGCGCATCGTTACAGCGTTTCTGACGCAGATTCCAGGCGTGATCTCCTGGTGGATCATGGTCTTCCTGATGCTGCTGTTTATGCTCTATGAGATGCCTCTGCTGAAAGCGGCGCTGCAACAGCGGATACAGGGTAAACATCAGGCTTTTTATCTGGCGCTGCAGGAGGGGATTCAGAGCGTCATTGTTTATGCCAGAGTGAAAACGCTGACCAGTATTCTGGGCGGGCTGATAGTCGGCGTGGGAGCGCATCTGATTGGGCTGAAGTTTGCCTTTTTCTGGGGCGTGCTGATGTTTATCTTTAATTACGTGCCGGTGCTGGGCTCCTTTCTGGCCGCCATTCCACCGGTGATCCAGAGCTACATTCTTTTCGATTTGCAGGTCGCGCTGGCAGTAGCGGGATTCTTTGTGGTGCTGAACCTTTGCCTGAGTTCGGTGATCGAACCGCTGCTGATTGGAAAGCGGCTGAATCTGGCGCTGACCACGCAGCTGCTGGCGTTTCTGTTCTGGCAGGCGTTACTGGGGATTACGGGCGGGATACTGGCCATTCCATTGACCTATCTGATTAAAAAGGTCCTGCTGGCGAGCTATCCGCAGCAGGACCCGGAGGCGGAATTAACGCAGTGATGGCGTCTTCACCCGCCATGCGCGGGTGAGGCGTTTCTCGATTTCCACCACGATGAAGATGGCGACACTGACAATCAGCGAAATCAGCCAGTAGTTAACCGGCAGTGGGCGCGTACCGAACAGGGTGTTCATTAATGGCACATAGATAATGATCGCCTGAAGGACAATGAGCACCAGCGTTACCAGCCAGATCCCGCGGTTTTTCAGCAGGCCGCGATCCAGTGAGAAGCCGTCAGAATTACGGCAGTTAAGCATGTAAACCCACTGTGCGGTAACCAGCATCTGCAGCAGCACGGTGCGGATAAACTCGGGACTGTAGCCTCGCGGTTGCAACCAGGCTTCCAGCACAAAGGCGCTGATTGAAATCAGCAGGCCAACAAACACCACGCGCCAGATAGCATACGCATCCATCACATGTGCTTTAACATTGCGCGGTGGCCGACGCATCACATTGGATTCAGCAGGCTCAAACGCCAGACCAAACGACAGCGTGGCAGAGGTTGCCATGTTCATCCACAGAATCTGTACCGGGGTTAACGGCAGCAGATTGCCCATCAGAATCGCGATAATAATCAGCAAACCCTGCGCAAGGTTGGTGGGCATGATAAACAGAATGGTTTTTCTGAGGTTGTCGTAAACCCGGCGTCCCTCTTTGACTGCAGCCGCGATGGTGGCGAAGTTATCGTCGGCCAGAATCATATCGGCCGCCTCTTTTGTCACCTCCGTCCCCTTGATGCCCATCGCAATGCCGACGTTGGCCTGTTTCAGGGCCGGTGCGTCGTTGACGCCGTCGCCGGTCATGCCGACGATCTCACCGCTCGCCTCCAGTGCTTTCACCAGACGCAGTTTATGTTCCGGGCTGGTGCGGGCAAAAATGTCATAATTTCTGGCGGCGTCGGCCAGTTCGGCATCGCTCATGTGTTCAAGCTGGTAACCGGTGATGGCGGCCTGACTGTTGCCGATGCCCAGCATCTGACCAATCGCCATTGCGGTTTCCTGATGGTCACCGGTGATCATTTTGACGCGAATGCCCGCTTTCTGGCACTCGTCAATGGCGGCAATGGCTTCCGGACGAGGTGGATCCATCATGCAGGCCAGACCCAGCAGCACCATGTCACTTTTCAGATCGGCATGATCCAGCGCGGTAACAGGGGCAGACGTTCGTTTCCAGGCGGCGGCGACGGTGCGCAGCCCTTCGCTGGCGTAGGTGGTGATAGCGGCATCCCAGTAAGCACGGTCAATCGGTTCGGCACCGTCCGGGGTCTGCTGCTGCTGACACAGCGTCAGCAGCACGTCTGGCGCACCGGTCAGCAGAACATAAGATTCCCCGTCAGCCACACAGCTGACCGACATATATTTATACAGGGAATCAAACGGCAGTTTGCTCACCACCTCGACGGGCTGTGGGGCCGTCATTCCCTTGGCCGCCAGCACTTTCAGCGCGCCTTCCGTCGGGCCGCCAACAATCGTCCAGTGCCCCTGACTTTCCTGACGCAGCTGGCTCTCATTACAGGTGTCTACCGCGTGCAGGAACTGCTGAAACAGCGGATCCTGTGCCGCGCCCGTGCCCGTGGTTTCACCCTGCTCCGCCACAATTTCCCCTTTGGGTTCGTAGCTGTTTCCACTGACGCGCCAGCGGCTCTTCGCCAGTACCACCGCTTTCACCGTCATCTCATTCATGGTGAGCGTGCCGGTTTTATCGGAGCAGATCACGGACATGGCGCCCAGGGTTTCCACGGTCGGCAGCTTGCGGATAATCGCGTTAGTGCGCGCCATCGACTGTACGCCCAGCGACAGAATAATGGAGATAATGGCAGGCAGACCTTCCGGCACGGCAGCAACCGCCAGGCTGATGACGGAAAGTGAAAGCTCACCGAGGGGGATGTCACGCAGCAGGTAGCCGAAGATAAACAGGGCGACCATCATCAGCAGGATGATGAAAAAGATCGCTTTACCGAGTTTGTCGATCTGCACCAGCAGCGGGGTTTTGGCCTCTTTAATGCCGCTGATCATTTCATTGATGTGACCCAGTTCAGTATCACCGCCGCTGGCAATGACCACGCCAGAGGCGGTGCCGGAACTGACGGTGGTGCCGGAGAAAGCCAGATTCAGACGGTCACCCAGCGATTTTTCACCGCTCAGCGTGTCAATGTTCTTCGACACCACCGTTGATTCGCCGGTGAGAATCGCCTCTTCCACCCGCAGGTTATTGACTTCAAACAGTCGCAGGTCAGCCGGGATTTTGTCGCCGGGACGTAACATCACAACATCGCCGACGACGATGTCGTGCGTGGCAACAGTCACCTGTTTGCCATCCCGCACCAGCATCGCTTCACTGGCAAGCATGTTCTGAATGCTTTTCAGTGATTTCTCGGCATTGTTTTCCTGAATAAAGCCGATCAGGGCATTGATAACGGCCACGCCGATAATGACAAAGGTATCAACCCAGTGGCCCATCAGCGCCGTTATCACCGCCGCGGCCAGCAGAATATAAATCAGCACATCTTTAAAATGGGCGATAAATTTGAGCAGCGCAGATTTTTCCGCTTTTTGCGGCAGCGCATTTGGTCCCTGTTTCTGCAGACGTTCCTGTGCGTCAGCAGTCGATAATCCTGCCGGTGAGCTTTGCAGGTCAGAAAATATCTCTGTCACACTACGCTGATACGCGGGGCGCTCAGATAAAGCTAACGCTTTATCCTGCTTATCATTATTTAGCATATATACCTCGTGCCATTTAGCGATGAATTAAAGGCGCAATTAAAAGACATGCATTTTGCGGGAAGCCGCCCCCGCCGGTAATGACCGATATCATATTTAGGTAAGAAACGTCTGATGGATAACATAAAATGGCTAAATTAAATCTAACCTATATTATGAGAAAGACAACGTTGTTTTTGTTTAGCTAAAGTTTAAGTATGCTGATGCAGTGTGCTTCGGCTTATACTCTGGCTCGAAAAAGGAAACTCTGATGAAAAAACAGAGCATTATCATGCTTTGCGGTTTCGTTATTCTCGCGGTCACCGCAACCACATTAGTGGGCTTACTGACCTGGCTGGTGGTCTCTCAGATGGCCGCGTAGCCCGATTCAGACGACGCGGCCCTGCCGTCTCGTTAAACGAACATGACGAATATTAAAAATATTTTTATCCCGGTTGCGATAAGCACCAGGCTAATGACGCCTTAACGCTTATTAAACCGCAGTGTAATAGCTGATGTTAAGGCGAATAAAATGATTAAACGCAAGGTTATCCCTGTTTTTCTCTGTTGCTTATTTATGACAGCGTGCGATGAGAAAAAAGAACCGGACGCACCCCCGCCCCGCGTAATAAAAGTTTTCACCCTTGAGCCGGACGTAGCGCAGAATATCCGGGTTTTTCCTGCACGTATTCAGGCGGGTGATAATACCGATCTCGCATTTAAACGGGCAGGCCAGCTGATTCAGCTCGATATGCGCGACGGAACACCTGTAAAAGCGGGACAGGTGCTTGCCACGCTTAACGATACAGATGCCAGACTGCGGGTGCGCGATCGGCAGACCGCACTGCAACTGGCTGAGCGACAATTTCAGCGCTTTAACACTCTGGCCCAGCGCAGCGCCGTTTCAGCCTCTGAAATGGATGTGCAGCGCGCTAACCGCGATGCCGCCGCAACCGCACTGAAAATCGCTCAGGAAGAGTTGCAGTTTCTGACTCTGCGCGCACCGTTCGATGGGGTGATTGCCAGAGTGCAGGCGCGTAATCATCAGGTGATAGCCGCCGGTCAGCCGATTGCGCTGCTGACCCGAACCGATTTGCTCGACGTCATTTTTACGCTTCCTGAAACCCTCTTCACCAGCCTGGATATCCAAAACGTTAATTATCAGCCTGAAGTGCAGTTTAACGCGCTGCCAGGCCGCTTTTTCACTGCGCAATACAAAGAGCACACCAGCCAGACCGATGCTGCCACGCTGACCTGGCAGGTGGTGCTGACCATGCCGCGTCCGGCCGATCTCCCTGGCGTTGCGGGTCTCAGCGGCTCGGTGCGCGTGAAGCTGCACGACCTGCCGAATGCGCCTGCGTCACCACGACTGGTTGTGCCGGCTGCTGCCGTATTTAACCCCGATCGCAGCCCCACTAATCAGCCGCACGTCTGGCTGGTTGAGCAGGATGGCGACGCGCTGCGCATTAAAGATCGGCCCGTTGAGGTGGGTCGTCTTACCGCGCAGGGCATTGAAATCATTGGCGGGCTTAAGCCGGGCGATCGCATTGTTGCCGCCGGTGTGGGTGAATTGCGTGACGGTGAAGCGGTGCGCATCTGGCAGCGTGAGCGGGGGTTATAATGCGTATTCAGGAGCATTTTCTTGATAAACCCATTCGCATCTGGATGGTGATTCTGCTGCTGGGCGTGGGCGGCATCTATGCCCTGCTGAACATTGGCCGCCTTGAAGATCCGCTGTTCACCATCAAATCGGCCCTCATTGTCACCCACTATCCCGGCGCGTCAGCCCAGCAGGTTGAAGAAGAGGTGACGCTGCCGCTGGAAAATGCGCTGCAACGCCTGCCGTCCCTGGACACTGTCACGTCGATCTCCGGCAATGGCCTGTCGCAGATTACCGTTAATATTCACACCCGCTATCTGGCCGATCAGCTGCCGCAGATCTGGGATGAGCTGCGCCGTCGCGTTGGCGATGCGGCCCGGCAGTTCCCGCCTGGCGTGCAGGCTCCACTGGTGAACGACGACTTCGGCGATGTGTATGGCTACTTCTTCGTCATCCACGGCAAAGACTTTACGAACGGCGAACTGCGCAATTATGCCGACCAGCTGCGGCGCGATCTGGTGCTGGTGCCGGGCGTGGCGAAAGTCGCGGTAGCGGGCGTTGAGCAGGAGGAGATCCGCATCGCCCTTTCGGCCAGCAAAATGACCGCCTATGGCATGACGCCGCAGCGCATCGCCGATCTGCTGAGCCGGAACAACAGCGTTGCCAGTGCCGGTTCGCTGCGTGTTGACAGTGAATCGATCCGTTTTCACGCCACTGGCGAGCTGCAGACGCTGGACGACCTGGCGAATCTGCCCATTCTGCCTGCGGGCAGCCCGCAGAACGTGCATCTGCGCGATATCGCGACCCTGACGCGGGGTGTTACCGATAATCCGGCCAATATTTATTTTGCCGATGGTGAAGCGGCCCTGGCAATCGGCATTTCGTTCGCGCCAGGCGTGAATGTGATTGATGTTGGCGATGCGCTGACTGCGAAGATGGCCCACTATCAGCAGGATACTCCCGCCGGGATCAGCCTGAAGGTGTTCTACAACCAGGCGCATGAGGTGAAGCAGTCCGTTGATGGCTTTATCCTCAACTTTCTGATGGCGCTGGCGATTGTGGTGGGCACCCTGCTGCTGTTTATGGGTCTGCGCAGCGGCATGGTTATTGCCGCATCACTGGCACTTAACGTGCTCGGCACGTTACTGATCATGTACCTGTTTAAACTTGAACTGCAGCGGGTGTCGCTGGGCGCGCTGATTATTTCGCTCAGCATGCTGGTGGATAATGCCATCGTCGTGGTGGAAGGGGTGAAGATTGACCACCAGCGCGGGCACCCTCTGCAGCAGGCAATAACCCGCATGGTGCGCCGCACTGCCCTGCCCCTGCTGGGCGCGACGGTTATTGCGATTCTCGCCTTTGCACCGATTGGCCTGTCGCAGGACTCAACCGGCGAATACTGCAAATCCCTGTTCCAGGTGCTGCTGATATCCCTGATGCTGAGCTGGGTCACGGCGCTGACGCTGACCCCGGTATTGATTAACTGGAGCGAGAAACGCCGTAACGCAGCTCAGTCCGGGAAAACTGACGTGTCCGAACCTTATCAGGGCATCGTTTTCCGCCTCTACCGTCAGGCGCTGGGCGGCCTTTTACGTTTTCGCTTTATTACGCTGACGGTGATGATAGCGCTTCTGGCGCTGTCGCTTTATGGCTTTACCCTGGTGAAGCAGAATTTTTTCCCGTCATCCAGTACACCGGTCTTTTTCACCGATCTCTGGCTGCCCTATGGCACCGACATCCACTACACCGCAGACACGGCGGCAGAAATTGCCCGCTTTATTAATCAGGATGCGGATGTGGCGGCGACAGTCACGACGGTTGGCCAGGGCGCACTGCGCTTTACCCTGACGTATGACGCGGCGCGCCAGTACAGCAACTTCGCGCAGATTATGGTGCGCGTTAAAGACGCCCGGCAGCTGGATGCGCTGGCGCTGAAAACCGAGGAGTATATCGAGCAGAATTTTCCGCAGGTGAATCAGCGTATCAAACGTATTCAGTTTGGCAGCGCCAGTGACAGTGCAATTGCCCTGCGGGTAATCGGTCCCGATCCGGAAGTGCTGCGCCATATTGGCAGCCAGCTGGATGCGATTTTCCTGGCGGATGGCTCAACGTTCCCGGTGCGTAACGACTGGCAGGAGCGCAGCAAAGTGATCCGTCCCGTCTATTCGGCACTGCGTGGTCAGGAGCTGGGCATCGACAAGCGCGATATCGATCAGGCGCTAAGAATGAACTTCAGCGGCGATGCCGTGGGCATTTTCCGTGACGGATCACGGCTGATGCCGGTCATGCTCTATCCGGCTGATGAAGCGCGGCAGAGTGTTGATCACATCGACAATATTCAGCTCTGGAGCGCTGCACTTCAGCACTTTGTGCCGCTGAGCAATGTGATTTCTGACTTCCGGCTGGAGTGGGAAAATCCGCTGATTATGCGGCGTGACCGCACGCGTGTGCTGACGGTGCAGACCGACCCCGATCCCGCCTCAGGATTAACCTCCGCGCAGGTGGTGGCGCGGGTTCAGCCGCAGATCGAGAAGCTCCGACTTCCGGCGGGCTACCGGCTTGAATGGGGTGGCGAACTGGAGAGCTCGCGTGAAGCACAACGTGGCCTGCTGGGTTCGCTGCCGGTGGGCTTTTTGGCGATGTTCATCATTACCGTGCTGATGTTCAACTCGCTGCGTGATGCCGTCGCAATCTGGATCACCGTGCCGCTGGCGATGATTGGTGTCACCTGTGGCTTTTTGATTACCGGTATTCCGTTTGGTTTTATGGCACTGATAGGGCTGCTCAGTCTGTCAGGCATGCTGATCCGCAACGGGATCGTGCTCATTGAGGAGATCAGGCTGTTCCGTCAGGAAAAAACGATGCAGCAGGCGATTGTTGATGCGGCGACTTCACGTCTGCGTCCTATCCTGCTGACCGCCTTTACCACCGTGCTGGGCCTGCTGCCGCTGCTGCGCGATGTCTTTTTCCAGAGCATGGCGGTGGTGATTATTTTTGGTCTGGGATTCGCGACGGTACTGACCCTGCTGGTACTGCCGGTGATCTATCGCTGCTTCCACGGACGGGAGGCGCACGGTGAATAAGACCGGACTGGCAATGCTGAAGACGCTGGCCTGTATCACCGCCGTGTCGTTTTTCACGCTGTATCAGAGTTACGACAGCTACCATTACGATGTTAATCTGACGCTGAATGTGCTGAGTTTTATTTCGACGATCGCCACGCCGCTCTATTTCCTGCTCAGTGGCTATCTTGATGCAGGCGAACTGCACACACCCGCGTGGCAGCTCGGCAAAATTCGCCGCATCATGCTGATTTTCATCTTCTGGTTCAGCTTTTTCTGGTTTGCCGGGATGCATCACAAAGGCTACCTGATTCAGCCGTGGTTCGTGATTGCGCTGATTGTCATTTACGTCTCGCATCCGCTGATCGACCGGCTGATTCAGCGGCCTGGCGTCATGGCAGCAGGGATTGTGCTGCTGCTGGTGCTGGCCTTTGCTTATGACCTGCTCGCCAGCCTCTACCCAGGCCAGCGGGCCTTTTCGCTTCTGCCGCAGTACCGAATCTGGACCTGGGTGCTTTATTACCTTACCGGCCGGCTGATGGCTGCGCCACGTGTGATGCAGTTGCTGACATCACCCGGCGTCATAAAGATCAGCCTGCTGCTGCTGCCCGCGGTGTATCTCTTTACCTGGCTGTATGAGCGTTATTACTTTATTGCGCGTTTTCTGGCGACCCACAACGAGGTGGTGCTGACGGGCTCACAGGTTTATGTGCTGGTGGTGCTGATCGTCATCAGCATCAACGCCATCCGGCTGCCTGATAAAGCTCAGTGGCTGACCTCATTTCTGACCACTCTTGGTAAGACCATGACCGGCGTTTATATCCTGCATTACCTGATTTTTGGTGTGCTGGCGGCCGTTATCCACATTCAGACCCTGGGCGATAAGCTGCTGGTTATCGCCCTGACGCTGATCTTCTCCATGGCGCTGTCACTGCTGCTGTTGCGCATCCCCGGCGTCAGTAAGCTGATCAGCCTGTAATCGCGACGCGGCACGCTCAGTTGCGGCACGGCGCATGGCAATGAACTCAGCCATTTTCGCCCGCGCCTGCTCCACGTCCTCTGGCGGCGCGGTCAGCGGAGAGCCGCAGGTAAACGGCGGTTCGGGATCGTATTCCATCTGCAGCTGAACCGCTCTGGCAATCGCGTCCCCGGCGATTTCCGCCACCAGTGTCAGCGCAAAATCGATGCCGGAGGTGACGCCCGCGCCGCTGATACGATTACGGTCGCGTACGACCCGCTGACTCACCGGCTCCGCACCCAGCAAAGCCAGTTGGTCAACGGAACTCCAGTGGGAAGTGGCACGATACCCCTTTAGCAATCCGGCAGCACCCAGTACCAGTGAACCGCTACAGACCGAGGTGACCCATTGCGCCTGATCAGCCTGTCGTCGCAGAAAATCCAGCGTTTCCTCATCCGACATCAGGGCGATCTGCCCTGGCCCGCCCGGCACACAGATCACATCCAGTGGCGGGCAGTCCTCAAAGGTGGTGGTGGGCAATATCGACAGGCCACGATCGGAACGGACCGGCTGACGATCTTTCCAGATCAGATGGCACACGACGCCGGGCGTGCGCACAAACACCTCCCACGGGCCGGTTAAATCAAGCTGGGTAACATCAGGGAACAGTAACAGACCAATCTGCAGGGGGCGATTCATGTGTGAACTCCGGAATAATGTTGAATCTTCATCATGCCGTGATGCCATATTGGATAGCAATCACGGGCGCTGTTACGCTCCTGGCATCTTCAGGAAGTGAAAGCGGGTTTCCCGGACCAGGTATTGAAACGTCAGGAGGCTCAGGGCACGCCGAGAAAACGCAATAGCGCGGTCATCATTGCCGCTCCCAGAATAATGACAATCAGCGGTGCCCGACGCCAGGCGAGCAACAGGGCAAAACTCACCCCCGCCACCCGTGCCACACCGGCAAAATGCGGGCCTTCAAACAGCGTTGTCGTCGCTGCGACGGCAAGCAGCAGCACCGTGGCAGCATCGGAAAGCATCTGTTGGGTGCGCTCGCTGATCGGCAGCCGGTTTCCCAGCCTGACCCCTGCAAAGCGCATCAGATAGGTTCCGGCGGCCAGCACGGCGATTCCGGCGATAATCATTCCCTGATGCGTCATTTGCGCGATCTCCATGTCAGCAGCCCCAGCAGCGAGAACAACACCGGCATGCCTGCCGGAACCAGTGGCGTCGCCAGCAATGAGAGCAGCGCGCCGACGGTCGCAGGGATCCGGGCGCGTCGCTGGCGCAATGCCGGAAAGATCAGGGCGATCAGGATGGCCGGGAATACCGCATCCAGGCCGATCACCGAGACATCCGGAATAAACTGCCCAATCGCCGCCCCGGTCATGACGCTCACCGGCCAGATAAAGCCGATACCGATGCCGCACAGCCAGTACGCGCTGCGACGCTGGGCAAGCTGCGGCTGGGAGATACCGAACACCACGCTTTCATCATTCATGATATGACAGCCAAACCAGCCCTTCGGGCCCTGTCCGACCAGATCCCGGACCGCAATGCCAAACGGCAGATGACGCGCATTCACCAGCAGGCCGGCAGCGGCGGCGGTAAACGGACTGCCGCCACCAGCCACGATGCCGATAAACAGAAATTCAGACGCCCCGGCCAGTACCAGCGTTGACAGCGCCAGTGGCACCCAGAGCGGAAACCCGTCGGCGACCGCCAGCGAGCCATACGATAAACCGACAATTCCATCAGCCAGGCAGATCAGAAAAATGGCTTTGATCACCCCTTTGTCCAGCAACTGCATTTGCGGAAAAAGCATCACTCTGTCTCATAATGAACGTATAATCCGATATAATGAACAGCGCTGCGGCGTTTTTCAAGGCGAACGTTACGTTCGATATAAAAAACATTTTGTTTTCAGGAGTGCGTTTGAATACCCCTATCAGCATCATTGCCAATGCTTTAGTGCGTGAACGTCAGCGAGCCGGTCTGTCACTGGCTGAAGTGGCGCGCCGCGCAGGGATCGCTAAATCAACGCTGTCACAGCTGGAGGCGGGTAATGGTAATCCGGGCATTGAGACGCTGTGGTCACTGTGCGTGACGCTGAATATTCCGTTTTCGCGTCTGCTGGAGCCGGATGCGCGTCGTCTGCAGGTAATCCGCCGTGGAGAGGGGCTGACGGTTACCGCCGATCTGGCAGACTATCAGGCGGTTCTGCTGGCATCCTGCCCGCCCGGCGTCCGGCGTGATATCTATCTGCTGGAAGTTCAGCCTGGCAGTGAACGCATCTCGCAGCCCCATATTCCCAATACCATTGAGCATATTATTATTGCAAAAGGCCGGGCGCTGGTGGGACCGGTGGACAGCGCGGTCGAGCTGGGCGTGGGTGATTACATTACCTATCCGGGCGATGAGCTGCATATCTTTCGGGCGCTGGAAGCCGATACGCTGGCGCTGCTGGTGATTGAGCACAGCTAGTTACCGCTCAGTCCGTTTCAGCCGGGTCTCTGCGGGTGTGAGGTGCGTGATGAGCTGCACCTCACTGTCCAGTCTGATCGCCGGATAGTGCTCGCGCATTCCCTGCAGCAGTTTCGCATCCGGCCATTCGGCCGCTTTCCCCAGCCTTGCTGCAACCTCGTTTAAGCGCAGTGTCTCGATCTGCGTTACCCAGACAATGACCGTGTCGGCTTCATCCTGCTGGTTCACCAGTGTCAGCGGCCCCGTGACGATCTCACCCTCCTGCCAGCGTACCGTCGAGGTTTTCTTGCCGCGCCTGACAACGGGCATCAGACGAGGGACAAGTGTAAGTTGCTGCATTTCCTCTCCTTTTTTTAAAGCCTGTTTGAGAGCGGACCCGACACCACAAATCCGGATTGAAAATAACGGTATTAATGTTATGTTATAACATATCTTTTAATATCATTTATAGGTAACAGTATGACACTCCCAACGCTGACATCCCAGGATCCCCGTCTGCCGGTTGCGGTTCTCTCCGGTTTTCTTGGTGCCGGGAAAACCACGCTGCTCAACCATATTCTGAATAATCGTGAAGGACGGCGGATCGCTGTCATCGTGAATGATATGTCAGAAATCAATATTGATGCGGCCCTGGTGCGCAACGGCGGTGCAGAGCTGTCGCGCACCGACGAGAAGCTGGTTGAAATGAGTAACGGCTGCATCTGCTGCACGCTGCGTGAAGATCTGCTGCTGGAGGTAAAACGTCTGGCTCAGGCCGGTCGCTTCGATCACCTGGTCATCGAATCAACCGGCATTTCTGAACCGCTGCCGGTTGCTGAAACCTTTACGTTTGAAGATGAAGCGGGTGAAAGCCTGTCAGCCTTTGCCCGGCTGGATAGCATGATTACCGTGGTCGATGGCTTTAACTTTCTGCGCGATTACCGTTCTGTTGACGATCTTCAGTCTCGCGGTGAGTCACTGGGCGCACAGGATGAGCGATCGGTCGTTGATCTGCTGGTCGATCAGATTGAGTTCTGTGATTTGCTGGTGCTGAACAAAACAGATCTGCTCAGCCCGGCGGAACTGCATCAGCTGCAGGGTATGCTGCGTGCGCTCAATCCGCACGCTCTTATGGTGAACAGTACCTTCGGGCAGGTTCCTCTGACGTCTCTGCTGGATACCGGCCGGTTTGATTTTGACCGGGCTGCACAGGCACCTGGCTGGCTGCAGACGCTGCGCGGCGAGCATCAGCCGGAATCGGAGGAGTATGGCATTCGCAACGTTGTCTATCGCGCCCGCCGTCCGTTCCATCCTCAGCGTTTCTGGCAGGTCGTGAACCACCAGCTTGACGGCGTGATCCGCTCTAAGGGTTACTTCTGGCTGGCCACCCGGCCAGAATTTGCGGGCATCTGGTCGCAGGCAGGCGCGGTGGCTCGTCAGGGTTATGCCGGGCGCTGGTGGGTCAGCGTGCCGCGCAACGACTGGCCGCAGGATGCGGATTCACTGAACTTCATCGCTGAACAGTGGCAGGAAGGCACCGGCGATGCGCGTCAGGAGCTGGTGTTAATCGGCATTGATATGGATGAGCAGCGCATTATTGCCGCGCTGGATCACGCGCTGCTGACACCGCAGGAGATGGCGGTAGGGCCTGAGCACTGGATGACGCTGGCCGATCCGGTGCCCGCCTGGTTTGATGAGATTACCGCCTGACACAACGGTTGACGGCACACTGCGGCTCCGCAATAGTGAAACGACCCGGCGGGTGGACGTCACCCGCTGATTTCTGTTCAGGAGAAGCCGGATGCCACAACGTATTGCCGTAATCGGTGCAGGCGTGCTGGGTTTAGCCGTCGCGCAGTCTCTGTCCCGCCGGGGCGCACAGGTTACTGTCTTCGACAAAGGCTTTCCCGGCAGCGGCACCAGCCAGATCAGCTACGCCTGGGTCAATGCCAACGGCAAAGAACCCGATATTTATCATGAACTCAACGTCCGTTCGATAGAGGAGCATAAGCGCTGGCAGACGAGCCACCCTGCTTCGCCTCAGTGGCTGCTGGAAACCGGCACGCTTGAGTGGGCGGCCGACGAAGCAACGTTTCGTCAGCTGGCGCAGCGTGCAGCGAAACTTGCCACGCTGAATTATCCCTGCGAGAAACACGACCGCACCGCCCTGCTGAGAGCCCTGCCAGCATTGCGGCTCGATCCCCGCGTTCAGGAGGCGTGGTTTTTTCCTTCGGAGTGTCTGCTTTATCCCAGCCTGTATATCGCTTCTCTGCTGGCTGACCTGCGTGCCAGCGGCGGTCAGCTGGTCTGCAATAACGAGGTGACGACGCTTAAGGAATCAGGTCGGGATGTGCATCTGACGCTTGCCAGCGGCGATGAGTGGCGCGGAGACCAGCTGGTGCTGGCGACCGGCCGCTGGTCGCCTGAGCTGATGAGCCAGTGCGGGCTTGAACTGGCGATGACCGATTCGAACCGCGCCGATCCGGTTGCCTGCAGTTTTCTGGCACAGACACAGCCGCTGCCCGTCTCGCTTAACTGCAATCTTATCACCCCGGAACTGAATGTCCGGCCGGATGGCGGAGGACGCCTGATGCTGCAGGCACTGGATCTCGATCAGCATGCCGATCCGTCGCGCCCGGCGTCTCCGGATGGGCTGATTGGCAAAGAGATGCTGCGTCGGTTGCGTCGGCTGTTTCACCACGCTGACGGCGCAAGAATTGAGCGGATTGAAACGGGACAGCGGTCGCGCCCGGCAGATGGCTTGCCTGCACTGGGCTACACCAGCGCGTCAGCACGCATTTATCTGATGGTCAGTCATAGCGGCATGACCCTTGCCCCGTTGCTGGGCCGACTGGTGGCGGAGGAGATGCTGAGCGGCACAGCCTCACCGATGCTGAGTGGGTTTACACCCCATCGGTTGCTGCGTCCGCTCAGTGCGGTGGCTAAAACTGCGCCCGCCTATCTTCCGGCTGCGCAGTAAACATCAGCGGCGATTCTTCCACACGGTCTGCACGTTACAGAATTCGTGAACACCAAAGTGTGACAGCTCACGGCCATAGCCGCTTTTCTTCACCCCACCAATGGTCACGCGCGGATCTGACGCGCCGTTTCCATTGATAAATACGGCCCCCACTTCCAGCTGCAGCGCCAGTCGATCGGCAATCTCTTCGTTACCGCTCCAGACGGTAGCACTGAGGCCAAATTCGCTGTCGTTGGCGATTGCCAGCGCATGTTGTGGATCCCGCGCTACGGCAATGGCCGCGACCGGACCAAACAGCTCCTGCGTAAATGCTGTCATGTTGCTGGTAACGTCGGCAAGGATGGTTGGCGCATAATAGTTACCCTGACCTGCCACTTTTTCGCCTCCCAGCACCAGACGCGCCCCTTCACGCAGCGTCGCTTTTACCTGATCATCCAGCTCGTCACGCAGATCGGCACGTGCCATCGGGCCGAGGAAGGTGTTTTCGTCCAGCGGATCGCCCATTTTCAGTGCCTGTACTGCTGCCGTGAAGCGCTTTTCAAACGCTTCGGCGATGGGGGCTTCCACGATAAAGCGTTTGGCCGCCATGCACACCTGCCCGGTATTCTGAAAACGTCCGATGACGGCTGATTTCACCGCTTCATCAAGATCGGCATCCGCCAGCACGATAAAGGGATCGGATCCGCCCAGTTCCAGCACCGTTTTCTTCAGTGCGGCACCCGCCTGCGCCGCGATGGCCGCACCGGCCCGCACGCTGCCGGTAACAGCGACGGCGGCAATCCGGTCATCTTTGATGGCTACCGAGACACCGTCATTATCCACGTTGAGCAGGTTAAAGGCTCCGGCTGGCAGATCGGTTGCCCTGCACAGCTCAGCCATCAGTGTGGCGCTCCCCATGACGTTAGGCGCGTGTTTCAGCAGATAGGTGTTGCCTGACAGTAACATGCTGACTGCGCCCCGCAGAACCTGCCACAGAGGGAAATTCCACGGCATGACCGCCAGGATCACTCCAATGGGACGGAATCGCTGCCACGCATCGGCAATCTGGGTGGGCTGATCGGCCAGCATCGCCGGGCCATGTTCAGCATACCAGTCACATAAATTTGCGCATTTCAGGACTTCAGCGCGGGCCTGGGCGATGGGTTTACCCATCTCCAGCGTAATCATGCGCGAAAGCTCCTGTTCTCTCAGACGGATTTGCTCGCCGAGCTGACGCAGTACGCGTACCCGGTCAGTCATGCTGCTGTTTTTCCAGTCTGCAAAAGCAGAGGCGCTTTCTGCCAGCGTCTGTTCCAGTTCGGTGCTGTTCTGCAGAGGATAGCGTGCCAGAATTTCACCTGTTGCGGGGTTACGTGATAGGGCATGTTCAGTCATGGTGCTGTCTTCCTCATTCGTTCAGTAATTGATAGACGATACGCCCTGTAGTTGATGATGAAAAATGAATAATAGTGAGGAAGTTGTTTATCAATTAAGAATGGCTGGATTACTGGGGTCGTATGAATGAAGCGCGGGATGTTCTGGCAGAGAGTCATGCCATTACGCAGATCGTAAATGAGCCTGAAATGATGCTTCTGTGGCAGTTATCCACTTATACAGTGACACGATCCTAAAAAACGATCCTTAATAGATCATAGAGAGATCCTAAGAGATCCCCGATCGTCGCAGGCCGCACCCCGCAAGGGCTTAAAGGGTGATCGCGTTCACTATAATCAGTAAAGTGTTCACTGTAATCAGTACTTTATTCACTGTACCAGGTAGAATGTTCACTGTAAACAGTGCTAATGTTCACTGTAGTCAGAAAACGATCCCTTTCATCCACAGAATGAAGATCTTACGCCATGGCAGATAAAGACAACGAAAACAAAGCGTTACTTGAACCTTTTCTGTCAGTGACCAAAAACAGTGGTGAAGTTATTCAGCTTCATCCCAACAAGAATAATACCGTTCAGCCGGTGGCGTTAATGCGTCTTGGACTGTTCGTGCCGACCCTGAAATCCACCGCACGCGGAAAATCCGGTGCTATGGCTTCAACGGATGCGACTAAAGAGCTGAAGAACCTGACTCTGGTGAAGGCGGAAGGCTACGAAAAGATTACCATTACCGGCGCACGGCTGGATATGGATAACGATTTCAAAACCTGGGCAGGCATTATTCAGTCTTTTTCTCGCTATCCGACCAAAGGCGATACGGTTACGCTGCCGTTTATCGATTTTGTGAAGATGTGCGGCATCCCCTCTGCCAACTCGTCAGCCGCGCTGCGTAAGCGCCTTGATGCCTCTTTACGCCGCATTGCCACCAACACGCTCTCTTTTGAAGGTAACGGCAAGGCGTATCATACCCACCTTGTGCAGTCAGCTTATTACGACCGCGAAAAAGATATCGTGCGGATTCAGGCCGATCCTAAGCTGTTCGAACTCTACAACTTCGACCACAAAGTGCTGCTTCAGCTTCGTGCAATCTCCCGCCTTAAGCGTAAAGAGTCCGCGCAGGCGCTCTATACCTTCCTGGAGAGTCTGCCTACCAATCCGGCACCGATATCGCTGGCACGCCTGCGGATGCGCCTCAATCTCGGCTCCAAGACCACCACGCAGAACCATGTGGTTCGGCGCGCGATGGAGCAACTGAAAGAGATTGGTTATCTGGATTACTCTGAAGTGAAGCGCGGTCGCTCAGTCTTTTTTATTATTCACAGTCGCACGCCCAAGCTTGATGGCATCGGTAATCTGGAGAGCATCGATTCGCTGGATGACATTGAGTTTGAGGATTAACGCCTGACGTTCACTGTAATCAGTATTACGGCGTGGCAGTGTCACTTTCTCCGGCAAGGGTGACATTGCGCTATCCCTTTCCCATTCACTGTAATCAGTACTCCACCTGTGTTCACTGTAGTCAGGAACGTTCACTGTAATCAGTGAAGAGCACACGTGAATTCATTGTCATCACCTCCCCTTTTTTTCTGATGTGTTGAATCAGAAGGCTTATATGGTAAGTATGTGCTCACACACTTATAAATCAGCACCTGCTTATTACCCTTCTGCTGATTACAGTGAACGTCCTGACTGAGGCAGGATACGCGGCTTTGTGCTGATTCCGAGAGCGCCCTTTACTGATTACAGTGAATGTCTGCTTGCTGCACGGTATTCCCGTCCATCTCCGCTGGCCTGCTGTAGGGACTGAGACGCTTTGCCCTGCGCGTTATGCCAGCGTGACACTGTTACTGATTACAGTGAATGTTTGCCGGATGACGTCGTTACCATCCCGGCATACCCCTTTCTGCTGCGGCTTGCCCCGTCCGTTACTGATTACAGTGAACGTTAGTAACCCGAGCCTGATTCAGGTCAGCGGTGGCAGCATTGCTGCGGCCTACTGATTACAGTGAACGTTCTGCTGAATACAGTGAATGTTTGCCTGCATTTGACGCATCGCCTTACCGCTTCTACTGTTTACAGTGAATATCTGTATCAACGACGTACTGTCTGATGTCTGGCGGCATGAGCGTAGCCAGCTTAACGTCCGCCGGGACAGCTGCCAGCCTGTGCGGATCCAAACGCGTTTTAACGGAACTGAGGCGTCTTGCTGATTACAGTGAATGTTCACAGGGTGGTTCTGCTATTACTGACTACAGTGAATGTTCGTTCGTGTCATGCCTGACTGATTACAGTGAACGAACATCTGCCGCTCTGCCGACCCGACCAGGTTCTTGAACCGAAGATGCCTGTTCTCTCACCAGGTTCTGATGCTTTTACGAACCAGGCAGAATTTCCTGGCTCATGCCTGCTGATTACAGTGAACGTTTTTGCCATTCCACCCCCTGCGGTGACATCTGATCAGTGAGTTTACTGATTACAGTGAACGTTACTTTTGCCCGGCACCCGGAATGAGGTTGCTGATTACAGTGAATGTTCAGCGCGTGCAGCGACCAGCTTCTGCCTCTTTTATGCGGCGGATGTCCGGGTGCGACAAGTCGCGTCCGCACCTTTCCCTGCTTCTGCTCATCACCTGATTCAGGAATCACTTTACTGATTACAGTGAATGTTCGTGCTCATCCGCGCCATTCGCCTGGTTCATCTTCCTAGCTCTCTTCCTGAATGCGATTTTAAATGCTGTTTGCTGATTACAGTGAATGTTCTGCTGATTACAGTGAACACTGTCTTCAAACAGCCTGTAAAACCGATCTGTTTGAAAGTAATAGTGTGATGAACCTCACCAAAACCGGTGCTGTTACATAAAAACGCAGATTATGTTGAAAGGATAATTTATTGCCTTACGTGCAGCATTTATGTATAAAGTCATAAATCCTACATGTTTGGAGCGACTATGGCTAACGATGACAAGCAGGTGATGAAGGTTGCGCAGCGTTCTGAACGCATGCTGCTAAGCCTCACCGACCAGATTCAGGCGCAAAAGCAGGAATTGCAGGAGAATACCTATTACCAGGTCTATGCCAAAGCGGCGTTAGCAAAGTTGCCCAAACTGACCCGAGCCAGCGTCGATTACGCGGTCAATGAGATGGAAGAGAGCGGTTATCAGTTTGATAAACGCGCAGCAGGTTCTTCCGTTAAATATGCGATGTCGATTCAGAACATCATCGATATTTATCATCATCGTGGTGTACCGAAATACCGCGATCGCCACAGTGACGCTTACACGATTTTCGTGGGCAATCTGAAGGGTGGCGTCTCTAAAACGGTTTCTACCGTTTCGCTGGCTCATGCCCTGCGTGCCCATCCCCACCTGCTGTTTGAAGATTTACGAATTCTGGTGATCGACCTCGATCCACAGTCCTCAGCAACCATGTTTTTAAACCATGAACGTTCTGTGGGGCTGGTGGAAGCGACAGCAGCGCAGGCAATGCTGCAGAATGTCAGCCGCGATGAGCTGGTGAACGAATTTATTGTGCCGTCGATTATTCCGGGTGTGGATGTGCTGCCTGCCTCGATTGATGATGCGTTTATCGCCTCAAGCTGGGATCAGCTTTGTGCCGAGCATCTGCCGCAACAGAATGTTCATGCCGTGTTGTACGACAATGTCATTGCCAAACTGAAGAAAGATTATGACTTCATTTTTATCGACAGCGGCCCGCATTTAGATGCTTTCCTCAAGAATGCGATTGCGGCCTCTGACCTGCTGATGACCCCGGTGCCACCCGCTCAGGTTGATTTCCACTCGACGCTTAAATATCTGACGCGTCTGCCGGAATTAATCGCGATTATCGAAGACTCGGGCGCGACCTGTCGTCTTCAGGGCAACATCGGCTTTATGTCCAAGCTCTCCAATAAAGCTGACCACAAACTTTGTCATAGCCTGGCAAAAGAGATTTTTGGGGGCGACATGCTTGATGCTGCCCTGCCCCGTCTTGATGGTTTTGAACGTTGCGGCGAATCCTTTGATACGGTTATCTCCGCGAATCCCTCGACCTACGTCGGCAGCAGCGAAGCATTGAAGAATGCGAGATCGGCCGCAGAGGACTTTGCAAAAGCCGTCTTTGACCGTATCGAATTTATTCGCCTGAACTGAGGTTTGTATGAGCGCAAAAAGAATTACGATTGGCAGAACCTTCAGCCAGACACCACTGGAAAATGAGACACCGGACAGCCAGCACAATCAGACATTCGTTCTGGCTACAGGCAAACGCGCCCTGTTCCGTTTTGAACGCATTGCCGCCAGCGATGTTGAAAGCAAGACCTTTGTGACAATGGAAACCAATGGCCGCGATCAGGCGGGGCTGACACCAGATTCACTGCGTGACATTATCCGCACCATTAAACTTCAGCAGTTTTTCCCGGCCATTGGTGTGATGCGTGACGACCGCATTGAGATCCTCGACGGTTCACGTCGGCGTGCTGCTGCCCTCTACTGCAAAACAGGTCTGGATGTGCTGATCACGGATGCCGCTATCACACCGGATGAGGCACGCAGGCTGGCGCAGGATATCCAGACGGCTCGTGAACATAATCTGCGGGAAGTGGGAATGCGTCTGCTGGCGTTAAAAGATGGCGGCTTATCGCAAAAGGAGATTGCTGAAAATCAGGGCTTATCGCAGGCGAAAGTCACGCGTGCTCTGCAGGCAGCCAGCGTGCCCGCCGATTTAATCGCACTTTTCCCTAATCACGCTGAGCTCACCTATCCGGATTATAAGGCGCTGTTGCAGGCCGCTGACAAATTAAGTGAGTCCGGGCAAAGCGTCGAAGCACTGATTAATGCCATCTCAAGAGAAATTGATGTGGTTTGCGCCCGCGAAGGGCTTGCTGAGGATGAGCTGAAAAATCACATTCTGCGTCTGATTCGACAGGGCAGCCAGACCCTGATGAAAGAGCCGGAGAAAGATAAAACGCAGGCGACGGCGCTTTGGTCTTTTGCTGATAAAGATCGCTTCGCACGCAAGAAAGTACGCGGCCGGATGTTTAGCTATGAATTTAACCGGCAGTCGAAAGAGTTGCAGGAAGAGCTGGATAAAGTCATTGCTGAGACCCTGAAAAAATATCTCAACCGTTAACCTCACCGCCTTTACTTCAGCCAGCGTCAGACGCTGGCTTTTTTTTGCCTTGTAAAGCTGAAACTGGCTCGGAAAAGGGACCGGAGCCCGGATTTCAGCCTGAAATCGCCAGCCCGCCAGTAATCTTTTTCTATTTAAGCTATTGAATTTTAATGTATTTCAGGATTGGATCGCCTCCCGGAACTGCCTGAAATCGCCATTCTTACAAAACACCCGCCAGAGATTATGGTTGCTCTCTTATCCTGGAGCGCTGTGACATGAAAAAAGCGTATTCCTCTCCTGATGCAAACTCTGTGGCCCTGGTAGCGGTCGCAAATTGCAAGTAAAGATTTTCTGCTGCTGGTTCATTAGTGACCAATTAATGTTCACCAGTCCTGCGTTGCTGTGTATCAGTCTGATGCAATATGCAGCATTCTCCGCGTGCCCTCACATAATGAAGTACACCGCCAGTGAAATTTAATGCTTAACAGTCTGTTTATAAAGAAGAATGGCAATGAATTTCAGCCTGAAATCGCCATAAATTTTAATGATAGCCCGCCTGTTTACCGTTCAGAAATGAACTTTTGAGATCATAATTGAATCGCAACCCGCTGACAGTAAAGGCATCATCACGGAGAGGAAAAAGATACTCAGAAAATATCCCTCACTTATCCACAGAAAAAGTGGATAACTTTTTAATCAGGCTAAAATTATTTTCCTCCTCACGCGATCAACATGAGAACGACAGGGTTAAGAACGCACCGTAAACCTGAAGTCAGCTGACTCAAATCAGATTCACTGTATTGAGTAAGATGGATAAAAGCGTGTGCTGAAAACTGGAAAACGCATACCGGGTCAGGTCTGAAAGGAGCAAAACTGCGCCTGTGACTGTTTACAGTGAATCGGGGATCCTCACTGATAAACGACACAGAGGAGCGGCTTAAATAAACGGTAGCCGGACTTCACAGATTCTGCTGATGTGCTGTCGGCCTTCACCACGGCAAGGTTACGCGACCTGTGCAAGACAATGGAATGCAGCGACAGCAAGACCGTTTTTCACAGCGGTGATCTGCGTAACCATCGCATCGGCAGAGACGCCATGGTCATGCAGCACCGGTAAAGCGCCTGCTGCCAGGAATGCGCCCGGCAAGGCAATCTGCCTGAAGTCATGTGAAGTCGCAATAGCCTCACCTGACCCGCCTGAGATTGAATGATTCTCTGCCGTGACAACTTAAGTGTGATCAGGGTGTTCACTCCCGACGTTAACCCGCCAGACGTGCGGGCAGGGACTGGCGCGGGTTAAGGGATCAGCATGCCGCTGTTTGCATCCAGCGTGATACCGATGAGATAACCTGAGAGATCGCTGGCGAGAAACAGCGTCGCGTGAGTGACGTCGCTGGCGGTTCCGGCGCGGCCAGGTGGAATGCCGTCGAGAATGGCGTGGCGGCGTTCGTCCTGTATCAGGCCACCGGTAATATCAGTCTGAATCAGACCCAGGGGCAGCGCATTAATGCGTTTCTGGTCCGGGCCGAACGCCCGTGCCATCGCTTTAGTCAGGCCCGGTACGACTGCTTTTGCTGCTCTGAAGTGCGGACCTTCGAAGATGATGCCGCCACGCTGATCCGATACTGATGAAAGACAGACAATGCTGTCGCCTTTATTGCTGCTGCATCGTCGGGCTCACCGCCTTGAGACATCAGCAGCGTGCCGCGCAGGATGACATCCAGAATGCGATTGTCATCTTTAATGCCAATCTACAGGGGCTTAACTGGCTGCATGATACCCGCATTACTAACCAGCAGATCAATACGGCCGTAATGATCAATTGCCTTGTCGATGGCAAGGTTAACTGAGAGGGGGCGGTCACGTCGGTTGCCAGGCCGGGATGCCCGTCGCTTCCCAACAGCCAGCAAATCCAAATCAGGTCTCACCACACGTGCGCCATGCTGAGCAAAGCAGGCGGTAGTGACTCGTCCAGTGCTGTGCCGGGAAACGGCACCCGTAATAATCGCAACCGTGTTTTCAGGCAACATGTTCCACTCCAGAAAATAATCATTCGCGGTCCGGTATCAATACCGGCAGGGTCTCGATCAGAATTGATAAAGCACTGATTATTGGGAATGCAGAAAGATTCTTTTGATGCTGAATGAATGTGTTCGTTTGATGCAGTTAATACGGCCTGATTTTCGAAAGTGAAAGGCTGGCGCAGGATTATCTGCGAAGCGGGAAACGGGTCAGAGTGTTGTCGGAACAGGAGAGCCTGCCCGCCAGCGCCCGGCTGGTGTTTCCGCGAGGCTTCGTACAAACCCGCGTTGCTCACTTCCTGAGCTGGATTCAGGAGGCGCTTAACACGTCATTCTGATATTAAAATAACGTCCGTTCCGTCACTATGACGCCGGTTTATTTCTTCTGTTCATTATTCCCGTCCTGAACGCTGCATTGCCAGCGCTAACTTTTAAATACCGTCTACACTTGCTTACCCAATCGGTAAATATGTTCCATTTCTATTCCGTATGAAACTTAATCAAACGGATGTTTAACTTATTAATGGCAGGAATATTATGAGTACGAATACACCAGACTCTGGTGAAGCGGGCGGTCACGCGCCTGCGGATACGGTACGCCAGCGCATTTTTTTAGTGGTGCTGGTTGCCACGATGGGCGCGCTGGCTTTCGGTTATGACACCGGGATTATCTCAGGTGCGTTACCTTACATGACGTCACCGCCCGATCAGGGTGGCCTCGGGCTGAACGCATTCACTGAAGGGCTGGTTGCCTCTTCGCTGGTGTTCGGTGCCGCCATCGGCTCTTTCCTCAGTGGTTTCTTCTCCGACCGTTTTGGCCGTCGTATTACCCTTCGCACTTTGGCGGTCATTTTTGTGCTGGGTTCACTCGGTACGGCACTTGCGCCTTCCGTCAATGTGATGGTGGCAATGCGCTTCCTGCTGGGCATTGCTGTCGGCGGGGGTTCTTCTACCGTGCCGGTATTTATTGCCGAGATTGCCGGGCCGCGTCTGCGTGCGCCGCTGGTGAGCCGTAATGAACTGATGATTGTCACCGGTCAGCTCATTGCTTATGTCGCCAGTACGCTGCTGAGCTATCTGCTACATGATGAGCACCTGTGGCGCTACATGCTGGCCATTGCGATGGTGCCAGGTTTCCTACTGTTTGTCGGCACGTTCTTCGTTCCGGCCTCACCACACTGGCTGGTGGCAGAAGGGCGTCTGAAAGAGGCGAAAAAGATTCTGAAGTATCTGCGTGAAACGCCGCGTGAGGTGCGTCATGAGATGGCCCAGATGAAGAAGCAGGCAAAAGCCGCAGAACGCGGGCCGGATGCAAAAGCCCTGATTCGTGAGAAGTGGGTTATCCGCCTGATGATTATTGGTGTCGGGCTCGGCTTCGTCGCGCAGTTCACCGGCGTTAACGGCTTTATGTATTACACGCCAATCATCCTGAAGTCGACCGGTCTGGGCACCAGCGCCTCTATCGCCGCAACGATCGGTAACGGTGTGGTTTCTGTTCTGGCGACCTTTGTCGGTATCTGGGCGATTAGCCGCTTCCCGCGCCGTACCATGCTCATTACCGGTTTATGTCTGGTGATTACCGCACAGATTCTGCTGGGCAGCGTGATGACCTTTATGAGCTCAAGCCTGATGCAGAGTTATCTCGCCCTGGGCTGTATTCTGCTGTTCCTGTTCTGTATGCAGATGTGCATCTCGCCGGTCTACTGGCTGATGATGTCCGAGCTGTTCCCCATGCAGTTGCGCGGCGTTTTAACCGGTGGCGCTGTCTCACTACAGTGGATTTTTAACGCGGTGGTCGCGTTCGGCTTCCCACCGATTATGGAATATGCCGGTAGCACGACCTTCTTTATCTTTGCCGCGATTAACGTCGGGTCGCTGATCTTCGTGATGGCGATGGTGCCTGAGACGCGGGGCAAAAGTCTGGAAGAGATTGAGTCACACATGAAAGAGAAGTTTGGTGAAAAGTCGAAGCAGGCTGAAGCCTGCTAACGCCTCCACCGGATTCGGCCCACTGGCTGAATCCGGTTTCTCCCTTATCTGCTCTCCCTCGCGCGGCATTTCTTTCCTGCAGTAAAGCAGGCGTCATTCACTGTAATCAGCACGATCCTGCAAACTCATTTCGCTTTTTTTTGGCGATTTCAGGCTGAAATCGCCAAAAGCTGCCTGACTAATCGGATGCCATTGTCGGAAGAAACAGCCGTTTAAGCGAACCATGACCGCTAACAAAGATTGGATCCGGCGCTGCGCTATACTCAGTTTTCATCTGCTCTGCACGCTGACCGGGATGCACCATGAACATATCAATCTCTGTGGCAGTTGTTGCTGCTCTGCTAATGGCTGCGCCATCGCAGGCTGAAAATGCACCGGTTTCGTCCTGGTGGAATAACGTCACTGACGATGTGGCACAAACCTGGAATGCGCCTCAGCACACCGACCTCTATCTGCCGTTTATCAGCTGGCACGCCCGCTTTATGTATGACAAAGAAAAAACCGATAACTACAACGAGACGCCCTGGGGCGGCGGGCTGGGGGTTTCCCGCTACAGCGACAGCGGCAACTGGAGTGCGCTCTATGCGATGGCCTTTATAGATTCACACAATGAGTGGCAGCCCATTATCGGTTATGGCTGGGAGAAGGGCTGGTATCCGGGCGCGGGTCAGAACTTCCGGCTCGGTGCCGGATTAACAGCGGGTATCACGGCGCGTGAAGACTTTGGCAATTATATTCCGCTGCCCATCATTTTGCCGCTGTTCTCTGCGGGTTATCAGTCGCTGAATGTGCAGTTCACCTATATCCCCGGCACGTATAATAATGGCAACGTGCTGTTCGCGTGGTTTCGTTATGCCTTTTAATTTTTCAGGAAAAGATCAATGACCCGGATGTTGAAAACGGCCACTCGCAGATTCTGGCGTTTAACGCTTGTCATCGGTTTGCTGTTACTGCTGCTATTGATTATCCGCATTTATGAGGCGGAGCGCGGCCCGGAATTACATCGCTGGCACACCTGGATCCCGCATGAGCTGACAGTTGAACAGATAGACAGTGCCCGTTTCGCCGATTACCTCAGCGCTGAAAATCATCTGTTTGAGGAGATGAAGCAGCAGGTCACTGACAAACTCGATGCGGAAGATAAAACGCCGCTCAACCGATACTTCGCGGGCAGCCTGATCTATCCGGGCCATTTTGCCCAGGACTGGAACCGTTCCTATATCCTGCGTCCGGTGGGCACGCCGCGTGGGGCGGTTGTCCTGTTACATGGTCTGACCGACAGTCCTTACAGTCTGCGTCACATAGCCGAAACCTATCGACAGCAGGGCTATGTGGCCGTAGCGATCAGGTTACCGGGTCACGGCACGGTGCCTGCGGGACTGACGGATGTCGACTGGAAGGACTGGATGGCTGCTACAC
The DNA here is from genome assembly GCF_029844725.1 of Pantoea sp. GD03673. Classification (GTDB taxonomy): domain Bacteria; phylum Pseudomonadota; class Gammaproteobacteria; order Enterobacterales; family Enterobacteriaceae; genus Pantoea. The sequence goes on from NZ_JAOCKJ010000003.1 coordinate 383,531, forward strand.
GCTTAGCGGTGCGCGAAGCCACCCGTCTGGCAGGAAACCAGACACCGCTGCATCTGGTGGGATTCTCTAACGGGGGAGCGCTGGCGGTAAAATATGCGCTCGACAGTCTGGGGGACGCCACGCTGCGTCGTCCGCAGCAGCTGATTCTGTTATCGCCGATGATCGGCGTCACCCGCTTTGCGCGGTTTGCCGGGATTGCCGGGCTGCCCTCTGTGTTCCCGGCCTTATCGAAAACAGCCTGGCTGAATATCGTGCCGGAGTTTAATCCGTTTAAATATAACTCTTTTCCGGTGCACGCCGCCCGACAGACCTATCTGCTGACGCAGGCGCTGCAGAAAGAGATCCAGTACTACGCACGTCATCAGCAGTTGTCCGGTTTCCCCCCAGTACTGACCTTTCAGTCGGTCATGGACTCCACCGTCAGCACGCCGTCGGTTATTCGCTCGCTTTATCATTATCTGCCAGAAAATGGCAGTGAGCTGGTGCTGTTCGACATTAATCAGGCTGTCAGCGTCAGTCCGTTATTCCGTCACTCTTCTTACACCGCAGTTAGCCAGCTGTTGCCCGCTGCCCGTCGGCATTATTCCTCTACGGTTATCACCAATGCTGCCGCCACGTCGCTGGAAATGGTGACAAAAAGCGTGCCTGCCGGAGAAATTCAGGAGCGGATTCACCCTCTGGCAATCGACTATCCGGCAGGACTCTACTCACTGTCGCACGTTGCGATTCCGTTCCCGGCTGAAGATGGTTTATACGGCAGTGCGCCTGCCCGGAAAAATGAGTTTGGGATCAGTTTTGGTACGCTGTCACTGCGCGGCGAGAGTGCCGTACTGATAGTCGGGCTGGACTCGATTATGCGTGCCACCTCCAACCCGTTTTACCCTTACATGATTAGCCGAATCGATCACCACATCGGTTGCAGTGACAAGCCGCACCTGGCGGCCTGCCTCAGCAGTTTCTGAATCCACATCGCATCAGGCCTGCATCATGCGTGCCTGATGTTATATCGCATTCAGCGTTTCCATTATCTCATCCGACAGGTGCAGGCGGCTACTGGCCAGATTCTCTTTAAGGTGCTCCGGCGAGGCGGTGCCGGGGATCAGCAGAATATTGGGCGACCGCCGCAGCAGCCAGGCCAGAGCGACCTGCATCGGTGTCGCGTTCAGGGAGGCCGCAACGTCATTGAGCCGATCAGACTGTAACGGCGAGAAGCCGCCAAGCGGGAAAAAGGGCACATAGGCGATGCCCTGCTGCGCCAGCTGATCTATCAGCTCATCATCCTGCCGATGCGCCAGGTTATACATATTCTGTACGCAGACAATCGGCGTCATCGCCTGAGCTTCGGCAATCTGCGTGGCGGTGACATTACTCAGGCCAATATGCCGAATCAGCCCACGCGACTTTAACGCCAGCAGCGCCTCCAGCTGCGGTGCCAGAGAGCCCTCTTTGGGCTTAGCCGGATGCAACATACTGCGCAGGTTCACCACCTCAATCACATCCAGCCCCAGATTGCGCAGGTTATCCTCCACCGCCTGTGTCAGCGCCTCCGGTTCCATCGCCGCCAGCCAGCCGCCTTTAGCATCGCGGCGGGCACCGACTTTGGTCACAATCGTCAGATCCTGCGGATAGGGATGGAGCGTCTTTTTAATTAACTGGTTGGTGTCATGCGGGCCATAGAAGTCGCTGGTGTCGATATGATTGACGCCAGCCGCGAGGGCCTCGCGTAACACCTGCATTGCCCGCGCTTCATCTTTGACCGGGCCGAATACGCCTGGACCGGCCAGCTGCATTGCGCCGTAGCCGAGACGGTTAACGTCACGATCGCCTAACGGATAAGTCATGGTGATGTCTGACATGGAAACCTCCTGCGTGAGTGTAGATTAAGTGTAACGGTGATTTAGCTTTGCAACTATCCGGTCACATCCGGTATCCGGCAAAATCAGGCGGACTGTACGCGATGATGCGCACAAGTAAATGCCAGGGCGCTGGCGGTGCAGGGGATTGGACCGTCGCGCTCACCCTTGCCGGAAGCGGGGTATTTCTCTGTCTGATAAGAGGCTCAGGCCTGCCGTCAGCCGCGGCAACCCGGGTGGCTGACCTTTTCCGCACCGTGGCGTTACTACAAACAACGCCGTCGGGTTCCGGCCCCGCTTCAGGTTTTCGGACGATGTTCGCAGAATCCCTGTGCGAAAACATCAGCTATACCAGCTGAATCCCTGGGGGACCCGTGAAAATCCGGCGTGTCGTAACGCGTTTAGCAGCGGTGACTGCGATACCGGTTTCCCATCCACTGTCTCCAGCGTGAAACTCCCGGCCTTTTCCCGTTTCAGCGCCACGCCCAGCGCCGCGACCGCGGCTTCAAGCTGCGCGAGGTCATCGCTGAACGCCATCAATTCTTTGCCGCCTGGCGTCATAAAGAGGATCAGCGCACCGCCTGCGAGCACGACCCGTGCCCCCTGACGACGGGTCGGGCGCAGGCCGCTGGCATGAACCGGCCAGCTCAGCATTGCGCCAAACGGGTTCGCGGGATCAAGTGCGGCCAGCGCCACCGCGTCAGTGGCCCCGGTTGTGGCGTCGGCCAGCGCCCGCAGCCGTTCAATGGTCGGGTGGTCAGCAAACTGCGCACCGCCTGACCCGGCGATAAACTGTCCGCGCAGCAGCCGACCTGCATCTTCCATGCTGCGAAGCACCGGCTGTAACGCCGGAAAGCCGCCGGGTATCTGTTCTGAAATCGCGCAGCCTCGCGTGATCACCCCATAGCGGTCGAGCAGATTTTCGGCCAGCGAAAGCGCCAGTCGGGCAGGGGGCATCGCCTGCCGGTTTATCTGCGACCAGCGGCCAGCCAGCGTGTTAACTGCTGGCCGGCGTGCGGGAAGTGCGCCTGGCGTAAAGCGCTGTCCAAAGCGGGTGCGCAGGGTCCGCGCCGGACGTGAACGTGTCACGCCTGGCGTAGTCAGCAGCCCACGTACTGCAATCCAGCTATCCGCAGTGACATAGCCACGCCACACCAGTTGCCATAAGGCGTCATGAATGTCGGTGGGGTGTGTCTCTGACGCATCCATCTGCGCCATAATCTCATGAACAAACCACGCGCCACCGCGGCTGAGGGCGTCGAGCGTCGCCTGCTGGATCGGGGTCAGCGGCGGCACAGAGTCAGCCTCCGGCAGCGTCTCTGCGGCAAATTCTGTGAGGTGCAGGGAGATCAGACCATCATTCTGGCCCAGCGCTTTATGTCCGCACCAAATCACCTCGCCACCGGCTAACAGCTCGTCGAGCATGGCGGGCTGATAGTCGGCTATCCTGGCACGCAGAATTTGTGATTCCCACAGCGAGGCGGGTAACGGTACGCCCGCAAGTTGCTCTATCACCCGCAACAGCCCGCTGACACCCTGTTGCTCATGGTCAAGCAGGCCGTGACGCTCCAGCAACAGGCTGACCCAGGCTGCCTGTGGGACAGGTCGGGTGGCCTCGCGTGCTGATTGCAGTGAACGTAAGCGCAAGCGTTTGAAGATGGCTGAGCTGACCCACTCCGTTTCCGGGGTGCCCGGTGCGACACCTGCATCCAGCAAACTGCCCTGTTGATACAGTGAAAGCAGCACCTCCTTCACCACGGCCACGCCCAGATCAAAATGGCTCGCCAGCTGTCGGGCGGTGAACAGCGTATGGGTGCGGGCATAGCGGTTAATCAGGTCGCGTAAGGGATCGGCCTGTGGCACCAGAAAGGTTTCGGGCAGATTGTCAGGCAGCTGAGTAGCCAGCGCATCGCGCAGACGAGACGCGTCTTCGATCACTGCCCAGCGATCTTCGCCTGCGAGAGTTACCGGAATCACGCGCCGGGCGGCAGCAAATTGCGTGAGTGCTTCTGTGATTTGCGTGCGGCTACCGCTGAAACGCGCCGAGATACCGGCAATGGAGAGCGGACCGAGCTCGCGCAGCAGATCGATAATGGCTTCCGCGTGCTGTGCCTGATAGCGGGCGTCAACGCGCTGCAGCTCTTTTTCGACCTGCTCAACCACGTCAGGTGCCAGCAAATCTCGTTTGCCGGTCTGGCCGAGCAGTTCACCCAGCAGATGACTGTCGAGCGCCAGCAGTGAGGCGCGCCGTTCTGCCTGCGGGGCATCACTGGCATAGATAAACTCGGCGACATAACCGAACAAAAGTGGGGCAGCGAAAGGGGAGGGCTGTTCGGTCGTCACCTCAACCAGTTTTACGCTGCCCTGAGCCAGCTGTTCCATCAGCTGGTGCAGGGCAGGCAGATCGTAGACATCCTGCAGGCATTCGCGCGCCGTTTCGATCAGGATGGGGAAATCGTCATACTCTCGGGCGACCGCCAGCAACTGACCCGCGCGTAACCGCTGCTGCCAGAGTGGCGAGCGCTTTCCCGGACTGCGCCCCGGCAGCAGCAGTGCGCGTGAGGCACACTCCCGGAAGCGGGCGGCAAACAGCGCTGATTGCCCGACACTCCCGGTGACTGCCTGAGTAAGCTGGTCGGCGTCGAACAGAAACAGCTCAGCACCGGGCAGATGTCCTTCACGGGCGGGGAAGCGGGCAACGATGCCGTCATCGCTGGCTGCAACCGAAGCATCAATGCCCATGCGATGCCGGATACGGGCAGCGATTGCCAGCGCCCAGGGCGAATTGACCCGCTTTCCCCACGGCGAGTGCAGGATCACCCGCCAGTCGCCGATTTCATCCCGGCAGCGTTCAATCAGCACCGTACGATCGTCCGGCAGCACGCCGGTTGCGTCACGCTGTTCAGCCAGCAACGCCAGAAGATTGTTAATTGCACGGGCATCCAGTCCCAGCGCGTGCAGCTGCGCCTGCGCCTCAGCCGGTGGCAGAGAGCTCAGCTGGCGCAGAAATTTTCCGAGGCGGGCACCTGAATCGGCTGAACGGCCAACGCCCTCACCGCGCCAGAAGGGCAGGCGGGCCGGGCGACCTGGCGCGGGCATCACCAGCACCTGATCGTGCGTGATTTGCTGAATCCGCCACGACGTCGCACCCAGCGTAATGATGTCATTGACCCGCGACTCATACACCATCTCTTCATCCAGTTCGCCGACCCGACGAGAACCCGCCTGTTCTTCGCCTTCCGGCAGGATGACGCTGAACATGCCGCGATCGGGAATGGTGCCGCCGCTGGTGACGGCCAGATGCTGCGCGCCTGGTCGCGCTGTCAGCAGACCGCTCTGGCGATCCCACACCAGCTGAGGCCGCAACTGAGCAAAAGCGTCTGAGGGGAATTTACCCGCCAGCATATCAAGCGTGGCATCAAACAGCCGACGCGAGAGGGTACGAAACGGATCGGAGCGGCAGACCTGTGCATACCACTCATCGGCCTGCAAGGGGTCCATCGCCACGGCCGCCAGCGTCTGCTGCGCCAGAATATCGAGGGGGTTTCGGGGCGGAGCCAGCGCATCGAGCTGCCCGGCCCGCATTGACTGCAGCATCACGGCCGAGTCAAGCAGATCGCGTCGGGTACGGGGAAACAGAATGCCGGTTGATACGCCGCCAACCTGATGTCCGGCACGCCCGATCCGCTGCAGTGCGCTGGCCACTGACAGCGGTGCGCCTACCTGAATCACCAGATCCACCGGCCCCATATCAATGCCAAGCTCAAGGCTGGAGGTTGCTATCACGCAGCGCAGCCTGCCCTGCTTCAGGGCTGATTCGATCTCGCTTCGCTGCTCTTTTGAGACGGAACCGTGGTGTGAACGGGCTATCAGTTCATCGTTTCCGGCGCACGCCGTTTGCTGATCGTCATCGGCTTGCTGCTGCGCCTGATAACGCGCATTGAGCCGCGCAGTCAGCTTTTCTGCCAGGCCACGCGAATTCACAAACACCAGCGTGGCACGGTGGGCCATGACCTGCTGCAGAATGCGCGCTTCAATGTGCGGCCAGATCGATCCGCTGGCAGAGGTCGCTTCACCGGTCACTTCATCGACGCTGGCAATGTCGGTCATATCTTCAACCGGCACCTCGACTGTCAGGTGCAGCGTGCGGCTGGCGGCAGGATTAACCACCTGAACCGGCTGACAGCCTCCGAGAAAAGCCGCCACGCGCTCAACCGGCCGCACCGTTGCAGAAAGCCCGATGCGCTGGGCGGGCTGTGGCAGCAGTGCATCCAGCCGCTCCAGACTCAGCGCCAGCTGGGAACCACGTTTTGATCCCGCTACCGCATGCACCTCATCGACGATAACCGTCGTGACGCCCTGCAACGTGGTGCGCGCTTTTGAGGTCAGCATCAGAAACAGCGATTCGGGCGTGGTAATCAGGATGTCGGGTGGGCGGCGCAACAGCCGGGCACGCTCTGCGCTGGGGGTATCGCCGGATCGCATACCGATATTCAGCGTGATCCCGGGTTCATCCAGCCGCTCCCGTTCGGCGTACACGCCAGCCAGCGGCAGATTCAGGTTGCGCTGCACGTCAGCGGCCAGCGCTTTGACCGGTGAAATATAAAGAATACGGGTGGTGGTTTCGCGTGTCGGCGCGGGCTGGCGGGTTCTGACCTGAAACAGCGTGTCGATAGCGGTAAGAAAGGCCGCCAGCGTTTTCCCGGAGCCGGTAGGCGCGATCACCAGCGCATGCTCACCGCTGGCAATCGCCTGCCATGCTGCCTGCTGTACCGGTGTCGGGGCAGCAAAGGTGGCAGAAAACCAGCGTCGAGTGGCGGTTGAAAAAAGGGCTAAAACCGTATCGGATTGGGATTTCGACATCATACTCACGGCATCGCGCAGTGTCTGCGTCTGGAATTCATCCGTTGAGTGTAAGTGAAAATCGCCGTTTGTGGATGACGCGACCGGTATCTGGCCGCGTCAGGGCATTTATGAACGGGCTTCACCGGCCAGAGCGCGACCCCTGACCGCGAGGAGTGACACCAGCGCCAGCACGATAATGGTCAGGCCATAGAACCAGGCGGTCTGGTTCAGGCCGATATGCGGTGCCGCAACACCGGCTGCAATCGCTGGCAGGGCAAAAGCAAGGTAGCTTTTGATCAAAAAGGCGGAGAACAACCCGGCGCGTTCGTGACTTTCCGCTAGCGGCATGATGATCTTCAGCACGCTGGAGAAAATCGATCCAAACCCCTGACCCGCAATGGCGGTGCCCAGATAGAGCAGGGCCACGCTGTGCAGGGAAAGGCCGGTCAGGGTGACGCTGACGCCCGCCATCAGCATCAGCGTACCGATAACCAATGCCCGCGCCGGAGGTAACAGACGAAAGAGTAATACGGCTGCCGTTGCGCTTAGCATCAGCGTGGCGACAATCGAGCCGCCGATAAACGGCGACGTCAGGCCAGTTGCGTTTGCCACCATCGTCGGCATCAGTGAAAGATAAAATCCGCCCAGCATCCAGGTGGCGATGTTCACGGGCGTTACCTTCAGCAAGGGACCCAGCGCACGTCGCGGGATGCTGACCTGCGGGCGCAGCGCGGCTAATACACCCGGCTGAGGCGTAATTGTTTCCGGTACTAAGGGTAGAAGCGCAATTGCGCCTGCCATCAGCGCCATCAGCAGCGCGTAAATCGTGACCGTAGGAAAAGGCGCATAGCTTACCAGAATGCCGCCTGTCAGCGTGCCGAGCGTCATTCCGAGAAACGCGGTAAACGAATTCAGCAGGGGGCCACGGGTTTTACTGGCATCAATCAGGCTGGCACCAAAGGTCGGCAGTGCGATACCGGTAGCAAAGCCCTGCACCAGTCGGGCGGCGATTAAGGTCGAAGCGGAACTGGCTTCCATAAAGATCACCAGCGCGACCGCGTTAATCGCCAGTGCCAGCAGCATCAGCGGACGCCTGCCGGTGTAATCTGATATTTTACCCACCGTCAGCAGTGCGGCCAGCAACGCGAAAGCATAAGCACCAAAGATTAACGTCAGCAGGGTTGGCGTCAGATGAAACAGGCTGCGATAAAGCGGATAGAGCGGCGTCGGTGCGCTGCTGGTGGCTGAGATGAGTGCCGCACCGGTGAAGCTGAAAAGGGTGGTGCGGGCAGCAGCCTGAGGCGTCAGTGCAGGATTCATGAAATCACCTTAATGCAAAGGATTAGCTTTTAATAAGGTATACGGTGATTAACGCCTTAATGCAATATCTTTGCTTTAACGTTTCCTGCGGCAGGGAGAAGGGTGAGCTGAAAGCGGGTGAGCTGTTGTGTTTGATGTTAACCAGGAGGGGGGGTCAAAGACGTGTAGTGGTTGCAGGTGATGAACGTCCGCTAAGAGCGAGGAGCGGACATTCACATATCACATGTGACCTATTGCTGAATTTGCGTTAGTTCCGGCAGAATCGGTAAATCATTAAAATGAAAAGATTAGTATTAATTTATGCTATACGCCCATGACATGTGACATGACCGCTTGATGAAGTCGTCGTGGGGTAGCCCAGGTAAAAAAGGTAATAGCTTTATTACCCATTCCAGGTACAACGCTCATTTTCCCTGCATTAAGAGCACGAATACCGGCTTTGACAACGGGAGCTGGCTTCATCATGGCGCGTTTAAGCATTGGGGTTAGCTTTTGCTGAGCAGCTTCGGCAAACCCGGTGTCAGACATACCAGGACACAGTGCTGTAACAGTAATACCGTCTTGCTTCAGCTCACGGTGCAGGGCATCCGAAAACTTCAGAACAAATGCTTTTGCTGCTGAATAGACGGCAAAGTTCTTCACGCCCTGATAGGAAAGCAGGCTGGCAACCATCAGAACACGGCCTTTTCCAGCAAGTTTCATGTCTGCTGCAAATAGTCGGGTAACCGCGACCAGGCTGGCAATGTCAAGGTTGATCATGTTAAGTGACTCATCAAGAGAATGATCGAGAAACTGCCCCTGTAGCCCGAAGCCCGCATTATTTACCAGCGTTTCAACCCGGATATTCTGTGTCTTCAAACGCTGATGAAGCTCCCTGACTGCGTTCATGTCAGAAAGGTCAACCTGCTCAACAATGACATCAGTATCATAACGCTCACGGATTTCCTGCGCTAAGGATTGAAGTTTATCGAGTCTCCGTGCTACCAGAATGGCCGCTCTGCCCTGAGCGGCGAACTGATGGGCAAATTCTTCGCCGAACCCTCCGGAAGCCCCGGTGATCAGCACCCATTCTGTGCTTATATTTTTCATATCAATAACTCCGGAAGTGATTGTATTGTTAAAGCAGTTACCTGCGAATTAAAAACAAGATAACTGCGTTTCTGATTGAATTTTTGTTAAATGACCTGACTGATTCATAGTTTAAGGGGGGAGAGCTCTGTCAATCGCAGCATGAAATCAAACTGACTTTCGCTGGTTGTGACAGTCAGTAATCCAGTCTGCCAGAGCAAATGTTCCAGGTGGTGAGCATGGTCAGTCAGTACTACAACAGGGTTGATGTTTTCTGCCTGAATCAGCATCGCCATCCTGACACAGTCTGGATGGCGGAATAAAATACGTAACTGCTGGACGGAAATTTCCGGGATTAGCGAAACAAGAGTATGAACAGAACGCAGGTACAGGCTCTGCGATATCAGACTTAAATCATAGCGACAGGGACTAAGAATAATTATCTCTGCTTCGTCTGAAACAGACTGGCTGTCGTCCAGGGTCCAGCAGGGATATGCGGTTGCCAGTTTCTGAACGCGACTGCAGTCGGAGGGATAAAGAAACACCTGCGTTTCAGGCATGGCACGAAAGATTGCCATGACAATGCTTTCAGATAATGCATTGAGACCGATAAATCCTATCCTGCGCATATATCACCCGGACCACAGCCCACACCGATTTTTATTGGTAAAAGTTCTGCCTGTAATGGAGGCAGAGCTGAATTAATATCCTTTCTAATATCAGGATGCGTTATCACTCATCTCAGGTGGCTGCCACCCTCCGCCAAGTGCCCGAAAAGCTGCTACCGCTGCACGCGCGCTTTCGGTCTGAGCCTGTGCTTTTGCATCCGAAGCCTTAAGAAGACTTTCTTCATCATGTAAAACGTCTATCAGGCTTGCGGTACCCTGTTTCCATGCTGTGAAAGACGACTGGTGGGCATCGGACAGTACGGTTACCCCTCTGGATAGTGTGGTGGTTTGCATTTCACTGTTGATCAGAGACGAGAAAGCATTTTCAACCTCCTCGCTGGCACGCAATACCGTCAGGCGATAAGCGGAAAGCGCTTCCGCCTCCCGTCCTTTCGCCTGGTCTATCTGCGCATTAATACGTCCGAAATCGAAAAGCCGCCAGCGCAGCCCCAGCACGCCGGCAGCCTGGCTGGCCCCGCCCGAGAAAAGATTACCGCTCGACACGGACGTTGCGCTGCCGAGTAAGGCACTCAGGGTAAACTTTGGATAATACTCGCCCACGGCAACGCCTATACGCGCATTTGATGCCGCCAGATTACGCTCTGATACGATAATGTCAGGTCGGCGGCGTAGCAGGTCGGCAGGCGTTCCTGTAGAGGTTATTTGTGGAGCTTGCGGAATGGCTGCCGGCAGCGCTAACTGCCCGCGGTGAGATCCCGGAGGCGTTCCAAGCATTACGTCCAGCGCATTCATTGCGGCATCGAGTGCTGTCTGGAGAACCGGCACGGTTGCCTGAACCTGTGCCAGAGCCCCTTCAGCCTGTCGAACCTGATACCCGGGAGCCAGCCCTTCAGTCTGAAGCAGTTTCACCTTTTCCAGAAGTTCCTGCTGCGTCCGGACCTGTTTTTCAGCGATTTGCAGTCTGGCCTGTAATCCACGCAGGGTGATATATATATCAGCCGTCTGAGCGGCTACAGCAAGGCGGGTGGCGATTACTCCCGCTTCTGAGGCCTGATAGTCAGCCAGAGCAGCCTCGCGACCGCGACGCAGACCACCAAAAAGATCAATCTCCCAGCCTGCGTTGAGATCGGCTTCATAGCTGTTACCGTAACGATTGTAATCCGGTCTTGAACTGAGAACCTGGCCCAGTGGTGTTTCAGCTGACTGATATGCGCGTGCCGCCTGACTGCTGACGTTTCCTGATGGCAAAAGTGCTGCTGTGGCCGCGCCCAGTTCGGCTTGTGACTGCGTCATCCGGGCGGTCGCCTGGGCGAGATCGAGATTCTGCGCCAGGGCGTCAGTTACGAGCTTACTCAGGAGAGGATCATTGAATCCCTCCCACCAGACGGCAAAACTGGCGGGCCAGGATGCACTTCTGTTCAGGAGCGCAGACTCATTCATGTAAATTTTCGCAAGCGGTGCATCAGGGCGATGATAATCCGGTCCGACGGCGCAACCAGCCAGTAAAGTGGCGCTCAATATCAGTGCAAAAGGGCGTATGAGAAACAAGGAATATTCCTTGAGATATATTTACGTTGTGACTAAATTACCAAAAGGTCACTCGTTGTCAATCAACGTTTGTTACGTTAAGCTGGAAAAATGAATAAACATACAACTGCTCACCCCTCCAGGGGGCCTTCAGAACATACTATCCGTGACCAGGTGGTTGCAGCTGCGACAGAACACTTCGGGCATTTCGGTTATGAAAAAACCACCGTATCCGATTTGGCAAAAGCCATAGGATTTTCGAAGGCATACATCTATAAATTTTTCGATTCTAAACAGGCTATTGGAGAGCAAATCTGCTCTAACCGTCTGGATATGATCATGGAGATTGTCAACTCCGCGATTGCCGATTCGCCGACGGCATCTGAGAAGATGAGACAGTTACTGAAAGCGCTGACGGAGTCCGGAAGTGATCTTTTCTTTCACGACCGCAAGCTCTATGACATAGCAGCCGTTGCTGCTCGCGATAAGTGGCCATCAGCAGAGACACATGAAAAGCGTATTCAACAACTCATTGAAAATATTATTATTGAAGGGCGAAGCTCGGGAGAGTTTGAGCGAAAAACGCCTCTTGACGAAGCAACACAGGCTATTTTTCTCGTTATGAGACCCTACATCAGCCCCGTTCAGCTGCAGTACAACCTTGATACGGCTGCATCTGCTGCTGCCCTTCTTTCCTCACTCATCTTACGAAGCCTGGCTCCCTGAATTTGTGACTATTGACATCTTTAGTCACTAGCATAAGAATGCGGTTACTTTCCTTTTACTTTATTCAGGTAACCCATGTTCAGGATCAAACCTGCCGCCCTGGCTGTATGCCTTTTACCGTTGGCCCTGGTGGCCTGCGGTGACAATTCTGCCACCGATGATCCACGTACTCAGCCTCCCCTCGTAAGAGTTTTTAGCGTGGGGACGGCAAACGCTGTTTCCCGTTCATTTACCGGCGTTGTTGTCGCCCGCACACAGAGCGACCTTGGCTTCAGGGTGCAGGGTAAAATTCTTGAACGCCTCGTTGATGCGGGTCAGACGGTTAAACGTGGACAGCCGCTGATGCGACTTGATCCTGTTGATCTCAGCCTTCAGGCACAGGCGCAGCAGCAGGCAGTTATGGCCGCACGCGCACGCGCCAGACAAGCTTCTCAGGATGAAGCGCGTTACCGCGGCCTTGTTGCAGCAGGCGCCGTTTCAGCATCAGCCTATGATCAGATAAAGGCCGCTGCAGACACGGCAAAAGCCGACCTCATCGCTGCGCAGGCGCAGGCTGACGTTGCACTGAATTCAAAAAGTTATGCCGTATTGCTGGCTGATGCTGATGGCGTCGTTATGGATACGCTTGCTGAACCGGGTCAGGTGGTCAGCGCAGGTCAGCCGGTGATCAGGTTAGCCAGGGCCGGCCAGCGTGAAGCCATGGTCCAGCTTCCTGAAACGCTCAGGCCGGCACCTGAAAGCCAGGCTGAAGCGACGTTGTACGGCGATAAAAAACAGTCCGTCAGTGCGCGACTTCGCGTGCTTTCCGATGCAGCCGATCCTCTGACTCGCACTTTTGAAGCCCGATATGTGCTTGAGGGAGCGCTGGCTAACGCACCGCTGGGCGCCACAGTCACTCTGCATATTGCGGATGGAAAGGCCTCACGTAAGGTAATGCAGATACCCATAGCCGCACTCTCTGACCAGGGAAAAGGTCCGGGAGTCTGGGTTATTACCGGTCAGCCAACCCGGGTTTCCTGGCGGGCGGTGCGTGTAGAGGGCCTGAGTGACGATATGGCAAAAGTCTCAAGTGGGATCAGTGGCGGTGAAGAAGTGGTTGCGCTTGGCGCTCACCTGCTGCATGACGGCGAAACTATACGCGTTGCCCGTCAGGGTGATGGCAGCATTGCCGGGGGCCAGCCACATGAGTAACTCCCGATTCAATCTCTCTGCGCTCGCGGTTCGTGAACGCTCCATTACTTTATTCCTGATCATTCTGATAACGGTTGCAGGCATCCTGTCTTTTTTTGAGCTGGGCCGGGCAGAAGATCCGCCGTTTACCGTCAAACAGATGACAATCATCACTGCATGGCCCGGTGCGACGGCACAGGAAATGCAGGATCAGGTTGCTGAACCATTTGAAAAGCGTATGCAGGAGCTTAAATGGTACGACCGTAGTGAAACGTATACCCGCCCCGGGATGGCGTTCACCATGCTGTCTCTGCTGGACAGTACGCCACCTTCACAGGTACAGGAAGAGTTCTATCAGGCCCGTAAAAAGCTGGGAGATGAGGCAAAAAATCTGCCTGCAGGCGTCATCGGACCGATGGTGAATGACGAGTTTTCGGATGTCACATTTTCCCTCTTTGCTCTGAAGGCCAAAGGAGAGCCTCAGCGTTTACTGGTACGCGATGCAGAATCACTGCGCCAGAGGCTTCTTCATGTGCCGGGCGTAAAAAAGGTCAACATTATCGGTGAGCAGACTGAACGCATCTTTGTCTCTTTTTCCCATGACAGGCTGGCCACGCTGGGGGTTTCGCCTCAGGACATATTTTCAGCTCTGAATAGCCAGAATGTCCTCACGCCCGCGGGCTCAATTGATACCCAGGGACCCCAGGTATTTATTCGTCTTGACGGTGCTTTTAACAAACTGGAGCAGATACGTAAAACGCCCGTCGTTGTTAATGGCAGAACGCTGCTGTTGTCGGACATTGCCACTGTTGAACGCGGATATGAGGATCCTGCCACGTTTCTGATACGCAATCAGGGCGAACCGGCTCTTCTGCTGGGCATTATCATGCGGGAGGGGTGGAATGGCCTTGAACTGGGCAAATCACTGGATGCGGAAGCGGCCAGTATCAACGCATCCATGCCGCTCGGCATGACACTGACGAAAGTCACCGATCAGTCCGTCAACATAAGCTCTGCTGTCGATGAATTTATGATCAAATTCTTCGTTGCGCTGCTTGTGGTCATGGTGGTCTGCTTTGTCAGTATGGGCTGGCGTGTGGGCGTGGTGGTGGCCGCTGCCGTGCCTCTGACGCTGGCGGTCGTTTTCATCATCATGGAGGCATCAGGTAAAAATTTCGATCGCATAACCCTGGGGTCACTGATTCTCGCACTGGGACTTCTTGTGGATGATGCCATCATTGCAATTGAGATGATGGTTGTAAAAATGGAGGAGGGCTACGACCGTATTAAAGCCTCAGCCTATGCGTGGAGCCATACTGCTGCCCCGATGCTGGCAGGTACACTGGTGACCGCAGTAGGCTTTATGCCTAATGGCTTTGCGCAGTCTACCGCAGGTGAATACACCAGTAACATGTTCTGGATTGTGGGTATAGCCCTGATAGCCTCATGGGTTGTAGCAGTGGTGTTCACACCCTATCTGGGGGTGAAAATGCTGCCGGAGATCAAAACGGTGCCCGGCGGACACGCCGCAATCTACGATACCCCGCGCTACAACCGTTTTCGCCGGTTACTGGCCCGCGTTATCGCACGAAAATGGATAGTCGCCGGGACGGTTATCATCGTCTTTACGGTGGCCATTCTCGGCATGGGGCTGGTTAAGAAACAGTTCTTCCCGACATCAGATCGTCCGGAAGTGTTAATTGAGGTTCAGTTGCCTTACGGCACCTCAATTGAGCAGACCAGCGCGACCACAGCGAAAATCGAAGACTGGCTGAAAAAGCAGAAAGAGGCAAAAATTGTCACTTCTTACATCGGACAGGGCTCACCCCGCTTCTATCTGGCGATGGCACCGGAGCTTCCCGACCCGTCATTTGCGAAGATTGTGGTTCTGACCGACAGCCAGGATGCCCGCGATATTCTCAAGGAACGGCTACGTGAAGCCACAGCCAGCGGACTCGCTCCTGAAGCACGTGTCCGCGCAACGCAACTGGTCTTCGGTCCTTATTCTCCTTATCCGGTGGCTTACCGGGTAATGGGACCTGATCCGGATAAACTACGTGAGATTGCAGGCGAAGTTGAGGCGGTCATGCTGGCCAGTCCAGACATGAGGACCGTGAACACGGACTGGGGACAGCGCGTGCCTACGCTGCACTTCTCGCTGAATCAGGATCGTCTTCAGGCAGTAGGTCTGACTTCTAATGCCGTTGCGCAGCAACTCCAGTTCCTGCTCTCTGGCGTACCTATTACGTCCGTTCGTGAAGACATCCGCTCCGTACAGGTAATGGGTCGTGCAGCAGGCGATATCAGACTCGATCCTGCAAGAATAGCCGGATTTACACTGGTGGGGTCGTCAGGCCAGCGCATTCCACTGTCACAGATTGGCGATGTTGAAGTCAGAATGGAAGATCCCGTGCTGCGACGCCGCGACCGTACCCCGACGATTACCGTACGTGGCGATATTTCAGACACCATGCAGCCGCCCGATGTTTCCACGGCAATCCTGAAACAGTTACAGCCTGTTATCGCTAAGCTTCCGGCCGGATACCGCATTGAGCAGGGGGGGCCGATTGAGGAGTCGGGTAAAGCCACTAAAGCAATGGTTCCGCTGTTCCCGATCATGATTGCCATCACGCTTCTGATCATCATTCTGCAGGTTCGGTCAATGTCAGCGATGGTGATGGTGTTTCTGACTGCGCCACTGGGGCTGATTGGCGTTGTACCGACGCTGCTGCTGTTCAATCAGCCGTTCGGGATAAATGCGCTTGTCGGACTCATCGCACTGTCTGGGATTCTGATGCGCAACACATTAATCCTGATAGGGCAGATCCATCACAATGAGCATGAAGGGCTGACACCCTTTGAGTCCGTCGTTGAAGCAACAATTCAGCGTGCCCGCCCCGTATTACTGACAGCAATGGCCGCCATTCTGGCCTTTATACCGCTTACGCATTCTGTTTTCTGGGGAACACTGGCTTATACGCTGATAGGCGGAACATTTGCCGGCACCATCGTTACCCTGGTTTTCCTGCCTGCAATGTATGCCATCTGGTTCAGAATACGCCCTGAAAATAAAAAAGTACGCTGAGATCAAAGCTGCCGACTAAGCATTAATCGCGGGGGATACAATCCCCCTTAACGGCGGCTTATCTCGTTACGCTATGCAAACAAGAGCATGAGGTTTTTATCATGAATAAAAATAATTCTGGACGCATTGTCATCACCGGCTGCGGTATTGTCAGCCCTTTGGGATGCGGTACGGAGACGGTCTGGCGCCGGCTTATTGAGGGCCGTTCGGGAATAACGGTACTTCCCCCTGAAGTCAGCGAAGGCACCGGCGTTTCCGTTGCCGGACGGGTGCCATCACTTGCAGAGGACCCTGACGCAGGTTACGAGCCGGAGCGGTATATAAACCCTAAAGAGCGCAAAAAAATGGATCGCTTCATTGAGTTTGCCCTTGTTGCGGCTCAGGAAGCCCTGACTCAGGCGGGCTGGCAGCCAAATAACGAACGCGCGCGTGAACGGACTGCAACCATTATTGCCTCAGGTGTAGGGGGATTCGGTGCCATTGCGGACGCCGTTAGAACGACCGATACACGCGGGCCACGCCGGTTGTCACCTTTCACTGCGCCCTCTTTTCTTGCCAACATGGCTGCGGGGCATGTCTCTATTCAGCACGGCTTCCGAGGGCCTGTCGGCGCACCAATAACGGCATGCGCTGCAGGTGTTCAGGCTATCGGGGATGCGGCGAGGTTAATTAAAACCGGCGAAGCCGATATTGCGGTTTGCGGGGGCACAGAAGCCGCAATAGATCGCGTTACGCTTGGGTGTTTTGCAGCGGCACGCGCGCTGTCCACAAATAACGGAGATAAGCCAGGCGAAGCCTCAAAACCCTTTGACATCGATCGGGACGGGTTTGTAATGGCAGAAGGTGCCGGCATACTGGTCATCGAGTCTTTAGAGCATGCTCTGAACCGGGGCGCAACGCCTCTGGCTGAACTGGTGGGATATGGCACCAGCGCTGATGCATGGCATCTCACTGCCGGCCCTGAAGATGGAAGCGGAGCCCGAAGAGCCATTGAGCTGGCCCTGGCTCAGGCAGATGTGAGTGCCGGTGATGTACAGCACATCAATGCTCATGCCACCTCAACGGTGGTTGGGGATAAAGGTGAACTCTCGGCCATCCGGTCCGTATTTGGCAAATTCAGCAAAGTTGCCATCAGTTCGACCAAATCGGCTACCGGGCATCTGCTGGGCGCGGCTGGCGGTATTGAGGCCATCTTTACCGTGCTGGCTTTGCGGGATCAGGTTATTCCGCCGACGCTGAATTTACACCATCCAGATGAAGCAGCAGAGGGGCTGGACCTGGTTGCATTAAAAGCGCGTTATTCTGCCATCCGGCATGCGTTATCGAACGGATTTGGGTTTGGCGGCGTGAATGCCAGCGTTCTCTTTCGCCAGTGGGAAGCGGTTTGATCTGAGTGTCATAGCTGGCTTCAGGCAAATCATTCAGACACGTGAATAGCAGATGATATTAGCGCACTAAGGTGGAGTAGTATGTCTTACAAAAAAGACAGGCTTCATCTTTCGGCAACAAATAAAATCATTCTGATTTGACTGCCTGGCTTCAGGCTCTGCATCTGATAAAGGGTGCAGAGCCTGCGATTCTCTTTCCCATAAAATAACAGCAGCTTATTTTCGATAGTTCAAAGAGAAGAGTATGAATTTAAAAAAAACCCAGGCAGTCGCTGATAATTACAAAAGTTCACTGGAACAACGACAGCTGACTGGAAAAATTATAATGATACTTGCCAGTCTCTCCGCCATCAGCACGTTATCCACGAACATTATTCTTCCCGCTTTTCCGGCTATCGGTACGCAGTTTGGGGTATCTTCACGCCAGCTTGGCCTGACGCTGTCGTGCTTTTTTATTACCTTTGCGCTGGCGCAGCTAATAGTCGGACCGTTATCCGATCGCTTTGGGCGGGTAAAAATTGTTTCCGGCGGGCTCGCCATCTTCCTGACCGGAACCATTATCAGTGGCCTTTCAGACTCACTTAATGTGATGATTGTCGGACGCATTATCCAGGCATCCGGGGTATGTGCCGCCTCCGTTCTGGCCCGGGCAATCTCCCGTGACCTGTTTGAAGGGGAAAGACTGGCGCGGGCGCTGGCTCTGACGATGATTGCGACCGCAACAGCCCCGGGTTTTTCTCCTCTGGTGGGTAGCCTTATTACCGTCACGCTGGGATGGCGGTCGATTTTTATTCTGGTCGGCCTGCTGGCTCTCGCAGTGTGTATGTTCTATATCAGAGTTCTGGGCGAAACACACCCCGCCGGGCGGAGAATCAGGCGTTCTCTCACCGGCGTCTTTAAGGCTTACATCAGCCTGTTCCTGAACGGCGCATTTATCTTTCCCGCATTTGCGGTCAGCCTTCTGATGAGTGGTTTGTTCGCATCATTCGCTGCTGCGCCGGCGATTCTCATGAGCGGAATGGGATTGTCACCCTTACAGGCCGGAATTTTCTTCTTCGCAACCGTCTTTGTGGTTTTTGCCGCCGGTATTTCTGGCCCGCGACTGACACATCGCTTCGGTGCCGCGAAAACTACTGCACTTGGCATATTCACCGCTCTTGTCGGCGGAATTTTGCTGCTAATCGGGCCGCAAACGCCAGGACTCGGATGGTATGCCTTTTCGATGATAGTTTTTTTATGGGGTATGGGACTGGGCAACCCCGCAGGCACCGCTATTGCAATGGGGCCGGTCGGAAAGGAAGCAGGTCTCGCGTCCTCACTGCTGGGTTTTTTGACAATGGCGACGGCTGCGGCCACAACCTGGATAAGTTCTATTCTGCCGATACCTGCAGTTGTCGCCTTAGGGGGGATTCAGACAGCAGTGTGCATGTCCTCGCTGGTGCTGTTTCTGTTACGCCCTGAAAATGGACAGGTTGAATAATCAGAGGCCGGATAATATTTCGCGACTGAATTACAAATATGCGTTTCAGGCTGTCTCGGTAAAGCGATTAAGAGAATGTTTAACTCCCAATCCAGCTAAATATATCTATGCTCCGAGCACTATCCCTTATGCAAGTGAAGAGAACGGTGCATTAAGATAATTTTTAAGTAAAGGGTGTATGAATTATGAATAATGCAGATAATCGTCCGCTTCTGGCACAAAGCGGACCCTCTATTCGTTCAGATTGAACAGAGTTACGTATCGTCTGCTTCATCCAGAGTCGTAAATTGTCTCGTCAGCTATATATCCAATCCTTTTGGTCCCTGAACATAGCATTGAGTATCGTTATGAATTTCCTGATACAGGCTGTGATCGCGACTTTTTTTACTTTTCCACGTGAAATGAGGGATGTATAGAAGTCTTTACTCTGAGGGTTATATCGAACCGCGGAAAGCATCACCATTTAGAGTGTTGCCCGTAGGCCAGCCCTGCCTCCCCGGATAGCCTTTTACCGCGAAACTGTCCGCTGGCAAGTCTGAATTCCTGTTTCATACGACGACCATATTCGCATATTGTTCTGGCATCGATAGAATCGCTTTTCGCCACCTTCCCCATTGCCGGGCAAAATTCTTTATCTGTCGCGGATTAATGACAGCAACAGGCAACCCGCTGAAATCAGCATTGATTCAGCATGAGAGTGATACCGGCTTGTTGCCTCCATGACAACGCTGATACATGAAGGCCTCCCGGTTCCTTTAACAGTCTCGCTGATATCAATAAAGACATCTTAAGCGAACTTCTATACATCAATACCGACAGATGTTTTATTGCTCATTTCAGTTCTCCCTGCCTTACAGATACGGGCTTCTGATGCATCAGGCTATTGTTCGCGCTATAGCTGATAGTGATGCTGCGCATAGTGCTCACCCGCGGGCTTGTTAATTCCAGGATGTCGATCGTGCTGAAGCATCAGTAAAAACACAGGATAAGTTCAGACCCATCCCGGCTCTGCCAAAAATATACAAGGAAGCAGGCATGCCGTAGGGTTTGACCCGGAACAGCCAGCAAGCCGATCGTTGAATCCTGCCGCTTACCTGACAGAAATTCATGTGTTTTGCGGGAGGATAATCTATAATTTTCAGGCGAGTATCACAGCAAATAACCGTCAGGGAGCCGGATTATGGAGATAGCGGAGATTGATCATATTCATCTGTACGTAGACGATATTGAGCAGGCAGAAAAATGGTACAAAGAGATTCTGGGATTTACTCGCGACAGTGCCCTCTCTTTCTGGTCTGAACAGGGTGGGCCACGAGTCATCAGCAATAACCGGGCATCACTTTCCCTTTTCCAGCGAACGTCTCAGCCTCCTGGCCATACGGTGGTTTTTGGGGTGGCAGCGGCATCTTTTGTCGACCTTATTCCTGTCCTTACAGAGAATAAAATCCCTTTCAGCGTCAGTGACCACGACGTGTCCATGTCCGTTTATTTTAGCGATCTCAGTAATAATAAAATCGAAGTGACGTCTTACGATTACCTTCAGGCCAAACAGATTCTTGAGAACATGAAGTAATCCGGTCGGGTTCGGGTATACGACCTGCAGGGACGTGTTGATCTGTCGCCATAGAGCGCGCCTTTAACACCGCAGCTCCCCCGGCGCTCATGAGTCCTGCAGATCTGCGTTGTCGCTTAATACAGCGAATTCTTCAATCGCTCCGGCAGCGCTTTGTCATAGGCATCGCCATCAATCTCCGCAATCTGTCGGAGAATCGACCCGGTGCTGGGCAGCGCCTGCCGTGAGATCTGCGTTTCAGCATCCCACAACCCGGAGCGGATAATTGCCCGGCTGCACTGAAAGAAAACGCGCTCTGCCGTAATGCGCAGTACGGTTTTTGGTCGCTGATGATTGACAGCGAATCGCTCAAGCAGCGCCGGATCGGTGCTGATCGCGGCCGTTCCGTTGACCCGTAACGTTTCCCCAATGCCCGGGATCAGAAAAATCAGCGCGACCCGATTGTCCTGAAGAATGTTGCGCAGGCTGTCGATACGGTTATTACCGCGTCGGTCAGGTAAAAGCAGGGTTTTGTCATCTTCGATTTCGATAAATCCGGCCGGATCGCCACGCGGTGAAACATCCAGTCCTTCCGCTCCTGATGTTGCCAGAACTGCAAAGGGTGAGGCAGCGATAAAGGGACGATAGGCGGGGTGAATATGATCGGTCACCTTAGCCACTGAGGGCCGGGCGACAGTGCCGTAAAGACGCTCAAGTTCGGTCAGTTCAGTAATTATGCTGCTCTGTTCAGCCATTTTTGCACTTTCCTTTCATTGATTGATCCTCATGACCCTGACGATGATACGTCACAGATCGGACGCGCAGATTCATGCAGGACTTTAACACCAATAGCAGCAGAGTCAGAGCACCGCGCGGCCCTTTGTGATCGCGCGTCACTGTGTTGCGTCAATCCCGGAGCCCGCCCGCCAGTCACACTTTCAGCGAGTTACCGCTAACCTCAAAGACCCGGCTCTTGGTGTCTGGAACGGCGGCTGATATAAAGGATTAACCTGATCAGTACCCAAAAGGAGCACAGGATGGTTTGGGAATCAGAGCGGTTGCTCTACAGATTTACCCTTCGTGAGGATCTCGACGACCTCTTCAGAATTTATGGCGACCCGGAAACGCATAAATTTAACCCCCGAGGCCCGTGGCCTGACAGGGAATATGCGGTTCAGGCGCTGGAGCGTATCCAGGATGGCTACCGGGATCAGGGTTTTGGCGACTGGACGATATTTGAGAAAGCCCATCCGGAAAAAATCATCGGCTTTGGTGGCGTCTTCAGAAGCCAGTTTGACGGTCGTCAGACCAATAATCTCGGTTACCGGTTTGAGCCAGATGCCTGGGGAAAAGGCTATGCCACTGAGCTTTCACGCAGAGCCATTCGTTATGGATTTGAAGAGGCCGGGCTCAGCGTCATCACGGGCGTGGTGCGTGAAAACCATCTGGCTTCGCGCCGGGTGCTGGAAAAAGCAGGCTTAACGTTTTTGAAAAAGGTCAACGATCTGGAAGGGCTGCCTCCCAGCCTGATGTATGCCCTTAGCCGGCGTGAATGGCTTGACGCGGGCAACGTCCCTAACGTCTGACTTCTCACTTTGTGATTCGGACGCGGCGTTGTCTGCGTCCTCTTACGGCCTTAAACCCCTGAGAAACCCTCTCTTATCCCGCGATTAATTCCCTGCTGACTGAATTACCTTACCCGCCTTACTCAGGGGAGGATTTATGGACATTCGTACAATTTTTATTTCAGCGGTAATGGCAGTCAGTCTGTTATGGATAGGCGCATCAGATAACCGTGCGTCTCATTCAGGCGCAGAGCACGTCAGAGCGGGCCTGGGTAAACTTCAGCCCTGACTGTGAATTGCCTGATCGCACACTTTGACGCCTGCTCAGTCTGAGATGCGGTACACTGCCGCTATCTGTTAATGCAACATCGTTGCGTTAACCAAAACGTTGACGCTGATAAAAGCAGGAGAAAGAGATGGCGAGGGAGATGATTCGTCAGGGTGGGCGCAGCGCCCGTATTCAGGCGGAAGTGCATGACACCGTTAACCGCTTACTGGAAACGCTGGATCGTTCCGCCATTACCGTTCCGATGATCGCCGAACAGGCAGGCGTCACGCCCTCCACGATTTATCGCCGCTGGGGTGATCTGGCCCAACTGCTGGCGGATGTGGCTGTTGCGCGGATGCGGCCGATTGCCGATCCGGAAGATACCGGGTCGATGATCGGGGATCTCATCGCGTTCCTGCAGCAATATGCCGAAGAGATGTCCTCGAAAGTTGGCCGTGAACTGCTGGCCGATGTGATCAGCAGTTATGCTGAAGAAGCCAGCCAGAAATGCTGTGTGTTCACCTATCAGCATCTTGAAACCCTCAATAACCGGGCACTGGAACGGGGTGAAGCGGGCTTTGACGTCGATCGCCTTGTTGATGTGGCGGTGGCTCCCGTGATGTTCCATATCCTGTTCGGTGACCGCGACGTTTCAGCGGAATACTGTTCGTTACTGATTCAGCAGGCATTTTAAATCAGCGCTGAACAAAGGGCAGGGCGGCGTCGGTGATCAGGTGCTGCAACAGGGCACGCGCGGGATCTTCACCCGCGTCTGATCGGGCCAGCGCAATACCCAGATGGCCAGCCTGCGGCAAACGCTGTGATTCTGTCACCAGCCCCTCCGGCAACCCCGCACGGGTGCGCAGGGTGATCCCCAGCCCGGCCTGCAGCGCGGCCCAGATGCCACTCAGACTGTGGCTGGTAAACACCACGCGCCACGGGATACCTGCCTTATCCAGCGCCCCGGTGGCGCGGGATCGCATCACGCAAGGCGCATCAAACACCACCAGCGGCAGCGGCTCGCCGCGCTGCAGAATGCCCGCCAGATCAAACGCCGGATGCTGTATCCAGGCTAACGGACACTGACCAATCAACTGCGCGCCCGTCTGCTGTTCCGCCTGCCACAGCAGAGCCAAATCCAGCTCATGGCGGGCCAGTGCCGTTAATAGCGCCAGATTTCTGTCGACGCGTGCGGTCAGCATCACGTCCGGATGCTGCCGGTTAAACGCGCCGAGAATGGCAGGCATCAGCGCCTCGCCAAAATCTTCCTGCATGCCGATGCGAATTTCACCCTGCAACGCTTCGCCTTTCACTGCCCGCAAGGTTTCGTCATTCAGTGACAACAAACGGCGCGCGTAACTCATCAGCTGCTCGCCACTGCGGGTTAATTGCAGATGCCGCCCTTTTTTCATCACCAGCGCCGTACCGCATTGCTGCTCAAGTTTTTTGAGCTGCGCACTGACGGCTGAGGTGGACCGGCAGAGGTGCTGTGCCGCAAGAGCAAAGCTGCCCGCATCAATGCCCGCCACGAAACTGCGGAGCGCATCCATATCAAGTGACTCCGGTACCCTGTTCATTATTGTCCTCAAAATACGGATGGTAAGTGCTGATTAATTTGATTTTCAGGATTAATGGCCTGAGTGACACTCTCTCTGACCAAAGAGGAGTGTGCAATGAAAAATTCACGGGATCGGGAAACACTGGCGCAGCATGCGCCAAAACTGGCTGAACTGACGCAGCAGGTGCTGTTCGGTGACATCTGGCAGCGCGACGTGCTGTCACCGCGTGAACGCAGCCTGCTGACGCTGGCAACGTTGACTGCGCTGGGGCGCGTCCAGCAGCTGCCGTGGCACATTGATTTCGCCCGGCAAAATGGACTGACGCAGGATGAACTGGTGGAGAGCTTCACGCATCTGGCGTTTTATGCAGGCTGGCCCGCCGCCGTCACCGCGCTCGGCTATCTGAAGGAAAATCTCTGATGCCTTTCACCCGAATTACGTTGCGTCAGGGTTACAGCGATGCGGATCTGCATCTGCTCTCCACGCTGCTTCAGCAGGCGCTGGTTGCGGAGTTTGACGTGCCTGAGCAGGACTGCTTTCAGATCATTGAGAGGCTGCCTGACGTACAGCGTGTGTTTGATCGCCATTATCTCAGCGGCGGTCGCAGCGAAAATTTCGTGCTGTTTCAGGTGACGGCAGGTCGTCCGCGTTCACGGCAACAGAAGCAACGGTTTTATCACGCCCTCTGCGCCGCGCTTCAGGCAGAAATGGCAATCGATCCTGATGATGTGATGATCATCATTCAGTTTAACAGCAGCGAAGAGTGGAGTTTCAGCGGCGGGCAGATGCTGGCACAGGAGGCGTTATGATTATCATGCATTACCGCTTTACGCTGCCTGCGGACTACGACATGGGCATCATTGCACAGCGCATCAGCCTGAACGGTGCCCGGCTGGATGGCTTTCCGGGGCTGGTGGCAAAAGCGTATCTTTACGCCTGCCGCGAGGAGGGGGGACTCAATGAAAATCGCTATGCGCCGCTCTATTTCTGGCGGGAGGCGAGCGGCATGCAGCGTTTCCTGCAAAGCCCTGGCTTTATGAAGCTGGTCAGGGATTTTGGCTGGCCGATCATCGAAAGCTGGCTGGCGTTTGACGAGCAGACTCACATCACCGATCTGGCTGAAGCCCGTTTTATGGCCCTGCACCGCTGGACCATTTCGCCGCATACGCACCTGGCAACGCTGCCGATGACCACAGGCTTCAGCGCCTGGGATGTGACCCGCTGGCAGGGATTAACAGTTAGCGCATCACGACAGCCATCTGCGTCCGGGCCGGAGGTCTATCGCATCGGTTATCTGGCGCGAGGCGCTGCCGCGTCAGATTTGCAGCTGTAGCCGCAGCGTTGTTGCGGATTGCCACTCAGAGGGCAAAAATGGCCTCAATCTCGATGCGCAGGTCAGCGGAGAACAGTCCGCTTACCTGAACCAGCGAGCTGGCGGGCAGGTGCTCGCCATAATTGCGATAGAGCACTTCCCGCAGTGCGGTGATTTCTGCGAAAGAGGTAATGAATATCGTGACCTTCAACAGCGCGGCAAGCGAACTGTTTTCAGCGGCGGCAAGGGCTTTGAGTTGTTTAAAAATGGCTTCTGCCTGTTCAGCCATATTCCCCTGCTGAGCCGCCGTGCCGAAGGCGGTCAGGCCGGAGACATACAGCGTCTCACCCTGTTTCACTGCGTGCACATAAGGCGCGTTGACTTCACCCAGTTCCGGGTAATTTTTGCGTTCTGGCAAGGTCATATTGTCTCCTTCATCATTTGAATCATCAGATATTATTCCCCCGCCACACCTTAAGGCTTCAGCAGTTGCTGGCAGATGACATTGTCCTGTGCGGCGCGCTGTTTCTCATCGGGCGTCAGTTGCTGCCAGCGGCGTATCATGCTGCGACCCAGCGCCGGTTTATACGCAATTTTCTGCAGCGCATAGTCAGAATTGCCGCCTTCAATGACATTTCGCATCTGTTGGTCGAGTGGCTGCTCACCGTGATGGTCAATCGCGCAGAACACCGCGACGTAATACGCTTTGTCTTCCTCACTGTCGTGCGGGATAAACCACCACGCGGCGAGGGCGAGGATCAGCAGCAGGGGGAGGAGGATTTTTATTTTAGCCATTCTTTTCACCGGTTGTCAGCAGGTCAGTCAGCCGGGTATGGCAGACACAGGGCGCGTATCCTGCCACAGATTCCGTCCACCGTTAACCTTGTTTAGCCGGTGTTGAGGCTTTGTTCAGAGGGCAGGCGCTTCGATCAGCGTCTTACCGATCTGCGCACCTGGCATCATCTGCTGCAATCCCGAGATCAGCTCGTCGCTGGCCTGTTGCAGCGCGGAGAGCGGCATAGCGGGCAGGCTTTCCAGAATAAACCACATTTGACGCGCACTGGCATCCAGTCGGGTGCGCACGCCCTGACGCCAGTTCCAGCGGCGGCAGGTTACGCCCTGGTCGTCGCGCCAGATCACTTCGCCCGATTCCGGCGATTCATAAACGACTTCGCCCTCTTTGACGGTATCGAAACGTTCACTGCCGTCAGCAATCACCAGACGCGGTGCGCCCGCATAAGCCGCAATATTCTCGCCGCCCACCGGCAGGGCGTAACGAATGCTGATGGCGTTGTAGAGATCGACAACCGGATCGATTGCAGGCAGTGTGCCATCCCGCAGCACGCGCCTGCGTAATGCGTCAGCAGAACAGGGTGTGCGCTTCGCTTTGGCACCAAAGGCTTTAAACACCTCAGCCCAGGCGGCGAGATGCGCGTCTGCCCAAGCCGCATCATTATTTACCACCTGCTGACAGGCGCTTTTCAGCGCTTCGCTGGCGATCTCTGGACGGGTAAGGGGTGTGGCTTCCACCACAATGCTCATGGCACGAAAGCCGGGAGCAAGCGCAAAAACAGCGGGGTCGATTGACGGATGAACGGATAACATCAGATACTCTCTCAATGACTAATTTATATCATAGTAATGACCGATGACCAGAAAAGTCAATATAATGACCGACGCAGGTGCCGATCTCGCCAGCGTCAATCAGGCGGTTTCAGACCGCATAAAAAGCTGGCGAAAAAGCCAGAAACTCTCACTGGATGAGTTATCCCGCCGGGCAGGCGTCAGTAAAGGGATGCTGGTCGAAATTGAAAAGGGTGCCGCCAATCCCAGCATTGCCATCCTCTGTAAGGTGGCGGCCGCGCTGGGCGTCTCGGTAGCGGATATCGTTAACGTTTCACAAGCACCCGACGCGTGGCTGATTGAGAACAGCGACATGCCGATGCTGTGGCAGGGTGAGCAGGGCGGGAGTGCGCAGCTGCTGGCCGGGACACGCGGGCCCGATATGATCGAGCTCTGGCGCTGGCAGATGTTTGCGGGCGAGGTGTTCAGTTCCGCCGGGCACCCGTCTGGTACACTCGAACTGCTGCACGTTGAAGAGGGAACGCTGGCATTAACCGTGGGTGAACAGACTCTTGTCGTCCGGCAGGGCTGCGCGGCCGTGGCGCGTACGGATATGCCGCATGCCTACGCCAGTGCGAATGCACAGCCGGTTATCTTCACCATGACGGTGGCCGAGCTACAGCGCTGACGGCGCTATTCTGCGGCTGTCGCTTCACCGGGAAACGCCAGCAGCAGCATTTTCAGCAGCCTCGCCAGTTCGTCGCGCTCTGACGCGGCCAGCGGAGCCAGTACCGCCTCCTGCGTTGCCGTATGCACACGAAGCGCGTGCTCAATCTGCTGCCTGCCGTGGGGCGTCAGCCCGACCAGCATGCTGCGCTTATCCTCCGGGGAGGCGATTCGTTCAATCAGATGCTGCTGCTCCAGCCGGTTCAGGCGATTTGTCATTGCGCCGGACGTCACCAGCAGCGCCTGATAAAGCCGGGTGGGTGACAGGCGATAGGGTGATCCTGCCCGCCGTAATGTCGCCAGCACATCAAATTCTCCCTCCTGAAAACCAAAAGGTGCCAGTGCTTCACTGCGCGCTTTCGCCAGATGTTTCATCAGCCGCAGCACGCGGCCGAAGATTTGCATGGAAGCAGCGTCCAGGTCGGGCATCGCGCTGTCCCACTGGCTGACAACGAAATCAATATGATCGTGCATAAATCACCTGCAAATGTCGGGGTTATGTTGTCGGGTTGTGCTCAGCCTCTTAACAGCGACCATTATTTGTCTTAACGTTAAGATAAATAGTGACAGCCCGGTGCTGTCATCGTCAATTCTCTGTTAAGGCGCTGATGATGAAAAAAGAGGTATTGTTTCCCATTCTGTTTGCCGCCATCGCTTTTCTTGTCGGGCTCAACCTGCGCCCGATGCTGGCTATTATCGGTCCGCTGTTTCCGGTGTTGCAACAGCAGGCCGGGTTATCGGCGATGGTGTTCAGCCTGCTGACCACACTGCCGGTGGCGATGATGGGCCTGGCGGCACTCTCTGGTCCGTGGCTGATCGCCCGTTTCGGGGCGGTAACAGGGATCTCGGCCGGTTTGATTTGTCTGACCCTCGCCTGCCTGTGGCGCGGCGTTAGCCTGACCGCCGCTCAGCTGATGCTTACCGCGCTGGCGGGTGGCGCAGGCATTGGCGTGATTCAGGCAATGATGCCCGCGCTGATCCGCCAACGCTTTGCTCACGCAGCGGCGACGCTGATGGCGCTGTTCAGCACGGGAATTATGGCAGGCGCGGCGCTGACCGCAGCCAGTGCCGAACCGCTGTTTTCCTGGCTGGGGCTGCAACCCGCGCTGGCGCTCTCCGGCGGGTTAGCGCTGATGACGCTATTAATCTGGCTCTTTTCAGTCAGGCGAACGCCGCAGATGAGCGTGGCGTCTGAGACGGCGATGCTGCCTGCGCCGCGATCCCTGCTGCTGACGCTCTTTTTCGGCATTGGCACGGGGGCTTACACGCTGGTGCTGGCCTGGCTGCCGCCATTCTACATTCAGCTGGGCTGGAGTGCGCGGCACAGCGGCTACCTGCTCGCGGCGCTGACCTTAACCGAAGTGGTGGCAGGCTTCATCGTCTCAGCAACATTACATCGCTTTCCCGATCGCCGCCCGCTGCTGTCCGGCGTGCTGGCCCTGTTGCTGACAGGGCTGCTAAGCCTGGTGTTCTACCCGAATGCGATGCCGTTGATTTCTGTCGTGTTGCTGGGCACAGGCATCGGCGCACTCTTCCCCCTGTCGCTGATTGTTACGCTGGATTCTGCACGCAGTGCCCCGGAAGCGAGCATTCTCCTTTCACGCGTGCAGGGTGGCGGATACCTGATTGCGGCGCTGATGCCGCTGGTGGCAGGCTGGGTGCGCGACAGCGGCGCGTCACTGACCCAGGCCTGGCTGATGATGAGCGCTGGCGTGGTTGCGCTGATGATGATGGCCCGATGCTTCAGACCCGATAAGCGTGGAGCCTGAACAAAGCCGTTGCCGAACACTGGCGATCTGGCATGCTGGAATCACCCCCCCTTAACCCGGAGTGCAGTGTGAAAGTCATTGGTCTGTTAGGCGGTATGTCGTGGGAGTCAACCGCGCTCTATTACCGCATTCTGAATCAGCAGGTTAAACAGCAGCTGGGCGGCCTGCACTCGGCGGAGCTGGTACTCTGGAGCGTCGACTTTCAGCGCATTGAGCAGTTACAGGCGGCTGGTGAGTGGCAGCAGGCGGGCGAGATTCTGGCTGAAGCGGCACGCAATCTGGAACGGGCAGGTGCGCAGTTCATCGTGCTCTGTACCAACACCATGCATAAAGTCGCCGCGCAAATCAGCGCGGCGACTGACATCCCGCTGCTGCATATTGCCGATGCCACCGGACGCCGTATTCAGCAGGCCGGTATACGCCGGGTCGGGTTACTGGCAACACGGTTCACGATGGAACAGGATTTTTATCGCGGCCGACTTCAGCAGCAGTTTGGTCTTGAGGTGATTACGCCCGAAGAAGCCGATCGTCTGTTTGTGCATGAGGTGATCTACCACGAGCTTTGCCTGGGCGAAATTAATCCCGCATCTCGTGGTCGTTACAGGGAAATTATGCAGGCGCTGGTGGCGCAGGGGGCTGAGGCGATCATTCTGGGCTGCACGGAAATCACTTTGCTGGTTGATGCCACCGATGCCAGCGTGCCGCTGTTTGATACCACACTGATCCACGCGGAAGAGGCGGTTATCCAGGCTCTTTCTTAACGTTCGTCCTCAATAAGGAAATCGCATGAAAATTGACAATCTGCCGTTTGGCCTGACGCACTGGGACCAGATCGACGAGACGATTCATCCTGGCGATCAGGGCCAGGCGACCTGGCGAACGGTAAAATTTAACGACATCCGGGTACGTATGGTCGAGTACTCGCCGGGATACATCGCCGATCACTGGTGTACAAAAGGCCATATTTTGCTGTGTATGGCGGGTGAGTTGCACACTGAACTGGCAGATGGCCGCCGTTTCGTACTGACACCAGGCGTGAGCTACCAGGTGGCGGATGATGCTGAACCGCACCGGTCTTTTACAACCACAGGGGCGCAGCTCTTTATCGTTGACTGAGTTTGCTGCCTGCCTCTGCCGGGCATGGCAGATCATCGCGTCGTTGACACTTTTAAAAGTAAACTGAATCTGCTTTATAAAAATCAGCAAAATTAATGGCTTATTTCATCGGAGTTATCTGGTTCTGACAGGAATAATTTTCATCAGGTTGTATGCTTGAAGCCTTATAAGAACGTTTTGCATTCACCTGATGTGGGGAAGCCTGTGCTGATAAAAAAGAAGAAAGTTCGTTCTCATACCGAAGACCGTCTGCTGGCGCTGGTGCTGGCCACCACTGCCGGCATCCTCAATGCTATGGCGCTGGGCGCGTTTGGCTTTTTCCCGTCGCATATGACCGGTAACACGTCGCAGATATCCCAGGAAGTTACCACCAGCGACCTTCACACGATGCTGTTTTTAATGGCACTGATTATTGCCTTTGTCGTGGGCTGTACCGTTGCGCGGCTGGCGGTGGTGGTGGGGCACAAACATAAGTTACGCACCATTTTCTGTCTGATTATTCTGGCTGAGGGTGCGGCGCTGACGGCGGCGTCGATCTTTGAAATTGTGTTTTACCGGCCAAGCTTTAACGGGGAAGTGCTGGTGATGCTGGGCTTTTTAATGGGGATTCACAATGCGACGTCGACGCAGCTCTCCAATGGCCGCGTCCGATCAACACACATTACCGGCACGCTGACCGATGCGGGCATTGCGCTGGGGTCGTGGATCTTCGCGCATACGTCTCACGCTGTGCATCTTGAAACCGACGATCGCCGATTCTTCCAGAAGGTTTTACACACCCATCTGACCACGGTGTTCTCCTTCCTGAGCGGCTGTATTGCCGGTTTACTGTTGTTTAAAACCTACGGGTTCAACGCGATGGTTGGCCTGGGCGTGTTTCTGATGCTGGTCGCACTAACGGCGATTGCGGTTACCGTACAGCGAACCCGGAGAAGCCTTTACTGACAGGCCGGCCCGATGCACATCGCGCATTGGGCCGGTTGTTTATTGCTGAGCGCGGGTTGGCCGCACAACAATCTCGTTAACATCCACCTCTTCAGGCTGCTCAATGGCATAGCGCACGGCGCGGCCAATGGCGTCCGGTTGCAGCGCGATAGCGCGATAATGCTGCATCGCCTCGGCAGCTGTCGGGTCAGTGATGGTTGATGCCAGCTCGCTCTCGACCACACCGGGATGAATACACGTTACCCGCAGCTGACGGTTCTCCTGCCGTAATCCATCAGAAATCGCCCGCACCGCAAACTTCGTGGCGCAATACACTGCCGCCGTCGGCGACACGGCCAGCGCACCAATTGACGCGATGTTGATGATGTGACCGCGCTGCTGGCCCAGCATGGCTGGCAGCACCGCCGCGATGCCATAGAGCACCCCTTTGATGTTGACATCAATCATCTGATCCCACTCGTCTACGTTGAGCGAGGCCATCGGTGACAGCGGCATTATCCCGGCATTGTTGATGATCACATCAACCCGGCCCCATTTCTCCCGCGCAAAATCCACAAACTGTGCAACGTTTTCGCGGCGCGTGACATCAAGTGCTTTGATCGCCACCTCAGATCCGTTAAACCGCAGCTCTTCGGCCAGCGCCGCCAGCCGGTTTTCCCGCCGTGCGCCCAGTAACAAAATGGCATCGGTTTTTGCCAGCTCACGGGCGATGCCTGCACCGATACCGCTTGAAGCGCCGGTAATTAAAATCACTTTCTGCGTCATTGTGTTTCTCCAGTCAGGTTGTCACTGGCGATCATACGGCGGCTGGATTATAAAGATAATCCACCTGACGCTTCACAGACTGGTAACCAAATCTGACCAATGAATGCTGATATTAATGCTCTCGACGTTTTTGTGGTTGTGGCGCAGACGCGAAATTTCCGGCTGGCGGCGGAACAGCTTGGCGTTTCGCGTCCGGCGATCAGCCAGAGTCTGCGGCGGCTGGAAGACCGGCTGAATATCACGCTGATGCAGCGCACCACGCGTTCGGTGCAGCTGACAGAAGCCGGACAGCGGCTCTATGCGGAGGTGGCTCCGGCGATCAACCAGCTTAACCGCGCCGTTACCGAAATTGCCGAACTGGCGGCTGAGCCGCGTGGTCAGCTGCGGCTGGCGATCTCCTCGATTGCTGAGCGGATGCTGGGCGGCGAACTGCTGGCAAGCTTTATTACTGCGTACCCGCAGGTTGAACTGGATATCACCGTGACCGATGAGGAGTTTGATATTGTCGGGCAGGGCTATGACGCAGGCGTGCGGCTGGGCGAGGTGATTGCTCAGGATATGATTGCGGTGCCGGTATCAACCGCACAGCGTCAGGTGGCGGTGGCGTCACCCGCTTATCTGGCGCGTGCGGGCACACCGCAACATCCCGATGAGCTGGTGAATCATCGCTGCATCGGCTGGCGAAAAGGGCCAGGCCTGGCACCCTATCGCTGGGAGTTTGCCGGGCAGGGGCGTGAGTTTGATGTCGCCGTTAATCCGCAGCTCACCACCAACGACATGGGGGTGATGATCCGCACCGCCTGCGCCGGGGGCGGCATCAGCTTTGGCATGGAAGAGACATTCCAGCCTTACCTCGCCCGTGGCGAACTGGTTACGGTACTCGATGCGTGGTTACCCAGCTTTGCCGGGTTTTATCTCTATTTTCCCAGTCGTAAAAATCTGGCCCCCAAGCTAAGGGCGTTGATCGATCACGTCAGACTCTGATAAGGCATGACAGGCTGTTTTTCCGTGCGGACAGGGCTGACCGGCTCCAGCCAGTCAACCGAGCCATACAGTGATGCCACCGATGCGCCTTCTCCGCTGATTCGCCGGTGAGTCCGCAGGCAACGTCAGGCTGTCATGTTGTATCGGGTAATAATATTGATTTTGGAGTAGGGCGCGGGCGATGCCGATGCGGGCAGAAACCCATGAAATTCCAGCAGCGTTCTGAAGGCGTGCAAGGCGTCGAGTTGTAAATTATGCTCGATGAGTGCATCAATCTTACCGGCCTGCAGCAGCGCACAGTTCTCCCGGTCGGAATCGTGACCTATAAAGGCGTTCACGTGCCGCTTTTGTTCGGCAAAAGCGCGCAGTATGCCGGGATTCCCCCCGCCGACCGTATACACCGCGTCCGTATCGGGATGGCTCTGCAAAAACTGCGTCACCGACTGATGCATCCGCGCATCAATGCCATAACCGCCTGCTACGACGCTCACCTGATGCTGGGGCGCAAACTGCTGCATCGCACGCTGAAAACCCTGGATTCGCTCCTGTTCACCGATGAAATCGCGACTGCCGGTTACCGCCATAATATGTGAACGGCTGACCCGCAGCCATTTTGACATCAGAAAAGCCGCCACCTTTCCGGCATCAAAATTATCCATGCCGATATAGCGCAGGCGAGCGCTGCCGGGTAGATCGCTCATCATGGTCACCACCGGAACGCGTTGTTTCAGCAGCGATTCAATGGTGGGGTTCAGTTCATCAGAGCAGGCCGCTTTCAGGATGACGCCGTGGCTGTGAAAGGCCTTTTTGTTCAGCAGTGCATTAATGGCGTCTGCTGTGAGATTTGCGCCAAAGTGGAAACGCAACTGAAGCCTGAAAGCAGCAAAGCTGGCGATCTGGCTGCTGAGCGCCTCACGTACCAGTGGCTGAAAGCGGTCAGGCGTCTGCTTGATCACGTCGAAATAGATCGTCCTTCCTTTCGCCAGCGCGGTCTTTTGCAGCAGTTCCAGGTCCGCTATAGCCTGCTGAACCCGGTGCTGGGTGCGGGCATGAACGTTGCCGCGCTGGTGAAGTGCTCGATCGATGGTAGCCAGGCTCAGGCCCGACTGGGCCGCGATCTGTTTGAGGGTGAATTTAGCCATAGGCGACTCGCGACAGCAGAGGATAATGACAGTTTTATCATACCACTGGCTGATAACAGCGGCTCAACTGAAACACGCGGGTCACAGGCAGGCTGACGCAAAGGGGGCACAAAGCACCAGGGTTGTCCGGTTTTATAAACCAGACAGCAGGGTGACGGAAATAAAATTGAAAAGCTCAGGTCTGTAATTGCAGACAAAGATTCGGGCAATTTTTTCACCCTTTTTGCTATTTAATGGCAACGCATAACGCCGGCTGTAATTAAACAGGTTTTACCTCTGCTTTGTATAAATTATAACCTTTCTGCCGCTTCGCTTATATTTGCGTTATGGTGGCTTTTTTGTTTTTCTACTCCTGATAATGTTAGACTGTATATGCATACACCATCGGGAGGTCGTGTGAAGTACGACAACGATAATGAGATCCGTGCGCTGGTTGGTGCGGTCGTCAGTGATTTGATCAAGGCGGGAGAGCCGGTTCATTTTCATGACATTACGGACGCGCTGTTTCGCCTGAGCGAAGAGACGCGTGACAGCAAACTTAAAGCATTGTGCCTGGAAGCAATTGGCTTTTTTACCCGCAAGATGCATTAACGCCGATGGCGCCCATGGCGTGCGCCCTCCGGAACCTTACCCTGTCACCCTGACTTCGCAGAGTCGCTATACCAGAGAATAAAACGCATTTAACAGGCTGATTAAAGTGGACTGAACGCGCCTCATGAAAGCGCGTTTAAATTACCCCTTTATAAATTCTGGCAGAACAGCTTTATATGGGGCTGAGCCTGACACGTCAATCTCAATAAATAATTTCACCGGCCTTACGTATTATTCAGAAGGCGGGGCGATGAAAAACTTACTTCAAAGTGGCTTATAAGAAATTTCTATATTATCAGCAGGATGCCGCAGAGTTTTATTTTGCTTCGGATTCTGTTGCACTGGCGTGTATTAAGTGAGCTGTCTGGAAAAGAAAAATTCAGGGGATTACCCTGCGTTGTCACCGACAACGCAGGGTCGTTAATCAGATATCAGCGTCGTCAGGGGTACGGCCAACCACAATTTCCAGCGTTCTGCGCAACACATCCAGTCTGATCACGTCGGAAGTGCATTCCAGTTCGGCGATCAGATACAGAATTATCGCTTTATTGGTCACACGTCCCTGATCGGCCACGATGTCACGAATCACCGCGCCCAGCAGTTCGGTCTCCGGTGCCAGCAAATCGCCTTCACTACGAAAGTAGTCAATGATGGATAAATCTGATGAAGAGTGTTGCATGATTTTTCTTTCTCTGAGGAAAATTCGTTATACGCAATGGGTGAAGTCAAAAACGAGTGTAGACGCTGTTTTCGTTTTGCCCAGCCTGCCAAAAAAAATTTCGCTTAAAGGCTGCCGTTTCGCTTAACGTTAGCCGTGTGTAACAGGCACGTAATACCCTTTATCAGTGCTTTTTAGACCCATCAGGTGGGCCGTCGCTGCTCATACGATGCGTAGCCTTATCACGTTCAGCACCCTCGCCCTGCACACGTTTACGCGCGGCCACCATGCCATTTCGAACTTCAGTGATGGCTTTACGAATCACTGACACTTTCATGTCGTCATCGGCGTCAGCGGCCATAAGTTCAAGCTGTGCGATTAGAGCGTTACTGGATACCGGTTTGTCTGACTTGAGCAACGTCAGAACGGCTTCGCCGATCATGACATCTGTCAGTTTCTCATCTTCACTTCTGTACATACTGGCTTCTCTGATTGCGAATCAATGGCCATGCTGCGGGTCCGTATAGGTCAGCGGGTGCAACTTAGTGCACCAGATACGGCAAAGCAGTGCTGGGCTTCATTCCTGTGGGTAAATCATCCTGAATGTTGTTGAAAGCTGGCGTCGTGAAAAAACTCTGAAGCTGTGAGCGGGCATTACTCTTCGCGACGAAAAAGCATCGCGATTAATTCATGCAGATGGCTCTCTTCTTCAGGCGTTGCAGCCACTTCAAGGCGGCGCAACAGTTTACTGCAGATCGTTTTACGACTAAGGGTGTGACCTGCGCGCAGAATTTCAACCACAACCGAACCCAGCGTTTCCTGTTGCGTCGGTGAGCTGGCCTGATTGAAATAACGGGCAATGTCGCTAATTGTTTCCGGGGCTTGTCCGTTCTGACGCATAGGGGTGTCCTCAGGTGGTATAAATATGTAGCACTTCAGATGCGCAAGTTATACATCTTTTAAAAAACTTGTACAGGATTTTGGATTTTTGGAATTATTTTTTTTGTGCAAAAAGTGCTATGGTTTTTAAAACAAGATGTTACGAGGAGGGTGTTGCGAGGTGAAAATTGTACCATAATCTTGTACAGGAGCAATCCCTCTCATGCTCCGACCTGAGGGTTCAGGTCGGCAGAGGGCAGGCGATAATGTTAATGCCTGAAGAAAATATCATCAGCAGATGCGCTTGCAGCCGGTTCGTTACCCGTGTTTCTGGATAACCAGTTTGCCGGGCTGGTACTGCGTGAACCAATCGTTTTAAAACCCGTCAGCCATTGACGTGCATTTTGCATCTGCTCAAGGCGGTACTCATTCACTTCTGAATCAGCCATAACCTTAAGCTCTTTAATCAGCAATTCAACGTTCACATCCTGACCGGCATTAAACAGGTTCATTGCAGCTTCGCCAATGATGACATTCGCTTTTTCGTCGCTGGAAAAATACAAAATATCCTCCTGAGTGATTGCGGTAAGTAATATTAACTGTAGCAAAAAAATTCATCAGCCTTAATTAATTTGGCCTATCAATAAGATTATTTTAATAGTGCATTTAATGCCTTTGTAACAGGCGTGTCATCTGAAAATCCAGTCTCCTTCGATCAGCGCCTGTCAGTAGCTTTAGTGCTTCTGTCCCTCCACACATTCTCTGAGCGTTAATGACGCTGCCGGATAGCCCGCTTATCGCGACGCCTTCTGCCTGCGGAATGCCGGGCATCATGAAAAACATTACTAATCATATCAGAGGTTAAGCCGGAATATTTACAAAAACTGACGCCCGGGGTGAATCGCTGAAGAAACTTCACACCTCTGCGCTGTTCCAAAGGTATAGCCTGTGCTATAAAAAATAGCCTATGCTAATAATGTTCTGTTTTTAATCACCTCTGGAGTTCGCCCAATGGTCCCGATGAAAAAACTCACCACGCTGTTACTGAGTGCGCTGCTGACAACCCTGATGGCGAGCAGCAGTCATGCAGCAGAAAAATTTAAGATAGTGACGACGTTTACGGTGATAGCCGACATGGCTAAGAACGTGGCGGGTGATGCCGCAGAGGTCACATCCATTACCAAACCCGGTGCTGAAATACACGAATATCAGCCCACACCCGGCGATATCAAACGGGCGCAGGGTGCGCAGTTGATTATGGCGAACGGACTGAATCTTGAACGCTGGTTCCAGCGCTTTTATCAGCATCTGAAAGGGGTGCCGGAAGTGGTGGTTTCTGACGGGGTAAAGCCGATGGGCATTGGAGAGGGCCCTTACAACGGTAAACCGAATCCGCACGCCTGGATGTCACCGGATAACGCGCTGATCTACGTTGATAACATCCGTGACGCGCTGGTGAAATATGACCCGGTCAACGCCGAGACCTACCGGCAGAACGCTGCCGCCTACAAACAAAAAATTACCGCCGCACTGGACCCATTACGCCAGCAGATTGCCGCCATCCCCGAAGGCAAACGCTGGATGGTAACCAGCGAAGGTGCGTTTTCGTATCTGGCACGTGACCTGGGCATGAAAGAGCTCTACCTCTGGCCAATCAACGCTGACCAGCAGGGCACGCCCCAGCAGGTGAGAAAAGTGATCGACCAGGTGAAGAAAAATGCGATCCCGGCCGTATTCAGTGAAAGCACGGTGTCGGACAAGCCAGCCCGTCAGGTCGCACGTGAGACCGGTGCGCACTACGGTGGCGTGCTTTACGTCGACTCCCTGAGCAATGCTCAGGGACCGGTGCCGACCTATCTTGATTTGCTCAAAGTCACCACGGAGACGCTGGTGCAGGGCATCCAGACAGGAGTGAAAGCGCAATGACAGATACCATCGTGGTTTCCGGCGTCACCGTCACCTATCGCAACGGCCACACCGCGCTTCATGACGCCAGCTTTAGCGTGCCGGGAGGGTCGATTGCCGCGCTGGTCGGCGTGAATGGCTCAGGCAAGTCCACCCTGTTCAAAGCGCTGATGGGATTTGTCCGGCTCGCCAGCGGCAGCATTTCGGTGCTGGGTATGCCGACCCGCCAGGCGCTGCGACAGAGTCTGGTGGCCTATGTGCCGCAATCAGAAGAGGTGGACTGGTCGTTTCCGGTGCTGGTGGAAGATGTGGTGATGATGGGCCGCTACGGCCATATGGGCCTGCTGCGGCGGCCGAAACCGCACGACCAGCAGATTGTCAGTGATGCGCTGGCGCGGGTGGATATGCTGGATTTTCGCCATCGTCAAATCGGTGAGCTCTCTGGCGGACAAAAGAAAAGGGTATTTCTGGCACGCGCCATTGCCCAGCAGGGCAGCGTTATTCTGCTGGACGAGCCGTTTACCGGCGTGGATGTTCAGACCGAGGCCAGAATCATCAGCCTGCTGGGCGAGCTGCGCGATGAAGGTAAGACCATGCTGGTCTCAACCCATAATCTGGGTTCGGTGACGGAATTCTGCGATTACACCGTGATGGTAAAAGGTACTGTTCTGGCCAGTGGCCCGACCCGGACCACGTTTACCGCCGCCAATCTTGAGCGGGCTTTCAGCGGCGTGTTGCGACATGTGATGGTGAAGGGGCTGGACGATCAGATCATCACCGATGATGAACGTCCTTTTATTGCGCCGCATGCTGCACGGGAAGAGGGGAGCTGATCATGGGGCTGCTACTGGAGCCATTTGGTTATGACTACATGCTCAACGCAATGTGGGTTTCCGCGATGGTGGGCGGACTCTGCGCGTTTCTCTCCTGCTATCTGATGCTCAAAGGCTGGTCGCTGATTGGTGATGCGCTTTCACACTCTATCGTTCCGGGTGTAGCAGGCGCTTACATGCTGGGTCTGCCGTTTGCGCTGGGGGCATTTCTGTCAGGTGGGCTGGCAGCGGGCAGTATGCTGCTGCTCAATCAGCGCACCCGCTTAAAAGAAGATGCGATTATTGGCCTGATCTTTTCCTCTTTCTTTGGTCTGGGCCTGTTTATGGTGTCGCTTAATCCGACTGCAGTGAACATTCAGACCATTGTACTGGGTAATATTCTGGCGATTGCGCCAGCCGATATTCTCCAGCTGGCCCTGATTGGCGGGCTGTCGATCATCATTCTGCTGTTTAAGTGGAAAGATCTGATGGTGACCTTCTTTGATGAGAATCATGCGCGCGCTGTCGGTCTGCGGCCTGAACGGCTGAAAGTCCTCTTCTTTACCCTGCTGGCGGTTTCAACCGTGGCAGCACTGCAAACCGTTGGCGCGTTCCTGGTGATTTGTCTGGTGGTGACGCCCGGCGCAACCGCCTGGCTGCTCACCGATCGCTTTCCGCGTCTGTTGATCATTGCTGTTGCCATTGGCAGCATCACCAGTTTTCTCGGGGCCTGGGCGAGCTACTACCTGGATGGCGCAACGGGCGGCATCATCGTGGTAGCGCAGACGTTGCTATTCCTGCTGGCGTTTGTTTTTGCGCCGAAACATGGCCTGCTGGTTAACCGGCGTCGTGGCCGTCAGCAACCCGAAAAGGAGCCTGGCTGATGTGGATCCTTGAACCTTTCCAGTTCGCGTTTATGAACAGCGCTTTGTTAATCGCGCTGGTGGTGGCGATCCCCTGTGCGCTGCTGTCGGTGTTTCTGGTACTGAAAGGCTGGGCGCTGATGGGCGATGCCATGAGCCATGCGGTTTTCCCCGGTATCGTGCTCGCCTGGATGGCGGGACTGCCGCTGGCCGTAGGCGCGTTTGTCGCGGGTCTGTTCTGTGCTGTCGCCAGTGGATTTTTGCAGGACAACAGTCGCATTAAGCAGGACACCGTACTGGGCATTGTCTTCTCAGGCATGTTTGCTGCCGGGCTAATCCTTTACATCGCTGTGAAACCTGAAGTCCACCTTGATCACATTCTGTTTGGGGACATGCTCGGCATTACCGGCGCGGACATCCTTCAGACATCACTTATCGCCGCGGTGATCGTCATGGTCATTGCGGTGAAGTGGCGTGATTTTATGCTGTTCAGTTTTGATCCGCAGCAGGCGCAGGTCTCGGGCTTGCCCGCACGCCTGCTGCATTACGGGCTGCTCTGCATGGTTTCACTGACCATTGTGGCAACGCTGAAAGCCGTGGGGATCATCCTGTCGATCTCTCTGCTGATTGCACCGGGCGCGATAGCCGTTTTGCTTACCCGCCGTTTTTCACATGCGCTGCTGGTGGCTGTTGCGGTGTCGGTGCTGGTGTCGCTGAGCGGGGTGTATCTGTCGTTCTTTATCGACAGCGCGCCTGCGCCAACGATCGTGGTGCTGTTTGCGCTGGTATTTGTCGTGGCGATGGTAATCGCGGGGCGAAAAACCCGGCAGCGGGAACGCTTGAAACATCGGTATAACGAAAAGGGCGTCTGAAGGGATAAACAACCTTAATTCCATCACACGGCGCGGTGAATGTGAGATTTCAAAGCGGATAGCTTCTCGTCAGAGCAGATGCAGGACATATCTCAGGTTAGTGTCGCCGTGACGCAGAATAAAGCAGCGCTGGTTGAAGCGTTCTCTTCAGCCACTCAGTCGCTCTCAGAAGGCGCACGCGCTGCGGGGTAGGGTGGCAGCGTTTCAGGTGTGATCTCCTCTGGCGGTGGCGTTCGTCTGCTGAAGGCCCCGCCAGTCTCAGCGCCTCCGGGGGCGGCTTTTCCGGCAGGTGATAATGGCTGACAGGCGCCTGCCTGTTATTCAGCGCGCAGACAACATTCGTTTTCCAGTTTCTGATTCAAGGTAAAAGAACAAGAATGGATAGAGGGGAGAATAAAGCATCCCCTGTTACCACCTAATCCCGCGAAAGTCAGCTATCCCTCCCTATTGTCGCGATCGCCTCGCTTTTTTATCCGCAGGACTGACTTCTGCCAGTCACAACGCCCCCTCGCCTGAATGACATTTCTGGCCGGGCAGAAGAGAGACTGGCGACTCAAAAACGGCGAAATAACAAAAAAATTAATGTTTTTCAAAAAGCAGCCGATGAAGGAATTTGCCTTAACGGCAGCAAAGCTGCGAGCGAAAAGGTGGAAGAAACCCGCGGTTTCACATGAGCCGTCGCGCAGCTTTTCGCCGGGGGGCCGGGGCTTGTACCCCGCAGGTGAGTATAGAAGCTCAGCAGCCGTGCTTCGATAAGAACGGCGCTGCTGTACAAGGATTACCTCTATGGATATGGAATTGAAATGAAAAAAAGCACCGTTGCAGTGATGATGATGGCAACTCTGTCAGGCGGAGCCTGTGCAGAAGCAGGTCGCTATTCACCGAATTTTTCTCCGGAAAGCTTTAACGTGTCGACGTCAGCCGGGATGCTGAGTGGCAAATCGCATGAGATGGTTTACGACACCGAAACCGGCCGGAAAGTCAGTCAGCTGGACTGGAAAATAAAGAATGTTGCTATTCTCAAAGGCGAGTTATCCTGGGATGCCTACTCCTTTCTGACGCTGAATGCGCGAGGCTGGACTTCACTGGCTTCGGGTTCGGGTCATATGGATGACTATGACTGGCTGGATGACAACCAGTCTGACTGGACAGATCATTCATCTCATCCCCGCACAGATGTTAATTACGCCAATGAATACGATCTCAACGTAAAAGGCTGGGTATTGCAGGGCGATAACTATAAGGCCGGGCTGACTGCGGGTTATCAGGAAACCCGTTTCAGCTGGACAGCTTTCGGCGGTTCATACAATTACGACAACGGCGCTTCTACCGGTGATTTCCCAAGAGGCGAGCGTGGTATTGGCTACAGTCAGCGTTTCTCCATGCCATATGTTGGCCTTGCGGGCCAGTATCGTATTAATGATTTTGAATTTAATGCCTTATTTAAATTCAGTGACTGGGTACGGGCACATGATAACGATGAGCACTACATGCGCGATCTCACCTTCCGTGAGAAAACGACGAATTCGCGGTACTACGGTACTTCGGTAGATGCCGGATATTATGTCACGCCAAATGCTAAAGTTTTTGCTGAATTTACCTACAGCAAATATGAAGAAGGCAAAGGCAGCACTCAGATTATTGACAGATTCTCCGGTGAATCAGCATCCATTGGTGGCGATGCGGCTGGTATATCTAATAAAAACTATACCATTACAGCCGGTCTGCAATACCGTTT
This sequence comes from Pantoea sp. GD03673, assembly GCF_029844725.1. GTDB lineage: Bacteria > Pseudomonadota > Gammaproteobacteria > Enterobacterales > Enterobacteriaceae > Pantoea. The sequence goes on from NZ_JAOCKJ010000003.1 coordinate 426,206, forward strand.
CTGATTGGGATCTGCACGTCTGATGATCATTTAAACTAAAAGCCCCTATGGGGCTTTTTAATGGTTTATTTATAAAGATTGTTATGTGATGCTTTCTATAAATACATGATTAAATCAATGCATTACCGATTGTCGGCAATTACTGCAGTTCAGTAAACTCGCGGATTTTTTTATTAATTTTGATTCTTAGCAAGTCGATAAACATCTGCAAATGTCATTCCCGCTTGCTGATAGCGTCCAGCATAACGCATCTTAGGAAGAGAAAATAAATGCCTGTCATCCCAAACATCATGAGAATTTCTGCGTTTTTCCTCGTTATTTTCCTCACTGGCTGTTCCACGCTTTTGCCCCTTAATTACACAGATTACGAAGGTAAAGATGCAGCGACTGTTGTGGCCATCAATCCTCAGGGATTTGTGGGGACATTTTATCTTTCAGTCTATGAGAAGAAAGGCACCTGCTATGACAGGATTGATCGTTATCAGCTGGCGTCAAATCTTATCCCCTCAGCAGGGCGCGTTATGACAGCAAAGGTAAAGCCGGGCAGGCTCATGGCTTTTCAGCAGCTCAACACGATAGAGAGCGATTACGACCAGTACGGAAAAAAAACGCGATTCTCGCAAAGCTATTTGCTCTCACAGTGGGTTCCGTTTATCCCGCAACCGGGTAAGCGCTATTTTCTTGATGCCAAATATGGTGCGCGGGAGATTTCGGCTGATTATGCCATTACAGTTCATTCCGACCCTGCAAGAATTGCCTCGACGTTTAAAACGCCTCCCCGGAATAACTGGGATGCCAGAAATCGTTGTCAGCATCTTATTGGCGGCAGCTGATTACAATTCAGCACGCCTGAAATGCGGTACAGAAAACGGCCGTTTTACTGCCCTAAGTGGCGCTATCAGCTGAACCGCCTTCTCACACCGTCTGGTTCAGTCCGGCCACTGACGGATGATGCCGCAGACGTTCATGAGTCTGAATGGCGTCGCGTTGTCTGCAATAACACCTGCTGATTGCGGCGCTGAGCTAAGTCCGGTCAGAGAATAACAGCAGGCTTTGATCTGGGACTCCCCGGCGAGTGTTAAAGACCGTCAGGGCTGAACGCCTGTGAAAAATTAATGAGTCGGTCGCTTCAGCCCTGTAAACGACACAGGGTTGCGTTATTTATGAAATAATACCATAAAACAGTAGTTTGCATTCGCTGTATTGTGAATTATAAAGCGATTTATTTTCCTCTCCGCCTCAGATAACGCTGACTTTTTCCCGACATCTCTGCCAGACCGCCAAAAAGCTGCTAAACCTTAAGACAGCAATACGCGTGTAAAGATTAGGGTTATCACGATTTTCCCCGATTTAACTCCCGTCAGAATTCAACCTATAAAAAATTACATCTTTTAGCCCCCAACAATGGGAAGCAGACAATGTCGGAAAAAATATCGCTAACAATGCAGGTCAATGGTCAGTCGCAGCAGATGCATGTTGATCCACGCGTCACCCTGCTTGACGCGCTGCGCGAGCATCTTAACCTGACCGGGACCAAAAAAGGGTGCGACCAGGGGCAATGCGGTGCCTGTACCGTGCTGATTAATGGTCAGCGGGTGCTGAGCTGCCTGACGCTGGCGGCTCAGGCAGATGGCGCTGACGTCACCAGTATTGAAGGGCTGGCTACCGCCGAAGGTGAGCTGCATCCGGTGCAGCGCTGCTTTATGGAGAATGATGCCTTTCAGTGTGGCTACTGCACACCGGGTCAGATTATGTCTGCTGTTGCCTGCATTAAAGAAGGTCATGCCGGTTCCGACGATGAGATTCGGGAATACATGAGCGGCAATCTTTGCCGTTGCGGCGCTTATCCGCACATCGTCGATGCGATAAAACAGGCCGCTGCTGAGATGGCGAAGGAGTCCGCATGAATGAATTCAGCTGGAAAGTCGCCCGGTCGCCTGAAGAGGCTGCCACACTGAAACAGCAGTCGGGCAGCCAGTTACTGGCGGGCGGCACGACGCAGCTCGATTTGATGAAATGCGGCGTCTTCACGCCGCCGCAGTTAATCGGCATCAGCGGCTTAACGACGCTTCAACATCTGCAGTTTGACGACGAGAAAATAACGGCCGGTGCGCTGGTGACAATGAGTCAGCTGGCTGATCATCCCGCCTGTCAGCAGAACGCACCTGCTATCTATGGCAGCCTGTGGCAGGCCGCCTCGCCGCACATTCGTAACATGGCTACGCTGGGCGGGAATTTACGTCAGCGCACCCGCTGTGCCTATTACCGTGACCCGGCTACGTTCTCTGCCTGCAACAAACGTAATCCCGGTTCCGGCTGCGCTGCACTGGATGGCGTCAACAGCAGTCATGCGATTCTGGGTGCCAGCGATAGCTGCATTGCGGTCTATCCCGGCGATCTGGCCGTGGCGCTGGTGGCGTTTGACGCCATCGTTGTTCTGCAGAATCAGCAGGGCGAAATTCGTCGCCTGCCAATTGACGACTTCTTTCTGCTGCCGGGCGATACCCCTGACCGTGAGCATGACCTGCGCGATGACGAAATCATTGTGGCCATTGACGTGCCGCAAACGGATTCACTCCGACACTCGCACTACCTTAAAGTCCGGGACCGCAGCTCTTATGAGTTTGCGGCAGCCAGCGCGGCCGCAGGCTTCACGCTTGAAAACGGCCTGATGCGTGATGTCCATATCGCCCTGGGCGGCGTTGCGACCAAACCCTGGCGCGTCAGATCGGTGGAGCAGGCACTGGAAGGGCAGCCGTTTAATGAAGAGACGGTGTTCCAGGCCGCCGAACGGATTACGCAGGAAACGCAGGCGCTGACCCACAACGTTTACAAAGTAAAACTGGCACCGCGTGTAATTGCCCGCGCGCTGATGTCAGCAGGAGAAACCGCATGAGTGATGTAAACGAGGATGTCCTGAAGACAACGGCGGCAACGTCAGCGACAGGCAGCCCGGATCTGGAGATGCCGCGAGCCAGTGCCAGTGATACGGCCACGGCTGAACCTGAAACCACGAAGACGATTGAGGGGCTGGGTGCCGCCCGCTCGCGGGGTGATGGCAAAGTCAAAGTCACCGGTGAAGCACGTTATGCGGTTGAACATCAGCCGGAAAATCCCCTCTATGGCGTGGTGATTCAGTCTACCATTGCCAGCGGCCGTATCAGCCACATGTCAACGGAAAAAGCGCAGCAGGCCTCCGGGGTGCTGGCGATCTATACCCATCTGAACCCGCTGAAAATCAACAAACCCACTGCGATTGCCGATGGCGGCGCAGCGCAGTCAACCTACACCCCGATTCAGGATGATGTGATTATTCATAACGGGCAGAACATCGGTCTGGTGGTGGCAGAAACCTTTGAGCAGGCAACGTATGCCGCTTCGCTGGTGGAGATCGGGTATGAAACCTCACCCGCGCTGATTTTCGCCACCGACGAGGGCGTCGAGCCGAAGCCGGTTTCAAAGCAGGATATCGACATGGGTGATGCGCAGGCCGCAATGCAGCAGGCCGAGGTGCGTCTGAGTCAGCGCTACACCACACCGCGTGAATACAACATGCCGATGGAGCCGCACGCCTGTGTGGCGTCGTGGCAGGATGGACGGATTACCGTCTGGGAGCCGAGCCAGTGGGTAGCAGGCGCGCAGGTGGAAATTGCCGAGTGGATGGGCATTGAGGTGGAAGATGTGCGCATCATCTCGCCCTATGTCGGCGGCGGATTTGGCTCAAAGCCGGTGCCTTACACCCACGTTGCGCTGGCAAGCGTGGCGTCACGCGCACTGAAGCGCCCGATAAAAGTGTCACTGACCCGTCCGCAGACCTTTACCGGACTCGGCGGACGTCCGGCTACCTCGCAGCAACTGGAGCTGGGGGCATCGCGTGACGGCAAAATTCAGGCGATTATCCAGCGCAGCTTCAGTGAAACCTCACTCATTGATGTCTTTGCCGAGAACTGCAGCAAAGTGACCGCCCGCATGTATGCGGTAGGCAATGTCTCAGCTCAACACCAGGTCAGACCGATCAATACCGTGACCCCAGGCTGGATGCGTGCGCCAGGTGAAAACCCCAGCGCCTTTGGGCTGGAAGTGGCGATGGATGAGATGGCCTATGCCCTGAACATCGATCCGCTGGAGCTGCGTCTGCGCAACTGGGCCGATAAAGACTATCAGCTCGATCTGCCGTGGAGTTCACGACGTCTTAAAGAGGCGTATCAGAAGGGCGCAGAGGCCTTTGGCTGGGACAAGCGCATCATGACGCCGCGTTCAATGCGTGAAGGGCGCGAACTGATAGGCTGGGGCATGGCTTCCGGCACCTATCCGGTTAACAGGTTGCCCGCAGAGGCGAAGATCATCCTGACGCCGCAGGGCAACTTCGTGGTGCAGTGCGCCGGGGCAGATATCGGCACCGGAACCTACACCATTCTGGCGCAGACCGCGGCCGATATTCTGGGGGTTGCGTCCACCACCATTGAGGTGCAGCTGGGTGACACTGAGCTGCCGCGCTCTGGTGTGGCAGGGGGATCGCAGCTGGCGGGTAACGTGACCGCAGCGGTGAACGACACGGCCAAAAGAATGCGTGACCATCTGCTGAAGCTGGCCAGCGAGCTGCCCCGGTCGCCACTGAACGGCACCCCTGCGTCTCAGCTCACGCTGAAAGGCGACGGTGTACAGCATCATCAGCATAGCGATCGGGCGGTCTCATTCCTGCAGCTGGCGACGCTGGCCCCGGCTGAGAGTCTTACCATCACCGGCGGGACGTTCCCGGAAGATATGTCACAAAGCGAGCGTGACAGGATGGTGCGCAACCTTAATGACATGAGCCGTCCTGAAAAATTCTCTGCCCACAGCTGGAGTGCGCAGTTTGTTGAAGTCCGGGTCGATGAAGATTTCGGCACCATCCGGGTTAAACGGATGGTGGCGGCGCTCGACAGCGGTCGGCTTTACAACCCTAAACTGGCGCGCAGCCAGTGGATTGGCGGCATGATCATGGGCGTTGGTCAGGCACTGATGGAAGAGGGGATTGTCGATCCACGCAATGGCCGGGTGATAAACAACAATCTGGCGGACTATCTGGTGCCGGTTAACGGCGACATCCCGAGCATTACCACCATCAACGTGGGCGAGCCCGATTTTGAGGCGACCACGATGGGCGGTAAAGCGGTTGGTGAGCTGGGTATCGTCGGCGTTGCAGCGGCCATCAGTAATGCGGTGTTCCATGCCACCGGCAAGCGCGTACGCGATCTGCCCATTACCCTCGACAAGCTTATCTGAGCCTGTTTATGACCTGCTGACAGCAGGCCTGACAGGGGGTGTGCGGGCGCGGGTCTGATCCTGCGCCCGTTTTTCACGCTGAGCGGAGAACAAAAGTGAAGATAGCGCTGATTGTGCTGGCCGCCGGGCTGAGTCACCGTTTTCGCCAGCAGGCGGGTGAGCATAAGCTGCTCGCTGATCTGGATGGCAAACCGGTGCTGCAACGCACGCTGGAGCAGGCGGCGGCCAGCGCGCTTGACCTGTTCGTGGTGACGCGTCCCGACGCACTGGCCATCCGGCAGCTTTGCGCGCAGGCCAGGTTAGTCCTGTGCGACAGCGGCGGGCTGGGCGAGTCTATCGCGGCCGGGGTTAACGCCAGCCGCGACTATGACGGCTGGCTGATTGCGCTGGGTGATATGCCATTTGTGGCACCTGAAAGTTATCGCGCCGTCAGCGCTGCGCTGGTGGATGCGCCGATTGTCAGGCCCGCCATTGAGGGCAGACCGGGCCATCCGGTCGGGTTTCAGAAGCGCTATTTTCCGGTGCTGAGCACATTACAGGGTGATGCCGGGCCTCAGGCGATCGTGACATCTCAGGCCGTCAGGCTGCCGCTTCACGATCGCGGCTGCCTGTGTGATATCGATTTCCCTGCCGATCTGCAGCTGATAAAGGAATTTTCATGATAACGCTGGATCAACGCGTCATTAATGCGGCACTGAGCAGTTGTCAGGCGGGTCAGCAGGTCTGGCTCTGCACGGTGTTGCGCACCTACGGCTCCTCACCGCGGGCACCCGGCACGCTGATGACGGCGAACGAAACCGGGGCGTACTGTGGCTCGCTGTCGGGCGGCTGCATTGAAGAGGATTTTCTGGCGCAGCTGGCGGCGGGAGCCTGGCGCGCCAGCAGTCAGCGGGTACGCTACGGCGAGGGCGGGATGCGGCCTGACGTCAGCCTGCCGTGCGGCGGCAGTCTGGAGATTGTCATTGAGTTTCTGCCGCCCGACGACGCCACGCTGGCGCTGCTGACGGCGATGCAGCGCGCACTGAGCGGGCAACAGCCGCTGGTAAAAATGATAAAGCCGGGCGAGCGTGCGCAGTGGGAAACCCTCGCCGCCGACAGGCAGTTGCCCGCGCTGGATGCCCGTGAAGAGCAGATGTTACTGCCGGTGGGTGCGATTCCGGAACTGCTGATCGCAGGCTACTCCAGCGTGGCGCATGAGTGCATCCGGTTCGGGCAGATGCTGGGGTTTCACGTGCGGGTCTGTGAGCACCGTCCGGCGATGATGACGGAGCTGGAGCGCCATTTCAGCGACGCGGATAACGTGACGCTGGTGTCACAGCATCCGGCGCGCTGGCTGGAGCTGAACGGGGCACACGCTGCGGTGGCGATTGTGGCACTGACTCACGATCCCCGCATTGACGATTTGACGATGATGGAGGCCATCGCCACCCCCGCGTTCTACATCGGCATCATGGGCTCGGTGAAAAACAGCGAAAAACGACGGGCGCGACTGCAGCAGATTGCCGGAATGGATCAGGCCGAGCTGGACCGCATCCATGCGCCCATCGGCCTGCCCATCGGCAGCAAAACCCCGGCGGAGATCGCGCTGTCGGTTATGGCCGATATCGTCCGGGTGAAAAACCGTGGACGGTCAGCCGCCTGATCCCGGCGTTTTCTCGGGTGCCAGCCGGTAGAGGTAGCTGCCCGAATAAGGGACTGGCAGGAAATCACGGAACAGCTGCCGCAATGTTTCTTCAGGATCAACGTCGCGGAACAGCTGCGGATAGAGCGTAGTGGCAAAGAACTCTGTCGCCACCACGTGCCACGGGCTGAGGTAAAAATTGTGCCAGATGGCCCCGGCATGGCCCGCCCGCAGGGCGGTCAGCTGTTTCAGCGCGTTCTGCTGACCGGTCAGCACCAGCAGGCTCTGCCGGGTCTGGGCCGGTGTCACGGCGGGGCCGAGCTTCAGCGCACCCACTTCATCGGCGCTGCCGGTGCCGGTCGCAAAATAGTATTCCGGCTGGGCAGCAATCACGCTCTCCTCACTCAGCCTGCCGAAGACGCCTTTGATCTGCTGGCTGGCAATATTATTGCCACCGGCAAACTTCAGCAGCTCACCCAGATTGCCGTTCACCGAGGTGACGCAGCATTCACTGCGCCGTCCAAGATGCAGTTGCAGCAGTACGGAGGGTTTCGGGCCGTGATAATTCGCCAGTCGATCCGCAATCCGCTGCATGTGGCTGCGGTAAAACTGAGTAAACTCAGCAGCCCGCTGCGGCTGATTCAGTACCTCACCCAGCAGGGCGATGCTGCGTTCAGTATTTTTCAGCAGCTCCACCCGCAGATCGATCTTCACCACCGGAATGTGCGCCGCGCTGAGCATCTTCTCCAGCACCGCGCCGTTTTCACTGCCGCGTGCCAGCTGGGGCAGGATCACCACATCAGGATGAAGTGCGATCACCTGTTCGGGATTCATGTCATTGACGCCATCCAGTCCCAATACCGGAATGGTGTCCATCTGCGGAAACTGACGGGCAAAAATCTGCCAGGTCTGGGGATCATACTTTTTCAGATCCTGCGGCCAGCCAGCAATATGCTGCAACGGATTGCCGGGCGTCAGCAGCGCGACGCTGTAGAGCATCCGGCTTTCACCGAGCACAATGCGTTGCGGGTGGTCGGGGATCGTGACCTGACGACCGGTGATGTCAGTCAGCGTGCGTGCCTCTGTGGCGGCGCTGGCCAGCATCACGGTAAGCGTCAGCAGCGCAGCACGTAGCGCATTAAAATTCCACACGGGCCTGTACCATCAGATTACGGGTTTCACCTTCACGGACGCGCAGATTGCCGCCGCTTGAACTGTAGTAGTGCTGATTAAACAGGTTATTGATATTCAGACGCAGCTGGGTTTTCTCACCGAACAGGCGATTGTTCCACGCCACGAAGCTGTCGGCCACCACATAGTCGGGCAGGGTGAAACTGTTATCGGGATCGCCCGCACGGCTGCCGACATAGCGCGCACCGCCGCCCAGACGCAGCGAGCCGGGCAGACCACTGACCTGCAACTCATGACTGAGATAGAGTGCACCGGCATGACGCGGCGCGTTCTGCAGACGATTGCCGTTGTTATCCGGATTGACCCGATCACTGACGATTTCTGCCTGATCATAGCTGTAGTTTGCACTCACGTCCCAGCCGGGGGCTATCTCACCGTTCAGCTCAAACTCAGCGCCGGTGGAACGGGCCTTATCAATCGCCCGCGTGCTGCCATTGATGTTCAGCGACATCGCCTTTTCGTCAATCCGGTAAAGCGCTGCGGTGGCGAACAGCGTTGGCGAAATCTGCCATTTGCTGCCCACCTCCCAGCTGGTGCCCTGTTCCGGTTTGCCGACATTGCCGTCATCATCCACGTCGGTGGAAGGCGTGAACGATTTGCTGACGCTGGTGTAGAAAGAGACGTCAGGCGTGAGTTTGTAGATCACCCCTGCCTGCGGCAGAAACTTATTGCCCTCATCGTTCAGGGTTTCGACCTGCGGCGTAAAGCCGCGAGAGGCGCGCTGTTCATAATGCTGATAACGACCCCCCAGCACCACAATCCAGTCGGATGAAAGCGAAATGCTGTCTTTAGCGTAGAGCGAACGGCTATGAATACGGTTCAGGTTGTTAGCATTGGCGCTGTTTTCCGTGCTGGCGTCCGTAACCGGTGACAGCATGTCATAGTCGGGACTGAAGTAATTGAACTGGCGGTTAACCCTGCCCTGATACTGATGGGCACGGTAAGTCTGGTTCATCTCATAGTCAGTGCCTGCCACCAGTGCGTGCTGCATACCCAGAATCTCCGGGTTGCCGAGCAGATCCCAGCTGACGTATTTGGTTTTGTGGTTAAACCCGCGATTGGCATCGGCACGACGCGTGACCACGCCTGTAGTGGCATTCACCGCCGTCACGCGCACTTCATTGTTGTCATAGCGCCGCTGGTTCCAGCCCAGGGTTAACCGGGTGCGCCACTCATCATTAAACTGCCAGTCATAGTGGGCATTGAGGGTTTTATTATGGCCCCAGGCGTGGTTGGCTTTGTCATCAAGCCGATCTTTATACCCAATATCGATTGGCTTGCCGTCAATAAAGGCCGTGCCGCGATCGTAAGGAATGTCATAGCGGTAGTCGGCATAGCTAATCAAAAAGCTGGCCTGCTCGCCGAACCATTGCAGCGACGGTGCCACCAGGGTGTGCTCTTCGCTGCCAAAGTTGCGCCAGTAATCCTGATTCTGCTTTTCCGCGATCAGCCGGAAGGCAAAGCCGTTGCCCAGTGGCCCGGTGACATCCAGCGTGCCTGCACCACCGCCTTCACTGGCGTAACGTCCTGTCACGCTGGTGTGCCAGCTGTATTGCGGTTTTTTGCTGACCACATTGATAATGCCGCCCGGATTCTGAATGCCATACAGCAGCGAGGAGGAGCCTTTCAGCACCTCAACCCGTTCGGTCGTGGCATCAACATTAAGTCCCTGACTGCTGCGAATGCCGTCACGGTAGATCGACCCATCAGCATTGCTGCCAAAGCCGCGTCGTACAAAGCCATCTTCGGTTCCGGCCAGGGTATTCGCTTCGCTGACGCCACTGACAAAGCGCATCGCATCGGCCAGAGAGCTGACCTGAAAATCTTCCAGTTGCTGCTGCGTTACCACGCTGACCGATTGCGCCTCATCGATTCGCGCAGTCGGCATTTTACTGGCAACGCTGGTTTCGCTGGCGCTGTAATTGCCCTCTGAGCTGGCATCTGCGGTCACGGTCATATCCGGTGCGCTATCCATTGCTGCACTGACCTGTGGCAGCATCATGCTGGTGCAAATCGCCACGACAAGCGCGGGATGTCGGGACGGATATCGTAAGTCTTTGTTTTTCATTTTTCTTTTCATGTCTGTTTCTGAAGCACATTACGCCCTGCATGACAGGCTGTCTGTCACTCAGGGCTTCCCTGGAGGTGTTCTGCACGATGCAGCAGTATAAAAAGAAGCGATCAGCATCAGGATTCCCGCAACATGACGGCACCCGGACGACAATACTTCTCATCTGTAATTGAGAATCATTCAAACACTCGATAATGTAGTAGTAAACATAATTTGCACGGAAATCACTACATTTACGGCTTGGGTTATTTTTGCAGGCAGGCAAATAAATATTTATTCTAACGCGATGAATAAACGCATTTTATTTTAATTTTTAAGGCTGGATGAGGCATAATCCCACATCTTTATCAGGTGAAAAAGGAAACAGATTCAGGCTTTCACTACATCTTTACGCCATGAAATGCCTCCGCATAAACCGAACCAGGGCGCATTTTAAAACGTTTAACGCGAGCAACAGGTGCAGCATGAAACAGAACAGGCCCGTTAAGAACAAAGTGGATGTGGTGGCAGAGCGTCTTCGCGCCCGCGAAAAACAACTTTCTCCCCGCCTGCTGGCGGTGGCGCACTATATCGATCAACAGCGGGAAACGGTGCTCGACAGCACGGCGATAGCGATCGCGGAAGCGAATGACACCTCTGATGCCACCGTGATCCGCGCCATTCAGGCGCTGGGATTCAGCGGACTGCGCGACCTTAAACAGACGCTCCGGGCCTGGTTTGGTCCCTCGCTGACCTCTGAGGATAAAATGATCACCACGGTCAGTGAGGTGACCAGTGACGTGAATAGCGCCATCGACTTTGTGCTTGCTGGCCACCGGCACGCCTGTGAGATTTTATCGCAGCCGCAGAATCGGGTGGCAGTTGCGGATGCCGTCGCGCTGCTGGGCGAAGCGCGGGAAGTGGCGATTTTTGGCATAAACGCGTCAGGTATTCTGGCGGACTACAGCGTGCGGTTGCTGAACCGCATCGGTCTGCCCGCCTTTTCCCTGAACCGGGCCGGTATTGCGCTGGCAGAACAGATGCTGGCGCTACAGCGGGGCGACGTGCTGGTGATGATGGCTCAGCAGTCGGCACACCGGGAAGGCACGACCGTGGTGCGTGAAGCGAAACGCCTGGGCATTCCCATTATTCTGCTGACCAACGCCACCGACTCCTTTTTTGCACGCGAGGCAGAGGTGGTTATCAATGTACCCCGTGGCGGTGAGAAGGGGCGTATCCCCCTGCACGGCACCATTATGGTCTGTCTGGAGATGCTGATCCTGTCAGTTGCTTCGACGCTGCCTCAGCGTACGGTTAAAACCATGAAACGGTTACAGGACCTCTATCGCGGGCTTAAGCCTGCCAGCAAGAAATAACCTGTCTCACGCAGTCGTGACCGGAACAGCCCGGACTTCCGCGTTACGCTGACCGTCGCGGCTGCGCATTAAGTCAAATTTCTTCGCTTTGCGAGCGCGATCGCGTCTTTTCATCAGCCCGTCTACCAGGGCGACTACGCTTAGAGCGTGCTGCACCTCCGGGTGCGGTTCTTCCTCTTTCTCACTTTCCTTTGTTTTGTGCGGAGCTGCTGATGAAACCCCTTCACGCGCAATACCTTTTCTGCTGTGCAACCCTGAGCCTGCTGTCGCCTTTGCCTGCGGTGGCATGGAGCGACCTCACCGTGTTTGGCGATAGCCTGAGTGATGGCGGCAACGTGGGACGCTTTACCTATGATGGCGCAACCCATCCGCTGTATGACGAGATCCTGGCGCAGTCGCTGGGCGACACCCTGCGGCCCTCATCCCAGGGCGGGAGCAACTATGCCGAAGGCGGTGCCGTCGCGGTGCCCGCCATCAATCCGCTGTTTAATACGCAGGATCAGCTTGATAGCTACCTGGCGGCGCGTGGCGGACGTGCGGATGCGGACGGACTTTATATTCACTGGATTGGCGGCAATGATTTAGCGGCGGCAGCCCTTGCCCCCCTCGCTGCCCGGCAAATCGTGGATAACAGCGCCAGTGCGGCGGCCTCACAGGTCAGCCGGTTACTGGATGCCGGAGCCGGAACGGTGGTTGTCCCCACGGTGCCGAATGTGGGGGCGACGCCCGCGCTGCTGCAGGCGATTCTGCAGGTGCTGGGCCCGGCGGCGCAACCCGCCACGGCGGCGCTGTTTCAGTCACTGAGCACGACCACCACACCGGACCGTGCCGCAAGAGAGCAGGCGATTGAAACCGCGCTTAACGAGGCAGCCGGGCAGGTTTCCACCATTCCCGTTGTCCGCGATGCCCTTGCACAACAGCTGATTGCCGCCTGGCAGTTGCTGAGTCAGGAGGCGGCGACCCTCACCGATCGTTACAATCAGGCGGAAGAGCAGGGGCTGGTGGCAGCACGCGGCAACATTGCACGCGTGGATATCAATGACCTGTTCAATGAGGTGATTGATAATCCGCGGCTGTATGGGCTCAGCAATACGGCGGGCATGGCCTGCCCGCCAGGCGTCTCATCAATGGACTGCACCTCGTCCACGCCAGGATTTTCACCGTCGCAGCAGTATCTGTTTGCCGACCGACTGCATCCCAGTCCGGCGGTGCATGCGCTGATCGCCGACTATATTCAGTCAGTGCTGAATGCGCCGCTGCAGGTGGCGGCGCTGAGTCAGGCCCCGTCGATACTGGCAGCCGATGCGCAAAATACGCTGGATGGGCATCTGCAACAGCAGCGTCAGCAGGCTGGCCGCGCCGGTGAGTTTACCGTGTTCGGCGGTTACGCCGGGCAGCAGCGTGATTTTCGCGGCGACAGCCTGCAGGATGGCGATGCGACCAGTGCCACCGGTACTGTAGGGGTGGGCTATCAGCTGACTGAACACTGGCAGGCCGGTGCGATGCTCTCTGCTACCTCACAACGGCAGGATCCCTCATCGCACTTTGATTACCGTTTACGCGGCAATCTGGTGGCGCTGTGGAGTCAGCTAAATTATCTGGATGGGGGATGGATTAATGCAGATGCCCATTATGCTGATCTCAACGTTGATGATATTGAGCGTAAGGTCAGGCTGGGACCGGCGACCCGCACGGAGAAGGGCAGCAGTGAGGGCAAAATGCTGGGCATGCGGGTGCAGACCGGCTGGGATCTGCCGCTAGGTCGCTATGTTTCCACGGGTCCTGTGGCCCGCTATGCACTCGACTACACCCAGGTCGATGGCTACAGAGAAGAGGGCAACAGCAGCACCGCAATGCGCTTCAGCGATCAGACGCTGCACTCCCAAATTGGCTCGGTGGGCTGGCGCATCGACAGCAAAGATCTGTTGATCAACCCCTGGGCGCAGGTCAGTTATAACCATCAGTTTGGCGACAGCGACGCTGCTGTGACCGCCGGTCTGAAATCGACCCGCACCGCCTTCACCCGCAGCAGCGGATCAGGGGATGATAACTGGATCGATATGGCCCTTGGCGCAAGCGTGCCGATTGGCGCATCGGTGAACGCGTTTGCTGGGGTTTCAGCGGTGTCAGGCCGTAGCGATTATCATCAGGTGACCTGGAATGTCGGACTAAACGCCCGTTTTTAAGGAACAGGTCACAATATAAGAAGACCGTGAAATGGCCGTCTGCCGCATTCTGAAAGGATGGCGGCAGACGACGTGGCGTAAGCAGTGCGCGTTTTTCATTGCGCCGGGCGTTCTGGCGTGACTCTCAATAGTGGCGTGTGGTTTTCACGCTTCGGCCAGTGCCGCCTGCGCCTCCAGCTCACGAACGCGGGGTATGACTTCGCGGCCAAAGAATTCCACTTCTTCATGAAAATGCAGGAACGCCAGCAGCAGCAGATCGACACCCGCCTGCTTCAGTTCAATAATCCGTTCAGCAATCTGCTGGGGCGTGCCAATCAGATTGGTTTTGAAGCCGTCGTTATACTGCACCAGATCCTCAAACGACGATTTCGCCCAGTTTCCCTCGCCTTCAGGTGAAGCACTGCCCGCATTTTTAACCTCATGCTGGAACCCTTTCACCGCATCCGGGTTGGCTTTACGGATGATCTCCTGAAGCACTGCCTGCGCCTGCTGCTCGCTCTCCCGCGCAATGACAAATCCGTTCAGTCCGATTCTGACCTGATGCTGATTACGGGCCGCTTTTTCGCGGATATCCGCAATCTGCACACGAACGCCGTCCGGGGTATTCCCGTTAGTGAAATACCAGTCTGACACCCGTGAAGCCATGTCTCGCGCTGCACGTGAACTGCCGCCCTGGAAGATTTCTGGCAGCGGTGACAGCGGCTTGGGTTTCATGGCGTAATCACGGAAACGATAAAAATCGCCTGCAAAGGTAAAGTTTTCTTCGCGCCAGATGCCGCGCAGGCAGCGAATAAACTCCTCTGACCGCAGATAACGCTCTTCGTGATCGAGCCAGGGTTCGCCTATTGCTTTGAATTCGCCCCGGAACCAGCCGCTGACAATGTTAACGGCGATGCGCGGTCCGTAGAGATGGCTGATGGTGGCGATCTGCTTTGCCGCTAATACCGGATTCCACGGGCCGGGCAGCAGTGCGGCGATCACTTTTAACGTCGAGGTGTGGCTAAGCAAATCCTGCGAGAAGGTGACGGATTCATGCTGATTATCTGCGCCATACCCGGCAGTAAACCGGATCTGCGTTAGCGCATAATCAAAACCCGCCTGTTCTGCAATCTGTGCCAGTTTACGGTTGTAACCGGCATCCCAGCGGGTACGCTGCTCTATCTGACTGATCACCAGCCCGCCCGAGACATTCGGTACCCAGTAGGCAAACTGTAAAGGTTGTGTCGCTGACATGGTCTCTCCTTATATAGCTGAATTAGTGGGGCAAGAATTTTTTCCAAACTTTCAGATATAAAGAAAAGCTAAGCAGTAACCGTGCCATAAAGTAATTTGCTGTTTTTAAAGCAGTATTCAGATTCGGTTGAGGTTAGCGTGTTGCAAATGCGACACGGTTAAGGCAGCCGGGTTGCCAATGCAGCAGCACTGCAAGGAAGCCACCTGGATCGGTGGACGCATCCCGTCATGATATTCGCAATAACCGGTCCAGAATGGCAGTTAACCGGCATGTGCTGTGGTAACGTAGCGAAGCGCGACACGCCAGCAGCCGGAGGAAATCATGATTGTCAGACAGGCATCACCTGAAGAGGCGCACAGACTATGGAGCATCCGAAATCAGGCTCTTCGCTTCGGTTGTCAGCGAATTTACCCATCCGATGTGCTCGCGGCCTGGACGCCGGACCAGATGCCCGCCAGTTTTCCCGCGATGATCCGCGCAAATCCCTTTTTCGTCATTGATAGCCCGGATGGCGCACCGGTGGCGACGGGGGCGCTGGATCTTGCCGCCGCCAGTGTTGAAGCTATTTTTACGCTGCCCGACTTCACCGGACAGGGAATGGCAGGACTGATTATCGACACCATCAAGTCAGAAGCGCGGCAGCGTGGCTACCGCCAGTTGACGCTCGCATCGACGCCAAATGCCGTCAGCTTCTACGAACAGCATGGCTTCCAGTCGCGGGGTGAAAGTCTCTATCCGTCAAAGCTGGCGGGCAGCGCTTTACGCTGTTTTGAGATGGCGATTGACCTGTGACTGCCTGCGGTCGTGAGGCTGGCGAAGCCGGGCAAAAGTTTCCCGCGCAAAGACTTCGCAAGCCCCCGCCGGTAAGGTATAGTCCGCGTTTTTTGGAGGAATCATGCTGACTGGCTCATCAACTCGTCTCAATAAATACATCAGCGAGAGCGGTATCTGCTCCCGTCGTGACGCCGATCGTTACATCGAGCAGGGCAACGTTTTTATTAACGGCAAACGCGCCACTGTGGGCGCGCAGGTATTTGCAGGCGATGTGGTGAAGGTGAATGGTCAGCTTATCGAACCACGCGATGAAGACGATCTGGTGCTGATTGCTCTGAATAAGCCGGTGGGCATTATCACCACTATGGAAGAGGGCGAGCGCGATAACATTAGTGACTTCGTCAACCACAGCAAGCGCGTCTTCCCGATTGGCCGACTCGACAAAGATTCTCAGGGACTGATTTTCCTGACCAACCACGGCGACCTGGTCAATAAGATCCTGCGTGCCGGTAATAACCACGAAAAAGAGTATATCGTGACGGTCGACAAGCCGATCACCGACGAATTCATTGCCGGGATGAGCGCAGGCGTGCCGATGCTGGGCACGGTGACCAAAAAGTGCAAAGTGAAAAAGGAAGCACCGTTTGTCTTCCGCATTACGCTGGTTCAGGGGCTGAACCGTCAGATCCGCCGCATGTGTAAACACTTCGGCTTTGAAGTGACGAAGCTTGAGCGTACGCGCATCATGAACGTTAATCTCAAGGGATTGCCGCTCGGGGAATGGCGCGACCTCACTGATGATGAACTGATTGAGCTGTTTAAATTGCTGGAGAACTCCTCTTCAGAGGATAAACCTGCAAAGAAAGCCAAAGCCCCGGCCAAAACGACGGCAGCTAAGAAGCCGCAAAGGAGTGGTGCGAAACCGGCTGAAAAAGCCGATGCCACTGGTGCTTCGCGTAAGCGCTTTGTCCAGCCTGGACGCAAGAAGAAAGGGCGCTAAAATCAGCCTGATGCAGAGAGCGTGATTCGTCCTGAATGGCGTTGACACGTTATGCCAGGACGAGTCAGATGTTCAGAGGCCAAAAAGATTGGGTATACCGCTGAGCAAATAATTTAAGGTTCTGGGTGAAGCAGGCTATGCACATCACTACTCAATCTGAATAAATTAATGGTCCGCTTTGTGCCAGAAGCGGAAGTTTCGATAGAAATTTCATGTCAAAAAATTGGACGCAGGTCAATGGATACGTGCTTATTCAAGCTGGAATAATTTCACGCTTCGCGTAATTTATTCAGCATAGCAACATAGGACAGGGATCTTTATGTATCTTGCAGAGC
Organism: Pantoea sp. GD03673; assembly: GCF_029844725.1. Lineage (GTDB taxonomy): Bacteria > Pseudomonadota > Gammaproteobacteria > Enterobacterales > Enterobacteriaceae > Pantoea. Next base: position 443,238 of record NZ_JAOCKJ010000003.1, read on the forward strand.
TCACTATAGAGAATTTTCGCAAACTGCGCGAAGCCACGCTGAAATTTCAACCCGGTTTAAATGTTCTGGTAGGCCCAAACAACGTAGGGAAAAGTGCAGCAATCGATGCACTCCGAACGCTTCTTGCAGGTCATGATGAGAATTATCCTCGCCTCGATGGTTCTGATAGACACCGTCCGCATGAGGGTGATCCAACTGGTGATATAAGTTTCCATTTTGTCTTCCGTGATCTTAGCCTTGAAGATGAAGCGGACTTTATTACTGCCCTCAAGCCAAATGGGGACAAGACCATGGAGGCGCATATCCATGTCCAGTATACCGATATGGATAAGACGGGACGATTCAAAGTCCGGCGTTGGTGCGGTGATCACCCAGAAGTTTCGCTTACCTCAGATATGATGGAGAATCTTCGGGGGGTCTATCTCCAGCCTCTCCGCGATGCCGCGCAGGGCCTTCGACCTAACCGTAATAGCCAGCTGGCTCGATTACTTCATTTGCTCACCGATGATGCAGGTCGTGACACAATAAATACAGCTTTAAAGCAACTTGACGAAACACTTAAACAAGACAAATCCCTTCAGAGTACCCATAAAGCGATATCAACCAGACATGATACCATGATGGGTGCTCAGCTAGCGCAGGAGCTTGCCGTTGGGCTCAGCGTGACTGATTTTCAGCGCCTCTCTTCCCGACTGACCCTGACAGCTGAAGCCATGGAAATTGATAAGAATGGATTGGGCTTCAATAATCTGATCTTCATGGCGGTAGTACTTAGTGAATTGGCTAAAAATACTGATTCTGCTTTCAGGAGTTTGATTATTGAGGAACCTGAAGCGCATTTGCATCCCCAATTGCAGCGCGTATTGCTGCAATACCTTGCAGGAATTCCAACGAGTGAAGGCGAAAAGCCTGTACAACTATTTGTCACCAGCCATTCCCCAAACTTTGCCAGTAATTCAAAGCTGGACTCTCTTGTATGCTTGATCGAAAACGAAGCTGGCGTTGAGACCTTCTTTCCACGTGATATCAAATTTGAAAAAGGAAAACGTGAAAAGTTAGAGCGGTATCTGGACGTAACAAGGGCTGAACTATTTTTTGCACGCCGGGTGATTTTTGTTGAGGGCGCAGCAGAACTCATGTTGATTGACGCGCTTGCTAAGAAGATAAACTTTGATCTCAAGGGATATGGGGTCAGTCTCATTAGCGTTGAGGGACTTAATTTTGACTCCTTCCTCCCGCTTTTTGGAGAGCGGGGGCTGCGAATCCCCGTCGCTGTAGTAACCGATGCAGATCCATTTGAAGAAGAAGAAGTTGAAGCCGTTGCAGAGGGTGAACAGGCTGAAAAGGAAATTGATGACTTACTTTCTGAGGCTGCCTACCAAGAAGAAACAGATACTCTTGATGATGAAGAGCCTGCTGGCAATGCTGAGAAAAAGAAAAAAGTTAAAAGGAAAGAGGTTTACCCAGCGTTGGGAGATCAGGTGCGGTTATCGGCAAACACCATCAAGATGAAGAGTCTGGAGGATAATTTCGTAAAAGTTTTTCATGGATTGAAGACCCTTGAATATGATCTGGCACTCATTGAGGCGAACCGCGACCCAATGCTTACTGCATTAGCCGACCCGCATCCAAAAATCTCTATAGCTCTGCGTAATATAGTTGATGCACAGCCAGACAATACCGCAAAAACCAAAGCGTTGTTCTGCGGAATGTTTGAGCGAAATGGCAACGGCAATATTCAGAAAGGTCGATTCGCCCAGGCATTAGCAGAACAGATTTTGAAAGAAGGTGATTTTGAAGTCCCTGAGTACCTCACAAAAGCTATTCAGCATGTATGTCAGGGAGTGGTCAAGCTTTGAAACTATCAAAGGAACAGATAGATATCATAGAAGCACCTTTAGGGCCAATTGCTGTCACTGCTTGCGCAGGAAGCGGGAAGACAGCTACAGCCATTCGGCGCCTGATCGCCATTCGGCAGAAAATGCAAAACAGTCGCGGCCGCGTTGTGCTGTTATCTTTCTCCAATGTTGCTGTCAATACCTTCAATGCAGGATATGCGGAAATCGCTGCTGGCCTACCAGACGATGCTAGTCGTCGAAGGGTGGAAGTAGATACACTTGACGGGTTTTTTACCAAACATGTTTTACGTCCCCATGCTTACAGGACTATGGCCGCACCTAAGGCTGCATACTTGGTGTCAGGTTCTGAACCTTTTCTTGCTAGGTTTAAATATTGGCGTGAAGGTCACCCCCCTATGCCATTAAAAGACATAAAAATAAGCATATTAAATGGGGACTTTGTCTTTTATTCCGATACAAGAAATGCCATCGAAATAATTGATAAAGCTAAGGTTTTAAGGATTGTTCATGATCTTGGACGTTTAGGGGCTTACACTCATGATATTGGTCGATACTGGGTATATAGGACCCTAGATTCTCAACCTGCTGTATTGAGGGCGCTGGCAACCCGCTACCCGCAAATACTTGTCGATGAGTCTCAGGATTTGGGAACACTGCATAAGGAAATTTTAAAGCAACTCATTACTGCAGGGGTTCAAGTTACGCTTATCGGGGATGTTAATCAGGGGATTTATGGCTTCGCTGGTGCTGACGGTGAGTTCCTGAATAGCTATGAGGATCGTGCAGAGGTGACCGGCTACAAGCTTACTCGCAATTATCGTTCCCTGCTTCCAATCATAAATATCGCCAACATTCTTAGTGGCCGCCAAGACGAACCATACCGCCAGGGAGAGCAAGGTGGAGCTTATTTCATTGGATACAAGGATTTGGAACTTCCCAAATTAATTGATGCATTCAAGGCCCATATTGATGAGTTAGGCATGCAACATCAGGATGCTGTGCTCCTATGTCGGGGAGCAGACAGAGCCGCAGTAATTGCGGGTAGGACTGTCCCTCCAGGACAAGGTATGGTCAAGCTGTTAGCAGAAGCATCATTGTTAAGGGATCAGCATAGTGACTACCATGGATGCTTTAATTTGGTCTCCCGGGCTATTCTCAGCTTATTGGAGGATATTCCCCATAGCCTCAGTTCTAGACTTCAGGGGGTATCACATTATGCTGAGATGAAGGGAATAAAGCGATTACTATGGTGTTTCAGTCGCAACGCTGATTTGGGACTCCCTTCGTCTGCGCTTGTGGCTAAGACTGACTGGCACTCCAAGCTATTAACGAATGTTAAAATGCTTCTCGCAGAGATTGAAAAGCACTGCGGATATAAAGTTGCTGGCAAAGTAGGAACTAAACTTACTAAGAAATTATTGCCAGATCAGACACTGACCAGTACAGTTTCGGCTCAAGGACACGGGCTAAGAGTCGAGACGGTTCATCAGGTTAAAGGGGAGTCTATCGGTGCGGTTATGTATGTGGCTAAGAAATCCAATATCAAAGCACTGCTTTCAGGTACAGGTGATGAAGAAGGTCGTATCGGGTATGTCGCAATAACTCGGGCAAAGAACTTGTTCTGGCTGTACCACAATCATGCCTTAAAGAATTAAAAGAAGATCTCATTACAGCTGGTTTTCAGGAATGGACCTAACTTGCCGTTATTGATCCTACCTGAACTAAATTGAAGAGAAAAATTTAGCTCTGCCGCTCTAGCCCGGGCTAATGGCCCGGTTTCGGTGTTCCGTAAAAGAGGTTTAAAAGCGTGCCTATTGACTGAGGGCTTTGAAGGTCAATGATGCAGATCAATTCGCACGACTTATTCAATCGCCGTAATCGCCCACCCAACTTGGTGTCGGGCCGTCTGGAAATATCCATTCATAGCCCGTTTGCTCCTTCAAACGCGCAAGTATCTTATAAAGCCGTTCGTGAATTGAAGAGTCGATGAATTTTATTAGGTCTTCCCACTCATTTCTTCCACCTATATGAAGCCCTAAACTCATTTGTGCCTTCACATAAAATTGTGTGCCGCTGAACGCAAACCCTACTAAACTGTCAATCGATTTATGGCCTCCGTTATGGGCATAACGTTCGTTACGAATTTTATACAGATCATCATGAACAGCCCGTAGGTGGACAGGGAGATCATTCCGTTGGAGAACGTAAGTGCCATTGCTTTTGGCGAACAAGCGTGCATAGCTGACCACAAAAGCGGTTGTTAACATCTCCTGTTCCAGCATCGACTCAGTAGTGATTTCAAACTTGGTCGTACGAAGCCGATGATAAATGTAACTAAGGCTTGTTGTAGTAGGTATTACCTTTATAAGTCTAATCAGACTTTCAATCTCTTTATCGCAACTGCTAATAATCTCCGCCCCTTTCTTCATTATTTGTTCAAAAGGCGATCTTAGATCAGCTGGTAATTTGCTAAAAAATTCTTCAGAGACGCTGTAATAGTCGTCGCCTTCAAAAATAGGAGGAGGTGACATAGCCATCTGGGTAAACCCTGTGTTGAGAAATTGCACCATATTCAAACTAATTGGCGGTGTTTATCAAGATAAATTAAAGCCTCAATTTTGCTTGGAAGCGGAAGAACTTACAGAAGGACGAGAGTAAAACTGAATTTCAAAACCGGCTCAAAGCGCGGTATGTCCTGCGGGACATGGAAATCATTCCTTGATGTCTAACGCCTTTAAAATCTGCCAATTCTGTCCATTTATCACGTGATAACCCTACAAATTAGATTACCTTGTAAGTTCGGAAAGTCCTATGTCCGCTCCTCGCTCAGAGCGGACGTTTATCACCGGCAGCCACTACATGTTTCAAAACACCCTCTTTTTTTGATATCAAACACACTATTTCATCCGTCGCACGATTACCGTGAAAACCCTGTCGGCCTGTGATGTCCGGCAGGTTAACGTTGTTCCTCATTCGCCAAATCAGATCGTGCGATTCATGCCTCCCGCCAGATTTTAATGTGCTCACATTCAGAACAACGACACTTTTCACCCTGATAAGGGCGTGGCAGGATAAGCGCAATCTATCAAGGAGTGTGCCTGATGCTACTGAAAAGTATGAACGATCCGCTGCTGAAAGCGTATCAGCATCCCAAATCACGGATGATGATCAGCCGTTTCAGGGGACTGGCGGGCGACAGAAGGCTCAGTGACTGGCAGGCGTTTTGTATTCTGGTCACCGGCTTTACCAATTACTGGTATGTGCAGGCGGGCCACTACACCATTAATGTCACGCTGACCAAAACCCGGCAGTTCGACTTCCTCCAGGACTTTCTTCATTTCACGGTCACGCTGGATGGATTGATCGGCGATGAACATTCCCGCAGCCCGGACTTTGTATTGCCCCATTATGATGTGCCGTATGAATTCTGCCGCTGGCGCAACAAGCGCGGCTATGACGCGTTAACCACCTATGTCAGTAAACAGGGTGTGAAATCCCATAAAGGCATGTTTATCGCCTCGGCAGGCGCGTCTGCGGAAGAGCAGGTGATGAAATGGGAAGGGGTGGTCAATGTCTATGATAAAACCTTTTTCAGCATGACTAACTTCAATACCACCCGGGAATTTCTGATCAAAGACATCAGTAAATCCATCCAGGAAGGATTGCTGAAGCACCTGAGTTTTTACCGCGACCTGTTTGACTACATCTTTCCCACACCGGCAGAAGCACGTTTACAGGCGCGTGACGACAGGCGCTATCTGGCCAAAAGATAGCGCCCGGTCTTCCTGACGGTCCGTTACCGGCGTCCGTGCAGATTCGTCGCCGGGAAGCGGCAGACTATGCCGTTCGCTGGCCCCTCTGCAGGTTTACCACTTCATCTCGCCGGTGTTCACTTTCGCGCTGAGTTCCAGTGACGCTGGCTCAGCCAGTGTCGGCCAGGCCGTATTCATGGCGGCAATCACCTCCGCTGAGGTTTTGTGTTCTGACAGCGCCGCTTCAAAACTCTTCAGATATTTCAGGGTGAAATCCACGGCCTGCGAACCGGCCGGACGCGCACCCAGATAATGACCCGGAATAACCTGCTTCGCGTTGAGCGTCTGCATCTCACTCAGAATATGACGCCACTCAGCGCGGCTCTTAGCGGTCTGCGTGTCAGCCGTCCAGACATGAATGCCAGAGGAGAGGGCCGTACCGCCCAGGACAGCACTGAGAGAGGGGATCCAGATGTAGGCGGCGTATTGATCAGGATGACGCAGTTCCAGCACCTCGCCGTCGACGCTAAAGCGAGTCTGATGCGTGACTGCTGGCACAAAAACCTTATCCGGCGCGCCCTGTTTCATCTGAGGGCCCCAGTATTTCAGTTTGGCGTCATGCGTCTGCTGGATATGCTTCACCACCGCAGGTGCAGCAACGACCTTCACGTCCGGCCAGGCTTTAACAATGGGCTCCAGACCAAAGTAGAAGTCGGGATCGCCTGAGGTAATCACAATCTCCTTCAGCTTTTTACCGCTCTTTTTAATCATCTCCACCAGTTTTTCACCATCCTGGGTGCTGAACTGGGCATCAAAAAGAATCGCTTCAGTTGGCCCAGAGACGAGTGTTGAGGAGACGGCAAATATCCCTTTCTCCTGCGGATTATAGGTTTCCAGTTGCAGAGTGGCCGCGCTGGCAGAGGCCGAAGCCAGAACGAGCATCACAGGTAACAGCACAGTTTTCATTGAAAATCCTCAGAGATAAAAGCCCGCCTCAGGCAGGGACAGTGGGCGATGTTCAGGGTAGGCGTGCTATTTTACGCATCTGATTATCTGTTAGAATTCCCACAATCAGAGATGCTGAGTTTCATAATCCGAACAGGTGGGCGGGATGGACAGAGTAACGGCAGCCGCCGTGTTTAACCGGATATGCGAGCTGGGCAGCCTGAGTGCCGCCTCACGTTCGCTTGGGATCTCCCGTCCGATGGTCAGCCGTTATCTTGAAGAGATGGAAAAGTGGGCGGGAACCCGTCTGCTGCATCGCTCTTCGCGCCGCCTGACTCTGACCCCAGCCGGTGAGGCGATTCTGCAAAAGACCCGCCAGCTGGCGCTGCTTTCAGAGGCGATCCAGCAGGAGACCACGCAGGGCGTTCCGGCCGGAACGCTGCGAATTGCCTGCGCCCACTTCACCGCACTTCATCTCGTTGGCCCGGTGATCCCCGATTTTCTGGCCCGTTATCCGGCCCTGCGCATCGAGCTGGACATTAACAATCAGCCGGTGAGTCTGATTAGTGAGCGCATCGACCTGGCTATCCGTATCACCGATGCACCAGAGCCAGGGGCAATCGCTCGCCGTCTCGGTGAATGTCACTCCGTCCTCTGTGCCTCACCCGGCTATCTGCAGAAGCGGGGTATTCCGCAAACACCTGACGATCTGACGCAGCATAACTGCCTCTATTACAGCCGTTTTGCCGGGCAGAGCTGGCATTTCACAGCGAATGGCGGTGAGAAAATCGCTGTCGCCGTAAAGGGGAATTTCAGTGCTGGCATCTCGTCACTGCTGTGTGAGGCGGCGATAGCAGATTGCGGGATAGCGATGGTGCCTGAACTGGAGGCACGCCAGGCGCTGAAAACAGGGAAGCTGGTGACACTCCTTACCGAGTATGAACCACAGCGGATTGGCATCTGGGGGCTTTACCTGTCGCGGGAACACCAGTCTGCCGCCCTGCGTATGATGCTGGATGAACTGCAAACCAGCCTTCAGAGCCGGTGATGAGAGGGGAGCGAACTGATAACAATGGAGTCTTCTGTGAATGACGAAAACCACCTGTACTGGAACCGGATGGTGCCGGAACTGACCGTGACTGACTTTGCCGCGTCGCTGCATTTTTACACCGCAGTGCTGGGTTTTGAGGTGCGAATTCAGCGACAGCAACCCGATTTTGCTTACCTCTGTTATGGTGAGGCTCAATTGATGATTGAGCAGTGCCATTCCGGGGGATGGAACACGGCTGACCTGCACTGGCCACTGGGGCGGGGCATTAATTTCCAGATCGAAGTGGATGACATCGGGCCTGTGCTGGCGAGCTTAGCGCAGCATGCCGTTCCGCTCTATCGGGCATTACGGGACAATCACTATGACACTGGCGGGACAACCGCCTGTCAGCGGGAGTTTCTGGTGCAGGACCCGGACGGTTATCTGCTGCGATTCAGTCAGTATCTGGAATAAACGAAAAGGCATTCGCATGATTACTGACCAAAGCGCGCCAGGGGGTGAGCGGATTTTTGCTGAATCTGTTGTTGTCTGAGCGTTCAGTTAAATAAATCAAAGCGGTTGTTTTTATTTAATGCGATTGCCTTTATTTAACGCGAAAGATAAACGCGTTCCTCAGTAAGTTTCATGTTTATCCTTCTCTTTACCATCCCTGGCAGCGCGAGGCGCAGGCGGTAAATCTTACCAGTCCGCATGAGAGGACGGGTGATTTAAGTAGCGCCTGTCATGTAAGAATAAAAAATATTTACGCCTGCGGTCTTCTTCACTGATGGACTACACTCACATGACTTCTCTGGATTGGGATAATTCTTAATATCAGTTTTACAGCTGATTTCACTGCGCTAAGGGTGAGATTTTATCATGCACTCAGCACTGAATTTCCGGGTCTCCGAGCCGATAATGAAGGGTAAATCCCCTGGAGGAAACACAATGAAATCCTTTGTATCGATCTGCTTTTCCACGCTGCTGTTTAGCCTGGCGGGGCATGTGAGCGCAGACCTGAATTCAGGGAGTGTCAGTTTCAGGGGCACCATTACCCATGATTTGTGCAACATCAATACGGTTACCACGCCGGTTGTTATCGCATGTCACGACCCTGTCAGTGGCAAGGCTATTATCACTTCCGTTGATCTGACGAAGCCGGAATCGCTGAGGGTTTTACCTGCTGAAGTGAAAATGCGCTGGAATAATCCCCAGAAAACCACCGGGGTCATGTACGTCAGCTATTTTTAATTTTCTTTCCTGTTTATTCATGCTCACTAAGCCCGACGCTGAAAGGTGTGGCTGGCATCTTACCTGCTGTAAGGCACTTTATTGTGCACAGGCCTCCGCTTTCTGCCTGATTGGGCTTGTGAGACGGAAATAAGCAGATAACGCGCGAACGTTCAATTTACCGCTGAGAACAACAGGTGTTGCATCTGTTCAGAACATAAATGAAAAATGCCCGGCTTTAACATTAAAGCCGGGCATTATTTATCTGCGCCGCATCTGCTGCTTAATAAGGATCAGATGACCGCTGGGTAAAGTACTTAGTGCTTTGCCGATTCTCCTTTTTACGACGCAGAACAAGGCTGGTGGTGATAATCAGCAGCGTTAGTCCGCCGGTTGCCAGCAATTCTGCCTGATGCTTCACGTCAAACAACATAATGACCAGCACCGTCGAGATAAACAGGATTGTCAGCCACGTCAGACCAGGGAATAACCACATCCGGTAACTCAGGACTTCGCCCGCTTTTTCACGCTTTTTACGCAGCACAAGATGCGAGACGGCAATGACCAGATAGACCAGCAGTGCAATCGCGCCCGACGTCGCCAGTAAAAATTCAAACACGACACTGGGCGCAAGGTAATTGGCAATCACTGCCAGAAACGCCGCTGCGGTTGAGAGCAGCACCGCAACCCACGGCGTGCCGCTGCGATTGGTGCGTGAAGCGGCAGCAGGCGCATCTTTGCGGCGGGAGAGGGAGTAGAGCATACGCGATGAGGTATAGAGCGCAGAGTTAAGACAGCTGCACACCGCCATCAGTACCACCAGGTCGACAATCAGCCGGGCATGGGGAATGTTCATCGCGGTTAATACGGTCTGCCACGAACCCTGTTCAACCAGGCCTGGCGTGTTCCACGGCACCAGCGCGACCACAAAGAAGATCGACAGCAGATAGAACAGCGCAATACGCCAGATCACTGAGTTCGTGGCCTGGGTGATCTGCTTGCCGGGATTCTTCGATTCGGCGGCGGCAATCGTGACGATTTCTGTACCCATAAAAGAGAACATGGTGGTCAGGATGGCCGCCACGACCGCACCCATACCATTCGGCATGAACCCGTGCGTGTCATAAAGATGCGACAGGCCGCTGGTCTTGCTGTCAGGCAGCAGACCCAGTACCGCCGCACCCGCCACGCCCAGGAAGAGGATGATGGCAACGACCTTGATGAGGGCAAACCAGAACTCAAACTCACCATAATTTTTGACGCTGAGCAGATTAGTAATCGTCAGCAGTAACGTGATGGCAAAGGTATATTGCCAGATGGCGACATCAGGGAACCAGGCGTGCAGAATCGTCCCTGCTGCATTGGCTTCCAGTGGGATCACCAGCACCCAGAACCACCAGTAGAGCCAGCCGATGGTAAATCCTGCCCAGCGGCCCAGCGCTTTGTCCGCGTAGGTTGAAAATGAGCCTGAATCGGGTGAGGCGACGGCCATCTCGGCCAGCATCCGCATAATCAGAACCACCAGCGCACCGGCAGCCGCATAAGAGATCAGCACGGCGGGACCGGCTTCAGAAATAGCGTGGCCGGAGCCGACAAACAGCCCTGCGCCAATCACGCCCGCAATTGAGAGCATACGCACGTGGCGCGGTTTCAGGTTTTGAGCCAGCGAATCTTCATTATTCGCACTCTGAGTCATCGTCATGTAAACGTCTCCAGGCGACGCCCGGCCTGAATGGTCGGACGAAAGGGGAACAGGCTGGCGTTAACGCGCCAGCGAAATCAGGCCAGGACGACGGGATGTCCGGCAGAGGCAACACAGTGATTGATCACTGTGGAGAGAATGGTCAGCGCCTGGCTGAACTGGTCATCAGGGATGGTGAGCGGATAGAGGAAGCGAATGACGTTGCCTTTAGCTCCACAGGTCAGCAGCAGCAGGCCCTGTTCCATTGCCCTCTTCTGAACCGCCTGCGCGGTGCTGGCCTGATAGAACTCCATCGCCACCATTGAACCCAGCGCACGCACGTCGGCAATGTCCGGATGTTTACGCTGATGCTCCTGCAGTTCAGCCTCAAGCCGGGCACCGAGTTCAACGGCACGCTGGCAGAGTTGCTCCTCTTCAATGACATCCAGCACCGCATGTGCCGAGGCGATAGCCAGCGGATTACCGGCATAGGTTCCGCCCAGGCCACCCGGCGAAGGCGCATCCATCACCTCTGCACGACCGGCGATGGCCGAGAGCGGCATACCGCCCGCCAGGCTTTTTGCCATAGTAATAATGTCGGCCTTCACCGGGTAGTGTTCCATCGCGAACAGCTTGCCGGTACGGGCAAATCCGCTCTGGACTTCATCCGCAATCAGCAGAATGCCGTGACGGTCAGCCAGCTCCCTGAGCTGTACCATAAACTCTTCAGGTGCAGCGTGGAATCCGCCTTCGCCCTGCACCGGCTCCAGTACGATGGCGGCGACATCCTGCGGGGCAATGTCCTGGGTGAAAATCTCGTCCAGGCTGGTGAGTGCCGCCTCAATGCTGATGCCCTGAACCGCGCTGGGATAGCGTGCGTGGAATACCGACGGCGGCATCGGGCCGAAATCCCGTTTGTACGGTGCCACTTTGCCTGTCATCGCCATCGTCATAAAGGTGCGGCCGTGGAATGCGTTACCAAAGGTGATGATGCCGTGACGGCGGGTATAGGCCCGCGCCACTTTGACCGCATTTTCCACCGCTTCCGCGCCGGTCGTGAAAAAGGCCGTTATAGCCGCACCCGCGATTGGCACCCGGTCATTGATACGCTCGGCCAGGGCGATGTAGCTCTCGTAAGGGGTGATCTGGAAGGCAGTATGGGTAAACTTTGTTAACTGATCGGCAATCGCCTTTTCAATACGTGGATGGCGGTGACCCGTGTTCAGCACCGCGATGCCGCCAGCGAAGTCAATCCAGCTGTTACCGGCCTGATCCCATAAGGTGGCGTTTTCTGCCCGGGCAACGTACCAGTCGCACAGCGTACCGATGCCTTTAGGGAGAGCCTGTGCTTTGCGCTGCTGCATCAGGTTATTATTTTCGCTCATTTCATCCACCTCGTTAATATGCGTGTTTACAATTCCCGACAAACACGTTTATTTATGCCTGAGGCGTGGTGAGTTGCCAGAGCCAATTGTCAGAGGAAAGGTGGAGCCAATTGCGACTCTTGTACGCAGATCATCTATTAGCACAGTTACAGTTTCTAAGAACCGGCTCATTACATCAGCGGCTGCTGAACTGTATGCAGACCGCGATCGCTGAAGAGGTGTTTCCGCGCGGAAGCCGTTTGCCGCCGACCCGCGATTTGGCGCGTGAACTCGGCGTGTCGCGAAACACGGTAATGCATGTCTATGAAAGTCTGATGGCACAGGGATATGTCACCGCCCGCACCGGCAGCGGCACCTGGATTGCCGAGACGCTGCCGGAGAACGCTCTGCAAAGTGATGCGATTGCCGATCTTCAGGCGGTGAGGGCGCAACCCCCGGCGACACTGTCAAAACGGGGTGCCAGTCTGCTGGGCCATGCCACCGCATCGCCCTATCAGTGGGGCGCGTTTGTGCCTGGCGCGCCCGATGTCACCGAATTTCCCCACAAGCTGTTCAGCCAGATTCAGGCGCGGCTGAACCGCGAACCGGATGTACACCGCCTGGTCTACAGCAGCGGCGGCGGCTGTCCCGATCTGCGCCATGCGCTGGTGGACTATCTGCGGGTGGCTCGCTCGGTCAGGGCCGATGCCGACCAGATCCTGATCACCGAAGGGGTACATCAGGCCGTTGATCTGGTGACACGGGTGTTATGTGATCCCGGCGATCGGGTCTGGATGGAGGAGCCGGGCTACTGGGGAACGCGTAATCTGCTGCGCATGAATGGCCTGAAGATTCGTGCGATGCCGGTGGATGAGCAGGGCCTTGTGCCGGACAGCGGGCCGGCACCGAAAATGGTTTTTGTCACGCCGTCCCATCAGTATCCGCTGGGGGTACACCTGAGCCTGGCGCGTCGTCAGGCATTGATCTCACTGGCACGCCGTCATCAGAGCTGGATTGTGGAAGATGATTATGACAGTGAATTTCGCTTTTCCGGGCAGCCTCATCCCTCACTGCAGGGGCTGGAAGCCGATGCGCCGGTCATTTACATGGGAACGTTCAGCAAAACGCTCTATCCCGCGCTGCGTATTGGCTACATGGTCGTGCCGAAACCGCTGGCACAGCCATTGCGCATCGCGGCAGCGGAACTCTATCGCGGCGGACATCTGCTGATTCAGCGGGCGCTGGCGGAGTTTATTCGGCTGGGTCATTACATGGCGCACATCCGTCGGATGCGCCTGCTTTACCGGCAGCGACGGCAGTTTCTCTGCAGGCTGATCGAGCGCTATCTTGGGCCCGCCTTTTTACCGGCATTCAACCATGAAGCAGGACTGCATCTGGTGATGCCGCTGCCTGCAAGCGCTGACGACGTGGCGATAGCGGCAGAGGCGCTGAAGCGTGGGGTCAAAGTGCGGCCGCTTTCGCAATATTACATGCACCCGCAGGAGGCGCGTGGGTTGCTGCTGGGTTATGCCTGCATCAATGAACGGCAGTGTCAGGACGCCTTTGGCACACTCAAAGCCTGTCTGATGGCTGCGGGTCTGGTCTTCAGTCCGCAACGGTAGCGGCTCCTGTGGCCTGTTGAAACGGCGACAGTTTCAGGGCTGCGCCTGCGCTAACACATTGACATTTAATCCGCGTCACCGAGAATACACCTCTTTGCGGCCCGACCAGACAATACTGGAGTTTATCATCGCCCTTCATCCCTTTTCTGCACAGGCCAGAGCAGCTATTAAACGCGGCGCTGCGCTGGCTGCGGCGTTGCTGCTGGTCAGTTGCGCGTCTGAACCGCCGAAATCGCTGGTGACGCCGTTTCCACCGGTAACGAAACAGCCCTTACCTGCACCCGGCAAGCCAGCACAGCCTCAGGTGAAGCAACCGATGCGGGGCGTCTGGTTAGCCACGGTGTCCCGTCTCGACTGGCCACCTGTGGCGTCGGTGAATGGCACCCTTCCGGCGCAGCGAATCCGCATGCAACAGCAATCGCTGATCGACAAGCTGGACAAGTTGAAAAGCCTGGGTATCAACACGGTGTTTTTCCAGGTGAAGCCGGATGCGACGGCGCTCTGGCCTTCTAAAATCCTGCCCTGGTCCGATATGCTCACCGGCAAAATCGGTGAAGATCCAGGCTACGATCCGTTGCAGTTTATGCTGGATGAGGCGCACAAGCGCGGTATCAAAGTGCATGCCTGGTTTAATCCTTACCGGGTTTCTGTGAATACCAAAGCGTCTACCGTCAGCGAACTGAACCGCACGCTGTCACTGCATCCGGCCAGCGTGTTTGTGCTGCATCGTGACTGGATCCGCACCGCAGGGGACCGCTATGTGCTCGATCCGGGCATTCCTGAGGCGCGCGACTGGATCACCAGCATTGTTGCCGAGGTGGTGGCGCGTTATCCCATCGACGGCGTGCAGTTTGATGACTACTTCTATGCCGAATCGGCCGGTTCACTGCTCAGCGATAATCAGACCTTCAGCCGCTATGGTCAGGGTTTTGCCAGCAAAGCGGACTGGCGACGTCATAACACTCAGCAGCTGATTGAGCAGGTATCACGCACCATCAAGCAGCTGAAGCCAGAGGTTGAGTTTGGTGTCAGCCCGGCGGGCGTGTGGCGCAATCTCTCGCACGATCCTGCCGGTTCCGATACCCGCGGGGCTGCGGCGTACGACGAAGCCTTTGCGGATACCCGCCGCTGGGTGCAGCAGGGCCTGCTGGACTACATCGCCCCGCAGCTCTACTGGCCATTTGCCCGTCAGGCTGCCCGTTACGACGTGCTGGCAAACTGGTGGGCAGAGGTGGTGAAACCGACCCATACCCGGCTGTATATCGGTCTTGCGCTCTACAAAGTGGGCGAGCCGTCAAAACTTGAGCCTGACTGGATGCTTCAGGGTGGCGTGCCTGAACTGAAAAAGCAGCTCGACCTGAATGAATCAAATCCCCACATCAATGGCACCATTCTGTTCAGAGAAAACTATCTGAATCAGCCGCAGACACAGCAGGCGGTGAGCTATCTTAAAAGCCGCTGGGGAGGCTGAAAATGCCCCGGCAGCATGACCAGTGCGGTTAAGTTTTTCCCTGTGACTAACTGCTATTCTTGCGCTTTAAATGGGAGGAACCATGAGCGAACTGATTAATATTTTTACAAGTCATAAAAGTGAACGCAGTTTCACTGAGCAACCTGTCGATGAAGCCGTGCTGGATCGTATTATCAGTACCGCTTACCGCGCACCGACATCAGTAAACTCACAGCAGGTTTCTGTGGTGATCACGCGTGATGCAGGTCGTCGCGCAGAGATCGCCGCCATTGCTGGCGGTCAGCCCTGGATTGCTAAAGCACCGGTGTTTATTACCTTCGTGCTGGATATGCATAAATCAGCGGTGGGCATGGCCGCTGTCGACCAGCAGCAGATCGCCCATCAGAGCATCGAGAGCATCGTGTCAGGTTCTACCGATATCGGCATTGCGCTGGGCTCGGTCATGGCCGCTGCGCGTGCAGAAGGTCTGGGCATTGTGCCAATTGGCGGTATTCGTCGCGATCCACAGGCGATGATTTCACTGCTGGACCTGCCGCCGCTGACCTTCCCGGTTGCGGGTGTGGTCATCGGTCACGTTGACGAACCTGCACATCAGAAACCGCGTCTGCCCCTGGCAACCTTCCGCCATGATGAGACCTATCAGACGCAGGGTCTGGAGCAGCAGATTGCGGCCTATAACGACGAGATGGTTCAGCACTGGAAAAACATTGGTCGTCACGACGGTGAGAGCTGGAGCGAAAGCGTCAGCGGTTACTATAAAAACATCTACTTCCCGGCAGTACTGCCAGCATTGCTGAAGCAGGGTTTCGGCACGGATAAATAAATTGTTCTGCGTGAAGTGAAAAGCGAAAGGCCATCCGTATCGTGTTACGGGTGGCCTTTTTCATTTTGTTACTATAACGAAATGTGACTTTCTTCTTTGTAACACATAATTTTCCTGTTAACCGAAGCGCAACTGCCTTTAACACTTACCTTCCAGGGAAATAACATGTCTCAGCGTTCACTCTATGCGCTCTGTTTAATGAGCTTTTTTCTGGCCGATGTCCGCGACGGTCTGGGGCCCTTTCTGGGGATCTTCCTGACGGAACGGCACTGGCGTCCCGATGAAATCGGGCTGGTGATGACCTGTGGTGGCATCGCCGGATTACTTGCTACGCTGCCTGCCGGGATAGCCGCCGATGCTACCCGCCATAAAAAAATGATTGTGCTGCTGGGGTGTCTGGTGATCACCGTTGCCACGCTGCTGCTGTGGTACAGCAATCAGACCTGGACCGCGATGGTCTCGCAAATTGTGGCAGGAATTGCTGCGGCCTTTATTGGCCCGACCCTGGCGGGGATCACCCTGGGGCTGACCGGTCAGCGCGGTTTTAACCATCAGATGGGACGCAATGAAGCCTTTAATCATGGCGGTAACACCATTGCAGCACTGCTGGCGGGTTTTTCAGCCTGGTACTGGGGGATGGGGGCGGTCTTTATTCTTATGACCGTCATGGCGATTTTCGCTGCCTTCGCCACACTGGCGATTCGCGGTGATGAGATCGATAACGAGGTGGCGCGAGGCTATGAAAAAAATGAAGAGCGTCAGCCAGCGCTGAACTTATCGATGCTGATGCGTAAGCCAGCACTGATGATTGCTGGCCTGACGCTGCTGTTGTTTCATCTTGCCAATGCCGCGCTGCTGCCAATGCTGAGTATGCGCGTCGCCTCGGCAGGCGGGCAGGCCGCAGTCAGTCCGGGTCTCTATGCTGCGGCAACGGTTTTGATCTCCCAGCTGGTGATGATCCCGGTCGCGCTGTGGGTCTCTAAACGGGTGGAAACGCACGGCTATCGCCTGTTTATCATGGTCGCCCTGATGATTCTGCCCCTGCGCGCGGTGATTGCGGCAGGCTTTGCCGAGCCACTGTTTGTCATTCCGGTTCAGGTTCTGGATGGCATTGCGGCTGGGATTTTGGGAGTGGCGGTGCCAGGCTATATTGTTTCCCTGATGCGGGGCACTGGCCATGTTAATGCCGGGCAGAGCGTTATTATGCTGATGCAGGGTGCAGGCGCAGCGCTGAGTCCGGCCATGACTGGCGCGATCGCTGCGCGTTATTCTTACAGCACGGCGTTTGCGGTTCTCGGGGCGATAGCCTTAGCCGCGCTTATTTTATGGTGGC
The DNA here is from genome assembly GCF_029844725.1 of Pantoea sp. GD03673. GTDB lineage: Bacteria > Pseudomonadota > Gammaproteobacteria > Enterobacterales > Enterobacteriaceae > Pantoea. The sequence goes on from NZ_JAOCKJ010000003.1 coordinate 460,348, forward strand.
GCACCGGTAGCTCGCCAGCCACCCGCCTTGCCTGATGGGTTAAAAAAGGCTGGCTTTTGGGCATAATGCCTGTCAGTGAAGTTTTTGAGCGCGCCGCAGCAGATAACGCTGCGGCGTTTTTTTTGGTCTGCGGGTAATGTCTTTTCCATCGCTGGATCAGTCGTTTCTGACAGAAGCAAAACGTGACATTCATTCAGACGGGAACCCCTGTTTAAGGCATTCATTATTCTCCTCAGAGAACGATCGGTTAAACCGGAACAGACGATGCCGGGCTGCCAGAAAACGAATGCGTGTTTACCAGCCATACTGAATCAATCCCTTCCGGAGCCATTGCCAGCACCATCGGTTGCGTTTTTAATCTGCTTAAACAGAGTGCGCACGGACTGGTAGTGTAAAGCAACGCTTCTGTCAGGCGTTATCTGGAGGAAGGCCGGTTCCCCCATCTGAGCGCTTTCGTGGAACAGGACGCAGAGAAAATAGAACAGGCGCTTAAAAGATGGCTCTTAAAACCAAAGGGTAGAAGGGACCGCTTTGTTACGGAAGGGGACATTAAGGGAATACAGCGAACGCCATCCATCGTAAATTTTTATTTATTTTAAAAATCACTTATTAAAGATTAGTCTGAATGTAAACATTACAATAATATGTGGCTGTCTGTTATAATTCTCTCAGTCTATCCCTTACTAATAAAGCGTCTTTAACTTCGCACTATGGAAAAATCATTAATAAATAAACCCGGCGTCATCGCCCTGATGCAATACGATGATGGAAAGTCTCTTGAATTCAGCTCTGGCGTTGAGAGCATTCAAGCCAACTCGCCAATAGACAGAAATAGCATATTTGATATTGCCTCTTTATCAAAGCAATTTACTGCATTTTGCATCCTTCTTCTTGAAAAGAAAGGGGAGTTAAAATTAAACAGCCTGCTTTCTCATTACATCCCTGAAGCAGATGTATTCAAGGATGATATAACGATTGAGAACCTGATTTACCATACTTCCGGACTTCCCTGCCTGTTCGACATCGCTGAAGAAAAAGGAATAGATTATTTTTCTCAGTTCAGCAGAGATGAAATAATCTCAGGGGTTTTTGAACAAAGGCACCTCCACTTCACTCCAGGGTCAAAGCATGAATACAGCAACACCGGATATATTCTTCTTGCCCGAATAGTTGAAAATATCACCGGGAAAAGCTTTGCTGATTTTGTGAAGCAGGAGGTATTCCGTCCTATAGGCATGAGTCATTCCTTTGTTTTTGAGGGGAACAGTGAAAAGCGGGCAGTGAGTGGTTATCAGAAAAAAGAAAATAACGTATTTGCACCTGTTTTCAGTCCATGGGATGTGGTCGGCGCTGGGCTTGTGTACTCATCTGCCAGTGACTTAATGAAGTGGGGGCTAAACTTTTGCTCTGGCTTAGTGGGGGGAAAGGAATTAATAAAAAGAATGCTTACTCCTCTTCCAGCACTTACTGAAGCAGGTGTTATGATAGAAGAATATAGCCCTTACTGTTTTGGCATTGAGCGGGATGAAGATGCTTCAGGTGAAATTTATTGCCACCTTGGTTCAACTTTTGGCAGAGAAAGTTATTTTATACGTTCGCAACAAAAAGGGTTTACGCTTACAGTATTATCCAACATCGAAGAGTACGATGTATCGGCGACTGCGCTTAAATTATTTAATGGTATGATTGCGATGAATAGCCAGAGTAAGAATTAAATTTTTTGGATGCAGATATTAACCGTGGATTAAGACTGAAGGTCCGCTTTATGCCAGAAGCGGACGTTCGAGTCTTAACGTTTTTCAAAAAACGGAGGCAAACATCACAGGGTATAAGATTACGCCTGAGCTGCTTTATAACGTGTTTCCAGCTTATCCAGGAAGCCAAACAGCACCTGGTTCATTTCACTGTAATCGTGCGCTCTGAGCTCTTCAGGAGTGTTAACGAAGCGGTAATCTGCAGCACGGCTCAGGTCTTTCTGAGAATGAGCGATCAGCATTTCAACAACATCCAACGTCATTTCCATATGGCACTGAAAACCAAAGACGCGGTCTGAATATAATACGATCTGGCGTGGACAGCCCTCGCTGAAAGCGACAATTTTTGCCTCCAATGTCAGACCAGGCATATCGTTGTGCCAGTGACCGACTTCAAGCGATTTCTCAAAGTGAGAAAATAACGCATCCTTGCTACCGTCTTCAGTTAGGGTGATCGGGAATTTACCAATCTCTTTTTCAGGGCTGTGAGCGAACGGCGCGCCCAGAGTTTCACCGATCAACTGGGAGCCGAGGCAGATTCCGATTACGGCCTTACCGGTTTTAATGGCAGCACTAATCAGCGCCTGTTCACCTTTAGAATCAAAGTGCGGGCACTCTTCAGGTGTAGTGTTCGGGTCTTGCGGACCGCCCATAACGATAAGAAAATCGATACCCTCGGCGTCCATTGGCAGCGCATCGCCTTCGTATACACGCGAGTGAGTCACATCATGACCTTGATTTCTGGCCCATGTTTCATAAGCTCCTGGTGCTTCAAAACTCTCATGTACGATAAAGTGTACCCGCATTAGGATAGGCTCCTCTTACCTGTGATAATCTGAACGATAAACGACCTCCCCATACATTAAGTTCGTAAATGGAAGGTTTCGTGGTCAGTATCATAGTTGCAGAGGCTTAATTTGAAATGCCAGGTAGTATAGACAAAGCGCCAAGACATGAAGAATCCACTGGCTGGTCGGGCACAGCTATTCACTATCGGCGTGGAGAAGCAGATCCTCCTCATCATCATCTTGAAGGGCAACTGCTCTATGCAACCAGAGGAGTTATGCTGGTCGAAACCGAGAATAACCGCTGGGTTATCCCCCCCCAGCGTGCATTATGGCTACCGCCTCTGCAGATACATAGTTACAATCTGTTGTCTCACACAGATCTCAGGGCCGTCTATTTCAGTGGCAGCCTTATCGCAGAATGCACTAATTTCACCAAGAGTGACCAGGTGCATGTCATTACTGCTACGCCGTTAGTGAAAGAACTGATCACGGGTCTGTTCAGTGAGAACTACAACAGACCGAGCCAGCGGAAAATGGCACTGTTGCTTCTGGAAATACTGAGTGAAGCTCCTACTTTAGCTGCGGAACTTCCAATGCCAGCTGATGAACGATTATTCGCTGCGGCCAGAGAACTGGTGGTAGATCATCGCTGGGACGTATCAATGAGTGATTTGGCTTTTACCGCGTCCATGTCTGAACGTACCTTTTCGCGATTGTTTATTAAGGATACGGGTTTTAGTTTCAGAGTCTGGAAGCAGAGAGCAAGGATTTATTCTTCGCTAGATTTACTCGCGAATGGCATCCCAATCAAACAGGTGGCTTACAAGCTCGGGTTTTCATGTCCGGCTGCCTTTACCGCTGCTTTTCGCGCCATTCTGAATTCAACACCACGCGATTTCTTGCCTTAATTTATGAATATATGTTCGCTTATCGCTTATATGGGACAACCGTAATCACATCTCCTGACCCAATGGAGACTGAATATGACTGCTTCCCCTTGGAACAAAAGCCACATTATTAGTCTGAAGCGACCTTTTCAGAACTCTCATATCTGGGGAATCCGTATCCGCCTTTAACTGGAAGGAAAAGTCGGCGATTTAGCTCTGTTTAACATGGCTCTGACAGTAAACTTTGGGGCTAAGATCTGGTTAAGCTAAAAGTTTCTGATGTGGCCTATGGACACTTTGTCTCAGGCAGAGCGACAGTACTGCAGCAAAAAACGGACAGCCCTGTTTAGTTTGAGCTGATTAGGGGAACCAGAGAAGCTGTAGCCGCATGGGTCAAATGGCTCGGCTAAGTAGTGTTGACTATCTTTTTCAGTCCCGCATTGTTTCTTCACAACACATTTCAGCCAGACAATATAATCGTATTTTCCATGAAGTGAGTGAGAGGCTGGGACTCTATGAAACGCTCTACAATACGAACTCCACGCATAGAACCAATCCATATCTGATTAATAAAAAAACGAAGAATCTACGGGCGATTTAATTACTTTGTGCCACAAATAGTGAAAGCACCGTACGTTGCCCTGGTATTGAAGTCGATGATGCCCTCGAGATATCAGAGTCGATTGAAGTCTGACTTGTGAGGGCTGCAACAGCAGTCCTGTGCCACAAGCGGACGTCCAGGCATCAACCCAGCCGTTCCTATGATTACGTAATGAAACAGATGACGAATAGTGTTTTGTTTACGTAAGGTAAATGCTGATTCCGCAGCTAAATAAAGGAAGTAAGCATGGGAAGATTTCAGGGTAAACGTATACTGATCACGGGCGGCTCCAGTGGCATCGGGCTGGCAGGCGCTCAGCGTATCGTTACTGAAGGTGGCCACGTAGCTATTACGGGGCTTAATGAAGAAAGGCTGGAACGTGCACGCAGCTCGCTTCCTGCGTCATCACTTATTTTAAAAAGTGATGCTGCAAGCGAAGCTGACATAAACGGACTGGGGGAAGCTATCAGAGGCTGGGGTTCACTTGATGGATTATGGCTTAATGCCGGCTTTGCAGAGGTAGGCTCTCCAGAATCTGTAACGGCAGACTCTTTCAATCATATGATGAATGCTAATGTGCGTGGTCCGATGCTACAGCTGGCTGCTCTCTCCAAATCACTTAATTCAGGTGCGTCCATTCTGGTGACATCATCCTCATCTGTATATGAAGGAGCGGCGATGACAAGCCTGTATGCAGCAACGAAAGGCGCCGTTATCGCTATGGTAAAAAGCTGGGCATCTGCGTTTGCTGAACGCGGCATCCGTGCCAACACTTTGGTACCAGGTCCGATTGAAACTAACTTCAGGCACTTTATGCCAGAAGAGTCTCGTCAGCAGTTTGAAGATTTTGTGGTAAGCCAGGTTCCTTTGGGTCGTGCAGGAACAGCAGAAGAGGCCGCTGCAGTTGCACTTTTCCTCCTGTCCGATGACGCATCCTATGTTACCGGCAGTCAGTATGCTGTAGATGGCGGCCTGGCACATTACTGACCGCTTGCCAGAGTCACGAAATTTGGAATTAATCCAGTAACGTCCGCTCCTCGCTCAGAGCGGACATGGCTGTGCAGGCCGTTCCGGCAGAAGAGCAGCCGGGCAACTAAACTCGGCCACACATACTCATTCACCACATCAAATAGTGAAATGCCAGTCACTTAAATTTTTGAGAACGCCGCAGCGGATAACGCTGCGGCGTCTTTTTCAGAGCCTGCGAATAATGCCTCTGCCATCATGTGGGTAACACGACGTTATGCGCCATCGCCATTATTCAATCAGCCATTCCGGCAATGAGCACTTTAACGGCCTGCTTGTCCGCTTCACAGCTCATCGCGTGATTTGCGCGTGTCAGCGCAAGCAACGCATGACGCTGCGCATCTGCGGCGTACCGATGGGGTGAAATCACTGCCAGCGAATGAAGTGCTTTCTGCAGGCGCAACTGAACTTCGACCAGTGCGGCACCATCGCGCGCAATCCCTGTAAAGATATCGTCAAACATGTCGCAGATTTGCGCGGGCTGCATAAAGAGTCGCGGATAGTGCGCGGTGACAGAGTCCGTATGCGGGGGCAGGGTGAACAACCTGACCGCCCGGCCGATAATATCGATGGCAGTGCCCGGATCGTTAACCGCCGGAGACAAAGCACGTGAGGCGATTTCGGACAGCACACACAGCCCAAAACGGGGATCCTGCTCAAAGGAACGCTGTTCACCCAGCGTGAAGGCATTACATAGCCGCTGAATGTCATCCTCTTCAAGTGACTGATCGCACCAGAGCAGCGGAGCACCATTATGGACAAAACTGCCCGGCTGAGCAGTAAGATAAAGATGGCAGTCGTTTTCCTGAGCGAAGTCGGAAAGATGTTGCAGGTCAACATGTTGCAGATAGCCCGTCTGCGGATGGAAGATACGCTGCGGGGCGATACCCTCTGGCAGAACGCCGTTCCAGGCAGAGCAGCCCATGCAGGGTTCCCGAAGGCGATCGTGAAGCGCGAGTGTTGTGGCTTCCTCAACGCGATGCGATGTGTCTGACATGCAGCCAAACTGCGCCAGATGCTGTATCCAGCGCAGCAGAGTCACAATAATCGTGGCAATGACGACCAGGGTAACAAAAAACAGAACAACCCGCCCCTGGGTGCCATACGCGCCCATGCCCAGCGCAATAATACCCACCAGACTGTAGAGAAAAGAGCCAATAAAGGTCGCCAGCACATTCTGCGTTGTGCCATCTTCAAGTAACAGCACAGTAGCACGAGGCGTCACGCTGCTGCTGGCAGAGTTATAAGCCGACACCACGATATTCAGCGAAAAGGTGGTTACGGCCAGCATGCTTGACGCGAGTATGGTCAGGATTTTATCGACTGCGTCACTGCCCACAATCCCTGATACCGAAACCGGTATAAAGGGGCCAAGTGCAATAGCGACTAAGGCTGTGATAATAGCCAGCACCGCGAATAATGAACTGCGAAACCAGAGTTGTCGGGTCAGCCGGAGAATAAGCCATCGCGTTTTAGACATCATGTCACCTTTTTAATACGTCTGTTGTTGCGGCTCCGCATCATGCGTTCGCCTGCTACGCAAAGCAGTGCGACAGCAGTGGGTCCGTGCTGAGCTGAAAGTGCTAAAAAAGAAGAATCAGAGACACAGATAACGCTACTGCGTCTTCATCAAATCGATCTAAGCCTTTGTTTCACAGCCACCCGCCTGTGCAGAAGTCCGGTGGCTTCGCTTATGGCTTCAGCCTGACTGAATGTAATCTGACTGCACGGTAAGAATAGCCACGGAATGACGTATTGGCATCAGCTTGCCCTGATGAAAAGCGGACGGATCAGGCACAATGATTGCGCCTCTTACACCGGCGGTGATGTCTGTGTTCATTGACGGGTTAAGCACTGACCTGCTTCAACTGTGATTGACCTCTCACTGCTATCGTTTATAGTGATGGCGCTGTTCTGGTCGACATTTCTCCCGGAACAGCTATCACGGCCTGCGGTTATCACATCGTTACGCGCGGGTTTACTTTCGTCCTGAAGGCATTCTGATGCCGTAAAGGAGACCCCAAAAATATGCGCCTTACGCCACCCTGAGTCGTAACCTTCCTCTGTCGCACTGAGTCATGTCAGTCGCGCATCCCTGAACATCCCTTTTGCGGATGTACGTTTTCGTACCTGAAATTTTTCGCCCTCCCGGGCTGACTGTATTCAAAATCTGAGAAACTATTATGCTGCTGTCCCTGACGCGTAAGGACTGGCTGGGTAACGTCCGTGGTGACGTCCTTGCCGGTATTGTTGTCGCGCTCGCGCTTATTCCGGAAGCGATTGCCTTTTCCATCATTGCTGGCGTAGATCCCCAGGTCGGACTCTATTCAGCCTTCTGTATCCCCCTCGTCATGGCCTTCTTTGGGGGCCGCCCGGCGATGATTTCCTCCTCAACCGGTGCGATGGCGCTGCTGATGGTCACGCTGGTGAAAGACCACGGGCTTCAGTATCTGCTTGCGGCCTCCATGCTGACCGGCGTGCTCCAGTTGATTGCCGGATACCTGAAACTCGGCAGCCTGATGCGCTACGTTTCGCGGTCGGTGGTGACCGGCTTTGTGAACGCACTGGCAATACTGATATTCATGGCGCAGTTACCGGAGCTGACTCATGTCACCTGGCACGCCTATGCGCTCACGGCTGCCGGGCTCGGGATTATTTATCTTTTTCCGTACCTGAATAAAACCCTTCCTTCCCCCCTGATCTGCATCATCGTGCTGACCGTCATTGCCATGTGGCTGCACCTGGACGTGCGCACGGTGGGAGAGATGGGGAAACTACCCGACAGCCTGCCGGTGTTTCTCATTCCTGATATACCGCTTAACCTCCAGACCTTGCTCATCATACTGCCTTACTCGGCGGGACTTGCCGTGGTGGGGCTACTGGAATCTATGATGACCGCCACTATCGTGGATGACATGACCGACACAACGAGCGACAGGAACCGCGAGTGTAAGGCACAGGGCATTGCCAATATCTGCACTTCGTTTATTGGCGGGATGGCGGGCTGCGCCATGATTGGCCAGTCGGTAATCAATGTTAAATCAGGCGGACGGGGACGGCTTTCCACGCTCACAGCGGGTGTGGTGCTGCTGTTCATGGTGGTTTTTTTACGTGAGTGGGTGTCGCAGATACCGATGCCGGCACTGGTGGCGGTGATGATTATGGTTTCTATCGGCACCTTTTCATGGCGATCGGTTGCGAACCTGCGCACCCATCCGCTTTCAGACAGTGTCGTGATGCTGGCGACCGTGGCCGTGGTGGTGCTAACCAATAACCTGGCTTTTGGTGTGCTGACTGGCGTGCTGATCGCATCACTGAACTTTGCCACGATGGTAGCCCGCTTTATGGCGGTTTCCTCTGTGCTGAAGGGCAGTACACGCACCTACAGCGTGACCGGACAACTTTTCTTTGCCTCGGCTGACCGGTTTACCCGCCATTTTGATTATCGCGAGGTGCTGGAGCGCGTGGTTATCGACGTGACCCATGCCCATTTCTGGGACATCACGTCGGTCAGCGCCCTGGACCGCATCGTAATTAAGTTCCGTCGCGAGGGCATTGAAGTGGAGGTCAGGGGAATGAACGACGCGACCCGCACTCTCGTTGACCGATTCGGCGTGCATGACAAACCCGAAGAGGTGAAAAAGCTGATGGGCGGCCATTAATTATTCATCATGATTGATATGGCGCTGGCCTGAAGAGACGGCCCGCCGTCAGCTATCGCACTACAGCGGCAGCCGTCAGACGCGTCATCAAAAAGCGCAATGCCGTGGGTGTAAGCACGGCATTGCGCGGGCTGAACTGTGAACCTGCGCATCCGAAAAGAGGTATGAACTTAATCTTCGGAGCGCCCCCGGCAGGACCGGCATCCGCCACGAAGAACGCGTACAGGCTACACAGCGACAGCCTGCCTGCGTTCAGGTTTCCTCATAATCCATGACAGCACAGTTTATGACGCAACGGCTCAGTTCAGGGCTGTCAGATTCGTTGCGGTTCAGACTTTGAAAGTCTCCACGACGACCCGCAGCGCATGGGCCTGCTCTGAGAGTGACTGTGAAGCGGAAGACGACTCCTCAACCAGCGCGGCGTTGTTTTGTGTTACGCCATCCATCTGACTGACAGCGATGCTGACCTGGGAGATTCCCTGCATCTGCTCGGAAGAGGCCAGGGAGAGGGTGTCCATGGCTTCAGCAAGCTCACTCACCATACCCACGATTTTGAGGATATTATGACCCGTTCCCGACGCAACTTCTACGCCACTCTCGACCTGTGACACGGCCTGTTCAATCAGGGTTTTAATGTCGCGTGCAGCCGTTGCGCTACGCTGGGCAAGCGTTCTGACCTCACCCGCGACAACGGCAAAGCCACGACCGTCTTCACCCGCGCGCGCAGCTTCGACCGCAGCGTTAAGCGCCAGAATATTGGTCTGAAAAGCAATGCTTTCAATGACGGAGGTGATGTCCCGCACTTTTGTGGCGCTCACTGAAATCTCGTGCATGGTTTCAGACATGCGCTGAACGTCAGTCTCGCCGACACGGGCAAGCTGCGCGGTTTCACGTGCAGACCCGGCTGTCTGCCGGGCACCGGCAGCGTTACTTTTCACCGTGGCAGTCAGCTGTTCCATACTCGCGGCTGTTTCCTGCAGGGCTGCGGCCTGTTGCTCAGTCCGGGAGGAGAGTTCGGTGTTGCCCTGCGAAATTTCATCAGCAGCCAGCGCCACTGAGGCTGACGCGTCTTTAATCTGTGAGACCAGCCCGCGAAGATTGGCCTGCATGCTATCAAGCGAGGCGAGCAGGCTGGTGGTATCGTTGCGGCGTAATGTCACCTTCGTGGTCAGATCTCCGGCTGCGATTGTTGCGGCCAGTTCCTGTGCCTTGACCGGTTCTCCGCCCAGCTGGCGCATCAGACTTCTGCTGACGACGTAGCATCCGGTCCCTGCCGTCAGCACGGAAAGCAGAACCAGAACGATCAGCGTATTTCTGGCCCGTGAAACAGTAGCAGCCGTATCATTGACCGTTTCTAAGGTTTGCTGCTTCTGGATGTCTGTCAGCTGGGTGAGAACATTGAGCAGCTTGCGTTGTGCTGGCCGGACCGTTTGCAACAGGTAAGTGGTGGTTTCCTGCTGGCGGTTTTCCAGTCCGAGTTTGCCCGCAGTCATGAGTGCATTCAGGGCTGCATTCTCTGACGCCTGCACCTCCTGAAGGATATCTTTTCCACGTGCAGTAACGCTGTGAGTCATGCTTTCTACCAGTAACGCGCTTTCCTGCCGGTATTTTTTCTGTTGAGCGATGAGTCTTTCCCATTCAGGCTGCATTTCTGCCGGGTCGCTTAGCAGGGCGAGGTTACGTGCCGCTATTGCCATATCGCGGATGTCACCCCGCATATCAAGAGCAAGAGAAAATCGCTTCATTTTGTTGTTAACGGCATCGTTCATGCCGTTCTGGGCCTGCGTCAGTGCGTGTAATGCCACGCCCGCGCAAATGACCAGGAGAATAACAAGCAGTCCAAATCCAGTGGCAAGACGTGTTGAAACCTTCATATTATTTTCCTGCGGATAATGTAATTATTTATGTCTATCGGCAGGATGAGGACTGGCTTCATGGTTGTGTCAGATTATATTTAACACAACTGAGTTTGAGCCACGTAATTACAAGCAGTAGGACTTTATACATTTTGCGGGCGTTGACGGGCGATGCTGACAAATATGACCCTATCGCGGGGGATGACCTGTCCCGGAGTAACGTGCAGAATAATCAACATTTCACAGCAGGTAGTCTGAATGCAAACATCGACAGAGAAATGCCCTCAGGAGTCACAACCTTCGGTTTTACTGGAAAAACAATTGTGCTTTGAGCTTTACGCGGCTTCACTTGCCATGACGCGACTTTATCAGCCACACCTTAAAGCGCTTGGGCTGACATATCCTCAGTATCTGGTCATGCTGGTGTTGTGGGAGGCGGACGGGCTGACGGTTAAAGATATCTCCAGGCGGGTTCAGCTGGATTCAGGCACGCTCAGCCACCTGCTGAAAAGGCTTGAACAGTCTGGATTTATTGTCCGAAGCCGGAATGCCGCTGAAGATGAGAGAAAGGTGATGATATCGCTGACGTCGGCAGGCTCTGCGCTTAAAAATCAGGCTAGCACTGTTCCGCATGAAGTGGTGTCAGCAATAGGTCTGCCATACGAAAAACTGTCAGCAATGAGAGAGGATATGGCGGTTCTTCGTAAACAGTTGCTGGCTGCCCTTTCTGACAAAGCAGGATGACAACTGTACGCCGTGAAAAGCAGGTCGTGTAAGGCAGCGTTCGGAAACACCAGAACGTTGCCGGGTTTACCCGGCCTATGGACTGGCCGGACTCTTTTGTCACATCCAAGTGAGCGCTGATAAAGCCGATGAATTGCACCTTATTCAGGAACCTCGCGGAACAGAGGCCTGACCGTTCAGAAAAGCGCTGAAACCTGCTATCAGCTGAATGAAAATATGCGTATCTGAAAAACGGATGCCGGGAGGGTATGACAGTGAATATCCGGCAAATCCCGTTGCTGACGTCACCGATTAGCATTACCTCTGAGGCTGGCTGGCCGGAATGCGCGGGCCGGTCTGTAGTGTCCTGATACCCGTCAGCCCGGATTTCAGTCAACCCGCCTTTGTTTCGCAGCCTTATTATCCTGAACATCGCCTTTCAGTGCTTTGGAGACACACCAGCAGAGCGGAGCGGGGTAAGGTGTCGGCAGATGATTACATTTGCTTTCCTGTTCAGGGTTCGGAAACGTTTTTGATTCGATTAATTATCACTGTTTGTCAGGTGTTTACAGCGATAATACCGTTAAGAAATAGTAAAGTATTCATAAATTGTTGGCGCTAAATTTAATTCTGCGCTATAAAGATTAAACGGAGCGTGATAGCCATCCTGCTGGCAGGAAACCCTATTACTGCTCAAAGATAAAATTCATTAATATACTGATTTTATTAGTGAATTAAGAGTTTCTTCTGATTATTTAGCAGTCTTCACAGAGTAAGTATCACGCCAACACCAGGGCGGGATGGGAAATGCTGACGAATCTTACTGGCCGCAAAGAGCCGCTAAGACGTCAAAAAATGATTTTTACAGAACTGATTCTTAAGTTCTTACACACGTTATTTCGCGCCAACACCAGGGCGGGTGGACACATGTTAACGAATCTTACAGGCGACGAAGATCGCCGTAGTCGTGCCTTGCTGGCGCTGCGCACCCCTGATGAAAGTCGGGATGACGTTCTGCAAAAATTTGTCCGGCTTGCTTCTCAGGCTCTCGGCATCCCCGGCAGCTTTATTTCCGTTCTCGATGATGAAAAACAGTATGTAAGAGCGGCCAGAAATTTTAAATTAAAGGAATCTGCCCGCTCGGATTCCCTGTGTCGCTATGTCGTGGACAGCGATACCGTAATGGTTGTTCCCGACACGCACCGTGATGATCGTTTCAGTAAACATCCTCTGATAATCGGTGCCCCATACATACGCTTTTATGCCGGCACGCCCTTAAAGAACAGTGAAGGGGAAATACTCGGCACACTTTGTGTTACTGATGCTGTTCCGCATACCTTTAGTGGTGAGCAGGTCACGACACTCAAGCTGCTCGCAGCCCTGGTGATGTCTTTCCTGCAAGCCTGGCATGCATCAAGTTTTGCCGATCCGGTCACTTCTCAGCCCAATCGCCAGCGTCTTATCCGTGATCTTCAGTTTCTGGGAACGGCAGGTGACAAAACGCTGCGCCGACTCATATTGATTGACTGTATTGACCTGTCTCATGCCTATGAACTGGCACGTTCTATGGGCATGGGGCCGGTAGAAAGTCTTTTAAAAGATGTGGCAACGTTGCTTCCGCTTCGGTTAAGACCGGATCCCACGGATACCATTTACACGGTAGCGACAGGTCGTTTTGCTATCCTGACGCGAGCCGATAGTAAACTCAGTGCCGCTTGGGTTACTGACAAACTTCAGGGTATACATGCTGATATTGGGGATGGGCTCACGGTAGCGCTTACCCCGCGTGCCGGAGAAGTTGACTTTTGTGCAGATGTACTGCCTTCACAGGAAGTACTCCGCCGATCTGTGAGTGCGCTGCACGAAGCCATCGGGCAAAATGTGCTCTGGCAACAGTTCAGTGAAATTCCGGATGCGCGTCGCACACGAGACTTCACTCTGATGAACGATCTGCTCCTGTCACTTCGAAACAATACCGGTCTTTATCTTGTTTATCAGCCAAAAATTTGCCTGAAAAGTGGCTTGCCTGTGGGGCTTGAGGCACTGATTCGCTGGCAGCATCCAACGCTGGGTGAGCTTTCTCCGGCAGCATTTATTCCGCTTGCAGAGCAGACAGAGTTGCTCTGCGTCCTGACAGACTGGGTGGCCGATCAGGTTATTCTGCGTCTCTCCCGTTTGCGTGACAATTCCATTCAGCTTCCTGTGACGTTTAACGTCAGTGGACAGGATCTGGCTCGCCCGGAATTTGCCCTGGCACTCAATGATAAAATAACCAGAGCAGGACTTCCTGCTGCACTCCTGGGTGTGGAATGTCTGGAGACTGAAGAGATTATTGAAAGTCCGGATGCATTGAAGACACTGGAGGCACTTAAATCAAAAGGATTCATCATTTCACTCGATGATTTTGGTTCAGGTTACAGCAATATTAATTACCTTCGGCGTATGCCGATTGACGTCATCAAGCTTGACCGTGCGCTCATTAGTGAACTCTCTTCCGATACGGCGTCACGCATTATCGCCCGCAGCATCATCAGCATGCTCAAAGAATTGAATTATGTGGTCCTGGCCGAGGGAGTTGAAAATGCTGAGACGGCAAGCACGCTGACACAATATGGTTGTGACCATGCTCAGGGATTTTTTTATTCACGGCCCCTGGCTGAAAGTGAACTGGATAACTGGCTTGCCTGGAAACTGCGGGACCAGTGCTGACTTTTTGACTTCTGCTTATTTTATTTTCCTGAATAAATCCCATCAAACCCAAAAACACTCGCGGCAAATCTGCAGCCTGCCTTTGGTTTAGGCATAGCTGCCTCTCGGACACCCGGCCGTGGCTGGCTCGACAGCTGAGTTTTGCATACGCATCAGGGCTTTACAGCGCATTTTTTGTCAGGAATTTAGAGGTAATCTATCTAATAAAAATTTCCGCTTTCCGACTAAAACAGACATCAGCCAGACTGATTCACTTTACCGATGCGGTAGATAGTGCCTTAAAAAACGAACCCCAGGCACCTGATTCAGTCAATTTACAAATAAACTCCCGCCTGACCTTAATTGGCATTATAACGCCAGATCTGATTAGCCAGATTCGCATGGATATACCTCGTGAATTTGCATGTCAATGCTCAGGGATAGCCCAGTCCAGGATGCTGGTTTCCATCCCGGCGGTGAACAGAGATGAAAATCAGATAGCAGAAGCAGTAAATCCAGGTGGGGCGGCGGTCAATACTAAAGAGCTGAAGGATGTTACAGTACCTGTGAAGTCGAAAATAGCAGGGGTAAATGAAATGCTGCGGCCCGTAATGAAATCCTGGGCTTTGACCTGAGTTAAAGGATTAACCTGGCAGACTCGATAATGAAAACACCCGCATTAAGCGTGCCTGCAATTATTTTGCTGAAAGACTCCCGACGGTATCACTGTCATCCTCCTGAACAATAAAGGGAGAGGAGACAGACCTCCGGTAATGAAACGCAGGTTTCCCTATTCACTACAGGCCATGCTGACCGTTTATCCCGGCGTCAGCCAGTGTCTCAGCTGTCTCCATAATCAACGTCCTGAACCAGCGATGGGCAGGATCGTCGCGATAGCGTGCATGCCAGCCCATTTCAACCGGAAAAGTGCCGAGGTCAACCGGTGCCGGAAGAATCCTGAGCCGCCGATCTCTTGAAAGATGCTGACAGATCAGGCGTGGCAGGGTAGCGCAATAGTCCGTGACCGCAATCATCTCCGGTACGGCCAGAAAATGTGTAACCGAAACGGCAACCTGCCGCCGCAGGCCGCGCTTTTCCAGTGCCTGATATAAACCAGCGCGCATGCGGCCCGGCGGCAGTACGTTCACGTGTCTAAGCTGCTCATACTGCTCTGCGCTGAGGCTATCGCCTGCCAGCGGATGATCAGCGCGTATCACACACGCCAGACCTTCATTCATCAGGTGCTGCACTACCAGATTATCAGGAGGATCAACGATACGGCCCAGCACCATATCGGTATTGCCAGAAATCACACCGGTTTCCGTAACGTCGTTGCCAAAAGGGGTTAAGCGAAGCCTGATACCGGGGGCACAGTCACGCCACGATGGCAGGCATCATGATGAATTCAACATAGCTGTTGGGTGCAAGCGTAAAGAGCCGGGTGGCGCGAAGCGGATCAAAATCCTGCTGACCAAGAATTACCTTGTCTATAGACGCCAGGGCAGGACCCACCACCTGAGCCAGTTGTTCTGCTTTCGGTGTCGGGCGCATTCCGTAGCGTTCGCGGATAAACAGGGGATCGTTGAGCGTTTCCCGCAGCCGGTTTAAGGCATTTGAAAGCGCCGGCTGGGTTATGCCAAGCCGTTCCGCTGCGCGGGTCACATTGCGCTCTTCCATCATCACCAGTAAAACCGGCAGTAAATTCAGGTCGTATTTCATTGAGCTATAATGCTGTGTCAATAACTGAAATTAAAGAAATAAATTTCATAAATATTCATAAGCCCGCCATGATTAGTGGGTGAACGCAGAAGATGGCGGCTTAACCGCTGATTCTGACTATCCTTAGACCTGAAACTGACTGGCTGAAAAAGGGATCGGAAATGAAAATTTTAATGGTTTTGACCTCGCATGATGAGTTGGGTACCACCGGTAAGAAGACCGGTTTCTGGCTGGAAGAGCTCGCTGCACCTTACTATGCATTTCTGGATGCCGGCGCTGAGATTACCCTGGCTTCACCGAAGGGTGGGCAGCCTCCACTTGATCCAAAAAGCGATGAACCCGATTCTCAGACTGATGAAACCCGCCGCTTTCATGCCGACTCAGCAGCTCAGGCTGCACTGGCTTCAACCATCAGACTGGATACGGTGAATCAGGACTCGTTTGATGCCGTATTCTATCCGGGCGGACATGGCCCTCTCTGGGATCTGGCGAACGACAAACACTCTATTTCGCTGATTGAGCAAACCCTGCAGGCTGGCAAGCCGGTGGCGCTGGTTTGTCACGCACCTGGTGTTCTGCGTGATGTGAAAAACGCTGATGGCACACCGCTGGTTAAAGGAAAGAAAGTAACCGGGTTTACAAATAGCGAAGAAGAGGGCGTTGGCCTGACTGACGTCGTGCCGTTCCTGGTGGAAGATGTGCTGAAACAGAATGGGGGTCTTTACTCACGCGGCGATGACTGGAAATCTTACACGGTTCAGGACGGTTTGCTGATTACCGGACAGAACCCAGGTTCCTCGGCTGAGACAGCGAAAGTCTTACTCTCAAGTCTGGCGAGTTAAGCATCTAAATGCATGAACTTTTATAAGGCGCTTCAGAGCGCCTTTTTTTATGCTGAACCAGGGGCTGGCTGGATAGTTACATGATAAATTATTCAGATTAAATAGATTAGAATTCAATTTAAATCGCATCTGATAATAAACAGGACTGAAATTTTCACCTGCAAAGTTCGTGTTGGGCATATTTACTGAAAATATAAACATGTATTTAAAACCAGTGTTGACATCAGTTATTATCAGCGTAAATTAAAACACATCAGCGGCGCAGAGTTGCCCTGATACACCAAAAAAATCCCTGGTGTTATGCATAAACGGTGCCGACAATTTGGTAAGTCCAGGTCGTTGGTGGTTCTGTTAAACGTTGCTCATAAACTGCCAGTCAGTTAATTATGAAGCTGTTAAATGGAGTCTGAGTAGATTTGATCAGTATCGCGTCGCGATGATGTAAGGCCTCGTAGTTCTGAACGTTACGTTACGACAGGATACGATTGCGGTTAAACGTCGTAATGAAAGTAAGGCAACGCATCAAAGAGTATATATCGCGATGGGGGTGTGCAGGTTTATACGGGCCTGACCTGTCTTTGTCTCCTGAAAGACTATCAGGTGGTTGAAACCGCTAATAATAATGACATTTAAGTTTCGTGTTCATTATTATCCGCAGAACCTGTTCATAAATAGCAGTATCGAAGCAATACCTGTCAATTAAGTTAGTTAATGGTTAATGTTAAATCTGCAGTAACTTAAAAGCCCTGGCAATTTCCGTCAGGGCTTTTATCATTTCAGGCGGTCTGTCAGATTTTTCCGGGGGGTTACCGGTTTTCATAATCGAATTTTTTAGCAGTTAATCACTGTCAGCGTCATCCGTAACGCCTTTTCTTCTGTCATCATCTTCAGGTCAGGACGACCTTACTGCCGTCTGACGACAATTCATACGCCACATTCAATTGTCATCTGACATTACCCCCGGCGCAATACACGCGAGCTAAGCGTGGCATCTGACGTCACAACGAATAGCCGTCACAGCTATCAGGCAGTGACGCTTCGGCCGTGCCCGGTGGTCGACGTTTATTAACGAGTGCTGGCCTGCACTCATTCAGAAACGCTACAAATCATTAACAAAATTTATGACTCTGTCAGCTTTGCTTAAACCTCCACCCTCCCTGGACAGCTTTGTAAAAAAGATGGCGATCGCATTTTTTATGTGCACAGACCTTCCCGAGCTGACTCCTCTGTCAATTCATTCCTGAAACATTTGCATAGCCCGGTTCTGATGCGGGCTGACGCGATACCCTTAAGAAACCTCTTATAAATCAGCGGAGTGTAAATTTATAGCCTGAGCGTTTTCATGAAACATATAGTTACAAATTATCATTTCCATTAGATGACTCACTATTTCTAAACTCGCGCCATGAGTGTTCATCTGAAAATTTCTTTTTGAGATTTATGCTTCTACACCGCGTCATATCGCCAGTAAATGGAATGTACTCGCTTCTGACCCCGGATCTGCTTCTTACACAATGTTTAAGAGCAGAAATGATTCATGGCAGGGTAAGCCGATTTCAGCACATCTCACTGGCATTGACGGTATCTGGTAATTTTGAAAACAGGGATAGTTATGTCCAGCTCTTATCAGTCCGAGATTCCCAAAGCCCGCGTTAATATCCAGCTCAGTGTCCACACCGGTGGCGCACAGAAAAAAGTCGAACTGCCACTCAAAATGCTCGTTGCTGGCGACTACAGCAATGGCAGTGAACAGCGCCCACTCTCCGAACGTAAAAAAATCAACGTCAATAAAAACAATTTTGACAGTGTACTTGCCGATTTTGCCCCTGCCATCAACCTGTCAGTCACCAATACCCTGGCGGGGGACGGCTCTGAAGAGGGCATCAGCCTCCGTTTTCGCGAGATGAAAGATTTTGAACCGGAGCAGGTCGCCCGCCAGATACCCCAGCTGAAAGCGATGCTGGCCATGCGCAGCCTGCTCCGCGACCTCAAGGCCAACCTGCTCGACAACATCACCTTCCGTAAAGAGCTGGAAAAAATCCTGATCGACCCGGCGCTCAGCGCTGAGCTGAGAGCCGAACTGGCCTCTCTGACCCCTGAACAGCCATAACGGCCGCGACAATTAACGGATTAACTAAGGAATGCTGATGTCTGTACAAACTCAAAATGCCGCGGATGGTGAAAACGTGGTGCTGGATCGCCCCGAAGCGGGTGGCGTTTATGCGTCGCTCTTTGAAAAAATCAATCTGAATCCGGTTTCATCGCTGAGCGCGCTGGAGAACTGGCAGGACAATCAGGCAATGTCTGATGCCACTGCTGACGAGCGCCTTACCGCGAGCATGCAGGTGTTTCTTGAATGCCTGAGTCACGCGGGCGCGAAAGTCGAAAAGCTGGACAAGACGTTGATTGACCACCACATTGCCGAGCTTGACTACCAGATTAGTCGCCAGCTTGATGCGGTAATGCACCACCAGACGTTTCAGCAGGTAGAGTCGCTGTGGCGTGGCCTGAAGTCGCTGGTCGACAAAACCGATTTTCGTCAGAACGTCAAAATCGAACTGCTCGACCTCTCCAAGGAAGACCTGCGACAGGATTTCGAGGATGCACCGGAGATCATCCAGAGTGGTCTCTACAAACATACCTACATTGATGAGTACGATACCCCTGGAGGCGAGCCGGTTGCTGCGCTGATCTCTTCTTATGAGTTTGACGCTTCTGCGCAGGACGTGGCGCTGCTGCGGAACATCGCAAAAGTTTCTGCGGCTGCTCACATGCCGTTTATTGGCTCAGCGGGCCCGAAATTCTTTCTTAAAGAGTCGATGGAAGATGTGGCCGCAATCAAGGACATCGGCAACTACTTTGACCGCGCTGAATACATTAAATGGAAGTCGTTCCGCGAGACGGATGACTCACGCTACATCGGTCTGGTTATGCCGCGCGTGCTGGGCCGTCTGCCGTATGGCCCGGACACCGTACCGGTGCGCAGCTTCAACTACGTTGAAGAGGTAAAAGGCCCGGATCACGACAAATATCTTTGGACCAGCGCGTCGTTTGCTTTCGCCGCCAACATGGTACGCAGCTTTATCAATAACGGCTGGTGCGTTCAGATTCGCGGCCCGCAGGCGGGGGGAGCGGTGCAGGATTTGCCAATCCATCTCTATGACCTGGGCACCGGTAATCAGGTGAAAATCCCGAGTGAGGTGATGATCCCGGAAACCCGCGAGTTCGAATTTGCCAATCTGGGTTTCATTCCGCTCTCCTACTACAAGAACCGCGACTACGCCTGTTTCTTTTCGGCAAACTCCACCCAGAAACCGACGCTCTATGACATCGCAGATGCCACAGCAAACAGTCGCATCAATGCGCGTCTGCCGTACATCTTCCTGCTGTCACGCATTGCTCACTATCTGAAGCTAATCCAGCGTGAAAACATTGGTACCACCAAAGATCGCCGTCTGCTGGAACTGGAACTGAACACCTGGGTACGGGGCCTGGTAACGGAGATGACCGATCCTGGCGATGAACTGCAGGCGTCGCACCCGCTGCGCGATGCAAAAGTCATGGTAGAGGATATTGAAGACAACCCGGGCTTCTTCCGCGTGCGGCTCTATGCTGTACCGCATTTCCAGGTGGAAGGCATGGATGTCAATCTGTCACTGGTTTCTCAGATGCCGAAGGCGAAATCGTAACTCAGGCAGGAAACCAATGAAGACGGAACAACCGTTATGGGGCCGGGGCGTGATGGTCTCGCCCCAGCATTTTCAACAGCAGGCTGCTTATGCAGCCTGGTCTGCTGAATCAATTGCACAGATAAGCCTTAATCACCCCTGGGGTGTGATTAAGGCGACATTTGAACCTGAGATGCTCAGGCTCGGACGCCTGCAGGCTCACCACCTGCATGTCCGATTTCAGGACGGCGTGCTGATCGATACTGATAATGCTGACAGTCTGCCTGCGGCGCTGTCACTGCAGGATCGGACGGGTGTTACAGGCATCGTTCTGGCATTACCACTGTTACGCGCCAACGGCGGCAATTGTCTGACGCCCGATGAAGTGGCCGATCGCCCGGTACGCTTTCGTCAGCGCTGGCATGATGTTCGTAACCTGTTTGGCGAAGATACCCGCCAGATAGCCATAATGCAGCCAGCGCTGTCGCTGCGCTTTGCCGATCAGGACAACAGTGACTATCTCACCTGTCCTGTTGCACGTCTGCTGCAGGACTCCCATGGCAACTGGATGCTGGATGACACCTTTCTGCCTCCGTTACTGAGGGTCGAAAGCAGCCGCTGGCTGGTGACGCAGCTTGAGCAGTTGATGATCCAGCTTCGCGCCCGTCTCTTTCGTCTGATGGCTATGCGTCGGGAAAGCAATGAACGAATGGCCGATTTTGCCGTGGCCGATGTCTCCCTGTTCTGGCTGCTTAACGCGCTGAACAGTGCTGAACCCGTACTCGGGCAGTTTCTGCGTTACCCGCAAAGCCCGGCAGAGCGCCTGTATCCCGAACTGGCAAGGCTGGCGGGCTCCCTCCTGACCTTCTCTCTGGAGCATCAGGTCAGCGAAATTCCGGTTTATCAGCATGCGCAGCTGAACGCCGTTTTTCCACCGTTGTTTGATTTGCTGACCGGGCTACTGGAAGCGAGTCTGCCGTCCCGTGTAGTGCCAGTTGAACTTACGCATGATAAGCGGCTGCGTCAGTGGCAGGCACGGCTGCAGGATCCCCGC
The DNA here is from genome assembly GCF_029844725.1 of Pantoea sp. GD03673. GTDB lineage: Bacteria > Pseudomonadota > Gammaproteobacteria > Enterobacterales > Enterobacteriaceae > Pantoea. The sequence continues at coordinate 481,616 of NZ_JAOCKJ010000003.1, forward strand.
CTGCGTGAAGGGGCGGATTATTACCTCTCTGTGCGCTCTCCGATTCCTGTGGCACAGCTTCAGGAGCAGTTCCCGCTGCAGTGCAAAGTGGGTAGCCCGGAATTCGTAACCAGCCTGGTGAATACATCACGCCAGGGTATTCCACTCCGGGCACTTCGTCATGTGCCAGCAGCAATTCCACTGCGACTTGAAAATCAGTATTTCTCGCTCGACCTGTCCCACCCGGCGGCGCAGGAGATGCTGGAGAGCGGCAGTTGCATGTTTTATACCCCAGGCATGTTGGGTGAACCCGAGCTTGAACTTTTTGCGGTACTGAGAACATGAGTAACAACGACAAATACGGCGCTGCCGCAGCGATTGATATTGATGCTTTGCTGCAGAACACCTGGCTGCAGGTCATCAGTCTGCGCTATGGCCCCCGGTTTCAGGAGGGGGAAGGGCAGGTTTTATGGAACCGCTGCGTCGCCGAGGCTGAACGGGTACAGCAGGCACTAAAAGCGGCCATGCTGGATGAGGAAAATTGTCGGCATATTCTGACCGCCCAATGCGCACTGCTTGATGAGGCCGTGAAAGGGCGAGGGGTACAGGATGATGCTTGTGTTCAGTGGTACAACATCCCGTTACAGGGGCATTTCCTTGGCACAATGGATGCCGGTGACACCTTGTGTGAACGGATGCAGCGTGTTCTGCACGACCCTGCGCCAGACCGTGCTGTGCTGACCTGTTTTCATCGCGTCATGATGCTGGGCTTTCTCGGGCATTTTCGTTCAGTGGATGATGCTGAACGTCAGAAGCTTGTGAAGGCACTCAGCGATCGGGTTCCTCCGTTCAGCACGCCGCAAACCACCCCGATTCTGGCCGAAAGCACGGCGGGTTCTGCTTTTTTTAGCTGGCTATCTTCCTGGCCCGCACGCATCGCGCTGAGTATTGCTGTCGTGGTGGCGTTGTGGTGGGGATTAAACAGCTGGCTGGATCACCTGCTGGTGACACTGCTGCCTGGAGTGACGAAATGAGTCGTGCGCAGCAACGACTCCTGGCGTTGTGGGCCGCACTGCTGAGTGCTCTGGTCTGCCTTGGCTTTCTGCCGCTTTCCTGGCAGATGTCCGGACTTATTTTACTGGCAGTCTGGGGAGTGATTTCGGCGGTCTGGGTCGGATATCGGGTGAGTCGTCAGGCAGCACCTGAAGTAAACCTGGATCTGTCAAATTTGCCGGAAGTGACCTGGCGGCAGCCGGTCGTCCTGGTCTGCGGCGATCTGTCGCAGCCGTGGCCAGAGCAATCTCAGGTTCTGACCGTGGCTCAGGGATGCTGGATTCGGGTAGAGGATCATCAGGATCTCGATCAGGTTGCGCGACAGCTTCTGCTGCTGCGTCCGGACTGGGGACAACAGCTTTCGGTGATGATCAGCGTCTGTCCCCAGATGCATGCAGAAACTGAAGCACTGACCAGCCGCTTGATGAATTTACGCTGGCAAATCAGCCAGCTTCGTAAAACGTCTGGTCATTCTGTTCCGGTCGTACTGATGGGTGTTACTGGCAGCACGATCATGAATGAACTGCTCTGGCAGGCCGCTACTCCGGGCGAGAGTATTTGCGTCTGGCGCGAGTCTGCCGTACCTGACGCTGTTCCTGTCTGGGTGACGACGGGCAGCGCGATGGCGATGCAGCAGCAGGTGCTGATGAACAGTCTGATGATCTGGTTTCACCACCACGTCAGAGCAGTTTTTGTGGATGATAACCCGGATATTGCCGCGGTTATGCCCACCGCGATGTTATGGGGTAGCGGTCCCCGGCTTTCTGGCAGTCTCGCCTCATCCCTCTGGAGCGACTGGCTGATTCGTCACACTGGCCTGAAAGAGGTTGCAGGCTGGCAGCCGATGGATTCTGACACTGCGGCCATCTCACCCTTGCCAGATTTTATTCTGCCTTTGTTGCCGCAAGGTCGGGGCCCGACACCCCGCGATCGTGCTTGGTGCGGTGCACTTGGATTGTTCACCCTGGCCGCCGTGGCTGCCCTGCTGTGCAGCGGCTGGAATAACCGACAACTGCTGCAACGTCTGAGTTTCGATATAGATCACTATGATCGCATCTCAACGGATAACTACGCGCCGAAAGTCGATGCTCTTCAGGTTCTTCGACAGGATGCCGCACAGCTTGATGAATGGGCACGCAATGGTGAACCCGTCCGGTTGAGTCTGGGACTTTATCTCGGTCAGCGCCTGCGTATGCCAGTGCTGGAAGCCATCCGTTCTTACATTCCACCGCCACCCCCACCACCCGAACCAGAAAAGGTCGTTATACCGAAAATAGTCCGCCTCGACAGTCTGTCGCTGTTCGACTCCGGTAAAGCTGAGCTTAAGGCGGGATCAACTAAAGTGCTGGTGAATGCACTGGTGGACATTAAGGCCCGGCCCGGCTGGCTGATTGTGGTCGCTGGTCACACCGACATCACCGGTAATACGCAGCGCAACCAGCTGCTTTCCCGCGAACGCGCCGAGGCAGTCCGGGACTGGATGCGCGACACCGGCGACCTGCCGGAGAGCTGTTTTGCGGTGCAGGGTTATGGCGATAGCCGCCCTGTAGCCTCTAACGACACGCCGGAAGGCCGGGGGCAGAACCGGCGTGTCGAAATCAGTCTGGTACCGCAGGCCGATGCCTGCCGTATGCCAGATGCTGTACCCGCGTCACAGGATGACAGTGACGTTTCAACTCAATAAATGGAGAAGTTCAACATGGCAATTCCGGTATATCTGTGGCTGAAAGACGATGGCGGTGCGGACATCAAAGGTTCCGTTGATGTGAAAGACCGCGAAGGCAGTATCGAAGTGGTGGCGCAGGAGCACAAGCTCTATATCCCCACCGACAACAATACCGGCAAGCTGACCGGTACCCGCATTCACACGCCATTCCTGTTCACCAAAGAGATCGACTCCTCAAGTCCGTATCTCTATAAGGCGGTGACCACCGGCCAGACCCTGAAATCTGCCGAATTTAAGTGGTACAGAATCAACGACGCGGGCCAGGAAGTGGAGTATTTCAACACTAAACTGGAAAACGTGAAGCTGGTGAAGGTTGCGCCGAAGATGCATGACATCAAGGACATGGCTTTTGAGAAGCACAATCACCTTGAGCAGATTGAGCTGCGCTACGAAAAAATCACCTGGACCTACAAAGACGGCAACATCATTCATTCCGATTCATGGAACGAACGTACCACCGCGTAATCGCCCGTCACATTTCACGCCGCAGGTGCGCTGGCTCAGTTTGCGTATTCCGGTGACACAGGAATCTGTGTGATCGAGCGCTCCTGAGTCTGCCGCCTTCCGGCAGTACGAATTATTCAGGCCCATCGCCTTGTGCGGACAGGTTTTCCTGTCCGCAGTTTTTCTGAGTGCCTGCGAGTCGGGCACTGAGCAAAACACCCTATATCCCTAGAAATCTGACCTGATGCGCTTAGGCTCCTCTTAAGGAAAGCGAGGGGCGGTAGCGTGCCTGAAGGTCTCTGACAGCGAGTTTATGAACATGGAAAATCCCGCCATCCTGTTACGTCGTCTCAATCCCTACTGCGCCCGCGCCCTGGAGGGTGCAGCCTCCCTCTGTCAGACGCGCGCGCATGCAGAAATCCTGCCCGAGCACTGGCTGCTCAAACTGCTGGAACAGGGCGAGGGCGATCTTACGGTGCTGGCACGCCGTTATGAGTGGGACATGGATGCCCTGTGGCAGGCGCTGCTGAGCTGGCTGGATAATCTGCCGCGTTCGGTGCGCAACCGTCCGCAGCTCGCTGAAAATATACAGAGCCTGATGCAGGCAGCCTGGATGCGGGCATCGCTGGCTGGTGAAGAGCAAATCCGCAGCATCCATCTGCTGATGGCACTGACGGAGAAGCCAGCGCTTGTGCGCTGTGATGGTCTTTGGCCACTGCTGACTCTGGGTCAGGGCCAGCTTGAACGTCTGCGCCCGCTGCTGGATGCGCAGTCAGATGAACGCCCTGAAGTCCAGCAGGAAGCATCGCTGGCACAGTCGCACGGCGGCGACGTCGAATTTATCGGCCGCCCGGCCGGAGCGGCGGCAGACATAAAACCGGGTGAACTCACTCCCGCGCTACAGAGTGCGCTGGATAAGTTCACGCTGGATGTCACGGCAAAAGCGCGTGAAGGCCGTATCGACCCGGTATTTGGACGCGACACAGAAATCCGTCAGATGGTGGATATCCTTTCACGTCGCCGCAAAAACAACCCTATCCTTGTCGGTGAGCCGGGTGTGGGAAAAACTGCGCTGGTGGAGGGGCTGGCGCTGCGTATCGCCGAAGGCAACGTACCAGCCTCGCTGAAAACGGTCAGTCTGCGAACGCTGGATCTGGGCCTGCTGCAGGCGGGTGCGGGCGTGAAGGGTGAATTTGAGCAGCGTCTGAAAAACGTCATCGACGCGGTACAGCAGTCTCCTGAGCCGGTACTGCTGTTTATCGATGAGGCACACACCATTATTGGTGCGGGCAACCAGGCGGGAGGGGCAGATGCGGCTAATCTGCTGAAGCCCGCGCTGGCACGCGGTGAATTGCGCACCATTGCCGCGACGACCTGGAGTGAGTACAAACAATATTTTGAACGCGATGCTGCGCTGGAGCGCCGCTTCCAGATGGTGAAGGTTGACGAGCCTGACGACGACACGGCTTGCCTGATGCTGCGTGGCTTAAAATCGCGCTATGCCGAACACCACGGCGTACACATAACCGACGAAGCGGTGCGTGCGGCGGTAACGCTGTCGCGGCGCTACCTGACCGGTCGTCAGTTGCCGGACAAAGCGGTTGACCTGCTGGACACCGCAGGTGCGCGGGTTCGCATGAGCCTGGACACGATGCCGGAGATCATTACGCGGCTGAAGGCGCAACATACAGCGCTGGAGCTTGAAAAACAGGCGCTTCTCGGGGATGCCGTGGTCGGGGGCGACGAGCAGACTCAGCGACTCAGTGCTATCGAAACGCGACTGAACGACCTGGATGCAGATATCACCAGCCAGCAGCAGCGTTTTACGGCAGAGAAAGCGCTGGCGGAACGGCTGATGGCCTGTCGCCAGACCTCAGGTAAGGACGGCCATGCGGATGTGCGTGATCTGCAGCAGGCGCTGGAAAAATTACAGCAGGATGAGGCGCTGATTCAGGTAGACGTTGATGCCCGTACCGTCGCTGGCGTGATTGCTGACTGGACGGGTGTACCACTTTCTTCATTAATGAAGGATGAGCAGACCGAACTGCTGAACCTTGATGATGAGATTGGCCGACGCGTTGTCGGTCAGACGCTGGCGCTGAATGCCATTGCGCAGCGTCTGCGTGCTGCCAAAACCGGGCTGACCTCTGAAAACGGCCCACAGGGCGTGTTCCTGCTAACCGGCCCGAGCGGTACCGGTAAAACGGAAACCGCCCTCACGCTGGCCGACGTGCTGTATGGCGGTGAAAAGTCACTCATCACCATCAATCTCTCTGAGTATCAGGAGCCGCATACGGTTTCACAGTTGAAAGGTTCACCGCCGGGTTATGTCGGTTACGGTCAGGGCGGCATACTGACCGAGGCGGTACGCAAGCGTCCCTACAGCGTGGTACTGCTGGATGAGGTAGAGAAGGCGCATCGTGACGTGATGAACCTGTTTTATCAGGTGTTTGACCGGGGGTTTATGCGTGATGGTGAGGGACGTGAAATCGACTTCCGCAACACGGTGATTCTGATGACGTCGAATCTCGGCAGCGACCACATCATGCAGCTCCTGGACGAACAGCCAGACGCCACTGAAGCCGATTTGCAGACGTTACTGCGCCCGATCCTCCGCGATCATTTCCAGCCAGCACTGCTGGCACGCTTCCAGACCATCATTTACCGCCCGCTGAGTGAACCTGCGATGCGCACTATCGTACAGATGAAGCTGGCGCAGGTTAGCCAGCGGCTGCAACGCCACTATGGTCTGATCACGCACACGGAAGAGAGCCTCTATGACGCACTGACTTCTGCCTGCCTGCTGCCGGACACCGGAGCGCGCAACGTTGACAGCCTGCTGAACCAGCAGATTCTACCGGTGCTGAGCCAGCAGTTACTGAGCCACATGGCGGCGAAGCAGAAGCCAGAGATGCTGACATTAGGCTGGAATGACGATGAAGGGATCACGCTTGCGTTCAGCGCCGCCAGCGGCAAGTCATCATGAGTACGGAGTTTGTCAGCAGATTTACCCACAACCACCACCTGCTGGCGGTCAAAGACTGTGTATCTGAGCTGGGTGTGCTGGCCTTTGAGGGGCACGAGTCTCTGAGCGAACCGTTCCGCTACCGGGTGGCGTTCACCAGCGCTGACCACGGCATCAGCTAAGAGAGGATGCTGCTCAGCCGCTCGCACCAGAACGCCATTTATCAGGACATGTCGGTACCACAGCGCTGATGGGCAGGCAGGGGCGCAGGGACAGGTGCTGGAGATGCAACCTGCCCAGGCGCGACTTTCAGCAGCCTTGATGGCGATGGAATCCCTGGCCGCCAGTGCACAGCAGGCAGAGGCGCTGGCGGCCGATGTCAGCCGCCAGCAAAAGCTTTTGAAGCAGAAAATTGAGCAGCTTCAGCAGGAAGTGATTGTCGGTAGTGCGCCGGAAGGAATGGCGCTGGTGAGTGGTGAAAATATGCAGTTATAGGCCAGCGACAATCTGACGCTGACTGCGGGTAAGCAACTGGATATCGGGGTCCAGAAGGATTTCACTTTGGCTGCAGGTAAACAACTCAGTCTGTACAGCCGTGAGGATGCAAAACTATTCGGCTCGCATAACGATATTGATATACAGGCGCAGGTCGGGAGCGTGACGACGTGGTCAACAGAAGATACGCACATATCGAGCGGTAAAAAACTGCTCGTGACGGCACAGGATGAGCTGATGCTGATATGCGGCGGCGGCTACATCAGAATAAAGGGCGAAACGTGGAGATAGGCGGGCCGGGCAGGCTGCTTATTAAGACTACCGGCATCAAAAAAGCCGCCTCCGGCAGTATGCAGGGGGTAATGAAGTCGTTTGAGCCAGATAATTTCGATGAAAGTTTTACATGATTGCATCCTGTTAGCGAGGAACCTATCGCCAGTCAAAGGTTTCGCCTCACACTGCCGGATGGATCTGTACAGGAAGGTGTGACAGATGCTCAGGGAAAAACTCCGTTGATTCAGGGATAAACACTGGACGATATTATTTTTTAATTGATTAAAAGAAAATAAGAATGTGTCATATCAAAGATGCATTTTTTATGATTGCAGGAGTGTCAGGGATAATAATTTCTTGCTTTTATCTCACCGACTGCATTACCACATCAGGTACAGCGTTTGGCGCTGCATTGGGGGCGATAGCGGCAAAAGGTGTTGGCAATGATTTCAAATATTACGTTTTTGATGTGCCACCGCAGGTTATTGACCGCATCGATGATCATCGGTTTTTTACCCTGCAAAACTATAAGGACTGTTAGCACGGTGGTATTTTTTATTATCACGACATAAATAAAAATATCAAAGTACGCTCTGCCTGTTATCACCCACTTCAACTTCCAGCGCTAATTATTTTTGTTCATGGAGTTAACTCCGAAGGTGAATGGTATGATTCAGCAGAAACAAATCTCTGCAACGGCCTGAATGAACGTTTAAATTTGCCTCCTGATATGCAGCTTAAAGAAAATATTTATCAGAAAGGAAAAAAACTTCGGAAAATCACTTACTCTGACGTCAGTCGTTCCCCGGTTATTCGCTTTTACTGGGGATAGAGTGCAGAACCGGGCACCGAAGACAATTACCAGATCCCGCTGCGTAACCTGGCGGATGATGATTATCACGACCTGAAAAAATACCAGAAGCTGCCCGATGCACAAATCGCTGCCCGTGGCCCCTGGTACTGGGACGGCGGTGCGTTTCAGAACGGCTGCAACCAGTTGATATCGCTGTAGAGCGACCAAGGTGTAGTAAATGGTTGAAACAGAGGCTGATTCCGTTCAGCGTCCAGTTTGTTAATTCTGAGCTGGATCGCCTGCTGGCCAATGCGCCTGCCCGCCACTATTACGCTCATGCCGCCCGGCTGCTCGCCGATTTGTTGGAAACTCCTCTGCCACCGTTGCTCGCGCGGTTATGGCCAGGCAAAGTGCACGAAATCTGATCATTCAACAAAGGAATGCAAAATGAAGATTAATCATTACTTCATTGCAGCCTGTGCCCTGCTGCTGGCGGGCTGCAGCCAGTCGTCAGCGACGGCCCGGAGCGGCGGTGGCGGCACCATTGAG
>NZ_JAOCKJ010000004.1 GCF_029844725.1 Pantoea sp. GD03673
AATTAGCCTGGGTCGCCGGGCCAAACACCGGATATTGCGGCATCTCAACGTTCTGGTAGGTTTCCCAGCCGCCGCCCAGCGCTTTATAGAGCGCCACTAAATCAAGCGCGCTCTGCATCCGCGCCTGTGTCGCCTGCTCCTGCGCCTGTGCCAGCTGACGCTGGGCATCCAGCACCTCAAGGAAGGTGGAAAGCCCCTGCCGGTAGCTGTCGCTGGCGAGATCAAAGGCACGCTGAAGGGCACCGGTTGTCTCATCCAGCGCGGTTACGCGCTGCTGATCGGCGCGGTAGCTGACCAGCGCATTCTCCACATCCTGCAACGCGGTCAGCACCGTCTGGCGATAATCCAGTGCGGCACTCGCCTGCTGCGCCCGCGCCAGCTTCACGCTCGACACCAGCTGTCCACCCTGGAAAATCGGGATCGATAACGAGGGGCCATAACTGTAGAAATGGCTGCTCCAGTTATCCAGATAGCTGACGTCGGTGTTGCGCACGCCCAGCTGGCCGGTCAGCGACAGGCTCGGGAAAAGCTGCGCGACAGAGACGCCAATTTCCGCGGTTTGCGCATGCAGCGTCGCTTCAGCCTGACGTATATCAGGACGACGGCGCGCCAGCGTAGAGGGAATGCCCACCTGCACAAACTGCGGCAGCGGCGGCAACGGTTTCGGCGTACTGAGTTCCGCATCCAGTGCGCCCGGCGTCTTGCCGAGCAGCACCGCCAGGCCATTCATCGCCTGCCGCGCCTGCGCCTGATACTGCGGCAGCTGCGCCTGCAGCGTACTCAGCTGGGCGCGGGCATTCTCCACATCGGTCAGCGGAGCCAGACCATTACGCTGCTGGCTTTGGGTCAGCCCGGTCGTCTGCTGCGCAATCTCAATCTGCTGTTGCAGCGTCTGAATCGTGCTTTGCGCGCCACGCAGTTGCAGCCACGCACGGGCCACTTCAGCCTCCAGTGACACCAGCGCATCATTGCGCTGCTCTATCGCCGCCTGCTGCCGGGCGTTGGCGGCCTCAACCTGACGGCGCACTTTACCCCACAAATCCAGTTCCCAGCTGGCATCGAAGCTGCCCTGATAGAGGTTAACCGGCTGAGTCAGGCCGTTAAGCTGACTGGCTACATTGCTGTCGAGCTGATCGGTGGCCCCATTGGCTTTCAGCAAGCCTTCCAGTCCGAGCTGCTGACGCGTGACTTTGGCCGAACCGCTCAGGCTGGGTAACAGGCTCCCCTGCGCCTGGTTGAGCTGTTCACGCGCACCGGCAATGCGCAGCACCGTCTGCTGCAGGCTCAGGTTGCCTGCTATCGCCCGCTCGATCAGACTGTCGAGCTGCGGATCGTTGAAGCTGCGCCACCAGCGTGAATTGATGGCGGCATTTTGTGGCTTTGACGCTTCCTGCGAATCCAGGGTGTTAAAACCACCCGGTACGGCGGGTTTCGGTGCCTGATAGTCAGGCCCGACGGCGCAGCCTGCCAGCCCTATGGCCAGCAGTAATGTCAGGGGTTTCAGGCGATGAGAGTAAAAAACCTTCATGTTAGTGTGCTCCTGCACTGCCTTCGCTCTTAATCGGCGACAGCAGCCAGCAAAATGGAATCAAAATCAGGGCGACAATACTCAGGCCTGAGAAGACATCGATATAAGCGAGGATGCGCGACTGCGCAATCATCTCCTGATAGAGCTGTCCGGTTGCCAGCGTCACCGGATCCCCCACTGCCGAGGTAAAATCACGTATCGCCTGCGCCCAGTGCTGAAGCGTAATGTTGAACGGCTCGTTCAACGGCGTCATGTTGTGCACCATGTGCGCCGACCGCACCTGCTCGCGTTCGGTGATGGCCGCCGTCGACAGCGAGATCCCAATCGATCCGGCAACGTTTCGGAACATGGTAAACAGCGCCGAGGCGTCAGCATTGAGTCGCTGCGGAATGGTGACAAAGGCGATCGTTGTTAACGGGACAAACAGGAAACCCAGCCCGATGGACTGTGCGCTGCGCATCATCACCAGCGTGCTGAAATCGACATCCGGCGTTAAGGTGGCGGAATAGAAAAACGCCACGGCCAGACAGCTGAAGCCAAAGGCGATGATGTATCGCGTCTGAACAATCGGCATCAGCTTCAGGACCAGCGGAATGGTCAGCACAATCAGCACGGCTCCGGGCGACAGCACCAGCCCTGACCAGGTAGCGGTGTACCCCAGATCCTGCTGTGCCAGCTGTGGCAACACCACAGAACTGCCATAGAGAATCATCGCCATGCCTGCCATCAACAGGCCCGCTACCCAGAAGTTGCGGTCTTTCATCACCAGAATATCGACCACCGGCTTACGGGCATACATCAGCCAGTAAATGGCCCCGACGATGCCGACCAGCGCAAGAACCGCGAACAGCACGATGAAGTGGGAGGCGAACCAGTCCTCATCTTCCCCGCGATCCAGCATCACCTGCAGGCACCCCAGCCCTAAGGTAATCAGGCTGATCCCGATGTAATCGATCTTCAGTTTACCTTTCGCCCATTTCCGCTCCCACGGTGGGTCTTCCAGCAGCTGATAGATCGCCAGCACGGTCAGTACACCGACCGGAATGTTAATAAAGAACACCCAGCGCCAGCTGTAGTTATCGGTGATCCAGCCCCCTAAAGTCGGGCCAATCACCGGCGCGACAATAATGGCGATAGAGGAGAGACCAAAGGCCTTGCCGCGATCTTCCGGCCTGAAGTAGTCCAGCAGCACAGACTGCTGAACCGGCTGCAATCCGCCGCCAAAAAAGCCCTGCAGCACGCGGAACAGAATGATCTGCCACAGTTCCGTTGCGATACCACACAGGAACGAGCAGATGGTGAACATCACGATGCAGATGAGGAAAAACTGTTTACGGCCAAACAGACGGCTGAAGAACGCAGAGATAGGCAGCACGATACCGTTCGCCACCAGATAGGAGGTCAGCACCCAGGTTGACTCATCGTAACTGGAGGAGAGCGAACCGGCGATGTGCGGCAGCGCCACGTTGACGATGGTGGTGTCGAGAATCTCCATAAACACCGCCAGCGTCACCGTGATCGCCACGAGCCACGGGTTGCTGGCCGGTTTCCAGCTCTGCGCCGTACTCATTCCACCGTTACCTTCGGTTCAACCGAGAGACCCAGCGGCAGCGGATGATTCGGATCAAGCCCCTTGTCGATGACGATTTTCACCGGTACGCGCTGAACGATTTTCACGTAGTTACCGGTGGCGTTCTCTGACGGGAAGGTTGAGAAGCGTGAACCGGAACCCATCTGGATGCTGTCGACATGTCCTTCCAGCTTCATGTCAGGCCAGGCATCGACGCTGATTTCCACCCTGTCGCCCGGATTCATGCGCTGCAGCTGCGACTCTTTGAAGTTCGCAGTCACCCAGATTTCAGGTGAGACCAGTGAGAACAACGATGAACCGGCCTGCACCAGTGTGCCCAGCTGAACGTTACGCTTAGTGATGAACCCGTCATAAGGTGCGCGAACCTGGGTATAGGAGAGGTTAAGATCGGCCGTGCTCAACTGCGCCTTCGCCTGCTCAACCTGCTGCTGACGCGCTTCAACATTCGTCTCCTGCTGACGAATCTGCAGGGCAACCTGTGACGCGACTTCAACCTGGGCTTTCGCGCTTTGTAACTGCGCCTGCGCTGAGCGTAACTGCGCGGACGCGCTGTCGATATTACGCTGGCTGGTCGCACGCGGGTCAACGCCACGCTGGCGACGATAATCGGCCTGCGCATTAAGCAGGTTCGCTTCTGCTTTGGCCTGATCCGCCAGCGCCTGATCGCGCTGTGCCGGATACTGAACCTTTGACAGCGCCAGCTGGGCCTGCGCCTGATGCAGTTGTGCAACGGCTAAACCGAGTTGCGCATTAGCCTGTTCGCGCTGGGCGCGATTGTCGCTCGGGTCGATTTCCACCAGCAGATCGCCCTTCTTCACCCGCTGGTTATCTTTCACCAGCAGCTTCACGACATAGCCGGACGCTTTCGGCGCAATGGTCACGGCGTCGCCTTCGGTAAAGGCATCATCGGTGGTTTCGATATTACGGGTAGAGAACCAGAACCAGAAGCCGACAATCAGCATAATCACCACTACCACTGCCAGAATAATCAGCGGCTTTTTACCGGGGCGTTTACGCTCAGGCTGCTGGTCGTTGTCCTGATTTTCCTCTGACTGACGGTCTTTATCCGTCGCGTTATCTGCGTCCTGCTGGTGTGGATCGCGTTGGTTATTCTCGCTCATAGTTCCCATCACTGGCTAAGGCCCTGATTCCGGGCATAAAGGTCCTGTTAACCTTATATCGGAAATTGACAAAATCCAGTGCAACTTTACGAAACTTGAGGAATGGCGCACATCCTGCCACCTGACGGGGGCAGCAGGATGCGTCGGGCCTAATTAAGCAACCGCAGCAACAGCCAGCCGCTGGCCATTGACCAGGCCAGCAGAGGAAGGGAAAAGAGGTGAAATTGCCACCAGACGGCTTTGTCTTTGGCCATTCGCAGCGCAATCAGGTTGGCAAGAGAACCCGGCAGCAGTCCGAATCCGCCAATGTTGACGGCCCAGGCGAGCACCTCCGACGGCGGCACTTTTTGCAGCAGCAGAATGGTCGCCGGTACGTTGCTGATCACCTGAGAAAGACCAATCGCCAGCAGGTAGAGCTGCCCCTGACCAAAATGCGCCACTGCATCAAAGTGTGCCTGCATCACTGGCAGCCGGATCAGCAGGAAGACGTCAATAAACATGGCGATAAACACCGCCAGCAGGCTCCAGTCGATGCGCTGGAGCACCGGACGTGCCATGACAAGGAATGTGGCGAGGATCAGCAGCAGTATCCAGCCGGTGATCTCCAGCTCCAGACCGGCGATAAACAGCAGGTACAATACGACGCTGACGATAAACAGCGGCTTCTGCCACTGCGGCTGTTCCGGGTTGTCATGCTTATCAATCGACCGCTTTGAAAAGCTGAACCAGGTCACCACCATCAGGCTCAGCAGCAGCCAGACGGCCAGCGGCAGCATCTGCACAATGAACGCAACGACGCTTAACTTACCGTGGCTCCACAGCAGAATGTTTTGCGGGTTGCCGACCGGCGTCAGCAGCGATCCGGCGTTAACCGCCAGCGCCTCGAAAATAATCAGTCGCGAGATCGGTAAACGGGAGAACTTACGCAGCGTCAGGGTCAGCGGCACAAGAATGAACAGCGCGACATCGTTGGTCAGAAACGTCGAGAGCAACGCCGCAGCCAGCACCATAAACAGCGCAAGTGCCCGCTCGTGCCGGAAACGCGCAATCAGTCGTCCTCCGAGCACGTCAAAGTAGCCGCTGGTTTCCAGTCCTTTGGTCAGGATCAGCAGCCCGGTGAGCGTGATAATGGTATGCCAGTCCACGGCACCGGGCAGATCGGCCCAGCGGAAATCCGCCAGAAATGCCAGAACTACACCAATCACGATTAATAAATGCAAAATAGAGTCATGCAAAAAAGATCGAAGCAGTTGAGGCATGGTGAGGGTACGCCTTAGCGTTAACGGGTTTCGGAGAACTTCTTAAACACAGCCAGCGTTTCATCACTGACGTGATGCTCAATCCCTTCTGAATCGCGACGGGCGGTTTCAGGACTGATGCCTAATGCCAGCAAAAAACTTTCAACAATATGATGACGGGCGCGGCTTTCCTCCGCCAGCTTCTCACCTTCTCCGGTCAGGAATACGCCCCGATAAGGCACCTGCTCAACCAGCCCGGCACTGCCAAGCCGCTTCAGCATTTTCGCCACAGTAGGTTGTGAAACCCCCAGGCGTGCCGCCATATCGACCTGACGCGCTTCGCCAAATTCACCAATTAAATCAGAGATTAGCTCAACGTAGTCATCAATTAATTCCCGACGATGCGCTTCACGCACCTGCCGAAAACCTTCGACATGCTCTTCAATATCTTTTAGTGGTCCTTTCGGGGCAGAAACCACGCTTTTAGCACGACGACTCATTCAGCTTCCTCATTATTATTTCCCGCACTGACACTGCTGTACGGATTTAGCTGCGCTCATTGTAAACCAGCCGCAAAGAAGCTCAAATTTTTCGTCATTAGCCTTGGCTAAACGATATAGCCAGTGCTATATTTGATGATAATGTAAGCAGGAAAAGAGCGATCCTTGTAGATCCTCTGTTGCGCCGGTGATGATGACCATGCCGCCGCAGTCTGCTCACTACCGCGTCGACAATGATTGGGAGGTGATTCTATGAGCACCCTGAAATGTTGCTTAGATTGCAGCAAATGCTTCCAGGCTGAAAAGAAAACAACCACGGAGATGAAATCCTGGCTGTGCCTGCTGACGCGTTCCCCGTTCACACTGCGTCTGATGTTGATTGAAAAACTGCTGGGCCACAAGCCCGCCGATCGTCGCTGTCAGAATCTGATCTGGCGCGGCTAATCCTGATTCAGCGCCTTTCAGCTAACGGCTGAGAGGCCTACTCCCCTTTTCATTCTCATCTTCTGATTTGCCTACCCACTTCTGCGCCTGCCGACATTAACGGATGGGGCGTTACTGGCTGTCGATATCATAAAGCGTCAGAGAACGGGTCAACGTGAAAGGCGGATGGGTAAAATCAGCACAATAAAAAACGGCCCACAAGGGGCCGTTTTTTTGCAGGTCAGCTAAGCTAAACTTAGAAGCTGTAACCTACGCCAGCAATCCAGGTACCTACGTCAACATTGCGGATGCGGCTCTGCTCGTAGCCCACGTCCAGCGCGACGTCCTGAATTGGGTTAAACTGCAGACCTGCGCCGTAAGAGAAGCCTACGTCGCTTGAATCAGTTTTCGCGCGTGATGCAGTATCGTTCTGCTGGAATTTACCGTAGCCGATACCCACAACACCGTAGATGCTCGCCCAGTCGTTCAGACGGTAAGCAGGACCACCGGTCACACCGTAGTACTGGCCCTTATTGTAGATGCCAGCTTCGGTACGATCTTTTTCGGTGTAGGTGAATGAACCGATCCAACCCAGTGGGTTAGAACCGTCTTCGTAGCGGTATTTCAGGTTGAAGCCGTTAGCTTTGTTAGCCACGCCCTGATAGTCGCTCTGAGCATAGCCACCAGTTACGGTGCTCTGTGCCATTGCTGAACCTGCAGATACTGCCAGTACACAGGCTAATGCTGAAAGACATGCAATTTTTTTCATAACCACCTCAAATGTGAAAATACTTCTCTCCTGACAACGCTGAAAATATAACAAAAAATAGCGAGAAACTCTGCCCGGATTTTGTTGTCTAACAGAAAGTTTGGTGTAACAGGACGTTAATGCGACATCCTATGTCATTCATTTTTCTTATAAAATCCGTCATCTTTCTGCAATAATCATTTCGTGCTCATTTCCCTCTTTAAGTTAAATCCTAAAAAATCCTGACATTTCTTTACCTAAACGGCCCTGATTTTGGGCAAAAATCGTTCAGTTAAGTCAAATTTAAAACACAATTCCGGGATTCTTTGGCCGCCATTTCCTTTACACTTGCTGACTCATTGCGTTTTTGAACAGGAAAAGTACACAGGATGTCTGCCTCTCCCGCCTCTAAAAATCTTGCCCCGATAGTCATGCCGATTGCCGTACTGCTGATTGCGATGCTGTCGCTGCAGGGCGGTGCTTCACTGGCAAAAAGCCTGTTTCCTTCTGTGGGTGCCACAGGGATTACCGCACTGCGCCTGGGCTTTGGCACCCTGATACTCTGTGTCATTTTCAAACCCTGGCGCTTGCGTTTCAGCCGGGAACAGCGGCTGCCCCTGTTGATGTATGGCCTGGCTCTGGGCACCATGAATTTCACGTTTTATCTGGCGATTCGTACCGTGCCGCTGGGCGTGGCGGTGGGACTGGAGTTTACTGGCCCGCTGGCACTCGCGCTGTTTGGATCGCGCAGGCCACTGGATTTTGTCTGGGTATTGCTGGCGGTGATTGGTCTGTGGTTCCTGCTGCCTTTTGGAACAGAGATGACGGCGATTGACCCGCTGGGTGCCGCGCTGGCTGTGGCAGCCGGTGCCTGCTGGGCGATCTACATCCTGGCGGGACAGCGGGCAGGCGCAGAACATGGCCCGGCTACCGTCGCCATCGGTTCACTGATTGCCTCGGTCATTTTTGTGCCGCTGGGCCTGACGTTCGCAGAAAGCGGCATCTGGACATGGGCCGTGATGCCGATTGCCCTGCTGGTCGCGCTGCTTTCCAGCGCCATTCCCTATTCACTGGAGATGATTGCCCTTACCCGCTTACCGGCGCGAATTTTCGGCACGCTGATGAGCCTTGAACCTGCCATGGCCGCTTTTTCCGGCATGCTGTTTCTGGGCGAAACGCTGAGCGCACTGCAGTGGCTGGCGCTGCTGGCCATCATTATCGCTTCGGCAGGGTCAACGCTGACAATGAGGCCAAAAAAGAGTCAGTTAAGCAGCATCGAATTATCAGACGACAGGCAAAAATAAGCGATTTCCGCCCGCCACGCTGGCGGGCGAAATAACAATCATGCGCAGCATGAGAATTATTCTTAACCGCTGCGTTTTATTGCTCAACCTATTTTGAAACAGTCACTTACCTGATATTTACAACTGAACATAACTTAATGATTTAAAAAGCTATTTAATAAAAGCTATATTTTAACATGGCTGTAACCTTTCCGGCACGGCGCTGCAATTAATCAAGACACACGCTATTTCATCCATCGACAAAGTCGTTTCTGCAAAGCTGAAAAGCGCTGCTATACTTATCCGGTACTTGATTAGGACAACCATCAAAGAGAGGACTGAAACGATGAGTACCGCTAAACTGGTTAAAACTAAATCTTCTGACCTGATTTATACCCGCAACGACGTGGCCGAAGACGAGAAGAAAGCCACCATCGCGGTGTTAAACCGTCTGGTAGTCGAGTTTATTGACCTGTCATTGATCACCAAGCAGGCGCACTGGAACATGCGCGGCGCGAATTTTATCGGTGTACATGAGATGCTGGATGGTTTCCGCACCACGATTACCGACCACCAGGACACCATTGCTGAGCGTGTTGTTCAGCTGGGCGGCGTGGCGCTGGGCACCACGCAGGTCGTGAATGACCAGACCCCACTGAAAAGCTATCCGCTGAACATTCACAGCGTGCAGGATCATCTGAAAGCGCTGGCCGATCGTTACAGCGTTGTGGCTAACGACACCCGCAAAGCAATTTCAGAAGTGAAAGACGAAGATACCGCGGACATCTTTACTGCGGCATCACGCGACCTGGATAAATTCCTGTGGTTCATCGAAGCCAACATTGAATAAGACGCGCAGCACGCAATCAGGCGGGGAAACCCGCCTTTTTTACGTCTGTGTTACCGCATTTTTATGACCCTGTTAACAGTTCTCTTCTCCCCCGCTTCACAGCCTTAACAACTGAGGCACACTACCGGTTGCACCAAAACAGTCAACTGCACCAAAAATGATCACCATAATGGTGCAGTGGCAGAATTAACTGCAAAATCGTGTCAGCTGTGTTATTTAAGTCTCTGATTTCGCGGATTTTGCAAAGTTGGCATAATTCTTTCATATGACAAGCCGCAAACACAGGCCCTGCCGCCTGGTAGTAAAAAGGAAAAAATGATGAAGTCACTGTTAAAAGTTTCTGTGGCCGCGCTGGCGCTGGCCTTCTCTCTCTCTTCCACCGCAGCAGAAAAAAAGCTGGTCGTCGCAACAGATACCGCCTTTGTTCCGTTTGAATTCAAACAGGGTGACAAATATGTCGGCTTTGACGTGGACCTGTGGGATGCCATTGCCAAAGAGCTGAAGCTCGATTACACCCTGAAGCCAATGGACTTCAGCGGCATTATCCCCGCGCTGCAAACGCGCAATGTCGATCTGGCTCTGGCAGGTATTACCATTACTGAAGAACGTAAAAAAGCCATCGAATTTTCTGACGGCTATTACAAAAGCGGTCTGCAGGTGATGGTGCGTAACAATGAAAACGACATCAAAGGCATCAGCGATCTGAACGGCAAAGTGGTCGCTGTGAAAAGCGGCACCGGCTCTGTGGAATACGCCAAAGCCAACATCAAGTCTAAAGATCTGCGTCAGTTCCCGAACATCGACAGCGCCTACATGGAGCTGGGCACTAACCGTGCCGACGCGGTGCTGCACGACACGCCAAACATCCTGTACTTCATCCACACTGCCGGTAAAGGCCGTTTTAAAGCGGTAGGCGATTCCATTGAAGCGCAGCAGTATGGCATTGCCTTCCCGAAGGGCAGCGACGATTTGCGTGAAAAAGTTAACGGCGCACTCAAAACCCTGAAAGAGAACGGCACCTACAACACGCTCTATAAAAAATGGTTCGGCACCGAACCTAAATAATAATTTGCCCGTTATCTGATTTCAGCAGGGAAACTTTTTCCCTGCTTTTTTCCATCGCAACATATCTGGAGTGACACCATGGAGTTTGACTGGAGCGTCATCTGGCCCGCCATGCCAGCGCTGCTCGAAGGCGCCAAACTGACCTTAATTATCTCAATCATCGGCCTGGTTGGCGGTCTGTTTATCGGGCTGGTGGCCGGTTTTGCCCGCGCTTACGGTGGCTGGATCACCAATAACATCGCGCTGGTGTTTATCGAAATCATCCGTGGCACCCCTATCGTGGTGCAGGTGATGTTTATTTACTTCGCTCTGCCGATGGCGTTCCCTGACCTGCGCATTGATCCTTTCACCGCAGCAGTGGTGACCATCATGATTAACTCCGGCGCGTATATTGCCGAGATTACCCGTGGTGCCGTGCTGTCGATCAACAAGGGCTTTCGCGAAGCCGGACTGGCCCTTGGCCTGTCGAGCCGTGAGACACTTCGCTACGTGATCATGCCGCTGGCTCTGCGCCGTATGCTGCCGCCGCTGGGCAACCAGTGGATTGTCAGCATTAAAGATACCTCGCTGTTTATTGTTATCGGTGTGGCTGAACTGACACGTCAGGGTCAGGAGATTATTGCCGGTAACTTCCGCGCTCTGGAAATCTGGAGCGCCGTCGCGATTATCTATCTGGTAATTACGCTGGTGCTGAGCTTTGTGCTGCGCCGCATTGAGAAAAGGGTGAAAATCCTGTGATTGAATTTAAAGATGTCTCGAAGCATTTTGGTCAGACCCAGGTGCTGCACAATATCGATCTGAAGATTAACCAGGGCGAAGTGGTGGTGATTATCGGCCCATCCGGTTCCGGTAAATCGACACTGCTGCGCTGCATTAACAAGCTGGAAGAGATCACCAGCGGTGAGCTGATTGTTGATGGCCTGCGCGTCAATGACCCGAAAGTGGACGACCGCCTGATCCGTCAGGAAGCGGGCATGGTGTTTCAGCAGTTCCATCTGTTCCCACAGATGAGTGCGCTGGACAACGTCGCCTTTGGTCCCATCCGGGTGCGCGGTGCCAGCAAAGAGGCTGCACGCCAGCTGGCGCGTGAACTGCTGGGCAAAGTCGGTCTTGCCGAGCGGGCGCACCACTTCCCATCTGAGCTGTCCGGCGGCCAGCAGCAGCGTGTGGCGATTGCCCGTGCGCTGGCCGTTAAGCCGAAAATGATGCTGTTTGATGAGCCAACCTCCGCGCTGGACCCGGAACTGCGTCACGAGGTGCTGAAAGTGATGCAGGATCTGGCAGAAGAAGGCATGACGATGGTGATTGTGACGCACGAAGTGGGCTTCGCCCAGAAAGTGGCTTCACGCCTGATCTTCATCGACAAAGGCCGGATTGCGGAAGATGGCGATCCCGATAGCCTGATCAGCAATCCACCCAGCGAGCGTCTGCGCGAATTCCTGCAGCACGTCTCCTGATGAAAACGGGCCGCATCGCGGCCCGTTTTTTTATGCCCCAAGCCGCAGTAACACCGTGCCTGCACCGTGAACACAGTCAGATCGGAAAGACGCAAAAACCGTCATCCATGACACGCTCGGCCCGCGCCTTCCCTGGCGCGGGACGCTTTCCTTCTCTGCCTGTGTTCCCGGTGCGTTAAGCTTATTCGTTGCGGTCAGATTCGCCCTGATTATCAGCAGTCAAACACCTTAGCGCCCCAGGCGACTCAGCAGTTTGCTGCGCTGGGCGGCAGGCATGAAACTCCACGCCAGGAAGCGGCTCTGCTTCTGACCCTGCGCCATATTCACTACCCGCACTTCCGCGACGTCGAGCGCCTGCAGCTGTTTTTCCAGCGCCGGTAAATTCTCTTTGCGCGACACCAGCGAGGTAAACCAGCCGATCTGGCGACCTGACGCCACGCTCTCGGCGATCATCTTACCGATAAACGCCTTTTCGCCACCGGGACACCACAGTTCATTGTGCTGCCCGCCAAAGTTAAGCGGTGCGTTCTTTTCAAGTCCGAGATTGCGGACTTTACGCTGCGTTCCCGCTGCCGCCTCTTCCGCCGACGCATGGAACGGCGGGTTACACATCACCGCGCTGAAGAACTCATTTTTGCTGACCACGCCCGCCAGCACCGCATCGCTGTTTTTCTGACGACGCAGACGAATCTGACGCGTCAGGCGCGGATTTGCTGCAATAATGCGGTTAGCGGCTTTGATGGCGGCGTCGTCTATCTCGGTGCCGGTAAAGCGCCAGCCATATTCCGCCGCACCAATCAGCGGATAGATGCAGTTTGCGCCGCAGCCGACATCCAGCACGTCCGCTGCCGGGATCACGCCGTTGTTGTCCAGCGCCAGCAGATCGGCCAGGTAATGCAGATAATCGGCACGTCCCGGCACGGGCGGGCAGAGTGAGCCGGGAGCCAGTTGCCAGTCGATGTCGTAAAACAGTCTGATGAGCGCCTGGTTCAGCAGCATGACCGCCTCCGGATCCGCGAAATCCACGGACTGCACGCCATAACCGTTGGGCCGGACTTTAGCCGCCAGCGGCGGATGCGCAGCGGTTAACGCGGCAAAATCGTATTCGCCCTGATGGCGATTGCGGGCGTGGAAGGGCGACGTGCTGGCTGACTTTTTCATACGTTCTCTCAGTTATTCAGGCGCGCGTACAATACGCTGTAGGCGGCGGAAAATAAACCCGCACCATCCGCTTACCTCTTTCCGATTCCGTCAGGCGATGCTGTCGGGCTAAGATAAATAAAATTCCCCTGCTGGAGAGGTTATGACCCCTAAACGCTATTCCTATCAACCCCGTGCTGGTCACGGTCTGCCGCACGATCCGCTGAATGCCATTATCGGCCCGCGCCCGATTGGCTGGATAAGCTCAGTCAGCGTCAGCGGCCAGCGCAATCTGGCCCCTTACAGCTTCTTTAACTGCTTTAACTATCATCCACCGATTATCGGTTTTGCCAGCAGCGGCTGGAAAGACAGCGTGCGCAATATTGCAGAGACGAAAGCGTTCGTCTGGAACCTGGCGACCCGCCCTCTGGCGGAAGCGATGAATGAAAGCTCCGCTTCACTCCCTGCGGATCAGGATGAGTTCGCCTTTGCCGGTTTAACGCCGCTGGCCGCGTCACAGGTCAGCGCCAGCCTGGTGGCAGAAAGCCCGGTCAACTTCGAATGCCGTCTGACGCAACTGATTCAGCTGCAGGATGCCAGCGGCAACCTGCTCGACAGCTGGCTGGTGATGGGCGAAGCGGTGGAAATTCACATTGATGAATCGCTGCTTGAAGAGGGCATTTACCAGACCGCCAAAGCTGAGCCGATTCTGCGCGCAGGCGGTCCCAGCGCTTATTACGGCATCAGCGAAGCTCAGCGCTTTGATTTAGTCCGTCCGGACGCACGCCGGACGTAATCCTTACGCCAGAAGCGCATCGGCCCGGTGCGCTTTAATCTGCGCCACCGCACGGGCGATGTCGGGGGCCAGCCAGCGATCCTGCTGCCAGCGCTCAACAACCTGCCGGATCAACTGCCAGGCACGCCGGGTGCCGGCTGCCAGCTGTGATTCACCGTGAAACTCCAGCGCCTGCGCCGCCAGCAGGTACTCAATCGCGATAATGTGATCGACGTTGCTGACCAGCTTCAGCAGCTTCAGCGCTGACCCGGTGCCCAGGCTCAGATGATCTTCCTGCAGTCCCGATGTCACATAGTTGTCGAGCACCGCAGGCTGCGCCAGCTGACGGTTTTCCGCACAGAGCGACGCCGCCACATATTGCGCAATCATCATGCCGGAATTAACCCCTGGCTCCGCCACCAGAAACGGCGGCAGGCCACTGACCAGCGGATTCACCAGCCGATCCAGCCGTCGCTCGGCAATGCTTCCCAGCTCCGCCAGCGCAATCGCCAGCAGATCACAGGCCATCGCCACCGACTCGCCGTGCGGATTCGACTGTGACACCACGCGCCACTTCTGCACGGTGCCCAGAATCAGCGGGTTGTCTGTGCAGGCGTTGAGTTCGGTCTCCACCTGACGGGCAGCGTGATCGAACTGATCGCGGCAGGCACCGTGGACCTGCGGCATTGACCGCAGGCTCAGCGCATCCTGAGTGCGGATGCCAGTGCTCGCGTTGAGCAGCGGGCTGTCACGTAACAACTGACGCAGGCGTTCGCCGCTGTGCTGTATCCCCGGACTGGCCTTGAGTGCCAGCACTTCAGGGTCAAATGCCACAAGCTGACCACGCAGCGCTTCAAAGCTCATTGCGCCGGTGACATCGGCCCAGTCCAGCAGACGTCCGGCATCATCCAGGGCCAGACAGGCTAAGCCGGTCATGCAGGGCGTGCCGTTGACCAGACTCAGCCCCTCTTTTGCGCCTGGCCGGTAAGGGGCTAATCCCGCCCCGGCCAGCGCCTGCTGCGCGGGCATGATCTCACCCTGCCACTCCACCTCGCCGAGGCCCGTCAGCGCCAGACCGATATGCGCCATGTGGGTCAGATAGCCCACCGAGCCCTGCGACGGCACCTGTGGCGTAATCTGCCGATTGAGCAGCGCCAGCAACTGCTGCACCAGCGCCACTGACACACCCGATTTGCCGTGGCTGTAGTTGGCAATGGCGGCGCAGAGAATGGCACGGGCTTCCGGTTTTGACAGCACCGGACCAACGCCACAGGCATGGCTCATCAGGGTATTGCGCGACAGCTGGCCCAGCTCATCTTCAGACAGGGTGATATTGCAGAGCGCCCCCAGCCCGGTATTGATGCCGTATGCCACCTGCCCCGACGCCACGATGTTGCCGACGATTTCACGGCTTTGTGCGATGCGCTGCCAGGCACTGTCGCTGAGCGTCAGGCTGGCACCGTACCGGGCGACCTGTACCAGTTCCTGCCATTTCAGCGGGCTGTCGCCCCAGACCAGCGTCTGACTCATCACGTCGCTCATACCACCGGCTCCACCTGATGATGACTGGAAATAAACTGCCTGAAGCGCGTCGACCCTGCCTCGCCGAACATCGCCTCCGGGGTGCCCTGACTGTCAATCGTGCCCTGATGCATAAACACCACCCGGTTAGAGACGTTACGGGCAAAGCCCATCTCATGCGTGACCACCAGCATGGTGCGCCCCTCTTCTGCCAGGCTGCGCATCACCTTCAGCACCTCACCCACCAGTTCCGGGTCGAGAGCCGAAGTCGGTTCATCAAACAGCATCACTTCCGGGTCCATCGCCAGCGCACGGGCAATTGCCACCCGCTGCTGCTGACCGCCCGACAGCTGAGCGGGATAGAAATCCTTGCGGTTCAGCAGGCCAACCCGATCCAGTAGCTGTTCTGCCTGGGCGATGCACGCTTTTTTATCGCGCTTCAGCACGTAATGCGGCCCTTCGATGACATTTTGCAGCACGGTGAGATGTGACCAGAGATTAAAGCTCTGAAACACCATCCCCAGCCGGGAACGCAGCCGCTCAATCTGACGCGGATTGGCCGCAAGCTGATGCCCGCGCGCATGGCGCTTCATCTCAATGGTTTCACCGCCCACGCTGACCACGCCGGAATCGGGTGTCTCCAGCAGATTAATGCAGCGCAGCAGCGTACTTTTACCCGAGCCGCTGGCACCGAGAATTGAGATGACATCGCCCTTGTGCGCCTGCAGTGAGATGCCTTTCAGCACCTCCATGGCACCAAAAGATTTATGGATATCGCTGGCCGACAGCGTAACGGGTGGCCGTTCAGACATGTTTTTCTCCTCCGGGGATCGGCTCAGAGCCTGGCCAATCAGGCTGGTTTATTTGTCACTCTTAACCCGGACCGTGCTGACACTCCCCACTTACGCCGGGGTGCGGTGCACTGTCCGCGTGCAGACTGCCTGCACACAATGATGCCTACCGGGCCAGGTTCTTAGCGGCCGGTAACGGCTTTTTTTCCGGTTTATGCACCGGCGTCAGACGCCGCTCCAGCAGGGCATACAGCTGCACAATGATGAAGTTGAGGATCAGGTAGATTGCCGCCGCACAGAGAAACACCTCCATGGTGCGGTAGGTGCGCTGGATGATCTGCTGCGCCACCCCCGTGACATCCCAGACCGTTACCAGGCTTGCCAGCGCGGTCGATTTCACCAGCAGAATCGCTTCGGTGGAGTAAGCAGGCAGCGCATAACGCAGCATCACCGGCGCGATAATGCGCCGCAGTAACAGTCCGCGTGACATGCCGCATGCCATTCCCGCTTCCACCTGGCCGGGGGGCACCGCCAGCAGCGCACCACGCAGAATCTCTGCGGTGTAGGCGGCGGTACAGAGCGACAGTGCCAGCACCGCGCAGGTAAAAGGCTCGCGCAGAAACGGCCAGAAGAGGCTGTGACGGATCACCCCAAACTGCCCCAGACCGTAGTAGATCAGGAACAGCTGAATCATCAGCGGCGAGCCGCGAAACACCAGAATGTAGCCACGGGCAAACGCACTCAGTAACCGCCAGCGGCTCATGCGCAGCGCCAGAATACCCACCGCCAGCACGCCTCCGCAGAGAAACGCGCTGATAAACAGGCCCAGCGTGACCGGCAGTGCGGCGCTGAGCTTAAGGAAGGTGTCAGTGAGAAACGCAAAATCGATCATAAGTCTCCTTAATGCTGTGCAGCGGTGCGGCTTTGCCAGGCGCGACCAAGACGGGATTCGGCCCGCAGAAAGGCGCGGTTCGACAGCAGCGTCAGCAACAGGTAACAGGCACCGCCCACCAGGTAAAAGGAGAAGTAGTCGCGGGTCGAACCGGCGGCAATCTGACTGGCCCGCATCAGCTCGACAATGCCGGTGACCGACACCAGTGCCGAATCTTTCAGGCTCATCTGCCAGACGTTTGACAGGCCGGGCAGCGCATAGCGCGCCACCTGCGGCAGCAGGATGCGCTGCCGGATGCGCCAGCGCGGCATGCCAATGGCGACGGCGGCTTCGATCTCTCCTTTCGCCAGCGCCAGCCGTGCGGCGCGATACACTTCCGCCTGGTAGGAGCCAGAGATAAGCCCGATCGCCAGCGCCCCGATCAGAAACGGCGGCGCTTCGATAAACCCGTCCGCGCCAAACAGTTGTCCGATCTGCGTGATCAGTCCCGATCCGCCGAAGTAGAATAAATAGATCACCAGCAGTTCAGGAATGCCACGAAAGATCACCGAGTAGCTCTCCCCCAGCCAGCGCACCGCCCGGTGCGGGGATAACTTTGCGGCGGCAACGCCCGATCCCACTACCGCACCCACCAGCAACGCGGCAAACGACAGCAGCAGCGTGGTCAGCGTGGCACTCAGAATCAACCGTCCCCAGCCCTCGGGGCCAAAACTCAGCAGGCTTATCATCAGTTACCTCACTCAGGGTGTGACGTCAGTTTTGAACCACTTCTCGCTCAGCTTTTTCACTGTGCCGTCGGCCAGCGCGGCGTTAATTGCCTGATCCAGCCGGGCTTTCAGATCGTTGTCTGCCATGCGTACTCCCATCGCTTCGCCTTCACCCCAGATAGGGCCGCCCAGTTGAGGCCCGCTGAAGCTAAGGTTGCGGTTATCAGGTCTTGCCAGCATTGACTGTGCAAAGGTCACATCATCAAACACCGCATCAATGCGCCCCGCCTGCAAATCCAGGATCGCATCCGCTGAACTGGTGTATTCACGGACATCCGCAACATCTTTAAAGTACTTGTCGATAAACGGCGTGTAGACCGTGCCGGAGGCGATACCGATCGTTTTGCCCTTCAGCGCCGCTTTCAGCGGCGCAATGGCGGTCTCCACGGTTTTAGCCTCATCGGTGAGCTTGATGATCTTACTGTCGGCGGGCAGCAATGATCCTTTCACCGTGATAAAGGTGGCGGGTGTTGAAGCGTAGGGCACGGTGAAATTCACCACTTTTTTGCGATCGGGCGTAATCACAATCGCATCCATGATCACGTCATATTTTCCGGCATTCAGCCCGGCAATCATGCCATCCCAGTTCTGCACCACCAGCTTGCACTGAATCGCCATGCGCTGGCAGAGGTCCGCCATCAGCTCCGGCTCGAAACCGCCCAGCTTGCCGCCCGGCAGGGTGAGGTTCCAGGGTTCATAACTGCCTTCAGTGGCAATGGTTATTGACTTCCATTCTTTAGCCTGGGCACTGACGCCACAGAGCAGCAGACTGGAAACCAGCGTAGTGAGACATAAACGACGAAGAGTCAGAGGGTGCGTCATACGGTTCTCCTGAAAGTAGCGGCCTGGTGATCGCCCTGACGAGATTTAACATAAATTTCACAGGATGATATGTCATGTATATACAAGTTAACGCAGAGCAGTTCATTGCCGGCTTTATCATTTTGTGAGCCAGACGGAATTTATTCAGATGAGCGATGCGCTGCAGCACTTGTACATACAACCTAGCAAAGGTTATGCCAGCTCTGCAAAAGCGATGAATGAAGGCGGAAGTGTGGGAGCAGACAAAGAGCCTGCCCCCGCCTGCACCTGATTAGCGCAGCGATGCACCAGCGTGACGCATCGCCGCCGGGAAAGATTATTGCGCCCTGGCCTGTGCCAGCATGGCGTGGATCAGTGATTTGAGCACTTTCTGTAACGCTGCAGCACGCGCCTGCTGCCAGGCGTAAGGCGGCGTCTCATCCATGTAGTTGAGCTGCGCCAGTTCCAGCTGAATCGCCTCAATCTGCTGCTGCGGCTGGCCATAGGCGCGGGTGATGTAGCCGCCTTTGAAGCGCCCATTGATCACCCAGCTGTAGTCGTGCTGTGCGGCGCACACCGCTTCTGCGGCCGCGCTCATGTGAGGCGTGCAGCTTGCGCCATCGATGGTGCCAATATTGATATCGGGCAGACGCCCCTCAAACAGGCGGGGAATTTCGCTGGCAATAGAGTGTGCGTCAAACAACAGCGCGTAGCCGTGCTGCTCTTTAAGCCGCGCCAGCTCCTGCTGAATCTGCTGATGATAGGGTTGCCAGATCTGATCGATATAACCCTGACGCGCCGTGGCATCGGGCGTTTTACCGGGCGCAAAGGTCGGCGTGCCGTCGAACAGAGTTTCCGGGAACAGGCCGGTGGTGGCGCTGGTGTAGAGCGGCTGATTATCAGGCGGGCGATTAAGGTCAACCACATAACGGGAGTAGCGACCGATTAAGACGCTGGCCCCGAGATCGCGCACAAAATCATACAGCAGCGGAATATGCCAGTCGGTATCGGGTAAGCCGCGTGCAGCCTCACTCAATCCGGCCTCCACCTCTGGCGTCAGTTCAGTACCGGCGTGGGGAATGCTGACCAGCAGCGGCAGGCTGCCCTGGGTAAAATGGAAAGGGTTCATTGCGGTTCTCCACGATAAATAACGGTACAGGGCAGTTCACCACCCAGCCAGTAAACCAGTTCTGCCGGACGGGCCAGCGGCCAGTGGACGAAGTTTGCCACTTTTCCCGCCTCCAGCGAGCCGTGACTTTCCGCCAGTCCCAGCGCTTTTGCCCCCCACAGGGTCACGCCCGCCAGCGCCTCTTCCGGCGTCATGCCAAACAGGGTGCAGCCCATATTGAGCATCAGGCGCAGCGACAATGCAGGCGAAGTGCCGGGATTGGCATCACTGGCCAGCGCCATCGGCACGCCGTGTCGCCGGAAGGAATCCACCGGCGGGCGCTGGGTTTCGCGCAGCAGATAAAACGCACCGGGCAGCAGCACCGCCACCGTGCCATGCTGCGCCATCGCACGGGCATCCTCTTCGGTGGCATATTCAAGATGGTCAGCCGAAAGCGCACCATAGCGGGCTGCCAGTGCAGCGCCCCCCAGCGCCGAAAGCTGTTCCGCATGCAACTTCACCGGCATACCCAGCGCGACTGCCCGGTCAAACACCCGCGCCACCTGCTCGGGTGAAAAGGCGAGATGCTCGCAGAATGCATCCACTGCATCCGCCAGTCCCAGCGCCTGCACCTGCGGCAGCAGCCGCTCGCAGATGATATCCACCCAGCCCTCCGGGTCGTGCTTAAATTCCGGTGGAAAGGCGTGGGCCGCCAGACAGGTGGCGCGGACATCGGCCGCTACGGTTTCTCCCAGCTGGCGAATTGCCCGTAGCATCCGCAGTTCGCTCTCTTCATCCAGGCCATAGCCGGACTTGATCTCCACGGTGGTCACACCCTCTGCCAGCAGGCGATCGAGCCGCCAGCGGGCTGCGGCCACCAGCTCCTCTTCAGTCGCCGCCCGTGTGGCGCGCACGGTTGAGAGGATGCCGCCACCCTGCGCGGCAATCTCTGCGTAACTGACGCCATTCAGACGTTTCTCAAACTCCTGACTGCGGTCGCCGCCGAATACCAGATGGGTATGACAATCCACCAGCCCCGGCGTCACAATGCCGCCCGGCAGATGATGATGCTGATCGGCGACGAACGCGGGCATCTCCGCTTCTGGCCCCACCCACACCAGCCTGCCCGCCCGCACCGCCAGCGCGCCCTCAGGTATCAGATGGTACTTTCCGTCACGCATGGTGACCAGATCCGCCCCGGTCCACACCGTCTCTACGTGCATCTCTTCTGCCATCGCTGCCTCATGCCTCCGCCGTTTACACTGTGCCTCAAAGTATGTATATGTATATACAACTACATCCGATGAGGATCAACCATGACGACTTTTTTTGCCCCGCGTGCATTACTGGCGGAAGGCTGGCAGCAGCAGGTGCGTATCACGGTCAATCAGGCCGGTTTTATCGACTCTGTTACCCCGGAAAGCCACGCGGATCAGGCTATCCACCTCAACGGCGAGGTGATCCCGGCGATCGCCAACCTGCACTCGCACGCCTTCCAGCGGGCGATGGCGGGTCTGGCGGAAGTGGCGGGCGATCCACAGGATAGTTTCTGGACCTGGCGGGATCTGATGTACCGCATGGTGCAGCGTCTGACCCCGCAGCAGGTGGGCGATATCGCCGCCCTGCTCTACATTGAGATGCTGAAAGGCGGCTACACCCAGGTGGCTGAATTTCACTATCTGCACCACGACCCCAGCGGCTCGCGCTACCCGGATGATGCGATGCTGCAACAGCTGATTGAAGCAGCGGAGATTGCCGGTATCGGCCAGACCCTGCTGCCGGTGCTCTACAGCTACAGCGGCTTTGGCAGCCAGCCAGCGGCGGCGGGTCAGAAGCGTTTTATCCAGCAAACCGATTACTACCTGCAACAGCAGACCCGACTTGATGCGTGGCAGCAGCAGCGACCACTGCTGAACCGTGGCCTCTGTTTTCATTCCCTGCGGGCGGTCAGTGAGAGCCAGATGCACGACGTACTGGCGGCCAGCGATCCGGCGCTGCCGGTGCATATTCATGTGGCTGAACAGCAGAAAGAGGTCAATGATTCGCTGGCGTGGAGTGGCGAACGCCCGGTG
Organism: Pantoea sp. GD03673; assembly: GCF_029844725.1. Classification (GTDB taxonomy): domain Bacteria; phylum Pseudomonadota; class Gammaproteobacteria; order Enterobacterales; family Enterobacteriaceae; genus Pantoea. Next base: position 21,672 of record NZ_JAOCKJ010000004.1, read on the forward strand.
GCCTGGCTGCTGAACCGTTTTGCAGTCGATGCGCGCTGGTGCCTGATCCACGCCACCCATCTGGATGAGAGCGAACTGTCGCGTCTTGCGCAAAGCGGCGCGGTGGCGGGCCTCTGTCCAACCACCGAAGCCAACCTGGGCGACGGCATTTTCCCGGCGGCAGACTATATCGCGCAGGGCGGACGCTGGGGCATCGGCTCTGACAGCCATGTCTCGCTGAGCGCCCAGGAAGAGCTGCGCTGGCTGGAGTATGCCCAGCGACTGCGCGACCAGCGCCGCAACCGCATTACCCTGCCCGGCCAGCCGTCGGTGGGCGATCTGCTGTGGCAACAGGCGGCGGCGGGCGGCGCGCAGGCGTGTGGCATTCAGCAGGGCACGCTGGCGGTGGGTCAGCGCGCCGACTGGCTGGTGCTGCGTGATGAGGCATGGCTCGGCAGCGTGGCATCCCACGCCGTGCTGAACCGCTGGCTGTTTGCCGGGCAGCGCGATCAGATTCGGGACGTCTATGTCGCGGGTAAAGCCGTGATCGAAGAGGGGATGCATCCGCAGCAGGCGGCGTGTGCCGCACGCTTTGCAAAGGCAATGGCGGCGCTGCAATGATGGCCCGTTTCACTTACGCGGAGCTGGCGGTCAGCCGCTGGCGCAACGGCGGTGGCGAGACCCGCGAAATTATCCGCTTTCCGCCCGGCGCTGAGCACTTCGGCTGGCGCGCCAGCATTGCCACGCTGGCGCAGGACGGCCCCTTTTCTGCCTTTGCGGGCATTGATCGGGTGATTACCCTGCTGCACGGCGATCCGGTGCGGTTAACCGCGCCTGATGTGCAGCACCTGCTCACCCCGCAGCAGCCCTGGGCGTTTGCCGGTGAACTTGAATTGATGGCGCAGCTGCAGGGCAGCGTCAGCGAAGATTTCAATATCATGACCCGACGGGACGAATGGCAGGCCGAAGTTGAGGTCGTCACCACGCCGGTCAGGAGTCTGCACGGCGTCGCCTGGGTATTGGCGGGCGCGTGGCAGACCGCTGACGGGGAGAAGCTGCACCCGCATCAGGGCGCATGGTGGGTCGATGAGGAGACGGCGCTTAGCCCGTGCGAATCCGGGGCCCGCCTGCTGTTTACCCGGCTTAGAGCCTATCCCAGTAGGCGTAATTGTTGCAGGTAGTCTGGACACGGACAGCGCGGAACAACTGGAGCGTACACGTAGTACGTGAGGATTGTGAGCACTGCCCAAGTTCAGACTGACAAATAAAATAGCCTAATGGGCTCGGCTCTTAACCGTGCCCCCTGAAGCGACCCAGCAGTTTGTAACGTGAGCCGGGATAGAGCAGACGCGCATAGGTCACGATTTTTGTGTCGCTCCAGGTCTGACGGCGAATCAGCAGACAGGGTTCGTGTTCATCCAGCGACAGGTGTTTACGCTGACGCGCATCGGGCAGCACTGCTTCAACAATGTGCTCGCCTGCTGTCAGCGGCGCGACCCGCATCAGATACGTGTAGGGCGTCATCTGCTGATAATCCTGCGTCAGGTAGTCAGGGGCGACCAGCGGATTCACCAGACGGTCCTCAAGCTGCACCGGCAGGTCATTTTCGTAATGCACAATCAGCGAATGGTAGAGCGTCTGCCCGGTGGTGAGTCCCAGCACGGCAGCCTGCTCGGGATCGGCTTTGTTCTGGCCGATAGCAAGAATTTTACAGCTGTGCTGATGACCGCGCTGCGCGATCTCATCGGCGATGTTATGCACCTCCAGCATGGCGGTGTAGCCTTTCATCTCGGCCACGAAGGTGCCAACGCCCTGCATTCGCACCAGGTAGCCTTCGCTGGTCAGTTCACGCAGCGCCCGGTTAATGGTCATGCGGCTGACGCCCAGTTCATTAACCAGTTCACTTTCTGATGGCACACGCTGATTCGCTTTCCACAACCCTTCACGGATCTGGCTGACGATGGCCTGCTTGACCCGCTGATAGATCGGCGCGGGTTCATCGCTCATCGCCGCCGCCAGTTGTGCCAGTGCCGTATGCTCAACCATTTGCTGTTCCTTATGCTGAAAGTCCCCTGAGTTTACTGTCTCACTGCGTGAATGTATATACATCCAGCAGCTTCCACCTTGCCCCACTGGTGCAACCTGCGCATCCTGATGGTGCACTCTCCTGGAAACGTTTCACGCGCAACCCGCGCCGGACGGACGATCGATTTTTGTGATCGGCCTGGCACGGCACTTGCTTACTTCACTTGATTGTATAGACAAGCATAGACAAGGGTTAACGCTTATGTTTCACTCGCATTATTCCGCTGGTTCAGGGCAAGGAAAGCAGCTTAGCCATGCCAGCACACGTGTATAGACAGGAGTAGACTATGTCAGGTTCATTTCAGGCATTGCGCCTGGTGCCCGGCGAGGTGGACCTCGCCACATTACGCGCTATCTATCAGGGTAATGTCACACTGAGTCTCGACGACAGTGCGCGTCAGGCGATTGCAGCAGCGCAACAGACCGTGGATGCCATTGTCGCCTCCGGCAACGTGGTGTATGGCATTAATACCGGCTTTGGCAAGCTGGCACAGACGCAGATCCCGGCCAGCAGGCTGGCGGATCTCCAGCGCAATCTGGTGCTGTCACACAGCGTCGGGCTGGGCGAACTGCTGCCCGACAATGTCACCCGTCTGGTGGTCGCCACCAAAATCATCAGCCTGGCGCGCGGTCACTCCGGCGTGCGCATCGAACTGGTTGAGGCGCTACTGGCGCTGTTCAATGCGGGCGTGATGCCCTGCATTCCTGAAAAAGGCTCGGTCGGTGCCTCCGGCGATCTGGCTCCGCTGGCGCACATGTCGCTGATGCTGCTGGGCGAGGGTCAGGTGCGGCGCAATGGCACGCTGATCCCGGCTACAGAAGGACTGGCAGGCGTGGGCCTGTCGCCGTTTGTGCTCGGTCCGAAAGAGGGACTGGCGCTGCTCAACGGCACTCAGGTATCAACCGCGCTGGCGCTGCGCGGCCTGTTCGAAGGGGAAAACCTGTTTGCCGCCGGTCTGATGGCCGGTGCGCTGTCGCTGGAGGCGATCAAAGGCTCGCTGAAACCGTTCGATACCCGTATTCATCAGGCACGCGGCCAGCAGGGCCAGATTGCGGTCGCGGCAGCCGTCAGCACCCTGATTGCGGGCAGTGAAATTCTGCAGTCGCATACGCATTGCGGCCGCGTTCAGGACCCCTACTCCATTCGCTGCGTGCCTCAGGTCATGGGTGCCTGTCTGGATAACATCCGTCATGCAGCACGGATTCTGGAAATCGAAGCAAACGCAGCCTCAGACAACCCGCTGGTGTTCAGCGACAGCGGCGATGTGATCTCCGGGGGTAATTTCCACGCTGAGCCGGTGGCCTTTGCTGCTGACATCCTGGCGCTGGCGATTGCTGAAGTCGGGGCCATTTCTGAACGGCGACTGGCGCTGCTGCTGGACAGCGGCCTGTCGGGCCTGCCGCCCTTCCTGGTAAGCGACGGCGGCGTCAACTCCGGCTTTATGATCGCCCAGGTCACCGCTGCCGCGCTGGCTTCTGAGAACAAATCGCTGGCCCATCCGGGCAGCGTCGACAGCCTGCCCACCTCCGCGAATCAGGAAGATCACGTTTCGATGGCGACCTACGCCGCCCGCCGTCTCGGCAGCATGTGCTTTAACAGCGCGGCCGTCGTCGGCATTGAGGCGATGGCCGCCGCGCAGGGAATTGAATTTAACCGGCCGCTGAAAAGCTCCTCGCTGATCGAGCAGGCCATTGACACCATCCGCGAGCAGGTTGCCTTCCTTGAGGAAGATCGTCTGCTGGCACCGGATATCGAGGCAATGCGTCAGTGGGCTAGCCGCGCTGACTGGCCTCAGGCATTGACCGCGCTGCTGCCGAGCATGCACCCAACTTCTTGAATTAAGGAATCTTTCATGAGCGAAACTCTTTCTCAGGCTGTGGCACGTGAGATTCGTGCCCCACACGGCACCACACTGCACTGCGCCAACTGGCTGATTGAAGCGGCTTACCGCATGATTCAGAACAACCTCGATCCGGATGTCGCCGAACGCCCGGAAGATCTGGTGGTGTATGGCGGCATCGGTAAAGCCGCACGCAACTGGGCGTGCTTCGAGCAGATCCTGCGTTCGCTGCGGGCGCTGCAGCCGGATGAGACGCTGCTGATCCAGAGCGGCAAGCCGGTCGGCATCTTCCGCACCCACGCGGATGCGCCCCGCGTACTGCTGGCAAACTCCAATCTGGTGCCGCACTGGGCAACCTGGGACCACTTCCACGAGCTGGATAAAGCGGGCCTGATGATGTACGGCCAGATGACCGCCGGTTCCTGGATTTATATCGGTGCGCAGGGCATTGTGCAGGGCACCTATGAGACCTTTGTGGAAGCGGGACGTCAGCACTACAACAACGACCTGAGCGGACGCTGGATCCTCACCGCCGGGCTGGGCGGCATGGGCGGCGCACAACCCCTGGCGGGTGTGCTGGCCGGGGCCTGTGTGCTGGCGATTGAGTGCCAGGAGTCACGCATCGATTTCCGTCTGCGTACGCGTTACGTCGACTACAAAGCCACCACGCTGGACGAGGCGCTGGCGTTAATCAGCGAAGCTACAGCCGCGAAAAAAGCGATTTCGGTTGGCCTGCTGGGCAATGCCGCCGAGATCCTGCCGGAGCTGGTAAAACGCGCTCAGGCGGGCGGACCAAAGCCGGACATCGTGACCGATCAGACCTCGGCCCACGATCCCATTAATGGCTATCTGCCAATCGGCTGGGATGTGGCGCGCTGGGAGCAGGCGCGTGTCTCACAGCCGAAAGCGGTAGAAAAAGCGGCCCGCGCCTCCATGGCGGTTCACGTCCAGGCGATGCTCGACTTCTGCCATATGGGCATCCCGACCGTGGATTACGGCAACAACATCCGTCAGGTGGCGCTGGATGAGGGCGTCAGCAACGCCTTCGACTTCCCCGGCTTTGTACCGGCCTACATTCGTCCGCTGTTCTGCGAAGGAAAAGGCCCGTTCCGCTGGGTGGCGCTGTCCGGCGATCCGGAAGATATCTACAAGACCGACGCAAAACTCAAAGAGCTGTTCCCGCACCATAAAACGCTGCATCGCTGGCTGGATATGGCGCAGGAGCGTATCGCCTTCCAGGGACTGCCTGCACGCATTTGCTGGCTGGGACTGGGTGAACGGCATCTGGCCGGTCTGGCATTTAACGAAATGGTCCGTAACGGCGAACTGAAAGCGCCGGTGGTGATTGGCCGCGACCATCTCGACTGCGGCTCGGTCGCCTCCCCTAACCGTGAGACGGAAGCGATGAAGGATGGCTCGGATGCGGTTTCCGACTGGCCGCTGCTCAATGCCCTGCTGAATACCGCAGGCGGCGCAACCTGGGTCAGCCTGCATCATGGCGGCGGGGTCGGCATGGGCTTCTCACAGCACTCTGGTGTGGTGATTGTCTGTGACGGCAGCAAAGAGGCCGATGCGCGTCTGGGTCGCGTGCTGTGGAACGACCCGGCCACCGGTGTGATGCGTCATGCTGATGCCGGCTATGAACTGGCGCAGCAGTGCGCGGCTGAGCATGGCCTGAACCTGCCTATGCAGAAGTAATGTATTAACCGGGGCGGGCAGCAGCCTGCCCCGGTTTCCCTTCGTTATTCCCTTTTTACCCTCTGCCCGGCGAGCACTTCCTTATTACTTATTCCATTTTGATTTAGCCTATAGCCGGATTTAGTCCTGATGGCGATAGACGCCGCGCCACCCGACCTCTAAAGTGAAATCTTCTCATTCTGTATGGAGCGCGACTCTGCATGACCCTTTCCCCTGCCCTGCTTGAAGATGCCCTGCGCTGGCGTCGTGAGTTTCATCGCCACCCCGAATTAGGTTACCAGGAACAGCAAACCAGCCAGTTTATTGCGGAAGAATTAGCGCGGGCGGGATTGCAGGTGTTTCGTGGCCTGGCGGGCACGGGCGTCATCGGCACACTGGAAAACGGTCCCGGCCCGGTTATCGGACTGCGTGCGGATATGGATGCGCTGCCCATTACGGAAAAAGGCGACGCTGAGTGGCGTTCCGCGACGCCCGGCGTCATGCACGCCTGCGGACACGACGGTCACAGCGCCATTCTGCTGGCCGCCGCCCGACAGCTGGCGGCTACACGTCAGTTCAGCGGCACGGTGCATTTCATCTTCCAGCCTGCTGAAGAGAATCTGGGCGGTGCACGCAAAATGGTGGAAGAGGGACTGTTTCAGCGCTTCCCGATGGATGCGATCTATGCGATGCACAACTGGCCGGGGCTGCCGCTCGGCTCACTGGCCGTGAACCCTGGCGCGATGATGGCGTCGCTGGATTCGTTTGAAATTACCCTGCACGGCAAAAGCTGCCATGCGGCGATGCCGGAAAGCGGTGCCGATCCGATGGTGGTGGCGGCCGAGCTGATTCTGGCGCTGCAGACCATTCCGTCACGCCGGCTCTCGCCGCTCGCTTCTGCCGTGGTCAGCGTAACGCAGATTCACGGTGGTGAAGCGATAAACGTTATCCCGGAACAGATTGTGCTGCGCGGCACGGTGCGCTGCCTGCAGACCAGCGTACGTGAAAAAGTGCGCGGGCTGGTGGATGAGTTTGTCGCGACCCTGCCACGTCCGTTTGGCGTCAGCGGCGAGATAACGTGGTTACCGGGTTATCCGGTTACCGCCAACCATGCGGCACCAGCTGAGCAGGTGCGCGAGGTGGCGCGGGCAACGCTGGGCGCAGAATAGGTTCACTGGCAGGTTAATCCGTCGATGGCGTCAGAAGATTTTGCCTGCATGATGGAAGCCTGTCCCGGCGCTTACTTCTGGCTGGGCGCGGACGGTGAAACACCTTCCGCACCGCTGCACAATGCCCGCTATGACTTCAATGACGCACTGCTGCCGATTGGCATTCGTTTCTGGCAGAACCTGGTTGAACAGGCACTGCCCGCCGCCTGAATCAGTAACCGGCAACGACGATTTGCTGCTCTGCCGCCGCCAGCGAGTCGCACCGGCCGCTGGCGCGCAGGCAGCAGGCAAGCTGCAACCGCAGTGACGCGGGCACCGGACGCTGCTGATTCAGCACCTGTTCAATCCAGCGCGCGGTGACCTCTGCCGTTTTATCTGCTGGCAGTTCAACGGTTACTTCGGGCTGACGCTCCACCCACACTTCCGCTTCCGCGCCTGCACCCTGAATCATGCTGATCGCCGGGCAGCGCTGTGGATTCGCATAAACCTCCCCTTCCGTGCCATTGAGCAGTATCGCAGGGGCATCAATGTCACTGAAAAACTTCGCCACACGCGGCACATACTCGGGATGCGACACGCTCGACAGCCGCAGCGCCGCGCGTTCCGCAAATGGCGTAGCCAGTTTTGCCAGCGTGTGCGCACTGTTGCGCACCCCCATCCGCCAGCGCAGCGACAGCTGTTTCGCCATGGGTGGACAGAGATGATCAATGGTTATAAAAGCCAGTTCGCCCTGGTCGAGTTTCGCCTGCGCCGCCTCTGCCGTGGTAACGGGGGCAATACCGAGTGCGGCAAAGACGGCCTCACTGGTAATGCGCGTTGCGTCGTCGCTGACGCCATGCACCAGCACCGGGAAGCCGAGTTTCACCAGCAGCAGCGCCAGCAACGGCGTCAGATTGCCCTGTCGGCGCGCACCGTTGTAGCTGGGGATCACCACCGGCATCGGGCGGTTCTCCGGCGCACGCAGCGACATCATCTGCGCCTGCATTGCCTGATAAAAGCCGCGCATTTCCGCTTCGCCTTCGCCCTTAATGCGAAGCGCAATCAGAATAGCGCCCAGTTCCAGGTCCGGCACCTCGCCTGCCAGCATCGCGCCATAGAGCGCCACAGCAGTATCAACGTCGATATCGCGGGCATGATTTTTACCGCGACCTACCTCTTTAATGATTTTATTCAGTTCCATCACTCGCTTCCGGTTAAGTGCGCGGCTCAGCGCCGCGTGGGACGTCGTTTACGCACGGTGTGCTTTGGCACCACGGTGGCCGGTATCGCTGCAGGCTCAGACGTTTCCGGCTGTTCAATCGGGAAGATCGGCAGCGCAGCTAACAACCGGCTGCCATAGGCTTTGCTCAGCAGACGGCGGTCATAAATCACAATTTCGCCATAGCATTGATGGCTGCGAATCAGGCGTCCGACCTGCTGAATCAGGGTGAATGAAGCACTCGGTAAACTCTGCACCTCAAACGGATAGCGCTTCAGGCTTTTCAGCCACTCGCCCTCGGTCAAAATTACCGGACTGTCCACCGGGGGAAAAGCGATTTTATGGATATGCACCTGACTCAGCAGATCGCCTTTGAGATCCAGCCCCTCAGCAAAAGACTGCAGGCCAATCAGGATGCTGGTTTCGCCTTTGGCAACGCGCTGACGGTGGAGGTCAACCAGGCGGCTGCGCGGCTGATCGCCCTGCACCAGCATGGCGAGCCGCAGATCGGGCAGACAGGCAACAAACTGCTGCATCGCCCGGTTGCTGGCAAACAGCACCAGCACGCCTTTATGCTTTTTCTCTGCCATCTGCTGTCGGAAGAAACCGGCCATCTCGGCGATGTGTTCCGCTTCGTGCGTCATCAGCGGCTCCAGGCGCATCTGCGGGATCACCAGCTTGCCCTGCGCCACATGGTTAAACGGCGAGTCGAGCGCCACAAAGCGGTCGCCCGCTTTTTCGCTGAGTCCCGACATCTCCTGCAGGCGATTGAAGCTGTTGAGCGATCGCAGCGTGGCGGAGGTGACCACCACATGCGGAACTTTGCGCCACAGCATCTTCTCCAGCTGGTCGCTGACCCGGATGCCCGCGCAGTGGAACAGCAGGTGCGCCTGACCTTCGCGCAGCTCACGGGTGATCCACTTCGACACCGGCGCGCCAGAGGCTTTTTCCATCGCTGCCAGCCGCCAGAGTTTGCTGATGGATTCGAACCAGCCAAACTGCCGGTTGAGCTGAAGCAGATTACGATGCAGCCGCACAATATCAACCTTGCCGGTCTGCTCGCTGAGTGCGTTGATCAGGCCTTCGCTCAGCCCGCGCAGCGCGTCACTGAGTTTGAACAGCCGGCCGCAGAGATCCAGCAGATCCTGCGGCAGCGCGCCCAGCACAAAGCGGAATTCGCCCGGCTGGTTATGCGGCGGCAGCAGCGGATTCAATGCCTGCGCGGTGATGGTCAGCAGTTCGCGCAGCTCATCACAGTGTGCTTTCAGCCGCTCCGGGTTAGCCAGCGGCGGCGGCGATTTTGGCCGCATCTGCGTCATAATGCTCTCAACCAGCTTGATAAAGAGGTCGAGCTGCAGGCTGCTCCAGCCTGGCGTGATGTCGGCGCTCATCTCCAGCGCATCGCGGGCAACTTCCGGCAGGTGATGCCCTTCATCCAGCACCAGCATCAGGTTTTTGGCGGGGGGCAGCACGGATTCATTTTCCATCGCCGCCATCACCAGCGCATGGTTCGCCACCACCACATCCACCTGCTCGATTTCGCGTCGCGCCACAAAGAACGGACATTCACGATACCAGCGGCAGTGCGCGCCCAGGCAGCTCGCTTTGTCAGTGGAGAGGCGCTGCCAGAGGCTGTCGCTGACGTTCTCCTCACTGTGATCGCGCAGGCCATCCCACTGGTAACGATCCAGCGATTTCTGCAACCGGCCACACTGGGTCTGTTCTTCTTTGGTGCTGCTGACGGCGTCATCGTCCAGATAAAGCAGCAGATCGCCCTGCTGATCGTCATCGGCTGCCATCGCGGCCAGATTGCGCGGACAGACATAACGCCCGCGGCCAAAGGCGGCGGTAAATGTGAGATCGGGGATGATTTTTTTGAGCAGCGGCAGGTCTTTGGTGAAGATTTGATCCTGCAGCGCCACGTTAGCGGTGCTGATCACCAGCTGCTTTTCCTGGGCGCGGCTGGCCGCAATACCCGGAATCAGATAGGAGAGGGTTTTTCCCACGCCGGTCGGCGCTTCGACCGCCAGATGGCGCGAATCGTCACCGGCCAGGCATTTCGCCACTTCGGCGATCATCTGGCGCTGCGGCGCACGCGGAATAAAATCAGGCACCTGCTGCTGAAGCGCTTTATACCACTGCGCTATCTGGCTTTTTACTGCGGCTGTCAGGGCCATGATTTGCGTTACCACACCGAAAAAATGGCCTGTATTTTTACACAGTATCCTGGCGGCGTCAGCTTTCGCGCCGAATTTTTCGTGCGCCGTCGTAAAATTCAGCGGTTATATGCCGGTTGCGCAGGCAGCCAGTGAGCAGAGGCCGATCCGGCAGGCGGCAGGCACTGACATCATCGGCTCTCTACGCCAGCACTTTGTACATGTAGGTGGTGGCATCCAGCACGCCTGCCGTGGATTCGGCATAACAGGGAATCGACCCCGCTACCTGCCAGCCCAGCGAGCGATAGAGGTCGCTCGCGACATCACCGCTGCGCGTATCCAGCACCAGCAGGGTTTTGCCCTGGGCGCGTGCCCGCTGCTCAGCACGCTGCATCAGTTCACGCGCGATACCCTGACGGCGCGCCTGCGGATGCACCAGCAGTTTGCTGATCTCCGCCCGGTGACGGCCATTGGGCATGGCGCTGCGGCTGATGATGACCGTTGCTACGATGCGGCCGTGCTGACGCGCAACCATTATTTCGCTGTCGCCCGTGGTCAGGCTGGCGATCCGCTGCTGCCAGAATCGCGTCATTACCGCATCGTCTTCGGCATCAATAAAGCCGACGCTGGCACCGTCTGCCACACAGCCCTGTAAAACGTCGGTGAGTTCACCCAGATGCTGTTGCGCCTGGGTCGCGCTGAGAGTGGTGTAATCAATCATGGTTTCGCCACCACCAGCAGGTAGCGCGCACCGTCGGTCAGGTGCGCCTCAAAAGCGGATTTTCCGATCAGATGAAAGCGTAAGCAGTCGCCGGGCTGCAGCGTCCACTCCTGAGACCCCATCGTGATAGTGAGACCGCCCTCGCGCAGCCAGATATGCTGCTCAAGTCCCTGGATGGGTGGCGCATCATAATCGATACGCGCACCGGGCCGTAACTTGCCCTCTACGAGTTCGCATCTAAAATGAAGTGCAGGTGGTGAAATATTCCGGCGAATAAAGCCGCTGACGTCATCCTGCCACACCGGCTGCTGTTCATTCCGGACCAGCAGGCTGGACTCTTCTTCCACTTCACTGAGCAGGCGGGACATCGTTAAGCCGTAAGCAACGCACAGACGATTAAGCAACGCAGCCGTAGGACTGGTCTCGCTTCGCTCAATGCGCGATAATGTCGCCCGGCTGATGCCGGTGGCGACGGAAAGTTCATCAAGAGACCAGCCGCGTTGCAGGCGTAATTCTGCCAGCCGCACTGCCAGTCGTTGCTCTGTATTCAGCTCCGGCATGGTGTTTTCTCATATATGGGATTAATTCTCTTATTTGAGATATAGCCTGGAAAAGCCGTATCAGTCAAGTTGTACATTGCGAAATGTATTGTACAACTTAATTTGCTTCGTTATGGTAATTGCACTCAGACCAACCCAAAGAGGAATTTATGACCTTATACAGTATCGGTGACGTCGCCGAGCGCTGTGGCATAAACCCAGTCACCCTGCGCGCCTGGCAGCGTCGTTATGGCTTACTGAAGCCGCAACGCACTGAAGGCGGACATCGTCAGTTTGACGAAGAAGATGTGCAGCGCATCGAAGAGATCATGCGCTGGATTGAAAGTGGCGTGCCGGTCGGTAAAGTAAAGGCACTGCTGGAAGGTGGCGATGTTGATGCACACGATGGCTGGACTACCCTGCAGGATGAGCTGATCAGCGTACTGCGTCACGTCAGACCCGCTAAACTTCGCAATAAAATTGCCGCGATTGGTCGCGAACATCCGATTGATGCGCTGATTGATCACGTTTTCATGCCGGTGCGCCAGAAGCTGAGTCTGGACCAGAACACCGCCCGTACCATGTGTAGTCTGCTTGATGGTCTGCTGATTGATTATGTTGCGTTTTGCCTGACGGGCAGCCGCAAAAAATCGGGTAAAGATGCACTGATTATTGGCTGGGGCATCGACGATCGGACGCGTATCTGGCTGGAAGGCTGGCGTCTGTCGCAGCATGGCTGGCGGATTGACGTTCTGGCTGAACCGCTGGATGTCCCCCGACCTGAACTCTTTCCCGGCTTGAATATGTTTGTTTTTACCGGTAAAAAACTGACCCGTCGCCAGCAGGAGCAGCTGTCACACTGGCAGGAACAGGGCTATGCCGTCCGGTTACATGAACCCGCCTGATAACAAAAACGCACGCCGGGCACTTTGCCTCCTGCCTTGCGCGCGCTATTATCCCCGCCTCACTGTTAACGAGCTCAGGTTTCACCCATGAATGTCAAAAAAGCCTTTTTCGCCACGCTGTTTTTCATTATGGCCGTCGGCGGCACCAGCGGTCTGATGCTGGTGGGATACTCTCTTATCGTTCACTCACGCTAAACCCGCGTTGCAGGCGCTCAAACAGGCGATCGCTCACGATTGCCAGCAGCGCCACCAGTAGCGCCCCCTGAATCACATAAGCTGTATTAAATCCGCTTAAGCCGATTATCACCGGCGATCCCAGACTTTTTGCGCCCACCGTCGAGGCGATAGCCGCAGTACCGATGTTAATAATGACCGACGTGCGTATCCCGGCGATGATCACTGGTGCCGCCAGGGCCAGCTCAATCTGCCACAACCGTTGCCAGCTACTCATGCCGACACCAACAGCGATCTCGCGGCTGCTGGCGGGTACGCTATCAATTCCCGCCAGCGTGCCCTGTAAAACCGGCAGTAATCCGTAAAGCAGCAGCGCCACCACGGCAGGCCACGCGCCAAAGCCCATCACCGGCACCGCAATCGCCAGTACCGCCACCGGCGGTATAGTCTGCCCCGCCGCCACGATGGTTTCTGCCAGTGGCCGGAAAGCACGCCCCGCGCGTCGCGTTACCAGCACGCCACTGCCCATACCGATAACAATGGCCAGCAGGCTGGCGGTGATCACCAGAAACAGATGCGCCAGCGTCAGCTGCCAGAAGCTCTCCTGCTGATAGAGTGGCCGGGCCAGTTCCGGAAACCAGCGGTGAAACAGCGGCCCGCTGTAGGGCATCAGGGTCAGCAGTGCGCCGTAGAACAGCACCAGCCACAGCAGCGGGTCCTTTAACCTGTGCATGTTAATCCCTCACGCAGTTGCAGCAGGTCGCCAAAATGGAGCACGCCCAGCGGCTGCTGATGATCGTCAATGACCGGCAGTTTATCAGTGCGCCGGGCGATAAACTGCGACAGGGCATCGCGCAGGGTCAGCGCCGCAGCGATCGGTTCACCTGCCAGCCACTCGCCACGCCGCACGGCATGGCCGACCTGTTTCAGCGACAGCAGCCTTACGCCCATTTCACTGCGACCAAAAAAGTCGCGCACAAAATCATTTTTCGGCTGGGTGAGCAGCGCCACCGGCCTGCCCTGCTGAACAATTTCACCGTTATCCATCAGCACGATGCGGTCCGCCAGCGTCAGCGCTTCGTCGATGTCATGGGTGACCAGCACAATGGTGCGGCCCGACAGCCGATGAATACGCAGCATTTCCTGTTGCAGCACGCCACGCGTCACCGGGTCGAGCGCGCCGAACGGCTCATCCATCAGCAGCACTTCCGGGTCAGCCGCCAGCGCCCGCGCCACGCCCACCCGCTGCTGCTGCCCGCCGGAGAGCTGATGCGGATAGCGATTCAGCAGCTGTGCGTCAAGGTTCAGCAGCGCCAGCAGCGCCGCGATGCGTTCATCGATCTGTGACCGGGACCAGCCCAGCAGCACCGGCACCGTGGCGATATTCTTCTTCACCGTCCAGTGCGGAAACAGGCCAATCGACTGAATGGCATAGCCCATGCGTCGCCGTAATGTGCGGGCATCGAGCTGGCGAATCGACTCACCCGCGTAGCGGATTTCACCGCTGTCAGCCTCTACCAGCCGGTTGATCATCTTCAGCGTGGTTGACTTGCCAGAGCCGGAAGTGCCGAGCAGCACGCAGAACTCCCCCGCTGCCACCTTCAGCGTCAGATCTTTCACCGCCGCTTTGCCGTTAAACGCACGGGAAACGCCCCTAAACTCAATCATCTTTTCTCTCCAGCAGTGAGATCAGCAGGCGGAACAGCGCATCAATGACGACCGCCAGCGCGATCACCGGGATCACGCCCAGCAAGACCAGATCAAGCGCACTGCCTGACAGTCCCTGGAAAATAATCGCGCCAAAGCCACCTGCACCAATCAGCGCCGCGACCACCGCCATGCCCAGCGTCTGCACCACCACCACGCGCAGGCCCGCCAGCCAGACCGGTAACGCCAGCGGCACATCCACAGCGATAAACTGCTGCCAGCCGCTCATGCCCGTGCCACGGGCACTTTCGCGCACCTCGCGGGGCACCTGTTGCAGCCCCACCACCACGCTGCGCACCAGCGGCAGCAGCGCATAAAGCACCAGGGCGATCAGCGCCGGGGCCATGCCAATGCCGCTGATCCCCCACTCGCCGAGCCACGGAAAATGCTGAGCCAGACCGGCCAGCGGCGCAATCAGCAGACCAAACAGCGCCACCGAGGGCACCGTCTGGATCACATTCAGCACGCCGAACACACTTCCCTGCCAGCCAGGCCGCCGGAACAGCGTAACGCCCAGCGGCAGCGCAATCATCAGCGCAGGCAGCACAGTGCCCGCCAGCAGCGTGAGATGACGGCTCAGCGCCGCATCAAACACCGCGTGGCGGCTGGCGTATTCCTTCAGCAGGGAGAGATCGCTGAGCTGACCACTGAACAGCAGCACCAGCGGCGGCAGCCAGACCTGCAGATTGAGCAGCAACTGTGCCAGCCGATGGGGAGTCAGTTGTCGCACCTGATCGGTGATCAGCAGCAGGATCAGCGCACCGCTGCACCACAGGCCGCTGGCAAAGCTGGTACGCGCCAGACGGCTGCCCTGCTGGCTGAGTAAGGTGGCCTGATGACCGCTAAGCCAGATAAGCACGGCCAGCATCAGCTCTGCCGCCAGCAGCGACAGAATCAGCGTGCTGCGCGCTGGCTGTCGCCACAGGAGCAGCCACAGCAGCACCAGCGGCACCAGCAACAGCCCGAAGCGGCTGATCTGCCAGACCATCAGCGGTTCGCCTGCCACCAGACGGTTCGGGGCGAAGTTAAGAAACGGCAACGCCACCAGCGCCAGGCTCAGCAACGTCAGCAGCAGCAATGCCACCGGCTGCTGCACCGGACGGCGTATCGCGTCCCGCGATTTCTGCATCGGTTACAGCAGCTTTTTCTGCTGCAGCCACTCGGTCGCTACGCTGCTGGCGTCCTGGCCGTCGACCGCAATTCGGGCGTTGAGCTGTTGCAGCGTCTTCTCATCAAGCGCACTGAACACCGGCTTCAGCCATTCGGCAATCTGCGGGTGAGCTTTCAGTACCGATTCGCGGATCACCGGCGTCGGCGCATAAATCGGCTGAACGCCTTTAGGATCGCTGAGCGTCTGCAGACCTAACGCCGCCACCGGACCGTCGGTGCCGTAGGCCATCGCCGCGTTCACGCCGGAGGTCTGCTGGGCCGCCGCGCTGAGGGTGACAGCGGTATCGCCGCCCGCCAGCGACAGCAGCTGATCCTGTTTGAGGTTAAAGCCATAGGCTTTTTCAAAGGCGGGTAAGGCATCACTGCGTTCGATAAATTCGGCTGAGGCCGCCAGTTTGAACGTGCCGCCCTTTTTCAGCCAGGCGCTGAGGTCATCCAGCGAGGTGAGCTGGTTTTTTTCGGCCAGATCTTTACGCACGGCGATGGTCCAGGTGTTGTTGGCCGGTGCCGGTGTCAGCCACACCAGATGGTTTTTCTCCGCGTCGAGTTTTTTCACCTTTTCGTAGCCTGCGGCGGCATTCTTCCAGGCACTGTCTTTTTCATCGTTGAAGAAGAATGCGCCGTTGCCGGTATATTCCGGGTAGATGTCGAGTTCGCCTGCCGTGATCGCACCCCGCACCACCTGCGTGGTGCCGAGCTGGATTTTATTGACGGTTTTAACCCCATGCTTTTCCAGCACCTGAAGGATGATGTTGCCCAGCAGTGATCCTTCGGTATCAATTTTTGATCCGACCCGCACCGGATCCGCCGCCTGTGCCATCCCCATACTGAGCAGCAAAGCGCTGACACCCATCCAACCCCGAATTCTGATCATGGCCTTTTCCTTATCGCTTTATCGCGTGTGGTTTTGCGTTTCGTTATTGCGTGATGTGTTCGCGTGGCGTCCTGCAGGCTGCTCTCCTGCTGCTGAACGGGAGGCTGGCAGGAGATGCAGCGGAAATAATCTGCCTTAAAAGCGTAGCCTGGCGCGGCGGTGATGCAGCGGACTTTATCGCAAACCGATCAGGATTTGAGACTGTGGAATCATTTCATATAACTGAATTGAATTTACGTCTGGGCGTCTGAACGGCTACTCTCGGGAATCTGTTTTTATTTAAAAGAAGCACAACATCATGTCCGACCTGACCTCTTCCGCCCATGTGGCAACCGCAGGACGTTCGCCCGGGGGCGAAACGGCGTGGATTCGCAGCGCCGCTGACGTCTCCCGATTAGTGAACAGCGGCGACAGCGCCCGCAATAATGCCCGCATTGTGGTGGCGATTGCGCTGGGCGGCGTGTTTCTTGACGCCTACGACCTGGGCGCGCTGGCCTTTGGCATCAAAGACATCACCCGCGAATTTAATCTCACCCCGTCCGGCACGGGCATGGTCGCCTCGGCGATCACCTTCGGGGCGATTGCGGGCGCGCTGATCGGCGGTTATCTCACCGACAAAATTGGCCGTTATCGGGTCTTTATGGCCGATATGTTCTTTTTCGTGGTGGCGGCTATTGCCTGTGCGTTTGCACCCAATGAGTATGTGCTGGCTGGCGCGCGCTTTGTGATGGGTCTGGGCGTCGGGATCGATCTGCCGGTGGCGATGGCGTTTCTGGCGGAGTTTTCGAGGCTGCGCGGCAAAGGGAATAAAGCGGCCAGCGTGGCGATGTGGTGTCCAACCTGGTACGCGGCGATCAGTATTTCGTATCTGCTGGTGCTGCTGCTTTATGCGGTGTTGCCTGAGAGCCACACCGACTGGCTCTGGCGACTGATCCTCGGTTTTGGTGCCGTTCCGGCAATTGTCATCATCGCTATCCGTAGCCGTTACATGAGTGAATCCCCGGTGTGGGCAGCCAATCAGGGCGACCTGAAAGGCGCAGCGGCGATTTTGCGCAGTGCCTGGAATATCAACGCTCAGGTGGCCCCTGATGCTGCGATCACGCCTGCCACGCCGGTGCGCAAAGCGAGCTGGCGCAACTATGGAGCGCTGCTGCAGGGCGTTTATCGCCGCCGTACCCTGCTGGCGACCGTTACCTCTGTCGCGTCATCCTTTGCCTATAACGCCGTGGCGTTTGGTCTGCCGGTGATTATCTCCAGCTTCTTTGCCCAGTCGATGCTCACCACGATTCTGGTGTCGCTGGCGCTGAATCTGCTGTTTGCCTTTGTCGGCGGGATGCTCGCGGTACGACTGGTGCCACGTCTGGGGGCGTGGAAGATGTCGGTCGCGGGCTATAGCTGTCAGTGTGTGGCGCTGCTCGGGCTGGCACTGATTGGTCGCCCGGAAGGCGGTCAGGAAGCCGCCCTGGCGATTGGCATGCTGGCGTTGTTCCTGTTTGGTCAGGGATTTGGGCCGGGGTCGCATACCATGACTTTTGCGTCACTGAGCTACCCTACGTCGCTGCGTGGTGTGGGCGTGGGCTTCAACCAGACGCTGATGCGCGGCAGTTCAACCGTTTCGCTGTTTCTGTTCCCGGTGCTGGTTGCGGCGCTTGGCACCGGCGTCTTCTGGGTGATCTTCCTGGCTCCGCTGGCCGGACTGCTGGCGCTGCTGGCCATTCGCTGGGAACCGTCGGGGTATGATGTGGATGCGGAGGATTTTGAACTGCCGCGATAAACAGCGGTCAGGGCGTAAACAGAGCGCAGGAAAACCGCACCTCAGTGCGGTTTTTTTTATGCCGTAACGGCCGGGAAAGGAAACTGCTCCAGATAGTCCGGGATACGCGGGAAGGTATGCAAAAACCACGGCGTAAACTGCTGTGGCTGCTGCTGCATCTGCTGCTCAATCAGCGCCATCGGACGGTAATCAAAGGCATCGGCTTCGTCGGGATTCAGCTGAGGCAGACTGTCGCAGACGGCAAAGAAGACATGACCATATTCATGCTCGGTCAGGCCATTACTGAGCTTCAGGTTGTAGCTCAGCTCAAACACCGGCGTCAGCGTCACCTCCATTCCCATCTCTTCACGCAGACGACGTCCGGCGGCGTCGAGGGTCGATTCATGGGGATAAGGATGACCACAGCAGGTATTGCTCCACAAGCCACCACAGTGATATTTGTCGCTGGCACGCCGCTGCAGTAACAGCTCCTGCCGGGAATTGAAGACGTAGACCGTCACCGCGCGGTGCAGGAGTCCTTTTTCATGCACTTCCAGCTTTTCCATTTTGCCGGTGGGACGATCGAGGTGGTCAACGAGGATAACTTCAATAGCAGACATGGCGTTTCCTTGAGATTATTCCCAACTATTCTGGCACAGAATTAGCCGTTTGGGCGGAACATCGCGGATTTTTTACCCGTGTCAGGTAGAGATAAGCGGATGAAGCAGAGAGGAAATCAGGCCAGCAAAGCTGGCCTGGAGAGGGATTACAGTCGGAAGCTCTGAACCACCCGCTCAAGCTGGGTGCTCTGCGACTCCATCGCCTGCGCGGCAGCGGAAACCTGTTCCACCAGCACGGCGTTCTGCTGCGTGGTGCCATCCAGCTGGGTAATCGCCACGTTAACCTGTTCGATACCCATGCTCTGCTCGCGGCTGGCTGACATGATTTCGCTCATCAGGGTCGTGACACTGCTTACGCCCTTCATCAGCTCATCCATGGTCTGACCCGCCTGCTCAACCAGCGCACTGCCGGTATCGATGTTTGCCACAGACTCTTCGATTAACTTTTTAATCTCACGCGCTGAATTGGCTGAACGCTGTGCCAGATTGCGTACTTCTGATGCCACCACGGCGAAACCACGACCCTGTTCACCGGCACGGGCGGCTTCTACCGCGGCGTTAAGTGCCAGGATATTGGTCTGGAATGCAATGCTGTCGATCACGCTAATGATATCGACCACTTTACGGGATGAATGATGAATTTCACCCATGGTCGAGACCACCTGACGGACCACTTCGGTGCCACGTGCAGCCACCTGCGAGGCATCGCCCGCCAGCTGGTTAGCGTGAGTCGCGTTGTCGGCGTTCTGACGCACCGTGCCGGTCAGCTGCTCCATCGACGCGGCCGTTTCGACAATCGAGCTGGCCTGATCTTCGGTACGGGAGGAGAGATTGGCGTTGCCGCTGGCGATTTCGCGGGACGCCGCTGTAATCGCCAGTGCGCTGTCGCCTACCTGCTGGAGCAGGCCCTGCAGATAGCTGATGAACTGGTTGAAGCTCTGCGCAACGGCGTTAAATTCCGGGCTGTTGCTGGCTGGCAGACGCTGGGTCAGATCGGCACCGCCGCTGGATAACGCTTCAATATTGCTGTTCAGCACGTTAAGACGTTTCATCATGGCGCGGACAAAGCCCAGCGACACCAGCAGCAGGATCACCGCCAGTGGGATTTGCACCAGACCCAGGCGGGTCAGCATATTGTGTGACTGCGCTTTCAGCAGACTGGTCGGCAGGCTGCTGGCAAGGTACCACGGGCTGCCGGGAATGGCCTGCACGAACAGCGTCTGCTCACCTTCGCTGCTGTCAAAGGTGGTTTCCAGCGGCTGATTGCCCACGCCGTTCAGCAGCGTTTTCAGCGGTGCAGCCATTGGCATCTGCACGTCAGCCAGGTTCTCCAGCTTCGGGGCGGCATTCACCAGCGCACCGTTGCCGACCACTTTGCCATCGGCTTCCACGATCAGCACATTGCCATGAATGGTTTCGCCCATCTGCTTCGCCAGCTGGTTAAAGAACCCCAGCGTCACGTCGATGGTGGCGACACCCCAGGCCGTGCCGTTGCGGTAGATGGCCATAGCACAGTTGGTACGTGGCTGCGGGCTGGCAGCATCCTGATAAGCTTTTGCCCAAGCACACTGGCCTTTCGCGGCAGCCAGGCCATCTTTGTACCAGGGTTGCTCCCAGTATTTGTCGGCGGCGTCGGAGTTCCAGTAGGTGTTAACCTGCAGTTCATTGCTGGCGTTACGCGCAAAGAAGCTGCTGTTTTTCTCTTTGGCCGGATCACGGCGGTTTGGCAGGGGCCAGATACCGCCACCGAACACATTGCTGTCCTGATACTGGTTTACCAGCGTCGGTAACAGGGTGTCGATGGTGGCGCTGTCCATGACGGAGGCGGCTTCGGTAATGGCACGCTGCTGGGCCTGCACACGGTTCATCTGTTCGACGATGCCGGAGGCAAGGGAATCAACCTGATAGCGAACGAGACGGCTTTCGCTGTCGACAAGCTGTGGCGCGACGAACTGATTGATAACCCAGACTGTAACGAGTAAAAGCGCAACAAAGAATGCGATCATTGTTGCGGTAAAGCGGGATTGTGTTGTTTTAAACATCTTTGTGCCCCTGAACCTGGTGCGGCGCGATTGCCTGATCCGGGTTAACGGCTCGCTTAGCAGGAACTTGAGATGAGCAGGATCACATATTTGAAAAATGTTTGATTTTTGTGAAATTATAATTTCACCGAGCAATTATCACACCCCCGACAGATGCCGGGGAATGCGTCTGAAGGCGCGCTGTTTCTGGCCTACTCCTCTGAATCGACTACCTGCTGGCGCGGACGGAAAACGTGATCGCTGCCCTCCGCTGTTAACAATTCCCGTAACTTCTGACCGCCATGTTCATCGGCCTGTGCAAACTGCCGCTCCGCTTCGGTGATGGGTGTGGTCCAGAGTAAGGTGGGTCGATCGCCATCACGCTTGGGCAGCGTAAACTGCGCCTGTTCGGTTGCCAGTTCATTCGCCAGCAGGAAGCTTTCGAAGCCGACCGGTGCCACTTCCGATGCCAGCGTATGCCCTTCCCCCAGCCAGGTGAGCCGCGCCCACGGCAGATGCACAAACTCCGCCAGCGCGCTCGCCATCTGCACCGCGTTGCCTTCGGTCATGATTTCACCGTCAACGGCCATACCCAGTTCCACACGGCGATACTGCGGTGCCAGCTCATCAAACAGATAATCGACTTGTGGCATGGGCCGGATGCTCATGCCGATCGTCAGGAAGTACCAGACACCCTGATGCCAGTGCTGGGAGATCGCCATCGGCGGCCAGCTGCCCTGATCGATTGCGTAATATTTTACCGACTCGCCAAAGCGTGCCTGATAGCAGGCCATGAGATCCTGCTGCACCTTGTCCCACTCGCTGCCGTCGTGCCATTCACGCCAGAACTGACGCTGATGCTCCGCCCGGGCGTAGTAGTCATTGGTTGATGCGGAACCCAGCGGGGCCGTGAGCCGGTTCTTTTTGATGCAGCCCGCAGAGAAGCTCACCTGCTTCTCCTGATAGAGGCTCCAGCCAGGGATCACCGCCAGCAGCTGGCCGTAATACCATAGCGCCGCGCCATCATCAGAAGGCTCCCACAGGACCTGAAGACCGGCCGGATCCAGCGCGGGCTCGGCTTCCAGATTACGGCAATATTCGGCGCTGAGCAGCGGCGCAATGCCCTGCTCCATCGCCGCACGATCTTCCTGCGCCGGTGCAGGCAGCAGGTTTCGTAGCCAGCAGCCGCGCACCGCATACTGACTGCGGAACAGGTCGGTGGGCCAGATGTAAAAATAAGCGGTGCGCTCATCCTGTTCGACAATGGCGGTCAGTGTGCGCTGCTGATTGTGGACTTCAGCAATCAGGGATTTGTACGTCATAGTGCCTCGACAAAGCCTGGAGGAATCCATTTTCCCCGAGAATAGAGCAGGATCCTGACTGCCGCTACCTGAGACAAGGGTAATAATCTCAAAGTGTGGGCGCTGGGGTGTTGGTGAGGGTCTGTAATGAGACGGGGCTTTTTATCGTGCGGCTGTTGTTGGTTCAAAGGCTGCTATGAGCGAGGAGCGGAAATCAAGGATTCCACTATTTTCACGGCTCCTTTTGAAAGAGTTATCAGGCAACATAACGTCTTTCATCCTAACCTCGCCTGCAAATGTGTTGATCGCGTAAATTACAGAAACTCATTGCAGCCGAATATACCCATCTTCCACCTCAATCCAGTTTCCCCACAACCGCGATAACTCGTATTACATCAAAATGTCGAAAAGATGAAATTTCAGATGCACATATCCTCATAAAAAAGCTCAAATCTGAGTTGGTCGAAGTCCGTGACTGGGATGGCAATACGCAGGATGACATCTGGAAGACCATTGAATTGTTCAGAGCAATCCTGACCAGGGCCAGATAATAAATAGCTATGGCTGATGCTTATGGGATGACGCAGATGAAAGTACTGCGCAGAGGGCGCGCTTTGAGTGAAGTGCGGACACATTCTCCTAAGTTGGTGTCGCAGTACATGTATCAACAGGGATCAGAACGGCTCAAAACGTGGTCGCGTGTCGCGTTCATTTGGATGGTACTTGATCTGGCCCCCAGTTGATTTAAAGTGAATGCTTAATAAGGTAAAATAGAATCTATCGCATTCTTGATAATTGATCGACGCCTAAACGTGCCACGTTAGATTTTAAAAATGACAGCCTAGATTCTCATCGGAGGAGACATGGAAAAAGACTCCAAACGCGGTTCCGCATTGATAAGTGCTATCAAATCAGAATCAGTCGTCGATCTCAGCAAAGAGTACGCTGAGTGCGGACTGGATATGCTGATTGACTCAGATATTCTGAAAGATATTCCTTTTGTAAATACTGCCGTTGGGATATTTAGTGCTGTAGGTTCTGCAAGGGACTATATGTTCACCGAAAAACTTATTCGCTTCTTAACTCAATTTTCTGATCTTTCAAATTCCGAGCGAGTAGCTATGGTCGATAAGTTGAATGAGGATGATAAATTTAGCGGGAAGGCTGGCGCAAGAATAATCGAAATAATAGACCGAATGGAGAGTGAAGATAAGCCAGAACTGGCAGCAAAGTTTTTTAAGGCATTTGCCAGTAAAGAGATTAATTTTACTGAATTTCGTCGTGTGCTAGTTGCTTTAGAACGTATTCCTGCGTTTGATATTCCTACATTGGCTGCATTTTCAATGTGTGATATTGCTGAATCCGTGAGAATGGAACAATCTCTTCTGCTTGCATTTGTTAATGCGGGACTTGGAAAAAATAATGGAGGATTTGATGGTGGTGCAATACTTCCAACTAAACTCTGTGAAATATTCGTAAAAGCCGGGAAATTAAAAGCAGATTAACTAATCACCTAGCACACATTATATTTAACAACAAGAAAAGAGATACTCTGATTGTGTTTTTTCATCAAGTCCGCTTCTGTCATCAGATCTTCCAAAGAACATTGTCAGATAAGAGCGAGGAGCGGAAATTAAACCAGAGCAAAGCTTTTGTAGCAATAGTTTAGATGCACATAGTTTGTTCATAGTGATTTTTTTACAAAGTCCTTACATCAGCAGGACCCCACTTATAGGATTTATTTAAAAAGAGTTTCAGCCCCTTCACAGCGGTCGGCACGGCAATTCTTTAGCCCTGAGTCATAGAAAAGAAGAATCTCCGTAGGTCATTGATTCACTGATTTATTTTTTTGGGCTGTTACTGGGTTTTAGTTATTTAGTATTTCCCGTCGTTTTTTATTGTCGCTCTGGCGTTTATCAGGTTCTCCTGTTGATTCGGCAATTCGTTTCGGGCTGGGCTTGAGACTCATGCTCGCTCTCCTTTGCAGATTTAAGAGGTAATTGCTTTACCTGTATTGTGTAATTTTTTTACGCTTATTACCTTATACTTAGAGGGAAATTTTAAGTACGAAACCGATCCTTTCCGGGCAATCTTCGATCAATATGCGGGGGCGTGGAGTTAAAGAACATCCTAAATGATGTATTTTGCCATCACCGCATGAACCGGTAGCGTTGCATCGCCCCGTTGCACTTACAGCACAAAACAGACTTAATATTAATGCGCCAGTGAACAACCGCCGCCTCCGTCAGGCTTCTTTGAATTTATCGCTTAACCGCTTAGTCAGTACACCGATAGATTCTTTTCGGCCAGAGAACAAATCATTGACGACATACTCCATAATCTCGAACGCATCTTCGATGTCCCTTGTTTTAACTCCATCGTAGGTATGACTTCCTGCATTACCTAAAAATTTGATGGCCATAAGGGGCTTAGAAAATGATGCATACAATTCTGGAAGTATTTCCAAACGGCTATGTAATGGGATGCGCCTATCCTTATCAGTTCGTTCTGCTACCCCCATAGCTGTCAGCATCCTTTCAACCGATATCCTGATCAAGTTTGCTGCCGCACCGGGCTGCATTAGAAAAATGGAAAACGAAGCTTCGACAGGTTTGGCAATTTCTTCAGGGCATTGCTCTGGGAGTCCAAAAGGATGTAAAGACGGAACAAAGCTGAAAGGCTGGTGCCACCGATAGTATTCATAGGGCGATTCTTCATCCCAGCCTTGCTGTTCATAGCCACTGTTACCTATACAGCCCACAACTTCCCCACACTGGCTCCTTGAGCAGCGGGCCATACAACTGAAAACTGATGAATGCATCTCTGGTTCAAACCAGGTTTCACTGGAATTTCTGCTAGTATCCAGCGAGTCGTTTAAAGTAAAACTCTCTTTAAGAATCAGTAAAGTTTTCTGTCCACATGCCGGACAGGGCCACTCCACCTGCAGATCGTCGAAAAACACTCCAGATATTTTATGAACAGGCATTCTCTTTCACTCCATTTTTATGAATTTTAAGGTCGGTGAATTTCATATCTAATAAACGCCTGCTTTAAAGTAAACTATAACCAAATTCTTTAAAAGAGCATGTATAGCGAGTTTTAGACATTCTTCTCAGTATGAAGGTGAATTCTCTCTAATCATTCCTCGTTATTCAAAACACAGTGATGTTATTAACGTCTGCTTCTGGCACTGAGCAGACACACATTAATGCGAGAATTGCACATCATCTAATCATGGGCGATGTTATGAACTGAGATATTTTTTCTCCCAGGCTCATAAGAAATTCGTTTCGCGATGGATGAGGGTCTGTTACTCGTGGAGGGAGCGCGTTGATGAAGGTAAAATGGCCAGCGTTTTCAGCAATATGCAGTTCAGAGTATGTTTGGGCATTTAATGACTGATGAAGAAATGTTGCCTGTAACGGTGGAGTAATTACGTCCTTTTCGCCCGCCCAAATCTGAAGTGGAACATTTATAGAGGCTAATGACAGAGGTGCTGGAAAAAAATCAGCAGGTGGTGCCAGAAGAACAAGTCGATTCAGGATAATGTGGCCGTTAAACGAAACGGCTTCTCTGGCACTGCTCCATGCTGTAGCTCCAGCATAGATAAGTGAAACTGCTGCCCCAAGTGAATGACCGACGCCTGAAACAGAAACATAATGTGAGCAGAATTTTTCAGCCGCCAGGTCAAGCCGCTGAACGCGTTCTATCAATTCAGCTTTAGTGGGAAAGGGCGAGGTCAATAATTCGAAATGTGGCGCCACAACCGATATTCCGTGATGAGCAAATGTCTGGATAAGTCCCATGTGACGTAGCGGGCTACCACCGAGTCCTGGCGCAAAAAGAATACAATCTGTAGCATCACTAACCTGAAATAAGGTCACATCAAAATTTTTTTCCGCAATCTCAAGCTCTAATGTTTCTTGATTGACTCTCATATCCATTAAAATCCCCTAAGTGTGAGCAGCGGAAAATATACCATTTTTCAGTAATTAAAGGTTTTCCCCGATGTCAGCTTCTGGCAAAACCGGACACAGCTTAACCGCCCATGCCGGACCGAACCATCAGAGAAACTTTGCTCCTGGCACAAACCTGAAAAGCGTCTTTTAACCAGGAGTAGCGTCTGCGACTGCCAGTGCGCTGACGGTTCGTCACTCTTTATTACGCTCTAAACGAAAAGCAGAATTTCACGCAGGGCAGCTCCGTTTTTCCAGTACGTGAATCCCTGTTGCGAATCCTGGCCTGTGGGCATATAAATTCAGAAACCTGTATGGAAATGAGGGCACGATGAACATCTTAGTCAGGAAATTATTGCCGTTTGAGTGGGAAAATGCTTACGGTCTGATTTCACAGCTACGAAATATCTCTGAAGAGAAATTTATCGAAAGCGTCAGAATTCAGACCATGAACGGTTATGAGCTTGTTGGCGCATTTGGCGATGAGAAAATGCTCGGCCTGATGGGCTTCCGTCCTGTTCATACTCTGGCCAGAGGATCACATCTCCATGTTGATGATTTGGTCGTCGATGAGTCATTGAGAAGCACGGGAATAGGGAAAAAACTGCTGGATTTTGCCACCGCTGAATCAGAAAGCAGGGATATGAACTTTGTTTTTCTTGACGCCCGACAGCAGGCGATCCCCTTTTATGAACGGAATGGTTTTGTGCCTCACACATCACCTTCAATGAAAAAGCCTCTCCGATAAAACCAGATAACCTGTTCGCAGGGGGCATGCTAACTCAGCATCTGCCCCCGTTAGCCCCGCTGAAACATGACGTTAAGGAAGTTGTTTGCACATAAAAACGCTCAACGGATCTGCTGCATAAGGGGAAAATGCAGCGCATATCTCATAACCGCATCGGTGATAAAGCGCTATAGCCGGTTGCTGATGGATCCCTGTCAATGCTGTCGTTTCGTCATCGCTGAGTAAGCTACACCGCCCTCTTTTTTATCCGAGCCCCCTTACCTCACATCCCTCCCCATCCTGACCATCGCCCGATACCACGCCCCGCGCTGAATCGACCATCTCAGCCCCACCGCAATCGCATTAATCTTCTGGTCGATGATCGCCTGCTGAAAGCGGCCGATTTCCCTGCCAGACATCGCCTGCGCCCACGCGGGCATCAGCCCGAATCCTGAATTCAGCATCACCTTCATTACCGGTTTCGCCTGCCAGCTCGGCGCAGGGGCATTCATCAGCAATCGTGTGACTTCCGCCGTACGCTCGTCAAAACGCAGCTCTGGGCGCATCTGTTGCAGGTAATCTGCCACATCGACAACGCTTTTCGGCACGCCCGCCGCGCCCAGCGCTTCAGCAATCTGCGCCGCTTCCTCATAGTAGCGATCCTGTCCGGCGCGGGAGAGATGCGGGTTTTTATAGCGCAGATGAGCCGCCAGAAAACGGCTGGTCTCTGCCACATGCACCCAGGTCAGCAGATGCGGATCGCTGGCGGCATAAGGCTTACCTGCGCTGTCAACGCCGCTGACTTTCAGGTGAATGCGTTTCACCCGGTCGATTAGCGTCTGTGCATCCTGCGAATTACCGTAGGTGGTTACCGCAATAAACTGACTGGTGCGCCGCAGGCGGCCCATCATATCGTCACGGAAATTAGAGTGATCCCACACGCCCGCCAGTGCCGCCGGATGCAGCATCTGCAACAGCAGCGCGCTGATCCCGCCGCACATCATGGAGGTGAAGTCACTGTGGACGCGCCAGATGACGCTATCCGGGCCAAACAGGCCGGGATCGCCAGGCGGTTGAGAGAGGTCAAATTCATTCATCGACAGGCCATTAAGACGGAAGACCTGCTGCTGAATGCGGTCACGCAGATTAATCATGGCGGCTCTGATAGTGGATATGATGCGACGCGCGGTAGCAGGACGCTCACGGCGCGCCGCATCACCTTCCCCTGAAATCAGGGGAAAGGCTGACGGTTATTGATAGTTAAACTGCGCATTCTCCGTACGAACGGAATCGAGCCCAATCATCACGTTGAATTTGCTGGGCTCTGCAACGTGCTGCATCTGCTGGTTCCAGAACTTCAGGGCATCCACGTCGATTTTAAAGGTCACGGTTTGCGACTCGCCCGCTTTCAGCATGATGCGCTTAAAGCCGCGCAGCTCCTGCACCGGACGGCTGATGGACGCGACCGGATCGTTGAGGTACATCTGCACCACCGTCGCGCCGTCGCGTTTACCGCTGTTGGTTACCGTCACACTGGCTTCGACGCTGCCGTTACGCGGCATGGTCGGCGACGACATTTTTACCGGCGACACGGTGAAACGGGTGTAGCTCAGGCCGTAACCAAACGGATAGAGCGGGCCGTTAACCGCATCGTAGTAATGCGACGTGTACTTGTTCGGCTTCGCAAAATTGTAAGGGCGGCCGGTTGGCAGATGGTTGTAATAGACAGGAATCTGACCCACTGAACGCGGGAAGGAGACCGGCAGTTTGCCCGACGGGTTGTAGTCGCCGAACAGCACATCGGCGATGGCGTTGCCGCCTTCAGTGCCGCTGAACCAGGTCTCCAGCACGGCATCTGCCATGCGATCTTCATTCACGATCGACAGCGGGCGTCCGTTCATCAGCACAATCACCAGCGGCTTACCGGTGGCTTTCAGTGCCGCTAACAGCTTCTGCTGGCTCGGCGGGATCACCAGGTCGCTGCGGCTGGAGGCTTCGTGCGCCATACCCTGCGCTTCGCCCACGGCGGCAACCACCACATCAGCCTGCTTCGCTTTCGCGACCGCGTCATCAATCATCTGTTCTGCTGAGCGCGTATCCACTGAAACCGCCTGCTCATAGAGGTTCAGGAAGTCCTGAATCCCTTTGTTGTCGGTGACGTTGGCCCCCTTCTCATAGAGCAGCGTCGCCTTGCCTTCGGTGGCGTTGCGCATGCCCTGCAGCAGCGAAACGGATTGCTTCGCCACGCCCGCTGCGGACCAGCTGCCCATAATGTCGCGCTGACTGTCTGCCAGCGGACCAATCAGGGCAATGGTGCCTGATTTTTTCAGCGGCAGCGTCTCCAGCCGGTTTTTCAGCAGCACGATGCTTTTACGTGCAACGTCGCGCGCTTCCGCCCGGTGCAGACGGCTTTCCGCATTGGTGTCCTGCGGGTCGCTCTCTTTCGGGCCTAAATGGCTGTAAGGATCATTAAACAGGCCCATGTCATATTTAACGTTGAGCACGTGGCGCGCCGCATCATCAATTTCAGCCTGGGTGACCTCGCCGCTCTTCACCAGCGCTGGCAGATATTTGCTGTAATATTCGTCGCTCATGCTCATATCAACGCCCGACTTCAGGGCGATGCGCACCGCGTCCTGCGGATCGCTGGCGACGCCATGCTTAATCAGCTCTTTGATGGCACCGTGATCGCTGATGGTGATGCCTTTGAATTTCCACTTATCGCGCAGCAGATCTTTCAGCAGCCAGCTGTCTGCCGTGGCGGGCACGCCATTGATGGAGTTCAGTGCCACCATCACACCGCCGCTGCCCGCATCCAGAGAGGCTTTATAAGGCGGCAGATAGTCCTGGAACATGCGCTGCGGACTCATGTCCACGGTGTTGTAATCGCGTCCACCTTCAACTGCGCCGTAGAGTGCGAAGTGCTTAACGCTGGTCATCACGCTGTAGCGGTCGGCCGCGCTTTTACCCTGCATCGACTGCACCATGCTGCGGCCCATTTCGCTGGTGAGATAAGTATCTTCACCAAAACCTTCAGAGCCACGGCCCCAGCGCGGTTCACGGCTGACATCCACCATCGGTGCCCAGGTCATGTTCAGGCCATCATCAGCCGCTTCATAGGCGGAGACGCGCCCCACCTCTTTTACCGCATCCAGATCCCAGCTCGACGCCAGCGCCAGCGGAATCGGGAAAATGGTGCGCTGACCATGAATCACGTCATAGGCAAAAAACAGCGGGATCTTCAGGCGGCTGAGCTGCATCGCCTGATCCTGCATTGCGCGGATATCCTGACGGGTCACGGTATTAAAGATCGCGCCAACCTGACTCTTCTGAATCATGTCGCGAATCGCTTCTTTCGGATTATCAGGGCCGACGCTGATTAAACGCAGCTGGCCGATTTTTTCGTCCAGCGTCATTTTTTTAAGCAGCTGGTTAACGAAGGCATCCCGCGCCTGTTCGGTCATCGGGTGGTGACCGGGCACGGTCTCAGCCAGTGCGGGTTGCATCGCGAGGGAGACAGCGAGACTAACAGAGTAAATCCATTTCATCAGGTTGGGTTCTCTTAAGTAACTGCGCAATATCGAATAAACAGGCGGCAGTGTGCCACAAGATGAGAATAGCAGGTAGCGGTCAGGCTCACACTGCGTTGAGGTCTGCGGACGTGCTACAGTTAGGACGCACTGATAAGACAAGGGAATTGCTCATGATACAAACCTCTGCCCTGCTTTCTGATCTTCGCCGCCTGGTCGGCCCCTCACATCTGCTGACAGAACCTGAACAGACCGCCCGCTATCGCAAAGGCTTTCGCTCCGGCGAGGGTGATGCGCTGGCGGTGGTATTTCCCGGTACGCTGCTGGAGCTCTGGCGGGTACTGCAAACGCTGGTGAGTGCCGATGTCATCATCCTGATGCAGGCGGCAAATACCGGCCTGACCGAAGGTTCAACACCCGCCAGTGATTACGATCGTCCGCTGGTAATTATCAGTACCCTGCGACTGGATAAGCTTCAGCTCATCGACGAAGGCCAGCAGGTGCTGGCGTTCCCTGGCAGCACGCTTTATCAGCTGGAAAAAGCGCTGAAGCCGCTGGGACGGGAGCCTCACTCGGTCATTGGCTCCTCCTGTATCGGGGCCTCGGTGCTGGGTGGCATCTGCAATAACTCCGGCGGTTCGCTGATTAAACGCGGTCCGGCTTACAGTGAGATGGCCCTGTTCGCTCAGATTGATGCGCAGGGAAAACTGAAGCTGGTGAACCATCTGGGTATCGATTTGGGCACCTCGCCGGAAGAGATTCTGGGGCGGCTGGATGACGATCGCTGGCAGCCCAAAGATGTGCAGCACGATGGCCGTCACGCCTCCGATCATGACTATGCCGACCGGGTGCGTGAAGTCGATGCCGACACGCCCGCCCGTTACAATGCCGATGCGCGTCGCCTGTTCGAAGCGTCCGGTTGCGCCGGTAAACTGGCGGTCTTCGCGGTACGACTCGATACCTTCGCCAGCGAACCGCAGCAGCAGGTGTTTTACATCGGCACTAACGAACCCGGCGTTCTCAGTGATATCCGCCGTCACATACTGGCCCGTTTCACCCATCTGCCGGTGGCGGGCGAATATATGCACCGCGACATCTATGACATTGCGGAAGTCTACGGCAAAGATACCTTTCTGATGATCGACAAGCTGGGCACCGACAAGATGCCGCTGTTTTTCACACTGAAGGGGCGGGTTGATGCCTGGCTGAATAAACTCTCGTTCGTCAAACCGCACTTCAGCGATCGCCTGTTGC
Source organism: Pantoea sp. GD03673 (assembly GCF_029844725.1). Taxonomy (GTDB): domain Bacteria; phylum Pseudomonadota; class Gammaproteobacteria; order Enterobacterales; family Enterobacteriaceae; genus Pantoea. Next base: position 53,029 of record NZ_JAOCKJ010000004.1, read on the forward strand.
AGCGGCTGAGTAAACTGTTCCCGGCGCATCTGCCTGAACGCATGAAACAGTACCGTGACAAATATGAACATCATCTGATGCTGAAGATGTCTGGCGATGGCGTGGCGGAAGCGCGTAATTATTTGCGCGACTATTTCCGTGAAGGGGGTGGTGAGTTCTTTGAGTGTGAAGGAAAAGAAGGTGCGCACGCCTTTCTGCATCGCTTCGCGGCGGCGGGTGCGGCCGTGCGCTACCATGCTGTACACGCCGATGAGGTCGAGGATATTCTGGCGCTGGATATCGCCCTGCGTCGCAATGATACGGACTGGTTCGAAACCCTCCCCGCTGAGATTAGCGCCTCACTGAGCCATCGCCTCTACTATGGTCACTTCTTCTGTCATGTTTTCCATCAGGATTACATCGTCAGAAAAGGCGTCGATGTGCATGCGCTGAAAGCGCAGATGCTGGAGATCCTTCAGGCGCGCGGCGCAGAATACCCTGCTGAACACAATGTCGGCCATCTTTATCAGGCCAAACCGCAGCTGGCCGCGTTCTATCGCCAGCTCGATCCGACTAACAGCTTTAACCCCGGCATTGGCAAAACCAGTAAGCAAAAGGGCTGGGCTGTGAAGCAGGTGTAATTCCCGTATCGATCAGCCTGCTGGCATGAGCAGGCTGATTTTCACCGCGCTGAAATGAGCGATGCCTTTCCTTCCTTTCCCGTCGTGACGCCTCTGTTCCTCATTAACCTCTGCATCAAAAATCACTTATACCGACAGGTTTTAACGTATTTTTTCCCGTTTGTGTCTTTTTGAGTCTCACCTCACAAAACCCCCTGACAGTAATTGATAATTCGCGTCGCGAAAAATAGATTGTCGCCACAAAAATAACGATCTTAAAACACACCTTTATTTCATTCAGGGAGGAATAGAGATGCAAAAACGTAATTACGCGTTAGCGTTAATTGAAATAACTGCCGCAACATTAGCATTAACAGCAATAAGTTCAGCACCGGTTTATGCCACTGGATTTATAGACGACGCCTCGCTTAAGGGAAATGTTTTTTACTGGCAGCGTCAGCGGGACCGCAGAGACACCGACCCATCAAGTGAATATCAGGGCCAGTATCGGGCTAATTTACATCACACCTCGCTCAACAGTAATCTCGACTTCCAGTCTGGCTATGCCGGAGAGTGGATTGGTCTTGATCTCGCCGTTTTCGGCGCGGCTGAGCTCTCCAGCAGCGGCCCCGCTGCGCCTAATGAAATTGGCTTCAGTAAGGCGCGTACCCGCTGGGATGAAAAGTGGAATGGCGACAGCGGCGGTGCCTCTGTTTATAAAGCCGCGATGAAGTTTAAATATAACGATTACTGGTTACGTGCCGGTTATATTCAGCCAGTCGGTCAGACACTCATGGCACCGCACTGGAGTTTCTTACCCGGCACCTATCGCGGCGTTGAAGCAGGCGCGCTGTATGACTTCCAGCAGGCGGGGGAATTATCGCTTTCCTGGATGTGGAGCGATAAATATAAAGCCCCCTGGTATCGTGACTTATATGATTTCCGGCAGGCAGACGGCAAAACGCATATCCGTTATCTGCATTCGTTCGGCATGAAATATGACTTCAAAAATAATCTGGTGCTGGAAGGCGCGTTTGGTCAGGCAGCGGATTATATGGATCAATATTTTGCCAAAGCCTCCTGGTCGGCCACCCCTTACGGCAATGCACTCTACACCAGCTATCAGTTTTACGGCGCACACGACAAGGTTTCAGGCGGTGCCGCTAATTCCCGTGATGTCTATGACGGCCTGGCGTGGTTACAGGCAATCACCGTCGGCTACAACGTCGGCCCGGTCGATCTGCGGCTCGAAGGCAGCTGGGTTAAAGCAGAGGGGAATCAGGGTTTCTTTCTGCAACGCATGACGCCGGGGTACGCCAGCTCTAATGGGCGACTGGATATCTGGTGGGATGCCCGTTCCGACTGGAACGCCAACGGCGAGAAAGCGATCTTTGCGGGTGCGATGCTCGACTTAACGCCGTGGCAGCTGGCGGGATGGAAAGTGGGCGCATCCTACGTCTGGGGCTGGGATGCCAGACCCGCTTCGCTGCCCACCGTTGATCAGAGCCAGCGGCTGAAAGAGTCTGCCTGGAACCTGGATCTCATCTATCAGGTCCAGCAGGGCCGGGCCAAAGACACCCAGTTCAAACTGCACTACACCCGCTACGACAATCACAGCGATCTGCCCAGCTACAGCGGCGGTTACGGCAACATCTTCCAGGACGAAAAGGACATCAAATTTATGGTTATCGTACCGTTTACGCTGTTCTGACGCCCTGCGGACTCCCGGATATTTCTTCATCAGCAAGGATGAATCACTATGTTTAAGCTAAGCCTTATCGCGCTCACTCTGCTGGGCGTTGCAGCGACAGCACACGCCAGCCCCTCAGAGCAGCAGGTCGTGAATCAAATCAGCCAGTTTGGCGTCACCTATGCGGTGAACGACAATCAGGCTGCCCTGAATGGCACCGACTGCGCCGCGCTGGGTGCCGACTATGCCGCCTGTAATCGCGCCACCATTACCCTCACCAACAATGGCCCGGCACTGACGGACAGACACTGGGCTATTTATATGAGCAACGTCCACCAGACGCTGCGGGTCGATAACGATCAGTTTAAGATGACGCATTTGGTTGGCGACTTAACCCGGCTTGAACCCACAGAGAAGTTCACCGGCATTGGCGCAGGCGAATCGGTGGAGATTCCTATCGTAAACGAATACTGGCAGCTGTTTGTCAGCGATGTTATGCCGCGCTGGTATGTCACGTCAGGGCAGGCAACCCCCAAAATTATTGCCAGCACCGACTTTGAAGATTCCAGCCATTTTGTGTTACCGCTGGGTGATCACTGGCGACGCAGTGCCGATGACAACAACGTCCTGATGCAGCCCGCCAGCCGATTTGAGAAAAACAATGATGTTGCCACCCTGCCCGCCTCTGCGCTGCGGGGCCAGATCACACCCACGCCGCTTGAGGTGAAACTCCGTCCACAGGACGCCGATCTCAGCCGTGGCGTCAGTCTGACGCTGACCGGGCTTAGCAATGAAACCGCTGAGGCAGTGAAACAGCACCTGGCCCTGCTCGGTCTGAAAGAAGCGTCTGATGGGTTCGCTATCACGACGGCGATCAAACCGGGCCAGTTCAGCGGCGACCAGGCTAAATCGGGCGCATACGTTCTTGATATCACTCCCCGTCACGCCACCGTGGCAGGCTACGATGCGGCCGGTGTTTTCTACGGTCTGATGTCGATCCTCTCGCTCGTCCCCACAGAGGGCACGCCGCGCATTGCCTCGCTGGAAGCCCATGATGCGCCCCGCTATTCCTACCGCGGCGCGTTTCTGGACGTTGCCCGCAATTTTCACAGCAAACAGGCGGTGATGCGACTGCTCGATCAGATGGCGGCCTGGAAGATGAACCGCTTCCACTTTCACCTCAGTGATGATGAGGGCTGGCGCATTGAAATTCCCGGCCTGCCGGAACTGACGGACGTGGGAGCTAAACGCTGTCATGACCTGACCGAACAGCGCTGTCTGCTGCCGCAACTTGGCTCCGGTCCGTTCAGCGACAACAACGGCAGCGGCTTTTTCAGTCGTGCCGACTACATCGACATTGTGAAATATGCGCAGGCGCGCCACATTCAGGTGATCCCGGAAATTGATATGCCTGCCCATGCCCGTGCGGCAGTCATCGCCATGGAAGCACGCTACCAGCGGCTGATGAAAGAGGGAGAACCGGAACAGGCCAGCGCTTATCGCCTGATCGATCCCACCGATGACTCCAATACCACGTCGGTGCAGTTCTACGACCGCACCAGCTATCTCAATCCCTGCATTGACACCTCGCAACGCTTTGCCGACAAAGTGATTGGAGAGATTCAGGCGATGCATCAGGAAGCGGGACAGCCCCTCGATATCTGGCATTTTGGCGGCGATGAAGCGAAGAATATCCGGCTGGGCGCAGGCTATTCTGACAAAAATAATCCTAAACCAGGCACCGGTCTGCTCGACTGGCGTAAAGAAGATCTGCCGTGGGCGAAATCACAGGCGTGCCAGGCGCTGGTGAAGAGCGGCAAAGTGGAAGATCTGGCGCACCTGCCGGGCTATTTTGCTCTGACCGTCAGTGAAATTGTTAACCGGCACGGCATTGGCAAAATGCAGGCCTGGCAGGATGGTTTAAAAGAAGTGACCAATGCCGCCGCTTTCGCGACCCCACACGTGGCGGTCAACTTCTGGGATACCCTCTACTGGGGCGGTTTTGACAGCGCCATGGACTGGTCTCAGAAAGGTTACGACGTTGTGATTTCCAGTCCTGACTACCTCTATCTGGACTTCCCGTATGAAGTGAACCCGCTGGAGCGGGGCTATTACTGGGGCACGCGCTTCAACGACGAGCGTAAAATTTTTGGCTTCGCACCGGACAATCTGCCGCAGAATGCGGAGACCTCGCGAGATCGCGACGGCAACGTCTTCAGCGCTAAATCAGAGAAACCGTGGCGCGGTGCGTATGGTATTTCGGCCCAGCTGTGGAGCGAAACTGTGCGTACTGACGACCAGATGGAGTACATGATTTATCCGCGTCTGTTTGCGGTCGCGGAACGAAGCTGGCACCGCGCCAGCTGGGAGCGGGATTACCAGCCTGGACAGGAGTACACCGGCGGGAAAACGCATCATGTCGATCAGCACGCACGTCTGCATGACTGGCAGCGGTTTGCCAACCTGCTGGGCCAGCGGGAACTGGCGAAACTGGATAAGGCGGGTATCGATTATCGTCTGCCGGTGCCGGGCGCCAGAATTGTTGACGGCATTCTGTCGATGAATGTGGCCCTGCCTGGCATTACGCTGGAATACAGCCTGGATAACGGCACTTACTGGCAGCGTTACGATGCTAACAGACCGCCGCACGTCAGCGGTGCCGTCTCTATCCGCTCGGTGAGCAGTGACGGGCAGCGCACCAGCCGCGTTGAGACGCTGTAGAAAGCGGGAGTGGCACTGGGCTAAGAAACCAGCGCGTTAAAAGTAAAAAAGGCCGACATAAGTCGGCCTTTTGATTGCTGCCAACGCTGAAGCATGGGAAATCTGGCAGCAATGAAGAAACGTAATGCGCTGGGAACACGGTCAGAAGAGGAAAGCGTCCCACGCCCTGGGACAAAAACGCCGGGAGCGTTTTTGAACAACGCAACGCGTTGGCCCGGTAACGGGCGCACCTCAGGGATGAGGTGCGTATCACGTGGGCCGGGCATGTCATGGATGACAGCTTTTGCGTCTTTCCGATCTGACCGTGTTCCCTGTGCCAGCTCGATCACGCAGCTAAACAGGCCAGACTTTATTACCTTCAAAGCCCACACACTCCAGCCCCTTTCACACCTAAACCAGCTTCTCTTCGGGTACCGGCGACTCCACACCCGGCATCTGACGGCGCTCAATGATCATGGTTTGCGGTGTGGAGAGCAGAATGCCCTCTTTACGCAGCCGCGTCAGAATATCGAACAGCAGGTCGCTCTTGGCACCTGAGATCTGACGCTGACCCGCCACGTTACCGGTGACGCTCAGCACAATCCCCTGCTGGGTCAGATCTTTAAACGAAACAGACGGCTCCGGCGTCTCCAGAATGCGTTCATTCTCGTTGTAAACCTCCAGCAGAATATCGCGCACCTTCACCGGGTCGATATCCAGCGGGAAGGTCAGCGTAATCGTGACCACACCCTGCGCATTGCCCATTGTGGCATTTCGCACGTTCTGCGAGATAAATTGCGAGTTAGGCACTATCACGGTGGACTTGTCGCCCAGCTGGATCTCGGTGGCGCGCACGTTAATCCGGCGAATATCCCCTTCAATGCCGCTGATGCTCACCAGATCGCCAACCTTGACTGGCCGCTCGGTTAACAGAATCAGCCCCGAGATAAAGTTCTTCACAATCTCCTGTAAGCCAAAACCGATACCTACCGACAACGCACTGACGATCCACGCCAGCTTGTTCCACTGCAGCCCCATGATGGACAGAGTCAGCAGGATAATCAGCACATAACCGATGTTGCTGAATAGCGTCACCAGCGACACCCGCATCCCCACATCCATGGTGGTTTTTGGCAGGAAATCGGTGTCGAGCCAGCGGCGCACCGATCGCAGCACATAAATACCGACAATCAGGCAGATTATCGCATTCACCATGTGCGCGGGCACGATGTTCAGGGATTCGAGTCCCTTACCGCCCCAGAACTCAATCACTTTTTGCAGCAGCTCAATCGGCGTTGAGGAGGCAAACGTGCCGTTGACCAGCGCCAGCGCCACAACCAGCACCAGGAACGTTTTACCGATGGCCGTCAGCAGCGTGGCCGTCTGCTGCAGGTGACGCTCATTGATATTGAGCGAACTCTGAATGCGGCGGCCGGTGGCATTACTGGTGGAAAACAGGCTCTCACAGCCATCATTCAGCAGGTGACTCAGGAAGTAGAATGAGCCAAACAGCAGGCCGCACCAGATCACCTCATAACTCAGGAAGCGTGCCAGGGTGACGTAACCGATCAGCAGCGATACCAGGATCGCAATCGCGGTCAGCGTCAGACCCATCTGGATTAGCCCGACCAGCGTTGAGCGTGCTTCCGGCGGGGTGCCCGCCAGCGTCATACGACGACGCACCCGGTTAGTGCGCATGCTGATCGCCAGCGCGGTGGTGCCAATCAGCAGTGCGGTCAGGCCGTTGGCAAAAATGGTGGTGTTCAGGCTGGTGCCGACGCTGTAGTTGAACGCTTCAACCGTCTGGAAAATAAAGACCAGCACCGCGGTAATCGGTGGAAACGGTTTTAACGCCATCGCCACTTCATTGGAGATGGTCGGTAAGCGCCAGCTGGGCCGACGGGTAGAAAGGAACGCGCGTCCCAGTCCGGCAATCAGGCCACAAAAGACGCTGAGTTGCACCAGCCGATCAACAAAGTCCTGAACGTTTTCAGAAACCTCATCACGGCGGGTAAACGCCAGGGCGATAAAGTTAAAGGTGAGGACAACCGCCACCAGCGTGGTGAGGGCTATCGCTGCCGCCAGGAAACTGCGACGCAGCTTCCCTTCCGGCAGTTTATTAATGCTGACCCAGGCCAGAAACTCTTCGCTGTAACGACGGCCCACCGTCATCACCAGCAGCGCAGCCAGCAGCCAGAAGACGCTGCCCATGCGCCAGCCCGGTTCCCATGAAAGCGCAGCGGTATCCTGCAGCTCCTGCAGGAATTCACCAATTTTCTCGCCGTCCAGATCCTGCGTACTCAGCAACGGTGACCAGAAGCGCGCCCCAAGAATACTGCCGGAGTTGAGCGCCAGCTGGCTTTTCAGCTGATCGCGACGCAGGTTAACAATCTGCGAGGAGAGCATCAGCGCGCCATTTTTGATGCCTTCGGCCTGTTTAATCTGGTCGTCGAGTTTGCTTTTCTGGCTCTCCAGCGTGTTACGCTTGCGCGTCACTTCCGGCGTCTCTTTAACGCCGCTGTCGGCTTTCGGAGCGGGCCCCAGCACCTGCAGCTGGGCCTCCAGCTGCTGGCGATCGGGAACCAGCGCCTGACCCAGCGTGTCGGCATTGCCCGATAACTCCAGCGCCATTTCATTCAGCTGCGTCAGCTTGTTTTCGCCAGCATCAACGGAAACCTGGCTTTTGATTTTGTCGAGGATCTTCTGCATTTTCGGCAGTTCAACCGCGGCATTCAGCTTCGGCGGAGCATCCTGTTCCTGAGCAGCACTGGCCGTATCATCCGCGGCCAGCGTCAGCGCCGGGGCAAACGCCACCAGCGCCAGCATTAACAATGCAAAAAAGGATCGTAGCTTAAACATATGAGTAAGATTCCGGCAGCATAAATCAGGCGATCGTCCCTCGCCAGTCGCGCGTAAGTTTAGGGCTTTACAAGGGATGGCAATATAGGAATAACGGGCATTTTTCGGGCTGATTCGGGACAGGCTGCGGCGTGAAAATCGCTGTACGCCGCTGCCTGTTTGTTCCCGGATGCCTGCTCAGCCTGCAGGCCACGCCAGTGCGCGCAACGCGCGACACCCGCTATGTTCTACTCAACCTCGGCACTGCTGGCACCATTGCTGGCAACCTGACCCGACTTCTGTTTTTTATACGCCAGGGCGGCAGCGGGCACCGGGGCAGCTTTGCCGGTTTCAATCCAGCTGCGCAGTCGGTTAGCGTCCGCGAAGTGGGTATATTTGCCAAAGGCATCCAGCACCACCAGCGCCACCGGACGATTGTTAATCATGGTACGCATGACCAGGCAGTGGCCCGCCTCGTCGGTGTAACCGGTTTTGGTCAGCTGAATGTGCCAGTCATTTTTATAGACCAGATGGTTGGTGTTGCGGAACGGCAGCGCATAGCTCGGATGGGCAAACACCGCCGTCTCCTCTTTGGTTGTGCTGAGCGCGCCAAGCAGCGGATATTCCCGCGTCGCTTTCAGTAACTTCACCAGGTCCTGCGCGCTGGAGACGTTTTGCGTCGAAAGGCCGGTTGGCTCCACATAGCGGGTCTGCTTCATGCCGAGTGACCGCGCTTTGGCGTTCATCGCCTGGATAAAGGCGTGGTAACCGCCCGGATAGGCGTGAGCCAGGCTGGCAGCAGCGCGGTTTTCCGAGGACATCAGCGCCAGCAGCAGCATATTACGGCGACTGATCTGGCTGTTGAGCTTAACGCGTGAGAAGACGCCCCGCATTTCCGGCGTCTGGCTGACATCAACCGTCAGCATCTCGTTCATGGGCAGATGCGCATCCAGTACGACCATGGCGGTCATCAGCTTGGTGATGGACGCAATAGGCCTGACCCGATCCGGGTGGCTGGAAAAGAGCACTTTATTGGTGGTGAGGTCGACAATCATCGCACTGCCAGAAGCGATCTGCGGCTGGGCAATTGGCGCAAGTTGCGACAGCGACGTCGTCGCCTGCGCCGGAAGTGAAACAATCTGCCCGGAAACGAGCAGCGCCAGCGAAAGCAGGGTGGAGCGAATTTTTGCAGGCATCGTAGAAAAAAACCCGGTTATGATTGTGTACTGTGTCAGACCGACACAGGCCGCCCGCCTCAGTCACGTCGGTGCGCGGGCTGGCAGCAGCATCATACTCTTAAGGCTAAGAAATTTCCTGGCGAGATTGTTTCCGGGCGTAAAAAGAGAACTGCCGCCAGCGCGGCGGCAGCGGTCCGTCAGAACAGATGCGGTCCATATCCCCACAGCACCACCGTCAGTGCCAGTAACACTTCAAATACCAGCACGCCAATGGCCAGCGTTGAGCCGGAAAACCGCAGGCTCTCTTCACGATCGATATTCAGAAATAAAGGAATGCCAATATAGAGCAGATAGCCGGTATAAAGCAGCGCCAGCGCGCCTGCCAGTACGCAGAGCCAGACCAGCGGATAGAGTGCCACCAGCCCGCTGAGAAACAGCGGCGTGGCGACATAACCGGCAAACACCGTACAGCGCTGAACGCCGGGACGCTGCGGATAATCACGCGCCATCCAGTGAATCACGCGTCCCATGACCGCAACGCCGCCTAAAATAATCAGGTAGAACAGGATGCCCAGCCCGATGCCGGTCGCCAGGTTAAGTTGCACATATTGCCCCTCGCCCAGATTCCAGCCCAGCTGCGTTGTACCGATAAAAGCGCAGATCACCGGGATCGCCGCCATCAGCAGAACATGGTGGGTGTAATGGTGCGATACGCTCTCATTCTCTTGCTTGATATGACGCATTTCCTGGTTCGGATGCGCCAGAAGTCCCCAGACATGGTTCATACAATCACTCCTCTGATGCGATGGGCCGCCCGGTGATGCATGCGTCTTCAGGGCAGCGTCATATCAAGTATAAACGGCAGTAAAACTTTCGTGGTGGCCGGACAAAAAAACAGCATAAATAAACGAGCCCGTGGTAGCCGGGCAGAAGCGAAGCCAAATCGCGTATAGACTGAAAGAAACCACTACCGAACAGGGAGAGTCATTTTGCATCTGGATATCAACGCATTAATTACGCAGTACGGTTATCTGGCACTGTTTATTGGCTGTATTGCCGAGGGGGAAACGTTCACATTGCTGGGCGGCGTCGCCGCGCATGAGGGGCTGCTGCATTACGCGGGCGTCGTGCTGGCGGCAATGGGGGGCGGCATTGTCGGCGATCAGCTGCTCTACTGGGTCGGACGCCGCTGGGGCACGCGCATCCTGCGCCGCTTCAGGAAGCATCAGGACAAGTTGGTGAAGGCAAACCGGCTGATTAAACGTCGCCCCAGCCTGTTCGTGATTGGCGTGCGCTTTATGTATGGCTTCCGGCTGATTGGTCCGATCATCATCGGTGCCAGCCGCCTCAACCCGATGAAGTTTTTTATTCTTAACGTTATCGGGGCAGCCATCTGGTCACTGATCTTTGTGACGCTCGGCTATTTCGCGGGTGGTATTATCGCGCCGTGGCTGCATAAACTCGACCAGCACCTGAAGCACCTGCTCTGGCTGGTCGGCGCGGTAGTCTTTGCCTTTGTGCTGCGCTGGGTGATCCGCCGCTGGCACAACCGCCGGGCGGATCAGTAACGGCTGAACAGCAGCGTCGCCAGCAGAGGCCGCCGCCAGGAATTGATCATAGCCCGGCGGTTCTGGTCACCTGCTTCAGATGACCCTGCTGGCAAGGGCGTGAGACTTACCCGCCCCGCCTGCTTCTCTTCCCTTATTCAACCGCGCGTTAACCATCTGTGCCCAAACGAAGCCGCATCGGATGGCTCAGCTATAGTTAGGATGGACACTGACAGGGAGAGAAGAATGAGTAAGGTAAAACGTAAGATTGAAGACCACGGCGTTATCGGCGATTTGCGGACCTGCGCGCTGGTTGCGAATGACGGCACCATTGATTATCTCTGCTGGCCTGAACTCGACAGCCCGTCGGTCTTTGCCGCCCTGCTCGACAGCGATGATGCCGGCCTTTTCTCCCTCGCCCCGGACTGGCCCAATGCCCGGCGTCAGCAACTCTACCTGCCCGATACCAACATTCTGCAGACCCGCTGGCTGGATGATGAAGGCGTGGCAGAAATCACCGACTACATGCCGATTTGTGATGACAAGCGCAAGCTGCCGCGCCTGATCCGCCGGGTTAAAATGGTTCGCGGCAGCGCGACCTTTGCCCTGCGCTGTTCACCGCGCCACGACTACGCCCGGGCGCAGACCCGCGCCGAAGCGCACAACGGCTGCATCGACTTTCATGCTGAGGGTCAGCCGTCGCTGCGCCTTGCCGCCTCCGTGGTCATGACGCTGGAAGATGAGAGTGCCACCGCCCTCTTTACGTTACAGCCCGGCGAGCATGCGCAGTTTGAATTTGGCAGCGTGGATGATGCACACATCGAAGCGCTGGCGACCGAACACTGCTTTGAAGAGACGCTGAACTACTGGCGACGCTGGAGCGCCCACAGCACCTATCAGGGGCGCTGGCGCGAGATGGTGCAGCGTTCAGCGCTGGTCCTGAAGCTGCTGACTTCCCATCAGCACGGCTCGATTGCGGCGGCGGCAACCTTTGGCCTGCCTGAAGAGCCGGGCGGCGAACGCAACTGGGACTATCGCGCCTCCTGGATCCGCGACGCCTCGTTCAGCATGTATGCATTGATGCGCCTGGGCTATACCGAAGAAGCCAAACATTTTACTCACTGGGTTGGCCGCTGTGTTGAAAACAGCCATCACGATGAGATGCGGCTGCAGGTGATGTACCGGCTGGACAGCGGCACCGAGCTGCATGAGATGGAGTTGCTCAATCTCTCCGGCTACGCCGACTCCCGTCCGGTGCGCATCGGCAATGACGCCTGGCAGCAGACCCAACTCGATATTTATGGCGAGCTGATGGATGCGGTCTATCTGGCCAATAAGTATGGTGAGGCGATCTCCCAGCGCGGCTGGGAGCACGTGGTGAAGATGATCGACTGGCTGTGCGACAACTGGGACCAGCCCGATGCCGGGATCTGGGAGATGCGCGGCGAACCGGAACATTTTCTGCACTCACGCCTGATGTGCTGGGTGGCGATGGATCGTGCGCTGCGTCTCGGCATGAAACGATCGCTGCCGATGCCCTATCAGCGCTGGGATGAGGCGCGGCGTAAGATCCGCGAAGATATCTGGGCCAACTTCTGGAATAAGGAGCGCGGCCATTTCTCCTCGACCCGCCACGGCGACTATCTGGACGCCTCAATGCTGCTGATGCCGCTGGTGCGCTTCGTGGGTGCCACCGACCCGGACTGGATTGCCACGCTGGATGCGATCAAAGCCAATCTGGTCAGCGACGGTATGGTGCGACGTTACAATACGCATGAGACGCCCGCCGATGGCCTGAAGGGATCGGAAGGCTCTTTTGGTGCCTGCTCATTCTGGTATGTCGAGTGTCTGGCGCGCGCAGGCCGGATTCAGGAAGCGCATTTTGAATTCGAGAAACTGCTGAGCTATGCCAATCCGCTGGGCCTCTACGCCGAGGAGTTTGACAGCCACGGTCACGCGCTGGGCAACACCCCGCAGGCGCTGACGCATCTGGCCTTAATCAGTGCCGCTTTTTTCCTGAACCGCAAACTCAGCGGCGAACAGACGCAGTGGCAACCTTAATCAGGACGCGCCCCGGAAAGCCCTATTTTAAACGCCCTGCTTTCCTGAAATGCGCTAACATCCGTCGTGAATTTACGTAAAGTATTACAGGCAGGTTAAATTCCCGATTCACAACGTAAGATTAATGAACATATAATGCGCAGCAGGTCACATTGGCCAGCATGAATTCGACACATAGACCAGCCTGAAATATGGCGATAAAGACTTGTAAAATATGAAAATTATTCGCGCTTTCGCTTCAATCGCTCTGACCCTGGCGGCGTTCAGTCAGTCAGCCTTCGCTGTGGTTTACCCGTTACCGCCGGCCAACAGCCGTCTGATCGGGGAAAATATTGAAATTACTGTTCCTGAAGACAGCAAGTTGCCGCTGGAAGCTTTTGCGGCGCAGTACCAGATGGGCCTCAGCAATATGCTGGAAGCCAATCCGGGTGTTGACGTTTATCTGCCTAAAGCTGGCAGCAAAATGATTATCCCACAGCAGCTGATCCTGCCTGACGCACCGCGTGAAGGCATTGTGATTAACAGCGCAGAGATGCGTCTTTACTACTACCCGAAAGGCAGCAAAACCGTGGTGGTGCTGCCAATTGGTATCGGTGAACTGGGTAAAGATACCCCGATCAACTGGACCACGGCGGTAGAACGTAAGAAAGATGGCCCGACCTGGACGCCAACCAAAGGTATGCATGCGGATTACGCGGCACGCGGTGAAACGCTGCCAGCCGTGTTCCCGGCAGGCCCGGACAACCCGATGGGCCTTTACGCGCTCTACATCGGTCGCCTCTATGCGATTCACGGCACCAACGCTAACTTCGGTATTGGCCTGCGCGTAAGCCACGGCTGTGTCCGTCTGCGCGCTGACGATATCAAATGGCTGTATCAGAACGTGCCGGTCGGCACGCGTGTCCAGTTCGTTGATCAGCCGGTAAAAGCGACCGTAGAGCCAGACGGTTCACGTTATGTTGAAGTTCATAACCCGCTGTCGACTACCGAAGAGCAGTTCAACTCACGTGAGCTGGTGCCGATTACGCTGACTCAGGCGGTGAGCAAAGTGCTGGTTGATGCCAGCGTCAACCAGGATCAGGTTAACGGCGCGATTCAGGGCCGTACCGGTATGCCGGTAAAAGTGAACGGTGTGGAGAATAATATCCAGACCGCACCGGTTCCGATGCCGGAAAACCCGCAGGCTGCGCCACAGGAACAGCCTATGACGCCGGTAACCCCACAGGGTGCAAACGGTGCCGCGCAGCCACAGCAGCCCGCGACTGAGCCCGCTGCACCGGTCACACCAGCAGCACCAGCAGCAGCGGCCACGACCCAGTCGTAATCGCCGCCCTGCTTTAAGAAGCCAGCGCCTGTCGCTGGCTTTTTTATTGCCTGCGTCAGGCGTTTTAACTCCCATCCTCCGCGCTGTTCCCCGCCCGGCCATCATTTTTCTGTCATATAAAGCGCGTATCACACTCCGTTAACCCGCTGCAAATCAGCATCCGGCATCAGCCACATGAGGTACATCATGAGCGAAAACAGTCTCTCCTCCTCATCAGCCCAGGGACGTCCCGATTTCAACAGCAAAGGCAGTCGCTTCAGCAAACCGCTGTTTTTCATTCTGCTGGTTGCCGGACTGGCGTTCGCCGGGCTCAACCTGGTCAATGATGTTGAAGAGACCAATATGCCGGTCACCAGCTATCTGCCCTTCTTTCTGCTGGGACTGGCGCTGCTGATTGCACTTGGCTTTGAGTTCGTCAATGGCTTTCACGACACCGCCAATGCGGTCGCCACGGTGATTTACACCCATTCGCTGACGCCCGGCGTGGCGGTGGTCTGGTCCGGTTTCTGTAACTTTATGGGCGTGCTGCTCTCCAGCGGCGTAGTGGCCTTTGGCATTATCTCGCTGTTGCCGGTCGAGCTGATCCTGCAGGCCAGCAGCGGCAACGGCTTTGCTATGGTCTATGCGCTGCTCTTTTCCGCCATTATCTGGAATCTCGGCACCTGGTATTTCGGCCTTCCTTCGTCATCGTCGCATACGCTGATTGGCTCGATTATCGGCGTCGGGGTGGCTAACGCCATGCTGCACGGTCGCAGCGGACTCAGCGGCGTGGACTGGGATCAGGCGCTGAAGGTCGGTTATGCCCTGCTGCTGTCACCGGTGGTCGGTTTTGTCTGTGCCGGGCTGCTGCTGTGGGTGATGAAGATATTTATCCGCAATCGCCAGCTTTATCAGGCCCCGAAAAGTGACCAGCCGCCACCGGTGTGGATCCGTGGCCTGCTGATCCTGACCTGTACCGGCGTCTCTTTTGCGCACGGCTCCAACGATGGGCAGAAAGGGATGGGGCTGATTATGCTGATCCTGGTGGGCACCATGCCGATCGCCTACGCGCTGAACCGATCGCTGCCCGCCGATCAGATCCCACGCGTGGCTGCGCTGACCGAAGTCACCGCGCATCAGCTACGGCAACTGCAACCGGCGGCGGCACAGCCCCCGGCGGCACGCGACGTGCTGACCGCCTTTATCGGCAGCAACCAGATGAATGCCGGCGTTTTACCGGCGCTGGCGATGACGCTTAACGAGGTGGGGGATCAGATTCGCCGTTACGGCTCGATGGATAACATTCCTGCCCAGGCGGTGACCAACACCCGCAACCAGATGTATCTGGCCTCGGAATCAATCAGGCATCTGCAGACCGCCAAAGTCACACTGCCGCAGGAGACCGAACGCAATCTGAAAGCGGTGAAAACCGAACTCGACGGTGCAACGCGCTTTATTCCGATGTGGGTGAAAGTGGTGGTGGCGATTGCGCTGGGGCTCGGCACCATGGTGGGCTGGCGTCGGATTGTGGTAACGGTGGGAGAACGGATCGGGAAAACCCATCTGAGTTATGCTCAGGGAGCCAGCGCCGAGCTGGTGGCGATGGCCACCATTGGGGCAGCCGATGGCTTTGGTCTGCCGGTGTCGACCACCCATGTGCTGTCGTCCGGCGTGGCGGGCACTATGGCGGCCAACCGCTCTGGCCTGCAATTTTCGACCCTGCGTAATCTGGCTGTCGCCTGGGTATTAACGCTGCCGGTCTCCATTCTGCTGTCAGCCCTGCTTTACTGGCTCTTCACACATTTCTGAGGGCACGCTGGCTCACTGCGGGTCAGGCAGTGAGCCGTTACTGACCCCGGTCAGGTGGTGAGGCGCTGTTGCGCATAAAGCCGCAGCGTAATCAGCAGCGCGCCCAGCACCATCAGGGCGGCAGCCAGATAGACCGACTGCATCCCCCAGTGTCCGATAAACAGTCCCGCCACCGGGCCGGTTAAGCCCAGTCCCAGATCGAGGAACGCGGAATAGGTGCCCAGCGCCGAGCCCTGATCCTGACGCTCAACCCTTTTTACCGCCTCAACGCCCAGCGCCGGAAAGACCAGCGAAAAGCCGCTGCCGGTGAGGAACGCGCCTGCACCCACCAGCCAGGCGCTGTCCGCCTGCCAGATAATCAGCAGTCCCAGACACTCCAGCAGGAAAGAGAAAAGCGACACGCGCAGCCCGCCAAAACGGGTAATAAAGCGACCGAAGCCCAACCGCACCAGCACGAACCCCAGGCTGAACAGCGTCAGCGCATAAGCCGCGCCCTGCCAGTCACGGCTGGCAAAATAGAGAGTGATAAAGGTGGCGATGACGCCAAAGCCGATGGTGCCAAAGCCCAGCGCCAGACCATAAAGCCAGACGCGGGAGAAGACCCGATGAAACGGAATGCGCTCGCCCATGCTGACCGTTACGGCAGGTTTGCGGCTGGCCATCAGATAACCGACGCCCCCCATCAGCGCAATCAGTCCGGCAAATCCACTCATCCCAAACTCACCGTTCAGCAGCACGCCCAGCGGCGCACCGACAGCCATCGCCAGATAAGTGGCGACACCGTTCCAGGAGATCACACGCGCGGTCTGCAGCGGTCCGACGATGTTCATGCCCCAGAGCGTGGAGCCTGTGCTGCTGAAGCTTTCCCCTACCCCAAGAAACAGCCGCCCGATAGCCAGCAGCGCCAGACTCAGCCAGGGCCAGTGGCTCAGCAGTGCAGCGACAATAGTCAGCACCCCGCTCATACCGCAGCAGAGCAGTCCCAGCATCACCACCCGTTTTGGCCCCAGGCGATCGGCAAGACGGCCCGACTGCGGGCGGCTGAGCAGCGTCGCGAAATATTGAATGCTGATAATCAGTCCGGCAATAAACGAGCTGAAGCCCAGATGATTTTTGACGAAGCCCGGCAGCACGGCCAGTGGCAGTCCGACGGAGAGATAGCAGAAGAAAGTGAAGATGATAACAGAGAGGATTCGTTTGTTGAGCTGACTGTTGCTCAACACAGCGGTGTCAGACATAGCAGGCTTGTGGTGTGGGAAATTTTGCCCACTATACCGTCAGGCCGCTAAGGGGTCGCCTGGTTTTTTATCACAAACCATGAACAATCGCGTGACGATCAATCGCCTGTGCGATGTCGCCCGAATTTTTCAACGCACGGATTTCACTGAATAAGCCATCGGCTTCGCAAAGCGAATGTGAGCAAGCTCGATTAAATAGGCCGTTACTTACCTCACAGCCTTGATCCTACCTGCAGTCATTAATTAGGGTATAAATTCTTGTTTGAACCAAAGCAATACTGGCCGACCCTAGAGCTAAAATGGTTAAAAAATGATAAAAATTATTGATGTTTAGTGGCGCTCATCACTGAATTAGGGTTAATCCTATTGTATTTTCTCCATACCAAAAAAAATAAAGGGTAATGTAATGGAAAAAATGATTAGTGAACTATTCATGGAGAATAAAAAATTTGTTCTTATTGGCTTAACTGGCAGAACAGGATCTGGATGTACAACAGCGGCAAAAATTTTAGAATGCGATAAAGTGGACATACCTGATGAGCATCAAATCAATAACTTTTATAGTGGACTGGATATCAAAAGATACTTAATTGTAAAAAAGTACATATCCCAACATTGGAATAAATTTTTTTCAATTAAGGTTAGTGATCTCATTTCAGCTTACATACTACTTCAAGAAACTGAGGAAGTTCAAAAATTTATTTTAACCTCAGCAACTGACTCCAAAAAATCAGTAAATGAAGATCACCTCAAGGAATTCTTAAGTAAATCTGCATTTGAAAAATCTTTAGCAAAATCTAATAAACCGATAACAAATAATTCCAGTGCAATGTCTGTTCCAATTACATATCGAGAAATGCTAGAGAAACTACTCAACCACAAAAATGACATTAATGACATAAGAGTAAACAATGCAGAATTTATCAAATTTTTAGAAGTCATAAGAAGATTCACAGCAAGTTTCAAAAAAGGTCTAAATGAAATATCACAAGGCCTGTATATTTCAGTATATCAAGATGCAGGAAACTCAATCAGAAAAATAGCAAACATTAAAAGCACGTATAAAAATGATAATTTTTCGCCAAAACACGTTTTTCATCTTCCTGAAACAATGAATAGAATAATAAAGCTTTTAAGAAAAAATCAAGATAAAACTTTTATTGTTATAGATGCAATAAGAAACCCATACGAGGTTAAATTTTTTCGGGATAGATATTCAGCATTCCACCTAATTTCAATAAATGCACCTGACAAAGATAGAAAGAGATATTTGCAGAATGTTCATAAATTCACTACAGATCAGCTTGCTGATTTAGATACTCGTGAATCTGGAGATAAGTTAAAAAAAGATACATCTGAAGAAAACCGGTTAGATGGAAAAGAATCAGACATAAAAAAACCTACAGATTATTATTTTGAATTCATTTCACAGAATGTTAAGAGATGCATAGAAATATCAGACATCCATTTATTCAATCCAAGAAATGAATTAGAAAACAACAATATACTCAAAGCACAATTATATTGGTATATTGCATTAATGCTGCACCCAGGTTTAATAACACCCACAGCTATGGAGAGGGTTATGCAAATTGCTTTTACGGCAAAATTAAACTCTGGATGTTTATCACGCCAAGTTGGTGCTGTATTAACAGATCAAAATAATTCTGTTAAGGCAATTGGATGGAACGATGTTGCCAAAGGGCAAGTACCCTGCTCACTCCGCTCGCTAGATGGTGTTTTGAAGGACTTTGATCCTATTATTTATAGTGATTTTGAAAGAAATGATAAAAAATTTAGAGAAAAAGCTTATCAAAAGCTAATGATATTTAAAAGTAAGGGAGAAAAAACCTCAGGATACAACCTCAGCTATTGCTTTAAGAGTTTAAAAAACAGCGTTGACCTGGATAAAAACCAAGTACATACCAGGGCTTTGCACGCGGAGGAAAACGCTTTTTTACAAATATCTAAATATGGTGGGATGGGTATTGAAGGGGGAAAGTTATACACTACTGCTAGCCCTTGCGAATTGTGTGCGAAAAAGGCATATCAACTTGGAATCAAAGATATTGTCTTTATAGATCCTTATCCCGGCATAGCTATAAGTCATATACTAAGTATTGGAGAATCAAGACCTAACCTAATACAATTCAGAGGCGCTATTGGAAGAGCCTACCACAAAATTTACGAGCAAATTATGCCTTATAAAGACGAACTTGATTTTTTAGGTATAATTAAAAGCGAGTCAGAAGACATTTAGTGAACATGCTGGAATGTGAAAACTGAAGCATGAGTTAAAGTACAATACTTTTGACTTATGCTTTTATTCATTAAATTCATTACAATTTAAAAATAGTATTTTTTAGTATCCACTTCATTGTATTTTTATTAATTTTTTAAGTAGAAAACTAAGTAACATTCAATAACACCCTGTACTATTTTATACTTTATATATAAAGTTAAATCAAGCTTGCTCAATAGCTAAAGCTATTTCTTTTGACGTTTTTAACGCCCTAACTCGAGAGAATAGTTCTGATGCCTCATCATATTCTTTTCGTAAATAACCTAACCACTGCTTGATACGCGCTACGTGATAAAGGCCGGTGTCGCCCTGCTTCTCCAGCCGACTGTATTTCTGCAATAACCGCACCACATCAGGCCAGGCCATCGGCGGCTCGTTATATTTTACAACCCGGCTCAGGTTGGGGACGTTCAGAGCACCGCGGCCAATCATCACCGCATCGCAGCCGGTGACCGCCAGACAGTTTTGTGCGCTTTGCCAGTCCCATATCTCGCCGTTGGCAATCACCGGAATGCGCAGCCGCTGACGGATTTCGCCAATCGCCTGCCAGTTGATCGCCTCTGCACGGTAGCCCTCTTCCTTGGTTCGCCCGTGTACCGTCAGCTCGCTGGCACCCGCCTGCTGAACCGCATCGGCAATTTCCAGACTGCGGGCGCTGGAGTCCCAGCCGAGCCGCACTTTTACCGTCACCGGCAAATCGGCAGGCACCGCTTCACGCATCGCTTTCGCGCCGCGATAGATCAGATCGGGATCTTTAAGAAGGGTTGCGCCGCCTCCGCTGCCGTTGACCAGTTTAGAGGGACAGCCACAGTTGAGGTCAACACCCCAGGAGCCCAGTTCCACCGCACGTGCGGCATTCTCAGCTAACCATTCGGGATGCTGCCCCAGCAGCTGCATGCGCACCCGCGTGCCGGAAGGCGTACGGCTGGCATGATGCAGTTCGGGGCAGAGGCGGTAGAAAGATTTTACCGGCAGCAGTTGATCGACCACGCGCAAAAACTCAGTGATGCAGAGATCGTAGTCGTTCACTTCTGATAACAGCTGGCGCACCAGTGAATCCAGCACGCCCTCCATCGGAGCCAGTAAAACCCGCATTACTCAGACGTTTCCGGTACGCTTCGGCGCGGGACGACGCGGACGGGCAGCAGGCTTATCGCCCTGAGGCGCAGCCTGTCCCTGACGACGCGCCTGAGGACGTTTGTCACCGGATGAACGTGGTGCGCCTGCACCCTGTCCGCCCTGACCACGACCACGACCGCCGCCACCGGCACCGCCACGCGACTGCTGCTGACGACCGTTAATGATCGGCTCCGCTTTAATGCTCGGATCGGGCTCATAACCGGCAATCGCCAGACGCGGGATTTCACGCTTCAGCAGACGTTCAATGTCACGCAGCAGTTTGTGTTCATCTACGCAAACCAGCGACAGTGCAGCACCGGTCGCCGCCGCACGGCCGGTACGGCCAATACGGTGAACGTAATCTTCAGCGACGTTAGGCAGCTCGTAGTTCACAACGTGTGGCAGCTCTTCAATATCCAGGCCACGGGCCGCGATATCGGTCGCAACCAGCACGCGAATGCCGCCTGACTTAAAGTCGGCCAGCGCACGGGTACGCGCACCCTGGCTCTTGTTGCCGTGGATCGCAGCAGCAGTGATGCCATCTTTGCCCAGCTGCTCGGCCAGGTGGTTAGCGCCGTGCTTGGTACGGGTAAAGACCAGCACCTGCTGCCAGTTGCCTTCGCCAATCAGCTGCGACAGCAGTTCCCGCTTGCGCTTCTTATCAACAAAATGCACCTGCTGCGCAACTTGCTCAGAGGCTGTGTTGCGGCGAGCCACTTCCACCATTTCCGGGTTGGTCAGCAGTTTTTCAGCCAGGCCTTTGATCTCATCTGAGAAGGTGGCCGAGAACAGCAGGTTCTGACGTTTGGCTGGCAGACGCGCCAGCACGCGACGGATGTCGTGGATAAAGCCCATATCCAGCATACGGTCTGCTTCATCCAGCACCAGAATTTCAACCTGTGACAGGTCAACGGCATTCTGTTGCGCCAGATCCAGCAGGCGGCCTGGCGTTGCCACCAGCACATCAACGCCGCCACGCAGTTTCACCATCTGTGGGTTGATGCTGACGCCACCGAACACCACCATCGAACGCAGCGAGAGGTATTTGCTGTAGTCGCTGACGTTTTCGCCAACCTGCGCCGCAAGTTCACGGGTTGGCGTCAGGATCAGGGCGCGCACCGGGCGACGACCGCGCACAGGCGTAGCGGTGGCAGAGAGTTTCTGTAACAACGGTAAGGTAAAACCGGCCGTTTTGCCGGTGCCGGTCTGGGCACTCGCCAGCAGATCGCGGCCAGCCAGCACCACAGGAATCGCCTGGCGCTGGATAGGTGTAGGTTCGCTGTAGCCTTGTTCGGCAACCGCGCGCAAAATATCGGCACTCAGGCCGAGAGAGTCAAATGACATTACGTGGTTTACTCCGGTCCGCTCTGGCCGTGATTCACGGTGTAGTTTTCAGAGGGATAGTGACGGCAGCTGGGGCTGACGCGTGAAAAGGGCACAAACTACGATGCGTAAGCGGGCGAGTGTAGCAGCTTTAAATGAAGTGTGCGAGATAGCTCACATTTCCTGACACAACTTACCTGTGCTGAAACAGGAAGGCCACCTTTCGGTGGCCTTCAACTTAACTACGTTTATTTTCGATGCGCCGCGGTGGCTCTTTCGCCAGCAGTGAAACCAGCGCCGGACCCAGCAACATCACCACGCCGAGACAGGCCAGCAGCAGGGTGTTGTGGTAAATCCGTGACACCAGGAACAGTGTCATCATGGCAGCGCCAAAGTAGTAAGTGGTGGTCGCTTCTTCAAGATAATCGCCGAGCGTGCGTAAACGGGCAATGCGCTGTGTCGCCAGCATGGCGACAAAAACCAGTGCGTACATCGCCACCAGTGTGCTGCAGACATCCACCAGGGCTTTGTGTTTCCAGCCCCAGATCAGCGCAGCGATCACCAGCAGATGCATAGCGATATGCAACAACGTCTGACCCGTGATGATTTGAATACGATTAGACCATTTCATTCAATTCTCCTGGCAGACCCAACAGGTCGCCCAAGTGCTACCGGCACAAGCCGGAAACGGTTTCCTCAATGTAAAACAATTTTCGGATAACGCCCTAAATATCGCGCTCTCTCACCACCCATTTGTGACAAAGACTACACTTTGATTCTGTTGATGATGAAAAGGAGTGCGTCGCGAGTATGCCACAAAACACGCAAGGATTTTCAATAAAAGTCCTGACGATCAATACACACAAGGGTTTCGCCCCGTTTAATCGCCGCTTCATCCTGCCGGAATTGCGCGACGCGGTACGCGCAACCTCGGCGGATGTGGTCTTTTTACAGGAGGTGATGGGCACGCACGCCATCCATTCTCTTAACCATGAGGAGTGGCCCGAATCACCGCACTATGAGTTTCTGGCTGACACGATGTGGAACGATTTTGCCTATGGACGTAATGCGGTCTATCCCGAGGGCCATCACGGCAATGCGGTGCTGTCGCGCTTCCCGATAACCGACTATGAGAATCGGGATATCTCGGTAGCAGGCAGTGAAAATCGCGGCATGCTGCACTGCCAGATCGCCCTCCCCGCGCCACACGGCACGCTGCATGTCATCTGTGTTCACCTGGGTCTGAAAGAGGCGCATCGTCACGCGCAGATGAAGAAGATGTGTGACATGGTCAATTCGCTGCCGCCCGATGCACCGGTGGTGGTGGCGGGTGATTTCAACGACTGGCAGCGACGCGCTAACGCCATTTTAAAACAGGGCGCAGGCCTGAAAGAGGTATTCAGCATGAAAACCGGACGCCCGGCGCGCACCTTCCCGGCGCGCTTCCCGATATTGCGACTTGACCGCATCTATGTCCGCAACGCCACCGTCAGTCATCCCTGGGCGCTGCCGCGTAAGCCCTGGTCCCATCTTTCCGATCACGCGCCGCTGGCGGTGGAGATTCACCTATGAATTTTAGCTGGCAGGAAGGCAACCGGCTGCTGTTGCTGGAAAACGGGGAGGCGTTTTTCCCGCGCGTCTTTGGCGCGATCCAGCGGGCAGAACGCACGGTTTTAATCGAAACCTTTATTCTGTTTGAGGATGAGGTGGGCAACGCCCTGCATCGTGAACTGCTGACGGCAGCCCAGCGCGGCGTGCGGGTCGAAATCATGGTCGATGGGTACGGCTCCGCCGAGCTCTCTGACCACTTTGTCAACAGCCTGACCAGCGCGGGCGTGCGTTTCATCTATTACGACCCGCGTCCGCTGGTCATGGGGATGCGCACTAACGTGTTCCGCCGTCTGCACCGCAAAACCGTGGTAGTGGATGACGTGGTCGCCTTTGTTGGCGGCATCAACTTCTCGGCAGAGCACAACACCGATTACGGTCCGGAAGCGAAGCAGGATTACGCCGTGCAGGTCAAAGGCCCGGTCGTGGCTGACATCGCCCGCTATCTGCAACAGGCCATTGGCAGCGAGCAGCATACCCGCCGCTGGTGGGGCTCGCGCTCGCATCGTCCGGCGGTGAACGCCACGCCAGGCGATGCCCAGGTGCTCTATGTTTACCGTGATAACGACGAGCATCGCGATGACATCGAAATGCATTACCTGGAGATGCTGCGCGAGGCGAAGCGGGATGTGATTATCGCCAACGCCTACTTCTTCCCCGGCTACCGGCTGCTGCGCGAGATGCGCAATGCCGCCCAGCGTGGCGTCCGGGTGCGACTGATTGTGCAGGGTGAGCCGGATATGCCGATTGTGAAAGTGGGCGCAGAGTTGCTCTACAACTATCTGGTCGAGGGTGGCGTTGAGGTCTACGAATATATCCGCCGTCCGCTGCACGGCAAAATCGCTGTAAAAGACGATCACTGGGCCACCGTCGGCTCCAGCAACCTTGACCCGCTGAGCCTCTCTCTGAACCTGGAAGCTAACCTGATTATCCACGACCGGCCGTTTAACCAGACGCTGCGTGACAACCTTGAAGCGCTGCTGGCCAATGACTGCCAGCGCGTACAGGAGGACCGCTTACCGCCGCGCAACTGGTGGCAACTGAGTAAAAGCGTGGTGGTCTTCCACTTCCTGCGCCACTTCCCGGCCATCGCGGGCTGGCTTCCGGCGCACACACCGCAGCTGGCTCAGGTCAGTGCGCCGGTGCAGCCTGAAATGGAGACACAGGATCGCGTTGAAGCTGATAACCCTGGAGCAAAATCCTGATGGCAAAAAAACATCCACGCTGGCAACTGGCGAAAAAAATCCTCACCGTGCTGTTTTTCATCGCGGTAGTGGTGCTGCTGGTGGTTTATGCCCGCAAAGTGAACTGGGAAGATGTTTATGACGTCATCGTTAACTACAACCGCTTTGTGGTACTGACCGCCGCCGGACTGGTGGTGCTGAGTTACCTGGTCTACGGCTGTTATGACCTGATTGGTCGCGCCTACTGCGGCCATAAGCTGGCGAAGCGACAGGTGATGCTGGTGTCGTTTATCTGTTACGCCTTTAACCTGACGCTGAGCACCTGGGTGGGCGGCGTCGCCATGCGCTACCGGCTCTACTCACGGCTCGGCCTGGACAGCGCCACCATCACCCGCATCTTCTCTCTGAGCATCGCCACCAACTGGCTGGGCTATATTCTGCTGGCGGGCGTGGTATTCAGTGCCGGCATGGTTTCCATTCCCAGCGGCTGGTTTATTGGTGAAACCACCCTGCGACTGATTGGTGTGGTGCTGCTGGTACTGGTGGCGATCTACCTCTGGGCCTGTGCCTTCTCAAAACAGCGGCGCTGGACGGTAAAAGGCCAGACGCTTCAGCTGCCCTCGCTGCGCATGGCGCTGCTGCAGTTTGCGGTTTCCTGTGCCAACTGGATGGTGATGGGGGCGATTATCTGGCTGCTGCTGGGACGCGACGTGGGCTATCCGATGGTGCTGGGCGTGCTGCTGATCAGCAGTATTGCTGGAGTCATCATTCATATCCCGGCGGGCATTGGCGTACTGGAAGCGGTTTTCCTGGCGCTGCTCAGCGGTCAGCACGCTTCCCATGGCACCATTATTGCGGCGCTGCTGGCCTACCGCGTGCTTTATTTCATCCTGCCGCTGCTGCTGGCGCTGGTGCTCTATCTGGGGCTGGAAAGCCGGGCGAAGCATCTGCGTCAGAAGAACGAGCAGAAGTTACAGAAGTCGTAAAAAAGGGGAGGCGCAGACAGTGCGCCTCCCCCGCTATTCCCCACTGATTTAACGGCGGTTGCCGAAAATCCGCAGCAGCATCAGGAACAGGTTGATGAAGTCGAGATAGAGCGTCAGTGCGCCCATAATCGAATAGCGACGCAGGTTTTCCGTGTCGCGGGCGTCAATCTGCTCACCGATGTTTTTCAGTTTCTGCGTGTCATAGGCGGTTAATCCCACAAATACCACCACCCCGATGTAGGTAATCGCCCACATCAGCGCCGGGCTTTTCAGCCAGAAATTCACCAGCGACGCCAGCACAATGCCAATCAGCGCCATAAACAGCAGGCTGCCAAACCGGCTCAGGTCGCGTTTGGTGGTGTAGCCGTAGAAGCTCATCGCACCGAACATGCCCGCCGTAACAAAGAAGGTGCTGGCGATAGAGGAGTAGGTATAGACCAGAAAGATGCTCGCCATAGTCAGGCCGGTCAGCGCTGAATAGAGCATAAACAGCCCGGTTGCCACGGCTCCGCTCAGGCGATGCACCATACCTGACAGGAAGAACACCAGCGCCAGCTGCGCGATAATCAGTCCGAAGAAGGTAATCCGGTTAGCAAACACCAGCTCCATCACTGCGGGCGTGCGCGCCGCAAACCAGGAGACAAACGCCGTTAATAACAGACCGCAGGTCATCCAGCCATAGACCTGTGCCATGTAGGCTTGTAGCCCGCGAGATGCGGGTTGAACGATGGAATCATTTCGTGGATATCGATCCATGATGCACCTCTTGTTAAGGGATGAGTGGTGAGACGCTCCACAGGGAGCCTGTGTCAGATGTTAAGTGTGGCACAGCCCAGCTCAACTGTGCCACAACATGCCGCTTAACGCCGCGACAGACACTGCTGATAACGACTGTCGACACGCTGTGCAAACCACGCCGTGGTGAGATTGCGGGTGATTTTCGGGCTTTCCAGCTTGATGCCCGGCAGCATTTCACGCGGCAGCCTGCGACCGGCCATTTTATCCGCCAGGGTAAAGACCTGCTTCCAGAGTTCGCTGTCGCTGAACGACGCTTTCTCCCCTTTCTCCAGATCGCGCCGGATGGCGCTGTTGCTCATATCGATCTGCTTCGACAGGGTGCGCACCGCCAGTTCAGTGCCACCCGCCGCGTCTGAGCCATAGAGGATCAGATCGCCATCCAGCGCCAGCTTCATGCCGGTTGCACGCGACACGGCCGCCTGGAACGCCGCGTTGCGGCTGGCGTACCAGCCTGCATTGTAGTCGGCAAAGCGGTAGAGCGGCTGGCTGTAGTCCGCCGGATAACCGAGCAGGTGCATCGTGCCGAAGTAGATCCCGCCGTGACGGGTGAAAACTTCGCGCCGGATCGTGCCATCAACCGGCCACGGATAACCTTTGGCATGCGCTTCGGCAAACGCAATGCTGACCTGCATCGGCCCGCCGGTGTGGATCGGGTTGAGATTGCCAAACAGCGTCTGGCCCATCGGCACCATGTCGATAAGATCGTCAAAAATGGCGCTGAGATCTTTTTCACTGCGCACGCTATCCAGCCGGGCAGCATAGCTTTCCCCGGTCGGCGATTTAATCAGCAGCGCGGTGCGCACCAGAAATGCCGGAACGTGCACTTTTGCCGCCCGGCGATCGATCTCACCCCAGGCGATTTTCGGCAGCCCCGGCACGGCAGCCTCGGCGCTGAAGTTGCTCTCCTGATCCGCCACGGCGATCACCGCGCACAGGTTGCTGGCGCTGGGATCGATCTGCTGTGTGCGGAAGGTGGTGTAGATGTCGTCACGCCACGCCGCTTTGTTGCTGACGTGCGACGGCAGCAGCCGCTGGATTTGTGCTTTGACATCTTCAGGCTGCCGCACGGGCGCCTCTGGCGTTTTCTTGCTGCTACAACCTGCCAGCACCAGTGCGGCGACCAGTGTCAGGCGTTGCAGAATCGGGGTGGATGACATGCCTGTCCTCAGAATGAACCAAAGCCCTACTCTATCATCGCCAGCGTTTCACAGGCAGGAGAGAACTGAACTAAGGTTACTTTTTTAACGTTAAAGGACCTTACGATGTTTAAACTCTGGCCTGTTGCGGCATTCAGCCTGTTATTAACCGGCTGCGGTGCCAATAATACGCCCCCCCAGGTGCAGTCACCGGGCGCACCTGCCTCCTCCTCGCTGAAAGTGCTGGAGAAGGGGGCCAGCGTGATGCAGTCACGTCCCCCTATCGACGCCATCAACACCTATCTCGACGGCTTCCATTTTTATAACGGCGATAAAAACGGTCAGATGGAGGCGCACCACTATATCACCGTGCTGAACGACGATGTGATGCAGGCCGTGATTTACGACGGCAACACGCGTGACGCGCGGCTGATGGGCGTGGAGTACATTATCAGCGAACGTCTGTTTAAGACCCTGCCACCTGAAGAGAAGGCGCTCTGGCACAGTCATCAGTATGAGGTAAAGTCCGGCACGCTGATTGCGCCGGGCTTACCGGCCGTCGCCGACCATGCGCTGATGACGCGCATTGTAAATACCTACGGGAAAACCTGGCACACCTGGCATACCGATCGCGACAAAACGCTGCCGACTGGCATTCCGGCCCTGATGATGGGCTTTACCCAGGATGGTCAGATGGATTCACGGCTGCTGGCAGACCGCGATCGCCGTTTTGACGTCGACAGCAAACAGATCCGCGCTCAGCGTGCGGACATTGTGGCGCATCCGGCGGCACCGGGTGCGAACGCTTGGCAGCAGGGCGAGGTTATTCAGCTGAAGCGCACCCAGGGCGGCGGTGAACACCGCCACGGCAAGACCGGCTTTGGCCCGGCGGAGCAGCTGAAGCCCTAAGTTGCGTTGAGTCGTGTGATGCGGGGGCGCGTGGCGCAGCGGCAACACAGCGGGCAGAGACACCTCTGCCCGCTGCATCATTGCGGCCCTAATCCCAGCGCTGAGCGGCCTGGTGGTCGCTGTCGCGGGCATCCACCCAGCGACTCCCCTGCTCTGTTGCTTCACGCTTCCAGAAGGGGGCGCGGGTTTTCAGGTAATCCATGATGAACTCTGCGGCAGAAAAGGCGCTGCCGCGATGGGCGCTGGTGACGCCCACCAGCACAATCTCATCGCCGGGAAACAGCTCGCCGACGCGATGGATCACCGTGACGCGCTGCAGCGGCCAGCGTTCACGCGCTGCATCAACAATCTCCTGCAGCGCTTTCTCCGTCATGCCGGGATAGTGCTCCAGCGTGAGCGCCGCCACGTTGTCACCCAGATTGTGGTTGCGGACTTTACCGGTAAAGGTCACCACCGCCCCATCTTCGTCACAGGCCGCCAGCCAGCGATACGCTTCCGCCATGTCAAAGGGCGCGGGGCCGACGCGAATCTGCGTTTCCATCTCAGCCTCCGGTCACGGGCGGGAAAAAGGCGACTTCATCACCGGCGCGCAGCGGATGCCCCATTGATACCAGCGTCTGATTGACCGCCGCCAGCAGTTTGCCCGGCTCCAGCGCCAGCGCCCAGCGATCGTCACGTTCCGCCAGCGCAGACCGCAGCGCGGCCACATCCGGATAGTCAGCACTCACCTCAAGAGATGCGGTGCCGGTCAGCTCCCGCACCTGGGCGAAAAACAGCACCTTAATCATGCGTAACCGCCTGAAAATCGCCGCTTTTGCCACCGCTCTTGCTGATCAGGCGCAGCTGATCGATGACGATATCTTTCTGCACCGCTTTGCACATGTCGTAGATGGTCAGCGCGGCAACGGAGGCGGCCGTCAGCGCTTCCATTTCGACCCCGGTTTTGCCGGTCAGGCGGCAGAGTGAGGTGATGCGGACCCGGTTATGCGCCGGTTCCGCTTCCAGATTTACTTCGACTTTGCTCAGCATCAGCGGATGACAGAGCGGAATCAGCTCCCAGGTGCGTTTGGCTGCCTGAATACCGGCGATGCGTGCGGTGGCAAAGACATCCCCTTTGTGGTGGCTGCCCTCGATAATCATCTGCAGCGTTTCCGGCTGCATCAGCACCAGCACTTCGGCCCGCGCTTCGCGCACGGTTTCAGCCTTGGCGGAAACATCCACCATGTGTGCTTCGCCCGCGGCGTTAATGTGTGTGAGTTGAGACATACTTACCGTTTCTTGAGATGTGAGACAAAATTACAGGGCGCAGTACGCGCATCAAGCTGGTCAGCGATAATGCGTTCCCAGGCGGTGCGGCAGGCGCTGGTGGAACCCGGTACGGCCAGGATCAGCGTCCCATTAGCCAGACCGGCAATGGCGCGCGACTGCAGCGTCGAGCCGTCAATCTCTTCATAAGAGATCATCCGGAACAGTTCGCCAAACCCCTCAATTTCGCGGTCGAACAGCGGCAGCAGCGCTTCCGGCGTACTGTTTTTCAGGTTAAAGCCGGTGCCGCCATTAATCACCACCACCTGTACATCATCACTGGCGATCCAGCGCGACACGGTAGCGCGAATGCGATAAAGGTTATCGGGCACGATGGCGTGATCGACAACTTCATGCCCCGCTTCCGCAGCCGCCTCACGCAGATAGTCGCCGGAGGTATCGTTGCTGGCATCGCGGCGATCTGACACCGTCATCACCGCAATCTGCACGGCCTGAAATTCGCTGGCTGGTTTACCCATACTTCCTCCTGAAATTAGCCGCCAATGTAAGAGAGATTCTGTGTGATGCCGGTGTTGCCCTGATGCAGGAAGTGCGTCTGCTTCTTCTGCCCCAGGCTGCTGGCGATACGCGCCTGCAGTTCAGCCTGCTGCTCATCGGATGCCAGCAGGTCGCGCAGGGGTATGCCGCCGTCGCCAAACAGGCACAGGTGCAGATTTCCCTGCGCCGACACGCGCAGACGGTTGCAGCTGGCACAGAAATCTTTGGCGTAAGGCATAATCAGGCCAATCTCGCCAACATAATCGGGATGATAAAAAACCTGCGCCGGGCCATCGCTGCGCCCGCTTTCACGGCGCTGCCAGCCCTGGGCGATAAGCTGATCGCGGATCACCATGCCGGACACGTGCTGATCGCGGAACAGCGTGCCGCCATCGCCGGTCTCCATCAGTTCGATAAAGCGCAGCTGAATCGGACGGGTGCGGATCCAGTCGAGGAACGTGGCCAGATTACGGCTGTTGAGATCGCGCATCAGCACGCTGTTCACTTTGACCTGGCGAAAACCCGCGTCCAGAGCAGCATCAATACCGCTCATCACCTGATGGAATTTATCCTGTCCGGTGATGGCGTGAAACTGGCGGGCGTCCAGACTGTCGACACTGACGTTGAGCGCGGTTAAGCCCGCGTCACGCCACTGTTTAACGTCACGCGCCAGCCGGTAGCCGTTGGTGGTTACTGCGATCTGGCGGATTGAGGCGTTTTCACGCACCGCCGCAATGATGTCGGTGAAATCGCGGCGCAGCGACGGCTCGCCACCGGTCAGACGGACTTTTTCGGTTCCGGCAGCGGCAAAGGCCCGCGTCACACGGCGAATTTCATCCAGTGAGAGAAAGCTTTTGTTACGAATTCCCTGCGGTTTGTAGCCGTCAGGAAGACAGTAGGTACAGCGGAAATTACAGACATCCGTGACCGACAGGCGCAGGTAATAGAACTTACGCGCGTATGCATCAGTAAATTGTGACACCAGAACACCTTTCCAGATTGGGAGATGCAGTCATTTCTTCCTGCACCCTGGCAGCTCAATGGCTACGGCCTGAACCCCCTATCCGCAGACTTAGGCATTCAGGCTAGAGTGTACGCTGACCCCTTGATCAGCGCGGTAAACATGATGGTAGCGTGAATTACGCCACTCTTCCATTTGCTCTTTTCGCTATATATTCTTATACATATCGAATTTTCACCGCATTTTCGCGACAGGATACGTTAAAATGCGATCCCGATTTTGACGTAAGTCATCCGCGCGGGCTTAGCGTTTAGAGCCACGCCATGCGAAGAGATGGTAAGGAGAAGTATGAATCGCACACTGGCCGATCTTGATCGCGTTGTGGCACTGGGCGGCGGACACGGTTTAGGCCGCGTGATGTCGGCGCTTTCCCCGCTGGGCTCGCGTCTCACCGGCATCGTCACCACCACCGACAACGGCGGATCCACCGGCCGTATACGCCGATCCGAAGGCGGTATCGCCTGGGGAGACATGCGCAACTGCCTTAACCAGCTGATTGCGGAGCCCAGCGTCGCCTCCGCGATGTTTGAGTACCGTTTTGCCGGTAACGGCGAACTGGCCGGTCACAACCTGGGTAATCTGATGCTGCGGGCGCTGGATCACCTGAGCGTTCGCCCGCTGGAAGCCATTAACATCATCCGTAACCTGCTGAAGGTTGACGCCTTTTTGATTCCGATGTCGGAACAGCCGGTGGATCTGGTGGCGATGGATGCCGAAGGCAATATGGTTTACGGCGAAACCGCGATTGATGAGATGAAGCAGCCGCCGCAGGAGCTGATGCTGCATCCCAACGTCCAGCCGACGCGGGAAGCGCTGCAGGCGATTGGCGAAGCGGATCTGATCCTGATTGGTCCGGGCAGTTTCTACACCAGCCTGATGCCAATTCTGCTGATGGAAGAGATGGCGCAGGCATTGCGTCGCACGCCTGCCACCATGGTGTTTATTGGCAATCTGGGCCGCGAGCTCAGCCCCGCCGCCGCCAGTCTCTCGGTGGCTGACAAGCTTCAGATGATGGAGCGTTATATCGGCAAGCGGGTGATTGATGCGGTCGTGGTCGGTCCGGCCGTCGCCACAGAGGGCATTGAAAACCGACTGATTGTCCGTGAACCGCTGGAGGCCGCCGACATCCGATATCGTCACGACCGCCAGCTGCTACGGGTGGCGCTGGAACACGCCATTCAGGGATTTAACGGCGCTACGAGGCCGCAATAAACAGGGTACGCAGCTCATGCAGCTGATCGCGCACACTGGCCGCCTGTTCGAACTCCAGGTTCTGTGCGTGCTGCTGCATCTGCCCTTCCAGTTCGTGGATCTTCTTCTGCAAAGCCTGCGGCGTGAGCAGCTGCAAATCGGCCAGGGCCTGGGCTTCGCCAGGACGTGCCGGTTTCGCTTTGCCGCGGGTTTTCACCACGTTGTTGCCCAGTTCCAGAATATCAGTGATCTTCTTGTTCAGGCCCTGCGGCACAATGCCATTCTTTTCGTTGTGCAGCTGCTGTTTCTCGCGGCGGCGCTCGGTCTCTTCAATGGCGCGCGCCATTGACGGCGTGATTTTATCGCCATAGAGAATCGCCTTACCGTTGATGTTACGCGCCGCACGACCAATGGTCTGAATCAGCGATCGCTCAGAACGCAGGAAGCCCTCTTTGTCCGCATCCAGAATCGCCACCAGCGACACTTCCGGCATATCCAGCCCCTCACGCAGTAAGTTGATGCCCACCAGCACATCAAACTCACCCAGACGTAAGTCACGGATAATTTCCATACGCTCCACCGTGTCGATGTCGGAGTGCAGGTAACGCACCTTCTCGCCGTGCTCCGTCAGATACTCGGTAAGGTCTTCCGCCATGCGTTTGGTCAGCACCGTCACCAGCACACGTTCGTTGATCGCCACACGCTGACGGATCTCCGACAGCAGATCGTCGACCTGCGTCCCGACCGGCCGCACTTCGATGATCGGGTCCAGCAGGCCGGTGGGGCGCACTACCTGATCGACCACTTCGTCGCCCGATTTTTCCAGCTCATATTTGCCCGGCGTCGCCGACACATAGATGGTCTGTGGTGCCAGCGCTTCAAACTCTTCAAACTTCATCGGACGGTTGTCCAGCGCCGACGGCAGGCGGAAGCCATACTCCACCAGCGTCTCTTTGCGCGCCCGGTCACCTTTGTACATGCCGCCAATCTGCGGGATGGTCACGTGGGACTCATCCACCACCAGCAGGCCATCGGCGGGCAGATAGTCAAACAGCGTCGGGGGCGCTTCGCCCGGCCCGCGAGCCGAGAGGTAGCGCGAGTAGTTTTCAATGCCGGAGCAGTAGCCCAGCTCACTCATCATCTCCAGATCAAACTGGGTACGCTGAGTAATACGCTGCTCTTCCAGCAGCTTGTTGTTTTCCAGCAGCACCCGGCGACGGTCCGCCAGCTCCACTTTGATCTCTTCCATCGCCTGCAGGATGCGCTCACGCGGGGTGACGTAGTGCGTCTTAGGGTAGATGGTAAAGCGCGGCACGACCGAATCGATCTGGCCGGTCAGCGGATCAAACAGCGACAGACGCTCCACCTCTTCGTCAAACAGCTCGACGCGCAGCGCAATGTCATCCGACTCTGCCGGGAAGATATCGATCACTTCGCCGCGCACGCGGAAGGTGCCGCGCTGGAACGCCTGATCGTTGCGGGTGTACTGCAGCTCTGACAGACGGCGCAGAATACTGCGCTGATCGATAATCATGCCGCGTGTCAGGTGCAGCATCATTTTCAGATAGAGATCGGGATCGCCCAGGCCGTAGATAGCCGAGACCGACGCCACCACAATGACATCGCGCCGCTCCAGCAGCGCTTTGGTCGCCGACAGACGCATCTGTTCAATATGTTCGTTTACCGACGCATCCTTTTCGATAAAGGTGTCGGAGCTCGGCACATAGGCTTCAGGCTGATAGTAGTCGTAGTAGGAGACGAAAAACTCCACGGCGTTATCCGGGAAAAACTCTTTCATCTCGCCATAGAGCTGGGCCGCCAGCGTCTTGTTCGGTGCCAGCACCATCGTCGGGCGGTTGAGGTCGGCAATCACGTTGGCGACGGTAAAAGTTTTACCGGAGCCGGTCACGCCTAATAAGGTCTGATGGGCCAGCCCATCCTCCAGCCCCTCTTCCAGGCGACGGATCGCCTCAGGCTGGTCGCCCGAAGGTTTAAAGGCGGAATTCAGTTTAAAAGCTTTGGTCATGAATGCAGTTCCTGCTGGAGAAGTCGGCGGGCAGGCACTTATTTTACTCCGCTATGGTGATTTTGCCAGAAAATAATACTGGATATAAAAACAGTAATCGTGCAAAGTTAACGCCATCAGGATTGGACGCGCTCCACCCGCATTGTCTGCCCGCTATCGCAAAGGGTGTTGCGCAATGTTATCCCCAGACAGGGATCTGATTTAACATTTGTCAATAGAACGTCACAAAATTACAGTTCGGTTACCTGGCAGATAATTCGCAGGCTTGTTTTTTACTAACCAGCTGATTTTTCTGGTTTTAGCTCATAAGGCCAGATTCTCGTCATTATGTTACCAGGCCGCGTATTTCCTCGCTTCCAACCGGTTTTCATTACCTAATGCACAAGGTTATCCACAGGAATGGTGGATAAGTGATGGCAGCCCCGCCGCCATCAGCTGTGTATAATTTTTCCCTGCCCTCCCGCCCCGGTAAAAATAATTTTTTTTGCGTTAAATTTCGCGTCGGCGGCTGACGGATTATTCTGCATTTTTAATCTGTCATCTGGCGCAGCACGCAAATTTTCGCCGTTCCACTAAGATTCTTAATCAGACATTCTGCGTTGTCGCAGCACGTCTGCACCATAAACAGCGCCCCGAGGCACTGCAAAAGTGCAGCGGCGTGATGACCGTGGGCAATTGATAAGTTTTTCTCACCTTTTATTCCTGAAACCTGCCCTTCCGGCTGGAAACAGGACCGTTTTTAGATCTGGCCTGGGAATTGCAGGAGTGACTGGCGTCACCGCGCTTTACGCGCACATTGCTGCAATGGCGAGGCGGCCGTTGCTGATGACTTGTTTGCCAGACGACAGAGAGCGGAAGCAATCAGGCTAATGATCGGGAAGGAGAGTGTCAGATGCTGAGTTTACGTTCGGTGAATCAATTTTACGGTCAAAACCATATTCTGTGGGATGTGGACCTGGATCTGTCGCCTGGCACCTGCACCGGTGTTCTGGGTCGTCCTGGCATGGGCAAAACCACGCTGGTGAACTGCATCATGGGCAGACTGCCGATTAACAGCGGCTCTATCTCCTGGAAAGAGGATGGCTCGCCGCCGGAAGATCTGCTGCTGCAACCGGCGGAACAGCGGGCCCAGATGGGAATTGGCTATGTGCCGCAGGGTCGCCATATTTTTACCCAGATGAGCGTGGAAGATAACCTGCTGATTGCCCTGCTGGCGGGTGCCAGCCAGCACGATCGTCATCGCGCCATCCCTGAAATGGTGTTTGATCTGTTTCCGGCGCTCTACTCATTGCGCCAGCAGCGCAGCGGTGATCTGCCCATCGATCAGCAGCAACAGCTGGCCCTGGCGCGTGCGCTGGTGCTGCAACCTAAACTGCTGATTCTCGATGAGCCCACCGACGGGATGTCGCCGTGGCTGGAAGAAGAGATGGGTAACCTGATTCGCCGACTGAACCTGGACTACGGGCTGACTATCCTGCTGCTGGAGCAGCGCCTGTCGCTGATCCGTCGGGTGGCGGACTATTTTCTGCTGCTGCACCGCGGCCGTAATGTGGCGCAGGGCAGCATGGAACAGCTCGATGACCACACCATAGATAAGTGGCTGACGGTCGCCTGACGTCTGCCCCGGCGCGCAGAGCTTTGCTGGCGTCCGGCCCCGGAGCGCGCGAACCAGCACAGGCGATCACAAAGCCCGTGAGGACTGTGCGCACCGCGCCGGTTCAGGGTGACAGTGATGGGCCAGGTTTTTACGCTGGCAGTGACAGGTAGTGGCCACAGGATGCCTGCTGTGCCACATCGGTGAGATACGGAATCGTGCCCAGGCAGGGCGCAGGCAGTCGCTGCATCAGGGTGGTAAGATACGCCTGATAGCGTTTGCCAGGGGGTTCAACGGTGTTGGCTATCCAGCCCACCAGCGGCAGGCCACTCGCCCGCACCGCCTCGGCGGTGAGCAGCGCGTGGTTGATGCAGCCGAGCTTAATCCCCACCACCAGAATCACGGGCAGATTTTCGCTGACCACCCAGTCCGCATAGGTGTGCGTCTCTGACAGCGGGGTGTACCAGCCGCCGGCTCCCTCAACCAGAATCCAGTCCGCCAGCGGCTCCAGCGCCGCCAGACCCGCAGACAGCGCCAGATGGGTAATCGGCCTGCCCTCTTCGGCGCTGACAATGTGCGGCGAGGTGGGCTCCATAAACGCCAGCGGATTCACCTGCTGATAGGTTAAGGGCACGTTACTGAAGCGCTGCAGCGCCAGCGCGTCACTGTTGCGGATCCCCTCCGGCGTCATCTCACACCCCGACGCCACCGGCTTATAACCCGCGCAGCGATAGCCCGCAGCGGCTGCCGCCTGCAACAGTGCGCCACTGGCGACAGTTTTACCGACCTCGGTGTCGGTGCCGGTGATAAACACCCGTTTCATGATGCACTTACTCCATAAATTAAATGGTAACTCAGGCGATAGCCGTGCCGATCGCGTGGCCAGTGCGCCTCTAACTGCCTGAGTCGTTGTCGGGTTAAGACCTGCCCGTTGCGGCCCTGATGCAGATGGGTTGCCCCAATTCCTTTCAGGGATCGCATGGCGCTGAGCGCATCGGGAAAATGCAGCGTTACCGTTTCTGAGCTGCAGTGCAGTTGCTCTGCGTGGCAGGCCGCCGCAATCTGCGGCTCGCTGAGAAAGCGGTTGGCGTGCGGCAACGTATCGAGATGGGACCAGGCCTCATGCACCTCCCGCAGCGAGCCGTCGCCCAACGTGGAAAACAGCAGCGTGCCATCAGGACGCAGTACGCGCCGGAACTGACGCAGCGCGCCAGGCAGATCCTCACTCCACTGCACCGCCAGATTGCTCCATACCAGGTCAATGGTGTTATCCGCAAGCGGCAGTGCGTCGATGTCGCCCGCCAGATAGCGCTGCGCCGCGTCGTTTTCCCGCGCCTGTTGCAGCATCCGGGGAGAAAGATCCAGTGCCGTCACCTGTTTGCCACGTTCGCGCCACAGTTTGCTGTACCAGCCGGTGCCACAGCCCGCATCCAGCAGCTGCACCCCGCTGTGCGCGGGGGCACGTGCCAGCAGCGCATCGCCGCTGAGGCGTTGCAGCGCAGCATGGGCATCGTAATAACTGGCGGCCCGGCCAAAGGCGCGTGCGACCGCCTGCTTGTCAACCCGCAGCGTCATGCAGCGCCTCCAGTAACCGATCAATGTCTTCAGGGCGATGGGCCGCGGTCAGAGTGATGCGCAGCCGGGCCGTCCCTGGGGGTACGGTCGGCGGCCGGATCGCGCTGACCCAGCAGCCCGCCTCCGCCAGCCTCGCTGACAGCGCCATCGCATCACCGTTTTCGCCCACCAGCAGCGGCTGAATTGCACTGCCTGAGTTCATCAGCTGCCACGGCAGCGAGGCCGCGCCGCGCCGGAAATGCGCAATGTTCTGCTGCAGCTGCTGGCGAAGTGCATCGCCCTGCCGGATCTCATTCAGCGCCGCCTGCAGCGCGACAGCCTGCGCGGCGGGCATGGCAGTGGAATAAATCAGATGGCGACTGAACTGCAGAAAATAGTCAGCGGTGTCCGCGTCACACAGCAGCGCGGCACCGCTGACGCCAAACGCTTTGCCAAAGGTGACCACCAACAGTTCCGGTTTAACACCCTGCTGCCAGCAACTGCCGCGCCCCTGCTCACCTACCACGCCGATGCCGTGCGCATCATCCACCAGCAGCCAGCCTTCTGCCTGACGCGTCTGTTGCGCCAGAGCAGCCAGCGGCGCGCTGTCGCCATCCATACTGAAAATACCCTCGGTCACCACCAGCGTTTCGCCCGCGCAGGGTGACGCGAGCCTTGAGGCCAGGCTCTCCGGTGCGTTGTGGCTGAAACGCCGCAGCTGTGCCGGGCTGTGACTGGCGGCGTCGAGCAGCGAGGCATGGCTGAGTTTATCGGCCAGGATGCGATCGTTTTTTTCGCCCAGCAGATGGATCACCGCCTGATTGGCCGCAAAGCCGGAGATAAACAGCAACGCCCGGTCGTAGCCAAGCCAGTCGGCCAGCTGCGCTTCGAGATCGGCATGCTGGCGGTGATAACCGGTGACATGCCCCGACGCACCCGCGCCCGCGCCCGCCAGCGCCGCGCCCTGCTGCCAGCCTGCAATCACCGCCGGATGCCGGGTTAAGCCAAGATAGTCATTGCTGGAGAAATGGAGATAGCTGCGGCCACCGCTCTGCAGCGTGCGGGTCGATTGCTGATCGATAACCCGACGCTGCCGCCAGCCATCGGCGGCACGGCGCTGCGCCAGCCCCTGCCGGAGTCGTTGCTGCCAGCTCATTACAGCGCCGCGTTGTAGAACTGTTCAGTGTCGGCATGGAAGAGCTGCTCGCTGAGCTGTTGCTCCTGCTGCTGATCGCCGTGCTGCGTGTGGGTATGTTCCGGGTTAAGCCCCAGTTTACGGAACAGCACGCGGTCTTTATCCTCTTCCGGATTAGGCGTGGTCAGCAGTTTGCAGCCGTAGAAAATGGAGTTCGCCCCGGCCATAAAGCACATTGCCTGGGTCTGCTCACTCATCTGCTCGCGGCCTGCAGAAAGGCGCACGTGCGAGGTCGGCATCATGATGCGCGCAACCGCGATAGTGCGGATGAAATCGAAAGGCTCGACGTCATCGTTGTCCGCCAGCGGGGTGCCTTTGACCTTCACCAGCATGTTGATCGGCACACTTTCCGGCGGCACGGGCAGGTTAGCTAACTGCACCAGCAGACCGGCGCGGTCGTTTACGGTTTCACCCAAACCGACGATGCCGCCTGAACAGACTTTGATCCCGGCGTCACGCACTTTGCCCAGCGTATCCAGACGTTCCTGATAGCTGCGGGTGGTGATGATGGAGCCGTAGAATTCCGGTGAGGTGTCGAGGTTATGGTTGTAGAAATCGAGACCCGCGCCCGCCAGTCGCTGCGCCTGCTGTTCGCTGAGGGTGCCGAGCGTCATGCAGGTCTCCATTCCCATCGCTTTTACGCCTTCGACCATCTTTTCCAGATACGGCATATCGCGTTCGTGTGGGTTTTTCCACGCGGCACCCATGCAAAAACGGGTTGAACCGGCGGCTTTGGCCTGACGCGCGGAGGTCAGTACTTCTTCCACCTCCATCAGACGTTCCGACTCCAGACCGGTCTTGTAGCGCGCACTCTGCGGGCAATATTTACAGTCTTCCGGGCAGGCACCGGTTTTAATCGACAGCAGGGTACTGACCTGCACCTGACGCGGATCGAAGTGCTGACGATGCACCTGCTGCGCCTGAAACATCAGTTCGAGAAAAGGTTGATCAAACAGCGCTTGCGCCTGCGCAATTGTCCAGCGTTGAGCCATTACGTACTCCAGAAAAGGGTGTCATCCCGACAGAAAGCAGGGGTATACTTGTAAACTATATTTTTTTATTTTGGTTTACAACTCCGATGACTGTCCCCGAGTTCTCCTCAGATGATGCCCGTTTTGACCGCCAGCATATCTGGCATCCCTACACCTCCATGCAGGATCCGCTGCCCTGCTACCCGGTGGTTGCCGCGCAGGGTTTCCGGCTGCAGCTGGCTGATGGCCGGGCGCTGGTGGATGGCATGTCCTCCTGGTGGGCGGCGATTCACGGTTACAACCATCCCCGCCTGAACCAGGCGCTGACCGCGCAGGTCGCACAGATGTCGCACGTGATGTTTGGCGGCATTACCCATCCGGCGGCGGTGGCGCTCTGCCGTCAGCTGGTGGCGATGACGCCCGAGGCGCTGACGTGCGTTTTCCTGGCCGATTCCGGCTCGGTAGCGGTGGAAGTGTCGATGAAAATGGCGCTGCAGTACTGGCTGGGCAAGGGCGAGACACGCCAGCAGTTTCTGACGCTGAAACGCGGCTATCACGGCGACACCTTTGCCGCGATGTCGGTGTGCGACCCTGAGAATTCGATGCACAGCCTGTGGCGCGGCTATCTGCCTGAGCACCACTTTGCGGCGGCCCCGGCCTGCGGCTTTGATGATGCGTGGAACGATCGTGATTTCGATGATTTCGCCAGGCTGATCGAAAAACATCACCGGCAGCTGGCGGCGGTTATCCTGGAACCGATTGTGCAGGGTGCTGGCGGCATGCGTTTCTATCATCCGCGCTATCTGCAGCAGGTACGTGAGGCGTGCGACCGTTATGGCGTGCTGCTGATTGCGGATGAGATCGCCACCGGCTTTGGCCGTACTGGCAAGCTCTTCGCCTGTGAACATGCGGGCATTACGCCGGATATTCTCTGCGTCGGTAAAGCCCTGACGGGCGGCATGATGACGCTGGCGGCGACCCTGACCACCCGCGACGTGGCCGAGACCATCAGCCGCAGCGCAGCGGGCTGTTTTATGCATGGCCCGACCTTTATGGGGAACCCGCTGGCTTGCGCGGTCGCAGCGGAGAGCCTGACCATGCTGGCAGAAGGTCACTGGCAGCAGCAGGTGGCGGCGATTGAACAGCAGCTACGGACGGAGCTGCTGCCACTGCGGTCTTCACCGCAGGTGGCCGATGTACGCGTGCTGGGGGCGATTGGCGTCGTGGAAACCCATCAGGCGGTTAACATGGCGGCACTTCAGCAGTTCTTCGTTGAACAGGGTGTCTGGATCCGGCCTTTCGGGCGGCTGATCTACCTGATGCCCCCTTACATCATTACCCCACAGGCGCTGAGTCAGCTGGTGCAGGCAATCAGCGACGCGCTGGCGCATTCGCAACATTTTGCCGCCTGAAGCGGGCTGACCGCTGGCGCTGGTGGCGCTTTTGGTTATGATGAAAGGCTATTCATCGACAGTGAAGGAGATGTGATGCGCGTTTTTAGTCAGGATTTTAATGACGGCGAGAAGATGCCAGAAAAGCATGTTTTCAACGGCATGGGGTATCAGGGCGAGAATATTTCTCCTCACCTTGCCTGGGAAGCGGCCCCCGAAGGCACCAAAAGTTTCGTGGTGACCTGCTACGATCCGGATGCCCCGACCGGTTCCGGCTGGTGGCACTGGGTAGTGGCGAATATTCCGGCCAGCACCACCTCACTGCCGCAGGGTGCCGGTTCCGGCAAAGCGTCGCTGCCCGCAGGCGCTATTCAGACCCGTACTGATTTTGGTCAGGCAGGCTACGGCGGCGCGGCACCGCCACAGGGCGAAACCCATCGCTACATTTTCACCGTGCATGCGCTGGATGTGGAGACCATTGAGGTGGATGAAGGTGCCAGTGGCGCAATGGTCGGCTTTAATGTGCATTTTCACGCACTGGCGAGCGCCTCGCTGACCGTGAATTATCAGTAATTCAGTACATCTTTCCCGACCGGGAGCGGTGTACTTAAAAGTCTGTCCCGGTCAGCGGTGAGACCGAGCCAGCGCAGGAAATTCGGTCAAATCGGAATGCCTCTCCCGCCCGGGAGAGGCGTTTTCGTCATGCGTTACGCCTGCAGCGGGTGAATCACCACCCACATCGGGCCCTGCCCTACCGCATAACGACCCAGCGGCTGTAACAGCCCTTTCGGTTCGCTAATTGCATACACTTCGATGTGATGCGATTTCTGTCCCGCCGCCACCAGATAGCGTCCGCTGTTATCGATGTTGAAACCACGCGGCTGTGTTTCCGTTGGCTGGAATCCTTCCAGGGTCAGCTCATCGCCCAGTTCGCTGACGCTGAAGACCGCCAGCGTGCTGCTGGTGCGATCGCAGGCATAAAGGAAACGGCCATCCGGCGTCAGATGAATATCCGCTGCCCAGCGCGTGCCGCTGAAATCAGGCGGCATCATATCCAGCGTCTGCACGCTTTCTGCTTCGCCCTCACCCGTATTTAATGCCCAGACCTCTACCGTGCTGTCGAGTTCGTTTACGCAGTAAGCGAACTGGCCACCCGGATGGAACTGCATATGACGCGGACCAGCGCCTTCTACCGTCGTGACCTGCGCCTGTTTACGCGGCGTCAGCTGACCGTCTGCGCCCAGCGCAAACAGGCAGATACGATCCTGCTTCAGTGCAGGCACGTAGAGGGTTCTGTTGTCCGTATCGATATTGGCCGAGTGGCATCCCTCCAGGCCGTTAATCACCTGCTGCGGGGCCTGCGGGATGCCGTCATCGCCAATCGGGCTGACGCTGACGCAGGCATCATTGTAGGAGCCGCAGAACAGGAACCTGCCCTGGCGATCGGTGGAAATGTGGGTCGGACTGCCGGGCAGCGGTGCCTGACCAGCTTCGGTCAGCGTGCCGTCGGCGGCAATCTGGAACGCCAGCACGCGGAAATTGGGACGCACGCCGACATAAAGAAAATCGCGTTTTGGACTCACCACCATCGGCTGAACCTGGCCGGCGACATCAATCACCTGAAGCAACGTCAGCGCACCCTCATCATTCATCTGCCAGACGTGAATCTGCTGGCTTTCGGGACTGGCGGTGTAGACAACCTGTTTCATGCATTCTCCTTTTTTGCTGCCTGATCATGAACTGTGAATCACTGTAGCGCGTTTTATTGCCCCACGCTGGAATCATTTGTGCCCTGTTTTTTGTCTCCGGGCCGGAGTCGGGTGTAGACTTCAGCCCCTGCAAACCTGAATAAATGAGAGGATAAATGAGCTACCGGGTAATTGCCCTCGACCTCGACGGCACGCTGCTGACCCCAGCCAAAACGATTCTGCCGCAGTCAATTGACGCGCTGAACCAGGCCCGCCAGGCGGGTGTTCATGTCGCTATCGTGACCGGACGGCATCACTGCGCTATCCACCCTTTTTATCAGGCGTTACAACTGGATACACCCGCAATCTGCTGTAATGGCACCTATTTGTATGATTATCAGGCGAAAAAGGTGCTGGCGTCCGATCCTCTCGACCCGCAGCTCGCATTACGGGTGATTGAGATGCTGGATCAGCAGCAGATTCACGGCTTGCTCTACGTGGATGACGCCATGCTCTATCAGACCCCAACCGGGCATGTGATGCGCACCCTGAAATGGGCCGAATCCCTGCCTGAGCATCAGCGTCCGCTGTTCCGTCAGGTGCCTGACTTAGCCCAGGCGGCGCGAGACGCCGGTTCAATCTGGAAATTTGCCCTGTCGCACGACAACCATGCGGAGCTGCAACAGTTCGCCACAACGGTGGAAGCAGAGCTGGGGCTGGCCTGCGAATGGTCATGGCACGATCAGGTGGATATCGCCAAAGGCGGCAACAGTAAGGGCAAACGGCTGGCGCAGTGGGTTGAATCGCTGGGGCTCAGCATGGCGGATGTGATCGCGTTCGGTGATAACTATAACGATCTC
The DNA here is from genome assembly GCF_029844725.1 of Pantoea sp. GD03673. Classification (GTDB taxonomy): domain Bacteria; phylum Pseudomonadota; class Gammaproteobacteria; order Enterobacterales; family Enterobacteriaceae; genus Pantoea. The sequence goes on from NZ_JAOCKJ010000004.1 coordinate 96,651, forward strand.
AGCATGCTGGAAACGGCCGGACTGGGCGTGGCGATGGGCAATGCTGACGAAGCAATCAAGGCGCGGGCGAAAAAGGTGATCGGCACCAACCTTGAAACCAGCATTGCAGACACCCTCTATCAGTACGTGTTGTAATCAGGGCGTCACCGAGACGCTTTTGATCTGGGCATAAAGCCACTGTTCGGGGCGGATGCCCAGTTCATCCCGCGCCCAGGGCGTAATGCGTGCCCAGAGTTCGCTGATGCCGATGCGCAGTTTCACTTCCACCTGATCCCCGACCTCCAGCAGCTCGACCACCTGTGCCGGTAAAATGTTGCGGATGGAGGTGTGCTGCGGTGGTTGCAGCGCCAGCGAAACATCGGACGAGGCGATGCGAATACGCAGCGGGGTTTTCACCGGCTGATTCACCCGACTCACCCAGATGTGCTGATCGCCCAGCGACAGCGCGGTCATCGGGTAGTCAGGATGCTGCTCCAGCACCTGCACCCGCAGTACGCTGGTCAGTTCGCTCACCGGCAGCCAGGGCCGCATTGCGCTGCTGCTCCAGACCCGCTCCAGCGGCCCAAAGGCTTTGACCTTGCCCGCATCCAGCACCAGCACGTTATCTGCCAGATGCAGGATCTCATCCAGGCTGTGCGAGACGTAAAGCATCGGAATATCGACCTGCTTCGCCAGCTTTTGCAGCCAGGGCATCAGTTCACGTTTGCGCGGCAGATCCAGCGACGCCAGCGGCTCATCCAGCAGCAGCATATCCGGTGCGGTCAGCAGCGCACGACCTATCGCGACCCGCTGCTTTTCACCGCCCGACAGCGACAGCGGAAAACGCGAAAGCAGCGCCTCCAGCCCCAGCAGCGAAACCAGACTGTCGAACTGCGCTTTCATCGACGGGGCCATGCCATATTGCAGGTTGCCCCGGACCCGGTAGTGCGGAAAGAGCCGCGCATCCTGAAACACATAACCGATGCGCCGTTTTTCCGGCGGCAGCGCAACCTTCTGCTCCGCATCAAACAGCAGACGATCGTTAAGTTCAATTCGCCCACGCTGCGGCAGGGTCAGGCCGCTGATCGCATTGATCAGTGAGGTTTTACCGGCACCGGAAACACCGAAAATGGCGGTGATGCCTTTGGCCGGGATCTGCAGGTCAACCTCCAGCTGGTGATCGCCCTGCTGCTGCATAAAGTTGAGTGATAGCATCAGCTTTCCATCCGCTTACGGCCTGCGCGCGCCAGCCATTCCGACGCCAGCAGTGACGCCAGGGCCAGCACGATAGCAATGACGCAGAGCCGCGCCGCCGCGCCCTCGGCACCGGGGGTTTCAATCAGGGTAAACATCGCCAGCGGAAGCGTTCGCGTCTCGCCGGGAATATTGGAAACAAAGGTAATAGTGGCACCGAATTCGCCCAGCGATCGGGCAAATGCCAGCACCGTTCCCACAATGATGCCCGGCAGGGTCAGCGGCAGCGTGATGGTGAAAAAGACCCGCCAGCGCCCGGCACCCAGCGTGTGCGCCGCCTGCTCCAGGCGGCTATCGACCGCCTCCAGCGCCAGCCGGATAGCGCGCACCATCAACGGAAAGGCGATCACGGCAGACGCCAGCGCGGCCCCGCGCCAGCTGAATGCAAAGCTGAATCCGAACCAGTCAAACAGCTTTTCGCCAATGATGCCGCGTCGTCCCAGGCTAATCAGCAGCAGATAACCCACCACCACCGGTGGCAGCACCAGCGGCAGGTGGATCAGGCTGTCGAGCAGCGCTTTGCCCGGAAAACGGCAGCGCACCAGAATCCACGCCATCAGGATGCCAAACGGCAGACTGACAAGCACGGCTATGCCAGACACTTTAAGGCTAAGCAGTACCGCCTGCCATTCGGGATCGCTGAGTATCATTTCGTCGGTGTGAATCCGTAATGTGTGAAGATCGCCGCGGCCTGCGGCCCTTTCAGGTAATCATAAAACGCTTTAACGGCAGCCGTATCGTGATCGTTAACGATCGCCATCGGATATTCTACCGGTTTATGGCTGCTGGCCGGAAAACGTCCCGCCACCTGCACCTTGTCGCTGGCGACCGCGTCAGACCCGTAGACAATGCCATACGGGGTTTCGTTACGCTCCACCAGCGCCAGGGCTGCCCGCACATTATTGGCGGGCGCTAACGCGGGCGCAACTTGCTGCCAGGCACCCAGATTTTGCAACGCCTCTTTGGCGTAGATGCCCGCCGGAACGTGGTCGGGGTCGCCCACCGCCAGACGCTCACCGTGCAGCAACGTTTTCCAGTCCGTCTGCGCATTCAGCGTCACCGTTTTGGCGGGGGCACTGCGTGGCGCAATCAGCACCAGATCGTTGCCCAGCAGGGTAAAGCGGCTATGGGCAATGACGCTTTTCTTCGCGACGGCATCATCCATCCACTGCTGATCGGCAGAGATAAACAGGTCGGCAGGCGCACCCTGTTCAAGCTGACGCGCCAGCGTAGAGGAGGAGGCGAACGACGAGACGACCGTCACGCCCTTTTCCCTCTGATACTGGCTGGCAATATCCTGCATCGCGTTGGTCAGCGAAGCAGCAGCAAACACGGTGATATTGTCAGCGGCCACAGCCTGTCCGGCCAGCGACACGGTAACCAGCGCCGCGACGCTCCAGCGTGTGTAATTTAATGACATGATTCTCTCCGGCTATTCGTTGTGTAGCCGATAATATAACGCATTATCAGGGAGGTTCAGTAAATTATCGGCAGGCGCAACAGAAGGTTGAATGGGGGCGGGATAAAAATGACACGCCCGCCGGGGAGGGCGGGCGTGGCAGAAATTAATTGTGCGAACGGGCTGACGATTTTTCGCGATGACCCACTTTAGAGAAGATGTTAAACACTTCACCCAGGCCATAAATCATACCCAGCATCAGCGCCATTACCACAGGGACCATCAGTACGGCCACGGCGAGGCTTTTCAGTAATTCCAGCATGGAGAGTCTCACTTTGCTAACAAAAAAGTGATTGTAACGGGTCAGGAAAATTTTGCGCAGCCCTTTTCGTGCTTTTACTTTGGTCACAAAACGCCGCTATCATCGGCCTTCGCCTTAACCCTTTGCCGGAGCTGTCATGGAAGCTGAACTGTCCCTCCATATCCGTTTACAACAAAAACTGTTTGCCGATCCCCGCCGTATTGAGCTGCTGAAACGCGTACAGCAGACCGGGTCGATCAGTCAGGGGGCGAAACTGGCTGGCATCAGCTACAAAAGTGCCTGGGATGCGATTAATGAGATGAACCAGATGGCGGATGAAACGCTGGTGGCGCGGGCAACCGGCGGCAAAGGCGGTGGCGGTGCCACGCTGACCCGCTACGGTGAACGCCTGATCCAGTTGTTTCAGTTGATGGAGCAGATTCAGCAGAAAGCCTTTGATGCGCTGCAGCAGGATACGCTGCCACTCGACAGTCTGCTGGCGGCAATCGCCCGCTTTTCACTGCAGACCAGCGCCCGCAACCAGCTGTTCGGCACCGTGATCAGTAACGATGCGCAGCAGGTGGTTCAGCATCTGATGATTCAGCTGGCCGATGGCGTGACGCAGCTCAACGTGGCGCTGACCCAGCGCAGCGCCGATCGCCTTCATCTGGCGGCAGGTAAAGAGGTGCTGGTGTTGATCAAAGCGCCGTGGATCCGCATCAGCCGTGACGCCGCAGAGGAAGACAATCAGCTGGCGGCCACGGTCAGTGCCATCGAACCTGGCGAGCAGATGAGCGAAGTGCTGATGCAGCTCGCCAGCGGGGAAACCCTGTGTGCCACCCTGAGTCATGAACAGTTACAGCAGCTGAAGCTGCAGCCCGGCGACGCGGTGATCGCCAGTTTCAATGCGGAGAACGCCATCGTCGCCACCCTGCTCTAGTGGCTGAGTTGACTTCATTGCGGGCAATCGTTACAACTCAGTAACCTGATGCAAAAAATGGAACAGATCATGGCTTCATTGCATATTCTGCAAGGCACGTTTCACCTTAGTGATACCCGGGTACTCAGTCTGGATCACGTGGAACTGCAGCGCGGCGAAAGCTGGGCCTTCGTCGGTGCCAACGGCAGCGGTAAATCATCACTGGCGCGCGCACTCTCCGGTGAACTGCCGCCGCTGGCCGGTAAAGTCAGCAACGATTTCACAAGGCCGGTCCGGCTGTCTCTGGAGCAGCTACAGACCCTGGTGGCGCAGGAGTGGCAGCGCAATAACACCGATATGCTCAGCGAAGGCGAAGAGGATACCGGGCTGACCGTGGCCGAGGTGATTCAGGCGGAGGTGCAGCAGCCGGAACGTTGCGGGCAGCTCGCCCGCCAGTTTGGTATCGAACCGCTGTTGTCACGCCGCTTCAAATATCTCTCTACCGGCGAAACCCGTAAAACCCTGCTTTGTCAGGCTCTGATGAACCAGCCAGACTTGCTGATTCTCGATGAGCCGTTTGACGGACTGGATGTGGCGTCGCGTGCCAGCCTCACCGACACGCTGCGCAACCTGCAGCAACCGGCATTCACCCTGGTGCTGGTGCTCAATCGCTTTGACGATATCCCCGATTTCATTCAGCAGGTTGGCGTGCTGGCAGAGTGTACTCTCACCCACAGCGGGCCGCGCCAGGCCATTTTAACAGAGGCGCTGGTCGCCCAGCTGGCACACAGTGAACAGCTGATGGGCATGGCGCTGCCCGAGGCAGATGTCCCGGATCAGCGTCCAACACTGGCGGATGATGCGCCGCGCGTTATCCTGCGCAACGGCACCGTCTCATACCACGATCGGCCCGTGATTCAGGGGCTGAACTGGCAGGTCAACGCAGGCGAACACTGGCAGATCACTGGCCCGAACGGTGCCGGAAAATCGACCCTGTTAAGCCTTGTGACCGGCGATCACCCGCAGGGCTACAGCAATGATTTAACCCTGTTTGGCCGCCGTCGCGGCAGTGGCGAAACCATCTGGGATATTAAGCAGCACATTGGCTATGTCAGCAGCAGCCTGCATCTGGATTACCGTGTCAGCACCAATGTACGGACGGTGATCCTGTCGGGCTTCTTCGACTCCATCGGGCTTTATCAGGCGGCGTCCGATCGGCAGAAAGCGCTGGCCCGGCAGTGGCTGGCACTGCTGGGCATGGATAACCGGTTGGGCGATGCGCCGTTCCACTCGCTCTCATGGGGGCAGCAGCGGCTGGTGCTGATTGCCCGCGCACTGGTTAAGCATCCGACACTGCTGATTCTGGACGAGCCACTTCAGGGACTTGACCCAATCAACCGCCAATTGGTGCGGCGCTTTGTCGATGTGCTGATTGGCGAAGGCCGGACGCAGCTGCTGTTTGTTTCACACCACGCCGAAGATGCCCCCGCCTGTATCACGCATCGCCTGAGCTTTGTTCCCTGTGAGGGCGGCTATCACTTCCAGCAGGATACGCTGCGCTAACCTTCTTACAACGCCCCCCGGACGCCGCTGCGGCGGCGTTTACACGCGCCTTAGTGTAATCGTTACCATTCAGACCCGCCTTTCATCCTCAAGCCTCCCTTTCAATGCCGTGAAATAAGAATAGTCAGCTTGTGTAAGCGATACCATTTATCCAGACTTGATCACGCTTTCGGGCGCGCTGATGTGCTACTTTTTACCGATGCCTCTTTGGCTTTTGACGCTTACCAGGACCTCACATGGAAAAATTCAACCCGGTCGATCACCCACATCGCCGTTACAATCCACTGATTGATCAATGGATTTTAGTTTCACCTCATCGGGCTAAACGTCCGTGGCAGGGCGCGCAGGAAACCCCCGCCGTTAATACCTTACCGGCGCACGATCCGGACTGCTTCCTGTGTGCCGGAAACACCCGCATCACCGGTGATAAAAACCCGGATTATTCGGGCACTTATGTCTTTACCAATGACTTTGCAGCGCTGATGACCGACACGCCTGACGCGCCCGTGAGCGACGATATCCTGATGCGCTGTGAAAGCGCACGCGGCACCAGTCGGGTCATCTGCTTCTCGCCCGATCACAGCAAAACCCTGCCGGAAATGTCACTGAGTGCGCTGGAAGAAGTGGTGCGCACCTGGCAGGCGCAGACCGCCGATCTGGGTCAGCACTATCCCTGGGTGCAGGTGTTTGAAAACAAGGGCGCGGCCATGGGCTGCTCCAACCCGCATCCGCATGGACAGATCTGGGCTAACAGCTTCCTGCCCAATGAAGCGCAGCGTGAGGACGATCATCAGCGCGACTATTACGCGAAACACGGCTCGCCGATGCTGGTCGATTACCTGGCACGTGAGCAGCAGGATGGCAGCCGCACCGTGGTAGAAACCGAACACTGGCTGGCCGTTGTGCCGTGGTGGGCCGCCTGGCCATTTGAAACCCTGCTGCTGCCGAAAACGCACGTCAAACGTCTTACCGACCTCACTGCGGCGCAGCGTTCTGACCTGGCGCTCGCGATCAAGCAGCTCACCAGCCGCTATGACAATCTGTTCCAGTGCTCTTTCCCCTACTCCATGGGCTGGCACGGCGCGCCGTTTAATGGCGAAACCAACGACCACTGGCAGTTACACGCGCACTTCTATCCGCCGCTGCTGCGCTCAGCAACGGTGCGTAAATTTATGGTTGGCTATGAAATGCTGGCCGAAACCCAACGCGATTTAACGGCGGAACAGGCGGCGGAACGTCTGCGTTCTGTCAGCGACGTTCACTTCCGTGAGGCACAACAATGAGCTTAAAAACCATCACGCAGCAGCTTTTCTCTGACACCTTCGGTTACGCCGCCACACACACGATCCAGGCGCCGGGCCGCGTTAACCTGATTGGCGAGCACACCGACTATAACGACGGCTTTGTGCTGCCGTGTGCGATTGACTACCAGACGGTCATCGCCTGTGCCCGCCGTGACGATCGCCAGATTCGCGTTGTCGCCGCAGATTATGAAAATGCGCAGGACACCTTCTCGCTGGATGAAGAGATCGTCAGCGTGCAGGAACCGATGTGGGCCAACTATGTACGCGGCGTGGTGAAACATCTGCAGCAGCGTCATGCCGATTTTGGCGGCATCGATATGGTGATCAGCGGCAACGTGCCACAGGGCGCGGGCCTGAGCTCATCGGCGTCGCTGGAAGTGGCGGTCGGCACCGTGGTAGTGCAGCTCTATAACCTGCCGCTGGATGGCGCGGCGATTGCCGTTAATGGTCAGGAAGCCGAAAACCAGTTCGTTGGCTGTAACTGCGGCATCATGGATCAGCTGATTTCCGCGCTGGGCCAGAAAGATCACGCCATGCTGCTCGACTGCCGCACGCTGGGCACGCGTCCGGTATCGATGCCGGAGGATATCGCTGTCGTGATCATCAACTCCAATTTCCGACGCACCCTGGTTGGCAGCGAATACAACACCCGCCGCGAGCAGTGTGAAGCGGGCGCACGTTTCTTCAATAAGAAGGCGCTGCGTGATGTTGATCTGGCCGGGTTTGAAGCGGCGCAGGCGCAGCTTGACCCGCAGGTGGCAAAGCGCGTGCGTCACGTCATCACCGAAAACGCCCGCACGCTGGAAGCGGCTGATGCGCTGACCCGGGGCGACCTGACGCGTATGGGCCAGCTGATGGCTGAATCACACGCCTCGATGCGTGACGATTTCGAGATCACCGTGCCACCAATCGATACCCTGGTTGAGATTGTGAAAGCGCAGATCGGTGATCGCGGCGGTGTGCGTATGACCGGCGGCGGCTTTGGTGGCTGCATCGTGGCACTGATGCCGCTGGATTTGGTTGATCAGGTCAAAACCGCTGTCGCGGAACAGTATGAAGCGCAGACCGGGATCAAAGAGACCTTCTACGTCTGTAAAGCCTCTGAAGGAGCGGGTCAATGCTGAACGACGTTAACTCCCATGCGCCCGACGGTCAGCCGTGGCGCATAACGGTGCTGCGCAACGCCAACGGCATGCTGGCGACCTTTATGGACTGGGGCGCGACCTGGCTTTCTGCCCGCGTGCCGATGCAGGATGGCACGGTACGTGAAGCGCTGCTCGGCTGTGCCACGCCTTCTGACTATCTGCATCAGGATGCCTATCTGGGGGCCACGGTGGGCCGCTACGCTAACCGTATCGCCGGGGCAAAACTGACCACACTGAACCGCGCACTGGTGCCGAACCAGGGTGCGCATCAGCTGCATGGCGGGCCAGAGGGCTTTGATAAACGCCGCTGGCAAATTGTCAGCCAGTCCGACAGCGAGGTGCACTACCGCATCGATTCGCCTGACGGGGATCAGGGCTATCCGGGCAATCTGATTGCCGACCTGCACTATCAGTTAGATGATCAGAACTGCCTGAGCATCCGCTATGAAGCGCGCTGCGATCGGCCCTGCCCGGTCAATCTGACCAACCATGCCTACTTTAACCTTGATGCGCATCATGGCGACGCCCGCCAGCATCGCTTACAACTGCACGCCGACCACTATTTGCCGGTCGACAGTGAAGGCATTCCGAATGCGCCGCTGAAAGCCGTCGCCGGAACCAGTTTTGATTTCCGTCAGGCTAAAGTCGTGGCGCAGGACTTTCTGGCAGACGACGATCAGCGTGCGGTGAAGGGCTATGACCATGCGTTTCTGCTTAACAGCGCAGGCGACGACACGCAGCCTGCGGCAGAACTCTGGTCGGAAGATGGCCGACTGCAGCTCAGTGTCACCACCTCGGCACCGGCGCTGCAGTTCTACACCGGCAACTATCTGGCAGGCACCCGTGCCCGTGAGCAGGCGAGCTATACTGCATTTCAGGGCATTGCGCTGGAGAGTGAATTTTTACCGGATTCGCCTAATCATGCTGAGTGGCCTCAGCCAGATTGCTGGCTGCAGCCGGGAGATCGCTGGGAATCCGTGACGCGTTATCGCTTCACGCCACGCTGAGCCTCCGGCTGAAAAACGCGCAGTGCGTCACACACAGGCTTACGCGCTGCGCGCTTTTCCGTTATGGTATGGCGCAATCAGCTCGTGTATCAGGCGGGCAGCAGCAGGTTTCCAATCTCACAGAAACATCACAGTATTAAGGAGTTAAGCTATGGCTGTAACTAAGCTGGTTCTGGTGCGACACGGCGAAAGCCAGTGGAACAACGAAAACCGCTTTACCGGTTGGTATGATGTTGACCTTTCTGAGAAGGGTCGTGGCGAAGCCAAATCAGCAGGTCAGCTGCTGAAAAAAGAGGGCTTTGTTTTTGATTTTGCTTACACCTCCGTACTGAAGCGTGCGATTCACACGCTGTGGAATGTGCTGGATGAGCTGGATCAGGCCTGGCTGCCGGTTGAGAAAACCTGGCGTCTGAACGAGCGTCACTACGGTGCGCTGCAGGGTCTGGATAAAGCGGAAACAGCGGCCAAATATGGCGACGAGCAGGTTAAGCAGTGGCGTCGCGGCTTTGCCGTTACTCCGCCAGAGCTGGATCGTGCAGATGAGCGTTTCCCGGGCCATGACCCGCGTTACGCATCACTGACCCCGGAGCAGCTGCCAACCACCGAAAGCCTGGCGCTGACCATCGATCGCGTAATCCCTTACTGGAACGATACCATTCTGCCGCGCATCAAAAGCGGTGAGAAAGTGATCATTGCCGCACACGGCAACTCACTGCGTGCACTGGTGAAATATCTGGATAACCTGAGCGAAGATGAAATTCTCGAACTGAACATCCCAACCGGCGTACCGCTGGTGTATGAGTTCGATGAAAACTTCAAACCGCTGAAACGCTACTACCTGGGTGACCAGGACGAGATTGCAGCGAAAGCCGCAGCCGTTGCGAACCAGGGTAAAGCGAAGTAATTTTTCGCTGACAGGCAAAAAGGCCAGACGAAAGTCTGGCCTTTTTTATTGGGCGGCGCACGGCAATGCTACGCGTCATCTTTCACTGTCAGCGTAAAAGCCAGGATGTCAGTTCGTCCCGGACTCATCACATATTCAAATCCGTTTAAGTCTGGCAGCAGTAAATTAGCTCAATGCGCAGGGAACAGGGTCAGAAAAGGAAAGCGTCCCGCCGCCCGGAAAAAACGCCGGGAGCGTTTTAAACAACGTAACGCGCTGGCCCGGCAACGGGCGCACCTCAGGGATGAGGTGCGTCATCGCGCGGGCAGAGCGTGCCATGGATGGCGGTTTTTGCGTCTTTTCGATCTGACTGTGTTTCCTGAGCAGGCTCACTCTCCACAGCGAATTCAGACAGACGCTGCCAATAGTCACTCCAGACCGCGAACACTTAACTGCGGCGCTGTTTAACCGCCGCCGCCAGCTGACGCAGCACCTTGTCAGTATCTTCCCAGCCGATACAGGCGTCGGTGACGCTTTTGCCATAGACCAGCGGCTCGCCGCTCTCCAGGCTCTGATTGCCTTCCACCAGATGACTCTCAATCATCACACCGACAATCGCCTGCTCACCGTTGATCAGCTGCTGTGAGACATCATCTGCCACCACCATCTGACGCTGGAACTGCTTGCTGCTGTTCGCATGGCTGAAGTCGATCATCACCTGCTGTGGCAGACCCGCTTTTGCCAGGCCCTCTTTGACCTCAGCGACATGCTGCGCACTGTAGTTAGGCTCTTTGCCGCCGCGCAGGATGATGTGGCAATCACCGTTGCCGCTGGTTTCCACAATGGCGGAATGACCGTACTTCGTGACTGACAGGAAACAGTGTGGCGATCCTGCTGCGTTAATTGCATCAATCGCGACCTTGATGGTGCCATCGGTGCCATTTTTAAAGCCAACCGGGCAGGAAAGACCGGATGCCAGCTCGCGGTGCACCTGAGATTCCGTGGTACGCGCACCAATCGCGCCCCAGCTCATCAGGTCAGCCACATATTGCGGCGTAATCATATCCAGAAACTCGCCCGCTGCCGGTAAGCCGCTGTCGTTGATTTCCAGCAGCAGTTTACGCGCCAGACGCAGACCGTCGTTAAGCTGATAGCTGTTATCCATGTACGGGTCGTTGATCAGCCCTTTCCAGCCCACTGTGGTGCGTGGTTTTTCAAAATAGACCCGCATCACCACTTCCAGCTCGCCTTTCAGCTCATCGCGCAGCGCCAGCAGGCGACCGGCATACTCTTTTGCCGCCTCAGTGTCATGAATTGAGCAGGGGCCGATCACCACCAGCAGGCGATCGTCCTTGCCCTGCAGGATGTGATGAATCGCCTGACGGGCCTGTGAAACGGTCTGTGCAGCACGATCGGTCGCCGGGAATTTTTCGAGCAGCGCAACCGGAGGTAACAGCTCTTTAATCTCTTTGATGCGTAAATCATCGTTCTGGTAATTCATACTGATTCCATATTTTTTCTTGCCCGGCGCCCGCCGGACACAACCTGCCCAATGTAGCCCGAAGCGCCAGGGGTGTAAATTCCCGCTGCGGGTTAAATGTGCGGGTCATATTTGCATTAATCAGGTTAGCGACTAGACTTTTTAATGGTAAGCACTGAGGAAAGTCCCGCTTACATTATTTAATCACCCTGTTTTAGTTAACTGGCGAATTTTATTTCGTCAGGGATTTTTTTACCCGAAATTGCACCTCTGGGCTCAAAGCCTCTTCATTTATTAACGGGAGCATAATGATGAAAAAGTTTGCCTTACTCTTTTTGACAGCAGCAATGACACTGAGCAGTGGCGCGGTACTGGCTGCAGACAGCAGCAGCAATAACGGTACAGCAAATCAGGCAGCCAGTGCAGGCGCAGCAGCGGGTGGCGCGAAAGAGAATCTGCCGCCAAATAATGTCGATAACAGCAAAATTAATAACACCGGCAACGACACGAATCCTGCAACGTCTGGCAGCACGACCAGCCAGGGTAATATGTCTGCTAATGAAATTGACCAGAACAGCCAGTGTAAAGATGGCAAATGTCCGAATATCAACAGAAAAGTTGAAACGAAAGTCGGCGGCGGTGATGTAAATACCAAAACCGATGGAACAACGCAGTAATTCTGTTTAACCAGGAGAGCGGAAGCGCTCCTGGTTTTTCTCCCCTCTGCCCCACTCTTCCGCTATGCTAATCCTGTGAAATTTACAGGAAATCCTTCATGGCCGTTTTGCTTTTGATTGACGATCATCCGCTGGTTGAAGTTGCACTTGACGCCGCACTGAGTCAGTCGCCCATACCCGTCCAGCTCCTCTCTGCCAGCAGTGAAAAAGCCGCCCGTCCCTTACTTCAGCAGCCACTGGACATTATCGTGCTGGATATCGGCCTGCCGGACAGTGATGGGCTGGAATTTCTTCGTCGCCTGAAAATCCATCGGCCTGATTGCCCGGTCCTGATCTACTCCGCGCAGCAGACCCGGCACTATGTGCGACGCGCACAGGCGCTGGGTGCGGCCGGTTACGTGGTCAAGAGTCAGCGTATGACGCAGTTGCTCAGCGCCATTCTGGCGGTGCTGGGCGGTCAGACCGCCTTTCCGGTGATGGATGATGAGCCTGAGCTGCCGCTGACGCAGAAGGAGCGTCAGATTCTTGCGCTGCTGGCCAGCGGCTTGTCCAATCTGCAAATCGCCGCGCAGCTGCACATCAGTAACAAAACGGTCAGTACCCATAAAAAGAACATTCTGGAAAAAACCGGTGCCCGCTCGGTGGTGGAACTGGCTGACCTGTGGAAAGCGCAGCAGTGAGAATGCTGCTGCTGATCCTGCTGTTAGGGTGCGGAGCCTGCCTGGCTGAGGTGCGTCCGGTGAGCAGCGTTAATCTGCCGATGATGCTGCCGGTAACGCATGCGGAAACCATGCAGGGCAAGATAGTGCGCGTCGGCCTGCTCGAAGAGAACCACGCCCCCTGGGCGATGCGTATCGGCAATGACCTTTATGGCATTAACGCGGACTATCTTTCCGCGTTGCGACAGCTGACCGGCGCGCAGTTCACCCTCAGCCTCTACCGCGATCAGCCGCATCTGATGCAGGCGCTGACCAGCGGCCAGATCGATTTTGCCCTGGGCATGTGGATCGCCCCGCTGCCCACTGGCACCCTGAGCAGCGACAACTGGTACAGCAGTCCGCTGCGGGTTTACCGCAATCAGCAAAATCAGCGAGCCGTGATGTTTAACAGCCAGAATGCCTCGCTTGCGATCAGTGACAGCACGCTGGCACAACTGCCACCTGCACTGGCAGCCCGCCACAGCTGGCGGCGCTACAGCAGCGATTTGCAGGCGCTCTACACCCTGCTTAATCAGCAGAATGATTATGTGGTGGCAGATGAGGCCAGCGCCGGTTTTCTCCTGAGCCAGCTGCAGCAGGGCCAGATTTATCAAATCGCCTCCCACATCGAGGCGGGCCAGCTCGACCTGCGGGCGGTGGCGCGCGATCCCCGGCTTATCAGCTGGATCAATCAGAGCCTGCGTCAGCTGCCTGCGGAACTGATGACTACGCTGCAGGCGCGCTGGAGCAGCAGCCTGCCGCGCTATCAGGATACGCAGACCCTGATGCTCAGCCCGGCTGAACGGGCCTGGATTGCCGATCATCCGCGTATCACCTACACCGCCGAACCGGACAACTATCCCTGGAGCTACCGCGATGCCAGCGGAACCGCCCGAGGCTATGGCGTGGATTTGCTGAAAGCGATTGCGCAGAGTACCGGATTAGCGTTTGAACCGGTGTGGGTCAGTAATCCGCGCCAGGCCAGCACGCTGATTCAGCAGCAGCAGGCGATGCTGCAGCTGATGCAGCCGCTGAACGGCGATGCGATGCAGAGCACCTCGCTGCCGGTCTGGCGGGCGCTGTGGGGCATCTACAGCATCCAGTCCGAACCACTGGCGCACTGGCGCGACCTGCGCGGCAAACGGATCGGGGTGTTGCAGGATGATCTGGCACTGCGTCTGTTGCCTGCGGATCTGCAGCCGCTGCCGTTTGCCGATCGAAATAGCCTCTATGACGCGCTGGCAAAGGGGCAAATCGATGCGCTGGTCGATAACGTGCTCTCCGCCCGCTGGCGTATCGCCAGCCGCGACGATGCGCGCATTCACCTCGCTTTTGCCGCCAGCGACATCGCGTGGCCGATCGCGCTGGGCGTCACGCCCGGCCAGCCGGTCCTGCGCACCCTGCTGGATCGTGCGTTACAGCAGATTCCGGCAGACACGCAGAGCCAGATGCGCGATAGCTGGTCAACGCCGCCGCAGCCCGGCAGCGTAATGGTGATGCGTTCGCTGCCGATGATGGTGCTGGCGGTGGCCGGTGCGGCGATTGCCCTGCTGCTATTGCTGCTGGCGCGGCGCTACTGGCAACAGCGTCGTGAACGTCAGCAGCGTGAACAGGCGGAGCACGCCAACGCAATGAAAAGCCAGTTTCTGGCGACCGTCAGTCACGAGCTGCGAACCCCCATGCAGGCGATCCTCGGGCTGCTGGAGCTGGAGAAGCAGCAGCACAGCAGCCCGAACCTGACGCTGCTGCACAGCAGCGCACAATCGCTGCTGACCCTGCTGAATGACCTGCAGGATCATGCGCGCATCGAGAGCAACAGTTTTACCCTGGCACCCCGCCCGCTGGCGTTGCCGCAGTGGCTCGATCAACAGCAGCACTTTTATCACCCCTTAATGCACGCGGACGGCCCGCGTCTGATCGTCGAGGCGCTGACACCATTGCCTGACACGGTAATGATTGATGCCGACCGCCTGCAGCAGGTGGTCAACAACCTGATGACCAATGCCCTGAAATTTACCCGTCACGGCGCGATTCGACTGACCCTGGCCGCCGATCAGCAGCTGGTTCTGACGGTGAGCGACAGCGGCAGCGGTATTCCGCCAGAGGAGCAGCAGAAGCTGTTTGACCCCTGGTATCAGGCACCGTCCGGGAAATCCGTTTCGGTGCAGGGCAGCGGGCTGGGGCTGTTTATCTGCCGTGAGATGGTGTTGCGGATGGGCGGCGATATCCGCCTCGCCTCTGAACCCGGTCGCGGAACGCAGGTCACCGTCACGCTGCCGCTGCAGATCTGTGCGCCGGTAAGCCACGCGGACGAGACCTCCCTGCCCGGCTTTCCGCAGCTGCGGGTGGCGATTGTTGATGACCATCCAGCCAATCTACTGGTGATGCAGCAGCAGCTGGCGCGCTTTGCGATTCAGGCTGACATCTTCGATGAAGGACGCGCACTGCTGCGGGCCGACGCGCAGCAGCCTTATGATCTATTGTTTATCGACCAGATGATGCCGCGTCCTGACGGGACGCTGCTGCTGCGGCTGCTGCGCCGGCGTGACCGCCAGCGGGGACGTCAGGCAATGCGGGTGCTCTGCTCGGCTGACGCGCAGCTGTTATCGCGGCCGTCTGAGGCAGGCGAGCGGGTGCTGATTAAACCGGTGCAGTTAGCCGATCTCAGCGCGTTGCTGGGGGAATGGCAGGACGATCCGCTGGCGGCACTGGATGACAACCTGTGGCAGCTGGCGCAGCAGAATGACAAATTCCTCAGCCGTCTGAGCCAGACGCTGCACAGCACGGTGACGCAGGATCTGGCTGCAATGCGCGAGGCGCACGAGCGCGCGGACTGGACGCAGTTCGCCGATGCGGCACACCGGATGAAAGGAAGCTGGTTACTGGTAGGGCTGGAACAGGGTGCACAGCTAAGCCAGCAGCTGACGGAGCAGGTTAAACAGCATCAGGACACGTCTGAGACGTGGCAATTACTGATATTATTCGCAAACAGGTTACTGAAAAAACTGGAATCTTATGGCACATACCCACACTCATAGCGGGCAGGATAGTAATCGCACGCGTCTGGCGGCCGCCTTCGGGGTGACCGTCGTTTTCATGGTTGCTGAAGTCATTGGCGGCTGGATCTCAGGTTCACTGGCGCTGCTGGCGGACGCCGGTCATATGCTGACCGACGCCGCCGCGCTGCTGATGGCGTTACTGGCGGTGCAGTTTTCGCGCCGTAAACCTAATGCACGCCACACCTTTGGCCTGCTGCGTCTGACAACACTGGCCGCGTTTGTTAACGCCATCGCACTGCTGGGCATTACTGCCCTCATCGTCTGGGAAGCGGTGCGCCGCTTTACCGATCCGCAACCGGTGACCGGCGGCCTGATGCTGGGGATCGCGATTGGCGGCCTGCTGGCTAATCTTCTGTCATTCTGGCTGCTGCATCACGGCAGCGGAGAGAAGAACCTCAACGTGCGGGCCGCGGCGCTGCATGTGATGGGCGACCTGCTGGGTTCAGTGGGCGCGATTGTGGCGGCGGTGATTATTCTGCTGACCGGCTGGACACCCATCGACCCGATTCTGTCGTTGCTGGTGTCACTGCTGGTACTGCGCAGCGCCTGGGCGCTGCTGCGTGAAAGCCTGCAGGAGTTACTTGAGGGGGCACCGCATTCGCTGGATGTGAACCGGCTGATACGGGATCTGACGCTGAACATCGCCGAAGTGCGCAATGTTCACCATGTGCATCTGTGGCAGGTTGGTGAGAAGCCGCTGCTGACGCTGCATGCGCAGGTGATCCCGCCTTACGATCACGATGCGCTGCTGCACCGTATTCACGACTATCTGCGCCAGAACTACCAGATTGCGCATGCCACGGTGCAGATGGAGTATCAGCCCTGTGCCGGTACCGAGTGTGAACTCGGCTTAAGCAGCGCGGCTGTCACCGGCCACGATCACCGTCATTCTCACGATCATGATCATGACCCTGCTCACGCTAAAGGCGAAGCGCACACTCACTGAGCCGACAGCGCGCGGGAACCCTGTTGCCGTGCGCTGCGCATCCACATGCGTGATCCGTTCAGCGCAATCAGCGTCAGAATCACATACTCCAGCGACATCGCATAGACGCCCTGACGGGCGAATATCATCACGCTTATCACGTTGATGATGACCCACAGCAGCCAGTTCTCAACGTATTTGCGCGTCATCAGCACCATCGCCGCAATCGACAGCACCATCATGCAGGAATCCCAGAACGGGAACGCATCAGGCTGCAACGCGGGCATTGCCACCGACAGGCCGATCGCGTTCATCAGCGTGACTGCTGCACGGGTTAACAGCGCAAACACCGGGTCGATATAGACGGTCATCAGCGCAATGGCAATCACACAGCCCGCCGTCCAGGCCAGCGCTTTGGGAAGCGGCAGCCAGCGGATTTTCAGCTCAGCCTGATGATCGGCGGTCTGGCGGCTCCAGGCATACCAGCCATAGAGGTTGGCGGCAAAAAAGAAGAGTTGCAGCAGAAGGCTGGCATAGAGCTGGATCTGAAAGAAGATCACCGCAAACAGGGTGACGTTAATCAGGCCGAACGGATAGTTGATGATTTTTTCCAGGCTGGCAAACCAGATACAGAGTAAGCCTGCCAGCGTGCCGATAGCCTCAATCCAGGAGAGATCGTAGCCGCCGGCACCCAGAGGAATGTGTACCAGGATATTGTGTGTGCTGAAGAAGTCCATGCGAAGCACCTGTCCGGCAAACGCTTATGCGTTTCCCTTCACGTTAAGTTTAAGTTCCGCTGCAAAGGATAGCATGCGATTAAGCGGCAGTAACGCCGCCTCACGCAGCGTCTCATCCACCTGAATCTCATGTTCCACACCGCCCGACTCCAGCGCCTCTGCGATGGCTTTGAGGCCGTTCATCGCCATCCAGGGGCAGTGCGCACAACTGCGACAGGTTGCGCCTTCACCCGCAGTCGGCGCTTCCAGTAGCTCTTTATCCGGCACTGCCTGCTGCATTTTGTAGAAGATGCCGCGATCGGTCGCCACAATCATCTGCGGATGTGGCAGGGATTTCGCAGCCTGAATCAGCTGGCTGGTCGAGCCAACGGCGTCCGCCAGATCGACAATCGCCTGCGGTGACTCCGGGTGTACCAGCACCGCTGCGTCGGGATAGAGCGCTTTCATGCGCTGCAGCGCCTGGGTTTTGAACTCGTCGTGCACAATGCAGGCACCCTGCCAGCACAGCACGTCCGCACCCGATTTCTGGGTGACATAGCGACCAAGATGGCGGTCCGGTGCCCAGATAATCTTTTCGCCCAGGCTGTCGAGATGCTCAATCAGCTCAACCGCAATGCTGGAGGTCACCACCCAGTCGGCACGCGCTTTCACGGCTGCCGAGGTGTTGGCGTAGACCACCACGGTGCGATCGGGATGGGCATCGCAGAAGGCGTTGAATTCTTCAATCGGGCAACCGAGATCCAGTGAGCACTCCGCCTGCAGGGTGGGCATCAGCACGGTTTTTTCGGGGCTGAGAATTTTGGCGGTTTCGCCCATAAAACGCACGCCCGCCACCAGCAGCGTGGTTGCCGCATGATGACTGCCAAAGCGCGCCATCTCCAGTGAGTCAGAAACGCAGCCGCCGGTCTCTTCCGCCAGCGCCTGAATTTCCGGGTCAGTGTAGTAGTGCGCCACCATCACCGCGTTACGTGCCTTCAGCAGCGTTTTGATTTTCTCACGGTAAAACGCCTTCTCATCATCACTCAGGCGGGCAGGTTTAGGCGGAAAAGGATAGACGGCGCTTTCAGGATCGAACATCACACTCATGACACAGCTCTCGTTTTATCTAATTAACGAAACTCGCCTGCTAAGGCGACGAGGGGCTTAGAATCAGCCATCTTGTTTTATATGCTAAACACGATAGCGGAAAAGCCAGACTGTGTCGTGCGATATTTATTCTGCCTGCATCACTGCGCCTGCCCTGCCCGGCTGCGTTTCATCGGCCAGCACCTGCCGTGTCTGCGGCCCTTCCAGCGCCAGCAGGAAAGCTTTGATGTCCAGCCCGCCCGCAAAGCCGGTCAGCTTGCCGTTGGCACCGATCACCCGGTGACACGGCGCAACAATAGAAAGGGGATTACGCCCGTTGGCCGCACCCACCGCCCGCACGGCGAGCGGATGGCCGATCTCCCGCGCAATCTGGCTGTAGCTGCGCGTCTCACCAAACGGGATCGCCACCAGCGCCTGCCAGACCTTTTTCTGAAACGCCGTGCCGACAAAATCCAGCGGCAGCTCAAAGCAGCGACGCGTGCCGCTAAAGTACTCGCTGAGCTGACGCCCGGTTTCGATCAGAATGGGATGATCGTCATCGCGCATCTGGGGCAAAAATCGGGTGCGCTTTGGATCGTCATTTTCCCACAGGATGCCTGCCAGGCCACTGTCGCTGGCGACCAGTTTAAGTTCGCCGACCGGAGTCACGATCGGTTTGAAGTAGTACATGGTGAGTCTCCCGTAACGGTTCCGACGTCCAGTATCGCACTTTTCTTCTGCCTGACTGGCTGTTTCCGGTCATGAGGTTAAACTGTTGTGCTGTTCGAAAACAGCCAGTCTGACGGATCCTGCCGGTATAGGCTGTTTCTATTTGCCGGAGAAATGCCATGCTCGATCCCGACATTGCCTATCAGGCTCTGACCTCCCGTGATACCCGCTTTGACGGCGTTTTCTTTGTGGGCGTCACCTCTACCGGTATTTACTGTCGTCCGGTCTGCCCGGTCAAAGCGCCCATGCAGAAGAACTGCCTTTTCTTCAGCAGCGCCGAGGCGGCGGAAAAAGCACGCTTTCGCCCCTGCCTGCGCTGTCGGCCAGAACTGGCACCCGGCAATGCGCCTGTTGATCAGCCGCATCGCGTTGCGGAGCGGCTGATTCAGCGCATTGAAGAAGGCATGCTGGAGGAGCGCGAAGGGCTGGAAGCGATTGCCGCTGAATTCGGACTCAGCCTGCGTCAGCTGCGCCGTATCGTGCAGCATGAACTTGGCGTTTCGCCGCTGGAGCTGAAGCAGACGCGGCGTATGCTGCTGGCGAAGCAGCTTCTGACAGAGACACAACTGCCGATCATCGACGTCGCCTACGCAAGCGGCTTTGGCAGCCTGCGCCGTTTTAACGATGTGTTCCAGGCGCGTTACCGCATGACGCCGGGCGCACTGCGCCGGAACGATACGGGCACTCAACGCGCACAGCCCGGCGACCGTGTGACGCTGCGGCTGGCTTATCGTCCCCCCTATGACTGGGCGGCGATGCTCTGGTTTTTGCAGACGCACCTGATGAAGGAGGTCGAAGCGGTGGAAGATGGCAGCTGGCGACGTACCGTGGCGCTGGGGCGCTGCCGGGGCTGGGTCAGCGTTTCGCATCTGCCGCAGAAAAACGCGTTGCAGGTGACGCTCTCAACGTCGCTGACGCCGGTGCTGCCTCTGCTGCTGCGTCGTCTGCGCGATCTGTTCGACCTCGACGCTCAGCCGCAGCGTATCGCCGCCTGTCTGGCACAGGATCCGCTACTGGCACCCAGCCTGATCGCGCATCCGGGTCTGCGGGTGCCCGGCGCATTTGACGCCTTTGAGCTGGGGGTACGCGCCATTATTGGCCAGCAGGTAACGGTCAAAGCGGCCACCACGGTAAGCAGCCGTTTTGCCGCCGCCTACGGTGAGCCCTGCGAGACGCCCTTTGCCGATCTGACCCGCTATACCGCGCTTCCTGAGCGCATCGCCGGACTGACGGTGGACGATGTTGCGCCGATGGGCATTGTCAGCGCCGCACGTTCCCGGGCCATCATCGGCTTTGCCACCGCCTGCGCCAGCGGCGATTTGCGTCTGAGTGCCGCTCAGCAGCCTGACGAAGTGATAAAAAAGCTGGTCAGCCTGCCGGGCATTGGCCCCTGGACTGCGCACTACATCGCGATGCGTGCCCTGCGCTGGCCGGATGCCTTTCCGAAAGAGGATATCGCCATCCGTAATAATCTGGGCGGCATGTCATCCAAAGAAGCAGAAGCGCGGTCGCAATCCTGGCGTCCCTGGCGCAGCTATGCGGTGATGCATATCTGGGAGAGCCTTGCCGTGGCGAAGGTGAAGAAAAAGGCGTGACGGCGGGTGTGGGGAGGCAGGTTGACACATTGCCCCGCACAGTGAGTATCGCAGAAATGATGATAGTGGCGTAAGAGTCGTTCAAACTGCTGAGAAAGCCAGACCACCTTAAATCTTCCCGCAACGCAGAAGCAAAACGGGCAGTGAACTGGGTCAGAAGCGGAACGCGCCCCGCGCCATGGATTAAAACGCCGGGCGCGTTTTTGAACAACGCAACGCGCTGGCCCGGCAACGGGCGCACCTCATGCGTCATCGCGCGGGCCGAGCGTGTCGTGGATAACGGCTTTTGCGTCTGTGTTTTCTGCGCAGGCTGCCTCTCACCGCGGCAACGACAAACTTTATCTCCAGCGTCAAATGCCAGAGGCACGGTGCTTTTAAGCTGATACCGCAGAAACGAAAAAAGCGCCTTCTAGGCGCTTTATTCTTAATTGGTGGGTCGTGCAGGATTCGAACCTGCGACCAATTGATTAAAAGTCAACTGCTCTACCAACTGAGCTAACGACCCGCTGGGGGCTTACAACCGTTCAGCGCGCCAGGCGGCTGAGATAAGATGGTGGGTCGTGCAGGATTCGAACCTGCGACCAATTGATTAAAAGTCAACTGCTCTACCAACTGAGCTAACGACCCATCTTAGGTTGTGAAGCAATGCTGAAGTGTTCTTCTTAAAAGCACGCGGTAAACGCGCGTCCTGAGAAGATGGTGGGTCGTGCAGGATTCGAACCTGCGACCAATTGATTAAAAGTCAACTGCTCTACCAACTGAGCTAACGACCCATCTTCAGGCTTACCAGACACTTTGCAATGTGTCCCGGCAACGGCGGCATATATTACTGATTTAGCGAGGTAGCGCAACTCTTATTTCTGCTAAATGCCTCAGTTGCTTACCTTTCATACGGCAAGACCAGAAATCACACGATATCTGGTCTGAACCGGACACATTACAGGCTTGCCAGACGTTTCTGCGCCTGTTTTGCAGAATCGGTGTCTGGATAAAGTTTGATCACCTGCTGGAAGACCGCTTTCGCTTTCGCTGTGTCTTTTTTCTCCTGCATGATCACACCCACTTTCAACAACGCTTCTGCAGCTTTAGGCGACTTCGGATAGTTCTTCACTACCGTGGCGTAATAATACGCCGCATCGTCCTTTTTGCCTTTGTTGTAGTTCAGCTGACCCAGCCAGTAATTCGCATTCGGCTGATAGGTCGAATCAGGATAACGTTTAACCCACGCCTGAAGCGCGCTGATTGCCTGATCATACTGTTTCTTTTCCAGAATCAGCGCCACAGCCGCATTGTAATCGCTGTTAGCGTCACCGGTCTGCGCAGGTGCGCTCTCGGTTGATGCTGCCGCGCCTGCGGTGGCTGCTGCACCTGTATCCGCTGCGGCATCGCTGCCGGCGGCCTGTTGCCCGCCGCTGGTGCTGGCGCTGCTCAGGCTGTCAATCTGCTGGTAAAGCTGCTTCTGCCGCTCAACCACCTGATTCAACTGATACGTGTTTTGCTGGATTTGCCCACGCAGCGCGTCGATATCACGCTGGTTATCGCTCATCTGCTGCTGCAATTGCTGCATCAGCTGTGCCTGGGCATTAGAGATTCGTTCAAGAGTGGTGACACGGTCTTCGACCGAGCCGGAGCCAACGCTACTGATTGACGCTTGGGCATTAGCGGCCCAGGGGGCCGCTACGCCAATCAGTAACGACAGACTCAACAGATGACGTCTGAAGTTACTAACCATGTGATTCTCTTAGTAGACCAGTACGGCACGACGGTTTTTAGAATACGCAGCTTCGTCATGACCCAGAACGGCTGGCTTCTCTTTACCGTAAGAAACGATAGACATCTGATCAGCCGACACGCCTTTACCCTGCAGGTACATTTTAACCGCGTTAGCACGACGTTCGCCCAGGGCGATGTTGTATTCCGGCGTACCGCGCTCATCCGCATGACCTTCGATGGTCACTTTGTATGATGGGTTGCTGCGCAGGAAGGTGGCGTGCTGATCCAGCATCTGTGCGTAATCAGACTGAACGTCATATTTGTCCAGGCCAAAGTACACGATGTTGTTCTGCTGCAGCTGCTGCATCTGCAGACGAGCCTGCTCGTCAGAAGACATGTTGCCGCCGTTGCCGTTCATGCCAGAATTTGCACCGTAAGCGCCATCAGCGCCCATGCCAGTCTGGTCATTGTTGTTGTTTTTGTGTGAGCTACAAGCCGCTACTGCCAGAACCGGCAGAGCCAGCATCAAACCCTTCAGCACTTTGTTCAGTTGCATTTCAAAAATCCCATTATTGTTTATTGTTTGCGATGTCTGAACGCTCAGACATTACAGATACGGCGACCAGGCAGGAAATTTGACCTGTCCATCAGTTGCCGGAAGACGCGCTTTGAAACGACCGTCGGTTGAAACCAACTGCAACACGGAACCCATCCCCTGAGTAGAGCTATAGATTACCATTGTGCCGTTTGGTGCCAGGCTCGGCGTTTCATCCAGGAACGTGTCCGTTAACGTTTGAACGGCTCCCGTTTCCAGATCCTGTTTGGCGACGTGTTGAGCACCACCGCTGGTGCTAATCATCACCATAGATTTACCATCTGTTGCGACATCCGCATCCTGGTTCTGACCACCTTCCCAGGTAATACGCTGTGGCGCGCCGCCATTAAGGCCGACTTTATAGATCTGAGGCGCACCCGCCTGATCGGAGGTGTAAGCCAGCGTCTGGCTGTCCGGGAACCAGGTCGGTTCAGTGCTGTTGTAGCGACCATCCGTCACCTGACGGGTCTGACCTGACGCCAGATCCATGACATAGAGGTTCAGGCTGCCGGTTTTAGAGAGCGCGAAAGCGAGCTTAGAGCCATCTGGCGAAAACGCAGGCGCACCGTTATGGCGTGGATAAGAGGCGACCTGACGGATAGCACCGTTAGACAGCGTCTGAACCACCAGCGCAGATTTGCCGCTTTCAAAGGTCACATAGGCAACTTTGCTGCCATCCGGAGACCAGGCTGGCGACATCAGTGGCTGTGGTGAACGATGTACAACAAACTGGTTGTAACCATCGTAATCAGCAACGCGCAGCTCGTACGGGAACTGACCGCCGTTGGTCTGGACGACATAGGCGATACGGGTACGGAAAGCCCCTTTGATTCCGGTCAGCTTCTGGAACGTTTCATCACTGGCAGTGTGGGCCGCATAGCGCAGCCACTGCTTCGTCACTTTGTAAGAGTTCTGAGCCAGTACGGTACCTGGCGCACCGCCGGTATCAACCAGCTGGTAAGAGACCTGATAGCTGCCATCCGGGTTAGACGCAACCTGACCGACGACAACGGCATCAATGCCCAGCGCGCTCCAGGCGGCAGGCTGAACTTCCTGGGCGCTGGCAGGCTGCTGTGGCAGACGCGAGCGATCCAGTGGATTAAATTTGCCACTGTTGCGCAGGTCAGCCGCTACGATACCGCCGACATCTTCCGGCGCGGCACCCGCACCCGCCCATTTAAACGGCACCACACCAATCGGGCGTGCGGTGTTGACACCCTGGGTGATCTCAATTCGAACTTCTGCATGCAGCATGGCTGCCCACAGCAGGATAAAAAAGCCTAACGTAACGCGAAGAGCTTGCTTCATTTTATCTCCCTTATCTGAACCTCAGTCCACGATAATTGGCACTGTTCCTGGAAACCACGAGTACAACTTAAGTACGGCAAGCTAAACATAGAACAACTTGCCGCCCGTTACTGCATTATTGCGGTTTAAAACGCATCGGGGCGTTTTTAAACACTTCGTAGACCGCCTGCGAAGGCGGCTTCGGAATCCGTGCCTGTTTTGCGGCAGCAATCGCAGCCTGACAGAGCGCGGGGTCGCCACCCTCTGACTTAACATCAATTAACAAGCCATCTGGCGCAAGTTTAATCCGCAAATCACAGGTTTTTCCGCGATACAGATCTGCATCGTAGAATCTGCTCTGAATCGCACTGACCACCTGCCCCATGTAGGAGTTGATTTCCGCGCCTGATGCGCCCGCTTTCTTCTGGTTTCCCTGCCCTGCTGCGGCGCCAGAGGTGCCGCTTTTCGGTGCATTTTTGCCGGACGCGAGTCCACCCAGTAAATCATCGACATCGCTGTCGTTAGCAGCATCAGCAGCGGCTTTCGCTTTCGCATCCGCTTTGGCCTTAGCAGCGGCATCGGCTTTCGCTTTGGCAGCCGCATCGGCTTTGGCTTTTGCTGCGGCATCCGCTTTCGCTTTAGCCGCTGCTTCCGCCTTCTCTTTGGCCGCTTCTTTCGCGGCCTCTTTCGCGGCTTCTGCTTTCGCTTTTGCGGCTTCTGCTGCTTTCTCTTTCGCTGCCTCTGCGGCCTTTTCTTTCGCTTCTGCGGCTTTCTCTTTCGCCTCTTCAGCAGCTTTGGCTTTCGCCTCGGCGGCCGCTTTCACTTTGGCCTCCGCTGCGGCTTTCGCATCTGCTTCAGATTTGGCCTTCGCTTCTGCTACGGCTTTCTCTTTTGCCGCAGCCGCTGCAGCGGCTTTCGCCTGCTGGTCAGCCTGCTTCTTTGCTTCGGCGGCGGCCTGTTTCGCCTGTTCAGCTGCGGCTTTCGCCTGGGCATCGGCCTGAGCTTTTGCATCTGCTTTGGCTTTTGCTGCCGCTGCTTCTGCCGTTTTCTGTTGTTCCTGAGCCTGCTTAGCAGCCTCTTCGGCGGCTTTCTGCTGCTCAGCCTGCTGTTTAGCCTCTTCTTTTGCCGTTTCCTGCGCGGCTAAACGCTCTTTTTCCAGCGCTTTCAGACGCTGCTGTTCAGCGGCCTGTTTCTGTTGCAGCTCTTCAGCCTGCTGCTGCGCCTGCTTTTTACGCTGCTGCTCAGCCCGCTGGCTGTCACTCTGCTGATTCTGCTGACGGTTGTATTGACTCACCACGGCACCGGGATCGACCATGACTGCATCAATATCGCTGCCGCCGCCACCCGCACTGCTGGGGTCAACATGCTCATTAAACGAGCTCCAAATCAGCAGCGCGATCAGCACGATATGCAGAATCACCGAAATGATTATCGCGCGCTTTAACTTCTCGTTTTGCTCGGTTGCCTTCGACACACTCGGTTCCCAAAAAACGGTTCGATTTTAAATCGGCTGCGTCATCAAACCGACAGATTTAACACCCGCCTGATGCAGCAGGTTGAGCGCTTTGATAATTTCATCGTAAGGCACCTCTTTCGCGCCCCCGATTAAAAAGACCGTCTTAGGATTCGCTTCCAGTCGACGCTGCGCTTCGCTGATCACCTGCTCAGGGGGAAGTTGATCCATACGGTCGTGATCCACGACCAGGCTGTACTGCCCCACGCCCGCCACTTCGACAATCACCGGCGGATTATCATCGCTGGAAACCGTTTTAGAGTCGGTCGCATCTGGCAAATCCACTTCCACGCTCTGGGTAATAATGGGTGCCGTCGCCATGAAGATCAGCAGCAGCACCAACAGGACGTCCAGTAGCGGAACGATGTTGATTTCCGACTTCAGGTCGCGGCTTTTGCGACCACGTACTCTGGCCATCATTAACCTCTATTTACTTAGCGCTATCGCTGGAGAAAGCCTGGCGATGCAGGATGGCAGTGAACTCTTCCATAAAGTTGTCGTAGCCCTGCTCCAGTTTGTTCACGCGCTGGTTCAGACGGTTGTACGCCATTACCGCCGGAATCGCGGCAAACAGACCGATAGCGGTCGCAATCAATGCTTCAGCGATACCCGGCGCGACCATCTGCAGCGTCGCCTGCTTCACCGCGCCCAGCGCGATAAAAGCGTGCATAATGCCCCAGACGGTGCCGAACAGCCCGATGTAGGGACTGATAGAGCCGACCGTTCCCAGGAACGGAATGTGGTTTTCCAGCGCTTCCAGCTCGCGGTTCATTGAGATGCGCATAGCACGACTCGCCCCGTCGATGACCGCTTCGGGCGCATGATTATTGGCGCGATGCAGGCGGGCAAACTCTTTGAAGCCGGAATAGAAAATCTGCTCCGATCCGCCCAGTTCTTCCCGGCGTTCCTGGCTCTCCTGGTACAGGCGAGAGAGTTCGATGCCGGACCAGAATTTGTCTTCAAACGCCTCCGCTTCTCTTCCCGCCGCATTCAGAATACGTGTGCGCTGAATAATGATGGCCCAGGAGGCAATAGAAAAGCCGATCAAAATCAACATGATAAGTTTGACCAGAAGGCTCGCCTTCAGGAACAAATCAAGAATGTTCATGTCAGTCACTGCTTGAACTCCGCGACAATAGACTTGGGAAGCGCAATCGGCTTCATCAGATGTGGGTTAATGCAGGCAATCAGGACTTCTGCCTCATTGAGCACTTTGCCTTCAGTATTCACGATACGCTGCGTGAACGTCATGGTAGCCCGTGTCATTGATGTAACCTCACTCTGGATCTCCAGAAGGTCATCAAGACGCGCCGCCGCCAGATAGTCCACCGATATGCGCCGTACCACAAAAGCGATCTGCTGTTCTAACAGCGTCTGCTGATTAAAATGATGCTGTCGCAACATTTCGGTACGTGCTCGTTCATAAAAAGCGATATAGCTGGCGTGATAAACCACACCACCGGCATCAGTATCTTCGTAGTAGACCCGAACCGGCCAGCGAAACAGCGTTGTACTCACTCTACATCCCGGCCTCGTTTTAAACGTTGCTACTATACGCAAGAGAATTGGGGTTGGGAATGGGTCGCCAGAGCCAGGCGAAAATAATTATCGCTCCGTAACAAACGGAACGATTTCAGAGAGATTTATTGACCAGACGCTGACAAATGTTCACTGACAGCGCCGGTGAGGCGGGGAGTTAAAGGTAAAAACGGTAAAGCGCAATAAATAACACCAGCACGGCCGGTAACGGCGTAAACAGCGCCTGCCATCGGGTTTTCTGTGGCCGGAAACCCACACCGTGGATCACCCCGCAACAGACCGCCCAGATCAGCACCAGCCCCTGCAGAGCAGGTAACTGGCCCGCCTGATTGGCAAAACGGGTCGGATCCCACATCACGCCTCCCGCCGTCAGCAGCGCCAGCAGCAGGGAAAGGGCCCGCAGAGGGCCCTTATCCATCAGATCATACAGCATCCGAATGCGCGTACGCATCAGTGAGGCTCATCCTGCGCTTCAACGTGTTCAATCGCCAGCGCCGTCACGATACCAAAGGCACAGGCCAGCAACGTGCCGAGAATCCAGGCAAAATACCACATGCGACGTCTCCTTATATTAATAGAATGAGTGACTGTTGCTTTCAATCTGCTCTTTGGTGATGCGACCAAACATCTTCCAGTAACACCAGGTGGTGTAAATCAGAATGAGCGGCACGAAAATAGCGGCGGCAACGGTCATGGTTTGCAGTGTCAGCAGGCTGGATGTTGCGTCCCACATCGTCAGGCTGGTCCCCGGCACGGTGCTGGATGGCATGATGAACGGAAACATCGCAATACCGGCAGTCATGATGACGCAGGCCAGCGTCAGCGAGGAGAACAGGAACGCCCAGGCACCCTTCTCAACCCGTGAGCAGAGTATGGTCATCAGCGGCAGCACGACCCCCAGCAGCGGGAACAGCCACAGCACAGGATGGGTCTGGAAATTAACCATCCAGGCACCCGCTTCGCGCACCACGGTTTTACCCAGTGGGTTAGAGGCGGCGAAGTGATCCATCGCGCTGGTCACCACATAGCCATCAATGCCGTATTTCACCCAGACGCCCGCCAGAATGAAGCAGACCATCATCACCAGCGCGGCAAGTTGTGCAGCGGTACGCGACCGCAGATGCAATTCGCCGGTTGTGCGCATCTGCAGGTAGGTTGCGCCCTGCGCCAGAATCATCGCCACACTGACCACACCCGCCAGCAGTCCAAACGGATTCAGCAGCTGGAAGAAGTTGCCGGTATAGAACAGGCGCAGATACTCATCGGCATGGAACGGCACGCCCTGTAACAGGTTGCCAAATGCCACGCCGATCACCAGCGGCGGCACGAAGCTGCCAATGAAAATGCCCCAGTCCCAGGCACCGCGCCAGCGGTTGTCTTCAATCTTCGAGCGATAATCAAAGCCGACCGGACGGAAGAACAGTGACGCGAGCACCAGAATCATCGCCACGTAGAAGCCAGAGAAGGCCGCCGCGTAGACCATCGGCCAGGCCGCAAACAGTGCGCCACCGGCGGTGATCAGCCAGACCTGGTTACCGTCCCAGTGCGGAGCAATACTGTTAATCATGATGCGACGTTCAGTATCGGTGCGGCCCAGAATACGCGTCAGCATCCCGACGCCCATATCAAAGCCATCGGCAACGGCAAAGCCAATCAGCAGCACGCCAATCAGCAGCCACCAGACAAAGCGCAGAACTTCATAATCAAACATGGTCGCTCTCCTTATCCCTGAACCGGCTGAGTGGTTGCCGTGATTTGCTCATGATGATAACGCCCGGTTTTCAGGCTGCTCGGCCCAAGGCGGGCGAATTTGAACATCAGGTACATCTCTGCCACCAGGAACAGCGTGTAGAGTCCGCAGATCAGGATCATGGAGAACAGCAGATCGCCAACAGTCAGGGAGGAGTTGGCCACCGCCGTCGGCAGAATCTCACCGATAGCCCAGGGCTGACGACCATACTCGGCGACGAACCAGCCTGACTCGACAGCAATCCAGGGTAAGGGAATACCAAACAGCGCTGCTTTCAGTAACCAGCGGTTTTTACCCACGCGATTGCGTATTACGCTCCAGAAGGAGAGCGTGATAATACCCAGCAGCAGCACGCCACACAGCACCATGATGCGGAAGGCAAAATAAAGCGGAGCGACACGCGGAATAGAGTCCTGAGTTGCCTGTTTGATCTGCGCTTCGGTCGCATCCGCGACATTGTCGGTATAGCGCTTCAGCAGCAGACCATAGCCGAGATCCTGCTTGTGGCTGTTGAACGCATCACGAACCGCCGGATCCTGGCTGCCGCTGCGCAGTTCATTCAGCAGGGTGTAAGCTTTCATACCATTGCGGATACGCACTTCATGCTGGACCATCAGATCTTTCAGGCCGGTGACCGGCTTATCAACGGATCGGGTAGCGATCAGCCCCAGCAGCCACGGGATCTGTACGGCGTACCGGTTCTCCTGCGTGGCCTGATCGGGCAGCCCAAAGAGCGTGAATGCGGCCGGTGCTGGCTGGGTTTCCCACTCTGCTTCGATAGCCGCCAGCTTGGTTTTCTGCACGTCACCCATTTCATAGCCTGACTCATCGCCCAGCAAAATCACTGACAGCACCGCTGCCATGCCAAAGCTGGCCGCGATAGCGAACGAGCGTCTGGCAAAAGCAAGATCACGCCCTTTCAGCATGTACCACGCGCTGATGCCCAGAATGAACATCGCGCCGGTGGTGTAACCCGCCGCAACGGTGTGAACAAATTTCACCTGGGCCACCGGGTTCAGCACCAGCTCTGAAAAGCTGACCATCTCCATGCGCATGGTTTCGAAGTTGAATTCAGAGGCGATGGGATTCTGCATCCAGCCGTTAGCGACCAGAATCCACAGCGCAGACATATTCGAGCCCAGCGCCACCAGCCAGGTCACTGCCATGTGCTGCACTTTACCCATCCGATCCCAGCCGAAAAAGAACAGGCCAACAAAGGTGGATTCCAGGAAAAACGCCATCAGACCTTCAATGGCAAGCGGCGCGCCGAAGATATCACCGACGTAGTGAGAGTAATATGACCAGTTCGTTCCGAACTGAAATTCCATGGTCAGGCCGGTGGCGACACCCAGCGCAAAGTTAATACCAAATAACTTCCCCCAGAACTTCGTCATATCTTTATAAATTTGTTTGCCGCTCAGGACATAAACCGTTTCCATGATCGCCAGCAGAAACGCCATACCCAGCGTTAAAGGAACGAACAGAAAATGGTACATCGCCGTTAAGGCAAACTGTAACCGCGACAGCTCGACGATATCTAACATAAGGACTCCTTGCTCCTCGCTTTGTCTCTGTCATGCACGCGATTGGCTCGCACATCATCAGAGTCAGGAACGACTGTTTATTGATTCCAGTATTTGTTACCCGCAGAACAGGTCTGTGAGCTGCCCGAACAGGCGAGTAGCGAATGAAGCAGCTCTGAAAATTGTCAATCAGCGCTTTCATTAACGCGTGCTTTAACAGGAGAAAAGCGGGTGTCATCCCGGGTTGAGCAGACGTTTGAAAATTTGTGTAAAAGGCTGGATTGATGCAGCGCAATTTACGCTCTTAGCGTTGCGCTTTGCCAGCGATATAGTTGGATATAAATCGCGGTTAATTGATCTGGATTAACGCAATAAGTTTCCAGATGGAGTCAGGTGGGTTTCTTGTTAATGAGATGTCATTAATGAAATAAGGTGGGGGAAAATAGTTTACCTTTGCCACTTTTTATTAACGCAATTAACCCGAGTCAGGTTAACTGATCCTGCCTTCTTTGCATTAATAGCCTGCGTTAGGACGGCGAGTAACCGGCATAAAAAAAGCCACCCGAAGGTGGCTTAATGTCAGATGATAACGGCTTATTTTGCCGGTAATACGGCTTTAACCGCGTCACCGATGTCAGCCAGGCTGCGTACGGTCTTCACGCCTGCCGCTTCCAGTGCAGCAAACTTCTCATCTGCTGTACCTTTACCACCGGCAATGATGGCACCCGCATGGCCCATACGCTTGCCTTTCGGCGCGGTGACGCCCGCAATGTAGCCCACAACCGGCTTGGTCACGTGCTCTTTGATGAAGGCTGCGGCTTCTTCTTCTGCGCTACCCCCGATCTCACCGATCATCACGATCGCTTCAGTCTGTGGATCGTCCTGGAACATTTTCAGGATGTCGATGAAGTTTGAGCCTGGGATCGGGTCGCCGCCGATACCCACACAGGTCGACTGGCCGTAACCAATGTCCGTGGTCTGCTTAACCGCTTCATAGGTCAGCGTGCCTGAACGGGAAACGATGCCGACGCGGCCCGGCTGGTGAATGTGGCCCGGCATGATGCCGATTTTACATTCGCCTGGGGTGATCACACCCGGGCAGTTTGGACCAATCATCCGCACGCCTGCTTCATCCAGCTTCACTTTCACGGTCAGCATATCCAGGGTCGGGATGCCTTCGGTGATGGTGATGATCAGTTTGATACCTGCTTCGATCGCTTCCAGGATGCCATCTTTGCAGAAAGGAGCCGGAACGTAGATGACGGTCGCCGTTGCGCCTGTCGCTTCTACAGCTTCGCGCACGGTGTTGAACACCGGCAGGCCGAGATGCGTTGTGCCGCCTTTGCCTGGCGTAACGCCGCCAACCAGCTGAGTACCGTAGGCCAGCGCCTGCTCAGAATGGAAAGTCCCCTGGCCACCGGTGAAACCCTGGCAAATGACTTTGGTGTTTTTGTCGATCAGAATGGACATTATTTACCCTCCGCGGCAGCAACAACACGCTGTGCGGCGTCTGTCAGGCTGGTTGCTGCAATGATGTTCAGACCGCTGTCCGCCAGTTTCTGTGCGCCCAGCTCGGCGTTGTTACCTTCCAGACGTACCACTACTGGCACGTTGACACCCACTTCAGCCACTGCACCGATGATGCCGTCGGCGATCAGGTCACAGCGTACAATACCGCCGAAGATGTTAACGAAAACGGCTTTAACCGCATCGTCAGACAGGATGATTTTGAAGGCTTCCGTCACGCGCTCTTTCGTTGCGCCGCCGCCGACATCAAGGAAGTTGGCTGGCTGACCGCCGTGGTGCTTAACGATGTCCATGGTGCCCATCGCCAGACCTGCGCCGTTCACCATACAACCGATGTTGCCTTCCAGCGCAACATAGTTCAGTTCCCACTGTGTCGCATGTGCTTCACGGGGATCTTCCTGGCTTGGATCGCGCATTTCACGCAGCTCTGGCTGACGGAACAGGGCATTGCCATCGGCACCCAGTTTGCCATCCAGGCAGATCAGATCGCCCTGTTTGGTGATCACCAGCGGGTTGATCTCAACCATCGCCAGATCGCGCTCCAGGAACAGCGTTGCCAGACCCATGAAGATCTTGGTGAACTGGCCAACCAGCTTACCGGTCAGGCCCAGTTTGAATGCCAGCTCGCGGCCCTGATAAGGCTGCGGGCCCGTCAGTGGATCAAGTGCCATTTTGTGAATCAGGTGCGGGGTTTCTTCCGCCACTTTTTCAATTTCCACGCCGCCTTCAGTCGAGGCCATGAAAATAACGCGGCGCGTTGCGCGATCGACCACTGCGCCCAGGTAAAGCTCCTGATCGATGTCGGTCGCGGCTTCAACCAGAATCTGGTTGACCGGCTGGCCGTTTGCATCTGTCTGATAGGTCACCAGGCGTTTGCCCAGCCAGTTCTCAGCAAAAGCACGAATCTCTTCTTTGCTGTTAACCACTTTCACACCGCCCGCTTTACCGCGGCCACCGGCATGAACCTGACATTTAACTACCCACGGGCCTGCGCCAATTTTAGAGGCTGCTTCTTCCGCTTCACGTGGTGTAGTACAGGCGTAACCCGTTGGTGCCGGCATGCCATACCGTGCAAACAGTTGTTTCGCCTGGTATTCGTGTAAGTTCATGATGTTCTATCCATTCAGGTCTGAAAAGAGTATTGAGGTTGGGCGCGCGAGGCGCGCCCGGTGAAAATCAGACATCCAGCAGCAGACGCGCCGGATCTTCCAGCATCTCTTTCACTGCAACCAGATAACCAACTGATTCACGGCCATCGATCAGACGGTGGTCGTAGGAGAGCGCCAGGTACATCATTGGCAGCACCACAACCTGACCATTGACCGCCATCGGGCGATCTTTGATAGCGTGCATGCCCAGGATGGCGCTCTGCGGTGGGTTGATGATCGGGGTAGACATCAGGGAACCAAAGACGCCACCGTTGGTGATGGTAAAGTTACCGCCGGTCAGATCGTCAACGGTCAGCTTGCCGTCACGGCCTTTCACTGCCAGCTCTTTGATTTTCTTCTCGATGTCCGCCATGCTGAGCGCATCAACGTCACGCAGAACCGGCGTTACCAGACCGCGCGGCGTGGAAACAGCGATGCTGACGTCAAAGTAGTTGTGGTAAACCACATCTTCGCCATCGATGGACGCATTCACTTCCGGATAGCGTTTCAGCGCTTCAACAACCGCTTTGATGTAGAAGGACATGAAGCCCAGACGCACACCGTGACGCTTCTCGAATGCCTCACCATACTGCTTGCGCAGATCCATGATCGGCTTCATGTTGATTTCGTTGAAGGTGGTCAGCATAGCGGTGCTGTTTTTCGCTTCCAGCAGACGCTCGG
Source organism: Pantoea sp. GD03673 (assembly GCF_029844725.1). Lineage (GTDB taxonomy): Bacteria > Pseudomonadota > Gammaproteobacteria > Enterobacterales > Enterobacteriaceae > Pantoea. The sequence goes on from NZ_JAOCKJ010000004.1 coordinate 130,646, forward strand.
CAACACGCTTACGCAGACGGGTCATCGGCACGCGTTTTTCGCTGCGATTCGCCACGGGCTGCTGTACGGCAGCCGTTTCAGCAGCTGGCGCGGCGGCTTTGGCAGCCTGCGGCTTGCTGGCCAGATGTTTTTCAACATCTTCACGGGTCAGACGTCCGCCCACACCGCTGCCTTTGATCTGCGAGGCATCCAGATTGTGCTCGGCAATCAGACGGCGGATAGCCGGGCTGAGCGCATCGTTGCTCTCTTCTTCCAGTGACGCAGTCTGACGCTGAGCCGGGGTAGACTCTTTGCTTTCAGCCTTCGCGCTGGTCTCTTTACCGGCGCTGTTGCCCTCTTTCAGACGACCCAGGATCTGGCGTGAAGTGACGGTTGCGCCCTCTTCTTCCAGAACCGCTTCCAGGATACCGTCAGCCGAGGCTGGCACTTCCAGCACCACTTTGTCGGTTTCGATTTCGACCAGCACTTCATCGCGAGTCACTGCATCGCCTGGTTTTTTGTGCCAGGTTGCCACAGAGGCATCGGCAACCGATTCAGGCAGGTCGGGAACGAGAATATCTACGCTACTCATTATCTTTCCTTTTAATTAATTAACGTTCAGCGCGTCATTAACCAGGTCTTGCTGCTGTTGTTGGTGTACGGACATGTAACCCACGGCCGGTGAGGCAGATGCCGGGCGACCTGCATAACGTAAGGTCGCGCCAAACGGCACAACTTCACGGAAATGATGCTGGCTGCAATACCAGGCGCCCTGATTCAGCGGCTCTTCCTGACACCAGACAAAATCCTGCACGTGAGAATACGCTTTTAATGCTTCCTGTACCGCGTGATGCGGGAACGGATAGAGCTGCTCGATACGGACAATAGCCACATCGGTCTGCTCATTTTTACGACGCTGCTCAAGCAGGTCGTAATAGACTTTACCGGAGCACAGCACGACGCGTTTCACGCCCTGCGGATCCAGATCATCAATCTCGCCAATTGCTGGCTGGAAGCTGCCGTTAGCCAGTTCATCCAGCGTGGAGATCGCCAGCGGATGACGCAGCAGCGATTTCGGCGACATCACAATCAGCGGACGGCGCATACCGCGCAATGCCTGACGACGCAGCATGTGGTAAACCTGCGCAGGCGTAGACGGCACGCAGACCTGCATGTTCTGCTCAGCGCAGAGTTGCAGATAACGCTCCAGACGCGCAGAGGAGTGCTCTGGCCCCTGACCTTCGTAGCCGTGCGGCAGCAGCATCACCAGGCCACACATCCGGCCCCACTTCTGCTCACCGGAGCTGATGAACTGGTCGATAACAACCTGAGCACCGTTGGCGAAGTCACCAAACTGCGCTTCCCAGATGGTCAGGATGCGCGGCTCTGCAGTGGCATAGCCATATTCAAAGGCCAGTACCGCTTCTTCAGACAGCACGGAGTCCCACACTTTGAACTGGCCCTGGCCGCTGTGGACATGGTGCAGAGGGGTGTAAGTTGAGCCGTTCGCCTGGTTATGAATAACCGCGTGACGGTGGAAGAAGGTTCCGCGACCGGTATCTTCGCCCGACAGACGCACAGGAATGCCTTCATCAACCAGCGTGGCGTACGCCAGATTTTCCGCGCCGCCCCAGTCAAAGGCTTTTTCGCCTTCAGCCATCAGACGACGGTCATTGTAGATTTTGGCAACACGCGACTGCACCTCAACCTCTTCAGGCACCTGGCTGATACGCAGCGCCAGTTCCTTCAGACGTTTCATGTCGACCTGAGCCGGGTATGGCTCATCCCACTCATGATTCAGGTAAGGTGACCAGGTAAAGGAGTGCAGACTCATCGGACGCCATTCCGGCACTACGCACTCGCCCGCATCCAGCGCGTCACGGTAAAGATTGACCATTTCGGTCGCATCTTCCTGCGTGGCAACGGCTTCCCCTTCCAGACGGTCGGCGTAGATTTTGCGTGGGGTCGGGTGTTTTTTGATTTTCTGGTACATCAGCGGCTGGGTCGCACTTGGCTCATCCGCCTCGTTGTGACCATGACGGCGATAGCAGACCAAATCGATAAACACATCACGCTTAAAGGTGTTGCGATAGTCGAGCGCCAGACGGGTCACGAAGGCGACCGCTTCCGGATCGTCAGCATTGACGTGGAAAATCGGTGCCAGCACCATTTTACCGATATCGGTGCAGTAAGGGGTTGAACGCGCATCTTTCGGGTTGGAAGTTGTAAAACCAACCTGGTTGTTGATGACGATGCGAACGGTACCGCCCACTTCATAACCGCGTGCCTGTGACATGTTCAGGGTTTCCTGAACCACGCCCTGACCAATCACCGCCGCGTCACCATGAATGGTGATCGGCAGAACTTTGTTGCTGGCTGGCTCATCCAGACGATCCAGACGGGCGCGTACAGAACCCATGACCACCGGGCTGACGATCTCCAGGTGTGACGGGTTAAACGCCAGCGCCAGGTGAACCAGGCCGCCTTCGGTTTCCACGTCAGACGAGAAGCCCATGTGGTACTTCACGTCACCGGTGCCAAGATGCTCTTTATGCTTACCGGCGAACTCGTCGAACAGATCCTGTGGCTTTTTACCCAATACGTTGATCAGCACGTTGAGACGACCACGGTGCGCCATACCCAGCACAACTTCACGGGTACCGCTCTTACCGGCGTGACGAATCATTTCGCGCAGCATCGGGACCAGCGCATCGCCGCCTTCCAGCGAGAAGCGTTTCGCACCCGGGAATTTCGCGCCCAGATATTTTTCCAGCCCTTCTGCAGCGGTCAGCTCTTTCAGGAAACCTTTTTTCTCGTCGTTGCTGAACGCTGCACGGCCTGCCACAGACTCAAGGCGCTGCTGAATCCAGCGTTTCTCATCCGTGTTATTGATGTGCATATATTCCGCACCGATTGAGCCGCAGTAAGTCTGCGTCAGCGCGTCGAAGAGATCGGCCAGCTTCATGGTCTCTTTGCCGATGGCAAAGGAGCCTACGTTAAAGCTTTCCTGAAAATCGGCCTCGGTCAGGTCATGAAAAGCGGGATCAAGATCGGCGACCCGATCCTGTTTCCACAGGCCGAGCGGATCGAGATTCGCATGCTGATGACCGCGAAAACGAAACGCGTTTATCAGCTGCAGCACTTTCACTTGCTTAGAGTTGGTTTCCGGATCGGAGAGAGATGAGGTGTAACGAGATGCGTCTTTCGCCAGGCGACGGAAGTACTCACGTGTGGTGGAGTGAAACTGCTCAGGTTTCATTCCGGTGCCCGGTAACTGTTGGAACATCGAGCGCCACACTGCATCGACAGAGTCAGGATCGGTCAGGAAATCCTCATAGAGCTGCTCTATGTAAGACTGATTCGCGCCGGCCAGCCAGGAAGAGTCCAGCCAGGGCTTCATCGCGCTGTTCTGCATTGTGATCCCTTAAGCATTGCTATGCTTTTTTGAGGTTTCATTTGTTGCCGCTTTCGCGGTTTGCCGTAGTGAGTTCAGCGATACGAGCACTTTGCGCAGCGCGCGTGGCCCGTAAGGGAACCTTTGTAAACGTGGTCATCACCGCGCTTACAGAGGCTTCCGTTAAAACACCGGGAACCTGAGGTTCCCGGCAGAGACTGCTTAAGCGCCGCGCTGCAGCAGCATCGACTTGATATGGCCGATGGCGCGCGTCGGGTTCAGCCCTTTAGGACATACGCTCACACAGTTCATGATGCTATGGCAGCGGAATACACTGAAAGCATCATTCAGATTGTCGAGACGCGACGCAGTTTCGGTGTCGCGGCTGTCAATCAGGAAACGGTAGGCAGCCAGCAGGCCAGCAGGACCGATGAACTTCTCAGGGTTCCACCAGAATGATGGGCATGAGGTTGAGCAGCAGGCACAGAGAATACACTCATAAAGCCCATCCAGGTGCTCGCGTTCATCCGGTGACTGCAGATGCTCACGTGCTGGCGGATTTTCCCCATTATTCAACAGGAAAGGCTTAATTTTCTCATACTGCGCATAAAACTGGCTCATGTCTACGACCAGGTCACGCACAACCGGTAAACCTGGCAATGGACGGATAACAATTTTCTGTTTTCCGTTGCCCAGGGCCGATACCGGCGTAATGCAGGCCAGGCCGTTTTTACCGTTCATGTTCAGGCCATCAGAACCGCAGACGCCTTCACGACAGGAGCGACGAAACGCCAGCGTCGGATCTTTCTCTTTCAGGCGAATCAGCGCGTCCAGCAGCATCATGTCGCGACCATCTTCCGATTCCAGGGTGTAATCCTGCATGCGCGGTTTGTCGTCGACGTCTGGATTGTAGCGATAAATTGAAAACTCGAGTCTCATCATCGTCTCCGGAATTAGTAGGTGCGCACTTTCGGCGGGAAGGCCGCGCGCAGTTTCGGCTGCATGTTCACCTCACGGCGGGTCATGCTTTCGGTTTCCGGGACATAAAGACTGTGGCACAGCCAGTTTTCATCATCACGATCCGGGAAGTCGAAGCGACTGTGCGCACCGCGGCTCTCGGTGCGATAGTTAGCCGCTACCGCCGTGGCAAAGGCCGTCTCCATCAGGTTATCCAGTTCCAGACACTCAATACGCTGGGTGTTGAAATCCGGTGAGCGGTCATCCAGACGCGCTGATTTCAGGCGCTGGCGAATCTCTTTCAGCTCTTCCAGACCCTGCGCCATTGCATCGCCTTCGCGGAATACAGAGAAGTTGTTCTGCATGCAGCGTTGCAGTGCTTTGCGAATCTCAACCGGGTCTTCACCGGTGGTGTTGTTTTCCCAGCGGTTGAAGCGCGCCATCGCCACAGCGATCTCATCTTCGGTGGCATCACGCAGGTCGCCCTGCTCCTGAATGCTCTCCAGCAGATGCAGACCTGCTGCGCGGCCAAAGACCACCAGGTCAAGCAGTGAGTTACCGCCCAGACGGTTAGCACCGTGGACCGATACACAGGCAATTTCGCCGACGGCGAACAGGCCAGGAATCACCACATCTTCACCCTGCTCATTCACACGCAGTGCCTGACCCGTTACTTTGGTCGGAATACCGCCCATCATATAGTGACAGGTCGGGATAACCGGAATAGGTTCTTTGATCGGATCGGCGTGGGCAAAGGTGCGTGACAGTTCAAGGATGCCTGGCAGACGTGACTCAAGCACATCTTTACCCAGGTGATCCAGTTTCAGCTTAATGTGCGGACCCCACGGACCGTCACAGCCGCGACCTTCACGAATTTCGATCATCATCGAGCGCGCAACCACGTCGCGGCCCGCCAGATCTTTAGCGTTCGGCGCGTAACGCTCCATGAAGCGTTCGCCATGTTTGTTCAGCAGATAGCCGCCTTCACCACGGCAGCCTTCGGTAACCAGTACGCCCGCACCGGCGATACCGGTTGGGTGGAACTGCCACATCTCCATATCCTGCACCGGCACGCCCGCACGCAGCGCCATACCGACACCGTCACCGGTGTTGATGTGGGCGTTGGTGGTGGACTGGTAGATACGGCCCGCGCCGCCGGTTGCCAGAATCGTCGCTTTCGCTTTGAAGTAGACGGTTTCACCGGTTTCGATGCAGATAGCGGTACAACCGACCACCGCACCATCGGCGTTTTTCACCAGATCCAGCGCGTACCACTCAGAGAAGATAGTGGTTTTGTTTTTCAGGTTCTGCTGATAAAGGGTGTGCAACAGGGCGTGACCGGTACGGTCAGCAGCCGCTGCTGTACGTGCCGCCTGCTCGCCGCCGAAATTCTTCGACTGACCACCAAACGGACGCTGATAGACACGACCATCATCCAGACGCGAGAACGGCAGGCCCATGTGTTCCAGTTCCAGAATCGCTTCCGGGCCGGTTTTGCACATATATTCAATCGCGTCCTGGTCACCGATGTAGTCGGAACCTTTGACGGTGTCGTACATATGCCATTCCCAGTTATCTTCATGGGTATTACCCAGCGCAACGGTAATACCGCCCTGCGCAGATACGGTGTGGGAACGGGTCGGGAAAACTTTCGACAACAGGGCACAGCTCTGGCCGGCCTGGGAGATTTGCAGTGCGGCCCGCATTCCTGCGCCACCTGCGCCGATCACCACGGCATCAAACTCTCTGATTGGCAAACTCATTTACACACCCCACACCACAACAAATCCATAAATCGCATACCACAACAGTGCCACGACAATCACAAACTGCAACAACAGGCGGGTTGGCAGTGATTTAACGTAGTCGGTTAACACCTGCCACATGCCGATCCAGCCGTGAATCAGGATGGAGAACAGCGTCAGCAGCGTGAACACTTTTGTGAATGCGGAAGCGAAGAAGCCACGCCACAGGTCATAAGTCAGCGTGTCTGTCATCACCACGAAACCGAGGATGTAGACGATGTAGAGCGTAATGAGAATTGCAGTTGCACGCAGCAGCAGCCAGTCCTGAATGCCGTTGCGACCCAACGCGGATGCATTGCTTACCATACGAGGACTCCCGCCAGAATTGCCAGCACGACAGTGATCACAAAAGTCATATGAGCAGAACGCTTACCAACCTGCAGCGTTTCAGCCAGATAACCAAAATCCATCAACATATGACGAATCCCGCTCACCGCGTGATAGGCCAGCGCGGTTAAGATGCCCCACATAATGAACTTCGCGAAGAAGCCATCCATGATGGACGCAGCGTGCTGGAAACCTTCAGGAGAAGAGAGAGAGAGACCGAGCAGCCACAGCAGGATGCCAATGGCAACCAGGGTGATTACGCCGGAGACGCGGTGAAGAATGGACGATATTGCAGTAACGGGAAACCGGATCGTCGAGAGATCCAAGTTGACAGGTCTTTGTTTTTTCACGGTTTTGCCCACACAGCTCTTTTTTATTTTGCTTCCTCCGGACCTGAGGCGGAGTCTAATCACAACGCGTGGCAGACTTTAACCGTCACCAAAAAAGCAACATCCAGTGTTAATTGACGCGGTAGTAAACGCTGGGTGGCTCCTGGTGTCAGGGTGTTCCGGAGACCTGCCTGGAGTATAGGAGGATCACATTCTGATTACAATTCCCCTACAAACTCTTTGGTATATTTTAGGTGGAACAGTGATCATACTCACGATTTTCACAATTGATACAATTTTAATTATCTGATTTGACAATAGTTCAACAATTCAGTTACAAACTAAGCCTGTAAATTCCTATGATGCACAAAAGTTATGGGGATACACTTTCCCCTAAGCGCAAGTTATGTAACATTGCGAAGATGAGCTTTAAAAAGCATCAGGTTATTGGTTACCAAGAAGTTATGTCCTGACCGGATCTTTAACAACCGCGATATGCAGCATGTCCATGGCTCACCGGTTCCCGCTGGGAACGCGCCGCTCACTCTGTACCCTGCACCCGCTTTATTCCCGCAGAGTGATACCGTGTAGTTTTGCCAACCGCAACATGAACGCGTTTCAGGTGTCTAAAGATCCTTACCTACATAAGGCGCTATGGAGACGAAAATGACAGATAAAAAAGTAACGCTAACCCTGCAAGATGGAACATCTGTTGAACTGGACGTGCTGAAAGGTACGCTGGGCCAGGATGTGGTTGATGTCCGTGCTCTGGGTTCAACTGGCCTGTTCACCTTCGATCCCGGTTTTACGTCTACTGCGTCCTGCGAATCTGCAATCACCTTCATCGATGGTGATGAAGGTATTCTGCTGCACCGTGGTTTCCCGATTTCCCAGCTGGCGACCCACTCTAATTATCTGGAAGTCTGTTACATCCTGCTGAACGGCGAAGCGCCAGATCAGAAGCAGTTTGATGAGTTCCGTACCACCGTTACCCGCCACACCATGATTCATGAGCAGATTACCCGCCTGTTCCACGGCTTCCGTCGTGATTCGCATCCGATGGCGGTAATGTGCGGTGTTACTGGCGCACTGGCTGCGTTTTACCACGATTCACTGGATGTAAACATTGAGCGTCACCGCGAAATCGCGGCATTCCGTCTGCTCTCTAAAATGCCGACGATGGCAGCGATGTGTTACAAATATTCCATCGGTCAGCCGTTTGTTTATCCACGCAACGACCTTTCCTATGCCGGTAACTTCCTGCACATGATGTTTGCCACACCGTGTGAAGAGTACAAAGTGAACCCGATTCTGGAACGCGCCATGGACCGCATCCTGATCCTTCATGCTGACCATGAGCAGAACGCCTCTACCTCTACCGTTCGTACCGCAGGCTCAAGCGGCGCGAACCCGTTTGCCTGTATCGCCGCCGGGATCGCCTCCCTGTGGGGACCGGCGCACGGCGGTGCTAACGAAGCGACTCTGCGTATGCTGGAAGAGATCAGCACCGTTGAACACATTCCGGAATTTGTTAAACGCGCCAAAGACAAGAATGACTCCTTCCGTCTGATGGGCTTTGGTCACCGTGTTTACAAAAACTACGATCCCCGTGCGACCGTGATGCGCGACACCTGCCATGAAGTACTGAATGAGCTGGGTATGAAGGATGACCTGCTGGAAGTGGCCATGGAGCTGGAACACATTGCGCTGAACGACCCGTACTTCATTGAGCGTAAACTCTATCCAAACGTGGACTTCTACTCCGGTATCATTCTGAAAGCGATGGGGATTCCCTCCTCCATGTTTACGGTTATTTTCGCGATGGCCCGTACCGTTGGCTGGATTGCACACTGGAAAGAGATGCACGACGAAGGCATGAAGATCGCCCGTCCGCGCCAGCTCTACACCGGTTATACCGAGCGCGAGTTCAGCTCACAGCTGAAGAAGTAAGATTTGATGGATAGCGGAGAGGGATTTCCGCTCAGCCAGTTGATAAGCCTGCATACGGGTGAATCTGGCCGCAACGAATAAGTTCAACGCGCAGGAAACACGGTCAGAAGAGGAAAGCGTCCCGCGCCAGGGAAAAAAACGCCGGAAGCGTTTTTGAACAACGCAACGCGTTGGCCCGGCAACGGCGCACCTCAGGGAAGAGGTGCGTAATCGCGCGGGCCGGGCATGTCATGGACTGGCCTTAGCGTCTTTCCGATCTGACCGTGTTTCCTGAGCAGGCCCGGTCTTACAGCTGCCTGTTTCTACCCTCACCCGCTTTTAACTTCATGCCCTTTCTATCTCTGACAGCCCGGACACCAGTAAAAAGGCCGTGACGATAGCGTGCCCTTTTCAATCACTGTTCCGCAGCGCCGGCATTTTTTGCCCTGCCGATGAAATACCTCAAACTGAAACGCCGCTTCTTCATGATATTTCTTCATGGTGCCCCGCATCCGATAGGCGTGGCGCGGCACCGAGAGCAGCGCCTCGCTGAAAGCAGTCAGCTGGTCTTCACTGAGATCCTGCGCCCGATGCTGCGGCAGCAGTTGCGCCAGCCAGAGAATTTCAGCGCGCAGATAGTTTCCCAGCCCGGCCAGAAAAGCCTGGTCCAGCAGCAGACCACTGAACTGACGTCGCCGGAAACGCGGTGACAGCAGCCGCTCTTTCACCTCGTCCACGTTCAGCGCACTGTTCAGCACATCCGGCCCGATGCGGGTAAGAAACGGATGTGCCGCCAGCGTATCCGCATTAAGCAGTTCAATATCTGAGGCACTGTAGAGCAGAATCGCTTTACCCGCCGTCGCCAGCCGTACCCGCAACTGTCGCGTGGTATTGAGTTCAGTATCCGGTTTCACAATGCGCCAGACACCATAAAGCTGGTTGTGACTGTAGAGCGTCAGGCCATTGCTGAAATGTGTCAGCAGCGCTTTACCCCGCGTCTCAATCGCCTGCACCTGCTCACCAATCAGAGAAGGTTCATAAGTTTTAAGCTGAGGAAACGCGAACCACGCTTCCGTTAACGGCTGCCCCACAATGGCGGCTTCAAGTTTATCCGCCACACGGCGAATTTCCGGTCCTTCAGGCATCGTACATCCTCTTAATGGGTAGCGCCGCCAGCCTGTTTAATATCGTCGCCGGTCTCCAGCGTGACTTTTACCGCGATCTCCAGCGCCTGAATAATGGTCTCCACCGCCATGCTCGGCGCGCCGGGATGCAGCGCCGCCTGGGCAGGCAGATAAGGAATATGGATAAAGCCACCCCGTGCCGCACTGCCCTGCTGCTCAAGCCAGTGCAGCAGACCATACATCACGCGGTTACAGGTAAAGGTGCCTGCCGTTTGTGATACCGACGCGGGGATTCCCGCGTCGCGCACTGCTGCCACAATCGCTTTGATGGGCAAACGGGAAAAATAGGCAGCCGGGCCGCCCGGAACAACCGGTTCATCGACCGGCTGTTGACCGGCGTTGTCCGGGATACGGGCGTCATCAACATTAATCCCGATACGTTCAACGGTAATGTCGCTGCGCCCGCCCGCCTGCCCGACCGACAGCACCGCGTCCGGTTTGACCTCTTCCAGTGCCCGGTTCAGTACGTTGAGCACCTCACTGAACACCACGGGCAGCTGGCGGATAACTATCGTCGCCCCGCCAATCTGTTTACCTTCCAGCGCGCGTACCGCTTCCCAGGAGGGATTAATCGTTTCACCGCCAAAAGGTTCAAAGGCGGTCATCAGGACAGTTTTCATGCAGCCTCACAGGAACATCAGGAAATAGAGCAGGAAAATGTTAACGATTAACAGTAGCACACCGGTCGGGATCTGAGCCTTGATCACCGCATTGCGGTCGGGCAGCTCCAGCAGCGCCGCGGGAACAATGTTGAAGTTGGCCGCCATCGGCGTCATCAGTGTGCCGCAGTAACCGGAGAACATACCAATCGCCGCCATCACTGCCGGATTTCCACCGTGCTGCAATACCAGAATCGGAATCCCAACGCCTGCGGTAATAATCGGAAACGCGGCAAAGGCGTTACCCATGATCATGGTTAACAGCGCCATCCCGACGGCATAAACCGTTACCGCGACGAACCGGTTATCCACCGCCAGCCAGGTTTCGGTCAGATGGGAAATAGCGCCGCCTACGCCCGCACTGGTAAACAGCAGTCCGAGGGTGGCAAGGATTTGCGGCAGGATAAAGGCCCAGCCAATCGAATCAAGCAGGCGACGGGTCTCCTGCATCGACTGGACTGCCTTTTCATGGGTGAGTTTTAGCGCCACCAGCCAGCCAGTTATGCAGCCGACCATCATTGAAAAGAGTGTCACCAGCGTTGCGTGATTACCGGGACCGAACACCGCATCCTGCAGACCAGGAATATGATTAAACGCCAGCACACCCACCACGGTCACGACCGGAATCGCCAGCGCAGGCAGAAACAGCTTATTGCGCAGACGCAGCGCACTGGCCTGCTTTTCTTCATCGCTGCGCTGATGATAGCGACCCAGCCGGACACCGCCAAACCCCGCAATCAGCGCCATCACCACTACAATGACGCCGATGCCAATGTGCAGCATACGTGTGCCCGCGGCATCTGACCCCATCCAGGCGCTCATCAGCTGCGTCGTCCAGTCACCGACCAGAAAAACCAGTCCGTATAAGGCCCAGAACAGCCCGGTGGTAAAGCGACGCGGATTGGCGCTGTCACGCCAGGAGAGGACAGCGACGACCAGCAGGATAATGCCTGCCAGCCACATCAGATATTGTTGCTGGAACATTACTGACCTCCTTTGGCTTTCAGCGCCTGATTGTTCAGCTGCTGCAACTCACGCGCCAGCTGACGATCCAGCCGCACCAGACGCGCCGAGTGGATCAGGAACGCGGCAACAGCGGTCGGAATGCCCCACAGCGCAATATGCAGCGGTTCGGTCTGAATCCCGGCAGACTCCTGCATAAAGTTATGCATAAAGATAATCGCGCCAAATGCCACGAAGATATCCTCACCGAAGAAGAGGCCGACGTTATCGGTGGCTGCTGACATCGCACGCAGCCGATGGCGCAGTTCAGGTGAGATCCCGCCATAGCGGTTTTCCGTTGCGCCTTCTGCCATCGGAGCCAGCAGTGGACGCACCATCTGCGGATGCCCACCAAGGCTGGTTAAACCCAGCGCAGCGGTGATTTCACGCACAAACAGGTAGACGATCAGCAGACGTCCGGCGGTGGCGGTTTTGATCTGAGCGATCCACGCCTGTGCCCGCTCCTTCAGCCCGTGACGCTCCAGCAGTCCAATGACCGCCAGCGGCAGCAGAAGGATCAGCGGCAGGTTACGGGTGTTAAGAAAACCGGCTCCGAGCTTTTCCAGAATATCGGCCAGCGGCATCATCGCCGCCAGACCGGTCACAAACCCGGCGACGATCACCACCAGTACCGGATTAAAACGTAAGACGAAGCCGACGACGATCGCGGCAATGCCCAGTAAAGGCCAGAGATTCACTGCACTTTCCATGTATTTCTCCCAGAGTTAAAAAACCCGACATAAGCCGGGTTAAGCATTGTCTTTCAGGCGCTGGTGACACGGATTTGCTGAGCGGCAAACGCATCACACAACCGCTGTGCAAACTGCAGGGCGTGCGGGCCGTCACCATGTAAGCAGACGGTCTGCGCATTCACTGCCACCCATTCTCCCGTGATACTTTTTACTTTGCCCTGCTGTACCATCGCCAGCGTCTGATCGATAGCCTGCTGCTCATCGTCAATGAGCGCGCCCGGCTCGCTGCGCGGCACCAGCGCACCATTGCGGGTATAGCCACGATCGGCAAACACCTCTTCCCGCGTACGTAAGCCGTAATGTAATGCGGCACGTATCGATTCACTGTTCGCCAGCCCCACCACAATCAGCTGGCTGTCAACCGCCCTGATGGCGCGGGCAATGGCATCAGCCAGCACCGGATCAGCGGCAGCCTGGTTATAGAGCATGCCGTGCGGCTTAACGTGAACCAGCCGCGCACCTTCGCTCTCTGCCAGACTTTTCAGCGCGCCAATCTGGTAGATCATCTGGGCATAGACCGTTTCCGGCGGCAGCTGCATGGCGCTGCGGCCAAAGTTCTCCCGATCGGGAAAAGCGGGATGTGCGCCGATGGCAACGCCGGATGCCTTCGCCCAGCGCACCGACTGCAGCATGGTCTGCGCATCCCCTGCGTGAAAGCCACAGGCGATGTTGGCGGAGCTCACCAGTTGCAGCAGCGCCTGATCGCTGGCACAGCCTTCGCCCAGGTCGGCGTTTAAATCAATGTTCATTGAGTCCCCATTTCATCTGCTCCAGTGCGCGTTGCTGGTGCTGACGTGCCAGCATGGCTTCCGGTAACGTGCAGTGAATAAAGTGAATCGGTTCACCAAGGCGGATTTGCGCCAGGTGGTAGAGATCGGCTTCGATAACCGACGCGATGCGCGGATAGCCACCGGTGGTCTGGGCATCCGCCATCAGCACGATGGGCTGCCCGTTCGGCGGCACCTGAATCACACCCGGCATCACGCCATGCGACAGCATCTCGCGCGGATGCTCGCGTTTCAGCTCACGCCCCTCCAGCCGGTATCCCATCCGGTTGCTTTGCGGGCTGAGTTTCCATGCGGTGCGCCAGAACGCCTGCTGCGCGTCGCGGCTGAACGCGTGATACTCCGGGCCCGGTAATGCGCGGATGCGGTTGCCCCACAGCAGTTGCCGCACCCCGACTTTTTGGTCGAACTGACGCGTCGGTTTACCCAGCGGGAGTTGATCGCCATCCTGTAAGGTGCGCCCGTGAAATCCGCCAAATTTTGCTTTCAGATCGGTGCTGGCAGAGCCAAGTACCAGGGGGATGTCAAAACCGCCCTGTACCGCCAGATAGCTGCGCATGCCGCGCTGCGGCATCGCCAGCGACAGCACCTGCCCGCGTTTCACCTGGGTACGCCAGCCCGTCCAGACGGGCTGACTGTCAAGCTGTGCCTGACAGCCTGCGCCAGTTAGTGCGAACCAGCCGTCGCGGGTAAACTCCGCTTTGAACTGACCCAGAACCATTTCCAGCACGGCGCTGTCAGGCGCATTGCCCACCAGCAGGTTAGCGGTGAACATCGCAGGATGATCCAGCACGCCACCGGGGCTGATGCCATACTGACGCAAACCGTAGCGGCCCGCGTCCTGAATCGTGGCGGCCAGTCCGGCTCGCAGAATATTTAACATACGCCCTCCTGTTGCGGCACAAAGCGAACGCTGTCGCCGGGGCGGAGCAGCGTCGGCGGTTGCTTCAGGGGATCAAACAGCGCCGTGCGCGTCTGGCCGAGCAGCTGCCAGCCGCCGGGTGAAGCCAGGGGATAGACGCCTGTCTGGCTGCCGCCGATGCCAACCGATCCGGCGGGCACCGTAACCCTGGGCTCAGCCCGACGTGGAATGTGCAGGCGCGGATCCAGCCCTCCCAGATAGGGAAAACCCGGCTGAAAACCCACAAAAAACACCACATAGTCGCAGCTGCTGTGCAGCTCAACCACCTGCGCGGGCGTCAGCCCGGCATGTTCCGCCACCACCGCCAGATCGGGGCCATATTCACCGCCGTAGATCACCGGGATCTCCACCAGACGCGACGCAGGCAGTTGCGCTTCACTCTCTTCCCACCAGCGCTGAAGCCGCTCTATTGCGTCCAGCGCATTCTGCTGGGGATCACGCAGGATCAGGGTGATGTTGTTCATGCCGGGAATGACCTCCAGCACGCCCGCATCTGACTGCAGTCGCTGGTTTAGTCCCCAGATGCGTTGCTGACTCTCCAGTGAGACCGGCGGTTCCAGCTCCAGCACGACAGCGCGTTCCCCCAATAAATAACACCGTGCTCGTTGCAACAGCTACCTCCCGCCTGGTGGCGATCGTGCCCGGCCGATCGGGCCAGATGCCCGGATCAGCCGATGGCTTATCTACATAAAGCAAACAGTTATGCGAAAGTGTCAGGGATGTGTCAACAGATTTAGGTCCTGCGCAGGCGCGCAGGACAGGCGAGGTAATCAGGCAGGATTGGGAATATCGATGAAGGTGACGTCAAGATCGTGATGCTGTGCCAGCCAGTCGCCCAGCGCTTTTACACCCCCACGCTCGGTGGCGTGATGGCCCGCAGCAAAGAAATGCAGCCCCTGCTCGCGTGCGCTGTGAATGGTCTGTTCAGAGACTTCGCCGGTTATGTAGGCATCGACGCCTGCGGCAGCAGCCTGGTCAATAAAGCCCTGCCCGCCACCGCTGCACCAGGCGATACGACGAATCAGCGCGGGTGCATTGTCACCACAATGCAGCGGTTCACGTCCTAAGTGCGCCCCGATTCGGCGGGCCAGCTGTTCGCCAGAGATTGGCTCAGCCAGCTCTCCCCAGAACACCAGCGGCATGACTTCGCCACGCACGTCAATCTCCAGCCCTTTTGCCAGCTGGGCGTTGTTGCCTAATTCGGGATGCGCGTCCAGCGGCAGGTGCCAGCCATAAAGGTTAATGTCGTTAGCCAGCAGCGTGCGCAGACGGCGGCGCTTCATGCCTTTAATCACAGCCGGTTCACTTTTCCAGAAGTAGCCATGATGGACGATTATCGCATCGGCCTGACGGGCCACTGCCTCATCCAGCAGCGCCTGACAGGCCGTCACGCCGGTGATGATTGTTTTGACCTCACGGCGTCCCTCAACCTGCAAACCGTTGGGGGCGTAATCACTGAAGCTGTGGCTATCGAGCTGCTGATTGATCAGCGTCTCTAATTCGTAATGGTTCATTCAGGCTCCTTCGAGGCCTCAGGCGGCGCTTTTAGCGCGCTCAAAGGCGTCTAATGTCTTTTTACGGGCTGCCTTATGATCCACGATTGGTGCCGGATAATCGAGTTTCTTGTGATGCTTCTCCGCCCACAGATGAGGCTGATGAATATGGCTGTCAGGCACGTCTGCCAGTTCCGGCAGATAGTGACGGATAAATTCGCCCTGCCTGTCGAAGCGCTCACCCTGCGTGGTCGGGTTAAAAATGCGGAAATAAGGTGCTGAGTCTGTGCCGGTTGAGGCCGCCCACTGCCAGCCGCCATTGTTTGCGGCCAGGTCACCATCAATCAGCTGTTGCATGAAATAGCGTTCGCCTTCGCGCCAGTCAATCAGCAGATCCTTGACCAGGAAACTGGCGGTAATCATCCGCAAGCGGTTGTGCATCCAGCCCAGCGCCTTCATCTGGCGCATGGCAGCATCGACAATCGGATAACCGGTTTTACCCGCTTTCCAGGCGTCAAAATGCGCGTCATCACGCTGCCATTCCACGTTGCGTGTCCAGTCTATAAACGGCTTGTGCCGGCACAGTGACGGCCAGGCCACCAGCAGATGACGGTAGAACTCACGCCAGATCAGCTCGTTAAGCCAGGTAAATGCGCGACTGCTGTCCAGTGCATCGGGATGTTCATGCAACACGCGATGCAGACACTGACGTGGCGACAGCACGCCGGTTGACAGATAAACCGACAGACGGCTGGTGGCATCCAGCGCCGGAAGGTCACGTTTTGCGGGATAGTCGATAACCGGTTGTGTGGCGAAATGGCGTAACCGCTTCAGCGCGGCCGCTTCGCCTGCCGGGAAGAGGTCCTGATCGAACGCTTCGGTCGGATAATCAAACGCAGGGATCCGGGTGGTTTTCACTGGCGCACCTTCGCGCGGCTTAGGCGCAGGCACGCACTCCGGCAGACTCTGCTGCAAACGGCGGACAAAGGCTTTGCTGAACGGCGTAAAGACCTTGTACATCGAGCGATCGCCACTCTGCACGCTACCCGGTGGCAGCAGCAGGCTGTCGTCAAAGCCCTGACAGATTACGCCCGCATCGTTGAGACGCTTTTCAGCCTCCGCATCGCGCTGGCGCTCGTTAACCTCATACTGGTAGTTGTAGAAGAGCTGTCCGACCTGGTGCTTCTCGCAGAATTCTGCCAGCGCATCGATACTGTCGCTAAAGGCATGACATGCCTGATAGTGAAGCGCAATGCCCCGCTCAGCCAGCGCATTCTGTACTTCCACCAGGCTGGCGTGAATAAATGCCGCCTGTCTGGGGGACATGTCGTGCTGGTGCCACTGCTCCGGCGTAGCAAGAAACAGCGCAATAACGTTCGCCTTGCTGTCGCGGCAGGCAGCGTGTAGCGCCAGGTTATCGTTAATGCGTAAATCATTACGCAGCCAGACCAGATGCGTGGTCATACTCCTCCTGAATTACTGTCCGTAGCGTAAGCACAAGGCTTCGGGATAGGGATCGAAATAACGCTGCTGTGCCAGCCACGGATGCGGGAACTCCGCCATGTAGTGCTTGAGAATAGTAATGGGCACCAGCAGCGGTTGTGTGCCCTGACGATAGCGATCAATCAACGCTGCCAGCTCCTGACGCTGCGGTGAACTCAGCTGGCGACGGAAGTAGCCCTGTACGTGCATCAGCACGTTGGTGTGGTTGCGACGTGAGGCGGGACGTGACATCAGGGCCATCATGCGATTGCGATATTCAAAAGCAAAGGCCTCCAGCGACGCCCACTGGCTCATTGAGGCGACAAAAGGCCCCAGCTCGCGGTATTTCTCCTGCGAGTGCGCCAGCATCATCAGTTTGTAGCGGCTGTGAAAAGCGATTAGCCCCTGACGGGTCAGGCCGTTTTCCCACATCTGATTAAATTCGTGCAGGGCGCAGATGCGGCCGATGAAGTTCTCACGCAGGGCGGGATCGTGCAGACGACCATCCTCTTCCAGCGGCAGCCAGGGCATTTCACGCTGCAGGAATTCAGCAAAAATTCCGGTGCCCACTTTGCGATTATTGTTGTTGTCGGGTTCGTAGACCCGCACGCGCTCCATCCCACAGCTGGGCGATTTGGCGCACAGGATGTAACCAGAGAGATGATGCAGCGATTTAACCCGCTCGGCAGACCAGTCACGCATCTGCGTGGTCACCTCTTCACCGCCATCTTTGCTGAAGCAAAGATGCAGCTCATCATCACCCTGTTTCACCAGACGCAGGGCTGGACGCGGCGTTGGCAGACCAATTGCCATTTCAGGACAGATCGGTTCAAAGCGGACAAATGGCGTAAGATCCTCAGTCGCAAAAGTAAGACGCTTATGGCCACCATCAAACCTTACGCTATCGCCAAGCAGGCACGCACTGATTCCAACGGGGATTTTTTTGCTCATACTTGTACAACCTCCAAAATCTTGTAGAGGTTTAAGTCTAGCGCAAAATGGTCAGGAATAAAGGGTTAAAACGCTGTTCCGGGCCGCTTATTCTCAGAAAAAACGCAAAAAAAAGCCCGGTCGGGTGACCAGGCCTGTTCAGCGGCAGGGCAAATTACCAGAATGCGCCACCACCGGCTTCAGACTGCGCCAGCCAGACCGGCTTTGCGCTGGTCTTACACCAGACGCGGTGCAGATAACTGTAGAAGCGTGCCCGATCCTGTCGGAACAGCATAACCGGCAGCGCCAGAACGCCGAGAAGCACCACCAGCGTACGACGTGCGATTATTTTGTAACGTGGATAAGCCTGATACATGGTTTCTCCTCCCGGCGAATGAAAAATGTGCGAATGTGATCTGGGTCTGACTTTACGCCAGGTTGTGTAATTTTACTACTCATCTGACCACTTATTTGCCGCTATTTTTGCTGTTTAAGAATTAACCTGTAATTAAGTTACACGTAAGTTGCAGATCGGTTACGCAAGGGTTGGAATACGCGAAAGATGAAGTGCGCGGACGGCAGCGTAAAATATTGATAAAGTAGCGCTTCGGCCCCCACTCAAGGCAGGTATTGCGTGACCACGGTTTTGATCGTTGAAGATGAAAAAGAGATCCGCCGCTTTGTCCGGCTGGCACTGGAAAATGAAGATCTGAAAGTGTTTGATGCCGATACGCTGCAGCGCGGACTGATTGAAGCGGCGACCCGCAAACCCGATTTAGTAATCCTTGATCTGGGCCTGCCGGATGGGGATGGCACCGATTTTATTCGCGACTTGCGTCAGTGGAGTGCCATACCGGTGATTGTGCTGTCGGCGCGCAGTGATGAGCAGGACAAGATCGCCGCCCTGGATGCCGGGGCGGATGACTACCTGACCAAACCTTTTGGCATTGGCGAACTGCTGGCGCGGGTCCGCGTTGCGTTGCGCCGTCACGGTGGTCAGCAGCCTGACGCCAGAATTCATTTTGCCGATGTCAGCGTCGATTTTGCCGCACGCCGGGTACAGCGCGGCGGCAGTGAGATTCACCTCACGCCCATTGAATTTCGTCTGCTGAGTATTCTGCTGAACAATGCCGGAAAGGTGCTTACGCAGCGGCAGCTGCTGAGCCAGGTCTGGGGGCCCAATGCGGTGGAGCACAGCCACTATCTGCGCATCTACATGGGGCATCTGCGTCAGAAGCTGGAAGCGAATCCGACCCAACCGGCCCATCTGCTGACCGAAACCGGGATCGGCTACCGTTTTATGCCATAAAAAAAGGTGCCAGAGGCACCTTCAGACAGCTGATAAAGCCTGATCCTGTAAATCTTACCGCAATGAATAAACTCAAAGCGCAGAGAATACGGCCAGAAGAGGAAGGCGTCCCGCGCCAGGAGTGGTGCGGGCCAAGCCGGGCATGGATGACGGCTTTTGCGTCTTTCCGATCTGGCCGCGTTTCCTGTGCTGGCACCTTCCCGCAGCTAACCGGAGTGGACTTTGTCAACACGCTAAAAGGTGCCAGAGGCACCTTTTATGCTGACTTATCAGGCGTTTTTCAGCACTTCGCTGACAATCTCTACAGCTTCTTTTTCGATCTGTGCGCGGTGTTCAGCGCCCAGGAAGCTTTCACAGTAGATCTTGTAGGCATCTTCGGTGCCTGACGGACGGGCAGCAAACCAGCCGTTCTCCGTCATCACTTTCAGACCGCCGATCGAAGCCCCATTGCCTGGCGCTGCGGTCAGACGTGCGGTGATAGGATCACCCGCCAGGGTATCCGCGCTCACCATCTCTGGTGACAGCTTAGACAGCGCGGCTTTCTGCGCTGACGTGGCTGATGCCTGCAGGCGGTTATAGCTTGGTGCACCAAAGCGTGCGGCCAGCTCGTCATAGTGCTGCTGTGGATTTTTACCGGTCACAGCCGTAATTTCAGCCGCCAGCAGACACATGATGATGCCATCTTTGTCCGTTGACCACGGTGTGCCGTCGAAACGCAGGAATGACGCACCCGCGCTCTCTTCGCCACCGAAACCGAAGCTGCCGTCATACAGACCATCAACAAACCATTTGAAGCCCACCGGCACTTCCACCAGCTTACGGCCAATTTCATTGACGACGCGGTCAATCATGGCGCTGGACACCAGGGTTTTCCCCACGGCAACATCCTGGCCCCACTGTGGACGGTGCTGGAACAGATAGTTGATCGCGACCGCCAGATAGTGGTTTGGATTCATCAGACCCGCCGGGGTCACAATGCCGTGACGGTCATAATCGGGATCGTTGCCGAAGGCCAGGTCGAACTTGTCACGGTAAGCCAGCAGGCCTGCCATTGCGCTTTCAGACGAGCAGTCCATGCGCACTACACCATCTTTATCCAGATGCATAAAGCGGAAGGTCTGATCAACCGCGTCATTCACCAGCGTCAGATCCAGCTTGTAGTGCTCAGCAATACGCTGCCAGTAAGCGATACCGGAACCACCCAGGGGATCAACGCCCAGCTTCAGGCCGGCTTTCTGAATAGCCGGGAAGTCGATAATCTCAGCCAGACCTTCAACGTAAGGCTGGATCAGATCTTTCTCGACCACATGACCACTCGCCATCGCCTGCTCCAGCGGCAGACGCTTCACCTCTTTCAGCCCCGCTTTGATCAGCTGATTGGCGCGATCTTCTACCACTTTGGTGACGTTGGTATCAGCCGGTCCGCCGTTAGGTGGGTTGTACTTGATGCCGCCATCTTCCGGTGGGTTGTGCGACGGCGTAATCACGATGCCGTCAGCCAGCGGGCCACCCGCTTTATTGTGCTCAAGGATGGCATTGGAGATCGCAGGGGTTGGCGTATAGCCGTTGTCCTGCTGCACAATCACATCCACGCCGTTCGCCGCCAGCACTTCCAGCACCGACAGCATAGCCGGCTCTGACAGCGCATGGGTGTCTTTACCGACGTAGCACGGCCCGGTGATACCGTTCTTTTTACGCTCTTCAGCAATGGCCTGAGCGATAGCAAGAATGTGCATCTCGTTGAAGCTCTGACGCCCTGCACTGCCGCGATGGCCAGAGGTGCCAAATTTCACCGCATGTTCCGGGTTCGCCACATCGGGCTGCAGGACATAATATTGTGACGTTAATTGTGCAACGTTAATCAAATCGCTCTGCTGGGCGGGTTGCCCGGCACGTGGGTGATTGGCCATTGGCGCTGCTCCCTGACGCTTAAGTTTTAAATGGTGCCGCAAACTTTCTCGGTCAGTTCCGCAGGGAACTGCATCGAGAGCATGATGTGTTCGACCATGCTGCATTTACGACCAGTATTGGTGTTGGTGATCACCCAGTACGGCGTGCCGGGCACATGCTTCGGCTTAGTATGGGTGCCATTCTGTAACAGCGTATGCTCATCACCGGCAAAATAGACGCGGGTGCGGCCCTGCAGAGATGCAGTAGCTTCAGCAAAAGCTGCGGTATCAAGACGATAGAGCGTTGACAAGATAAGCATAAAGCGATTCACCGCCCGCTTCTGCTCCGCATATTCATCGGAGAGCAGCAGCTCACGCACCGCGCGGACACGATCCTGCGGGCGTGATCCCACAGACGCAGGCTGAGACTCTTTCGCTGCATCTTTTGAGGCTGGCTGAGCAGGCGAAGCGGGTGCAGTCTGACCGGCAGTGAACTTCAGCATACGACGCAGAATGTCGGATGCGCTTTCACCAATGTGTTGCGTGTGGCTGGCAATATAACGGTAGAGCTCTTCGTCAACTTCGATCGTTTTCATCTTATTCCGTACGGTTCTTTCTCATGACAGAACCACCTGTTTCCTGAAAAGCTCTGAGTATAGTCAGGCAATTCAACGGATGTGTGGGTTCTAACATCAGGATTATAAAGTTAAATTCAGGCGGGTTGTTAGCAATCAAACGGTTTACGGGCAAAAGTCAGAATATGTCCTAATGCCGCCGGAACCGGCGCGCCTGAAAAGGTGAAACCATGATAACCTAAGCACAGGTCTCAAACTTAAGAACTTTGATATGATTTTGAACGCCCGTTTGCAAACTGAACAATCTCCTGCTGATTCCCTGCCTGTCCTGCTCATCCACGGTCTGTTTGGCAGTCTGGATAACCTTGGCGTGCTGGCACGCGGGCTCAAAGATGCCGGGCCGCTGCTGCAGGTTGATGTCCGCAACCACGGACTCTCACCCCGATCTGACGAGATGAACTACGCTGTAATGGCGCAGGACATGGTTGACACGCTGGATGCACACGGCATTGAACGCGTCGCGGTGATCGGCCACTCAATGGGCGGGAAGATCGCCATGACCATGACCGCGCTGGTGCCGGACCGCATCGAGCGGCTGGTGATGATCGATATCGCGCCGGTCGACTACCAGACCCGTCGCCACGATGAGATCTTTGCCGGTATTCGTGCTGTAACCGACGCAGGCGTTTCATCCCGCAGCGAGGCGGCGAAGATTATGCGCACCCTTATAGATGAAGAAGGGGTGATTCAGTTCCTGCTGAAGTCGTTTCAGGAGGGCGCGTGGCGCTTTAACGTGCCGGTGCTGTGGGATAACTACACCACGATTTCGGGCTGGCAGCCGGTTCCTGCCTGGGATCATCCGGCGCTGTTTATTCGCGGCGGCGACTCCAGCTATCTGGATAACCGCTATCGTGATGCGTTGCTGCAGCAGTTTCCGGCCGCGCAGGCGCATGTGATTGGCGGCGCGGGTCACTGGGTTCATGCCGAGAAACCCGATGCTGTTTTGCGCAGTGTCCGTCGCTTTTTTGCGCTTTAAAAGCAAATAGATGGCGGCAAAGGTTTAGGATTGGCGTCCGGAGTGAGCGTGAAGTATGATGGCGCGCTAAAATTTTGCCGCAGGTCAGTTTTGCTGCGGCAATGGCCAATAATTTATAATCTGCGCGGTGAGTGACTGGCGCCCGCCCCCATTCAGTTTTACTAAGCCATGGCAAAAGAACAGACTGACCGCACGACGCTCGATCTCTTTGCTGATGAGCGCCGCCCTGGTCGACCCAAAACCAGTCCGCTTTCGCGTGATGAACAGCTGCGCATCAACAAGCGCAATCAACTGAAGCGTGATAAAGGACGCGGACTTCGTCGTGTCGAGCTGAAAATGAACAGTGAAGCCGTCGACGCACTCAACACGCTGGCAGAACAGCGTAATCTCAGCCGCAGCGAGCTGATTGAACAGATGCTGCTGGCACAGCTCAAACTGGATTAACGCGGGCAAATCGCACGCAGGAGCAAATGTCGGGCCTTTAACCGTTCACCGGTTTTCTCTCGTCTGCTATTATTCGCTGAAATGTGCTGCGGCACACATCTCATTATCAGGATTTAAGAGGTTATTTTACTCATGGCACTCGTAGGCATCTTCTTTGGCAGCGATACCGGCAATACCGAAAACATTGCAAAAATGATCCAGAAACAGCTGGGTACAGACGTTGCAGAAGTGCATGACATCGCGAAAAGCACAAAGGAAGATCTGGAAGCGTTTGACATCCTGCTGCTGGGTATTCCGACCTGGTACTACGGTGAGGCGCAGTGCGACTGGGATGACTTTTTCCCGACGCTGGAAGAGATCGACTTTAACGGAAAACTGGTTGCGCTGTTTGGCTGTGGCGATCAGGAAGATTACGCAGAGTACTTCTGTGATGCAATGGGCACGATCCGGGACATCATTGAGCCGCACGGTGCCGTGATCGTCGGACACTGGCCGACCGAAGGCTACCACTTCGAAGCCTCCAAAGGTCTGGCCGATGATACCCACTTCCTGGGTCTGGCCATTGATGAAGATCGTCAGCCTGAACTGACTAACCAGCGTGTAGAGCAGTGGGTCAAGCAGATTTTTGACGAACTGCAGCTGAAAGAGATCCTCGAAGCCTGATCCTTCCCGACTCAATGTGAGCGCCAGCTCACATTGGGCCAATGGAAATTCCTATAGAAATAATAGCCACATTTTTTTAACTTTCTCCGTTTAATCTGTAGAATACCCGCATCGATCTTCCGCTTATTTTTTCAGACGGCAAGACTAAGCGATGTACCAACAGACATCTGCCAGAATCCTCCCCGGCCCGGTGACCTATCCCCCATAGCCCATGATGATTCAGGCACGCCCTCTGGTTTTCATTTCATCGCTTCAGTTCTATAATGAGACGCAAATGAGAATAAGCGCAGATCGACATTCAAGGCGACAAGCCACAAAAGTGAATATTAGTAACAGGACAAAATCCGCATGACTGACAACAACACCGCATTAAAGAAGGCTGGCCTGAAAGTAACACTGCCCAGACTGAAAATTCTGGAAGTGCTTCAGGAACCTGAGTGCCATCACGTCAGTGCGGAAGATTTGTACAAACGCCTGATCGACATCGGCGAAGAGATTGGCCTGGCTACCGTTTACCGTGTACTGAACCAGTTCGATGATGCCGGTATCGTGACCCGTCATAACTTTGAAGGTGGCAAGTCTGTTTTCGAACTGACGCAGCAGCATCACCACGATCACCTTATTTGCCTGGATTGCGGCAAGGTAATTGAGTTCAGCGATGAGTCGATCGAAACGCGTCAGCGTGAAATCGCGACCCGCCATGGCATTAAGCTGACCAACCACAGCCTCTATCTCTATGGACACTGCACACTGGGCGATTGCCGGGAAGACGAAACCCTGCACGACCAGTAACGCGGCCTGAAATAAAAAAACCGGTGATTTCACCGGTTTTTTTTCGTCTGTTTATGCGTCAGCCTCAGGCCACCAGCGTCTCCTGCAAATAACGCCAGCGTGGAATGGAGCTGCTGCAGTCAAGGATCGCCAGCGAAATACGACTATGGTTGTTGCCATTCATCATCTGCATTTCGCGATACTGCACGGTGATCTCTTTATCATGATGAGAGAGGATCACATGTTCGCAGGTGGCAATGCGCATCCCTTCCCGTTGCCCCTGCAACTGACGGAAAAGATCCTCAACTTCGTTCAGATTGTACTCTTTGCCCTTTGGGGTCACCATGCGGAATTCAGGATGAAAATAGGACATCAGCAGCTCAAAACTGTCGTCAGATCCGGCAGGCTGATTAAAAATACGTTCAATGAGCTGATGTAAAACGACAACACTGTTTCTGGCTTCCTGGGCGAGAACGGTCATTTTTTTTCCCTCTGTAACCCGCTTTGCAACCTCTTAGAGCGCATAGCCTACCTGAAAGCGGATAATTCACATCCGGAAACTGATTAATTTTTTTAAACTCAGATTTCTCTCACAATGCGGCATTTCAGAGGTTGCAGTTAGTGCAGAACAAACGTCGGCAAGGGGAGAAATAGGGACAATAAAAAAGGGCGATCAATCGCCCTTTTGTCATTTTATGAGGTTAGCCGCAAAAAGGATTATTCGCCGATCTTCGCCCAGGTATCGCGAAGACCGACGGTGCGGTTAAACACCAGTTGCGACGGCTTCGAATAAACGCTGTCGGCGCAGAAATACCCTTCACGCTCAAACTGGAACGGTATCGTCGCTTCACCATCACGCAGGCTCGGTTCAACAAAGCCCTGTTTGATCACCAGTGAATCAGGGTTGATCACCGCCAGGAAGTCCTCTGCTGCGCCCGGGTTTGGCACGCTGAACAGACGGTCATACAGGCGAAACTCAGCAGGCTGCGCATGATCCGCAGAAACCCAGTGAATCACCCCTTTTACCTTGCGGCCATCAGCAGGGTCTTTGCTCAGCGTATCAACATCGCTGGTGCAGTAGATGCAGGTAATGTTGCCCGCTTCATCTTTAGCAACCCGCTCAGCACGGATCACATAGGCGTTGCGCAGGCGAACTTCTTTGCCCAGCACCAGACGCTTATATTGCTTGTTGGCCTCTTCACGAAAATCTGCACGATCAATCCAGATCTCACGGCTGAATGGCACCTCACGCGTCCCCATCTCAGGCTTGCCCGGATGATTTGGCATGGTGATGATTTCGCTGTGGCCTGCTGGCAGGTTTTCGATCACCACTTTAAGCGGGTCCAGCACAGCCATGGCGCGCGGTGCGTTCTCGTTGAGATCATCGCGGATACAGGACTCCAGCGAAGCCATCTCCACGATGTTATCCTGTTTGGTCACGCCAATGCGGCGGCAGAACTCACGGATAGAAGCGGCGGTGTAACCGCGACGACGCAGACCTGAAACGGTCAGCATGCGCGGGTCGTCCCAGCCTTCTACGTGCTTTCCGGTCACCAGCTGCGTCAGTTTGCGTTTTGACATCACCGCATACTCCAGATTCAGGCGCGAGAACTCATACTGACGCGGATGAACCGGAATCGTGATGTTATCCAGCACCCAGTCATAGAGACGGCGGTTGTCCTGGAACTCCAGCGTGCAGAGCGAGTGCGTAATGCCTTCCAGCGCATCGGAAATGCAATGGGTAAAGTCATACATCGGGTAGATGCACCACTTGTTGCCGGTCTGGTGGTGTTCCGCAAACTTGATGCGGTAAAGCACCGGGTCACGCATCACAATGAAATTGGAGGCCATGTCGATTTTGGCACGCAGACAGGCGCTGCCTTCGGCAAACTCACCGTTTCGCATCTTTTCAAACAGGGCCAGGTTCTCTTCCACACTGCGATCGCGGTAAGGGCTGTTTTTGCCGGGCTCTTTCAGGGTGCCACGATATTCGCGAATCTCATCCGGACTCAGTTCATCGACGTAGGCCAGACCTTTAGAAATCAGCTCGATGGCATAGTTGTAAAGCTGATCAAAATAGTTTGATGAGTAACAGACCTCACCGCTCCACTCAAAACCCAGCCACTGGACGTCACGCTTGATGGATTCAACAAATTCCATATCCTCTTTAACCGGATTGGTATCGTCGAAACGCAGATTGCATTGCCCCTGATAATCCTGGGCAATGCCAAAATTCAGACAGATCGATTTCGCATGACCAATATGCAGATAGCCATTGGGCTCCGGCGGGAAACGGGTATGCACGCTGCTGTGCTTACCGCTCGCCAAATCTTCGTCAATGATCTGACGAATAAAGTTAGTTGGGCGGGCTTCAGCCTCACTCATCTCAAAAATCCTCAATACGAATAACGGGTGATTTGTACCACGAAGTAACGGAGTATGATCCACAAAGCGTCTGAGGGAAACAACCGTTTGTTAAGCCTTTAAAACAAAAAAGGCAGGAATCGCTTCCTGCCTGTGGGGTTCTGTTACGGGGATTAGCCTTTCACTTCATACAGCGGCGTTTCACCCGCTACCACCTGACCGCGGGCCAGTAATGTCAGACCGGCGAAATCATCGCTGTTGCTGACGACCACCGGGCTCACCATCGAGCGGGCATTGGCGTTAAGGAATTCAAGGTCCATTTCCAGCACAGGCTGACCGGCGGCCACGCTGGCCCCCTCTTCAGCCAGACGGGTAAAGCCTTTACCGTCCAGCGCCACGGTATCCAGCCCCATGTGCACCACAATCTCAACCCCATTTTCCGTTTCAAGACAGAAGGCGTGATTGGTGTTGAAGATTTTGACCAGCGTACCGGCAATCGGTGCCACTACCCATTTGTCGCTGGGTTTGATCGCCAGACCATCACCCACCGCTTTGCTGGCAAAGGCCTCATCCGGCACATCATCCAGCGCGACGATTTCACCGGTTACAGGTGCAAGCAGTGTCGCGATAACACGCTTCTCACTGTTCAGCACGGCCTGCGGTTTAACGTCAGGCTCTGCTGGCGCACCGCTGGTGCTGGCTGCCGCAACCGGACCTTTGGTCAGCACTTTTTTCATGGCCGAGGCGATGCTTTCGGCCTGGGTGCCCACGATGATCTGCACGCTCTGCTTGTTAAGGCGGATCACACCGGATGCACCGAGACGCTTCGCCACGCCCTCATTTACCTGAGCCGAATCATTCACGTTAAGACGCAGACGGGTAATACAGGCATCAATACTGGTTAAGTTGGCTGAACCTCCCACCGCACCAATGTAACGGCGCGCCAGCGATTCAGTGGCCGTTTCGCCATTGTCCGTTGTATCCACGTTAACGTCATAACCGTCACTTTCATCACCGGCAACCGCCAGCTCACGGCCCGGCGTCATCAGGTTGAATTTTTTGATGGTGAAGCGGAACACCACGTAGTAGATAACGAAGAAGACCAGGCCCTGTGGGATCAGCATGTACCAGTGTGTGGCCAGCGGGTTGCGGGTCGACAGCACCATATCCACCAGCCCGGCACTGAAACCAAACCCGGCAATCCAGTGCATGCTGGCCGCGATGAAGACCGAGATGCCGGTCAGAACGGCGTGGATCAGATAAAGCACCGGTGCCACGAACATGAAGGAGAACTCCAGCGGTTCGGTGATACCGGTAAAGAAAGCAGCAAACGCCGCAGCCAGCATAATACTGCCGACTTTGACACGGTTCTCAGGACGCGCACAGTGGTAGATAGCCAGCGCAGCACCCGGCAGACCAAACATCATAATCGGGAAGAAGCCCGCCTGATAACGGCCAGTGATGCCCACGGTTGCCGATCCATCAGCCAGTGACTGCGCACCGCCCAGGAATTTAGGAATATCGTTAATGCCCGCAACATCAAACCAGAAGACGGAGTTCAGCGCGTGATGCAGACCGACCGGAATCAGCAGACGGTTGAAGAAGGCGTAGATACCGGCACCGGCAGAACCGAGCTTCTGGATATGCTCACCAAAGTTAACCAGACCATTAAACACCACAGGCCAGATATACATCAGGATAAAAGCAACAAAGATCATCAGGAACGAAACGAGAATCGGCACCAGCCGGCGTCCGCTGAAGAAAGAGAGTGCCTTAGGCAGTTCAACGTGGCTGAAGCGGTTGTAGACTTCTGCCGACAGAATACCGACAAGGATGCCGACAAACTGGTTTTCGATTTTGCCAAAAGCAGCGGGTACCTGATCCAAAGGAATTTTCTGAATCATCGACACTGCAGCGGGTGAGCAGAGCGTGGTGACAACCAGAAAGCCGACATAGCCAGTCAGGGCCGCCGCGCCATCTTTATCTTTTGACATGCCATAGGCAATACCGATCGCGAACAGCACCGACATGTGCTCAATGATTGCCGCACCGGATTTGATCAGTAACGCAGCCAGCGCATTACCTGCCCCCCAGCTGTCGGGATCAATCCAGTAGCCGACACCCATCAATATTGCTGCTGCTGGCAGGGTTGCGACCGGCACCATCAGTGCGCGCCCCACCTTTTGTAAATAACCTAACATATCCCCTTCCCCCTATGAGCCTGACTGGTCACTTTGCGCCGCTTAAAGTTGTTATGTCAGCTGCAAAGATCGTTAATACACTTCCTATCACGCCGGGAAGTGTAATGAAAAATTAATTCGCTTCGCAAATTAATACCCGGTAAATGTGATTTTTATCACTAAAAAACATCATGCAGCACGGCAACATCTGGCTATCACTACAAACTTATTTTATGATCCGAAATATTGAATTACGCTCCGCCCGTGGCGAGAATAGATCATCTGCTCAGGCTGAAGACTAACGCAACGGTTTAGCGATCCCTTTTCCATTTTCTATTGAGGTGAAACATGAGACTGATTCCTTTAGCGACGCCAACTCAGGTGGGCAAATGGGCCGCCCGCCACATTGTTAACCGCATCAATGCGTTTAACCCGACGGCTGACAGACCCTTTGTTCTCGGTCTGCCAACTGGCGGCACGCCACTGGAAGCGTACAAGCACCTGATTGATATGCACAAAGCGGGCCAGGTCAGTTTCAGACATGTCGTGACCTTCAATATGGATGAATATGTGGGCCTGCCGAAAGAGCACCCGGAAAGCTATCACAGCTTCATGTATCGCAACTTCTTTGATCATGTTGATATTCAACCGGAAAATATCAACCTGCTGAATGGTAATGCGCCCGATATTGACGCAGAATGTCGTCAGTACGAAGAGAAAATTCGCGCACTGGGTAAAATCCACCTGTTTATGGGCGGTGTCGGCAACGACGGTCATATCGCATTTAACGAACCGGCTTCCTCATTAGCCTCCCGTACCCGCATTAAAACCCTGACCCATGACACCCGCGTGGCGAACTCTCGCTTCTTTAACGGCGACGTTGATCAGGTGCCTAAATATGCGCTGACAGTCGGTGTGGGCACGCTGCTGGATGCCGAAGAAGTGATGATTCTGGTTACCGGCCATGTTAAAGCGCAGGCTCTGCAGGCGGCGGTTGAGGGCAACGTTAACCATATGTGGACCATCAGTTGCCTGCAGCTGCATGCGAAATCGGTGGTGGTATGTGATGAACCAGCCACTATGGAACTGAAAGTGAAAACCGTGAAATATTTCCGCGAAATGGAAGCGGAAAATATGAAAGGCGTGTAACAGAACATTGTCATGCCCTGCTGTTACCCTCAGTGACAGCAGGCCAGGACGGGACGGGAGAAGAAAGATGTACGCATTAGTAAACGGTCGGATCTACAGCGGCCATGAGATTCTGGATAATCACGCGGTCGTGGTTGCTGACGGGCTAATTACGCACGTCTGCCCGCGTGAATCGCTCCCGGCCGATATTGAGCAGCGGGATATGGCGGGTGCGATTATTGCGCCAGGCTTTATCGATCTCCAGCTCAATGGCTGCGGTGGCGTGCAGTTCAATGACAGCCTTGATGCGCTCAGCATGGACACGCTGGAAACGATGCAGCGCGCTAATGAAAAATCTGGCTGCACCAGTTTTCTACCGACGCTGATCACCAGCAGCGACGCGCTGATGAAGCGGGCGATTGAAACCATGCGCGCTTACCTGCAGAAACATCAGCATCAGGCGCTGGGTCTGCATCTTGAAGGCCCCTGGCTTAGCAAGGCAAAAAAAGGCACCCATGATCCGGCGCTGATTCGCCTGCCGGATGCGGCGATGGTGCAGTATCTTTGCGACAATGCTGACGTCATCACCAAAGTCACGCTGGCACCGGAAAATGCAGGCAGCGACGTGATCCGTCAGCTAACTGACGCCGGGATTATTGTCTCAGCCGGTCACTCGAATGCGACCTATGAAGAAGCGAAAGCGGGCTTTTCTGCGGGCGTGAGTTTCGCCACCCACCTGTACAACGCCATGCCGACCTTTGCCGGACGTGAACCCGGCCTTATCGGTGCGCTGTTTGATTCGCCTGATGTATACTGCGGCATTATTGCGGATGGTTTGCATGTACATTACGCTAACGTGCGCAATGCGAAACGCATTAAAGGCGACAAACTGGTGCTGGTAACGGATGCCACCGCACCGGCTGGCGCTGACATCAGCGAGTTTATTTTCGCAGGAAAAACAATCTATTATCGTGACGGGCTCTGTGTCGACGAAAACGGCACATTAAGCGGTTCAGCCCTGACGATGATGGAAGCGGTACAGAACAGCGTCGAGCATGTGGGTATCGCACTGGACGAAGCATTGCGCATGGCATCACTCTACCCGGCACGGGCGATGGGCGTGGAAAAACAGTTAGGCTCGATCGAAGCAGGAAAAATCGCGAACCTGGCTGTGTTTACGCGCGACTTTAAAATCATTAAGACGTTTGTCAACGGAGACGACGTCCTGAGCGAGTAAGCACTGAATGACCACTGGCGGCCAGTCACAAATAGGAAATGTCGATCTTGTTAAGCAACTTAATAGCGCAGCGGTTTACCGGCTGATTGATCAACAGGGGCCGATATCGCGCATTCAGATTGCCGAACTCAGCCATCTTGCCCCCGCCAGCGTCACCAAAATTACCCGCCAGTTGATTGAGCGCGGTCTGATCAAAGAGGTAGACCAGCAGGCATCTACCGGTGGTCGCCGCGCTATTTCGATTATCACTGAAACCCGCCACTTCCATACCATCGGGGTCCGCCTGGGCCGTAACGATGCCACTCTGACCCTGTTCGACCTCAGCGGTAAATCACTGGCGCAGGAAGATTATGCGCTGCCGGAACGCACGCAGGAGACGCTGGAACATGCGCTGTTTAACGCCATCAGCGGCTTCATTGAGCAGCATCAGCGTAAAATACGCGAGCTGATCGCGATTTCCGTCATCCTGCCAGGCCTGGTCGATCCGATTAACGGCGTCATCCGTTATATGCCGCACATCGCTGTCAGCCACTGGCCGCTGGTCGCCAGTCTGAAAAAACGGTTTAACGTCACCAGTTTTGTCGGGCACGATATTCGCAGCCTGGCCCTGGCCGAGCACTACTTCGGTGCAAGCCGCGACTGTGCTGACTCAATCCTGGTGCGTTTACACCGTGGTACGGGTGCCGGCATCATTGCCAACGGCCACATCTTCCTCGGCAGCAACGGCAACGTCGGCGAGATTGGCCATATTCAGGTGGATCCGCTTGGCGAGCGCTGTCACTGCGGCAACTTTGGCTGCCTTGAAACCATTGCCGCTAATGGCGCTATTGAGAATCGCGTGCGGCATCTGCTGAACCAGGGCTACCCCAGCGTACTGACGCTGGAGGCGTGTCAGATATCTCACATCTGTAAAGCGGCTAATCAGGGTGATGCGCTGGCCTGTGAAGTGGTCGAACAGGTGGGCCGTTATCTCGGCAAAGCGATCGCCATCGCCATTAACCTGTTTAATCCCCAAAAAGTGGTGCTGGCGGGTGAGATTACTGATGCAGAAAAAGTGCTGCTGCCCGCCATCGAAGGCTGCATCAATACCCAGGCATTAGAGGCCTTCCGTAAACATCTGCCGGTCGTGCGTTCCACCCTGGATCATCGGTCTGCAATTGGCGCGTTTGCGCTTGCTAAACGTGCCATGCTTAACGGCATTCTGCTGCAACATCTTCTGGAAGACTAAGCTTACCCGCTGTTGTGGCGGGCCACATCGGATCTGACTATGACCATTAAAAGCGTAATTTGTGATATCGATGGCGTGCTGATGCACGACAACACGGCCGTTCCTGGCGCACAGGAGTTTTTACAGCGTATTCTGGCCAAAGAGATGCCGCTGGTGGTGCTGACGAACTATCCCTCGCAAACCGAGCAGGATCTGGCTAACCGATTTGCTTCGGCGGGCGTTGAGGTTCCCGAATCCGTTTTCTATACCTCTGCCATGGCCACCGCCGACTTCCTGCGCCGTCAGGAGGGCAAAAAGGCCTATGTGATTGGCGAGGGTGCGCTGATTCATGAACTCTACAAGGCGGGCTTTACCATTACGGATGTGAATCCCGATTTTGTCATTGTCGGTGAGACGCGTTCATTCAACTGGGACATGATGCATAAAGCGGCCTTCTTCGTGGCTAACGGCGCTCGCTTTATTGCCACCAACCCCGATACGCATGCGCGAGGATTTATTCCTGCCTGTGGTGCGCTCTGTGCCGGTATTGAGAAAATCTCAGGCCGTAGCCCCTTTGTTGTGGGCAAACCCAGCCCCTACATCATGCGTGCCGCGCTGAATAAAATGCAGGCCCACTCCGAAGAGACGGTGATTGTGGGTGACAACCTGCGCACCGATATTCTCGCTGGTTTTCAGGCGGGTCTGGAAACGGTTCTGGTGCTGTCAGGTGTTTCGACGCTGAGTGATATTGATGCCATGCCGTTCCGTCCGGACTGGATCTACCCTTCTGTTGCCGATATCGACCTGTTCTGATTCATTTTGCTTATGACGCATCCGGCTGAATTGTGATGCGTCACGCCATTTCCCGCCTTCAGCCCCCCTTTCTGCCGCCTGTTTTTTGTTCACAATTGCCGTTTCATTGCCGATTCATCAACGAAACACCATTTAAATTATCGTTTATTCAATTTTATTGCCATGTGAGCAATATTTTTATCAGTAAATCACGATTCCTCTTGCATTGACCGCACCAAATAGCGCATTTTCTTATCTATCACGCAGCATCAGGCTGCCGGACAACGCAAAAGATAACATCGCCGTAAGGTGAGCTCAGGAGTCAGTTATGTGTTCAATTTTTGGTGTGCTGGATCTGAAAACCGATCCTGTTGAGCTGCGCAAGAAAGCGCTGGAATGTTCACGTTTAATGCGTCATCGCGGCCCGGACTGGTCAGGCGTCTACGCAGATGACCAGGCTATTCTGGCACATGAACGCCTCTCAATTGTTGACGTTAACAACGGCGCACAGCCGCTGTACAACGCCGATCACACCCACGTACTGGCCGTTAACGGTGAGATTTACAACCACCAGGCACTGCGCGCTGAGCTCAGCGATCGCTACGCGTTTCAGACCGGTTCTGACTGTGAAGTCATTCTGGCCCTGTATCAGGAAAAAGGGGTCGATTTCCTTGATGAGCTGGAAGGCATGTTCGCCTTTATCCTCTATGACAGCGTGAAGAAAACGTATCTGATTGGCCGCGACCATATCGGCATCATCCCGCTTTACATGGGTAACGATGAGCACGGCAACCTGTTTGTTGCGTCAGAAATGAAAGCGCTGGTGCCAGCCTGCCGTTCAATCAAAGAGTTCCCGCCGGGAAGCTACCTCTCCAGCACCGATGGCGAGATCCGTCGTTACTGGCAGCGTGACTGGATGGAGTACAAAAACGTCGAGCACAACACTACCGACGCTGCAGGCCTGAAACATGCGCTGGAAGAGTCTGTGAAAAGCCACCTGATGTCAGATGTCCCTTATGGTGTGCTGCTGTCGGGCGGTCTGGACTCCTCCATCATTTCAGCCGTGACCAAGCGTTTTGCGGCGAAGCGGGTCGAAGATCAGGATAAAAGTGATGCGTGGTGGCCACAGCTGCACTCCTTTGCTGTCGGGCTGGAAGGCTCACCCGATTTAAAAGCGGCGAAATCTGTCGCGGAACACCTGGGTACCGTTCATCACGAAATTCATTTCACCGTGCAGGAAGGTCTGGATGCCATTCGCGATGTGATTTATCACATTGAAACTTATGACGTCACCACCATTCGCGCCTCGACGCCGATGTATTTAATGTCGCGTAAAATCAAAGCGATGGGCATTAAGATGGTGCTGTCAGGTGAAGGCGCAGATGAAGTCTTTGGCGGTTATCTCTATTTCCATAAAGCACCAAACGCCAAAGAGTTCCACGAAGAAAACGTGCGTAAATTGCAGGCGCTGCATATGTTTGACTGCGCCCGCGCCAACAAAGCGATGTCCGCCTGGGGCGTTGAAGCTCGCGTACCTTTCCTGGATAAAAAATTCCTGGATGTGGCGATGCGTATCAACCCGGCCGACAAAATGTGTGGCAGCAACGGTAAGATGGAGAAGCACATTCTGCGTGAATGTTTCTCCTCTTACCTGCCAGAGAGCGTGGCCTGGCGTCAGAAAGAGCAGTTCTCCGATGGCGTGGGTTACAGCTGGATCGACTCACTGAAAGAGGTGGCTGCGAAGCAAATCAGCGATCAGCAGCTGGCTACCGCCCACTTCCGCTTCCCGTTCAACACGCCGGGTTCGAAAGAGGCTTATCTCTATCGTGAGATCTTTGAAGAGCTGTTCCCGTTAGCGAGCGCGGCAGAGTGTGTGCCTGGCGGTCCATCCGTCGCCTGTTCTTCTGCTAAAGCGATTGAATGGGATGAAGCGTTTAAAAACATGGACGATCCTTCCGGACGTGCCGTGGGTGTGCATCAGTCAGCCTATAAATAAGCCGACAGAAAGCAGCCAGAATGGGCCCGCTGCGGCCCATTTTTTTTACGATTAGCCTTGTATTCACTGAAAAATTGCCGAATAAACCGCCAGGCTGGTTATAAGCCAGTCAAACAGCGATTATCTGGCAAAAAACGGTAAAAAACTTGTTGACGCTGTCTGGTCAACTCCGCATAATGCGCCCCGCAACGCCGATGAAGGTAACGCGAAAAAAAGATGGCTACGTAGCTCAGCTGGTTAGAGCACAGCACTCATAATGCTGGGGTCACAGGTTCGATTCCCGTCGTAGCCACCATCTTTTTTTGCGGGAGTGGCGAAATTGGTAGACGCACCAGATTTAGGTTCTGGCGCCGCAAGGTGTGCGAGTTCAAGTCTCGCCTCCCGCACCATTTCATTATTCGGCAGCGTGGATGGGATATCGCCAAGCGGTAAGGCACCGGTTTTTGATACCGGCATTCCCTGGTTCGAATCCAGGTATCCCAGCCAATTTCGATGATTCTCGAGGCTGAGAACGGACGAATGGGATATCGCCAAGCGGTAAGGCACCGGTTTTTGATACCGGCATTCCCTGGTTCGAATCCAGGTATCCCAGCCATCATTGAAATGCAGTACAATTTGGCTACGTAGCTCAGCTGGTTAGAGCACAGCACTCATAATGCTGGGGTCACAGGTTCGATTCCCGTCGTAGCCACCATATAATTGGGGTGTCGCCAAGCGGTAAGGCACTGGTTTCTGATACCAGCATTCCGGGGTTCGAATCCCTGCACCCCAGCCATACAAAGACAATTTGAAAAACCCATTATTGGGGTGTCGCCAAGCGGTAAGGCACTGGTTTCTGATACCAGCATTCCGGGGTTCGAATCCCTGCACCCCAGCCAAATTGCACAACCAGGCCCGCTTTTGCGGGCTTTGTTGTTTTTGTACCTTTCCCACCCTCTTCATTGCTGGCCCGCCCTGCGGCGAGCCATAACGCGCAAACGGCTACAGTCCCAGCGCGTAACGCAATACCTGCCGCTTCAGTACCCCGGAATGTTCGGCGGCAATCAGCCCGAGATTACGGGCAAACCGCAGCGGTGCCAGCTGATTGCTGAAGGCAAAGTAAAACAGATCCATTCCTCCCTGCATCAGCATATTGTCTTTGCGACGCTGCCGGTGATAACGCTGCAATACCCGCTCCGATGCCCAGTCTTCCGCCGCACCGCGTGCGCTGACCAGCACATCAATCAACGCATCGATATCGCGATAGCCCAGATTCACACCCTGCCCGGCAAGCGGATTGATGGTATGCGCGGCATCGCCAACCAGCGCCAGACCCGGCAGAACATAGCGTGAAGCATGACGCCGGACCAGCGGGAAGCCGCCCGCGCCATGCGCTTTGAAGCGGCCCAGGCGTGCCGGGAAGTGGCTGGCAATCTCTTTTTCCAGCTGGGCTATCGGCATCGCCTGAAGCTGACGCACTCTGGCGGGCGCGTCATACCAGACCAGCGAGGCCCGGTTGTCATACAGCGGCAAAAAGGCACGAGGCCCCTGAGGCGTGAAGTGCTGCCAGGTCGCATCCCCAGCCGGATGTTCGCAGGTCACGCTGATCAGCAAACAGGACTGCGCATAGCTCCAGCCATGAATGCCGATCCCGGCCATCTGTCGCACCTGAGAATTTGCGCCATCGGCACCAATCACCAGACGGGTATGCAAAGCAACGCCGTCGTTAAGGTCGGCGCGCCAGCCGCCATTTTCTGGCTGCAGGTTCTCCAGCGTGGCCGGGCAAAAGCAGGTTACGCCCAGCGACTGCATCTCTTCCCATAACGCCCGCTGAAGCACGCTGTTCTCGACCATAAAACCCAGCTCGGGCAGACCCAGCGAGGCAGCATCAAAACTTACCTGCGCCGTTTGCCACTCCCAGGTTTCCAGCCTGCGATAGGGTGCGCTGCGCATCGCTTCTACCCGCGGCCAGACGTTGAGTTGCTTCAGTAACGCTACCGAGGCGGATCCAATCGCTGAAATTCGCAGATCGGGATCGCTGTCGGCATCAAACGGCGCGGGTTCGGCACGCTCAATCACCGCCACACGAAAATGTTGCTGCGTCAGTCCGCAGGCCAGTGCAGCACCGACCATGCCACCGCCGACAATCACTACATCAAACTGATTATCCTGCATTGCTATTATCCCTCTCTTATTCCCGCCAGCCTGCGCATCATGGGCTGAATAGAGCAAAGTGTACCGGAAAACCCGGTGGCTGGCAGAAAAGCCCTCAGGCTGGTCACCACAGCATCAAAGCATTACAATACGCGCCCCTCACTTCACTGCACTGAATCAATGGCTAGCGCGATGACAAAAAAACTGCATATCAAAACCTGGGGATGTCAGATGAATGAGTATGATTCATCCAAGATGTCTGATCTGCTGAACAGTACGCACGGCTATACGCTGACCGAGGTCCCTGAAGAGGCGGATATTCTGCTGCTTAACACCTGCTCCATCCGTGAAAAAGCGCAGGAGAAGGTCTTCCACCTGCTGGGACGCTGGCGAAAACTCAAAGAGCGTAACCCGGATGTGATTATCGGTGTGGGCGGCTGTGTGGCGTCACAGGAAGGGGATCATATCCGCCAGCGTGCGCCCTGCGTGGATATCGTATTTGGTCCGCAGACGCTGCACCGCCTGCCGGAAATGATCAACACCGTGCGCGGCACCAAAAGCCCGGTAGTCGACATCAGCTTCCCGGAAATCGAAAAATTTGACCGCCTGCCGGAACCGCGTGCAGAAGGGCCGACAGCCTTTGTCTCCATCATGGAAGGCTGCAACAAATATTGTACGTTCTGCGTGGTGCCTTACACCCGTGGCGAGGAAGTCAGCCGTCCCAGCGATGACATTCTGCTGGAGATCGCCCAG
The DNA here is from genome assembly GCF_029844725.1 of Pantoea sp. GD03673. Classification (GTDB taxonomy): domain Bacteria; phylum Pseudomonadota; class Gammaproteobacteria; order Enterobacterales; family Enterobacteriaceae; genus Pantoea. The sequence goes on from NZ_JAOCKJ010000004.1 coordinate 169,052, forward strand.
CTGGCGGCGCAGGGCGTGCGTGAAGTTAACCTGCTTGGGCAGAACGTCAACGCTTATCGTGGTGCCACCTTTGATGGTGAGATCTGTACCTTCGCCGAGCTGCTGCGCCTGGTCGCGGCCATCGACGGTATCGACCGCATTCGTTTCACCACCAGCCACCCGATTGAGTTCACCGATGACATCATTGATGTCTATCGCGATACCCCGGAGCTGGTGAGTTTTCTGCATCTGCCGGTGCAGAGTGGCGCAGACCGTATTCTGACGCTGATGAAGCGTGCTCACACCGCGCTGGAGTACAAGGCGATTATCCGCAAGCTGCGTGCGGCACGCCCGGATATTGAGATCAGTTCCGACTTCATCATCGGCTTCCCCGGTGAAACACAGCAGGATTTCGAGCAGACCATGAAGCTCATCGCCGACATCAATTTCGACGTCAGCTTCAGCTTTGTCTACTCCGCCCGTCCCGGTACGCCAGCCGCTGATCTGCCGGATGATGTCAGCGAAGAGGAGAAAAAGCAGCGTCTGTGGATTCTGCAGGACCGCATTAACCAGCAGGCGCAGGCGATCAGTCGCCGCATGCTCGGCACCGTGCAGCGTATTCTGGTTGAAGGCATCTCCCGCAAGAACGTCATGGAAGTCTCTGGCCGCACCGAAAACAACCGTGTGGTGAATTTCGAAGGCTCACCTGAGATGATTGGCCGCTTTGTGGATGTTGAAATTGTCGATGTCTACACCAACTCGCTGCGCGGCAAACTGGTGCGTACTGAAGAAGAGATGGGCCTGCGTATGGCGCAAAGCCCGGCGTCTGTGATTGCCCGTACCCGCAAGGAAAATGAAATCGGCGTGGGTCTGTTCCAGCCGTGATGCCTGCTTTACTGTGCGGCAGCGCGCATTGCGTTGCCGCCATTTTCACGCCGCGACACTTGGTTTCTGAAAGTGTCGCCCAAATATCTCTCCTTACGCTTGCGCCCAGGCGTTACGGCATAAATAATTTCGTTATGGTGCATCCGGTTAAGCCCACCGGTGTGTCAGACACATCCCATAACTGGCCCTGAGTGACCCAAAGGATTCGTTTGAATATCGAAACTCGTGAAATCGCCCTTGAACCGGCTGATAACCGTCGACTGATGAGCCTGTGCGGGCCTTTCGACGACAATGTAAAACAGCTTGAGCGTCGTCTGGGCATTGAGATCAATCGTCGTGACAACGTCTTTAAGCTGGTGGGACGCCCACTTTGCGTCAATGCCGCCGCAGATATTCTGAAAACCCTGTATGTCGATACCGCGCCGATGCGTGGCGAGATCCCGGATATCGAACCTGACCAGATTCATCTGGCGATCAAAGAGAGCCGGGTACTGGAACAAACTGCCGAAAGCGTGCCGGAGTACGGTAAAGCGGTCAATATCAAGACCAAACGTGGCGTGATTAAGCCGCGCACGCCGAACCAGGCCCAGTACATCGCCAATGTGCTCGACCACGACATTACCTTTGGCGTTGGCCCTGCGGGTACCGGTAAAACCTATCTGGCGGTGGCTGCGGCAGTCGATGCGCTGGAGCGTCAGGAGATACGCCGCATCATGCTGACCCGCCCGGCGGTAGAAGCGGGTGAAAAACTGGGCTTCCTGCCTGGCGATCTGAGCCAGAAAGTCGACCCTTATCTGCGCCCGCTCTACGATGCGCTGTTTGAAATGCTCGGCTTTGAGCGGGTTGAAAAGCTGATGGAGCGCAACGTCATTGAAGTCGCGCCACTGGCTTACATGCGCGGTCGTACCCTGAATGATGCGTTTATCATTCTTGATGAAAGCCAGAACACCACCATTGAGCAGATGAAGATGTTTCTGACGCGTATCGGCTTTAACTCGAAAGCGGTTATCACCGGTGACGTCACGCAGATTGACCTGCCGCGTCACGTTAAGTCAGGCCTGCGTCATGCCATTGAAGTGCTGGCAGATGTTGAGGAGATCAGCTTCAACTTCTTCCACAGTGAAGATGTGGTGCGTCATCCGGTGGTTGCCCGTATCGTTACCGCTTATGAAGCCTGGGAAGCGGCCGATCAGACCCGCCGTGACCAGCAGGCCGAAGAGCGCAAACGCGAAGCGCTGGCTGCACAGAGCGCAACGCAGGAGAGCAAATGAGCGAGGTGATTCTTGACCTGCAGGTCGCCTGTGACAATACCGCTGATCTGCCTGATGAAAGCCAGTTTCATCGCTGGCTTTCAGCCGCCGTCGCCCCTTTTCAGCCTGAAAGCGAAGTGACTGTGCGTCTGGTTGATGAAGCGGAAAGTCATGAGCTTAACCTGACGTATCGTGGCAAAGATAAGCCGACCAACGTCCTGTCCTTCCCGTTTGAAGCCCCGCCGGGCATTGAGCTGCCGCTGCTGGGCGATCTGATTATCTGCCGTCAGGTGGTTGAGCAGGAAGCCGCTGAGCAGGGGAAAAGCGTTGAAGCCCACTGGGCTCATATGGTGGTACACGGCACGCTGCATCTGCTGGGTTACGACCACATTGAAGACGACGAAGCTGACGAGATGGAAGGACTGGAGACCGAGATAATGCTTGCTCTTGGGTATCCTGATCCGTACATTTCGGAGAAAGAAGACGCCTGAATCCTGAATTCAGGCTATCCGGCTGTCAGCACAGCATGCTGACAGCACTCATTCCTCACCAGAGAGATCTTTAAAAACCGCCATGAGCGACGACCATTCTCAAAACAGCGATGCACCCAGTAGTAAAAAGGGATTCTTTTCCCTGTTGATCAACCAACTCTTTCACGGTGAACCGAAAAACCGTGACGAGCTACTGGAGCTGATCCGCGACTCGAATAACAAAGAGCTGATTGACCAGGACACCCGCGACATGCTTGAAGGGGTTCTGGATATTGCGGAGCAGCGCGTGCGTGACATCATGATCCCGCGCTCGCAAATGATCACCCTGAAACGTAATCAGAGCCTTGAAGAGTGTCTGGATGTCATCATCGACTCCGCGCATTCCCGCTTTCCGGTGATCAGCGAAGATAAAGATCATGTGGAAGGCATTCTGATGGCGAAAGATCTGCTGCCGTTTATGAGCAGTGAATCTGAGCCGTTCAGCATCGAGAAAGTGCTGCGTCCTGCGGTGGTGGTGCCTGAAAGCAAGCGTGTTGACCGGATGCTGAAAGAGTTCCGCTCCCAGCGTTACCACATGGCGATTGTTATTGATGAGTTTGGTGGTGTCTCTGGCCTGGTCACTATCGAAGATATTCTTGAGCTGATTGTGGGTGAGATTGAAGATGAGTATGACGACGAAGAAGATCGTGATATCCGTCAGCTCAACCGTCACACCTTCACGGTGCGCGCACTGACCGCCATTGAAGATTTCAATGAGGTGTTTGGCACGCAGTTCAGTGATGATGAAGTCGACACCATTGGTGGTCTGGTCATGCAGGGCTTCGGGCATCTGCCTGCACGTGGTGAAAGCATCGAGATTGAGGGTTACCAGTTCAAGGTGGCGATGGCTGACAGCCGCCGCATCATCCAGGTTCACGTGACTATTCCGGAAAATTCGCCACAACCTCAACTGGAAGACGAATAAGTCTATGGCTTTAGCCTCACTCTACCCGCGCCAGCGGGTTCGCCTGCTGCTGGCTTTAATAACGGGTGCGCTCGGCACCCTCGCCTTCTCCCCTTACGATTTCTGGCCCGCCGCCCTGCTCTCGCTGTGCGGATTACAGCTGCTGACCCTGAACCGCTCAAGCCCGCAGGCCACCGCAATCGGCTTTGTGTGGGGACTGGGGCTGTTCGGCAGCGGCATTAACTGGGTGTATGTCAGCGTTGCCACCTTTGGTGGCATGCCGGGTCCGGTCAATGTCTTTATCGTGGCGCTGCTGGCCGCTTATCTGGCGGTCTACCCGGCGCTGTTTGCGGGCCTGCTGAATCGCATCTGGCCGCGAACGACGCTATGGCGCCTGGCGCTGGCGGCACCGGCCCTGTGGCAGATTACGGAGTTTCTGCGCGGCTGGGTGCTGACCGGTTTCCCGTGGCTGCAGTTTGGTTACAGCCAGATTGATGGCCCGTTAAAAGGCCTGGCACCCCTGGCTGGCGTAGAGACCCTGACCTTCCTGCTGATGGTGATCGCGGGTCTGCTGGCTTATGCCCTGCAGCAGCGCAACGTCAAAAGCCTGGCCGCGGCCGTGCTGCTGCTGGCCCTGCCGTGGCCGCTGCGCTACATCCAGTGGGTTCAGCCGATGCCGGAGCGTGCCGTAGACGTGGCGCTGGTACAGGGGAATATCCCGCAATCGATGAAGTGGGACCCGCAGCAGCTGCTCAATACCCTGCGCATTTATCATGGCCTCAGTCAGCCGCTGATGGGCAAAGCGCCGATTATTATCTGGCCTGAATCGGCGATTACCGATCTGGAAAGTAATCAGCAACCCTTCCTGCGTTCGCTGGATGATGAACTGCGTGAACGTGGCAGTTCGCTGGTCACCGGTATTGTAGACTCCCGGCTGGAACAGAACCGCTATCACGATTACAACACCGTAATCGTGCTGGGCGGCAAAACGCCCTACAACTACTTCAGCGGCAATCGCTATCAGAAAAATCACCTGGTGCCATTTGGCGAATTTGTACCGCTGGCCGATCTGCTGCGACCGCTTGCCCCGTTCTTTGATCTGCCGATGTCGGCCTTCAGTCGTGGCAACTATCTTCAGCCGCAACTCAGCGTAGCGGGCTATAACCTGACCAGCGCCATCTGTTATGAGATCGTGCTGGGTGAACAGGTACGGGCCAATTTCCATCCTGACACCAGCTTCCTGCTCACTGTTTCAAATGATGCGTGGTTTGGTCACTCTATCGGCCCGTGGCAGCACTTCCAGATGGCGAGGATGCGCGCGCTGGAACTGGGCCGCCCGCTGTTACGCAGCACCAATAACGGCGTGACTGCGGTTGTGAATGCCCGTGGTGATGTGCAGGCGATGCTGCCGCAGTTTACCCGCGATGTGCTGACCAGCAAGGTCACGCCGACGCAGGGGGAAACGCCGTATGCGCAGGCTGGCATCTGGCCAGTCTGGTCACTGACGCTGCTGGCAGCACTGATAGCCCTGCTGCGTCGACGCCGATAACCGTACAGACGCGGTTAACGGTGAGGCCCAGCCTGGGGGGTCAGATCGCAAAAACCGCACGCACTGGCCCGGCAACGGGCCAGCGCGGAGCCTTGTTCAAAAACGCTCCCTGCACTTTTGTCCAGGACGCGGGACGCTTTCCTTTTCTGCCAATGCTCCCTGCGCTTTCATCTGACGCCCTGAGCCAGATTAATCAGGCTCAGGGCGTGTCAGCATTCTGCGGCTTCGCTTTTTTATTTCCTTCCCCCCGATATAACTCACTCTCCTGACCGCATACTCTGCTGCCTTTCTCAATCTGTACCGCTTTCTGGCACGATGATTGCAGAATGTTTCACTGTTTTACGCCAGCAGGCGGATTACAGGCGCTGACGCGTGGCAGGCTGCACCAAAAGAGTTACCTCCTTTGCACCGTTAACGGGCAGAGCGACATATTTGCCTTTTTTTGGTGCGGATCACCTCGCAAAAAAGAAACTTTTTTGTTTCATTGCGTTAACAATCCGCTATGTTAGTGACTCATCTGCGCCCTTTTAAACCGCAGAATGAGCAAAAACGCAGCAGAAAACAGACACAACATCATAATCAGCGCAGGTTATAGCCTGGGCCTTTTTCATACGAAGGAGTTGGAACATGCAACTACGCAAAGTGGCATTATCTCTTCTGCTGATCAGCGCAGCGGCGGGAGCGGCCCAGGCGGAAGATCTCAGCGGCACCCTGAAGAAGATCAATGACAACGGCGTCATTGTGGTCGGGCATCGCGAATCATCAGTTCCCTTTTCTTATTATGACAACCAGCAAAAAGTCGTGGGCTATTCACAGGCTTACTCAAACGCCATCGTTGAAGCCATCAAAGCGAAGCTGAACAAGCCGGATCTGCAGGTCAAAATGATCCCGATCACCTCACAAAACCGTATTCCGCTGCTGCAAAACGGCACCTACGATTATGAGTGTGGCTCGACCACCAACAACCTTGAGCGCCAGAAACAGGCCGCGTTCTCGGACACCATTTTTGTCATCGGCACCCGTCTGCTGGTTAAGAAAGATGGCCCGATCAAAGATTTCGCCGATCTGAAAGGCAAGACTGTGGTTGTGACGTCAGGGACCACCTCTGAAGTGCTGCTGCACAAGCTCAACGACGAACAGAAGATGGATATGCGCATCATCAGCGCCAAAGATCACGGCGACTCCTTCCGTACGCTGGAAACCGGTCGTGCTGTGGCCTTCATGATGGATGATGCCCTGCTCGCGGGCGAACGCGCCAAAGCGAAAAAGCCGGACAACTGGGAAATCTTAGGCACGCCGCAGTCAAAAGAAGCCTATGGCTGCATGCTGCGTAAAGATGATCCGCAGTTCAAAGCGCTGGTGGATGAAACCATTGCCAAAGCCCAGACCTCTGGTCAGGCAGAAAAATGGTTCGACACCTGGTTCAAACAGCCGATTCCGCCAAAGAATCTGAACATGAACTTTGCGCTCTCTGATGACATGAAAGCGCTGTTCAAAACGCCAAATGACAAAGCACTGAATTAACAAAAAAAATACCCAACGGATTTCAGATTGCATTGAGGCGGCAGGAGAATGCATCCCGATGAGCTTATTCAGGTGAGTGAATCGGGTGAGTGAACGCAGCCACCAAAAATGCAGCCTGAACGATGACGGGTATAACAAGGGCGGCCTGGCTGCCCTCTCGATTGCTGAAACCGCGGCATGGACAGACAGACTGACACGGGTCGTTCCCCTGAGTCAGGAAATAAAACGCCGTTCATCAATCTTCAGGGTAGCTTAGCTACCCTTTTTTTCCGGAGCTCGTTATGGGTATCGATTGGAACTGGGGCATTTTTCTCGAACAGGCCCCGTTCGGTAACACGACCTACCTCGGCTGGCTGTGGTCCGGTTTTCAGGTGACGATTGCCGTCTCCTGCTGCGCCTGGATTATCGCCTTCTGCGTGGGTTCATTTTTCGGCATTCTGCGCACGGTGCCTAATCGTCTGCTGGCCACCATTGGCACCTGCTATGTCGAACTGTTTCGTAACATCCCGCTGATCGTCCAGTTCTTCTTCTGGTATCTGGTTGCGCCCGAACTGGCAGGCGAAAAGCTCGGCATGTGGTTTAAGTCTGAGCTGGACCCCAACATTCAGTTCTTCCTCTCCTCGATGATCTGTCTTGGCCTGTTTACCGCTGCCCGCGTCTGCGAGCAGGTGCGCGCAGCCATTCAGTCACTGCCGACCGGGCAGAAGAATGCCGGTCTGGCGATGGGATTAACCCTGCCGCAGACCTATCGCTATGTGCTGCTGCCGAATGCGTATCGCGTGATTGTCCCGCCGATGACATCGGAAATGCTGAACCTGGTGAAGAACTCCGCTATCGCCTCCACTATTGGTCTGGTCGATATGGCGGCTCAGGCGGGTAAACTGCTCGACTATTCTGCTCACGCCTATGAATCTTTTACCGCCATTACGCTGGCCTATGTGGCGATTAACCTGGTGATTATGTTGTTGATGAGTCTGGTCGAGCGCAAAGTCCGGCTGCCAGGCAATGCGGGAGGCAAGTAATGCACGAGTTTGACTGGAGTTCCATTGCCCCCAGCCTGCCCTATCTGCTCAACGGCCTGGTGATTACATTTAAAATCACCCTGACCGCCGTGGTTTTCGGGATTCTGTGGGGCACGCTGCTGGCGGTGATGCGTCTTTCGAGCTTTAAGCCCATCAGCTGGTTTGCCAAAATTTATGTCAACCTGTTCCGCTCGGTGCCGCTGGTCATGGTGCTGCTGTGGTTCTATCTGGTGGTACCGAGTTTTCTGCAGCAGGTGCTGGGCCTGTCGCCCAAAACCGATATCCGGCTGATTTCCGCCATGGTCGCCTTTTCGCTGTTTGAAGCGGCGTACTACTCAGAAATCATTCGCGCCGGCATCATCAGTATTTCCCGTGGACAGGGCAACGCCGCGCTGGCGCTGGGAATGACGCAGTCGCAGGCAATGCGCCTGATCATCCTGCCGCAGGCGTTCCGCGCCATGGTTCCGCTGTTACTGACGCAGGGTATCGTGCTGTTTCAGGATACCTCGCTGGTCTATGTTTTGAGCCTGGCGGACTTCTTCCGTACCGCGTCCACCATTGGTGAGCGCGACGGCACCCAGGTTGAAATGGTTCTGTTTGCAGGTCTGGTCTACTTCGTTATCAGCCTGAGCGCATCGCTGTTGGTCAGCTATCTAAAAAGAAAAAGGACGGTTTAAATGATTAGCCTGAAAAATGTTTCTAAGTGGTATGGTCACTTTCAGGTGCTGACCGACTGCTCAACCGAGGTCAAAACCGGTGAAGTAGTGGTGGTCTGCGGGCCGTCCGGCTCCGGTAAATCAACGCTGATCAAAACGGTAAATGGACTTGAGCCGGTTCAGCAGGGCGTGATTGCCGTCAACGGCATCGAGGTGAATAACAAAAAAACCAACCTTGCGCAGCTTCGCAGCCAGGTCGGCATGGTGTTCCAGCACTTCGAGCTGTTCCCGCATCTGAGCATTATCAATAATCTGGTTCTGGCGCAGGTGAAAGTGCTAAAACGCGACAAAGCGGCGGCCCGCGATAAAGGGCTGAAGCTCCTGAAGCGTGTGGGTCTCTCAGCCCATGCCGAGAAATTTCCAGGCCAGCTGTCGGGCGGACAGCAGCAGCGTGTGGCGATTGCACGTGCGCTCTGCATGGACCCGATCGCAATGCTGTTTGATGAACCGACCTCTGCGCTGGATCCGGAAATGATCAACGAAGTGCTGGATGTGATGGTCGAGCTGGCTCAGGAAGGGATGACGATGATGGTGGTCACACACGAGATGGGCTTCGCCCGCAAAGTAGCTAATCGTGTGATCTTCATGGATGAAGGAAAAATTATCGAAGACACCAACAAAGATGACTTCTTTAATAACCCACAGTCTGACCGTGCTAAAGATTTCCTCGCTAAAATTCTGCACTAATACCGCCATGCGGGTCACCTGAGTGGCCCGCATCGGTTTTGCTATCAGGGTTCAAAAGGCTGACGCTGAAACTGATCGTTGCCGCATTCCGGACAGCGCGACAGGGTTTCAGGCGTGTAGATCGCCCGGGTAAACTGGCACTTCTCACACACCAGATTGCCCAGTCCCACCACTTCACCGCTCTGATAGACACCGTGATGATGCAAATCCTGGAAGACTTCCCGCCACTCCAGCTGACTTTTGTCGGTGATATCCGCCAGCTCTTTCCAGACACTCTCGCGGATGATCCGCATAAACAGTGAATCCGCCAGCGGCTCTTCAGTATCCGTATAACTGCGTGCAAACTCGCCCAAATCGCGGCGCACTGAGCTCAGCGCCTGGTCAATCTCTTCTTCCGTCATATCCTCGCGCACCAGTAACTGGCTGCGTCGCCCGGCAATCAGCTCATCAAGGTTACGATCGCCCTGACGGAGACGGTCAGTCAGTACGGCTAACGACTCGCGATATTCCTGAGCCACTTTATTCATTTTATTCTCCTTTATGCAGACCCTCGCTGAACTAAGTTTAGTCGCAATGCTGCTTTTGCCGTGTCGTCTGTACAGTGAATTACAAAAGAGTGAAGAGGCTGACGCTTTCAGCAGAAATCGTGCCAGCAAAAGTGGGAAGTGTTGTTGATACGCGGCCTTATGGGTATGCTATGCGGATCGTAGAGCCAGAAAAATGTTATTCATAAAGGACCACAGGCAGCCATGCAAGAGCAATACCGCCCGGAAGAGATTGAATCCCGTGTGCAGCAACACTGGGATGAAAACGAAACGTTTAAAGTGACTGAGCAGGAAGGTAAAGAGAAATACTATTGCCTCTCCATGTTGCCCTATCCTTCTGGCCGTCTGCATATGGGCCACGTTCGTAACTACACCATCGGCGACGTAATCGCGCGTTATCAGCGTATGCTCGGCAAAAACGTACTACAGCCGATTGGCTGGGATGCTTTTGGCCTGCCTGCAGAAGGCGCTGCGGTTAAAAACAACACCGCACCGGCTCCCTGGACTTACGACAACATCGCCTACATGAAAAACCAGCTTAAGCTGCTGGGCTTTGGCTATGACTGGAGTCGTGAACTGGCAACCTGTCAGCCAGAGTACTATCGCTGGGAACAGTGGTTCTTCACCAAACTGTATGAAAAAGGTCTGGTCTATAAAAAGACCTCTGCCGTTAACTGGTGCCCGAACGATCAGACCGTGCTGGCGAACGAGCAGGTGATCGATGGTTGCTGCTGGCGCTGCGACACCAAGGTTGAGCGCAAAGAGATCCCGCAGTGGTTTATCAAGATCACCGATTATGCGGAAGAGCTGCTGAACGACCTGGATACGCTGGAAGAGTGGCCTGAGCAGGTCAAAACCATGCAGCGTAACTGGATTGGCCGTTCTGAAGGCGTTGAAATCACCTTCGACGTAGCTGACAGCGAAGAGAAGGTCACCGTCTACACCACCCGACCAGATACCTTTATCGGCGCAACCTACGTTGCCGTCGCGGCGGGTCATCCGCTGGCAACCCAGGCGTCGGTCAACAATCCCGCGCTGGCTGACTTTATTGCTGAATGCCGCAATACCAAAGTGGCCGAAGCGGATATGGCGACCATGGAGAAGAAAGGCATGGCGACCGGCCTGTCTGTTATTCATCCACTGACCGGCGAGCTTCTCCCGGTCTGGGTTGCCAACTTCGTACTGATGGAATATGGCACCGGTGCTGTCATGGCGGTTCCGGCGCACGACCAGCGCGACTGGGAATTTGCCACCAAATACGATCTGGCGATTAAGCCGGTCGTCCTGAATCTGGATGGCTCAATTCCGGACGTCAGCGCCGCAGCAATGACCGACAAAGGCGCACTGTTTAACTCAGGTGAGTTCAACGGCCTGGATCACGCTGCAGGGTTTAACGCTATTGCGGATTCTCTGGCGGCAAAAGGCGTTGGCGTCCGTAAAGTGAACTACCGTCTGCGCGACTGGGGTGTGTCCCGTCAGCGCTACTGGGGCGCACCTATCCCGATGGTGACGCTGGAAGATGGCACCGTAATGCCTGCACCAGAAGACCAGCTGCCGGTAATCCTGCCGGAAGATGTGGTGATGGATGGCATTACCAGCCCGATCAAAGCAGACCCTGAGTGGGCGAAAACCACGGTGAATGGCCAGCCAGCCCTGCGTGAAACCGACACCTTTGACACCTTTATGGAGTCCTCCTGGTACTACGCACGCTACACCTGCGCCAGCTACAAGGAAGGCATGCTGGATCCGGCGGCAGCAAACTACTGGCTGCCGGTCGATCAGTACGTGGGCGGTATTGAACACGCCATCATGCACCTAATGTATTTCCGCTTCTTCCACAAGCTGCTGCGTGACGCAGGCCTGGTGAACTCTAATGAGCCTGCCAAACGTCTGCTGTGCCAGGGCATGGTGCTGGCTGATGCTTTCTACTACCTCGGTGCCAACGGCGAGCGTAACTGGGTTTCACCGGTTGACGTTGAGGTTGAGCGTGATGAGAAAGGCCGCATTGTAAAAGCCACAGACACCCAGGGCCGCGACGTGATTTACGCGGGCATGAGCAAAATGTCGAAGTCGAAAAACAACGGCATCGACCCACAGCTGATGGTTGAGCGTTACGGCGCGGATACCGTGCGTCTGTTCATGATGTTTGCTTCACCGGCGGATATGACGCTGGAGTGGCAGGAATCGGGTGTTGAAGGGGCTAACCGCTTCCTGAAACGTGTCTGGAAACTGGTTTACGAGCACACATCACAGGGTGCAACCGTAGCACTGGATGTAGACAGCCTGAATGACGAGCAGAAATCGCTGCGTCGTGACCTGCACAAAACCATCGCTAAAGTGGCGGATGACATTGGCCGTCGTCAGACCTTCAACACCGCCATTGCGGCGATTATGGAGCTGATGAACAAACTGGCACGTGCCCCGCAGGAGAGCGAGCAGGATCGCGCTCTGATGCAGGAAGCGCTGCTGGCGATTGTCCGTCTGCTCTATCCGTTTACCCCGCACGCCTGCTATGTTCTGTGGCAGACGCTGGGGGGTGAAGGCACCATCGATGAAGCGACCTGGCCGGTGGCAGATGAAGCCGCTATGGTTGAAGATTCACTGCTGGTCGTCGTGCAGGTGAACGGCAAAGTGCGTGGCAAAATTACCGTGCCAGCCGATGCTACGCAGGAACAGGTTCAGGCACGCGCTGCCCAGGAGCATCTGGTGGCGAAGTATCTTGACGGCGTGACTATCCGTAAAGTCATTTATGTACCGGGCAAACTGCTTAACCTGGTCGTAGGTTAAGTTCAGGAGGAACTGTGCGACATCCGATTATCAGGCTGTTTGTCATGCTGGCGGTGGTGATCACCGCCGGCTGTGGTTTTCATCCTCGCGGCACCACGCAGGTGCCCAGCGAACTGAAAACCCTGATTGTTTCTACCGGCGATCCGTATGGACCGCTGGCACGTACTGTGCGCCAGCAACTGCGTGTCAACGATGTCACCATTGTTGAAGACACTAAACAGAACCGCACCGATATTCCGACGCTGCGTCTGGGTCCTGAAGCGCAGGGACGTAACACCGCATCGGTCTTTATCAGCGGCACCTCTGCGGAGTATCAGCTGGTCATGACGCTGACGGCGCAGGTTCTGTTGCCGGGCAAAGGAATCTACCCAATCAGCACCACCGTTTATCGTTCGTTCTTCGATAACCCGAATGCTGCACTGGCAAAAGATGCCGAGCAGGAGCTGATTACGCAGGAGATGCGTCAGCGTGCTGCCGAACAGCTGGTACGTAAACTGCTGACCGTGCATGCCGCGCAGATCAACAAAAAAGAGACCTTACCGGCGTCAGTGATTCCGGTTCCGGGTCAGGGTTCACAGGAAGCACCTTCTTCCTCTGCTACCAGCCTGCAATGATCAGGATTTACCCTGAGCAACTCAGCGCGCAGCTCCGTGAGGGGCTGCGCGCCTGTTATTTGTTAGCCGGAAACGAACCGCTGCTGTTGCAGGAAAGTTCAGATGCCATCCGTGCCGCCGCAAGTGCGCAGGGATTTGAAGAACATTTTAGTTTTACGCTGGATGCTCAGACCGACTGGGAGAACCTGTTTGTCAGCTGTCAGTCACTGAGTCTGTTTGCACGGCGTCAGACCATGACGCTGCATTTCCCCGATAACGGCCCAAACGCCGCCATGGCCGAGCAGCTGATAAAGCTGTCGCAGCTGCTGCACGCCGATATTCTGCTGATCTGCCGGATGGCAAAGCTGACCAAAGCGCAGGAAAACAGCGCATGGTTCAAGGCCCTGTCCGCCTCTGCGGTTCTGGTGCCCTGCCAGACGCCCGAGCAGGCACAACTGCCACGCTGGGTCGTTAATCGTGCAAAGGCGCTGAAACTTTCGGTAGATGACGCGGCCGTGCAGCTGTTGTGTTACTGCTATGAAGGTAATCTGCTGGCGCTGGCCCAGGCCCTGGAGCGTCTCTCGCTGCAGTGGCCCGACGGCAAGCTGACCCTGCCCCGGGTTGAAGAGGCGGTCAGCGATGCGGCGCACTTTACCCCGTTCCACTGGGTGGATGCGTTACTGGCCGGTAAGAGCCGCCGTGCGCTGCATATCCTGCATCAGCTGGAGAAAGAAGAGAGCGAAGTGGTGATTCTGCTGCGTACGCTGCAGCGCGATTTGCTGACGCTGCTGCATCTGCAGCGCCAGCAGACCCGGCAGCCGCTGCGAACGCTGATGGATCAGCAGCGTATCTGGCAGAACCGCCGCGCGCTGTTCACCGACGCCCTGCAACGACTGGATGCGACGCGTCTGCAACGTGCGATTCATCTGCTCAGTCAGATTGAGATCACCCTGAAGCAGGATTATGGACAGCCGGTGTGGCCGCAGTTGCAGACCCTGACGCTGCTGCTCAGCAGTCGTGCTTTTCCGACGAGTTTTGCCCATGTCTGAGTTACACGCGCTGTTCGGTGGCACCTTCGACCCGATTCATTTTGGTCATCTGCGCCCGGTCGAGGCGCTGGCTCAGCAGACCGGCCTGCAGCGTGTGACGCTGCTGCCCAACAATGTGCCGCCGCATCGTCCACAACCTGAAGCCAGCGCTGCCCAGCGGGTTGCGATGCTGCGCTGCGCTATTCGCGACTTGCCGCTGTTTGAAATTGATACCCGTGAGCTGGAACGCGACACGCCCTCCTGGACCGTGACGACCCTGGAAGCCTGGCGTGCCGAACGCGGTGCACGCCAGCCGCTGGGCTTTATCATTGGTCAGGATTCGTTGCTGAGCTTATCGAAATGGCACCGCTGGCAGGACCTGCTGTCACTCTGCCATCTGCTGGTGTGCCAGCGGCCTGGCTATCCGACCCGGTTTGACGCGCCGGAGATGCAGCAGTGGCTCGATCACCACCTTGCTCAGGATATCCGGCAGCTGCATCAGCAGCCCGCAGGCCATATCTGGCTGGCAGAAACCCCACTCTATGATATTTCGGCGACCGAAATCCGCCGCCGCCGCCATCAGCACCAGCCCTGCGACGACCTGCTGCCCGCCGCAGTTATCGATTATATCGACCGCGAAGGCTTATATCGCGACTGATCCGGGCATGCTATACTGCGCCGCTTAAATTTTTGGCTGTACTCTCCGGGCTTACAGCCAGCCCGATACCACCAGATTCCAAGGGGAACCTTTTGCAAGGTAAAGCACTCCAAGAGTTCGTTATTGATAAGATTGATGATCTCAAAGGCCAGGACATTGTCACCATCGACGTTCAGGGCAAATCCAGCATCACCGATTTCATGATCATCTGCACCGGCACCTCCACGCGTCATGTGACTTCGATCGCAGAACACGTTGAGCAGGAGTCCCGTTTAGCTGGCCTGATGCCATTAGGCATTGAAGGTAAAAGCGCAGCAGACTGGGTCGTGGTTGATCTGGGTGATGTCATCGTACATGTGATGCAGGAAGAGAGTCGCCAGCTGTATGAGCTGGAAAAACTCTGGAGCTGATCGGTGAAACTGCAACTTGTTGCCGTCGGCACTAAAATGCCCGACTGGGTGCAGACCGGTTTTATGGAATATCTGCGCCGCTTCCCGAAAGATATGCCGTTTGAGCTGACCGAAGTAACCGCAGGTAAACGCGGCAAAAATGCTGATATCAAACGCATCCTTGAAAAAGAGGGTGAAGCGATGTTAGCGGCGGTCGGCAAAGGCAATCGCATCGTCACGCTGGATATTCCTGGCCAACCGTGGGAAACCCCGCAACTGGCGCAGCAGCTTGAACGCTGGAAGCTGGATGGCCGCGATGTCAGCCTGCTGATTGGCGGGCCTGAAGGCCTGGCCCCCGCCTGTAAAGCGGCGGCAGAGCAGAGCTGGTCACTGTCAGCATTGACGTTGCCCCATCCGCTGGTGCGCGTGCTGGTAGCCGAAAGTCTGTATCGGGCCTGGAGTATAACGACTAATCATCCTTATCATCGTGAATGACCGATCAGCCCACATCAGACATGACAAGTAGCGGATGAAATTACAAAGCAACGCCTTTCGCGATTACAGCGCCGAACAGAAACTCTTTGTCCGTCGGGCGTTCATCGCCTTCGTCGGTATCTTACTGCTCTCTTCGATCCTGGTGGTTAACCTTTACCATCTGCAAATTCTTCGCTTTGATGATTACAGCACCCGCTCTAACCAGAACCGTATCAAGCTGGTCCCTGTCGCTCCCAGTCGCGGCATAATCTACGATCGCACCGGCACACCGCTGGCACTGAACCGCACCATCTATCAGGCGGAACTGGTGCCCGAAAAGGTCGATAACCTGCAGCAGACGCTGGAAAACTTACGCCCTGTTTTAGAGCTGACTGACGACGATCTCGAAAACTTCCAGAAAGAGCGTAAACGCTCGCGTCGCTTTACCTCCATTCCGGTTAAAACCGGGTTGAATGAAGTGCAGGTGGCACGCTTTGCGGTCAATCAGTACCGCTTTCCCGGCGTGGAAGTTAAAGGTTATCAGCGCCGCTATTACCCTTACGGTGCCACGCTGACGCATGTGGTCGGCTACGTGTCAAAAATCAACGATCGTGACGTTGCACGCCTCGATAAAGAGGGCCTCTGGCCCAACTATGCCGCCACGCACGACATCGGTAAACTGGGGATTGAGGCGTACTACGAGGGACTGCTGCACGGCAAAACCGGCTTTGAAGAGGTTGAGGTTAACAACCGTGGCCGCGTTATTCGCCAGCTGCATGAGGAGTCACCGCAGGCGGGCCGGGATATCTATCTGACTATCGATCTCAAACTGCAGCAGTATGTCGAGACCCTGCTGGCGGGCAGTCGTGCGGCTGTTGTCGTCAGCGATCCGCGCACCGGCGAAATTCTCGCGATGGTCTCAACGCCCAGCTACGATGCCAATTTATTTGTCGACGGTATTTCCAGTAAGGATTACCGCGGCCTGCTGGAAGATGAAAATCGTCCCCTCTATAACCGTGCGATTCAGGCGGCTTATCCACCGGCTTCCACCGTCAAACCTTATGTAGCGGTTTCGGCCATGAGTGCTGGCGTCATTAACCGTAACACCAGCCTGTTTGACCCTGGCTGGTGGCAGCTTCCCGGTTCAGAAAAACGTTTCCGCGACTGGAAAAAATGGGGGCACGGTCGGCTTAACGTCACCAAAGCACTCGAAGAGTCTGCCGATACTTTCTTCTACCAGGTCGCCTATGACATGGGTATTGATCGCCTGTCGGAGTGGATGAATAAATTCGGTTATGGCAGCCGTACCGGCATCGACCTGCCGCAGGAGAGCGCCGGTAACATGCCGACCCGCGACTGGAAAATGAAGCGTTTTAAAAAGCCGTGGTATCAGGGTGACACCATCCCGGTAGGGATCGGCCAGGGTTACTGGACGGCTACCCCGTTGCAGATGAACAAAGCCATGATGATTCTGATTAACGACGGCGTCGTCAAAGTGCCACACATGCTGCGTGCCACCCGCGAAGGCCGTTCCCTGGTGCCCTATCGCCAGCCACCTGAGGCCCCGATTGGTGACATCCATTCCGGCTTCTGGGAAATCGCCAAAGATGGCATGTACGGCGTAGCAAATCGCCCCAACGGCACCGCGCATAAAAGCTTTGCTGATGCGCCTTATAAAATTGCCGCCAAGTCCGGTACGGCACAGGTCTTTGGCCTGAAAGAAAACGAAACGTATAACGCCCACAGAATTGCTGAACGATTACGCGACCATAAATTAATGACCGCGTTTGCTCCTTATGACAAACCTCGGGTCGCTGTGACCATCATCCTGGAAAACGGTGGCGCCGGTCCGGCTGTCGGCACCGTAATGCGCCAGATTCTGGATCATATTATGTTGGGTGATAACAATACAGTCCTGCCGGACGCCGCACCTGTGCCGCCCGGTTATGAAGGTGAATAAACATGTCGATGCAAGATAGTCCGCAGAAACGATCGATCTGGATGCGCATCCACATTGATCCGATGTTTATGCTGATCATTCTCGGCCTGCTGACTTACAGCGCCGTGGTGATCTGGAGTGCCAGTGGGCAGGATCCTGGCATGATGGAGCGTAAACTCGGTCAGATTGCGATGGGTCTGGTGATCATGATTGTGCTGGCGCAGGTACCGCCGCGTGTTTATGAAGGCTGGGCACCTTATCTTTATATTGTCTGCGTCATCCTGCTGGTGGCAGTGGATGCTTTTGGTCAGATCAGTAAAGGCGCACAGCGCTGGCTCGATCTCGGTTTTGTGCGTTTTCAGCCTTCAGAAATAGCCAAAATAGCCGTGCCACTGATGGTGGCACGCTTTATCAACCGCGATGTCTGTCCGCCCACGCTCAAAAACACCGGCATTGCGCTGCTGTTAATCTTTGTGCCAACCCTGCTGGTCGCCGCACAGCCCGATCTCGGTACCTCGATTCTGGTTGCGGCCTCCGGTTTGTTTGTCCTGTTCCTTTCGGGGATGAGCTGGAAACTGATTGGCGTTGCCGTGTTGCTGGTCGCCGCCTTTATCCCGATTCTGTGGTTCTTCCTGATGCACGACTATCAGCGCGATCGCGTCATGATGCTGCTCGACCCGGAAACGGACCCGCTGGGTGCCGGGTATCACATTATCCAGTCGAAAATCGCCATCGGCTCAGGGGGACTGCGCGGTAAAGGCTGGCTGCAGGGCACCCAGTCACAGCTGGAATTTTTGCCGGAACGTCATACCGACTTTATCTTTGCGGTTCTGGCCGAAGAGTTGGGTCTGGTAGGGGTGCTGCTGCTGCTGACCCTCTATCTGCTGCTGATTATGCGGGGGCTGGTTGTGGCAGCCCGGGCGCAGACCACCTTTGGACGGGTCATGGCGGGCGGTTTGATGCTGATTTTATTCGTTTATGTTTTCGTTAACATTGGCATGGTTAGTGGTATCTTACCGGTAGTTGGCGTGCCGCTGCCGCTGGTCAGTTACGGCGGCTCCGCGCTTATCGTGCTTATGGCGGGATTTGGCATTGTGATGTCGATCCACACTCACCGAAAAATGTTATCTAAAAGTGTCTAAGAGGCTGCAGATGCGTAAGGAATGGCTTGGCGTTGCACTGGCATCACTGGTTCTGGCGGCCTGTACCACGCCCGAACCCCAAAATACGGCGCCGCCGCAACCGGCTTACAATGGGCCGGTGGTAGAAATTCCAGGCGTTGAGCCACGTTATGAGCCGATCAATCCAGGCACCAGCCAGGATTACAGCGTTAACGGCAAGAATTATCGCATCATCAGCGACCCGTCCAACTACAGCGAAGTCGGTCTGGCAACCTGGTACGGTGAAGAGGCGCAGGGCAACCGCACCGCCACCGGCGAAGCCTACGATCCCGATGCGCTGACTGCGGCCCACCCTACTCTGCCGCTGCCGAGCTATGTGCGCGTGACCAATATCGCGAACGGCCGTCAGATTGTGGTGCGCGTCAACGATCGCGGCCCCTACACGCCAGGACGCATTATCGACCTGTCGCGGGCTGCCGGTGATCGTCTGAACATCTCCAATAATTCACGGGTGCGGGTCGACTACATCAAGGTCGCACCTGATGGCACGCTCTCTGGCCCCGGCACCATCGGAACGGTGGTAGCGAAACAGAGCTACTCTCTGCCTGCCCGTCCGGACCTGAGCGGTGGCGCAGTCATGAACGGCGGCAGCGCAGCCCCCTCTGAACCCCCCGCGCAAAATGTCGAAGCCATCAGCAACAGTACGCTGCAGGGCGGTGACAACATGGGTGCACCGGTACAGAGCAGCGGTTTTCTTGGCGCACCTCAGCCCTTAGCGAACGGCGTGCTGGAAGGCAGTGAGCCGCCCGCCGCCGCGCCCGTCAATACGGCCCCCGCCGCCAGCAGTGCTGCTCCTGTCGCCGCCAGCGCCGCGCCTGCAGCCAGCGGTGGTGCCACCGGCTATGTGGTGCAGGTCGGCGCGCTGAACGATCCGGCGCGCGCCCGGCAGATGATGAAAAGCCTGAGCCAGCGCTATGGGGTGCCCGGCAAGGTTGAAGACGCGGGCAACAATGTTTATCGCGTACAGCTCGGCGGTTACAGCTCCCGCGCCGAAGCGGCTGCACTGCAACAGCGCCTGAGCAGTGAAGGCCAGACCGCCTCATTTATTACGAATACGCGTCGCTGATTCGTTTATCAGACAGTGACACGTAACGTCTGCTAACAACCCAATCATCACGCCCGGTGCCAGACTATGTGGCATTGGGTATGATGAGTGACATTTTTAACCTCAAACTCACGGATGTTGTAGTCCTACACATGAACACGCTGAAATCATCTCGTTTGCTGAAACGCCTGACAGTGGGATCACTGATCGCTTTCTCTCTCAGCCATGCTGCTATTGCTGATGACGTCAATCTCAAAACCATGATTCCGGGCGTGCCGGACATTGATGCCGAAGCGTATGTCCTTATCGACTACAACTCGGGCAAAGTGCTGGCCGAGAAAAACGCCGACGCACGCCGCGATCCTGCCAGTCTGACCAAGATGATGACGAGCTATGTCATTGGTCAGGCTGTAAAAGCCGGTAAAATTCATCAGGACGATATGGTCACCGTCGGCCCGGATGCCTGGGCGACCGGTAATCCGGTGTTCAAAGGCTCCTCGCTGATGTTCCTGAAGCCAGGCGACCGCGTGCCGGTCTCTCAGCTGACCCGTGGCATTGTGCTGCAGTCGGGTAACGACGCCTGTGTTGCGATGGCTGACTATGTCGCCGGCAGCCAGGATGCGTTCGTGAATCTGATGAATAACTACGTCAAAGCGATTGGCCTGCAGAATACCCACTTCGGGACCGTGCATGGCCTGGACGCTGAAGGTCAGTACAGTTCTGCCCGCGACATGGCATTGATCGGCCAGGCGCTGATCCGCGACGTGCCGGAAGAGTACGCTGTCTATAAAGAAAAAGAGTTCACCTTCAACAACATCCGTCAGATGAACCGTAACGGCCTGCTGTGGGATACCAACCTGAACGTGGACGGCATCAAAACCGGCCACACTAACTCAGCGGGTTACAACCTGGTGGCGTCAGCAACTGAAGGCCAGATGCGCCTGATCTCTGCCGTGATGGGCGGTCATACCTTTAAAGGCCGTGAAACTGAGAGCAAGAAACTGCTGACCTGGGGCTTCCGTTTCTTTGAAACCGTTGCGCCACTGAAAGCGGGCAAAGAGTTCGCCTCTGAACCAGTCTGGTTCGGCGATAACGATCGCGTGCAGCTGGGTGTGGAAAAAGATGCTTACCTGACCATTCCACGTGGCCGCATGAAAGATCTGAAAGCCAGCTATGTGCTGACCAACACGGAACTGCATGCACCACTGAAGAAAAACCAGGTTGTCGGCAGCATCAACTTCCAGCTGGATGGCAAGACTATCGAACAGCGTCCGCTGGTGGTGCTGAACGAAATCTCTGAAGGGGGTTTCTTTGGCCGCATCGTTGATTACATCAAGCTGATGTTCCATCACTGGTTCGGTTAAGCGCAGAGGGTGATTGAAAAATCACCCCTTCGCCCCCATTACACGATATTATGATGCTCCCGCTCAGGCGGGAGCCTGTTTTTTATGCACCGGAGTTAATATGAAAACCAAACTGAATGAACTGCTCGAATTTCCTACCCCGTTTACCTACAAAGTAATGGGTCTGGCGCAACCGGAGCTGGTTGATCAAGTGGTTGAAGTGGTGCAACGTCATGCGCCCGGCGACTACAGCCCTGAAGTTAAGCCGAGCAGCAAAGGCAACTATCACTCCGTAAACATCACTATCAACGCCACCCACATTGAGCAGGTTGAACGCCTGTATGAAGAGCTGGGCAACATCGAAATTGTGCGGATGGTGCTGTAATTTACGGGTCGGCAAGGCGTCTCTGCCTGACGGTTTGCCGACGTTATCCTCAGCGTTTTTTCCTTTAGCGGGCTATCGCTTTGTCAGTTGAAACCCTCTTTGTCCGTCAGTCAGATCTGCGCGACTGGCAATCCGTCTCCGACGCCATGCACCACTACACCGACCAGCGCGACGACCAGAGTCGTGACGAAATCTGGCTGGTCGAACATCCCCCGGTCTTTACTCAGGGTCAGGCAGGAAAAGCGGAACACCTGCTGATGCCAGGCGATATTCCGGTGGTGCAGAGCGATCGTGGCGGTCAGGTTACCTATCACGGGCCGGGACAGCAGGTCATGTACGTTCTGATTGATGTGAAACGCCGTAAGCTCGGCGTACGCCAGCTGGTGACCATTCTGGAAGAGACGGTTATCGCGACCCTGGAAAAATTCGGTGTCAGCGCCCGCGCCCGTGCGGATGCCCCTGGCGTCTATGTCGGGGAAGAGAAGATCTGCTCGCTGGGATTACGCATCCGTAAAGGTTGCTCGTTTCACGGTCTGGCGCTGAATGTTGCCATGGATTTATCCCCGTTCCTGCGCATCAATCCCTGTGGTTACGCCGGTATGAGCATGACCCAGTTGAAAAATTTCCAGCCAGAGGTCACCACGGAGCAGGTACGCTCTCCACTGGTCAGCGCATTTGCACGGCTGGCAGGTTATGAAAATGTTGAATGGATATCAGACGATCTCCCTGTTAAGCCTTAACGCAGAATGCGAATTTACAAATATGTAACCTATCCGTGCTGACTGTGGCTGCTTCGCAGGCGATGTAATGATATAATTTTTGCACTTTTTTCAAATAAAGTTGAAAGCAGCTTTCCCGGTTTGAGCGGGAACGCTTTCAAATCGCAATCCGACCGGAACCTGCTGATTTATGAGTAAACCAATTCAGATGGAACGCGGCGTCAAATATCGTGACGCAGACAAAATGGCGCTAATCCCGGTGAAAACCGTGGCTGTTGAACGGCAGGAGATGTTGCGTAAGCCGGAATGGATGAAAATCAAGCTGCCAGCCGACTCCAGTCGTATTCAGGGCATTAAAGCCGCGATGCGCAAAAACGGGCTGCACTCGGTCTGTGAAGAAGCATCCTGCCCTAACCTCGCCGAATGCTTTAACCACGGCACCGCCACCTTTATGATTCTGGGTGCAATCTGTACCCGCCGCTGTCCGTTCTGCGATGTGGCACATGGTCGTCCCAATGCGCCTGATGCCAACGAGCCTGCAAAACTGGCGCAGACAATCGCTGACATGGGCCTGCGCTACGTGGTCATCACCTCAGTTGACCGCGACGATTTGCGTGATGGCGGCGCACAGCACTTTGCCGACTGCATCAGCGCGATTCGCGAAAAAAATCCTGCGATCAAAATCGAAACGCTGGTGCCGGACTTCCGTGGCCGTATGGATCGTGCGCTGGAGATTCTTACCGCGACGCCACCGGATGTGTTTAACCACAACCTGGAAAACGTACCGCGCGTCTACCGTCAGGTACGTCCGGGCGCGAACTACGAGTGGTCACTGAAGCTGCTGGAGCGTTTCAAAGAAGCGCATCCTGATGTGCCGACCAAATCGGGTCTGATGGTGGGCCTGGGTGAAACCAACGCCGAAATCGTTGAGGTGATGCGCGATCTGCGTCGCCACGGTGTCACCATGCTGACGCTGGGTCAGTATCTGCAGCCGAGTCGTCATCACCTGCCGGTTCAGCGCTACGTCAGCCCGGCCGAGTTCGATGAGATGAAAGAAGAAGCGATGGCGATGGGCTTTACCCATGCCGCGTGCGGTCCGTTTGTCCGCTCTTCTTATCATGCAGATATGCAGGCCAAAGGCGAAGAAGTGAAATAAACGCAAAACCGCTCAGGCTGCTGCGAAAACAAAAAAACCAGACTGGAAACAGCCTGGTTTTTTTATGTGTGCCTGAAATAAAAAGTAACAGTTATTTGCAGACGATAACCGATTAATCTTTATGAACGACGCGTTCTGCTGGCACATCTTCAGCTGTCGTTCGGGTTGCGCTGGTATCTTCATCTTTCATGGCTTTTTTGAAGCCTTTGATTGCGGAACCCAGATCGCCGCCCAGTGAACGCAACTTGTTGGTACCAAAAAGCAGTACGATAAGCGCACCGATAATCAGCAGCTTGGCAATACTGATACCTTCCATATTTACCCTTTGAACTTTATTAAATCACGGTGACTGTTATTTACGCGCAGTTTACCCGTGGCGACAACTGGAATCTGTAACAGAGTGAGATCGCCGTGAAGCCACGGCGAAGCGCTCCTGTCGGCAGATAAAGCGGATTCGCGGTCGCTTCTGGTTCAGCCGATCACATGAGTTCTGGACGGGCGAAGCGCCGGTTTTCCAGGACAGGTAGTACACGGCGGGCATAGGCAACACGCTCAGGGTCGAGATCGGCAAACAGCAGTGCCGGAGACTCCGCCGCATTGGCCACCGCCACGCCCATCGGATCGACAACCAGACTATTGCCGATGTTACGTGGGCCACACTCGCCCACCGCCACCATATAACACGTGTTCTCCAGGGCACGGGTACGAGTCAGCAGTTCCCAGTGCATCTCTTTAAGCGGACCTTTAACCCAGGCAGCAGGGAGTACCAGCACCTCTGCACCATCCAGTGCCAGACGACGTGCCAGCTCCGGGAAGCGCACGTCGTAGCAGGTCATCAATCCGACTTTCATCCCCGCTACCTCAATCAACGGCGGAATGGCATGGCCCGGATTGACCCGCTGTGACTCCTGCATCGCGAAGGCATCGTACAGATGCAGCTTTTCATAGACGGCAATGATTTCACCCTGGCGGAAAGCCACCAGCACGTTGAGCGCTTTATGCTGATCGGTGGGGACATGAACGCTCATGATGGTCGTGAGCGTATTGTCCTGACTCGACGCCAGCAACGGGCGCAGGAAGGGCCCGTCCAGCGGCTGTGCCGCCTGCAGCACAAAATCAGGATCGGCATTATCACGTGCCAGTACCGCTTCCGGCAGCACCAGCAAATCGGCCCCCTCTTCTGCCGCTCGCTGCATGAAGTCCAGACAGACAGAGGCGTTCTCCTGCCATGCTCGGCTCACTGCAAATTGCCCTAATGCCACTTTCATCATTTTTCTTCTCCTGCAGCGCCGGAAACATCACGTCTGGCGTCACGCATCGGCGGATCAGCCCCTGCTGATAATGCTGGCGTGCGCCGTCATCTTCCTGACACTCTTCTGCTGCCAGCAGAGCAGGCATGTCTGTGTCAGGTACCGCATATCGTCAGGCCTTCCTGCAAAGTATCGTCCCGTTTACCCTTCTCTGCCTCGCCTGATGTGTGCAATCACATCAGCTTAATGCCGCTGGCATTTCATGTCAGATAAAGGACTACTGGTTTGCAGAGGCCTGCTGTCCGGCCGATAGCGCCCCCTCCCGGCAACCGTTTCTGCTCTCCTGACGCTACGCTGAAAGCAGAACGTGCTGACAGGCACAGAATGCCGTGGACTGTGATCATGTCTGTTACCAGCCTCAGGGAAACGCAGCGGGAGACGCTGGCCGGGACGCGGGTCGGCCCTGTGAATGGGCAATTAACCCGCCTGTAACGCTTTGACGAGATAACAGGGTGATTCAGCATAGCCTTCGCGGGCGTAAAACTGATTCGCCTTGAGACGTGACTGATGACAGTGAACTTCCATGCGATCGCAGCCACGACGCGCTGCCAGCGTTTCAGCGTGCTGAAGCAGCTGCTGGCCGACGCCTTTACTGCGCTCTCCTTCTGCAATACAGAAATAGCTGATGCGGGCAAAATCCCCCGCCAGAGCCAGCTGAGGAATAAAATGCAGGGAAAGGAAACCCAGCACCTGGCTGCCATGTTCAGCCACGAGCAGTGATTCACTGGGATCGCTGCATAACTGCGCCAGGCGCTGCTCTATGAAGCTTTCGGTGCCGCCGTAACCTAACTCGCTTAGCAAGGCACTCAACGCAAAACTGTCTTTTAACTCCGCCTGACGTATCTTCATCCTGCCTCCTTACTCACCGGGTTCTGTCGCACAGTTATATAGCGTCGCACGCTAAAAAGCTGCCTGTCGGGTTGTTATAAAGATGTTACGAGTATTTGTTGTGAGCCGCCGCGCAGTTTGTGCGGCATACAGCCGATACAGAGGGTACGATCAGAGGGATGAAGCGCAGATTACAGCCATAAAAAAACCCGCCATAAGGCGGGTTTTTAGAATTCTGACTGTTAACTTACAGACTGATAACGTTAGCAGCAGATGGGCCTTTAGCGCCGTCGGTGATTTCAAACTCTACGCGCTGACCTTCAGCCAGAGTTTTGAAGCCGTTGCTCTGGATTGCAGAGAAATGTACGAATACATCTTTGCTGCCATCTTCAGGAGTAATGAAACCGAATCCTTTAGATTCATTAAACCACTTAACGTTACCTTTGATCTTAGACATCTATATTACCTTTACATGAAAAATGGACACTAAACTGTGTCGGGGTCTAGTACAGCAATTGCCGAGGGATTTGTCCAGTCCGATTTGATGAAAAAGTGATAAATATCGACTTTCCGTGCATCCATCACACTTTCCTGCTTTCGGACTTGCGAATCCTCCCTGAGCGACTAGCAGACGCTGGATCGGCCCTGCACGCTAACCCGCTGGAATAAGGCACCTTTTTGATTGAAAACTGATGCAGCACTCATGTTAAAAAGAAAAATCTTATTAAGACGCATGACGCACATCAAGGAAACCCGGCGGTGCAAAAGGGCAATTTTTTGATCTTCATTCGGAAAATACTTTTTACCCACAGAGCCGATTTTGGCGCTTCTGCAGGTTACTGCGGGACAAATACACATTAAACAGACGCTGAATCTTAAATTTCCGAGCGCAGTTCCTGCTTTTAATCGCGGGAAAATAAGCGAGCCGTGCCATTAACCCCCGCCAGAATGGGCTATTCGTGGATATTTTAGCCAATAGCTAAGAAACATTGAGCGTAATCAATGAAGTGCTTTTTAGTGGCTAAATTCGCATTTGGCAACAAACAATCAGCGTCATAAGAAATTACGTTTCTCATCGCAGCCCGGAATAATATTGCCTGGCAATAGATAAAATCTGCTTAACCGAAAAGAAGCAGGCATCAGTCAGTGCTCATGAAAAAGGAGGATGAAACGCAGAATGGTCATGAAGATACGCTGTAGCCAGTGTGGAAGCGCACGGTTCGTTTTCACTGATTATCGGGAAGGTAAGCGCAACTTTCACGGTGCCCGCTGCGCATGCTGTAAAAAACAGCTGGGCTCACAGGATCTGCTGCCGAACACGCCAATGGATCCCATCAGCCAGTATTTATTAGCCAGCCAGAAAACAGTTCGGGCACCTGATTAGGTGCCCGCTGTCGCTGAAGCTTTAACAAAAATCTGACATCAGAAAATCAGTTTGAATACCCCTGTCAGGGTCAGTAAGCCCACGATAAAAATGATCGCGATAATCCACAGAATAATTTTCATTTCCTTTTCCCCTCACCGATTAAACACTTTTCCTGTAAGCAGTATAGACAGAAAAATTTGTTACGCCGCTTCCCTTAGGGTTTAACTGGTCATAAGTTCAGCAACTTTCACTTTTATTTATATTCTGGGATAACGATCGCAACACCACTTTTTACCGGCCCTCTTTCTTCGTTTTCCAGACCACTCCTGGCTAAAATTTAGGCGGCAAGGCAGGCCTCAGCAGTGATGAGATTGAAAACGAGTCGCGAGGAGATCTTATGAGCACGATTAATACCAGCATGGGCCGCTATAGCCTTAAGGCAAAAAACAGCGGTAACCACATCAAAGGTTCTTTCGCCATCAACGATGAAGGCGGCACTCAACTCACGATGCAGGAGTTTGAAGAGCACTACCTTGATGATGTGGTCAACAACGTTATCTATCCGGTCACCGGCGGCAACCGTGAAATTGCGCGTGCGCTGCGGGAACAGATGGTGAAAGCCGGTTTTGAACCGCCTCATTAAGAGGCCAGATTTACGCTGATACAGACCCGTGGGCCGCGTTTTGCGGCCCTTTTTACAGTGAGGTTACACGCCAGCCGTTGCGGAGAGATGACCGGAAACAGCTCAGGATAAAAAAGGAAACGCGCTGAAGAGAAGCGAAAGCAAAAAGCCGCTGGCAGTACTGCCAGCGGCAAGAGGTCAGATCATCCAGGAGAGCAGCAGGCATCCCACCAGACCACAAACCGAAATAATGGTTTCCAGCGCAGACCAGGAGCGGATGGTTTCGCCAATCGTCAGGTTGAAATACTCTTTGAACAGCCAGAAGCCTGGGTCGTTAACGTGAGAGAAGATCACGCTACCGGACCCCACCGCAATCACCATCAGTTCCGGGCTGGCCCCGCTGGTAACAATCAACGGTGCCACAATGCCCCCGGCGGTAATCGCCGCGACCGTGGCAGAGCCCAGGGCAATGCGCAGCACGGCGGCAATTGACCAGGCCATAAAGATGGGTGAAAGCTGGGTAGAGTGCATCATGCTGGCGATATATTTATCCACGCCGCTGTCCACCAGCACCTGTTTGAAGGCACCGCCGCCGCCGATGATCAACAGCATCATGGCAATGATTTTGATCGAGTCGGTAAGGGTATCCATTACCTGTTCCATCGTACGACCGCGATTCAGGCCAAAGGTAAAGATTGCAATCAGTACAGCAATCAGCGTTGCCATTACCGGGTCGCCAAAGAACTCTGCGTAGGGCAGCAGCACATGGCCTTTAGGCAACAGCATCTCCGCCACGGCACGCAGTGCCATCAGCACCACCGGAACCAGCGCCGTCCAGACGCTGACGCCAAAGCTGGGCATTTCCGCTTCGGTAAAGGTTTTCGGGTTGTAGAGTCCCTGCGGAATGGGTTTGTCGATATTTTTCAGGAAACGGGCATACACCGGACCCGCCAGAATTACCGTAGGGATACCCAGCAGCGTACCAAACAGCAGCGTTTTACCCATGTCTGCGTTAAACAGCGTGGCAATGGCCGTTGGGCCGGGATGCGGGGGAAGGAAGCCGTGCGTCACAGAGAGGGCTGCCGCCATCGGCACCCCGACGTAGAGCAGCGGCACACGCGCCGACGCCGCAACGCTGAACACCAGCGGCAGCATCAGCACAAAGCCAACTTCGTAGAACAGCGCAAATCCGACGATAAAACCGGTCAGCACCAGTGCCCACTGAATATGCTTTGTGCCGAATTTTTCAATCAGGGTGGTGGCGATACGCTGCGCGCCGCCGCAGTCGGCCAGCAACTTACCGAGCATGGCACCGAAGCCCATGATCAGCGCCAGACTGCCAAGCGTGCCCCCGACACCCGCTTTGATTGAGGTAATGACTTTATTGACCGGCATGCCCTGCATCACGCCGACCGCCAGCGCCACCAGGATCAGCGCGATAAATCCATTAAGCTTAAAGCGAATCATCAGCAACAGCAGTAACGCGACGCCAATCGCCACATAGAGTAATGGCATAGGTTTTCTCCACCTTGCGCACTGAACGGACTTCAGTGCCGGTTTGTTATCATGATCCCCTGAGGGCTACAAAACAGTGCGCTGTAAGATGTTTACACATCCCGACAAACGCTGTTACCGATAACATGTTAAGGGTAACATCAGCAGGAAAGCACCACCCCGCCGACGGTGAATTTCTGTTTTGCGAAGATGATCAACTTTTTGCCAGTGTGTTATCAGAAAGTTTGCCAGTGCTGGCGGCGCGCTTTTCGTTACACTCAGATTTTAGCGAAATGTAAAAAGGATGCGCTGGTGAGTGAGAACCTGAGTGAGCTGTACAGCAATCAACGAACCCTGTTTGGCCGTGGTAGCCTGGATAAACTGGTGCCGCTGCTGGCCGCCCGGTCCCAACCCACCCTGCTGTTCTGCGGACAATCTTTCCTGCAGGGTCCGGCCTATGCCCGAATAAAAGCTGAACTCAACGATCACATTCTCGGCTATGAAATTGTCAGCCATGAAGCCTCGCCCGCCGAGATCGATGGCTGGGTTACCCGCTGGCGCGGTCATGTTGATCGGGTGGTGGCGATTGGCGGGGGCAGCGTGCTGGATGCGGCAAAAGCCTTCAGCGCGATGATACAGCATCCGCTACCCACCGCCCGGTATCTGGAAAAAGTGGGGGATACGGCGGTTCAGCCCATCACGCTGCCGCTGATTGCGGTTCCGACCACTGCCGGGACCGGCAGTGAAGTGACACAAAATGCGGTCGTGACTGACCAGCTGGATATCCAAATCAAAGCGTCACTGCGCCACCCGGTCTTTGTCCCGGAAGTGGCGATTCTTGACCCCGACCTGCTGAAAGGCGCGCCTGACAGCGTGCTGGCAACCTGCGGCATTGATGCGTTTACCCACCTGTTTGAGGCGTATCTTTCCGGCAAAGGCACCCTCTTTACCCGACAGCTGGCGCTGACCGGCCTGCGTCAGTTTATCCAGGCCTGGCCCGCGCTGAATCGCGACGATGCGGCGGGTGATGCGGCACGTGAGGCGATGATGATGGCGTCCTGGCTGGGCGGTGTCAGTCTCAGCAGTGCGGGGCTGGGGGTGATCCACGGTATCGCCGGAGAACTGGGTGCCATTAAGCCGTTCCATCACGGCGAGGTGTGCGGACGTCTGCTGTTTCCGTTCCTGGACCTGTTGTCTGACAGCCAGCAGCCGCTGCAGCGCAGGCTGATGACGGAGCTGCACCCGCAGCTGTTCAGCGACACCACGGATTCACCGGCACAGTTTCTGAAGCAATGGCTGCAACAGCAGGCGATCATCCCGTTCTGGCAGGATGGCCCGTCGCTGAGTCACACCGACGTGGAATGGATTCTGGCACGTGCCAACAGCAAAAATTCGCTGGTGAATTACAGCCGCGAACAGATGCAGACGATGATTACGCAGGCCTGGCAGATTACGGCGTAATCAGGGGGGCGCTGGCCGCCCTGCCCGGTCCGACACCCCGGACAGATAAGGGGTGCTCCGCGCTATCCTGTCAGGCTTCGCCTCAGCAAAAGCGACCAGGCCGGGTCGCAGAGCTATCCGGCTAAGGTAAGTCGCAGAGCCATCCGGCTAAGGTAAGTCGCAGAGCCATGCGGCTAAGGTAAGCCGCAGAGCTATCCGGCTAAGGTTGCCGGGCGGTAAAAGGCCCTTCGCCTGCCAGCATCTGCTCAATAACCTGCAGCACGCCCTGCTCATTATTGGACGGGGCTGCATAGCGTGCCGTCTGCTTCACCCGCTGAGGCGCATTGCCCATAGCAAAACTAAAGCCGGACTGTTTCAGCATCTCCAGATCGTTACCGCCATCGCCGAAGGCCAGCACCTGGTCGTGCGTGATCCCCCAGCGTTTAGCCAGCAGATCCAGACCGTGCGCTTTATGATTTCCCGGCACGATCAGATCCACCGAGCCATGACCACTTGACGTCGCGGCCACGCGGCCCTGATGCAGTCGTTCAATATCGGCCATCAGTGGCCCGATGTAATCATCAGACAGGTTCAGCGCGAACTTAAAAAGCCGGTCATCCTGTACATCATCCAGATGATGAATCGGCTTCAGCCGGTGGCAGTAATGGCGCATCTTCTTCAGCCAGGCCTCTTCCATGCCATCAAAGTAATAGGCGCTGTCACGGCCACACAGCAGATAACGCAGACCCGGATAGTCGCCGTTTTGCAGGGTGCTGATTACCGCTTCAACGTCGCGGCGTTCAAAAGCACCGCAAAAAAGCTCCTCATCACGATCGATAATCCATGCGCCGTTTTCTGCCACAAAGGCGATCTCGCTGGCGATCTCAGGGAAAAAAGATTTGAGCTGGTAATACTGATTGCCGCTGGCCACCACAAATCTGATGTCGCGGGCGGTGAGTTGCTGATAACAGGCGAGAAAACGGGATCGATTGTACTGCTTATTATCGTCCAGAAATGTGCCATCCATATCTACCGCAACCATCTTAACCGTCGTCATCATGACTCCTTACACAGAAAATTTTCAGCGTGGAGTCTCAGGATAGCCGCTGGCGCAGTAAAACGGAAAGAAACAGGGATGGCCGCAGCCATCCCTGGGGATCAGTTCAGGGCGCTGTTCAGCACCAGCGCGGTAATCACGCCGGTCGCGGCAGCAATCAGCACATAGTTGCCGTCAATGTTTGCCCAGTGATAACCCCGTGGCGGTTCACGCAGACCGCGTTCATGCCAGTCAGCGACGCGGTAACGGTCGCCGCGATACGCCTGCGGGACAGGATGGCCGCGACGGAATTCGTGGCCCTGCCAGGCGAAATGGTCGCGGTCATGGCGGGATTCTTTGTCACGACGGTTGTTATCTTCCTCATGCCGATGATTTCCCATGTCGTGATTATCATGAGGATTGTTGCCGCGGTTATGATTCTTGTCAGGGCCGCGATTGTCAGGACGCGGGTCACTGTTCTGATGCGGCACGGGCATGCGGTGTCCGTCATCATGATCGTCTGCCAGTGAAGCCTGAGAGAAGAGCGTGCTGCAGGTTAAAAGTGAAGCGATAAGCGTTAATGTTGTTTTTTTCATGATATTGCCTCCGAAAATAACGGCTGTTCTGGCACCGTTGTTCCGTATCATGGCAATAATCCTGGCGGGGAACATCTGTAAAAGTCTTAAAATCCGGTAACTTACATACCATTACGCTTGCTTAGCGATTTCTTAACACGCGCTACAATTTTCCTGCCGTAATCGGGATAGTAATCTGCCTGCGCCTCCTGTAACTGACTGACGCCTCCGGGCCTGATGAAAACCAGGATGCTGACGTGCACCCTGGCTTTTACCGGGTTGTTCAATCCGGTTATGGCGTACTGAGGATCACTGGCGCATCCGGCAATCCCGTGAACTGTTTCACGATGTGGTGATAATCGGCGGTCGGATCAAGATCGCTGAAAAGCGCTGGATAGAGATCTTTTGCCAGAATTTCCATGCCGATGATGTTGTAAGGGTGATTATAAAAATGGTGATAAACGCCATACACCCGTTTCTGTTTCACCGGTTCGATCTGCGCCAGCCCGGTACGGCTCTGCAGGCGGTTAAAGGTGGCGGTTACGTCGGCCTGACTGGCATCGTAACCAAACGGCAGTACGTTACTGTTCGGACGCTTCGAGCCGGTCATGATGTAGACGTCCGGCTTCATGGCGATAATCTTCTCCAGCGACACAAAACCTGAGCTGCCGGGCAGCAGCGCCGACCCGATATTCCTGCCACCGACCGCTTCCACCAGCGCGCCCCAGCCATTATGACCGTGGGTAAAGCAGCAGTTGTCGCTGTTACCGGCAATCGGTTCAATGAACACCGTCGGCTTATGCGGCACCTGCGCAATCTTTTGCTGAATCATCTGCCAGCGCTGCTGGTAAAAATCAGCATAGGCTTTCGCCTCGGTTTCGCGATTCAGAACGGTACCCAGCACGCTTACGCTCTTCAGAGTGTTCTCTTTGGGGTGGAGCTCATCATCCAGGAACAGCACCGGAATATGCAGATTCTTCAGGGTGGCGAGCACGCCCGACTGCGTCAGTGCCGGTTTGGCGCGTAGCTGCGCAATCATCAGATCGGGCTGCTTCGCCAGCACGCTCTCCAGATTGACCTGTCCCTGATCGTTAAAGCCCATATCCACAATTGATGCCGCCTGCGGCCAGCGCTGCTTCAGCAGATTCCAGGTCTGGGTATCCTGTTTTTTCGGCAGGTTATTCCAGGCAACAACCCGCTGAAACGGGTTCTGTCGATCCAGTAGTGCCAGCGCCATCACGTCACGTCCATCCTGCAAAATCACATGCTGCGGCTCCTTTTGCAGCGTAATTTTCTGACCATCCATGTCGGTCACCGTGACCGGATAGGTGGTCGCCGCGCAGGCAGTTGACAGTAATAGTGTGGTGGCAGCAGCAATCCCGATTTTCATTTCTCTCCGGTCCTTTAATGGAATAATAATTATTCGCGTTAACTCTACCATGTCAGATAATCACAAATGTAAATATTGCTGAACAGATGCGTCTGACAGAGAGGGTTGACTGTGCGTCAGCTGGCTTAAAACCGGGGTCGATGGCGGGCGATACGCAGGGAGGATAAGGCGTGGCGGGCAGACCCGCAGGCGCATCTCAACCCGGTTGAGCGACGCCTGCGGTGTACAGTGTTACTTCACCAGCGAATAGAAGATCGCAGAGATAGCAATCAGACCAATCAGCACGACAAACAGGTTACTGATTTTACCGCTGTACTTGCGCATCGCCGGAACTTTCTGAATGGCATACATCGGCATCAGGAACAGGATCATGGCAATGACCGGCCCGCCCAGCGTTTCAATCATGCCGAGAATATTCGGGTCCAGCGTCGCCACCAGCCAGGTGGTCAGCAGCATGAAGAGTGACGTCAGGCGGTTCAGTCTGGCTGGCGCGAGGGTTTTACCGCGACTGCGTAGCGCCTTATTGACCATACCGTTAAACCCTTCGCGGGCCCCCAGATAGTGACCCAGAAACGATTTCGTGATCGCCACGATGGCGATCAGCGGCCCGAGCCAGGCGATCATCGGCACCTGAAAATGGTTAGCCAGATAAGAGAGGATGGTAATGTTCTGCGCCTTGGCGGCGTGTAAATCTTCTGGCGACAGGCTCAGCACGCAACTGAAGACAAAGAACATCACCGTCACCACCATCATCAGGTGCGAGCAGGCCAGAATACGCGAGCACTTTTTCTCCGCGGCATCGCCATACTCTTCCCGCTTTGCCAGAGCAAAGGAGGAGATGATCGGTGAGTGGTTAAAGGAGAAGACCATGACCGGAATCGCCAGCCACAGCGTCATCCACAGGCTGCTGCCCGCGGGCTGAACGGTCAGGGTTGAGAGCGCAGCGCCGTGCCAGTGCGGGATCAGATAGCAGGCCATCAGCATCAGCACCGCCACAAAGGGATAGACCAGCACGCTCATCGCTTTAACAATCATCTTCTCGCCGAAGCGCACAATCGTCATCAGTCCGACAATCAGCAAAAGCGACAGCAGCACCCGTGGCGGCGGCACCAGGCCGAGCTGATTGACCATCAGGCTCTCCACCGTGTTGGTAATCGCTACGCTGTACATCAGCAGAATGGGGTAGATCGCAAAGAAATAGAGCAGCGTAATCAGCTTGCCCGCGCCGACGCCAAAATGCTCCTCGACGACCTCGGTGATATCCCCGGCCGGGTTTTTCCCGGAGAGCACAAACCGTGTCAGGGCGCGGTGCGCAAAGAAGGTCAGCGGAAACGCCAGTATCGCCATGATGATCAGCGGGATCAGCCCGCCGACACCGGCATTGATGGGCAGGAACAGGACGCCCGCACCAATGGCGGTGCCGTATAAACCCAGCATCCACATGGTGTCGGTTTTACGCCATCCCGTATCGACGTCACTCTCAAGCGCGCCCAGCGTGCCAGTTTGCGTGGTTTTCATCAGATAGTCCGTGTTAAAAGCGCCAGTACCCTGAGCCGTTAAAGAAGGTGTTGTTCCCTGCTTTCCGGCCCGGCCGCAGCGAAACCTGCGAGCGTGATGCTGCCAGTGCGCATGCACAGGTAATCGTTTGCGTGCGCCACTTTTTACACTACCTGACGATAAAAGTTCAAGCTGCACCGATAAACGCGCATGAATTGCTGAAAAAACCGTCAGGTTGTGCAAAGCGACAGCGAGGGAAATCATGCCATCTTTGAGGCGTGTTTACCGCACTAAAATAGGTGATCCCTGTAACGATTAAACGTAACGGGCTACGCTTTAATTCTGACTGGCCGCGCCGGTAGCTGCTGAGACACAGGAGAAAAGAATGAAAATTGCCTGTCTGGGATGGGGATCGTTAATCTGGAAACCCGGCGCACTGCCGGTGGCCAGTCAGTGGCATCATGATGGACCGGCCGTACCGATTGAGTTTGTGCGCATCGCTGACGGCGGCGAACTGTCAACGGCGATCACTCTTAACGCCCGCCCGGTGCCGGTGTGCTGGGCCTGGCTGAACACGGCCTCACCTGAGAGCGCCTGCCGCGCGCTGCGCCTGCGTGAGGGGATACCCGACAGCCGCGCCGATGGCGTCGGGATGATGACGGTGACGGACAACGCGACAGGCCCGCTGGCAGAGTGGGCGCAGGCCCGAGGCATTGAGGGTCTGATCTGGACTGATTTGCCCGCCCGCATGGCAGGGGTTGAAGGCCAGATACCGACGCTGAGTCAGGCGCGGCACTATCTGCAGCAACTGACCGGTGAAACGCGTGAACACGCCTGGCGCTACATGGAAAAGGTGCCGTCGCAAATCGACACCGCTTACCGGCGCGCGCTGGCTGATCTTACAGGCGGGCAACCGGATGCGCTGTCCGTCACCGCCGCCCCAGTCCGGATGCCTCCTTCCTGCCCGCCGGTCTGAAACCGCCCCGCGTTCTGCACCGCTCTGCTTACTCCTCACAGGGTTACTACACTTCAGGCAGGCTGGATTTCAGGATCCCTGAGTCTGCCTCGCAGGTAGCCTTACCTTCTGGTCTGGCTGCCCTCCCCTCGCCAGCAGGAGATCAAAAGATGAAAGCATTAACCTATCACGGCCCGCATAAAGTCAGCGTGGATACCGTGCCGGATCCGGGACTTGAAGCCGCAGATGACATTATTCTGCGCGTAACCGCTACCGCCATTTGCGGTTCAGACCTGCACCTTTACCGCGGCAAAATCCCCGGTACAGGGCACGGCGATATCTTTGGTCATGAGTTTATGGGCGAAGTGGTTGAGGCAGGCAGCGCAGTGACTGCCGTCGCCAAAGGCGATCGGGTGGTGATTCCATTCGTGATCGCCTGTGGCGACTGCTTTTTCTGTCTTCTGAGCCAGTATGCCGCCTGTGAAAATACCAATAGCGGACGGGGTGCCATTCTTAACCGCAAGAACATCACGCCGCCCGCGGCGCTGTTTGGTTTCAGCAAGCTCTATGGCGGGGTGCCCGGCGGCCAGGCGGAGTATGTCAGGGTGCCAAAAGCCAATACCGGCCCGTTCAAAGTTCCCGCTGTGCTGTCGGACGAAAAAGTGCTGTTCCTGTCAGACATTCTGCCGACCGCGTGGCAGGCGGTTAAAAACGCGGAGGTTAAACCCGGCTCCAGCCTGGCGATTTTCGGTGCGGGACCGGTTGGCCTGCTCAGCGCCGCCTGCGCCCGACAGCAGGGTGCCGAACAGATCTACATGATCGACCACAACGCCTATCGCTTAAACTTTGCCCGTGAGCGCTACGGCGTCATCCCGATTAACTTCGATGACGTTGATGACCCGGCGGGCTGGATTATTGAACACAGCCCGGGCAATCGCGGCGTGGATGCGGTGATTGATGCCGTGGGATTTGAGGCAAAAGGCAGCCTGACCGAAACCGTGCTCAGCAATCTCAAACTGGAAGGCAGCAGCGGTAAAGCGTTGCGTCAGTGTATTGCCGCGGTGCGGCGTGGCGGTATCGTCAGCGTGCCGGGCGTCTACGCCGGGTTTATTCACGGCTTCCTGTTTGGGGATGCCTTTGACAAAGGGCTGACCTTTAAGATGGGGCAGACGCATGTACACGCTTATCTGCCAGACCTGCTGAAGCTCATTGAGCAGGGCCATCTGACGCCGGAAGAGATTGTGACCCACCATTTGCCGCTGGAAGATGCTGCACGTGGCTACGATATTTTCGCCAGACGCGAAGAGGAGTGCCGTAAGGTCATTCTGGTGCCTGGCATGGCCGCCACCCAGGCCACGATCTGATGGCCTGAAGGCCGCCACGATTCCCCGGCAGACCTCTGCCGGGGAGTTCAGCTTAACAGGGCTTGCGCTGCAGGCTGCTGCGCCACTCCTGCCTCTCCATCAGATGCTCATCCGGCGAATCCGCCGTATCTGTCTGACTCCCCTGCTCCAGCAGTTGCGCACTGCGTGAATGGGGATGACTTTCGCTCATCACCTGTTGTGAAAACGCGCCAAACGATAACAGCAAAAACAGCAATGCACTGGCCAGCCTCACTTTCATACGCACACCTCTTTGGTAACGGTGTCGCTATGCTGCCCGAAGGGTTTTCATTTTCTGTCAGTAACAGGCAAAGTTATGTGGGAAGCGGGAACAAGCTGCAACGGGTTTACGCGCGGTTCAGGATAACCATTCAGAGCGGCAGCCTTCCTGCTTACCGTCCGTTTTGCTTCAGGAGGATGCCAGTGAACATCAATCAATTTGGTCAGCCGGTTGGTGAAGCGTTGCCCGACTGGCAGCCCGCAGGCAGACCGTCCTGCACACCACTCACCGGCCAGCACTGCGTTCTCCTGCCGCTGAGCCCTGACCATGCGGAACCGCTGTTGCAGGCATTTATGCTTGCACCGGATGATCGCGACTGGACCTGGCTGAGTGCAGAGCGGCCCGTCACACTGCCGCAGATGCAGCGCTGGATTGCGGATAAAGTGGCGGACACCGCGCTGGTGCCCTTCACGGTCTGCACGCTGAATCAGCAGCCCTGTGGGGTGATCTGCTTTGCCAGCATTGAGCCCGCACATGGCACCCTTGAAATCGGTCACGTCACCTGGTCGCCGCTGATGCAGCGCAGTGTAATGGGCAGTGAGGCGATTTTTCTGCTGCTGCAACAGGCTTTTTCACTCGGCTATCGTCGGGTGGCGTGGCGCTGTGATTCAACGAACGTCGCGTCACGGCGGGCGGCAGAAAGGCTGGGATTCCGCTTTGAGGGCCGTTTTCGTCAGGCGATGACGCGTAAACAACGCAACCGCGATACAGACTGGCTGTCCATTATCGACGGTGAATGGCCAGCTGTTCATCGCGCCCTGCGCGCCTGGCTGAACGCGGATAATTTTAACGCTGCAGGTCAGCAAAAGCGTTCGCTCAGCGCCTGCTTTGCCGACAGTCCTGCAGGGAGCTGAGACGCGCTTAGCCCTGAATGCTGAAACGCTGGCTGTTAATGCAGCCGACGCACGCTGAGTGCCGCAGACCAGCGCTGTCGCTGACAGCGCGGGCAGACGGCCTGCTGCTCTGCCTCAATCCTCTGCGTCTGACCACAATGGGTGCAGGCATAAAGTGCGCTGACCGGCACGGTGCTGTAATCCTGCCGGTGCGCCGGCGGCAGTACGCTTAACCCGGCGCGCATCTCGTCGTCATCATAGAAATAGAGGCTGAGCTCTCCGTCCACCTCCACCAGCGCCAGCCGAATCTGCCCCAGATGCTCTACGCCGCTCTGGCGCAACTCCATATAGAACTCATCTTCAGAAATATTCAGCCGATCCAGACTCTCCAGCACATACAGACCGTCTTTAATCAGGGTAATGACATCCCCCTGAATCAGCCGTGAAAAGCGCGGGCTATGTGCCGTCAGCCAGGTGGTCAGACGGTAGAGCGTCAGCAGGACCACAAACACCATAATCACCGGCAGCACCGGGACATCATCGTAAAACGTCACGTCACCGGACGCGGAACCCAGCGTCAGAATCACCACCAGTTCGAACAGCGACAGCTGGCGCACGCCGCGTCGGCCAGATACTTTCAGAAAGGTGAAGACCACCAGATAGGCGATCAGCACCCGCGCTACGACCTCAAACAAAAAGGTGGCCGGTTGGTCGTTCAGTAAAAAGCGGTGCCAGTCGAATGAGAACATAGTCTGCTAAACATCCTGTTTTAAGGGGCGCGCATCGTCGCAGCCGCCCATTGATAGCCCGCAGATTCAGGCCAGTAATAAGTAAATCTTGTCGCCATCCTGCCAAAATGCAAGCGAAGCTGTAGCGCGAAAACGGGTCAGTCTGACCGCACTGCATGCTAAGGAAAAGGTTAACAAAGCTGAAAATAGCGCTGAGCCTCTTCACGCTGCGCTTATCAATCTGACAACTTAAACAACCGTGAAAATTCCTGTTTCTGACTGGATGGCTTTTGCCGCTGCGCTTTTTTCTTTTTACATCAATAATTTGCTAACAAACCCCACCCACCTATACTTTCCAGTAAGGCTTCCGTAAAACCCGTTAACATTCAGAGAAGCCACACTTTTCCTGCCGATAGCGCCGCACGTGTAGTCCTGCTATCTCACTCGTCCAAACCGCCACAGGATCTGATGCCTGCACCTCAGCGTCTGTGGCTTATGGCAAGGATTGCCAGCCTGCTTTGCATACCCATAACGCCCTGACCCGTTTCACGACGGCCCGTCAGCGGGAAGCATGTTGCTTTTTTTCGGGAGATGCCATGACGCCCTTTTCCAGTTTCTGGCAGGCCGGCTATGAAGGTGCCGATCATATCAATCCGGACGGTCTTGCGCTGTCGATGAATGAGCTGAACCAGCATCAGGCACGGGCGGCAGAGGATTATGCCGCGCTGAGCCCCTTTTCCATTCGCACGGTGCGCGAAAGCGTCGGCTGGCGGTTATGTGAACGCGATGGCCGCTATGACTTCTCCACGGTCGCTGCACGGATGCAGGCAGCAGAGCAGCAGGGTATTCAGCTGAGCTGGACAATCTGCCACTACGGCTGGCCCGCAGGCGTCAGCCTGTTTGATCACGACTTTGTCAGCCGCTTTGCTGCGTTCTGCGGCGCACTGGCCCGCTTTCTGGCCCCCTGGTATCAGCAGGCACCGATCTACTCCCCGATGAATGAAATCTCCTTTGTCAGCTGGGGCATCTCGGTCGGGCTATTCGCCTGCGAAGCGATTCCGGGACCGGATCGGGCCGATGCCGCCAAGCAGCAGCTGGTGCGCGCCACCCTGGCCGCCTGTGATGCGATCTGGCTCGCCGATCCGCGCGCCCGTGTGCTGCACTGCGATCCGCTGATCCATATCGTGCCCGATCCCGCCGATCCGGCCAGAGACCGTCTGGCGCGTGAGACGTGCGACACCCAGTATCAGGCGTGGGACATGCTCAGCGGTCGCCGTAACCCGGCGCTGGGTGGCGCGCCCCGCTATCTCGATCTGATTGGGGTGAATTACTACCACGACAACCAGTGGGAACAGGGTACAAACCGGCGGCTTTACTGGCATCTGGGCGACAGCCGACGCCAGCCGCTGCATCAGCTGCTACTGCAGGTCTGGCACCGTTATCAGCGTCCGCTGTTGCTGGCAGAAACCAGCCACGTTGGCAGCGGACGCGGTGCCTGGATCCGTGAGATCGCCTCACAGGTGGCGCAGGCGCAGCTGGCGGGCGCAAATCTGCTCGGCATCTGCCTCTACCCGATTCTCGACCGTCCCCTGTGGGAGGCGACCACGTCCTGGACCCGCAGCGGCTTGTGGGATCTCGATCGGCTCGGGCCGGATCCTTACGCCCGCCAGTTACAGCAGCCTTATGCCGAGGCATTGCGCCAGGCACAGCGCTTTTTGCAGCACCTCCCGTCACCACAACATCCCAGCCAGGAGCACACCATGAAACCACCTGTTCTCATCGTTTTCAGCCATTTACGCTGGGGTTTTGTTTTTCAGCGTCCGCAGCAGCTACTGACACGCCTGGCACAGCATTATCGCGTGCTGTTTGTCGAGGAGCCGGTCTGGCAGGCGGGACCACCGGGCCTGCATCAGAGTTCGCCTGCCGCCAACATCACGGTGATCCAGCCGCACACCGACAGTGATGCGCCCGGCTTTCACGACAGCCAGATCGCCCCGCTGCTGCTGCTGCTGACGCCGCTGCTGGATGACGATGACCAGCCGCTAATCTGGTTCTATACGCCGATGGCGCTGCCACTGCTGACACCTTTTGATCCGGCACTGGTGATTTACGACTGCATGGATGAGCTTTCTGCCTTCCGGAATGCGCCGCGCCAGCTGCAACAGCGCGAATCGGCGCTGATGACCCGCGCCGATCTGGTCTTTACCGGCGGCTCCAGCCTTTATGAAGCGAAGCGTGATAAACACCCTCAGGTTTACTGCTTCCCCAGCAGCGTGGATGCGATTCATTTTGAACAGGCGCGCGATCGCACTAACCGTCATCCGCTGCAGGATGCGATTCCGCCCCAGCGTCTGGGCTATTACGGCGTGCTGGATGAGCGCATCGACCTGCCGCTGATTGCGGCGCTGGCAGACAGCCATCCCGAATGGCAGATCATCATGGTCGGGCCGGTAGTGAAAATTGATCCCGACAGCCTGCCGCAGCGCGACAATATTCACTGGCTCGGCCAGCAGCCTTATCAGGCACTGCCGCAGTTTCTGGCGGGCTGGGATGTCTGCCTGATGCCGTTTGCCATCAATGCCTCGACCCGCTATATCTCGCCCACCAAGGTGCTGGAGTATATGGCGGCGCAGTTGCCGATTGTCAGTACCGCGATTGTCGATGTGGCGCGTCATTACGCAGAGGAAGTGGCGGTGGCAGAAACGCACGCGGAATTTATTGCCGCCTGTGAACAGGCAATGGCCATCAGTGCCG
The DNA here is from genome assembly GCF_029844725.1 of Pantoea sp. GD03673. Classification (GTDB taxonomy): domain Bacteria; phylum Pseudomonadota; class Gammaproteobacteria; order Enterobacterales; family Enterobacteriaceae; genus Pantoea. Next base: position 210,830 of record NZ_JAOCKJ010000004.1, read on the forward strand.
CAGAACGGCTGACGCTGGCGGGACGGATGCAGGCGAAAGTGGATGCCACCTCATGGGATCGCACGGCTGAGCAGATACATGGCCTGATTCAGCAGGCGCTGACGCAGCGTCAGCCCGCCGTGACGTCCGCCAGCCAGACCCACGCAAAGGCTGAAATCTCCCCCCTCACCCCAGCGATGCTGGCGAGCGAAGCGGTGCCCTGTCTGATTATCGGGGCCGGGCCCACCGGCCTGAGCGCCGGTTATCACTACGGTGAAGGTGCCGTATTACTGGAGAAAAATGCCACGCCGGGCGGCTGGTGCCGGTCGATTAACGATCGGGGTTTTACCTTTGACTATGCCGGTCACATCATGTTCTCGCAGGACCCGTACGTGTTACAGCTCTATGAGATGCTGCTGGGCGATAATCTGCACTGGCAGGCGCGTGAAGCCTGGGTCTACAGCGACGGTGTTTATACCCGCTATCCCTTCCAGTCGGCGCTGCACGGTTTGCCGGTCGGGGTCGTGAAAGAGTGCGTGCTGGGGGCTATTGAAGCGCGTTATGGTGAAACAGCGGTCGCCGCCGTGCCGCTGGATCGGGCGCGGGCCCGGCGGGATTGCTGCGCTGACGGTGCGATTCCCGATGAGGGCAGCACTGCCGGCATCGCAGAGGGCAAAGAGGATTTCGAGCACTTTATTATGCGCACCTGGGGTAAAGGCATCGCACGTCATTTCGCCCTGCCCTACAACCAGAAACTGTGGAAAGTGCCGCTGACCGACATGGAGACCTCATGGCTCGGCGGGCGTGTGCCGCTGCCGGATCTGTCACAGATTATTGATGGTGCGCTGCAACCGCTGGCGAAGCCGGTCGGGCCTAACGCCCGCTTCGGCTATCCGCTGCGCGGTGGCTTTCAGGCACTGATGTCCGGCTTTTTGCCGCACCTCAAATGTACGCTGGAAACCGACGCCATCCTGACCCGCATCTCCCCGCAGGCGCATGTTGCGCTGCTGGCGGATGGCCGTCACTACCGGTATGAGCAGTTGATCAGCACCATGCCGCTGCCGGAACTGATTAAGCTGATGGGCGATGAGGTGCCGGAGAGTGTCCGGCTGGCGGCGCAGCAGCTGCAGTTTGTGTCGGTGCGCTGCGTGAATCTGGGCATTGGCCGGGCTGACCTGACTGAAAAACACTGGATTTATTACCCTGGCGATACGCTGTTTCACCGCATTTTTGTGCAGGGTAACGCGAGTCCGCACTGCAACCCGCCGGGCGGTTTTGGCTTAACCTGTGAAATCACCTACAACGCGGCTAATCCGCTGCCGCTGGAAGGGGATGCGCTGATCGAGCGCTGCCGTCAGGATTGCATCCGGGTCGGCATGATCACCGCAGACGATCCGCTGCTCTGCGCGTCAGAGGTTGATATGCCCTATGCCTACGTGGTCTATGATCATGCGCGCAGCGACAACGTGGCGCTGATCCGCCAGTGGCTGCTGACCCAGGATATTCATCTGTCGGGGCGTTACAGCGAGTGGGAATATTACAACTCGGATCACGCCTTCCTGGCCGGTAAACGCGCGGCGGAAAATGTCCGGTTGCAGCATGTCAGCGCAGGGACGCTGGGCTGATCCGACGCCGCCCGCTACGTAAGACGCTGGCTGCACTTCGCGGCTTTCAGCGACTGCAACTGCGTCAGTCGCCGTTCCGCCTTCTGGCTGGCATTGTATTTTGCAATGCCATTGCCCAGCCCGAAATCCCCGACAAAGCCCAGCACGGTCAGTGCATCAAACTGGCCGGTCTGCTCAATATCATGCTGTACGCTGTGCGCCCTGACCAGTTCCTGATCCAGTGCGCTGCAGTTCAGTGTCGCGGTCTCTTCCGGCGTCACCGCCGCGGCCTGTGGATACTGTTTGGTCGCACAACCGCTTAATATCAACGCCATCAGTGCCATTAAGACGCTCTGTTTAGCCATTTTTCATTGCCTGTTTTTTGCCCGATTAACACGGTTATCGGCAGCATACGCAGAGATCATGAGTCTCTGACCTACCAATAATGGTCGAAACCGCTACGCTAATGTAGGATTCAGCGCGCTGCAGTCAGAGGCAGCCTGCTACCGGCCGGAAGTCACGCAGCGAACGCACATTATCCGTTCATCACTTCTGCAAGACCTTTCAACGAGTTAGCCAGCATGATGCTGCCAGTATCAGCATTTAATGAGCAAAGCCTGACCGTTCATTTGTGACGAGGCCGCTGCGTAAGCAAAGCCAGACGCAGCAAATTCGTGCGGCGGGTTTATCAGAGTTTGTTCCAGATGAGGTTTTTCCATGCGTTTTAAAGGATTGAACATCGGGTTTTTCATTTTGATTCTGGCTATCGCCACCGTCGCGTTTTTCGAGGTGCTTTCGCCCTATTTTTCGCCGATTTTATGGGCGGCGATTCTGGCTGTTATTTTCCATCCGCTGAAAAGCTGGCTGCGCAACCGACTGGGTGATCGCAACGGCGTGGCCGCGCTGATTACCCTGCTCTGTATCTGCCTGATTGTGTTCACGCCGCTGGCGATTATCGCCTCTTCGCTGGTGGTTGAAACCAATGCGGTCTATCACAAACTGCAGACCAACTCATCGCAGTTCCCGGCGGTCTTCGCCGATCTGTTGCAACATCTGCCGCGCTGGGCGAAGCATTTCCTGGCTGAAAATAATCTGGATAACGCCGGACAGATTCAGCAGAAGCTCTCCTCGTTTGCGCTTAAGGGCGGTCAGTATGTTGCGGGCAGCGCCTTTATCATTGGCAGAGGCACGTTCAGCTTCACCGTCGGCTTTGGCATCATGCTCTATCTGCTGTTCTTCCTGCTGAAAGATGGCTCCTATCTGGTGCATCTGATTCTGGAGGCATTGCCGCTATCCACTTACGTGAAACATCACCTGATGGTGAAGTTTGCTGCCGTGGCGCGTGCGACGGTGAAAGGCACAGTGGTGGTCGGTGTCGTGCAGGGTATTCTCGGCGGGCTGGCGTTCTGGTTTACCGGCATCGATGGCAGCCTGCTGTGGGGTGCCCTGATGGCGTTCCTCTCCCTGATCCCGGCGGTCGGTTCCGCCATTATCTGGGTGCCTGCCGCAGTCTTCTTCTTCGCGACCGGCGCACTGTGGAAAGGGCTGTTTCTGGTCGGTTTCTTCGTGGTGATTGTCGGTCTGGTGGATAATATCCTGCGTCCGCTGCTGGTCGGCAAAGACACCAAAATGCCTGACTATATGATCCTGATCGCCACGCTGGGCGGCATGGAAATTTACGGCATCAACGGTTTTGTTATCGGTCCGGTCATTGCTGCTCTGTTTATCGCCTGCTGGAATCTGCTCTCCGGCCGCGATAACCGCGAGAATATTGAAGTCATCGACGAAGAGGTGATTGAAGAAGGCAAAAAGCAGTCCGAGACTGCGGCCGAAGCAGCCGCTGAAGCGGCGGCTGCCGCAGCCGATGCGGCCGCTGAAGCGGAAATAAAAGTGTCGGCATTAGCGGCGGCGGAAAGAGAAGCCGCAGAAAGAAAGGCAGCGGAAAACAAAGCGTAATTCCGATCGGCCCATAAAAAAACCCACCTTGCGGTGGGTTTTTTTTAACCTGAAAACCAGCGCCTTAGTTGGTCGCTTTGTTTTTCAGCTCTTCAGCACCCTGCTTGGTTTTATCCCAGCCTTTCTCAGTGCCTTCTTTGGTTTTGTGCCAGCCTTTCTGAGCACCTTCGGTGATTTTGCTCCCGGTGGTGTGGCTTTTGCCTTCAGCGGCATGCTCAGACTTCAGCTTCAGCTCTTTGCCTTCATTCTGGGTCTGATGCAGTTTTTCTTTCGCGGTGTCAGCGCCTTTATGCGCTTCCGCAACGGTGTTATCGGTGGTGGTAGCAGCAAATACTGGCGAGGCCAGCAAAATAGCAGACAGTGCAATAATTGATTTCTTCATAATTCCCTCTGTATTCGTTGTTGCCGTGTAGGTTTTAATCCTGGCATAGCGTTCCCAGGAAAGATTTAAGAATAAACCAGGAATGAAAAAGGGCCAGTTTTCACCAGAAAAAGCCGCTGACTGTAGTTTTTTTACCCATCACCAGAGGGCAAGCTGTGGATCGTCGTCCGTTTTCGGCGGGTTTCGGCTCACGCGAGCAGGCGGTGCAGGCTGCTGCATCTGATGGGTAATCCACTGCAATAGCACGCTAACCACATAGTCCTGCTGTTCCGCGCTCAGCGGCTGGTGCTGCCCGATGTTATGCCACTTACTCAGACAGCCACGGCAGCAGGTCGCGGTGGCGTGCTGCGCAATAAAAACCGGATGGCCGCGCATTGGCGTCTGTTTTCCATCGTTTTCAGGCTGAGCAGGAGCCAGTCGCTGTGCCACAAATGCTGCGGCATGCTGTCGTAAAACCGGCTCGCCTTTGCTGCCTGCATACTCATATTCAGCGCGTCCCAGCCGAAAACGCCGACGAAACGGCGACCGTGCCAGCCGGGTAAAAAGATCGTCAGAAATCGTCATGCTGATTGCCAGTCACTCATATTTACGCCCCGCCAGATAGCTGACGCCCTGGGGTCCGAACGCCTCACGATGCAGTTCATTCGGCTGCAGATGAAACGTCTCACCGGGATGATAGGTGATGTCGCCCTGCTCGGTACTGATGGTGATGTCGCCCCTGAGAATCAGGGCCAGCGCTTCAAAAGGATGGACGTGATTATCAAGCCGGGCTGAAGCGGCCCGCTCAATCAGTAACGGCTCATCAAAGCCCTGTTCGGCTAACACTTTTCTGAATTCGTTTTCGGTCATTGCAACACCTCAAAGTGGAACTGATCCTAAGCAATGTAGACGATCTTTATCGCCACTTATGGCACGCACCGGGTTCGTAAAGTCGCGCAAACAGGGTTGTTCACGGGTCATGCCGATGCTGTACTTGCCGTCTCGTTCCCCTATTCTGACAACAGGATGACGCAAAAGTATGCCTGACGATGAAAGAACCGCCCTGCTGTTGATTAACCGGCGCTCACGCAAAGGACGCACGGAGGCCAGCCGGGCGGAGACGCTGCTGGCGCAGGCCGGGTTTACGCTGCTGCACCCGGACGAGGAGGAGACCCGCAGCTACAGCGCGTTAATCGCAGCTTATGCCGATCGCGTCGATGCGGTGATTGTCGGCGGCGGCGACGGCACGCTCAACGCGGCGGCACCAGGACTCATGCAGACCGGCCTGCCGCTGGGGATTTTACCGCTGGGCACTGCCAACGATTTTGCCCGTACGCTGGGCATTCCCGCCAGCCTGGAACAGGCGGTGAAGATTATTGCAGACGGGCGACTGCGCGCTGTGGATCTGGGTGAAGTGAATCAGCACCTGTTTCTTAACGTCTCCAGCATTGGTTTCTCGGCAGAGCTGGCGCGTAATCTCACGGCTGAATCCAAAAAACGCTGGGGAGTAGGCGGCTATGCCCTGGCGGCGTTGCGGCTGCTGCGGCAGAGCCGCCCGTTCAGCGCCACGCTGGTGCATCAGGGCCAGCGGGTGCCGATCAAAACGGTTCAGGTGTCGGTGGGCAACGGTCGTTTTTACGGTGGCGGCATGACGGTCGAACAGCGCGCAACACCCGATGATGGGTTACTGGATGTCTACAGCCTGGAGTTACAGCACAGCTGGCAGTTGATTGCGCTGCTGCCCTTTTTGCGGCGTGGCACCCACGGCCGCTGGCGTAACGTGCGGGCGTTCAGCACAACAGAAGTGACCATTGAGACGCGCCGTCCTCATTACATCAATGCAGACGGCGAAATTATCGGACAGACCCCTGCGCATTTCCGCCTGATCGCGCGTGCGCTGCAGGTTTATGCGCCCGACGGTGAATCCGTCAGATAAGGAAGTGCCCGGGAATCAATGCCTGCTCCCCTTTTTCTCGGCAATGTCGATCTGTTCGGAAAGGCTGCTGACCAGCGCTTTTGCCATCTCGATCGTCAGACCAAAAAAGAGCGTCTCCTGCAAAGGCTGTTCCTGAGTGGCTGCCGGATCGACATAGCCGAACTGCAGCACCAGCGCCTGATGACCGTTCAGCGGCCCGATGTGCCAGCCTGTGACCGGATAGAAGGTAAAACGGGTAAATTCATTCACTTTAAACCTGACTGTGAAGCATAACGCTGATTGAGTGTCAGGCCAGCTCGGATAATAAAACGTGGATTGATTAAAGAGCCTGGCGCAAATCCGCAGAATAACAAGGAAAAGAGCACGATCGGCGTTGACCGGGCGCAGAGCCCGCAGCCCGGCGAATCCTTACGGGGGTCAGGCTACTTTTCCGCACGGGGAATGATCGAAATATGGCCGTTCACCTCCAGCACCGCATATTTGATCTGATCGAATCGCTCCAGCCCCGGACCGGAGCGTGCCGCTTCAAGCACATCGTCAGGATCAATACCGGTCATCTTCATGCGCTCGGTCAGCAGATTGCCATTTTCCACCAGGATCACCGGGCCGCCATCGATCGCCTGTTCTACTACCGGAAAACGACTTTTCAGTTTGCCCAGCAAAATATCTATTGTGACCAGCGTGATAATGGTCAGCGCCGCACCCGTCACCGAAAAATCGTCGCCCAGCAGCGCCTGCTGGGTCGCTTCACTGATGATCAGCAGCAGAATCAGATCGAAAGAGGTCATCTGCAACAGGGTGCGTCTGCCAGCAATTTTGAACACCACCATCAGCACCAGGTAAATGGCTGCCGCACGTAATACCGTTTCCATAACGCGCCTCTGTCAGGGATAGATCCATTGGGTAAAGCGGACCGGAGGATGGTCATCGCCGTTAATGGCGACATGAATGCGGCCCGGATCATGTGGCTGCAGACCGAGCCAGATGGCGTGATCCGGTCCGGTGTCGCGGGTGGAAAAGGTCAGCCGCAGATCGCTGCCGATCGTGACCGCCTCCAGCGGCTGAGGCTGCAGCGTCTGGATTTGCAGGTTATCCAGTGCGCCCGCGCCAATCGTCACAGTAAAGTGGTCGGTTACCGGTGCAGTGTAGCGAATACGCATAGCCATATTGCTGTCAACGCGGCCAAACCGCTCATACGCCACCTCAAGGGTGCCATCCGGCGAGCGGGCGCTGCTGTCACTCAGCACGCCTTTAGAAAAGAGGCCGCATGCACCCAGAATGACCACCAGGATTAACAGATACACCCCTGCCCGCTGAATCAGCCATTCGCGGCGAACCCAGCGGAGATCCTCTTTTATCGGGCTATCCACGGCCGCTGTCTGTTCTTTTTTCATGCTGTTCGTCTCTCCTCTCAGCACACCCGTCCCGATGGCTCACCGTCTGAAGCATCGTGGACAGCCGTTATTTCGCCCGACGCTCAACCCAGAACGACCAGCTGTGATACAGCAGCGTCAGCGGCATGGCAATTGCAGCCCCCACCAGCACAAAGCGCTGTGTGACCGGCGATGACGCGCTTTCACTGATGCTGAACTGATGTGGCACCAGCCACGGGTAGAGGCCGCACAGCAGGCCGGTAAACACGGCGCCGATCAGCATCAGCGTCAGGATGAGCGGGAACAGCGGCCTGGCGCGCCATAAGGCCACAGGCACGGCGATCCAGAGTATTATCATCGCCACAGCGGCGACCTTACCCGGCCACCGCTGCCAGCTTTGCTGCCAGATATCTGCATTGAGATAGCCTTCAACAAGAAAGATTATCAGCGCCAGCAGCCACCACAGCCAGCTCTGTGCCGCTGCCAGCGGCTGAACCCTATCGCCAATACGCCAGCCGATCCAGCAGCAGGCCAGCAGTGAATTGATCGCCATCAGGCCCGCGCCGCTGATGAGCGGAATCAGGCTCAGACCATCCGGCAGGCCGGTTTGCGGCTGCGCGCTGATGATCATTCCGGCACACCATCCCTGAATAAAGGTCGCCAGCGCTGAACTTCCGGCCATGATGCGGTCCAGCCAGTGACGCAGCCGCGACGCGCTCTGGGCGCGGTATTCCAGCGCCATCGCCCGGACCAGCAACGCCAGTAACATGGCAAACAGCGGCACGCTCAGCTGGCTGGACAGCTGGGCATAGACCGGCGGAAACAGCGCCAGCAGTGCGCCTGCCGCCAGCACCAGCCAGGTCTCATTCGCATCCCAGACCGGCAAAATACTGTGCGTCATCAGTTCACGCTGCTCCTCATCGTGGAACCAGCAAAACAGCATTCCCACGCCCAGATCAGTGCCATCCAGGAGCAGATAAAGCAGCAGAGAAAGACAGATAATCAGCGCAGAGAGATCGGCCATCACAGACTCCTAATCCGGCGTTTTTAGCGCAATCACCACCGGCTGCCCTGACGGCAGTTCGCCCTTAACCCGGCGCAGCAGGTAGTGTAAGCCCAGGGCGAAGACCAGAAGGTAGATCAGCAGCACCGCCCCGAAAATGGTCAGCGTGGCACCGAGCGACAGCGGTGAAACGCTCTGTTCGGTGCGTAACATGCCGTAGACCGTCCACGGCTGACGCCCCACTTCGGTCACGACCCAGCCAGACAGCAGGGCGATAAAGCCCGCAGGCGAGAGCCATGCCATCCAGCGCAGTAAGCGCCCTGATGCGGCCAGCCGCCCACGCCAGCGCTGAAAATTAGCCACCAGCGTGGTCAGTAAGATCACCCCACCCAGCCCCACCATCAGGCGGAAGGCGAAAAAGACCGGCAGCACGGGGGGAATGGCTTCTGCAGGAAAGTCACTCAGGCTTTTGATGTGGCCGGAGAGGTTGTGCCGCAGATAGAGCGAGCCGAGAGCGGGCAGGCTCACTTCCAGATGGTTACGCTGCGCCTGCTGGTCCGGTAACGCAAACAGGCGCAACGGTTCCCCCTCCCCCTGCGGAGGGGGATGCCAGCTGCCTTCCATCGCGGCCAGTTTGGCAGGCTGATAGTCGCGGGTATTTTCACCGTGAAGATCGCCAAGGACGATCTGCAGCGGAACGGCAAACAGCAGAAAGGTCAGCGCGCTGTTGAGCATCAGTCGCGAAGCCGGCTCACCCTTAAAATGCCGAAGTCGCCAGGCCGCAACGCCCATCATCAACACCGCGACGGCAATCAGTGATCCCACCACCATATGACTGAAGCGCCACGGAAAAGAGGGAGCCAGCAAAATTGACCGCCAGCTTTCAGCCAGAAAAACACCCTGCTCGTTGCGCGTAAATCCGACCGGCGTCTGCATCCACGAATTGGCGGCCAGAATCCAGAAGGCGCTAAGCAGCGCCCCGGCCGCCACCAGACAGGTCACGGCAAAATGCACACCGGGCCGAATCTTATTGAAGCCAAACAGCATCACTCCGGTCAGGGCTGATTCAAGAAAAAAGGCGACCAGCACCTCATAAAACATTAAGGGTCCAATCACGCCGCCGACCTGATGCGAAAAGCGCGCCCAGTGCGTACCAAACTGAAACTCCATGACGACACCCGAGGCGGCACCAATCGCTACCGTCAGGGAAAAGAGGTTCAGCCAGAAGTGAAGGGCATCCCGGGCGGCCTGCTGCTTTCCCCACAGCCAGCGCGCCTCAAACCAGACCAGGAACGGTGCCAGCCCCAGCGTCAGCGCCGCCAGCGTGATATGCATGCCCATGGTCAGCGCAAACTGCGTCCGGGCGATCGTCAAAACCCAGTCACTGTCATTCATGCGGGGGTTTCCGGCGCAGAGACGCTGGGAGAAGTGCCTGGCGTGGAGAGGCACGCAGCAGGCAGCCTTACTTTCATCGAAATCTCCTGGCAGAAACATGATCGAGCCTGCTGGGGCTGCACGACGTCAGCATCGGGATTCCTTCGCCAGCAGAAAGTTTATTATCTGTTTATCGTAGTGAAGAAATAAAAAACAGCCAGTTCCGGTGGCGGGATAATAACAATCATGATGAAGATGAATTTATTGTGGCTGAGCGGAAAGAGGTGAAAGGCGGTTATTATTGCTGACAGTTCTCGCTGCGCTTAAATAAAGGAAAATAAAATTAAGCGAGGCGGATAATTAATCCGGCCCCGCCGTCATCAGCAGGTCCGCTTACAGCCAGCCGGAGCGTCGCAGTCTGGCCCAGAGTCCGCCACAGGCCACCAGCGTCAGTCCTACCGCCAGCGGATAGCCATAAAGCGATTTCAGTTCCGGCATATGCTCAAAGTTCATGCCGTACATACTGAACACCACGGTCGGAATGACCAGGATCGCCCCCCAGCCTGCCAGCTTTTTGACCACTTCATTTTGCTGCACCGTCACCAGCGCCAGATTGACCTGCATGGCACTGGTCAGCATCTCGCGCATATCTTCTGCGTCGGTGACCACATGGCGGGCGTGGTCCTGAACGTCGCGGATGTAGGCGCGCAGCGGACGCGGGATCAGATCTTCGTGCAGGTGGATAAGCTGATTGCAGATCTCCTCCACGGGCTGTGCTGCATTGCGGAGCGACAGCAGGTGACGCCGCATGGTGTAAACCGACTGAACTGACTGACGGTCAAATTCGCTGGTGAAGAGATCGTTCTCCATCTGCCCGACCCGTTCATTGAGCGAGGTGGAGAGCTCAGCATAACGGTCAACAATAAAGTCGAGCAGGCAGTAGAGCGGATAAGCGGGGCCAAACTTCAGCAGGGCCGGATTTTCAGACGCCCGCTGTCGCACCGGGGTATAGCTTTCCGATGCGCCATGACGGATGCTGATCAGGAAGTTTTTTCCGACAAAGAAATGGGTTTCGCCCAGTTCGCAGCTGTCATCCTTTGCGCATACCGTCTTGACCACGATAAACAGTGATTCGCCGTAATGTTCGATTTTAGGTCGCTGATGGGCATTAAGCGCATCCTCAACCGCCAGTTCGTGCAGGCCGAACTCCTCTTTAATCTTCGCCATAAATTCAGCGTCTGGCTGCCACAGCCCGAGCCAGATAAACGCCTCCGGCTCTTTAATAACGTCACTGATATCTTCAACGTCAACATCTTCGCCCACACATCCCGGACGGTAAACCCTGCTGCTTACGATCATCTTCTGCATTCCCGTTGTGACAGTACATGCAGCTTAGCTAAAGCCGGGCCTGTAACCGGATAAAAACAGTAAGGATTTGCTGCGATGCTGTGCGATCAGCGGGTTACCACTTCAGCCCTAATCCGGTGGAGAAAATGCCCTCGTTCAGCGTATCGGGAATGCCGCTGACCAGATTGCGATGATAGCCAAGATGCAGGGTGGACCAGGAGGTCAGGCTGTAACGCAGGCCGACTTCCGCATCCAGCATAAAGACCCCGTCATCATCCAGGGAATGACCAACATCGCCGTTGCTGTAAAGCGTGACCGATTTACCCAGCAGATAGCGCTGATAGTTCCAGCGCAGCGAGCCGCCAAAGTGCCGCTCTTCGCGATCGTCGCTGTAGCCATATTCAAAGGCACCGCCCAGCACGGAAAGTGAGAACGCGCTGAGTTCGGTGTCCCACAGCTGATAGCCCGGACCGGTGCCGATCAGTGCCTGGCGCGACAGATTCTCTACCCAGTCGCGCTTATAGGTGGCGCGGGTCTGCCAGAAAAACTGCTCCCTGAACAGGTAGTCAACGGCGTAGCGCAGGCTGTAGTTATCGGTGTTGACGTTCGCATTTTCCTGCTCGCGATTGTAGGTTGCACCGATGTCGTGCCGCCATTTTCCCTGATTCAGCTTAGTGTTAAGCGCAAAGCTGTAGTCGTCGGTTTTGGTCGAGGCCTTTTTAACCTTCACACCAGCATCAATGTTACCGGTCCAGGCGAGCTGATCGCTGCGCACTTTGGCTTTCATAAACTCATCGATGCGCCTGACGGAGACCTGCTGCTCCTGCTCATTGCGTTCCACCCAGACATAGCCGGGATCGGACGAAGAGAGCCGCACCTGATAGTGTTCGCCGGTCTGTTTATTTTCCACATTGACCGGATTATCGCTGGCGAGTGTACTGACTGCCTTCCAGTCCAGAGTGACGGTGCCCGCATATTGCGTCTCTATCGCCAGCTTGCCCTCGCTGAGGTAACGGATCGTGCCGGTCAGCCGGTCACCGTTATTCAGCCAGACGGTATCGGCTGCGGCCTGCCCTGCCCATCCGGCACAGCAGATGATGACCAGCAGCCTGGTAAACACGTAGGCACAACGCATAGCTTTCCCTGTAAAGGCGTCGTCCTGTCCGGGCGACGCGTCACCGCAAAGTCGGACCTGACAATTAAGCTGATTCCGCGAGGATATGCAATGACGTCAGGAAAGGTCATGCAGCGCTTTGCCGAGCGGCGGACCCAGCGTGAAGTTGCTGAAACTGATCGCCAGCCCCTCGCGTTCAGGCGAGCAGCCCATCACGCCGACAAAACGCTGCGTCTGACCCGGCCACGGGCAGAGCCGCAACAGCGGCCACGTCAGGCCGTCAGCAGAGTACTGAATTCTCAGTACCGCATTTTCCAGCGTGGCACGCATCCATAACTGTCGCGCATCACCGGGAAACACCCCGGTAGACCAGTCTGAAAACTCACGCGTGACCACGCTGCCGATGGCGGGCTGATCATCGTTAAACTCAATGCCCGCCTTCACCCACTGCGTTTCGCTGTCCTGAATAAACAGGCCAGCCTGATCGTAGAGCTGACTGAAGTCTGCCCTCACCTGCACCTGAACGGTAAAATCGTGTTCCACCCGGAAGCCAAAAGCATGACCGCTGTGCCGTTCGAAGCCGTACCAGGTGCGCTGCCAGAAATCACTGTTCAGCGCAGTTTCAAACTGCAACGTATCGCCATCCAGACTGTGTACCGGCGGTTGATTAATCCAGACGCCACCTTCGGTGGTCAATGAACTGACTGAGGACATAGGCACTCCTTTGTGTAAGTGAAACCGCCTGCGTTCAGACAGACCCGTGCGCGGCGATTGGCCTGATTATCATAGCGTTGATGAGAGCAGGAGCCGCAGAGGAACGTGGCAAATCTGATCATGCCGGTGTGGAAAGCACTGATGACAGCCGATCCGGTATTGCGAACGTCGGGGCAGGTTTGCGGTTTCGTTTTTTTCGTGTCGCGGAAACAAATGACCGCGTTCAGGTCCAGTCGGCTTAACTATTTCATTTTGTTAATTGCCTGGCGCAAACCTCGTTTAACAACCAGGCTTGTTTTGTCTGAGGGCAACTGAACTCATCAAATATAAGGATTAAGTCAACATGGTAGATAAATCAGAAATTCTGGATCACGCACAGGTTGTTGATGTGAATGGCGAACATGTCGGAATTGTTGACCATTTCGAAGGCGACGACAAAATTAAGCTGGCGAAAAGCGATCCTGAAGCAGGCGGCAAACACCACATTATTCCATTCAGCTGGGTGAAAGACGTTGATGATAATAAAGTCATCCTGTCGAAAGCCAAAGCGGATGTTGAAAGCGAGTGGCAGTCCGCATAAAAAAACAAGCCGTGGCACCCGTCACGGCTTATTGCTTTATTACCTGATAAACATGCGATTTAAATTTCCCCCGGACCTCATCCTGCCCGAAATTGCTATTTTAATCGCGCTCCCCTCTGTACTTAAATGCTATACGACTTCCCCCACACGCGTGATATCACACTGTTTAGCACGTTTCAGAGGTTGATATTTTCGACCTGCGTTGAGGCATAACAGCCAAATACACCGTCAATCAGCGGATAACTTTCTGAACCGGGCAATTCAAAATGCCACCACTCGGTTGCAATACCGGTGAAGCCACCCCCCAGCATGATGGCATTAAGCATCAGCCGGTTGCGCTGTGCCTGAACGGCCACCGCTGGGTGATAAGGATGGGAGTGCTCGCTCATCTCATCGAAGCCGGTGCCCATATCCACGATCTCACCGCGCTCATCGATGAGCGTAACGTCAACCGCTGTGCCGCGACTGTGGTGTGATCCGCGCGTGAGCGGTGCGACATAGTCCTGATTCGGGCAAGCCTGCCAAAGCATTGCCTGCGCTGCGGGAGGCCGATATGCGTCGAGGATCAGCAGCGAATAGCCCGCCACCTTTGCGATGTTGATACTTTTCGCCAGTGCCTTCGCCGCATCAACATGCAGCAGACAGCGCGCATCGCGGTAGATCGGCCGCCCGGTAAGGTTGTCAGCGGTGGCGTATTTCAGATCAATGGCTAACTGAGGAAAGGCCTCAGCAATGTCTGTCAATTTTTTACTTTCCATGACGGAGTGCTCCCTGTTTTAGCGTGTTGGGCAAAGAGGATAGGTATGAGGCGGTTATCATGGCATTGCGGCGGGAGGAAAAAAAGGCGTTGTGAAAGCCAGTGAGGAGAGTTGAGGTGAAAGTCACGAGGGGGAACAGGTCAGATCAACAAATCGTTTAAATCGTTTTTATCGATCGATTTTTTGAGCGGCTGGTGATGCATCTGAAAACCACGAAAACACGGTTCAACCTCAACCTGGGGCTCAATATCAACGAGCACAGTAAACCGGTTTTGATAACAGGATGTCGTTAAGAGAAACTTTTGCAGGTAACTAAAACGAGGATTTGTGGAAGCGAATTTGTACTAAAAGCTGTAACTGTAAGTTTGATTAACTATCACCTTGTGTAATATCATCAGCCGCAATGAAGTTTTGGCGTTAATCTGATTGACATGCCGTCGAATGATTAACTCTGAAGCATGATCGAAGTCAGCAGAGACAATGTTCCCCGATGAAATTTGTGATTGGGATAAAGGATTAATAACACTCAGGAGTTGCCAGGATGGTGCCCACAATGTCTTCGTCTCACGACATCACAACCAGTACCCTCGATACGCAAATGCAGGATACTTTCCTGTTCGTCATGGACGTGTTGCACAACCCATCGTTACAGCGGGATAGCACTTTTTATCGTCGTGGCTGTAAGCTTGTTGAAACGCTGAAAGAGCAGCTCGAAGCCCGGCAGACCAGCGATGAATTCATTTACCACGTGCTCTATGCCCAGTGCGGCCTTATTGATCAGACAGTACTCAACAGCGCGCCACAACAGGAAAACCACGTCTGGCTGGCTGCGCCACTTCAGTCACGTTATCTCGGTGAAATGCGTGCCGGAGAAGTGATCCCGGACCAACTCAAAATGCTGCTTCGTCAACCCGCGCCGGATATGCGTCTGCTGGTGCTGTATCAACGCATCTTCGCCATGGGATTTGGTCGCCACACTCCCGATTTTCAGCATGAACGCCGGGAGCTGATGGCGTCACTGGATGCGCTGGTGCCCACTGCTGATACGCCGCAATCCGCACCGCTGGTCGTCGAGCTTCGCCCTCGTGTCCGTGATGGCTTGCTCCGCTCCGGGCGATTCCATATTGCGCTGCTTGCCGCTGTCATCGCAGCCCTGTGGTACGGCCTGTCGTATTCACTTTCACACATTCTCAACAGCAACTTTTAGGGCTGAAAGCTCCACCAGACTTTCAACACCCGTGAGCCAGCCATACACCGGGTGAAATGGATGACGACCTGATGCGCTTTGGTTCCCTGCCCCAGGAAACAGCGAAGGGCGGTAGCGTGCCATAACGCCAGGTCACCGATACAAGGAATGATGTCATGACCACGCTTCCCCCTGTCCTCAACGGCACCACGCTCAACCGCTACCACCTGCAGGTGAAAGGCAGCGATATTCCGCTGGACGTCGAATCCTTTACGGCCCGCGAGGCGCTCAGCGAGTGCTATCGCTACGAAATCGTGCTGACCAGCGTAAACCAGGATATCGATCCGTCTTCGGTGCTGATGAAAAATGTCACCTTTATCATGCAGTCCCTGCCGGAAACCGCGTTGCGCATTGCGAGCCAGCCCGAAGTTCAGCGATCGGTTCATGGCGTCATCACCCACTTTTCCCGCATTTCCTCTTCACGTGATGAAGCAACCTACACGCTGACGTTGCGCCCGCGTCTCGCTCTACTGGACAAATCCCGCCGTACCGCCATTTATCAAAACCTGTCCGTCGCCGAGGTGGTGGAGCAAATCCTGCGTAAGAATCACCACTGGGCAGGCTGGCTATTTGATTTTCGGCTCCGTCAAAGCTATCCGAAACGGGAACTGATCACGCAGTTTATGCAGTCAGATTTTGAGTTCATCAGTTGCCTGCTGTCAGAAGTGGGGATCGGGTTTCGCTTTGAAATGGATCAGGAGATCAAATATGAAGTGGTGATCTTCACCGACAGCGGACGCGACTGGCAGCCAGGCATAGCTGTACCTGTGGTCAATCCGGCAGGCATGTTTGACGGTCGCGCTGAATCCCTGTGGAATCTGCAGACACATCATCAGGTGGTAGAGCGCTCAGCTTCGCATCGGGACTATAACTACCGCACTGCCGGTAACACGCTCGATACACTGGCGGATATCACTCACGATGACGACAGCATCACCTGTGGTAATGATTACCAGTATGCGGAGGGCTATCTGGCTGCGGGCGAGAGAGATGCCGGGCAAAATGTTCAGCCGGAAAGCGGCCAGTTTTATTCCCGGCTGCGCCATGAGTGTGCCCTCAACGATCAGCACCGTTTGAGCCTGGAAAGCAACGCAACGGTTATTGCACCCGGTCAGATCCTCGAACCCAAAGGCACTGTTCCCGCGGCATTTGACGAGGGGATGCTGATTACCGCTATCAACAGTGAAGCGTCACGCAGTTCGCACTATAAGCTGCGGGCCGAGGGGATGGCGTGGCGAGCCCACCTCAACTGGCGACCGGCTATACAACCGCGCCCGCGTATCACCGTTCCGTTACCCGCTCGCATCACCAGTCTGACCAGCAACGACATCTACAGCCATATTGACAAACATGGCCGCTACCGGGTGAAGTTCCACTTCGACCAGGCCGACTGGAAAACCGGCTGTGAAAGCCCGTGGCTGCGTCTGGCACGACCCTATGCCGGTGACACTTACGGTCTGCACCTGCCGCTGCTGGCGGGTACAGAAGTCTCGGTGATGTTCGACGGCGGACATCCGGATAAGCCGTTTATCGCCTTTACGCTGCACGACTCGCTTCATCCCGACCTGGTTACGATTGAGAACTACAAGCGCAACATTCTGCGCTCTCCGGCACACAACGAACTGCGACTACAGGACGAACGCCAGAAAGAGAACATCCACCTCTCTACCCCGCACTCCGGCAAATCGCAGCTTAATCTCGGCTTCAACGTCATGGATGACGATGCTAAGGAGTTGCGCGGTGAAGGTGCCGAGCTGCGCACCGACGGCCACGGCGTGCTGCGTGCTGCGAAAGGCGTGTTTATCACCGCCGATGCGCAGCCTCACGCACAGGGCAAACTGCTGGATATGGCTCCGGCGGTTCAGGAGCTGGAGGCGGCATGCCAGGAAGCATCGAGCCTGCGCCACGCCGCAGAAATGGCAAAAGCGGAACTCGCCGACATCCAGAAACAAACCGATTTGCTCAACGACACGCTGAAGAATCTGCAACAGCAGGCGCTGCTGCTTTCTGCGCCAGCTGGTATCGCGCAGGTTACTCCTGCCAGCATCCAGCTCGCGGCGGGTCAGAACCTGATTGCCACCAGCGGTCAGGATGCGGATTTCAGCATCGGTAAAGCGCTGCGCATCGCCGTGGGCAGCACGTTAAGCCTGTTCGCCAAAATGGCGGGCATAAAGCTGTATGCCGCTGCCGGGAAAGTGGATATCCAGGCGCAGAGCGATGCGCTGAATCTGCTGGCGCACAAGGATATGCAAATTAGCAGTCAGGAAGGCAAGGTGGTGATTTCGGCTAAAACCGAGCTGCTGCTGGAATCGGGCGGCGCGTGGGTGCAACTGAAAGACGGCAACATCACACTCGGTGGTTACGGCAACGTCAGCGTGAAGTGCGGCACGCTGGAGAAGCTGGGACCGGCTTCGCAACAGGGAAGCATTACCCTGCCTCAGCACTGTGCATCCATGGTTACCCAAGCTGCAGCCGGGAAAGATGCTGGCGTGGCACTTTAACGGGAAACATCATGATGACTTCATTTGATTACAGTCCAGATGCACAATCTCAGCAGAAGAAAAAATTCAGGGACATTATTAATAAATCACTGGCGGGTTCTGATGAAAACTTTTACCTGCTGGTGGATCCGGTATCTCTGCCTGAAGATGTGCAACATCCCTTCATTCGTTTGCTGCTGGAGCGGCGACCCGTTCCCGTCCGACTACCACACGAAAAACTGGGTGCGGACAGCTATCCCTGGCTGGTGGCGCTGGACATTCGTAATGCCGACCACGTTGCATTACTGGAAAGCAGTCTCGCGTTTGCTCTTGATGAAATTCATCCGGAACATCTGAGCCAGGGAAATGGCCGGGCCATATGTGGCTGGCTCACCAGCCCTCATGATGCAGAGACCATTGCCCGTCAGTTAGGTGAAACGGCTATCCAGCGGCTTCACGATCATTCCCGGTTTTTGTTGCGTTATTACGACCCGGCGGTACACAGCGTGCTGTGGTTATATTTTAGCAGACTGCAGCAACAGCGATTGATGGGCGTTATTCGCAGCTGGATTTACGCCGATGGTGATGGCCAGCCGGTTATTCATGAGCACCTACCTTCAGTCCATCCGCTCTACACATTTTCACTGGCGCTGTCTGATGTAGATTCCGCAACGCTTGCCCTCGTTGGGAAAATTAATCGCACGCTTGAACAGTACCGTTTTAATCGGATGGCATCTTCACGCCACGGGGAAATTGAGGCCATCCAGACTGTCCGTGCCGCCTTTGAAAGAGCGGCATCGCTTCATGGCTTTGAAAAGGATAATGACCAGCAGGCACTGGCGCTTGACTGCCTGCACTGGCACAGCCAGTTCGATTTGCATCCTCATATGCGCATACTGCTCTCGCCACAGGAACGTGCCCCTCACTCAAGCTATCAGAGCTGTACACAGCTTCTGGCGGATACCGTGCGCAAGAAAATGTGTGATGAATTAGTCACAACCTCCATGACTCCCCCGACATACTGAAGGAAGCTGTTATGTCTGCATCACTCTGCACCCGTTGTGCATCAATCGGCCCGGCTTTGCTACCGGCTCGTTATGCCGTAGTCACTGACAACATCCGCTCCGGCATTCCAGGCTGGGCGACACCAGCGACCCAATTTCCACATGCGGAAGGCTACGACTATGCGGTACGCGCCCTGCGTCAGGGTTTTGTCTATGTTTATTACGAGAGCAACCAGCAGTGGGACGGCTGGTCCGTTTGCGAGGACGGCAGCCTGTGGAAACAGCCTGCCGCTGCCTATGCTCAGCCCAAAAAGACGCCGGACTGCCACTCACCTGAACACAGCGCCACCAATATGGAGATGATGGTGCTGAGTGAAGAAGCGCTGCAGGGTAATACCTGGATTGCGTTCTCGCCCTCTAAATGGGGCCTGGTCACGCTTGACCGCTATGCACAGGACAAGGGAATGCGCGAAAAGCGGATGCAGTGTCTGGCGTCATGGCAATGGAGTGCACCGGCCAATGCCGACGGAGTCACTGCCGCATCGCCTGGCAGCATTGGCAATATCCTCGACTATCAGCAGCCAGGTCCCGCCAACCCCATGTTTTTGCTGCCGTGTAATCTCCCGGTAAAACGCATCAGTCAGACTGAAGTGTCTGCGCCCTGGTATACATTTGAAGAGCGTGACGTTAAGCCGCAGGGCACCCTTTACGCCTGGAGTAAGCTTCGCGCGGGCAACGTATCTCGCACGCTGAAAGCACTGCAAAGCCGTGGACAGGGTAAAAATCGTTATGGTAAGGAAATTACCCCGCTGGTGATGGCCCTGCATGATCCGATTGGTATTGCTCATGAGCTGACGGGTTTTAGTGATGATTATGCTGCGTTGCATAGGTCATGGATGAATGATCTATCGATTGAATTTGCCTCCGATAGCTGGTTGAACGGCGCTGAAAACCAAATACATGCGCTAAAGAATGCCCGTGCCAAAATTCAGTCCAATGACCGACTGGATTACAACCAGCAGATGATGGAAAAGTACAACCGCTACGGACATAAAGTGGATGATGCTGTGGTTGCCGAGTGGCGCAAGCGGGAGTCTGAAAGAGCATTCAAGGAAAGTGAAGATGAATATGCCAGTGAATGGAAAAAGTATACAAAAAAACTGAATCTGCAGAAACGACAGGCTTTTCATAATTGCAATAATCGTTTCTTTGAAGTGCTGGCGCAAAAACTCGAAACATTGGCAGAGTTGCGTATTAAATGGATGAATGAGAACTCATTTGTTGTGTGCAGTCAGGATTTTTACTCTACACAAGTTGAAGACAACCTCAGTTATCGTGAAGCAGTGGATTATGCGCTTGCTTCACTCAATCTGACACAGGCTGGCACGAAATTCCTGGATAAACTAATCGAGCAGTATTCCGCTAATAATGAGCGAAATTTCGTCTGGCGGTCAATTATGCTCAATAACCCGGAAGTCATTGCAGAAACGCAGTCCTTTCTACAGGCGATGGAACAGCATAAGGATAACTATAAGAAAGCTGACCAACTGACATATATTATCACGTCAGGAAAGTTGGAAGGAAAATTTGTAAAAGCTTACGGAAAAGCGAACGACATAATAGCTAATAATCCAACACCTACATCAGCATGGTCACGAGTTATGTTGGCGACAGACAGGCGAATGACTACTCTGGGTGATCGGTTTTTTAATTTTACTCGGTTGGGAAAATCATTAGACACGATGAATGAATTATTGAGTAAAGTGTTGTTTACTGTATCAGCAGGAGTGGCGACCGTAAGTGAGGAAGTGGAACGCGGAGTAGCACAACTGGTTAGTGCTGACGCTTTCAGGAAACAGTTACTGGACAATCTTAAAATAGGAGAGAGGGACTCAGAAAAAATATCAAAAACAAACAAATATAAAATTAATTTTGATGACTTTGCCAAAAGCGCTGACGGTAAAAAATCGATAAAAAAATCAAGCATCCAGCTGTTGCTTTTTGCATTTAATATGTTGGAGTATTCTTATATAGCTTCTAAAGCGGACAAAGAGCCTGAAAATTCACTTCTTCGTTTAACCGTTTACTCTAGTTTGTTTAGTACAATAAAGGTTGCCACAGATGTAATTGAACCAGCTGTAGAATCTGGCATCAAGAACCCATACTTCACAAAAAACATAAAATGGATTGGTCATGCAGCAGCAAACTCCGCTTCATCATTGATGCTAGGAATAGATGTCTTCAGTGGCATAAATGAATTTAATGGCAAAAGTCGCTGGCAGTTTATTCTGTTATTTACTGGAAAGGTATTAGTAGACGCCGGGACCTTGCTAAAAGCTTTAGAAGGCATAATGAAATTTGCTGTTGACAGGGAGATTATGTCTGCCAGAAATATATTATTGACCGGTACGTCACATCTTTTAACAAACCAGATTATAGCGTTCTTAGCATCCTGGCAAGCTATGTTATTAATTTTTATTATTGAGCAGCTAGTGATTTACTTCTCTGACAACGATCTTCAGGATTGGTGTGAAGTTTGTGTGTTTGGAGAAGATCCTGAAGCAGAGTTAATATCTACAGATAAAATTAAGCTCCTCGATGTTAAAACTGAGTTACTTAGAAAACAAGAGAGTGCTTTCAACAAAGCGGTAAAGGTGATTGAATGAAGAAAGATCGTTTAATGAAGGATGCTTTATACTTCCACAGGCTAAAAAAAGAAAAGAGAGCTCTCGAAAGCGACATAAGAGTTCACTCGGAATGGTTGTCTAGCCACCCGCGCAGTATTGACTCAAAAGATAAAATAAGTGAATCAGAGAAAAAAATAGTTGAAATTGATGTTTTGCTGGCTAAAGAGCCGCCCACACCTGAATTGCCACCACGCCAGCCCCTGATAAAAGTCAGCGGCGTATTGGAAGAGATCGATATCTTGTTAGCAAGAGGTTTTTTTTCAGGCAGAGAATATGAACCAGAAGAGTTTGAAAGGAATGAGAGCAACCGTTTATGGGGCAGTGTGATTTTAGCTGCAGTTGGGGAATCTGCCGCTGCCGCCGTTCATTCTCAGGATGATATCCGAGAGGCTGATGTCTATGATTTCGTAAAAGGGAAAATTAATGGAAAACCCTTCTACGGCTGGCTAGGGAGAACTACAGCGATACCAGGAGATTATATTGAACTTGCTGCAATTGACAAAAACGGACATTACGAAGTTTATGCACTGGCATTACCAAAGTTAAGAACAGTATCTATGTTTCCCCGTTGTTATCAGGCAATATATTCAAAGGCCTTGATGGATTTAAAAAGTATCATTTATCTTCCATTTGGCATGGCTGCATTCGTATGTGTTTTTGGCATTTTTTTTCCGGGCATCAGTGTTGATGAAAACTTTTTTATATTCTTAGGTTACATCGCAACAGTGATGATGGCCTATTGTATAATTGCATCACCATTTGCTTATTACCGGAATGTGAAAAAACCCAATCCAATCAATGTCATGGCGCAAAGAATTTTCACCGCATTAGAAATGAAAGAACCAGAAAAAATCAACTTAGAAAAAATCACCAAAGAAAAATCAAAACATAAATCACGGCAGGAAAATCAGAAACGAATCATGCCTGATTATAGAGAATGGGTTGATTATTATTATTATTATTATTGAAATGGACTTCTGATGACCAAAGGTATTATCCGCAAAGGCGATAAACTCAACAGCGGTGGAGAAGTGATCTCAGCTTCATCCACCATCAGAATCGACGGGATCATGGCATCCCGCATTGGCGATATAGTCAGTTGCCCTAAAACGGGACATGGCATCAATCGTATTGTAGGGAGTACACCGCAATGGCGTTCTGATGGTGGCGAACTGGCCTTTGACCAGTATTACTGTGAATGCGGCTGTCAGGTAATAAGCAGTACACCTGATGCCCTTTTTTCAGGTTAAGCCTATGCACTGGAATATTCCATCTCCGCATCCAGTCCCTGCAATTAAGCCGCTTCGCTGGGCCTTGTTGTGGCGTGTAAGCCTGATAATCGCCGTATTCGTGTTATCTATCGCCGCACTGGGCTGGTTGTGGCTCAGGGATGGCCGCATCTGGTTGTATGCCTTTGGTGCAGTCGCTGGGTGGGGGCTGCTTTGTGCACTGGTAGCAGGCTGGATGATGTACCGCTGTGGCGTGGACCATGAACATGCGCAAGGGCTGCACCTTTATAATCAACTGCAGGACGCTGAGTGGCAACGCTGGTCGCAAAAGGGGCTGTCAGTACTGGATTACAGTTTTATATTTCCGCAGCAGGTTCCCCCTGTGATGTTAGCGCCTCAGCCGGTCGTCAGCGAAGAAGCTTACTCTCCAGGCCCCCACCCCGGCCCGGCTTCCCTGTTACGGGAATTATTGCTGCCACTTCTTCCCGCTCTTCGAGCGGCAGTGGGTCGCCATCCGCTGACGGTATCACTTCCCGAATCAGTGAGCGTGCGCGAACTTCAACGTTTTTGTGTAGAGGCGGAATTACCTCTTGCGTCCATTTCAGCCGCAGTTACTGACAGCAGTAATATTTTCTCCACGCTGTTTCGATGGGCAGACAGTGAAGATACCGCTGTCTGTCGACTGATTGTACTTTCTGACTGGGGAGACAACCGCAACTGTACTCAGGGCGCTGTTGCCTGGCTGCTGGGACCCTCAGTGAACAAATTCAGCCTGCCGGTACGCGCAACGTTGCATCGTCCCATGCGAGCAAGTGAAGGGGAAACATCTCAGGAAATCATACAGTTTCTGAATTACCAGCCACTGGCGCAGCAGGCTTCAGATTTGTGGCTCAGCGCAGGTACATCCGCGCTGGCCGCACCAGTCATGATACAGCGAGCAGCCTGCCTGCAGACGACATCATCAGACAAAATCGCACTACCTGAAATAACACAACACCATATTCTTCACTGGCTCGGCAAGGTCAGTGAAGAGAGTCCTTTTTTTGCTGTCACCCTGATGATGCAGATGGCTGAATGCCGCAAGGGAACGCAGGTTTTACTCCACAAGGAACAAAACGTGCTGACGTTCTGTAGTGTCAGTGCTGGAGCCTTTAGTTATGAATAAGCGTCTTTTTCGTATTCCGGGCAGCATGATGATGCTGCTGGTGGTCGGGCTGATTGCCGGATTAGCTATCTGGTTTTTCGGGCCGGAATGGCATCTCACTCGCCAGCAACAGGGACTGTACTGGCTGGCCATGATGGCGGTAACAGCACTGCTGCAGGTGGCCTGGCGGCAGTATCGCCAGCGAATGCCAGAGTCGACAGGAAATCCCCACGTAAAGAAAGATACGCCAGCAGAGCCCACTTTCATTAATGAGATTCGCACTTACTTAAGTCATCACTACGGGCGAAGATGGAAGCGTAAGGTAAGGTTTGTTGTTATTACCGGCACGCCGCATCAGGCCGGGCAAATTATACCGGGACTGGTCGAAGCCCAGTGGCTGGAAGCTAACGGCGTGGTCGCCGTCTGGGGCGGTAATCTCACCTCTGGCGCGGAAAGTGTGCGCATCACCGCGCTGCGTAAGCTCAGGCGCTGCCCGGTCAGCGCCATCGTGCTGGCGTATGATGCCGCGCTGCGTCAGGCGATGCCAACTGACACCGTTGCGCGTCAGCTGACGGAGCGCTGCAAAAAACTTGGCTGGCAGGTGCCGCTTTACCTGTGGGAAGTGCAGAACTACGTCTGGCCGCAGCAGGAGCGCGAGACCCAGCCGGTCGGCGTGCTGCTGCCCGCGCAGGCATCTCCAGCAGAACTGGCTGCTGCTCTGCAGACGTTGCCCGCTCAGCTCACCGAACCCGGCATCCGCCAGGGCATGAACAATTCTCACTTTGCTTTTCTGCTGCAGCTAAGCGCCATGCTGCGCGATGGCGCTGCTGAGCAATTTCAGCGTCTGAGCACGCCGCTGCTGACCGGACCTTATGCGGTGCCGTTGCGTGGTGTGATGTTCAGCCCGCCGGTTGCTGCGAAGGACGCCGACAAACATCGCTGGCTGCCTGACAACAGCTGGCAACGTATTCTGGACGACCTGCCGGGCCTGAAAATCCGTCGCGCCGGGTTTGCCTGGGAGCGCGTAGTTTATCAGACGGTGATGGCGGTACTGCTGTTACTGTGGGGTGGATTGCTGCTGTCATGGTGGACTAACCATCGTGCCATGAGTGAGGCGCAGCAGCTTGTGCAGGCTGCTGCTGATGTTTCACTGCCGGAGGATAAACGACTTATCAGCTTCGGCCAGCTACAGCGAAAAGTGGACCAGCTCGACTGGCGGCGTCAGCACGGCACGCCCTGGAATAGTCGTCTTGGACTGAGTCAGAATGATGCGCTGCTCAATGCGCTGTGGCCGCATTACGCGCGTATTGCTCTGCCCGAGCTGCGAGACGGCGCGGTACAGCATCTTTCAATGGCTCTGGAACGCTGGAGCACACTGCCGGTCAACGACCCGCAGCGTGCTGAGCAAAGTAAAGACGCTTATGGCTGGCTGAAAGCGTATCTGATGCTGAGCCATCCGCAGAAGATGGATGCAGCGCTGTTTGCCGACACGGTAATGCGCGTCTGGCCGCAGCGCAAAGACGTCAGCCTGGGACTCTGGCAGGCGGAAGGCGCAAACCAACTGCGCTTTATGGCGCAGCATCTGCCTGATCATAAAGAATGGCAGATAAAGCCGGATATGGCGCTGGTCTCAGCGTCACGCACCGCCCTGCTGCGCACCATCGGCATGCGCAACGGTGAATCGGCTCAGTACCAGAAGGTGCTGGCGCGGGTATCCCACAACTACGCGGACCTCAGCCTGCATGACATGACCGGCGATACCGATGCCGGGCGGCTGTTTGTCAGCGACAGCGTAGTGTCGGGCATGTTTACTCGCCAGGCGTGGGAAGGTGCGGTGCAACCCGCCATTGAAAAGGTGGTGAGTGATCGGCGCGAGGAAATCGACTGGGTGCTGAGCGACAGCGAGCAGCCGTCCGGCAGCGAGAACTCGCCCGAGATGCTGAAGGCCCGCCTCACCGAACGCTACTTCACCGACTATGCCGGAGCCTGGCAGGATTTCCTTAACGGCATTCGCTGGCAGCAGGCCGATACGCTGTCAGACGCCATCGACCAGCTGACGCTGCTGGCCGACGTGCGCCAGTCACCGTTAGTGGCGCTGATGAACACGCTTAACCAGCAGGGACGCACCGGACAGATGCGCGAGGCACTCAGCGATTCGCTGGTGAAATCAGCCAAAAACCTGCTGAACCACGCCCCGCAAAACAACATCGACCAGAAGTCCGGTCCGCATGGCCCGATGGATGCTACCTTTGCCCCGGTGCTGAGCCTGATGGACCGCAGTAACGACAGCGGCAACAGCCTGAGCCTGCAGACCTTCCTCACCCGCGTCACCCGCGTGCGCCTCAAACTACAGCAAGTCACCGGCGCAGCTGATCCGCAAGCCATGATGCAGGCGCTGGCGCAGACCGTGTTCCGGGGCAAGTCGGTGGATATCACCGATACCCGCGACTATGGAAGCCTGGTCGCCGCAAGTCTTGGTCAGGAGTGGAGCGGCTTTGGACAGGCGGTATTCGTACAGCCTATGGTGCAGGCGTGGCAGCAGGTGCTGGCACCGACCGCATCCAGCATTAATAGCCAGTGGCAGACCAGCATCGTGCAGGACTGGGAAAGTGACTTCAACGACCGCTGGCCGTTCTCGCCGCAGAAGCAGAGCGAAGCGTCACTGCCGCTGCTGTCGCAGTATCTGCGCAACGACACCGGACGCGTCACGCAGTTCGTGAAGGAGAACCTGGGCGGCGTGCTGCGTAAGGAAGGTCGACGCTGGGTACCGGATGCCATGGCTGCACAGGGGCTGCACTTCAACCCGGCGTTTATCGATGCGCTGAATCAGCTCAGTGCGCTGGCCGACGTGGCCTTTACCGGCGGTGATGCCAGCGTACAGTTTGCGCTGATGGGTAAGCCTGGCAGGGACGTGATACAGACCATCCTGCAGCTCGACCAGCTGGTGCTGGATTATCACAACCAGCAGGAGCAGTGGCAGAACATCAGCTGGCCTGACAGCCACTGGAAACCGCGCACTTCGCTCTCATGGGTAACTACCACCACAGGTGAGCGCATTTACGCCAGCTATCCGGGCAGCTGGGGCCTGATTCGATTGCTGGACCGCGCTCAGGTCACTGCCGTGGATAACAGCACCTACAAGCTGAGCTGGAAAACCAGCGACGGCTTTGGTCTTAACTATATGCTGCGCACGGAAGTGTCGAACGGTCCGCTGGCGCTGCTTGGATTGAAAGGGTTCAGGTTGCCACAGCAGGTGTTTGCCAATCAAATTAAAGAATCTGAAGACGAATGACAGAACTTATAAAAATATTAAGTAGTGCGGGCAGCATTCTGACTTTTCTTTCAGGAATAGCGGCATTTTTTTACGCACGATGGCAGTATTCACGCGACAGTCAGTTTAATACCGTGAATGATGATGTTCGCATAAAGATATTAAAGCAGATTCGCGAATTACATGAACCCCTACTTCTGAAGCCAAGGAGTTGGTTGTATTAAAGCAGGCTGAGATAAAAGCTTGCTACGAACGTATCGGCCTAACATTCCATAATAAAATCAATCGTCTGATTATTGGATTTTATTCAGACAGCGGTTTAAGTTTCAAAGACATTAAGGGCCGCTATTTTCTAGCTTGCCGAAGCATAATGTTTATATCGCCAACCGAATTTCATTTCAATGTTCGTGGCGCTAAGTGTTCCAAATGGTTTTTTGGAATATTCCCTTTTATCGCAGCCTTACTAATATGCGTTGCTGTATATCTGACTATGCTTCAGGAGTCCACAGGATTTGATGATCCTGTAGTCAAATTTTTTTCCTGTGTTTACATGTTGGAATGGCTAATTATTCTCTATTACAGCATGGAAGAATGCAAAAAAATGAACCAGGGATTGGCCTTCTGGAAACAATTGAAACCTTATCTTCAGGATAACGGAATCCAGACTTCAGATACAAAATCCCGCAGGGGACAAAATATTGGATGATCTAACCCTGCGCTACGACGAAGCCGAACTGCATTATATCAAAGATGCGGCACGAGAATTTGCCCGTCAGCATCCCGGGCAGGCAAGCATGATGAGATTGACCACGCACGGTGCAGCGGATGACTCAGTTGAGAGCCTGAGGGATTCGCCTTTCTCAATGGGCGGCTGCGTAAGAAGCTCGACGATGATTACTCTGAGCTGACCGAGGGCATTATCAGTCTGCTGTGCCGCACGCACTGCGTCCCTTGCCTTCAGCCTGCGTTGCTGAGATATCGCCCGATGCAGACGGCATGAAACTTAGCGATGATATTCGGCACTGGCGGCTTCAGCGCTGGCCGAGTTATCGGCAGCGCGGCGTAGATATTGACGTCACGCTGGATACCGCTCACTTTGCGGGTGAAGGGGATGTGTGGATGTGTGGCTCCCTGCTCAACCGCTTTTCGCACACCGCTGTCTCGCTTCCTGTCGCTGCCGGGCGTTCTGCGCCAGCCGGGGAGAACTGCCTAAGGCCTTGAAGCGCAGGTCCGGCTTGTCACACCTGACACCCGCGCTACCATCACCCCAAATTGTAAGCGCCGGGTTAACGTACCTGAGCCACGGCTCGACAGGCATTTCAGCCTGGACAATCAGCCGGTGCCAGGGGGAAAGCGACCGACGTCAACAGCACGGTGGCGATCCTGCTCTATACAGAAAGTCCCGCTGATGCGCGTGGATGGCAGCCACCAAACCCACCGCTTTACCATGATTTGCTCTCCCTACTGCGGGTATACCCAGGCTGGCGATACGACGCTGACTCTGTCGCGCCGGTTATTTCCGGTTCCGCGTTTTAGCGCAAAAGCTGACGCCCTGCAGAGTACCTTCGCGGGTTGTGCCTTCCTGCCGGGAAAAAATGATAACAATGATTCAGATACGTTGACGGTGCTGCTTGGTTCTTATGAAGGGCTAGCGCTTAATCCGCAATAACGCAAAGTAACAGAAGTGGATGACGATTAATGAAACGGACAATACAACGCTCCCTGCCCCTGATGTTCACCGCGCTGGTGGCAGGCTGTGGCCTGACGCAAAGCATCACTGACGGCACAAAAGACGTGGCAAAAGCAGTGTTTTATAAGAAGGTGAAAACCGTGCATCTGGAGTTTCATGCTCGCGCCGAGCTAAACCCGGATGAGGATGGCATGTCACTCGCTACGCGCGTGCAGGTCTTTACGCTCAAAGACCGACAGGCATTTGATAAAGCGGACTACAACACGTTGATTAGTGATGCAGACCATGCTCTGAGTGCCGATTTGGTGGCAAAAAAACAAGTACAGATTCGCCCGCAGCAAACGGTGCCGTTCACCATGCCGATGGAGGAACAGGCACAATTTGTTGCCATCGTCGCACAGTACCGCAAGCCCGATTTTCGTAAAAATGACTGGCGGATTGTGTTGAATAGGGATGAGCTTGACCCAGATAAGGAGCGGATGGTTGATATGGCAAAGTATGCCGTGCTGCTAAAGCAGGCCAGCAACTAGCCTGACAGCCTCTGTTTTTCCGAGACAATGATATTTCATGCGTTTCATTTCTCTGCCTGCACTGGCTGGCATTATTTTTATTATCTGTTCGACCTCTTCTCACGTAGCTGTGGTTGGTTTACAAATCCCACGCCAGCTAATGCCATGTGTAGTAGTTTACTGAATCAGTCCACCTGAACAGGGGTGATATGCTCATCTCAGAACAAGACGGGGTTCATCGCAGCAGCTACAAATACTGGAAAAGCCTGAAAAACCAGACGGCTGACAGGCTGTATTGCGCAGTCAGGTACCTGAGCTGCATGGTATCAGCCACGGTTCGGCCGAAGCAGGAAGCATTGCCACAATGGCAACCCAGAGAGGCTTACCAGATGGGGCGCTGGCTCGCTTGCAGGTTAATGAAAGAGCCGGGGCTAGTGAGTTGCCAGCAGCCAACTCACTGGTACAGGCGTGGTGGTCATGAGCATATTGCTATCCCTAATCATCTTGAGCAGCCGTTCGCTGTAATAGAGCCAAACCAGGTATAGTGCGGTGATGTGACCTATATCTGGACGGGTAAGCGCCGGGCGTTCCTCGCCGTTGTTCTCGACCTGTTCGCTAGAAAACCCGTGGGTTGGGCATTGTTGTTCTCGCCGGACAACAGACTCACCATGAAAGCGGTGGAAATAGCATGGGAAACTCGTAGTAAGCCCGTCGGAGTGATGTTTCACAGTGACCAGGGCAGCCATTATACGAGCAGGCAGTTCCGACAATTACTGTGGCGATACCGGCTCAGGCAGAGAATGGGCCGGCGCGGAAACTGCCGGGATAACAGCCCGATGGAGATCTTCAGGAGTCTGAAGAACGAGTGGGTGCCGGTGAAGGTTTACGTAAGCTTCAGCGATGCAACTCACGTAATAACGGACTATATCGCTGGATATTACAGCGCACTCAGACTGCACGTATATAATGGTGAGTAACCACCGAGCGAATCGGAAAACCGATACTGGATAAACTCTGACGCGGTGGCCAGTTTTTGTTCGCCACTACATCTTTGCGCTGGCTACGGGGCTTCGCCGTTCTGACATTCTGGACCCGGAATGGACGCAGGTTGATATGCAAAGGAAGGATTTGGCCCTGTAAATACAGACGCATTTTCTCTCTTACGGTTGCGATAATTTCCTGCGTATAAATTCCCGCAGCGAACGATATCCCAGCGCGCTGTGAGGATGATGTTCATTGTGATGGCTGAACGTTACTGCCAGATTGATTTACGCAATCTGGCAGTCCGGTTTAGGCATGATGCTGTATAATCCCGCTTCATCGTTTTCACAAAGCTCTCTGCTATGCCGTTGCTTTCCGGACTGCGCACTCTTGTCGTGCACGGTTCCAGCCCCGGCATCCGGGCGAACGCTCGCGTTTCATGTGCTCTGTAGGCCGAACCATTGTCCGTCAGCCATTCCAGTGACGCTGACAGCAGATGCTGCCCGAAGCGTTTTTCTACCGCACCCGACATCACCTCCTGCACGGTATCTTGGTCATTACCACCTGAGCCTGCGGCCTGGTCGATGATTTCCCGGTCACAGCAGTTATTGGCGAAAGTTACCCGCAACTTTTCGCCATTGTCGCAGCGGAACTCAAAGCCGACTGAACACCAGCGTCGGTTGCTGTCAGTCACCGCCACGCGTCCTTTATGGGCCCGCTTCCGGTGGTTATCAGCAGGTTTTTGCTCAAGAAGCAGATGATGGGTGCTCATAATGCGGTACACCCGTTTTGCGTTAACAACAGGCTGCCCGTCCTGCTCAGATTCTCGTCGCAACAGTGCCCATACCCGTCGATAACCGTACGTGGGCAGGCCGGCCACCGCTGCATTTATCCGGTACAACACCGCAGTATCGTCAGGGTGATATACGCATCGTAGCGCCAGCCAGGGTATATCCGCAGCAGGGACTGCAGGTCGTGGAACAGCGGCTGATGCGGAGGCATCCATCCTCGGGAATCGGCTTTGCTTTCGGTATACAGACGAATTTCTACCGCGCTGTTAATGTCCTCTGCAATGCCGCCGAATATAGGGCGGTCATCAAGGAAAAAGGTGACGTCAAAGCGGGGCTCGGGGACTTCCACTTTACGCCGGTAGTTTGGAACAATAATTGCTTCGGTATCCGGGGTGACCATGCGCACCAGTTGCTTCAGGCCATCTGCGGTTTTAACCGGCTGATGCAGCATATCGGGAATATAAGGAAATCGTGACAACGGCGCATCCAGATTGTTTTCAGTACCGGGGATACCCAGCCCGCCTATTCCCAACAGGCGTTGGGAAATGTGGTCAGTGCCGACCGGTTCAAAAGTTACCGGATAGTTGTGTTTATACCAGATGCGATAAAACTGCGTGAGAATGTGGCAGTTGAATATATCGAGAAATGCTCAACCGTTTCATGCCCCTCACGACTTTGGGTGATATCGTCGATATAGGCTATCGGCAGCGGTGAGTCGATGCCCTAGAGTTCCATAAAGGTGGTTCTGACTGTGGGCGGTGATTTCGGGTCATCTTCGGCGTTAACCTCAATGCCCTTAAATTCACCGGACGGGAATCCCATCCCCGGATTCAGACGTAAATGAACCGGGTCATTCTTTATCTGTGAAGTACTGCCAATGAGTGGTAGTCCGGGGTGCCGCTGCTCCAGCCACTGCATAGACCGGTAGAAGCTGGTGTACGGCAGTTATCTTCCAGACCTCTCTTCCAGTTCGGTAAAACTCAGTTGTGATTCTCTTTCCATCGCAGACATTCCCTGACGGCTCCAGTATCAGTGTCAGAGGGTTATACAGGTGCATATCAGCATACTGGTTCAGCAGGGAGCCAAACTGCCATACATCCCCTTCACAGCTGAAATGGCCAGAGTTGAGAGTCACTTCATTATCCACGCCACGCATAAGGTAGCGTTTCCACTTCTGCCGCCGCCAGTGTGTTACGCAGCACTTCCGTGTTATCCATCATCCACAGAAAACTGCCGCCGCACTGGCTCAGCATCTGCCAGTGGAGCCGGTCACGCTGCGGTGAGTACGACGCCAGTCATGCTCCAGCAGACGGTTATACTCCGCGATGCCTTCGGCATGTTCACCATCTACACCCGAGCGAAACGGCATCCAGCCTGGCAGAAGTGCACAAACCAGCCCCCAGGCAATCACGCCACCAAAGGTATATAGCCAGATCCGATTATCTTTAAGCATAAACCAGCCGCCAACCCCGGATAAAACAATCAGCAGACACACAACAGATGCCACACGCCACCAGAGAGCCCAGTTAGTGGAGCGAACAGTGAGGACAGGATCAGGCTGTGGGATCTTCCATTCCATTAGCGATCCTTAGTCTGCAAATACAGTATTAGGGAACTGCTTATGACCTGGCAGCTACACTCACAGTAGCGCTGATCAAATGCCAGCTCACCGCTTTCAGAAAGCCATTGCGATGTGCTGCCGACGATAGGGTTGCTCCCATGCCGCTGTTTAGGGCAACTGACCAGATCGCCAATCCGGGATGCAACAATACCTTCAACTTTGATCGTCGAAGAGGCTGAGATCACTTCACCACCACTGGTAAGCTTATCGCCTTTACGGATAATACCTTTGGACACAGAGAAGCCCTTTTAGTAAAAATAATAATAATCTGACAAGAGATTTTTTTTAGGCATGACACGATCTTCATTCTGTTTGTCACTTTTATTTTTCAACACTTCCTTTGTCGTTCTTTCTAAATTTACATCTTCCGGATTTTTCATTTCTAAAACAGTGAAAATTTTTTGTGCCATAGCATTTGTTGGCTTTGGCTTTTTTAAACTTAAACGATAAGTAAACGGCAAGGCGAGAATGCTATATAAAACAGTCATGGCAGCGACTCCGCCTACTAGCTGAAAATATCCCATGTCAAAATTAAAGCCAAGCGCAAAAGCTCCAACAACAGCGACAATTGCAGCAATAACCACTGGCATAATGAAGCATCCTTTTATTTCATCGGCTGCTTTTGAACGTACACTTTGATAACAACGTGGCAACATTGAAATGATTCGTAATTCAGGCACGGCTAATGCATAAGCTTCGTAGTGTCCCCCCTTCGCTACTACGGCAAGTTCAATGTAATCACCTTGCTTTGCTGTTGTTCTTCCAAACCAGCCATAAAAAGGGACACCATTAACTTTTCCTTTCACAAAGTCGAAGACATCAGTCTGACGGATTTCACCCTGCGAGCTTACTGCTGCTGCGGCAGATTCACCGATAACTGCCAGCAATACGCTCCCCCAATGTCGACTCCTTTCTTTGCGAACAAACTCTTCTGTTTCGTATTCCCGATCAGTAAAAAAACCTCTGGTAAACAGTATTTCGATTTCCTCCAGCATCCCGCACACTTTTATTAGTGGCTGGCGTGGTGGTAGTTCGGGTGAAGGAGGTTCTTTTTCCAAGATCGCATTTATCTCAGGGATTTTTTTCTTTGCTTCTTCACTATACCTCAATGACAGACTGCTCTGTTGATGCTTTGCCAACAGTTTTTCATGAACCCTAATATCGCTTTCAAAACTTGCTTTTTGCTTTCTAAATTCTTCAAAATAAATAGCATCTTTTATTAAACGATCGACCTTCATTGGATCACCTTTACAGCTTGAATAAAACTATCTTCCTGTTTTTTAAGAAGTCCATTTCGCACTTTTAGTAATTCAATCTTTTCTGTCGAAGTTAATGACACTTCAGGAAGTTCGCCAAATACGCTGGCCTCACACCAGTCCTGTAAATCATTATCGGAAAAATAAATGACCAATTGCTCAATAATAAAGATAGCAATCATCACCTGCCAGGTAGCTAAAAAGGCGGTCATTTTTATTGCTAAAATACGGGAAACCCCTCTAAATAATATATGATTAACAGACATGACCTCTCTTTCAATGGCAAAATTCAGTAGCCCTTCTAGCGCTTTTACTGCAACGCTAGCATCTGCAGCCACCTTACCAAAAGATAATGAAATAAATTGCCAGCGCTGTTTCCCTGTTGCTTCCTTGTATCCACCAATAATATCGATTGCAAGCATCAATGTTGAGGCGCTGCTTCCTGAAACGCTCCCAGCCCACTTAATACTGTTGGTCAACATAGTACTTTTTAATCCATGTTCTACCGCTGGAACCATGACATCTGAGGCGACATTAACGGTACTCAGAAAGGTGGCGATAAGCGTTGCTCTGACAATATTATTTCTTGGGTCTTTCTCCGTTTTATTAAGCAAGTTGGCATATTCGAGAGCGTTAAAAGCAAAAACCAGCAGTTTAATCCGGGATTTTTTTAAAGCATCTTTTCCATCTGCTGTTTTAGCAAAATCGTTGAAGCGTTCTTTATAAGCATTATATGTATTTTTTACTGACTTACTTTCAGTACCTGATGCACTTTGTTTCAGGTTATCTAACATCTGTTGCCTGTAAGCATCTGCACTGACAAGCTGTGCAACGCCGCGTTCCACTTCTTCGCCCACGGTTGCAACACCTGCCGAGGCAGTAAAAAGCACTTTACTTAACAGCTCATTCATCGTGTCCAGGGTTTTACCCAAACGGGTAAAACTGAAGAAACGATCGCCCAGCGTGGTAAGACGTCGATCAGTTGCCAGCATAGCGCGAGACCAGGATGACGTTGGCGTTGGGTTTTTAGCAGTAATATCATTCGCTTTCGCATAAGCCTTAATGAACTTACCTTCCAGCTTGGTCGCCAGTGCAATATAAGCAAGTTGATCCGCTTTATGATGGTTATCTTTATATTGTTCCATCCCTTTCAAAAAAGATCGGGTGTCTTTAATGACCTCGGGGTTATTAAGCATGATTGAGCGCCAGACCAGATTCTGCTCATCATCGGCGGAATACTGATCTATCAACTTGTCAATAAAATCGGTGCCTGGCCGTGTCAGGTTCAGAGATGCGATCGCATAATCCACAATTTCCAGATAGCTCAGGTTATCTTCGACGCGGGTGGAATAAAAATCCTGGCTGCATAAGACAAATAAAGCATTCCGAAGCCATTCAACACGTAATGCTGCTAATAAATCCAGCTTTTGCGCCATACAATCAAAAAAACGTTGGTTACAGTCAGTAAATGCCTGTCGCTTTTGCAGGTTTAGTTTTTTGGCATACTTTTTCCAGTCACTGGCAAATTCATCTTCGCTATTCTGAAATGCCCGATCTGATTCTTTTTTTCGCCAGTCGGCAATGACCTCATCACTCAATGTATGTCCGTACTGGTCATACTTCTTCATCATCTCCAGGTTATAGTCAACTCTGTCATCAGATTGCTTTAATGCTCTGGCATTTTTCAGTGCATGTAGCTGGTTTTCAGCAGCGTTTAGCGCCTGATCTGACATAAACTCAATCGATAAATCGTCCATCCACGCCTTATGTAGCGCAGCAAAGTCATCTCCGAACCCTGCCAGCTCATGCGCTATCCCCACCGGATCTGCTATCGCCATCACCAGCGGTGTAATATCCTTATCGTATTTGTTTTTCCCTTCATGCCGGTTCTTCAGCGCCTGCATGGTACGGTGTGCACCACCGATACGGCTCTGACTCCACGGATAAATGGTCCCCTGAGGTTTGACTTCGCTTTCTTCAAAGTTGTACCAAGGGGCTTTCGGTTCCGTCTGGCTGATACGGCGGATCGCAGGGTTATATGGCAGCTGTTGCGCCGGGTGGGTCATCCCGCTGTCTTTATAGTCCAGAATACTTTCCAGACTTCCCGGCGAGGCTGCCGCAACCCCCAGCGAATTACCAGGTGTGGTCCACTGCCATGACTCAAGGCACTGCATACGTTTTTTACGCAAATCGGCATCACTGGCGTATCTCTCCAGCGTTTCCTGCATCCATTTGGACGGTGAGAAAGCAAGCCAGGTATTGCCCTCCAGCGCCATCTCATCGAGGATCATCATTTCCAGATTGGTGGCCTGATGCTTCGGTGAGTTGCAGTCAGGCTTTTTCTTTGGCTGAGCATAGGCACCGGAAGGTTGTTTCCACAGGCTGCCATCTTTGCATATCGCCCAAGCATCCCAGTGCTGGCTGATTTCATAGAACACATAGATAAATCCCTGACGCATGGCACGCAGGGCATAGCTGTAGCCGGGAACTAATTTATAGGGTTCAGCATTTGCTGGTGTCGCCCAGGACGGTATTCCCCCGGTAATGTTGTCGGTCACCACGGCGTAGCGTGCGGGAATAAGGGCCGGTCCTTTCACCATGCACATCGGGCAGTTATTCATATCAGGGATAAATTCGGCCATTACTGATTCCTTTCATTCAGTTCATTGCACAGTTGCGGGTAACGGGCTTTATTTAGTGATGCGAGACAGTCGGTATAGCTGGCTCTCAGGTCACGCTCCCTCCGGGAGAGCAAAATCCGCACATCCGGATGGGTATTGAATTGTGGATGCCAGTGCAGGCAGTCAAGCGCCAGTAACTGCTGGTCACGTTCATAATTAAAGCCATGCTGTGATGAAGCCCGTTCAAGGGCCTGACTGACAATTACAACAGCCTCCACCTCACCGTGACGGTGGTGATTAATGTGCAGACTGCGATGCCGTTCAAGGGTACGGTTAACTTTCCCTGTCGCATCAAACATCGCTTCATCCTCCGGCGACAGCGCCAGCGAGAATGACAAAAACGGGGATGAAACCGGGGTATGTTCGCGGGTAATTATCTGGCCGTCGCCATCCGGATAAAGCCAGTGGCTGAGCACGCCCAGCCAGCGCTGATGCTGTAGCGCACTGAAATGTGACCAGAGCACACTGTGGACTATCGGGTCGTAATAGCGCAGCAGTATCTGTGAATGGTCACTCAGGGACTGAATGGCGGTATTGCCCAGTTGTCGGGCAACAGTTTCGGCATCAAACGGGCTCAGCAGCCAGCCACAGACCGCCCGACCGTTTCCCTGACCCAGATGGTCCGTATGCAGTTCGTTCAGGGCAAAACCAATGCTGATTTCCAGCAGCGGTACATGTTGTGGTTTATCCATCTCAATGTTGATAAGCCACGGGTCGCTGTCACGGGTAAGTGACTCGTGAAGCAGTATCACCGGAACCGGGTGTTCTGCCACCAGCGCCTGAACATGCGGGATGTCAATATCGGCAGGCAGGGACGCCGGGTCCACCAACAGGTACAGGCTTTCACCCCTGTCTTTCACGGCTTTGGCTATCGCGGTGTGCAATTGCTTCGCATTGTTCTGGCGCGCGCCATCGCTGTAATCGTATTCCGTCATCCTGGCTTTCCCTGTCATAACGATACGCTGGCATTTTTGTTGCCAGCGGCTCTTAGTACGATGGACGGGCAATGCTCTGGCAGGATAATACTACTGGTCTGTGAGACGGGACCGAGTTTTTCCAGGGTGCCGCATTTGATGCTGACGTTACCTGAGCCACCCTCAACGATATTGCCGTCTTTCAGCTGTATCCACGCGCCGCCACATTCCAGCAGCAGCTCAGTTTTTGCTGATATTTTCACTTTCCCATCCTTGCTGGTTATCTGTATGTCCTTCTGCGCCAGCATATCCAGCGCATCACTCTGCGCCTGAATATCCACTTTTCCGGCTGCAGCATAGAGTTTGATTCCGACCTTTTTGGCAAACAGACTCAGCGTACTGCCCACGGCCATTCTGAAGGCTTTAGCGATGCTGAAATCGGTATCCTGTCCAGTTCTGGCAATAAGTTTTTGCCCGGCTGCAAGCTTAATGCTTGACGGGGTCAGCTGAGCGATACCGGAGGGTGCAGAAAGCAACAGCACCTGCTGTTGCAAGTCTTTCGGGGCATTGTTGAGCAGTTCGGTTTGTTTCTGTACATCAGCCAGCCCAGCTTTCGCCCGTTCGGCTGCCGTGTGCAGGCTGCCCGCTTCCTGTATTGCGGCTTCCAGCTCTTGAATTACGGGCTCCATCTCCTGCAGCTTGTCCTGCACCTGTGGCTGGGCATCAGCGGTGATAAACACGCCTTTTGCAGCACGCATGACACCGTGTCCGTCAGTTCGCAGCTCAGCCCCCTCACCGCGCAGTTCCTTCTGGTTGTCCTCAAGGACGTTATAGCCGAGGTTTAACTCACTGTTTACAGGCGGGGTTGAGAGGTGAATATGCTCTTTCTGGCGCTCATCCTGCAGACGCAGTTCGTTGGCGGCAGGAGTGCGCAGAATGTAACGGTAGCACTCGCTCAGCGCTTCGCGGGCATCAAACGATTCCACATCCAGCGGGATATCGCAGCCTTTAATCTGCAAGTGATAGCGGTCGAGTGTGTCAGCATTGAGAACGTACGGCAGTGAGGTCATGGCAGAAAGTCCCTGTATCAGCAGAAGACCTGAACAGACGGCACACTATCGCCCCTCGCCCTGCACCCAGGCGCATCAGGTCATGTTCTGTAACCCGGTACGCCACACCATCAGCCTGCCGGATCTTGTGTGAAATCGTTCACTCAGCCAGACAGAGAGGCAAGCAGACAATGATGCAGGAGGTAATCAAGACCACAGTAAAGGGTTATAACCAAAGCCGTCAGCACCATCACATGAAACAGGCGCGAGCGCAGCAGCCCACGGCGCACACCCGGAAGGCATTCGACAATCAGCGGAGCAGACTGCGGCTGTTCAGCGGCATGGACCAGTACATCGAGGGATTCCATTGCCTGGCGGTGTTCATTTTCATAGCCGGTAAGAAAGCGACAAAACCCAAACGCATAAATACGCTGGTACAGCACCAACAAACGCCCGTCCGGCGCCTCCTGACGCAACAGCTTACGTAAATTATCCGGAATGATTTCACCGGCTCTTAACGTGCCCAGGAAAGCTCCTTCGAGCGGTGCTCTTCGCCATACACGATCGTCTGCCTCCGGCGCGGTATTCATTACCGTATGGTCAAGCAATCCGCACTGCGCATATTGCTCATGGCTGACAAAGTCATCGCTTGCTTTCATGCTGTCAAGGCGAGACTTCGCCTCTTCAACCAGCGCCCCCTCCCAACAAAAAAATGCTTCATCGCGCACCAGCTGTTTGTCGTGGCGAACGTCCATGACGAATAAAAAAGTGTCCATCAACAGGACATCAATTAAGCGTATCGGATCTGTAGCGGAGGTTTCACTGAAAGAGGGCAAATGAACATATCCTTGTTCTGGTTGTGGTTTATTCAGTAACGGATGGAAAATATATCAGCGAAAAGCGGAAGTAACCCAGACAAATGTTACAAAATGTAAATTCAAGTAACTTATTAAGTGCTTCTTGCTGCTGTGTCTGGCTACGGATATTTTCCCAAAAAAGAAATCGTTATTAGTGACGCTATGTGACTTCCTGATATTTAATATGATTTCAGAAAGATATTTTCTATGCGGATCCTCTCGCTTCCTTACCGGATTGAGGGAATTTTTGTTTTCAAGCTGAGATCTCTATATGAAAAAATCTGAATGCCTCCAAGCAATTGAGAAGCCACTGGCTTCTCTTCCACACTCCTTCCGCAACCACATTCTGAACGTCTTCGCAGACTCACACACTACGAGCCAGAGATCGGCATTATGGGCAAAAGTGGGGGCGGTAAAAACAGCCTCTGCAACGGCCGCTTCCGGGGAGAAGTTTCTCCCGTCAGTGATATGAACGCCTGTACTCGTGACGTGCTGCGCTTCCGGCTGCGCAGTGGTCGTCAAAACCTGCTGATTGTCGATTTGCCGGGCGTGGGAGAAAACGGACAGCGAGACCATGAATAGCGCACCTTGTACCGGCGTACACTACCGGAGTTGGACATGGTGTTGTGGGTCATTAAGACTGATGACCGGGCGCTGTCGGTGTACGAGCAGTTTTGGCTCGGGGTATGCAGCCTTATCAGCAACAAGTGAATCGCCACCGTCAGAGAGCTTGTAGGCTCTATCTGGCTTTTGACGTATCCACTGTACGGGCATTTAGTTTAAATTTGGGGGTATCTCATTTCATTGAACGGGGATCTACCCCCAAATTCACCCCCACATAGATATAGATTTCAATATATGTTAGTAGACGCCAGGATAAAGAGATTAACAGGAAAGTGCTTGCTGCCTGGGGATTTATGGACTTCAGGAGAAGAGAATTTGGTACGCCCTACAGGATTCGAACCTGTGACCTACGGCTTAGAAGGCCGGTGCTCTATCCAACTGAGCTAAGGGCGCATGGAGATGGCACGGATTATACGGGCAGACCCGATTGAGTCAACGCTTTTGACCCGCCGCCGGGCGTGGTTGATGAAGAATAAGACAATGTCAGCAATTCAAAACCTGACAGCGCGCCGCGCTTCTGACAAAATACCCCCCTTCCCCGATTCAACATAACACAGTGGATTTCCTCTCTGATGGCAGCAAAAATTATTGACGGTAAAACGATTGCGCAGCAGGTGCGCGTTGAGGTTGCGGAAAAAGTGAAGCAGCGTCTGGCCGCCGGAAAACGTGCGCCGGGTCTGGCTGTTGTTCTGGTAGGTGAAAACCCGGCATCGCAGATCTATGTGGCCAGCAAACGCCGTGCCTGTGAAGAGGTTGGTTTCCACTCCCGCTCTTACGATCTGCCCGCCACGACCGGCGAAGCTGAGCTGCTGGAGCTGATTGATAAGCTCAATCAGGACAATGACATTGATGGCATCCTGGTACAGCTGCCGCTGCCAGATGGCATCGATAATGTGAAAGTGCTTGAGCGCATCACGCCTGATAAAGATGTCGATGGCTTCCACCCGTATAACGTCGGTCGCCTGTGTCAGCGTGCGCCAACTCTGCGTCCGTGCACACCGCGCGGTATCGTGACGCTGCTGGAGCGCTACAACATTGACACCTATGGCCTGAACGCCGTGGTGGTCGGGGCGTCTAACATCGTCGGTCGTCCGATGAGCATGGAGCTGCTGCTCGCGGGCTGCACCACGACTGTTACTCATCGCTTTACCAAAGATCTGCGCCACCACGTTGAGCATGCCGATCTGCTGGTCGTTGCGGTGGGTAAACCGGGCTTTATTCCGGGTGACTGGATCAAACCGGGTGCCATCGTGATCGACGTCGGCATTAACCGGCTGGAAAGCGGCAAAGTGGTGGGCGATGTGGATTTTGAGAGCGCATCAGAACGCGCCTCCTGGATCACCCCGGTGCCGGGCGGTGTCGGACCAATGACAGTCGCCACCCTGATTCAAAACACGCTGCAGGCGTGTGAAGAGTTTCACGATAAAGAGGACGTTTAAATGGCAAGTTTTTCACTGGGAAAATTCCCGCATGTCGATCTGTGTGACCTGCTGAAGCTGGAAGGCTGGGTTCAGAGCGGCGCACAGGCAAAAGTCGTGATTGCCGAGGGAGAAGTGAAGGTCGATGGCGCGGTAGAGACACGCAAACGCTGCAAAATCGTTGCCGGTCAGACCGTGGAATTTGCCGGTTTTCGTATTACGGTGGTCGAGTAACTTCCGGGCGTCCCTGCGGGGACGCTGTTACGCCCCCTCTTCCCCCTCTACCCGCGTCTCCCCTTCCTGCTGTTCCAGTGCAATATGATTCACCGCCGTATGCTGCGCAATCAGCGTTGCAAGACGGGGGGAATGGCTGGTGATCCAGAGCTGACTGAACTCGCTGGCTTCGGCAATCAAGCGTGCCAGTGCAGGCAACAAATCGTCATGCAGGCTGTTTTCCGGCTCGTTCAGTGCCATAAAGGCGGGTGGACGCGGGCTGAGCAGCGCTACCACCAGACAGAGAAATCGCAGCGTGCCATCCGAAAACTCCGCACTCTCCAGCGGGCGCAGAATGCCGCGGCGGGACATCAGCATCTGAAAGCGGCCGTTCTGCACCTCAACAGTAA
The DNA here is from genome assembly GCF_029844725.1 of Pantoea sp. GD03673. GTDB lineage: Bacteria > Pseudomonadota > Gammaproteobacteria > Enterobacterales > Enterobacteriaceae > Pantoea. The sequence continues at coordinate 253,004 of NZ_JAOCKJ010000004.1, forward strand.
ACTGGCTGTCGGGAAACGCCTGCGCCATCACCTCTGATAACAACTCTGAATGACCGCGCTCCACGATGGTCGCCCAGGCCGCCGCCAGATTGCTGCCATCATGGCTCAGCACCGGCGCACGCACACCAATCTGCGGCGCACGTATCGGTGAGCCAGGCCACACGGCAAATTCATGATAAAAGCGCCACTGCTTCAGCCGTTCGCGCAGCTGAGAAAGCTCCGGATAGAGATGCGGCTCGCCAAACTGACCAAACAGCGACTCTTCAGGATGCAGCACGGCCGGGTAGGCAATGCGATCGCCCTCAACGTTGTGCAGAAAGGCGGTCTGGTTTTCGCGCTGCATGATGCAGGCAGAAGGACGACGACGCTGACCGCTGAGCCAGAGCCGCTCCTGCTTCACCAGGGGATCGAGATTGAACAGACTGGTCGACAGCGGCTCCGGAAAACCGATTTCCAGCTGGTAATCCATGTCATCCATCACCACCGCCAGCGTCAGCCGCTTAGGATCGTGTCGGCGATCGCCCCGGCGTAAGCCACCTGCCCACATCGCTTTCTGAATGCCACCTTCTTCAGCCAGTGCCAGCGCGAGACGACCGCTGGCCGCCTCGTGCAATAACCGCACTGCTTTATAGAGGTTAGATTTACCGCAGCCGTTGGGACCACTCACCACATTCAGCTGCTGCAGGGACAACGTCAGGTTTCGTATTGAGCGGAAGCCACGGATCTGAATCTGTTCAATCGCCATAATAAAAAAGGGCGATTGCTCGCCCTCTCCGGTTTATTTTCGACGCCAGCTGGAGCCCTGCGGCCCGTCCTCGACGATAACGCCGAGTGCGTTAAGCTTGTCGCGTGCGATATCCGCTTCCGCCCAGGCTTTGGCGGCACGCGCATCGGCACGGGCTTTCACCCAATGCTCAATTTCGGCAACCTCTTCATCATTCACCTGCGCGCCGCTTTGCAGGAACAGCTCAGGATCCTGCTGCAGGATGCCCAGCACGTTGGCCATCTCGCGCAGCTTCGACGCCAGACCGTGCGCTGACGCGCCGTCCTCGCTTTTCAGGCGGTTCACTTCACGCGCCATGTCGAACAGCACTGAATAGGCTTCCGGGGTGTTGAAATCATCATCCATCGCGCTACGGAAACGCGCTTCAAACGCTTCGCCGCCGTCGGCTTTAACGCTGCTGTCGGTGTGACGCAGCGCGGTGTAGAGGCGCTCCAGCGCCGCACGCGCCTGGTTCAGGTTATCTTCGCCGTAGTTAAGCTGGCTGCGATAGTGACCGGACATCAGGAAGTAACGCACCGTCTCCGCATCATAATGCTGCAGCACGTCACGCACCGTGAAGAAGTTACCGAGCGATTTGGACATCTTCTCGCGGTCAACCATCACCATGCCGGAGTGCATCCAGTAGTTAACATAAGGACCGTCATGGGCGCAGCTCGACTGGGCGATTTCGTTTTCATGGTGCGGGAACATCAGGTCTGAACCGCCACCGTGAATATCGAAATGGGTGCCCAGCTGTTTGCAGTTCATCGCCGAGCACTCAATGTGCCAGCCTGGACGGCCGTTGCCCCACGGTGATGGCCAGGCAGGTTCATCCGCCTTGGACATTTTCCACAGCACAAAGTCCATTGGATTACGTTTCACGTCCGCCACTTCAACCCGTGCCCCTGCCTGCAACTGCTCCAGGTCCTGACGCGACAGCGCGCCGTAATCGGTGTCGCTGAGGACATCAAACATCACGTCGCCATTGTCCGCCACATAGGCGTGATTGCGGGCGATCAGCTTCTCCACCAGCTCAATGATCTCCGCGATGTGACGCGTGGCGCGCGGCTCCTCATCGGGCGGCAGGATCCCCAGCGCGGCGAAGTCATTGTGCATCTCGCCGATCATGCGGTTGGTCAGGGTTTCAATGCTCTCGCCGTTTTCGTTGGCGCGTTTGATGATTTTGTCATCAATGTCGGTGATGTTGCGTACATAATTAAGCTGATAACCGAGGTAGCGCAGGTAGCGCGCCACCACGTCAAACGCGACGAACGTCCGCCCATGACCAATGTGACAGAGGTCATACACCGTGATGCCGCAAACATACATCCCGATTTTACCGGCATGAATGGGTTTGAATTCCTCTTTCTGTCGACTCAGGGTGTTATAAATCTTAAGCATTGAACGGTTCCGTTTTCGCGTGTGGTTGACACTTTTAAGTATCCAGACATTGTGCCGTATTTTTATCGCTCGCGCGACGCAAAGCAAGCCAACTGCGCCGTGCTGCTGACGCGTCATTGGAAATTATGATATAAGAACGGTCGACTAAAAGGGGTACGCCAGTCAACAGCGCGATCCCGGCAACTGATCACAACCTTTACAGGACAACAAAAATGGTAACTTTCCAGACGAACCATGGCGATATCGTAATCAAAACTTTCGATGATAAAGCGCCAGCAACCGTACAGAACTTCCTGGATTACTGCCGTGAAGGTTTTTACGACAACACCATTTTCCACCGTGTAATCAACGGCTTTATGATTCAGGGCGGCGGCTTCGAGCCGGGCATGAAGCAGAAAGCAACCAAAGATGAAATCAAGAACGAAGCCAGCAACGGTCTGAAAAACACCAAAGGTACGCTGGCAATGGCACGTACGTCTGCGCCGCACTCTGCGACCGCACAGTTTTTCATCAACGTGGCAGATAACGACTTCCTGAACTTCCGTGACGAAAGCGTTCAGGGCTGGGGCTACTGCGTATTCGCTGAAGTCGTTGAAGGTATGGACGTGGTCGAGAAGATCAAAGCCGTCTCTACCGGCCGCAGTGGCATGCACCAGGATGTGCCAAAAGATGACGTTGTTATCCAGAAAGTGACCGTCAGCGAGTAATGTCCCGCACGCTGTTTATCGCAGATCTTCATCTGTGTCAGGAAGAACCGGCAATTACTGCCGGTTTTCTGCATTTTTTACAGCGCGAAGCGCCCCACTGCGACGCGCTCTATATTCTTGGCGATCTGTTTGAAGCCTGGATTGGTGACGACGACCCGAATCCCCTGCATCAGCAGGTTGCCTGCGCCCTGCGCGCCCTTCCGGTTCCTGTCAGCTTCATTCATGGCAATCGTGACTTCCTGATTGGCCGACGCTTTGCGCACGCCAGCGGCATGACGCTGCTGCCGGAAGAGCAGGTACTGACGCTGTACGGCCATCGACTGCTGATCATGCACGGCGATACGCTCTGTACGGATGACGCGGGGTATCTGCGCTTTCGGGCTAAAGTGCACACGCCCTGGATTCAGCGGCTCTTCCTGACGCTGCCGTTACGGCTACGTAAACGCATTGCCGCCCGGATGCGCGCCGACAGCAAACAGGCCAACCAGCACAAGTCACAGACCATCATGGATGTGAATCAGGATGCGGTCATCGCCACCATGCAGCGCCAGCAGGTGCCTTTGCTGATACACGGCCACACCCACCGTCCGGCGATCCATACGCTGAACCTGCAGGGCGAAACAGCACAGCGTGCGGTGCTGGGTGCCTGGCACAGCCGTGGTTCCATGATCCAGCTCGACGCCAGCGGTATTCAGCTCATCGATTTCGACTTCTGATCGTCGGTTAAATCCACGGCATCAGTCCGACGCAACCGTTTTCCTTCCGTGCTGGTCATGCTATTCTCGGTGCCCTTCAAAACCTGTCCGCCCGGCCAGGTCTGTTTGTTCATTCACAGGAGTTGACCGCATGTCATCCAACGCCCCGGCCCGCATCGCCCTCGTTATGGGTTCCAGAAGTGACTGGGCCACCATGCAGTTCGCCGCTGAAATCCTCACCAGCCTGGACGTCCCTTTTCATGTTGAAGTGGTCTCGGCGCACCGCACCCCGGATAAACTGTTCAGCTTCGCCGAAACGGCAGCGGACAACGGTTTCCAGGTGATTATTGCTGGCGCAGGTGGCGCAGCACATCTGCCGGGTATGCTGGCGGCTAAAACCCTGGTACCGGTGCTGGGTGTGCCGGTGCAGAGCGCGGCGCTGAGCGGCGTGGATAGCCTTTATTCAATTGTGCAGATGCCGCGCGGTATTCCGGTCGGTACGCTGGCGATTGGCAAAGCAGGTGCCGCCAATGCCGCACTGCTGGCGGCGCAGATCCTGGCGCTGCACGACAGCGCGCTGGCTTCACGCCTGAATATCTGGCGTCAGAGCCAGACTGATGAGGTGCTGAACCATCCCGATCCGCGGGTGGACGCATGAAGCCGGTTTGCGTACTGGGCAACGGCCAGTTAGGCCGTATGCTGCGTCAGGCGGGCGAGCCGCTGGGTATTGCCGTTTATCCGGTGGGACTGGATGCCGATCCTGCCGCACTGCCGATCGCCGACAGCGTGATCACAGCCGAGATTGAACGCTGGCCGGAAACCGCGCTGACGCGGGAGCTGGCGAGCCATTCGGCCTTCGTTAACCGTGAAATTTTTCCGCGTCTGGCCGATCGCCTGACGCAGAAACAGCTGCTGGATGAACTGGGACTGGCCACCGCGCCCTGGCAGTTGCTGGCGGACAAAAGTGAATGGCCAGTGGTGTTTGATGCCCTGGGCGAGCTGGCAATTGTGAAAAGCCGCACCGGCGGGTACGACGGGCGGGGTCAGTGGCGTCTGCGTGCTGATGAAACTCACCAACTGCCGGATGCGTGCTACGGCGAATGTATCGTTGAGCAGGGCATCAACTTTTCCGGGGAAGTGTCACTGGTGGGCGCACGCGGTCACGATGGCACCGTCGTGTTCTACCCGCTGACGCATAACCTGCATCAGGACGGCATTCTGCGAACCAGCGTCGCGCTGCCGCAGGCGGATCAGGCTCAGCAGCAGCAGGCCGAAGCGATGCTGAGTGCTATCATGCAGGCGCTGAATTACACGGGCGTGATGGCGATGGAGTGCTTTGTGACGCCAGCTGGCTTACTGATCAATGAACTGGCCCCGCGTGTGCACAACAGTGGTCACTGGACGCAGAACGGTGCATCCATCAGCCAGTTTGAACTGCATCTGCGTGCCGTTCTTGGCCTGGCATTGCCGCAGCCGGTGGTATTTGCGCCCTCGGTGATGGTCAATCTGATCGGTACGGCGGTGAACCCTGACTGGCTGCAGCAGCCGCTGGTGCATCTGCACTGGTATGACAAAGAGGTGCGTCAGGGGCGTAAAGTCGGCCATCTGAATCTGACCGACAGCGACACAGCGCGGCTTAAGGCAGCGCTGAATGCGCTGGTACCTCAGCTACCGGAAGAGTACGCCAGCGGCATCGCCTGGGCGGTTGAAACACTCTAATCCCCCTCTGATGGCTTTATCAGGCCGCTCAGAACGATTGAGCAGTGGCTAAGTCAAAGGCAGAGAGCGGTAACGGGAAACGATCGCAAAACGGCATTCCTTAAGCTCGTCACGCGCCATCCCTGGCGCGTGACGCTTTACTTTTCGTTACCCGCTTGCTGGTTCCGGGTGCGTTCTGGAGGGCGAGCGGATAATGTTTTTACAGCTGGATGAGAGCGAAACCCGGTTAACACTCACGCCGCATCAAACTTCCTGAACAGTGCCTTCCCTTTCAGTAATCGTATTCCCAGCCAGCCGCCGCACAGCGATAACAGCAGCGCACCACACAACGGCAGCGCCAGCCATAGCGTCCAGTCAGGCTGCCACGGGAAGTCGAAAATCCTGGTCTGTAATCCCCACAGCGCCGCTTCAGCCCCCACTGCCGCCGCCACGCCAGAAACCACGCCGAGCAGGGCAAATTCGCACCACAGCGTCGTGCGCAGCAGTCGTTTACCGGCACCCAGCGTGCGATAGACCACCAGCTCCTGCCGACGCTGCCGCATCCCGACCTGAATCTGCGCCAGCAGCAGCAACACGCCGCAGGCAGTGACCAGCACCACCATGATTTCCAGCGCCTGACTGACCTGCGTCAGCACCTGCCCGATCTGCCGCATGATGCTGCCAATATCCAGCAGACTCAGTGCCGGAAAAGCGCGGTTCAGCTGGGCCAGCAGAGCAGGATCAGCCTGCATGCGGAAGCTGGTGAGCCAGGTCTGCGGCTGGCTGTCGAGCGCTCCCGGCGGGAAGATGAAGAAGAAGTTTGGCTTCAGGCTTTCCCAGTCCACTTTACGCAGGCTGGTGATGCGGGCGCTGAAAGTCTGCGTATCGCCATCGAACGTCAGGGTATCGCCGAGCTTCAGTCCCAGCCGATCCGCCAGTTCCACTTCCATCGACACTTCCCCTGCCCCTGGCGGCCAGCTGCCTGCCACCAGCGGATTATGATCCGGGCGATCGGCCAGTGCCGTCAGGTTAAGCTCGCGGTTCAGGGCATTATCCTGTTTCGGATCGGCCGGTTTACCGTTGAGTTCGCTCAGCCGCACCCGCGCAATCGGATAAAAGGTTTCAGGTTTGATCTGGTGCGTTTGCAGGAAATCACGCACCTGCGGCACCTGATCCGCCGTCATGTTCAGCAGGAAGAAGTTCGGGCTGTCTGCCGGTAACTGCTGCTGCCAGCGATCCAGCAGATCGCCACGCATGACCAGCAGCAACGCCAGCAGCATAAACGACAGCGAAAACGCGGCGAGCTGGCTCAGCGTCATGCCGGGCTGGCGCAGCAGCCGGTTGATCGCCAGCCGTAACGCCAGATTCCGCACCACCATCCGACGCAGCAGCAGCAGGGTTCCCCAGCCGAGTAACGCCAGCAATCCTGCCAGCACCACCACGCCCGCCAGTAACGCCCAGAGCATTTTACTGCCACCGACCAGCAGCGCTAACAGCGTCACGACAACCGCGCTCATCACCGGAATGTAAAACTTCAGCGGCCAGAGATTGGCCACCGCATCACGCCGCAGTACCCGCAGCGGCTGCGTCGCCAGCAGCAGACGATAGGGACGCAGCCCCACCAGCAGCGAAATCACAAACAGTGATCCCACCGCCCAGATCCAGGGCCAGAGACTCGCCGCCGGTAAGCTGGCAGGGAGAACCGGTTTCAGCATCGCCATCAGGATCGCTTCAACGCCCTGCCCGACCAGCCCACCAGCAATCGCCGCCAGCAGCAGTACCGCCAGCCACTGACCGATGATCAACCGCTGCAACGCGCCCTGCGTCGCGCCCAGCGTTTTCAGGACCGCCACCAGATCGTAGCGGCTGCGGCAATAGTGGCTCATGGCGACGGCCACAGCGGCAATTGCCAGCATCAGCGTCAGCAAGGCTGAGAGCAGCAAAAACTGCTGTGCGCGCTGCATCGAACGTCCCAGCGCATCTTCCGAGTTCTCCACGCTGATCCAGCGCTGGTCTGCCTTCAGCTGGGGCTGAATCCAGCGGTCATAGCTGGCCAGCTGCGCGGGATCACCAGAGAATTTATAGCGCCAGGTGATGCGGCTGCCAGGCTGAATCGCACCGGTTCTGGCGGCATCCGCCAGATTAATCAGCAGACGTGGCGCCATTTCAAACGGGTTGAAGCCGCCGTCCGGCTCCTGGATCACTTCACCGCTGATGCGCAACCGGGTATCACCCACTTCCAGCATGTCGCCAACGTTCAGATTCAGCAGTGCCATCAGGCGCGGTGCCGCCAGCGCGGTGCCTGCCTGGGGTCTCAGCCCCGGCGGCTGCGTCTGCAGCGTGCCAAACATCGGGTAGCGGTCATCCACCGCTTTAACGGCGGCGAGCTGAGGTGACTGATCGGCAAAGGTCATGGTCATAAAGGTCAGCTGACGACTGACCGTCAGGCCGGTTTCCTTCGCCTTTTCTATCCAGGCTTCTGGTGCAGCACCACTGCTACGCAGCGTGCGGTCACCGGCCATAAAGTCACGGCTCTGCTGATTCAGCCCTTTTTCCATGCGATCGCTGATCGACCCCAGCGCCAGCACGCAGGCCACCGCCAGCGTCAGAGCCAGCCAGACAATCAACAGCGAGGGCGAGCGCCACTCGCGCCAGAACCAGCGCCAGATCATTGCTCCTCCCACAATTTACCGTCGCGCAGCCGCAGACGACGGTCACAGCGTGCCGCCAGTTGCTCGTCATGCGTCACCAGAATCAGCGTGGTGGCGAAGTCGCGGTTAAGGGAAAACAGCAGATCGGCGATGCGATCGCCGGTTTTACGATCGAGGTTTCCGGTGGGCTCATCGGCAAACAGCAGACCCGGACGGCCACTGAAGGCGCGGGCCAGCGCGACCCGCTGCTGCTCACCACCCGACAGCTGGGCCGGCAGATGATGCAGACGTTCACCCAAGCCAAGCAGCGTCAGCAGTTCACGTGCCTGTTCGCGGCTCTGGCGGTCGCTGTCGCCGCGCAACAGTGACGGCAGTTGCACGTTCTCCTGCGCATTCAGGGTCGGCACCAGCATGAATGACTGAAAGACAAAGCCGACCTGACGGGCACGCAGGGCCGCACGCTGCTCTTCGTTCATCTGGTGCAGTGGCTGGCCCAGCAGATGAACTTCACCGCTGCTGCCATCGTCCAGCCCGGCCAGAATGCCCAGCAGGGTTGACTTACCGGAACCGGACTCGCCAATTAACGCAATGGTCTCGGCTGGTTTGACAACCAACTCAACTCCGGTAAGGATGGTTAACTGATGCTCTCCCTGACCGACGGACTTAGTAAGATGATGAACTTCAACAATGTTTTCCGCTGGCATTATCCCTTCCTGTTATTGATTCTTCTGATGGTGTCGCGTCTTGCTGCTGCAGATACCCTGATGGTGCTGGGCGACAGCCTGAGTGCGGGCTATCGCATGTCGGCCACCGAAGCCTGGCCCAGCCTGCTTAATAAGCAATGGCAGCAGAAACCTAAAATCGTCAACGCCAGCATCAGCGGCGATACAGCCGCACAGGGGCTGGCGCGCCTGCCTGCACTATTAAAACAGCATCAGCCCCAATGGGTGTTAATCGAACTGGGCGGTAATGATGGCCTGCGCGGTTTCCCGCCCGACGCTATCGCGCAGAATCTGAGTAAAGTCATCAACGATGTTAAAGCCGCCAATGCGAAGCCACTGCTGATGCAGATCCGCCTGCCAGCTAACTATGGCCGCCGCTACACGGAGGCGTTCAGCGGCATCTATCCCGGACTCGCCCAGCAGCATGACATACCGCTGGTGCCCTTTTTCATGGAGCAGGTTTACCTGAAACCCGAGTGGATGCAGCAGGATGGCATTCATCCTAATCCTGATGCTCAGCCGTTTATCGCCGGATTAATGGCGAAAGAACTGGCCCCCTTAGTTAAGCAGCCGTAGCGCGCCTGGATGCGCAAAAAGGGTAAAGAAATGCAAAAAACGATTCTGATTACAGGCTGTTCCAGCGGTATTGGCCTGGTTGCCGCGCACGATTTGCTGGTGCGGGGTTACCGGGTGATCGCCGCCTGCCGCAAAGCCGACGACGTCGCCCGCATGAACACGCTGGGTTTTACCGGCTTACAGCTGGATCTTGACGATCCGCAGAGCGTGGATCAGGCTGCGGACGCGGTGCTCGCACTCTGTGATAACCGTCTGGCCGCGCTATTTAACAATGCAGGATTTGGCCTCTATGGCCCGCTGCGAACCCTTACCCGTCAGCAGCTTGAACATCAGTTTTCCAGCAACTTTTTTGGTGTACATCAGCTGACGCTGCGGCTGTTACCTGCGCTGCAGGCCAGCGGCGATGGCCGCATTATTAACACCAGTTCGGTGCTGGGACTGATCTCCACGCCTGGCCGGGGTGCCTATGCCGCCAGTAAATATGCGCTGGAAGCATGGAGCGATGCGCTGCGGCTTGAAGTGCGCAGCAGCGGCATCCGCGTCAGTCTGATTGAACCCGGTCCGATTGAGACCCGCTTTACCGACAATGTGACGCAGGGCGAACAGCATAACCCGGTGCGTAATCCCGGCATAGCGGCCCGCTTTACCCTGCCACCGGAAGCCATTCTGCCTAAACTTCGTCATGCACTCGAGCATAAACATCCACGTTTACGCTATCCGGTGACGCTGGTCGCACACGTAATGAGCCTGCTGAAACGGTTACTGCCTGGCTGGATGCTGGATCGCATTTTGCGCAGCCATTAATCAGCCAGGCGCAATAGCGCTTGAAGCCGGGCCCGTTGGCCCCATATTCTTAGAACACTTTTTGCAAAGAGACTTATCCATGTCACCACATGCTTCGATCATCGACATCAACGAATCTAACCTGCAGCAGACCCTTGAGCAGTCGATGCAGCTGCCGGTGCTGTTCTACTTCTGGTCTGAGCGCAGCCAGCACTGTCTGGAACTGACACCTGTGCTGGAGCGCCTGGCACAGGAGTACGCGGGTCAGTTTATTCTCGCAAAACTGGACTGTGATAAAGAGCAAAGGGTGGCGTCGCAGTTTGGTCTGCGTTCAATCCCGACCGTTTATCTGTTCCAGGATGGTCAGCCGGTTGACGGCTTCCAGGGGCCGCAGCCAGAAGACGCGATCCGCGCGCTGCTGGAAAAAGTGCTGCCGCGTGAAGAGGAGCTTAAAGCACAGCAGGCGATGGTGCTGATGCAGGAAGGTAAACCGCTGGAGGCGCTGCCACTGTTAAAAGAGGCGTGGCAGCTGAGCAACCAGTCAAGTGAGATCGGTTTCCTGCTGGCTGACGTGCTGATCACGCTGAACCGCAGCGATGAAGCAGAAGCCGTTCTGAAAGTGGTGCCATTGCAGGATCAGGATACCCGCTATCAGAGCCTGATGGCGCAGATCGATCTGCTGAAACAGGCCGCCGACACGCCGGAAATTCAGCAGCTTCAGGCCGAGCTGGAGGCTGACCCGACTAACGCCGGGCTGGCTGCTAAACTCTCGTTACAGCTGCATCAGGTGGGCCGTAATGAAGAAGCACTGGAACTGCTGTTCAGCTTCCTGAAATCCGACCTTAACGCCGCTGATGGCCAGGCACGTAAAATGCTGCAGGAGATTCTTGCTGCACTGGGTACCGGCGATGCACTGGCTGCGCGTTATCGTCGCCAGCTCTATTCCCTGCTGTACTGACCAGCAGCACCACGGGCCGAAGCGACTCGGCCCGTTAATCTGACAATGTGGAGGTTGTATGATAACTGTTATTCCTGCCCTGATTATTCTGGCACTGGCGGCGGTCTGGGCGACCGTCAAGATCGTGCCACAAGGTTTTCAATGGACGGTTGAGCGCTTTGGCCGCTATACCCGCACCCTGCAGCCGGGCTTAAGCCTGGTCGTACCGTTCATGGATCGTGTCGGTCGTAAGATCAACATGATGGAACAGGTACTGGATATCCCCTCGCAGGAGATCATCTCCAAAGACAATGCCAACGTCACCATCGATGCAGTCTGCTTTATTCAGGTCGTTGACCCGGCGCGTGCCGCCTATGAAGTCAGCAATCTTGAGCAGGCCATTCTGAACCTCACCATGACCAACATGCGTACCGTGCTTGGCAGCATGGAGCTGGACGAAATGCTGTCACAACGCGACAGCATTAACACCCGGCTGCTGCACATCGTGGATGAAGCGACCAATCCGTGGGGCGTCAAGATCACCCGTATTGAGATTCGCGACGTGCGTCCGCCGCAGGAGCTGGTTGGTGCGATGAATGCCCAGATGAAAGCGGAGCGCACCAAGCGTGCCGATATTCTGACAGCCGAAGGGGTAAGACAGGCGGCGATCCTGCGGGCTGAAGGAGAGAAGCAGTCGCAAATTCTTAAAGCAGAAGGTGAACGTACATCGGCGTTCCTGCAGGCAGAAGCGCGTGAACGTCAGGCGGAAGCGGAAGCTAACGCCACGAAAATGGTCTCGGAAGCGATCGCCGCAGGTGATATTCAGGCCATCAACTACTTTGTGGCGCAGAAGTACACCGATGCGCTGCAAAAAATCGGCGAAGGCAACAACAGCAAAGTCGTGATGATGCCGCTGGAGGCGAGCAGCCTGCTGGGTTCGATTGCGGGTATCGGTGAGCTACTGAAGGAATCACGCTCCGAGTCGAAACGCTGATGCTGGTCGACATTATCGCTCATCCGCACTGGTTCTGGCTGACGCTGGGTGGATTACTGCTGGCAGCGGAGATGCTGGGCACCAGCGGTTATCTGCTGTGGAGCGGACTGGCGGCGGTTATCGTTGGTATCTGTGAGTGGCTGGTGCCGGTGAGCTGGACGACGCAGGGTTCCCTGTTTGCCGTGCTGACGCTGGTCTGCGTTTTCCTGTGGTACCGCTGGATGCGCCACCGTGAAACGCGTCAGCGTCCCAATGCCCTGAACCAGCGCGGCAGTCAGATGATCGGGTTACACCTGACGCTGGATACCGCGCTGCATAACCGCACCGGACACGTGCGCATCGGGGACAGCAGCTGGCGGGTTGAGGCGGAGCAGGATCTGCCTGCGGGCACACCGGTGGTCGTGGCTGGCATTGAGGGGATCACGCTGCGGATTCAGCCACGCTGACCGCAACACCCGGCCAGGTTATTGATGATCGGGCATTCTGCGCCCTCATCGCCCGGACAGGCGTCTGCCAGCGCCAGCAGGCGATTGCGCATGGCATGCAGCTCTTCAATGTGCGCCGCAATTTCATCCGCTTTTTGCAGGGTACGGGCTTTCACATCGGCACTGTGGCGCGACGGGTTATTAAACAGCGCCACCAGTTCGCGACACTCATCCAGCGTGAAGCCCACCTGTCGCGCCTGACGTAACAGGTTCAGTTCATCCAGATGGTGACCGTCGTAATGGCGGTAACCATTTTCACTGCGCAACGGCGGTGTCACCACCCCTTTCTCTTCGTAAAAACGAATCGCCTTGCTGGTCAGTCCGGTCTTTTTTGCCACATCGCTGATGTTCATTTTCATCCCCTTGACCTTCCCCTTGATGGAAGGTTTATGCTTAAGCATGAGTCGAAACTGACCAATCGGTCAAATGGGATCACAGAAGGAGTTGATTATGTCACACACTATTTCTCTGGCACTGGACGGCTTGTCCTGCGGCCACTGTGTTAAACGCGTCAAAGAGGCACTGGAACAGCGCGACGATGTTGACCAGGCCGAAGTTACCCAGCAGGAAGCACAGGTCTTCGGGCATGCGGATGCAGACGCACTGATCGCCACTGTAGAGCAGGCGGGCTATCACGCGACGCTGAAAACGGCGGACGCTTCCCCAAAGTCTGAACCGTTGACAGCATCTGAGCCGCCGCCGGAGGCGCTGACAACGGAGACTGCTTCTTATCCGGCAGAAAAAACCTTGCCCAGCCACGTGCTGCTGATTGAGGGCATGACCTGCGCCAGCTGCGTGAGCCGGGTAGAAAAAGCACTGCAACAGGTCGAAGGCGTCAGCCAGGCGCGGGTCAATCTCGGCGAGCGCAGTGCGCTGGTGCTGGGCGATGCTGACCCACAGCGGCTGGTGGCGGCTGTTGATGCCGCAGGTTACGGCGCGCAGGTGGCAGATGACGAGCAGGAACGCCGGGAGAAGCAGCAGAGCAGCGCCCGTCGTGCGATGCGTCGTTTCAGCTGGCAGGCGGCTGTCGCATTAGTCTTTGGCGTGCCACTCATGATCTGGGGCATGGCGGGCGACAACATGATGCTCACCGACCATAACCACGGCGTCTGGCTGACGCTGGGCATCCTGACCCTGCTGATCATGGTCGTGACCGGCAGCCATTTTTATCGCAGTGCCTGGCGCAGTTTACGCAACGGTAGCGCCACCATGGATACGCTGGTCGCACTCGGTACCGGTGCTGCCTGGATCTACTCTTTTAGCGTGGTGCTGTGGCCTGACTTTTTCCCGCCGCAGGCGCGCCATCTCTATTTCGAAGCCAGCGTCATGATCCTGGGGCTGATTAATCTGGGACATGCTCTGGAGCAGCGGGCGCGTCAGCGATCGTCGAAGGCGCTGGAACGACTGCTTGATCTGACCCCGGCTCAGGCACGGCTCGTCGATCAACAGGGTGACAGGCTGATCCCGGTCAGCGAAGTCCAGCCCGGCATGACGCTGCGCCTGGTGACCGGCGATCGGGTACCGGTCGATGGCGAAATCGCCACGGGTGAAGCCTGGTTTGATGAAGCGATGCTGACCGGCGAAGCGGTGCCGCAAAGCAAACGTCCGGGTGCGGCGATCTTTGCCGGAACCCTGGTGCAGGACGGCTCGGTAGAATTTATCGCCCGGGCGACCGGTAACCACACCACCCTGTCGCGCATTATCCGGCTGGTGCGCCAGGCCCAGAGCAGCAAACCGGATGTGGGCCGTCTGGCCGATCGCATCTCCGCCGTGTTTGTCCCTGTCGTGGTGCTGATTGCGCTGCTGAGCGGCGCGGTGTGGTATCTGTTCGGGCCGCAGCCCCAGATTGCCTATATGCTGGTGATCGCGACAACCGTACTGATTATCGCTTGCCCTTGTGCGCTGGGACTGGCAACGCCGATGTCGATTATTGCCGGTGTGGGCCGCGCTGCCGAGCTGGGCGTGCTGGTGCGCGATGCCGATGCGCTGCAACGCGCCAGCCAGACCGACACCCTGGTGTTTGATAAAACCGGCACCCTGACAGCCGGTAAGCCGCAGGTCAGTGAGGTCAGGGTCTGGGGTGATGGCAGCCGGGAGTCCGTGCTAGCGACCGCCGCTGCGCTGGAGTTCGCCTCGGGTCATCCGCTGGCAAAAGCGATTGTAGCCGAAGCGAAACTGACGCAGCCGCCTCTGTTAGCGCAATTTCGTACAATACGTGGCAAAGGGGTCAGCGGTAGTCTGGATGGCAGAACGCTGCTGCTGGGTAACGTCGCGCTGTTGCAGGATAACGGCGTCGATTGCCGGGCGGCGGAAGCAGAGATAGCGCGCCTGACGCAACAGGGAGCCACGCCGGTGTTACTGGCAGAACAGGGTCAGCTGACCGGCCTGATTGCGATGCGCGATCAGCTTCGCCCGGAAAGCAGCGCGGCCCTTACGCGACTGCATCAGCAGGGTTATCGCCTGATTATGCTGACCGGCGATCACGAAACGACCGCACGCGCCATTGCTGCCGAAGCGGGCATTGACGAGGTGATTGCTGGCGTGCTGCCGGAAGGCAAAGCGGCCGCCATCGAACAGCTACAGCAGCAGGGTCGTCGCGTCGCGATGATCGGTGATGGCATTAATGACGCGCCTGCACTGGCGCAGGCCGATGTGGGCATTGCCATGGGTGGCGGCAGCGATGTGGCCGTGGAAACGGCGGGTATCACCCTGATGCGTGCCGATCTCAACAGTGTGGCAGATGCATTAGCGCTCTCTTCCGCGACGCTACGCAATATCCGGCAGAACCTGTTTGGCGCATTTATTTATAACAGCATTGGCATTCCGGTGGCCGCAGGCGTGCTCTATCCGCTGACCGGCACCCTGCTCAGCCCGATTGTGGCGGGTGCAGCGATGGCGCTCTCCTCCATAACCGTGGTCAGCAATGCTAACCGCCTGCTGCGTTACCGTCCGCCGCGCCAGTAATCGCCTTTTCAGCGCTGTTTTTCCCTCGCTGAAGTCGCTAGCATGGCGTTTTGAATCGCAAAGGACCGGGAATGACAGGCAACATCTGGCGCTCACTGCGCGGCTTTATAAGCCAACTTTTTCCCGCCAGTTACCGCTGGCCTGCGATAGATGTCCGGCTGGGCGATCGGCAGCTGCATCTGGTGGGCAGCATCCACATGGGCACGCGCGACATGCAGCCGTTGCCCGCCCGCCTGCTGCGTCAGTTGCAGCAGGCTGATGCGCTGATAGTGGAAGCGGATATTACGCAGGGCGGCTCACCCTTTGATCATCACGGCGATCGTCCTGCGCTCTCTGCGCGTCTGGAGAGCAGCGCAATGCAGACGCTCACTGCACTGTGTCAGGAGATGAGTCTCACGCTAAGCCTGCTGGATAATCTGCCTGCCTGGCAGGTGGCGCTGATGTTACAGGCACAGCAGGCACAAAGGCTGGGATTACGACCTGACTACGGTATTGATTATCAGCTGTTACAGGCAGCGAAAGATCTGAACAAACCGGTGATTGAGCTGGAAGGCGCAGATGCGCAGATCGCCCTGCTTACCGCGTTGCCGGATGATGGCATGGCGCTGTTACAGGATACGCTGCTGCACTGGCACACGAATGCTCGACTGCTGCAATTGATGGTGAGCTGGTGGCTTGATACGCCGCCACGGCAGCCGGAAATCACCCTGCCCGCCACCTTCAGTCAGGCACTCAATGATACGTTGATCGGTCAGCGTAATGCGCAGTGGTGTGACAGGCTGCAGGGTTTAGCGGCGGGCAACTATGTGGTCGCGGTGGGTGCTTTGCATCTTTACGGCGAAGATAATCTGCCCGAAATGCTGAAGAAGCCCTGAAAAAAAGAGAGCCGATAATATTATCGGCCCGTCAAAGAGGAATTTGTTTATGATTTTGGTTATCGCTCAGCAATCAGATTGCTGGCGCGCGGCCAATTTTACGCAAAGAGCAAAATTTCGCCACCTTTTTCCATAATTCTGCGCAATAAGATTTTTCTTAGTAAGGAACCTGTATGACGCCCGCCGTAAAATTGCTGGAAAAACAAAAGGTCAGCTTTACTCTTCATCCTTATGAGCATGACAGTAACGAAACGCATTTTGGTGACGAAGCGGTCCGTAAGCTTAATCTTGATGCACGCCAGGTCTATAAAACGCTACTGGTGGCGCTGAATGGCGAGGCAAAACAGCTGGCGGTAGCGATTACGCCGGTATCGACGCAGCTCGATCTTAAAAAGGTGGCAAAAGCACTGGGCGCGAAAAAAGCGGATATGGCCGATCCCCAGCTGGCGCAGCGGGTTACCGGCTATCTGGTGGGGGGCATCAGTCCGCTGGGACAGAAAAAACGGCTGCCCACGGTGATCGATCACTCTGCCAGCGCGTTTAGCGCCATGTTTATCTCAGGGGGCAAGCGTGGCCTGGATATCGAACTGGCCCCGCAGGATCTTTCACGGCTGCTGGACGCGCCGTTTGCGGATATCGCTCGCCACGACTAAACCCGTGGCTGAGCGCAAAGCTGATCGATCATCCAGCGTCCCGCCGGGCCGGGCGGTGTGCGTCGTGACCAGACCACCTCAACAGCGATGTGCTGTGGCCAGCCCGGCATCGACAGCTCTTTCAGCACGCCATGCCCAAACTGCTTCACCAGCCAGCGTGGCAGAATCGTCCAGCCAAATCCCTGTTCTGCCATCTCCAGCAGCAGCAAATAGGTGGGTGCCGACCAGATGCGCCCCGTGGGCGCGGGTTCAGGGGCCTCAACCCAGGTATTTAATCGCAGGTGACGCACCCCTTCCAGTTCGCTTTCGCTCAGGGTTTTAAGCTGTGCCAGCGGGTGATCCCGGTGTAAAAACACCGCCATCTGCGCTTCAACCTGCAGTCTTGCCACCGCAATATCCCCTGGCAGATTTGGCTGCGCCCGCACTATGCCCAGATGTACCCGCCCGGCCTGCAACAGATCCAGAACATCGCCATCTTCAGCAATCATGACTTCCAGTTCGATCTCCGGATAACGGGCATCAAATTGCCTGAGCAGCTGTTCATGATGATCGGTTTGCCAGAAATCGGACATGGCAATACTGAGCCGGGGTTCAACGCCCTGCGACAGACGCATCGCCAGCGCATCCAGCCGCTCGCTGGCTGACAGAATCTGCTGAACCTGTGGCACAACGCGACGTCCCTGCTCGGTGAGAGTCGGCTGACGCCCCGTCCGGCTAAACAACGCAAAGCCGAAATCGTCTTCTAAACTCGCTACCGCTGCGCTGATGGTGGACTGACTTTTTCCCAGCGCACGCGCGGCCGCTGAGAAGGAACCGCTCGCCACGGTCTGCATAAATGCCTCAAGGGATTCCGGGGAGTATCGCATTTTTCCATCGCTTTTTTCGATAGGTCTTCATTTTATCTTAGCATTCTGCCATGGGAAAATGCGCCGCATAATTGAAGGAGAACAAACAATGCGTACCCGCTCACTTAAAGAACGTATTCTTCACGCTGCCTGCTTTGAAACGCTGGCGATTCTGATCGTTTCGCCGCTGGCGGCATGGGCAATGGACAAACCGCTTTTTCAGATGGGATCGCTGGCGATTATGCTCTCAACGGTCGCGATGCTATGGAATATGATCTACAACAGCGGCTTTGACAGGCTCTATGCGCCAGGACAGAAACGCGGGCCGGGCGTGCGCGTGCTCCATGCACTGGGATTCGAAGGTGGGTTTATTTTGATTGGCCTGCCGATTGCCGCCTGGATGCTGGATATCACCCTGTGGCAGGCTTTTCTGATCGAAATGGCCTTTTTCCTCTTCTTCCTGCCCTACACCATGGGCTACAACTGGGTATGGGACAAACTGCGCGCACGCTGGATCAGACGTCGCGCCTGTCAGGCCTGAAAAAAAAGGGAGGTGCAGGCACCTCCCGTTAAGCTCAATGCGTGCGGGCTGTTTCATTCCCCCACGGCCAGATCCACGCCAGAATCATTTTGGGATAGTTACGCTTCCGCGCTTTTTCTGCTGCTTCATCCCGCGCCCGTATTTGCTCATCGGTCAGATGCACAATCTCGTCTTTCGGCTGATAGTCACTGGCTTTAACCGGTGCATGTGCGTTGATCCACTCTCGCAAGACCTGCGCATCCACTGCCCCGCTGTTGAGATAACCCGCATGGTCATCGAGACGCGGATAGCCGTCGCCGCCCGCCGCATTGAAGCTGTTGGTTGCCATGCGATAATGCTGCGTATCGTCAATCGGTTTGCCGTTAATGCTGACGTTGCTGACATGCTTTCCGTCGGCGGTCAGGCTGATACCGGCAAACTGGGCATAGCCGCCTGAGTCAGGCTGAATATTGGCGACCACATCCAGATAGTTTTTGATCTCCGCGCCGGTCAGGCTGACGGAGACCACCTGGTTGCCAAACGGCTGGACCTGCAGCAGGTCACGCCAGCTCAGTTTTCCCGATTTCAGCGAGGTACGAATACCGCCGCCGCTCATCACCGCAAAATCGGCTTTGGTGTGCGCCATCTGGGCACGCAGAATCAGCTGGCCAAGATTCGTCTGCTCAAACCGGACCTGCTCTTTTTCACCGCTGAAGTCGCCGTCAGCGCTGCCGACATTCACGGACAGCTTCGCTTCTGCCCGTTTCTGGAACGGCATCAGCAGCTTCATCATGGCGGTGTTTTTCGGGATCTCCTCCTGCCAGGTGAGCCAGGTCTCACTGCCATCGGCATTCTTCACCTGATGTTTGAGGTTGACCGGCACCAGCTGATAAGCCTCCAGTGACACCTGACCATTGCGGAAGGTGAAGTCACCGCGTCCGACATATTTACCCCATTTATCGGCCTGCATAATCCAGATGCCGTTCTGCTGATCGGGTTTGCAGGGCTGGCCGGGCTGGTAATGTTTTACGCTGACGTTCTCTTTTTCCATGCAGACCGCATCATGGGAATGCCCTCCCACAATCAGATCAACTGTGCCGACAGGCAGGCTGCGTGCCAGGGTGACGTCATCAATGCCGTTGCTGCCGTGCTTACCGTCGTCATAGTGGCCCAGATGGGTCAGCGCAACAATCACATCCGGCTTAACGGTGGCGCGCAGTTCAGCCACCGCCTTCACCGCCTCCGCGATGGGATCGCGGAACTCGGTATCTTTCAGACCGGCCGGATTGGCCAGCTTTGCGGTGTCCGGGGTAATAAGCCCGACGACGGCGATTTTCAGTCCAAGGCGGTTGAATACCGCCCAGGGTTTGAACAGCCGCTGATCGGTGCCTTTCTGATACACGTTGGCGGCCAGCAGCGGGAATCGCGCCCACTTCTCCTGCTTGCGCAGAACCGCAATCGGCTTGTCAAACTCATGATTGCCCAGCGCCATCGCGTCATAGCCAATCAGATTCATTGCGCGAAAATCGGGTTCAGCGTCCAGCTCGTCAGATTCCGGCACGCCGGTATTCACATCACCGGCGGAAAGAATCAGTGCGCCGCCGCCCCGAGCCTGTACATCGTAGCGCAGGGTATCCATCAGCGTTTTCTGCGCCGCCAGACCATATTCGCCCTGTTCATTAAACCAGAAATGACCATGCTCATCGTTGGTATGCAGCAGGCTGAAGCGATAGGTGCGGTCGGCCTCAGCGGCCGGTGAAAACAGCGGCATCAGGGCCACCAGTAACGCCACGCCCGCCCCTGTCCATTTTGATAACAACACGGTGATTCTCCTTAATTTGCTCTCTGGCCCGATTTTCTGCCGCTTTGCCCCACTGTGTCGCACATTCCCCCCGCGAACTCAAGGCCAATGCACATCTGACTCGCTGACCAGGCCCCCACTTTTTATCGCCGGACTGCCTGATGAACGTGGTCGGGCCCGCCTGGCAGCAGCAGCGTAATCGCGGGCTATCACGCCAGCACACCTCCGGTTTCGTGCAACTGAGCAGAGTCCGTCAGGACGCGATGTGACGGAACCCGAGCTTATCCCTGCAAAAGTACCGCAGAAAGGCTTTATCCACTTTGTATGCGAATTTAACCCTTATTCGTAGCAGACTGGCGTCATTTACTGAGGGTAATTTTTATTTATCTGGTCCGGTTTAAAGCGTCAAATCAGCCAGCATTCGGGATAATGAACGAAAATACCCTTTCGATTGAGTATTCGACTATTTTTCCTGATTTTTTAGGGTATTCCCGCAAATTGCTCAGCGAAAGAATAGATTTTGTTTTAAACTCATTTGTTACAAGCGGATACATTTGTATACAAGGAGACAGGCATGCATCACACCACACCGTTGATCACCACCATTGTCGGAGCATTAGTTCTGGCATTTCTCCTTGGGATGCTGGCGAACCGCCTGCGTATTTCGCCGCTGGTTGGCTACCTGATGGCAGGCGTGCTGGCTGGCCCTTTTACTCCCGGCTTTGTTGCAGATACCAATCTGGCCCCTGAACTGGCAGAACTGGGCGTTATCCTGCTGATGTTTGGTGTCGGCCTGCACTTCTCAATGAAAGATCTCATGTCGGTAAAGTCGATTGCCATTCCCGGTGCCATCGCACAGATTGCGGTCGCGACGCTACTGGGAATGGGATTGTCATGGACGCTGGGGTGGTCGTGGATGACCGGCCTGGTGTTTGGTCTCTGTCTCTCTACCGCCAGTACCGTGGTGTTACTGCGTGCGTTAGAGGAACGACAGCTGATTGACAGCCAGCGCGGGCAGATAGCGATTGGCTGGCTGATTGTTGAAGATCTGGTGATGGTACTCACGCTGGTCCTGCTGCCCGCGATCGCCGGGATGATGGAACAGGGCAACGCCAGCGCCGGACTGCTGGCCTGGGATCTGCTGTGGACCATCGGCAAAGTGGCCGCCTTTATGGTGCTGATGATGGTGGTAGGACGCCGTGCTGTGCCCTGGATCCTCGCCCGCAGCGCGGCAACCGGCTCACGCGAGCTGTTTACGCTGGCCGTGTTAGCCCTGGCGCTGGGCATCGCCTTTGGTGCCGTTGAATTCTTTGATGTTTCGTTTGCGCTGGGTGCCTTCTTCGCCGGTATGGTGCTGAACGAATCGGAACTGAGCCACCGCGCCGCACGGGATACGCTGCCACTGCGTGATGCATTTGCCGTGCTGTTCTTCGTCTCGGTCGGCATGCTGTTCGACCCATCGATTCTGATAACGCAGCCGCTGGCGGTGCTGGGTGCGCTGGTAATTATTGTGGTGGGCAAATCGGTCGCCGCGTGGTTACTGGTGTCGCTGCTCGGCCATTCCCGTCGCACCGCACTGACCATCTCGGTCAGCCTGGCGCAGATTGGTGAGTTCGCCTTTATTCTGGCCGGCCTGGGCATCTCGCTGGGTCTGCTGAGTAATGAGGGACGCAACCTGGTGCTGGCTGCGGCCATCCTGTCAATTATGCTTAACCCGATTCTGTTTACCCTGCTGGAGCGTTTCCTCGCCAAAACGGAGACCATGGAAGAGCAGACGCTGGAAGAGGCCATTGAAGAAGAGAAACAGATCCCGGTGGATTTCTGCAATCACGCAGTGATTGTGGGCTATGGCCGGGTTGGCAGCCTGATTGGTCAGAAGCTTCTTGAGGCTAATGTTCCGCTGGTGGTGGTTGAAAATTCCCGCACGCGGGTCGAAGCGCTCCGCGAACAGGGCATCAAGGCGGTACTGGGAAATGCTGCCCGTGCGGATACCATGGAACTGGCACGACTCGACTGCGCCCGCTGGCTGTTACTGACTATCCCGAATGGCTACGAAGCGGGTGAAGTGGTGACGGCGGCGCGTGAAAAACATCAGAATATTGAGATTATCGCCCGCGCCCACTATGACGATGAGGTGGAGTACATCATGGAGCGTGGCGCTACACGCGTGGTGATGGGTGAACGGGAGATTGCCAGCAGTATGCTGCAGATCCTGCAGGATGAAATGACACAGGGCGAAGATTTACAGCCCTGCGATGTCGTGCGCTGATTCCTGTTCAGAACGTTCTGCCAGACTACTGATAGAGCCAAATCAGGATGAATTTTACCGCAACGAATACACTCCACGCGCAGGGAACACGGGCAGCGGAGGAAAGCGTCGCGGGCCGGGCGGCCAGGGATAGCTTAAGCGACTTTCCGATCTGACCGTGTTCCCTGGGCAGACTCGATTTCACCGCTAACCAGGTCAGATGTTACCAGTCATCTAAGGCCCTTCTGAACAGAAGGGCCTTTTTTATACGCGGCAGCGGCCTGCTTTACCGATCCCAGTAAGACTCTTCCAGGCTGTCTTCCCGCTCCGGCAGACCGCGGGTTAAACGCGGTGAATGCTGATTCAGCACCTGATAGCTGACGCGGTTAGCATACTTACACACCTGCGCCAGCGATGAATAGGTCAGATACGGACGCGCATGTTTGCTGGAGTTCGGCACATTCAGGCTGTGATAGGTGTTGGCGGTGATGTCATGCAGTAACGCCGCCAGCGCACCATCACCGGCACCGTTGGTGTTCATGATCTTTTCCGGCCCGCCCATATAAGGGGCGATGTGCGAGAAAATGCGCAGCGGCTGCTGGCAATCCTGCTGGCGCATCACGCGGCTGAACTCATACTGGTTAAATTCAGCAATTGCGCCAGGCAGCAGCGGATGGTTGGTTTTGCGTTTGAACGCGTCTTCGGTGTAGCCCGCCATGTAAAGCCCGACCGGGCCTGCGGTACAGAGCACCAGATCGACCCAGTCCAGCGCCATATTGGCGGCGAGCAGCGGATCGGCTTCGCCGGTCAGCGCCAGCGCTTCCTCTTCATTCATCGCGACGATGCTCACATGATCGCGCAGGAAGTCCCGCCAGAACTGAGGATTGTCGCCAATCACGTGTTTGGTGCCCAGCGTCAGCACCACCGGCACGTGGTGACGTTTGGCGTACTCGATCGCCCGCAGCGTTGCCTGCGGCATCGGTTCACCTTCGGCGCAGCGCACCAGATAGGAGGTCAGCACCAGCGCAGAGGCACCGGCAATCACCTCTTCCGGCACATTATCGGGATGCAGCTGGTTCATCTGGCCGGGACTGATAGCAAAGGTTCGCTCGCCATGCTCGCCAATCAGCGTAAAGCAGCGGCCAATCGCGCCATCGACGCCCTGCAGATAGTTAAGATCGACCCGGCTGGAGGTGTTGCAGAGGTAGCGATAGGCATAGCCGCCAATCTGGATGTTGTTGCACATCACGCCCAGCAGCACGGAGCGGTCATCGGCCAGCACGGAGAAATTATGCAGCGTGTTACCGATGGTGCCACCGGCAAACTGATGGGTGATCAGCGCGTCGCGCATCAGCTCGTTGTACAACGCTTCCGCAACGGCATTATCGATGACCCGCGAGTGTCCGGCACTCAGGCCGTAACGGGCGAGAAAGTCGTCATCGACTTTGGCTTCGATATCCACCAGCGTCTGGTCGATACCCACCACCCAGCTGCCCGCATCAACGTCGGTTTGAGTAGGCTGTAACAGGGGATCGCGTGCGCTGACGGGAAAGTAATGTTTGGATTTGCGTTTGCCGGGAAATTTCATCGGGAGTGCCGTCTGGAAAAACAGGCGGAGAATGATATCACACTCTCCGCCTGCGCTTTAACGGCGTGCGTCGACCAGCTGCACCATCATGTCGATATGCGCCTCATCGGCGTTCAGCGCAGGAATATATTCAAACTTCTCACCACCGGCATGTATGAAGATTTCGCAGTTTTCACCACTGATCTCCTCCAGCGTCTCCAGGCAGTCAGACGAGAAGCCCGGACTCATAACCTGAACATGTTTGATGCCTTTGGCAGGCAGGCTTTCCATCGTTTTGTCGGTGTAAGGCATTAGCCAGGGCTCACGACCGAAACGCGACTGGAAGGTCATCATATACTGATCGTCACGCAGACCCAGCGCTTTGACCAGGGCCGCCGTGGTATCCGCGCAGCGCTGCGGATAGTCATCGCCTTCATTAGCAAATCGCTGTGGAATGCCGTGGAACGACAACACCAGCAGATCGGGCTGACCGTGCTGCTCAAACGATCGCTCTACCGTCGCTTTCAGCGCAGCGATATAAGCCGGATGTTCGGCATAGTCGCGGATAAACTGCACATCGGGCAGCGAGCGGTAACCTTTGAATACCGTGGTCAGGCCATCCCAGACCGCCGCCACGGTGGAGCAGGAGAATTGCGGATAGAGTGGCAGCACAATCAGGCGGGTGACGCCCTGCGCCATCAGCTTATCCACCGCGCTTTTCAGGCTCGGATTGCCGTAGCTCATACCCAGCTCGACGGGCATATCAACACGTGCTGCCAGCGCATCGCGCTGACGCTGGCTATAGACCAGCAGCGGTGAGCCCCCTTCCATCCAGACCGATGCGTAGAGCTTCGATACGCGCGGCGAGCGAAACGGCAGAATCACAGCATTAAGAACCGGCCACCAGAGCCAGCGCGGCGCATCGACCACGCGCGGATCGCTTAAAAACTGTTTCAGATAGCGTTTAACTGCAGGTGTGGTTGGGGCGTCTGGCGTACCTAAATTAACCAATAACACGCCGGGCTTATCTTGCCTCATTTGAGTTCCTTGATGACAACGGGGATGCGTGAAAACAGGGAAATTGTAGCGGAATTAGTGGGAGGTAAAAGCAATTACTGCAAAAGGGGCCAGTAATACCGGCCCCATTAAGCTTAGCCAAGGATCTTAGCCAGCTCGGCACTCACTTCGGTCACCTTACGGGTGCCATCGATTTTGTGATAGGCGGTGTTGCCCGCTTCCGCTTCTTTGCTGTAGTAAGCAATCAGCGGCGCGGTCATCTGATGGTATTCCACCAGGCGCTTACGCACGGTCTCTTCCTGATCGTCTTTGCGCGTGGTGAGTTCTTCACCGGTCACATCATCTTTGCCTTCCACTTTCGGTGGATTAAAGGTGACGTGATAGACGCGGCCAGAGGGCGCGTGAACGCGACGGCCCACGATACGTTCAACGATCAGTTCGTCCGGCACGGCGAACTCCAGCACGTGATCAACGTTGATCCCGGCCTCTTTCATCGCATCTGCCTGAGGAATGGTGCGCGGGAAACCGTCCAGCAGGAAACCATTTTTGCAGTCTTCCTGAGTGATACGCTCTTTAACCAGCGCAATCACCAGCTCATCGGTCACCAGTTTGCCAGCATCCATGATGGCTTTCGCCTGGTTACCCAGCTCGCTGCCTGCTTTTACTGCTGCACGCAACATGTCGCCCGTGGAGATTTGCGGAATGCCGTACTTCTCCATGATGAATTGGGCCTGAGTCCCCTTACCTGCGCCCGGAGCTCCGAGCAGAATAATACGCATTGCGTAAATCCCCTTGCGAATCGCATTGATCTATCTTAGAAGCGGAAGAACATACCATTATGACCCGCTCATCACAAGGAAGGGCGAGGATCGCGCAGGGTGACTTTACCCTCTTTACGGACCGGAGCCCGACCCGGCTGGACGGCCCGGCGCGTTTTCAGATTTACCGCCTGCGCTGAGCAGGAATTGCAGTCGCCGGCTCAGATGATGCGTCATATTCACGCTTTTTTTGCCGCTGCCGCGCACGTCAGCGTTCAGCTGCAGCCGCGCATGCTGCGGCCATTTCACCACATCCTCCGCATCTGACAGCGCTGAAATTATCGAGGCCGGGACATCAAAGCTGGCAAACGGCAGGCCAGGCTGATGGCAGGAGTTCAGCGGCAGCGGGCCTGACAGGGAAAGCGCATCGACGGTGGCAGCATTATAAGGCCGCCACTGCGGATCGTCGAAGCGGCGCAGTGCGTCGTGCGTGGCGGTCAGGGTGAGCCCCTGTTCAAACAGACGCAGTTCGCTGCGGACCAGCGTACTGAACTCGTGTGTCCGCAATGCCACCAGCACCAGATCACTGCAGATCCCGGCGTGGCGATCCAGCCGGGTGACAAACAAGTCGGCTTCGTCGATCAGTTTCTGATGCAGCACGCTGGCAAAACTTTCACTCGCCTCTGTCACGCCCTGTTTCTGGCAATCCCGCAATGGCCGCACGCGGCCGTCCGGTAATTCCACATGCGGAACCAGCATGATGCTGCCCGCTATCAGCGGCACCGCTGGCAGGATATTAAGTTCGGTTACCGGAAAGCAGGACGCGTAACGGTTCTGATTGCGTGCCTGCTCCTGTCGCAGAAACAGCTGAGAAAGCAGCACTTTTGCCACATGCAGCGAGGGCGCAAAGAAGAGATCGAACTGCTCCAGCCTGTAAAAACGGGAGAGCGCCAGGCGTAACCGATGGCGCGCCTCTGCTGAGGTTTCAGAGGATAAGGGGCCGTGTGCCATGGGTGTCTCGCTTTAGTGAGGGTGCGGCGTAAGCGCAGGTGAAGCGAGGCGGAATACCCGTGAAAAAACACAGATACCAAACTGAGTCAACCCGCCAGAATTTGCCATTCAGAGTAGGTCAATGCGTCTGGACTTTAAAATGATATAAATTGACAATCTCTGTTAGTTTTTTGCACAGGAGATGAGAATGAACGGACTGCCGCCACTGAGAGCGCTGCACTATTTTCACCAGGCAGCCTTACACAGCAGCTTTAGTGTGGCGGCTGACCATCTGCATGTCACGCACAGCGCCATCAGCCACCAGATTCGTCAGCTGGAGAGCTGGATGGGCAAACCGCTTTTTGTCCGTACCAATGGCCGGGTGAAACTGACCGCGCACGGCGATCGTCTGCTGCTGAGCTGTCAGCAGGCCTTCAGTGAGTTACGCAGCAGCTGCGAGAATATCCGTACCGGCCTGCTTCAGCAGATCCGAATCTCCTGTGCCCCCAGTTTCCTGTCACAATGGCTGATTCCCCGTATCGCCAGCTTTTATCAACGCTACCCGGAGATTGAGGTTCACTTTCAGCCGCTGGCGCAGATCTCACAACTGCGCAGTGAGCATGTGGATGTACTGATCCTCAGTCATGGCGAGCCGCCTGAAGCCGATATAGACGCGACGCTGGTCAGCGAGGATGAGATTGGTCCCCTCTGTGCACCGCATTTTGCCTCGCAGCTGCGGGTCGGCGAGGATCTGGCCGCACTGCCCCTGCTGCATGCGGATACCCGACTCCACGCCTGGTCAGAGTGGGCGGCAAAAACAGACTACAGCGGCCATTTTAACAGCGGTAAACATTTTGAGACGCTCACGCTGGCTATTCAGGCTGCACGAAGTGGCCTTGGCGTCCTGATGGCACCGCGTTTGCTGGTTCGCAAAGAGCTGGAGGATGGCACACTGCTTGCGCCGCTTGGTTTTGTCGGCGTAGAGCGGTCGACATGGATGATGACGAAGCAGAGCCGACGTCACGATACGGAGATTAGTGTGTTTCGTGACTGGCTGCAGGATGCCGCACAGCCATAAAAAAAGCCGGTGCTGATGACCGGCTTCAGATGACTGACACATGCAATGTTTTTGGCACCCGATCCTGATCAACGCTGAGCAGGATCAGACAGGCCGCAACAGACTCAACGCAGGGGAAGCAGATGCCCGGAGCAAAGCCTCGCGGGCCACGGACAGCCCGCGCTGAAGCGGCCAGGGAGGGTATCTTTGCGGAGAACGAAAAGCTCCCCGAGCCAGCACCGTCACCGCCATTTCAGACCGGTGAACGTCACCGGTCTGTTACCGTTATGCGGTCAGCAGCTGGTTCATGCGACGGATAAACTGGTTAGGATCGTCCAGCGTACCGCGCTCTGCCAGCAATGCCTGATCCAGCAGCAGCTCAATCCACTCACCGAAGCGAACTTCATCCTGCGTATCAGCAACCCGTTTCACCAGCGGGTGATCCGGGTTGATTTCAAACAGGTATTTCACTTCCGGCACGTCCTGTCCGGCCGCCGCAAACAGCTTCGCCATCTGCGTGGTCATCTCGTTCGCGTCGGTGGTGACAATCGCTGGCGTGTCGGTCAGACGGTGGGTCAGACGCACTTCTTTAACGCGCTCGCCCAGCAGATTTTTCACCCGCTCAACAAACGGCTCCAGCGCTTTTTCCGCCTCTTTCTGCTCTTCGGTCTCTTCATCTGCCAGCTTGCTCAGTGACTCATCCGCTTTGCTGACCGACTGGAAGGTTTTACCGTCGAACTCGGTGAGGTAGCTCATCATCCATTCGTCAATGCGATCGGAGAGCAGCAGCACCTCAATGCCTTTTTTGCGGAACAGTTCCAGATGCGGGCTGCTTTTCGCTGCGGCATAGCTGTCAGCGGTGATGTAGTAAATCTTCTCCTGACCTTCCACCATGCGGCTGACGTAATCTTCCAGCGAAATGGTCTGTGCCGACCCTTCGCTCTGGGTGGTGGCGAAGCGCAGCAGTTTTGCAATGGTTTCCTGGTTGGCGTTGTCTTCCGCCGGGCCTTCTTTCAGAACCAGACCAAACTCATTCCAGAAGGTCTGGTATTTCTCGTTGTCATCTTTCGCCAGTTTTTCCAGCATCTGCAGAGTACGCTTCGTCAGCGCAGCACGCAGGCTCTGGGTTACGCGACTATCCTGCAGGATTTCACGGGAGACGTTCAGCGGCAGATCGTTCGAGTCAATCAGACCACGCACAAAGCGCAGGTAGTTCGGCATAAACTGCTCAGCGTCATCCATGATAAAGACGCGCTGCACATAGAGTTTCAGGCCATGCTTCTGATCGCGGTTCCACATATCAAACGGCGCACGCGCCGGAATGTAGAGCAGGCTGGTGTATTCCTGCTTACCTTCCACCCGGTTGTGGCTCCAGGCGACCGGATCGCTGTAGTCATGGGCGATATGCTTGTAGAACTCGTTGTACTCGTCATCGCTGATCTCAGCCTTGTTGCGGGTCCACAGCGCCTGGGCTTTGTTGATTTTCTCCCAGTGCGTGCCCTCGCCTTCTTCATCTTTGCTTTCGATCTCAACCGGCAGCGCGATGTGATCGGAATATTTGCTGATGATGTTGCGCACACGCCATGCATCCAGGAACTCATCCTCACCTTCGCGCAGATGCAGGGTGATCTCGGTGCCGCGATCGGCTTTCTCGATTTCAGCCAGGGTGTATTCGCCCTCACCCGCTGATTCCCAGAACACGCCTTCATCGGCAGATGCGCCAGCGGCACGGGTACGCACCGTGACTTTATCCGCCACGATAAAGGCAGAGTAGAAACCAACACCGAACTGACCGATCAGCTGGCTGTCTTTAGCCTGATCGGAGCCCAGGGATTCCAGGAAAGATTTGGTGCCTGATTTGGCGATAGTCCCGAGGTTCTCAATGACCTCGTCGCGACGCATACCGATACCGTTGTCGCTGAGCGTAATGGTACGGTGGTCCTTATCAACAGAGAGACGAACGCGTAGCTCGCCATCACCTTCATACAGGCTGGAATCTGACAGGGCGCGGAAGCGCAGTTTGTCTGCCGCATCCGAGGCGTTGGAGATCAGCTCACGCAGGAAAATCTCTTTGTTTGAATAGAGAGAATGGATCATCAGGTGCAGAAGTTGTTTTACTTCCGACTGAAAGCCACGGGTCTCTTGTCCTTTCATGGTCATTGCTACCTCAACAAAACAGGTTGAACAAACGTTGAGGTTGATGTGGGGATGACAGGAAGATTTTCAAGCCGGTGTCTGTCACAACACCGGCAAGTGATTAAAATTTAAACTTCTGGCGGCCTGCCAGCGAATGAGACAGCGTGGTGCCATCTACCATCTCCAGCTCACCGCCCACCGGCACGCCGTGCGCGATACGGCTGGCATCGACGCCATACTGACCACAGAGTTCCGCGATGTAGTTTGCGGTTGCCTCGCCTTCCACCGTCGGGTTGGTGGCGAGGATCACTTCCTGCAGGGGTTCACTCTCCAGTCGCTGCTCCAGACGATCCAGACCAATATCCGCCGGACCGATGCCGTCGAGCGGCGAGAGATGCCCCATCAGCACAAAATAGCGACCGCCAAACTGGCCGGTTTGCTCAATGGCGTGAATATCTGCCGGGCTTTCCACCACGCAGATTTGACCATTCTGCTGACGCCGGGGATTGGCGCAGATGGTGCAAATCTCCTGCTCGGTGAATGTCCGGCAATCGGCACAGTGACCAATCTCCGACATCGCCCGGGTCAGCGCCTGCGCCAGCCGCATGCCACCGCTGCGATCCCGCTGCAGCAGCTGAAAAGCCATGCGCTGCGCCGACTTCGGCCCAACGCCAGGCAGACAGCGCAGCGACTCCATCAATGACTCAAGCAGTGGGCTGGTTTGCATCAGAACGGCATCTTAAAGCCTGGTGGCAGCTGCATGCCTGAGGAGACAGACGCCATCTTCTCTTTCTGGGTTTCATCAATGCGACGAGCGGCATCGTTGAACGCGGCGGCGATTAAATCTTCCAGCATATCTTTGTCATCTTCCAGCAGGCTGGGATCGACTTCCACGCGGCGGCAGTTGTGCGCGCCATTAATGGTGACTTTTACCAGGCCAGCACCCGATTCGCCGGTCACTTCAATCGCGGCGATCTCTTCCTGAACTTTGGCCATTTTGTCCTGCATCTGCTGGGCCTGTTTCATCAGGTTGCCCAATCCGCCTTTACCACCAAACATAGTTTTCTCTCTCAGCTGAGGCTGCAACGCTATCGTTAAGATAGCAGCAGCGTGTCTAAACAGGTCGGATACTCTCCTCATCCAGATCGGCATCAAAAAATCGCTGCAGCGTCTGGATGTGGGTATCACAGGTGATCGACTGACGCGCCTGCGCCAGTTTCTCTTCGTAAATGGCCTGACGCCACTCCAGTGGCGTCAATACCGATGAATTATCGTCTTCAACGACAGAGAGTTCAACTTTCTGCCCGGCATGCTGGCTAAGTGCATCGCTTAACACCTGCTGCGCCGACGGTGAATTAAGGTGACGCTGGCTGCTGCGCAGGTGCAGGCAGACCCCGGTTTCGGTGGTCTCTTTCCAGGCATTTAACGCCAGCTGCTGCACCAGCTTCGGCAGCGGCAGAGCCGCAATCTCTGCGGCCCAGGGATCGCGCTGCTGCGCTTCTTCCGCCAGACGCGCCGCCAGCTCAGGGGTTTTCTCATGCTCCAGTGCGGAACGCAAGGCCTTTGGCGTTGCCACCGGCTCCGCCACGTCAACCGGCTGATTTACCGCTTTCCAGCGGTATGCTTCCTCTTTTACCGGAGCTGGAGGCTCACGATCGCGTATACGCTGCTGACTGCGCTCGGTAACCGAGGCCAGCCGCTCAAGCGCGGAGTTGGCCGGCCGCGCACCTGGCGCCGCCGGCTCACTCTTTTTTGGCTTGTTCGCTCCCTGACGCAGCAACTGAGTGCGCGCCTGCAGGAGCTGGCTGGTGGAACTGGAGAGTGCGGTATCAGGAGCCGCATCCGCCGGTGACGGACTCTGCGGAGCCGGATCGGGCGCGGCCATCTTCGGCTGAGCAGCAACCTGCTGCTGTGCAGGCATCGGCTGCGGCGCTGCGGGTGATGCTGGCTGCGGCGACGACATGGCGGCGGCAGGTGACGGCGTGGCGGACTGTGCTGCCGCCAGTCGCGCACCTTGCGACGGCGCGGAGGCTGCCGGTGACGTCTGCGCCGGAGGGGCAACGGGTGCCATCTGTTCAGTTAACGCTGGACGCGCAATGGGGTCAGCTACCGCCGCTTTGGGATGAAACGCCAGTGCTCGCAGCAGTGTCATCTCCACGCCCATGCGGCGATCGGGCGCAATCGGCAGATCCTTGCGGCCCATCAGCAGGGTCTGATAATAGAGTTGCAGATCGGCTGGCGGCACCACACGGGCCAGTTCACGCAGCCGGATAGCATTGCTCTCATCATCGTCGTTGAGCGAGGCTGGCAGCAGCTGCACCATCGCAATCTGGTGCAGCAGGCGCAGCATTTCTACCAGCAGCGCTTCCCATTCAACCCCGCGTGACGCGGCCTGGCTCAGCAGATTCATCACCTGCTGACCGTCACCGTCGACCAGCGCTTCCAGCAGTCCCAGCGGCTGTTCATCGTCCAGCGTGCCGAGCATAACGCTGACCGTGCTGCTGGTCACCGCGCCCTGCCCCATGGCAATCGCCTGGTCGGTGAGGCTCAGCGCATCGCGCATACTGCCGTCGGCGGCCCGCGCCAGCAGCTGCAGCGCCCGGGTTTCGCTCTCAATCTGTTCCTGCTGCAGCACATGCTCAAGCTGCTGACGGATTTGATCAACATCCAGCGCTTTGAGATGAAACTGCAGGCAGCGCGAAAGAATGGTCACCGGCAGTTTCTGCGGATCGGTGGTCGCCAGCAGAAATTTAACGTGTGAGGGTGGCTCTTCCAGCGTCTTGAGCAACGCATTAAAGCTGTGACGCGACAGCATGTGTACTTCATCGATCAGATAGACTTTGAAGCGGCCACGCGCCGGGGCGTACTGCACGTTGTCGAGCAGATCGCGGGTATCTTCAACTTTGGTACGCGATGCGGCGTCAATCTCGATCAGATCGACAAAGCGGCCCTGCTCAATTTCACGGCAATTATCACACTGACCACAGGGGGTCGCGGTGATGCCGGTTTCGCAGTTAAGGCCTTTGGCCAGCAGACGCGCAATGGTGGTTTTCCCTACTCCGCGGGTGCCGGAGAAGAGATAAGCATGATGGATGCGTCCCAGAGACAATCCATTCGCCAGCGCCGTCAGAACATGTTCCTGACCGACAACATCAGCAAAAGCCTGGGGACGCCATTTTCGCGCAAGTACCTGATAGCTCATGTGGATTCGACGAAGTTGGATGGAAAGATGAGCGCAGACGCTCTGCAACCCCTGTATAAGATTGCAGTAGTCTACCAGCTACGCTTTTGGCTGGCACTCGTTATCTTGACGCTGAAGGCGTGACGGCCCCGCCTGGTGGCAAGGCCGAGAGAGTGGCTTAGTGGCCGGGGAATTTGACCAGGCTGTAGCTTTCAACGCCCAGGGCAGTGAGGCGCGTTTCACCCGTCAGATCAAACAGGTTGATAATGAACGCTGCATCTTTGACTTCACCGCCTGCACGACGAATCAGTTTAACGGTCGCTTCAATTGTGCCACCGGTCGCCAGCAGATCGTCAACCACCAGCACCTGATCGCCTGGCTGGATGGCATCTTTGTGCAATTCCAGCTTATCGGTGCCGTATTCCAGCTCATAGGATTCGCTGTAAACCTCACGGGGCAGTTTGCCCGGCTTACGCACCGGAACAAAACCGACACCGAGACCTAATGCCACGGGTGCCCCAAACAGAAAACCGCGCGCTTCCGTGCCCACCACTTTGGTGATGCCTTTATTACGGTAACGCTCAACCAGCAGCGCAATCGACGCGGCGTAGGCTTTGGGATCTTCCAGCAGGCTGGTGACATCGCGGAACAGGATGCCTGGCTTAGGATAATCGGGGATACTTTTAATGCTGTTTTTAATGAATTCAAGCTGCTGCGCAGTGTCGGTCATAATGATACGCCTGGTAAAAAATTCTGTTTCGCGCAGCTTCAAAAGCGCTAATACCTGGTAAAAGGCTCAGCGGAAGTCAATTCACAAAGGGAAGCCACGCACGAAGACGCCCAAATCTAAGCAAATGACCGGCTAAATGCAACTTTATCGCGGCGGCGGCGGTGCGTCCGCTGTTTCTGCCACCACCGGAATACGCCACATAAACAGCAGCAACGCCGCCAGCATGATCAGCAGCATGATGCGAACCCAGAGCTGATGCACCAGAAAGAGTGAGAGGCTAAAGGTGGCGACGATCAGGCAGATAGCCCGCACTTTGGCACCTGGCGGCATCGCACGATGCTGTTGCCAGTGACGCAGATAGCGGCCAAAGGGAGATTTCCATAGCAGCCAGTGATGGAAACGCGGCGATGAACGGGCAAAACACCAGGCTGCCAGCAGCATGAATGGCGTGGTGGGTAATAAAGGTAATACAATGCCCAGCGTCCCCAGCACAATCGCCAGCCAGCCGAGGGTTAATAACAGAATGCGTTGCATGAATCTCGCTCAACTCTTTCCTCATCAGCGTACGTTAGCACAATTCAGGGCCAGGCGATGAGCGCGATCGCTGTGCAACAGCGCCTGCAACAGCTCCTTATCGCCCTGCGTCAGGAGATTGCCCGCCATGCCGATGGTGCCTGCCGCCTGCCGCGTTTTGATGCCCAGCTATTCCTGACCAAAGGGACGCGACTGGCAGATTACCTGCAGGAAGTGGAACAGAACTTTGCCCGCTTGTGCGACAGCAGCCACGACCTGGCCCGCAGTGCCTGGCTGGCTGAACGCCTGGTCGATCAGATTGCCGCCCTGCAACGCGAGGCGAGTACCCAACAGTTACGCACCCGGCGCGAACAGCCCATAAAGCTCCCACGCACGACGCAATATCAGGAGTACCGCGAATTTGAACGGCGTTTGCTGGCGATGATCGATCAACGTGAGCAGCGACTGGCGCTGGCTGAAACGCTGGCCGTTCAGCATCAGCTAAAGCAGGATCTCGAAACGTTAGAGGGACGACTGGCACGCTGCCGACAGGCGATCCGCTCGGTTGAGTGGGCCGCCTCATTGCGCGGCAACGAAGACGGCGAATAAAACGCAGCGTGACAAAAGCGCTTCTATACTGGGTGTAATTCTGCGCGGAGAAGAAATATGGGTTTACTGACGTGGCTGCTGTGCGGACTGCTGCTGGGATTGCTGAAGCGTCTGCTGCTGCCGGGACGTCCCGGCGGCCTGATGGCGACCCTGACGCTGTCGATGATCGGCGCACTGATTGGCGGCTACATCGCCACCTATTTTGAACTGGGCTCGCTGGCCACGTTCCATGCGGGTGCGCTCGGCATGGCGATTCTCGGCGCATTGCTGATGCTGCTGGTCGCGGCCCGACTACGTATTTAGGAGAAGAGATGTCACTGGAAAACGCCCCTGACGACGTCAAACTGGCAGTGGATCTGATTCAGCTTCTGGAAGAGCATCAGCTACCGGTAGACACGGTGCT
Organism: Pantoea sp. GD03673; assembly: GCF_029844725.1. Lineage (GTDB taxonomy): Bacteria > Pseudomonadota > Gammaproteobacteria > Enterobacterales > Enterobacteriaceae > Pantoea. Next base: position 288,283 of record NZ_JAOCKJ010000004.1, read on the forward strand.
TTCCGCTCTGGCCATGGTACAGCGTGATTTCGAGAACAAGCGCGACAGTCAGCCTGCTTAGCGTTGAGCGGTCAGCGTCGGACTGAGACGCAGCATATCGATAAAGGCATTGACCAGCGTCGGCGCATCAGCAGCTAAATCAAAACTTTCGGGCGCAAACAGCCAGCTTTCCATCATGCCGTTGACGTAACCACGCAGGATAAGTGCTGCCTGACGCGTACTCAGACTGCCAGGAAGTTGTCCGGCTTCAATACACTGACGCAGGACATCTTCTATTTTGTTGTAGCATTCCAGTAACAGGCTCTGCTGAATATTCTTAAGTGCCGCCATTTCGCCCACAAATTTGCATTTGTGGAAAATGATCTCCATTAAAGCGCGGCGCTGCGGATCCTTTGCTGTTGCATCAAAGATATAGACCAGCATTGCGCGCAACACAGAGAGTGGATCACCAGGATATTTTGTCTGATACTCAAGTTCCACATCGTCCAGACCGGCATCACAACGAAGCCATATTTCATGTAACACATCGGCTTTATTTTTGAAGTGCCAGTAGATAGCTCCACGCGTGACACTGGCTGCGGTTGCAATCTCTGCGAGAGAAGTGGCTGAGACGCCCTGCTGCGAAAACAGAACAATGGCGGCATCAAGAATTTGATGTCGCGTTTCAAGTGCTTGCGCTTTGGTTTTTCGTGCCATAGGGGGCTTTTTTTACAAACAGGTAAGTTTACATACATTTGTGAATGTATGTACCATAGCATGACCTGCGACTTGACACAGCAATGGGTTTTTCAGTTTGTGATCCATTGACCAATTGATATCGGACACTAGAGGTTTATTTATGAATAAAATCAGAGGATTATCGCCTCTGGCGGCCGTCCTGATGCTATCAGGCAGCTTTTTGTTAACAGGATGTGACAACAATAAATCCGAACAAGCCGCCCAGCAACCGCCAGCAGTGGGTGTTGTGACACTCAAAACTGAACCCCTGAAAATTTCGACTGAATTACCTGGCCGCACCTCAGCCTATCGCGTGGCGGAAGTCCGTCCGCAGGTTTCCGGTATCATTCTGAAGCGTAATTTCGTTGAAGGCAGCGATGTCAAAGCAGGTCAGTCTCTTTACCAGATCGATCCGGCGACTTATCAGGCCGCTTACGACAGCGCTAAAGGCGACTTAACGCAGGCTCAGGCCAATGCACGCATCGCTCAGCTGACCGTCAAACGTTATAAACCGCTGCTCGGCACCAAATATATCAGTCAGCAGGATTACGACACCGCCGTTGCTACTGCCGCGCAAAATGATGCTGCCGTTCAGGTGGCAAAAGCCAACGTTGAAACAGCCCGTATTAACCTGGCTTACACCAAAGTAACCTCGCCTATCAGTGGCCGCATCGGCAAATCGTCAGTTACGGAAGGTGCGCTGGTACAAAGCGCACAAACTACTGCGCTGGCGACCGTGCAGCAGCTTGACCCAATGTATGTTGACGTTACCCAGTCGAGCGAAGATTTCATGCGCTTACGTTCAGAACTGGAGTCGGGTCAGCTGAAGCAGAACGATGGCAAAGCTAACGTGACCCTGCTGATGCAAAACGGCAGCAGCTATGCACAGACGGGTACGCTGGAGTTCTCTGACGTGACCGTTGATGAAACCACCGGCTCCATCACCCTGCGTGCCATTGTCCCGAACCCGAACCACACGCTGTTACCGGGCATGTTTGTGCGTGCGCGTCTGGATGAGGGGATTAACCCGAATGCGATGCTGGTGCCGCAACAGGCCGTTACCCGCACCCCAACGGGTCAGGCAACCGTGATGGTCGTGGGTGCGGATAACAAAGTCGAATCACGTCAGGTCACCACGTCTCAGGCGATTGGCGACAAGTGGTTAGTGACCGACGGCGTTAAAGCAGGCGAACGCGTGATCAGCACCGGTCTGCAGCGTGCCAAGCCAGGCGCACAGGTTACCCCACAAGAAGTCTCAGACGATGCGAAAGCGGCTCCCGATTCAAAGCCGCAGTCTGACAAGTCATCGTCATAACAGGAGCCGTTGATTCATGGCTAAGTTCTTTATCGATCGCCCCATCTTTGCGTGGGTGCTCGCCATCATCATCATGCTGGTCGGTGCGCTATCGATTCTCAAACTTCCGATTGAGCAATATCCCAATGTTGCGCCACCGGCGATTGAGATTCAGGCAACCTACCCTGGTGCGGATGCCAAAACGCTGCAGGACTCGGTGACGCAGGTCATTGAGCAAAACATGAACGGTATCGATGGACTGATGTATATGTCCTCGAGCAGCGATTCATCCGGTACGCTGACCCTGACTATCTCCTTTGAGTCAGGCACAGATGCGGACATCGCGCAGGTTCAGGTGCAGAACAAACTGCAGCTGGCGACGCCGCTGCTGCCACAGGAAGTGCAGCAACAGGGGATTCAGGTTAAAAAGTCCTCCAGCAGCTTCCTGATGGTTGCGGGCTTTATCAGCGACGATGACAACATGACGCAGAATGACATTTCTGATTTCATTTCGTCGTCCATCAAAGATCCCATCAGCCGTACCAAAGGCGTGGGTGATACCCAGGTATTTGGTGCGCAGTACGCGATGCGTATCTGGATGGATCCGCACAAGCTGAACAACTACAACCTGACACCGGTTGATGTGATCAGCGCACTGAACACGCAGAATACCCAGGTCGCCGCCGGTCAGTTAGGGGGAACACCGCCGGTGCCGGGCCAGCAGCTCAACGCCTCAATCATTGCGCAAACCCGTCTGACCTCAACGGATGAGTTCGGCAAAATCCTGCTCAAAGTGAACGAAGATGGTTCTCAGGTTCGTCTGCGTGATGTGGCTAAAATCGAGCTCGGTGCAGAAAACTACGAAATCATCGCCCGGTATAATGGCAAGCCTGCGTCCGGTATCGGTATCAAGCTGGCCACCGGTGCGAATGCGCTGGATACCGCCAATGCGGTGAAAGCGGAACTGGCTAAATTGCAGCCGACGTTCCCGGCCGGGTTGAAGGTGGTCTATCCGTATGACACCACGCCGTTCGTTAAGATCTCGATTTTCGAAGTGGTGAAAACGCTGATCGAAGCGATTGTGCTGGTGTTCCTGGTCATGTACCTGTTCCTGCAGAACTTCCGCGCCACGCTGATCCCTACCATCGCTGTACCCGTGGTGTTGCTGGGGACGTTTGCCGTCATCAGCGCGTTTGGTTATTCGATCAATACCCTGACGATGTTCGGGATGGTGCTGGCCATCGGCTTGCTGGTGGATGATGCCATCGTGGTGGTCGAGAACGTTGAGCGTGTTATGGCGGAAGAAGGATTACCGCCGAAAGAAGCCACCAAACGTTCGATGGAGCAGATCCAGGGCGCACTGGTCGGTATCGCGCTGGTACTCGCCGCCGTATTCATTCCGATGGCGTTCTTTGGTGGTTCAACCGGCGTTATTTACCGTCAGTTCTCCATTACTATCGTTTCAGCGATGGCGCTGTCGGTGCTGGTCGCCTTTATTCTGACACCGGCACTCTGTGCCACCATGCTGAAGCCGATCAAAAAAGGCGAACACGGCAAAACCACCGGTTTCTTCGGCTGGTTCAACCGTATGTTCGACAAAAGCACGCATCACTATGTCGACAGCGTCGGTCACATGATTCGCAGTACGGGTCGCTATATGGTGATCTACCTGGTAATCGTGGTCGGTATGGCGTTTCTGTTTATGCGACTGCCCTCTTCATTCTTACCGGAAGAGGATCAGGGTCTGCTGCTCGCTCAGGCACAGCTGCCAGCGGGTGCTACCCAGGAACGTACGCAGAAAGTGCTGGATCAGGTCACGGACTACTTCCTGACGCAGGAAAAAGATACGGTTAAGTCGGTGTTTACCGTTAACGGCTTCGGCTTTGCCGGTCGTGGACAGAACACCGGTATCGCCTTTGTCAGTCTTAAGCCGTGGGATGAACGTGCCGGTAGCGACATGAAAGTACCGGCGATTGCTGGCCGTGCCATGCAGGCACTGGGCGCAATCAAAGATGCGATGGTCATCCCCTTCAACCTGCCAGCGATTATCGAACTGGGTAACGCGACCGGCTTCGACTTTGAGCTGATCGATCAGAATAACCTCGGCCACGATAAGCTGACGGAAGCCCGTAATCAGCTGTTCGGTATGATTGCGCAGCATCCTGATACGCTGGTGGGTGTTCGCCCTAACGGGATGGAAGATACACCGCAGTACAAACTGACCATCGATCAGGAAAAGGCGCAGGCACTGGGCGTCTCACTGAGTGATATCAATACCACGCTGGCGGCCTCCTGGGGCGGCTCCTACGTCAACGACTTTATCGACCGCGGTCGTGTGAAGAAAGTTTACGTCATGGGTAAAGCGGATTCCCGTATGTTGCCGGACGACATTGGTAAGTGGTACGTGCGTAACAGCAGTGGAACCATGGTGCCCTTCTCTGCCTTCTCGTCAGCGAAGTGGCAGTACGGTTCACCGCGTCTTGAGCGTTACAACGGTCTGCCTGCGATGGAAATTCTGGGACAGGCCGCACCTGGCAAAAGCTCCGGTGCAGCAATGGACCTGATGGAAGAGCTGGCGGCGAAGCTGCCTGCAGGTATCGGCTATGACTGGACCGGTATGTCCTATCAGGAACGTCTGTCAGGCAACCAGGCACCTGCGCTCTACGCCATTTCGCTGATTGTGGTCTTCCTGTGTCTTGCCGCACTCTACGAGAGCTGGTCGATTCCTTTCTCGGTCATGCTGGTTGTTCCTCTCGGGGTTATTGGTGCGCTGATCTTTACCACGCTGCGTGGCCTGAGTAATGACGTCTACTTCGTCGTGGGGTTACTGACAACCATCGGCCTCTCGACCAAGAACGCCATTCTTATCGTCGAATTTGCCAAAGATTTGATGGATAAAGAAGGTAAAGGACTGATTGAAGCAGCGCTGGAAGCCTGTCGTATGCGTCTGCGTCCTATCCTGATGACGTCGCTGGCGTTTATTCTCGGGGTACTGCCGCTGGCGATCAGTACGGGTGCTGGCTCCGGTTCGCAAAACGCCGTAGGTACTGGCGTTATCGGGGGCATGGTGACCGCGACCATACTGGCTATCTTCTTCGTTCCTGTGTTCTTTGTGGTGGTACGCCGCCGCTTTGGCAAGAAAAAAGAAGAATCAGCACGACATCATCCGGTTGAGTCTGACCAGACTCACTAAGCTGTAAATGACCTGAGGCCGCGCAAGCGGCCTTTTTTATGCCTGCAAGTCTGTTTCGCCCCCCTCCTGATTCACCGACAGTTGCAATCCAGCCCGGTGCAGCGCATAATATTGTTATATTATAACATTACATAGGCGAGTAATATGAAACCGAATATTCATCCTCACTATCGTCACGTGGTCTTCCATGACACTTCTGCTGATGTCTATTTCAAGATCGGTTCGACCATCAAAACCGATCGCACCGTAGAGTTTGAAGGTGAAACGCTGCCCTACGTCACGCTGGATGTGTCGTCGGCCTCACACGTTTTCTATACCGGTAAACAGAAAGATTTTGCCAAAGAGGGCAGCACCGCACGCTTTAATCAGCGTTTCGGACGCTTTCTTGGCCGTAAATAAGGAAAAGGTTCATGCAGGTATTAAGTTCGCTGCGTTCAGCAAAAAATCGCCATCGTGATTGCAGGGTGGTGCGCCGCAAGGGACGGATTTACGTGATCTGTAAAACGAATCCCCGTTTTAAAGCCGTACAGGGAAGAAAGAAAAAACGTTAGTGTGTGTTGCGATGACTGGCCGGGCTTGCCCGGCCTTTTTTTTGCTTAGTGCATGCTCTTTAGCATCGCATTCACGTTATGTTTAAAGGCCGCCTGATAAGTGGCTGCCGGGCCAGAAGCGGTGGATAACGCTTCCGGATAAAGTTCGCCACCCGGCTCGGCACCGGTGGCGCTGGCAATCTGTTTTACCAGGCGCGGGTCAGTCTGGTTCTCGATAAAATAGCGATTGATATGCTGCTGCTTCAGCTGGGTAATTAAGCTGCCCACGTCACTGGCACTCGCTTCCGCTTCAGTAGAGAACCCTACCGGCGCAAGAAACGTCACGCCATATCGCTGTCCGAAGTAACCAAACGCATCATGACTGGTGAGGACCTTCCGTTTATCGACCGGCACGGCGTCAAAGGCTGTTTTTGCCCAGCGATCCAGCGCCTGCAGTTGCTGAATGTAACTCTGCCCGCGCTGACGAATGGCCGCAGCGTCTTCAGGATCGGCGTTGACCAGCGCATTCATCACGTTGGTGGCATAGATAACGCCGTTCTGCATGCTGTTCCAGGCGTGGGGATCGGTAACGGTTTTGCCCTCCTCCTCCATGCTGCGCGTGGTGACCCCCGTTGAGGCAACAATGGGCTGGCCGCGATACCCGGAGGCGCTGACCAGCCGATCCATCCACCCTTCCAGTCCCAGCCCACTGACAAACACCAGATCGGCCTTCGCCAGGGCCTGGCTGTCCTGTGGCGTCGGTTCAAACGTATGAGGATCGCCATTCGGCCCCACCAGACTTTTCACGTTGACATGATCGCCGCCGACCTGTTTAACAATGTCTGCCAGCACGGTAAAGCTGGCCACCACATCCACCGTTTTTGCCATCGCGAATGGCGTGGCAAACAGCGCAGCGAGCGCCAGGCTAACCGGTAATTTCTTCATAGATACCCCTTAAGATTAATGGCGGCGCAAAATTCCGCCGCATGGCCCTGCAAGAATGGAAAGAAAAAACAGCATGGCGGCGCTCAGCACCACGGCGGGACCGGCTGGCAATGAAAAGTGCCAGGAGAGCATCAGGCCAGCCAGCGCTGACACCATTGCCATGAACATGGCGATAACCAGCATCGCGGCAAGATGGCGGCTCCAGAAACGGGCACTGGCCGCGGGCAGCATCATTAAACCCACCGACATTAGCGTGCCCAGCACCTGAAAGCCCGCAACCAGATTCAGCACCACCAGCATTAAAAACAGGCCATGCACCAGCGGCGCGCTCCATTTCCCCTGCGCCCGCAGGAAGTCACTGTCAAACGCGTCGATGACCAGCGGACGAAAGATGATCGCCAGCAGAATCAGCGTAAAGGCCGCGATGCCGCCTACCAGCAGCAGCGCGGCGTTATCCACCGCCAGCAGAGAACCAAACAGCACGTGCAGCAGATCGACGCTTGAGCCACGTAATGAAACCAGCGTGACGCCCAGCGCCAGGGAGCCAAGGTAGAATCCGGCAAAACTGGCATCCTCTTTCAGGGGCGTATAGCGACTGACCGCCCCGGAGAGCAGCGCCACGGCCAGACCAGCGATCAGGCCGCCAATGCCCATCGCGACCAGTGAGAGCCCGGAGATCAGATAGCCAATGGCGGCACCGGGCAGCACCGCGTGTGATAAGGCATCACCAATCAGGCTCATCCGGCGCAGCGAGAGAAACACGCCGAGCGGCGTGGTACTGACCGCCAGTGCAAAGCAGGCCACCAGCGCGCGCCGCATAAATCCAAACTCAATAAAAGGCTGTATCAGGGTCACGGCGCACAACTCCGCAGGGGGGCAACAGGCAGGCAGGTGCAGCGAATATCACTGTCATCCATCGACATCACATTACTGAAGTAGCGTGCCACCAGCGGACGATCGTGCAGCACCACCAGCAGCGTCGTACCGTTCTGCTGTTGCTGCTCAAGAATCGACATCAGTAATGTCACCGTCTGACTGTCAATGCCGTTAAACGGCTCATCCAGCAGCCAGAGCTGGCTGCGCTGCAGCATCAGCCGCGCAAACAATACGCGCTGAAGCTGTCCGCCGGATAAAGTCGCGGGCTGCGCATCGGCATAATCACTCATCTGAACCGCCTCGAGCGCCTGCCAGATTTCCTGGCGCAGTGCGCGGTTGATGCCGCCAAACCAGCCGCAGCGTGGCCAGCAGCCCATAGAAACCAGTTCAAATACGGTCAGGGGAAAGCGGGTCTCAAGTTCGGTGCGCTGCGGCATCCATCCGATATCCTGACGCGCAACCTGCAGCTCGCAGGCTCCGGCTACCGCTGGCAGTAAGCCCGCGATGGTTTTTAACAGGGTTGATTTACCGCTTCCGTTAGCGCCGACCAGGGCTGTCATCGAACCTGCCACAAGCTGACCGGTAATGGCGGGCGTCACAACCTGCCCCTGGTAGCCAGCACGCAGTGCCTGAAACCGGATCATGCGCTGATCCCCCATTTTATCGCCACGGCAAGCAGCGCAATGAATAGCAGTGCGACTGTCAGCCGCCCACCCAGTGACATAAGTAATCCACTCTGACGCATCACTTCACCAATATGTTATAACATAACAAACAGCATATCGAATCCTGCCGTCAGGTAAACGCGTGAATGTGTATCAAAAGATAAATACCGCCTGTGCCGGGTGTCAGGCGCACCAGGGGGCCTGTTCGCTCACGGGGCTGGGGTATCTTATAATCTGACGGTTTTGTGCTCATCTGGCTTGCAAACCAGTTGCAGAAAACCAATGATAGGTTTATTAACAATTATCAGTGGATCAAAGATGCTGTCACGAATTGAATGTGATATTGCTGAAGGCGAATCAGACTGCGCAAAAATAGCAGGGATTGTTCAGCGGAATATTCTCAAAATAACAGATTTGCTGGTGGGCGATTTACGCTGGTATTCACAAAATGCCCGGTTAGTTCCAGGCAGCTTAAAAATTGTTTCCGTTGAATACCGGTCTATGAATAGTTTTAAATTACTTTACGATTTTGACTGGAATCTATTTAGTCCCTGTCAGGATCTAAATGAAACCGTAACGCAATCGGAGCAGGTCAACTTTCACATTAAGCCCGGAGCACTTGAGTTTGATGTGATCGACAATCAGCAACCTTCCCCTGGCGATGAATTGTAATATTTAGTAATGGAGGTGAGCATAACTAATGGTTCTGCACTATCTTTAAGGTATCCCGTTTAATAACTGCCCGAAATATTGCTTCCTGGCCGCGTTATCCCATATCGCCGCCCAGCGGCAACTGTGCTAGCTATGGAGGGGAAAAAGATGGACGAATACTCACCGAAACGGCATGATATTGCCCAGCTTAAATATCTGTGTGAGAGCCTGTTTGACGACAGCATGGCAACATTAACCGACAGCCATCACGGCTGGGTGAATGACCCCACTTCTGAAAGCAATCTACAGCTTAACGATTTGATTGAACACATTGCCTCTTTCACCATGAATTACAAAATTAAGCACGTTGAAGACGAAGCGCTGATTTTGCAAATCGATGAATATCTTGATGATACTTTTATGCTATTCAGCAACTATGGTATCAATAGTCCTGATCTTCAGCGGTGGCAACGTTCAGCAAAACGCTTATTTAATCTGTTCACTGAAGAGTGCGCTTTTCTCCAGCAGCCAAGCCATTCATTATAGTACAGACATGAGAACGGTTTATTTATGAACAAATCCCTGACTAAAACCGATTATTTGATGCGACTGCGGCGTTGCCGCTCACTTGATACCCTGGAAAGGGTGATTGAAAAAAATAAGTATGAATTACCGGAGGATGAATTAGCGGTATTTTACTCCGCAGCTGACCATCGCCTGGCGGAACTGACGATGAACAAGCTCTACGATAAAGTACCAGGTTCAGTATGGAAATTCGTCCGTTAATCTGACGGACTGCTGCTAAGTTATACCCCCTTTTTAGTACCGGATATTCCTGCCTGCCGGCAAAGGATCGGCCCAGGCGGGTTTTGCCTGTCTGCAGTTTCTGGAGGGAGATATTTTATGGGGAGAAAATGGTGGGGGCCCTGCCAGCTACATCCCGGCACACGCGTCACCTGCTGCGGCTGCTTCCTTCCGGATCTGACCGAGTTCACAAGCTAGCATTGCGGGAGAACCAACAGGGCCCCCATTGACAAGCCCTCTTTACGAGAGCGGGGGCATTATCTGGGAAGGAGGGGGCAATTGCAAGCGTAGTCGGGACAACCGTTGTTTTCTTGAACAACCGCCGGGTTGACGCTTTCCCCTTTCCCTCCTCATGCTAAAGTTAACCCCCTTTTTCCTGATGAAATAAGCACATGGATCAACCTGACACTTTCCAGCAGCGCATCTGGCAAATTGTTGCCGCCATTCCCTATGGCAAGGTCACGACCTATGGCGATGTAGCGCGACTGGCCGGTTCGCCACGCGCGGCACGCCAGGTCGGCGGCGTGCTGAGCCGGTTACCCGAAGGCAGCACCCTTCCCTGGCATCGCGTCGTCAATCGTCATGGCACTATCTCACTGCAGGGTGACCGTCTGTTGCGTCAGCGGGATGCACTTGAAGCAGAAGGAATAGCGGTGAGTGATGACGGGCAGCTCGATCTGGCGACGTATCGCTGGCAATTTCTGGCAGGATAAAAGGGGCGACGAAAGTCGCCCCGATAGAGAATTAAATATGGGTTGGTGCCGGAACAGCAGCAGACGGCGTCACCTGCGTCGGTGAAGTCGAAGGCACCGTAGTCGCCGCGCCCGGCTGGGTTGGCATCGCCATTGACGGTACGGGTACCAGTACCAGTTCCGCTTTGGTGCCGCCCTGGTTGATGACCGGCTTCACGCCTTCAGTGACAAAGGCCAGCTTGCCGTCAATTGAGATGGCTGCGCTTAACAGAATGCGCGCGTTGGGCTGGATGTCGGCCGGATTAAATGGCAGGACAAACTGGAACGGCGCCTGTTTGCCTTCGGTACGTACCACGCGCTGAGACAGCACTTTTGATGGTGCGTCGGACACAGAGGCATCAGAGAGCGTCACGGTTAATACCGCATCCGGCGGCAGCGCAATGCGCTGGCGGATAAAGACTGAACCACTTACGTTTGGCTGCGCAATCGCGGCCGTCTGTCCTGCAATTGCAGAACCCAGCGTTGGGGTTGGCACGGGTTTACTCTTGTCGGCGCATCCCGCAACAGCAACCGCCATAACTACCCCACTGAACACATGCCTGAGTTTCATTGATGTCGTCTCCATTTGATCAAAATGATTGTCGGCAGCGAATCCTGCTTACAGCGCTTCACTCGCCGTATGTCCTTAATATTGGCACAAAAACGAAATTTTGCCTGGCAGAGGCAAAGCTGAAAGTCTGATTGACGTCAACTGGTCCGATCTTTCACACTGGGCGGGTCACTATATTGAGGAATGCGCCATGAGTCAGGCACTGCAAAATCTGCTGAATTTATTGAATCTGGAAAAACTGGAAGAGGGTTTATATCGCGGCCAGAGCGAAGATCTGGGACTGCGCCAGGTGTTTGGTGGTCAGGTGGTGGGCCAGGCGCTGTATGCCGCAAAGCAAACCGTCGCGGAAGATCGCATTATTCACTCCTTTCACAGCTACTTTTTGCGGCCCGGCGATAGCCAGAAAGCGATTATCTATGATGTTGAAACGCTGCGTGATGGCAAAAGTTTCAGCGCCCGGCGCGTCAGTGCCATTCAGAATGGCCAGCCGATTTTTTATATGACGGCATCTTTCCAGTCACCGGAAAGCGGATTTGAACATCAGAATCCGATGCCGCAGGTGGCAGGGCCAGAAAACCTGTTAACCGAACAGGCGATGGCACAGAAAATGGCGCACCTGCTGCCAGAAAAGTTACGCGAGAAATTTATTGCTGAACGTCCGCTGGAGATCCGTCCGGTACAGATTCACAACCCGCTTCGCGGGCATGTTGATAAACCTGAGCGCCAGGTCTGGATCCGCGCTACCGGCCCACTGCCCGCCGACCTGCGTATCCATCAGTATCTGCTCGGCTATGCTTCCGACCTCAACTTTCTCCCGGTCGCCCTGCAGCCGCACGGCAAAGGCTTTTTAGAGCCGGACATGCAGGTCGCCACTATCGACCACTCGATGTGGTTCCACCGCCCGTTCGACTTCACTGAATGGCTGCTCTACAGCGTGGTCAGCACCTCCGCTTCTGGCGCACGTGGTTTTGTTCGGGGCGAGTTTTACAATCAGCAGGGCGTGCTGGTGGCCTCAACGGTTCAGGAAGGGGTGATGCGCCAGCGCAGCGAATAAAAAAAGGGGGCGATTGCTCGCCCCCGATGGTTCATTTCAGTATCGGTCCATTACTGGTTGTAAGCATTCTCGCCGTGGCTGTTGACATCCAGACCTTCACGTTCGTGCTCTTCCGGTACGCGCAGTCCCACAATCAGATCGGCCAGCTTGAAGCCGATGAAGGCGACAACGCCTGACCAGACGATTGTCAGGCCCACGCTGAACAGCTGAACCCAGACCTGATGGCCCATGGTGACGCCTTGTGCATAACCCACGCCGCCCAGAGAAGAAGAAGCAAACACGCCAGTCAGGATGCAGCCGACGATGCCGCACACGCCATGCACGCCGAACACATCGCAGGGGTCGTCCACGCGCAGCCATTTTTTCAGGGTGGTGACGCCCCACAGTCCTGCCAGTCCGCCGACCAGACCGATGATCAACGCACCGCCAACGCCAACATAACCACAGGCTGGGGTAATGGCGACCAGACCGGCAATGAAGCCTGAACAGGCACCCAGCAGCGAAGGCTTACCACGTACTGCCCACTCGCCGAAGGTCCATGACAATACCGCACCCGCTGTTGCGACCACGGTGTTAAGGAAAGCCAGCGCTGCGATTTCGTTTGCAGCTGACGCTGAACCGGCGTTAAAGCCGAACCAGCCAACATACAGAATGGCGGTGCCGGTGAAGACCATCGGCAGGTTGTGGGGTTTGAAAGCCTCTTTACCGAAGCCCGCACGTTTGCCGACCAGGTAAGCGCCAACCAGACCTGCCACAGCAGCGTTAATATGCACCACGGTACCGCCAGCAAAGTCCAGTGCGCCATCCTGTGCCAGGAAACCGCCCGCCCAGACCATATGTGCGATAGGTAAATAGGCGAGCGTCAGCCAGACACCGACAAAGATCAGCACCGCAGAGAAACGGATACGTTCTGCAATAGCGCCAACGATCAGGCCTACGGTAATACAGGCAAACGACGCCTGGAATGCTACATGGATATATTGATAGAAGCTGCCCATGACGGCGGTGAGCTGAATGTTTTTCAGCATGGCCCAGCCAAAGCCGCCGAAAAAGGCGTTGCCTTCACTGAAGGCCAGGGAGTAGCCGTAGACCACCCACAAGACGCAAACCAGCGAGAAGGTAACGGCAACCTGCGTCAGCATCGACAGAACGTTTTTGCCGCGAATCAGACCACCATAAAACAGCGCAATACCTGGAATTGACATAAAGAGCACCAGCGCGGTGCAAATCATCATAAATGCGTTATCAGCCTTGTCCGCAACGGCAGGCGCAGCCATCGCGAGTGAGGGTAACAGTGCAAGGCTGGTAAGACCCAGCTTAGTGAAAATTTTATTCATTTTATTCCATCCCATCACAGTACTGAGTCTTAATTACAGAGCGGCTTCGTCGGTCTCGCCGGTACGAATACGGATGACGCGCTGCAGTTCAGCCACGAAAATTTTACCGTCGCCAATTTTGCCGGTGTACGCCGCTTTACTGATGACATCCACGACTTCGTCTAACTGATCGTCGGCGATAGCAATATCAATTTTGACCTTCGGCAGGAAGTTCACGCTGTATTCAGCGCCACGATAGAGCTCTGCATGCCCTTTCTGACGGCCAAAACCTTTCACTTCGGAGACGGTCAGTCCCTGAATGCCGATAGAGGATAAAGCTTCACGTACATCCTCCAGTTTGAATGGCTTAATTACGACGGTAACCAGCTTCATTGGATCCCCTCCAGCGAGTAAATAGGTAACGTTTACGGACACGCAGGGATATAAGCAAAGCCTGTGCCAGAGTGTAAAACTGACCTTAATCAGTGACTCAGGCGAGACGGAGCAAGGAATGCTTCAAACCAGATGCGGAACAGAGAGGGGATGTGACAGAGATCGCAGCAGAAGAGTGCACTCCTTTGGTGCTTCAGGCGTCAAAGGAGTGCATTTATACAGATTATTCTGATAAAGGTGCGCAAAAAAGGTGCAAGTCAGCTTTCAGATGTTACAGCTACGCCCGACGCCAGATCATCACCTGCCTGCTGCAGCTGATACATCTGCCAGTAACGTCCCTGCATCGCCAGCAGCTGCTGATGAGTGCCCTGCTCAACCACACGGCCGCGATGCAGCACCAGAATAGTGTCCGCCTCGATAATCGTTGAGAGACGGTGCGCAATGACCACCAGCGTGCTGTGTTGACGTAGCGTCGTCAGCGTTTGCTGAATGGCCTGCTCGGTGCCGGAGTCAATATTGGCCGTTGCTTCGTCGAGGATCAGTATCTGCGGCAGGTCAACCAGTACCCGGGCCAGCGCCAGAAGCTGCTTTTGTCCGACCGACAGGTTGTTACCCTGCTCGCCCAGCCGGGTATGAATCCCCTCCGGCAGGGCCTGCGCCAGCGTTGCCAGCTGCACCTGTTCCAGCACTTTCCAGACGGCTTCTTCGCTGATATCGCGGCCCAGCCGCACATTCGCCAGCAGCGTATCGGCCAGCACCACCGGATCCTGCTGTACCATCGCAATGCCGCGTCGCAGCACGGCATGACTCAGGTCGCCAAGGGGGCGATCATCAATGCGGATTTCGCCACGCGTCACCGGGTAGTAACCCATCAACAGGTTAGCCAGCGTGCTTTTACCGCTGCCGGTATGCCCCACCAGTGCGACAAACTCACGCGGGGCGACCTCAAGATTAATATCACTGAGCACATCGCGGTTTTCACGGTAAGCAAAGCTGAGATTATTCAGGGAGATACTCCCCGAAGCCAGCGGCTGCTGATCGGCACCATACTGCTGCTGTGCGGCATCCATCAGCTCAAAGATACGCTCGCCTGATACCACCGCCTGCTGCAGCATCGACTGCTGGGTGGTCAGCTCAATCAGCGGCTCATTCAGGCGGCCCAGATAAGTAATGAAGGCATACAGTACCCCCACTTCGAACACGCCGGGCACGGAGAAACTGAACAGGATCAGCAGCCCGCACAGCACCATTGCTGAAAACAGGCTCAACAGCGGACGCAGCAGAAAGCCATCAAGACGCAGCGTTTCCATGCGCGCCAGATAGTGAGAGCGACTCGCTTCGCCCATGCGCTCACCAAAACGCGCCTGCTGACGAAACTGCTGAATCACGCTCATGCCACTGATCACTTCGTTAAAGCCATTGTTGATGTCAGCCAGATAGCTGCGAACCCGGCGGGCGATCGGCGTGCTGAAACGCTGATAGATGAACATGACCGCCAGCACCAGCGGGAAGATCATCATCGCCACCAGCGCCATGCGCCAGTCAAGGCTGAACATCGCCACCATCATGGCACCAACCAGTGCGGCGCTGCGCAGTACGGTTGAAACCACCGTGACGTAGAGATCGCGGATCACCTCGGTGTCGTTCGTAACGCGTGAAATAATCTGCCCAACCGGCTGCGTATCAAAGGCGCTCAGCGGCTGACAAAGCGCGGCAGTCATCACATCGCTGCGTAACCGCTGTACCACACCGATAGCGGCGCGGTTGAACAGCAGCGCCTGCCAGTAGTGCAGCGCGGCGGCCAGCAGCTGAAGCAGGATAAAACTGACCACCAGCCCGGCGACCAGTCCCCAGGGCATCTGATGTTTCGCCACCAGATTGTCGATAAAATAGCTGACCAGCACCGGGCCGGTCACTTCCGCCGCCGCCGCGATCCACAGCATGCCTACCGCCAGCGACAGGGATTTGCGCCAGGGCTTACCGTAACTCAGCAGGCGCTTCAGGGTTGGCCACAAGCGGGCAGACTTAGCCATGCGGCACTCCTTTCTCATTTTCATCATCATCCAGCGCGGCCTCGAGTTGCTGGTAACGGTACATGTCACGATACCAGCCAGCACTGCCGGTCAGCGCGTCGTGATCGCCCCGCTGTGCCACACTGCCCTGCTGCAACACCAGGATTTCACTGGCCTCTGTCAGCGCCGACAGCCGGTGCGCGCTGATAATCAGCGTTTTTCCCTGTCCCCAGATGCGCAGGTTATGCAGGATTTCATGTTCAGTACGGCCATCCACCGCAGAGAGTGCGTCGTCCAGAATCAGGATTTCGGCGTTCAGCAACAGTGCACGGGCAATCGAAAGACGCTGCTTCTGTCCACCCGAAAGCATCACACCCCGCTCCCCGACTTCCGTTTCATAACCCTGCGGCAACCGCAGGATATCGTCATGCACGCAGGCCAGCGTGGCGGCATGTTCAATCTCCTGCTGGGTTGCACCTGGTTTCCCCAGCGCAATGTTGTTCGCCACGCTGTCTGAGAACAGGAACGGTGTCTGGCTGACTACGGCCAGACGACTGCGCCAGCTGTCCAGCCGCAGTTGCGGCAGCGGGATCTGGTGATAACGGATATCCCCCTGCTGAATATCAAAGTGGCGCTGAATCAGGCTCAGTAATGTACTTTTACCACTGCCTGTTGGCCCGCACAGCCCCAGCATTTCACCGGGTTTCAGCTGGAAGCTGACATCGCTTAACACCGGCCCCGCACTGGCCGGATAGTGGAAGGCGCGAATCGCGACCTGCAGCGTGCCCGGATCCGGTGGCAGTGACTTATCGCCATCCTCCACCGCCGGTGCTTCTGCCAGCAGCGCACCGATACGGCTCCAGGCGGCGCTGCCGCGTTCGACAATATTAAACATCCACGCCAGCGCCAGCATCGGCCAGATCATCAGGCCAAGATACATCACAAAGCTGGTGAGCTGCCCCAGCGTCATCTGGTCATGCCACACCAGCCAGCTGCCGCCGCCAATCGCCAGCAGGTTTGAGAAGCCGATAGCGATGTAGATTGTGGGATCGAAGCGGGCATCAACCCGCGCCACGCGCAGGTTTTTTTCACCGGTATCGCGGGCAATCTCCGAAAATTGCTGCGACTGGTGCTGTTCAAGACCAAAGGATTTGATCATCCGAATGCTCGTCAGGCTCTCCTGCGTCTGATCGTTAAGGCTGGAGAAGGCTGCCTGAGCCAGTTTGAAGCGATGATGCAGCTGATTACCGTAGCGATGGATGACGATCGCCATAATGGGCATCGGCACCAGCGCAAGTAGCGTCAGCTGCCAGCTGATCTGCGTACTCATCACCAGCAGCACCACGCAGCCCATCACCAGCGAGTCGACCAGCGTCAGCACCCCTTCCCCGGCCGCAAACACCACCCGATCCACATCGTTGGTGGCGCGCGCAATCAGGTCACCCGTGCGGTGACGCAGGTAAAATGCAGGTTGCTGACGACTCAGCTGGCGATAAAAATCTTCGCGCAGCTCAACCGCCAGCTGGTAGGAAGCCCCAAACAGCAGCACACGCCAGACATAGCGCAGCAGATAGACCACCACTGCAGTTGCCAGCATGATACCAATCCACATCAGGATGCGGCTGGTACTCATGTTGTCACGTGTTACACCATCGACAATCACGCCGACGACATGCGGCGGCAGCAACTGCAGAACAGCAATAACAATCAGCAGGATGACCGCGCCCAGGTAGCGCCGCCACTCCCGCAGAAAATACCAACTTAATTGACTGAATAATCGCACAACGCTGCTCTCAATCTCAGGCCCTCAGGGGGCGACAGGTAAAGCCGTGGTGTATTTAATCTCTTCCATGGCGAAGCTGGATGTCACATCAATCAGGCCGGGCACACCGTTCACTAATCGCTTGTAGAAAGCATCATAGCTTTTCATATCGGCCACCTGAATCCGCAGCAGATAATCATATTCGCCTGCCATGCGGTAAAAGGCCATCACCTCCGGCATGCTGTTGACCACCGAAACAAATGTCTGATACCAGTCGCGGCTGTGCTGCTGGGTTTTCACAAACATAAACGCCGTGAGTGACAGTCCGATTTTGTCCCCGTCCAGCAACGCCACCCGCGCGCGAATAATGCCATCATCTTCCAGTTTTTTCAGGCGCTTCCAGCAGGGTGTGGTGGTGAGATTGACGGCATCTGCCAGTGTCTGCAGCGACAGCGTACAATCCTGCTGCAGCAGTGCGAGCAATTTAAGGTCAGTTTTATCTAACATTGGGGACTCCGGGAGAATCATTTTCTCCATTACCGCGATTTTAGCGGTATTTTTGCAATCTCTTTTTCCTGCACGTGCCATAAAATAGCCGCACGACGTTTTACCGGATGATTAAGATGCAGACCTGCTGGATTCGCCACGCCATCAACGAAATTAACGCTGATTTTCAACGATCGGCTGAAACCCATTTGATCCGTTTCGATCTGGCGGACTTTCCCGGCATCTGGTTTTACCTGAAAGATGAAAGCACCCATCCCAGTGGCAGCCTTAAACATCGGCTGGCTCGGTCCCTGTTCCTCTACGGTCTCTCCAACGGCTGGATTAAACAGGATACGCCGATTATTGAAGCCTCGTCAGGCAGCACTGCCGTTTCTGAGGCGTACTTCGCAAGGCTACTGGGCCTGCCCTTTATTGCGGTAATGCCGGCCAGTACGGCGAGGCGCAAAATTGAACAGATCACCTTTTATGGCGGACAGTGCCATTTTGTGGAGGATCATTGCCAGCTCTATGCTGAGTCTGAACGGCTGGCGCGTGAGCTGAATGGCCATTTTATGGATCAGTTTACCTACGCTGAACGTGCTACCGACTGGCGCGGCAATAACAATATTGCTGAGAGCATTTTCCGTCAGATGCAGCATGAACCTCATCCGATTCCCCATACGGTCATTATGAGTGCGGGCACTGGCGGCACCTCAGCAACGCTGGGCCGTTATATTCGTTATCAGGGTCTGGAAACGAAACTGCTGGTGGTGGATCCGCAGCATTCGGTGTTTTTCGATTACTGGCAGCAGCGTGATGCAACCCTCACCAGCACACGCGGCAGCATGATCGAGGGGATTGGTCGTCCGCGGGTGGAGCCCTCTTTTATGCCTGACGTCATTGATGAAATGATCAAAGTGCCAGATGGTGCGACGCTCGCCGCCATGCTGAAGCTGGAAAACATTCTGGGACGCAAGCCGGGTGCCTCTACCGGCACCAATTTCTGGGGTATGATGCAGGTGGCGAAACGCTTACGGGCAGCGAATCAGCAGGGAGCACTGGTAACATTATTGTGCGACAGCGGCGAACGTTATCCCGATAGCTACTATCAGCCGGAGTGGGTGGCAAAATATATCGGCGATATCACGCCGTGGCAGCGCGAGCTGGAGTAAAAAACCGGACATCCTGTCCGGCTCACGGCAATCCTCAGCATTCGGGGGAATACGCGAGGTCGGGTGTGGCAAGCCAGTGATTCAAATAGTGAGACACCGCCTGTGTCTCGCAATGCCCTAATACCGGCAGATGCGGCAGCGCGGCTTTCAGCTGCGCCATCGCATTGCCCATGATGAACCCCTGTCCAGCCTGCGACAGCATCTCTCTGTCATTCATTGCATCGCCGAACGCCATGCACTCTGCCATCGTCAGCGAAAGATGTTCACACAACAGCGCCAGCGCGCTGCCTTTATTACAGTGTGCGGGCAACACCTCCAGACAATCCACGGCAGAAAAGCAGATATTCGCCTGCTCACCCAGTGCGGCATCCAGCTCTGTTTTTAGCTGACACAGGCGCTGGTGCTCATCGATAAAGCAGATTTTTGTCACCTGACGCGCGGGCAGCCTTTTCAGATCGCACAGCTGATAGCCAAATCCGCTCATCTGATGGGCTTTCAGCAGTTCAGGCTGATCGCGATCGGTAAACCATCCCTGATCGTTGAAAATGTGGATCGAGGCGGATGTCTTCCCGTTGCGATGGATGACCTCTTCAGCCACAGCAGCAGGCAGATCACGCGCAAAGATCAGGTTGCCGGAGCGATCGTGTACGCGCGTGCCATTGCCGGTAATCAGCCACGCGGGCAGGATTAACTTTTCACGTAAAATCTGCATCTCCAGCAGATGGCGACCCGTCGCCAGTGCCAGATTAACCCCGCGCAGATGCAGCGCCTGCAGGCTATCCAGCGTCTGCTGACCCAGCTGATGATTTGGCAGCAATAGGGTGCCATCCATATCGAATGCGGCTAAACGCACCATGGTTTACCTCCTGCTGAAAAGATGCGCTTACTATTGCCTGTTAATTGCGGAACTAATAGTGAATACTTTAAAAAAAGTGTTCCGGGTTTAACATGCGCCAGCTAAACCGCCTTAATCAGTTTCAGCGTCTGTGGCAGCAGAGCCAGGGCGCGCCTCAGCAGACCTGTGTGGCAGAAATGGCACGCCACTGCATCTGCAGCGAGCGTCATCTCCGCACGCTGCTGTCACAATGGCAGCATGCAGGCTGGCTCAGCTGGCATGGCGAACCAGGCCGTGGCAAACAGGGACACCTGGCGTTTCTGCTTACGCCTGAACAGTTACGACAGCAGTTGCTGCAACAGCAGCTTGATGCCGGAGAGGCAGCTGACGCTTTACAGCTGCTGGATCTGCCGCCGGAAAGGCTCATCAATATGCTGCGACCGTTGATGGGCGGACAGTGGCAGAATGACACCCCGGTTCTGCGCATTCCTTATTACCGCCCGATGGAGAGTGCGCAACCTCGCCAGATCACCGGACGGGCTGAACAACACCTGGTTCGCCAGCTCTATTCCGGCCTGACCCGTTTCGAACAGGATGAACCGGTCGGCGATCTGGCGCATCACTGGCAGCATGATGAAGCGTCATGCAGCTGGCTATTCTGGTTGCGCCCCCAGCTGATGTGGCACAACGACGAGCCGGTTCAGGCTGAACAACTGGTGGCGCAGTTTCGCCAGCTGCTGCAGGATACGCGTGTCAGAGTATTGCTTGCTGATGTGATCAGCGTGGATGCCCCCCACCCGTTAGCGCTGCGGTTTAACCTGCAACGGCCTGATTTCTGGCTGCCTCACCGCCTTGCTCATCTGTTGTGCCTGTTGCCCCATCCTGATGACCCGGCTACAGGCAGCGGGCCGTGGAAACTGCGGCACTTCAGCGCTGAGCTGGTCAGGATTGAAAGTCACGCGCGCTGGCATCTGCAGCGTCCGCTGCTACAGGCGGTGGAGTACTGGATTACCCCGCAGCTTTTTGACCCCAGCCTGGGCAGCAGCTGTCGCCATCCGGTGCAGATTGCGATTGGCGATGTCGCAGAGCTCAGGACATTACAACCCGTCAGCAGCAGCATCAGTCTCGGCTTCTGTTATCTGGTCTGTCGGCCACGAGCCGGTTTTACATCCGGGCAGGCGCGCACGCTTTTCCAGCTGATTCAGCAAAGCGGCATCGTCAGCCGGTTACCCCTGGACGAGGGATTAATCACCCCCAGCAAAGAGCTGTTACCCGGCTGGACTGTGCCGCAGATTGATAGCCCCCCGGTGCGCTTGCCAGCAACGCTGACGCTGCATTATCAGTTGCCGGTTGAACTGCATCAGATGTCACAGGCGCTGGTCGCCCTGTTAAAACAGCACGGCTGTAGTCTGAACGTTGTTTTTCACCCGGTAAAAAGCTGGCACCGCATCGATCCGCCTGATGAGGCCGATATCGTGATGGGGGACAGGCTGATTGGCGATGCGCCGGTTTTCACCCTGGCCAGCTGGTTACAGAGTGACCCGCTATGGCGACCGTTGTGGCCCACACCTGAAGGGGAAGAAGTCCAGGCGAAACTGCTGCGTATCCAGCAAATAGCCGACGGCGACCGTCGAACCCGTGCGCTGCAGCAGCTTTATCATCAACTGATGAGCGACGGTATCCTGCTGCCCCTCTTTAATTATCGCTACCAGATTTATGCCCCCCCTGCGGTTGAAGGAATTGAACTGAACACGCTGGGCTGGTTTGATTTCAGCCGCGCATGGATTCCGCCGCCCATTGATCCGCCAGGCAGCTGTTCAGCAGCGGACTAAGGCATTACCATAAGCACAAAATTAATGATCAGGAAAACACCATGAAACGCGCTGTTGTAGTTTTCAGCGGTGGACAAGACTCCACTACCTGCCTGATTCAGGCTTTACAGCTTTATGATGAAGTCCACTGCGTCACTTTTGACTATGGACAACGCCACCGGGAAGAGATCGAGGTGGCCCGCGATCTGGCGATTACCCTGGGTGCGCGTGCGCATAAAGTGCTGGACGTGACCATGCTGAACGAACTCGCCGTCAGCAGCCTGACGCGGGATAATATTCCGGTGCCGGCTTACAATCCTGAGGCCAGTGGATTACCCAGCACTTTCGTACCGGGACGGAATATTCTCTTTCTGACGCTGGCCTCGGTTTACGCCTATCAGGTAGAAGCGGAAGCGGTCATCACCGGCGTCTGCGAAACCGACTTTTCTGGCTATCCCGATTGCCGCGATGAGTTTGTTAAAGCGCTGAACCACGCGGTGTCACTTGGCATGGCGCGTGATGTCCGTTTTGAGACGCCGCTGATGTGGCTCAATAAAGCGGAAACCTGGGCACTGGCCGATTACTGGCAGCAACTTGCACTGGTACGCGAGCAGACGCTGACCTGCTATAACGGTGTGAAAGGTGATGGATGTGGTGAGTGTGCTGCCTGTCATTTACGCGCCAAGGGCTTACAGGGTTATCTCAACGATCGCACTGCCGTCATGGCAGCGATGAAAGCGAAGAGCGGCCTTAACTAAGGCTGCCAGCGTGGCGGCAAAGTCATCCGGTTTGCCGCCTTTCTATCAGCTCATACCATCAGGCGCATCAGCCGCTCACGTAACGCCCCTTCCAGCGCAACTGCCTTCTGGGTCCGCAAATCAATACAGACAAATGTGAGGGCGGCATCGGCCACCACGGTCTCCTGGCCCGCCAGCAAAACCCGCTGGGCAATGATGCCGCTTCTGCCATTTAACTGCGTAATCTCACTGTCGATACTCAGTACGTCGCCCAGTACTGCCGGGCGACGGTAATTGATGTTGATGTTGACCACCACAAAAGCCAGTTTCTGTTCCTGCAACCAGTGGAAGGCCTCAACCTCTTCCAGCCATTGCCAGCGAGCCTCCTCAAGAAACTCAAGATAGCGCGCATTGTTGACGTGCTGATAGACATCCAGATGATAGCCGCGCACTTTTATGGTGGTCTGCATGTTCATGCTCTCCTGCTGCTGTGAGTTAACTGGTTGGACCTGTTCACTTTAGCAGAGTCGTCTGTTTATCGTGGGTTAAGCATCACAGATGTGTACTGCTTCACAATTTCAGCCGGGCCGCATTTCGCTCTATCAGCGCATTGCCGATGCCTGGCACTTCACTGAGTTGCTGAACCGCGCTAAAGGGTCCGTACTGATCGCGGTAGTTCACAATCGCCTGTGCTTTTTTCAGCCCTACGCCATTCATGGCGGCAGAGAGCTCTTCCGCTGTCGCTTCATTAATGCTGACCTGCTCCTGCAGAGGCGGCACGGCTGCCGCCGGCTTCGACGCAGGTGAGCTCTGCGAGACAGCTGAACTGGCAGGTTCAGGTGCCGCAGAGACGCTGCTGTGACAGAGTGCGCCGCCCAGCGCGAGCGAGAGATAAAAGGCAATGAGTTTAGGTTTAGCCATGCTGTGTTTCTCCTTGTGTGTAAACAGCAACGACAGAGTGGCACTACGGCGTAAAAGGCTCAAAAGCGGGATTACAGAAATGGAAAAGGCCGCGAATGCGGCCTTTGATTGTTACAGTCGTTGCGTAAATTTTGCGAGGCTTACTGCATTTGTGCGGCAGCGCCGTACTTAATTTTGGCCTCTTTACGCAGGTTTTGCAGTAACGCTTCAAACGTCAGCTGCGCATTATTCTGCGTGACGCCTTTGATCATCTCGTCAATCTGCGCCTGCGGCATGCTGCCAGTTTTCACTTTATCAACGGCCACCAGCACCACATTGCCCTGCATATCTTCGCTGACACCCCATGAAGGCTTGTTGTCTGCAGGCTGAGGGAGATTAAAGGCGGCCTGTGCTACCGGATCCTGCGCATTGCGGTCAACGGTTTTGCTGGCGCTCAGCGTCAGGCCTGCCGCAGCCAGTGCATCCTGCTTGCCAGCCTTGAGATCGGCCAGCAGTTTATCGGCCTGTGCTTTAGCCTGCTGCGTCGCTTTGTCATGCTTCAGCGTATCCGTAATTTGCGCTTTAACCTGCTCCAGCGGTTTTACCGCTTCCGGTTTGTGCTCGCTGATACGCAGTACAAAGGCACGGTCGCCATCGACAGTGATGATATCGGAGTTGTTGCCCGGTGCACCGTTTTGACCGACCAGACCACCGTTGAAGATCGCCTGCTTCACCGCATCAAAGTTAAGTGCGTCTGGCAGCGTGTCCTGACTGAACCAGCCGGTCTCTTTCGCTTTCAGACCAGACGCCTGCTCGGCACCTGCCAGTGACTCATTGTCATTGCTGGCCGCTTCGCTGACTTTCTGTTGCAGTTTGTAGAAGGCATCAACGCCCTTCTCCTGTTTCACTTTCGCTGCAACAGTCGTGCGAACCTCATCCAGTGGCTTAACCTGTTCTGGCTGAATATCGTCGAGACGAACAACCAGGAAGCCCACTGAAGATTTGATCACGCCTGACATCTGGCCTTTTTCAGTCAGACCCGCATTTTTCAGCTCATCGGGCGTCGTTGACGGTTCCAGCCAGCCCATATCCCCGCCCTTACGCGCAGAGATAGGGTCGATTGATTTGGCTTTCGCCACATCCGCAAAGCTGGCGCCACCTTTCAGCTGAGCCAGTACCGCATTGGCATCCGCTTCAGTTTTAGTCTGAATGACGCTGTAGCGATTACGCTGTGGTTGCGAATAGTCTGCTTTATGCTGGTCGTACCAGGCCTGAACATCTGCTTCGCTGGCATCCTGCTGCATGCTGGCGGCATCCATCAGGATGTAGCTGACGCGGAACTGTTCCGGTGCCATAAAGCTGCTTTTATGCTGCTGATAATACTGGCTGATTTCGTCATCGGTGACGGTTTGTTTCGCCGCCAGGGCATTAACGTCCAGCGTCGCCTGACGAATATCACGCTGCTGTGAAACCAGGTCCACCAGTTTGCTGGCTTCGCCTTTCAGCGTGAAGTCGGTGTTCGCCACGGCATTGATCAGCTGCTGATTAGAGAGTTGCTTACGCAGCGCTTCGGCATACTGGTCTGCGCTGAAACGCATGTTGCCGATCACCGCCAGATATTTAGCATTGTCGAATTTGCCGTTGGTCTGGAAAGCCTGCTGTTCGAAGATAGCCTGCTTAACCTGATCATCACTGATACTGAGGTGAAGATCTTTGATGTAGCTGTCGAGCAGCGCCTGATCGATTAACTGCGACAGCGCCTGCTGACGGATCTGCTGCATGTAGCCATCGTTGCTGGCCAGTTGAGAGAACTGGTCGCCCAGCATCTGCTGCTGACGACTGCGCTCACTGTTGAATGCCTGCTCCAGCTGTCCCCGGCTAATCTCCTGACCGTTAACTTTGGCCGCATAATCGTTATTGCCGCCAATCAGATAGTTGCCAACGCCTGTCAGCACAAAGGAGACGATAATCAGTCCCAGAATAATCTTGAGCACGACATGGTTCGACGCCGCGCGTAAATTGTCCATCATGGTATGGCAACACTCCGCTGTAGTGTGAATGTAAAGCCCGGTCGCAATTCGCCACTGGCTGGCGACTCACGCAACTGCTGGCTTAGCTGGCAGTCTCAATCCGGTCCAGGTCCATCTTACGGCCCGATTCGCACCGGTTAAAACAAAAAAGGCACATCTCATTGATGTGCCCGTATGTTACATGAGAACGGGTTAATCGTCCTCTAATCCACTGAAGAAAATGCGTCAATGAATCTATTCGTTGTTATTAATTGACAGCGTCTTTCAATGCTTTACCCGCGCGGAAACCGGGTACTTTACCGGCCGGGATGGTGATCTCTTTACCGGTTTGCGGGTTGCGGCCGGTACGTGCAGCGCGGTCACGTACAGAGAATGTGCCGAAGCCGACCAGAGCCACTTCATCACCCTCTTTCAGAGCATCTGAAACTGAGCCCATAAATGCATCTAAAACACGTCCTGCTGCAGCTTTAGAAATATCAGCATCGGCAGCAATTTTGTCGATCAATTGTGACTTATTCACTCTCTTCATCCCCTCTTTTATTATTTCACATCGTACCGGGCTTCCGGCCGGGTACGAACGCGCAGCAAGTTATATCAAGCCTGTGGAGCCGAAACAACGGAATTTCTCTGAGAACGTCGCGTCGACAGCCACCTAAATTAGCGGCACAAAAAAAAGCTGGCAAGCGCCAATTGCCTTGCCAGCTCCGCTTTTTAACGGTTTATGCCGTTAATCACTATTTTGCTGTTGCGACCTGCATGCCGTAAGGCGCATTTTCCAGTGCCAGATTCAGCACCTCTTCAATGCGTTTCACCGGATGGATTTCCAGGTCGGCAATCACGTTCTGTGGAATTTCTTCCAGGTCGCGCTTGTTGTCGTCCGGGATCAGCACGGTTTTGATGCCACCACGGTGCGCTGCCAGCAGTTTCTCTTTCAGCCCGCCAATCGGCAGTACCTGACCACGCAGGGTGATCTCACCGGTCATGGCGACATCCGCACGCACCGGGTTACCGGTCAGACAGGAAACCAGCGCGGTACACATCGCGATACCGGCACTTGGACCATCTTTCGGTGTGGCACCTTCTGGCACGTGAACGTGAATATCACGTTTTTCGTAGAAGTCGCCATTGATGCCCAGCTTCTCGGCACGGGCACGCACCACGGTCAGCGCAGCCTGAATCGACTCCTGCATCACTTCACCCAGAGAACCGGTGTAAGTCAGCTTGCCTTTACCCGGCACGCAGGCGGTTTCGATGGTCAGCAGATCGCCGCCCACTTCCGTCCACGCCAGTCCCGTCACCTGACCAACACGGTTTTCACTGTCAGCACGGCCATAGTCAAAGCGCTGTACGCCCAGGAAGTCCTTGAGGTTTTCGCCATTGATGGTGATGTGCTTTTTCGTCTTATCCATCAGCAGTGATTTCACCGCCTTACGGCATAATTTCGACAGCTCACGCTCAAGGCTACGCACCCCGGCTTCACGGGTGTAGTAACGAATAATGCCGATGATCGCACTGTCTTCAACCGTAATTTCGCTGGCTTTCAGGGCATTGCGTTCAATCTGCTTGGTCAGCAGATGCTGCTTAGCGATATTCAGTTTTTCATCTTCGGTATATCCCGAAAGACGAATCACTTCCATACGGTCCAGCAGCGGTGCCGGGATGTTCATTGAGTTCGACGTTGCTACAAACATCACATCAGAGAGGTCATAGTCGACTTCCAGATAGTGATCGTTGAACGCAATGTTCTGCTCAGGATCAAGCACTTCCAGCAGCGCTGACGCAGGATCGCCGCGCATGTCCGAGGACATCTTGTCGATTTCATCCAGCAGGAACAGCGGGTTTTTAACCCCGACTTTCGCCATTTTCTGGATTAATTTACCCGGCATGGAGCCGATGTAGGTACGACGGTGACCGCGGATTTCTGCTTCATCACGCACGCCACCCAGCGCCATACGCACATATTTACGTCCGGTCGCTTTGGCGATCGACTGACCGAGGGACGTTTTACCTACCCCTGGCGGTCCGACCAGGCAGAGAATCGGCCCTTTAATTTTGCTGACACGGCTCTGAACCGCAAGATACTCAAGAATACGATCCTTCACGCGCTCAAGGCCGTAATGGTCGGTATCCAGCGTCTCCTGCGCTTTAAGCAGATCTTTCTTCACTTTGCTGCGCGCGTTCCACGGAACCTGCACCATCCAGTCGATGTAGCCGCGAACGACGGTCGCTTCAGCGGACATCGGGGACATCATTTTCAGCTTCTGCAGCTCAGCTTCCGCTTTCTCACGCGCTTCTTCCGGCATTTTTGCCGCGTCGATTTTGCGTTTTAACGCTTCGTACTCGTCAGGCGCATCGTCCATCTCGCCCAGCTCTTTCTGAATCGCCTTCATCTGCTCATTCAGATAGTACTCGCGCTGGCTCTTCTCCATCTGCTTCTTAACACGGTTTCGAATGCGCTTCTCAACCTGCAGCAGATCGATTTCAGATTCCATCATCGCCATCAGATATTCCAGACGCTCGTTGACGTCGGACATCTCCAGCACAGACTGTTTGTCTGCCAGTTTCAGTGGCATATGTGCTGCAACGGTGTCGGCAAGGCGAGCCGCATCGTCAATGTTGTTCAGCGAGGTTAAAACCTCAGGTGGGATCTTTTTATTGAGTTTGATATAGCCTTCAAACTGATTGATCGCCGTGCGCACCAGAACTTCCTGCTCGCGCTCTTCAATCTCTGGCGAAACCAGATATTCAGCTTGTGCCACAAAATGGTCACCGTTGTCGGCCAGCGTCGTAATATGGGCGCGCTGTAAACCTTCAACCAGGACTTTGACAGTGCCATCCGGCAGTTTCAGCATCTGCAGGACTGATGCAACGGTCCCTACTGAAAAGAGATCGTTAATGCCAGGTTCATCCGTTGAAGCCTCTTTCTGTGCGACCAGCATGATTTTTTTATCATGATCCATTGCGGCTTCAAGGCACCGAATTGATTTTTCCCGGCCAACAAACAACGGAATTACCATGTGCGGATAAACCACCACGTCGCGCAGCGGCAACACGGGGATTTCAATGCGTTCAGAACGCTCAGGATTCATAGAGCTCTCTCTTTGTTTAATGTCCGCCAGGTGATGGGAACCGCATCAGGCAGGTATGCAGTTAAACCCACAGGTATCTGAGTATATGGGGATGATTGTCCGACATTCAACGTCACAGAGGCGAGAAAAGCAAAAGGGGAAACATTTTCCCCTTTTTTAGTAGAGCAGCATGGACGATCTGTTTAATTATTCGCCAGATGCCTGCGCTTCATGCTTACCGTAGATCAACATGGGCTCAGACTGACCTTCAATAACTGATTCATCAATCACTACTTTTTCTACGTCGTCCATGGAAGGCAGGTCATACATCGTTTCCAGCAACGCGCCTTCAACGATAGAACGCAGACCACGCGCACCGGTTTTACGTGACATCGCTTTTTTCGCGATGGCGGTTAACGCCTCGTCACGGAACTCCAGCTCAACACCTTCCAGGTTAAACAGCGCCTGGTACTGTTTTGTCAGGGCGTTTTTCGGCTCACGCAGGATCTGAATCAGCGCTTCTTCACTCAGCTCGCTCAGCGTCGCTACCACCGGCAGACGACCAATGAACTCAGGGATCAGACCAAACTTGATCAAATCTTCAGGTTCACACTGTGAAAGAAGCTCGCCTTCGCTGGCTTTCTGCGATTTCCCTTTCACGGTAGCGCCGAAGCCGATACCGGATCCGGTTTCCACACGCTGGGAGATCACTTTATCCAGTCCGGCGAATGCACCGCCGCAGATAAACAGAATTTTCGAGGTATCAACCTGCAAAAATTCCTGCTGCGGATGCTTACGGCCACCCTGCGGTGGAACGGCAGCGACGGTGCCTTCAATCAGCTTAAGCAGTGCCTGCTGAACGCCTTCACCTGATACGTCACGGGTGATAGACGGGTTGTCAGACTTACGTGAGATTTTGTCGATTTCATCGATGTAAACGATGCCGCGCTGCGCTTTCTGTACGTCGTAGTCGCACTTCTGGAGCAGTTTCTGGATGATGTTTTCAACGTCTTCACCCACGTAACCGGCTTCAGTCAGCGTGGTGGCGTCAGCCATGGTGAATGGCACATCCAGCAGGCGCGCCAGCGTTTCTGCCAGCAGCGTTTTACCACTACCGGTCGGACCAATCAGCAGAATGTTACTTTTGCCCAGTTCGATGCCATTGCTGGTATCGCCATTACGCAGACGCTTGTAGTGGTTGTAAACCGCAACCGCCAGCACTTTCTTCGCTCTTTCCTGACCGATGACATAATCATCGAGGTGATGGCGAATTTCGTGCGGGGTTGGCAACGCACTGCGTTCACGATGCGGGGCAACTTCTTTAATCTCTTCGCGAATGATGTCGTTGCACAGGTCAACACATTCATCGCAGATATACACTGACGGCCCGGCAATCAGCTTTCGCACTTCATGCTGGCTTTTGCCGCAAAAAGAGCAGTACAGCAACTTCCCTGAACCGTCTTTGCGCTTATCTGTCATCAGTTAACCTCTTCTTGTTCTCAGGCCATACCCGCGTACGGCTCAGGCCGTGCAGAGACGGCCGAAATTCATTCAACCCATAATAGTACCGTTGTCCTGTTAACTATAGACCAGGGACAACGGTCAGTCGGGTCTTATTGGCGATGCGTCAGAATTGAATCGACTAATCCATACTCTACCGCTTCATTTGCAGAGAGGAAACGGTCACGCTCAGTATCACGCTCAATTTCTTCCAGCGTTTTACCGGTGTGCTCAGCCATCAGCTCATTCATACGCTGTTTAACTTTAAGGATTTCACGCGCATGGATTTCAATGTCTGAAGCCTGGCCCTGATAGCCGCCCAGCGGCTGGTGGATCATCACACGTGAGTTTGGCAGACAGAAACGCTTGCCTTTAGTACCCGCTGTCAGCAGGAACGCGCCCATTGAACAGGCCTGTCCCATACAGATGGTGCTGACATCCGGCTTGATAAATTTCATGGTGTCGTAGATCGACATACCTGCCGTGATCACGCCGCCCGGAGAGTTGATGTAGAGATAAATATCTTTTTCCGGGTTCTCAGCTTCCAGAAACAGCATCTGCGCAACGATCAGATTAGCCATGTGATCTTCAACCTGGCCGGTCAGAAAGATAACGCGCTCTTTAAGCAGACGGGAGTAGATGTCGTAAGAACGCTCACCACGCGAAGTTTGTTCAACCACCATTGGCACCAGCGCATTGTGCGGTGCAGTATATTCACGATCGCCACTGTATGACATTACCGTCTCCTGGATAAATTTCATTGGCAACATTCTGTACCGATTCTACGTAAGACGCGCGGGAAACACCACGCGACGCCTTTTCCGACACCTTCAGGACGGTTAATCAGCCAGCCTCACTCTCATTCCTGCATACTCCCTTGTATCTGGGGATACTGCACGCCTGTTTCAAGCATAACAATCTTTTCCCTGTTCGCTAACCCGGAAAAAGCGATGCGTGAATAATTTGCCTGTTTATTAAGCAAATAGCGGCGAAGAATAGCGTTCTGAACGCAAAATACAAAAAAGCCCGCGACTTTTCAGTCACGGGCTTAGCACAGACGGTTAACTGCGTGATCAGGCCTGAGCGGTCTGATTCATCAGATCCTGGAAGTTGGTCTCTTTCTCAGTCACTTTAGCTTTCGCCAGGACTGCTTCAACCGCTTGTTCTTCCAGCGCGACGTTGCGCATATTGTTCATCAGCTCGTTATTCTTGCTGTAGAACTCGATGACTTCTTTAGGATCTTCATACGCAGAAGCCATCTCTTCGATCATGGTGTTTACGCGCGCTTCGTCAGCTTTCAGCTCGTGGGTACGAATCACTTCGCCCAGCAGCAGACCGACAACAACACGGCGTTTAGCCTGCTCTTCGAACAGTTCGCGTGGCAGTTCCAGCGCCTGCTGCTCGTTGCCACCGAAACGCTGTGCAGCCTGACGACGCAGAACGTCGATCTCGCTGTCAACCAGCGCAGCTGGCACGTCGATTTCGTTAGCTTCAACCAGACCGTCGATGGCCTGCGTTTTGATGCGGTTGCGGATAGCGCCTTTCAGCTCGCGATCCATGTTCTTACGTACTTCAGTACGCAGACCAGCAACAGAACCATCTTCAACGCCGAAACGTTTGATGAACTCTTCAGTCAGCTCTGGCAGTTCGCGCGTTTCAACTTTCTTCAGCACGATCTCGAACTTCGCATCTTTCCCTTTCAGGGTTTCTGCGTGGTAGTCGTCCGGGAATTTCACGTCGATAGTGAAGGTTTCGCCCGCTTTGTGACCCACAACGCCTTCTTCGAAGCCTGGGATCATGCGGCCCTGGCCCATGGCCAGAACGAAATCAGAGGCTTTGCCGCCGTCAAACTCTTCACCGTCAACAGAACCGTTGAAATCGATAGTGGCACGATCTTCCGGGCCTGCAGCAGCGTCGCTTTCGATCCAGTTGGCCTGCTGCTTGCGCAGGGTGTCCAGCATGGTATCAACATCAGCATCCGTCACTTCAACGACAGGTTTTTCGACTTCGATGTTTTCCAGGCCTTTCAGCTCAACTTCAGGATAAACTTCGAATTCAACCGCGTAGGTGAAATCCTGACCTTCTTTGTATTCGCCTGGCACGTAGTTTGGTGCGCCAGCCGGATTAATTTTTTCTTTGATGATGGCGTCAACAAAGTTACGCGTCATCAGTTCGCCCAGCACGTCCTGACGGACAGAAGCGCCGTAACGCTGCGCCACGATGTTCATCGGCACTTTGCCTTTACGGAAACCATCGATGCGAACTTTCCTGGCAACGTCAACCAGTTCTTTTTTTACTGCGCTTTCGATGCTGTCAGCTGCAACAGTAATCGTAATGCGACGGCCCAGGCCCTGAGTGGTTTCTACAGAAACTTGCATCTTGTTACCTCAAAAAATCACGTGCTCGGTCAACTTCAGACACCACACATAGTGAAATGCGCCGTATCTAACAACCGGGACGGCTTCCGTGAAGAGAACCTGATCCCTGTTACCAGAAGCGTCCCGAAGACATTCCGGAAAAATAGACGCAGCATTATAGCGGCATCGCTGGAATGAGTCGAGGACGCTAACTCACCACTTTTCAGCAGGTTTGCTGCTTTTTTGAGCCAGGGATCGCGTTTTTCGCTTAATAACAGAAAAAACGGCCCGCAGGCCGTTGGGGAGAGGGGAGATCAGGCGAGTGTTCCGGCACCGCGACAGTTAGGGGAAGCCAGAACGGTATCCTGCAACCCTTCCCACTCTTTCAGGGTATACGTATGCAGGGCTAAGGCATGAACACTGCCCGCTAATTCAGTCGCCAGTTCGCCATAAATCAGGCGATGGCGAGCCAGGAAGCGCTGACCAGCAAAGCAGTCGCTGACAATGACCACTTTGAAGTGACTTTCCGATCCGGCAGGCACGTTGTGCCGGTAACTTTCATCATGCACTTCCAGATGAGCTGGCTGAAACGCCACACGCAGCTTTTCTTCTATTTGTTCGCGAATCATGGCTATTACTCCTCAATGGCGAGCGCAGTGCCCCATCTCATTCAATCTTAGTCGCTTTTAGTGCGCTTACCCGTCAGCAGACGGTAAATATTGCATTTGTTGTCTGCGGGCTTTCGGCGCGCATCATAACGCAGCTGAAACCCTCAGCAAACCAGGCTGACATTGAACCCGCTTAAAACAGTTTCAGAGACAATTTCACCCGCAACAGGGCTTTTTTCACTGCCGGGCAATGCTATGATGACCGCAGTTTTTGCAAACCAACCCCCTGACACCAACGAGAAAAAGTATGTTGAAAAAACTGTTATTCCCACTGCTGGCTGCGTTTATTTTAGCCGGCTGTGCAACCAGCAATAATACCCTCACGATTCAGCCTAAAATTCAGCTGCCGCAGCAGGATCCAGGCCTGATGGGCGTCACTGTCAGCATCAACGGTGCCGACCAGCGTAAAGATCAGGCGCTGGCAAAAGTTAACCGTGATGGTCAGTTAGTGACCTTAACGCCATCGCGCGATCTCCGTTTCCTGCTGCAGGAAGTGCTGGAGAAACAGATGACCGCACGTGGCTATATGATTGGTCCTGATGGCGCGGTCGATCTGCAAATCGTCGTTAACAATCTTTACGCCGACGTGACGCAGGGCAATGTGCGCTACAGCATCACCACCAAAGCGGACATCTCTATCATCGCAACCGCGAAAAACGGCAACAAACAGGTTAAAAACTACCGCCAGACCTACAGCGTAGAAGGCGCGTTCAGCGCGAGCAACCAGAAGATTACCAATGCGGTGAACGCCACCATGAGCGATGTGATCGCGGATATGGCTCAGGACACCAGCGTGAACGACTTCATCAAACAGAACGCCCGTTAAGACCGTCTCACCCCTGCCCTGCCTCGTGCAGGGCTTTTTGTTATCTGCAGGATCCGCATGAACCACTATCTTCGCCTCTTCAGCCAGAAAAACGCCGCCGTATTGCTGCTGCTCGGTTTTGCTTCCGGACTGCCGCTGGCACTGACATCGGGCACGTTACAGGCGTGGATGACGGTGGAAAATGTCGATCTGAAAACCATCGGCTTCTTTTCACTCGTCGGCCAGGCCTATGTCTTTAAATTTCTCTGGTCGCCGATGATGGACCGCTATACGCCGCCGTTTCTGGGCCGGCGTCGCGGCTGGTTACTGCTGAGTCAGCTGGCGCTGGCTGGCGGGATTGTTGCGATGGGCTTTCTGCAGCCGGGCCGCGATCTGACCCTGATGGCGGCGCTGGCGGTGCTGATCGCTTTCTGCTCTGCCTCACAGGACATCGTTTTTGATGCCTGGAAAACGGATATTCTGCCACCTGAAGAGCGTGGCAGCGGCGCGGCGATCACCGTGCTGGGATATCGCCTGGCGATGCTGATTTCAGGCGGGCTGGCGTTGTGGCTTGCTGACCGCTATCTGGGCTGGCAGGCGACCTACTGGCTGATGGCGCTGATGATGGTGCCGGGCATTATCGCAACGCTGATGGCAAGCGAGCCGGACACACGTACCTCCACGCCGCATTCACTGCGACAGGCGGTGGTCGACCCGCTAAAAGATTTTTTCCAGCGCAACAACGCCTGGCTGTTGATTACCCTGATTATTCTTTACAAGCTGGGCGATGCTTTTGCCGCCTCGCTGACCACCACCTTTCTGATTCGCGGCGTCGGCTTCAATGCCGGTGACGTCGGGCTGGTGAACAAGACGCTGGGCCTGCTGGCGACCATTATCGGAGCGCTCTATGGCGGCGTTTTGATGCAGCGCCTGAGTCTGTTCCGGGCGCTGCTGATTTTTGGCCTGCTGCAGGCGGTCTCGAATTTTGGCTACTGGCTGCTGGCCGTCACCGACAAACAGCTGTGGAGTATGGCCAGCGCCGTCTTTGTCGAAAACCTCTGCGGCGGCATGGGCACCGCGGCCTTTGTCGCGTTGCTGATGACGCTGTGTAACAAATCGTTTTCAGCGACCCAGTTTGCCCTGCTGTCGGCGCTATCTGCGGTAGGTCGTGTTTATGTCGGCCCGGCGGCGGGCTGGCTGGTGGAACTCTGGGGCTGGCCGACCTTTTATGCTTTCACGGTGATCGCGGGTCTGCCGGGACTGGTGCTGCTGGCTTTTTGCCGCCAAACGCTTAATCAGGTCGAGCAGAGTGGCAATTTCCTCACACGAAGCTACTATCCTCATGGCTATCGCTGGACGAATCGTCTGTTTGCAGCCGGATGCGGCGTACTGGCTCTCTGGCTGATCGCGCTGGCACTGAATGCACTGGGGCTGACTGCGCTGACGCCGTTGCTCACCCGCCTGTTTGAGCTGGGTATGACCCTCTCTTTACTGGCCGTGTTGGCGGGCGTGCTGCTGGACTATCGGGCGCTGAAGAAAACGCCTGATTTGCCCGCGTCAGATGCTTAAGTGAAATCGATAGGTTAACGGGGGGCGGCTTATTTTTTCACATCCGGATAAGTCGCCGTCATTTATCATCGCGTGTTATTTTTAAAAATTAAGAATTGAACCTGAGGAGGCGTAGCGGAAATACTAAAAACCGGTGAGCAATTACTTTAGTTAAATTTAGTCGCGCAAATGATGCAGAGTTGTTAAATATTTGGGAGTTAAAAGTAAGGGTTATTCCTTTCCCTGATTTTTTTACGGTTACTTCCATTGGTTTTCGTTATATTGATGCCAACTGCTTGTCTGCGTTAATTATTTGTCACCTGGCGCAACATCTGTGACACCCTTAGCAAAAGGTGTCAACACGTATCTGACACATCCTTAAGCTGGTTTACACTGCATAAACCTTCCCGTAAAATGCGCGCACACTTAAACGACAATAGAGCCCTTTGTCATTGAGGTCGTTAAATGAGACTCAGTAAATACAATAAAAGTTTGGGGATTTTGTCATTAATTGCAGGCACTTTATTAATGAGTGGCTGCGATAGTGCATTGTTAAATCCCAAAGGACAGATTGCACTGGAGCAACGTTCGCTGATACTGACTGCCTTTGGCCTGATGTTGATCGTCGTGATTCCCGCAGTCCTGATGGCCGTGGTGTTTGCCTGGAAGTATCGGGCGTCCAACACGAATGCGAAGTACAGCCCTAACTGGTCACACTCTAACAAAGTGGAAGCCGTGGTCTGGACCATTCCGATCCTGATCATTATCTTCCTCAGCGTACTGACCTGGAAATCAACCCACGCACTGGAGCCCAGCAAACCGCTGCAATCTGATGTGAAACCGGTTGAGATTGATGTGGTTGCACTGGACTGGAAATGGTTGTTCATTTACCCGGAACAGGGTATTGCGACCGTGAACCAGATTGCCTTCCCGGCAAATACTCCGGTGAACTTCAAAATCACCTCTAACTCCGTCATGAACTCTTTCTTCATTCCAACGCTCGGCAGCCAGATTTATGCGATGGCCGGTATGCAGACCAAGCTGCATCTGATTGCGAATGAGCCAGGAACTTTCGACGGTATCTCTGCAAACTTCAGTGGTCGTGGCTTCTCTGGCATGAAGTTTAAAGCCATTGCAACCAAAGACGATGCGGAATTCCAGCAGTGGGTGGCTAAAGTTAAAGCAGCCCCTAACACGCTGACCACCATGGAAGATTTCGAGAAAGTGGCAGTGCCAAGCGAAAATCATCCGGTGGAATATTTCTCTTCAGCTGATCCGAAACTGTTCATGCAAGTCATCGACAAGTTCAAGATGAGCCACGGGAAAATGGACATGCCACAGCATGAAGGTATGGACATGAGTCACGCCGCTTCCGCGGGAGCCGAGGAATAATACGATGTTCGGAAAATTAACACTGGATGCAGTGCCGTATCATGAGCCGATTATCATGGTTACGGTTGCCGCTATCATCATAGGTGGTCTGGCGCTGGTCGCTGCGCTCACCTATTTTGGTAAGTGGAAATATCTGTGGTCTGAATGGCTGACGTCAGTCGACCACAAACGCCTGGGTATCATGTATGTCATCATGGCGTTCGTCATGCTGCTGCGTGGTTTCGCTGATGCCATTATGATGCGTACCCAACAGGTTATGGCTTCGGCCGGTGAAGCGGGCATTCTGCCACCGCACCACTACGACCAGATCTTTACCGCGCACGGCGTGATTATGATCTTCTTCGTGGCGATGCCTTTCGTGGTTGGCCTGATGAACATCGCCGTTCCGTTGCAGATTGGTGCACGTGACGTTGCGTTCCCGTTCCTGAACAACCTGAGCTTCTGGTTTACTGCGGTCGGTGTGATCCTGGTTAACCTGTCGCTGGGTGTGGGCGAGTTCGCGCAGACCGGCTGGCTGGCTTATCCGCCGCTTTCCGGCGCGGAGTACAGTCCCGGGGTCGGGGTCGATTACTGGATCTGGAGCCTTCAGCTCTCAGGTATCGGTACGACTTTAACCGGTATTAACTTCTTCGTGACCATCCTGAAGATGCGCGCACCGGGCATGAGCCTGTTCAAAATGCCGGTATTTACCTGGACCGCGCTGTGCACCAACGTCCTGATCATCGCTGCGTTCCCGGTTCTGACCGTGACCCTGGCGCTGTTGACCCTTGATCGTTATCTCGGCTTCCATTTCTTCACCAATGAAATGGGCGGGAACATGATGATGTACGTCAACCTGATCTGGGTCTGGGGCCATCCGGAAGTGTATATCCTGGTGCTGCCGGTATTTGGTGTGTTCGCAGAAATCACCGCGACCTTCTCCAAAAAACGTCTGTTTGGTTATACCTCACTGGTGTGGGCGACCATCGCCATTACCGTACTGTCGTTTATCGTATGGTTGCACCACTTCTTCACCATGGGTGCAGGTGCCAACGTTAACGCCTTCTTCGGTATCATGACGATGATCATCGCGATTCCGACCGGGGTTAAAATCTTTAACTGGCTGTTCACCATGTATCAGGGCCGCATTCAGATGCACTCTGCCATGCTGTGGACCGTTGGCTTCCTGGTCACCTTCTCTGTAGGGGGTATGACCGGCGTACTGCTGGCCGTTCCGGGTGCTGACTTTATCCTTCACAACAGCCTGTTCCTGATTGCGCACTTCCACAACGTTATCATCGGTGGTGTAGTCTTTGGTTGTATGGCGGGCGTGACCTACTGGTTCCCGAAAGCCTTTGGCTTCACCCTGAACGAAACCTGGGGTAAGCGCGCGTTCTGGTTCTGGATCATTGGCTTCTTCGTTGCCTTTATGCCGCTGTACGCACTGGGCTTCATGGGTATGACCCGTCGTCTGAGCCAGGATATCGATCCACAGTTCCACCCTCTGCTGGTGGTTGCTGCGGTCGGTGCGGGCCTGATTGCACTGGGTATCCTGTGTCAGCTGACCATGTTCTACGTCTCAGTACGTGACCGCGATCAGAACCGTGATGTGACGGGTGACCCGTGGGGCGGTCGTACGCTGGAGTGGGCAACCTCTTCACCACCACCGTTCTACAACTTTGCTGTTATCCCGCACGTGCATGAGCGTGATGCGTTCTGGGAAATGAAAGAGAAAGGCGAAGCGTACAAACAGCCGGCATCGTATGAAGAAATTCATATGCCGAAAAACAGTGGTGCTGCCATCGTCATCTGCGCATTCGCCACTATTATGGGCTTCGCGCTGATCTGGCATATCTGGTGGATGGCGGGTCTTTCATTCCTCGGCATGATCGTTACCTGGATCGTGAAGAGCTTCGACGAAGACGTGGATTACTACGTTCCGGTTGCCGAAGTTCAGAAGATTGAGAACCAGCATTTTGACGAAATCAGCAAAGCAGGTCTGAAATAATGTCAACTGAAACTCTGATTAAACATCACCACGACGTCCATGCGGAGCATGGGCATCACGATGCAGGAGCCAACAAAGTCTTTGGCTTCTGGATCTACCTGATGAGTGACTGCATTATCTTCGCAACCCTGTTTGCGACCTATGCCGTCATGGTCAACAACACTGCCGGTGGCCCGGCAGGTAAAGATATCTTTGAGCTGCCATTTGTTCTGGTAGAAACCGCCCTGCTGCTGCTGAGTTCGATCACTTACGGCATGGCTGTTATCTCCATGAACAAGGAGCAAAAAGGTGCCGTTATCGGCTGGCTGGCGCTGACCTTCCTGTTTGGTCTGGGCTTCATCGGAATGGAAATCTATGAATTCCATCACCTGATTGCAGAAGGCTTTGGTCCGGATCGCAGTGGCTTCCTGTCTGGCTTCTTTACGCTGGTCGGTACCCACGGTCTGCACGTGACCTCAGGTCTGATCTGGATGCTGGTTCTGATGTTCCAGATTTCCAAACGTGGCCTGAACGCGACTAACCGCACCCGTATCATGTGTCTGAGCCTGTTCTGGCACTTCCTGGACGTGGTCTGGATTTGCGTCTTCACCGTTGTTTACCTGATGGGAGCCATGTAATGAGTCATTCTGTTAACGAACATGGCGCTTCACACGGTAGCGTGAAGTCCTACATGATCGGCTTCATCCTCTCTATCATCCTGACGGCAATCCCGTTCTGGATGGTAATGGATGGCAGTGCATCTCACGGTACTATCCTCGGTGTTGTTCTGGTGTGTGCGGTAATTCAGGTGCTGGTTCACCTGGTTTACTTCCTGCACTTAGACAGCAAATCTGAGGGTGGCTGGAACATGGTAGCCATTGTTTTCTCGGCCATCATCATCCTGATTGTCGTAGTAGGCTCACTGTGGATCATGTGGAACCTCAACTACAACATGATGCCTCACTAAAGAGTCATACGTAATGTTTAAGCAATACCTGCAAGTTACAAAACCAGGAATTATTTTCGGGAATTTAATTTCTGTGATCGGCGGATTCCTGCTGGCCTCCAAAGGCAACACGGATTACGCCCTGTTTCTCATCACCCTGGTGGGCGTGTCACTGGTGGTTGCATCGGGTTGTGTTTTCAACAACGTGATTGACCGCGACATCGACATCAAGATGGAGAGAACCCGGAATCGGGTGCTGGTAAAAGGCCTAATCTCCGCGAAAGTTAGCCTGGTTTATGCCACTGTGCTGGGTATTGCTGGCTTTGCGTTGCTCTACTTCGGCGCTAATCCGCTGGCCATGTGGCTGGCGGTCATGGGCTTCGTGGTGTACGTGGGCATCTACAGCCTCTACATG
Organism: Pantoea sp. GD03673; assembly: GCF_029844725.1. Taxonomy (GTDB): domain Bacteria; phylum Pseudomonadota; class Gammaproteobacteria; order Enterobacterales; family Enterobacteriaceae; genus Pantoea. Next base: position 328,433 of record NZ_JAOCKJ010000004.1, read on the forward strand.
AAGCGTAATTCCGTTTACGGTACGCTGATTGGCAGTCTGTCGGGTGCTGCGCCGCCGGTTATCGGCTACTGCGCAGTCTCCAACCAGTTTGATGCGGGCGCGTTGATCCTGCTGGCGATCTTTAGCCTGTGGCAGATGCCGCATTCGTACGCGATTGCTATCTTCCGCTTTAAAGATTATCAGGCAGCGAACATCCCGGTTCTGCCGGTGGTGAAAGGCATTTCCGTGGCTAAGAATCATATTACGCTCTACATTCTGGCGTTTATGATTGCCACGCTGATGCTGACGCTGGGCGGCTACGCGGGCTACAAATATCTGGTGGTGGCCGCTGCGGTCAGCGTCTGGTGGCTGGGCATGGCGTTATCGGGTTATAAAACCGCAGATGACCGTGTCTGGGCGCGTAAACTGTTTGTCTTCTCTATCGTGACCATCACTGCGCTGAGCGTGATGATGTCGGTAGATTCGATGGCTCCGGCCTCGAAGGACCTGCTGACTTACGTCTGGTAACCGACACCGCAAGAGCATGAAAAGGGCGCGATTTTCGCGCCCTTTCTTTTTGTTACGACTGCTTAAAAACTATTGTTTTACCCGCCCTGCCCCGCCACCTAGAATAAATGCAGCACATTAACAGAGGTTGGAATGAACGATAATAAAATGACTCCGGTGGAGCTGCGCGCCACATGGGGCCTCGGTACGGTCTTTTCCCTGCGCATGCTGGGAATGTTTATGGTCCTGCCGGTACTGACCACTTATGGCATGGCATTACAGGGCGCGAGTGAAACCTTAATCGGTCTGGCCATTGGTATTTATGGCCTGGCTCAGGCAATATTTCAGATTCCTTTTGGTCTGCTTTCCGATCGCATCGGGCGAAAGCCGTTGATCGTCGGCGGACTGCTGCTGTTTGTTCTGGGTAGCGTTATTGCTGCCTGCACCGACTCTATCTGGGGCATTATTCTGGGCCGTGCGCTGCAGGGCTCAGGCGCAATTGCCGCCGCCGTGATGGCACTGCTGTCCGATTTAACCCGTGAGCAGAATCGTACCAAAGCGATGGCGTTTATCGGCATCAGTTTTGGTGTCACCTTCGCGATTGCGATGGTGGTCGGCCCGGTCGTCACCCACGCACTGGGCCTGCAGGCGCTGTTCTGGATGATTGCGATTCTGGCCTCGCTGGGTATCGTCATCACGCTGCTGGTGGTACCATCCGCTTCTCATCATGTGCTGAACCGTGAATCGGGTATGGTGAAAGGCAGCTTCCGCAAAGTGCTGGCTAACCCCCGTCTGGTGAAGCTCAATATCGGTATTTTCTGCCTGCACGTTCTGCTGATGTCGAGTTTTGTCGCCTTGCCGGGGCAGTTTGAGCAAGCGGGTTTTCCGGCCCCTGAGCACTGGAAAGTCTATCTCTCCACGATGCTGATCGCTTTTGCCGGCGTGGTGCCGTTCATCATTTATGCCGAAGTGAAACGCCGCATGAAGCGCGTCTTTGTCGGCTGCGTCGGAATGATTGTGATTGCTGAGATCGTGTTATGGGGTGCAGAAGGCCATTTCTGGACGCTGGTGGTTGGGGTTCAGCTCTTCTTCTTCGCTTTCAATCTGATGGAAGCCATTCTCCCTTCACTGATCAGTAAAGAGTCGCCTGCTGGCTACAAAGGCACGGCGATGGGGATTTACTCCACCAGCCAGTTCCTGGGCGTGGCCGTTGGCGGCAGTATGGGCGGCTGGGTGTTTGGTCATTTCGATGCGCAGACCGTATTTATGGTGGGTGCGATGGTGGCTGCGGCATGGCTGTTTGTCAGTATGACGATGCAGGAGCCGCCTTATGTGAGCAGTCTGCGAATTGTGCTGAGTGATGCGGCACTGGCTTTGCCGAATCTGGAGCAGCGCCTGAAAGCGCAGAAAGGCGTGAACTCCGTGTTTATCGTGCCGGAAGAGAAAAGCGCCTACATCAAAATCGACAGTAAAGTTACCAGCCGCCCTGAGCTGGAAGCGTTGCTGGGGAGCTGCTAGTTTCAAAAAGTTTAGTGATAACGTCAGCTCGTTTCGCTTCAGGATCGAGCTGGCTCAGAGAACACGTTCAGATCGGAAAGACGCAAAAGCCGCCATCCATGGCACGCTCGTCCCGCGCCATCCCTGCCGCGGGACGCTTTCCTCTTCTGCCCGTGTTCACTGCGCCCCTGAGCTTTTGAGTTGCTGCTGAATCCCCCCGAATTTGATTTTGTGCTTAATCTTAAACCCCGCATAAGTCTTCTTACAGACAACTCAGAAATTCAAAGCGATGGGAGCCTGTGCCTGTAGCAAAGCATCGCGGGCCAGGGACAAAAACGCCGGGAGCGTTTTTGAACAACGCAGAGCGTTGGCCCGTTTACGGGCGCACCTCAGGGATGAGGTGCGTAATCACCCGCGCTGAGCCGCCATGGATGGCGCTTTTGCGTCTTTGCGAAAGGCACAGGCTCCCTGAGCCGGGCCGCGATCTTACAGACGCCCTACAGCTCACAGCGCGCTCCAGACGTTTGACTTGTTCAAAGAGATGCAAGCCAGTGCACGTTCCCACAGACGTCCCAAACCACGCCTTAATTCAGACGGCTCACAAATTTGAATCGAAGCAGGGTTGCGCCTGCCAGATAACAAAAAACCCGGCCTTAGCCGGGTTTTTATCACTGCATTCATGCTGAAATTCAGCCGCCCCCCGCTTAGTCGCGGAAATTTTTAAACTGGAACGGCTGTCCCAGATTGCTGCCGCGCACAATCGCCATCGCGCCCTGCAAATCATCACGCGCTTTGCCGGTCACTCGTAACGCTTCACCCTGAATCTGGGTCTGCACTTTCAGCTTGCTGTCTTTGATCAGCTTCACCAGCTTCTTCGCCACGTCACTTTCAATGCCTTTTTTCAGTTTGGCATCGACCGCCCAGCTTTTACCGCTGTGCTCAATCTCTTCCGGCACCTCTAAGGCACCGCCTTCAATCCCGCGCTTCAGTAACTTCTCACGCAAAATATCGACCAGCTGTTTAACCTGAAAATCAGACTCGCTGGTGATCTTGATGGTTTCATTCTTTTCGTTGAGCTCAAATTCGGCGCTCACGTTGCGGAAATCGAAGCGGGTAGACACTTCACGGTTGGCATTCTCCACCGCATTGCGAATTTCCTGCAGATCGACCTCTGAAACGATATCGAAAGATGGCATCTCTTCTTCTCCTGACGCTAAAGTGACATGCATAATACGCGTGTTAGGGTGCTAAATAAAATCAGGCTGCACACAACGCTATACTGAAGGTGTGACAGTGAATAACAGATGGATAGCCCGCCAGCGGGAGGCAGCATGAAAATTACCGTGTTAGGTTGCGGTGCTCTGGGTCAGGTCTGGCTGACAGCGCTGGCCCGACAGGGGCATGAAGTACAGGGATGGCTGCGGGTGCCGCAGCCCTACTGTTCAGCCAATGTGATCGATCCACAGGGCAACATTTCGAACCGCACGTTTATCGCCAACGATCCGCTGTTTCTGGCGGAAAGCCAGCTGCTGCTGGTTACGCTAAAAGCACCGCAGGTCTCACCAGCAGTGAAAAACCTGGAAAGCGTGCTGCCAGAAAACTGCCCGGTGTTGCTGCTGCACAACGGCATGGGCACGCTTGAAGAGCTCAAAGGGCTGACTCAGCCCCTGCTGCGCGGTGTCACGACCCATGCGGCGATGCGTGATGGCACCGTCATCAAACACATTGCCAGTGGCATAACCCACATTGGCCCCGGTAACCGCAAAAGTGCCGCTTACAGCGACCTCGCCGACATCCTCCACCCTGCCCTGCCCGATGTGGCGTGGCATGACAACATCCGGGCTGCCTGCTGGCGTAAACTGGCAGTTAACTGCGTCATCAATCCGCTCAGCGTGGCGTATGAGTGCCAGAACGGCGCACTGCGCGCGTATCCGGAGCAGATCGCTCAGCTGTGCGAAGAGATCAGCTGGGTCATGGAGCGTGAAGGCCAGAACGTCGCCAGTGACAGCTTGCAGGATATCATCTTCGATGTGATTGAAAGCACGGCGGCCAACACCTCTTCAATGCTGCAGGACGTTCGCGCCCAGCGGCTCACCGAAATCGACTACATCAGCGGCTTTTTGCTGCGACGCGCCCGGACGCACGGCCTGGTGCTGACGGAGAACACCCGTCTGTATGATAGTGTAAAACGCAAGGAGTCCCATTATGACCGCGAACGCATCGGTGCTGGTTTGCCTGGCACATGGCAGTGAAGAGATCGAAGCCGTTACCACCATCGACCTGCTGGTACGGGCCGGCCTGAACGTGGTTACCGCCAGCGTCGAAAGCGATGGCAGCCGGGAGATCGTCTGTTCACGCGGTGTTCGCCTGCTGGCTGATGTGACACTGGTTGAAGTCGCTGATAATGATTTCGCCGCCATCGTCCTGCCCGGTGGCCTGAAAGGCGCTGAAACCTTTCGCGATAGCCCACTGCTGGTCGAAACGGTACGTCAGTTTCACCTTAATGAGAAAATTGTCGCGGCAATCTGCGCGGCGGCAGGCACGGTATTGATCCCGCACGATCTCTTCCCGGTCGGTAATATGACCGGCTTTCCTGGCCTGAAAGAGACGATTCCGGAAGAGAAATGGATGGAGCGGCGTGTCGTCTGGGATCCGCGCGTCAATCTGCTGACCAGCCAGGGGCCGGGCACGGCAATGGATTTTGCGCTGAAGCTGATTGATCTGCTGGCGGGAAAAGAGAACGCACGCAAGGTCGCTGCACAGCTGGTGCTGGCTCCCGGCATTTACGACTATCAGGCGTAAAGACTCAGACTTAAAACGAGAGAGCCAGTCAGACCTGAACAGGCGCTGACTGGCATTAAGATGTGATTATGGCCGGTAAACTTTAACGTTCTTAAAGCCCTGCTCATGCAGATAGAGCGCCTGCAAACGGCTCATTACACCGCGATCGCAGTAGAGCAGCCAGGTCCGGTTCTGGTCGAGATCGCCAAACTGTGTGCTGAGTTTGTAGAACGGCAGCGATTTCACTTCCGTGGCTTGCAGCGTCAGTGGTTTCTCTTCCTGCTCATCAATGGAGCGGATATCCAGCACCACATCGTTCTCACTCAGAAGTGCGACGGTCTCAACTTCGGTCACCTCTTCGTCTGTCTGCTCAGCGATGGTACGGATATCGACGTTGGTTGCTTCTTCCACCACCCGATCCAGAATCGAGAAGTCGAAATTCTGCTCTTCAGCTTCGATTTTCGCTTTCACTGCCTTCACCGTCGGGCTTTTTGAAATCACGCCGCAATATTCCGGCATGGTGCTGGCGAAATCTTCGGTGCCGATCTCCCTGGCAATTCTGATGATGTGCTCTTTGTCGTGCGAGATCAGCGGACGCAGAATCAGCGTATCGGACGCGTTATCAATCAGACGCAGATTGGTCAGCGTCTGGCTCGACACCTGACCCACTGCCTCACCGGTAACCAGCGCCTGCACGCCGTAGCGCTCAGCAATGGTTGACGCGGCACGCACCATCATGCGCTTCAGCACCACGCCCATCTGGCCGTCATCCACTTTTTCGAGGATCTCACCCACTACCGGCTCAAAATTGATCGCCACGAAACGCACGCGGTGCGAACGACCAAAACGATTCCACAGATAGTGCGCAACCTGACGGACGCCAATCTCATGGGCGGCACCGCCAAGATTAAAGAAGCAGTAATGCACGCGGCTGCCGCGACGCAGCAGCATATAGCTGGAGACACCCGAGTCGAAACCACCGGAAATCAGCGACAGCACATCTTCCTGCGTACCGATCGGGAAACCACCCAGACCTTCGTAGCGTGCGGTCACCAGCGTCAGGCGATTCTCTTCCACTTCAAGATTCACCGTCACGTCCGGGTTTTTAAGCTGTACGCGGGCGTTTTCAATATGCTGATTCAGACCGCCGCCAACATAGCGCTCCACATCCTGTGAACTGAAGCTATGCTTACCACGACGTTTAACCCGCACGCAGAAGCTCTTGCCTTCAAGGCTCTCGCGATACTGCGCTAACGTCTGTTCAAAGATGTGATGAATATCGGTGTACTCACGATCTTCAACCGCTAAAACGTGATGAATCCCCGGAATGCGCGTCAGCTCATCGGGAATAATGTCCCGCAGCACCGGATTTTTCGAACGCACTTCAATGTGATCCCAGTGGCGCACCACGGCGATTTCGTCGCTTACGGTTTTCAGGACGTTGCGAATATTGCTGGCAAGAATCTTAATAAAGCGCAAACGCACCGACGGACTCTTGATGGTGATTTCAGGAAATAACTTGATGATAAACTTCATGGCGACACAGCTTCGTTGGGCAAATAAGTGCTAAAACAGGCAGCACTTAGCTGGTAAAATCACAAAATTGCGGGCTGCATGGCGCAACCGCATCCGAGGCGCGGGAGTATATCACCTTTGTCAGGTGACTGCTTCTTCATCAGCCGTCGCATTGATTATTTTGCTAATCATAGGGTCTCAGCTACCATGACCGATTGCGAGATAATGTCCCAACCGTGAGTCGACACGAAATATGCCGAAAAAAGCCGAACAGCCAGCCAGCTTTGAAACGTCATTGCAGCAGCTGGAGCAGATTGTCAGCCGTCTGGAAAGTGGCGAACTGCCGCTGGAAGAAGCCCTGAACGAATTTGAGCGCGGCGTGCAGCTGGCGCGCAATGGCCAGCAGACGCTGCAACAGGCTGAACAGCGGGTCCGTATTCTGCTGAACGATGATAAAGATGCCGACCTCACTGCTTTCACGCCGGAAAACGACTAATGGATTTTGCCCGATTACTCGACGCTTATCAGCAGCAGGTCAACGCTGCGCTGACGCGTTTTATAGAGCCACTTCCTTTTCAGAGTTCTCCTCTGGTGAATGCCATGCATTATGGGGCATTATTAGGCGGTAAACGCCTGCGTCCTTTTCTGGTCTACGCTACCGGCGACATGCTCCACGCCGACCCGGCGAGTCTGGATGCGCCCGCCGCCGCGGTTGAATGCATTCATGCGTACTCTCTGATTCATGACGACCTTCCTGCGATGGACGATGATGCACTGCGTCGCGGGCAGCCAACCTGTCACATAAAATATGGCGAAGATACCGCGATTCTGGCGGGCGACGCCCTGCAGACGCTGGCCTTTTCTATTCTGGCCGATGAAGCGATGCCCGGTGTCAGCGCTGAATACCGTCTGATGATGCTCTCGGAACTGGCGAAAGCCAGCGGTGTTGCCGGCATGTGTGGCGGACAGGCACTCGATTTAGCAGCGGAAGGCCAGTCTGTGGATCTCGATCAGCTGGAACAGATCCATCGCCATAAAACCGGCGCGTTGATCCGCTCAGCGGTGCGCTTAGGGGCATTGGCGGCAGGCGATGCGGGTCGCGAAGCGCTGCCGCTGCTCGACCGCTACGCAGAGGCTATCGGTCTCGCATTTCAGGTGCAGGACGATATCCTGGATGTGGTGGGAGATACGGCGGTGATCGGAAAACGCCAGGGTGCCGATCAGGATCTGGGAAAAAGCACCTATCCTTCACTGTTAGGCCTTGAAGATGCCCGTGCCAAGGCGCGGGATTTGTATCAGGAAGCTCTTGATGCTTTAGCATTGCTCGCTGCGCACTCCTATAACACGACAGCACTGCAGGCGCTGGCGAGCTTCATAATTGAACGCGACAAATAACTTCCATAATGAGTCTCTGATGAGTTTTGATATTGCTAAATACCCGACACTGGCGCTGGCAGACACGGTTCAGGCGCTCCGCGCCCTGCCAAAAGAGAAGTTGCCTGCGCTCTGTGATGAACTGCGTCAGTATCTGTTAGACAGTGTGAGCCGCTCCAGCGGCCATTTTGCATCGGGTCTGGGCGTCGTCGAACTGACGGTCGCACTGCATTATGTCTATAACACCCCTTTTGACCATCTGGTCTGGGATGTGGGTCATCAGGCTTATCCGCATAAAATTCTGACCGGTCGCCGCGATCGCATCGGCACCATTCGCCAGAAAAATGGCGTACACCCGTTCCCGTGGCGCGGTGAAAGCGAATATGACGTGCTAAGCGTCGGTCACTCGTCGACCTCTATCAGTGCTGGTCTCGGCATGGCGGCGGCGGCTGAGCGTGAAGGTCAGGGCCGTCGCACCGCCTGTATTATTGGCGACGGCGCAATCACCGCAGGCATGGCGTTTGAAGCGATGAACCATGCCGGTGATATCAAGCCGGACATGCTGGTCATCCTTAACGACAACGAGATGTCGATCTCTGAAAACGTCGGCGCGCTCAATAACCGTCTGGCGCAGATCCTGTCGGGTAAAACCTACGCGCGGCTGCGTGAAGGCAGCAAGCGCGTGCTCACGAATCTGCCTCCGATCAAAGAGCTGGTAAAACGCACCGAAGAGCACCTCAAAGGCATGGTTGTGCCGGGAACGCTGTTTGAAGAGCTGGGCTTTAACTACATCGGTCCGGTGGACGGTCACGATGTGCTGACGCTGGTGAACACACTGAGCAACATGCGCAGCCTGAAAGGGCCGCAGTTCCTGCATATCATGACCAAAAAAGGGAAAGGCTACGCACCGGCAGAGGAAGATCCGATTGCCTGGCACGCCGTACCTAAATTTGATCCGGCAATTGGTGAGCTGCCGAAAAGCGCAGAAGGTCTGCCGAGCTACTCTAAAATCTTCGGTAACTGGCTGTGTGAAATGGCCGCCGACGATCCAAAACTGATGGCGATTACCCCGGCGATGCGTGAAGGCTCCGGCATGGTGGCGTTCTCACGCGAATTTCCGAAGCAATATTTTGATGTGGCGATCGCGGAGCAGCATGCGGTGACCTTTGCCGCCGGTATGGCGATCGGTGGCTATAAACCGATTGTTGCCATCTACTCCACCTTCCTGCAGCGCGCCTACGATCAGCTGATCCATGACGTAGCCATCCAGAAACTGCCGGTCCTGTTTGCTATCGATCGCGGTGGCATTGTCGGGGCGGACGGTCAGACTCACCAGGGCGCGTTTGATCTCGCCTATCTGCGCTGCGTGCCGGATATGGTGATCATGACGCCGAGCGATGAAAACGAGTGTCGGCAGATGCTGTACACCGGCTATCACCATCAGGATGGTCCAAGTGCGGTGCGCTATCCGCGCGGCACGGGTGTCGGCACACCGCTGGCTCCGCTGCAGAGTCTGCCGCTTGGTAAAGCGGTGGTGAAACGTCAGGGTGAAAAGCTGGCGATTCTGAACTTCGGTACGCTGCTGCCGGAAGCTGCCGCCACGGCAGAGGCGCTGAACGCGACCCTGGTCGATATGCGCTTTGTGAAGCCGCTGGATGAAGCGCTGATCGCTGAGCTGGCCAAAACGCACGACTCGCTGATTACGCTGGAAGAAGGCGCAATCAAAGGGGGCGCGGGCAGTGGCGTCAATGAGTTTGTGATGGCGAAACGCCTGGCCGTTCCGGTGCTGAACATCGGTCTGCCTGATGAGTTCATCCCGCAGGGAACGCAGGAAGAAGTCCGTCATGACTATCTGCTGGACGCGGCGGGCATTCAGCAACAGATTGCCCGCTGGCTGGCACAGTAACCTCCCCTCTCTGCGCTCCCCCTCGGGGAGCGCAACATCCTGCTATGCTAAAGCCTTTGCACTTTCGCAGGAGCCTCCACCATGAAAATGATTCAACTGGGTACCACCGATCTGCAGGTGTCACGTCTCTGTCTTGGCTGTATGACCTATGGCGAGCCAGCACGCGGTAATCACGCCTGGACGCTGCCGGAAGCAAGCAGTCGCCCGCTGATCCAGCAGGCGCTCAATGCGGGCATCAACTTCTTCGATACCGCCAACAGCTACTCAGATGGCAGCAGCGAAGAGATCCTGGGTCGGGCGCTGAAAGATTTTGCCCGCCGCGACGAGATTGTGGTCGCTACCAAAGTTTATTTCCCGCTCACCAATCTGTCACAGGGGCTGTCGCGCAAAAATATCCTGCAATCCATTGATGACAGCCTCCAGCGTCTGGGCATGGAGTATGTCGATCTGCTGCAGATTCACCGCTGGGATTACGACACGCCGCTGGAAGAGACGCTGGAAGCGCTGCATGAGGTGGTGCAGTCCGGTAAAGCCCGCTACATCGGTGCCTCATCAATGCACGCCAGCCAGTTTGACCGCGCATTGCAGATGCAGTCTGAACAGGGCTGGCATCGCTTTGTCAGTATGCAGGATCAGTACAACCTGATTCAGCGCGAAGAGGAGCGTGAAATGCATCCGCTCTGTCTGAAAGAGCAGATCGCCGTGCTGCCCTGGAGTCCGCTGGCACGCGGTAAGCTGACCCGCCCGTGGGGTGAAAACACCGCGCGTTCCGCCTCTGACCAGGTGATGGCGAAGCTCTATGACAACACCGAAGAGAACGATGCCGCAATTGCAGAGCGGCTGGCGCAGGTGGCGGAACGTAAAGGCGTGACGCGGGCGCAGGTGGCTCTGGCCTGGCTGCTCAGCAAGCCTGCTGTTACGGCACCGATTATTGGTGCGTCACGTGCAGAGCAGTTTGAGGATCTGGTGAAGGCAGTAGATGTCACGCTGAGTGAAGAAGAGGTGACGCTGCTGGAAGAGGTCTATCAGCCGCATCAGGCGACAGGATTCGAATAAAGCTGAACCAGAAAGTGACGCCCTGCGCGGGCGTCACCGTCCATCAGGTAGGCAGCGCCTGCCGTCAGCCCGCCAGCCAGGCGGCAAAGCCGTAGAGCATGGCCGCAGAAATCACGCCAGCAATGATGTCATCAACCATGATCCCCATGCCGCCATGCACATTGCGGTCAAACCAGCGAATCGGCCACGGCTTCCACATATCAAGAATACGGAACAGCACAAAACCGCCCAGTACCCATTGCCAGGTGTTGACCGGAATCGCCATAAGCGTAATCCACATGCCGATGAACTCATCCCAGACAATACTGCCGTGATCGTGCACGCCCATATCTTTGGCGGTGCGATGGCAGAGATAGACGCCGACGCAGATACCCACCAGCACCACCAGCGAATAGAGATCCTGCGGCAGATAGGTCATCAGACACCAGAAGGGGATGGCCGCCAGCGATCCCATGGTGCCGGGCACGACCGGGCTTAGCCCGCTGCCGAAACCGGTCGCCAGCAGGTGCCAGGGATTGCTCATCCGCAGGCGGCTTTTCGCCACGTCATTATTTAGTGTCAAAGTGATCAAACCCTTTATGACGGAAGGTGGCGGGTTTGCCATCATCCAGCAGCATTAAGCCTTCCGATTCCGGTGCAATCTGCCCGATACAGGTATAAGGCACGCCCAGATGGCCCAGCGCCACATCGAGCGCGCCGCGGTTAACTTCCGGCACGGTGAAGCAGAGTTCGTAATCTTCCCCGCCGCTCAGTGCCCAGCGCAATACCTGCTCAGGTTCAAAGTGGTCACGCAGCGCCGCCGACAGTGGCAACGCGTCAAGGTTAAGCCGTGCGCCGCAGCCACTGGCTTTCAGCACGTGGCCGAGGTCGGAAATCAGGCCGTCGGAAAGGTCCACCGCAGAGGAGGCCAGCGAACGCAATGCCTGCCCCTGCAGAATGCGCGGCATGGGACGCAGATGACGTTTAATCAGCGCTTCGTGTACCGCCGGATCGCTGATGCGGCAGTGATGCTGCAGCAGCGCCAGACCTGCCGCGCTGTCACCCAGCGTGCCGGTCACGTAGATCCAGTCGCCCGGCTTTGCGCCCGAACGTTTAAGGGCGCGGCCCTGGGGTACCAGACCGTGAATCGCCAGCGTCAGGCTCAGCGGGCCACGGGTCGTGTCGCCGCCAACCAGCTGCATATCGTAATATTCCAGCAGTTCAAACAGGCTCTCACTGAAGGCAGAAAGCCAGCTCTCATCGACCTGCGGCAGCGTCAGGGCCAGCGTCAGCCACGCGGGATCGGCACCCATGGCCGCAAGGTCACTAAGATTAACAGCCAGGGCTTTGTAACCGAGATCGGCAGGATGGATATCACGTAAGAAGTGCACTCCCGCGACCAGGGTATCGGTGCTGATCGCCAGCGTCTGTTTTTCCGGCACGCTAAGTAACGCACAATCGTCACCGATGCCGAGTTCGACATCACGGCGGCTGCGTGTTCTGCGGTTGAAATAGCGTGCGATGAGTTCAAATTCACCACAAGACATAATTGCGTTCCGCTTAACTCTTCATGAAAAAAGGCCGGCAAGCCGGCCTTTTTGTTTATTTGCGAGTGGGTCGAATTTGTGGACCGGCTTTATCCAGCACGCCGTTAACAAATTTATGACTGTCTTCGGCACCGAAGACTTTCGCCAGCTCAATCCCTTCGTTGATGGCCACTTTATAGGGCACATCATCACGTTTGCTCAGCTCATACAGCGAGATGCGCAGGATAGCTTTTTCTACCTGGCCCAGCTCTTCGAGCTGACGCGACAGATAAGGCTTCATCAGTCCATCCAGATACGCACTGTTGGTCGCCACACCGGACAGCAGTTCGCGGAAATAGGTAATGTCGACGTCTTTGACGTCCTGTTCCGCCAGAAACTGGTATTCCACATCGGCAATGTCGTTATTCGACAACTGCCAGGAGTAAAGCGCCTGAACAGCGCACTCACGGGCGCGACGACGAGCAGCAGGTTTCACAAAATTCCCCTTACAAAAATCAGGCTTTAATGGCTTTCAATACGTTGATCATTTCGAGCGCAGTCAGCGCCGCTTCAGCACCTTTATTACCCGCTTTGGTGCCGGCACGCTCAATGGCCTGCTCAATACTTTCCGTCGTCAGCACGCCGAACGCGACAGGAATATCGCTGTTCATGGCAACGCTGGCGATACCGGAGCTGGCTTCACCCGCCACATATTCGAAGTGCGCAGTGCCACCACGAATAACGGTGCCGAGTGCGATAATCGCATCATGTTTGCCTGAGTTCGCCAGCGCACGTGCTGCCAGAGGCAGTTCGTAGGCACCAGGCACCCAGACTACGGTGATATTGTCATCTTTGACCTGGCCAATACGTTTCAGGGCATCAACTGCGCCATCCAGCAGGCTGTCATTAATGAAGTTGTTAAAACGCGCAATAACGATGGCAACATTGGCCTCAGGCGTTGCAACAGCAGCTTCGATAACTTTCATACTTATCCTTTCAGGGGTTTGGTTGGCCCCGCGCAGGGGGGCGGATTCTATCATACTCTTGGGCGGCGTGCTCTCGCTTTTCCGACCGTGTTATTGTGGTGTCAGGGTCAGACGCAAATCGTCACCCACCTGCCGGACGTCGCTGAAACGGAAGGCAGGCGCGTCAGCCAGCTGGCTGAGTCCCGGCAACTGACACAGGCCGCGTCCTTCATGACCTAAAAGCTTCGGTGCCAGATAAACAATCAGTTCATCGACCAGCCCGGCCTGCAACAGGGCACCGGCCAGCGTTGCCCCCGCTTCAACCCAGACGCTGTTAATCTGACGCTGTCCCAGCAGCATCATCATTGCCACCAGATCTAATTGCTGTTCGCGCAGTGGAACCGCGATTTGCGTCACCCCGGCAGGCCAGCGCTGCTGGTCCGGCTGATGACGCATCAGCCAGGTTTCGCCCGGCTGTGAAACGAGCCGATGCTGCGGTGCGACGCGATTCTGGCTGTCGATAACTACCCGTACCGGCTGACGCAGCTGCTGCTCATCGAGCAGCGCCTGGCTGTCGGCAGTGAGTTCAGACCAGCGCACTGTCAGGGAGGGATCGTCCGCCAGCACAGTGGCGCTGCTGCTGAGAATCGCGGCACTTTGCGCCCGCAGACGCTGTACATCGCGGCGGGCAGCCTGCGACGTTATCCACTGGCTTTCACCGCTGGCCATGGCCGTGCGGCCATCCAGCGACGCACCCAGTTTGAGCTGAATCCAGGGGAATCCGGTGCGCATCCGCTTGAGGAAGCCGCGATTCAGCGCTTCCGCTTCCGGCATCATCAGACCGTGACTGACGTCAATGCCTGCCTGATGCAGACGGTGCAGTCCGCGACCTGCGACCTGCGGATTCGGGTCCTGCATGGCGGCCACGACGCGGGTAACGCCCGCGGCGATCAGCGCATCACAGCAGGGCGGCGTGCGGCCATGATGGCTGCATGGCTCCAGCGTGACATAGGCGGTTGCGCCACGCGCTTTCTCGCCCGCCATGCGCAGGGCGTGGACTTCAGCATGCGGCTCACCGGCACGCTGATGCCAGCCCTCACCCACCACCTCGCCATCGCGCACGATGACACAGCCAACATTCGGGTTAGGCATGGTGGTAAAACGGCCGCGTCGCGCCAGTTCCAGCGCGCGCGCCATATAGAGCTCATCCATACTTTAATCCTGTAACCGGGCGATCTCTTCGCCAAAATCACGAATATCTTCAAAGCTGCGGTACACCGAGGCGAAGCGAATATAGGCAACTTTATCGAGTTTCTTCAGCTCATCCATCACCAGATTGCCAATGAGCTTACTGGGGATCTCACGTTCGCCGGTGGCGCGCAGCTGCGTTTTAATATGGTTTACGGCGCTTTCCACCGCGTCGGCGCTGACCGGACGCTTCTCCAGCGCTTTCATCATCCCGCTGGCCATTTTGTCTTCATTGAAAGGTTCGCGCACATCATTGCTTTTCACCACGCGTGGCATCACCAGTTCTGCCACCTCAAAGGTGGTGAAGCGTTCATGACACATCAGACACTGGCGGCGGCGGCGCACCGAGGAGCCTTCACTAACCAGACGAGAATCAATCACTTTGGTGTCCACAGCGGAGCAGAATGGGCAATGCATGACGTTTCCTGACGCGAGATAGATGGGCCACACAGTGTAGCGCGAACTGCGAATCAACAAAATCTCTTCGTGCCTTTCGTGAACAACCGCGCACAGCACAAATGATGTTAAATATCAGTGCTGGCAAAAGGGTCTACGCTTATAGAGCCGAAAGACGGCGTATATCCACTAACACACTGGAGGTTGTATGGGTCTGTTTAATTTTGTGAAAGAAGCGGGTGAAAAATTGTGGGATGCCGTGCATGGCGGTGAAGACCAGAATAAAAAACTGCAGGATCACATCAACAAGCTCGGCTTGCCAGACAGCGACAAGGTGGACGTGAAGGTCAATGGTGATACCGTAACCGTGACCGGCGATGGCCTTTCTCAGGAGCTGAAAGAGAAGATTCTGATCGCAGCAGGTAACGTTGCTGGCATCACAAAAGTGGAAGACAAGGTCACCGTAACAGACAGTGCGGCCGAGTCAAAGCTATACACCGTGAAGAAAGGCGACACGCTGAGCGCCATTTCCAAAGAGGTGTATGGAAATGCCAGTGAATACAACAAGATTTTCGAAGCGAACAAGCCAATGCTCACCCATCCTGATAAGATCTATCCTGGCCAGGTATTACGTATTCCTGAATAACGGACAAGGATAACTTATGAACAGGTTGGTTTGGGTTCCGGTCGTGTTCTCTCTGGTGACGCTGAGCGGCTGCAGCAGCACGGCCGGCAATCCGCAGGTGAAAGAACTGCATCAGGAAGTGAGTCAGCTTAATCAACAGATGCAGCACCTGACCACGCAGGCCAGCGCGCTGGAAATCCAGGGGCAGCTCAACAGCCAGTTGCAGCAAGGTGCGTGGCTGGTGCCGCAGGCGAACACGCCGGTGGCGCTTCACACGCAGCTCGGCACACTGCGACTGACACTGTCGCCCGTCACTGCGGAAGCCAGCGGCTCGCGGGCAACCCTCACGGTACGCTCAATGGACGACAGGCCGTTGCCTGCGCTGCACGCAACGGTGATCTGGGGTGAACTTGACCCGGCGACAGGTAAACCGCTGGGCGGTGACAGTCTGAGTCAGACGATTGACGTGCCTGCCTCGCTGCTGCCGCAGCATACGGCCACCGTCCCGCTGCGACTCAGCGGCCTGACACCGGAGCAACTGGGTTATGTCCGCGTGCATAACGTGTCCGGTGACACGTCGACCCAGACCTCCCCTGCTGCACCTGCAAATCCTTAGCAGACGGTGCAAAAAAAAACGGACAGCCATAAGGCTGTCCGTTTTTTCTTTCTGACGTGCTATTAAGGCAGGATAGAAGGCTGATCGGCCCCCTCTTTCTCGACTTTCTGCACCATCATATGTTCACGCTTCATGCCCAGCTTCAGCGCCAGCGCTGAAGAGACATAAATGGATGAAACCGTACCAATCGTCACACCAATCAGCATGGTCAGTGAGAAGCCTTTCAGCAGCGCACCACCAAACACGAACAGGATGAGGATCATCGCCAGCGTTGTCAGCGAGGTAATCAGCGTACGACTTAACGTCTGGGTCAGTGACACGTTTGTAATATCGTAAGCGCTGCCGCGACGGATCTTGCGGAAGTTTTCACGAATACGGTCAGAGACCACGATCTTATCGTTAAGCGAGTAGCCAATGACTGACATCAGTGAGGCAACAATCGTCAGGTCGATTTCAATGCGGAACAGCGCCAGCAGGCCGCAGGTGATGATCACGTCATGCGCCAGTGCCAGCACGGTCCCCAGCGCCAGACGCCACTCAAAGCGGAAACCGATGTAGATCAGAATCGCAATCAGTGCTGACAACAGCGCCATCGCACCCGCCTGCGCCAGGTCGCTGCCCACACTCGGACCCACGAACTCAATGCGCTTAACGGTGGCGTTTTGCTGAGTGGTCTGGTTGATCACCGACACCACTTTATTGCCTAACTCGGTGCCCGCCGGGCCGGTAACCGGTGCCATACGCACCATCACGTCACGGCTGCTGCCAAAGTTCTGCACCAGCGGCTCATCAAAGCCCGCTTTCACCAGATCGCTACGCAGCATGTCGAGGTCGGCCGGTTTCTCCAGCGCGATCTCAATTACCGTACCGCCGGTAAAATCGAGGCCCCAGTTAAAACCACGCACGCTCACGATCGCAATCGCGGCCAGAATCAGCAGTCCCGAAATGATGAAGGCCAGCTTATCCCAGCGCATAAAGTCGACGACTTTACGCCCGTGGTTTAACTGCTCAATGTTATATTCCTGTGCCACAACGCACTCCTCAGATAGACAGCTTGTTGATGCGTTTGCCACCGTAAACCAGGTTAACAATGGCACGGGTACCGATAATCGCGGTGAACATTGAGGTCGCGATACCAATTGCGGTGGTAATCGCAAAGCCTTTGATCGAACCGGTGCCGACCGCGTAAAGAATGATAACTTTGATCAGGGTGGTCACGTTCGCATCGACAATACTGGAGAAGGCACCTTTGTAGCCCTCATGAATTGCCTGCTGAACCGAGCGCCCGTTACGCAGCTCTTCTTTAATACGTTCGTTAATCAGTACGTTAGCATCAACCGCTACCGCCAGGGTTAACACGATACCGGCAATACCCGGCATGGTCAGGGTCGCGCCCGGCAGCAGGGACATAATGCCGACAATCAGCACCAAGTTCACCAGCAACGCACTGGTCGCAATCAGACCAAACTTCTTGTAGAACACCACCATAAACAGGATCGAGGCGAGCAGGCCCCACAGGCAGGCTTCCAGACCCTGAGTAATGTTCTGCTGACCCATTGTCGGCCCGATAGTACGCTCTTCCACAATCTGGATTGGCGCAATCAACGCACCGGCACGCAGCAGCAGCGACAGCTGACGCGCTTCGTTCGGGTTGCTGATACCGGTGATGCGGAAGCTGTTCCCCAGGCGAGACTGGATATTAGCGACGTTAATCACCTCTTCCTGTTTCACCAGAATTGAACGGCCATTGGCATCTTTCTTACCGCTGTCTTTGTACTCCACAAACAGGGTCGCCATCGGCTTGCCGATGTTGTCCTTGGTGAAGTTAGACATGATGTTACCGCCTGCGCCATCCAGTGAAATGTTCACCTGTGGCTGGTTGTACTCATCCATGCTGGAGGTCGAGTCGGTGATATGGTCACCGGTCAGGATCACCCGCTTGTAGAGCACCACTGGCTGACCATCACGCATGTCTTTGACTTCAGAGTCACCCGGAACCCGGCCACTGGCCGCTGCGGTGGGATCCACGCTGGTGTTCACCAGACGGAATTCCAGCGTCGCGGTCGCACCCAGAATCTCTTTGGCGCGCGCCGTATCCTGAATGCCCGGCAGTTCAACCACGATACGATCGGAACCCTGACGCTGTACCAGCGGTTCCGCCACGCCCAGCTGGTTTACACGGTTACGCAGAATGGTAATGTTCTGCTGAACCGCATATTCACGCGCTTCGCTGAGACGGGCATCGCTCATGGTGGCACGCAGGGCATCGCTGCCGCTGCTGTTGATCACCAGATCCTGATGACGCGAGGCCAGCCAGGAGATTGCCGCATCACGGCTGGCAGCGTCACGGAAACGAATTTCCACGCCGTAGTTCGCGATTTTGTTGACGTTGGTATAAGGGATATTTTTGGTGCGCAGGTCGCTACGCAGCGTATCAGCGTTCTGCTCCTGCAGCTTGCTCAGGGCGGTGTCCATGTCCACTTCCATCAGGAAGTGCACACCACCACGCAGATCGAGACCGAGTTTCATCGGCTCTGCTGACAGCATCGTCAGCCAGCGCGGCGTGGCTGGCGCAAGGTTCAGCGCGACAACGTAGTTTTCACCCAGCGCTTTCATGATCGCTTCACGGGCGCGTAACTGCACATCCGTATTAGCGAAACGCGCGGTAATCGCACCATTTTCCAGCGCAACCGATTTGCTCTGGATATTGTCTTGTTTTAATGCGGACTGAATCTGATCCAACGTCTGCTCACTGGCGGCGCTTCCGCGCGCACCAGTGATTTGAACGGCCGGATCCTCACCATACAGGTTGGGAAGCGCATAGAGCAGGCCGACGAGAATCACGACGACCAGCATCACATACTTCCACAAAGGATAACGATTTAACACGGCAGTTCCCTTAGGGAAGAAAGAATTACAGCGCCTTAATAGTGCCTTTAGGCAGCACGGCGGCGACGAAATCACGTTTAATGACGACTTCATTGGTGTCATTCAGCGCGATAGCTACGTAGCCCGTGTCAGAGACTTTTGTTACGCGGCCTACCAGGCCACCGCTGGTCAGCACTTCATCACCCTTAGAGATAGAATCCATCAGCTTCTTGTGCTCTTTCGCACGCTTCTGCTGCGGACGCAGGATCATGAAATAGAAAATCAGACCAAACACCACCAGCATGATCACCAGAGAATACGGACTTCCCTGAGACGGAGCGCCTGCTGCGGCAACGGCGTCAGAAATGAATAAGCTCATTAAATTTCCCTCATTGATGAATTATCAGACGTTAATGGCGGAACTTCTTTGCCCGTCCGTTGGTAAAACTCAGTTACAAAGCGCTCTAATTTACCCTCTTCGATAGCCTGGCGTAAACCTGCCATCAGACGCTGGTAGTAGCGCAAATTGTGGATAGTATTCAGACGCGCGCCCAGTATTTCGTTACAACGGTCGAGATGATACAAGTAGGCACGGCTATAATTGCGACAGGTGTAACAATCACACTCCGCATCCAGCGGCGCAGTGTCATCTTTGTATCGGGCGTTGCGAATTTTCACCACACCTTCAGTCACAAACAGATGACCATTTCGCGCATTGCGGGTTGGCATCACGCAGTCAAACATATCAACGCCGCGACGGACGCCTTCAACCAGATCTTCTGGCTTACCGACACCCATCAGATAACGCGGTTTATCCTGCGGAAGCTGCGGACAGACGTGCTCAAGAATCCGGTGCATGTCCTGCTTAGGCTCACCCACCGCCAGGCCGCCCACAGCGTACCCATCAAAGCCAATCTCTACCAGACCTTTCACCGAGACATCTCGTAAATCTTCGTAAACCGAGCCCTGAATGATGCCAAATAACGCATTTTTGTTGCCGAGGCTGTCGAAGCGATCGCGGCTGCGTTTCGCCCAGCGCAGCGACATCTCCATAGAGCGTTTGGCGTAGTCCCAGTCCGCAGGATAAGGCGTACATTCATCGAAAATCATCACGATGTCTGAACCGAGGTCGTACTGAATCTCCATCGATTTTTCCGGATCGAGGAAGATCGGGTCGCCATTGATTGGGTTACGGAAGTGAACGCCTGCTTCAGTGATTTTACGGATGTCACCCAGGCTGAAGACCTGGAAACCGCCGGAGTCGGTCAGGATCGGGCCTTTCCACTGCATAAAGTCATGCAGATCCCCATGCAGCTTCATGATCTCCTGGCCTGGACGCAGCCAGAGGTGGAAGGTATTGCCCAGAATGATCTGTGCGCCGGTCTCCTGCACTTCTTCCGGCGTCATGCCTTTAACGGTGCCATAGGTGCCGACCGGCATAAACGCAGGGGTTTCTACCACGCCGCGATCAAAAATCAGACGGCCACGGCGTGCGCGCCCGTCTGTGGTATCAAGTTCAAATTTCACAAAGCCTCCATCGGAGAAACAGTCCGATGCAGATAACCTTCAGTCGCCCGACGGGCGACTCCGGCTATCGGTTAATAAATCAGTCGCCCACTTTTTCCAGCGGCGCCTGCGGATTTTTGCTGATAAACATCGCGTCGCCATAACTGAAGAAACGATATTGCTCAGCCACGGCTGCGCGGTACGCGGCCATGGTGTGCTGGTAACCGGCAAACGCCGAGACCAGCATAATCAGGGTTGATTCAGGCAGATGGAAGTTGGTGATCAGCGCATCGATCACCTGATACTCATAGCCCGGATAGATAAAAATCTGAGTGTCGTCAAAGAACGGCGCAATCAGGGCATCCTGACTCGCTTTGGCGGCGCTCTCCAGCGAACGCACCGAGGTGGTGCCGACGGCGACCACTTTATTGCCACGCGCTTTACAGGCCAGCACCGCGTCGACAACCTCCTGCGGCACTTCAGCATATTCTGCGTGCATGTGATGCTCTTCAATGGTCTCGACGCGCACCGGCTGGAAGGTGCCCGCACCGACATGCAGCGTCACAAACGCCATCTCAACGCCCTTCTCTTTCAGGGCCTGCAGCAGCGGTTCATCGAAGTGCAGACCGGCGGTCGGGGCCGCAACAGCACCGGGACGGGCGCTGTAAACCGTCTGATAAAGCTCGCGATCCGCGTCTTCATCCGGGCGGTCGATATAGGGCGGCAGAGGCATGTGGCCAACGCTGTTAAGGATGTCGAGCACCGCGCGCTCATCATCAAATTCAATCTCAAACAGCGCGTCGTGGCGTGCCACCATGGTGGCTTTCACGCTCTCATCTTCGCCCAGCAGCAGTTCTGCACCCGGCTTCGGCGCTTTTGAAGCACGCACGTGCGCCAGCACGCGCTTGTCGTCGAGCATCCGCTCCACCAGCATCTCGATTTTGCCGCCGCTGGCTTTACGGCCAAAGACGCGCGCCGGAATCACACGGGTATTGTTGAACACCAGCAGATCCCCTGGATTCAGCTTATCCAGCACATCGGTGAAAACACCGTGCGACAGCGCACCGCTGGGGCCATCGAGCGACAGCAGGCGACAGCCGCTGCGCTGCGCCTGGGGATAGTGAGCAATCAGGGATTCGGGCAGTTCAAAAGCAAAATCGGCGACACGCATTGAAATGTTCTTTCTCAGGCAAAAACAGGCGGCACAGTTTAGCGGAAAATCGACCAATTCTGAACAACTGGCTGCGCAAAGGCAGTTCAGCCTATAATGCGGCATGAACTTTCTTGCTCATCTCCATCTGGCTCAGCTGGCCGACAGCTCCCTGCTCGGCAATTTGATGGCCGACTTTGTGCGGGGCAACCCGCACCAGCACTGGTCCGCGCCTGTCGCAGACGGCATTCTGATGCATCGTCGTCTGGATGTGATGACCGATGCGCTGCCCGAAGTGCGCAGCGCCCGTCAGCTATTCCGTGCCGAAACCTATCGCGTGGCACCGATTACGCTGGACGTCATCTGGGATCATTTCCTGGCCCGCCACTGGCAGCAATTTACGCCCGACCAGACGCTGGTGCAGTTCTCTGCCGCCGCCGAGCGCGACATTATGCCGCAACTGGCAGACACGCCCCCCGAATTTCAGGCGCTCAACGCGGTGATGTGGCGCGAGCGCTGGTTTGAGCATTATGCCCAGCCTGCCCGGCTGGAGCGGGTGCTGCACGGCATGGCCAGTCGCCGTCCGCGTCTGGCGGCACTGCGCGACTCTTACCACGATTTCACGCAACATTATGATCAGCTTGAAGCGCTGTTTTTTGTTTTTTATCCGCGTTTAATGGCGCTGGCGACCAGCAGAACCCTGTAAAACCCGATCCTCTGCTGCCGGGGTGGCAGATACCCGCTTTTGCGTAATCAAAAAAGCCTGCCGCCCGGCTCCGCACCATCTTGCCATTGTTGCATATCTGCGGCTTAATGAAGCCTTTCTTAACAATAGTGATGTCAACATCACAGCCAGACCACCTGTTCAGGTGCGCCTTCCGTTCGTTATGGCAAAAAAATCATAAGAGGAAAAGATGTCATCCGCTTCGCATTCTGAAATTGACGCGCGTTACCGTTACGCCTGCGACATCGCCCGTGCGGCGGGTAGCCGGGCCCTGTCATGGTATCAGCAGCGTCAGACGCTGGTGGTGGAACACAAAAGGGATTTGCAGGACGTGGTCAGCGAGGCTGATCGTAACGTTGAAGCATTAATTAAGACATTAATCGCTGAACGTTTTCCTGAGGATATCGTCTATGGCGAAGAGAGCGGCGGCGAGGTTGAGGGCGCGCCCTTTATCTGGGTCGTTGATCCTATTGATGGCACCGCCTGCTTCGTCAACGGTCTGCCTAACTGGTGCGTGTCGCTGGCGGTCGTCTGCGACGGCGAACCGGTGATCGGCGTGGTCTGCGATCCCAATCATCAGGAGCTGTTTCATGCCCGTGCGGGTCAGGGTGCCTGGCTCAACGAAAGTCGTCTGCAGGTACATGACGCAGCACATCTCAGTGAGGGTTTACTCGGCATCAGCAACTCCAGTCGTACGCCGGGCGAAAGTCTCTCGCGCCTGATTAGCGGCTTAATTGAGCAGGGCGGCATGTTTATTCGCATCGGTTCAGGTGCGCTGACCAGCGCATGGGCGGCGGCCGGGCGGCTGATTGGTTATTATGAAGCGCATATGCACCCGTGGGACAGCCTGCCGGGCATCGTCCTGATGCGTGAAGCAGGCGGTGTGACCAATGATTATCTGCGTAATGACGGTCTGAAGAACGGTAACCCGGTGTTGCTGGCAAATGCGGCCCTTTATCCCACCATTAAAGCGCTGACCGGTAATTGCGCACTGGAAGAGTAAATGACGCTGCTCCCACTGTGCCGCGGTACGCTTATCCTCAGTGCTCTCTGGCTGCTCAGTCCGGCGTCACAGGCAGCGGATTATCAGCTGGAAAAAGTGGTTGAACTGAGCCGCCACGGCGTCCGCCCCCCAACGCCCGGCAACCGTAAAGAGATTGAAGCCGCCAGCCAGCAATCCTGGACGCAGTGGACCACGGCTGATGGCGAGCTGACGGGCCACGGCTACAGTGCCGTGGTGAATAAAGGACGCTGGGAAGGCGAGCATTATCGCCAGCTCGGCCTGCTGAATGCGGGCTGTCCTGATGCGGCTCAGGTCTACGTGCGCGCCAGTCCGCTGCAGCGCACCCGTGCCACGGCCTCGGCGCTGACGGACGGCGCTTTTCCCGGCTGCGGCGTGCCGGTGCATCACGTGACGGGCGATGTTGATCCGCTGTTTCAGAGTGAAAAGCTGCCGCTCACCCAGACCGATCCCGCTCAGGCGCTGGCCGCTAAACAGCAGAAAGCGGGCGATCTGGCACGGCTGCAACAGCAGCTGCAACCGGCAGTTCAGCAACTGAAAGCCGCTGTCTGTCCGCCTGCCACTGACTGCCCCTTGTTTGATGCCCCCTGGGCATTCCGGCAAACCCGCAGCGGCAACAGCTACGTTTACGGGCTGAGCGTGATGGCGAGTATGGTGGAGACGCTGCGCCTGGGCTACAGCGAAAATCTGCCGTTTGATCAGTTAGCCTGGGGACACATTACCTCCGCCGCGCAAATCACCGCGCTGCTGCCCCTGCTGACCGCAAACTACGATCTCAGCAACGACGTGCTCTACCTGGCACAGCGACGCGGTTCGATACTGCTCAACACTCTGCTGGAGGCCATTGCCGCCGACAATTCACCAGATCGCTGGCTGATTCTGGTGGCGCATGACACCAATATTGCGATGGTGCGTACCCTGATGGGCTTTAACTGGCAATTACCCGGCTACTCACGCGGCAACATTCCACCGGGCAGTAGTCTGGTGCTGGAACGCTGGCGGGACACCCGCAGCGGCGAGCGTTTTTTGCGGCTCTATTTTCAGGCACAAAGCCTGGACGACATCCGTCAGCTGCAACCGATTGATGATAAACACCCGTTATTACGTCAGGAGTGGCATCAGCCCGACTGCAGAGTTACCGATGTCGGCCTGCTCTGCCCTTATCAATCCACGCTGGCTGCGCTGCGTAAAAATCAGGATAACAGCGCTGTGCTGCCGGTTTCGGTTATATTGCCCTGAGTCTGTGGCTAATCAAATTCAGGCCGCTGCCGCCGTGTGACCTGAATAATGTTAACTGCGGTTAATTAACGCCATTCCGACCTTTTCTTATTTAAATCGCCCGACTATCAGCGCCCCCCTTTTTGTTTTACGATAGTGACGTCAATCATCCCTTTATTAACTCTTTTCCTGTAATTCTTGCGTATTTCGGCGACTGGTTTCGCCGTTTTTTATTTCTCTTTTTTCTCCTTTCTGACACCGACCTTGCCTGTCCGGCCGCATTCACTCTGGCCTCAGGCGTCATCAGCGCTTTTCCCCCTCTGACGTTCACTGATATTCACTGCCGCTTTAAATCCCCCATCCCGGATGCCTTCGCCCAAATAAACCGGCGCAAATATTTATTTTGCAGACAGAGTTTCTTCTCCTGATAAAAGGATTTCGGGTTGTGGTGCAGATCACACAAATAAGCAGAGGGAGGAGGAAATAAAAGAAGGAAATAGCGTGTTCTGCTCTCCCATGAATCGGGAGAGCAGAACAGGAGATTAACGTGGTTTACGCACCAGCTTATAGCCCAGCAACAGCACCACGATCCACACCATACCCACATAGAGTGAAATACGGGTATCGGGGAAATACCCAATCAGTCCGATAATAAAGCAGAGGAACGCCACACCAACACCCGCAGTCCAGCTGCCACCGGGCAGCGCAAACTTCAGCCTGCTGGCCGCCTCTTTGCCAATTTTGCGACGGAACGCAATCTGCGACAGCAGAATCATGATCCAGACCCACACCGTTGCAAAGGTGGCCAGCGACGCGATCACCAGGAAGACTTTTTCGGGCATCAGGTAGTTGAGATAAACCGCAATCAGCATGGCGAACATCATCACCACCACCGTCACCCACGGAATGCCGCGTGAAGAGACCTTCATGAAGACCTTCGGGGCATGCCCCTGCTGCGCCATACCATGCAGCATGCGGCCCACGCCAAAGACATCGCTGTTAATGGCAGAGAGTGACGCGGTCAGCACCACGAAATTGAGGATAGAGGCGGCCGCCGCGATCCCCAGATGCTGGAAGGTCAGCACAAACGGGCTGCCCGACGTCCCGACCTGATTCCACGGATAGATCGACATAATCACAAACAGCGTGCCGACGTAGAACACCAGAATGCGCCACGGCACCGAGTTGATGGCGCGCGGAATCGACTTCTCCGGGTCTTTCGCTTCACCGGCGGTGATACCGATGATTTCGATGCCGCCATAAGCGAACATCACCATCTGCAGCGACAGCAGCATGCCGACCACGCCGTGGGCGAAGAAACCGCCGTTGGTCCAGAGGTTATGGATACCGGTCGGCTGACCACCGTTGCCAATCCCCCAGATAATCATGCCCAGACCGGCCAGAATCATCACGATGATGGTGGCAACTTTGAAGAAGGAGAACCAGAACTCCACTTCGCCGAACACCTTCACGCTCATCAGGTTAACAGCACCGATGATCAGCACCACGCTCAGCACCCATATCCAGTGCGGCACCTCGGGGAACCAGACACCCATATAGATGCCGAACGCGGTAACATCCGCAATCGCCACAATCAGGATTTCAAAACAGTAAGTCCAGCCGGTGATGTAGCCCGCCATCGGCCCAAGATAGTCCTGCGCGTAGCGTGAGAAAGAGCTGGCCTGTGGATTGTTAACGGACATCTCACCGAGTGCGCGCATGATGACATACGCCACTGCACCGCCAATGATATAGGCGAGCAGTACGCTCGGTCCGGCCATTTTTATCGCATCGGCGGAACCGTAAAACAGCCCGGTGCCAATCGCCGATCCCAGCGCCATAAAACGGATGTGGCGTGTGCTCAGTCCGCGTTTGAGCTTGTTGGTTTCTTGCATAACAACCTGTACCTGTGAAATGAAAAAACCACGGGCAAGCCCGTGGTTAAAGAAGAATCAGTGCCTCTGTTACGAGTGAACCGTCACCTGTTCCGGCCCTTTCACCCGATCAACAACCGCGGCAATCAGCAGCATCACCAGCGATGGCGGCAACCAGGCAAGACCCTGATCGGCCAGTGGCAGATGCTGACTGAATGCAGGCAGCAAATCTTTAAACCCGGTAGTTTTAATCGCATCAACAATACCAAACAGCAGGCTTACCAGCATTGCAGGCGCGATAATCCGGCTGCTCTTATTCCACCAGTTAAGGGTGAAACTCAGTACCACCAGCACGATACACGGCGGGTAGATCGCCGTCAGTACCGGGATGGAGATCTGAATCAGGTGGCTCAGGCCGAGATTCGACACCACCATAGAGAACAGTCCCAGAATAAACACCAGCGCTTTATACGATAACGGCAGGTATTGCGCAAAAAATTCCGCACAGGCACAGGTCAGGCCCACAGCGGTCACCATACAGGCGACGAAGATCAGCGCGGCCAGGAAGAAGCTGCCCATGTTGCCAAAGGTGTGCTGAACGTATGCGTGCAGAATCGCTGCGCCGTTGGCATTTTGATCCACCAGCGCACCGCTGCCCGCGCCCAGTTTAAACAGGCAGAGGTAAACCAGCGTCAGGCCTACACCGGCAATCAGTCCTGCCAGCACGGTATAGCGGGTCAGCAGCGCGGCATTGTCCACGCCACGCGAACGGGCGGCGTTAACAATCACGATGCCAAACACCAGCGCGCCCAGCGTATCCATGGTCAGATAGCCATTAACGAAACCACTGGAGAACGCTGCACGCTGATAATCAGCGGTCGCCGGAATGGTGCCGCCCGCAGGCCATAGCAGTGCAGCAACGCCCAGCACGGTCAGCGCGATAATTTTTAATGGCGCAAGGAAGTGCCCTACCGTGTCGAGCAGCTTGCCCGGATAGAGCGATACGCCAATCACCAGCACGAAGTAGATCAGGCTGTAGATGAACAGCGGCAGCGCGCCCTCACCGGTCAGCGGCGCAATGCCCATCTCAAACGAGACCGTTGCCGTGCGCGGGGTGGCAAACAGCGGCCCGACAGCCAGATAGCATACGGTCGCCAGCACGATGCCAGCGACCTTGCCAATCGGCGTGCTGAGCGCATCCACGCCGCCGCCGACGCGAGCGAGCGCGATCACCGTCATCACGGGCAGACCGACGGCGGTAATCAGAAAACCTATTGCGGCCATCCAGACGTGTTCGCCAGACTGGATACCGACCATTGGCGGAAAAATAATGTTACCCGCGCCAACAAACAGGGCGAATGTCATAAAGCCCAGCGCGAGAATGTCCTTCGAAGTTAAACGATGTGTCATACGGCCTGTCACTGATGTTGCGGTGGAAGTTGGGTTAGTGTTGTCCCCTCGCTGCGTGCAAACCGCGATGGGGCTGACAATGTCAGCGCATTATGCTCGTCGCAGGGTAAAACGCAGGTGATTTAAGCTGCTTTTATTCTGTTCACAGAGGGATGGATCGACAACGGCGCTAAGTAAAACGTTTATAGCGGTGAAAGGCAATACGGGATCGGAAAACCAGAAGGTTATACCGCCATTTTTTGAAAAGGCAGAGGATAGCGTTGATTTTTGCAGCAGGCACACAAGATGATGTGCCTGAATAATAAACAGAGCGTGAGAATTCCCTGCATAAACGGGCTGACAGATACACAAAAGGCGCGTTTTACGCGCCTGTCTGCACAACGTTACAGCATTACCAGACCTGATTAGCGATATCGACCACCAGACGAATCTTCTGCCACTGCTCCGCTTCGCTGAGGCTGTTGCCCTCTTCGGTTGAAGCGAAGCCGCATTGCGGGCTGAGGCAGATTTGCGCCAGGCTGACATACTGCGCCGCCTCTTCCAGCCGGGTTTTCACCTGTGCCGGATCTTCCAGTTCACCCACTTTCGTGGTGATCAGGCCCAGCACCACCTGCTGATGTCCCGGCTTAATGTAGCGCAGTGGCTCAAAGCCGCCGGAACGGGCATTGTCATACTCCAGGAAGAACGCATCCACGTTGACGCTGCCGAACAGGATTTCTGCCACCGGCCCGTAGCCGCCTTCAGAGATCCAGGTTGATCGGAAATTACCGCGACAGACATGCAGACCCACGGTCAGATCGGCAGGTTTATCCTCCAGCGCTTTATTCAGAACCTGAGCATAAGTCTGTGCCAGCTGGTCCGGGTCGTCGCCACGCGCCCGGATGTCACGCTTCTGATCTTCAGAACAGAGGTAAGCCCAGACCGTGTCATCCAGTTGCAGGTAGCGACAGCCTGCATCATAAAACGCCCTGATTGCCGTTTTGTACGTCTGCGCCAGATCGTCGAAGTAGTCCGCCAGATCGGGATAGACCGCAGCGTCGATCACTTTGCGGCCGCCACGGAAGTGCAGCACGCTGGGGCTGGGAATGGTCATTTTCGGCACCGCATCCCCGGCAACGCTCTGCAGGAAGCGGAAATGTTCAAGCATCGGATGATCTGCCGGGAAACCGAGTTTGCTCACCACTTTCACGCCATGCGCTTTGGTCTGCACGCCATTAAACTGGATGCCCTGCTCCGCTTCATAGCGCTCGACGCCATTCAGGCCATAGAAGAAGTCGAAGTGCCACCAGCCGCGACGAAACTCGCCGTCAGTTACCACTTTCAGGCCATTTTCACGCTGTTTCGCTACCACATCGCGAATGGCTTCATCTTCAGCCTGGCGCAGGGCTGCGGCATCAATCTCTCCGGCTGCAAACTGCTCACGAGCCTGTTTAATCGCAGCGGGACGCAGGAAGCTGCCGACGGTATCGGCACGGAACGGGGCGGTTTCTCTTTGCATGATCACTCCTGTCTCTCCTGCAAATTGTTACGGCAGGAAATAATTACATTCTGATATAAATAGCCATCTGGATGGCTATATGTCTGAATGCAGAGTGACACGCGCCGACGCTGTCTGCAACTGAAGAAAATTCAGCAATGATGAAAAAAATTCACGTTCCAGACTTATTGCAGGGCTGCGCGTGCCTGTGCCATCTGGCTGTCAGAAAGCGGCAGGTAGCCGGCCTCGCTGACCCGCCGCTGTCCCTGCGCCGAAAGCACCTGCTGCAGAAACGCGGCCACCAGCGGCGGCAGCGGCTTGCCAGGCGCTTTATTGACGTAGAGATAGAGCGGGCGCGCCCAGGGATAGCGGCCACTGCGGATAGCATCGGCATCCGGGGCAATCGCCTGCCCCTGCGCATTCACCACCGACAGCATTTTTACGCCGCTAAGATGAAAGCCAAAACTGGCGTAGCCGATGCTGCGTGAATTTCCTGCCACCGCCTGCACCACCGCAGCCGAACCGGGGAATTCCGCCACGTCGCTGCGAAAATCGCCTTTGCACAGCACCTGCTGTTTGAAGAACCCCCAGGTGCCGGAGGCGGAGTTGCGGCCATAACGCTGAATGGGCCGTTTGCTCCATTGCGCACCGGTTAAACCGAGATCGCCCCAGCGCTGCGGCACGGAGTGTGCGCCACACAGACGGGTCACGGAGAAAATAGCGTCGAGCTGACGCGGTTCAATCTGCTGCAGCGGATTACGTTGATTCACCACCACCACCAGCGCATCCATCGCCACCGGAACCGCCAGCGGCGGATAGCCGTAGCGCGCCTCAAAGGCCTGGCGTTCATCTGCCTGCATCGGGCGGCTCATCGGACCGAGCTGGGCGGCCCCCGCCGCCAGTGCGGTTGGCGCGGTAGACGAACCGGAGGCCTGAACCTGCACATTGACGCCCGGTGCCTGGCGACTGAAATCTTCGCCCCACAGGGTCATCAGATAACCGAGCGTGTCGGATCCGACGCTGCTGAGATTGCCGGAGAGCGTGCCGGGCTGAGCCAGCGCCAGGCCCGGCAGCAGAGTGACGATCAGTAAAAGAAGGATGCGCATCAGGAAGATCCGGCAGCAATTAATGAACGGCATTCTCCTGCATCACGCTGCTGACAATCAACCTTGCAGGCAGCGTAAAGGTAAAACAGGTCTCTTTGTGCGGCACGCTGGTGATATCGAGCCGCGCGTTGTGGTGGCTCAGTGCATGTTTCACAATCGCCAGCCCCAGCCCGCTGCCGCCGGTCGCACGCGAACGCGCTTTATCGACCCGGTAGAACCGCTCGGTCAGACGCGGAATATGCTCTGGCGCGATACCCGGTCCGTTGTCGCACACCCGGAAGATGGCACCCTGTTTGCCGCGCAGCCAGCTAATATCAATCCGTGTGCCTTCCGGGGTGTGATTCACCGCGTTGTAAACCAGATTGGAAATGGCGCTGCGCAGCTGTTCATCGTTGCCGAACACTTTCAGATGGGGATCGGTATGGAAATGGATGTCGTGACGACCGCCACTCAGCGTCGCCGCCTCATGCTGCAGCAGTTTCAGCATCACCGGCACATCGACCTTCTCTTTCAGATCAATAGCAGGGGCAGCTTCAATGCGCGACAGCGTCAGCAGCTGTTTCACCAGGCTGTCCATGCGGCGCGTCTGTTCCGACATCGTGTGCAGCGCTTTACTGCGCGAAGGCTCGCTCATCACCGAGTCATTCATCATCTCCAGATAGCCCTGCAACACCGTGAGCGGCGTGCGTAGCTCATGGCTGACGTTAGCAAAGAAGTTGCGACGTGCGCCTTCCAGCTGATGCATCTGCGTCACATCCCGCGCCACCAGCAGCCACTGCCCTTCGCTGTAGGGCATGACGCGGAATTCCATATGCAGTTTGTTGTTCAGCACCAGCGTCAGCGGCTTGTCAAAGTCGCGCTGGCGAAGATAGCGGGAGAACTCCGGGTAACGCAGCAGATTGAGGATATTCTGGCCATTATCTTCCGGCCAGCGCAGGCCAAGGTGCTGCTGCGCCAGGCCGTTACACCAGAAAATGGTGCCCTCTTCCGTGGTCAGGATCACGGCATCCGGTAATGATTCGGCCCCGCTGCGGAAGCGTTTAATCAGATTGCCCAGTTCGCGCCGCCGCCGACGGTTGCGCAGCTGCATCTGGTACAGACCATAAAATAGCGGTTCCCAGCTGGCACGCCCGGCAGGCGGCGTCATGGTGCGGTCAAGCCACAGCCAGTGCGACAGCCGCATCAGATTGTGGAAATGCCATAACAGTACCCCCAGCACGCTCAGCAGCAGCCACCAGGGCAGCCCGCCAAACAGCAGGCCCAGCAGCGCCGCAGGCAGACAGGCCAGCAGCAGTTCTGTCAGTAATCTCTTCCAGGAGAGGCGTTCCAGCACGGTAAAGGCTCCGTTTAGTAGCGGGCAGAGAAACGATACCCTGTTCCACGGACGGTTTGTACCATGCGATCGTGGCCGGAAACTTCCAGCGCTTTACGTAAACGGCGAATGTGAACATCGACAGTGCGATCTTCCACATAAACATTGGTGCCCCAGACGTGGTTCAGCAGCTGTTCGCGGCTGTAGACGCGTTCCGGGTGGGTCATAAAGAAGTGCAGCAGCTTATATTCGGTAGGGCCCATTTCCAGCGGAGTGGTGTCGGACATCACGCGATGTGAGGAGGGATCCAGACTCAGTCCCTGAATTTCAATCACCTCTTCCACCGCCATCGGCGAAATGCGGCGCATCACCGCTTTGATCCGCGCCATCAGCTCTTTGGGTGAAAAAGGCTTGGTAATGTAATCATCGGCACCCACTTCCAGGCCGCGTACCCGATCTTCCTCTTCGCCACGCGCAGTCAGCATCATCACCGGGATATCGCGGGTCATCGCCTCGCGCTTCAGATGTTTGATAAACTGAATACCGCTGCCGCCGGGTAACATCCAGTCCAGCAGAATCAGATCGGGCCAGGGTTCAATCAGCTTGCCAACGGCGCTGTCATAATCTTCCGCCTCGATTGGCTGGTAGTCGTTCTGCTCCAGAACAAAACACAACATTTCACGGATGGGGGCTTCATCCTCCACAACCAAAATGCGCTTAGCCATTATTACTCCTGCTGATTATGACGGCTGTCACTGAGATTCGCGGCGCCATTATGCGTCAGATTTGTGACACTTTTATGAAAAACATAACCTGCCTGTAACCTCACGGGTAATCATTTATGACGGCACAGCGACAATTTTTTGCTTTGGCCGCAGAGCCAGTATAATCGCCCGGCGAATCACAACGGCAGGGAGTCATCATGCGCATCATTCATACTGCGGACTGGCATCTGGGGCAGTTCTTTTACAACAAAAGTCGGGCAGCGGAACATCAGGCGTTCCTTGACTGGCTGCTGATCCAGATTGAACAGCATCAGGTGGATGCGTTGATTATTGCAGGCGATCTGTTTGATACCGGCACGCCGCCCAGCTACGCCCGCGAGATGTTTAACCGCTTTGTGGTGGCGCTTCAGCCTTCAGGCTGCCAGCTGATTGTGCTGGCGGGTAACCACGATTCGGTGGCAACGCTGAATGAGTCCCGCGAACTGCTCGCCTGCCTTAATACCCGCGTCATCGCCACCCCACAGGAGCAGAATGATGTGCTACTGCTCAACACCCGCCAGGGCGAGCCGGGTGCGCTGCTGTGTGCCATTCCCTATCTGCGGCCACGCGATATCCTGCGCAGCCGGGCGGGTCAGTCGGGACGCGATAAACAGACCTCGCTGCTGGAGGCGATCGCCCACCACTATCAGCAGCGTTTCGCCGCCGCCCAGGCGCTGGGCTATGCGCTGCCGATTATTGCTACCGGCCATCTCACCACCGTTGGCGTCAGCCAGAGCGATTCGGTGCGCGACATCTATATCGGTACGCTGGACGCCTTCCCCGCCAGCGCCTTTCCCGCTGCGGACTATATTGCGCTGGGCCATATTCATCGCGCCCAGCGGGTCGCGGACAGCGAGCATATCCGCTACAGCGGCTCGCCGATTCCGCTGAGTTTTGATGAGCTGGGCAGCGAAAAAAGCGTCTTCCTGCTGGAACTGGCGGCCAGCGGCCTGCAGTCAGTCACGCCGCTGATAGTGCCGCAGGCGCAGCCGATGCAGGTGCTGAAAGGATCGCTGGCGCAGATTGCGGAACAGTTAAACGCCTTCAGCACGACCGGGCAGGAAAAACCGACCTGGCTCGACATCGAAGTGACCACCCAGGAGTACCTCAGCGATCTGCAACGTCAGGTAGAAACCCTGACCGCTGCGCTGCCCGTCGAGGTATTGCTGCTGCGCCGTAGCCGCGAACAGCGGCAGCAGAGCCTGGCGCGGCTCGACAATGAAACCCTGAGTGAGCTGAAGGTGGAAGAAGTTTTTGCCCGCCGTCTGGCGCTGGATGAGGAGCTGCAACCGGCGCAAATCGACGAGATGACCACATTGTTCCGCCAGACGCTGGCCGCCATGGAAGAGACCCAATGAAGATCCTCACGTTACGGTTTAAAAATCTCAACGCCCTGCGCGGTGAATGGTTCATCGACTTCCGCGCCGAGCCGTTTGCCAGTAACGGCCTGTTCGCCATAACCGGTGCAACCGGGGCCGGTAAAACCACCCTGCTGGACGCCATCTGCCTGGCACTCTATCACCAGACGCCGCGCCTGGGCGCGATTTCCCAGAGCCAGAACGCGCTGATGACCCGCGACTGCGCGGAATGTCTGGCTGAGGTGGAGTTTGAGATCAAAGGCGAAGCCTGGCGCGCCTTCTGGAGTCAGAACCGGGCACGCGGCACCGCCGACGGCAAGCTGCAGGCCCCACGCGTTGAGCTGGCACGCTGCGCCGACAACACCATTGTGGCCGACAAAGTGGGTGACAAGCTGAAGCTGATCGAAACCCTCTCTGGTCTGGATTTCGAACGCTTTACCCGCTCAATGATGCTGTCACAGGGCCAGTTCGCCGCCTTTCTCAACGCGAAAGCCAGTGAGCGCGCCGAACTGCTGGAGGAGCTGACCGGCACCGAAATTTACGGTTTGATTTCTGCCGCTATCTACGAGCGCCACAAAGAGGCGAAAACCCGGCTGGATCTGCTGCGCAGCCAGGCGGGAGCGATGGCACTGCTGGATAGCGACGCACGCGATTCACTGCATCAGCAGCTCACCGACCTGACCGAGGCTGAACAGCGGCTCAGCGCGCACTATCAGCTGGCCCAGCAGCAGCAGCAGTGGCAGCAACAGGCGCAGCAGTTGCAGCAGGAGAGTGTGCAGGCTGAAGCCGCGCTGCAGCAGGCCCAGGTCGCCTCCCTGGCGGCAGAAACTAGCCGCCAGCGACTGGCTCGCAGCGAACCGGCTGAAAAGCTGCGGGTCACACTGCAGCAGCGTGATGCGTTACGCAGTGAACAGCAGCAGGCAGAGAGTCGCTGGCAGCAGCTCACGGCCGCAGCGGCGCAGGCACAGAACCAGCAACAGCAGCATCAGCAGCACTACGCTGCCGCCCAGGTAGCCCGCCAGCAGGCACAGCAGGCACAACAGCAGCAGGAAACTCTGCTGACAGAACAGGTGCTGCCGCTCGATCAGCGCATCACGACGCAGCAGCAGCAGCTTGCAGAGCAGCAGCAGGAAATGACCCATCAGCAGCAGCATGCCAGCCAGACACAGCTCAGCCTGACAGATCAGACGCGGCAGGTCGCAGGCTGGCAGCAGGCGATTGCTGAACAGCACCAGTTACGTGAGCAGCTTGCCGATCTGGCGCACTGGGGCGCTTCGCTGCCGGTGTGGCAGGAGAACTTCGCCCTGCTGGCACAGCGTGAAGCGACCCTGGCGGCACTGACACAACAGGGCGAACAGCAGCAGCAACAGATTGCCGCGCAGCAGGCGAAACAGCAACAGCAGGCACACCAGGCGCTGCCCCGTCAGCAGGCGGAGCAACAGGCCAGCCAGGCGCTGTTACAGGCGGAGCAAGCACTAACTTCGCTTCAGGAACAGCATCCGCCCGTCGCACTGCGGCAGGCATTAAATGAGCTGCATAACAGCCGTCCGGCCCGTCAGCAACTGCTGCTGCTCGCTGCGCAGTGGCAGCCCCTGCACCAGCAACTGAGCCAGCGTCAGCAACAGCTGACGGCGCTGGAAAACGCGCATCAGCAGAATGAAGCGGAACGTCAGACCCTGCGTGAGACGTGGAAACGCCAGAAGCAGCAGCTGGATGATGTCGAAAAAATCTGCGCACTGGAGCAGCAGATTGCCGATCTCAGCGATTATCGCGCCCGGCTCACCGCCGAACAGCCCTGCCCGCTATGCGGCTCCTGCACCCATCCCGCAGTTGAGACCTACCGTACGCTGGAAGTGAGTGCTAACCAGCAGCGCCGGGCTGCGCTGCAGCAGCAAACCGAGGCATTGCGCGAAGCGGGCACGGCAAAAAACGAACAGCTGAAGCAGTCCGCCGCCCAGCAGCAGGCGCTGCGCGACGAAATCGCCGGGGCGCAGCAGCAACTGGACCAGCTTGAACAGCAATGGCAGGCGCTCAGCAGTGAGCTGGCACTTACCTTCTCACCTGGCGATCGCGAGGCCTTAGCCGCGTGGCAGCAGCAGCAAAGCGAACGTGAACGCCAGCTTGAGCAGCAGCGACAGACGCAGGAAGCCGCCGAACAGGCGCGTCAGGCGGCAAAAGATCACCATCTTCAGCAGGCGCAGGCCTGGCATCAACATCTGCAGGCTGAACAACTGGCGCAGCAGTCGCTCACCAGCCTGCAGCAGGCGCTGGATGCGCTGCAACAGCGTCAGCAGCAGGAACAGCAGGCCTGGCAGCAGCTACAGAGTCGCTTAGAGCAGCAGTTCAGTGCGCACAACCTTACCCTGCCCGATGCGGCCGATCGCGATGCGTGGCTGGCGGAGCAGCAGAAGCGCTGGCAGCGCTGGCAGGAAAGTGAGCAGTTGCTCGCTAACCTGCAGCCGCAGCTGTTAAAAGGGGAAACCCAGCTCGCTGCCCTGCAGCAGCAGGCAGCGCTGGAGCAGCAGCAGCTCGCGACCCGTCAGCAGCAGCAACAGCAGAGCCAGACGCAGCTCGACGGGATGCGCCAGCAGCGTCTGGCACTGTTTGGCGATCGCGATGCCGCCCACGCCCGTCAGCAGATGCAGGCCCGCATTCAGGAGTGTGATGAACAGCTGGCGCGGCAGCTTACCGCCCTGCAGCAGGCGCAGGCTGAGGTCAGTCGCCTGCAGGGTGAGCTGTCAGGGCTGGAAAATCAGCGTCACGCCCTCAGCGGTAAACTGGCAGAGGCAGAAAACGCCCTGCACCAGGCACTGAAGAGCACCGGATTCGCGGATGAAGCCAGCCTGCGTGCGGCGCTGCTGGATGAGCAGACCGCGCTGCAACTGCGTCAGCAGCTGCAGCAGCTCGATCAGCAGTGTCAGCACCAGCAGGCCCGACTGGCGGATCTGCGTCAGCGGCACAGCATCCATCAACAGGCGAAGCCCGATGCGATGCCGGAATCTGCGGAGGCGCTCGCGCAGCAACTGGAGCAGTTGCGGCTGGCACTGCGCGACAACGCCAGCCAGCAGGGTCAGATTCAGCAGCAGCTGCACAGCGATGCCAGCCTGCGTGCCCGCCAGCAGAGCCTGATGACGCAGATTGAACAGGATGGCGTAGTGCTGGCGCAGTGGAGCCTGCTCAACGATCTGATTGGCTCCGCCAGTGGCGACAAATTCCGGCGCTTCGCTCAGGGCTTAACGCTGGATCATCTGGTGGCGCTCGCCAACCGTCAGCTCGATCGGCTGCATGGCCGCTATCTGCTGCAGCGCCGGGCGCAGGATCTGCTGGAGCTGGACGTGGTCGATACCTGGCAGGCCGATGCCGCACGCGATACGCGCACGCTGTCGGGCGGTGAAAGCTTCCTGGTCAGTCTGGCGCTGGCGCTGGCGTTATCGGATCTGGTCAGCCACAAAACGCGCATCGAATCGCTGTTTCTGGATGAGGGGTTCGGCACGCTGGATGCCCAGACGCTTGACACCGCGCTGGATGCCCTGGACGCGCTGAACGCCAGCGGCAAAACCATTGGGGTGATCAGCCACGTGGAAGCGATGAAAGAGCGCATTCCGGTGCAGATTAAAGTGCGCAAGATGAACGGGCTGGGTTACAGCCAGCTGGAACTGCCGCAGGGATAACGCGCGGCGCACGCCCTGTTAAACCTGCGGGCTGCGCGAACCTGCGGGGCCGGAATAGCCCGATTCGGTGGCACCGCCCGCGCATCAGCGATGCCGTTAACAGGGCGAGTGCCGTATTTCCTGCCTTTCTCATCACTGAAGTGAACAAGAGCTCATCTGCACAGGGGCGGTAAATTCTGGTTCTGCCGACAGTCGGAGGAATGCCATAGCATTCAGCAGGCCGGTCTGTAGACTGTCAGCAGCAGACCGGAAGATCTTTAAGGAAAGTTGGCCAGTTAAATGAATGTTATTAATGCAGTCGTGCGAATATTGCCAGGGATAGTTATCGCAGCGTCGCTTAGCGCCTGTCAGCAACCTGTGTCAAAGCAAGCTGATAGCGTGGCAAACCTGTGTGAGCCTGCCAAAGATCCGGACAGCAAATCCTGTCACTGGACGCATCAAATGCAGCCGGTGCTGAACCGGCAGTTTACTGATGCGGCGCGTTACGCGGGCCAGCAATGTCTGGTACGGATGGAGTGGCAACAACAGAGTAGACGTTATGCGGTGACCCGGACTCAGGGGGATGAAGCGCTCTGCCTGCGTGCCTGGCAGCTGGTGGCGCAGACCCGCGATCTGCCACCACCGCCGGAGCCGGGACAACCGGCGTGGTTCGGCTTTGCGCCGCGTGGTTAGCTGGCCAGACCTTCCTGACGCCACTGACGCGGACTGATGCCAAACCAGCGGCGAAATGCACGTGAGAACGCGCTGACTTCCGAGTAGCCCAGCAGCAATGCCATTTCCGAAATGGGCAGCTGCTTCTGTTGCAGATAGTGCGTCGCCATTTCGCAGCGCACCTGATCCACCAGCGCGGTAAAGCTGCTGCCCTCCTCGCGCAGCCGCCGCTGCAGTGACCAGCTCGACAGCCCGAGTTTATCAGCCACCTCTTCCAGCACCGGCTCCCCCTGCATCAGAGATAAATTAACCTGAGAACGCGCCAGCTCGATCATGCTCTGCTGCGACGTCCCGCGGTTAAGCCGCCGGATCGCATCCTGCATCACCATCAGCAGGATCGGATCGCTTTCCGGCATTGCGCGCAGCAGATCCCGCTTCGGGATCACCAGCGAATTAAACGGCTGATCGAACCAGACCGGGGCATCAAATACTTTGCAGTGATCGTGCCACTGGCCGGGACGCGGATGCTCAAAATGGACTTCGCGGGGTGCCCAGTGCCTGCCCGCCACGTGACGGATCAGATTCATAAACATCCCCAGCGTCAGCTCTGCATCCTGACGGCGCGACAGGATCGCGCCGTGCCGCACCTGATAGTCAAGCCGCCAGCACTCTCCCTTGTCCACCAGCCGGGTTAAGGTGTCGTGCTGATGCCAGGGAAATGCGCTGACTACATTGTGCAGCGCCTGTTCCAGCGTGTCAGAGCACAAGCCGATATAGCCTATCAGGCCTAATAACTGCGGTTTAAACTGCCTGCCGTAGTGCAAACCGAAGTTATCAGAACCGGAGTGGCGCGCCGCCTCTTCCAGTACCCGACAGTAGTTAACCAGTCCGAGGCTCAGCGTCGGGCTGGACAGGCGTTCCGGATCGATGCCGCTGATGCCGAAAATGCGATCAACATCGCCGCCCTGGGTATGAATAAACTCGCTTAAGCCGGTCGCCGCGGCTGCCAGCACGCCGTGATTGCCTGCCCCCGCCGCTGCAGAGCAGGCGGCAAAGGCATCGGGCTTGATCAGTGTCGGATTCATGGTCGCCTCAGTCAGAAGTCAGGTGGAGCACCCGTCCCTGAGATCAGAGCAAATTCCATACCAGGTCCCCGAGGCCCGGCATGCTGCCTGCGGTCAGGCCGGGCTGCGCACGGGCAGTGAAACCGGCACTGCGACAGCGCAGCGACGCCCGCCGCTGGTGCATCAGACGCCAACCGGCCGCAGATCCCCCTCCAGATAACGGCGGCAGAGGCGGACCGAATGGCTGGCCCACGCCGGGCCGAGGCTGCGTGCCATCTCCGTGTCGGCATGCGATCCCACCCAGGCCGTAAGCTGGATGCGACGCTGGATCAGCAGTGCGGGCAGCATCGCCATCTCCGTATCGCTGATATGCGCCACCTGCTCATAGCCCCGGATCCAGTGATCGATCCACTCTGGCGCACGCGGATGATGCTCAACAAAACTGATCGCCGCCGCCAGATCGTGCAGATACCAGCCGAGCCCGCAGTCATCAAAGTCGATCACCCGCGTTTCGCCTTTATGCAGCAGCAGATTGGTCAGCCGCAGATCGGCATGGATCAGGCCATACCGATCCGCTCCCTTACCAAACTGTGCCATCGCCGCGCCGACCTGCGCGATGGTCTGTTCAACCACGCCGTGATCGGCGGGATTGAGATTCGGCGCATCCTGCCAGCGTCCCCAGTGACTCTCGGCACTGGTCATGGTGTGGTGATCCCAGATTATCCGCTGGAAACCGGCTGGCGGCTGCCACTGCTTACTCTGCTGATGCAGCCGTGCGGTGATCTGGCCCAGCTGCTGAAAGGCGCGGGGATCGACGTCGGTGGTCGGCATCTCCCCGTCAATCCAGTGAAACAGCACCACGTAGCGTTCGCCGCCCTCCGGCAGCCGCAGCGTCAGTACGGTTTCGCCCGTGCTGTCCGGCACCGCTTCCGGCACCATAATGCCGGTTTCACGCAGCGCATCGAGCCACAGCAGCTCGCTGAGGATGTCCGCTTTCTGATGGTAATCGCCACGATGCAGCCGCAGTGCATAACGCTGGCCTGCCGCTTTCACCAGAAACGTAGCGTTCTCTGAGCGGCACAGCAGGCTGAGCTGGCCCTGCAGCGCGGCGGGATAACAGGCCAGCGCCTGTTGTGCCATCAGGGTGAGTTGAGAATCAGTCAGGTTGTCATATTGTTTAGCGCTCATCAGTCCGGCTCCTTTTCACTTGCGTTATCTCAGCATGCGTTGCCAGAAGGTGAGCTGCTTGACTCCAGAGGAGACAAAGTTGACCGCAGCGTGCAGCTGGCCCGGTTGGTGCCTGTGAGTTGACTCTGGAGGACAGAAGTCACTGCGCCCGCGTCAAGTCGCAGCGCGTCAGGCTTCGGCATTATCCCTTCTACTGTAGCGTAATGGCGGTGTAACGCCGCGTGAGACCAACAACGACGGGGATAACAGTATGACAAACAGACTCAAGCCCACACTGGGCACCCTGCATCTGTGGGGGATTGCGGTTGGCCTGGTGATCTCAGGCGAATATTTTGGCTGGAGTTACGGCTGGGCCGTGGCAGGCACGCTGGGGTTTCTGGTCACTACCGCGCTGATCGCCACGCTTTACACCTGCTTTATTTTTAGCTTCACCGAACTGACCACCGCGATCCCCCATGCGGGCGGCCCTTTTGCCTATAGCCGTCGCGCTTTTGGCGAAACCGGCGGGCTGATTGCCGGTCTGGCAACGCTGATTGAGTTTGTCTTTGCGCCCCCGGCGATTGCCATGGCGATTGGGGCTTATCTCAACGTGCAGTACCCGGAACTCAACCCGAAAACGGCTGCGGTCGGGGCTTACCTGGTGTTTATGACGCTGAATATCCTCGGCGTAAAACTGGCCGCGATGTTCGAACTGGTGGTGACCGTGCTGGCAGTGATTGAACTGCTGGTATTTATGGGCGTGGTTTCACCCGGCTTCAGCCTGGCAAACTTCGCCGCGCATGGCTGGGCGGGCAGCGACAGCTTCGGACTGCCCGCCTTTTCCGGCATTTTCGCTGCCATTCCCTTCGCCATCTGGTTTTTCCTTGCCATTGAAGGTGCAGCGATGGCGGCCGAAGAGGCGAAAGATCCGACCCGGACCATTCCCCGCGCCTACATCAGCGGGATTCTGACACTGGTGGTGCTGGCGATTGGGGTGATGCTGATGGCGGGCGGCGCGGGCGACTGGCGCAAACTCGCCGACATTAACGACCCGCTGCCGCAGGCGATGAAAATGATCGTCGGTGAACACTCTAACTGGATGCATATGCTGGTGTGGATTGGGCTGTTTGGCCTGATTGCCAGCTTCCACGGCATCATCCTCGGCTACTCACGCCAGTTTTTTGCCCTGGCACGTGCGGGCTATCTGCCGCCTTCTCTGGCAAAACTCTCACGTTTCCAGACCCCACATCGCGCAATTATTCTCGGCGGCGTATTGGGCATCGCGGCCATTTACAGCGATGGCGTGATTAATCTGCAGGGGATGACGCTGACGGCGGCGATGATCACAATGGCGGTGTTTGGCGCCATCGTGATGTACATCATGAGCATGCTAAGCCTGTTTAAACTGCGCCGCAGCGCGCCGGAGATGGTCCGCAGTTTCCGTGCGCCAGGCTATCCGATTGTACCGGGTATCGCCCTGCTGCTTTCGGTCATCTGTTTACTGGCAATGCTGTGGTTTAATCCGGTGATTGGCGCGCTGTTTGTCGCCATTATGGTTGTGGGCTATCTTTACTTCCTTGCCACCAAAGCGCAGCGCGGACGCGCCCCGCAGGACACGATGCTGGTGGGCGAGTAAACCGGCACGGCCACGCCGGAGTGACGGCTCAACGCCTGGTACTTCAGGGCTGAGCCACCGCTCAACAGTAACCGCGTTAACAGGGCAGCGCCTTGCCCGACTGACACATCACGCCTTGAGCGGCCAGAGCCACGCCGCACCGCGAACGCCGCTGGAATCGCCATGCTGCGCCTTCAGCACCGGCGTTTCACACTCCCCGCCAAACACCCATTTCTTCATCAGTACCGGCACGGTCTGATAGAGGCGATCAACATTGCTCATCCCGCCACCCAGCACGATCACATCGGGATCGATCAGGTTCACCACCTGCGCCAGCGATTTTGCCAGCCGCAGCTCATAGCGACTCATTGCCAGCTCGGCGATCGGATCCTGCTGTGCCAGCAGCGAAACGATCTCAGCACCTTTGCGATGTACGCCGCTCAGCCGCTGATAATCGATACCAAAACCGGTGCCTGATACAAAGGTTTCGATACAGCCCTGCTGCCCGCAATAACAGGGCACTTCCTGACGGTAGCGCAGCTCATCCTCGTCCATCCATGGCAGCGGATTGTGGCCCCACTCACCGGCATTGCCGTTGCCACCGATGCGCGATTCTCCGTTGATCGCCACGCCCGCGCCCGATCCGGTGCCGATGATCACCGCAAACACCAGCGACTGTCCGGCACCGGCCCCGTCAACCGCTTCCGACACGGCCAGGCAGTTCGCATCGTTGGCGATGCGCACTTCCCGGTTCAGCGCCTGAGCCAGATCTTTATCCAGCGGCTGACCATTGAGCCAGGTGGAGTTGGCATTTTTGACCCGCTTACTGTAAGGCGAAAGCGAACCGGGAATCCCGAGGCCGACCGTGCCGGTCTCGCCGGTTTTCTGCTCCGCCAGTGTCACCAGATCGACAATCGCCTGTACCGTTGCCGGATAATCATCACGCGGGGTATTCACCCGGTGGCGGAACAGCTCCTGTCCCCTATCCGACAATGCAATCACTTC
The DNA here is from genome assembly GCF_029844725.1 of Pantoea sp. GD03673. GTDB lineage: Bacteria > Pseudomonadota > Gammaproteobacteria > Enterobacterales > Enterobacteriaceae > Pantoea. Next base: position 371,364 of record NZ_JAOCKJ010000004.1, read on the forward strand.
TGTCTTGGTGCCACCCAGATCTATGCCTATGCGCAAGGTTACGTCCTCGTTATTCGTTCAGGTGAGAGATACAGTAAAAGGCGTCTGCCTTAAAGGCAATGAAACCACTCCGATGTTTCGCTATCATGCGCGCTGACTCTCGCAGACTTGTGCGCCCGATCGCGCCACGGTAAGGAATCCCGATGTTGTGGTTTAAAAATATGATGGTTTATCGTCTGAATCGTGACATTTCGTTGTCCGCAGATGAGATGGAAAAACAGCTCGACGCCTTCACTTTTTCACCGTGTGGCAGTCAGGATATGAGCAAGACCGGCTGGGTCTCGCCAATGGGCAACCGCAGCGATGCGCTGATCCATGAGAACAAAGGTCAGATGGTGATTTGCGCCCGCAAAGAAGAGAAAATCCTGCCTTCTCCGGTAGTGAAACAGGCACTGGAAGCGAAAATCAGCAAGCTGGAATCTGAGCAGAGCCGCAAGCTCAAAAAAACCGAAAAAGATTCCCTGAAAGATGAAGTGCTGCACAGCCTGCTGCCGCGCGCCTTCAGCCGCTTCAGCCAGACCTGGCTCTGGATCGACACGGTTAATAATCTGATTATGGTTGACTGCGCCAGCGCGAAAAAAGCGGAAGATACCCTGGCGCTGCTGCGCAAAAGCCTGGGGTCACTGCCGGTGGTGCCGCTGACGCTGGAAAATCCGATTGAACTGACGCTGACCGAATGGGTGCGTTCGGGCGACCTGCCCGCCGGTTTCGCCCTGATGGATGAAGCGGAGTTAAAAGCGCTGCTGGAAGATGGCGGCGTCATTCGCTGCAAGAAACAGGATCTGGTGTGTGATGAGATCGCAAACCATATCGAAGCGGGCAAGCTGGTGACCAAACTGGCACTCGACTGGCAGGAGCGCATTCAGTTCATGCTGGCCGATGACGGTTCAGTAAAACGTCTGAAGTTCAGCGATACGCTGCGTGACCAGAACGACGATATTGACCGCGAAGACTTCGCACAGCGCTTTGATGCGGACTTTATTCTGATGACCAGCGAACTGGCCGCCCTGACCAGCAGTCTGGTTGAAGCGTTAGGCGGCGAAGCCCAGCGTTAATCAATAATAGGGCGGCGCTGTTCCGCCCTGAAGTTTTGGCCCACTTTGCCGATAACCGGTTCTTTGGTAAAGGACTTCCACCCATGACCCGCTTATTACGGTACCTATTTTTATTCTGCACTCTGTCGCTTCTGTCACTCTCTGCACGCAGCCAGCCCGCCTCGGATGATCCGCCCAGCGTCAGCCGTTTCGATGCCGTACGCATCAATGATCGCCTGAATGTGATGATAGCTATTCCCGGTAAAAACGGAGGCGCAATGCAGATCTGGCAGGCTTTTGATTGCAAAAAGCCTTATTCCGAAGCACTTTACCGCCACATGGTCGATGCAGAAGGCAACCCACAAGGCCGTTTTTATGGCAATGAGTATGACCGCTACAGCGCACCTCAGCCTGGCCCCAATCAGGATCCGGCTGTTCTGAAAAAAATCTGCGCATTGCCAGAACAATCAGTGACCTGGGAAAAAATCGACTCGACTGATAAATATGGCGCTACGACGCTGATTGACGTTGCCAGCCTGAAACGTGAGGGAGATAAATTGCGGGTCCGGGTCGGCACCGATTACGCAGCCAGCGATTTCGATCCGCCCTTTGATGCGCCCTACAGCCTGAAGGTTGAAAATTACCGTTTTAACTGCGCAACTGGTGTCAGTACACCTTTGTCCATGTTTGATATTGATGACAAAGGTTACGTGACCGATTCGCTGGATGGAGGCCAACTGGCGCGCCGTAAAGCTGATTTTGCTCTGACACCACTGCTACAAAAAACCTTTGCTCAACTCTGTACGCTGCCAGATATGAAGAAATTTCATGCGCTGGGGCGCTTCAAATCCGCATCGCATAAATCTTCCGGTGCGACGGCACAGCATATGCTACCCGACCTGAATGGCAATCCGGCCTCGGTGCTGGCCGCCGTCCCGCTTGATCCTGCACTGCAGCAGCAGCTGAAAACTCTGGTTCATCCCTGGGCCACGCCGCGTTTTCGCCAGCTCAGCTGGGTTGAAAATGGCCGAAAAAGTCACGTCAGCGTTCAGATGGTGGCGGATGAGTCGGGCTTTATTCGCAAGCTGGAGGATTACGGTCTCTGGAAAGTGCAGCGTCTGACGATTGCCAATGATATTCAGCTCGCCTTTGCCATGTCGATTTCCTATTCCCCTTCGCGCTTAAAACAGCTTAGCTCGACGCTGCGTTATCCGCTTATCGCCGGACAGCACTATCAGAACGACATGGTGAGTGAGGGTAGCGTGGAAAAAGATGAGGAAAGTCATCAGCGGGAAACCTGTGCTGTCTCCAGCGGTGGTGACGCGCGGGAGATTAACCCAGCATTTAGCGGACGTTATCTGAAGGTGGCCTGTACCATCGCGACAGACAAACAGCCTGTCACCATCATAGAGAGTGCCTGGCTTGAAGACCTGCGGGTTTTAGCACCACTAAGGGCAAAAACAGGTGATAAACCGATGGACACTATCACCCTGAGTGATGTGAAGATTATTCGCTAGAAAAAAAGGCCGCTTAGCGGCCCTTTTTTAGTCTTTATCTTTCAGGTAACGGCAGAGATAAGAACTTGGCTCGCCAACCTGCAGATGAAATTCGCTGTGGCCCGGCACGTTAAATACCGAACCCGCTTCAAACCATTTCCACTCGGTCTCACCTGGCAGCAGCACTTTAAGCGAGCCGCTGACCACGGTCATCTCTTCCGGCTGGCCGGTACCAAATGTGTATTCACCTTCAGCCATTACACCCACGCTGGCACGGCCGGTGCTCGCACTGTCAAAACCGATAGATTTAACTTTTCCGTCAAAATACTCACTTACATTGAGCATAATAGTTCTCCAGAGCACATGTTGTGTGTCAGGCAGTGTAGAAGGGAACCTGCTGATCTGTCACGCGAAATGATGGCGGTTTGTGATCGCCTGCGTCAGGGCAGCAGCTCCGCCGCCAGTCGGGCCACCAGCTGATTAGAGAGCAGAACCGGCACACCCAGCCGCTGCTGTAACACTGCCTGATGCTGCTGGTGATATCCCATGCAGTCCAGCACCACCAGCGCTGCGCCCTGCGCTTTCAGACTGTCTGCAGCATCAAAGAAGGCTGCCGGATCGCCCTGATAAGGACTGGCAACCGCATAGCAGGGTTGCCCGGGCAGTTTCTTCCATTTGCCCGCCTGCTCAACAATCTGCTCCTCAACCGGCACCACAATCCCGACCCGCTGCTGCTGCACGAGGGCGCAGATAAGCGGAGGAATGATGCGATCCGGCTCCAGCAGGATCGCACGCCGGGTAACGAGCTGGCTGAATTCACCGGTGCAGAGCAGCAGAATGGTGTCGTACCCCATCTGCTCCAGCGTGCTGATTTTACGCTGTAATCCCTGCTCGACTTTTGGCGCGGACAGCCGCACCTGTTCCCCATTCTGTAACCGCGATACCAGAACCCTTTCGCCCGCTGCTGGCGCGAAGCGTGCGGCGATATCAGCCACGCTGAGTCCATCCAGCAAACCGGCATGATCGGTCACCGCATCCGGCAGATGCTGACGCAGTAATGGCAGAATATCGCTGCGCGGTGACTGCCCAATGGTGAGCGTCGCCAGTGATTTCGCCATCTCAGTGATTCCGGTGACGCAGATGCGCCAGGCTGCCATAGAGCGAAATCAGCCGCGCATACTCTTCGGCATCGTAGAAGTGACAGGTTCCACGACCAAACTCCTTCGCCACCTCGATAGCAAATTTCGCCGCTGCCGCAATGTCCACTTCATGACTGGCCCCGGTTCCGCAGCCCGGCACCACCGACTCAGCTGTGATGGCCACACCCACCACCGGGACATCGGTGGCGGTTGAGGGTTGGAGGATACTGTTGAGGTGATAAACCCCATTGCCGTAAGGCGTAATATCCTGCGTGGTAACAGGGAATGTCACCGCCGGACGGCCGCTGGTCATCTCCATGATGCGCAGCAAATCTTCTGACACCCGCAGGATGTAGCCCTCTTTTACCGTCGGCGACAGGGCAAATCCTTTGTGATTGATGATGCGGTTACCTTTGGTGGTATCGATCGACAGAATCGCATCCACGTTTGCCACCACTTCATTGTCATTCATGGTGACATCATCAATCGGTGAATCCATAAAATCGACCGGCTGATGCGGCCGTGTCGGCGCATCAGGACAGATATGGGTCGTGATAATAACGTCGCCTGCGAGCCTGTCGCCTTTGCTCTGCATCTGCGCCAGCTTAAGCGCGCTGGCGATTGCCGCTATCGCACCATCCGCATCCGATACCAAACCGATACGGCCTGGACGGGCACCAATGCCCCCCAGGCGACCAATAATGCCCAGCGTTGGTGCCGTGCCGCCGCCTGATTTACCCTGCGTACCAGGGATATCAACGCGCACAAAATCCGTACGCCCTTTGGGTCCGGTGACGCGGGTAAAGCGGGCCACAACATCAGGATAGGCAGCGAACAGATCCACGACCTGCTGCCCGTCAATGTGGGCGCTGTCCAGTAACTCAAAAACCGCCAGGGTCTGCTGCAAGCTCATGCTTTATCCTTTATTTTTTGCTGCTGGCAAACAGCGAATGAAAGAAGCTGTAGAGGGCATCACCGGCAATAAAACCTGCCGCCATGACCTCCATAGGCGAGCGGCCCCGTTCGCCCCAGATGCGAATAATCACAATGCGTAAGGCGATCCCCACCACTACCGCCCAGCCCGCCATCGCGTTATTAATTAATAAACCGGTGGCGAGCAGGACGCCCAACTGGCGTTTCGGCCCGCCAGTCAACTGGATAATGGCCCCCGGAATCGCCCACATCAGCAGGTTTCCGGCGATACCGGGTTCAGCACCTGCCTGAATCGTTTTGGCATAAACCCGCGCCACCGGCGGCAGCAGATTGTCGGCAAAGAAAAGGGTATGCGCGTACCAGACCAGGGGAATGGACACCACAAAGGCGATCATTGCCGCGATGAGCTGGACACGACGTCCCCACAACTCCTGCTGCAGATCGGCACCGTTTCCGCGCAGGATAAAGCCCGCCTTCAGGTCATAGCCCATGTCAGCAAACGCCGGGCCGGTGGCGGCAGTAAAGCCGCACAGCAGGCAGAGCGCCAGCGGTGGAAAGCCGAGCAGAATGCCGATAATCAGCGTAATCAGCGCCACGGCAAAAGCCGGGAACCAGCCGGAGTGCATGGCGGCAATGCCGACAATAAGTTCATGGGCGAATGCGGCAAAAGCCGCATAGAGCACAAACAGCAGCAGCATCGCGATGCCCATCTCACTCCACAGGCCGCCCATCAGCGCCAGCAGCGCCGAGATCACGACATACCCCACGCTGCCAAAACCCAGCGCCCGCTGCACTTCATTGCCGTTGCGGCTCACCATCAGCGCATCATTTTTACGGCTGCGGATGACCATCACCACCTGAATCAGCGCCACCAGACCGGCACCGACCATGACCCCGTGCGGAATATAGAGCGCATTAATATCAATACCGGCTACCGGTTGCGCGTAGGCGCGCAGCAGAAAACCGATGCCGAGCATCGCCAGCGCCCAGATATTGCCAATGAAGGCGGTGCCAAAAGCGGACATCGGAATCTTCAGCATGGCACCGACAATACCACCCGCAATGCCCGCCACCAGCAGCCATGCCTGGCGTCCGCCTTTATCGCCCGCTTTGATCGCTTATGCTGCCGCCACGCCGGGTGGCCATGCATTGCTGGCCGGAAAGACGCGGGTATCGAACAGCCGATAAAGCAGCCAGGCATCCAGCAGCATCGCGGCACTGACGCCACAGAACAGCGGCAGCACCAGCTGAGGCTCACCCAGCGCCCAGGGCACGGCAATGGGCATCAGCAGACTGTTCGCCGCCCCGAAGGTCGCTGACGAGATAGCGGTCTGCGCCAGGTTCTGGATTTCAATCGAACGATAACGGCGAAATGCCTGCAGCGGAATTCGCGCCAGCAGCATGGCAAACAGCGCGCCGATAATTGAGGTGTTTGGCGTTACGCCAATGGTGGTAATCAGCTGAATGCCGATAATGGCACCCGCGATGGAAAGAAAAATTAAAACCAGTGCTACGCCAACGTGCTTAATCGGATTTACCCGTTCCATATGTCCCCGCCAGTCCTTGTTCAGAAGAAATGAAATAACGCCCGCCCGCCTGCTGGCAGGTTTACGCCGGTTTTCTGTTTCACTGATCTGATACGTGCCGCATTTCAACAGCCATTGCAGGCAGACGTCGCCCCGGATGTAAACCGATACAGGAGACAGGGGGAGACGAACACAGGCAACCGGGTTGCTGCGTACAACGTGACGATCAGATTGAAAGAAAAAGGCCCGAAGGCCTTGGTTTTCCCTGGTGTGGCGAAAATATTACGCCGATAAAATCGTGGTGAAGTTACGCGCCATATTTTTCGGTCATCTCTGTGGCCGTTGCACGTAATGCTTCAAGGAGCGCTGGCGGGAAACCCGGTTCAGTCTCCAGTGACAAAAACGACAGGCAGAGTGCCACCGTTTCGCCATGATGTTTGTTATGAACAATGACCGACAGCGAGCTGATGCCGGGCAACGATTCATTGCGGGCCAGTGACCAGCCGTGCTGGCGAATGTCGGCCAGACTCGCACAGAGCGCCTCTGGGCTTTGGGGCGAGTTCGCCGGGCCAGCCTGCCAGTGATCATGAAAGCGCGCCAGGACCTCTTCGTCACTGAGCTGCGCTAACAGCGCCCGACCGGTTGAGGTCGCGGCAGCAGGCATTCGGCTGCCCGGCGGTGTGACCATCTGCGTAAAGTGACGCCCATGAAACATGCGCATAACTAATACTTCACGCCCATCAAGCTTCGACACGTATCCCATACAGCCGGTCTTCGCAGCCAGCCTGACCATCGGCGCTGAAACACTGTCAACCAGCGGTGCCGAAAGATAATGTCCGGCGGCGGCCAGCAACACGCGACCAATATGATAACCCCGCGTGTCCGCATCCCGCTCCAGCAGCCCCTGACTTTCCATCGTGGCCAGCAGACGCGAAACGGTGCTCTTCGGCAGCGCCAGCGCCTCAACGACCTCACTGAATGAGAGACCGACATGTCCCTGCGTCACGCCTTTATGCTGAAACAAACGGAGTACGGCAGCGGCATTTTCAAGTGTGGTCATGTTACGTGTTCCACTATATGGAACTGAGTTCCTCAATTGGTGTGACGAAAATAAAACGTCGCGCTTAATCGGTCAAGCGACAATTCATCTCACGCAGGAATCGACAGCAGAGAAAATAACGTAAAAAAAATAATTAGCGGGGCTTTATTTTGCGACGCAAAGAGAGTGCAGAACAGAAGCGCGAGCAGAAAGCCTGTAACAAGAAATCTGCGTCATTTTCGCTTCTTTAATAATCAGATTGAAAGGGGGGGACAACGCGGCGTGGGACTGAAACCGCTTCAGGCAGGAAAAAAGCGCTCAGGGGCGGGCATGACAGGCTGGCGTCCCTGCCAGCAGCAAAGCTTTACTCTTTTTCCACATCCTCGTAACGCTCTTTAGCGTCACGCGCTTCTTCTTCCGTTTCATGCTCGCTGATTAATGAATTCGGTTTGGGGTGATCAGCACGCAATTCGTAGGAGGTTACTTTATTACCCTCAGGACCCTTTTCAACGGGCACAACTTTCGCTTCACGGGGGTATGGTGGTCTGGTCGGCATACTGTGTCCCTCTTGTCTGAAAAACATTCCACAGGACAGGCTGCTGCCTGTCATAAGATCAGTATAGACAATGCCATCTTAAGCGGAGCCAAAGCGGGAAAAATCTGAGGGTTAGCTGGCGCGCGCCAGAGAGAGAGAAAGCAGAATCTCTTCCACCACGCATTCAGGTGCCTGCATGGCATTCACCTGATGATGGGCTGCGGCCTGGTAGAGATGTGCGCGCTCACGCAGCACATCACTCATCTCATCCGCAATCGGACGTCCGGTCAGGGTCGGACGCTGGGCCGCTTCCGGTTCACTTTCCAGCCGCTCTGCCAGCACCTCAGGCGATGCGCTGAGCCAGATCACCTGGCCCTGCTCCTGCATGAAACGGCAGTTTTCTTCAGCCAGAATCATACCGCCACCGGTGGCAATCACGGTTCCGGGTGCCGTCACCGCTTTAAGCGATTCCGTTTCACGAGCGCGGAAGCCTTCCCAGCCTTCTGCCGCAACAATCTCGGCCACGCTGCGCTGCGTGCTGAGTTGCAGATGGTGGTCGGTATCCGTGAAGGCGTAGCCCAGCGCCTGCGACAACGCTTCGCCGACCGTGGTTTTGCCGCAACCGCGAGCGCCAATCAAAAAGATGGGTAGTGACATCAGGGCCGTTCCTCCGCCTGACCGCGCGATGCGGCTGCATGGTTAGCTTAATAATGCGACGCATAATAACTGGAAATTATTAAGGCCTCCACCCGTCAGGCACGATTTACGCATTTTCGTTCCCTGAACAGCAATAATCTTCATGTTTTCAAGGAGAAATGCATGCACGTTTTGTGCATCAGTGCGGTAACGGAGCGATAAAAGCGGCGTAAAACAGCGGCCGGAAGAGGCTGGCAATATTTGCTTACCGCCGCAATTTTACTTTTCACACTGGCGCCCACATATACTGATAACAATCGCCACAGGAGAGACATCATGCAACGCGAAGAACAACAACTGATTGAAGGGCTGTTCAGCCGTCTGAAACAGGCTGAAAGCCAGACCGTGGCACGCGATGCCGCTGCCGAACAACTGATTAACCAGCATCTCCAGGCGCAGCCGGGCGCGCCTTACTACATGGCGCAGGCGATCCTGATTCAGGAAGCCGCGCTGAAAAAACTTAATGAGAAAGTGTCGGCGCTGGAAAGCCAGGTTGCACAGTTGCAGCAACAGCAACAACAACCTGCACAGAGCAGCGGCGGTTTTCTGTCAGGACTGTTTGGCAGCGGTTCGCGCCAGCAGCCCGCTCAGCAACAACAGCAGCAGCAACAGTCACCGTGGAACAGTGCGCCACAGCAACCGGCTCAGCAGCAATATGCCCCGGCCCCGGCGGCAGCACCACGCGGCACCGGTTTCCTTGGCGGCGCACTGCAAACAGCAGTGGGCGTGGCAGGGGGTGTGGTGATGGCCGATATGCTGACCAGTATGTTCCACCATTCACAGCCGGAAGAGATTGTGAATATCATTAACGAGCCGCCGCTGCCGGAGGTGAATGATAATCTCAACACCTTTAACGGTGGCGACGACAATGCCGATAATTTTAACGGCGGTAACGACAGCGCCTTCCTCGATCAGAATACGGGCTGGGACAGTAGTTACGCTGACAACAGCGATCTTAACGATTTTGGCGGCGGTGATTTCGACGACGATGACAGCTTCGTTTAACCTCAGCGTTTCTGCTGGGTGAGCCAGCTGTCCAGCTCATTCGCAAACTGCTGGCGGTCACGCGGACTTAACGCCGCGGGGCCGCCGGTCTGCACGCCGCTTGACCGCAGGGTATCCATAAAATCCCGCATCGTCAGACGTTCACGTATGGTCGCCGGAGAGTAGCGTTCACCGCGCGGATTCAGCGCCGCCGCCCCCTTCTCAATCACCTCAGCCGCCAGCGGAATATCGGCGGTGATCACCAGATCGCCGGGCTGACAGCGTCTGACGATCTCATTATCCGCCACATCAAATCCGGCTGGCACCTGCAGGGTGCGCAGATAAGGCGATGGCGGCACGCGCAGAAACTGGTTTGCCACAAACGTGACCGTGGTCGCGGTGCGATCCGCCGCACGGTAGAGCACCTCTTTGATCACATTCGGACAGGCATCAGCATCGACCCAGATAAACATCATGATTCCTTACAGTCAGAGAAGCCTGAGATCTTGCCGGGTTCCCCTTAAATGGCAAATTTTATTTGCGGCACGCTTTCCAGCCTGCTCGCGGCTGACTTGTTATTCGGGCTGACTGAAGTAAGCTAGCCCACTGAGAAAACCGAATAATGTCCTAAGGAGATGGCGATGCTGGCAAAGAAAATCGGGTTTATCGGCGGGGGAAACATGGCGAAGGCCATTATTGGCGGGCTGGTCAACAGCGGCAAAATCGCCCCGTCTGATATCGTCGTTTACGATCGCAAAGCAGAGACCAACCAGGCGATGGCAGAGCAGTATGGTATCAGCGCGGCTGAGAGTGCTGAGGCACTGGCCCGTGAAGTGGACATCCTGTTCGGCGCGGTGAAACCCAATGTCATCCTGAAAGTATTAAAAGAGCTGGCCAGCAGCCTGAAAAAAGAGGCGCTGGTGGTGTCGATTGCGGCGGGCGTGACGCTGGATTCGCTCTCATCGGTACTGGGCTATGACCGCAAAATTGTCCGGGCGATGCCGAATACCCCCTCGCTGGTGAGCGAAGGCATGACCTCAGTCACCCCCAATGTGCTGGTTGAGCAGGCAGAAATCGATGAAGTGGTGGCGATTTTTGAGAGCTTTGGCAAAGCCGCCGTCGTGGATGAGTATCTGATTCATTCGGTGGTCGGTGTCAGCGGTTCTGCGCCTGCCTATGTGTTTATGTTTATTGAGGCGATGGCGGATGCGGCCGTACTGGGCGGCATGCCACGCGCCCAGGCCTATCAGTTTGCTGCCCAGGCGGTGAAAGGGGCAGCCCAGATGGTGCTCGCCACCGGTAAACATCCGGCTGAACTTAAAGATATGGTCTGCTCCCCCGGCGGCACCACCATTGAAGCCGTGAAGGTGCTGGAAGAAAAAGGGATGCGCTCGGCGGTGATTGAAGCGATGCAGCAGTGCATGGCGAAGTCTGAGAAACTGAGCCGCAGCTAGCTCAGCAGACGTTGCGCAAGGCGGCCTGACCCGCCTTGCGCGCAGCTTAACTGATGTGCGCCTGACAGTGCGCCACCGCGTCAGCGAGCGTCATCGGTTGCTGCATCCGTTCCACCAGCTCAGCGGTCAGCGTATACATGCCGCATGAGCACACGGCGGCCAGTTGTCCCTGCTGACCATAAAACGCCATAAATTTTTTATCCTCCAGCGAGCCAATCAGCTGGAAGTCATCCCATTCTGCCGCGTGGCCAACATACTCATAACGGGTGCCGTACTGGGTCGTCCAGAAAAACGGCACACGATTAAAGACGACGTTCTGATCCAGCATATTCCATGCGGCGGTCTGCCCCTGCTGATGTGCGACGCGATAGTGCTCGATGCGCAACGGCCCCTGTGCCGACGGATACGTGGCGATATCGCCCGCCACCCAGATAGCGTCAGCGACCCGCAGCTGCTCATCTGCCTGCAGGCTGCCATCCTCTGCCAGCGGCAAATCGTGGATAAAATCGGTAGCCGGTTTAACGCCAGTGGCAAACAGGACAACGGTCGCATCCAGCTGCCGTCCGCCCTTAAGCTGGACGCCGCTCACCTGCTTATCGCCTTGTATGGCTTCAATCTCACCCTGCACCCACTTCACGCCGTTTTCCTGATGCAGCTGATAAAAATAGCGGCCAATCTGATCGCCAAACCGTTTAGCAAAGGGCAACGCCTGACGGGCAATCACCGTGACGTCAATGTCACGGTTACGCAGTGCCGACGCCAGTTCGGTGCCGATAAAACTGTTGCCGATAATCACGATTTTATGGCTGGCATCCACCGCCTGTAGCAGCTCATCGGTCTGCGCTTTGCTGCGCAGCAGATGAACCCCATCGAGATCGCTGCCCGGCAAATCGGGACGGACAGGCGTCGCGCCGCTGGCGATCAGCAATTTATCGAAGGCGAGTGTTTCGCCATCCTCTAAGATCAATCGTTGCTGCTGAGCATCCAGGCGACTCACCCTGGCCTGCAGACGCTCTACATGATCCATCACATCGGCTTTCAGCAGCTGCGGCACCTCACTGATATCCATTTTGCCCGACGGCACAAATTTGGTCAGCGCGGTGCGGTCATAAGGCGCGTCCGCTTCCCGTTCAACCAGAATCAGGCGACCTTTAAAACCTTCATGGCGAAGACGCCACAGCGCCGCACTGCCCGCCGCGCCCCCCCCCGAGTACCACATAGACCGGTGCGGCTGCCCCGCTGCCAATGGGGGCTGCGGGTGACATCGCTTTCGGATTCACCAGCACCCGCCCCTCTTCGATGCGGAGCGGATACTGTTTGAGATTGGCTAACGCCAGTGGCTCACACATTTTGCCGTCGGCCAGATGAAACGCGGCTTTATGCCACGGACAGACCAGCCGGTCGCCGCAGATCGCGCCCTGCTCCAGCGGCGCACCCGCGTGCGGGCATTTCGCCTGATAAGCACGGACGTTTTCCCCGTCGCGAATCAGTAACACCTCCACCTCGCCAAGCGTTTTTTTAACCGGCTGTCGCTGGGGCAAATCGTTCAGGTCGGCGGTAAATTGATAGTTCACGGCATGGCTCCTTTCGCTGTTTCTGGTCTGGTGCTGCGCGGCAAAACAAGGGCCGTCGCAAATCCCCACAAACAGTAAGTGTGGCAAAGGAACCGGGAAGCCTGACGATGAATGTTTATCAGAAAGTTAACTGGCTGTTATAGCAGGTAATTTAATCCGCGCCGGGCGGGAGATGGGTCGGCAGTGCGCGACAGGGAGAAGCGGCCACCTGGGTGGCCGTGGGACGCGATCAGCTTTTTTTCAGGCACTGGCTCATAAAGGTTTTGCGCGCATCGCCCGCCAGCTTTTTATCGCCAGCTTCGCCGTTACAGCTTTTCATTTTCATCTGCTGCGGCGACATGTGAGAGAGTTTGCTGTCCTTTTTCAGGCACTCACTCATAAAGGTTTTACGTGCATCCCCTTTGAGATCCTGAGATTTGGCATGCTGGTTACACATCGTCATTTTTTCCTGCTGCGGCGTTTTCTCCGCCGCACCCGCCAGACCACTGACCAGCAGACCCGCCATCATCATCGCCATTAAACCGACTTTCATCTTCTTATCTCCACAGTGGATTATCCCCTGTTATTCTGGCAGCGAATAAGCAAAGCGGAAAATGTTTCAGGTTAAAGTGATGTGAAGATCCCATTCCCGCCTGGCTCCGGGGTCGTTACTGGCGGGGGTACCGCAGCAGCTTTTCGAGGTAATTGCGCAACAGGCGCACATCGTCATTGTCTGCATCGGCCACGTTGTTGATGGCGGTTTCAATCGTGGCAGTCATTTCAAGATGCTGTTGCGGCTCCAGCTTGCGAACCAGTGCGGTCACAACAATTTCCAGCGCCTCTATCTGCGCAACCTGCTCTTTCGCTGTCGCCTCTTTTTCAGCCAGCTTAACCAGTAACTCAGCAATCAGGTTTTTCATGCTGTTGCCTCAGCGGTGATGAAAAGCTGAAATTATCACCACACTGGTTAAAAAAAAAGAGGGCAATAGCCCTTTTTTCAGTGAGTTAACCCACATTCCTGCCCGCTTCTCAGTCGTTTCCGGCTAACCTTGCAGGCGAAACGTTTTGCGGGCAAACATCACCGCTGTTAAACGTTTCGCCTGCCAGTAATCAACAGGCGAGGCTTAGCGCGGATCGACGAATCCGCGGCCCGGCCCGCCGCCGGGTCCGCCCCAGCCACCACCTCCACCACCGCCGCCGCCAGGAGGCGGGAAAAGACATCCGCTTAACGCAGTCACCAATGCCACAACGGCAGCCAGCTTAACGATTCGTACCATAGTTACCTCAGGGTGATAAAATCGGGCTGAGTGTATGAAGCGACCCGCATGGCGGCAAGTGAGATTCCTCCGCATCCGGTGCCTGTTCATCTTTGCTGACCAGACTTAACGTTTTACTGTCAGTAAACCGCCACATTCTCAACATCGCGCCCCGTTACCGGAGCAAACTATTTGTGCAAATCGGGATGGCGGACGCTTTACAGCCTGCATAAATTTGCGCATTGTGAGCGCATTACATTTACAGGATACAATCATGACTCTCTCTCAGGCTGCTTTCAGTGACATCCTCTCCCGGCGCGACTGGGAAAATCCGGTTGTGACCTCGCTGCATCGGCTGGATGCGCACCCGCCCTTTGCCAGCTGGCGGGATGAAATGGCAGCGCGTGATGACAGTCCCTCTCGGTCACAGCAAAGCCTGAATGGCGAGTGGGGCTTCAGTTATTTTTCGCAGCCTGAGGCGGTCCCGGCCAGCTGGTTACTGCAGGATCTGCCGGATGCGACAACAATTCCGGTCCCGGCAAACTGGCAGATGCAGGGCTTTGATGCGCCCATTTACACCAACGTGCAGTATCCCATTCCGGTTAATCCCCCGTATGTGCCCAAAGAGAACCCAACCGGATGTTACTCGCTCACATTCAATGCCGACGCTGACTGGCTTGCTTCCGGGCAGACACGCATCATCTTTGACGGCGTCAATTCGGCCTTTCATCTGTGGTGTAACGGACGCTGGATTGGCTACTCTCAGGACAGCCGCCTGCCTGCCGAATTCGACCTGACGCCCGCGCTGCGACCGGGCAAAAACCGGCTGGCGGTGATGGTGCTGCGCTGGAGCGACGGCAGCTATCTGGAAGATCAGGATATGTGGCGGATGAGCGGCATTTTCCGTGACGTCACGTTGCTGCATAAACCGCGGGTGCATCTGGCCGATGTGCAGCTGGAAACCCGGCTCAGCCCGGCGTTTTACACTGCCACTCTGCGCACTCAGGTCCGCGTTGCTCTGCCGCCTGACGTCACCTCGCACTATCAGCTGCGCCTGACGCTGTGGCAGGGTGAACAGCAGATTGCGCAGTGTCAGCAGCCGCTGGGCAGCGCCATTATTGACGAACGGGGTCATTATCCTGAACGCGCCCTGCTCAGTCTGCCGGTGGAGCAGCCCGCGCTGTGGAGCGCCGAAACGCCTCACCTCTATCGCGCCACGCTGGCGCTGCTGGATGAGAACCAGCAGCTGATCGAAGTGGAAGCATATGATGTCGGCTTCCGTCAGGTCACTATCGACAACGGCCTGCTCTGTCTCAACGGTAAACCGCTGCTGATCCGCGGCACCAACCGCCACGAACATCACCCGGAGCGAGGACAGGTGGTGGATGAAGCGACGATGCGCCGTGACATTGAGCTGATGAAGCAACACAATTTCAATGCGGTGCGCTGTTCGCACTATCCCAATCATCCGCTCTGGTATCGGCTGTGTGACCAGTATGGGCTTTATGTGGTGGATGAGGCGAATATCGAAACCCACGGCATGCAGCCGATGAACCGGCTCTCCGACGATCCGCGCTGGTTTGCCGCCTACAGCGAGCGCGTGACGCGCATGGTGCAGCGCGATCGTAACCACTGCAGCATTATTATCTGGTCGCTGGGCAATGAGTCGGGGCATGGTGCCACGCATGATGCGCTCTACCGCTGGGTGAAAAGCAGCGACCCAACCCGTCCTGTTCAGTATGAAGGCGGCGGTGCGGATACCGCCGCAACCGATATTATCTGCCCGATGTATGCCAGGGTCGATGAAGATCAGCCGTTCCCGGCCGTGCCGAAATGGTCGCTGAAAAAGTGGATCGGTCTGCCGGGTGAGACGCGCCCGCTGATCCTGTGTGAATACGCCCATGCGATGGGCAACAGTTTCGGCGGTTTTGCGAAGTACTGGGAGGCGTTCCGCCAGTTTCCGCGTCTGCAGGGTGGCTTCGTCTGGGACTGGGTTGATCAAAGCCTGACCCGCTATGACGACCAGGGCCAGCCCTGGCAGGCCTACGGCGGCGATTTTGGCGATAAACCTAACGATCGCCAGTTCTGTATGAACGGGCTGGTGTTTGCCGATCGCACGCCGCATCCGGCGCTTTATGAAGCCCAGCGCGCCCAGCAGTTCTTCCAGTTCACGGTCGATCCCGGCGATCCGCTGAGCTTTACGGTCAGCAGCGACTATCTGTTCCGTCACAGCGACAATGAAGTGCTGCGCTGGCGCATTGAGCAGGAAGGACACAGGGTGGCGGAAGGTGAAGTCATGCTGGATATCGCCGCGCAGGGAGACCAGCGGATCACGCTGCCGTCACCGCCAGCGTTACACGGCGAATGCTGGCTTAATGTCGCGGTTCATCAGATTCACCCAACCCGCTGGAGCGCCGCCGACTGGCGTGTTGCCTGGCACCAGTGGGCGCTGCCTTCGGTGCTGGCGCTGCCATCGCAGCCGGAAACAGCTGCAGCGCCAGTCCTCCATGAGGACGCCAGTGAAATAATCGTCACCCATCAGCAGCAACGCTGGCATTTTTCACGCCACAGCGGCGAACTGACGCAATGGTTTGTTGATGAACAGCCGACGCTGCTCTCCCCGCTTCAGGACTGCTTTATTCGCGCGCCGCTGGACAATGATATCGGCACCAGCGAAGCGGAGCGGGTCGATCCGAACGCGTGGGTCGAACGCTGGAAAGCGGCGGGTTATGACCAGATGAGCAGCCAGCGGGTGTCGATCACCGCGAATGCATTGTCGCACGCGGTGCAGATTGAGACGCTGCACCGCTGGCTCGCCAACGGCCAGTGCGCCTTTATCAGCCGGAAACGTTATCTGATCACCGCACAGGGTGAGTTACAGCTACAGCTTTCCGTTGAGCAGTCACGCGGCTTGCCGCCCCCCGCACGCATCGGCTTGCGCTGCGCGCTGGTGCAGATTCCGCAGCAGGTGAGCTGGCTCGGCCTGGGGCCGCATGAGAACTATCCCGATCGCCAGCTGGCTGCACAGTTTTCCCGCTGGCAACTGCCGCTGGATCAGCTTTCAACGCCCTACATTTTCCCCGGTGAGAATGGCCTGCGCGGCGGCGTGCGTCAGCTCGACAGCGGCAGCTGGCAGGTTAGCGGCGGCGGGTTTGCTTTCTCACTGAGCCGCTTCAGTCTGGAGCAGCTGCGTGACGCCTCCCACCGCCATCTTCTGCGCCCGGAAGCGGGCTGCTGGCTGCATCTGGATGCCTTCCATATGGGTGTTGGCGGTGATGACTCCTGGAGTCCCAGCGTCAGTCCTGAGTTTTTGCTGACTCAGCAGCGCTGGCAGGCTGAACTGACGATTTGTCAGCCGACGCAGGCAGCGCGGTCTTCGGACGCCGGTAAAAACGCGTCAGAAACACCACATTAATCAGCACCATCACGGCGGTGGCAAGAAAGACCCAGCGAAAACCTGCCACCGCCGACACCGCCGCCCCCAGCAGCGGGCCAGTGACATTACCCAGATACATAAACGACTGGTTATAACCGAAGATCCGGCCGGTGATAGTGTCGCGTGAGTGACGTACCAGCAGGGTCTGCACCGCAGGCATCATCGCGCCATCGGCGAAGCCCAGCAGAAAACGCAATACGCCCAGCTGCGTTGCGCTGGTAACAAAGGACATCGCAACAAACAGCAGCAGTGAGATGATCATGGTCGCCAGCAGGATGCGCTGCGTACCAATGCGATCGCCAAGTCGTCCCAGCCGGGGCGCGGCCAGAAGTGCAGAGACCCCAGGCAGCGCCGCAATCACCCCGCTGAGAAACGCGATATTCTCCGCGGTCGGTGCCAGTTCCCGCACGAAGAGCGTCAGGATCGGATTCACCGATCCGTTGCACATCTGGATCACCATCGTGGTGAAAAACAGGCAGAGCATCAGTTTCGGGTTATCCAGCGAGCGGAACACGTCACGTCCGCTGAGCGTCTCCTTTTTACTGACCGGGGTATACCCCGTCTCTTTAATCAGGAACAGCGTCACCAGAAAGCTCACCATCAGCAGCGCGGCGGTGACAAGAAACACCATACGCAAACCGACCCAGTCTGCCAGCAGCCCGCCCAGCATCGGCCCCAGAATCACTCCGCCAATCTGCCCGGTTGAAACACAGCTCAGCGCCCAGCCGCTGCGTTCACGCGGAACCTGAGCGGCCACCAGCGCCATGGCGTTGGGGATGTAGCCGGAGGTCAGCCCCATCAGGGCGCGCAGCAGCAGTAGCTGCCAGGCTTCGGTGACAAACGCCTGAAGCAGAATCACCACTCCCATGCCAGACGCGGCGCGCAGCAGCATCAGCTTACGGCCTTTGCGATCGGCCAGACTGCCCCACAGCGGGGCCACTGCCGCCGAGATCACAAAGGTGATGCTGAAGGTGAGACCCGACCAGAGGCTCAGTGATTCGCCACCGGTGACGCCAAGCTGCTCAAGGTAGAGCGGCAGAAACGGGATAATCTGGCTGATAGCCAGGCCAGTAAAAAAACAGCCAAACCAGACCGAGATCAGGTTTATTTTCCAGGATTCAGGCGAACGTGGCATGAGCAGATGATGTTAAGAGAAGGAACGTTCAGTCTACCGCGGGCGTTGTCAGCGTGACCGACAAAACATGGCACAAACGGCAAAAGACCGCATTCTTTCTGATTCAGCACACTATACCCGCGAAAAATGTCCCTGATCTGCGGTTTACAGCGTGAACCTCGCGGTGGGCAACCTGCTCTGACGCCCTCTTCCTCAACCCGCCCTCATCAATATGAAAAAATATGTCATTCTGTTACTGACAACCCTTCACCCCGCTTCTATGTTTAAAAAATCGTCAGTCTTGGCGATGCGGCGATCATTCCGCCTGGCGCGACGTCCTCCGCTAAAAAACGGTAGATCATCCGGCTACGCTGGGGCAGTCCAGCTTATGACATACACATATGCCCTTACGCAGGCGTAAGGGTCGGGAGAGTGTTTCAGCGGAGGTAGGGAAATGAGAATGCAACCTGGCAGCGCCAGCCGTGCCATCAGCGACTATTTTAACAGCCCGAACTGGCGAACCCCGCCAGAGTCCGATCTGCTGGCGGTTATTCTGCGCGAAATTATGGAAGCGGGTGAACCCGCCACCAGTAAAGCGCTTATTGCGCGGGTGATCGACAAACTGGCCGTGGAGGGCGATGAGGCGCAGTTGCAGCGTTATCGCACCCTGCTGGCACAGCTCATCGACACCCAGCCAGACGTGTGAACCTGCCGTTTACTTTATCCAGCGCAGGTTATCCGCTTCACTGATGCTGGCCCGTCCGCTGCTGCGCTGAAACAGGCAGAGCTCCCGTCCACGTCTGTTTTTCATCTGCGGCTGGGGATAACGCCCCTCCAGCAACAGTGCGCTGTAACCCGTGTTGTCGTCATACTCGATTGGCTCACCCGACAGCTTTACTTTGCTCAGGTGGCTGGCGTTAATGCACGCCTGCACCATGACCTGACGGCTCTGCTGCCAGGCCTCTTCACTGGACGCCTGCGCCAGTGTGCTGCTGAGTAACAGTATGGGCAGAAGTGCCCCTGTGCGTTTCATCTTCTCTGCTCCTGTTCCGGCCCGAGGGCGCTAAAAAAATTCCCGCCGGGGCGGGAATAAACAAGACGAGCACTATTTATTGTGTGACGAGGAAGTTTCTTAAACGCGCTGTTATCCTCGCCTGCCGTTATGACAAGCCTATGACAGGCCGGTCGTCAGCCACAATAAACCGAGCTGATATTGCCATTTTTGTCGCCCAGGAAGTTAAGCCGGTTGAGGTTGAAGTCCATGGTGACGGCAGAATGATACGGGATGGGACGCACCTGCTGCTCGAAGTGCTGCCCCTGAAGCGCGGTCAGGGGTTTGCCGACATAGTGCTGAAACTGAGAGGCTCCGCAGCGGTCTGCTTCAGGATCCTGCGGCGCACTGGCAGTATCAGGTTGAGTTGCAGACTGGCAGGCGGTTAAAGCAAACAGACCCACTACCACTAGCCCTTTTCCATAAAATTTCACGTTTGTTCTCCTGTTGGACGTGTAAAACCTGCCCCAAGAGTAGCAAAGCGAGCCTCCTGACCAGAAGCCAGAAAAGGTAAAGTTGTTAAATGCAACCGCAATCCGGATGTCGCACGCGCCTGTTTTTAAGATTAATCGCACTGACTGCCTAAAAAAAGCACAGTGAGCCGCTAGACTATTTCAGGAATATTCTTATCTCTGTGGAGGTCATGATGGAACTGATTATTTTTGTTGTCTGCGCGATGCTGATGACCGCCGTAGCGGTCAAAGTCCGTTAAACCGACTCAGTCTGGTTTTGCGTGGTTCTTTCCAGAAGCGTACTGAAGGCAGCCAGTGGCATCGGACGACCGAGGAAGTAGCCTTGCCCCTCTTCGCACGACAGCTGCTTTAGCTGATTCAGCTGCGCTTCTGTCTCAATCCCCTCAGCCGTAATCGTCAGCGCAAAGGCGCGTGCCAGCGCGATAATCCCCGCCACCACCGATTGCGCCTGCTGCGACTCAGGGAAATCCTTCATCCAGGAACGATCGATCTTCAGGCCATTAAACGGGAAGGTTTTCAGATAACCCAGTGCCGCATAGCCGGTTCCGAAATCGTCAACGGTTAACCTCACGCCCAGCGACCGCAACCCCTGCATCACCTCCAGCGCATGCTGTGGATGTTCAAAGGTGACGTTCTCCGTAATCTCCAGCTCCAGCCTTGTCGCGGGAAGACCGCTTTTCGCCAGCGTATCGGCCACCCGCTGCACCAGATCGCTGGTGCGAAATTCCATCGGCGAAATGTTGACGGACACATAGCGGTCGCCGCCCCAGCCCAGGGCATCCTGACAGGCGCGCATCAGCACCCAGTCGCTGATGGTGGCGATCAGACCGCTCTCTTCCGCCAGCGGAATAAAGTGGTCAGGCGTAATCCATTGATCCGGGGCAATCTGCCAGCGAATCAGTGCCTCGGCCCCCGCCAGCTGACCGGTCAGCAGTTGATAGCGGGGCTGGTAGTGCAGGCGAAATTCATTGTTCTTCAGCGCTTTCTCAATCCGCCGCGCCATTTCACGCTTATCCTCGCGCTGGCTGGCCATTTCACTGGCATACCAGACCCACTGATTGCGTCCGGCTTCGCGCGCCTCCGTCAGCGCAATATCGGCCATGCGCAGCAGCCCTTCCGGGTGGCTGGCATCCTGCGGGACACAGGCAATCCCCATGCTGATGGTGAGATAATGGACATGCTGGCCGGTGCTGATCGGCTGCTGGATCTCATGCACCAGCCGGGCACAACGCTGATCGACGCGCTCGCGGTTCGTTTCACGCAATACCAGCACAAACTCATCCCCGCCCAGTCGCGCCACCAGCTCCTGCGGGCCGATACAGCGCTTCAGACGCTGTGCGACCTGGCTCAGCACCTCATCGCCCGTTGCATGGCCCCAGGTTTCGTTGATTGGCCTGAACTGATCGAGATCGAGGGTAATCAGCGTCAGCGGCGCGATTCCCTCCGGCTTCTCAAGATGCTGTGTCAGAAACTCCTGCAGCTGCACACGGTTCGACAGACCCGTTAACACGTCGTGACGCGACAGGAACTGAATGCGCGCCTCCGCTTCCATACCCTGCGTGATGTCCGATACCGTGCCGCGGAAGCCGATGCGCCGAGTGTCGTGCCAGACGGTTTTCGCCACCAGCTGGCCGATACGGCGGTTACCCTGGGCCGACATAAACTGGCAGCGCAGAGGCATCTGTTGCGCCTCCTGCTCCTGGCGCAGCAGCCAGGCGACCAGCGAGTGGCTGGGATGGGTCAGCAGCTGATCAATGTGTCGTCCCAGCCAGTGTGACATGTCGTGTCCGGTGACGTTTTCAAAGCGTGCGGACAGGTAGATCAGGCGGCCCTCCTCATCCGTTTCCCAGATCCAGTCTGACGCCGCCTCAGCGAGATCGCGAAACCGCGCTTCGCTGCTGGCCAGCTCCTGCTGGCTGATCGCCAGCATAGCAAAGCGCCGGTCTGAGAGGATCGCATTGGAGAGTGCATGGCGGCTGACGCGATGGGTAATGATGCCGATGATGATCGCCGTCATCATCAGCAGTGGCAGCAGAAACCAGATCAGGCCCATGCCAGGCATCTTTGGCGTCCAGCGCAGCACAACCGGCTCGCCGCCAGGCAACGGTTGTGTCATCCGCGGTTCACGCAGGGCATCCTCTTCACTGACGGGCAGACGGAGTCCGCGCACATCCAGCGTTGTGCCCAGCGCCTGTAATTTGTCGGGCGTGAAGAGACTGACAAACACCATGATTGACGCTGGCCCCGCCATAGGCGGCACGTTCGTCAGTTTGCCGCTGCTGATCGGTGCGGCTACCACAATGGCGGGCAGGTGATTGACCAGGGCATCACGGGCTATCGCTTTATTGTTGAGCTGACGCGCAGCCGCAATCATCGGCCGGGTCTCACTGCCCAGCCACGCCTCCAGCGGCGTATCCACCAGCTGCCCGTTAATCACGCTGTAGGTGGTGTGGCCTTTGCTGTCGACCACGAACACGCCTTCATAGTGATACTCTTCGTAGAGGCCCGGTCCGAAGTTCTCTTCGTCATACGCCCAGACTTTGTTCACCCTGACATGGAGATTGCGCCAGGCTTCACCCCAGAAGGCATAGTCCCGGATATCTGTAATCATCGCCTCCTGACGATTTTGCCACGCCTGCTGCATCAGCATCCGGTCATGCTCAACCGATGCGCTGTTCTGGCGCTGCGCAATTGTCAGCACCATCAGCATCGAGAGCACCAGCACACCAAACAGCAGCAGCGAAAGCGTGCGCAGGCTGCGCCGCGTAAAGCGGACAGTGCGGTCTTCAGCGGCATGTCTGAATGGCGGCGACGGCGGCGTCGGAGGGGTAAAAGTCATCAAGAGTGCTCACTACACAGCCAGAGGTTAAGATCACAGGCCTGCAATACCACATACGTTGCTGGCCAGATTAGTTTCATCAGTTATCGGCTCACATGCCCGGGTGTTTAGCCTGCAGGTAACATTTTGCGCTTAAATATTGTGTTACAGGCTCACTCGACAGCGATCGGGTGCATTGCTACTATGCGCTAACCTTCGCTGGCAGAGTCGCCTATGAACACCAATTCCGACAGAGTGACCCTGACGCTGTTCTACGTCGGCAGCTTTGTGGTCTATTACCTGGTTACCATGCTGATCACGCTGTTTCCTAATTACAGCGTGCTGCGTAATGACGGCCTGCTGGTTCCCGTACTCTGCCTGTTTGAATTTGCTGTTATCTACCCGCTTTATCGCTTCTACTGCCAGCGTCGCACCGATTTGCCGCTGGGTGAGCTTTGCACGCTGCAAACCCTGCTGTTTACCGGCGCACTGTTTGTGCTGATGGCGGCACAGATGCAGTTCATGCAGCCGGAAGGGTGGCTGGTGATGCAGGCCCAGCAGGGACGTAATTCACTGTTGATCCTGCTGCTGACCGCCGTGCTGCTGGCCCCGGTATTTGAAGAGGTGCTGTTCCGCGGTTTCCTGTTGCAGGGTTTTCTGCTGTGGGCACCCCGCAGTCGCTTTGCCTGTATGCTGCTGACCTCACTGCTGTTTGCCGTGATGCATACGCAGTATGTGCACTGGCAGACCCTTATTGCGCTGACGCTGTTTTCGCTGCTGCTTTGCTACGCCCGGCTGCGCAGTAACAGTCTGGCGCTGCCCATTTTCCTGCACACCCTGAACAACCTGATTGCGCTGCTGCCCGCCTGGTATTTCGCGGGCTAGTTCTGCACCTGCTCCCCCCTCTTACACCGCCCGCACCCTGCCGCCACCTCCTGTCTGGCAGGCCACAGCTCACACTGACAATGCCGCCCCGTCACGTTTGTCTATACTGGATGTTAAAAAGGGAAAAAAAGCACCACAGTCCGGACCACCAGACCGTGTTAAGGAGAGGATCTATGTTGATAGGATTTGTGTTGTTAGTGAGCGCGTGCGGTTACGATGCCTGCGAAGCACTGCCGGTCTCGGAGCGCATCTATCCGACGAAGGTCGACTGTGAAACAATGGCAAACCGTATTCATAAAGTCAGACCAAATGTGGTACTGCTTTGTGGTGAGGTACATCGATGATTCAGGACCAGATTCAATAAAGCCGGGCTGCAACATTGCAAGCTGACGCTTTAGCGTACAAAATATAAGCTGTTGTTAACCATTACCGTTGTGAATCCCATGAAAACATCACGCCCCCGTCGTCCTGGTGGACGCTGGGTTTACTATCTTTTGTATGATGGCATTCTGTGGCCCTGCCCCGTCCGATGGGAGTGGGAGAGCAGCTATGGCGGCTGGTTGCCTTTTTACTACACACCAACCTTTGAGTTTGTGGTGGGCGATCCACGCAAGGCTTATCGCATTGCGCGCAGCGACGTGCGGACTAAACGGCGCGAAGATGCCTTTGTCTGAGTGCGTTTATCGCCACGGCAGCCATGAGGCTGTCAGCAGAAAATAAACCGCTTCCAGCACGATAATCACCATCAGTAATATGCCCAGCGAGTGGCGACTTATCCACTTCATCGGCTCAGGCCCAGATCATGGCAGCCCAGCGTATCAGCAGCAGCCCGCCGCAGATGCACAACAGAACCAGCACCATCTTCCAGTATTTTTTAGCCGCCCGGTATCTTGTCACCTCGGTTTCCTCTGATCAGAAAGCGAAGATGCGCCAGAAGGCGCATCTGTTCCGGTCAGTAACAGGACCGGGAGGCATAGCATAACGTCCGGGCCACCAAAAGGCGACCCGTTGCCAGCATCAGTTGTTCAGGGTGTAATCCAGCGTAATTTCCGCGTTCAGTACCTGAGAAACCGGGCAGCCCGCTTTGGCTTTATTGATGATCTCGTCAAAGGCCGACGCATCAACGCCAGGCAGAGAGATCGTGCTGGTCAGCGCCACTTTGGTGATGGCAAAGCCGTCGCCTTTTTTATCCAGCGACACGTCCGCCGTTGTGTCAATGCTTTCCGGCGTATGGCCTGCATTGCCCAGCATCAGCGACAGTGCCATGGAGAAACAGGCCGCATGTGCTGCACCAATCAGCTCTTCCGGGTTGGTGCCTTTGCCGCCTTCAAAACGGGTATTAAAGCCATAAGGCTGCTGGCTCAGCACGCCGCTCTCGGTGCTGACGGTGCCTTTGCCTTTGATATCGCCTTCCCAGTGCGCCGAACCTTTCTTATGAATGGTCATGTCATTCCTCCTGTTGGTAAAGAAGCTAAGTATAGACAACGCATTCATTTTCGCAGGCTAACTCACTGCGCGGGGACGTGATGCGATGCTCTGTGGTGCCAGCAACGCCTCCGCCTGCACCAGTGAGTCACGGGTGATGTCGCTAATCGACTTCGCCCCGGTCAGCGTCATGGCCACCCGCATCTCTTTCTCTATCAGGTTCAGCAGGTTTTCCACACCGCGCTGACCGTGAGTGGCCAGTGCATAGATAAATGCCCGTCCCAGCAGCACGCTGTCTGCGCCCAGCGCAATCATCCGCACCACATCCAGCCCGTTGCGGATGCCGCTGTCTGCCAGAAGGGTGATGTCGCCTTTGACCGCATCCGCGATGGCCGGTAATGCGCGTGCCGAGGAGAGCACGCCATCCAGCTGGCGTCCGCCGTGATTCGAGACCACGATGCCATCGGCACCAAAGCGCACCGCATCCCGCGCATCTTCCGGATCGAGAATGCCTTTGATCACCATCGGCCCCTCCCAGAATTCGCGGATCCACTCCAGATCTTTCCAGCTGATAGAGGGATCGAAGTTGTTCGCCAGCCAGCCGATGTAATCTTCCAGCCCGGTGGGCTTGCCCAGATAGGCAGAAATATTCCC
Source organism: Pantoea sp. GD03673 (assembly GCF_029844725.1). Taxonomy (GTDB): domain Bacteria; phylum Pseudomonadota; class Gammaproteobacteria; order Enterobacterales; family Enterobacteriaceae; genus Pantoea. The sequence goes on from NZ_JAOCKJ010000004.1 coordinate 396,904, forward strand.
CAAATCGTGAGGACGGCCCTGCAAACCCACATCCAGCGCCCACTGTGGATGCGTGACCGCCTGCCAGTAACGACGCAGCGCCGCGTGATTGCCGCTCATACCGGAGTGCGCATCACGATAGCGCGCACCCGGCGTCGGCATATCCACGGTAAACACCAGCGTTGAGCAACCGGCGGCTTTGGCACGTTCCAGCGCATTGCGCATAAAACCGCGGTCACGCAGCACGTAAAGCTGGAACCACATCGGCCGGTTGATCTGCGGGGCCACCTCTTCAATCGGGCAGACCGAGACGGTCGACAGGGTAAACGGAATGCCTTTCAGAGCTGCCGCACGTGCCGCCTGCACTTCTCCCCGGCGGGCATACATGCCGCACAGGCCGACCGGTGCCAGCGCAACCGGCATCGACAGGGTTTCATTGAATAATCTGGTTTCAAGGCTCAGTTCCGACATGTTCTTCAGAATGCGCTGGCGCAGCGCCACATCTGACAGATCTTCCACGTTGCGGCGCAGGGTGTGCTCGGCATACGCCCCGCCGTCAAGATAGTGAAACAGGAACGGCGGCAGGATGCGTTGCGCGGCGGCGCGATAGTCACTGGCAGCTGAGATAATCATCAGTCAGATTCCTTTGGGTTGCGTGTGTCGTTATCCGGTAAGCGGGTGATGCGCGCCTGGCGCGCTTCATCTTCATGGAGGCTTTTCATGGTGGCGTGGACAAACCCCAGATGCTGCATCGCGGCCTGACGGGCCGCTTCCGCATCGCCCGCGAGAATCGCATCAAGCAGCGCCTGGTGCTGCTCCGTCAGGCGGGCAAAAATCGCGGGCTGGGTATACATGCGCTGACGGCTCTGCATCACCGACGACTGCAGCAGCGCGAAAAAGCCGCGCATGGTCTGCAGCAGCACCACGTTGTGGGACGCTTCGGCAATGGCCAGATGAAAGCGCACATCGGCCTGAGCAGCGAGATCAGGGTCATCACTCTCTTTCAGCTTCAGGGTGGCGTCGAAAGCGAACTGCAGCTTCTCTTTGTCGGCCCCGGTGGCGCGCAGTGCTGCATGCCAGGCGGTGCTGGCCTCAATGGCGTGGCGTGCCTCCAGAATATCGTAGCGGTAGTCGGGATCGTCATGCAGCAGCTGGCGAATCGGCCCGACAATGCGCTGTTCCGACCAGGGTGCCAGCTGTTGGCGGATCCAGGTGCCGCCGCCGCGTCGGCTGACCAGCATCCCACTGCTGATCAGCTGCTGTATTGCTTCACGCAGCGAGGAGCGAGAGACGCCGAGTTCCGCCGAGAGCTGCCGCTCGGCAGGCAGGCGCATGCCTGGTTCAAGCTGATGGTCGGTGATGTACGCCTGGAGGCGCGTCACCAGCGGTTCGGTAGTGTTGTTGCTCATGGGATCATCCAGGGGAAAACGTAGGCCTGAAGCGTGGTAATCACCCCCACCATACAGGTGAAAATCAGGCTGTGCTTAACGGTAAACCGGAACAGGTCAGACTCTTTCCCCACCAGCCCGACCGCCGCACAGGCAATGGCGATCGACTGCGGCGAGATCATCTTGCCCGTCACGCCGCCAGTGGTGTTAGCCGCCACCAGCAGAACATCGGAGACACCAATCTGCTGGGCGGTGGTGGCCTGTAAAGCAGCAAACAGCGCATTCGACGAGGTATCGGATCCGGTCAGGAAGACGCCCAGCCAGCCCAGGAACGGCGAAAAGAAGGTAAACGCGTGGCCGGTGTGTGCCAGCGCCAGCGCCAGCGTCGCAGAGAGGCCGGAATAGTTGGAGATAAACGCAAAGGCCAGCACCATCCCGATGGAGTAGATCGGCAGCGCCAGCTCTTTCAGCGTTTCCCCAAAGGTCTGCAGCGCCGCCTTTGGCTTCATGCGCAGGAACAGAATAGCCATGATCGCCGCAATTAAGATGGCGGTGCCGGTGGCGGACACCAGATCCAGCTTAAAGATGGCCGGAAAAGGGGTCGCGCTGCCGACCACGGGCGGCATACGTGCCACCAGCTCATTCAGCATCGGGACCGGCATAGCCAGCACCCAGTCATAGAGCGCACCGCCTTTGGCGAACAGCGCTTTAAACGGCGGGATGCTCCAGAGCGTGACGGTGGCGGTAAGAAACAGGAACGGCATCCAGGCGCGGAGCACCTGCCCCAGCCGATACGTCTGCGGCGGCTGCAGGGAGGCGTCCTGCTTCGCCTCTGCATCGGCAAAGCGAAAAATGCGCACCGGTTTCCAGACGCGCAGAAACAGCGTCAGCGAAATCAGCGAGGCGAGCGACGAGATAATGTCGGGCAGCTCCGGGCCCAGGAAGTTGGAGCTGAGGAACTGGGCAATGGCAAACGATCCCCCCGCGACCATGACCGCGGGCCAGGTCTCTTTCACGCCGCGCCAGCCATCCATAATCGCCATAATCCAGAACAGCACAATCAGCGTCAGCAGCGGCAGCTGGCGTCCGGCCATCTGGCCGATGGCAAAGCTGTCCAGCCCGGTCACCTGGCCCGCCACGATAATGGGGATCCCCATCGCGCCAAACGCAACAGGCGCGGTATTCACAATCAGGCAAAGCCCGGCGGCGTAGAGCGGATTAAAACCCAGCCCGACCAGCAGCGCGGCGGTTATCGCCACTGGCGCACCAAAGCCCGCCGCCCCCTCCAGGAAAGCACCGAACGAGAAGCCCACAATCAGCATCTGCAGACGCTGATCGGGGGTAATTGACAGAATGGAGGCGCGAATAATGTCGAACTGACCCGTTTTGACCGAGATCCTGTAGACGAAAACCGCGGCGACAATGATCCAGGCAATCGGCCACAACCCATAGAGAAAGCCATACACCACAGCGGCCAGCGCCTGGGCCGCCGGCATCTGGTAGAGAAACAGCGCCACCAGCAACGCCAGCACCACGGTGGTGGTCGCCGCCAGGTAGCCTTTCATCTTCAGCTTAATCAGCGCAAAAAAGAAAAAGAGAATCGGGATCAGCGCGACCAGGCTTGAGAGCCAGATATTACCCAGCGGATCGTAATTTTGTTGCCAGATCTGCATGCCAGTATCTCCAGAGGAAGAGGTGACGTGGCACACAGCCGCTCTGCTGCATACCCTTTCGCCCCGGATTGGTCAGACCAAACCGCTGTCCCGGGGCGTATGGCAACAGATAGTTAATGCATTGTTAATCTATGGCAACAGAAGTTGGGTGAATTTTCCCGGAGTGTGAACCAGAGAAAAATATTGCCGGAATTGGTCGGACCAAAATCAGCCATTTCCTTCGGGAAAGGCGCGCTGATAGCTGTGCGGATGAAAACGCAGATTAAGCGCAATCAACAGCAGCGTGACCGTCGCCTGCAGGATCCAGACGCTGGTGAAATTTCCGGTGAGCGCATGCAGCTGTCCGGCGATAAACGGCATGCTGCCCGCGATAATAAAGCCGACGCCCTGCATAAAGGCCACCAGCCGCGCACCAGCCTGGGGCTGCGCCAGATGATCCAGCGCCAGCACCAGTGCCAGTGGAAACGCCCCGCCCAGCCCGAAACCTGCCATCCCCGCCCAGAGCCACGGTGCCAGCTGCGGCGCAAACAGAAAGCCGAGCATGCCGCAAAGCTGCATGGCCAGTGTCAGCAGCAATAACGGGCGGCGATCGCGGCCCCGTGCCAGCAGGGGCAGCAGCAGCGCCCCGGCGACCTGACAGCCAATCATCATGCCGAGCAGTGAACCGCCCGCCTGCGCACGCCAGCCAAGCTGATGGTAAAAGTCCGGCAGCCAGGCGACGCAGATGGCGTAACCGCCGTTAACCAGACCGAAACTCAGCGCCAGCGTCCAGGCGCGGGTTTTTCGCCACAGCGGCGGCAGCGCGACGGCCTCCGTTCGGGCGGCGGGGGCAGTGGTAATCATCAGCCAGAGGATTATGGCCAGCACCACCGGCAGCGCCCAGCTGCTCAGTGCGCCCTGCCAGCCAAGCTGCGCGGTCAGCCACGGTGAGATCGCCGCGCCAATCCCGCCGCCGCCCATCAGCGCTGCTGCCCACAGGCCGGTCACACCAGCGCTGCGGCTGCCAAAGCGCTGACGAATCAATCCCGGCATCGCCATCTGCACGATGCCAATACCCGCCCCACCCGGCACGGTACTGAGCACCAGCCCGCGTCCGTCCACCACAATCCCCCGACTCACCAGTGCCAGCAACAGCAGGATCAGCCCCCCGGACAGCAATTTATGCACCGCAAAGCGCTGCATCAGCGGAGCACTGATTAACGCAATGGCACCCATCATGATCATCGGCACCGCAGGCAGCAGCGACGCCGCCAGCGGTGATAGACCGATGCTCTGCCGCAGCTGGCTGAGTAACGGACTGACCGAGGTCATCAGCGGCCGCATATTCAGTCCTGCCAGCACCAGGGCTGCCAGCAGGAGGTTGTTCTCTTTCTTCATCTGAGATCCACACCGGTAAAAGTTGCCAGCCTGGCAGCAGTCGCTACTATCTGGAAATGAAATATTACTCTGTCAGGTAGTGGAAAAATGAATCGTCAACCGATGTTCACCCCGCAGCAGTTGCTCAGCTTTGTGGCGGTGTGCGAAACCACCAGCTTTACCCGCGCCGCCGACAGGGTGCACCTGTCACAGTCCACCGTCAGCCAGCAGGTACGGCGACTGGAGGAGATGGTTGGTAAAGCATTGCTCATCCGCTCCTCACATCAGGTGCAGATCACCGAAGAGGGCGAAAAACTTTTAGGCTACGCCCGGCGGATCATTGCCCTGAATGGCGAAGCGCACGATGTGCTGAGCGATCAGTGGCGCGACGGCGTGCTGCGTCTTGGCGTGCCCGAAGATTTCGCCGCGCCCACAGCCGGTCTGCTGGCGCACTTCAGTCGCGACCATCCCCAGCTGCGGCTGGATGTGATGAGCGGAATGCAGGTGGAGCTGCGGCGTGCCTGGCAGCGTGAAGAGCTGGACATCATGCTGATTAAGCAGCCCTGGGGCGAGCGTCCGCTGGCGTCGCGTCCCGAACCGCTGCTGTGGCTCGACAGCGCAGAGTGGCCCTGCTTTGAGCAGACGCCGGTGCCGCTGGTCCTGTTTCCCCAGCAGGGGCTCTATCGCGACGAGGTGTGTCAGACGCTCGACGCGCTGGGCAGAAGCTGGCGCATTGGTTACAGCAGCGCCAGCCTGGTCGCGCTGGCCGCCGCCAGTGCCCAGGGACTGGGGCTGACGTTACTGCCAGCCAGCTGTCGCCTGCCGCAACATCGGGTACTGGGTCCCGAACAGGGTCTGCCGGTGATTGATACCTTTGAACTGGCGCTGTTCTGCCGTCATCCACAGGATCCGCTGCAGCGTGAACTGGCGACGTCACTGGCGGCGTTCGGCCAGTTGCGCTGGCAGTGAGATATTGAATAGTGGTCAGTGGAAAATAACGCAGCAGGGGAAAGCAGCGTTTGTCAGATTAAGACATTGTTCACTTTGCAGGAGCCTCTGATGCCCATTTCCTCTTCGCCGAGCCGCCGTGATTTCCTGGGCCAAAGCGTGCGCTGGACCGCCGCAGGCGGCTTGCTGGCCGCCGGTCTCGGTCAGTCCGGTGCCGCCACCCCCGCCTCTTTGCCCGCTATCGATGCCGATCGGCCCGCCGCCCTGCCCCGGCAGGATCACTACCTGCTGCGCAATGTGCGCCTGGAGGAGGGCTTTATCCGCGAGGATGAGGAGATTATCGCCACCCGGACCGGACGTTACGACATCAGCGTGCGCGACGGTAAAATTGACCAGCTGACGCCCGCGGGCCAGGGGGAGAGCACGCTGCCGTCATGGGATGCGCAGGATGCCCTGCTGCTGCCCGCCACCCAGGACATGCACATCCATCTTGATAAAACCTTTTATGGCGGCCCGTGGCAGGCACCGCGTCCGCGTCAGGGTAAAACCATCATGGATATGATTGCGCGCGAACAGGTACTGATCCCACAGCTGCTGCCGCACGCCCAGGCCCGCGCCGAAGGATTGATCGCCCTGCTTAACGCCAAAGGCACAACCCGCGCACGCAGCCATTGCAATATCGATCCGGTCAGCGGCCTGAAAAGCCTGGAGCATTTGCAGGCGGCGTTAGCCCGTCATCCTGCCTTTTCGTGCGAGATCGTCGCCTTTCCCCAGCACGGCCTGCTGCACTCACAGGTCGACGGGCTGATGCGTGAGGCGATGCAGCTCGGCGTTAACTATGTCGGCGGACTGGATCCGACCAATGTGGATGGCGCGATGGAAAAATCGCTGGATGCCATGTTTCAGATTGCGCTCGACTATCAGCGCGGCGTGGACATTCATCTGCATGAAACCTCACCGGCGGGCGTGGCGGCAATTCAGTACATGATTGACACCGTGGCGACGCATCCGGCGCTGAAAGGCAAAGTGACGCTGAGCCACGGTTTTGCGCTGGCGACGCTGACTGGCAGTGCGCTGGACAAGATGATCGAAGGGCTTGCGGAGCAGCAGTTCAGCGTCGCCTCCACGCTCCCCATTGGTAAGCTCACCATGCCGATTCCCCAGCTACAGGCGGCGGGCATCAGGGTGATGACCGGCACCGACAGCGTCATCGATCACTGGTCCCCGTTTGGCACCGGCAGCATGCTGGAAAAAGCGAACCTTTATGCGCAGCTCTATCGCGGTTCAGATGAGTTTTCGCTGTCGCGGGCGCTGGGGATTGCCACAGGCGATCGGCTCCCGCTCTCGGCCCAGGGGGAGCGCCAGTGGCCAGCACCGGGGGATGACGCAAGCATGATGCTGGTGGCGGCGAGCTGCTCCGCCGAAGCCGTGGCACGCATGTCGCCCGTGGTGGCGACCTTCTCACAGGGTAAACCGGTGTTTGCGCTGGCCCCGGCCTGAAACCGCTGCGCTCTCACCTGCTCCCCGGACGCAACACACCCTGAGCGCCAGAAACGACAGAGCCTCCACAAGGGAGGCTCTGCATTTACCTGAGCGGAGTGCGGGTTACGCGCTTTTGGCCCATTTATCATTCGACATAAGTTCCATTGCCAGCGCGTATAAGCGACGATCTTCCTGATCACAGGGCTCATCTTCCGCATAACACGCAATCATCGAAGCGATCTTATCTGCTGATAAGCTCTCTCCGTGAACATGCAGTGTCAGTACGGCGCGGCCTACTATTTTAAGCACATTTTCATGTGGTCCCTGGATGCGATTACTCAATGCAAATACCCTCTACCGGTCGTTGTACCAGGAATATGGCGCGCTAAATATAAAGCAATTAGCTCAGGATTTTTATCGGCACAGAGAGCGATATTTTTTAATGATTAATTCTATTACTGGAGTAATTATTAAGGAATCATCTGATTAACAATGAAATTAATTTTTAAAAACGACAACTTATAAAATAATGACTGGTATTGATAAGTTATCACTTTGAAATGAAAACCTTTACACCTCACCGAACGATTAAAAAAAACCACCTTTTTCCGGCAAAGTTCAGTTTATTCCTAAGCGTACCGGCAGATATAGTTTCATTCCGCTAACCATCGAGGTTCCCGTTGCTGTCAGGCGTGCTTTCTGCCAGACTTGCCCCGCAATAATGCCCGACACTTTCAGCCTCAGAGGCCGCGCCCGTGACCGCTTTTTCTACCCTCAATTCGCTTCCCGACAGCCAGCTCGATAACCTGCGCGAGATGGGTTACACCAGCATGACGCCCGTTCAGGCCGCTACGCTGCCCGCCATTCTGCAGGGACGCGACGTGCGCGCGCAGGCAAAAACCGGCAGCGGTAAAACGGCTGCCTTCGGTATTGGTTTACTGCACCATATCGACAGCACCCGCTTTCAGACTCAGGCACTGATCCTCTGTCCGACGCGTGAACTGGCGGATCAGGTAGGCAACGTGCTGCGCCAGCTGGCGCGCTTCACCCGCAACATCAAAGTCCTTACCCTGTGTGGCGGGCAGCCGATGAGCGCACAGCGTGATTCCCTGGTGCATCCTCCGCATATCGTGGTCGGCACGCCGGGTCGTATCCTCGATCACATCAATCGCGAAAACCTCAGGCTGGACCAGCTCAACATGCTGGTACTGGATGAGGCAGATCGGATGCTGGAGATGGGTTTCCTCAATGATATGGAAACGATCATTGACGCAACGCCAGCCTCACGCCAGACGCTGCTCTTTTCCGCCACCTGGCCCGACGGCATCACCGCCATCAGCACGCGTTTTCAGCGTGATGCGCTGAGCGTCGTCACTGAAGATGTCAGCGAACTGCCCTCAATCGACCAGCAATTCTTTGAAGCCAGCCACAATGAAAAACTGGGTCTGCTGATAGCCCTGCTCAGCGATCGTCAGCCCGCATCCTGTGTGGTGTTCTGCAACACCAAACGTGAATGTGATGACGTCGCCGCCGCACTAAACGCACGCGATATCAGCGCCCTGCCCCTGCACGGTGACCTGGAGCAGCGCGATCGCGAACGCGTGCTGATCCGCTTTGCAAACGGCAGCGGTCGCGTACTGGTCGCCACTGATGTCGCCGCACGCGGACTCGACATCAAATCGCTGGCAATGGTCGTTAACTATCAGCTCGCCTGGGATCCTGAAGTCCACCTCCACCGCATCGGTCGTACCGCACGCGCAGGCGAGCATGGCGTTGCGGTCAGCCTGGTGGCTGCCGATGAGATGGCGCGTGCGCATGCACTGGAAGATTTCCTGCAGCAGAAGCTGCCGTGGGTCTCTGCCAGCACGCTAAAAAAGGGCAGCAGCAAGCCTCTGCCTGCCGCCATGATGACGTTGTGCATTGATGGTGGCCGTAAAGCCAAGATACGTCCGGGCGATATTCTGGGTGCGCTGACCGGTGAAGCGGGGTATCGCGCCGATCAGATCGGCAAAATTGTCCTGACGCCGACCCATGCCTACGTGGCAATTGAGGCAAATCAGGCCAAAGCGGCGCTGGTCAAACTCAAGCAGGGAAAAATCAAAGGCAAAACCTGCCGGGCGATTCTGCTGAAAGACTGAATGAAAACGGGCGAGGTCATTACCTCGCCCGCTTTGTTACGGCTCTTCGATGCGTGTCACATGCAGCGTGGTTTTATCCCCTTTGCCCTGTACCTTACCGCTGACGCGCACTTTGTCTTCTGCGGTGTAGGTTTTACCATCAAAGGTCTTCTTCGCGGCGATAATTGGTAACGTACCGGTGTTATCGCGGAACTGATACCGCTCTCCCTGCTCTTTCTTCACGATGTAACCTTCCAGCGTCACATAACCGCCCTGACGGAAATCGCGGATCTGATCGATGTGGGTCTGCCCGGTATCTTCTGAGCCTTTATAGCCCGCATCCTGCTTATGCTGCGGCGGTGGCGTATCGCCCGCTTTGAATCCACCCTCTTCAGCCGACACGCCTGCGCTCATCATCACCAGCAACGACGCTAAAATCACTTTTCTCATTTCACACTCCTTTATTGGAAAGGTGTCCATGTTGAACCTTCAGGATTAAGCCTGGCACAATAATCGGAGTTCGTTTTATTTCGCCCTTCTCTTCTCACCTTTTTCCATTTGCTGCCGATAACCTGTTCACACCCTATTTCACCAGCTGCGTTAATGCAGAGGCAACCATGGATAATTTTCAAAAAGAGATCGATGAAAGAGCGAACCTCGCGTTATCAAACAAGTTTGAGCTGCTGCTGTTTCGCTTAGGTTCCGATCAGCTGAAAGGCAAGTCTGAACTGTTTGGCATTAACGTCTTCAAGCTGCGTGAAATTGTGCCGATGCCGACCATCACCAAAGCCGCAGGCATGCGTTCGCCGCTGCTGGGTATGGCGAGTATTCGTGGCCAGTTTATTCCGGTGATCGACCTGCCTGCGGTAGCGGGCTGCGTGCCGGAAACCGGTCTTAACCTGCTGCTGGTAACCGAGTATGCACGTAACACCCAGGCGTTTGCCGTGGAGTCAGTAGAGAACATCGTGCGTCTCGACTGGAGCCAGGTGCACACCGCTGAAGCCGGTATCGGCGGCCGCAATATTACCAGCATCGCCTGCCTGGACAGTGACAAGCAAAGCAACGAGCTGGCGATGGTGCTGGACGTTGAGCAGATTCTGTATGACATCATCCCGTCCGTGCGCGGCGTTGAACCGGAAGCGGCCAGACCGCGTGCCTTCAACTATCGCCCCGGTGCGGTGGCAATTGTCGCAGAAGATTCCAAAGTGGCGCGTCAGCTGCTGGAGCAGGGCCTGAAGAGCATGGGCATCCCGGCGCTGATGTTCAATACCGGTCTGGAAGCCTGGGAAAAACTCAAGCTCATGAGCCAGGAAGCCCAGTCTGCGGGCGAGTCGATTCACGACAAAATTGCGCTGGTCCTGACCGATCTGGAGATGCCAGAGATGGATGGCTTTACGCTGACCCGCAACATCAAACGCGATCCGGTACTTAAGGTTCTGCCGGTCGTGATTCACTCCTCACTCTCTGGCAGCGCCAACGAAGATCATGTGCGCAAAGTCGGTGCCGACGGTTATGTGGCGAAGTTTGAATTGAATGAGCTGTCAGACGTGATTTTCAACGTCCTTGACGCTGCCCGCTAAACGAATCCGGGCCGCTAAGAATGCCCGGCGCGCTTTCACTTCAGCCAGCGGAATGGCTGATCTGATCAGGAACTGACTATGCACATTGAAACATTACCCGTTACCCCGGCACCGGCTGCGCCTTCACCGCAGAAGGTGCTGCGTGGCCGTTTACGCCAGCTGGCCTGGATTACCGCCGTCACCTTAAGTCTTGCATTCTGGGCCGGTCTCTATTTCTTAATTTTCTGAATCCATTCATGTTTGTCTGGATCGGGCCGTCAGCATTCCTGCTGACGGCCCTTTTTTTTACCTGAATTTCCCTTCTGTCTATTTGTTAACCTTTCCTGATGTTTTTCCGTGACTATTTATTCACGCACCGTTATTACTTAAAAATTATTAAAGGTACATCTTATTGCTCCGATAACTGTATGCGCGAGATTACCTTTTTGCCTGCGGCTGTGACCACAGACATCAGCAAGGCACTACGCACAACAGCAGAGAACCTGATTGGTGCTAACAAATTGATTAATAATAAAACGGGGAGGAGAACATGTTCAGTATCAGGAATATGAAGGTGGGAATGCGGCTCGCAGCAGCCTTCGGTATTATCGTGACGTTACTGATAGTGATTGGCGTAACATCCATTACCAGAATTAACAGTATTAATACCGCGATCTCATCGATCATTGACGATCGCTATGTGAAAGTACGACTGGCATTTGATGTGCGCGATGGCGTCAACGATCAGATCAAATACCTGCGCGGCATGGTGATCGACACAACACGCCCCGACATGAATGCGAAGCGTTACAGTCAGCTGGATGAAGCCACACAACGCACCAACATCGCCATGAAAAAGATTGAGGATATTCAGGTCACGCCGATTGGTAAGAAAAAGATTGCCGGTCTGCTGGCCTCCTCTCAGGCCTTTGAGAAAGTTAAAGCGGAACTGATCGCCCTGGTTAAAGCCGGGGATTTTGATGCGGCCAGCACTTATGTGCTGAAATCGATGACCGCTACGCAGAATAAGTTTCTTCAGGATGCCGTGAATTTTGCCAACTCACAGGACTCACAGCTTCGCAGTGAAGGCCAGGGCATTGTGGAAAATGGTCAGTCAGCTATCACCATCACGCTGATTTTCGCCGCACTGGCGATTCTGGCCTCGATTATGCTGGGCTACTTCCTGACCCGCTCTATTGTGCGTCCACTGGTTACGGCTGTTGACGTCGCTGAACGCGTTGCTGCTGGCGATCTGAGTTCACAGATTCAGGTAACCTCACGTGATGAAACTGGCGTCCTGATGCAGGCGCTGCAGCGCATGAACGATAACCTGCTGTCGATTGTAACCGAAGTGCGTACCGGCTCCGACACCATCGCGGTGGCTTCGAATCAAATCTCCAGCGGCAATCTTGATCTTTCAACCCGCACCGAACAGCAGGCCAGCTCGCTGGAAGAGACCGCCTCTGCCATGGAGCAGATGACATCAACCGTTAAACACAACGCCGATAATGCGCGTGAAGCCAATCACCTGGTTTCAACCACTTCCAGCGTAGCACGTGAAGGTGGCGTGGTGATGGAGAAGGTCATCGAGAAAATGGAAGCGATCGCCCTCTCCTCACGCAAGATTGTCGACATCATCAGCGTCATCGACTCCATTGCCTTCCAGACCAATATTCTGTCCCTGAACGCAGCGGTTGAAGCGGCACGTGCGGGTGAACAGGGTCGTGGCTTTGCGGTGGTCGCGAGCGAGGTGCGTAATCTGGCGCAGCGCTCAGCCTCCGCAGCCAAAGAGATTAAGGTGCTGATTGAAGATTCTGTCGCTAAAGTCGATGAGGGCAGCAAACTGGTAACACATGCCGGTTCAACCATCGGTGAAGTGGTGAACAGCGTGCAGAGCGTGGCGAATATCATGAGCGAAATCACCATTGCCAGCAGTGAGCAGAGCAGTGGCATCCATGAAATCAACCAGGCAATTACCCAGATGGAAGCGGTAACGCAGCAGAACGCCGCGCTGGTTCAGGAAGCGTCAGCTGCCTCACAAGCGCTGCAGGATCAGGCTGAACGTATGGCACAGGCAATGAGCGTGTTCAATACCGGCAAGCTTTCACTGCAACCCGTCCTGCGCTAATCCCCTGTAAATGGCCCGCTCCGGCGGGCTTTTTTTTGCGTGATAAAAGCCCGCAAAGCGATGACAGGCCGCTCGCCATGTGAGTGACACAAGAAAACAAAGGTAAACCGGCTGGTAGGGGAAGGGGTTGGAGGCTGAAGGTTGAAGGTTGGAGGCTGGAGGCTGGAGGCTGGAGTTTGAAGATTGGCGTTTAGAGGTTGAGCGCTGAACATGGAAAACGCATAAACAAAAAAGGCCGCCAGAGGCAGCCTTTTATTACTGTAAATGCAACAACGCCATATAGCTCACTAGCCGTTATCAGAGCGCGCGAAGCTGGCTCTGAATTGCACTCCTCGCCGTGTTCACCTGAACAACGACAGATTTGCAGAAAATGCATTTCGCTCCATGCGGGTTGGCTCTTGTAACATCAAAATGTGATGTACGAAACTGTGAGCCATTACAGTGAGGACATTTAAAAGTAATTTTCAGTCCTTAGAGACCAACAACGTTCGCAGCAGCTGGGCCTTTGGCACCATTTTCTACTGTGAATTCAACTTGCTGACCTTCGTCTAATGAACGGAAATCGGTGCCCTGGATTGCAGAGAAGTGTACGAATACATCTTTGCTGCCGTCTGCAGGAGAGATGAAACCGAAGCCTTTCTCAGCGTTAAACCATTTAACGGTACCGCGAATTTTGTTAGACATGCTTAAATCCTTAATATATCGAGCCTTCCGGCGTAATGGCCTGAGAACAGAGTTTAATCAGAACGTAAGAGAAGACTCAAAAAGAAGGGATGTCTCGCGACAAACTTAGAGATGAGAACTGCTTTGGTTACTTACTTTGATAGTGTCTGTTAATCAAACCGACAATTCATTAAGCCACAGTTCTTACGGTGGCGCAAGCCGCAATTCAAATTAAACGCAAATAGCGTCATCCGAGAGCGGCGCAGTGCCGCGACGGTGTGATAGCCTGCCCTGTACTGTCGCCGGGCAGGAAAAATCACGCTGCTCAGTCACCATTCAGCCGACTGAACAGAATGTTTCGCATCCCCGCATCTTCTGTTGGATTGAGATTGAGCCAGGTAAGCGTCTGACGATCCGTTTTTTCATCGTAGTCAGAGTAAACACCATGAATCTCCCCTTTCTCCGGCGAGTAAAGAATGGCAATAGATTGTGCCGGACAGTTGTGCGGCTTACAGCCGGAAAGTGCCTGCCAGGTTTCCCCCCTGAAGGTAACGGTAGTGGCAGGAGTACTGGTCCCGCCCTGCTTAACCCATGCCGGGAAATTATGCCCGGCAATAAGACGCTGATACGCCTTTCCGGTTTCTTTGTTCGCACTGAAATCAAACAGATAGGGCTGGGTTGCCGCACTTACTAACATCGGCACGCCAGCTAATGCTGCCACTATAAGACCTTTCTTCATCGCGTTTCCTTCCTCTTACCTGAGTGTGTCTGCGTCAACAGGACATTATCGGCTTTGCCACGCGTTGTCAGTAATGAAAGGCTTTTATTGAAACGTCAGGCAGGCCGATCAAAAAAGGGCGAGGCCGGAGCCTCGCCCAAAGCATGCCGATCATCAATCGTAGTAAGGAACCTTGCGGTCAACGCCGTTGATATTGATCAGCACAAAACCGGTTGGCGCGGTCTTGTTGGCGGGTGTTCCCGCTGCGGTGGCGAGCGTAACCACGCCTTTTTCGTTGGCTCCGATGCCCGCCAGTCCGTTGTGCATGCCGAAGCGTGCAGCGGGTTTCAGCGAGCCAACTTTGGTGACGTCTGTCACCACTGACATGTCGGACTGGAACAGCGAGCAGGAGCCGGTGTCGAAACGGGTCGGACCGGTGGTCTTCAGGTTGAACATCGTCTCGCCGCTGTTGGCTTTCAGCTTGACCCAGATAACAGCATAGGTGGTCCCTACCCGGCCATAGCGGATGTCCAGCACGGAAGGCTGCCCCATGTGGTACGCATCGGCCCAGACCGTCTCCAGTCGCTGCAGGTTGATCAGCGTCTTACCCGTCCCCGCGACGTTCACCGGCGAACCGGCGGTGCCGGAGGGCGCGGTGGCATCCGCTTTACCGATTAACTCCATCACCCACTGCTGGTTAGGTGCCGGGAAATAGAGCTGTCCCAGCCGATACCAGTTGTCGGTGTCGGTGTTGTTCACCACCTTATAGCCGCTGTAATAGCCAGCGCGCAGCGAACCGGTCAGGAAGGAGCCGTAGTTTTCATCCCGGCGATAGCCATATTCAAAGGTCGACAGCCATTTACTCCCGGCCACGTCATTGGTGATTTTCGCCCCGGCCTGCAGGTTGATATGACGCATCAGGACGCGGGCATTGTTGAGATTGAGCGGCGTGCCGCAATCTTCAATGTTGAGCGTATCAATGGTCCAGCCGCCGTCCGACAGATCCCCTGGGTTCGTGGTGTGCTCAATCCAGACGTTGCGCATAATCCCCTGGGTGACGCGCGGCATATAGAGCGTGGCGTCGCCATAGCCCGACTGGAAGTTGGCATTGCACAGCTCAATGGCGGTTGAGTGGTCCCAGTTCCCCTTCGGTGTGTTTGACCAGCCGACATCAAACACGCGTGAGAAGGTGCTTGAGCTGTAAATCTGGTCAAATTTACTGTCGAGGGTATCCTGCAGCTTGAAGACGGTTCCGCCGGTACTTTGCGCCTTAAAGCAGAAGATATTGACGATCTGGCCGCCAACAATCGTATTTTCAAAGAACGGCTGATTGTTGCTGCACTGCTCAGGCGTGACGGTCACTTTGGCCGTGGTGTCGACAGTACCGGCGTTAGCCTGCCCGTGCCAGCAGATGCCTTTGATGACGATTCGGCGCGCATTAACCTTAAACACCGTGTTCGCGCTTTTGTCGGAAATAATGGTGGTGCGCGGTGACGATCCAAGATCGCTATCATCACCCTGAATACCAAAAAACGCCGTCTCCGTATCACTGAGATCGATAGGTGAAATCAGGAAGCGGCCCCCCGGAAAACGCACCGGCAGCGATTTCACGTAGGTGTTATAGGTCTGTGTCCATGCCAGCATCCGCTTAAAGGCGTCGGTATCATCGGTGACACCATCCCCTTTCGCGCCGAAGTGCAGGATATTCACTTCAGTGGGATCGTTGATGGTGCGCTTCCAGTAGAAACCGTTCCCCACCGCCACCGTACCACCATCATCCTTCAGCGGGGTGGTGCTGAGGAAGCCGACAAAATCAGCGCCGCCACGGAAGCTGGAATCTTTGTCGTAATAGCGTTTCAGGCTCGCCACTTCACCTGATTTTGGTGGGACTGTGGTACGCAGTTCAGCAAAAGAGTTAACTTCGATCATAGAATCCTCCTCAGGATCATTGGGATATCGCGCTGATTATCAGCGCACTACTTCGCCGCAGCCGGATGGCCGCAAAGGGTGTCCCACATGTCGTTGTGGGTGTTGATGGCGCGCACCGTTCGAACGTCCATTTTTTGCGCGTCATCGCCGTAGGTATAAAGAGGGGAAAAAAGTACGCAGGCAGAGTCAGTGATCGCCACCGGCTCAGGGTTTGTGGTATTTCGACTGCTGCAGCTTGTCGCGAGCAGCAGCGTCATCAAGGCTGTGGTTGTCTGTCGCCACACGGTTAGCCTCCTCGCGGTTGTGTTGTTGCTGTTGCGCCACCGCGCTGACGCGGGACGCCTCTTGTTGCGCGTTTTCGACGTCAGATCGCGCTTTTTGCTGCACTTTGCCGATTTTCCTGCCGCCGTAATAACTGGCTCCCAGCGCCGCGATGACGGCAGCCAGTGCGGCAAGCCAGTGCCAGCCGCCGCCCAGTAAAGTGGTTATCAGAGTCATGGTTTCGCTCCTTCAGCCTGCTCTTTCGCGCTGAGCAGATTTTTCTGACGAACAAACTGGGCAATAACCCCCATCGCCACCATGAACGCCCCCACCAGCCCCAGGTAGTTGTGTGGCAGAATGGCTTTGACGTCTTCAGGAAGTGCGCTCCAGGCCTCGACGGCGGCAGAAGGAAACGACTGCGCCCAGGCGCTGAGCATGGATCCCAGCGACGCGAGCCAGACGGACCAGGTTTTGAAGAGAAGGCGGGCATGCGAGACGAACTGCAGGGTGGTGAAGCGCTGCAAAAGCAGCAGAATGATGATTGCCGTCAGCACGGCAACGAGAAACATGAGCCATCTCATAGCAGCCCCCTGTAAACCGCGTAGGTTCCGCTGCGCATCATTTCGGCGTGACGTCTGGCGCGGCCCGGCGTCTGGCGGGCCCAGAGACTGTTCATCATTGCGTCAGCTGCCTCATTAAACTGCTCAGCCACGATGGCGGTGAGCATGTTTTTGAACTGCAGGACACCTTCAACGCCCAGCTGATAAGCCATGCTCAGCAAAACATCCGTTCGGGCGTCGTTGCACTTCGCCAGCGCATTACGCAGCAAATCCCTGCTCTGCATCTCCTGAATTTTGTTTTCCAGAATGCACTGCTTCCAGACATCCCCGGCGCGCCGTGGCACGCGAAACGTGTAATTACTCAGCGAGGCCCCCTTCGGCCCGATGCGGATACCGCCCGCCACCGTAGGAAAGCCCAGCGTGTCGAGATAAGGCGTGTCGACGTATCCCTCTTCGAAATTCAGTACTGCAATTATCTGGCTCATAACAACTCCTTAATGACGGGTTAAAGCCATCTGGCCCTGTGAAATGAAATACATAACGCCCGCTGATCATTACCCTGTAAGGGGCAGCAGAAGACCTGACTGACCCTGCAGCAAAACTGAACAGTAATGCAGCAGATTGCGCCCAGTGAAAGCTGGAGAGAGACAGGCTCCAGCCGGGACGAAAAAGCAGGCTTTTTCGCCTTTCAGCTCACGGCGTAAAGGTGAATGTCCGGAAGACAGCAATTATCGAAACTGGGTGTTTCCTGACTGGTCATGCGGGGGGCGGTGATTGCGCGGTCAACGCGTGGAGCGACCTGACGCTGGCAGATTTGCTCTGCACGTCTGAGAACCGGGGGTTCAGTGGGGAAATTCAGGGCCTGGTCGATGCTCTGTTTCAGGCTGCTGAGAGGCTGGCGCCGCCGATGGCGACGAGTACGTGCGTTGCCCGCAAAAACGCTTTTGCCATAGTGAATTATCGCCATAACTCCTCCTGTGAATGAGTCTTTGGCGATGGGGTGGCAGGCGCGAGCTTTCGGTGATCCGAACGGGCCCGAATGACGTGTATCGCGCTCGCACGCTCGCCGCCCGGCTGCGTTAGCAGCCAGGTGGAAAGTAAGCGAGGGGAAATAAACGGCATCTGACGACGCTGCATTTTGCGCATCCACCCCATCCCAAAGTTCACTGACTTTGGGGTGGTATGATTCGCGCTTGTGCAGCGCCTCAATTGTTTAAGAGCGGCTCATCCGTGAAAGAACTGTTTCGTTCATCCATATCCAAATTATTAACAGGTTCTTATGCTTTATCAAACACTGTTGGTTAATTTTTTATTTACCGCTGGTTAAATTTATGAATTTATGCCGATTATTTTTTTGCAGCACGTCTGAGAAAAGCAGCAAAAGCGGCCTTAGCCGAGGATTTGATAGTGACGCGCCTGGCTCATGATCACTTTTGCCAGGACCTTCAGGCTGGTGACGTCATCATGATTAAGATACCAGGTTTCATAACGTTTATTGTCTGATATTACAGCAATTTTCTTATGCTGTAGCTGCAGGCGCTTGAGATAGAGCTGCTCATCCAGGGTGAAAATATAGATGCCGTCACCGTCGAACATCCGCACGCTGATATCCACAAACAGCTGATCGCGCGGCGCAAAGGTGTCAGCCATGGAGTCACTGTTGATAGCAATTAACCGGATGTTCTCCGCCGGGCGTCCGTTGAACAGCACCCGCGCCTCATCCAGACCATATTCGATTGCCTGGATGGTCTCCACAAACTCATCACGCGCGGGCAGACCCGCAGCGCTTCGCTGCCCGATATCGAGGCTATCAACCCGAAACACGTTCTTATGGCCGGTGAACGTGCTCAGCGTCACCGGCTCAGCGGGTTGATCCATACCGTACTGCAGCCATTCAACTCTGACGCCCAGTAACTGACTGAGTGCCAGTAAATTGCCGCCATCAGGGACTGACTGCGCGTTAAACCACTTCCACACTCCTGGCGTTGAAATCTTACAGCCTTGCTGCTGCAGGGCTCTGGCAACCTGTTTGTTTCGTCCGTGTCCGACAATGCCGGCACTCTCACAGGCCGCTATCAGCCTGGTGGTGAAAGCTTGTCTTGTACTTTCTTTTTTAACCATTAGTTAATAATCAGCCATAGAAGAGATACTGGATGTTATTTTCATTATTGCTACCAGTTCATTTTATATTACCGCTCGTTTACTACCTAACCGCTTTATCAAGCATTTCTAATTATCATTATCCGCTTCAGCCTGCAGCTGAACAAAAAATATTGCCTCAGGCCGCATACAGCCCCGGCTTTCAGGAATGTTCTGTAAGAAACTGCGTGAAATTCAGCCAGCATAACGGGCAACGATGAGGGGATCGAAATGAAAATTAATCGGATGGGCAGAAAACTCTATCTTTTACTGGACCGGAATTCAGCGCCAAAAAAAACGGGCGTCTCTGAAAGACGCCCGTTTTGTTAAAAATTATCGTAGTTACGGCCGGAGCGTGTCGTCGCCCCAGGCTATCCATTTGTAGGTCGTCAGCGCCTCTAATCCCATGGGTCCCCGCGCATGCAGTTTCTGGGTGCTGACCGCCACTTCCGCCCCCAGGCCAAACTGTCCGCCATCGGTGAAACGGGTGCTGGCGTTGACATAGACCGCAGAAGAGTCGACCTGACGGACAAAACGCGCCGCATTGCGGGTGTTGCGGGTCAGGATAGCATCTGAGTGCTGCGTGCCATGCGTGCGGATGTGATCGATCGCCTCATTCATGTTCGCCACTAATTTGACGTTAAGATCCAGCGACAGCCACTCATCATCGTACTGCTGTGGATTCACCAGCTTAACCGGTGCCGGGCCCTGCTGCAGCGACGTAAGCACGTTGCTGTCAGCATGCAGTGCAATGCCTTCCTGCGCCATACGTGCGCTGAAGGCGGGCAGGAAACGTTCGGCAATGGCCTGATCCACCAGCAGCGTTTCCAGTGAGTTACAGGCGCTGGGACGTTGCTTTTTGGCGTTGACGATCAGATCAAGTGCGGGATCAATCTCCATCGTTTCATCAATATAGATGTGACAGACACCGATGCCGCCGGTAATCACCGGAATGGTGGAGTTTTCCCGGCACAGCTTGTGAAGACCGGCTCCGCCACGCGGTATCAGCATATCGACGTAACGATCCAGCTTCAGCAGCTGATTCACCAGCTCGCGATCCGGATTCTCAATGGCCTGCACGATAGCCGCTGGTAAACCGTGCTGTTTCAGCGCCTTCTGGATCACCCGAACGGTGGCCGCATTGGTGCGCCAGGTCTCTTTCCCGCCGCGCAGTATGGCGGCGTTGCCGGTTTTCAGGCACAGGCTGGCGACGTCAACCGTGACGTTGGGGCGCGCCTCATAAATGACGGCAACCACCCCCAGCGGCACGCGACGACGTTCAATGCGCAGGCCGCTGTCGAGCTGACCGCCGTCAATAAGCTGTCCCACCGGATCGGCCAGCTGACACACCTGCCGCACGTCGCTGGCGATGCTGGCCAGGCGCTGCGGGTTGAGTGCCAGCCGGTCTGACAGCGCGGCGCTCATGCCGTTCTGACGCGCATCGGCCAAATCAAGCTCATTGGCTGCCAGAATCTCAGCGCTTTCCGCTTCAAGGCAGTCAGCAATGGTCATCAGAACCTGATTCTTCTCAGCCGTCGACAGTTCGGCAACGGTGTAAGCTGCGGCACGTGCCGCTTTTCCCATCTCTTCAAGCATTGTCCGCTCCTTAACTGACGATCATGTCGTCGCGGTGAACCGCCACCGGGCCATATTCATATCCCAGGATTTCACTGATCTGCTGGCTGTGATGACCGGCGATCATCCGCATCGCGTCGCTGTTGTAGCGTGAAACGCCATGAGCAATATCCCGGCCCTGCAGGCTGCGGATGCGGATTACTTCACCGCGTGAGAAATTGCCCTGAATAGCACGGATCCCTTTCGGCAGAAGCGAACTGCCGCGTTCGATGATGGCCGCCAGCGCACCATCATCGACGGTGAGTTCACCCGCCGGTGGCGCACCAAAAATCCAGCGTTTACGGTTCTCCAGCGGCGATTGCTGTGCATGGAAGCGCGTGCCAACCGGCTTGCCGTCAATCACATCGCTGATCACACCGCTGCGACTGCCCGACGCGATGATCACATCAATACCGGCGCGGCAGGCAACATCTGCCGCCTGAAGCTTGGTCGACATGCCGCCGGTGCCGAGACCGGATACGCTGTCCCCCGCAAGAGCACGTAGCGCATCGTCAATCACATAGACGTCACTGATCAGCTCAGCCTCTGGATTGTTACGCGGGTCGGCCGTGAACAGGCCCTGCTGATCGGTCAGCAGCAGCAGTTTGTCGGCCCCGCCGAGCATGGCGGCCAGCGCCGAGAGATTATCGTTGTCACCTACTTTGATTTCGGCGGTGGCCACCGCATCGTTCTCGTTGATCACCGGCACAATGTGGTTATCCAGCAACGCGCGCAGCGTGTCACGCGCATTGAGGAAACGTTCACGGTCTTCCATGTCGGCACGGGTCAGCAGCATCTGACCAATGTGGATGCCGTAGATAGAGAATAACTGTTCCCACAGCTGAATCAGACGGCTCTGCCCCACCGCAGCCAGCAGCTGCTTTGAGGCGATGGTAGGTGGCAGTTCGGGATAGCCCAGATGTTCACGTCCGGCGGCCATCGCGCCAGAGGTGACGATCACAATGCGGTGGCCTGCGGCATGCTGCTGCGCGCACTGGCGAACCAGCTCCACCATGTGTGCCCGATTCAACCGGCGAGAACCGCCGGTAAGAACACTGGTACCCAACTTGACCACTAAGGTCTGACTGCCACTCATATTTCCTGCCGTAGTGAAAAATTTTTACGAAAGGACGTTTTAACAGGAGTCGATAAGGAAGCCAACAGGCAGCGGGGGAAAAGCACGAATTTACGCGGACAAGGGCGTAGACCAAAAGTTCAGCATTAACAAGAAATCCGGAAAAGTGTCATAAAAAGTTCATCACTGACGGGTAAAAAGTCGGTGCTTTACAAAAACTTTCATTTTTTTACGGCGTTCACATTGGGATTGATAGCAAATGAAGAAAAGCACACTGGCCATGATCGTCTCCACGCTGACGCTGGCTTCTGCCGCGCACGCTGCCGAAATCTATAACAAAGATGGCAACAAACTGGATTTATACGGCAAAGTTAAAGCTGAGCATTACATCAGCGATAATGCCAGCGCAGACGGTGACAAGTCTTATACCCGTATTGGCTTCAAAGGCCAGACGCAGATTAATGACCTGATGACCGGTTACGGTCAGTGGGAATATCAGTACAACGTAAATAACTCTGAAGGCAGCGACGCCAATAACGGCAACAAAACCCGCCTCGGTTTTGCCGGTCTGAAATTCTCACAGTATGGTTCCGTGGATTATGGCCGTAACTATGGCGTGCTGTATGACGTTGAGGCCTGGACCGACGTGTTCCCGGAATTTGGTGGTGACGGCACGGCCCGTTCCGATAACTTCATGACCCAGCGCGCCACCGGCGTTGCGACTTACCGCAACAACAACTTCTTTGGTCTGGTCGATGGGCTGAAATTTGCCCTGCAATATCAGGGCAAAAATGATGCGACCAGCACCAACAGCCGTACCGATATTAACCGCCAGAACGGCGACGGTTACGGTGCCTCTCTGGGCTATGCGCTGGGTGACAGCGGCGTGAGCCTGATGAGTGCGATCACCTCATCTGACCGCACCAACCAGCAGCAGGCGCGTGCCTATGGCGGCGGTGACCGTGCGGATTCCTGGGGCGCAGGCGTGAAGTATGATGCCAACAGCGTTTACCTGGCAGCGATCTACACCGATACCCGCAACATGACGCCAATCAGCGGCACCAACCGCAACACCGGCGCATCCGTTGCGGGTGCCGCCAACAAAGCGCAGAACATTGAACTGGTGGCGCAGTATCAGTTCGACTTTGGCCTGCGTCCTTCTATTGGCTATGTGCAGACCAAAGGCAAAGATATCGAAAACGGTATCGGCGATGCGGATCTGGTGAAATATATCGACGTGGGCGCGACCTACTACTTCAACAAAAATATGTCGGCTTTCGTGGATTACAAAATCAACCAGCTGGATGATGACAACGCGCTGTCGCTTAACAACGATGACGTGGTGGCGATGGGTGTGACTTACCAGTTCTGATTTCAGGCGCAAACCACCCGGCATGGGAAGAGTCAGGCTTCAGGCACAGCGTGCTGACAACGCCTGGCTCTTCCTGCTTGTGCGGGGAACACATCACCAGCACGCATTCAGCGGTAGCACTGGCCGGTTTATCCCCGCTGGGGCGAGGAACACGTAAAACCTGCGCTGGAAATCCTGCGTAACTACGGTTTATCCCCGCTCGCGCGGGGAACACGCTACTTCTGCAATCAGGCTCGTTTCCCACACCGGTTTATCCCCGCTCGCGCGGGGAACACCGTTTTGCTACGTGACATCATCATCGTTTCGCCGGTTTATCCCCACTCGCGCGGGGAACACCCTGAATCTGGTTAATAGATCCCGCCCGGATGCGGTTTATCCCCACTCGCGCGGGGAACACGCGATCACGTTGCATGTATCAATATAAATTGACGGTTTATCCCCGCTCGCGCGGGGAACACGCAGGAATTCGAGGCGCAGGCTTATGACGCAGCGGTTTATCCCCGCTCATGCGGGGAACACCTGCTCAACATCGAGATCCAGAGAACTGGCTACGGTTTATCCCCGCTCATGCGGGGAACACACCATAGACGGCGAAACGATCGATGGAGAGGGCGGTTTATCCCCGCTCATGCGGGGAACACTTGGCGCGGTCCATAGCGATGAGACCAGACCACGGTTTATCCCCGCTCATGCGGGGAACACGCTGAGTTGGTCAGGGGGTTAAACAACGCGCGCGGTTTATCCACGCTCATGCGGGGAACACCCCGTGCTTTCCACTCAAATTTTGCTTCAACACGGTTTATCCCCGCTCATGCGGGGAACACTTGTCGATCAGCGATAACGTGAATTCCAGCTGCGGTTTATCCCCGCTCGCGCGGGGAACACTTCAATCTGATTGGGGTTGTTCGTTACTTTAGCGGTTTATCCCCGCTCGCGCGGGGAACACTACCCATTTACGGAATGAGTGAGGTACTGAACCGGTTTATCCCCGCTCGCGCGGGGAACACCTTTCACGGGTTAAATCTTTCGCTGTTACCAGCGGTTTATCCCCGCTCGCGCGGGGAACACGGTGGGCTGGTTTGTTACCTCGGAGGGGAGTGCGGTTTATCCCCGCTCGCGCGGGGAACACTCTAAAGTTATCCAGCTGATTACAATGCGTTTTTCCACACCAAAAAATTCCACCGAATTTTACACCCGAACGTAACCTGAATGTACATTTATTCTCCGGTACAAACTTTGGCGCAAAAAGCGCTCGCAATGAAAGCCTGAAGGGTGTCAGCACCCCCCTATCAGAGCGGATCCTGTCGCAACGCAAAACGCTGGGAAAAGAGGAAAACATCCCGCCACCCGGAAAAAACACCGGGAGCATTGGCCCGGCTGTGAGCCCAATGAATGTGGTACATAATTGCGCGGAACGAACGGTATGAGACTGGCGATAACATCTTCCCGCTAGTACCGTGCTCCCTTCGCAGACTCGGCTCCACAGCGAACCAGGCAAGACTTTGACAAAAAAAAAGGCGAGTGTTTCCACTCGCCCTTTTCCTCTGAAACACCCTATCAGGCGCTCAGCTTCACCGGTTTCTCATCGAAGTCGCTGGCCGGAATAAGGTCCAGATCTAACTCCTTCAGCATCGCCTTCAGGCGAGTATGGAAATTCCGTAAGGTCTCTTCCACACGAGCCGTGTTCTCTTTGCCCTTGATGGTTGCCACCGACCAGTCACCCTCTTTATCGAACAGACCGATATGGTAGACATAGGTAAAGTGGTCAGCCTGCGCTTCCAGCTCCATCCACCAGCCCCAGAACTCACGCAGTTCCGGTGCCGGTTTCACATTGACGCAGGCCGCCAGACAGTCGAAGAAGAACCGGGTTTCGCCACATTTCCCATCGCGAATATAAGGGCCAAGCTCTGTAAAACGCTTGAGCAGGCGACTGCGGGGATGACCACTTGGTAACGTCATGCTGATTCTCCATAGGTTTTGACCGCTATACAGTCCTGATTTCCGGACGGCCTGCGTGACGTCGTGCCATCGGGGCAAGGTGACGTCATCTGCCGCTCGACGGCAGCCCGGAAGAATTCCGCTACTAGTTGTAGCAAATACTGTAAATTTTGCCAGTTACCTTTTTAAACGCTTCTCCAGCCAGTCGCAAATTTCATTCAGCGCCTTGTCGAAACTGGCCATCATCGGCTTCACCGGAATCAGCAACGCTTTGCCGTCTGACGACGAGTTAGCGATCAGCCTGCTCTCCTCCTCCGGGCTAAAGAGGTCGTTTTGCCAGTAGCCCGACAGCATCGGCGTTGGCGTCCGGCGGCCCAGCAATCCCTGCGTTTTCAGTGAATAGCGATTGAGTTCGGTGCGCAGCGCACTGTCGGAGGCGGTCGCCATGCCTAACCGGCTGGCCAGCATATCCATGTACATATCCGGGATCTCATCCTGCAACGCCGTCTGCGTCAGCAGCGCATGCACAATCGGGCCAAGACAGGCGACCCCACGCAGCCGCTGCGATTCCAGATAGGCCAGCCGCACGGCCACGTTGGCACCAAAGCGGTAACCAAACGCTGCCACGCGGGTATGATCCACCCAGGGCACATTTTCCAGATCGCGCAGCACCTGCTGATGCAGAAAACTGGTGTCCTGATTCAGCGTCCATTTCACCGAGTTACCCACCGACGGCACATCAATGGTCAGCATCGCAATGCCGCGCGGGGCGAGGTAGTCATGGAACAGGCGGTAGTGATCGCTTTGTAACGAGTCGAGCGCGCCGCAGAACAGGACGGTGGGATAAGGCGCGTCAACATCCGGCGGCATGTGCAGAAAGCCGCTGACCGGACTGCCGCCCTTGATGGCGAACGTCAGGGGTTTCAGCTCGCCTGGCAGCCGCTGAGTTGCCTCTTCATAGGCGCGATTGGCCAGCGTCTGTGCCTGGTCGGCCAGCTCATCTCCTTTTATATAAGGATAAGCGGCAACGCTGTAGAGGTGCGCCGCATGCAGCCAGTCTTCGCCCGCCTCGCTGTCATCGGCAGCCTCCAGCGCTTTCTGCTGCCAGATGCCCGCCTGTTTGCACCATTCGAAATGCCAGTTGCCGCTGCGGAAACCGATCACCGTGTCGAGCAGCGTCTCATCGGTGTGTTCAACGTTACTGATGGCGATACGCGCCAGGACTTCGCTGATCTCCTGCGGCGTCAGGCCGCGCCACGTCCACATCAGCTTATTCAGCATGCGATACCAGCCACGCTGGCTGTCACCATCCAGGGCTGAGTGGACATCCGGGGTAGCGTGATGCTGACGGCGAACCAGGGAAGAGGTTTCAGGATGCTTAAAGCGGGGTTTGAATAGCTCCTCGCTGAGATTTTTGCTCGACATACTCACTTCTCCTGCAACATAACGGCGATGGCTAAGTGTACTGTACGGCATTTCGGGGTGCGAGGCTCAGAAAGCACAACGCCCGGAAAACCGGGCGTTGTCTGATGTGTATCAATCAGTTTTTTACAATCGGCGGGATGTAGACCACACCCATATCCCACGGCTGCTCAATCCAGGTATCCTGCGGAATATCGACGATATAATCATCAACCAGCGAACGACCGGCAGGTTTCGCGAAAATGGTGCAGAAACGCGCTTTCGGGTACATCTCGCGAATCGCCTGTGCCGTCCCCCCGGTATCCACCAGGTCATCGATCACAATAAAGCCTTCACCGTCGCCTTCTGCGCGCTTCAGGACTTTCATTTCGCGCTGATGATCGTGGTCATAGCTGGAGATGCAGACGGTATCAACGTAGCGGATACCCAGTTCACGTGCCAGCAGCGAAGCCGGTACCAGGCCGCCGCGGCTTACCGCGATGATGCCTTTCCACTGCTCAACAGGCAGCAGGCGCTGGGCTAGTTTGCGGGCATGAATCTGAAGCATGTCCCAGGTAACGACGTATTTTTCGCTCATAGAATAGAAATCCCAGCCAACCGAAGTGGCGTAAAAATGTGCAACGGGGAAAAGGTTGCGCGAGATTATAAGGAGTTGACGCACTAAAAACCAGCACCCGCACGCTGGTTGCGGCTTTTTAGCGCGTCTGAGAGCGCACCTGTCAGGAAACAGTGATATTCTCAGGCCTGGCTCGTCAGATTCTCTGACGGCGATTTTTCACTGGAAACTCGCGATGTCCGGCCTCGCCGGTACACTGACACAGGAGACCTGTCGTGTCTGAATTGTCTCAACTCTCTCCACAGCCACTGTGGGATATTTTCGCTAAGATCTGCTCTATTCCCCATCCCTCTTTTCACGAAGAAGCGCTGGCGAACTACATCACCGGCTGGGCTAAAGAGCAGGGCTTCTGGTGTGAGCGCGATCAGGTCGGCAACATCCTGATTCGTAAGCCCGCTACCGCAGGCATGGAAAACCGTACGCCGGTTGCGCTGCAGGCGCATCTGGATATGGTGCCGCAGAAAAATAACGACACCGTTCATGACTTCACCAAAGATCCGATTCAGCCCTGGATTGACGGCGAGTGGGTGAAGGCGCGTGGCACGACACTGGGTGCGGACAACGGCATTGGTATGGCGTCTGCGCTGGCGGTGCTGGCTGACAACAGCCTGACGCATGGCCCGCTGGAAGTGCTGCTGACCATGACTGAAGAGACGGGCATGGATGGCGCTTTCGGTCTGCAACCCAACTGGCTGCAGGCTGAAATCCTGATCAACACCGACTCTGAAGAGGAAGGTGAGATCTACATGGGTTGTGCAGGCGGTATCGACTTCGTCTCTACCCTGCCGCTGACCCGTGAAGCTGTGCCTGCTGAGTTCCAGACCCTGAAGCTGACGCTGAAAGGGCTGCGTGGCGGTCACTCCGGTGCCGATATTCACATGGGTCTTGGCAACGCCAACAAACTGCTGGCACGCTTCCTGGCGGCACACGCGGCTGAACTGGATCTGCGTCTGCTGGCGTTCACCGGCGGTACGCTGCGTAATGCGATCCCGCGTGAAGCCTTTGCTACCGTAGCGGTCGAAAGCCACAAAGCGGATGCGCTGAAATCCGCCGCGGCAAACTTCCTGAGCGCGATTAAAAACGAGCACGGCGTTAAAGAGCCAAACATCGCACTGGTTACCGAGCCGCTGGCGCATCAGGGTGATGCCCTGAGCACTGACAGCCGCGATCGCTTCCTGAATCTGCTGAACAGCACGCCAAACGGCGTTATCCGCAATTCAGACGTCGCGAAAGGCGTGGTCGAAACCTCACTGAATATCGGTGTGGTTACGATGGAAGATGACCACGCAGAGATCAACTGTCTGATCCGTTCACTGATCGACACCGGCCGCGATTATGTGGTGCAGATGCTGACCTCGCTGGGCCAGCTGGCTGGTGCTCAGACCAAAGCGAAAGGCGGCTACCCAGGCTGGCAGCCGGATGCGGACTCCGCCATCATGGCGCTGACCCGTCAGACCTATGTCGCGCTGTTTGACAAGACGCCGAACATTCAGGTGATTCACGCCGGTCTGGAGTGTGGTCTGTTCAAAAAGCCTTACCCGGACATGGATATGGTGTCGATTGGGCCGACCATCACCGGGCCGCACTCGCCGGATGAGCAGGTTCACATCGAAAGCGTTGGCCTTTACTGGAAACTGCTGACCACCCTGCTGAATGTGGTGCCAGAAAAGTAATTCTGTCGCCAAAAAAAGAACCAGGCTCCGGCCTGGTTTTTTTATGCCTGTGACTTTTCACCAGCATAATTCGCTGCCTTTTCCGCGCTTTCCGCTGCTATTCCGCCACGTTCCCGCGCTTCGCTGGTTATAGCCGCCATTATGTCCAGATGTCTGGATGGCTAATAAGATTTCGTGCTAGCTTATGCGCTTTCGGCTGTTGCCGCGCCTGAAGGTTCAGGAAAAAATGCGGCCAGTGATTCTTCAGGAGAGTAATGACATGCCAGGGTTAAACTGCCTTGAGATGCGTAACATCTCCATCGCTTTTGGCGGGTTTGCCGCGCTATGGTCGGTGGATTTCCGCAGTGACGGCCATTCGGTTCATGCCCTGACCGGCGCAAACGGTGCAGGCAAATCGACACTGATGGCCATCCTTTCCGGCGCGCACAGCCATTACAGCGGCGACATTCTGCTGGATGGTCAGCCGGTCTCCATCCGCACGCCGCGTGATGCTAAGCGGCTGGGTATTCATCTGGTTCAGCAGGAAGTGGATGTGGCGCTGGTGCCGCAGCTCAGCGTAGCGGAAAACATTCTGCTGGATCGGCTGGCCGAGCCCGGTCACCGCTATCGCTGGCGCGACATCCGCCATCAGGCGCGGACGCTGCTGGCACAGCTCGACGTAACACTTGACGTTAACCGGCTGGCAGAGCGCTGTACGCTGGCTGAAAAACAGCAAATTCTGCTGGCACGGGCGCTGTCACACCACTGCCGCTTCCTGATCCTGGATGAACCTACTGCCCCGCTGGATCAGCATGAAAGCGAGCGGCTGTTTACCGTGGTGCGCCGTCTGCAGGCCAGCGGTATCGGCGTTGTCTTTATCTCTCACCGCATCCATGAACTGAAAGCCATCTGCGACCAGCTGACGGTGCTGCGTGATGGCCGTCTGATTGAAACCGGCCCGATGGCGGCGCTGAGCGGCGAGCAGATCGTGGAGAAAATGCTGGGCCATCAGCTCACCGATATTTTTCCGGCCCGCCGTGCGCAGCAGGCACAGCCGCTGCTGCTGGCGGTGGAAGACCTTCACGATGAACAGCTGCTGCAGGCTATCTCACTGCGGCTGCACAAAGGGGAAATTCTGGGCATCGCAGGCCTGGCCGGTGCGGGCAAAACCGAACTGTGCAAGGCGCTGTTTGGTGCCAGCAAAAGCCGCGTCAGTCGCGGTGAACTGCACGGTCAGCCGTGGCAGCCCCGCTCCCCGCACGACTCCGTCAGCCGCCGCATGGCGCTGGTGCCGGAGGAGCGGCGTAAAGAGGGGATCTTTATTGATGAGTCGGTCGCGATGAACCTGAGCGTTAGCGCGGACGACAGCTTTTCGCGCTGGAGCCTGTTCGGGCATCGTCAGGCGTGGCGCTGGGCGGAGCAGGTCATCCGGCAGCTGCAGGTGCGCACCACCGGTCCGGCACAACTGCTGCGCCGTCTCTCTGGCGGCAACCAGCAGAAGGTGGCGATTGGCAAATGGCTGCGCAATAACGCTGACGTGCTGATTTTCGATGAGCCGACCAAAGGCGTCGACATTAAAGCTAAAACCGAGCTGTTTACGCTCATCGACACCCTGGCGCGCGAGGGGAAAGGCATTATCTACGCGTCAGGTGAATTTTCTGAACTGGTCGGCTTGTGCGACCGGATTTGCGTGCTCTGGGATGGACGCATTGTGGCCGAGCTGGCTGCACGCGACGTCACCGAAGAGACGCTTTTGCTCTATTCCACCGGAGGAACCCCTGCGTGAGCAGTAAAGAAACCCGCCTGAATCTGACCCCCTCGCCGTGGCGTCACCAGTTGTTCGACTTTCTCTATAAATGGGGCATGTTGCTCACGGTGGTCCTCCTGATCGCTGCCTTTGGTCTTGCCTCCGACAGCTTTCTTGAGCCTGGCAACATCATCAATATTCTGCGTTCGATTGCCATTGTCACGGTGATCGCGATCGGCGTGTCGATCTCCCTGACCGTGGGTGGCTTTGATCTGTCGGTCGGCTCGACCGCCTCGCTGGCCAATGCGCTGGTGATTTCGCTGTTTGTCTGGTACGGCTTCGGCACCACCACCGCGATCCTGATCACCCTGGCGCTCTGCACCCTGGTCGGGCTGTTCAATGCCTTCCTGATTGTCATCCTGCGCATCCCCGACATGCTGGCGACGCTGGCGACGCTGTTCGTGATTCAGGGTGTGGCGATGACCTACAGCTTTGGCGGGTCGATCACCGAGAACATGGTGCTGCCGAGCGGGGACATGGCGGAAGGCACCATCCCGGCTGCGTTTGGCCTGCTCGGTCAGGTGCCGACCATCGTCATTATTATGCTGGTGGTCACCGTCGCCGCGCAGCTGGCGCTGTCGCTGACTAAACATGGTCGCCGGATGTATGCGCTGGGCGGTAATCCTGAAGCGGCGCGTCTCTCCGGCATCCGTACGACACGCTATCGCGTGCTGGCGTATGTGATTGCCTCCCTGCTCGCCGGTCTGGGGGGCATCCTGCTCGCCTCGCGTATTGGGTCATCGCAGGTTAACGCCGGAAGCGGTTACCTGATGGACGCAGTCGCGGCAGCGTGGATTGGCTTCTCACTGGCAGGCTCCGGCAAGCCAAATGCGCTGGGCACGCTGGTCGGCGCGGTGATCCTGGGCGTGCTGCAAAACGGCCTGGTGATGCTCTCTGTTCCCTACTACGCCATGGACATTATTAAAGGGCTGGTGCTGGCATTAGCACTGGCGATCACCTATATCCAGCGCCGCTGAGGCGCGTTTACCGGAGTTGATAACAATGCAAAAAATAACACTCTCGCTGCTGGCTCTGAGCCTGCTGAACGCCAGCGCCGCCTTCGCGGAGACCGTCACCCCGGTGCCTGCTTCTATTGCCAGCCATGATGGCCCGATCCGTATTGCGGTGATCCGCAATCTCGGCTCCGATGACAACACCACCCAGTTCGTCGCCGGTGCCATTCAGCAGGGTCGCCAGCTGGGCTTCAAAGTCAGCACCTTTCTGAGCAACGGCGATGACGCACGCTTCCAGGATTTCGTGAATCAGGCGATCAGCCAGAAATATGACGGCATTGTGCTGTCACACGGTAAAGCGCCTTATGCCAGCGGACTGGTGAAGCGGATTGCCGATGCGGGCATCAAACTGTCAGTGTTTGATACGCCGGTGGATAGCCCGATTCCGGGCGTGACCGTCACCGCGCAGGATGACGCTTCACTGGCGCAGCTATCGCTGGGCCAGCTCATCCATGATTTCAACGGCAAGGCGAACATCGTCAAGCTGTGGGTCGCGGGTTTCCCGCCAATGGAGCGCCGTCAGGTGGTGTATGAAAAACTGCTGAAAGAGAATCCGGGCATTCATCAGCTGGAGTCAATCGGGGCGGTTTCAACGGACGTTCAGGGCGACACCG
This sequence comes from Pantoea sp. GD03673, assembly GCF_029844725.1. Taxonomy (GTDB): domain Bacteria; phylum Pseudomonadota; class Gammaproteobacteria; order Enterobacterales; family Enterobacteriaceae; genus Pantoea. Next base: position 428,927 of record NZ_JAOCKJ010000004.1, read on the forward strand.
CCAACAAAATTGGCGCGATTCTGGCGAAATACCCGAAAGGCAAAATCGACGCAATCTGGGGTGCCTGGGATGCCTTCAGCCAGGGCGCTTACAAAGCGCTGCAGGAAAATGGCCGCACTGAGATAAAGCTCTACAGCATTGATGTTTCGAATCAGGATTTGCAGCTGATGCGCGAGAAAAACAGCCCGTGGGTGCAGACGGTGGCGGTCGATCCTAAAACCATCGGCGCGGTCAATATGCGTCTGGTGGCGAAAAAGATTGCCGGTGAAGAGACGCCAGCAACCTACCAGTTTGCAGCGGCGTCAATCTCTCAGCAGCAGCTGAACAGTCAGGCTGGCGCGGTAAACGTCGCGTCGCTGAACACGATCATTCCAGGCTGGGGCGGCAATCAGGATTTCGTCGCGCCGTGGTTTGCTACTCTGGCGGCCAAATATAAGAAGTAATGCGCTGTCAGCCTCGCCGTGGGGTGAGGCTGACAATTACAGACCCAGCAGCAGCTGACGCTCAAGCTGGGGATCCACCATGGTGACATGCAGTCCTACCAGCCGCACGCCCCGCCCGGCTCGACGCTCATCCCAGGTTTTACGGGCGATGGCGATCATGTCCTCTTTATTCAGCACCGGCCAGATATGCTCCTGGGTCGTCTGCTGAAAATCGCTGAACTTCAGTTTGACGCCCTGCCGTGCGACCTGCCTGTCAGGGCGGATCTGCGTCAGCCGTCGCTCCAGTTCCGCATAGAGAAAATCGATAATCTCCAGGCAGGCATCCCAGTCGCTGATGTCCTCCGCCAGCGTACGCTCCACCCCCAGCGATTTACGCTCGCGCTCAACGATGACGTCACGATCATCAATGCCATTGCTGCGCTCCCACAGCACCCGGCCAAACTTACCAAAGCGTTTCAGCAGCAGCGCTAAGTCTGCCTTCTGCACATCCCCGCAGGTGACCAGCCCCATCTCTTCCAGTTTTTTGGCTGAGACCTTACCGACACCGGGAATCTTCGCCAGCGGCAGCGTCAGCAGAAAGCCGGCCATCTCCGGCGGCGTGATCACATACTGCCCGTCCGGCTTGTTCAGGTCCGAGGCGATCTTCGCCAGGAATTTGATCGGGGCGATGCCCGCCGAAGCGGTCAGTCCGGTTTCGCGGTAGATGGTAGCGCGTATTTCCTTCGCCATCAGCGTGGCAGAGCCGTGACAGTGCGGACTGTCGGTGACATCCAGATAGGCTTCATCAAGGGAGAGCGGTTCAATCAGCGGGGTGTAGCGGGTAAAGATGTTGCGGATCTGCGCGGAGGCTTCTTTGTAGGCGTCGAACCGGCCCGGCAGCAGACGCAGATGCGGGCATAACTTCAGGGCCATACCGGTTGGCATGGCGCTGCGCACGCCAAATTTACGGGCCGGGTAGTTAGCCGTGCTGATCACCCCGCGGCGTTCGCGGCTGCCACCAATGGCGATCGGGATATCGCGCAGCTGGGGATTATCACGCATCTCCACCGCGGCATAGAAGCAGTCCATATCGACATGAATGATTTTACGCATACCCCCTCCGGCACTGGATAAGTATACAGTTGTCAGGGGTAACTGCAATATTTGTCGCGCCGACGATTAAAGTTTACAAATTTCTCGCCGAATATCTTTCAGTAAATCGCGAATCTGACCGTCGGCGTCTTGCTAAAAAAACAGACAATGTTTAATGTTGCGCTGCGGTAGCGGACAGTTCCGATAATGCAAACAAAGACGCACAATTTGCGTCATGTTCTCTTCACCTCAAGGTATACACAGCATGGGCAAAATCGCACTCCTGTTTGCGATGATTTTACTGCCAGCTCTCAGCATGGCAATGACTCCCGAACCCGTCTCAGCGGCACCGGTCAGCAAAGAATTAAAGAAGCAGTTACTCGGCACCCCGGTCTATATCCAGATCTTCAAGGAAGAACGCACGCTCGAACTCTACGGCAAAATCGGTAACGAATTCCGCCTGCTGGATACCTATCGCATCTGTAACTTTTCTGGTGGCCTTGGCCCGAAACGGCGTGAAGGCGATTTCAAAAGCCCGGAAGGTTTTTACAACGTGAAGCTGAATCAGCTGAAGCCGGATAGCCGTTTTTATCGTGCGATCAACATTGGCTTCCCGAATCAGTACGATCGTAATCAGGGCTACAGCGGCAACTACCTGATGATTCATGGCGACTGCAAGTCGATTGGCTGTTATGCCATGACCAACGCCTACATGGATGAGATTTTTACCTACGTGAATGCCGCGCTGCGAAACGGCCAGCAGGATGTCAGCATCAGCATCTATCCGTTCCGCATGACCGACAGCAACATGCAGCGTCACCGCTACTCCACCTATGCCAGTTTCTGGCAGCAGCTGCAGCCGGGATACGCTTATTTTGCGAAATATCACCAGCCGCCGATGGTCAATGTTGCCAGCGGGAAATATGTAATGAACAGCAGCCCGGCACCGGTTTTAGCCAGTCCCGAAGCCGCTTCACGTTCATTCCTGGCGCTCTCCAAGGCAGAATAACGCCCATTCACCTGGCGCAATCCGCTGCCAGGTTTCATTGGCCGTCAGTGGCTGCGTCGCAATCACCGTCACCACGTCATGCGGCGTGGTGTGCTGCTGAAAATCAACCTCCACATCCTGATCCAGTAACTGCGCCCGGCCAAACGGTGCGCGGCGGGTGATCCAGAACAGGTTGGTGGAGCAGAAGGCCATCAGATAACGGCCGTCTGACAGCAGCATATTAAACACGCCCTTCTGCCGTAACGCACCGGCCAGCTCACCGATAAAACGAAACACAGCAGGCCAGTTGCCCGGCGTGCGCGGATAGCGCGTCGCCAGCTGATGCAGGATCCAGCAGAACGCCTTTTCACTGTCCGTTTCGCCCACAGGCCGGAATGTGCCGGTTTCCAGCTGACGATAGCCCCTGAGCTGCCCGTTGTGCGCATAGGTCCAGTTTCGGCCCCACAGCTCGCGGGTAAACGGGTGGGTGTTTTCCAGCGACACCTGACCGCGATTCGCCTGGCGAATATGCGCCACCACCGAATGCGATTTGATCGGGTACTCCTGAACCAGACGCGCAATCGGCGAGTTAAAGCTCGGCAGCGGATCTTTAAACGTACGACAACCTTTATCTTCGTAAAAGGTAATGCCCCAGCCATCTTTGTGAGGCCCGGTTCCACCGCCACGCTGAACCAGTCCGGTAAAACTGAAACAGATATCCGTGGGAACATTGGCGCTCATCCCGAGCAATTCGCACATAGCCACCGCCTTAAATTAAGCGGCCTCCCGTCCGGCAGGAGGCCAGCACAATTACTTCACCATCTCTTTTTCAATCAGCAGCATCAGGATGTGGATCACTTTAATGTGAATCTCCTGGATACGGTCAGCATAACCAAAGTGTGGCACGCGTATTTCAATATCGGCACTGCCTGCCATCTTACCGCCATCTTTACCGGTCAGGGTGATCACTTTCATCCCCTGCGCACGGGCAGCTTCAATCGCTTTAATGATATTGGCAGAGTTACCGGACGTTGAAAGGCCCAGCAGCACGTCGCCCGGACGCCCTACCGCTTCCACATAGCGCGAAAAGACATAGTCGTAGCCAAAATCGTTACTGACGCAGGAGAGATGACTGACATCTGAGATGGCAATCGCCGGATAGCCAGGACGATTTTCACGGTAGCGACCGGTCAGCTCTTCGGCGAAATGCATTGCATCGCAATGGGAACCGCCGTTTCCGCAGGAAAGCACCTTGCCGCCCGCCTTGAAGCTGTCGGCCAGCAGCACCGCAGCACGTTGGATCGCATGAATATTGGCGTCATCGCTGAGGAATTTAGTCAGCGTATCAGCAGCTTCATTAAGCTCAGAGCGGATGATGTCCTGGTACATAGGGATGTCCTTTTTTAGGAGAGGTTAATCGCAGCAAGTTTAACGGAATGGCCGGTCAGCGCAAAGCGTCATGCCATGTCCGGCCAGGCCACGGCGGCGATTATCATTGCCACCATTGATGCAAAAATGGGCTAAAAACGGTTTTTGTGAGGCAGGTTGTAATTGCGATGTAAACAAATTGATAAATCCCTCCAACTGCTCTAAACCTCTCTACATAACAGGTCAGACCTCTTACTACTTGGAGCGGTTCATTATGATGGTTGTTTCGATACTTGCCACGGTGGCGCTAATTGGCGCCCTGTTCTATCACCGCCTGTCGTTGCAGCTCAGCAGCGTGATTCTGCTGCTGTGGACTGCCGCGATGGCTGTCGCGCACCTCTGGACGCCATGGCTTCTGCTGCCGCTGGCGATCATCCTGCTGCCGTTTAACCTGCCATCGCTGCGTCGCAGCCTGTTCTCGAAGCCGATCTTCCAGCGCTTCCAAAAGGTGATGCCGCCGATGTCGCGCACCGAGAAAGAAGCGATTGATGCGGGCACCACCTGGTGGGAGGGCGATCTGTTCCAGGGCAAACCGGACTGGCAGAAGCTGCATAACTACCCGCAGCCGCGCCTGACCGCCGAAGAACAGGCGTTTCTTGATGGCCCGGTTGAAGAAGCCTGCCGCATGGCCAGCGATTTTCAGATCACCCATGAGCTGGCCGATATGCCACCGGCACTCTGGGCCTACCTGAAAGAGCATCGTTTCTTCGCGATGATCATCAAAAAAGAGTATGGCGGACTGAATTTCTCCGCTTATGCGCAGGCCTGCGTGCTGCAAAAACTGTCGGGCGTCTCAGGGATCCTGGCGATTACCGTGGGCGTGCCTAACTCACTCGGTCCGGGCGAACTGCTGCAACACTACGGTACGGAAGAGCAGAAAAATCACTATCTGCCGCGACTGGCACGCGGTGAAGAGATCCCCTGCTTCGCGCTGACCAGCCCGGAAGCAGGTTCAGATGCCGGTGCAATCCCCGATACCGGCGTAGTCTGCATGGGCGAATGGCAGGGTCAGCAGGTGCTGGGCATGCGACTGACCTGGAACAAGCGCTACATTACGCTGGCACCTGTCGCTACCGTACTGGGTCTGGCCTTTAAACTCTCCGACCCGGATCATCTGCTCAGCGACAACGAAAATCCTGGCATTACCTGTGCGCTGATCCCAACCCATACACCCGGCGTGGAAATTGGCCATCGCCACTTCCCGCTTAACGTGCCGTTCCAGAACGGGCCGACACGCGGCAACAACATCTTTGTGCCGATTGACTATATTATCGGCGGCCCGGAAATGGCCGGTCAGGGCTGGCGGATGCTGGTGGAATGTCTGTCAGTGGGACGCGGCATTACGCTGCCATCGAACTCAACCGGCAGCCTGAAAACGGTGGCGCTGGCGACAGGCGCTTATGCCCATATCCGCCGTCAGTTCCGGGTATCAATCGGTAAAATGGAAGGAATTGAAGAGCCGCTGGCGCGCATTGCCGGTAACGCTTATGTGATGGATGCGGCGGCCACGCTGATTACGGCCGGTATTATGCAGGGTGAAAAACCAGCGGTGCTGTCGGCGATTGTGAAATATCACTGCACCCATCGCGGTCAGCGCGCCATTATCGACGCCATGGATATTGCTGGCGGTAAAGGCATTATGCTCGGCAACAGCAACTTCCTGGCCCGTGCCTATCAGGGTGCGCCCATCGCCATCACCGTGGAAGGCGCTAACATTCTGACCCGCAGCATGATTATCTTCGGACAGGGTGCTATTCGCTGCCATCCTTATGTGCTGCAGGAGATGGCGGCGGCAGCCAGCAACGATGTGAACGCGTTTGATCAGGCGCTGTTCAGCCATATCGGTCATGTCGGCAGCAGCACCCTGCGCAGCCTGTGGCTGGGCTTAACCGCCGGACGCACCAGCGCCAGCCCGACCCGCGATGGCACTCGCCGTTACTATCAGCACCTGAACCGCATCAGTGCCAACCTGGCGCTGCTCTCTGATGTGTCGATGGCCGTACTGGGCGGCAGCCTGAAACGTCGTGAGCGTATCTCGGCGCGTCTGGGCGATGTGCTGAGCCAGCTCTATCTCGCCTCCGCGACGCTGAAACGCTATGACGATGAAGGTCGCAACGAAGCCGATCTGCCGCTGGTTCACTGGGGCGTGCAGGATGCGCTGCATCAGGCGGAAGTCGCCATCGACGACCTGCTGCGCAACTTCCCGAACCGTCTGGTGGCGGGTGCATTGCGGATGACCATTTTTGCAGGCGGGCATCACTGCCCTGCGCCGTCTGACCGTCTGGATCATCAGCTGGCAAAAATGCTGCAGCAGCCGTCAGCCACCCGCAGCCGTCTGGGTCGTGGCATGTACCTGACGCCGAGTGAGCACAACCCTGCCGGTCAGCTGGAACAGGCATTGCAGGATGTGATGGCGGCAGAAGTGATCCATGACAGGCTGTGCAAACAGACGAAGCAGCACCTCTCCTTTACCCGCCTGGATGCGCTGGCGAAGCGTGCGCTGGAACAGGGCTGGATTGATGCGAAGGAAGCGGAAGTGTTACAGCGTGCTGAGGCCAGCCGTCTGCGCTCCATCAACGTGGATGAGTTTGAGCCAGATGCACTGGCAGTTCCGGTGCCGGAGAAAGCCCCTCAGCCCGCGTCGCGCACCAGCGAGGCGGCATAGGATTCAGTGCCGATGTGATGTCGGCACCGGGTACTGAACTTAAAGCGATGGGCGCCTGCGCCCGGAGTAAAGCGTAGCAGGCCAGGGATGGCGTTTTTGGCGTCTTTACGGAGGGCGTAGGCTCCCTGAGACAGTACTGTTTTTCGAGGCCGACATCCTGTCGGCCTTTTTTTATCCTGCCTGGCGGATGCGGGCAATCAGCGCATCCACATCATCAACATGATCGGCCGCCAGAATCAGCGTGCGTCCCAGGTTAATCGCGTTACCAATGCAGTCCGTGCGCATCGCCGGATCGGCAATCAGCTTCATATCCGCCACGTGTGACATCCCCACCGTGCGGCGAATCAGTTCGGTGCCGCAATAACCGATGGTATCGGCCCAGGCTTTACGTAAAAACGCCTCCGCATAGCCAGGATAAGCCAGTGCCTCATCGCGGGTTTTCTCTGCTGCCAGCGCCAGGAAGCCTGACGCAAAGGTTGACCAGAGGGTGTGAACATCGCTGAGACGCTGCTCACGAGCATCGGCAGCGTCACGCGGAGGCAGCAGGCCCGGCAGCGCGCAGTAGTTAATCAGCAGGTTGCCTGCCGCAGTACCAACATCAAACCCCACCGGACCAAAATACCCGAACTCCGCATCGATCGCCTTCAGGCTGCCGTCAGCCACGAAAATCGAGCCACTGTGAATATCACCATGCAGCAGCGCTTCGGCATGCGCAAAAAAGCGATGCTTCAGACCGCCGACGGCAATGCGTAGCGCATCATCATTCCGCAGGCTGGCGACCAGCGGCTCAAGCGCGTCAGGGTAGCTGTTACGCTCATGATCGGTGTAGGGATCGTTAAAGAAAAGATCCTCGGTGATTTCACACATTTCCGGATTAATGAAACGCGCCACTTCCGCTTTTTTCTGGTGCGGATGCAGAATGAAATCGGACGTATGAAACAGGGTCTGTGCCAGATAGTTGCCTAACTGCTGAGCCGCTTCCGGGTAATAAGCGCCCTTCACCAGCTCGCCGCGCCAGATGCGATGGCTGGAGAGATCTTCCATCACCATCACCGCCAGATCCGCATCATAATGGGTGATCTTCACCGTGTGCTGCGGACAATATTTATAGTGCTCGACCAGGGTCTGCGCTTCCAGCCGCGCCCGATCCAGCGTCAGGGGCCAGGACTCCCCCACGCAGCGCACATACGGCAGCGCCTGCTTAACCACCACCCGACTCCTGCCCTGATCGTCATAGATTTTAAACACCAGGTTGAGGTTGCCATCACCAATCTCTTCTGCGCTGCTCAGCGCGGCAGGATTGTCCACGCCGCCAAATTGTCGGGCATATTCCACAGCATCAGCAGCAGTAAAAGTACGGTATTGCGACATTGCCTGTTCCTCATCATTCGAAGGGGGTCACTCAGGTGTAATAAGCCGTTCAGACGTCTATACATCCGTTCAGCATGTTGGCACAATACGCATCATTAACGCAACATGGATTTCACCCACAATGCAGACACTTCAAACCACCAGCTTACAGGTTCGTGATAATCAGCTCTGGATCCTCGATCAGCAGGCGCTGCCGCAGCAAAAAAACTGGCTGCCCGCGCACAGCGTGGCCGGGCTGGTTGAACATATTCATGCGCTGCGGGTGCGCGGTGCACCGCTGATCGGCCTCTCCGCCTCGCTGCTGCTGGCTCTGCTGGCAGAACAGGGACAAACGCATACGGAACTGGCGCAGGCGCTGGAGACCCTGCGGGCCGCCCGTCCGACGGCTGTCAACCTGATGAACAATCTTGACCGGATGAAACTGGCGCTGGCGCAGCCGGACTTTATCTCCGCGCTGGCTGAGGAAGCCTGGCGACTGGTACAAGAGGATAAGCAGCTGTGTGACGCCATTGCGGAGGCGGGTTGCACGCTGGTGAAACCCAACAGCCAGCTGCTGACCCACTGCAATACCGGCGGGCTGGCCACCGCTGGCACAGGCACGGCGCTGGGCGTCATTGCCCGTGCGCATCAGCAGGGTCTGATCACGAATGTCTGGGTGGATGAAACCCGCCCGCTGTTGCAGGGCGGCCGGTTAACCGCCTGGGAACTGGGCGAGCTGGCGGTGCCCTACACGTTGATTACCGATTCCATGGCTGCCAGCCTGATGGCCCGTGGAGAAGTGGATGCGGTGTGGGTCGGCGCTGACCGCATTGCTGCCAATGGCGATGTCGCAAATAAAATCGGCACCTACAGCCTGGCAGTGCTCGCCCATTATCATCAGATTCCGTTTTACGTAGCGGCCCCGCATACCACGCTGGACCGCAGTTGCCCTGACGGCGCAGCGATTCCCATTGAGCAGCGCGCCGCAAGCGAAGTGACGGGCGTGGCAGGCAGTTTTGGCAGCGTGCAGTGGGCACCGGAAACAGCGAAAGTCTGTAATCCGGCGTTCGATGTCACGCCCGCCGCCCTGATCAGCGGCTGGGTACTGGATACCGGCGTGGTCACGCCTGACCAGGTACGGGATGGCATCTTCCAGCCACAGTAACCCTCTGCGAGGCGTGTGCCGCTCACGGTAAACGCCTCGCCTGATCGACAGGCTGACTACGCCAGACGCGGATAGGCATCCGCAATCTTATCGCCGGTGAAGTTCGCTACCCAGCCTTCCTGATTATCGAAAATGCGGATAGCCGTGAAGTGCGGTGACGACCCCATATCAAACCAGTGCGGCGTGCCTGCGGGCACCGAGATCAGATCGTTCTTTTCACAGAGGATCTGGAGGATCTCGCCATCCAGATGCAGACAGAACAGCCCGGCGCCCTCAACAAAGAAACGCACCTCATCTTCGCCGTGCGTATGCTCATTGAGAAACTTCTCGCGCAGCACGGTTTTCTGCGGATTATCGGCGCGCATGCTAATCACGTCCCAGCTCTGATAGCCCTTCTCCGCCACCAGCCGGTCGATCGCATGCTGATAGGCGTTGATCACCGTTTCCGCATCCGGGTTTTCACCCAAATCGCGATCGGCTTCCCAGCGCTCAAAACGGACGCCTTTGGCGTTCAGGCGTTCACGAATCGCGTCCGCATCGGTACTCTGCCATACCGGCTGGCTGGCTTCGCGGTCGGTAAAAATAGTCAGTGCGCTCATCCTAAATCGACTCCGGGTTAATCTGGGAAAAATCCGTCACCTGACGATGGCGGCTCTCGCCGTCCGCATCGCCACGCAGTAATTGCAGCGTCTGCCAGCCCGCCTCTGCGGCGGCATCCAGTTCCTGATGAATATCGGAGAGAAACAGCAGTTGCGCCGCTGGCTGGCCAATTTCAGCGGCGATAGCGCGATAGGCTGAAACCTCGCGTTTGGCACCCACATGCGTGTCAAAATAGCCGCTGAACAGGCCAGTAATATCACCTTCGTCGCTGTAGCCAAATAACAATTTTTGCGCCGCAACCGAGCCAGAGGAATATACATAAAGTTCAATGCCCTGCGCCTTCCAGCGGCGCAGCGCAGGCTGGACGTCGGGGTAGAGATGACCGGTAAAACTGCCGTTCACGTAGCCGTCGCGCCAGATCATGCCCTGCAGCGCTTTCAGGCCGGTTGATTTACGATCCTGATCCATAAAACCGAGCAAAATATCCGTCACGGCAGCCAGATCAGCCTGCGGCTGACCGGCCTCTTCACGCACTGACTGCAGCGCCGCCGCAACTTCAGGTTGCTGGGCATTGTCACGCAGGAAGGCAGGCAGATGCTGACGGGCATAGGGAAACAGGATGTTATGTACAAAGCGAATATCGCTGGTGGTGCCTTCGATATCAGTAACAATGGCGCGAATCATGCTTTCTCCAGCAGGCGACGTTGACGTTCACATTCAAATAAAAATTCCAGACCTTCCAGATGACGGCGCGCTTCGCTGACATCCCGGCCCCAGCAGGTTAAACCGTGGCCGCGCAGCAGAAAACCGTAACGCAGCGGAAAGCGGGCGGCGTAATCTTCAATTTCTGACGCCAGCGCCGCAATACCCTGGCTGTTATCGAACACGGGAATAGCCAGCGTATCCAGATGCGTGTGCTGGCCGCTTAGCGATTTTTGCATCTCGTAGCCGTGCAGCAGCAGCGCCGCGCCCTGCTCCACCCGCGACAGCACGGTGGAATTTACCGTATGGGTATGCAGTACCGCACCCGCTTCAGGAAAGAGGCGATAGATCATCGTGTGCAGACCGGTTTCTGCCGACGGCTTACGGCCAGAAAGCGACTGGCTGGTGGCAATATCGACCTCGATAAAGTCATCCCGCGTCAGCGTGCCTTTATCTTTGCCCGATTCACTCAGCAGGCAGACATGCTCATCGCGGCGCACGGACATATTCCCGCCGGTGGCCGGTGCCCAGCCTTTCGCCCCAATCCAGTGACAGGCGGCGACCAGCTGATCTAACGGAAGACTCTGCGACATAAAGGTTCCTTGCGGTGAAATGTGATCACAGGTGGCTCAGATAATGATAATGAAAATACAACAGCGCAAAAATGTTAAACAGCCAGCAAGCGTACGTGACTTTCGAATCCTCTTCTCCAGGTCCTGCCAAATGATCCGTGTGTCAGCAAGGCGGCAAGTGCGCTTATCCCCGGGAGCTTACATGAGTAAGTGACCGGGGTAAGCAAGCGCAGCCAACGCTGCTGACGCACGGAGCATGTCGGCAGGACAAGGCGGCAAGTGCGCTTATCTCCGGGAGCTTACATGCGTAAGTGACCGGGGTAAGCAAGCGCAGCCAACGCCGCTGACGCACGGAGCATGTCGGCAGGACAAGGCGGCAAGTGCGCTTATCCCCGGAGCTTACATGAGTAAGTGACCGGGGTAAGCAAGCGCAACCAACGCAGAAGAGAGGTGGAGCATGACGCATTTAGCCGTCTAAGCGTCTTGATTGCCAAATACTACCATCCTGTTTATAGTGGCACAAACACCGGGTGACACCGCATCAATCTTCGCGCTTAAGGCCTGACACCATGACGCAGCACAACCTGATCCCCGAGAGTAAGCTTCCTTTACTCGGCACCACGATTTTCAGCCAGATGAGTGCGCTGGCACAGCAGCACAACGCCATTAATCTCTCGCAGGGCTTTCCCGATTTTAGCGGCCCGGACTATCTGCAGCAGCGGCTGGCGTATCACGTCAGCCAGGGCGCGAACCAGTATGCCCCGATGACCGGTGCGCTGCCGTTACGTGAGGCAATTGCAGAGAAGACCGCCCGGCTGTATGACTATCGTCCTGATGTGGAAACGGACGTTACAGTGACGGCGGGCGCAACCGAAGCGCTCTATGCGGCGATTACCGCGCTGGTGCGGCCGGGTGATGAAGTCATCTGCTTTGATCCCAGCTACGACAGCTATGCGCCTGCGGTGACGTTATCAGGCGGCGTCATGAAACGCATTACGCTGCAGCCGCCCGCCTTCCGGGTGGACTGGCAGGCATTTGCTGAGCTGCTGAGTGACAAAACCCGGCTGGTGATCCTGAATACGCCGCATAATCCTTCGGCGACCGTCTGGCAGCAGCAGGATTTTGCCGCGCTGTGGCAGGCAATTGCCGGGCTGCCGGTCTATGTGCTGAGCGACGAAGTTTATGAGCACATCTGCTTCGATGAGGCGGGACACGCCAGCGTGCTGGCCCATCCGGAACTGCGTCAGCGCGCCATTGCGGTCTCGTCGTTTGGCAAGACCTTCCACATGACCGGCTGGAAAGTGGGCTACTGCATTGCCCCTGCGGCGATCAGCGCTGAACTGCGCAAGGTGCATCAGTACCTTACCTTCTCGGTAAACACGCCAGCACAGCTGGCGATTGCCGATATGCTGCGTGAGCATCCGGAACACTATCTTGCGCTGCCCGCGTTTTATCGTGACCGCCGCGATCGGCTGGCAACGGCCCTGAGCAGCAGCCGCTTTAACGTCCTTCCCTGCGAGGGCACCTACTTTTTGCTGGTGGATTACAGCGCCATCTCCGATCGGGATGATGTCAGTTTCTGCCAGTGGCTGACACGCGAAGTGGGCGTCGCCGCTATTCCACTGTCGGTCTTCTGCGCCGATCCTTTCCCGCATAAACTGATTCGTCTCTGTTTTGCCAAACAACCGGCGACATTAGATGCCGCCGCGGAGCGCTTATGTCAGCTTTAAAAATTACCGTTTTGCAGGAGACGCTGAGCTGGATGGATGGCGAAGCCAACCTGCGCCATTTTGACGCACAGCTGGACGGACTCACCGGCCGCGATCTGATTGTACTGCCGGAGATGTTTACCACCGGCTTTGCGATGGAAGCGGCAAAAAGCTCGCTGCCGCAGGCGCAGGTGGTGGAATGGCTGCATCAGCATGCCCGCCGCACTGATGCACTGGTCGGCGGAAGCGCGGCTATTCAGACCGACAACGGCGCGGTAAACCGCTTCCTGCTGGTCGAACCGGACGGCACGCTGCATCAGTATGATAAGCGTCACCTGTTCCGCATGGCGGATGAGCATCATCACTATCTGCCTGGTGATCAGCGTCAGGTGGTTGAGTGGCGCGGCTGGCGCATTCTGCCGCAGATCTGTTACGACCTGCGCTTTCCGGTCTTCTCGCGCAACCGCAACGATTACGATCTGGCGCTCTATGTCGCCAACTGGCCTGCGCCACGCGCTCTGCACTGGCAGGCGCTGCTGTTAGCGCGGGCAATTGAAAATCAGGCTTATGTGGCTGGCTGTAATCGCGTCGGCAGTGACGGCAATCAGCATCACTACAGCGGCGACAGCCAGATTATTTCACCGCAGGGTGACATTCTCAGCGCGGCTGAGCCGCATCAGCGCGCCCGGCTGGATGCCGTGCTGTCGCTTGAGGCGCTTCAGGCTTACCGCGAGCGTTTCCCGGCCTGGCAGGATGCGGATCGTTTTTCGCTGTAAATCACGGGCGCGGCAGTTACCCCTAGCTGCCGCGATACGTTGACCAGGACCAGGGCGAAATCAGAAACGGCAGATGGAAATGGCTGCCCGCCTCGGCAATCATAAAATCAATCTGCGCACTGACGTAGAGCGCATCCCGGCCAGCGACGGCAAAATAGTCGCCAATTTCTGCGGTTAAACGGTAATGGCCCGGCGTCAGCGGCTCTGGCGTCAGATCTTTCAGACGCCCGTCGCTGTCCGTTTGACCCTGTGAAACGGGAAACCAGCCTTCCGGGCTGTTCTGCTCCAGTGAAATCGCCACGCCGCTGGCGGGTTTGCCCAGCGCGGTGTCCAGAATATGGGTGGTAACGGTACTCATTGCATCGTCTCCTTAAGGCGTAACAGGGTAATTTCGCGCAGCTGATCCAGCGCCTCCTGCTGCTCAGCAGAATCGCTATTCTGCAACCGACGCTGCAACTCTGCCAGCATCTGCTCGCCACTGCGCCCTTTTGCGCGAATCAGAAACACCCGGCCAAAACGCGCTTCGTACGCCTGATTGCCCTGCTGCATCGCCTGCTGCAGGGCGTGACCGGCCTGCTGCATCGCAGACTGCTCACCACGCGACAGGGTCGCTTCTTTATCTGCACCAGCGGCGCGTTCACCAATGCGGGGATGCGCCGACAGGGCTGCCGCAAGATCGGGCTGCTGCCACTGGCGGGCAAGCGCATCGGCGGTGGCCAGTAGCGCGTCGGTGGTGGCAAAAGGCCTTGCCGCCACCAGCGACTGCTGCCAGTGCGGGATCGCCACACAGTGCCGGATGGCCACCTGGGCCTCGTCAGCCGCCAGCTGATTAAATGTGGCTAATTCCATGTTCAGCTCCGTCCGGCAATCAGCGTGACCGCCTGTAAATAGGCCTGCAAAGCAGGTGCCACATCCTTTGCCGCCACCGACTCTGCCGGATGGTGACTGATGCCGCGATGGTTACGCACAAATAACATGCCGACCGGCCAGCGTTCAGCGATGGCGATGGCGTCATGCCCGGCACCACTCGGCAGTGACAGGCTGCGGCCCTGCACCGTTTCCACCGCATGGCTCAGCGCCTGTTGCAGCCCGGAGTCACAGGCGGTAGCGCCGATGCGATAATATTCGTTCGATTCAAACTGAAGCCCACGCCGCAGCGCTATCGCCTCCGCCTGGGTTAACAGGCTGGAGAGCAGCGTCTCCAGCGGCGTGTCCAGCGGACCGCGCACATCCAGCGACAGCGAAACCTCGCCTGGAATCACATTCACCGCACCCGGCGCACAGTTAAGCGTACCGACGGTGGCGACCAGCTGCGGGTCCTGCTCACGGGTGGTCTGCTCGATAAAGACCATCCATTCAGCGGCAGCAGCCAGTGCATCTTTGCGGTGAGTCATCGGCACCGTTCCCGCATGCCCCGCTTCGCCGGTAAAACGGCAGTTGAGGCGGCGCGCACCGTTAATCGCCGTGACCACACCCAGCGCCAGATCTGCCTGCTCCAGACAGGGGCCCTGCTCAATGTGCAGCTCAAGATACCCGACGATATCCTCAACCCGCCGCGCCGCCGTCTGGATCGCCTCGCTGTCGAGACCAACATCGGCCATCGCCTGCGCCACGGTAATGCCGTTGCCATCAGGATGGGTCACCCAGCTTTGCGGCCAGCTGCCGGTAATGCCACGGCTGCCAAGCAGCGTAATGCCAAAACGGGTGCCCTCTTCGTCGCCGAAGCCAATCACTTCAATCGCCAGCGGCAGGCGACACTGATGTTCGTTAAGCCACTGCACGGTTTCAATGGCGCTGAGCACGCCCAGCATCCCGTCGTAGCGACCGGCGTTGCGCACCGTATCAAGATGCGAGCCGAGCAACAGCGCGGGCGCACCGGCTTCTGCTGCCTCGTAGCGCCCACAGATATTGCCAACCGCATCCTGCCACACCCGCATGCCCGCCGCCTGCATCCACTCACCGACGCAGGCGTTGGCGCGCAGATGTTCTGGCGAGAGGTAGACGCGGGTCAGCCCCTCGCCCGTTTCGCTGATCGCGGCCAGCGCGTCGCAGCGTGCCATCACGCGCTGTGCCGCGACCTGGGCTTCGCTGGCGCTCATCATCATGCCTGGCTCCCGTAGTGATCCCAGGCGGCCTGCGCGCCCGCGCCCTGCGGCGTGCGATGGCCGACGTAAGTCAGTACCGTTTCCAGCGCTGATAGCGTCTGCAACACGCAATCTTTACGGGCGTTATAACCCATCGTGCCGATGCGCCACACTTTGCCATGCAGCGGGCCAAACGAGGTGCCAATTTCAATGCCGAAATCTTCCAGCATCAGCTTGCGCACCTGATCGCCATTAACCCCTGACGGGATCATCACGCCCAGCACGTTGTTCATTTTGTTTTTGAGATCGCCGAAGGTTTCCAGTCCCATCCCCTGAATGCCTTTCAGCATCGCTTCACCGTGCAGTTTGTGACGGGCGATGCCGTTGTCCAGCCCCTCCTGCAGGATCAGCCGGGCGCATTCACGCGCACCAAACAGCGCACTCGTGGCTTCGGTGTGATGGTTGAGCCGCTCCGGGCCCCAGTAATCCATGATCATGCCGAGATCAAAATAGTTGGAGTAGATCATCTCCTCTTCGCCATCCTGATGCGCTTCGGTGCGGATCCCCTGCTCCACGCATTTGCGTTTGCGGATCACCGCTTCCATCTCTGCGCTCAGGGTGATCGGCGACGTGCCCGATGGGCCGCCCAGGCATTTCTGCATGCCCGCTGACACCGCATCCAGCCCCCATGCATCCGTTTCCAGTGCGTTACCCGCCAGCGACGCGGTGGCATCGGTGTAGAACAGCACGCCATACTGTTTGCAGATCGCCCCCAGCTGCTCAAGCGGCTGCAGCATGGTGGTCGAGGTGTCGCCCTGCACCGTCAGCAGCAGGCGCGGTCGGACTTTTTTGATCGCATCTTCAATCTGGTCGGGGGTAAAGACCTCGCCCCACGGCACGTTAATGGTATGAACGTCTGCACGACAGCGGCGGGCAATTTCGCACAGCAGATGCCCGAAGCGGCCAAACACCGGCACCAGCACTTTGTCACCGGGGCGGATAGACGACAGCAGAATAGATTCGATACCGGCACGTGACGTGCCATCAACCAGCAGCGTCCAGCGGTTCTCTGTGCGGAACACGCCGCGATAAAGCGCCATCACTTCATTCATGTAGTGGGTCATCGCAGGATCGTACTGACCCAGCAGCTGGCTCGACATGGCGCGCAGCACCCGTGGATCGGCGTTGATTGGCCCCGGCCCCATCAGCAGACGCTGTGGCGGATTCAGTTGCGGGTAGTGCGTAATATCCATCATCTTTTCCTTTTATAACGTCTGGCAGGCCGTTGTGTTTGCCATTCTGGCCCTGGGCCGTGACATTTTGTGCCTGTCAGACCATTGAATTAGAGACGAACCGAAGAGATAAACTGCTTCAGCTCTGGCGACTGCGGCTGTGCGAACAGCGTTTTACTGTCGCCCTGCTCCCAGACGCGCCCCTGATGCATAAAGACCACACGATCGCCCACGTCACGGGCGAAGTTCATTTCATGCGTGACGAGGATCAGGGTCATGCCCTCTGCCGCCAGCTGCTCCAGAACTTTGAGCACTTCGCCCACCAGTTCAGGATCGAGCGCGGAGGTGATCTCATCACAGAGTAAGACTTTCGGCGTCATCGCCAGCGCACGGGCGATCGCCACACGCTGCTGCTGACCGCCGGAGAGGCTGGCAGGATAGTAGTTAAGGCGTTCGCCCAGCCCGACCTTCTCCAGCATCTGCGCCGCCAGCGCCCGGCACTCGGCGTCGCTTTTTTTCAGCACTCGGCGCGGTGCCAGCATCACGTTCTCCAGCGCCGTCATGTGCGGGAACAGGTTGAAGTTCTGAAACACCATCCCCACCGAGCGGCTGATTTCACGCGCCTGCGAGTCGCGATCGGTAATGGTCATCCCACCGAGCTTAATGCTGCCTTCCTGATAGCCTTCCAGTCCGTTCATGCAGCGCAGCAGCGTGCTTTTACCCGATCCACTGCGGCCGATGATGGAGATCACCTCGCCCATGTCGATATCCAGATCCACGCCTTTCAACACATGGTTGTCGCCGTAATATTTTTGCACCTGATTAATGGTGATGAGCGGCATTGAATTTTTTCTCCAGATACTGGCTGTAGCGAGACAGCGGATAACACATCAGGAAGTAGCCCAGCGCTACCAGCCCAAAGACTTTAAACGGCTGATAGGTCACGTTGTTCAGAATGGTGCCCGCTTTCGTCAGCTCGATAAAACCGATAATCGACGCCAGCGCAGTGCCCTTGATGACCTGCACGGCAAATCCCACTGTCGGCGCAATACCGATGCGGATTGCCTGCGGAGCCACCACCCGCCACAGCGTCTGACCAAAAGTCAGGCCCAGGCAGCGCGACGCTTCCCACTGCCCTTTCGGCAGCGCGCGGATGCTGCCGTACCAGATATCCACCAGAAAGGCGCTGGTGTAGAAGGTCAGCGCCAGCGAGGCGGCGGTCCAGGGGGCAACATCAATGCCGAACAGGCCGACGCCAAAAAACGCCAGGAACAGCTGCATCAGCAGCGGCGTGCCCTGAAACAGCGCGGTATAACCCCGTATTGCACGCGTGAGCCACTTACGCTGCAGCAGACGCATAAACAGCAGCGGCAGCGTGACCAGCGTTCCGCCAACAAAGGCCACCAGCGACAGTAACAGGGTCCAGCGCGCCGCCAGCAGCAGGTTGCGCAGGATGTCCCAGTCGGTAAAGGTCGTCATCATGATGGCTGCACTCCAAACCATTTACGGCCAATCGCCAGCAGCAGATGGCGCATCGCAATCGACAACGCCAGATAGATCAGCGTGGTCACCAGATAGACCTCAAAACTCAGGAAGGTGCGTGACTGGATCAGGTTAGCGGCGAAGGTCAGCTCCTCGTAGGAGACCTGCGACACCACTGACGACCCCAGCATCACGATGATGCACTGACTGACCAGCGCCGGATAAATGCGCTGCAGCGCAGGCGGCAGCACTACCCGCAGAAACGTCTGGCTGCGGGTTAACCCCAGCACCCGTCCCGCTTCCCACTGCCCTTTTGGCGTCACCTGAATCCCGGCGCGGATAATCTCAGTGCTGTAAGCCCCGAGGTTGATCAGCATCGCCAGCAGGGCGGCCTCGCCAGCGGTAAGTTTCAGCCCCAGAGCGGGCAGACCGAAAACGATAAAGAACAGTTGCACCACAAACGGCGTATTGCGGATCAGCTCAACATAGATGCCCCACAGGCGGCTTATCCAGCTGGGTTTACCGCTGCGCAGCGCTGCGCCTGCAATGCCGATCGCCACACCGCCTGTGGTTGCCAGCACCGTCAGCTGGATGGTGACCCACAGGCCGGAGAGCAGCTCCGGCCAGTAAGGCCACAGGGCGGGAAAGTTCAGTTGCCCGGTCATGAATCCGTCCTCAGACGCCAAGGCTGGCGGGCAGCGGCGCTTTCAGCCACTCTTCGGACAGTTTATTCAGGGTGCCATCTTTGATGCCCTGCTCAATCAGCTCATTCACTTTCGCTTTCAGCGCAGGCTGATCTTTCTTCAGGCCGATATAGCAGGGAGAATCTTTCAGCATAAACTGCGCAACGGGCGCTTTGGCCGGATTCTGTCGCGCAATCGCGGCGACCACCAGGTTGCCGGTCGCCACATACTGCACCTGACCCGAGAGATACGCAGACAAGGTGGTGTTGTTATCTTCGTAGCGTTTAACCTGCGCATCTTTCGGTGCCACTTCGCTGAGCACCATATCTTCTACCGCACCGCGCGTGACGCCAATCGACTTACCGCTCAGGGCAGATGCCGCTTTGATCTCATCGCCCTTCGGACCGAATACGCCCAGGAAGAACGGCGCGTAGGCACGGGTAAAGTCGATCACTTTTTCGCGTTCAGCATTTTTACCCATGCTGGAGATGACGAGATCGACCTTATCGGTTTGCAGATAAGGCACGCGGTTGGCACTGCTGACCGGCACCAGCTGCAACTTAAGTTTCATCTGCTTTGCCAGATATTTTGCCGTGTCGATGTCATAACCCTGCGGCTGCAGGTCAGTACCGACCGAGCCAAACGGCGGGAAATCCTGCGGCACGGCGATACGGATAACGCCGCGCTTCTGGATGTCCTGCAGTTGATCGGCCAGCGCGCTTCCCGCCTGAGCCATCAGTAATGCCGCCGTCGCAACCGCCATTAAAACTTTTTTCATTATGCACCCCGGTGAGATTAACGTGAAACAAAAGATTCTTTGACATGCAATCTGCAACTAATGTGCCAATCCGGGCGTTAACAAAAAAAGGGTTAAGCGGCAGAGAGTTCAGCATAAATCGGGCGTAATCGGGGTGACTACGCCGGAGAAGAGGTGTTCTGAAATGGGGCAAAGCACCAAAATGGTGCCTGTTAACGGTGCTCCAGCTCGTCAAACTGCTGATAAAGGTCGGCGATCTGGTGAATTCGCTGACGTCCCTGTGCCAGCATTTCATGCAGCAGGGCATTGGCAATCAGGTTCACCAGGCTCATGGCTGCACTGTAACTGTCAAAGGCGGAAACGCTGTCGAGCGGCGTACAGAGCTGCCAGCGGGCCAGCGAAATCACCGTCTGCGCCTGCGGCTCACACAGCGCCAGCAGCGGGATACCGGCAGCCTGCATCTGCTGCATCAGCGGGCGAATGATGCGCGGACGGCGACGAAACGCCATCACGATTACCATATCCTCAGGCGTCATATCCACCAGCTCCTCAGCCAGCGTCTGGCCGGGCTGCGGCAGGATATGCACCTGCGAACGCGCCTGCACCAGCTGCTGTCGCAGATGCAGCGCCACCGGATAGGCGTTGCGCATACCGATGATAAAGACGCGCTTAGCCTGCGCCAGCTGCTGAATCACTTCATTGAAGTGCCGGGCATCCAGGCTGTTCACCCACTGCGTCAGGTTAGCCATCTCCTGCTTGTAGTGGCGCGCCAGCAGCGTATTGCCCTGGACGGCATCACGGTTATCGGTCAGCGGCATACCGCTCTGGCGCAGGATGCGTAACTCATCACGCATATCCTTGTACTTTTCGTAGCCCAGACGCTTAAACAACCGACTGACCGTGGCTTTCGACACACCACTGAGCCGCGCCAGTTCGGCGCTGTTGTAGCTGATCAGATCGTCAAAATGGTCAAACACGAAGTCGGCAATGCGCTGCTCCTGGGGCGAGAGCTGGGGATAGTGACTTCTGAGTCGTTCATCAAGCTGTTTCATAACGCGTCCTGTAACTTTTGTTTCAGCAGAAGCTAGCACAATTTACGCCAGGTTAACCGCCACATTGTCAGCGCAGTCTGAAAACTGGAACAGCTCTTGCTTTGTAAAGGGTTCTGTCACCCGGATAACGAGAAGAAAATGATTCAAAGCAATATGGCCCCGCAGGGGATGGCGGTGACGCCGCACCATCTGGCGAGTGAAAGTGCGCTCGCGGTGCTGCGTGATGGCGGTAACGCGATTGACGCGATGGTGGCGGCGGCGGCGACCATCGCCGTGGTCTACCCGCACATGAACGGACTGGGCGGCGATGGTTTCTGGCTGATTCTGCCGCCCGGCGGCGATCCTGTTGCTATCGACGCCAGCGGCGCGGCCGGTTCGCTGGCTCACCGCGATTTTTACGCCGATCACCCGAAGATCCCACATCGCGGCCCCAAAGCAGCGCTGACCGTGGCCGGAACCGTCAGCGGCTGGCAGGAGGCACTGACGCTCTCCGCAGAGCTGGGCACACCCCCGCTGCCGCTGGCCCGTCTGCTGCGCGATGCCATTCGCTATGCCGCCGACGGGATCCCGGTGACCGCTTCACAGGCCGCCGCTACCGCGACGTTCCGCAGTGAGTTGCAGCATCAGCCCGGCTTCAGCGCCACCTTTATGCCTGACGGCGATGTGCCGCAGCCGGGCAGCCGTTTTACCCAGCCCGCACTGGCGAACACCTTGAGTCAGCTTACTGAAGAGGGGCTCGACAGTTTTTATCGCGGCCCGCTGGCGCACCATATGGCTGATGAGATGGCCACGCTGGGCATGCCGGTGACGCTGGCCGATCTGCAGCAGCATCGCGCCCGTCGCACGATACCGCTGCATCTGTCTCATCGCGAGGGCGACATCTGGAATATCGCTCCGCCGACTCAGGGCGTGGTGTCGCTGGCGATCCTGGGCATCACCGATCGTCTGGAGATGGCGGGCGCTGACGACGCGCAGACCGTACACCGCATTGTTGAGGCCACCAAAAAAGCCTTTGCGCTGCGCGACCAGCACATCACCGATCCGCGTCACGTCACCGAAGATGTGCAGGCGCTGCTGGATAGCGATCACCTCGATACGCTCGCCAGCCAGATCGTCGATGGCGAGGCCGCAGCCTGGGGCAACGGGCGCGGGCCGGGTGATACGGTCTGGATGGGCGTAATGGACAGCAGCGGTCTGGCCGTCTCCTTCATTCAGAGCATCTATCACGAGTTTGGCAGCGGCGTGGTGCTGCCCGGCACGGGCATTACCTGGCAGAATCGGGGCGCTGCGTTCAGACTGGACCCTGACCATTTGCTGGCGCTGGCACCCGGCAAGCAGCCGTTTCATACCCTGAATCCCGCCGCCGCGCGGCTGAAAGATGGCCGTACGATGGTCTATGGCGCGATGGGCGGCGATGGGCAGCCGCAGACGCAGGCCGCAATTTTTACCCGCCATGTGATTCAGGGCCTGCCGTTACAGCAGGCGGTCAGTGCGCCGCGCTGGCTGCTCGGCCGCACCTGGGGGCAATCGTCCGACTCACTGAAACTGGAAGGCCGGTTTGACGACGAAACGGTGTTGATGCTGCGTCTGTGGGGGCATGAGGTGGAACGGCTGCCGGACTTCAGCGAATCCGTGGGCCATGCAGGCGCGATTGTGCGCCACAGCAACGGCATGTTTGAAGGCGCAAGCGATCCACGCAGTAACGGCAGCGCCGCCGGTTTTTAACAGGAGCGAATCATGAATCAACACGACTGGGCCAGCTACATCGGCCATATGGAGCAGATCCTGCAACTGGAACTGGATGAGGCCCGCCGCGCTGAACTGCTGATCCAGCTGTCGCGCATTGCGGAGATGGCTGCGCCGCTGATGGCATTCCCGCTGGATGATCGGCTGGAAGTGGCAGGAGTGTATCAGGCATGAGATTAGGTGACGTTTCAATTCAGACGCTGCAACAGGCGATTCAAAAGGGCGAGATCAGCGCGCTGGAGGTGGCAAAGAGCACGCTGCAGGCGGTTGAACAGCACAATCCGGCGCTGAACGCCTGGACGGAAGTCACCGGGCCACGCATGCTGAAAGAGGCCAGCGCCATTGATGCACAGCGTCAGCGCGGCGAAACCCTGCCACCGCTGGCGGGCATCCCTTATGCCGTGAAAAATCTGTTTGATGTGGCGGGTCACAGCACACTGGCAGGTGCCAGCCTGTTCAGCGATCGCCCTGCGGCAGAGGCAGATGCGTTTGCGGTCGATAAACTGCGTCACGCTGGTGCGCTGCTGTCGGGCATGCTGAATATGGATGCCTATGCGTATGGCTTTACCACCGAAAACAGCCACTATGGTGCAACGCACAATCCGCGCGATTTAAGCCGTGTGGCGGGTGGCTCGTCAGGCGGTTCGGCCGCCGCAGTGGCCGCCGGCCTGGTCCACTTTTCGCTCGGCACTGACACCAATGGCTCGATCCGGGTGCCCGCGTCGCTGTGCGGTATTTTCGGCCTCAAGCCCACTTTTGGCCGTCTGTCACGCAGCGGCAGCCATCCGTTTGTCGCCAGCCTTGACCATATCGGCCCGCTGGCCCGGCGGGTTGAAGACCTGGCGCTGGTTTATGACCAGTTGCAGGGAGCTGATCGTGCCGATGCGTTTCAGGCCGATCGTCCGCTGGCCGCGACGCTGTCGGGGCTATCACAGGGCAGCGAGGGATTACGCTGCGGCGTGCTGGGCGGTTTTTTTGCCCGCTGGTGCGATGAGGATGCCCGTGCGGCCGTCGCGGTGGTTGCGGCCGCGCTGAATGCGCAGGAAGAGGTGCTGATGCCGGAAGCGGAGCTGGCACGCTCGGCGGCGTTTATTATGACGGCTGCAGAAGGCGGTAATCATTATCTGCCCGCCCTGCGCCAGGTGCCTGAGCAGTTTGAACCGAACTCACGTGAGCGTCTGCTGGCCGGTGCCATGATGCCAGGGGCCTGGTATGTGCAGGCACAGCGCTTCCGTCGCCATTTTCAGCAGCAGGTGTTACCGCTGTTTGATCGGTTCGATGTGCTGATTGCCCCGGCAACGCCCTGCAGTGCGATCGCTATTGGTCAGCAGACGCTGACAATTCAGGGTGAGTCACTGCCCGCCAAAGCGAGCATGGGGATGCTGACGCAGCCCATATCGTTCCTGGGATTACCGGTCTGTACCGTACCGCTGGCGACCAAAAGTGGTCTGCCAATTGGCTTACAGCTTATCGCCCGTCCGTTTAACGAAGAGGCGGTTTTACGTGCCGCCTGGGCACTGGAACAACGCGGCATCACCATGCCGCAGATCACGATGGCAGGAGCCTGATGAACAGAGAGATTAATTTACCGCACGTGCTCACCGAGGTGACGGCGCAGTTTTATCGCTACGAGCAGGCGCTGGTCAGCAATGATGTGGCCGAACTGGATGCCCTGTTCTGGCACGACCCGCGCACCGTGCGCCTTGGCGCAGGTGAGAATCTGTATGGCATTGAGGAGATTCGGGCCTTCCGTGCCGCACGTCCGTCAGCCGGGCTGAACCGGACGCTGCGCAACACCGTGATTACCACCTTCGGCGAGGATTATGCGGTCTGCAGCACCGAATTTACCCGCGCCAGCAGCGACAAAATTGGCCGTCAGCAACAGACATGGGTGCGAATGCCCCACGGCTGGTGCATCGTGGCAGCGCAGGTCAGTCTGATGAGCTGATACCCGTCCGGCGCTTCGCCCGATCAACGCAGGGCAAGCGCCGGAACCGGCTTACGGTGCCGGGTGCGTGTTGATCCAGTGGTCAGCGATCTGCTGACGGGTGCAGATCCAGACATCGTCATACTGCTGGATGTGATCGAGGAAGTTCTGTAGTGCGCGGAATTTGCCGGGGCGACCCAGCAGACGGCAATGCATGCCGACTGACATCATCTTCGGCGCACGCTCCCCCTCTTCGTACAGCACATCGAACGTGTCGCGCAGATAGGTGAAGAACTGTTCGGCGGTGTTGAATCCCTGCGGCGAGGCGAAGCGCATGTCGTTGCACTCCAGCGTGTAGGGGATAATCAGGTGCGGTTTCACTGTCCCATCCTGACAGGTGACCTGGGTCCAGAAAGGCAGATCGTCGCCGTAGTAGTCGCTGTCATAGCTGAAACCACCCTGCTCCACCACCAGCCGACGGGTATTCGGGCTGTCGCGTCCGGTGTACCAGCCGGTTGGCGCTTTACCAAACAGATCCACCAGCACATCGACCGCCTGCTGCATATGCTGACGCTCTGTCTTCGCATCCATGCCCTGATAGTGGATCCAGCGCCAGCCGTGGCTGACCACATCGTAGTCCGCCTGTTTGATCGCCCCGACGATTTCCGGGTGACGCGCCAGCGCCATCGCCACGCCAAAAACGGTCAGCGGCAGACCGCGCTTCTGGAACTCATTGTGGATGCGCCAGAAACCGGCGCGGGAGCCGTACTCATACAGTGACTCCATCGACATGTGACGGTCGGCATAACTGGCGGCACCGATGATATCGGAGAGAAACTGCTCTGAGCCCGCATCGCCGTGCAGCACGCTGTTTTCTGCTCCCTCTTCGTAGTTCAGAACAAACTGCACCGCCACACGGGCGTTGTTGGGCCAGGCGGCGTGCGGCGGATGGGCTCCATAGCCGATTAAATCGCGCGGATAGTTTTTATTAAAGTTGTACTCTTTCTTCTCTGCAGCGTCAGTCATCACTCTACCTGTTTTGATTCGGGAAAGTTCCGTTAGTTTAGATGCTCAAACGCACCTGAGAGAGGTTTCTGCAAAGGCCAGGCCAGATCACCGTGTTTGCTGGTGCCGAAGCCAAGCGCCACCAGCGATTCCACCATTTTGACCGCCGCACTGACGCCGTCGATCACCGGCAGGCCCAGCTCCTGCGTCAGTGAGGCGGCCAGCGTCGCCATCCCGCCGCAGCCGAGCACAATCGCCCCGCTGCCATCTTCCCGTTTGGCCTGGATACAGCGCTCCCGCACTTTCTCCTGCGCCAGTCCGCTGCCATCTTCCAGCGCCAGCACCGGCAGATCGATAGCGTGCAGGGCGGCACAGTGGTGGGTAAAGCCATACTGCTGCAGCAGGTGACGGGCAATCACCAGCGTACGCGGCAGCGTAGTGACAATCGAAAAACGCGTCGCCAGCAGCGTGGCGGTATGCATCGCGGCTTCCGCAATACCAATCACCGGCCCGCTGGCCAGCTCACGCGCCGCCAGTAAGCCCGGATCGCCAAAGCAGGCAATAACGTGGCCGCTGACGCCACGGTCCCTGCCGAGTTTGATCTGCTCCAGGACACCGATGGCCGCGATCGCCTCATCAAAGTGCCCTTCAATGGAAGGCACCCCCTGAGACGGCGAAACAGCCAGAATTTCGGTGCCCGGTGCGGCAACCGCTCGTGCGGCCTGACCGATGGTTTCGGTCATCATTAGGCTGGTGTTGGGGTTAATGACCTGAATCAGGCTCATACGTTAGCTCCAGAGCCTGCGGCAAAGAGTCGTGAAAAATCGGGCAGGGTTTCCCCGCTGCGCTCAAAGTGCAGGCTGGAAACGATGTGCTCAAAGTGATGCTGCAGCGCCTGGACCAGCGGGTCCAGTGCGCGCGCGCGCAGTAACGTCAGCAAACTGGCGTGATCGTCACAGCGGCAGCCTCGCTGCCAGGGCGCGCCATAAGCGGCAATCACCAGCGATGATCGCTGTGTCAGGCTGGTCACCATGCCAGTGAGCACCTGATTACCGGAGATGGCCTGCAATTGAATATGAAACGCCGCAGAGAGCCGGATGGCTGCCGGGCCATCATGCGCGGTAAGCGCCTGGTTCTCCTGTGCGATGAGCTGCTCCAGCGCCACCAGATGCGGCGACTGCAGATGTGCCAGCACCGCTGGCAGATTGGCGCACTCCATTAAACTGCGGGTTGAGAAGATGTCCCGCGCTTCTTCAACGCCGGGTGTGGCGACCTGCGCACCACGTTTGGGCGTCAGGGTCACCATCTGCACCGCCGCGAGGCGCTGCA
Source organism: Pantoea sp. GD03673 (assembly GCF_029844725.1). GTDB lineage: Bacteria > Pseudomonadota > Gammaproteobacteria > Enterobacterales > Enterobacteriaceae > Pantoea. The sequence goes on from NZ_JAOCKJ010000004.1 coordinate 455,693, forward strand.
GCACTTTACGGATACCGGTGCGGCTCACGCCAAAGACCCCGGAAAGGGCCTCTTCCGGCAATTTGCTGCCCGGCGGCAGCTGGTGCTCAACAATAGCGTTCATTAACGCCTGGTAAATGCTTTCATCCTTATCCTGCAGCCTGGAGGCGTCTCGCTGGCCTGTTTTACGCGTCATTACCTGCTCCGGTCGCTCACTGTGTGCCACATATCGTATACGTGAAAAGTAAATATTGTATACAAGAAAACAGATCTGGCCTGGATCCTGCAATACCGATTTACCAGATTTATTCATTTCACTCTTGGGTAGAGGAGCAGGTTTCATGCCAAATCAAACAACGGTGGCCAGCACGGCCTCTGAAGCCAGTACCCGTTACAGCCCACGGCTCTGTAACGACGACCTGGCACCGACACGCGATCAGAACTGGTCGTGGTACAACATTTTTTCCTTCTGGATGTCCGATGTGCACAGCATGGGCGGCTACGTGGTAGCGGCCAGCTTCTTTACGCTGGGATTAGCCAGCTGGCAGGTGCTGCTCTGCCTGCTGGCCGGAATCTGCATCGTGCAGATTTGTGCAAATCTGGTGGCAAAACCAAGCCAGATGGCGGGTGTGCCTTACGCCGTCATCTGCCGTCAGGCGTTTGGCGTGTTTGGTGCGAACATTCCCGCGGTGATCCGTGGACTGATCGCGTTCGCCTGGTATGGTATCCAGACCTATCTGGCGGCGAATGCCCTGATGCTGGTGCTGCTGAAGTTTGCGCCTTCGCTGACCTCAATGACCGTGCCGCACTGGCTGGGCCTGTCGCTGCTGGGCTGGTGCTGCTTCGGCATTATGTGGTTACTGCAGGCGATGGTGTTCTGGCATGGGATGAACGCCATTAAACGCTTTATCGACGTTGCCGGTCCGGCAGTCTATGTGGTCATGGTGGCGCTGGCGGGCTGGATTGTATACAAGACCGGCTTTGATGGCATCTCCTTCACCCTTGCCAGCAAATCACTTACCGTAGGCGAGCAAACGTGGCAGATGATTACGGCGACGGCGCTGGTGGTCTCCTACTTCTCCGGACCGTTGCTGAACTTCGGTGACTTTTCACGCTACGGCAAAAACATGTCAGAGATTCGTCGCGGCAACCGCTGGGGCCTGCCGTTTAACTTCCTGCTGTTCTCCGTGGTAACCGTGGTGATTGTGTCAGGCACTCAGTCGCTGTTTGGCAAAATGATTACCGATCCGATTGAAACCGTGAGCATGGTCGGCAACGATCTGGCGGTCGCGATTGGCCTGCTGACGATGATCACCGCCACTATCGGCATCAATATTGTGGCGAATTTCGTTTCACCCGCTTTTGACTTCTCCAACTGTTCACCGCAGAAAATCAGCTTCCGCACCGGCGGGATGATCGCCGCCGTTGGCTCGGTGCTGTTAACGCCGTGGAACCTGTTCCAGTCGCCTGAGCTGATTCACTACACCCTGGATGTGCTGGGATCGTTTATCGGGCCGCTGTTCGGGATCCTGCTGACCGATTTCTATCTGATAAAACGCGGACGTATCTCGGTCGACGACCTGTTTAACGATACGCCAGCAGGCCGTTACTGGTATCGCGGCGGCTTTAACCCTAAAGCGATTGCCGCGCTGCTACCGTCGGTGGCGATTTGCCTGGTGATTAGCTTTATCCCATCACTGCATCAGGTGGCGAACTTCAGCTGGTTTATTGGTGCCGGTCTGGCGGCAGGCTGCTATCGCTTTATCGCCCGTGAAGATCGCGAGGCGGAGGATGTTGCCCGCTGGCATGGCAAAGGAATGGCGCAGAAGAAGCAAGCCGCAGCTGAATAGCAGACAGCAAAAAGCCGATTCATTACTGAATCGGCTTTTTTAAAGAGATTGGCGGAACGGACGGGGCTCGAACCCGCGACCCCCTGCGTGACAGGCAGGTATTCTAACCAACTGAACTACCGCTCCGCGCTTTGTTCCCCGTCGGGAACGAGGCGCATAGTAATGGCAGCCTGTTATGGCGTCAACGCTTTTTCAGAACGAACAATTCGTTTGCTGTTTTTTTCAGCTTACCGCTGATTTCCTCAACAAAATCACGCCATTCAGCCGCGCCACAGGCAGCTGCCACCCTTTTTCATCACCAGATCCAGACGGGATTCATGGGCAACCACTTCCTCGTCACTGGCCGTGACCACCCGCAGTGCAGAGGCGGGACGCACGATGCGCTGAATGCTCTCACCCTGCGCCTGTCGGGCGCTTTCGCTTTCCGATAAAAAGGAGAGTGACGTCTGCCCGCCGGTCATCGTCAGGAAGACTTCGGCCAGAATCTCGGCATCGAGCAGTGCGCCGTGCAGGGTACGCTTGGTGTTGTCTATTTCATAACGCGAGCAAAGTGCATCAAGGCTGTTGCGCTTGCCGGGAAACATTCGACGTGCCAGCGCCAGGCTGTCGGTAATTTTGCAGAAGGTTTCGGTTTTCTCAATGCCGCGGTTCAGCTTTGAAAACTCGTAGTCCATAAAGCCGATATCAAACGGCGCGTTATGGATCACTAACTCAGCACCGCGAATGTAGTCGAGAAACTCCCCGGCGATGTCGCTGAACGCAGGCTTGTCGGCCAGAAACTCATCCGCAATGCCGTGGACGCCAAAGGCTTCGGGATCGACCAGACGATCAGGCTTGAGATACATATGGAAATTGTTGCCGGTCAGGCGACGGTTGATCACCTCTACCGCACCAATCTCAATGATGCGGTGCCCCTCATAATGTACCCCGATCATGTTCATGCCGGTGGTTTCAGTATCGAGAACGATCTGGCGGTTATTTGCAGTGCTCATAAGACCCGTTTTATGTCAGACTTGGCGTTTTTGTCAGAAGGAAGTCTACCAGAGATGCGCAAACAGGTAGAGATATTCACCGATGGTTCCTGCCTTGGAAATCCCGGTCCCGGCGGTTACGGAGCAATTTTACGCTACGGTCAGCATGAGAAAACTTTCAGCGCGGGCTATCGTCTTACCACCAATAACCGGATGGAGCTGATGGCGGCGATTGTCTCGCTTGAAGCGCTGACCCAGCCGTGCGATGTGGTACTCAGTACCGATAGCCAGTATGTGCGTCAGGGTATTACCAGCTGGATCCATAACTGGAAAAAGCGTGGCTGGAAAACGGCCGATAAAAAGCCAGTGAAGAATGTCGATCTCTGGCAGCGTCTCGACTTAGCCCTCAGCACCCACAAGATTCAGTGGGAGTGGGTTAAAGGCCACGCCGGACATCCTGAAAACGAGCGCTGCGATGTCCTGGCCCGCAGCGCGGCGGAAAAGCCTGCCTTTGAGGATATCGGTTATAAAGCCGAGTCCTGATCCTCTGCCTGCCGGAACTGACGCGTGGCGTTGACCGTCTGACGGATCTTGCTGGTGCTCAGGCTCTTTTTTGCCCGGGTTGGCAGCAGCGGGAAGGTTCGCTTGCGCGCCACCACGATATTCAGACAGCCCAGCGCCGGTAAGTGGGCGCTGATCAGTTTTCCGCCCTGCTGATGCCACGGCAGCACCTGAAATCGGGTGCGATAGACCACCTCGTAATTCAGCAGTCCCAGCCAGTCGAGTAACCGCATCTGGCTAAACATCCGTCCGCTCCACGGTGCTTTTCGGGTCAATCCTGGCACCATTTTACTCACGCCGAGCAGGCTGAAGGGATTGAAGCCGCTGATAATCATCCAGCCATCGTCAATCAATACTCTGTCGACTTCACGTAATACCCGGTGAGGATCCTGACTCCACGCGAGCGTATGGGCCAGCAGACAGGCATCAATCGACTTCGACTCAAACGGCAACTGCATCGGGTCCGCCCGCACCTGTAGCAGCTCACCTTCACTGCCCACATTGACCTGATGTGAAATAGCACAGTTTTCGGTGTTGATTTCTGCGCTGAGGTTGCCAAGCTTAAGCATATGAAAGCCATAAAGCTTTCCGAGGTAAGGCTGAAGCTGCTGCGTTAGCGCGTCGCGGAAATATTCTCCCCACGGCATAGTGCGCCAGGACAGCGGTGCGTTCAGAACCTGGCGTGATTTAGCGGGCTTCATGCTTTACGCTCTTCCTTTTCCTACGACCTGCGAGAGGTGATGATGAATCTTACCAGTATTCCTGCGTTGCAGGACAACTACATCTGGACGCTGACGAATGATGAGGGTAAGTGCCTGATCGTCGATCCCGGTGAAGCTCAGCCAGTATTAGAAAAAATGGCGTCCAACGGCTGGCAGCCGGTCGCTATTCTGTTGACTCACCACCATAACGACCATACGGGCGGCGTGAAAACACTGTGTGAGCATTTTCCCCATCTTGAGGTGTTTGGCCCCCAGGAAACAGCGGCTAAAGGGGCCACAACGCTGGTCAGCGAAGGCGATAAAGTCACCGTGCTGGGCCTGACTTTCAACGTCATTCATACCCCTGGTCACACTTTAGGACATATCTCATATTACAGCTCACCTTATATTTTCTGTGGCGACACCCTCTTTTCTGGTGGCTGCGGACGCCTTTTTGAAGGCACAGCTGAGCAGATGTATGATTCCTTTCAAAAGCTTAACCAGCTTCCGGGTGAGACCCTGGTCTGCTGCGCGCATGAATATACTTTATCCAATCTGAAGTTTGCTGCGGCTATTCTGCCCCATGACCCGCAAATAACGGCCGAATATCAGAAAATTAAGGACTTACGTGCCGAAAATGGCATTAGTCTGCCCACAAAACTGGCGCACGAACGGTCAATTAATTTATTTCTGCGCACGCAAGATATTAATTTACAAAGGGCATTAAACGTTAACATTACTGATGAACCGGTATGGCATACATTTGCTGTTCTACGCGAGAAGAAAGACGCTTTTTGATTTTTCGGGTTGTGTTGTGAAAAGTCGTCACGTATAGTTGCTCGTCTTTTAAGCGAACTATTGACACACACATGAAGGCTAAAGCGATCTTACTCGCCTCAGTCTTGCTGGTAGGATGTCAGGCGTCCAGGAACGATGCCAATATCCCCGAACAGCATGCACAGAGTCTGTCTTCAGCTGGTCAAGGTGAAAATGGAAAGTACGGAGACGAGTTTTTGTCGCCGCGATGGCAGGAAGATGGAACTGGCCTCGCAGCAGACGCAGATCTCTGGAGTTTCATTAGTGACGAGTTGAAGATGGGGATTCCGGAAAACCCGGCAATCCGCGAACAAAAAAGTAAATTTTTAAAAAATAAGAGCTATCTCCACGATGTAACATTACGGGCAGAGCCGTACATGTACTGGATAGTCGAGCAGATACAGAAACGTAAAATGCCGATGGAACTGGTACTGCTACCCATAGTGGAGAGCGCTTTTGACCCCCGCGCAACCTCATCCGCCAATGCCGCTGGTATCTGGCAGATTGTTGCTGCAACAGGTCGAAACTATGGTTTAAAACAAAACCAGTATTACGATGGGCGACGTGATGTGGTCGCATCCACGAAAGTTGCGCTGGACATGATGCAGCGTCTTAACACCATGTTTGACGGTGACTGGTTATTAACCGTCGCTGCCTACAACAGTGGTGAAGGACGTGTGCTCAAAGCGATTAAGCAGAATAAGGCGCGCGGTAAGCCGACTGACTTCTGGCATTTATCGCTGCCACGCGAAACGACCGTGTATGTGCCTAAAATGTTAGCACTGAGTGAACTGCTCAAAAATAACAAGCGTTACGGTATCAAACTGCCGACACCGAATGAAAGTCGTGCCCTGGCGCGAGTGGAAGTGGGTCAGCAGATACAGTTGACGCAGGCTGCCGAAATGGCGGGTATGTCGCTCACGAAACTGAAGAGCTTCAATACCGGTTATAAAGGCGGTGCAACAGCGCCAAACGGCCCGCATTACATCATGGTGCCGAAGTCGAACGTCGCGAAACTGCGTAACTCGCTGGCCTCCGGCGACATCGCAGCGGTACAGCCTGTGCAGCTTGCGAAAGCCAGTGCGAGTGGCGGGTACAAAGTGCGACGGGGTGATACGCTCTCGGGTATCGCTGCTAAACTTGGCGTTAGCGTTTCGACACTGAAGCAGGAAAACAACCTGCGCGGTGCTGATATCCGACCGGGTCAGACCCTGACCATTGGGTCGAACGGCACCCGACTGGCTGATAACGGCAACAGCATCACCTATCGTGTTCGTAAGGGTGATTCTCTTGACAGTATTGCCCGTCATCACGGCGTCAATATCAAAGACGTGATGCGCTGGAACAGTGTGCTGGACAGTGCGAAAGATATTCAACCCGGCGATAACTTAACGCTGTTTGTGAATAATAACGCAACACCTGATACCTGATACGTTGAAAAGGCTGACATTTGTCAGCCTTTTTCTTTTATTCGCCTGCTGCTTTTTCTGCCGCCGTTACGCCTCTCCCGGACTTCTCTCCCCTGCTATCGACAGACTTAATGGCTGCATTAGCCTCCTGAACTGAATTCCACCAGTAAGGGGTTATGGTCGGAAGCGCGTGTCACCAGTACAGATGCCTCACTCACCCTGAGATCGCGATAGAAGACGAAGTCCAGCGGGCGACCAAATGCTTTGCGGCGGTGATCGGCAGTAAACATCACCTCTTCCAGCTTCATCCGCTGTGCAAACCGGTAGAGCGCGTTGATGCGCTGACGGCTCCAGGCATTAAAATCCCCCGCCATGATTACCGGCCCCTGATGATGCATGATCTGCTCCCCGATGGGCCCCAGCTGTTTACTGTAGACGTCGACACCCAGGCTGAAGTTAACTGCATGGATGTTGACGACCATCAGCATTTCACCTGCGGGCAGAGGATAGGCTGTGACCAGCGCCGATTTTGACAGCCTCAGCAGAGGTTCTCGCTCGCGTAACGGGCAACAATAGACCGGGTGTGCAGAAGCGAGTGTCATCACCCCTGAGGGGTGCTGAGGCAGCACAAAGGCGGGCACCTGATCGGCAGCCAGGTAATTACTGGTGGCAAACTGCACCAGTTCAGGCGTGGTCTGCGCTTCCTGCAGTAACACCAGATGCGCATCCTTACCAAATCCTTCCAGTACTGACATCCAGTCTGCACGCTGTTGCTTGAAGATGTTCCAGACCAGAACCTTAAGGTTTGGATGCGCGGGCAACGGTGCGCCGGGTGGCAGTGCCTGACCGAGATGGAGCATCGCGCCAGGTGGAAAGATCTGTTCCACTGGTTGTCCTGCTACATATCGCATTGCATACGTTTTTTTGCGCACTTTCCCGCCTGGCTGATGATTCAAAATACAGTTAACACTTTTCTGTTATAGGGATTTTAGACCGGGGTTTCAATGGATGCAGGTGAATGTCAGAATTCATCCCCCTTTTCCAGAATAAAGCAGTCCCTTAAAGCGCGTTAAGCTTAACGAGGCAGATCAGCAGTGTCATTGCTGAGGGCTCCTATACTGGTTATGGCGGTATTATCGTTCATATATGCGTTAAATGACTACGTAACGGCAGGGAGGAAAAATGAAGGCATCTTCTGACGAACTCAAAGTGTTTGTCAGTGTAGTCGAGAGCGGAAGTTTCAGTCGCGCTGCTGAGCAATTGCAGATGGCTAACTCTGCCGTCAGCAGGGCCATAAAAAAACTGGAGAACAAGCTGGGTATTGCCCTGCTGACCCGTACGACACGACAGCTGGCGCTTACGCAGGAGGGCGAACGCTATTTCCGCCATGTTCAACGTTTTTTGCAGGAGATGACTACTGCAGAAAGTGATTTAATCGAAAGTTTACAGGAGCCTAAAGGATTACTGCGCGTTGATGCTGCCACACCGGTTATCCTGCATTTGCTGATGCCGATGGTTAAGCCCTTTCGTCAGCGCTATCCCGGAGTAACTCTTTCGTTAATCTCCTCAGAGAGTTTTATCAACCTGATTGAGCGGAAAGTGGACATCGCTATTCGTGCCGGCAATCTGACAGACTCGACGCTACGCGCCAGATTGCTGTTCAACAGCTTTCGCAGGGTTGTGGCTTCACCGGCTTATCTTCGGGAGCATGGGGTCCCGCGGAAGGTGGCCGATCTGGATAACCATCACTGTCTTGGTTTTGATGATTCTCCGCGACTCAATCGCTGGCCCGTTTCGCGTGAAAGCGGCGAACTTTATGACATCGACTGGGCTATCTCTTCTAATAGCGGAGAGACGATTAAGCAGCTCTGTCTTACCGGCAATGGTATTGCCTGTCTGTCAGACTATATGATCGATCGTGAGGTAGCGGAGGGAAAACTGGTGGAAGTGCTGGCCGATCAACGTCTGCCTGTCGAGATGCCTTTTAATGCAGTTTATTACAGCGATATTGGCGTGAGCCAGCGAGTGCGGGCTTTTATCGATTTTCTGAGTGAGTGGACAGCTGAACAGCCGTGGCGCACCTGACGTTGACAGCGGCAGACCGTATCGGGGTCTGCTGCTACGACTGCAGACACACGCAGTAAGAGCAGGATCGATAGCAGGGTTTGTATCGAACTGATCAGCGATCGTTAAATGATCCCGGTGCTCGAAAAGAATCAACGCGGGTCTTTTGCGGGGTTAAATCGGCTGCAATGGAAAAAGCCCTGACTGTCAAGTCAGGGCTTTCCAATTAA